>CAVSGQ010000006.1:0-2522982 GCA_963727495.1 uncultured Actinomycetota bacterium | reverse complement strand
GCGGACTTCTCGCGGCGCTCGCGGCGGGACGGCTTGCGCGGCACGATCGTCGGGTTGACGTTCTCCAGCACGGTCTGCTTGGTGATGACGACCGTGGCGACGTCGTCGCGGCTGGGGATGTCGTACATGACCGGCTGCAGCACCTCCTCCATGATCGCGCGCAGGCCGCGGGCGCCGGTGCCGCGCAGGATGGCCTGGTCGGCGATCGCCTCGAGCGCCGTCGTCGGTGAACTCCAGCTCCACGCCGTCCATCTCGAACAGCTTCTGGTACTGCTTGACCAGGGCGTTCTGCGGCGCGGTGAGGATCTGCACCAGCGACTCGCTTGTCGAGGTTGGTGACGCTGGCCACGACCGGCAGGCGGCCGATGAACTCGGGAATCAGACCGAACTTGATCAGGTCCTCGGGCATCGTGTCGGCGAAGAAGTCGGTGGTGTCGATCTCGGCCTTGGAGCGGATCTCGGCGCCGAAGCCCAGGCCGCGCTTGCCGATCGCGGTCCTGGATGATCTTCTCCAGCCCGGCGAACGCGCCGGCCACGATGAACAGCACGTTCGTCGTGTCGATCTGGATGAACTCCTGGTGCGGGTGCTTGCGGCCGCCCTGCGGCGGCACGATGCGCGGTGGTGCCCTCCAGGATCTTCAGCAGCGCCTGCTGCACGCCCTCGCCGGACACGTCGCGGGTGATCGACGGGTTCTCGCTCTTGCGGGCGATCTTGTCGACCTCGTCGATGTAGATGATGCCGGTCTCGGCCCGCTTGACGTCGTAGTCGGCCGCCTGGATGAGCTTGAGCAGGATGTTCTCGACGTCCTCGCCGACGTAGCCGGCCTCGGTGAGCGCGGTGGCGTCGGCGATGGCGAACGGCACGTTGAGCAGCTTCGCGAGCGTCTGGGCCAGGTAGGTCTTGCCGCAGCCGGTGGGGCCGAGCAGCAGGATGTTCGACTTGGCGAGCTCGACGGTCTCGTCGCGCGCCTCGCGGCCCTCACGCGTCTCCGGACGGACCCGGTCGCCGGCCTGGATACGCTTGTAGTGGTTGTAGACCGCGACGGCCAGCGTGCGCTTGGCCTCGTCCTGGCCGATCACGTACTGGTCGAGGAAGTCGTCGATCTCGGCCGGCTTGGGCAGCTCGTCGAGCTTGACGTCGCCGGCCTCGGCCAGCTCTTCCTCGATGATCTCGTTACAGAGGTCGATGCATTCGTCGCAGATGTACACGCCGGGGCCGGCGATGAGTTTCTTCACCTGCTTCTGGCTCTTCCCGCAGAAAGAGCACTTCAGCAGGTCTCCGCCGTCACCGATACGCGCCATGACCGCTGACCTCTGTCCCCTCCGACGTACCCGGGAGCACGCCTGGATGTGTGGCTGGAACGAACCTCGAGCGCAGTGTCGCGCACCGCACTCCAGGCCCGGTCGTGTGCCTGTTGCCTTCGACGGTACCTGCCAACCCCCACTCAGTGGGAGAACCTACCCACCGAGTTGTCGGATTCGGCCGATCAGGTGGTGCGCTCCCGGGGGAGCGCCACCACCCTCCGAACAGGGTTCGGAAAACGGCTCACGGCCTGGTAGCGGAGAGCTTCCGGTACGGCAACACCTCGTCCACGATGCCGTAGTCCCTCGCCTCGTCGGCAGTGAGAATCTTGTCCCGTTCGATGTCCGCGCGGATGTCGTCGGCCGACCGGTTCGTGTGCCGGGCAAGTGTCGACTCCATGAGGCGGCGGACCCGCTGGATCTCGTTGGCCTGGATCTCCAGGTCGGAGACCTGGCCGTAGACGCCCTCCATCGCGGGCTGGTGGATCAGCACGCGGGCGTTGGGCAGGGCGAAGCGCTTGCCCGGGGTGCCGGCCGCGAGCAGCACGGCGGCGGCGGACGCGGCCTGGCCGAGGCAGTAGGTCTGCACGTCGGGCCGGGCGAACTGCATCGTGTCGTAGATCGCCATCAGCGAGGTGAAGGAGCCGCCCGGGGAGTTGATGTACATGATGATGTCGCGGTCCGGGTCGACCGACTCCAGGTAGAGCAGCTGGGCCATCACGTCGTTGGCCGAGGCGTCGTCGATCTGCACGCCGACGAAGATGATCCGCTCTTCGAACAGCTTGTTGTACGGGTTGGACTCCTTGACCCCGTAGCTCGTGCGCTCCACGAAGGAGGGGAGCACGTACCGGGCCTGGGGCGCGTAAAGGTCGCTCACTGTGTCAAGTCTCCTAGGTCTGGCCCGCTCAGCCGCGGCTGCCGTTGGGGGAATGCACCCGGGTGACCACGTTGTCGACGAAGCCGTACTCGCGGGCCTCCTCGGCGGTGAACCAGCGGTCGCGGTCGGCGTCGGCGGTGATGCGCTCGACGGTCTGGCCGGTCTGCTCGGCGGTCAGCTGGGCCATCTCCAGCTTCCACTTGCCGAGGATCTCCGCGCGGATGGCGATGTCGGAGGCGGTGCCGCCCACACCGCCGGAGGGCTGGTGCATCATGATCCGCGCGTGCGGCAGGGCGTAGCGCTTGCCCGGGGTGCCGGATGAGAGCAGGAACTGGCCCATCGAGGCGGCCATGCCCATCGCCCAGGTCGCCACGTCCGGCTCGATGAGCTGCATGGTGTCGTAGATCGCCATGCCCGCGGTGACCGAACCACCCGGCGAGTTGATGTAGAAGGTGATCTCCTTCTCCGGGTCCTCGGCGGCCAGTAGCAGCAGCTGCGCGGTGATCCGGTTGGCGATGTCGTCGTCGACCTCGGAGCCGAGGAAGACGATGCGCTCCCGGAGCAGCCGCTCGTACACCGAGTCGTTCAGGGTGAGCCCTGCGGTCGTCGACCGCATGGTGGGCGTCGTCCGCAGTGGTTGCGTCACGTCTGCCTGCTTTCGCTGGTTATGACCTTGGGGTGTCTCACGCTCGACATTAACGAAGGTGGGCATGACGGCATGCCCGGGACGGCTCAAGTTCGCTCAGAGCGTCACTGGTCCGCACCGGCGGGTTCGGGCTCGGCCGCCGGCTGCTCGCGGGGGCCGAACAGCTCCTCGAGGTCCACGGCGTTGCCCGACGCGTCGGTCACCGTGGCGAGGCGAACCACCGAGGCCAGCGCCTTGCCGCGGCGCACGTCGGCGAAGATGGCGCCGAGCTGGCCGGACTGCTGGGCGCGCTGGACGTACTCGTCGGGGCTGATGCCGAAGCGCTGGGCCTGGTAGATGATGCGCTCGGTGAGCTCGTTGTCGTCGACGTTGACGTTCTCCGCGTCCGCGATCGAGTCGAGGACGAGCTGGGTCTTGACGGCCTTCTCGGCCTCCTCGCGGACGTCGGTGTCGAACTCCTCGCGGGTCTTGCCCTGGGAGGTGAGGAACTCGTTGAAGCGGTCCTCGTCGTGGTCGAAGGTGTGCACCGCGTCGTGCTGGCGGACCTCGACCTCGGAGTCGACCACGCTCTCCGGCAGGGGGACCTCGGTGACCTCGAGGAGGGCCTCGAGGACCTTGTCGCGGGCCTCGACGCCCTGCTGCATCTTCTTGACCCGGCCGAGACGTTCCCGCAGGTCGGCCTTGAGCTCGTCGACGGTGTCGAACTCGCTGGCGAGCTGGGCGAACTCGTCGTCGGGCTCGGGGAGCTCGCGGACCTTGACGGTGTTGACGGTGACGGTGACCTCGGCGTCCTGGCCGGCGTGCTCACCGGCGACGAGCTTGGTCGTGAAGGTCTTCGACTCGCCGGCCGTGGTGCCGATGATGGCCTCGTCGATGCCCTCGATCATCTCGCCGGAGCCGACCTCGTAGGACAGCCCGGATGTCTTGGCCTCCTCGATCTCCTCGCCGTCGACGGTGGCGGTGAGGTCGATGGAGACGAAGTCGCCGTTCTCGGCGGGCCGGTCGACGCCGGTCAGGGTGCCGAAGCGGGCGCGCAGCTCGTCGAGCTGCTCGTTGACCTCGTCGTCGCTGAGCTCGACGTCGTCGACGGTGACGGACAGCTCGCCGAACGCGGGCACGGTGATGTCGGGGCGGACGTCGACCTCGGCGGTGAACTCAAGGATCTCTCGGTCCTCGAGCTTGGTCACCTCGATCTCGGGGCGGCCCAGCACGCGGACCTCCCCCTCGGTGACGGCCTCGGAGTACTTGGCCGGGATGGCCTCGTTGACGACCTCGTCGAGGATGGGCGCACGGCCGATCCGCTGTTCGATGACGCGCGCGGGCGCCTTGCCGGGCCGGAAGCCCGGGATGCGCACCTGGTTCGCGATCTTGCGGTAGGCGCGGTCGAAGTTCGGCTTGAGCTCGTCGAACGGCACCTCGACGTTGATCCGGACCCGCGTCGGGCTCAGGTGCTCGACGGTGCTCTTCAACGTGATCTCCTAGGGCTGGTTTGTCTGGCATGCCCCCGGCCGACCTGCGCCGCGAGGCCTGCTCGAGTCTATGGAACACGCCCGTTCGCGGGGTGCCCGGGGTTGCGGACCGCCCACACGTGTGGTCGGGCTGACAGGATTTGAACCTGCGACCCTTCGCTCCCAAAGCGAATGCGCTACCAAACTGCGCCACAGCCCGTCCCCGGAGGGATGCGCGGTTAGCGTATCGCGGCACGCTAGGCTGTTTTCGCAGGACGCCTCCGCGGGTGTAGCTCAATGGCAGAGCCCCAGCCTTCCAAGCTGGTCATGCGGGTTCGATTCCCGTCACCCGCTCCACACCTCCCTCGCAGGTCAGCGCTCAGGAAGTAGCGTCAGGGACTGCACATGACGTGGCCGCACCACGGTGAAGTGCCGCAAGTCCAGGGTCGCGACCTCACCGATATTCAGCCGCTCCGCCAACGCGATCACCGAAGCATCCGAGGTGCCCAACGGTAGACCCGCGTACCGCTCGACCAGCTCCGCCATCCGCGCATGGTCGGCCGCGGTGAGGTCCACCGGAACGAAGTCGCCGGCAGCCAGGGAACGCAGGAAGAACGCCTCGGTCGGCGCGCCGGCCTTCCTGGCGAGGAGGTATCCGACCTCGGCCACGATCGGACCTGGGAGCAGGATCTCGCGGTCGGCCAGGCACAGGCCGGTGAACAGGTCGACACAGCGGCGATGGTCCGGGTCGCGGTACGGGCAGCGGCGACGAGGGGCGCCGTGTCGCAGACGATCACGTGGGCTACCGGCCGAAGTCCTCGCTCAGCAGGCCGTCCGCCTCTTCGGCGATGCTCTTGCCATCACCGGGGCGCCGGCGAAGAAGGCCGGCGGCCACGAGCGCTCCCGGGCCGGCCGGAGGTGACGGCGGACCTCGGCGAGGGCAAGGGGCACCTCGTCCTCGGGCAGATCCCGGACCAGGCGCAACAGTTCGTCACGCTCAGCGCTCACGGGTCCACGCTAGAACTTCGACCCGTCTGACGAGGGAGACAAGCCCGGAGGCCAGGACGATGGCCCGGAGACATCCGGTCAGCCCGAAACAGCTCGTGCTCTGGCCGAGGCACCAGCTCACCGAGGCGTACGCGGCACCACGAGGCACGCGACCAGTCATGCCATTCGCGTGCCACCACTGGGGTCAACAGCGGTCGATCACTGCCATTCTGCACCGTCCTCCTTGGACAACATTTGTCGTCCACATCGGCGGCGGCAACCCGCATGCCAGGCTCGTGCCGGATCGCTGGTCGGGCTCCTGCCGACTCGCCTTGGCAGGCGCGACTTGCCTCTCGTACGTTCCGCAGGGCACGTGCAGCACCTGCAACCCACGGATGCCGGCCGTGTGTGAATCACCGGCGAGTCCACCGCTCGCGACAGCCCCTCGCAGGCAAGACAAGTCGAGCGCGCTCGGAGAGTCATTCAAAGGAGCACCAGCGAGGTGAACTGGGGAGACGTACCTACATCCGCGGCTGCGGTGGTCGCAGTTGGAGCCGCAACGGTGGCCGTGTGGCAGCGCGCGAGGCGAAGAAGGCACGGCGCGCTGCTGAGCGGCAGACGAAGGCGGCGGAAGACTCCGCGACCGGGATGCGCAAGCAGACATACGGACCGCGGTTCGAAACATGGGCCACGCGACCCCGAGATCGCTGCTCCACTCTGACGATGCTCGACGGTCCACAGGTGGACGTCGTCGCGGCAGAGGCGCGTGGCGCTGCCGCCGCCGAAAGGCTCCAGGTTTCCATCCCCCGGAGGAGGAACGACCGCGACGAATGGTGCATGGAACTCCGGCCGACTTCGTCGTCTCCTACCCGCCCGCCGACTTCACGGTGCACGTAGAGGTGCGTTTCGAATGCACGGAGGTCGACGGACGACGTCGATCTTGGACCCGATGGGAGACCGTGAGGTTCCCCGGGCCTCCGCGCGTGCGAATGTGTCCCTCTGGCACATCGTGTGTCGCACCGCGCGGCACCCGCACCCTCCGCGGCGTCTTCGTATGGTGACCGGGTGCCATCGCGCAAGAGTCGACGCTCCTCGCTTCCCCGAGTTCGTCACGGCCCATCGTCAGATGACGCGCACGCAGTCGTGTACTTCCGACGTCACCCGGACGACGACCCCTCCGAAAGCGCACCCGGCCGGGAGTTTCTCCGGAAGGTGTGCCCACCCGGCGTGCGCGTCAAATTCGTCACCGTCCTCAACGCCGTCGCCGCAGCACCCCCCAAACGCTTCGCCGGCGGCGGCGCATGGGAGGCGATGCATGGAGACATGACGGGATGGTTCGAGGTCCGCAAGGACGGCCCCCACCGCCGCCACTACCGGCTGTTCTGCCTCCTGGACTACGAAGCCGAAGGTCTGGACAAGCCACTGCTCGTGGTCATCGACGGACGGGACAAGCCCTTCCGCACCGAACTCAGCGACGCCGACTATGCCGCGGTGCGTGCACTGGGCGAGGAATACCGGAAGCGCAACCCACGGTCGATCTCGTGACCGGCCTCAGACGCCGACCGGGCGCTGCTCACCGCGTTTGCCCTCGACGTCCCGAGCCAGTTTCCCGGGGTCCTTCGCGGAGCCGGATCGGAGCGCCTCCGCGACCTGCTCCCGCTCGTCATCCGCCATCGGCACCAGCGCCACCCGCAGGCCGAGCGCAGCCGCCACCTCAGCGACCGTGCCGATCGTCGGGTTGCGGTGTCCAGGCGACAGCAGGCGCCGGATCACAGCCGGTTCAGCGCTGATCGCGCGCGCCAGCTCCGCCTTCGACATCCCCAGGGCCGTCCGTGCGTCATCCAGGTCGTTGACGAGGCGATCGATCGTTTCCACCCGAAGGCTCTCGGTGATGTACGCGCGCAGGAACTCGGGATCCCGCAGGTCCTCTGCCAGGTCATCCCAGTACTGAGTCGGCGCGGTTGCCACGACACCTCACCTCCCGACCGATCGAACGTAGCACGAATGCTACGCATGGTTCCGCATGCCGTCAACCAGCCGCCCAGGTCCGGGCCGCGCAGAAGGCCAGGTCAGGCAGGGCGACAGCCGCGGGGTGCCGCTCTTCCATACCGGTCGTGCCGGTTCGATCCAGCCCCGCGATGCCCGCCGGCGACGGCGTCGCCGGCGTGGGTGTGACGTTCACCTGTTTGGGATGGGGACAGCGAACGACGAGGCCGGTGATGACCGACGTCGAGACGCTGGGGCCGATCAGCGACCTGATCGTCGAGAATCCGGAGAACAAGATGACCGGCAAGGGCGTGCTGGTCTTGTGGGATCTGGTCGATCAGGGCCTGATTGGCATCCTCGACCTCCTGTTCGTCACGCGCGACACCGACGGGTCGTTGCGCGTGGTCGAGCTGCGCGACCTGGATGTCGACCGGCAGATCGACGTGGCGATCTTCGAGGGCGTGTCCTCGGGCCTGCTCGACGACAGCGACCTCGTTGGTGGCCGCGAGCCACGTCCCCTCGAGGCCATCAGCCGCGTTGCGCGACGCCGCCGAGGCCAGCGTCTGATTCGCCCGTGAAAGGACACCACCATGCCCGGACTCCTCCAGGGCAAGCGCTGGTCCGCGCAGGAACACAACAGCAGCGCGCCCCGCCACCACAGCCGGCGGCGGCACCTGATCGCGACGCGGTCACCACCGGAAGGCCACGATCCTCGCGTCGTGACCGGCGGCCCACGGTACGGGCGCGGTGCCGAAGGTCCCGACCGGAACGGGCCCTCCGGATATCGTCCCGGGTGGGCCGACCGTGGACGGTGGGGGCATGGGCGACACGGCGGTTCGGGTACGCGGGCTGCACAAGCGCTACGGCTCGACCGTGGCCGTGGCGGACGTGTCCTTCGACGTTCGGCACGGGGAGATCTTCGGGCTGCTCGGTCCGAACGGGTCCGGGAAGACCACCACCGTCGAGTGCGTGCAGGGGCTGCGGCGCGCCGACCGCGGGGACATCGACGTGCTCGGTGTCGACCCGCGTCGCGACTCGCTGCGGGTGCGGCGGCTGGTCGGCAGCCAGCTCCAGGACTCCGCGCTGCCCGACCGGATGCGGGTGTGGGAGGCCCTGCGCCTGTTCTCCAGGCTGTCGCCGGGCGGCCCGCCGTGGCGCACGCTGCTCGACCAGTGGGGCCTGGCCTCGCGCCGCAACGCGGCGTTCGGCGACCTCTCGGGCGGCCAGCGGCAACGGCTGTTCGTGGCGCTGGCCCTGGTCAACGACCCGCGCGTGGTCATCCTCGACGAGATGACCACCGGGCTGGACCCGGCCGCCCGGCGGGTGGCCTGGGAGCTGGTCGAGGCGGTCCGCGACCGCGGCACCACGGTGCTCCTGGTGACCCACTTCATGGACGAGGCCAGCCGGCTCTGCGACCGGGTCGCGGTGCTCACCGCGGGCCGGGTGGTGGCGCTCGGCACGCCCACCGACCTGGTCACCGCCCACGCGGGCGGCAGCACTGTGCGGTTCACCGCGAACGGCGACGGCGATCTCGCCTACCTGGGCGGGCTGGCCGGCGTCACCGGCGTGCAGCGCTCGCGGGACCAGGTCGCGGTGACCGGGCACGGCCCGGTGCTCGCCCGGGTCGCCCACGCGCTCGTCGACCACGGCGTGGAGCCACTCGACCTGCGGGTGGAACAACCCGCGCTGGAGGACGCCTACCTGGCGCTGACCGGCGCCGGAGGAGGACGGTGAACGTGCGCGCGCTGCGGGAGATCACCTGGATCGAGCTGAAGCTGTTCGGACGGGAACCGCTGACCGTCCTGTTCGTGCTGGTCCTGCCGCTCATCGTGCTGTACATCCTGAACGGGGTGTTCGGCAACCAGCCGGAACCGTCGGTCTACGAGGGACTCGGCGCGGTCAACTTCTACACGCCGTCCTACGTCGCGCTCGTCGTGGCCACGGTGGGGGTGCTGTCCGTGCCGGTGCACCTGGCCGGCTACCGCGAGCAGGGCGTGCTGCGCCGGTTCCGCGCCTCGGCACTGCCGCCGGCCACGCTGCTCGCCGCCCACGTCGTGATCGCCGTCGCCGTCGGCACGGTCGGCGCGGTGCTGCTGACGGCCCTGTCCGCCATCGGGTACGACGGTGCGCTGCCGCACGACTGGCTCGGCGTCGTCGCCGGCTTCCTGCTGGTCACCCTCGCCTTCGCCGCGCTCGGCACGTTCATCGGCGTCGTCATGCCCACCGCCCGCGCGGCGCAGGGCCTGGGTGTGCTGCTGTTCTTCGTCTTCCTGATGCTCGGCGGGGCCGGGCCGCCCGTCGAGGTCCTGCCCGACGCGATGTCGACGCTCAGCGACGCGGTCCCGCTGACCTACGCCGCCGCCGTGCTGCGCGGGCCCTGGCTCGACCGGGCCTGGGACGGCGGCGCCGTAGCGGTGATGGCCGGCATGCTGGTGGTCTGCCTGGCCCTGACGTGGTGGCGGCTGCGGGCCATCGAACGCTGACGCCGCGGTCAGCGCGGGCCAGGCAGGCGGCTGGTGGTCTGCGGGTCGGGTATGCCGTCGTAGTACCTGTCCAGGACCTGCTGGAAGACGGGCTCCGCGGGGTCCGCGGCGCGGAACAGGGTCATCGACGAGCGGAGCTTGAGAGCGTCGACACCACCCAGGATCTGTGTGGCCGTGCGGCCCTCGATCGCCAGCAGCAGGCGGGCGCACTCGACCAGTCGCGGCCCGAGCACCGGGTGGCGCAGGTAGGCCCTCGCCTCCTCGAGCGAGGCGATCCCGTACCGCTGCGCCGTCGGGCTGTGGCCCAGACCGCGCACCTGCGGGAACACGAACCACATCCAGTGGCTCACCTTCCGGCCGGCGCGCAGCTCCGCCACCGCCCGGCGGTACGTGCCGTTTGCGTCCTGGGCCGCCACGAAGCGGGCGATGTCCTGCATGCCTCCGGTCTACCCTGTGAACGATGACTCCGTTCGTCCACCGGCTCCGGGTCCGCTACAGCGAGTGCGACCAGCAGGGTGTCGTGTTCAACGGGCAGTACCTGTTCTTCTACGACGTCGCGGTCACCGAGCTCTTCCGCGCGCGGATCGGGCCCTACCAGGAGATCGTCGACCGCGGGTACGACATCGTCGTCGCCGAGGCGCGGATCCGGTTCGTCGAGGGCGCGCGGTTCGACGAGGAGCTCGACATCGAGATGCCGGTCGAGCACCTCGGCACCACCAGCATGATCATCCGCCCGGTGTTCCGCGTCGGCGAGCGGCTCATCGCCGACGGCGAGATGCGGCACGTGTGGGTCGATCCGAAGACCCTCCGCAAGACGCCGATGCCCGACGACTACCGCGCCGCGCTGTCGCGCTAGCGGGTCCGCCGGTGGTACTCGATCTCCAGCACCGGCCTGCCGTCGCCGAAGTCACGCTCCCGGGCGCGGCCGGTCTCGGTGAAGCCGAACGACTCGTAGAAGTGCCGCGCACGGTTGGCGCCGGCCATCGTCCACAGGCGAACGCGGCGGAACCTGGCCTCCCGCAACGATTCCCACGCCTTGTCCATCACGGTCGCGGCTACCCGGCGGCCCCACACGTCCGGATGCGCGAAGCAGTCGAAGACCTCGCCGTCCGGCGAACGGTCGCTGTGCGGGCCGAAGTACACGAACGCCGCGACGCGGCTGCCGCGCTCGGCCACCAGCAACGTGTTCCTGGCGTGCTCGCGCCCGACCATCCGGTGTGTCCACAACTGCCGGCGGTGCTCGACGAACATGCGCAACCAGTCCGGTTCGAACAGGTCGCGATGGGCCACCCGGAACGCCTCTGCGTGCACCTCGCCGACGTCCTCCGCGTCGGTCGCGGTGGCCTCTCGCACCAGCACCGGCAGGTCGACCCTCATGGGCGACCACGATACGTCCGATCATCGGTAAGTGACTACCTGTCCGCTGGTTGTCGCGGTAAGAATCACCCATCCTTGGTACCTCGAATGGGTCGCATCGGTCACTCCGGAACTCCGGGCGTAGCGTGCCCGTTGTCGTGACGAACCGTATTTTTCGGGAGGGGAAGCCATGGTCACCGTCATCGTGATCATCGTATTGGTGCTGGCCGTGGTCGCGCTCGGCACGACGGTCGCGCGCAACCAGGCGAACGCCCGCCAGCAGCAACTCGAGGACGCGAAGGCGGAGGCCCGGCGCTGGGTGGAGCGCCTCGGTGGCCAGATCATGAACCTCACCGGCACCGACGAGGCCTCCAAGCAGGCGCTGGCCGACGCCGCGGAGCGCTACACCGCGGCGGGCTCGCAGATGGAACAGGCCACCACCGCCGAGCAGTGCCGCCTGGTCACCAAGACCGCCCTGGAGGGCCTCTACTACGTCCGCGCGGCGCGCACCGCGATGGGCCTCGACCCCGGTCCCGAACTGCCGATCGACCGCGAGCAGGAGCGCGCGGGCAAGGTCACCGAGGACCGGCGGGTCAGCGTCGAGGGCCACGACTACGAGGCGTCGCCCGAGCCCGGCAGCCGCACCCCGCACTACTACCCCGGCGGCCGCGTGGCCGGCCGGCCGGTGCCGCAGGGCTGGTACAGCGAGCCGTGGTGGAAGCCGGCACTGGTCGCGGGCGCGTGGGGCGTCGGCTCGTTCCTGTTGTTCGACGCCATGTTCTCCGGCATGTACGGCATCCCGGACGCCGGTGCCTGGGAGGCGGGCTACGACGCGGGCCAGCAGGACGCCAGTGACGGCGGCGGTGACGGCGGCGGTGACGGTGGCGACGGCGGGGACTTCGGCGACGGGGGCGACATGGGCGGCGACATGGGTGGCGACTACGGCGGGGACTTCGGCGGCGGAGACTTCGGCGGGTTCGGCCGGACTTCGGCGGGTTCGACTTCTAGCGCGGCGTCACCGCACTACGCGGACTGGCACGCGGGGCACCAGTAGAGGTTGCGGCCGGCGAGCTCGGTCATCGCGACCTCGGTGCCGCACGCCAGGCACGGCATGCCGTGGCGGCGGTAGACGTACACCTCGCCGCCGTGCCGGTCCCGGCGCGGCGCGCGGCCGCTGACCTCGGGCAGGTGCTCGTCGCGGACCGTGTCGATCCGGCCGGTGCGCACGCCCGTCCTCATCAGCGCCACCAGGTCCGTCCACATGTCCGTCCACAGTGCACGGTCCAGCGCCCGGCCGGGCAGCATCGGGTCGACCCGGTGCCGGAACAGGATCTCCGCGCGGTAGACGTTGCCCACGCCCGCGAGCACGGCCTGGTCCAGCAGCAGCGCCGCGACCGGCTTGCGGGACCGGGACAGCCGCACCCACGCGCGCTCCGGGTCGGCGCGGCGGCGCAGCGGGTCCGGGCCGAGCCGGGACAGCACGTCGGTCATCCGCGCGGCGTCCACCAGTTCGCAGACCGTCGGCCCGCGCAGGTCGGTGAAATGCGTCTCGCCGACCATCCGCATGCGCACCTGCCCGACCGGGGCGGTCACCGGCAGCGGCTGCTCGCTGAACGAGCCGATCAGGCCCAGGTGGACGTGCACGACCGCGTCGTCGCCGTACACGTGGAACAGGTGCTTGCCGTACGCCTCGGCCCGGCGCAGCACCCGACCGTCCACCTTGGACGCCGCGGTGGTGAACCGGCCCTGCGGGCTGGTCACCTCGACCGGGCGGCCGGCGAAGAGCTTCTTGTGCGCCCGGGCGAGCCGGTGCAGCGTGTGTCCCTCCGGCACTAGCGCGGCAGGGCCGGTGGCTCGCCGGTGCGCTCGTACTCCTCCAGCATCCGGATGCGGCGGGCGTGCCGCTCGGCGCCGGAGAACGGGGTGGTGACGAACGCGGCGACGATCTCGGCCGCCTCGTCGGGCGTGTGCATGCGCGCGCCGACCCCGAGGACCTGCGCGTCGTTGTGCTCGCGGGCGAGCCGGGCGGTCTCCACGGTGTAGCCGAGCGCCGCGCGGCACCCGGCGACCTTGTTGGCCGCGATCTGCTCGCCGTTGCCGGAACCGCCGATCACCACACCGAGGCTGCCGGCGTCGGCGACCACGCGGCGGGCGGCCTCCACGCAGTAGGGCGGGTAGTCGTCGTCCGCGTCGTAGGACTCCGGACCGACGTCGACCACCTCGTGGCCCGCCGCGGCGAGGTGCTCGGCCAGGTACCCCTTCAGCTCGAAGCCCGCGTGGTCGGATCCCAGGTAAACGCGCACGACGCGCATTCTGCCAGCAGTGGCATGATCCGGCCGGTGACGGTCTACGAACAGGACTCCTGCGACCTGCGGCTGGAGTGGGGGCCCGACGGGGTGGCCGCGCTCGGCCCGCACTGCGCGGTGCTGGTCGTCGTGGACGTACTCGTGTTCACCACCACCGTCGACGTCGCGCTGGGCCGCGGCGGGCGGGTGCTGCCGCTGCCCTGGCGCGACGAACGCGCCGTGGCGGCCGCCCGCGCGGCGGGCGCGGTGCTGACCGGCAGCGGGCTCGTCGGGGTCGAGGGCGGCGAGCGCGGCGGCACCACGCCGGCCGCCGACCGTGCCGACGCGGGCTGGACGTTGCGGCCGTCCTCGCTGGTGACGCTGCCGGAGGGGACGTTGCTGGGTATCTCCTCGCCGAACGGGGCGACGCTGTGCGCCGCGGCCGCGCGGACCGGCGCGACCGTGCTGGCGGGATGCCTGCGCAACGCCTCCGCGGTGGCCGCGGCGGCGGCCGAGATCGCCGGAGACGCGCCGGTCGGGATCGTGCCGGCCGGCGAGCGGTGGCGGGACACCCCGGACAAGCGGCTGCGGCCGGGGATCGAGGAGCTCCTCGGCGCGGGCGCGATCGCCGCCGCGGTGCCCGGCAGGCACGCGCCGTCCGCGGAGGCCGAGCTGGCCGCGCTGACCTACCGGGCCGCCGGAACGCGGGTGCCGGAGCTGGTGGCCGGCTCGGTGTCCGGGCGGGAGCTGATCGCAGCCGGGCTGCCCGACGACGTCGCGCTCGCGTCCGATGTGGACGCCAGCACGGTGGTGCCGGTGCTGGCCGGCGGGGTGCTGGCGGCGCGGTGACCGGGCGCTGGCTGCAGGTCGCGGACGGGGTGTACGCCCGCCGCCACGCCGAGCTGGACCAGACGCTCGGGCTCGTCGTCGGCGCGGAACGCTGCCTCGTCGTGGACAGCGGCACCGACGAGACGCACGGCGCGGAGCTCGCCGCCGCGGTCCGCGAGCTCACCCCCACGCCGTGGACCCTGGTGATCACGCACGCGCACTTCGACCACTTCTTCGGCACCGCCGCCTTCCTCCCCTGCCCGGTGTGGGCGCACACCCGCTGCCGCACCGCGCTCGAGACGGGCGGCGAGGAGCACCGGCGGGACTGGGTGGCCCGGTACCGCGCGCAGGGCCGGCCCGAGCTCGCGGACCGGCTGGCGCGCGCCCGGCTGGTGCTGCCGTCCGACGTGTTCACCGACCGGGTCGCGCTCGACCTCGGCGGGCGCACCGTCCACCTGCGCCACCCCGGCCTCGGCCACACCGACCACGACGTGATCGTGCACGTGCCCGACGCCGCCGTGGTGTTCGCCGGCGACCTCGTCGAGCAGGGCGCGCCGCCCTCGGCCGGGCCGGACGCGCGCCCGGAGCACTGGCCGTCGACGCTGGACGCACTGCTCGCGCTGGCGCCGCGGACGGTCGTGCCCGGACACGGCGAGCCGGTCGGACCCGACTTCGTCCGCGCGCAGCGCGACGCGCTCAGCGCTGGATCGACTTGAGCTCGGTGAACTCCTCCAGCCCGTAGCGGCCGAACTCGCGGCCGTTGCCCGACTGCTTGAAGCCGCCGAACGGGGCCTTGGTGTTGAACATGCCGCCGTTCACGTCCACCTGGCCCGCGCGCAGCCGGCCGGCCACCTCGTAGGCGCGGTCCGCGTCGCCGCCGAACACGCCCGCCGCCAGGCCGTACTGGGTGCCGTTCGCGATGCGCACCGCGTCGTCGGTGTCGGCGTAGGGGATGACCGACAGGACCGGGCCGAAGATCTCCTCCTGCGCGATCGTCATGTCCTCGCGCACGCCGCCGAACACGGTGGGCCGCACGTAGTAGCCGGGGCCGTCCACCGGCTCGGGCCCGCCGAGCGCGAGCGTGGCGCCCTCCTCGACGCCCGTGCGGATGTAGCCGGTCACCCGGTCGCGCTGCGCCGCGGACACCGACGGGCCGATCCGGGTCGCCTCCTGGGTGGGGTCGCCGGGCTGGTACTTCGACGCCGCCGCCACGGCGGCCTCGACCGCCTCGTCGTGGCGGGACGCGGGCACCAGCAGCCGGGTCAGCGCGCTGCACGCCTGCCCGTTGTTCATGAAGCAGTTCGCCACGGTGATCTTGACCGCCCGGACCAGGTCGGCGTCGTCGAGGACCACCGAGGCGGACTTGCCGCCCAGCTCCAGGGCGACCTTCTTGACCGTCTCGGCACCGACCGCGGCGACCCGGCGGCCGGCCCGGGTGGAGCCGGTGAACGACACCATGTCGACCAGCGGGTGCGCGGCGAGCGCCTCGCCGACGACCGGGCCGGTGCCGTGCACCATGTTGAACACCCCGGCCGGCAGGCCGGCCGCGGCGATGATCTCGGCGAGCAGCCCGGCGGTCAGCGGCGCCACCTCGCTCGGCTTGAGCACCACCGTGTTGCCCGCCACCAGCGCCGGGCTCACCTTCGCGACCATCTGCTGGAGCGGGAAGTTCCACGGTGTGATCGCGGCCACCACGCCGATCGGCTCGCGCACGACCGTCGAGTTGCCGACCGTCACCGGGTCGAGCGCGCCGTTCTCGACCTCCTCGAGCACCCCGTCGGTGATGCCGACCGGGTTCACCACCTGCACCTTCGCCGAGAACATGATCGGCGTGCCGACCTCGGCGGTGATCGTCGCGGCCAGCTCGTCCGCGCGCGCCCGCAGGCCGTCGTTGATGCGCCGCACGGCCGCGACCCGGTCGGCGAGCGGCGTCGCGGACCAGCCCGGGAAGGCCGCCGCGGCGGCCCGGACCGCGGCGTCGACCTCGGCCTCGGTGCCGGCCGGCACCGAGGCGATGACCTCCTCGGTGGCCGGGTTCACCACGTCGATGCGCTCTGCGCCCGAGCCCTCGACGAACTCCCCGGCGATGAGGTGTGCGGTGCGGACCTGCGTCGGCGCGGCCATGGATCCTCCGAGATGTGACGCTGTGAAAGGCAGACTGCCTCCACCCTGTCACACATCGGGGCGGTCAGTCGAAGCTGAGCTCTCCGGTGCGGGTGCGCTTGAGCTCGAAGAAGTTCGGGAAGCTCGCGAGCGCCACGGCCCCGTCGAAGACCTTCACCGCGTCCTCGCCGCGCGGGATCGAGTTCAGCACCGGGCCGAAGAACGCGACGCCGTCGACGTGGATGGTCGGGGTGCCGACGTCCATGCCGACCGGGTCCATGCCCTCGTGGTGGCTCTTGCGCAGCGCCTCGTCGTGGTCGGTGCCGTAGGCGGCCGCCGCCAGGTCGGCCGGCAGCCCCACCTCGGCGAGCGCCTCGCTGATCACCGCGCTCCGGTCCTCGTACTTCTCGTTGTGGATGCGGGTGCCCATGGCGGTGTAGAGGTCGCGCAGCACCTCGTCGCCGTGCTTCTCCGCGGCGGCGACGAGCACGCGCACCGGACCCCACGCCTGCGCCATGGCCTTCTGGTACTCCTCGGGGAGGTCGCGGCCCTCGTTGAGCACCGCGAGGCTCATCACGCGGAACCGGAGGTCGACCTCCCGCTGCTTCTCGACCTCGAGGATCCACCTGGACGAGATCCAGGCGAACGGGCAGATCGGGTCGAAGTAGAAGTCGATCCTGGGCTTCGTGGCTTGAGTCATGTCAGCAACAACCACACCGGCGTGGAACTTTCTTCCCGTTCTCACCCGTCTGGCGGGCGACACCCGGCACTGGGGTGCTTGGATGCGATTTGATAGCCATCAACCAGCACATCGGACAGCAACATGAGGTGACCAGTGGCTCCGCCCAACCTGACCCGCGACCAAGCACAACGGCGAGCGGCGCTGCTCGAGGTTCGGTCCTACGACATCGAACTCGATCTCACGAACGGTCACGGCCAGCCCGGCGAGAGCACCTTCTCGTCGGCCACGACGGTGTCGTTCACGAGCCGCGAGGCGGGCGCGGAGAGCTGGATCGACCTGATCGCCGAGTCCGTCCAGTCGGCCGAGCTGAACGGCGAGCCGCTGGACGTGTCCGGCTACCGCGAGGACGACGGCCTCGCGCTGCCCGCGCTCGCCGAGCAGAACACCCTGACCGTGCGGGCGACCTGCCGCTACATGAACTCCGGCGAGGGCCTGCACCGGTTCGTCGACCCGGTGGACAAGGGCGTCTACCTCTACACGCAGTTCGAGACCGCCGACGCGAAGCGGATGTTCACCTGCTTCGACCAGCCCGACCTCAAGGCCGCCTACCGGCTCACGGTGACCGCGCCCGAGTCGTGGAAGGTGATCTCCAACGCCGCCACCGGATCCACGGAGTCCATTGCGGACGGTGCGGTGCGGCATGTGTTCGAGACCACGGAACGGATGTCGACCTATCTGGTGGCGCTGGTGGCCGGGCCGTACGCCGAGTGGCGCGACGAGTACCGCGACGACTCCGCGGTCGTCCCGCTCGGCCTGTACTGCCGCGCGTCGCTCGCCGAGCACATGGACGCCGAGCGGGTGTTCACCGAGACCAGGCAGGGCTTCGACTTCTACCACCGCAGCTTCGGCGTGCCCTACCCGTTCGGCAAGTACGACCAGTGCTTCGTGCCGGAGTTCAACGCGGGCGCCATGGA
The DNA here is from genome assembly GCA_963727495.1 of uncultured Actinomycetota bacterium. GTDB lineage: Bacteria > Actinomycetota > Actinomycetes > Mycobacteriales > Pseudonocardiaceae > Actinophytocola. Next base: position 2,505,025 of record CAVSGQ010000006.1, on the reverse strand, counting down.
GAACGCCGGCTGCGTGACGTTCCTCGAGGACTACGTGTTCCGCAGCCGGGTCACCCGCTACGCCTACGAGCGGCGCTGCGAGACCGTGCTGCACGAGATGGCGCACATGTGGTTCGGCGACCTGGTGACCATGCGATGGTGGGACGACCTGTGGCTGAACGAGTCGTTCGCCACCTTCGCGAGCGTGCTGGCGCAGGCCGAGGCCACCGAGTACGTGCACGCGTGGACGAGCTTCGCGAACATCGAGAAGTCGTGGGCCTACCGGCAGGACCAGCTGCCCTCCACGCACCCGGTGGCCGCGGACATCCCAGACCTGCAGGCGGTGGAGGTCAACTTCGACGGCATCACCTACGCCAAGGGCGCGAGCGTGCTCAAGCAGCTGGTGTCCTACGTGGGGCTGGCGAACTTCCTGTCCGGCCTGCGGGTGTACTTCGCCAAGCACGCCTGGGGCAACGCGACGCTCGCCGACCTGCTGTCCGCGCTCGAGGAGGCGTCCGGCCGGGACCTGTCGTGGTGGAGCGCGCAATGGCTGGAGACGACCGGCCTGAACGCGCTGCGCCCGGCGTTCGAGGTCGACCAGGAGGGCCGGTTCACCTCGTTCGCGATCAACCAGGGCGGGGCCAGGCCTGGCGCCGGCGAACTGCGCACGCACCGTGTGGCCGTCGGCGTGTACGACGACTCGGTCGACGGCGCGGACGGCAAGCTGGTGCGCATCCACCGCACGGAGATCGACGTGTCGGGCGCGCGGACCGAGGTGCCGGACCTGATCGGCGTGCCGCGCGGCAAGCTCGTGCTGATCAACGACGACGACCTCAGCTACTGCACGATGCGGCTGGACCCGGACTCGCTGACGACGCTGATCGACCGGATCGGCGACATCACCGAGCCGCTGCCGCGGACGCTGTGCTGGTCCGCCGCGTGGGAGATGACCCGCGAGGCGGAGCTGAAGGCGCGCGACTTCGTGACGCTGGTCTGCCACGGGCTGCCGGCGGAGACCGAGGTCGGCGTGGTGCAGCGGCTGCTGCTGCAGGCCCAGACGGCGATCGGCTCGTACGCGGACCCGGAGTGGACGCCGCGGGGGTGGCGGGTCTTCACCGACCGGCTGCTGGAGCTGGCCGGATCGGTCGAGCCCGGCTCGGACCACCAGCTGGCCCTGGTCAACGCGCTCGCCGGGTCGGTGCTGGCCGAGGACCAGGTGGCGGTCGTGCGGGGCTGGCTGGACGGGTCGGCGCCGCTGAACGGCCTGGTCGTGGACACCGACCTGCGCTGGCGGCTGCTGCATTCGCTGGTCGCGCACGGCGCGGCGTCCGAGCGGGAGATCGACGAGGCGCTGACCGCGGACTCGACGGCCACCGGCAACCGGCAGGCCGAGCGCGCCCGGTCGCTGCGGCCGACCGACGAGGCCAAGGCGGAGGCGTGGCGCCGGGCGGTGAACGACGACGACCTGCCGAACGCGATCAACGAGTCGATCATCGCGGGCTTCTCGCACCCGGCGCAGAAGGCGCTGCTGGGCTCCTACGTGGCGCGGTACTTCGCGGACGTGGCGGACGTGTGGCGGCGCCGGTCCAGCGAGCGCGCGCAGCCGGTGGCGCTGGGCCTGTTCCCGTCGTGGTCGGTGGCCCGCTCCACGGTAGAGGCCGCGGACGCCTGGCTCGCCGACGACAGCCGCCCGCCCGCCCTGCGCCGGCTGGTGTCCGAGGGCCGGGCCGGCATCGTCCGCGCCCTGGCCGCCCGCGAGTTCGACAGCCCCACCTGACAGCGCGAGTCCCCCGTTCCGGCCGGGCGAGTCCCCGGTTCGGAACGGGGGACTCGCGGGTCCGGAACGGGGGACTCGCGGGTTCGGGGGGTCAGCGCTTGGCGGGGCCGGCCTGGTCGCTCAGCATGCGCAGTCCGCTGACCAGGCCGCCGACGAGGTCGCCCTCCTTGAACGAGGCGACCATGCTCATCACGGCCAGGTTGCACGCGCGGTCCGGCAGCCTGCGGGTGGAGTCGGCGCCGGTGACGATCTCGACCCGCCGCCGCGCCGGGTCGACCGCGATCAGCACGGCCGAGGCGGCGTTCTCGCCGGACTCGGCGTGCAGGCCCTCCGCCGTGGCGCGGGCGTCGTCGCCCAGGTCACCGACGTACACGCTGAAGCCGAGACCGGTCGAGCGCGCGGACAGCGTCAGGGCCTCGTCGAGGCGGGCCAGCTGGACGGCGGTGAACGGCAGCTCCGGCCGTGCCGGGTGGTGCTCCCGCGCGACCGAGATCCGCCCGCTCGCGGTGACCACCGCGCCGTAGCCGTGCCCCGGGTCCTCCGCGATCACCTCGCCTGGCGTGTGGGCCGGGACGACCTCACCAGCTGCCACGAGCGCCTCCCTTGGCCGTACGCTTCGAACTCTTGGCGCCGCCCGTGGGCACGGCGGCGGCCTCGGTGCCGACGCCCGCCGGGTTGGCGGTCCACCACACCGGCGGGTACTCCCACGGCTGGCCCGGCCGGTACCTCGGCGTCCGCGCGAACTTGTCGCGCAACGTCAACAGGGCGACCACGCCGTAAATCCCCAGCGGGATCGCCGCGTAGATCAGAAGGGTCTCCACGACGCTCACCCGCGACACCCTACCGATCGCGGCCGGGTGCCCGGCAACCGGAGCAAGCGAACACGAGGCGTCACCGCTGGTACGCATCCCGCTAGCGCGCGTGCGCCGTGCGACGGTCGGACGACTCCCGCATCGGGCCCATCGGGTACCTGCGAACGGCCGTAAGTCACCCCCGGCACGCCGGTCGTTACAGAAGACGACTTGTCGGCTACAGTTCTAGCTCTTACTTTTCACCTGTACGGCCCTTGCGCACCCCTCATCCGCACTCTCCGTGCGTACACCGCCGAGGAGCACCGCCATGACCACGAGCTTCACGAGCACTCTGCCGCTGGCCATCACCCGATCGGACCAGTCCGACCTGACCGACCGTCTCGGTACTCGCGTCACTCGGGGGACGCGTGTGACCCGGGGCACGCGCGTCACCGCCGGCACCCGCGTGACGCGGGGCACGAGGGTCACCCGCGGCACGCGCGTCACCGCGGGAACCCGGGTCACCCGTGGCACGCGGGTCACCCGCGGCACCCGGGTGACCGCCGGCACGCGGGTCACCGCCTCCTGACGGCCTCACCAACGATCGGAGCCCGCTGCCCTCAGGCGGCGGGCTCCCCCAGGTAGGGCAACCATTGCGGGTCGGCGTCGACGACGCCGGCCAGCAGCCGCCAGTGCACCCCTCGAGGTGCTCTCGGTACCACGCGAAGCCGCCAGCCGAGCTCGGACAGCAGCTTGTCGGCCTTGCGATGGTTGCACTTCACGCAGCACGCCACGCAGTTCTGCCAGGTGTGCTCGCCGCCGCGGCTGCGCGGGATGACGTGATCGATGGTCTCCGCCCGCGCGCCGCAGTAGGCGCAGCGATAGCGGTCGCGGTGCATGAGCCCGGCCCGGGTCAGCGGCACCCGCGCGCGGTACGGCACGCGCACGAACGTGCTCAGCCGGATCACCGACGGGACCACCACGCTGTCCGAGGCGGAATGCAGCTCCAGCCCGCTCGGGTCGCCGTGCACGACCTCGGCCTTGCCACAGACCAGAAGCACCACGGCACGGCGTAGCGGTAACGCGGTGAGCGGCTCGAAAGTGGTGTTCAGCAACAACACCCGACGGCGACCCCAGACGGGCGGACCAGTGGTCTGTTCCGAGGTAGCGGTGTCCCGCTTGACGGAACTCGGACGCGCCTGAGTCCGCGGCGCCAGCCCAGCGCGGGCGGCGCCGATCGGAGTCGGATGTCGGTCGGGCACGCGACCACCTCCACCGGTTTCGGCAGGCATAGCAGACCACAGATCACCCCCGAAACGCACGTGCGTTGCATAACGTGTCCGTCTTCACGCCGACAAAGATCTGGTGAACGGCGCCGCCGGCATCGCCTATATGGTCGGGCGCGTGACCGTTTTCGACCCGCTGACTCTGGAACCACCGCCCTGTGTGGAGACTGAGGGCTGGTGCAGCACGATCTACGGCTGGACCCACAACCAGTGGCTGGCGGCGTCGTCGGGATGGCTCATCGCGAAACCGGTGACGATCCTGCTGATCATCCTCGGCGCCCTGTTCGTCCGGTACCTCGCCCGGCGGCTGATCGACCGGCTCACCCGTGCCACCGGCGGCAAGGTCCCCACCGTGCTGCGGCCGCTGCGCGAGCGGGCGCCGCAGTCGCTGGGGCAACTGCTGTCCGAACGACGCGCCCAGCGCGCCGAGACCATCGGCTCGGTGTTCAAGTCGATCGTCTCGTTCATCGTGTTCGGCCTGGCGTTCATGATGATCCTGGGCGAGCTGGGGGTGAACCTCGGCCCGATCCTCGCCTCGGCCGGCATCGTCGGTGTCGCCATCGGGTTCGGCGCGCAGAACCTGGTGAAGGACTTCCTGTCCGGCGTGTTCATGATGCTGGAGGACCAGTACGGCGTCGGCGACGTGGTGGACGTGGGCGAGGCGATCGGCACCGTCGAGGCGGTCGGCCTGCGGATCACGACGCTGCGTGACCTCAACGGCACCGTCTGGTACGTGCGCAACGGCGAGGTGCTCCGGGTCGGCAACTCCAGCCAGGGCTTCGCGGTGGCTGTCGTGGACGTGCCCATCGGCTACGGCGCGGACGTCGGCCAGGCCACGGAGATCCTCGAACGGGTCGCCACCGACGCCGCCGGCACCGCGCCGCTGTCCGACGACGTCATCGAACCGCCCGAGGTGCTCGGCGTGGAGCGGGTGACCGCGGCGGAGGGGATCACGATCCGGCTGACCGTGAAGGTCCGGCCCGGCCGGCAGTGGTCGGTGCAGCGGTCGCTGCGGGCGAAGGCGATGGCCGCGTTCGAGGACGCCGGCATCCGCGGACCGTTCCCGCGCGGCTTCCCCTTGCCGGACGCCTGACCGGCGGATGGGAGGATGGTGACGTGGCGACACCCGAGGACGTCGAGAACTTCTACCAGGCCGTGGGCGGCGAAGAGGTCTTCCACCGCATCGTCGCCCGCTTCTACGCCGAGGTCGCCGAGGACGAGGTGCTGCGGCCGATCTACCCGGAGGAGGACCTCGGTCCGGCCGAGGAGCGGCTGCGGTTGTTCCTGATGCAGTACTGGGGCGGCCCGCACACCTACTCCGACCGGCGCGGGCATCCGCGGCTGCGGATGCGGCACGCGCCGTTCTCGATCGGGCCGATCCAGCGGGACGCGTGGCTGCGATGCATGCGCATCGCGGTCGACGAGGCCGGCCTGTCCGAGACGCACCACCGGCAGCTGTGGGCCTACCTGGAGATGGCCGCCAACAGCATGATGAACAGCTGGGTCTGACACCCGTCCCGAAGTTGGCTCTGTTTCCACGTCCGTCCCGGCTGGCAGGATGACCCATCGTGCGAAGATCCGAGGACAGCAGCCGGGTGGACGCCTCGTGGTGGCGCGACGCGGTCTTCTACCAGGTCTACGTGCGGTCCTTCGCCGACTACGACGGTGACGGGGTCGGCGACCTCGAGGGGATCCGCTCCCGGCTCGGCTATCTGGAGCTGCTGGGCGTGGACGCGCTGTGGCTCACCCCGTTCTACCGGTCCCCGATGGCCGACCACGGCTACGACGTGGCCGACCCGCGCGACGTCGACCCGCTGTTCGGCGACCTGGAGGCGTTCGACCGGCTGGTCGCCGACGCGCACCGGCACCGCATCAAGCTGACCGTCGACCTCGTGCCCAACCACACCAGCGACCGGCACCCGTGGTTCGCCGAGGCGGTGGCCGCGCCGCCGCATAGCCCGGCGCGGGACCGGTACATCTTCCGCGACGGCCGCGACGGCGGGGGGGCGCCGCCGAACAACTGGCTCAGCGCGTTCGGCGGCCCGGCGTGGACCCGGGTCCGGGACGGCCAGTGGTACCTGCACCTGTTCGCTCCCCAGCAGCCGGACCTGAACTGGGCCAACGCCGACGTCCGCGCCGACCTCGAGCGCACGCTGCGCTTCTGGCTGGACCGCGGGGTGGACGGGTTCCGCATCGACGTGGCGCACGGCATGGCCAAGCCCGCCGACCTGCCGGACATGGACCTGCGGGCGGCCCGGGTGATCGGCGACCACGACTACTACGACCCCCGGTTCGACGACGACGGCGTGCACGACATCCACCGGATGATCCGCAAGGTGCTCGACGCCTACCCGCACGCGATGACCGTCGGCGAGGTGTGGGTCACCGACAACCAGCGGCTCGCCGAGTACCTGCGGTCCGACGAGCTGCACCTGGGCTTCAACTTCCGCCTGGTGCTCTCGGCGTTCGACGCCGCCGAGGTGCGCACGGCCGTCGAGCAGTCGCTGGTCACCGCCACGGCCGCGGGCGCCCCGCCGACCTGGACGCTGTCCAACCACGACGTGTGGCGCGAGGTCACCCGCTACGGCGGCGGGGTCCTCGGCCGGCAGCGGGCCCGGGCGATGGCCCTGGTGGAGCTGGCGCTGCCGGGCGTGGTGTTCGTCTACAACGGCGCGGAGCTGGGACTGCCCAACGTGGACCTGCCGGACTGGGCGCTGCAGGACCCGGTGTGGGAGCGCTCCGGGCACGCCGACCGGGGCCGGGACAACTGCCGGGTGCCGCTGCCGTGGGAGGGCGACACCCCGCCGTTCGGGTTCTCCCCCGGCACCGAGACGTGGCTGCCGATGCCGCCGGAGTGGGGCGACCTGACCGTGGAGCGGCAGCTGGAGGACGCCGGCTCGACGCTGTCGCTGTACCGGCAGGCGCTGGAGCTGCGCAAGACGCACGCGGCGTTCGCCGGGGACGCGCTGGAGTGGTACGGCGCGCCGGAGGGCTGCTTCGCGTTCCGGCGCAAGGGTGGCGGGCTGGTCTGCGCGCTGAACACCTCGGACACCGCGGTGCCGCTGCCGCCGGGCGAGGTGCTGCTGTCCAGCGGCCCGCTCGACGGGGACCGCCTGCCGCCGAACACGGCCGCCTGGCTGGTCTGACCGCACCCGCCGCCGTCGCCGGACCGGGGGACTCGCCGGACCGCAACGGGGGACTCGCGCGACCGGAACGGGGGACTCGCGGTCAGAGGGCGCTGCCGATCTCGCCGGCGGGCGGGGCGTCGGGTGGCGGCGGGTCGGGGGGCGGGGCGGGCTGGGCGTCGCCGTCGCCGCTGAGGGCGGTCGCGGCGAGGTAGGCGAGGGTCGGGCCGAACGTCCAGGCGGTGTTGCGGACGGCGTTCTTCCGGCGCTCGCGCGGATCCGGCAGCGGCTGGGGCTCGGCCGGGTACTGCACGTGCCGCGGGCGTGCGGGGCCCTCCTGCGGCTCGCGGCCGTCCCACTGGTCCTCGCGCGGGACCGTCTGGTCGAGGAACCGGCGTGCGGGGTCGTCGGCCGGGTCGGTGTCGCTCATGGTCGTGTGACTCCCTCCAGCCCCGTCCGGTCGCACCCGCGGGCGGACCGTAAGGGTTCGGCAAGCTACACCAGCAGCGGCAGCAGCGCGTGCCTGCGCCGGACCACCGCGCCGAACCGGGCGTCGATGCGCAGCCACGCGTCGGTCGCGGTCACCCGGACCTGCTCGTCGGCCTCGCCGGTGCCGAGGAACCCCATGCCGGACATGGCGAACAGGCAGCGCAGCGGGATCGTGACCTCGAGCCCGTCGCCGGTGACCGTCAGCACCGTCTGGTCGAGCAGCGACGCGGGCGGCGTGCCGTGCGGGCCCACGTTCTCCCGGGCCAGTTCCAGCCCGCGGTCGGCGAGCTCGTTGATGATCCTGGCGGGCAGTGACTCCACGACCTGCCAGTGCGCGCGCGGTGGCAGCGCCGAGCGCCACTGCAGGTCGAGCGCCCGGCCCGGGTCCACCCGCTCGCCCCGCGAGACCTCCAGCGCGGCGAGCAGCTCGTTGCCCGAGACCGTGACGTCGGCCGGCTCCACCCGGCCGAGCACGGTCCGGGTGGCGAGCACGTCGAACGGCGTGGCCACCCACGAGTCGAGCCGATCCGCACCGTTCTCGCCGTCCCGGTTGCGCAGCCGCACCACCGTGGTGGCGTCCAGCCGCACCGCGCGCGCCACGAACGCGCCGAGGTCGTCGCGCTCGGACCGGTCGGTGAACTCCAGCTCAGGCACCGTTGCCCCCAATCCGCCAGGCGGCGAGGAAGTCCCGCTCGGCCTCCGACATCCGCCGCGGCCGGTTGCCGCCCAGGTCGTAGGGCACCAGCATGGTCTCCGCGGTGACCGCGACCGGATCGTCCGCCGACGGTCCACTGTGGACCTCGTAGTCGAGGGTGAACGAGGCGTGCCGCATCTCACGCAGGGAGACCGCGACCCGGAACGCGCTGCCGTTGGCGACCAGCGGCGCGTGGTAGTCCACCACGATCCGGGCGACCACCACGCCCTTGGCGATGCCCTCGGCGCCGTGCCGGGCGGCCTCGCCGAACAGCAGCGCTATCCGTGCCTCCTCGAGCAACGTCACGGTGTTGGCATGGTTCACATGTCCGTATGCGTCCATGTCCGACCACCGCGGCCGGACCTCCGCTATGAAGACACCCACTACCGGACCATACTGCGCACCTGGCGGGCGGCCACCGAGAGTGTGGCCAGATCGGGCCGGCCCGCCCGGTGGATCTCCTCCAGCGACATCCGGGCGCGGGAGAGCCGGGAGGCGTTGGTGTGCTCCCAGTTCGCGATCTTGATGTCCGCCGAGGTGCCGGGGTCGCTCTCCCGCAGCACGTCCAGCGCGATCGCCCGCAGCGACGAGTACATGTCGTCGCGCAGGGCCAGCCGCGCCAGCGCGTGCCACCGGTTGCCGCGCTCCAGCGCGCTCACCGAGGTCAGCAAGGAGTCGATGTTGAGGTGGTCGGCCAGCGCGTAGTACAGCTCGGCGGTCTCCCGGGGGCTGCGTTCGGTGTCCAGGCCCGCGTCCCGCTCGGCCAGTTCGGACACCTCGGTGATGTCCAGCAGCGAGTAGCAGTTGAGCAGCGACGCCGCGCGCGCGGCCAGCGCCGCCGGCACGCCCAGGCCGATCAGCTCCTCGGCGTGCCGCGCGGTGGCCTCCTGCTCCGCGCCGCGCAGCAGGGTGCCGACCGCCGGCGACAGCTCGGCGACCACCTTGTGGAACCGGTTGATCTCCGCGCCGACCGCGAGCGGCTGCGGCCGGTTGGACAGGAACCAGCGCGACGCCCGGTCGAGCAACCGCCTGCTCTCCAGCATCATCGCGTCGGCCGTGTCGGTGGGCACGACGTTGTCCAGCGCGCGGATGTCGTCCCACAGGCTCTGCAGGTCGTAGATCCGGGTGGTCGCGGTGAACGCACGCACCGCGTCGGTGGCGGTCGCGTTCATCTCCTCGGCGAGCCGGAACGCGTAGGACACCCCGCCGCCGTCGACGACCTCGTTGACCACGAGCGTGGTGGTGATCTGCCGGCGCAGCGGGTGCTTCGGGATGGCCCGGGCGAACTGCTCGCGCAGCCGGGTCGGGAAGTACTCGGGCAGCCGGCGGCCGAACACGTCCGCGTCCGGCAGCTCGCTGGCCAGCACCTCCTCCTTGAGCGCCAGCTTGACGTGCGCGAGCAGCGAGGCGAGCTCCGGGGAGGTCAGGCCCTCGCCGGCCTTGTCCATCTGGCGGAACTCGTCCGAGGACGGCAGCGCCTCCAGCTCGCGGTCCAGCCCGGTGCGCTCCTCCAGGAACGCGACCAGGCGGGCCAGCACGGTCAGCATGGGCACCGCGTGCGCCCGGCTGACGCCGAGCACCGCGTTCTGCCGGTAGTTGTCGGCCAGGACCAGGTCGCCGACCTCGTCGGTCATCGCCACCAGCAGCTCGTCACGCTGCCGCTGGTCCAGCTCGCCGTGGGTGACCAGCTGGTCCAGCAGGATCTTGATGTTGACCTCGTGGTCGGAGCAGTCCACCCCCGCCGAGTTGTCCAGCGCGTCGGTGTTGACCTTGCCGCCGGCCTTCGCGTACTCGATGCGGCCGCGCTGGGTGAGGCCGAGGTTGCCGCCCTCGCCGACGACCTTGGCCCGCAGGTCGGCGCCGTTGACGCGGACCGCGTCGTTGGCCTTGTCGCCGACCTCGACGTTGGTCTCGGTGCTCGCCTTGACGTACGTGCCGATGCCGCCGTTCCACAGCAGGTCGACCGGGGCCAGCAGGACGTTCTTGATCAGCTCCGGCGGGGACAGCTTGACGGTGCCCTCCGGCAGGCCGAGCGCGACCCGTGCCTGCTCGCTGATGGGGATCGACTTGAGCGTGCGCGGCCAGACCCCGCCGCCCTCGCTGATCAGCGACTTGTCGTAGTCGTCCCAGCTGGAGCGGGGCAGCTCGAACATCCGGCGCCGCTCGGCGTAGGAGGTGGCCGCGTCGGGGTCGGGGTCGATGAACACGTGCCGGTGGTCGAACGCGGCGACCAGCCGGATGTGCTCGGAAAGCAGCACGCCGTTGCCGAACACGTCGCCGGACATGTCGCCGATGCCGACCGCGGTGAACTCCTCGGTCTGCGTGTCCACCCCCAGCTCGCGGAAGTGGCGCTTGACGCTCTCCCAAGCGCCGCGCGCGGTGATGCCCATGGCCTTGTGGTCGTAGCCGACCGAGCCGCCGCTGGCGAACGCGTCGCCCAGCCAGAAGCCGTAGCTCCCGGCCACGTCGTTGGCGATGTCGGAGAACGTCGCGGTGCCCTTGTCGGCGGCGACGACCAGGTAGGTGTCGTCCGCGTCGTAGCGCACCACGTCCGCGGCGGGCACGACCTCGCCGGCCCGCAGGTTGTCGGTGAGGTCGAGCAGGCCGGAGATGAACATCCGGTAGCAGGCGATGCCCTCGGCGAGCCACGCCTCGCGGTCCGGGCCGGGGTCTCCGGTGGGCAGCGGCGGGCGCTTGACCACGAAGCCGCCCTTGGCGCCGACCGGCACGATCACGGCGTTCTTGACCGCCTGCGCCTTGACCAGGCCGAGCACCTCGGTGCGGAAGTCCTCCCGGCGGTCCGACCAGCGCAGGCCGCCGCGGGCGACCGGGCCGAAGCGCAGGTGCACGCCCTCGACGCGGGGCGAGTACACGAAGATCTCGAAGCGCGGGCGCGGCTCGGGCAGGTCGGGCACCGCGTGCGGGTCGAGCTTGACCGCCAGGAACGGCTGGGGCGCGCCCGCGGCGTCGCGCACCCGGTAGTTGGTGCGCAGCGTCGCGCTGACCAGGGTCATGAAGCTGCGCAGGATGCGGTCCGCGTCCAGGCTGGTGACCTCGTCGATCAGGGCGGTGATCGAGGTGATCTGGTCGTCGACCGCCTCCCGCCGCTCGTGCTCGGCGAGGCGGGTGTCGAACCGCGTCTCGAACAGCCGGACCAGCGCGGTCGACACGTCGGTGTGACCGAGGATCGCGTCCTCGATGTACTCGGTGCTGTACGGGGTGCCGGCCTGGCGCAGGTAGCGGGCGTAGGCGCGGAGCAGGGCGGCCTGCCGCCAGGTCAGCCCGCCGTGCAGGACGAGCGAGTTGAGCCGGTCGGACTCGGCGTCACCGCGCCAGATCGCGCCGAACGCCTGCTCGAACGCGGTGCGCTGCTCGTCGCGCTCCTCCGCGGAACGGCCCTCGACCACGGACGGGTCGACGCGCAGGCCGAAGTCGTAGATCCACCACTTCGTGCCGTCCTCGCGGCGCAGCTCGTACGGGCGCTCGTCGAGGACCTCGACGCCCATCTGCTGGAGCACCGGCAGCACCTTGGAGAGCGTGACGCCCTGCCCGGCGAGGTAGAGCTTGAACCGGCGCTCCCCCGGCTCGGCGTGCGGGGGGAAGTAGAACCCCGTGTCCATGTCGCCGTCGCGGCGCAGCCGTTCGAGGCGGCGCAGGTCGGCGAGCGCCTCGACGGCCGCGAAGTCCTCCTTGTAGGCCTCCGGGAAGATGCTCGCGAACCGCTGCCCCTGCTCGGTGGCGGACTCGGCGCCGACGGTCACCGTGTCGGTGGCGTCGTCGATGCCCTCCTCGACCTGCTCGCGCTGCTCGGTGAAGATGGCCTCGACCAGGCGGTCGTCCCAGGTGCGGACGGCCTCGGTCATCCGCCCCTGGATGTGCCCGACGTCCGGCTCGACGGCATGCTCGGGGTCGGCGGTGTGCACGGTGAAGTGCACCTGTGCCAGGGAGGTCTCGCCGATGCGGGTGGAGAACTCGAGGTTCTTGCCGCCGAGCTCGTCGAGCAGGACCTCCTGCATCGCCAGGCGCGAGGTGGTGGTGTAGCGGTCGCGGGGCAGGAAGACCAGGCAGGAGTAGAAGCGGCCGAACGGGTCGCGGCGCAGGAACAGCCGCAGCCGGCGGCGGTCGGCGAGCGCGATGACGCCGGTGGTGGTCTGGTAGAGCGTGTCGGCGGTGGTGGAGAACAGCTCGGAGCGGGGCCAGTTCTGGATGACCTCCAGCATCTTCTGGCCGGTGTAGGAGTCGAGCGGGAAGCCGGCCCGGTGGATCACCTCCCGCACGCGGCGGCCGACGACCGGGATGTCGAGGACGTCCTCGTGCAGGGCGTTGATCGTGAAGACGCCGAGGAACCGGTGCTCGCCGGTGACGTTGCCGTCCTCGTCGAAGGTCTTCACGCCGACGTAGTAGGGGTAGACGCTGCGGTGCACCGTCGAGGGCGCGCTGGCCTCGGTGAGCACGAGCAGGTCCGGGGACAGCGCGTGCGCCGTGGTGTCCGCGCCGGCGGTCAGGCTGCGGGCAGCGAGGCTGTCCTGGCGCAGGACCCCGAGCCCGCTGGCGAGGACGGTGCGCAGCGCGCGCTCGCCGCCCTCGTGGACCAGCTCGTAGTGGCGGTAGCCGAGGAAGGTGAAGTGGCCGTCGGCGAGCCAGCGCAACAGGGCGGCGCCCTCGAGGGCCTGGGACTCCTCGACGGGCGGGTGGTCCTCGAGCTGGTCGGCGAGGGCGCGGGCGGTGCCGGCCATCTTGGCGGTGTCCTCGACGACCTCGCGGACGTCGTTGAGGACGTTCTGCAGGCCGGTCTCGATCTCCCGGCTGCGGTCGGCGTCGGTGATGAGGTCGACCTCGATGGACATCCAGCTCTCCGCGAGCGCGTCCGGCGGCGGGTCGTCGGCCTCGGCGCTGGGCAGGACCTCGCGCAGGCTGCCGGCGACGTCCCGGCTCACCACGACGATCGGGTGGACCACGCGGTGGACCTGCAGCCCGCTGCGGACCAGGTCGGCGGAGACGGACTCGACGAGGTAGGGCATGTCGTCGGTGACGATCTGCACGACGGTGCCGGCGGTGGACCATCCGTCGGCGCCGGCGTCGGGGTTGAACACCCGGACCGCGGGCCGGCCGGGCACGCGCTGTTCGGCGAGGCTCCGGTGGGCCCGGACCATGCCGACGAGGTCGACCGGTTCGTGGTCGATGACCTCCTCGGGCGGGATGTAGCGGTAGTAGAGGCGGATCAGGTCGGCAAGTTCTCCGGCCGCGGCGGCGGCGAGCTCGATGAGGTCGTCTCGAGTTTGTTCCGGACTCTCCGGACCGTTGCCAGGCTTGTGGCCGGCGGCTGAGCCCGTGAGGATGCGGGTTCCGGTCGAGGTCATCTACGCGACTCCACGATTGGCGGCACGTCGGTGTGCCACATGCAGAACACACCTTAATCTGATCACGAATCCCGTTGTGGGCTTCCCGATCCGTGCCAAGGCTAACGACTGCCGTGGCCCCTCATTCGGGTGATCGGTGCCGCCCCGAGGCGGGCGACTGGTATCGCCAGTCGAAGAGCCGGCCGAAGTCGCCGTCCCGCGAGGTGCGCGTCGGCTCGGGCCGGCCCGCGGGCTCGCTGCCGGCCGCGGGTTCGTCGCTGGTCTCCTGGTAGGCGGCGAGCGCCTCGGCCAGCAGCCCGGCGATGGTGGTGGATTCGGACGACCGCTCGGCCCGCCGCTCGCGCCGGGCGAGCAACTCGTCGGCGTCCGGTGCCGCCCGTCCCGGTGCGGCGGCGCCGAACGCGCCGGTGGGTGATGCGGCCGGGGCGATGCCGTTCGGCGCCGGGGCGATGCCGACGTCGGTGCCGTCCGCGCCTGAAGCGTCGGGGGCAGCCGCCTGCCCCGGTGCGGTGCCGGTGCCGGATGCGCCTGCGGTGTCGGGTGTGGCGGTCGTGCCGGGGTCGGTCGTGTCGGCGCCGGATGTCGATGCGCCGGTGGGGGGTGCCGCCGCGGTCGTGCCGGGCGCCGCGGGACCGGTTGTGGTGGTCGCGCGTCCGGCCCCGGTGCCGCTGGGATTCGCCGTGCCGGCGCTCCCCGTGGTGCCGGCGGGCGAGTCGGCCGTCGTCGATGCCGGGTCGTTGCCGGTGTCATCGGGCTGGAGGTCGGTCTCGATGCGGAAGGCGGCACTGAGCCCGCCGGTGCGGCGGGTGCGCTTGCCGGCTCGCCCGCCGAAGACCGCGGCGAGGCCGTCCGTGTCACCGGTCCGGTCGAGGCCGGTGCCCGGGTCACCGGCGCTGGGCGGGGTCAGTGGACCGGGTTCGTCCGGCTCGGGCGGGCCGGGCTCGGGTGGCGCGGGCGGGATGGGCTCCGGCTGGTCCGGGTCGGGGATGTCCGGGCGGCGTGGTGGCTCGGGAACGTCGTCGGGCTCGGGCGGGGTCGGGATCGACAGGACCGGTCGCGTCGTGCCGTTGCGCGTGTGGTCCTCGGCCGCGCGGGTGGGAGCCTGCAGCGGCGGGAAGTCGAAGGACCCGTGCGCGCCGTCGGCATGCGACTCGGCGGCGGACGGCGAGCCGGAGGTCGAGCCCGTGTCGGCGGTGCGCGGTGCGTCGGCGTCCGTCGCGGAGGTGGCGCCGGGCCACTCGGTGTGCTCGGGGCCGGCGGGGTGTGGGCCGGGGTGCCGCGACGAATCGGCGGTGTTCGTCGAGCCGGGCTGGTCGTGCGGGTGGCCGGCGGGACGGCCCTCCGGCGGCGGTGCGTCGTGCGGGGACTCGGCATCCAGGGCCGACATCAGGAGTGCCAGATCGGCCTTCGTCTCCTCGTAGGTCGACGTCCGGAAGTCGCCGGGCGGACCGCCCGGATCGGCGGACGGCCGGGGATCGGGGCCGGCGGCATCGGCCTCGGTCGTGGGTGGCGGCTCGGGGTCGTCGGTGGCGCGGCGGCGGCCGCCGCTTCCGGTGGGGATGCTCAGGGCATTGATGATCGAGCGATCGATGCGCACGGTGTCGCCCGCGTCGTCGAGCGGCTCGGGCTCCTCCGCGCCGTGCGGCGGGTTCGGGAGCGCGCTGCCCTGCGCGGGTGCGGCCGGCGTCAGTGCGTGCCGCGCCGCGTTGATGAGCGCCCTGGCGTCCACCGCGGGCGCGTCGGGGTTGGACTGGACCACCCCGGTGCTGATGCCGTGACCGTTGGACCTGCCGAGCCAGGCGGACTCGATCGCGGCAGCGAACCGTTCCGCCTGGTCGTGGGTCGTGTGCGGGAGCAGTACCGCGAGCTCGGCGCCACCCGACCGCGCCAGCTCGGCACCGTCCGGGGCGATGTCGCGGACCCGGCCGGCCAGTTCGCTGAGCTCGTCGTCGGCCGGGTACGCGGGGGGCGTGCCGGAGCCGGCGAACGCTCCCGCGCCGGCCTCGTTCTCCAGCCGGACCAGGGTCAGGGCCACCGGGCGTTCGCCGTTGCGGACCGACCGGAGGCGGCGGATCAGGCCCTCCTTGGTGAGCAGGCCGGTCGCCTCGTCGGTGTCGGCCTGCACGGACAATCGTTCGGCGGCCGACGCGGCCGGGGCCTCGCCGGCCGGCTCCGCGTGTGCCGCGGGTTGTTCGGCATGCGTTCCAGCCGGTTCGGCGTGTGCCGGCGCGGGGCGGTCGTACGGCTGGTGATCGGCGACCGTCAGGTCCGCCGCGCCGGTCCGGGAGGCGGTGGGCAGCGTCTCGCCGGCGGTGCGGACCACCTGGCGGAGCAACGCGTTCGCGGCCCGCGGGCTCCAGTCGATGGCGCCCGCCTCGGTCAGCATGTGGCGGCAGGCCTGGGCGATCGCGTGCAGGCGGCGTTGCTCCGCGGCCCGGGCCGCGCGCAGGGACTCGAGCGCTTCCAGGGGGTGACCGGCGTTCTCGTCCAGCTGGGACACCACGGTCAGCGCGTCCGCGAGCAGGCCGTCCAGGCCGTGCCGGTCGGCCACCAGCACCGCCTGGTCGAGCAGCGCGCGGCCGCGATCCACCCGGCCGGCGGGCAGGTGCACCCGCGTCGACACGGCGAGCATCAGCTGGCCGACCGCCGCCGCCGAGGTGGCCCGCACCGGCGCCGCCAGGACGGCTTCGGACACCGACGCCGCTTCCTCGAGCGAACCCTCGTCCAGCAGCGCGCACGCCAGTTCGAGCACCAGTTGCGCGCGCAGCCGCTCGGTCTCGGCTCGCCCGCCGCGCAGCCGGTTCAGCTGGGTGAGACCCTCGCGCGCGGCCTCCGCCGCGTCCTCGGTGTCGCCGTACCAGCGGTGGTACGCGGCCGCGCGCACCGACAGCCGGGCGCGCTCCATCCGCCGTGCGTCCGGGCCGAGCCCGTCGTCGGCGGAGAGGATGCGGTCGGCCTCGGTCAGCGCGTCCTCGAGGTCGTCGCGGCGGCCGACGTGGGCGATGCAGCCGACCAGCCGGCCGAGCGCGATGGCGCGCACCGACGGCTGCGGCTGGTCGGTTTCCAGCACCGGCCGCAGCAGGCCGCAGCCCAGCAGCGGCTCACCGACCTCCCGGGCGCAGGCCGCGAGGTCGAGCCGGATCGACATGGCCACGTCGGCCATGCCCTCCCCCTCCGCGAGCGCGAGGGCCGCGAAGGCCGGCTCGACCGCGTCGACGTACTGGCTGACCCGCACGAGCCCGAACGCGAGCACGGCCTGGGCCCGCATCGACAGCGACCTGGCCTGACCGATGTCGGTGGACTCCGCCGACTCGGCGGCACCGACGACCAGGGCCCGCCGGGCCAGCTGGACGGCGAGCTCGGGCGCGCTGAAGCGCAGCGCCTCGGCCGAGCGGACGAGTGCGGCGCACTCGCCTAGCCCGCCGGCCGCAGGTGCTTCGTTCCAGGCCGCCACTACTCGGAGCCCCCAACCTAGTCCCGGGTCAGCTTGCGGTAGGTCACTCGATGCGGACGCGCGGCTTCCTCGCCAAGACGTTCGATCTTGTTCTTCTCGTAGCCCTCGAAGTTGCCCTCGAACCAGAACCACTTGGCGGGATTGTCGTCGGTGCCTTCCCACGCGAGGATATGGGTCGCGACCCGATCAAGGAACCACCGGTCGTGGGAAATGACCACCGCACAGCCCGGGAACTGCTCCAGCGCGTTCTCGAGCGAGCCCAGCGTCTCCACGTCGAGGTCGTTGGTCGGCTCGTCGAGCAGGATCAGGTTGCCGCCCTGCTTGAGGGTCATCGCCAGGTTGAGCCGGTTGCGCTCGCCGCCGGAGAGCACGCCCGCCGGCTTCTGCTGGTCGGCGCCCTTGAAGCCGAACGCGCTGACGTAGGCCCGCGACGGCATCTCGACCTGCCCCACGTGGATGTAGTCGAGCCCCTCGGACACCACCTCCCACACGTTCTTCTTCGGGTCGATGCCGGCGCGCTCCTGGTCGACGTAGGACAGCTTCACCGTGTCGCCGACCCGGACCTCGCCCGCGTCCGGCTCCTCCAGCCCCACGATCGTCTTGAACAGCGTGGTCTTGCCGACGCCGTTCGGTCCGATCACGCCGATGATCCCGTTGCGCGGGAGGTCGAACGACAACCCGTCGATCAGCACCCGCTCGCCGAAGCCCTTGCGCAGCTTGTCGACCTCGACCACGACGTTGCCCAGCCGGGGCCCCGGCGGGATCTGGATCTCCTCGAAGTCGAGCTTGCGGGTCCGCTCGGCCTCCGCCGCCATCTCCTCGTAGCGCTCGAGGCGGGCCCGGGACTTGGTCTGCCGCGCCTTGGCGTTGGACCGCACCCACGCGAGCTCGTCCTTGAGCCGCTTCTGCAGCTTCTGGTCCTTCTTGCCCTGCACCGCGAGCCGCTCGGCCTTCTTCTCCAGGTAGGTGGAGTAGTTGCCCTCGTACGGGTGGGCACGGCCGCGGTCCAGCTCGAGGATCCACTGCGACAGGTTGTCGAGGAAGTACCGGTCGTGGGTCACGGCCAGGACGGCACCCGCGTACTGGGACAGGTGCTGCTCGAGCCAGAGCACGCTCTCCGCGTCCAGGTGGTTGGTGGGCTCGTCGAGCAGCAGCAGGTCGGGCTTGGACAGCAGCAGCTTGCACAGCGCCACCCGGCGGCGCTCACCGCCGGAGAGCACGGACACGTCGGCGTCCGGCGGCGGGCAGCGCAGCGCGTCCATCGCCTGCTCCAGCTGGGAGTCCAGGTCCCAGGCGTCGGCATGGTCGAGGTCCTCCTGGAGCTTGCCCATCTCCTCCATGAGCTCGTCGGAGTAGTCCGTCGCCATCTTCTCGGCGATCTCGTTGAAGCGGTCGAGCTTCTGCTTGATCTCGCCGACACCCTCCTCGACGTTGCCGAGGACGGTCTTGTCCTCGTTGAGCGGCGGCTCCTGCTGGAGGATGCCGACCGTGTACCCGGGGGACAGGTATGCCTCGCCGTTGTTGGGCTGGTCCAATCCGGCCATGATCTTGAGCACGCTGGACTTGCCGGCGCCGTTGGGACCGACCACCCCGATCTTCGCCCCGGGGTAGAACATGATGGTCACGTCGTCGAGGATGACCTTGTCCCCGTGCGCCTTGCGCACCTTCTTCATGGTGTAGATGAACTCGGCCATGGCCGCGATCGTAGAGCGGTCCGCACCCGGGCATGACCGCGGTGTGGCGCAAGAGGGCGGACGATCTTGCCCGGATCGCCGTCACCAGAGGTTATACCCGGCGGTCAAGGGCCCGTCCCGGGTCACGCGGCGGTGACCACCTCCTCCACCGAGGTGCCGGTACTCGCCGGGACCAGCCCCGGAGCGGGCCGTTCGACCGTCACCGTGCACCAGGCCAGGTCCGGGCCGACGGACCGGGCGTCGATCTCGTTGCTGCTGCGCCGCTCGCCGCTCTCGGTGACGTACTCGCGCACGAAGAACCGCCCGGTGGCCACCACGTTGTCGCCCTTGACCAGCGACGCCGCGACCCCGTCGGCGAGCCGGCGCCAGCAGTTGACCTGGACGAACACCTTGTCGCCGTCGATCCAGTCCTGAGCCTCCCGGTCGAACCGGCGTTCCCGGGCCATCAGCCGGAAACTGGTCTTGCGGTCCCCGTTGGGGAAGGTGTGCCGGGTGATCTCGGTGATCACCCGGCCGGCCACGGTCAGGTTCGTCTCGAACATCTCTCCTCGTTCCTCTCTCTGCCGGCGTCTCGGCGGCGGGTGCCGCTGTCAGGACCAGGTTGCCGTGGCGGGGCCGGGCGCGGGGTGGGGAGGCGGCGAGCTGTGGACAAGTGGCTCGTTGTGGACAACCGGCGCCCTCCGTGGCCGCGGGCGAGGGGAGATGTCGGCGGGTCGTGCTATGTGGCGCACGCCACATAGCTGAGTGAGTGCTCACTCATTGACATGAGTGAGTGCTCACTCATATGCTGTGCTCATGGTTGAGGATGAGAAGAGGCGCCGGGCTCCCGCGATGACGCTGGAGCAGCGGCGCGCGGCGATCGTGGCCAGCACGCTCCCCCTGCTCATCGAGCACGGCGGCGCGGTGTCCACCAGCCAGATCGCCGCGGCGGCGGGCATCGCCGAAGGCACCGTGTTCCGCGCCTTCAAGGACAAGCAGGAACTGCTCATCGCCTGCATGCGGGCCGGCATGGACTCCGACGAGGAGATCGCCCGCATCGACGGCATCGACCACGCCCTGCCGCTGGCCGACCGGCTCACCGAGGGCGTGCGCACGGTAAGCGACTACCTCAACCGGGTCTGGCAGATCGGCCAGGCCCTGCAGACCGCCGGCATCAGCCGCGAGGACGTGAACAGGCGCATGCACGGCGACGACGAGCGCCGCCCGGAGCGGGAAGGCCCGCCGCCGGAGTTCCTGCGGGTCAACGACGCCATCGCCGGCCTGTTCGAGCCCGGCGAGCTCCGCCTCGAGGCCGGGCAGGCCGGGCGCCTGCTGCTCGGCCTCGTGCTCACCAACCGCATGGGCACCAACTTCGGCGCGCAGGTGTCCGAGCCGGCCGTCCTGGTCGACCTGTTCCTGCACGGCGCCATCAAGACCGAACACGGAGGGGAACCATCATGAGCGAGAAGATGATCGAGGTCGGCGACGTCAGCAAGACGTTCGACGACGTGACCGCCCTGGACGGGGTGAGCCTGACCGTGCCGCGCGGCACCGTCATGGGGCTCCTCGGCCACAACGGCGCCGGCAAGACGACGCTGGTCAACGTGCTCACCACGATGCTGCCGCCGACCGGCGGCAGCGCCCGGGTGGCCGGCTACGACGTCGTCCGGGAGGCCCACGAGGTGCGCAGCCGGATCGGCCTGACCGGCCAGTTCGCCGCCGTCGACGAGGGCCTGACCGGCACCGACAACCTGGTCCTGATCGCCCGCCTGCTCGGCGCGAGCCGGCGCGCCGCCCGGGCCCGGGCCGACGAGCTGCTCACCCTGTTCGACCTCGCCGACGCCGCCGCGCGCCCGGCCCGCACCTACTCCGGCGGCATGCGGCGCCGGCTCGACCTTGCCGCGAGCCTGGTCGGCCGGCCGGATGTGATCTTCCTCGACGAGCCGACCACGGGCCTGGACCCGGTCAGCCGGATCGGGCTGTGGGAGATCGTCGAGAACCTGGTCGGCGACGGCACCACCGTGCTGCTGACCACGCAGTACCTGGACGAGGCGGACCGGCTCGCGGACGCGATCACCGTCCTGGCCGACGGCCGGGTCGTCGCGTCCGGCACCGCCGCCGAGCTCAAGGCGCAGGTCGGCAGGCGTGCCGTGCACGTGACGCTGGCCGCCGCCGGCGACGCACCGGCCGCACTGCGCTCGATCGAGCGGGCCGGCCTGCAGCCGGTGCGCGACGAGCCGAACAACGCCGTCAGCACCCCCGTCAACGCGGCTGCCGACCTCGCGGTCGTGGTCCGCGCGCTGGACGAGGCGGGCGTCGAGGTCGCCGAGCTGGCACTGACCGAACCGAGCCTGGACGACGTGTACCTCGCCCTGGCCAAGCACCAGATCGCAGCCTGAGGAGCACGACATGACCACGACACTGAACTCCGAGACCCCCACCACCGCCCCGGCCGCCGGCCGCTGGCAGGGCACCGGCTTCGCCGACCAGATCGCCATCCTGACCGGCCGCTCGCTGCGCGCGCTGCTCAGCGACCCCAAGCTGGTGATCTTCAGCGTGCTGCAGCCGCTGATCATGCTGCTGCTGTTCAGCCAGGTGTTCAGCGGCATCGCGGGCACCGACGCCTTCCCGTCCGGCGTCACCTACATCGACTACCTGATGCCGGCGATCCTGGTCACCACCGGCGTCGGCGCCGCGCTGCAGTCCGGCATCGGCCTGGTGACGGACATGAAGAACGGCGTGCTCGGCCGGCTCCGGTCGCTGCCGATCAACCCCAGCTCGGTGCTGGTCGCCCGGAGCGTGGCCGACCTCATCCGCACCGCGATCCAGCTGACGATCCTGCTGGTCGCCGCGGTCGTGCTGTTCGGCTTCTCCCCCGCGGGCGGGCTGCTCGGCGTGCTGCCGGCGTTCCTGCTGGCGCTGACCGTGAGCTGGTCGCTGAGCTGGGTCTTCCTGGCCATCGGCGCCTGGCTGCGCAACGCGGAGACCATGCAGACGGTCGGCTTCCTGGCGATGTTCCCGCTGATGTTCGCCTCGAGCGCGTTCGTCCCGGTGGACGGGCTGCCGGCGTGGCTGCGGGTCGTCGCGACGATCAACCCGCTGACCTACGCGGTCGACGCCTCCCGGCACCTGGCCCTGGCCATGCCGGTCGGCTCCGGAGTGGTGGGCGCGCTGCTCGCCAGCGCGGGCCTGCTGGCGGTCGGGCTGCTCGCCGCGGTCCGCGGGTTCCGCAGGCCGCTGGCCGTCTAGGCACGCTCCGACATCTTGCGGAGCATCGCGTTGTAGGCCGCCCGGTCGGCGTCGCCCTCGGCGTCGGCCCGGCGGTCCTCGCGTCTGGCCTCCCGGTCGTCGGCCCTGGCCCACTGGACGAGCAGCGCGATCAGCACGATGACCAGCGGCAGCTCACCCGCCGCCCACGCGATGCCGCCGCCGAGCTGCTGGTCGGCGAGCAGGTCGGTGTTCCACGGCAGACCGAGTGCCTGGTAGAACCGCTCGCCGATGACCGTCTGCATGCTCATGAGGATCACGCCGAAGAAGGCGTGGAACGGCAGCGAGGCGAACACCATGCCGAGCCGGGCCAGGTGCGGCAACCGCCGCGGCGACGGGTCGACACCGATCACCGGCCAGTAGAACAGGTAGCCCACGAGCAGGAAGTGGGCGTTCATCAGAAGGTGCGCCCAGTGCTTCTCCAGGGCGACGGCGAACAGGCCGGTGAAGTACAGCGCATAGAACGAGCCGACGAACAGCACCAGCGCGACCACCGGGTGGGTGAGCAGCCGCGACACCGGCGAGCGCACGACGGCGAGCAGCCACTCCCGGGGCCCCGGTGGCCGGTCGCGGCCGGCGACCGGCAGCGCGCGCAGCGCCAGCGTCACCGGCCCGCCGAGCACCAGGAACACCGGCGCCAGCATGGACAGCATCATGTGGATCTCCATGTGGATGCTGAACATGGCCGGCGCGTAGCGGCCGAACCCGGACGAGGTCGCGATCAGGACGGTCGCGCAGCCCAGCAGCCAGGCGACGGTCCGCCCGACGGGCCAGGCGTCGCCACGGGCCCGCAGCCGGCGCACGCCGAGCAGGTAGAACACGGCGAGCGCGATCGCCCCGGTGCCGAAGATGATGTCGAAGCGCCACGAGGTCAGCAGCGTGCCCAGCGTGGGCGGGCCGCCGAGCGGGTAGCCGAGCAGGATCTCGACCGCGCCGGGGATGTAGGTCAGGCCTGGCGGCGGGGTCCGGGCCAGCGCCGCGGCGATGCCGATGGTGAGGAACATGACCACGATCTCGACCGCGGCCAGGCGCACCAGCGTGCCGCTCGTCCCGCCGTCGACGATCGCGCGCACGCCCTTCTGCCGCTGCGCGAAGCCGAAGCAGCCCAGGACGACCAGCGCGGCGATCTTGGCGACCACCAGCAGGCCGTAGGAGGTGGTGAACAGGTCGGGGACCGGGACCCGCACCCAGGCGTTGAGCACGCCGGAGACCGCCATCACGATCCAGCAGACCAGCGCCGTGGCCGAGAAGCGGGTCGCGGCCAGCCGCAGCGCGGGGCCGCTGGGGGACCGCCGGCCGAACACGAGCAGCGCGACCAGCCCGCCGACCCACAGCGACGCCGCCACCAGGTGCAGCAGGAGGCTGTTGGTGGCCAGGTCGTGCTGCCCGCCGGCCGATGAGTGCCCGGTCGCGGCCACCGGCATCATCCCGAACACCGCGATGCAGAACAGGGCCGCGGTCGCGCCCCACGACAGCGCGAACCGGCAGCCGGCCGCGACGACCAGCGCGACGAGGGAGGTGAGCAGCCACGCCTTGGGCTGCTCCAGCTCGCGGAACAGGGTGATCAGCAGGTCCGAGCCGAGCACGTCGGCGTCACCGGCTTGTCGATCGCGTCGGCCTCGTTGAACGCCACCGACACCAGCGACCCGAGGCACCACAGGGTGGCCGCCCAGGATGCGGTGCGCAGCGCCGCGTACCCGCCGACGTCGAGGATTCCCGACTTCTGCGGAGCCGCCATGAAGGCCGCGAACAGCAGCGAGCCGACGGTCAGCACGCCACCGACCTCGGCGAGCACCCGCACCACGGTGAGGCCGTAGAGGTTGACCGGGCCGAACTTGCTCGCGGTGAGCGAGAGGAGCGCGACCGCGGTCAGGACCGCCAGGAGCGCGCCGATGAAGATCAGCGGCAGGACTCCTGCCGTTGCGCCGGGTTTGGCGGCGGGTGACGCCGCCCTCGGCGCGCTGTCGACGGACACGCCCAGAGCGTAGCCATCAGCGATTCAGCGCTGGTCCCCGTTCGGTGGACCCCGCCTCCTCGCGGCGCCGCGCCGCGGCCGCCGCGAGGGCCACCGGCGCGATCAGCGCGGCGACGATGCCGGCGAACCCGATCGCCACCTCGAGGTTCGTGAGCTGGGCGATCCCGCCGAGCATGGGCGGGCCGACGAGGAAGCCGCTGTAGGCGATGGTGGTGACGAAGCCGATCTCGCGCTCGCCGCCCGTCCCGTCGCCACGGCGACCGACCGCGCCGGCCATGTTGAGCGCAACCGGGAAGGCGAACGCCAGCCCGCCGCCGGCCAGCCCGAACCCGACGAAGGCGAGCGCCGGAGCCGGCACGAGGGCCGTCACCAGCAGGCCGGCGCCGGCGACGAGCGCGCCGCCGACCAGCATCCGGTCCGCGCCCCACCGGCGTTCCGCCTGCTCACCGAACAGCCGGACGAGGGCCATCGAGACGCAGAAGACCGAGAACGTGACCGCCGCGGCCGCCTCGCCCATCCCCCGCTCGCGGACCGCGAACAGCGCCGACCAGTCACCGCTGCCGCCCTCGACGATGGCCGAGCACAGCGCGATCATGCCGAGCAGCCACAGCACCGGGCGGCCCAGCATGCGGCGGTCGGTGCCCCGGTGGGTCGCGGGGTCGGCGGCCGGCTCCTCGCGCGGCACCGACCGGACCACCGCGAGCGTCACGACGAGCACGAGGGCGGCGACGGCGAGGAAGTGGGCGGGCAGCCCGACACCGTGGCCGGCGGCCACCGCGGCGACCACGGACCCGGCGAGCGCGCCGAAGCTGAACGCGGCGTGGAAGACGGGCATGATCGGCCGGCCGGTGCGGCGCACCACGGTCACCGCGGCGACGTTCATGGCGACGTCCAGCATGCCGACGCTGGCGCCGAGCAGGATCAGCGTCAGCCCGAGCTGCAGTGACGAGCCGACGGTGGCCATCAGCGGCAGGATCACGCAGGTGGCGAGCGCGGACGCGAGTACCAGCGCGCGGGCGCCGAAGCGGGCACACAGGCGGCCGGTCAGCGACGCGGCCACGATCATGCCGATGCTGGCGCCGAGCAGCGCGAGCCCCAGTTCGCCCGGGCCTCGCGTCGATCTGTGCGGCCACGGTCGGCATGCGCGGCGCCCACGAGCCGACCACCATTCCGTTGACCGCGAAGACGATGAACACCGACCACCGTGCGGCACGCACCCCGGCCTCCTCCCCGTAGTCCCCGCGTTCGAGGGTAACTGAAGCGCTTCAGCACGCGCCATGAATTTCCCGGGCGACCACGAATTAGGCTTGACCGGTGAGTCCGGACCGGGTACGCCGACCCACCCTCGACACCATCGCCCGCGAGGTCGGAGTGTCCAGGGCGACCGTGTCGAACGCGTACAACCGGCCCGACCAGCTCTCCGCCGGGCTGCGCGAGCGGATCATCCAGACCGCCAAGCAGCTCGGGTACGCCGGCCCGGACCCGGTGGCGCGCTCGCTGGCCACCAAGCGGGCGGGCTCGGTGGCGATCATGCTGTGCGACGGGCTGTCCTCGGCGTTCTCCGACCCGGCGCTGTGCATCATGCTCGACGCGCTGGCCTCTACTGTGGACAGTCCGGACCGTGCGTTGCTGCTGCTTCCGGGCGTCGGCGACGGCGGGCCGCGGGCGGAGAGCGTGCGGCACGCGCAGACCGACGTGGTGGTGGCGTACTCGCTGCCCGACGACGCGCCGGCGCTGGAGGTGGTCCGGGAGCGGAACCTGCCGCTGGTGGTCGTGGACCAGCCGGTGCTGGCCGGGTCGGCCCGCGTGCAGGTGGACGACTTCGGCGGCGCGCGACTCGCGGCCCGGCACGTGACGTCCCTGGGGCACCGGCGGGTGGCGATCCTCGGCTTCAGCCTCGCCGCCGACGGTCACCGCGGGCCGGCGAGTCCACAAAGGATCGAGCAGGCACACTTCCGGGTGTCCCTCGACCGGATCTCCGGCTACCTGAAAGGCCTGGCCGAACACGGTATCGTCGCCGACGAGGTGCCGCTCTGGGAGGCGCCGGGCAGTGTCCGGGAGTTGGGCAGGGAGGGCGCCAGGTGGCTGTTCGCGCTGCGGCCGAGGCCGACCGCGGTGCTGTGCATGTCCGACGAGCTCGCCCTCGGAGCGCTGCGGGCGGCCGAGGAGCTCGGGCTGTCCGTGCCCGGGGAGGTGTCGATCGTGGGGTTCGATGACACTCCCGCCGCGAACTGGGCCGACCCGCCGCTGACCACAGTGCGCCAGGACCTGGTGGAGAAGGGCAGACGGGCCGGCGAGCTGGCCCTGCGCATGCTCGACGGGGGGAGACCGGGCAGACCGGTCACCGTCGGTGTGGATCTGCAGGTCCGCGGCTCGACCGGGCCGCTCGCGGGCTGACGCGGACGAAAACACACTCCCGATCTGTGCCGATTCGGAAACGACCGAGCGGTCTCGAACGATCTGATCCAAAGGGCAGCATCCTGCCGAGCGGTAGGCGCGGCCCACCATGCCCTCGTAGCTCAGCGGACAGAGCAGGAGCCTTCTAAGCTCTGGGTCGCAGGTTCGAGTCCTGCCGGGGGCGCTCAACCGCAGGTCAGGGACTTGCCTACTGATCTTGGTGAGGTTGGTCCCGCCGTTTGCCGCCCGCTTTCGATGGGGTCTCCGGCATGTCCTCCGTGCTGCCCTCCCCCGCCACGTGCCGGCCCATGTACCCATCCTGTGTAGTCGAGATCCGGTCGTGGCCGAGGTAGTCCGCGATCTGCCGAGCGGTCCAACCTGCCGCGTCGAGGCGCGGCGAGACGAAGTGTCGGAAGGCATGCGGGTGAAGTCCAGCCCACGGCGTCTCGGCGACCACGACGCGGAGCTGCTTGCGCAGATTGTCCGGGTCACGCAGCGTATCGACCGAGGACGGAAACACCCACTCACACCTCCGGGCGTCGAACCGGCGGCGCAGGGTGGCCATAACCCACTCTGCGGACGGATCGTGCGCATGCCGGCCTCTGACTTTGTGCGAGACTGGACGGTTAGTCCCTCTCCCCTGACTCGGATCACCGTCCCCGCGATCGTGAGCATGCCCCGCTTAAAGTCGATCTTTGACCAGTCGAGCGCGAGTGGTTCGCCGATGCGGCAGCCGAGGCCAGCCAGCGCGTCCACAACATCAACCAGGTCGTTACGCTCGGCCGATGCGGACGCCCCAGGTGTGCCCCGCAGCTCAGCGACGCCATCCACGGCAAGAATGATCTTTCCGGTCCGCCCGACGTTCGGACTTGCGCTTGCGCGGTGCCGCTTTGTCAGCTCGCGGACCGGGTTGTGGGGCCTGGCGCCTGCCAGGCCGAGGACAACCGCATCGTCGCCGCCAAGAGTCGCCAAACTGTGACGAAGCTCTGGTTCCGAGGCGCGACAGCCCTTCCTTCCAAGGTTTCCGCAGGTCAGGCCATGTTGGTTCCGTCATTGCTAGGCGGTGGACCTGCCCGCTGAGCGGCGTGACGCACTTAGTGGTGCTTGAAGTGATGCGCATAGTGCCGCATAGTGGATGCCATGACGACCAGCCGACGGATCTCAGTGACTCTCGACGCCCCTGACCAGCAGGCGCTCGAAGTCTTTGCCGACCCATCACGTCCTGAGCACGCGGCGCTAGAGGCGTGGGCTAGTCAGCATGGCGTCAATCTCCGAGATGACTCAGATGCCGCCGTCCTCCGGACTCTTGTTCGTGCAGGCGCAGAGGCTCTGCGCGAGAAGGCGCTTGAGCAAGGGTACGCAAGACTTGCTGCGACCCACCTCGATGACGCAAAGGAGCGCCGTATTCTTCGGGATCACGCCCTGAGGAGGTCGCAGGCGAGGTTCGCTGAATGACGCCAGCGCCACCTGTTCGAGGGCAGGTCTACCGCATCGAGTTCAGCGACCTTGGCCTAAAGCCGTTCGTGGTCATCAGCAACAATCAACGCAATCGCGCGCTTGAATCCGTACTCGGCGCGAGGATCACATCAACCGACAAGGCGCACATACCGACCGCTGTGCAATTGACGAGAGACGATCCTCTCTATGGTTACGCCTTGGCTGACGACATAGTTGAGCTATACAAGGACGAACTGATTGAGGGCGAGTACATGGGTACACTCGCCCCCAACACCGTGCTCAGGTTGAATGAGGCGCTGTGTCAGGCGCTTGGCATCCCTTGAGATCATCAGCACATCTAGGCGTTCAGGGCTGCCGTTAGGTGGAGCTGGCCGTCGAGACCCTCGTCCCGAGGTCACCGTCGGCGCCGACCACGACGACCAGCTCGTCACCACGAACCTGTTCCCCCTTGACGCCGCCATCGCCGAGGTCCGCAGGCGCTTCGCCGAACACCGCGCCCGCGCCACCGCCGCCGCACAGTGGTTCCCCTGCGCCTGACGAAGAACCGGTGGCCGGGCGCGAAGCACCCGGCCACCGGCCCTCTCATTCCGCGATCAGCTGGTCGACACGTCGTCGATCAAGAAGCTGGTCTGCAGCGACACGTCTTCCGTGCCGGTCCACTTCAGGGTGACCGACTGCCCCGCGAAGGCGCCCAGACCGACCGATCGCTGGACGTAGCCGGACCCGGCGTTCAGGTTGGAGAACGTCGCCAGGGTCTGGCCGTTGGCGGTCAGCTTGAGCGTGTCGTAGGCCGCCGACGGGTAGTCGTCGGTGTCGATCCACAGGTAGTAGTTCAGCGTCGCGTTGCAGCCGGACGGGATGGAGATGGTCTGCTGCAACGTGTCGGTGTGGCTGCGGCCGTAGCCGTCGAGCCACGCGAAGCCGCTGCCCGAGTGCCCGTAGCTGCCGGTGTTGATCACACCGGACGTCGCCGACCACCCGGTGCCGCCGCTCTCGAACCCGCCGTTGGTGATCAGGTTCTGGCCGCAGCCGCCGCCTCCACCGCTGATCGTGAACGTGAACTGGGTCGACCCGCTCTTCGCCGGGCTCGAGCTGTCGGTCACGTTCACGGTCACGTTGTACGAGCCACCCGAGGACGGGGTGCCCGACACCTGGCCGCTCGTCGCGTTGATCGAGATGCCCGGGGGCAGCCCGGTCGCCGAGAAGTGGTACGGCGAGGTGCCGCCGCTCGCGGTGACGGTGAACGGCGTGATCGCGGTGCCGACCGTGCCGGTCTTGTTGCCCGGGTTGCCGACGGTGATGCCGCCACTGGCCGAGCAGGTCGGGTCAGCGGACTGGGCGGGAACGCTCACCGCGTCCCACGCCTTCTTCGTGGTGTTGAACAGGCCACAGGTGGGGTCGAGGTTCTTCGCCGAGGTCAGCGTCCAGGTGCGGTACTTCAGGTACGAGCTGCTGGAGGTCTTCATCAGCATCGCGCCGTACATGATCTTGATGGCGTTCTGGATGCCGACACCGGTCACGGTGCTGCTGTTGCACGTCGGGCTCGTCGGCTGGCCGTTGCTCGGGCTGGTGCCCTCGGCCAGCAGGTAGAACCAGTGGTTGCCGGGGCCGGCCGCCGCGTGCACCTCGGTGTTCGGGATCGAGCTCGAGTAGCAGTTCGGGTCGCCGACCAGCGACGGGTTGTACATGTAGCGGATCGGGCCCTGGCCGACCAGGTTCACCTGCTCGCCGACGGTGAAGTCAGGCGTGTCCCTTGTGGACTCGTTGGCGTACCACTCGCTGGCCGCGCCGAAGGTGTCGGCGACGAACTCCTGCGTGCCGGACCGGGAGATGCTGCCCGGGGTGTGGTCGTCGATGCCGTGGCCCTGCTCGTGCGCGATCACGTCGATGGCGCCGATCCAGCCGCCCGCCTGGTTGTGACCGATCTGGACCTGGGTGCCGTCGTAGTAGGCGTTGACGTCGTTCAGGCCGACCCGGATCGGCCACGCGCCGCCGCTGCCGTCCGGCCCGTTGCGGCCGAGCCAGCTGGCGAGCATGGCGTTCTCGGTCTGCGAACCGAAGAACGCGTCGACGCAGCCGGTTTCCCGGTTGCTCGCGGTGCCGTTGCCCCAGGAGTCGTCCGAGCCGGAGAAGACCTGGTTGTTGGCCGCGTCCTGGCAGCTGAGGTTGGAGATGCTCGGGTCACGCATGGAGTAGGTGGACCCGGAATGCGTGGTGTTCAGGGTGACCGGGTTGGCGTTCCACGCGCTGGTGCCGGTGCCGTGCATCACGTGCTCGCGGGTGTCGAGCACCGCGCCGGTCTGCGCGTCGACGACGACGGAGAGCTTGCTGTAGCCCTCGCTGCCGGTGCCGGTGACCATGGTCTGGTAGGCGAGCCGGGACGAGCCGTGCGCGTAGACGAGGAGCTGCGGGGTGCTCGCCTCGGTGACGGACTTCAGCTGCCCGCGGGCGGTCGCCTCGGCCTGGGCGGCGGTGAGCTTCGGGGTGGTCGAGGCCAGGTCGATGGTCTGGCCCTGGGCGACCGAGGTGTTCATGACCTGCCCCGCGGAGTTGGTGATGACGACGAAGTCGCCGCCCACCACCGGAAGGCCCTTGTAGGTGCGGTCGAACGGCACGTACTGGGTGCCCTTGAAGCTGATCACCGCATGCTGCGTGAACTTGTCGTTCGCGCCGGCGTGCAGGGCGGCGGGCCTCGACGCCACGAAGTCCGTCGCCGCGCTCGCGGCGAGCGACTGCGCGGACGGCGCGGGACTCGGTGCCGGTTGCGCCTGTGCCGTGGACGCCGTGACAGCCGTGACGGCCGTGGCCAGCGCGCCGGCGCAGGCCAGGACGAAAACGCGTCTCAATGACATGAACCGAACTCCTCTGTGCAGGGTGCATCGCCCCCGAGCCCTCTATCGGGGGTCACATGCGTGAAGAGGTGAACCGGTTCGCGCGAACCGGCTCAAGAATCGAGCTCAGCTCAGCCCCAGCACAAGGGGCGCCGCCCATCAACGTATAAACAGATAACCATATGTCCACATTGTCCTGACCGTGCCCGGCCTGCCCTACGCCAACCGGGCCGACTCGCTACACCGATGGGCGGCAGCACGTCCCGCCAGAAGCCAATGCGCCGAGGGGGCCGGCCAGCTCCGGGCCGGCCGGCTCACAGCCGCATCGTGTTAGCCTCGCGCTCGTCGGGCCGATCGCTGGAGGACGAACCATAGCCACGGTGTATCCGCTGACTCCCGGGCAGTTCGACGCCGTGTTCGGGACCTACGGTCCGGCATTCGTCAACGCCCACGTCCTCGCGGTGACGGTGGTTGTCGACGAGCCGGTCGACCACCGCCGGCTGGCGCGAGCCGTCACCGAACTGCGCAGGCGCCATCCCGCGTTGCGCGCGCACCTCGACAAGTTCGGTGAGGCGGAGGACTGCCGGCAGGTCGTCGACGCCGCCGACCGCGACGTCGAGGTCGCGCGCCACGAGATCGCCGCGGGGCCGGATTCGGGCCGCACGGCGGAACTGCTCGCCGGCGGCCTCGCCGACCTGGCGCGCGACTTCGATGTCGTCGAGGGCCGAACATGGGGAGTGGTCTGCGCGCACACCGCCTCCGCCGGCTACCTGGTGTTCGCGTTCACTCACTTCGTCTCCGACCTGCTGTCGGTGATGATGGTGGTGCGCGAGTTCGCGCACCTCTACAACGGCGACGGCGTTCCCGGCTCCGGTGACGACGGGTACGACAGCTACCTCGGCGAGATCGCCACGGCGCGGCGATCGCCCTCCCCGGCCCCGGAAGCGGCCTGGTGGCTGCACCGGCCCTGGACCGATCTGTCCCGCATGCCTGAGCTCGACGGCGGGTCGGTCGCCGAGCAGGACTGGACCGAACGGACCGAGTCGATTCCCCGCACCGCCCGGCTGACCGAGCTCGACGTCATCGCGGCGGTGGGTCGAAGCCTGCGCGACGTCGCCGGACTGTCCCGGACACGCGTCGACGTCGCCAGCCACGGCCGGCTCACCCGAACCAGGTGGGCGGCGATCGGATGCATCGCCCGTGTCGTGCCGTACTTCCTCGACTGGACAGGGAATCCTTCACCGGCCGGCGTGACCCGGCAGCTCGCCGAGGCAAAGGCGCGCGAACCGGCATGGGATGCCGCGTTTCCCGCGGTGCGGCGGTTGCCGACGGTGCCGGTCGAACGGCAGCTCGGCGCGCACGCGTTCGTCAACTTTCACGGGTCGCTCGACACGACCCGCTATGTCGTGCGGCCGTTCTCGCTCGCACCCGTGCAACCGACGTCTCCGCGGCCGCCCCGCTTCCCGTTCACGCCGTTCCGTCTCAAGGTCAGCCGGACCGGCGATCGCTGGAGGCTCTCGTGGCGACACAACACGTTCGCCGACGACGAGTTCCCCGCCGAGGTGGTGGCCAGAACCAGGACACTGCTCGAACACCGCTGACGGACGGCGGCGGGTGGGGTGGCTACCGGCGCCGGGTGGCGCGCACGACGACGTCGTGGAGCGGGGCCTCGCCGCTCCCGTGACCGTGCAGTGCCCGGCGGCACTCCTCGGCGGTCACGACCTCCCAGGCATTTCCGTCCAGGCGCGCCGTGACGGCCGCGACGGTGGCCGACGCCTCGGCGGGCGGATGGCCGCCGCCGGTGGCGCCGTGGACGTGGAGGTGACCGACGATCAGCAGCGTGCCGCCGGGGGCCACCCATCCGGCGATGCGGTCGTAGAACTCCGGCTGCGGCATTCCGGCAATGGTGACAACGACCCGGGCGGCGTGGCAAAGCCTGTTGCCGATCGGCAAATCGAGGGTCGCGCGGATTTTCCCGCGGCGACATGCAACGGATCGGCCGCCTGCGCCGTTGAGGGGCCGTCACAGGTCGAGTCCGGATCGGAAGTGGGCCATGGATTTCGGAGAGTTCGTCAACCGGCAACGCCCGGCGCTGATGCGGTTCGCCACCGTGCTGACCTGCCGGACGTGGCTGGCCGACGACCTCGTGAGCGACGTGCTGGGCCGGGCGTTCGAGCGGTGGGACCGCATCTCCGCGATGGCCGAGCCGAACGCCTACGTCCGGCGGATGATCGTCAACGACTACCTGTCCTGGCACCGCCGGCTCGCGCGCACCACGCCCCGGGCCGACATCGAGCCGGCGGTCCCGCAGGGCGACGGGGTCGACGAGCGGGCCGAGCGGGACGCGATGCTCCGCCGGCTGGCCGGGCTCCCCCGGCGGCAGCGCGCCGCCGTGGTGCTCCGCTACTACGCCGGGCTGCCGGACGCGGAGATCGCGGCACAGCTCGGCTGCCGGGAGACCACCGTGCGCAGCCAGATCTCCCGCGCCCTCGCCACGTTGCGCATCGACCTGACCGCCAACCCGCACACCCACGTGGAGATCCGATGACCGACCTGAAGGTGCTGAACGAGGTGTTCACCGAGCTGGAGCGCCGGGCGGACGCCGCCATCGCCGCCCGGACCGCCACCGAGCGGCCCCGCACCAGCCGGCCGACGACCTTCGGGCGGCCTGCGCTGGTGGCCGCCACCGTCGCCGTGGTGGCCGGGCTCGCGGTCGGCGCCGTGCTGCTGGCCCGCGGTGGCCACGGTGGCCCGCAGACCGGTGCACCACCGGCCACCTCCCCGACGGCCGCCTCCCCGACGGCGGCCTCCCCGACTGCAGCGACCGAGCCGGGGCTGCCCGACACTCCGGACGAGCTGACCGAACGGTTCCGGGCCGTGCTCGGTGACCTGGCGACGTTCGAGGTGACCGAGACGGGACCCGGCGCGTCGGTGATGACGATGCCGCCGGGGCCGACCGCCTCCGCGAACCGGCCGGCCACCGGGACCGCGCGAGTGCCGAGCGGCGGGGCGACGCAGGTCGGCGCGTACATCGGGGGCACGCTCACCACGGACGTCCACACCGGCGGCTTCGATCTGACCGTCTACCCGTCCGACGACGCGCTGGCCTACCACTGCCCCGACGGCGACCTCGGCGACCGCACCTGCGTCGAGCGCGAGCTGGCGGACGGCTCCCGGCTGATCATCGACGACTCGCCGCTCCAGGTGCCCGGCGGTCGCACCTACGGGGTGGATCGCCTGGGAGCGGACGGAACCGTGGTCAGCATCCACCTCAGCAACCTGCGGAACCCCAAGGGGCCCAGCGGCAGCCCCAGGCTCGCCGACCGGCCACCGCTGACCACCGAGCAGCTCGTCGCGATCGTCACCTCCGAGCTGTGGTAGCACGGGGTCAGGGCTGGGCGCCGCGCGTCCGGTCGGCGAGCAGGTCGGCCAGGCGGCGCATGGCGCGCTCGTTGCCGCGGCGCAGCATGCTCCGCACCAGCGGCGCGGCCAGGCGCTCGGCGAGCGGCGCGCGTTGCCAGCGGTACTCGAACTCGACGTGGGTGGTGCCGTCGGGTCGCTCGGCGAGGGTGTAGGTGCCGTTGGCGACCCGGCGGCCGGCGGCTCCGGTGTTCTGCTCCACGATGCGGGTCGGGGCCTCGCCCGACACCACCTCGATGTCGATCTCGTCGCTGCGGCCGCCGACGGTGGCGGTCACCCGGGCCTTCGAGCCCACCCCGCGCTCGGGGCCCGAGTACCGCCAGTCGGTCAGCATGTGGTTGGTGAACGGCTCGTGGTTGGCCATCACGTCGAGGAAGTCGTAGACCTTCTCGATCGGCTGTGGAACGTCCACGGTGACCCGCACAGGCTTCATGTACCACATGGTACATTCACTCGGTCATGACGCACAACGACACCCGGCAGCACGTTCTCGAGCGGGCGATCGAGCACGTCGCCGAACACGGGTTCGGCGACCTGTCGCTGCGCGGGCTCGCGGCCGCCCTGGGCACCAGCCACCGCATGCTCATCCACTACTTCGGCTCCAAGGAAGGCCTCTGGGTCGAGATCGTCCGCGCCGTCGAGCACCGCCAGCGCGCGCTGCTCGCCGGCCTGCTCCCGGACCCCGACCAGCCGGTCGGCGAGGCCATGCGCGCCTGGTGGCGGCACATCTCCGACCCGTCCCTCTGGCCGAACGAGCGCCTCTTCTTCGAGCTCTACGGCCAGGCCCTGCAGGGCCGCGCGCACACCACCGACCTGCTCGACGGCATCGTCGACGACTGGGTCGACCCCGTCGCCGAGCTCAGCGTGGCGCGCGGGATGCCGGCGGAGACCGCCCGCGCGCACGCACGCCTCGGCGTCGCCGTGGTCCGCGGGCTCCTGCTGGACCTGCTCGCCACCGGCGACCGCGCGGGTGTGGACGCGGCGATGGAGGCGTTCATCGACGTCTACACCGCCTGGCTGGACGCGGCCCCGCCGGACGCGGAAAACCGGGCATAGCGCTGGACCGGGCAACGGAGTAGAAATATCACGCCGCTCTGAGAGAGCGCTCTCATGGACCTGTCCGCCGAGAGGACGAAGCCGATGACGACCCCACGTCCTGCCGGTATCCGGCGCCTCGGGCGGGCGTTCGCGCTCGCCGCCGCCCTGGCCGCGACCGCGGCGCTGACCACGACCACCGCCGACGCGGCACCACCCCGGCACGGCGCGCCCGACCTCGGGCCCAACGTCGTCGTCTTCGACCCCGCCATGCCGGTCGGCGAGATCCAGGCGACCCTCGACGCGACGCACGCCGCCCAGGTGGACAACGAGATGGGCACCGAGCGCCACGCCTTCCTCTTCAAGCCCGGCACCTATGGCACCGCCGAGCACCCGCTGCAGATCAAGGTCGGCTACTACACCGAGATCGCCGGCCTCGGCGCCTCGCCCACCGACGTCGTCATCAACGGCAAGGTCGAGGTCTACAACCGCTGCCTCGCCGACGGGGGCACGAGCAACTGCCTGGCGCTGGTCAACTTCTGGCGCACCCTGTCCAACCTGTCGATCGACATCGACGCGGCCGGCCAGGACGGCTGCCGCGCCTCGGCGGACTTCTGGGCCGTCTCCCAGGCGGTCTCCATGCGCCGCCTCGACGTCACCGGCGGCACGCTGTCGCTGATGGACTACTGCACCGCGGGCCCGCAGTACGCCAGCGGCGGGTTCATCGCCGACTCCCGGCTGCCGTCGATCATCAACGGCTCCCAGCAGCAGTGGCTGACCCGCAACAGCGAGATCGCCGGCTGGTCCAACGGCGTGTGGAACCAGGTCTTCTCCGGCGTCGTCGGCGCCCCGGACGACGCCGCCTTCCCGGACCCGCCGTACACCACGCTCGACACCACCCCGGTGAGCCGCGAGAAGCCCTACCTGTTCCTCGACCGGCACGGCGAGTACGCCGTCCGGGTGCCCGCGGCGCGCCGGAACACCCGCGGCGTCTCGTGGGCCGACGGCATGACGCCGGGGCGCACGATCCCGATCCGCGACTTCTACCTGGCGACGCCGTCGGACTCGGTGCACACCATCAACAGCCAACTCGCGCGCGGCAGGAACCTGCTGCTCACGCCCGGGGTCTACGACATCGCGCGAAGCATCGAGGTGCGCCGCCCCGACACGGTGGTGCTCGGCCTCGGGCACGCCACGCTGACCGCCGAGCACGGCGCGATCGCCCTCGACGTGGCCGACGTGCCGGGCGTGATCGTCGCCGGGGTCACGATCGACGCGGGCCCGCGGAAGTCGCCGGTGCTGCTGCGGGTCGGGCGGAACCACGGCCACGGGCACAGCTCGCCGCGGAACCCGACGACGCTGTCCGACGTGTACTTCCGGGTCGGCGGGCCGCACGTCGGCAGCGTCGACACCGCGCTGGAGGTCAACAGCGATGACGTGCTCATCGACCACACCTGGGTGTGGCGCGCCGACCACGGCGTCGAGAACCTCACCGACACCGAACGCTGGAACACCAACCTCGGCCGCAACGGCGTGGTCGTCAACGGCGACGACGTGACCGCGACGGGCCTGTTCGTCGAGCACTTCCAGCAGTACAACACCGTCTGGAACGGCGAGCGCGGCACCACGGTCCTCTACCAGAACGAGCTGCCCTACGACCCGCCGACGCAGGCCGACTGGATGCACGGCGACGTCCGGGGCTGGGCCGGCTACAAGGTCGGCGACCGGGTGCGGACCCATCACCTCTACGGCGCGGGCGTCTACGTGTTCAACCAGAACAACCCGGACATCCACACCGAGAACGGGTTCGAGGTCCCCGAGCGGCCGGGCGTGCGGCTGCACCACATCATGACGGTGAACCTCAGCGCCGGGACGATCGACCACGTCGTCGACGGCGTGGGCGAGGCCGCGGACACCACGAAGATCGGCGTGCCGGTGTACGTCGCGGACTTCCCGGTGCCGTGACGCGGCTTGACCTTCGAGCCCGCTCGAAGGTCTACGGTCGTGGCCGTGGGCACCATGCGCATCTCGCAGCTCGTGGACCGGTCCGGCGTTCCGGCCACGACGCTGCGGTACTACGAGACGGCCGGGTTGCTGCCCGCCGGCCGGACACCGGCGGGCTACCGGGTCTACGGCGAGGACGCGGTCGAGCGGCTCGCGTTCATCGGCGCGGCCAAGCACCTCGGACTGGCGCTGCAGGAGATCGGTGAGCTGCTCGGCGTGTGGGAGGCCGGCGTCTGCGCGGACGTGAAGGCCGACCTGCGGCCCCGGCTCGCCGCGCGGCTGGGCGAGGCCGAGCGGCGGGTCGCCGAGCTGACCGCGTTCACCGGCACGGTGCGCGCCGCGCTGGCGCACCTGGACACGCTGCCCGACCGCGCCGGTCCCTGCGACTCCGGATGCGTGCTGCCCGAGCAGGAGCCCGCCGGACCGGACGGGGAGCGGTGGCGGACCGCGCCGGTGGCGTGCTCGCTGACCGGCGACGCCGTGGGCGAGCGCGTGGCCCGGTGGCGCGCGGCGGTCGACGGCGCGGAGCGCGCCGCCATCCCCGACGGCGTGCGGCTCACGCTGCCGGCGCGGCGGGCGGCGGAGGTGGCCGGGCTCGCGGCCGCCGAGCAGGAGTGCTGCGCGTTCTTCGACTTCCGCCTGCACCTCGACGGCCGGGCGCTGCACCTGGAGGTGCGGGCCCCCGCGGCGGGCGCAGGCATGCTCGCCGACCTGTTCGGCCCGTGCCCGTGACGGGGAGCGGGCCGGCCGGCCGGGTCGTGCTGGTCACCGGCGCCTCGTCCGGCATCGGCCGGGCCACGGCCCGGCTGCTCGCCCGCGACGGCGCCCGGGTCTTCGGTACCTCCCGGCGCGAGCACCCGGACGCGGACGGCGTGGCGATGCTCGTGCTGGACGTGCGCAGCGCGGAGTCCGTCCGGGACTGCGTCGGCCGGGTCCTGGAGCGGGCCGGCCGGGTCGACGTGCTGGTCAACAACGCCGGGGTGATGCACGAGGGCTTCGCCGAGGAGACCACCCCGGCGGACGCGGCGGCCGTGCTGGACACCAACTTCTTCGGCGCAGTGCGGGTCACCGACGCCGTGCTGCCCGGCATGCGCGCCCGCCGCGGCGGGCGGGTGATCAACGTCGGTTCGCTCGCGGCCTGGGTCGGCGAGCCGGGCGAGGGCTTCTACGCCGCCTCGAAGGCCGCGCTCGCCCGCTACACCGAGGCGCTGCGCCACGAGGTGTGGCACCTGGGCATCGGGGTGAGCCTGGTCGAGCCGGGCGCGTTCGGCACCGGCGTGCTGGCGGCGGCCACCAGCACCGAGGCGACGATCCCGGACTACGACGGCCCGCGGGAGAGCGCCCACCGCACGCTGCAGCGCGCGCTCGAACGCGGCGAGCCGCCGGAGAAGGTGGCGGCGCTGATCCGCACGGTCGCGACCGTCCGGGCGCCGCGCGGCCGGTACGGGGCCGGCCGGGAGGCCACCTGGGTGCCGTACCTGCGCACGCTGCTGCCGCAACGCGCGTTCGACCTGCTGCTGCGCCGCGGTTACGGGCTGCCCCGCACGCGCTGACCGCCGCGGGCATCATGTAGTGCTGTGGAGTCCGTGCGCGTGGACCGCTGGCTGTGGGCGGTCCGGCTGACCAAGACCCGGCCGGACGCGGCCGCGGCCTGCCGGGGCGGGCACGTGCGCGTCAACGGCAAGCCCGCCAAGCCGGCGACCACGGTGTCCCCCGGCGACGAGGTGCGCGCCCGGGTCGCCGGCGCCATCCGGGTCGTCGAGGTGGTGCGGCCGATCCTGAAGCGGGTCGGCGCGGCCGACGCCGCCACCTGTTTCATCGACCGGACACCGGTCGCTCCCCCGGAGCCGCCGGTCGCCCGGCGCGAGCGCGGCGCGGGCCGGCCGACGAAGCGCGACCGCCGGGTGCTCGACCGGTTCCGCACCGGCGGCCGCTGAGCCCCCGGATCTGGGAGCGCTCTCAAGACCGTCGTTGACATATTCGTGACGCCTGGTTCACAATCTGTAGGCGGCATCTGGGAGCGCTCCCAATTCATGCACCCCCACATGCTCCGCGAGGGAGATGTCCCCATATGACCCTGCGCAAACGCCTCACCGCCCTGCTGTCGGCGCTGCTGGTCCTCGTGCTGGCACCGGTCGTCGACCCCACCGCACCACCCACCGCGGCCGCCGCGGGAGCCGGGTACTGGCACACCGACGGCCGCCGCCTGCTCGACGCCGCGAACCAGCCGGTCCGGATGACCGGCATCAACTGGTTCGGCCTGGAGACCGCGAACTACACGCCGCACGGGCTGTGGACGCGGAACTACCGGGACATGCTCGACCAGATGAAGAGCCTGCGGTACAACACGTTGCGCCTGCCGTACTCCAACCAGCTCTTCGACCCCGGCAGCGCGCCGAACAGCATCGACTACGCGAAGAACCCCGACCTGCAGGGGCTGTCCGGCATCCAGATCATGGACAAGATCATCGGCTATGCCGGCCAGATCGGGATGAAGGTGCTGCTCGACCGGCACCGGCCGGACTCCGGCGGCCAGTCGGCGCTCTGGTACACCAGCGCCTACCCGGAGAGCCGGTGGATCGGCGACTGGCGGATGCTCGCCCAGCGCTACGCCGGCAACAGCACGGTGATCGGCGCCGACCTGCACAACGAGCCGCACTCCGACCAGGGCGGCGCCGGCTCGTGCTGGGGCTGCGGGGACACCGCGCGGGACTGGCGGCTCGCCGCCGAGCGCGCCGGCAACGCCATCCTCGCGGTGAACTCGAACTGGCTGATCGTCGTCGAAGGTGTCAGCGACTACAACGGCGAGGGCTACTGGTGGGGCGGCAACCTGCAGGGCGCGGCCTCCGCGCCGGTGCGGCTGAACGTGGCGGGACGGCTGGTCTACTCCGCGCACGACTACGCCACGTCGGTGTACCCGCAGCCGTGGTTCAGCGACCCCAGCTTCCCGAACAACCTGGCCGGCATCTGGGACCGCAACTGGGGCTACCTGTTCAAGAACAACGTGGCGCCGGTGCTGCTCGGCGAGTTCGGCACCACGCTCGCCGACCCCCGCGACGGGACCTGGCTGCGCACCCTGCTCGCCTACCTCGGCACCGGCACCGACGCGATGAGCTTCACCTTCTGGTCGTGGAACCCCAACTCCGGCGACACCGGCGGGATCCTCAACGACGACTGGACCACGGTGAACACCACCAAGCAGGCCTACCTCGACCCGTACCTCATCGCGCCCGACGGCGGCACCGGCACGCCGCCCCCGCCCGCGCTGTCCTGCCACGTGACCTACGCGACGAACGACTGGGGCACCGGCTTCACCGCGAGCGTGTCGATCGCCAACACCGGCAGCGCGCCGGTGAGCGGCTGGGCGCTGACCTTCACCTTCCCCGGCAACCAGCGCATCACCAGCGGCTGGAACGCGGCCTGGTCGCAGCCGGCCGGCGGCGAGGAGGTCACCGCGACGAACCTGGACCACAACCGTACGATCGGCGCCGGGTCGTCGGTGACGGGCCTGGGCTTCAACGCCGGCTACAGCGGCACCAACGCCACGCCGGCGAGCTTCGCGCTCAACGGCACGGCCTGCGAGTGATCGTCCCCTCCCGCGGCCGGTGGCGGACGAGGTCCGGCCGGCCGCGGGAGGGCGGATGGCCCGCGGGCCGACGGCGGCGGAGCTGGCCGCCGCGCGGGAGAAGACCATCCCGGACGTCGTCGGTCCCGGCCTGCGGGTGCTGTTCTGCGGGATCAACCCGGGGCTGTACTCCGCGGCCACCGGGTGCCACTTCGCCCGCCCGGGCAACCGGTTCTGGCCCGCGCTGCACCGGTCCGGGTTCACCCCCCGGCAGCTGCGCCCGGACGAGCAGGAGGAGCTGCTCGGCTTCGGGCTGGGCGTGACCAACATCGTCGCGCGAGCCACCGCGCGTGCCGACGAGCTGACCGTCGCCGAGCTGCGGGACGGCGCCGCGCGGCTGGCCGCGCTCGTCGCCACCCACGCGCCGCGGTTCCTCGCGGTCGTCGGGATCTCCGCCTACCGGGTGGCGTTCGAGCGGCCGAAGGCCGTGCTCGGCGAGCAGGACGAGCGGGTCGGCTGCGCGCGGGTGTGGGTGCTGCCCAACCCGAGCGGCCTCAACGCGCACTACCAGCTCCCGGCCCTCGCCGCGGAGTTCCGTGCCCTGCGCGAGGCGGCCCGCTAGCACCACCACCGCGCCGACCCCCGCGTGGCGGGTCGGGTCGACCGCGTGAGGGGTCGGCTCGGCGATGTGGGGGGTCGGGTCGACCGCGTGGCGGGTCGGCTCGGCGATGTGGGGGGTCGGCTCGACCGCGTGAGGGGTCGGGTCAGCCGGGTGGCGGGGCGGGGCGGGGGTGTTCGGCGTCGTAGGCGGCGGCGACCTTCTTCGGCACGACCATGCGCCAGCCGTCGACGATCAGCTCGCGGAGCTCGTCGACGTCGACGGCGTCGAGGCGCAGGCGGACCCAGTGGTAGCGCATGTCGCCCTTCGACGGCAGGGCGAACTTCTCCGGATCGGACGCGACGAGGTGGGCCCGCTCCTCCTTGGGGTAGGCGAACCCGAGCGTCCGCTCGTCCCGGGACAGGGCGAGATAGACGATCCGGCCGACGTTGAACTTCACCCGGTCACGGACAAGCCGCTCGACCGTGCGAGGCAGGCTCGTGGCGATCCGGCGGACGTCCTCGGCAGTGGCCATGGCGACACCTCACCACGACCCACCGACAGAACCGGCTACTCGGGGTCGTAGGCCAGGTTCGGCCGCAGCCAGTGCTCGACCTCGGTGACGTCCAGCCCGCGCCGCTCGGCGTAGTCGGCGACCTGGTCGCGGTTGATCCGGCCGACCGTGAAGTACCGCGACTCCGGGTGGGCGAAGATCAGGCCGCTGACGCTCGCCGCCGGGGTCATCGCGCACGACTCGGTCAGCGCCATGCCCACCCGGCCGGCGTCGAGCAGGTCGAACAGCTCGCGCTTCTGGCTGTGGTCGGGGCTCGCCGGGTAGCCGAACGCCGGCCGGATGCCGCGGAAGCGCTCCGCGTGCAGGTCGGCCACCTCCGGCCGGGCACCGGGCTCGAACCACTCGCGGCGGGCCTGCAGGTGCACGTGCTCGGCGAACGCCTCGGCGAGCCGGTCGGCCAGCGCCTTGACCATGATCGAGCGGTAGTCGTCGTTGTCCGCCTCGAAGGCCGCGGCCAGCTGCTCCGCGCCGTGGATCGCGACCGCGAACCCGCCGAGGTGGTCGCCGGCGGGTGCCACGTAGTCGGCGAGCGAGCGGTTGGGCCGGCCGTCGGGCTTGGTGGTCTGCTGGCGCAGCATCGGCAGCTTCAGCACGCCGCCGGGCCGGTCGAGGACGATGTCGTCGCCCTCGGCGTGCGCCGGCCAGAACC
The DNA here is from genome assembly GCA_963727495.1 of uncultured Actinomycetota bacterium. GTDB lineage: Bacteria > Actinomycetota > Actinomycetes > Mycobacteriales > Pseudonocardiaceae > Actinophytocola. The sequence goes on along the minus strand of CAVSGQ010000006.1, from coordinate 2,462,624 downwards.
CGTAGGCGCCGCGGGCGGTGAACCGGCCCGTCGCGACGATCGTGTCGAGCAGCTCGCCCGCGTCCTCGAACAGCTCGCGCGCGGCCGGGTTGGTGTCCAGGATCGCCGGGTACTTGCCCTTCAGCTCCCAGGCGAGGAAGAAGAACTGCCAGTCGACCAGCTCGCGCAGCTCGGCGATCGACGGCGAGACCGTCCGCACACCGGTGAACGCCGGCGCCGGCAGGTCGGCGAAGTCCACCGGCTCGCGGTTCGCCCGGGCCTGCTCCACGGTGAGCAGCGGCTTGGCGTGCCGGTGCGCGTGCTGCTCGCGCAGCCGCTCCTGCTCGGCCCGGTTCGCCACGTCGAGCGCCTCCGCCCGCTGCTCGTTCAGCAGGTCCGAGACGACGCCGACGACCCGGGACGCGTCGAGCACGTGCACGGTCGTCGCGCCGTAGGCGGGCGCGATCCGCACCGCGGTGTGCTGGCGGGACGTGGTGGCGCCGCCGATCAGCAGCGGCAGCTTCAGCCCGCGCCGCTCCATCTCGGTGGCGACGCCGACCATCTCGTCCAGCGACGGCGTGATCAGCCCGGACAGGCCGACCGCGTCGGCGCCCTCGGCGACCGCGGTGTCGAGGATCTTCGCCGCCGGCACCATCACCCCGAGGTCGACCACCTCGTAGTTGTTGCAGCCCAGCACGACGCCGACGATGTTCTTGCCGATGTCGTGCACGTCGCCCTTGACCGTGGCGAGCACGATCTTGCCCTGGCCGCGGCCGGTGTCGATCTTGCCCTCGAGGCGCAGCCGCTCCTTCTCCGCATCCATGAACGGCTCCAGGTAGGCGACCGAGCGCTTCATCACCCGCGCGCTCTTCACCACCTGCGGCAGGAACATCTTGCCGGCGCCGAACAGGTCGCCGACGATCTTCATGCCGTCCATCAGCGGGCCCTCGATCACGTCGAGCGGGCGCTGCGCCTGCCGGCGGGCCTCCTCGGTGTCCTCCTCGATGAAGTCGACGATGCCGTGCAGCAGCGCGTGCCCGAGGCGCTGCGCGACCGGCGCCTCGCGCCAGGACAGGTCGACCTCGCGCTTGGTGCCCGACCCGCGCACGTTCTCCGCGAACGCCACGAGCCGGTCGGTGGCATCCTCGCGCCGGTCGAACAGCACGTCATCGACCAGCTCGAGCAGGTCGGCCGGGATGTCCTCGTACACCGCGAGCTGGCCGGCGTTGACGATGCCCATGTCCAGCCCGGCGCGCACCGCGTGCAGCAGGAAGGACGAGTGCATGGCCTCGCGCACGACGTCGTTGCCGCGGAAGGCGAACGACAGGTTCGAGATGCCGCCGCTGGTCCGCGCGCCCGGGCAGCGCTCCTTGATCCGCGGCAGCGCGTCGATGAACGCCCTCGCGTAGCCGTTGTGCTCGGCGATGCCGGTGGCGACCGCGAGCACGTTCGGGTCGAACACGATGTCCTCGGGCGCGAAGCCGGCCCGCTGGGTCAGCAGGTCGTAGGCGCGGGCGCAGATCTCGACCTTGCGGTCCGCGGTGTCGGCCTGGCCCTGCTCGTCGAAGGCCATCACGACCACGCCGGCCCCGTAGTCGCGGACCTGCCGCGCCCGCTCCAGGAAGGGCTCCTCGCCCTCCTTCAGGCTGATGGAGTTGACGACCCCCTTGCCCTGCACGCACTTCAGCCCGGCCTCCAGGACGCTCCACTTGGAACTGTCCACCATGATCGGGATGCGGGCGACCTCGGGCTCGGTGGCGATCAGGTTCAGGAACGTGGTCATCGCCTGCTCGCTGTCGAGCAGGTCGGCGTCCATGTTGACGTCGAGCAGGTTGGCGCCGCCGCGCACCTGCTCCAGGGCGACGTCGACGGCCGCCTGGTGGTCGCCGGACTCGATGAGCCTGCGGAACCGCTTGGAGCCGGTCACGTTGGTGCGCTCGCCGATCATGACGAACCCGGTGTCCGCGCCGATCTCGAACGGCTCGAGGCCGGAGAAGCGGGTGCTCGTCTCGGTCGCCGGCACCTTGCGCGGGGTGCGGCCCCGGACCGACTCGGCGATCTTCGCGATGTGCGCCGGGGTGGTGCCGCAGCAGCCGCCGACGATGTTGACCATGCCGGCGTCGGCGAACTCGCCGAGCAGCGTGCCGGTCTCCTCGGGCGTCTGGTCGTAGCCGCCGAACGCGTTGGGCAGCCCGGCGTTCGGGTGCGAGGCGGTGTAGCTGCCGGCGAGCCGGGACAGCTCCGCGACGTGCGGGCGCATCTCGGTGGCGCCCAGCGAGCAGTTGACCCCGACCACCATCGGGTCGGCGTGCTCGATCGAGCTCCAGAAGGCCTCGACGGTCTGCCCGGACAGCGTGCGCCCGGACAGGTCGACGATGGTCACCGAGATCCACAGCGGCAGGTGCGGGGCGACCTCGCGGGCGGCGGCGATCGCGGCCTTCGCGTTGAGCGTGTCGAAGATCGTCTCGACGAGCAGCAGGTCGACGCCGCCCTCGGCGAGCCCGGCGATCTGCTCGGCGTAGGCGTCGTACACCTGGTCGAAGGACACCGCGCGGAACGCCGGGTCCTCCACCCGCGGGGACAGCGAGAGGGTCACGTTGAGCGGGCCGATCGAGCCGGCCACGAACCGGTCGCCCGCCTCGTCGGCGGCCTGCCGGGCCAGTTGCGCGCCGCGCACGTTCATCTCCCGGACCATCGACTCCAGCCCGTAGTCGGCCTGGCCGATGCTGGTCGCGGTGAACGTGTTCGTCGTGGTGATGTCCGCGCCCGCATCAAGGTACTGCCGATGCACGTCGAGCACGACGTCCGGGCGGGTCAGGTTGAGCACGTCCGGGTCACCGGTGACGTCCTTCGGGTGCGCGTCGCCGATGCGGTCACCGCGGTAGTCCCGCGGGGTGAGACCGGCACCCTGCAACATCGTGCCCCAGGCGCCGTCGAGCACCGCGATCCGCTGGTCGAGTAGCTGTCGCAGCGCCTTGCTCGCGCCGGTTTCGGACTTGCCCACCGAGCCACCTCCCACAGGTTCTGGGAGGCGCCCTTCTGGAACTCGGTCCGGGCCGAGCGTGGCGGGCGCCGCTTCCTCGCGGCGTCCGTTGCAGCGCCTCTCGACCCTGCACACAAAGTTACCGGCCACGACTCGAGGACGCCAGGAGACCCGCTGAAGGTGCGCTGACCCGCCCCTGACCAGGGCAGATCGCCGTCCAGGACGCGGGATCACTCGCACAGCATCGCCACCGCCGCGGTCAGCGACGCGGCCCGCTCGGTGCCCGACAGCCTGCGGCGCGGCCAGCCGGGCCCCGCGGTGACCCGCCGCACCGGGAACGCGCCGAGCGCGCGGACGGCCTCCACCCGCGCGGTCGGCGGGCTCTGCGACCAGAGCACCACGGCCGCGGGGCGGGTGGCCGCGACGGCATGCACGAGCGTCGGCGTCGGCACCGCGGCACCCAGCATCCGCACGCTGGTCCGGCGCTCGGCGAGCACCGCGGCCAGCGCCTCCAGCGCGAGGGTGTGCTGCTCGGTCTCGGTGCAGGCCAGCAGCACCAGCGGGCCGGTGGACGCCGGCCGGTCCACCCGGTGCAGCGCCGCGGTGACCGCCCAGGACAGCACGTGCTCGCTGTCCACCCGGCCCGGGTCGGCGCGCTGGTCGGCGTCGACCGCCCGCAGCGCGGGCCGGCACAACCGCTCCCAGACCTCGAGGACACCGCGCGCGGCGATCGACTGCTCCAGCGCGGCCAGGCACCGGGTGTTGTCGAGGTTCCGCGCGGCCTCCAGCACGTCGGCGAGCGCCTCCTCCAGCGTGCCGTCGACGGGCAGGCTGATCGTGTGCGCGGCCTCCGAGGGCAGCATGCCGGTCTCGATCAGGTCGTGCATGCGCTGCAGCCGCTCGACGTCCTCGGCGGTGTAGCGGCGGTAGCTGCCCGGCCGGGAGGCCTGCGGGCCGACCCCGTAGCGGCGGTGCCACGAGCGCAGCGTGGACTCGGCGATCCGCAGGTGTCGCGCCACCTGCCCCGCCGTCCACGCCGACCGGCCGGCCGGTCCGTCGCCGTCCACTCCCGACATCCTCACATTTTCGGCTGCTCTTCGGCTTCCGGTGGCGGTAGCCTCGGCCGGTCCACCGCCCCCGTAGAAGGAACGACTGTGCCCACCGAAAGGATCGGTCCGCCGCTGACCGGTGGGGAACGCGAGATGCTGCGCGCGTTCCTCGACTTCCACCGCGCGACGCTGGCGATGAAATGCGACGACCTGTCCGACGAGGACCTGCGGCGGCGGTCGATGCCCCCGTCGACGCTGTCGCTGCTCGGCCTGGTGCGGCACATGGCCGAGGTGGAGCGCACCTGGTTCCGCAGGGTGGTCGCCGCTGAGGACCTCCCGCTGGTCTGGTCGGCGGAGGGCGACTACCAGGCGGCCTACGACGCCTCGGGGTCGACGAGGTCGGAGGCGTTCGCGGCGTGGCAGGCCGAGGTCGAGCACTCCCGCCGCATCGAGCGGGAGGCGGAGTCACTGGACGTGACCGCGTTCAACCCGCGCTGGGGCGAGGAGGTGTCGCTGCGCCTGGTCATGCTGCACCTGATCCACGAGTACGCCCGGCACAACGGTCACGCCGACTTCCTGCGCGAGGGCATCGACGGCACGGTGGGCGCCTAGCGTCCCCTGTCAGGACGGGCAGGGGTCGAGGAAGTCGACGCCGGGGAAGTAGTGGCTCCAGCGCTCCCGGTCCATCGACGGGGTGCGGGCGCACACGCCCGCGATCAGCCGGCGGAAGTCGGTCTCCCACAGCAGCACCCGCTGGCGCTGGCCCACGGTGGCCACGGTGTGCCCGTCCGGGGCGAACGTCACCCGGTGCGGGATCTCGAGGTCCGCGCTCAGCCGGTCCACCAGGCGTGGCGTGTGCGGGCGCCGCAGGTCCCACAGCGCGGTCGTCTGGTCCGCGCTGGCGGTCGCCAGCATGCGGCCGTCCGGGCTGAACGAGACCGACGACACCGGCTCCTCGTGCCCGCCGAGGGTGACCACGTACCGCGGCCGGTGCGGGTCGGAGATGTCGTGCACCACGACCGTGTTGTCGGCGGCGGCGGTGGCGATGAGCCGGGTGCCCGGGCTGAACGCGATCCACGAGCCGTTCAGCGCGTAGGTCACCGACCCCGTCCGCACCGCGCCGAGCGCGACGGGGTCCGTCGGGTCCACCACGTCCCACAGCACGACCCGGCCGCTGTCCTCCGCGGTGGCGAGCAGGCGCCCGTCGGGGCTGAACGCGATCGCGCGCAGGCCGGCGGAGGTCGGCGGGATCCGCCCGAGCGGGTGCACGCCCGCCGGACCGCCGATGCGCCACAGCCAGGCGCCGCCCTTGCTGCTGCCCACGGCCAGGATGCGCCCGTTCGGGTGCACGGCCAGCTGCGTGCAGGACGGCGTGCAGGACGGCGCGCGGAACGAGGCGAGCGGGGTCCGGTCCGGCAGCGCGGTGAGGTCCCAGACCTGGATCCGCCTGCGCTTGGTGACCATCGCCAGGGTGCGGCCGTCCGGGGCGAAGGCCATCGCGTCGACGGCGGGGCCGTCCGCGGTGTCGGTGGGGGTGGTGAGCGGCTGGCCGTCCACCGAGGACAGCGGGTCGGTGACGTCGTCGACGCTCACCGCGGTCTCGCCGACGCGCACGCCCCAGATCCGCCCGTCCGCCTCGAAGGCCACCTGGTCGACCTGGCGCTCGCTGGTCGCCGCGACGATGCGCATGAGGCTGCCCCGGTTCTCCGCGGTCGGTGAGAGCCGGTAGGCGGACAGCGCGAGCTGCTCGGCGAGGCCGGGCTCGCTGCGGACCAGCAGGGTCGCCTGGGTGATCACCCGTTGCGCCGCGGCCGCGTTGCGCTGCTCGGTGGCGTCGCGCTGGGCGAGCACCGCGGAGACCGTCGTGATCGAGGCGAGCACGAGCAGCATCACCAGCAGCGCCACCAGCCGCCGCTGGCGCCGGGTGCGCAGCCGCTCGGCGCTGCGCTCGGCCACCAGCGCGGACCGGCTGGCGTGCAGGAACTCCCACTCCAGCGGGGATAGCGCCGCCTCGTCACCGGCCGCCCACTGCTGCGCGCGGGACAGCCGGGCGCCGCGGTAGAGCGCGCCCGGGTCGCGGTGCAGTGCCTTCCACGCCTGCGCCGCGTCGGTCAGCTGGCGGTGGGTACGCAGGCCGTCGCGGTCCTCGGTGAGCCAGTCGTGCAGCCGCGGCCAGTGCCGGATCAGCGCCTCGTGGGCCAGCTCGGCCTTGTCCCGGTCCACGGTGACCAGCCGGGCGGCGGCGAGCCGGTCGAGGATCTCCGCCGCGCCCGGCAGGTCGGCCAGCTCCTCGCGGCCGACCCGGCGCTTCGCGTCGTCGGTGCCCTCCCCGAGCGCGCACAGCCGCAGGAACAGCTGCTTGGCGACCGCCTGCCGTGCGGGTTCGAGCCCGGCGAACACGTTCTCGGCCGTGCGGGTGAGCGCGTGCTGCAACCCGCCCGCGGACTCGTACCCGCCGAGGGTGAGCGTCGTGCCGCGGCGCCGCCGCCAGGTCTCCAGCAGCACGTGCGACAGCAGCGGCAGCACGCCCGGCTGGTTCGCGCTGACCGCGATCAGCCGGGCCACCAGCGCGGTCTCCACGCGCAGGCCCACCAGCTCGGCCGGTTTCACGATCACGTCCCGCAGCTCGTCCTCGTCGAGCGGGCCGACCAGCACCTGCGCGTCGCGCAGCGCCGCGACGAGCTCCGGGTGCCGCGCGCAGTGCCCGTAGAAGTCGGCCCGCACGCCGATCACCACGCGGGTTCGGCTCGTCTCCGCCCGGGCGGCGGTGACCAGCGCGTCGATCAGCCAGGTGCGCTGCGCGTCGTCCGAACAGAGGGTGAAGACCTCCTCGAACTGGTCGACCACGAGCACGAGATCGCCGTCGTCGGCCATCGCCTGGCGCACCCGCAGGTGCAGGTTCGCCGGATCGTCCGCGAACTCGGCGTGCAGCGCGGCGGCGGACTCGCCGAGGACGTCGGCGATGCGCACTGCACACTCCTCGACCGGCCGCGCGCCGGGGGTGAGCACGACGACCGGGCGGGGCGCCAGGCGGGCGGCGAGGCCCGCTCGCAGCACGGAGGACTTGCCGTAGCCGGACGGCCCGAACACGCCGAGGAACCGGCCGGCCCGCACCCGGGCGACGAGCTCGTCGACGAGCCGGTCGCGGCCGAAGAACCGGCCCGCGTCGGCGGGCTGGAACGCGGCGAGCCCGACGTAGGGCGCCGCGGCGGTGTCCCCGGCGGGTGCCGAGCCGTCGCCGCTGTCGGACAGCTCCGCGGCTGCCTCCCGCCAGCGGGCCGTCCACCCCGCCGTGTCGCCGCCGCACGCCGCGACGTAGGCGAGGGTGACCGCGAGGGTCGGCAGCTTGCGCCCGCCGGCCGCCTCGGACAGCGCGGCCGCGGAGTAGTGCGCGCGGGTGGACAGCTCGCGGTAGGTGGGGCTGCCGGCACGCTCGCGCAACCGGCGAAGGTCGCCGGCGAAGCGGAGCAGCACATCGGCTCCCGGCCCGAGCGGCCTCTCCCCACGAGGCACCGCGCCACCTCCTTACCTGCGCATTGTTCACATCCCGTTGTTCAGCGTCCAGCACCGGACACTGAACAACCCCGGTGGCCTAAACCTCTCTCCAGGAGAGAGGAGCACAGCGATGGCCGACCCGTACGTGACCGACAGCAACTTTCTCGCCGACTTCTGAGTCGCGGCACGACGAAGGGGCGGACCGCTCGGGTCCGCCCCTTCGTTCGTGTTCGGTGTGGTTCGTCAGGCGCGGCTGCGGCGTCGCACGACGAACAGCAGGACGCCACCGCCGACCAGCAGCACCGCGGCGATGCCCAGCGGCAGCGCGACGCTCGCCCCGGTCTCGGCCAGCGCGGCCTCCTGGACCTCGGTGGTCGTGGTGGTGGTGGTCGCCGGCGCGGACGACGGCGGGGGCACCTCCTCGGACGAGGTGGGCGGCGCCTCCGAGGACGTGGGCGGAACCTCCTCGCTGGAGGAGGAGGTGGGCGGCGTCTCGACGCAGGCCTCGGCCCGCGCGGTCAGGACCTTGGTGAAGCCCCTGTCACCGTTCGGGTCGTCCCAGGCCTTCACGTCCACGGTGAAGGTGTGCTCGACCGTCGCGTCGAGACCGTCGAAGGTCTGGTTGAAGAAGCGGGAGAACGTCGTCTTCTCCAGCAGAACCGTGTCACCGTCCATGACCTGGACGGAGTTCTCGCCCCCACGCATGTAGTTGCTCAAGTGCACCTTGAGAACCGTGCCGTTGTCGGTGCATTCCGCCTTGATGTTGGGCGTGTGGGCGCTGGCCGTACCGGCCATGCCGACGAGCGCCGCGGTGGCGGCGATGCCGACGCCCAGCGCCGAAAGAGCGGCGCCGAACCGGCGGCGCGCGGTCGAGGTGTGTGCCATGTATGCCTCCGGCTAAAAAGCAGGTTGACCAAGAACCAGTTGACCGCCCGGCGACGATCAACACCCACGATGGAGTGACAGGCTATACACCCTCCGGAGGCAACTTTCAGGGGGATACCCACTAAGGCGTGACGTTCGCATAAAGCGCGTTACCCCGTTCGTGTGGTCACGCCGCTTTCCGTAGTCGTTCAGGCACGAAAAGGGCCGGTCACGACCGTGCGCCGGGGGGTGTGCGCGTGGTCGTGACCGGCCTCGGGCCGGGCTCGCTTACCGCGTCGGTGAGCGGCCCTCGTGGATGTTCGTGATGACCGGCTGCGTCCGGCCGGACGGCTGGGCGTGGCGCCCGTGGTCGACCGGGGCGGTCGTGGTGTCGGCCGGCTGCTCGGCCGGCACCTCCGCGGTCGTCCGCTCCGCAGGCACGACCGGCATCGCGACCGTCTCCTGCTCCGCGCGGTGCTCGTCCTCCTTGCGCATCCGCTCGGCCATCTCGTCGCGCTCCTTCGCGGCGAGCCTGGCCTCGCGGCGCGCCTCGCGGTAGCGCGCCCGGTGCTCGCGGCCGCGGCGGCCGGCCGAGACGGTCATCCACAGGCCGAGCAGGAACACCAGGGCGACCACGATGCCGGAGACGAACGCCTGCATCAGGGTCACGTCGGTGATCTCCCGCCCGAACGCGGACACGGTCTCCGCCACGCCCCCGCTGTTGTATGCGATCAGCACAGCCGCCGCGGCCCCACTAACCACCACCAGTAGCAAGCCGAGGATCAGCATGCGTCCTGCACCTCCAAGTTCGGCACTCCTGTCACGGGGCGTACCCGATCCACGCCGTCGTCAACCCCCGAAAGTGTGGCGGCCTAACAGACCACCGGGCTCTTGTTAGCTCAACACCGTTCTGTTAACGTCGCCGGCATGGTCGAAGTGCGCTTGAGGGTCAACGGCACCGCCACGGCGGTGGAGCTCGAACCACGGGTCAGCCTGCTCGACGCGCTGCGCGAGCGACTCGGTCTGACCGGCACCAAGAAGGGCTGCAACCAGGGCGCGTGCGGGGCGTGCACGGTGCTCGTCGACGGCCGGCGGATCGTGTCCTGCCTCGCGCTCGCCGTGCAGTACGACGGCCGGGAGATCACCACCGTGGAGGGCGTCACGCACCCGCTGCAGCCGGCGTTCGTCCGGCACGACGGGTTCCAGTGCGGCTACTGCACCTCCGGCCAGATCTGCTCGGCCGTCGGGATGCTGGCCGAGCACGCGGCCGGCATGCCCAGCGCGGTCACCGAGCACCTCGCCGCCCGCCCGGAGCTCACCGGGGCGGAGATCCGCGAGCGGATGAGCGGCAACCTGTGCCGCTGCGGTGCGTACAACGGCATCGTGGGCGCGATCGACGAGGTCGCCGCGGCGCACCGGGCGCGGACGGAGCCGGTGGCGTGAGGGACTTCGACTACCTGGCCGCACCCGACGTGGCCACCGCCGTGCGCGCGATCCGGCCCGGCGCGCGGTTCCTCGGCGGCGGCACCAACCTGGTCGACCTGATGCGCGAGGGCGTCGAGCGACCGGACACCGTGATCGACATCAGCCGGCTGCCGCTGACCGGGATCGAGGAGCTCCCCGGCGGCGGGACGCGGATCGGCGCGCTCGTGCGCAACAGCGACCTCGCCGCGCACCCGGTGATCCGCACCCGGTACCCGATGCTCGCCCAGGCGCTGCTGATGGGCGCGTCCGGCCAGCTGCGCAACATGGCCACGGTCGGCGGCAACCTGCTGCAGCGCACCCGGTGCCTGTACCTCTACGACGGCACCCGGCCCTGCAACAAGCGCGAGCCGGGCAGCGGCTGCGCGGCGGTCGGCGGGTTCAACCGGATGCACGCGATCCTCGGCGCGAGCACGAGCTGCATCGCCACGCACCCGTCGGACATGTGCGTCGCGCTCGCCGCGCTCGACGCGACCGTCGAGGTGGAGAGCGTGCGCGGCACGCGCCGCGTCCCGCTGCTCGACCTGCACCGGCTGCCCGGCGACACCCCGCACCTGGAGACCACCCTCGAACCCGACGAGCTGGTCACCGCCGTCGAGATCCCCGCCGACCCGGTGGCCGCGGTCTCCCGCTACCGCAAGGTGCGCGACCGCGCGTCGTACGCGTTCGCGCTGGTGTCCGTCGCCGCCGCGCTCGACGTGCGGGACGGCGCGGTGGCCGCGGTGCGGCTCGCGCTCGGCGGCGTCGCGGCCAGGCCGTGGCGCGCGATCGAGGCCGAGCGGGTGCTCACCGGCGCGCCGGCGACCGAGGCGGAGTTCCGCCGCGCGGCCGAGGCCGAGCTGGCGCAGGCGGTCGCGCAGAGCGAGAACGCCTTCAAGATCGAGCTGGCCCGCCGCACGATCACCGCGACGCTGCTGCGGCTGGCCACCGAAGGGAGCGCGGCATGACGTCCGGCACGACCACCGAGGCCCTCCCCCGCCAGGACACCACCCCCGTGCTCGGCCAGCCGCTCGACCGGGTCGACGGCGTGGCCAAGACCACTGGCGCCGCGCGCTACTCGTCCGAGTACCCCTACCCGGACATCGCGCACGCCGCGCTGGTCTGCTCGACGGTGCCCCGCGCGCGGATCACCGCGATCGACACGGGCGACGCGGAGGCGCTGCCGGGCGTGCTGGCGGTGCTCACCCACCACAACGCGCCCGCGCTGCGGCCGCCGCAGAAGCAGAACCTGCTCAACCTGGCCACGCTCGCGTCCGGCACCTCGGTGAACTACCTCAACACCGACGAGGTGCACTGGAACGGCCAGCCGGTCGCGGTCACCGTGGCCGAGACGCTCGACGCCGCGCTGGCCGCCGCGGAGCTGGTCCGGGTGAGCTACCGCGAGCTGCCGTCCACCGTGGACTTCCCGGCCGAGGAGCCGAACGCCACGCGGCAGAAGAACAACGCGCTGATCCCCGGTGGCGGGAGCAAGGGCGACGCCGAGGCGGCGCTGGCGGCCGCGCCGGTGTCGGTGGACCTGCGGTTCAGCACGCCGATGCAGAACCACAACGCCCTCGAACCGCACGCCACCACCGCGTCCTGGCAGGGCGACGAGCTGACCGTCCACGACGGAGCGCAGAACATCGACTGGACGCGCCGGCACCTCGCGCACCGCTTCGGCGTGCCGGTCGCCAACGTGCGGGTGATCGCGCCGTTCGTCGGCGGCGGGTTCGGCGGCAAGAGCAACGTCTGGCCCGGCACGATCCTCGCCGCGCTCGCCGCGCGGGCCACCCGCCGGCCGGTACGGCTGGCGCTGACCCGGGAGGCGGTGTACCGCACGGTCGGCGGCCGCACGCCGTCCACCCAGCGAGTCGCGCTCGGCGCCACCCGGGACGGGCGGCTGACCGCGCTGGTGCACACCAGCGTCACCCAGCTGGGCCGGGTGGGCGGTGTGGAGGAGCAGGTCGTCTCCTCCTCCCGGCACCTGTACGCGGCGGAGAACATCCTGGTCCAGCAGCACCAGGTGCGCCTCGACGCGGTGGCCAACACCTCGATGCGCGCGCCGGGCGAGTCGATCGGCACGTTCGCGCTCGAGGCCGCGATGGACGAGCTGGCCCACCGGCTCGGCATGGACCCGATCGAGCTGCGGATGCGCAACGAGCCCGACCGCAACCCGCTGGACGGCAAGCGGTTCGCGCACCGGCGGATGCGCGAGGTGTACGCGCTCGGCGCGCAGCGGTTCGGCTGGGACGCGCGCACGCCGGAGCCGGGCTCGATGCGCGACGGCCGCTGGCTGGTCGGCATGGGCGTGGCGTCGGCGTACCACCCGGCCTGGCGGTTCCCGGCGAACCTCACCGTGCGGCTGTCCGCGGACGGCACGGTGGTGGTGCGCTGCGGTTTCCACGAGATGGGCATGGGCACCGCCACCGCGCAGGCGCAGGTGACCGCGCACGCGCTGGGCGTGCCGGTCGAGTCGGTGCGGATGGAGTACGGCGACAGCGAGCTGCCGACCGGACCGGGCGCGGGCGGCTCGGCGCAGACCGCCAGCATCGCGGCGAGCCTGCTCGAGGCGTGCGAGACACTGCGCCGCGAGCTGGCCGCGCTGGCCCGCGGGTCGGCGGACTCCCCGCTGCGCGGGCTGCGCCCGGAGTCGCTCGTGGCACGCGACGGCGGCCTGTTCGCCGGGCACACCGGCGAGACCTACGAGCGGATCCTGACGCGCGCCGGACGGTCGCACGTGGACGCCGCAGTCGGCTCGGAGTCGCGGCTGGGGCAGCTCGCCGGCCAGGCCCGGTTCATGGCGCGGTTCGTGCGCGACTCGCGGCGCTGGGTGAAGGCCGCGTCGGGGGCGCAGTTCTGCGAGGTGCGGGTCGACCCGGACACCGGCGAGGTGCGGGTGTCGCGGTGGGTCGGGGTGTTCGACATCGGCACCGTGGTGAACGCGAAGACCGCGGCCAGCCAGCTGCGTGGCGGGATCGTGATGGGCCTGGGCCTCGCGCTGGGCGAGCAGACGCTGGTGGACCGGCGGACGGGCCGGATCATGAACGCGAACCTGGCCGAGTACCACGTCCCGGTGCACGCGGACGTGCCGCCGATCGACGTGGCCTGTGTGGACGATCCCGACCCGACGATGCCGCTGGGCGTGCTCGGCGCCGGCGAGGTGGGCATCACCGGCGTCGGCGGCGCGGTCGCCAACGCGGTGTTCCACGCGACCGGGCGGCGGATCCGCGACCTGCCGATCACCCTCGACAAGCTGTTGTGAACGACCCGCTTACCGTGGAGGGATGACGTTCCAGCGCGCGCGGCGCCCCGAGCACAAGCGGCAGCGGTACGAGGCCATCCTCGCCGCGGCCCGCACGCTCGCGGAGCGCGACGGCGTGCGCGCGGTGAGCCTCGCGGACATCGCGGCGGCCGTCGGCGTGCACAAGTCCGCGCTGCTGCGGTACTTCGAGACGAGGGAGGAGATCTACCTGCGCCTCGCCGCGGAGGACTGGCAGGACTGGGCCTCGGCCATGCGCGCGGGGCTCGCCGGGCTGCCGGAGGGGTCGGCGGGCGGCGTCGCGGCGGCGTTCGCGCGGACGCTGGCCGAGCGCCCGCTGCTGTGCGACCTGTTCACCCACGCGCCGCTGAACCTGGAGCGGAACGTGTCGCTGGAGTCGGTGCGGACGTTCAAGCACGCGGCGGTCGGCGCGGTCGGCGAGATCGCCGCCGGGGTCCGCGGGGTGCTGCCGGCGCTGACCGAGCGGGACGCGTTCGAGCTGGTCGCGGCGGTCGGCATGATCGCGGCCGGGCTGTGGCAGATCGGCCGCCCGACCGCCACGCTGCTCGAGCTGTACGCCGAGGAGCCGCACCTCGGGCACGACAACCTCCCGTTCCGGCCGACGCTGACCCGGATGGCGGAGACCCTCATCCGGGGGTTGCTCACCCCGGCTTGACCGGCTCGCGCGGGCAGGGCTAGACCGGAGGCATGGGCCTACCGGAGATCTGGGGTGCCACGCCGGCGGAGATCGCCGACAGGTATCCGTGTGACGAGCTCGTGCCGGGACCGACCGAGTCGTGGTTCCGCGCGGTCGACGTCGACGCCGAGCCGGCGGCCGTGTACCGCTGGCTGTGCCAGCTGCGCCTGGCGCCCTACAGCTACGACCTGGTCGACAACTGCGGGCGGCGGAGCCCGCGCACCCTGACCCCCGGCGTCGCCGACCTGGCCCTGGGCCAGCCCATGATGCGCATCTTCACGCTCGCCGGCTTCGTCCGGGACCTGGAGGTGACCGTGCGCATCACCGACCCGGTGGCCCGGCTCATGTTCGGCGACCTCGCGATCACCTACCGCACCACGCCGGGGCGGCTCGTGGCGAAGCTCGTGCTGTCCGCACGCCCGCTGTCCTACCTCCGGCGGCGGCTGCTGGCCTGGGGTGACCTGGTGATGATGCGCCGCCAGCTGCACAACCTGGCCGACCTGGCCGACCTGGCCGACCTGGCCGCGGGATGAGGTTCGGACAAAACTTCTTGTCTTGACAAACTGAATTGTCGGTGCGACGGTTGAGCCATGCTCACCTCGACAGCCACCACGGCTCGCACGTCCACCTCCGCCCGCGCCGGTCTCGTCCTCAGCGGTCTCACCGGCGCCTTCCTGCTCTTCGACGCGGTCCTGCACCTCCTGCGCACCCAGCCGGTCGTCGACTCGTTCGCCGAGCTCGGCTTCCCGGCCGGCGCGGCGGTGCCGATCGGCCTGCTCGAGCTGGCCTGCCTCGTGCTGTACGCGATCCCGCGCACGTCGGTGCTCGGCGCGATCCTGCTGACCGGCTACCTCGGCGGCGCGGTCTGCGCGCACGTCCGGATCGGCTCGCCGCTGCTGTCCACCGCGCTGTTCCCGGTCTACCTCGGCGTCGCCGTCTGGGCCGGCCTCTACCTGCGCAACGCCAGGCTCCGCGACCTGCTCGCCTCGTGAAGGAGGACCTCCCATGGCCGCCACCACCGTCGACGAGTACCTGACCACGCTGCCCGCGGGCCTGCACCCGGTCGGCGAGGCGCTGCGGGCGGTGCTCGACACCGGCCTCGCCCACGCGGAGGGCCGCATCCGGCACGGGCATCCGGTGTGGATGATCGGGAACAGACCGGTCGCCGGCTTCCGGGCCCACCGCCGGCACGTGACGTTCCTGGTCTGGCACGGCCCCCGGGTCGGCACGTCGGTGAAGGTCGCCGGCACCGCCCAGGTCGCGCTCGCCGCCTTCACCGCACTGCTCGCGGAGGCCGAAACCGGCCTGCTCGCCGCCTGACACCGGCTTACCGGTGAGTTACCCGCCGCGGCTTCAATCGATCTCGTGGCAACGAACATGCCGGTGCGGATCGACATCCGCGAGCTCGCCGGCCGGGACGCGCTCGCCGCGGCCCGCGTGCTGGCGGGCGCCTTCATGGCGGACGCGATCTGGGCGGCCACCGGCCCGAGGGCCGCGTGGCACCGGCGGATCGTGCTCACCACGCTCTACCTGGCCGAGCTCGCGACCGCGTTCCTGCGCCGCGGGATCGTGCTCGGCGGCTTTCACGGCGCGCGCCTGGACGGGGTGCTGATCGCCTACCGCGACGGCGAGCGGCCGGTCCCCTGGTGGGCCTGGCTGCTGCGCGCGGTGCCCTGCCTGCTGGCCGGGCCCGTCGCGCTCGTCCGGGCGCTGCGCGTCGTGTCCGGCCTGGACGCGCTGCACCCCCGCGAGCCGCACGTCTTCTACTACCTGCTCGGCCGCCGGGCCGGCGCGGTCGGCGCCGGCTACGCGCTCTGCCACGCCGCGTTCGCCGTGGCCGGCGACCGGCCCGGCTACGTCGAGACCACCGCGGACCCCGACCTCGTGGCGATGAACGAGCTGCTCGGCTGGGTGCGGCGGGACACCTACCCGCTGCCCACCGGCCGCGTCATCACGACGATGTGGCGCGAGCCGTGAGCACCGCGCTGCGCGCGAGCCTCGCGCGGCTCTTCCCGGTGCCGGCCGAGCACCGGGTGGCCGACACCGGCGCGGCGGCCGCCGCCGAGCTGCTGGGCTGCGACGCCGCGACCCTCGCCGACCTGGTCCACAATGGACTGCCGAGCACCGGCGGGCGGTTCGACTCGCGGGACCTGTTCAACCTCGGCCTGCACTCCGGCACCGGCACCACCGCCCCGGAGCGCGCCTTCGGCTACACCCTGCGCTGGCTCCGCTCGCCGACCGGCGCGCTGCTCGCGCCGCGCGCGTCGACCTTCGCGCTCGCCGCCCGGTGCGCGGCCGCCGAGTGCCCCCGGCCCTACAGCGTGGTCGCCCGGCCGCTCGCCAAGCGCTACGACGGCGACGTCGGCGACCTCGAGCTCACCGGCAGCATGCTGGTCGTCGAGTCCACCGTGGTCAGCGCCGAGTCGGCGGTGGCCATCGCGTCCACACTGGACACCCGGGGCGTCCTGGCGCCGCTGCGCGCACCCGCGCTGCGTGCCGTACTGCGCGAGTTCCTCGACGCCCGGCCGCGCTGGGTGACGCTGCCCGAGGCGATGCGGGCCGACACGAGCCTGCTGGCCGGGCACGGCATCGTCACCTGCGCGTCCGGCGGCCTGCACCTGGCGGCCGGCTGCCTCGCCGCCGGCTACCCGGCCACCACCCGGATCGGCTGGGTGATCGGCATGCTCGACCAGGTGCACGCCTGGGTCGAGGTGGTCGACGACGACGGCGAGACGAAGGTGCTCGACCCGACGATCGCGCTGTTCGCCGCGACGCTGCCGGGCGCCAACCCGGTGCTGCGCGACCCGTCGGTGAGCGTGCGGACGAACCGGCTCATCCCCACCGGGCTGCGCGTCGGCGAGGCGGTGGCGCGCCACGAGTGCGCCGGGCGGCCCGCGCCGGCCCGGGTGACCACGACGATCCTGCCGAGGAGGCGCGATGAGTGACCGGGAGCTGGTGTTCATCACCGACTTCGTGCGCGGCAAGTGCCCGGACGTCGAGCGGATCGGCGTCGACGACGACCTTGTCGACGGCGGCATCCTGCACTCGCTGCACTTCGTCGAGCTGCTCTACCTGATCGAGGAGGAGCTGGGCCGGGAGGTGTCGATGGACGAGGTCACCGCCGACGACTTCCGCACGATCTCCCGGATCCGGGACCGGTTCTTCGGATGAGCGGAAGGGGTTCGACCATGGTGGAGCAGTCGGTGCGGAACCGGGTGCGCGCGGTGATCGCGGCCGAGTTCGGGGTGGCGGCCGGGGAGCTGCCCGCGCGGCTGTGCCCGGACACGGTGGCGGGCTGGAGCTCGCTGCGGCAGGTGCGGATCGTGCTGGCCCTGGAGCGCGAGTTCGGCGTCGAGATCGACCCGGCCCTGCTGCCCGCGCTGACCTCGGACGAGGCCATCACCGCGTTCGTCACGAACCCCGGCAGCGGCGTGGTCCGATGAGCCGGCCGAACCCGCGCACGGTGTCCGGCGTGGTCGCCCGGCACGCGGCGGACCGCCCGTCGCACCCGGCGGTCGTGTGCGGCGACCGCTCGCTGACCTACCGCGAGCTGCACCGCTCCAGCAACCGGACCGCGCACGCGTTGCGCCGGGCCGGCGTGCGGGCCGGGCAGCGGGTCGCCTACCTCGGCCGCGAGTCGCAGCACTACTACGACATCCTGTTCGCGTGCGCCAAGCTCGGCGCGGTGCTGGTGCCGGTGAACTGGCGGCTGACCGCCCGCGAGGTGCACCACATCCTGCGCGACTCGGGCGCCTCGGTGCTGTTCGCCGACGAGGAGCTGCTCGGCACCGCGGCCGTGCTCCGCGCGGAGCTGCCCACGCTGCGCGAGGTCGCCTCGCTGGCCCGCTTCGCGGCGTGGCAGGCGACCGACGAGTCCGACGTGGACGGCGCGGCGGACCCGGGCGACCCGATCGTGCAGATGTACACCAGCGGCACCACGGGGCGGCCGAAGGGCGTGGTGCTGGCGCACCGGACCTTCTTCGCGGTGCGCGACGCGCTCGCCGCGGGCGGGCTGGACTGGATCGACTGGCGTCCCGGCGACGTGAGCCTGGTCGGCGTGCCCGGGTTCCACGTCGGCGGGCTGTGGTGGGCGATGCAGGGGTTCGCGGCCGGCGCCACCAACGTGGTGGTGCGGACGTTCACCGGACCGGAGGCGGTGGGGCTGATCCGCACGCACGGGATCACCACCGCGTGCCTGGTGCCGGCCCAGCTGCAGATGCTGCTGGCCCCGCCGCGGCCGAAGCCGGCCGACTTCGCGACGCTGCGCAAGGTCGTCTACGGCGGCTCGCCGATCTCCGAGGCGCTGCTCGGCCGGTGCATCGAGACGCTGCGCTGCGAGCTGGCGCAGATCTACGGGCTCACCGAGAGCGGCAACACCGCGGTGTGCCTGCCGCCGGGCGACCACGTGGTGGGCGGTCCGCGCATGCAGGCGGCCGGGCGGACGTACCCGGGGTTCGGCATCAAGGTCGTCGACGGGCACGGCGCGGAGCTGCCCGCGGGCGAGGTCGGCGAGGTGTGGCTGCGCACCCCGGCGGCGATGCTGGGCTACTGGGGCCGGCCGGACGCCACCGCGGAGTCCGTCGTGGACGGATGGCTGCGCACCGGGGACGCCGGCTACCTCGACGCGGACGGCTACCTGTTCATCCGCGACCGGCTCAAGGACACGATCATCGTGGCCGGCGAGAACGTCTACCCGGCCGAGGTGGAGAACGCGGTGTGCGCGCACCCGGCCGTGGTCGAGGCCGCCGTCGTGGGCGTCCCGCACCCGCACTGGGGCGAGGCGGTGCACTGCTTCGTGGTGTCGCCTGCCGGCGTGACGCCGCGGGAGCTGACGCTGTTCCTGCGCGGCAGGCTGGCCGGGTTCAAGCTGCCGGCGAGCTACGAGACGGTCGACGCGCTGCCGCGCAACCCCAGCGGCAAGATCCTGCGCCGCGAGCTGCGCGAGCGGTTCTGGCGCCACCTCGACCGGCGGGTGGCCTAATGAGCGAGCCGATCCCACGGAGCACCGCCGGCCTGCGCCGCGCCTTCCTCGACCCGCACGCGCCGCTCGCCGCGCTGCTGCGCCAGGCCCGCGACGCCGAGGTGTACGCCCTGTTCCCCGCGCTCGCCCCGGCCGGGCGGCCGGGCTGGGTGACGACCGGCTCCGGGCCCGCGGTCAGCCTGGTGGCCAACGACTACCTGGGCCTGTCGAGCGAGCCGAGCGTGGTCGAGGCGGCCGCGGCGGCCACCCGCACGCTCGGCGCGAGCCGCTGCGCGTCGCCGGTGGCCGGCGGCTACACCGAGGTGCACCGGGAGCTCGAGGAGAGCCTCGCCGGGTTCCTCGGCCAGGCGGCGGCGACCCTGTTCGCGTCGGGCTACCAGGCCAACCTGGGCGCGATCGGCGCCCTCATGCGACCCGGCGACCTCGTGGTGTGCGACCTGCTCGACCACGCGTCCATCGTGGACGGTGCGCGGCTGGCCGGCGCGGAGGTGCGGTTCTTCGGGCACAACGACACCGCGCACCTGGCCGCCGTGCTGGCCGATGCCGGCTGCGCGCGCCGGGTGCTGGTCGTGGTCGAGGGCGTCTACAGCGCGGACGGCGACATCGCGCCGCTGGACGAGGTCTGCCGGGTGGCGCACGAGCACGGCGCGCTGGTCATGGTGGACGAGGCGCACTCGTTCGGCGTGCTCGGCGACCGCGGCGCCGGGGCGGCCGAGCTGCACGGGGCGGACGTGGACCTCGTGGTCGGCACGCTGTCCAAGGCGGTCGGCATGGTCGGCGGGTTCGCCGCGGGCGACGCCGAGATCCTCGACATCATCCGGCACGGCGGGCGCTCGCTGGTGTTCTCCGCCGCGCTGCCGCCGCCGATGGCCGCGGGCGCGCTGCGGTCGGTCGAGCTGATCCGCACCGAGCCGGCCCGCCGCGAACGCCTGTGGGCCGCCACCGGCCGCCTGCTCGACGGGCTGCGCGAGCGCGGGCTGGACACGCTGTCCTCGTGCACGCCCGTGGTGCCGGTGCTGGTCGGCGACCCGGTGCGCACCCTGGAGACCGCGACCGCGCTGGCCGCGGCGGGAGTGCTGGTGTGCCCGGCGGTCCCGCCGATGGTGCAGCCGCACCGCAGCCGGCTGCGGATGCACGTCACCGCCCGGCACGACGACGACGCCATCGACCACACGCTGCGGGCGGTCGACCGGATCGCCCACGAGATCGGCCTGCCCCGAACGGACGGTGCGCTGCCATGACCGAACCCTCTAACGTCGTCCCGCTGCCGCGCCCGGCCGCCACCCTCGCCGGCCGGTTGCGCCGGGTCGTGCACGACGCCACCGGGGTGCCGCTGTCGCTGATCACCGACACGGCGAGCCTGGACGACGAGATCGGCCTGGACTCGCTGTCGCTGGTGACGCTGCAGGTCGGCATCGAGACCGAGTTCCGCATCTCGCTGTCGGTGGCCGACCTGGTCGCCGCCGACCGGTTCGACCGGATCGTCGAGCTCGTCGCGGACCGCGTCGGGGAGCGGCGGGATGCGGCCGCCTGACCCGGCCGCACGGGTCGTCGGCGTGATCGGCGAGGAGCTCGCGGACGGGCTGGTCGGCGAGATCGCGGTACCGTCGCCGGGCGGCCCGGTGCGCACCGGCGAGCTCGGCTACCGGTCCGGCGGTGTGCTGCACGTGCTGGGGCGCAGGAAGGACCTCGTGATCCGAGGTCCGCGGTGGGTCGAGGAGGCGGCATGAGCCTGGCGGTGGTCACCGGCGCGAGCGGCTGCGTCGGCGGTGCGGTGAGCGCGGCGCTGGCCGCACGCGGCTGGACGGTCCGGCGCCTGGTGCGGACCGGAGGCGGCGGGCACACCGGCGACCTGCGCGACCCGGCCTCGCTGCGCGGGCTGTGCGACGGCGCGGAGCTCGTGGTGCACGCGGCGGCGAGCCTGTCGGACTGGCGGGCGGGCCCGGAGATCTGGCGGGTCAACCGGGACGGCACCGCCGCGCTGCTGGCCGAGGCGGAGCGCGCCGGGGTGTCCCGGTTCGTCTACGTCAGCACCGTGGACGTGTTCGGCTTCCGGGTCCGGTCGGTGATCGACGAAGGCTCGCCGAAGGCCTGCCCGCCCTACCCGTACTCGCGGTCCAAGCTGGCCGGTGAGGAGCTGGCGCTCGCGGCCGGGCTGCCGGTGACCGTGATCTACCCGACGTGGGTGTTCGGCCCGGGCGACCGGCACCTGATGCCGGAGCTGACCCGGGCGCTGCGGGCGGGCGCGCTGACCAACATCGACCACGGCCGCGCGCACCTGGAGCTGACCTACAGCGAGAACCTGGCGGAGGCGATCGTGCTGGCCGCGGCGCACCCGCCGGGCCGCTACATCGTGGGCGACTCCTACGGCGTGACGTTCGGCGAACTGCTGTCGCTGGTGGCCGCCCGGCTCGGGGTGCCCGCGCCCCGGCGGTCGGTGCCGTACCCGGTCGCGTTCGCCGCCGCGGCGCTGGCCGAGCTGGGTGCGACGCTGGTGCGCCGCACCGAACGGCCGACGCTGACCCGGTACGCGGTCGGCTCCGCGGCCGGCGGCATGCGCTACGACCTCGGCGCGATCTCCTCGCTCGGCTACACCCCGCGGGTGGACCTGCCGACCGCGCTCGACCGCGCGCTCGCGGCGTCTCCGGTCGTCGACTGAGCGAGGAACCGGCGCCGTCGCGGTGGCGGTGCGGTCAGCGGCGGCGCCGGCGGCCGGCCACGAAGACCAGTAACGCGAGGAACGCGGTCGCGAGCGCGGCGCCCGCTCCCAGCACCAGACCGATCACCATGATCACCGCGGCGACCGCGAGGCCGAGCAGGAGGGCGGCGCGCAGCGTGGCGGCCCAGTCGCCGACGACGCGTTCGGCGAGGACCAGCCAGTCGTCACGGGAGGTCGGCAACGCGTGGGCGTGCGCGCGGGCGTGGCGGGGAGCGTACGCGCGGGTCTCGGCCGGTGGCCGGCCGGTGCCGCCGGCGTCGACGTCGGCGAGCGCGGCGAGCCGCACGGTGCGGCGGCCGGTGGCCTGGGATTTCGTTCGTGTGTCGATCGGTGCGTTCTTTTCTGGTTTGGGAGCGGCGCCGGGTTCCAGACTGGTCACCGTTCTTTGCCTTTCGATCAGTTCGCTCGGTCGCCAGGGTTCCCGGAACATCCGCGGCTCCCTGTGCCAGCAGGGAGCCGCGTCCGGCTCGTCGGTGTCGGTGTCGGTGTTCAGGTGCCCCCCGGCTTGTCCCACCATCATGGCCGATTGATCTTGTTATCCCGCCGTGACCCACCGCGCCAAGCGATGAACGGTGCGTATTCGTCGACGAGCGGACCGAGAACGCGTCGAGGACCATTGGGTTGAACTTGCAGCTGCAAGTGCATACGACGAGTGCGTGTTCACCTGCGATTTCGTCACAAGAGACCCGTTTGGGTGATGGACATTGGTCTACAGCTGAGCGGTCCGGCCTTTGCCGGGTTCGTCACGCTCCGCAGCCGGAAGTGATCGACAACACCAACTCGATCATCCGGTTGTGCCTACCCTGGCCGCGTGCGCATCGTCTCCCTGCTGCCCGCCGCCACGGACCTCGTGGCCGAGCTGGGCAGGCTGCCCGACCTCGTCGGCCGCACCCACGAGTGCGACTGGCCGGCACCGGTCGCCGGGATCCCGGTGGTCACCACGAGCGGGGTCGACGGCCGGATGCCGAGCCGGGAGATCTCCGCGGCGGTCGGCGACGCGCACCGGGGCTCGTCGCTGTACGGGCTCGACGCGGACCTGCTCGCCCGGCTCGAACCGGACCTGGTGCTGACCCAGGACCTGTGCGAGGCGTGCGCGGTCTCCTACCGGCGGGTCTGCGCGGCGGTCCGGATCATGGAGGCCGGTCCGCGGGTGCTCAGCCTGGAACCGCGCACGCTCGCCGAGGTGCTCGACTGCCTGCGGGTGGTCGGCGACGCGCTCGGCGTCCCCGAGGTCGCCGCGGACCGGATCGCCGCGCTGCGGGCGCGGATCGACGAGGTGCGCCGCCGGGTCGCCGGCCGGCCGCGGCCCAGGGTCGCCGCGATCGAGTGGCTCGACCCGGTGTGGCCGGCCGGGCACTGGGTGCCCGAGCAGATCGAGCTCGCCGGCGGCCTGCCGCTGCTGGCCGGCCCGGGCGAGCACACCTCGGCGATCGAGTGGCGGCGGGTGCTCGAGGCCCGGCCGGACGTGCTCGTCCTGCTGCCGTGCGGCTTCCCGCCGGAGCGGACCCGGGCGGAGCTCGCCGTGCTGACCGAACGCCCGGGGTGGGCGGAGCTTCCGGCCGTGCGCGCGGGCGCGGTGTGGGTGCTCGACGGGCCGTCCTACTTCAACCGGCCGGGCCCGCGGGTGGTGCGCGGCGCCGAGGTGCTCGCGCAGGTGCTGCACGGCGCGTACCCCGGCGCCGTGTCCCCCGACGCCGCCGTCAGCCCGCTTCCGCCGGGAACTGGTCGTCCGGCGGGAACCGCTCGGCCCACCACGGGGTCCAGCGCTCCCTGAGCTCGGCCAGCCGGGCGTCGTCGAGGCCGTAGGTGGACAGCACCGCCGTCGCCGAGCCCTCCGGCTCGTCGTCGTTCGGCGCGATGCCGGACACCACGAGCAGCCCGTCGCCCCACGCGTCCACGGTGAGGCCGAGCTGGTGCTCGGAGCGGAACCAGACCTCGCCCTTGACGGGCTCGCCCAGCAGCGAGGTCTCCACGGTCGGGCCGGCCGGCAGGTCCAGCTCGCTCGCGACCGAGCGGCCGGACGGGTTGGCGCCGGAGAAGTACAGCGTGCGCCGCGGCGCGCCGGGCTGCCGCTCGAGGGCGAACCTCAGCTGGTGCAGGAAGGTGATCCAGCCCTCGGTGATCTCGGCGTAGTAGGCGTCCCAGTCGGGGTTGGCGCCGCGCGGCGCCCGGGTGAGCGTGACCAGGGTGGTGTCGTCGCCGGCGCCGAGCCGGATCCGGTCGCCGCCCTGCACGGTGAGCGTTCTCGCGCGGGCGTCCTCGCCGACCTCGGTGAAGTAGATGAGCTCGATCTCGTCCTCGATGCCGTCGTAGTCCCAGCCGTGCCAGTGGCGGATGGTCTCCCGGTCGCGCAGGGCGTGCCACACGGTGTCCACCGGCGCGGCGACGGCGACCTCGATCCGCGGTGCGCTGTCGGTCATGCTTCGTCTCCCATGTCCCCGAACATCATGATGGGTCGACGACGAGGCCGCCGGAGCGGGTGCGCGACGCGCCGTCAGGCTCCGGACACGAGCGACGGGCGGGTCGCCAGCAGGTGGGAGAAGCGGGCCGCGCCGGCCCGGGCGGCGCGCTCGAGGTGCCACCGGCGCGCGGGGAAGGTCGCCGACGGGACCGAGAACGCCACCGCGCCCAGCACTCGGTTCTGCGCGTCGAGCACCGGCGCCGACAGGCAGGCCAGCTCCGGCTGGAACTCCTCGATCTCCAGCGCCATCCCGGCCCGCTCGACGTGCTCGAGCTCGGTGTCGAGATCGTCGCCGCGCACGTGGGTGCGCTCGGTCAGCCGGGGCATGCCGGCGCTCTCCAGGTACTCGTGCCGGCGGCGGCGGGGCATCGAGGCCAGCAGCACCTTGCCGAACGCCGTGGCGTGCGCGGCCTCGTGGAAGCCGAAGTCGAGCGGCGTCGCGCGCGGGAACTCCGGCGAGTCGGCCACCGCGGCCACCACGATGTCGGCTTCGCGGAACACCGTGTAGTAGGCCGCCGCCTCCGCGCGGCGGTGCAGGCGGTGCAGCTCGTCGCGCAGCTCCTGGCCGACGTCGAGCTCGGCGCACAGCCGCTGGTACAGGCTGCCGACCTTGTAGCCGAGGCCGAAGCCGCGCCCGTGGCCGAGCCGGATCAGGTATCCCTCGTGCACCAACGTGTTCAGCAGGTGATAGGTCGTCGACAGGTTGTAGCCGGCACGGCGGGCCACCGCCTTGGCCGTGATGCCGTCGCCCGCGGAGCCCACGATGTCGAGGACCCGCAACGCACGCTGCGCGGAACCGATCAACCCGCTGGTCTCCCGCGACGCCGTGTGCTCGGTCACGGTGCGACCCTACGTCAGCGCGGGGCCGTGCAACAGGTCTGACATCACCTTCGCGCGCACGAAGAAATGTGTAGAACGATCAGCCCGCCGGCACCCGCTCCGGGCCGGACGCGGGCGCGGAGAGGTCGAGCTCCGGCGGCACCGCGATGTCGTAGAGCCGGGCCGCGTTGAGCCCGAGGACCTTCTTCTTGACCCGCGTGGTCAGCGCCGGGTACTCGGTCATGTCCTCGGGCATCCGGAAGTCGACGAACCGCTCCACCAGCCAGCGCGGCGTCCAGATCGCGTAGTCGCTGGCGAAGGTGATCCGGTCCTCGCCGATCCAGTACAGCAGCTCCCCCATGATCCGGGCGAAGTAGCGCGGCCGGCTGTGGATGAACGGCATCGCGACGGCGAGTCCACCGTAGACGTTCGGCTCCTGGCCGGCGGTCCAGCAGAAGTCCTCCAGCCGCGGCAGCCCGACGTGCTCGACGACGAACGTCAGGTCGGGAAACGCGGAGGCGACCTCGTCGACGTCGGCCACGTCGAAGGCGTCCCGGTTGAGCGGGTAGACCGTCGGTCCCTTGTGGATGTGGACGTTGCGGATGCCGAGCTCCTGGCACCTCTCCAGGTAGCGGTACGCCCACGGGTCGGTGAGCTGCCAGCCCTTCGACGAACCCCGCCACTCCGCGGGGCAGAGCTTCACCCCGCGCAGGTCCCACCGCTGCGCCAGATCCTCCAGCCCGTCCAGCCCCGCCTCGCCGTCGCGCGGGTCCCACGAGCCGTTCACGATGAACCGGCCCGGGTACTTCTCGGCGAGCGCGCCGAGCTGCTCGGTGGTGTCGAAGCCGTTGACGTAGAAGTCGGTCAGGTACGTCGGCTGGAGGATCGCCAGGTCCACGTGGCCGACCTCGAACAGGTCGTGCAGCACGCGCTCCTCGGACTGCCGCCGGAACCGCTCGAGCGGCCAGACCTCGGTGGCCGGGGACAGGTTGCGGTGATAGTTGTAGAAGCAGTTGATGAAGCCCTCGCCATGGCGGTTGGCCTGGTTGGACGGCCGGGCGTCCCAGCGGTGCACGTGGCTGTCGACGACGAAGTACCGCTGCCCGTCCTTTTCGTACATGGCGCTCAGCTCCGTTCGTGGCGGGAGTGCCGCTCGCTTACTCGATGGTTCGACCACCGCCGGGCGCGGTCAACGGCGCGGTTTCCACGCCCGCGAAATACGCCGGTTATTTCACGGAGCGGGAAACTCACCGGCCCGCCGGCGGTGCGGCACAATCGGCCGATGACCGCGGAGTGGCTGCGGGTGCGCCGCCGGCTGCGGGCGCACCGCTACCGGCTCGCGGTCGAGGCCGCGGCGCGGTACCCGGACGTCCCGAAGCTCGCCGGCACCCCGCTGCTCACCCGCCCGGACTGGGTCCCGCCCCACCCGGTGCCGCTCGGCGACATCGCGCTGGAGATGCGCGAGTCGCCGCCGCTGCCCGCGCTGCCGGCCACGGACTACGCCGCCACGATGGCCGCGCTCGACGCGCCGGCGGTGTTCGAGGACCGGCCGACCTACCGGCTGCTCGCCGCCGACCTCACCGGACGGCCGCGCCTGGTGTTCGGCCACGGCACCTACTTCGACTCCATCGACACCGGCGAGGCGGCCGCGCACGAGTACGCCGCCGGCGCCGCCACCCCCCTGCGCGACGCCGTCGGCGACCCGTGCGACCTGCGGCGGCGACCGGCGAACATGGCGGTCAGCGCGCTGACCGTCCGCCACGACGACGCCGGAGCGACGTTCCTGCTGCACTGGCGGGACCCGGCGAAGGTCGGCCACGCGGGCGGGCTGTACCAGGTGGTGCCGGTCGGGGTGTTCCAGGCCGCCGGCCCGTCCCCGGCGGAGTTCTCGCTGTGGAACTTCCTGCTGCGCGAGTACGCCGAGGAGCTGCTGGGCGAGCCGGAGCGGACCGGCGTCGACTACGCGGCCTGGCCGTTCGCGGTGCGGATGAGCGGCGCGCTCGCCGCGGGCCGGATCCGCGCGCACTGCCTGGGACTCGGCGTCGACCCGTTGACCTTCGCCACCGACCTGCTGGTGGCCGTGGTGGTCGACGCGCCGGTCTTCGACGAGCTGTTCGGCGCGCGGGTGGCGCGGAACGAGGAGGGCGCGGTGAGCGAGCACCCGTTCACCGCGTCCGCGATCGACGGCCTGCCCATGCAGGCGGCGGGCGCGGCGCTGGTCCGCCGCGCCCTCGACCGTCAGGACCTCCTGCTCACCAGCACGACGGGGGCCAGCGCGAGCACCCCGCCGAACACCGCCACCAGCGAGTAGCCGCCGAGGCCGAACAGCGCGCCCGCGACCAGGCTGGCCACCGCGGAGGACAGCCACACCACCGCGTCCACCACGCCCTGCAGCTGGGTGCGCTCGGCGGCCGGCAGGTCGCGGGAGAGCAGGCTGCTGCCGCCGACGAACACCAGGTTCCAGCCGTAGCCCAGCAGGAACAGCGCGATCGGCAGCCCGGAGGTGTGCGCGGTCGGCGCGGACACGGCGGTCGTCGCGGCCACCACGAGCGTGCCGATGCCCAGGTAGATGGTGGTCCGGCCGCCCCAGCGGTCGGCGATCCGGCCGGACAGCGGGGCCAGCGCGAACATGCCGATCATGTGGGCGGACAGCACCCAGCCGATCACGTCGAGCCCCTGTCCGTGATGGTCGAGCTGCAGCGGCGTCATGGTCATCACCGCGACCATGGCGACCTGCGCGCCGACCATCGCGACCAGCGGGGTGAGCACCTCCGGGCGGCGCAGCGCGGCGGCCACCATCGAGCCGGACAGCCGCGGCCGCGGCGGCGGCGGTGGCACCCGGGGCAGCCCGGCCGACGCCGCCAGCGCGAGCGCCGTGGTCACCACCGAGACCAGCACCGGGCCGGACAGCTCGGGCAGCCCGAGGAGCCCGGCCACGCGCGCGCCCGGCGCGATCAGGGTCGGGCCGGCGATCGCGCCGACGGTGCCGGCCCAGACGATCACCGACAGCGCGAAGCCCTTGCGCTCGGCCGGGTAGAGCTCGGCCGCCAGGTAGCGCGACATCTGCGCGACCCCGTTGCCGAGGCCGAGCAGCAGCATGCCGGCGAGCAGCAGCACGAGCAGGGTGCCGGCCGCCGCGCCGAACGCGACGACCGCACCGGCGACCGCGGCGCCGTACAGGGCGATCAGCACCGGCCGGCTGCCCCGGCGCACCATCAGCGCACCGGCGCCGAGCGTGCCGAGCGCGGTGCCGACGACGCCGAACGCGTTCGGCACGCCGCTCCAGGCGGGGCCGGCGCCCGCGGAGGCGATCAGGGTGCCGGCGGTGCTCGCGCCGACCATCGCGGTGTTCATCGCCGCGACGCCGGCGAACAGGGACAGGGTCGAGCGGCGGACTCCGGTGGGCGCGACGGCAACAGTCATGACCCAGACCCTATGCAGGTCACCGGCGGTTTCGAATGGCCTCGTGCAGGCGTATGGTCGCGCGCACCGGCACTACGGAAGGAATGTGGTGGCGATGACCTTTCGTTCGGAAAGGCCGCTGGACCGCATCGACTGGCAGATCGTCGAGGAGCTCCAGGGGGACGGGCGCCTCTCGTTCAAGGAGCTGGGCCGGCGGATCAACCTGTCCGCGCCCGCGGTGGCCGAGCGCGTGCGCCGGCTCGAGGAGTCGGGGGTGATCACCGGCTACCGGGCGGACGTCGACGCGCGGCGGGCCGGCTACCCGTTCCTCGCGTTCGTGCAGATGCGGTGCTCGCTCGGCAAGTGCCTGCTGAAGACGAGCACGGCCGCGGACTACCCGGAGATCGTCGAGGTGCACAAGCTGTCCGGGGACCACTGCTCGATGCTCAAGGTCCGCGCGGCGACGCTCGAACACCTGGAGGGCTTCTTCGAGCGCGTCGGCCGGCACGGCGACCTGCGCTCGTCGGTGGTGCTCTCGACGCAGTTCGACGGCCGCCCGGTGGGCCCGCCGGTCACGGACTACCTCACCGCGGCCCGCGCGGAGGGCTGGTCGTGAGGGATTGCGTAACGCGTAACGCGTGACGATGACCGGCGGCGAGGGCGCCGTGACCAGGGCTGACACCCCGCACCGACGACCCGGCGCCGCGGCGGGCGTTCTACCGGTGTGCCGCGACGGACGCGGAACTTCGGAGAAGGAGAACCAACCATGCTGCAGGACAAGAACGCGGTCATCTACGGCGGCGGCGGCAACATCGGCCGCGCGGTGGCGAAGGCATTCGCCGAGGCGGGCGCCCGGGTCTTCCTCGCCGGCCGCACCCGCGCGACGCTCGAGGCCGCCGCGAAGGAGATCACCGCGGCCGGCGGGCGTGCCGAGGTGGCCGTGGTGGACGCGACCGACGAGCAGGCCGTGCAGGCCCACCTCGACGAGGTCGTGCGGGCCGCGGGCTCGGTCGACGTCTCGCTGAACCTCGTCAACCGGGGCGACGTGCAGGGCACCCCGCTGACCGGCATGTCGGTCCAGGACGTCGTCGGCCCGGTCACGCTCGGGCTCACCGCGAACTTCATCACGGCCCGCGCCGCGGCGCGGCGGATGGCCGAGCAGGGCTCGGGCGTGATCCTCACGCTCAACAGCGGCTCGGCGAAGGGCAGTCCGATGATGGGCGCCACCGGCCTGGTCGACGCCGCGCTCGACACGCTGGTGCGCAACCTGGCGCTGGAGACCGGGCCGCAGGGCGTGCGGGTGAACGGCATCTGGACCGCCGGCCTGCCGGAGACGCTCAGCAAGGAGGCGATCGCCGCGACCAACCCGACCATGCAGCTCGACGACGCGGCGTTCGAGGGGCTGCTCGCGAACCTGGACGCCATGCGCGCCACCCGCCGCTCGCCGCGCCTGGCCGAGATCGCCGCCACCGCGACGTTTCTCGCCTCCGACGGCGCCGGCGCCATCACCGGCTCCTTCGTCAACGCCACCGCCGGCATGTTCCTCTGACCCACCCCGCGAGTCCAACGCTCACAACCCGCGTGTCCAACACCCGCGACCCGCGAGTCCACCATTCGCAACGTTGAACTCGCGGGTCCGGAGCGTTGGACACGCGGGTCCGGAATGTTGGACTCGCGGGGATCAGGTGGGGGTGTACAGGGCGTTGAGGAACTCGACGAGGAGGCGTTCGCGCAGGGCGGGGGCGGCCACCGCGAGCATCGAGTTCACCTCGGCCATCCGCTTGGGCGCGGCGACACCGTCCAGACCGGCCGCGGCGAGCAGCCCGGCGAACTGCTCGGGCGTGAGCGAGTCGGGGTCGAGCGCGCCGATCGCCTCGACCAGTTCGGGGGCCAGCCGCACCGGACCGGCCCGGCGCGCGGCCGCGACGGCGCCCGCCAGGTCGGCGAGCAGTTCGGGCTCGCTGCCGTGGTTCGCCGCGGTGACCGTCAGGTGCAGGTTCGCCGGCGAGGACTCGAAGGCGAACTGGGGCTGGACGTACCAGCGCCGCTCGGTCATCTCGTCGGCCACGGTGAACACGTCCAGCTCGTCGGTCTCGGCGGTGACCGCGAGCAGCGTCGAGACCGGGTCGCCCAGCACGCGCAGGCCGTCGATCTCCTCGACCCCGGCCCGCAGCCGGCGCACCGCGTCCAGCGTCAGCGACGCGAGCCGCGCGTAGCCCGCGTCGCCGAGGTGCCGCAGCACCGCCCACGCCGCGGCCAGCGGCCCGCCCGAGCGGGTGGACTGCAGCGTCGAGTTCAGCATCGTGTAGCCCGGCCAGCGGGCGCTCGCGAAGAACTGCGACCGCCGCAGGTCCGCGGAGGCGTGCAGCAGCACCGACGTCCCCTTGGGACAGTAGGCGTACTTGTGCAGGTCCACCGACAGGCTCGTCACGCCCGGCACGGACAGGTCGAAGTCGGGCACCGCGACGCCGAGCCGGCGCAGGTGCGGCAGCACCCAGCCGCCGATGCAGGCGTCCACGTGACACCGCACGCCCCGCGCCGCGGCCGCCGCCGCGATCGGCGCCACCGGGTCGACCACGCCGTGCGCGTAGGACGGCGCGCTGGCCACCACCAGCACCGTCCGGTCGTCGATCGCCGCGGCCGTCGCGTCCGGGTCGGCGCGGAACGTCCCCGGGTCCACCGGCACGCTGACCGCCTCGAGGCCGAAGTAGTGCGCGGCCTTGTGGAACGCCGCGTGCGCGGTCGTGGCCAGCACCATCCGCGGCCGGTCGACCTCCGGGTGCGCGTCGCGCGCGGCCTGCACGGCCAGCAGGCAGCTCTCGGTCCCGCCGGAGGTCACCGACCCGACCGCGCCCGGCCCGCCGCCGAGCAGCGCCGCGGCGGTCGCGACCACCTCGTTCTCCATCCGCATCAGGCTGGGGAACGCCGTCGGGTCGAGCGCGTTGGCGGAGCTGGCCAGCGCGTGCGCCGCCGCGGCCAGGTCGTCCAGTCCGGACAGCCCGCTGTCGTAGACGTAGGCGAGCGTGCGCCCGCCGTGGGTCGGCAGGTCGCCGGCCCGCAGCGTGCGCAGCTCGTCGAGCACCTGGTCGGCCGGAACGCCCGCGGTCATGGGACAACCTCCAGAACCCTGCGCCGCAGCAGCGGCAGCCCGCCGAGCACGAACACGGCGGGGACGAGGCCGGCGCCGATCACCACGGCGACGACCGCGCTCGGCGGCTGCGCGACGTCGGCGCCGGACGAGGACACGTAACCGCCGATGGCCAGCACCAGGCCGTACAGGGCGGGGCCGAGTGCGAGCCCGAGCGTCTCGCCCGCGGTCCACACGCCGGCGAACAGGCCCGCCCGGATCTGCCCGGTGCGCCGCTCCTCGGCACTGATCACGTCGGGCAGCAGGGCGAGCGGGAACACCTGCATGCCCGCGTAGCCGACGCCGACGACCGCGGCGAACGCCACCGCGGCCGCGGGCGGGAACACCCGCGCGCCGAGCAGGCCCAGCACCCCGGCGGCGAACACGAGCGTGGCGATGATGTAGCCGACCCGCTTGCCGAAGCGGCCCGCGACCCGTTGCCACACCGGCATCACCAGCAGCGCCGGCGCCACGAACCCGGCGAACAGCAGCGGCTGCAGGCCCTTGTCGCCGATCGCCACCCGCGCCACGTAGTCCACGCCGGCGAGCAGCGTGCCGATGCCGACGGCCTGCACCACGAACGCGGCGAGCAGCCACCGGAACGGCCGGCAGTCCCGGATCGCCGCGAACACCTCCCGCCAGCTGGTCACCGACGGCAGCACCCGGCCGTGCGGCGCCCGCGCGGTGCCGACGAACACGCCCACCGTGCCCACGATGATCAGCACGCCGACCGCGATGCCCATCACCCGGTAGCCCGCGACACCGCCGACCGCGTCCCGGACCGCGGGCGCGCCCGCGCCGGAGACCAGGATCGCGATGGCGAGCAGCGCGATCCGCCACGCGGTCAGCCGGGTCCGCTCGACCGGGTCGCCGGTCAGCTCGGCCGGCAGTGCGTTGTAGGGCACCTGGAAGAACGCGAAGGCGGTGGCACACAACAGGAACATGCCGGCCACGTACAGCGCGTCGACCGCCGCCGACCCGGTGTTCGGCCCGGCGAACAGGCCGGCGAAGCAGATCGCCAGCGCGATCCCGCCGCCGAGCAGGTAGGGCCGGCGGGCGCCGATCCGGGTGATGGTGCGGTCGCTGATCCGCCCGGCGACGGGGTTGAACACCACGTCCCACGCCTTGGGCAGCAACACCAGCAGGCCCGCGATCGACGCGGACACGGCGAGCGTGTCGGTGAGGTACGGCAGCAGCAGCAGGCCCGGCACGGTGCCGAACGCGCCGGTCGACAGCGAACCGAGCGCGTAGCCGAACCGCGTGCGCACCGGCAGCCGGTCCGCCGCGGTCGGAATGTGAGCCGAATTCATCATTTCGCGGGAACCCTACGGTCGACGGGGTCGCACGTCCAGTCGTGGCGGTGACCAACGTCTCTGACGAGACCCCGCCCGGCAGGCGCACTGTGGAGGTAGGACACATCATCCCCGCGAGGTGGTGACCGCGATGAGGCACTGGTACTGGTACGACGGCGGCTGGGTCTGGATGCTCGTGAACGCGATCTTCTGGTTCGCCCTGCTCGCCGTGATCGTCTGGGCGGTGCTGCAGGTGGTCCGGCGCGTCGGCGACCATGGCCGGCCGCACCGGGAGACGCCGCAGGAGATCCTCGACCGCCGGTTCGCGTCCGGCGAGATCGACGCCGACACCTACACCGAGGCACGCGAGCGGCTGGCCGGCCGCACACCGGGCGGGCCACCGGCCGGGTGACCGGTCAGGACCAGGACAGGACCAGCCGGACCCACTTCTTGTCGATGACGTACTGCCCGGTGACGGGGGTGCCGGCCGGGTGGGCGTCGATGCGCAGGCCGGCGGAGTCGGGCCGGCCCGCCTCGTCCCACGCGACCACGTGCGCGGCGAGCTCCTCGGCGATCCGTTCGGCGCCGGTGACCACCAGCTCGCCGCCCTGCGCGGTCAGCGTCGCGAGCCCGAAGTCGTCCAGGATGCCGGAGGTGCCGACCCCTTCCGGGACGCGCATGGGCGCGCCCGGCAGGCGGGTCGCCGGGGCCTGTTCGGACAGCGAGAACCAGCGCGGCTCGCGGATGGCGAGCCAGAGGGCGAAGCCGTCGAAGAACTCGGACCGCTCGGGCGAGACGCCGGTGCGGACCTCGAGCTCGGGCGCGTCGAGCGCCTCGACGATCGCGGCCGGGTCGATGTCGCGTGCCTCCGGCAGGCTCAGCGTGAGCCGGGTCTCCTCGTCCAGCAGGTAGTTGCGCTCCGGGCCGGCGGACGGCCCGCGCATCCGCATGAAGCCGCAGGCGCGGGCGGACCGGCTGGTCCAGTGGTCGCCGTCGCGTTCGAAGCACACCGAACGCTGCACGCCGCGCAGGTCGAGCGGGACCACCAGGCGCCCGCCCGGCGCGAGCTGCTCGTGCCACGCGGGGGCGAGGTCCCACACCCCGACGGTGGCGATGATGCGGTCGTAGGGCGCGCGGTCGGGGTACCCGAGCGCACCGTCGGCGCTGAGCACGGTGACCTCGGCGCACCCGGCGGCGGACAGGTTCTCCTCCGCGCGGCCGACGATCTCCGGGTCGAGGTCGATGCTGACGACCTTCCCCTTCGGGCCGACGACGTGCGCGAGCAGCGCGGCGTTGAACCCGGTGCCCGCGCCGATCTCGAGCACGCGCTGGCCGCGGGCGGCGCCGAGCTGGTCGAGCATGATCGCCATGATCGTCGGCTGCGAGGACGAGCTGGTCGGTGTCCCCTCGGCGTCGCGCTTGATCACGATCGCCTCGTCCCGGTACGCCGAGTCCGGGGGCAGGTCGGGCAGGAAGATGTGGCGCGGCACCGTGCGCAGCGCCTCCGCCACGAGCGCGTCGACGGCGCCACCCTGCTCGCGGACCCGCAGGAGCAGCTGCTCGCGCAGGCCGTTCAGCTCGCCCAACATGCCTCCCATCACGGTCCCGGCCGGGCACCATGCTCCCATTGTGGACAAGCCGGGCGGGAGCACGGTGCCCGATCGATACCTACTGGGAACGCTGGTAGGCGCGGAACGCCCGGGTCGAGAGCCACACCGCGAGCAGCGCCACGGCCGCCAGCCCGCCCAGACGCGGCCAGATCGCCGCCCAGTCGGGGTCGGCCGACAGCGCCTCGCGGCTCGCGACGACCGTCCAGTCCACCGGGTTGTAGCTCGACACCGTCTGGATCCAGTCCGGCGCGACCTCGCGGGCCATCATCGCCGAGGACAGGAACGACAGCGGCAGCGTCAGCATCGTGGAGAAGCCGATCAGCGACTCCTGCGTCCGCACGATCAGCGCCATCCCGTTGGACAGCGACGCGAACGCGGCGGCCAGCAGCACCGAGGCCACCAGCATGACCACCACACCGAGCACGCCGCCGGAGAAGGACGCGCCCAGCAGCAGGCCGACGACCACGATGATCAGGCCCTGCACCACGATCATCACGGCCTGGTTCACCACCGAGGAGATCATCATCGCCATCCGGCTCACCGGCGAGGACAGCATCCGGTCCATCACCCCGCGCTCCATGTCGTCGATGAACGCCATGCCGGCCCACCCGCTGGTGAACAGCACGGTCATCACGACCACGCCGGGCGTGAGGAAGTCGATGTAGGACCCGGACGCGAACCCGGGCAGCTCCACCACCCGCTTGAACAGCTGCCCGAACAGCAGCAGCCAGATCATCGGCTGGATCAGCATGATCACCACGAACGCCGGCTGGCGCCCGGTGGCGCGCAGCAGCCGTCCGGTCAGGTACGTCGAGTGCGGCAGCACGGCCGTCGCGGGGGACGTCGTCATCGCGCGCCCACCTCCTCGGCGGCCGCGAACGAGCGGCCCGTGTGGCGCAGGTACACGTCGTCGAGCGCCGGCCGGGCGACGGTGACCGCGGCGACCGCGATCGACTCCCGTTCGAGCGCGGCGAGCACCGAGGGCACCGCCGCGGCCCCGTTGTCCACCCGGGTGCGGATGGTGCGGCCCTCGATCGTGATCTCCCGGGTGCCGGTCAGCCCGCCGATCGCCGCGTCGGCGGTCGCGAGGTCGGCGTCCGGCGCCAGCTCGATCACCACCGCGTCGCCGCGCAGCTCGCTCTTGAGCTCCTCGGGGCTGCCGTGCGCGACCGCCTCGCCGCGGTCGACGATCAGCAGCCGGTCCGCGAGGTGGTCGGCCTCCTCCAGGTAGTGCGTGGTGAGCAGGACGGTCAGCCGCTCCTGGGTGGCGAGCCGGGCGATCTCCGCCCACATCTCCGCGCGGGCCTGCGGGTCCAGGCCGGTGGTCGGCTCGTCGAGGAAGAGCACGGCCGGCCGGTGCACCAGGCCCATGGCGACGTCGAGCTTGCGCTGCATGCCCCCGGAGTAGGTGCGCACGACCCGCTTGGCCGCGCCGGTGAGGCCGAAGCGTTCGAGCAGTTCGTCCACCCGGGACCGGGCGGCCTGGCCGCGCATGCCGTGGATCCGCCCGGCCAGCAGCAGGTTCTCCCGCCCGGTGGCCTGCGGGTCGGTGCCCGAGCGCTGGGTGACGACGCCGATCGCGCGGCGCACGTCGTTCGGCCGGCGCAGCACGTCGATGCCGGCCACGGTGGCCGAGCCGCTGGTCGGCCGGGACAGCGTGGTGAGGATCTTGATGGCCGTCGACTTGCCGGCGCCGTTCGGGCCGAGCAGGCCGAACACGG
The DNA here is from genome assembly GCA_963727495.1 of uncultured Actinomycetota bacterium. Classification (GTDB taxonomy): domain Bacteria; phylum Actinomycetota; class Actinomycetes; order Mycobacteriales; family Pseudonocardiaceae; genus Actinophytocola. The sequence goes on along the minus strand of CAVSGQ010000006.1, from coordinate 2,426,705 downwards.
TGCCGGCCGGCACCGTGAAGCTCAGCCCGGCGAGCGCGGTGACCTCGCCGTAGGTCTTCACGAGCGAGTCGGCGGTGATCGCCGCCTCGCCGGCCGGCGGCGGGCCGGCGGGGTGGCGGGCGGCGGTCGTCCGCCCGGTGGGCACGGTCATGTGCGTGACACCTTCCTGGTTCGTCACCAGGTCGATCCGCACATACGGCCAGCTATGGTGGAAAGCGCAGCCTGGGTACGCGAGCCGTCACGGATCGAGCCTGGGTTTCTGGTCGCTGGCCGGGTGTTGCCGCACCCGGCCAGCGCGTTCTCTACCGGAGTTCTCCCCTTCTTCCCCGAAGACGTATATCCGAGTTCGAGTATGGCGCTGACGTCACTCTGACGTCAAGACTGACATCACGATGACTGCCTGCCGGCTACTTGATGCTGCGCAGCTGCGCGCTGGCCCGCTTCCAGTCGTCCTCGGTCGGCAGCTCGCCCCCGTCGTGCGCGCGCCGCCAGACGTCCACGCCTTCCAGCGTGCCCTTCCGGATGCTGTCCACCAGGCCCCGGACGAAGTCCCGCTCCGCACGGCGCAGGACCACCGCGTAGTCGGCCTCGATCGCCCACAGGTAGGGCATCCCCTGCCGGGCCATCTCGTCGAGCACGCCGGTCGCCCCCGCGATCTCGGCGTCCAGGCGGACCAGCCGGGTCTCCAGCAGGCGCAGCACGTCGTCCGGCGAGATCACCGGCATCAGCGACAGCGCCGCCTCGAACTGGGTGAACTCCTTGACCGGCACGGACAGCAGTTCGGACAGCCAGTCGACGAGCTCGAGGCGGCCCGGCTCGGTGATCGCGTAGACCGTGCGCTCCGGTCGCCTGCCCTCGCGGATGGTCTCCTGCACGTCGATCAGCCCGTGCCGGCGCAGCGACTCGACCACCGAGTACAGCGAGCCGTAGTTGAGCTTGATGCTCTCCTCCTTGGCCCGTTCCCGCAGCGTGGTGGACATCTCGTAGGGGTGCATCGGCCGCTCGGAGAGCAGCGCGAGCACCGCCAGCGCGAGCGGGTTGGAGACCTTCCGTTTACCCATGTCGACATCGTAGCTCAAATATCCGACTTCGAGTATTTGCCCGGCCCGCCGGTGGCCGGTGTTTGAATTGGGGGGTGACCGAACCTCAGACCGAGTACCGCCAGTTCCGCTTCGCCCTGCCGCCCGGCGGCACGGACATCCTGCTCGTACGCCACGGCGAGTCCGCCCCGGCCCGGGAGGACGCCCCGTTCCCGATGGTCGACGGGCACGGCGACCCGCCGCTCGCACCGGAGGGCGAGCGCGAGGCGGAGCTCGTCGGCGACCGGTTGGCCGTCGAGCCGATCGAGGCGATCTACGTCTCCGGCCTGCGCCGCACCGAGCAGACCGCGGCCGCGCTGGCGAAGCGGCTCGGGCTCACGCCCGCGACCGACCCGGGGATGCGCGAGGTGCGGCTCGGCGACTGGGAGGGCGGGCTGTTCCGCATCCGCGTCGCGGAGCGCCACGACATCGCGCTGCGCATGTACGAGACCCAGCGCTGGGACGTGATCCCGAACGCGGAGTCCACAGAGGACCTCGCGGCCCGGGTGCGCGCCTCGATCGAGCGGATCGCGGCGGTGCACCCGGACCAGCGGGTCGCGGTGTTCACCCACGGCGGCGTGATCGGCCAGGTGGTCTCGATGGCCACCGGCGCCCAGCCGTTCGCGTTCATCGGCGCGGACAACGCCTCGATCACCCAGCTCGTGGTCACCGGCGAGCGCTGGATCGTGCGGCGCTTCAACGACACCGCACACCTGCATCCGACCCTGACGGTCCGCGCCGAGCCGCCCGCCTAACGGGCCCAGCGGTACTGCAGCCACACCTCTCTCGGGGACAGCGCCCGGTCGAGGAACATGAGGCCGTCCATGTGACAGTCGCACGGGTTCCGCTCGAGGGTGTTCTGCGGGAAGCTGCCGCCGATCTTGATGCCGGCCGGGTCGGACGCCGTGGTCAGGTCCGGCTCGGGCGGCCCCTGGACGGCCCACGGGTCGCCGGTCAGCGTGTAGAAGCCGGCCAGCGGGCGGCCGTTGCGGTACAGCGCCATCTCGCCGGTGTCGTAGTCGAACGTGGCGGCCAGGAACACCCACTCGTCGCGGGGCAGCACCGCGCGCCAGTCCTGGTCGGCGGCGAACGTCTGCGAGCTGCCGCCGTCCACCCGGCGGCCGAGCGCCACGACCCGCAGCTGCCCGGACACGTCGATCACCTCGAGCAGCGCGCGCACGCTGTGCCCGTCGGAGTCGCCGGACAGCACGCCCGCGAGCCCGACCGCGTTGTACCGGTCGTCCGGGTCGGCGGTGTTGGAGTTCGGCGCCGGCGCGTCGCCGGTCACCTTGAACCAGCCGAGCACGGAGATCTGCCGCGCGGCGTTGAACGCCCGCAGCGTCGGCACCCCGGTGGCCGAGTACACCCCGGCCTTCCAGTCGTCGTTGCCGGCGACGGCCGGGGCGACCTGCTTGGTGTGCAGGGAGTGCCGGCCGGTCACGCCGTCCCGCACCCGCATCGCCGCGCCGCCGTTCACCAGCGCGATGTCGGTGCCCGACGAGCCGAGATCCCGCTCCAGCGCGGGGTTTTCGCGCACCGGGTGCTCGAAGTCGTAGTACGCCACCAGGTTCGGCACCAGGCTGGGGAACACGCCGGGCCGGTGGCCCGCGGGAGAGGCTCCCGCGGACCCCGGCGCCGACAGCACCGCGAGCGACAGGCACGCGGCCGCGGCGACCGTCCGGCGCATCGTCCTCACCCCCGCACGGCCGTGCCGGTGACCCGGAAGTCACGCGTGCGGCCGATGTTGTCGAAGGAACCGAAGCCGGTCCGGCCGGAGCCGAACGCGTGGTCCACCGCGGTCATCAGCGGCTCGTGTGCACCGTCCACATAGACCGCGATCTCGCCGGAGTCCGCGCAGTGCACCACCCGCACGTCGTGCCAGGCCGCGTCGGTGACCGCCGGTGGCGCGCCGTGCGAGAGCGACTCGTTCCACTGGTCGTCGATGCGCAGCCGGTCCGCGTCGTTCACCACGAAGATCCCGTTGTGCGGGTAGATCGTGTTGTCCGTGGACAGGTGTGCGTAGTAGTACCGGGTGTCCGACCGGTGGCCGAACACGATGATCACGTCGCGGTTGGTCACCTCGACCGGCGTGTCCAGCCGGACCTTCGCGTCGACCCGCACGGATCGCAGCTCCGGTCCCTTGGCCAGCACCGCGTACTCGAACGGCCGGCGCGGGCCGGGCGGCGCCTCACCCGCCTCGGCGAGGATCACCTCATCGCCGTGGAACCGCCACTTCGACGGCGTGACCGGCGCCCAGCTCGCCGCGCCACCGGTTCCGGTGACCCGGGTGTGCCCGGCGTCGCAGCTCGCGAACCTCCTGCTGCCGGTGACCTTCCAGACCTTGCCGTCGGCCTTCGCCAGCAGGTACAGCTCGCCGTCGCCGTCGCGGCCGAACCGCAGGTCCACCCGGTCGTCGCCGACCAGTTCCCGGAAGGAGGTCCGGGTGCCGGCGGCGTCGTAGACCATCAGCTGGTGCACTGTGGCCATCGGCCGGCCGCGGCGCATCCGGGCTGCCTCGGTGTAGAGGACCCGGCCGTCGACGAGGTCGGTGAACACGTACTTGCCGCGCAGCGCGGGCACGTCATGGCCGCGGTACACGAAACCGCCGCTGATCGCGTGCCCCGAATCCGAGCACAGCGGGTGGCCCGGCGGCGGGTTGTGGTCGAACGCGGCGACCGGGTAGGTGTAGCCGTACTGCTCGTCGTCGGGCGGCAGCGGGTACACGCCGCACTGCGGGTCGCCGCGCTTGAACACGAACGGGCCTTCCCGTTCGCTCCAGCCGAAGTTGTCGCCCGCGTGCACGTCGTAGACCGACTCGATCCGGTGCTCGCCGATGTGCCCGAGGAACATCCGGTGCCCGGCCCCGGGATCCCAGCTGAAGCGATGCGGGTCGCGCATGCCCAGCGCGTAGATCTCGTCGAGCACGCCGTCGTCGCCGGCGAACGGGTTGTCCGCCGGGATGCCGTAGCCGCCGCCGGTTCCGTCGCTGCCCAGCGGGTCGATGCGCAGGATCTTGCCGTACGGCGTCCCGGGGTTCTGCGGATCGGTGGTCGAGGCGCCCCGCCCGCCGTCGCCGGAGGCGATGTAAAGCATGCCGTAGTCGCGGTCGTGGCGCCGGGCCGTCGGGTTGAAGTCGATCTGCTGGATCGCGTGGATCTGCCCGCCGTAGCCGATCCGCATGACCTCGCGGTGGGTGCCGTGGAAGGTGTCCGCCGACGGGTCGTCCGCGGTCCACTCGGTGATCACCGCGTGCAGGAAGGTGTTCGACTGGGCGGGGAACGTCGTCGGCTTGTCGAGCGCGGCGCCGTTCTCGCTGTGCACGGTGTAGAACTTGCCGTTGTGCCGGAAGTCCGGGTGGAAGGTGATGAACCCGGAGCCGGTGCCGAGGCCGCGGCCGGAGAAGAAGTCGGGCGCGAACATCGCGCCGATGTCGAGGTAGACGTGCGGGACGTGGTCGGCCCCGAGCAGGTACATCCTGCCGTTGAGGTCGGGCACGTACAGGCGGCCCGAGCCGTCCGGGACCTCGCCGAGGTAGTTGATGCGGGCGTGGCGCATCAGGCGGGGGTCGGTCGGCGGGGGAACGGGTTCGGTCCGGGGGAACTGGGCGAACTCCTCGACGGTGAGGCCGAGGCCGGACTGGACCGGATCGGGCAGGGGATCCTGGATCGGTTCGTCGGCGGCCTGTGCCGCCGCGGTCGCTGGTGCGAGCAGGCCGGCGGTCATCGCCAGGCCGGCGATCGCCACGAGCCACCGTCTCGTCTTCGACATGTGCCGCCCACCACCTTGGAGGGTCGATGCGTGCAGGAAAGCGCTTTCCGGCAAGCGCTTTCCTGACCGTACAGACGACCTCCCGCCCGACGCAAGAGGCCGTTGAATTTGTTCAACCTATGGCCGAACATGTCGGAAATTTGTGCACCGTCCGGCGGATGAGGCACGCTGTCCTCGCACCACCGGTCCATGGTCGGCGGCCGTGGTGAACCGAGGAGGTCGACTGCCGTGAAGACCGCCGTACGGCGAAGGGCGCTCGGTGCGATCGCGGCCGCGGTCATTACCGTGGCACTGATGCCAGCGATGTCCACGCCCGCGACCGCGGACCCGGTGTGGCACCGGGGTGACCCGCCGCTGTCCACGCCGTGGACCGACGAGGTGGGGCCGGACAACGCGCTGCCGGAGTACCCGCGCCCGCAGCTGACCCGGGACCGGTGGCAGAACCTCAACGGAGTCTGGGAGTTCGCCGCCGCGGGGTCGCTGGGCACGCCGCCGGTCGGGCGGACGCTCGGCGAGCGCGTGCTCGTGCCGTACCCGATCGAGTCGGCGCTGTCCGGGATCCAGCGCAGCGAGGACCGGATGTGGTATCGCCGCACGTTCGAGGTGCCGCCGGACTGGCGGGGCGAGCGGGTGATGCTCAACTTCGGCGCGGTGGACTACGTGGCCAAGGTGTGGGTGAACGGCACGCTCGTGGCCGCGCACCAGGGCGGCTACGACAAGTTCGGCGCGGACATCACCGGCGCGCTGACCCGGCGCGGCCCGCAGGAGGTCATCGTCGGCGTCGAGGACCTGACCGACGCGACCTGGCAGCCGGTGGGCAAGCAGCGCCGCACGCCCGACCGCGGCATCTTCTACACCGCGAGCTCGGGGATCTGGCAGACGGTGTGGCTGGAACCCGTGTCGGCCAGGCACATCACCGCCCTGGACCTGACCCCGCACCTGTCCGGCGGCAGCCTCGCGCTCACCGCGCGGACCGCGGGCGGGGCGGCCACCGTCGAAGCGGTCGCCTACGACGGCGGGCGGGAGGTCGGCCGCGTGCGCGGGCCGGCCGGCAGCGAGCTGAGGTTGCCGATGCCGCACGCGAAGCCGTGGTCGCCGGACTCGCCGTTCCTCTACGACCTGAAGGTGAGCCTGCTGGACCGTCACCGGACGGTCGACCGGGTCGGGTCGTACTTCGGGATGCGCGAGATCGGCACGAAGCCTGGCGCGGACGGCAAGCTGCGGATGACGCTGAACGGGAAGATCCTGTTCCAGCTGGGCACGCTGGACCAGGGTTTCTGGCCGGACGGCATCCACACCGCGCCGACCGACGAGGCGCTGCGCTTCGACCTGGAGCAGCACAAGCGGATGGGCTTCAACGCGGTGCGCAAGCACATCAAGGTCGAGCCGGACCGCTGGTTCTACCACGCCGACCGGCTGGGACTGCTGGTGTGGCAGGACATGCCGGCGATGCGCACCTCGGGCGAGACGCCGCCGCGGTACGCGCAGACCCAGTTCGAGGCGGAGCTGCACACGATGGTCGACCAGCACAGGAGCTGGACGTCGATCGTGGCGTGGGTCCCGTTCAACGAGGGCTGGGGCGAGTGGAGCCGGGAGGAGACCGGACGCATCGCCGACGAGGTGGCCGCGCAGGACCCGAGCAGGCTGGTGAACGCGCACAGCGGGGTGAACTGCTGCGCGTCGCACGGGGACTCGGGGCGCGGCGACATGATCGACCACCACGCGTACGTCGGCCCGGCCCAGCCGGTGCCCGACGACCACCGGGTGTCGGTCGACGGTGAGCACGGTGGTTTCGGCCTGGAGGTCGACGGCCACATGTGGTTCGGCGAGGGGCACGCGTACGAGATGGAGCCGGACTCGGCGACGTTGACCCGGCGGTACGTGGAGAACCAGCGCGACGTGCTGGCGTCCGCGCAGAGCTGCGGGATCTCCGCGGCGATCTACACGCAGATCACCGACGTGGAGCACGAGGTCAACGGCTTCTACACCTATGACCGCCAGGTGGAGAAGATGGACTTCGACCAGGTGCGCGCGGTGAACGAGGAGATCGTCGAGGGCGCGGACGGCTCCGGTGGCGGGACGGCACCGCCGCCGCCCGGCACCCCCGGCGAGGACGGCATCCACTACTACCCGCTGGACGAGGGCTCCGGCACCACGACCGAGGACGCGGTCGGCTCCGCCGACGCCGCCCTGGTCGACGGTCCCGTGTGGACTTCCGGCGCCCGGGGCGCGGCGCTGGAGTTCCCCGACTCATCCTATGTGGACACAGGTGCCGCCCTGCTGGACACCACGGGGAACTACAGCGTGGCGGCGTGGGTCCGGCTGGACAGCCTGGGCGGCTTCGCGACCGCGGTCAGCCAGGACGGAACCGCGGACAGCGCCTTCTTCCTGCAGTACTCCGGGGCGGACGACCGGTTCGCGTTCAGCTTCGTCGGCGTGCGCGCGCTCGCGCCGGCGCCGCCGGAGCCCGGCCGCTGGTACCACCTGGTCGGCGTGCGCGACGTGGTGTCCGGGACGCTGAAGCTGTACGTGGACGGCCAGCCGGTGGCCACGCGCACCGCGTGCATCGGCAGCAAGGCGACCGGCCACACGGTGATCGGCCGCGCCAGGTTCGGCGGCAACCCGGTCGACTACTGGCGCGGCGCGATCGACCAGGTACATGTCTACGACCGCGCACTCACCGCCGACGAGGTGGCCACGCTGTACCCGTCCGGCCGCTGACCGACCTTCGTTACCGGCAGCTGGTCGATCAACCGCGACCCAGCTGCCCGGCCGAACGCCAGCTCCGGCCCGCCCTGTGCTTGCTGTCCCGCACGCCGACGACCGCGGCGCCCCGCGCCACCTCGACGCAGTTGCATCGCTCGCGCTGAAGAGCTCTTGCGCCAAACGGAGTGGAACTCGATGTGCCCGGGCATCGCGCTACCCCGCTCTCTGCATGTCCTCGGCGATCGTGCGCAACAGTTGCGTTGACTCCATCCGCCGAGCGCCAAGTCCCTCGACCTCTCCGCGGCCAGCCTATATTCCGCCACCTCAGCGGGTCATCAGGAAACATCCCGGACCTCCGCCCCTCGATGTGCACGACCGCTCGCTCGTCAGCAAACTCCAGCATCGACAAATCCGCCACGGAGGCCCGGGTGGGCCACCACGCAGGTCGGGATGACGCGCATCGACGACATGAGCATGCCGCGCCCGTTCAGCCATGTGCCGTATTTGCCGAGCCATCACGGCTCTGCCGCCGAATGGTTGCCGCAGGGACAACTCGCACACCACGAAGACCAGTTCGCGGCGGCTCCCACCGGTCGAGCAACGCCTGGCGGCGAGCCGGCGGGCAATCCGGCCGGTGACCTGTGACTTGTCCACCCCGAAGGCGACGAACAGCGCGTGCATGTACTCCGGCGTCTGCAACAGGCCGGGCACGAGCAGCGGCTCGACGTCGATGATCCGACGAGCGCGGGTCTCGAAGCCGAGGTAGGTGCGGGCCTGGTCGGTCATGTTCGCGTTGGTGTTCTCCCACCAGCCCTGCCCGGCTTGCCCGTAAGCCATGCGCATCACCCTGTCACGGTCAGCGCCGACGGTGTCCGTCACCGCCAGGAGCGCGGACACCTCCTCGGGCGTGGTGTCCGGCCGCAGGCCGCGTTCCAGCCGGCTGAGCGTGTTGGCCGACCAGCCGAGCACGGCGCCGACCTTCTCCAGGCTCAGGCCCGCCCGCTCGCGGTGGCGGCGCAGTTCCATGCCGAGCCCGCGCCCACCGACTCGCCCCTGTGTCATTCCCTTTCCCACCCTTGTCACGTTTCCCCGATTCCCTGTCATGCCTCGACAAGAGGCTCACCGAACGCATTCGCCGGCAGCGGCAATTCATCCACTCGTGCACATTTACCGCCGGCTCAAGTTGGTGCCAATCTAGCCGACAACACCGACAGGCGGCGCGGGTTCGACCTCTCCCTCCTCCCGTGCCCGCGCCGCCACTTTCCGAGTGTGCAAGGAACTCCACATGCCGCTCGCTCCGCCCGGAATCGCGCGCCGCTGGTCCGTCGTCGGCCATACGGCGGACCACTGGGAATGCACGACCATCCTCGACCTGCCAGCCGACGATCGCGCGCACGTGATAATCCACCCGGGCGGCGTGACCACCTATACGGTGCGAGTTGCCAGGGCGGGAATACACATGCTGCTCGACACGGTCGAGTCAGGAAACGCGTGTGCGGTGCCCGCGGAGCATGCCGAACACGGCGGGCGCCTGCTCTGCCTGCGCCCGGTCACGCTGCCGAACGAGATCCCATGGACAGAACGCCCGGCCGACGCGCCGCCGTACCTGGGCCCGATGGAGCTCTACCTCCGTTTGCCGGGCGCGCAGATCGCGGTGATCTTCCGGCGCGAACGCCTGCTGCGCCTGGCCACCGTCCTCGCCGAGATTCTGGTGGTGGAGGCACCCGTTGCGCGGTAAGCACATCATCGCCCTGTCGATCGCGCTGGCGCTGGCAGGCTGCACGTCCCCCGAGCCAGGCTTCTGGTCTCGCACCATGCGCAGCGCGCAAGTCCCGCCTGCAGTCGAGGAGATCGACTCGATTCCGGTCGACGACCTGTCCACGTCGGGCACGACGGCGCTCGACGAGTCCAGGCCGTGCGGCAGTGTCCCGCGGGCTGTGGTCGCCCCGGCCGGTTTTGCCGACCCGCACGGCGCCGACACCTCCCTCGGCTGCCTCTGGCTCTCGGCCGACAACCTGTTGCTCAACGTGTCGTCGTACAACATGGGCTCGATGGCCGACGAGGTCGACCACGCCCGGAGGGCTCCCCGCGGTACCTACTCCCACCTGAAGTGGCTCCGCATCGACCGGCACTACGCGGTCGAGAGCATTCACGCCGGCGACAGCGCGAGCGCGTGCTCCCTCACCGTCGACGTGAGGTCCCCGAAGGCCGTCCGGCTCCGGGTGTACCGCGCGGACCCGCGGGAGCGGAAGGCCGTCGACACGGACCCGCGCAAGGCCGCCGAGGCGTTCTGCCCGATCGCCAGGAGGGTCGCCTGGAACCTGCTGAGGCATTTCGAACGATGAGTCGCGCCGGTCGCTACTTCATGACGCTGGTCCGTCTGTGCCACGGTCGGCTGTTCGGTCGAGCAGCCCGGCGACCCCATGCCGGTGCCACCCGAGTCGCGACCGCTGGTGACGCCGTCCGTGGCACCGGCGCCGGCGGCCGCCTGCCCGCGGTTCGACCGGCCCGGCTGCAGGGAATGGACGCCGCTCGACCCGCAGCCGACGTTCTTCGACGCGATGCGGTTGATGGACGGACCGACCGCGCCGAACGGCGTGTCCTGGGGTGCGCTGTACCTGTGCGGCGTCTTCCCCGACGACCGGCTCAGGGACGTGTTCGGCGACGGCTTCGCCAGAGCGATCATCAACGACTTCGACTGCCGGATCGAGTCCGGCACGCGTCCACTCCCGTGTCTTGACGATCTATTTCGGCGAGCAGCCGATCGACGAGTGGGCGCGCCCGTTCGCCGGGCCTGACGAAGACCAGGACGACGATCCATGGGCGCGACGCCGTGGTGTACGAGCAGGAGCCCAGTGACTACGTCGTCTAGCACCAGTACGTCCTCGCGATCCCCGACGCCGACGATGTGGTCCTGGTGGTGGACATCGCGTTCTACGCGACCCTCGGCGGCGACGACGACGCGATCCCACCCGACTCGAAAGCCGCACAGGAGTTCTCCGATGAGGTGGCGCGGACACTCGTCGACATCAGCGCGTAGTGCCCCCTCCGGCACGACATGGTCCGTTCGAGTGGTGTCTCCGCGCTGGTCACGCAACCTGGCCAACCCGCCACAGAGGGTGATCCGGGTTCGATACCCTCCTGTGTGGGAGCGGCGGCTCGGCACGCGGAGCGGGAGGAAGACACGATGTACATCGACACCGGCACCGACGGCTCAGGTGGGCCGGGCCGCATGTACGTCGACCCCGGCAAGCTCATGCAGCTCAAAAAAGGCATTGAGGACGAACTCGCCCGCATCCGCGACTGGTTGTACGCCAACGCCGATCAATTGCGCATCATCAAGCCGCCAGGTCTCGACCCTTGCAGCCAGGACACAGTGGGCGTCATGGGGCAGGTCGGCCAGACGGCGGTCGACAAAGGAGACGCCTACGTCAACCGGCTCAGGACGGTGGCTGCGAAGCTGCACGAAAGTGCAGCGACCTACGGTGTGACCGAGGACCACAACGCCGCCGCTTTCCGGCGGGAACCCCGGTGACCACCACTCGGCTTCGCGGCCTGTTGGCCACCATTCTGCTCACCTCGGTGGTGAGCGGCTGTACCACTATGTCATCCGGCGACCCCCGACCCGAAGTGTCGACGACCGCCACGACCAGCGATGACCCTACGACCTCGGCGCCGCCGACCAGGCCACGGGAGATCAGACTCGACGGCATCGACCCCTGCACCCTGCTCCCACCGTCCGACTACGCCGACTTCGAACTGGACGGGCCCGGCAAACCGAAGAAGAACGACCAGGGGGCAGACCAGTGCCTGTGGCAGGGCGATATTGGCTACATGGGCGTATCACTGGTCACCTATGAGGGCGTCGACGCCCAGGAAGGTCGGTACGGCCAGATCGAGCCCACCGACCCAATCGACGACTTCCCGGCCTACAACGTCACGCTGCCTAACGATGACAATCGGTGTTTTGTATTGGTAGACGTCGCCGACGGCGAATATGTCAATGTCCAGGTGGGGCTGGACCTCGCTCCCACTGATCGGCCGACCTGTGACTATGCGCACGACTTCGCGACATCGATAATGAGCACGTTGGTGAAGCAATGACTGGGGGTTCGCGATGACGTTCTGGGGGCCCCGTATCCGGGACTACCGCTGGGAGAGCTACGACCACGCCAAGCTCTACGAAATGGTCAAGTCCGGCAAGGGCGCCGGCGTGATCGCGGAGGCCGATCAGGCCTGGACGAGCTTCGCGCAGTTGATGGACGAGTCGCAGGACCGCATCGAGCGGTTGCAGCGGGAGGCCGGTGTGTCCTGGGAGGGCCAGGCCGCCGACACCATGGCCGAGGGGGTCTCGCCGCTCAGCGGATGGGCGCGGGAATCCGCCACCGCCGGCGAACAGACCAAGACCAGCCTGCAGCAGATCGCATGCCCACCGACTTCAGCGGGATGGTCGCCGGCCAGACCGACGAGGACGCCGTCCGCCAGCAGGCCCACCAGTTCATAGATCTCAGCCCGTAGTCTCCGCCTGGCAGGAGTAGCCCGTTCGGGTGGCATTCTTGTGCCGGTAACAGAGCTTGGCCAACCCGCCACAGAGGGTGATTCGAGTTCGATACTCTCCTAGTTGGAAGCGTGGGGGGCGTCCGCCCGCGCAGAGGAGGGAGGGCAAGACCGTGTACATCGACACCGGTACCGACGGCTCGGGCGGGCCGGGCCGGATGTCTGTGGACCCGGGCAAGCTCATGCAGCTCAAGCAGGGTCTGGACGACGAAATCGACCGGATCACCGCGTGGCTGTTCGAGAACCGCAACCGGCTGCACTACATCGACGCACCGGGTCGCGACCCATGCAGCCGTGACTCCATGGAGGTCATGGGACAGAACGGGCAGACAGCGCTCGACAAGTGTGATGCATATGCCAGACGTCTCACCGAGGTCGCCCGCAAGCTGCACGAGAGCGCTGTGTCGTACGGACTAACCGAGGAACACAACGCCGCCACATTTCGCCAGGAGCCGTCGTGACCGGCGCCCGGCCCGGCGTTCTTCTCGTCACCATTGTGATCGCTGGAGTGGCCGCCGGCTGTACGAGCGTGTCCTCCGGAGACCCCAGTCCCGCTGGCTCAGCAACAGTCCCGACCAGCCAGGACACCACATCAGCGCCTCAGACCCGACCACGGGAGATCAAGCTCGACAACGTCGATCCCTGCTCCCTGCTCCCAGAGGCCGACTATGCCGACTACTACCTCGACAAGCGCGGTGAGCCTGGCAAGGACGACAGAGGTGCCACGAACTGCCTCTGGCAAGGGGATATCGGGTATATGGGAGTCACGTTGGTAACCTTCGAAGGAATCGAGGCCCAGGAAGGTCGACTTGGCCAGATCGAGCCAACCAAACCAATTGAAGAGTTTCCTGCGTTCACCGTCTCACTGCCCGAAGACGAGAACTCGTGCTTTGTATCGGTGGACGTCGCTGACGGCGAATACCTGGATGTCCAAGTGGGCCTACATAGTTATCCCAAGGATATTCCGCCCATCTGCGAGTATGCGCATCAGTTCGCGACTTCGATAATGAGTTCTCTGGTGAAGCAATGACTGGGGGTTCGCGATGACGTTCTGGGGGCCCCGTATCCGGGACTACCGCTGGGAGAGCTACGACCACGCCAAGCTCTACGAAATGGTCAAGTCGGGCAAGGGCGCCGGGGTGATCGCGGAGGCCGATCGGGCCTGGACGAGCTTCGCGCAGTTGATGGACGAGTCGCAGGACCGCATCGAGCGGTTGCAGCGGGAGGCCGGTGTGTCCTGGGAGGGCCAGGCCGCCGACACCATGGCCGAGGGGGTCTCGCCGCTCAGCGGATGGGCGCGGGAGTCCGCCACCGCCGGCGAGCAGACCAAGACCAGCCTGCAGCAGATCGCCGACGGGTTCACCCACGTCGCCAACTCGATGCCCGAACCGGTCCCGGTACCGTCCAAGCTCGCCCAGGGCATGCCCACCGACTTCGGCGGGATGGTCGCCGGGCAGACCGACGAGGACGCCGCCGACCAGCGGGCACAGCAGGCGCACCAGCACGCAATCGAGCTCATGAACGGCTACACGGCCAACAACCGGACGTCCGCCGACACCGCCGGCACCTTCGCGGACCCACCTGAGATCGGCGTCAGCGCCGCCCCGCACACCGATCCGGGCGGCAGCGCCGGCAGCGTCATCGACACCCCCGACGGCGACGCCGACCGCCGGGACACGACCGGTGGACCGGGCGAATCGGGCGGGCCCGGCGGGTCGGGCAGTCCCGGCCCCGCCTCGGCGAGCGAGCCGCTCCAGCCCGGGCCCGGCAGTGGCGCGACGCAGGGTTCCGGACCGGGCAGCGGGCCAGGCTCGGGGCCGGGCGTCACGGACCCGTCGCAGGTCACCACGCCCCCGGCGGCCCAGCCGCTGCCGACCGGCGGGGTGGGCGGCACGACCGGGGGCGGCACACCGGGCGGCACAGCGCCGAACAACCCGTTCGGGCCGATATCCGGAGTGCTCACAGATCCGGTGACCGGCCGGCCGCTCGGCGGCGGTGCGGGCAGTGGAGGCGGTGCGGGCGGCAGGAGTGCCCCCTTCGGCGGCGGCAGCAGCGGCGCCGGAGAAGGAGGGCGCAGCGGAGCAGGCGTGGGCGGGCGCGGAGCCGGGACGCCCGGCCGCGGCGGGCTGGTCGGTGCCGGGCCCGGCGGCGCGGCCGAGGGCGTGGCCGCCACCCGCGGCGCCGCGGCCGGCGGCCGGGGTGGAGCCTCCGGCCTCGGGCCGATGGGCGCGGGCGCCGGACGCGGCGAGGAGGACAAGGAGCGCACCTCGGCCGAGTACCTGCGCGACTACAACGACGACTTCTGGGACGACACGCCACCGGTCGCCCCGGCCGTCATCGGTGAGGACGACGACTGAGGACCACCATGGGGGGCCGAATCACGCTGAGCCAGCTGGAGTACGACGTGCTGTGGGAACACCTGCGGCTCGGCCCGCTCCGGCCGGTCATCGCCGTGCCGTCGCCCGGGCGCACGCACGAGGAACGCGCCGAGCTGCGCACCAAGGTCTGGGCCTCGCTGGCCGCCAAGGGGCTCGGCCGGCCCGACGACCTCGACGACCGCCTGGCGCACCGGCTGAACCGGCTCGCCCGGCCCGAGTGGGAGCTCGACGCCCGGATGCAGGAGACCACCCGCGCCACCGCACTGGTCGCCCGCGCGGGCCGCGGCGTGACCGTCGCGGTGCTGGCCGGCGACGAGCTGACCCTCCGGGACACCAAGCCCGACCGGTTCGTCGCCGAGACCGTCGGCCTGCTGCCCGCCCACCCGGCCGGCACCGGCAACTCCATCACCCTCCCCGCCGCCGCCCTCGACCAGGCCGCGCGGCGGGCCGGCTCGGACGGCGACCGGTTCTGGCGTGCCCTCGCCGCGCAGGGGCTCGGCAAGTCCGAGGCACGCAAGATCACCGAGGTCATCGGCGACGTCGTCCGGTTCGGCCACTTCGGCGCCGCCCGCACCCCACCGAACGGTGAGCGCCGCCGCGCCGGCCACGTGGTCAGCGTGTACGACAGCTCGGCCGGCCGGTACCTGTTCACCAGGAAGAAGGGCTGGGTCACCCTGGTGCCCGGGACCGAGCCGGCCATCGCCCGCCAACTCGACGAGCTCCTCACCGAGCTCGGCAGGACCTGAGGGAGGAACACATGGAACCGGACGACGTGCTGGCGACACTGCGCGAGCGGGCCGAACAGCTGGAGGCCACGGCCGGCAAGCTCCGCGACGGCCTCGCCGCGGCCACCGCCACCGCCTCCTCCCCCGACGGCGCCGTGACCGTCACCCTCTCCCCACCGGCGCGCTGCAGGACATCACCTTCTCCGCCAAGGTCTCCGGCCACAAGCCGGAGGCGCTGGGCCCGGTCGTGATGGCCGCCGTGCGGGACGCGCAGCGCCAGGTGTCGGAGAAGATGACCGAGTCGCTCGCCGGCACCTTCGGCGACTCGTCCACAATGGACTTCATCCGGCGGTTCGCCCCCGAACCCGAGCCGGAACCGGCGAGGCACACCGCCCGGGGCGAGGAGTACGGCAACGTCCTGCGCAAGCGGTCGGGGCGGCGGTCGTAGTGGGCACCGAGAAGACACAGGTCGAGACCGGCGAGCTGCGCGCGTGGGCGCGCGGCACCGCCGACCGGGCCGACCGGGCGAGCGAGGTCGCCGACGACGCGGGCAACGCCGACGTCGGGCTCGACGTGTTCGGCCTCATCCACCGGGCCTTCGCCGGGGACTTCATCGACCGGCTCAACGACACCGTGAAGGGCGTCCGCGACACCGCGCGATACCTCGCGATCGACTCCAACGACGCCGTCGCGGTCGCGGACAGCTTCGACGAGATCGAACACACCCAGGCGGACCGGTTCACCGGCGGCGGCCATGACTGAGCTGGTCAACGTGGGCGGCGGGGCCCAGTGGGCGGAGTCGTTCACCGGCGGCGGTCCCGCCGAGTCGATGGCCCAGCTCGTGAACTCCATCGAGAACGACGCCGCGTTCTCGGTGGCGGCGAACGGCGCGGTGCTCGGCCTCGACGCGCTCGGTGCGATGGCCGATCCACTCGAGACGATCGCCGGCTCTGCCATCGGATGGCTGCTCGAGCACGTGGGGTTCCTCAACGACTTCCTCGACTACACGGCCGGGGACCCGGTCGCCGTGGACGAGGCCGTCGCCGAGCTGTACAAGGCGGCCAAGGAGCTGGACACGCTGGCCGCGGAGCACATCACCTCCCTGTCCAAGGACGTGCCCACCTACGGCGAGGGCGGCTCCGCGTCGTTCAACGCCTTCCTCGATCGGGGCATGCCGCGCGCGGAGCAGATCAGGACGCAGAGCCTCGCGTGCCGCGGGCTCGGCAGCGCCATGGCAGTGGACGGTGGGATCGTGGCCACCGTTCGCGGGGTCATCCGCGAAATACTGGTCGAGTTCGTCTATTGGCTGCTCAAGACGGGGGCGGCCGCGCTCGCCGCCGCGCCGTACACCTTCGGCGGCTCGCTCGCCGCGCTGGCCGGCGACAGCGCCATCCAGGCGGCGAGAACCGCGAGGACGATCGCCGGCAAGCTGGAGGACGTCGCGAGCCGGCTGACGGCGATGTCGGGGAAGCTCGGCAGCCTCGCCACGACGGTCGAGCACGCCAACAAGGCCGTGAAGACCACCGCGTCCAACGTGCTGCTGGGCGGCGCCAGGGCCGCCGACACCCTCGAGAGCCGGCCCGAGCTCGGCGAGGCGGATCGGGCCGCGGCACGGCGGGAGGAGGCGCAACCCCCGCCGGAACCCACGCGGCCCGGACCGTGGCACACCCGCGGCACGCTCGATGAGTAGCCGGGCGGAGGAGCAGATCCGGTGGGGCCGGCGGTGGTACGTCGTCGGGATGGTCGCACCGATGGCGGTCGCGGTCGCGTGCTCGGTCGCGATGACCGCGCTGTACGCGGAACCCGGCCGCAAGCCCCAGTTCGCGGTCTACGCGGCCTACGCCCTGCTCGCCGGGTACGCCTACGTCACGGTGGACTGGAACCTGTCCCAGCCCTACAAGTGGGTGCGGAACGTGTTGGCCTTCGGGGCGGCGGCCATCGGGCTGCAGGTGGCGTCGCTGGGCGGGATGCACCCGCCGGACCCGGTGGGCCTGTTCTTCTTCGGCAGCGGGCTCGTCTGGATCGCCGGGTGCGTGGCCGCCGCGATCGGCAGGCGGCACGCCACCGCCGACCTCGACGCCGAGGACATCGTCGACACGAACCTCGGGGTCCGCTTTCCGGCGCGCGGCGGCAAGCGGGTGAGCCTGGAGGTCGACGGGGCGAGGATCCAGGTGCTCTGGGCCCCCCTCAGACGGGGCAGACGCTGGCGCCTCGAGCAGTCCACGTGCCTGCTGCGTGACGTCCGCGCGGTCGGCACCCGGTTCGTCGGCGGCGGCCCGTACCGGCTGCCCGGAACGCGCGGCGTCCGCCTCAGGCTCAGCCCCGGCCCCGCACTCTGGCTGCGTGAGCCGGCCGGCGAGTGGATCTTCCCGACGAACGGGGCACACGAGGCATGCGAGATCATCGAGCGACGCACCGGGCTGGCGGCCCGGCGTCTCGATGCGCCGGCGGCCCGGGCCGACCATGATGGGGAGGCCACCAGCGACCCGGCGTGAGGAGGCGGCCACGATTCCCCCGATCGTCGTCATGGGCGTGACCGGCTCCGGCAAGACCACCGTCGCCGTGGCGCTGGCGCGGCGGCTGGGCGTGCCGTTCGGCGACGCGGACGACTTCCACAGCGCGGCCAACATCGCCAAGATGGCCGCCGGTGTCCCGCTCGGCGACGAGGACCGGTGGCCCTGGCTGCGCGCCATCGGCGAGTGGCTCGCCCGGCACGCCGCGACCGGCGCGGTGGCGAGCTGTTCTGCGCTCAAGCGCGCATACCGCGACGCGCTGCGCGAACGCGCGCCGGACGTCTACTTCGTGCACCTGCACGGCGACCGGGAGACCGTGCGGCGGCGGGTCGCGAGCCGGACCGGGCACTTCATGCCCGCCTCGCTCGTCGACTCCCAGTACGCGGCGCTCGAGCCGCTGGAACCCGGCGAGCGGGGCGTCGTGCTCGACCTCGCCGCGCCCGTCGACGAACTGGTCGCCGCCGCCGCACGGTCCGTCCTGGGCCAGAGCATGCCTGACACGCTCTAGAACAGCTTGCCGCCCTGGTCGATGATCGTGAGGATGCTGAGCACGCCGAACAGCGCGATCGACCAGCCGAGCACGGCCATCCGGCCGCCGCGGATCTTGATCTGGTCCGGCAGCACCCGGCGGTTCAGCACGATCAGCATGATCGAGTACAGGAACATCATCAGGCCGCCGACGCACGCCGAGATCACCAGCAGCACCAGCGGCTGCGCGAGGCCGGAGAGGACGATCACGCAGCCGACCAGCACCAGCGCCCACACCACGGTGAAGTAGAGCGTGCTCTCCTTCACCCGCTGCGCGTACGCGGTCTTGACGACGTCCGCGACCAGCCGGGACGTGTAGTCCACGATGCCCAGTGCCGCGGCGAACAGCGAGAACGCGCCCACGACCCAGAAGAACGTGCCGAACCAGCCGCCGGCCGCGGCGCTGAGCTGGTCACCCTCGATCTGCAGGAAGCCGATGCCGTTCGGCAGGTCGTCGCGGCCGTACACCGTCGAGTAGGCCAGCAGCGAGGTGAACAGGATGGTGAGGAACGTGATCAGCACGAACGTGTAGAGCTGCTCGCGGTTCGCGAACCGCCACCACGCCCGCCAGCGACCCAGGTGCTCGTCGGTCGGCTCGAAGATGAAACCCGTGCTCGGCGCGGCCTCCGGCTCGCCGGTCACCGGGCTCGTGATGCGCGGCACGTAGCGGCCCATGCCGAAGCCCTTGTCCCGGATCCAGTTGCTCTGCACCAGGTTCTGCCCGCCGCCGGCACCCGCGAACGCCAGCGCGCCCAGCAGCAGCGCGAAACCGAGCTCGGTCGGTACGCTCGCGTGCGTCACGATCTGCGGCACGTCGCCCCACGCGTCGGCCGTGATCGCGACGCAGGCGCCGACGCCGAGCAGCACCAGCACGGCCGCGACCTTCAGCATCTCCGCGCGTTCCAGTGCGATGTAGACGACCGGGGCGAGGGTCAGGATGAGACCGATGGCGACCAGCATGCCCACGGTGATCCAGGTGACGTCGCCGCCCCACAGGTAGGTCACCAGCGTCGCCGAGCTCGTCGCCCAGCCGGGCCACAGGTTCGCGAGGATCGTGAGAACCGCGAACACCAGGCCCCAGTGCCGCCAGAACCGGCTGAACCCGGTCAGCGCGGTCTCACCGGTCGCGAGCGTGTACCGCTCGATCTCCATGTTGAGGAAGAACTGGGTGATCAGGCCGACCAGCGCGGCCCAGACGAACACCAGGCCGACCTGCGAGGCGATGTACGGGAAGAGGATGAACTCCCCGGACGCGAGGCCCACACCGGCGGCGATGATGCCGGGTCCGATGATCCGCCAGGTCGATGTCGGCGGCTCCGGTAACGGCCGGACTTCCGGCGGTGCCAGGTGTTTCGCCGGAAACCTGTCGACTACGGAGGTCGTCACTTCCTTGTGCTGCCTCGTCATGTTGCTCCCTCCCCTTCCATTCAGGGTTCAGGGAAAATCGTAACGGCGCCGATGCGTTAGCGTCGGTCGTGATGAAGACGATGATCGACTTCGACACGGCGCGGACGTTCGCCGTCCCGATGACCACCCGCTTCCGCGGCATCGACGTGCGCGAGGGCATGCTGATCGAGGGCCCGGCCGGGTGGGGCGAGTTCTCCGCGTTCCCGGAGTACGACGACGCCGAGTCCGCGTCCTGGCTGACCGCGGCGATCGAGGCGTGCACGGTCGGCTGGCCGGACCCGGTGCGCGGCCGAGTGCCGGTCAACGCGACGGTGCCGGCGGTCGGACCCGGCCGAGGCGCACGCGGATCGCGGCCGGCTCCGGTTGCCGGACGGTCAAGGTGAAGGTCGCCGACCACCCGGCCTCGCTCGGCGAGGACGTCGAGCGGCTCGCTGCGGTGCGCGACGCGCTGGGCCCGTCCGGCCTGGTGCGCTGCGACGCCAACGGCGCCTGGGACGTCGAGGCGGCCGTCGCCGGCCATCGCCGCGCTGGACCGCGCGGCCGGCGGGCTGGAGTACGTCGAGCAGCCCTGCCGGACGGTCGAGGAGCTGGCCGCGGTGCGCCGCCGGGTGTCCGTGCGCATCGCGGCGGACGAGTCGATCCGGCGGGCCGGTGACCCGCTGCGGGTCGCGGTCGCCGAGGCCGCGGACGTCGCGGTGCTGAAGGCCACCCCGCTCGGCGGGGTGCGGCGGGCGCTGCGGGTGGCCGAGGCGTGCGGGCTGCCTTGCGTGGTGTCCTCGGCGCTGGAGACGAGCGTGGGGCTGGCGGCGGGCCTCGCGCTGGCGGGTGCGCTGCCCGAGCTGGACTTCGCGTGCGGCCTGGGCACGCTGTCGCTGCTGGAGTCGGACCTGGTCGGCCCGGCGCGGTCGCTGCGCCCGGTGGACGGCTACCTGCCGGTGGCCCCGGTGCCGCCGACGCCGGACCCGGAGCTGCTGGACCGGTACGCGATCGCCGACCCGGTGCGCGCCGCGTGGTGGCACGACCGGCTGGCGCGGCTGGTCGAGCAGGGCCGCGTGCTCAGCTGAGCTCGGCGCGGGCCGGGCTGGACTGGGCGCCCCAGCGGGTGGTCGAGATGCCGGCCACGCGCACCGCCCACTCGGTCGCCGCGACCAGTGACCGGTCGCGTGCCAGGCCGTCGGCGAGGGCGCCGCAGAACGCGTCGCCCGCGCCGGTCGCGTCGACCGCGTGCACCTCGATCGCGGGGACGTGTGTGGTCTCGCCGCCCTCGACGACCAGCGCACCGTCCGCGCCGAGGGTGACCACGACGGCGGCCGGACCGTCCAGCGAGCGGGCCAGCTCCGCGGCCCCGGCGGCCGTCGGCGGCTCCGGTGCGCCGGCGAGCACGCCCAGCTCGGAGCGGTTGGGCACCAGCACGTCCACGGAGGCCAGAACCCCGGCCGGCACCGGGCGTGCCGGGGCCGGGTTCAGCACCACCCGGCCGCCCGCCGCGTGCACGGCGGCGGCCACGGCCTCCGGAGCGATCTCCAGCTGCACCAGCGTCACCGCGGCCGCGGCCAGCAGCTCCGACGCGGCGGCGATGTCGTCCCGGCCGAGGCGGGCGTTGGCGCCCGGGCTGACCGCGATCGTGTTCTCGCCGCCGTCGGCCACGGTGATCAGCGCGATGCCGCTCGGCACGTCCGGCACCCGGCGCAGCCAGGAGGTGTCCACCCCGGCGCCGGCGAGCGCGCCGGTGATCGTGGCGGCCAGGTCGTCGGAGCCGGTGCAGCCGACGAAGGCGACCTCGCCGCCCAGCCTGGCCGCCGCGACCGCCTGGTTGGCGCCCTTGCCGCCGGGGGTGCGCAGGTGGTCACCGCCGAGCACGGTCTCCCCCGGCCCGGGCAGTGACGGGACGGGCACGACGAAGTCGACGTTGCAGGAACCGACGACCGCGATCATTCCGCCGACGACCGGGCCCACAGGTTGATGCCGCCCTCCTCGGCGTGCCGGTCGATCTCGGCCAGCTCGTCGTCGGTGAACTCGAGCGTGTCCAGCGCCGCGAGGTTGTCCTCCAGCTGCGGCACGCTCGACGCCCCGATCAGCGTCGAGGTCATCCGCTCGTCGCGCAGTGTCCAGGCCAGCGCCATCTGGGCGAGGGTCTGCCCGCGGGACTTCGCCATCTCGTTCAGCACCCGGATGCGGCCCAGGTTGTCCTCGCTCAGCATGTCCTTCGACAGCGAGCCGTCCCGGCTGGCGCGCGAGCCCTCCGGGATGCCGTCGAGGTAGCGGTCGGTCAGCATGCCCTGCGCGAGCGGGGAGAAGCCGATGCAGCCGACGCCCAGCTCGCCCAGGGTGTCCAGCAGCTCCGGCTCGATCCAGCGGTTCAGCATCGAGTAGGACGGCTGGTGGATCAGCAGCGGCACGCCCATGCCCGCGAGCAGCGCGTGCGCCTCGCGGGTCTTGGCCGCCGAGTACGACGAGATGCCGACGTAGAGCGCCTTGCCCTGCTGCACCGCCGAGGCCAGCGCGCCCATCGTCTCGTCGAGCGGGGTGTCCGGGTCGAAGCGGTGCGAGTAGAAGATGTCGACGTAGTCCAGGCCCATCCGCGACAGGCTCGCGTCGAGGCTGGCGAGCAGGTACTTGCGCGAGCCGCCGCCCTGGCCGTACGGGCCGGGCCACATGTCGTAGCCGGCCTTCGTGGAGATCACCAGCTCGTCGCGGTACGGCCGGAAGTCCTGCGCCATCAGCGCGCCGAAGTTCTCCTCGGCCGAGCCGTACGGCGGGCCGTAGTTGTTCGCCAGGTCGAAGTGGGTGACGCCGCGGTCGAACGCGCGGCGCAGGATCGCCCGGCACTGCTCGAGCGGGACCTCGGTGCCGAAGTTCTGCCACAGGCCGAGCGAGATCGCGGGCAGGTCGAGCCCGCTGTTCCCGCTGCGGCGGTAGCTCATGGTGTCGTAGCGGTCCGACGCGGCGCCGTAGGCCGGCATGGTCATCTCTTCGCCTCTCCTCGGGCTGCGATTCTGCTGTTCACGGGTAGCGTGATGGTATGTCCGCACTGGTGGGCAACGTCGGCTGGATGGGCTGGAACCTGGCGCTGGCCCTGGTTCCGCTCGGGTTGGCGCGATTCCTGTTCGGGCGCCGGGCCCGGCCGGCGTGGCTGCTGTGGACCGGCGGCGTGGCGTTCGTCGCCTTCCTGCCGAACGCGCCCTACGTGCTGACCGACGTGCTGCACCTGCCCGCCCAGATGGCGGCGGTCGGCGAGAGCCCGTGGCTCGCGGCGGCGCTGCTGGGCGAGTACGGCTGCCTGGTCGGCGCGGGCTTCGTGGCCTACGTCCTGTCGCTCGTCCGGTTCGAGCGGTGGCTGGCCGGACGCGGCGTGTCGCGCGGTGCGGTGCTGGGCATCGACCTGTCGCTGCACGCGCTGTGCGCGGTCGGGATCCTGCTCGGCCGGGTGTTCCGGCTCAACTCGTGGGACGTGGTGACCGACCCGCGGGCGCTGGTGGGCGTGCTGTCGGTGCCGCAACCGCGGACGGTCGCGGTGCTGGTGGTGCTGTTCGCGGCGCTCGCCGGCGGGGCGGCGGTGCTGCGCGCCCTGCCGGCGATCGTCGACCGCGCCGCTCGCTCGGTCTAGCCGTCCTGGAGGTTGCTAGCCGTCCTGGAGGTTGGCGAGCTTCTCCTTGACCTTGCTCAGCTCGGCCTCCAGCTCGGCGAGGCGGGCCTGGTGCTGCTGGCGGGCGGAGTCCAGGACGCCCTCGATGGTCTTGGAGATGTCCTCGTGCAGCTCGGCGGCGGCGCGGGAGACGGCGGCGGCCGGGATCGCGAGGCCCTGCAGCAGGCGGCTGCCGGACTGGGTCAGCTCGGCCTGCCACTCACCGTCCATGGTGCCGGTGACCGTGAGGGTCAGCTCCACGGTGCGGGTCTTGCGGGCGGTGCTGCCGGGCTTGCGGCCGCGCTTGCGGGGCGCCTCCGCCGGCGTCTCGGCGGACGTCTCGGCGGACGTCTCGCCGGGCTTCTCGGCAGGCTGCCCGGTGGCCGGCGCGGCCTTTCCCGCCTTCTCCGCCTTCGCCGGGGCCTCGGCCGGTTCCTGCGCCTCGCTGGGGGTGGACACCATCACGCTCCTTCGTCATGACAAACGCTGCGGGACGCAACATTAGAACATGCGTTCCCCAGTCGCACGAGGAGGGCGGGGTCAGTCCCGGCGGCCGGTGACGGCGATGCTGGCGCCCAGGCCGATCATCATCAGCCCGCCGGTGCCGCCGACCAGTTCCAGGCGGCGCGGCGAGCGGGCGAACCAGGCGCGGGCGGTGGCCGCGGCGAAGGCCCACACGCTGTCCGAGGCCAGCGCGATCAACGGGAACAGCGTACCCAGCAGCAGCATCCGCACCGACGAGTCGGTGAACTGCGGCAGCACGACCACCAGGAACACGATCGTCTTCGGGTTGGCGAACCCGACCACGACCCCGTCGCGCAGGGCGCGGGCCGTGCCGATCCGCGGCATCTCGAGCCCGAGCGCCTCGCTCACCCGGCGGCGGTGCCGGATGGCCCGCAGGCCGAGGTAGACCAGGTAGCCGGCGCCGACGAGCTTCACCACGGTGAACACCGTCGCGGACCGCTGGACCACCACGCCGACGCCGAAGGCCACGGCGATGACCTGCAGGTACGCGCCGGTCGCGTTGCCGGCCACGCTCAGCAGCGCCTCCCGGCGGCCCAGGGTCAGCGCTCGGCCGATGGTGAACAGCACGCTGGGGCCCGGGATCACGATCATGACCAGCGACAGCGCGGCGAAGGTGAGAACGTTGCTCGTCGACAGCACGCCGCCGAGACTAGGCGGGCACGGACGCCGCGTCGCGGGATTTTGCCGTGACCAGCAGGCCGAGCACGACGACCGCGATCGCGCCGACCGAGCCGAGCGCCATGGTCCGCTCGACCAGGCCGAGCGGCACGAACCGCCACCACGGCCCGCCGCCATCCGCACGACGCCGGCCAGCAGGACGGCCAGGCAGGCGAGGGGCACCGCGCCGAGGGCGCGGGCGGTGATCCGCCAGCCGGGCGAGGCGGGGAACGCCGTCCCGGCCACGAGCTGCACCGCGACCGGCAGCGAGACGAACCCGACGACGCTGGCGTAGCGGTGGATCGTGCCGCCGGTGCTGGGCCCGACGGTCCAGTCGGTCTTGGTGAACCAGACGACCGTAAGCAGGCTCAGCGTCCACAGTGCACCGAGCACGACCGGGGCGGACAGCGGGCGGACCAGCCGGGTGAGAGACCCCTGAGATGACCGCGAGTCCAACGCCCACGACCCGCGTGTCCAACGCTCACGACCCCCGAGTTCGACGTTCCCGACCGTCGCGTGCCGGGGACTCGCGGGTCCGGAACGGGGGACTCGCGGGTCCGGAACGGGGGACTCGCGGGTTCGGGGGGTTGGACTCGCGGAGTCAGGGGCGGGAGGAGATGAGGGCGGCGGTGCCGTCGAGGATGCGGGCCAGGCCGAAGACGAAGTCCTCCTCGTCGTCGTCGGCGGGGTCGATGACGTTCGCGGCGAGGACCTCGTGCAGGGCCGGGAACTCGGCCGGGTCGGTGAGGGCGCCGAGGATGGCGGCGTAGTTCGTCAGCACGTTGACCGCGGTCGGGTCGCCCGCGGTGACCGCCGCGTCGATCTGCGAGCGCAGCGTCGCCCAGCTGCGCGTGTAGCTCGTGAGCGTGAGGATCACCGACATCTTCTCGTTCGGCTCCAGCGGCGTGCCGGCCAGGCACCGCAGGCCCTGCTCCAGGAACGCGATCGACCTCGGGGTGACCGGCGGCGCGGTGATCGGGACCTGCAGCGCCCACGGATGCCGCCGGTAGGCGGCGAGCTCCGCCCACGCCCACCGCTCCAGGCCCGCCCGCCAGCCGTCCGGGCCGGCGAGCTGCGGGACGGGGTCGAGCGCCTGGTCGACCATCAGCGCGACCAGCTCGTCCTTGGACCCCACGTACCGGTACAGCGACATCGCGGACATGCCGAGCTCCGTGGCGACCCGGCCCATCGACACCGCGCCGATGCCCTCCGCGTCGGCGACCGCCACCGCGGCGGCCACCACTCGCTCCAGGCTCAGCGCCCGTTTCGGCCCCTTGGTCGGCCGCTCCCGCACCCCCCAGGCCATCTCGAAGCTGGCGGGCAGCCCGGTCTCCTCAGCCATCACCCTGACCTCGCCTCAGGGAAAAACCCCGATACATTGTTTATGACCTACGCAGTAGAGTGTAGGTCATACGCAGTGCGCACTGCCTCCCGTTCACCGAGTCAAGAGAGGGAATCCCATGCCCGACGAACCAGCCGTCGAGGCTACTGGCCTCCGCAAGTCCTACGGCGAGGTACCGGTGCTCGGCGGGGTCGACATCGCGGTGCCGCGGGGCAGCGTCTACGCGCTGCTCGGCCCGAACGGCGCCGGCAAGACCACGACGGTGCGCATCCTCAGCACGCTGCTCCGCCAGGACGCCGGCACCGCCCGGGTGGCCGGCTTCGACACCGTCCGCGACCGCGGCCGGGTCCGCCGCGCCATCAGCCTCACCGGCCAGGACACCGCGATCGACGAACTGCAGACCGGCACCGAGAACCTGCGGATGATGGCCCGGCTGTGCCGGCTGCCCCGGCGCCGCGCGCACGCCCGCGCCACCGAACTCCTCGACCGGTTCGACCTGGTCGACGCGGCCGACCGCCGGGTCGGCACCTACTCCGGCGGCATGCGCCGGCGGCTCGACCTCGCGGCGAGCCTGGTCCTGCGGCCAGCCGTGATCTTCCTCGACGAGCCGACGACCGGCCTCGACCCGCGCAGCCGGCAGGCCGTGTGGGAGGTCGTCACCGGTCTCACCCGCGACGGCGTGACGATCTTCCTGACCACCCAGTACCTGGAGGAGGCCGACCGCCTCGCCGACCGGGTCGCCGTGATGGACGGCGGCACGATCGTCGCCGAGGGGAGCCCGGCCGAGCTCAAGCAGCAGGTCGCCGGGCACCGCCTGGACCTGACCGCCACCGGCCCCGTCGCGTTCGACGACCTCGTGCGCGCCCTCGGGCCCCGCGCCGTGCAGCGGGTGGACGAGCGGCTGGCGGTGTCCGTCGCGACCGACGGCAGCGCCGGGCACGTGCGCGCGCTGCTCGACGAGCTCGACCCGGGCCGCCGCGCGGTCGCCCGGTTCACCGTGCACGGCGCCACCCTCGACGACGTGTTCCTCGCCCTCACCGGGCACCCGACCGAGAAGGAGACCTCCGGTGTCTGAGCTCGTCCTGCGCCCGCCGTCGTTCACCGGGGACGTGCGCGCCATGGTCGGCCGGTCGATGCGGCTGACCGCCCGCAACGTCGACGCGCTGACGACCGCGCTGGCCCTGCCCATCATGCTGATGCTGCTGTTCGTCTACCTGTTCGGCGGCGCCATCGAGACCGGCACGGCCTACGTGACCTACGTGGTGCCGGGCGTGATCCTGCTGTGCGCCGGGTTCGGCTCCGCGCTCACCGCGGTGGCCGTCACCCAGGACATGACCGGCGGCATCATGGACCGCTTCCGCTCGATGGACGTCAGCGGCGCGGCGGTGCTCGCCGGGCACGTGGTCGCGAGCATCGCCCGCAACCTGGTGTCCACCATGCTGGTGCTCGCCGTCGCGTTCGCCATCGGCTTCCGCCCGCGGGCCGGCCTCGCCGAGTGGCTGGCCGCGGTGGGCGTGCTGATGCTGTTCGTGTTCGCGATCTCGTGGGTGTCCGCGGCGGTCGGGCTGATCGCGCGCTCCGCCGAGGCGGCGGGCGGGTTCACCTTCTTCGTGATGTTCCTGCCCTACCCGTCCAGCGCGTTCGTGCCGATCGACACGATGCCGTCGTGGCTGCACGGCTTCGCCGAGCACCAGCCGTTCACCCCGGTGATCGAGTCGCTGCGCGGCCTGCTGCTGGACACGCCGGTGGGCGACGCGCCGTGGCTGGCGCTCGCCTGGTGCGGAGGCATCCTCACGGTCGCCGTCGCCGCGTCCGGCTACCTGTTCCGGCGCCGGATCTCCTGAACGCGGCACCGGGCCCGTTCCGCCGAGGGGCGGAACGGGCCCGGCCGCGTCGCACGGTCTCAGCGCAGCGAGACGCGGAGCGTGCCGTCCCCGTGCACCGCGGCCCGGACCTCCGTGCCGCGCGCGGTGCGCACCACCTGGAAGTGCACCGCGTGCCCGTCGAAGGTCACCGCGCCCGGGCGGGCGCCGGCCGGCAGCACCGCACCGACGGTCAGGCCGGCGTGGACCCGGTGCAGCCGGACCGTGGTGGACAGCGTGTGGCCGGAGCGTCGCGCGGTCACGTCGAGCGAGCCGCGGCCGACCAGGATGTCCGACCCGGCGATCCGCTGCTGGCCCGGCGGCAGCTGCGGGACCACAGACAGCCGGCCGTTGCCCAGGTCGGGCGCGACGCCGAGCTGCTGGTGCACCACCGGCCACAGGATCCCGTAGGTGCCCCACGCCTGCAGCGCCATCGAGCGGTCGTAGAACGGCCGGCCGATGTTCGCCGGGAAGTCCGGCGACGGCGCGATCTCCGGCATCGCCCCCGGCGTCTCCCACACCGACGGGTCGAGCTGGATGCGGGCGTTGCCGGTGGTGTAGGTCCGCTGCGGGCCGAGCCGGCCGAAGTTGCCCTCGGCCACCGCCATCACGCCGGTGTTGAGGGAGAACGTCGACCGCTCGCTGGGCACCGTGGAGACCACGCTGTCGCAGGACGGTCCGGGGTTGCCCGCGGGCGCGGAGGTCGGGCCGCTGCCGGTGTGGTAGAGGCCGAACTCGCCCGTGTAGCAGTCCTTCTCGCGCTGGGCCAGCGCGGTCGGGCCGTGCTCGCCGCTCGCCAGCGGGCTGCCGTCGGGCAGCTCGATCTCCATCGGGGACACGCCGGTCCAGTGCCGCTGGAAGATCGGCGTGTTGTCGTTGGCCGGGTCCGCCGGGTCGTCGATGGACTCGGCGTAGGCGTTCGCGTCGCCCGGGGCCCACCAGGTCGACTCGAACCGCGCCCGCAGGTCGGCCGCGCGGCCGCTCGCCCACGTCCGGGTGGCCTCGTCGCCCTTGCTGGCCGCCATGTCGGCGAGGTCGAGCAGGCCGCGGATGTAGTAGGCGGTGCTGTCGAGCTTCTCCACGCCCATGCCGGGCCGCTCGACGTTGCCGAGGCCCTCCGGCCAGCCGTCGCCGTCCTCGTCCAGGGTCGAGTCGACGTAGCGGAGGTTGCGGACGGCGAAGTCGTACAGGTCGTCGCGGAACCGGTCGTCGCCGGTCCAGCGCCAGACCAGCGCGACGGCGCTCGGGAACTTCACCGTCTCGTCGGTGTTCCCCGCGTCGTCGTTGGCGCCGAAGTAGACGTCGCCGGTGTGCACGACCTCGTGCACGAGCTTGCCGCTGCCGCCGTTGACGATCTCGCTGACGTCGCGCAGCGCGCGCAGGTGCGCCTTGATCGGCTCGAACTGGCCGGCGGCCACCGCGGCGAACGCGGTGTACTCGCCGTCGGTGCCGAACATCCACGGGTAGTCCGGGAAGCCGGCGCCGAGCCAGCGCGCCTCGTCGAGCGTGCCGGCCGGATCCGGGTAGGCGCGGCCCTCGTCGACGTCGCGCAGCCGCAGGTCGTGCGCCTCCTGCACGGAGTCGGCCAGGTTCTGCTTGCTCCAGTCGACACTGCGCTGCAGGAGCCGGTCGCCGGGCAGGTCGACCCGGGTGTGCCGGGCCAGCGCGAGCCGCCCGTCCACCTTGGACCGCAGGGCGGCTGCCGGGTTCTTCGACGCCCGCGCGTACTCCGCGCGCGCCGCGGCCGGGCCCTGGTCCGAGCCGGCCACGGTGAACCACAGCGTGGTCGCGTGGCCGGGCCGCAGCGCCACGTCGTAGGTCAGCCGCCCGCCGGTGCCCTTGCCGAACGTGGAGTCGTCGCACCGCGGCGGCGCGTCGCCGTCGCCCGGGCAGACCACGGCCGGGTCCTGCGGGCCGCGGTGATCGGGGCCGAGCTCGTGGCCCGACGGCCGGGCGGAGGCCCCGACGACCGCCGCGTAGTCGTGCGCGCCGGTGCCGGGCGAGGTGCCCCGCTCGCGGAAGGTGAGCGTGCCGTCGGCGTACCCGCCGGTGTCCGGCAGGTTCACGTCGGCCGCGCTGGGGGTGGTCCAGCCCCACGGGTAGTTCGGCATGAGCTCGGAGTGCGCGTCCATCGCGAGGCGCACCGAACGGCGCGAGTCGCTGCGCAGCGTCACACCGATCACGGCGGCCCGTGCGCCGTCCGGCGCGAAGTCGACCCGGCCGACGCTCAGCCCGTCCCGCCCGGCGTAGTCGTAGCGGCTGTAGCCCCACCCGGAGGTGTACCGGGTGGTCGTCACGTCCGCGCCGAGCCACGCGTCGTCGACGGCGAACCAGATGCCGTCGAGCAGCTTCACCGGCGGCGTCCAGATGCCGCCCATCTCCCCGCGGATGTGCCAGCCGGTGGCCGGGAACAGCCCGGTCTCGTCGCCCATCGCGATCACGCGGTCGCCGGTGACCAGCGCCCGGCGGTCCGCGAGGCGCGTGGTCTCCGACAGCTCCACCAGTCTTCGGCCGGCCAGCGCACCCCCCGCGACGGTGTCCGGGGCGGACCCCGGGGTCGCCGAGGCGGGCGCGAGGCCCAGTCCGGCGGTGGTGGCCAGCACGGCCAGGACTAATGAGGCCTTGCGCCCGCGCATCGTTACTTGACGCCTCCTGCGGTCAGGCCGGCGATGATCCGGCGCTGGAAGATCAGGACCACGATGACCAGCGGCACGGTCACGACCACGCCGGCGGCCATCTTGGTCCCGAAGGGACTGTCGAATCCGGAGATGCCGGTGAACTGCGAGATCGCGACGGTCGCGGTCTTCATCGACTTCTCGTTCACCATGGACAGGGCGATGATGAACTCGTTCCACGCCGCGATGAACGTGATGATCGCGGTGGTGAACATGCCGGGCGCGGCGAGCGGCAGGATGACCCGCCGGAACGCCTGGCCGCGGGTGAGCCCGTCCACCATGGCCGCCTCCTCCAGCTCCTTGGGCATCTGCCGGAAGAAGGTGGCGAGTGTCCACACCGCCAGCGGCAGCGCGAACGAGAGGCTCGGCACGACCATCGCCTGGTAGGTGTTGATCCAGCCGATCTCGGTGAACAGCTTGAGCAGCGGCACCACCAGCGAGATGCCGGGGAACATCGAGGTCGCGATGATGATCCCGGCGGCGAGGTTCTTGAACCGGAAGTTCAGCCGCGCCAGCGTGTAGGCCGCGAACGTGCCGAAGATCAGCGTCAGCAGCGTGGTCGAACCCGCCACGACGACGCTGTTCAGCAGGTTGCGGCCGAACCCGACGTCCGCCCCGAACACGGCCTTGAAGTTCTCCAGCGAGAACGGGCTCGGGAGGAAGGAGTTGTCGGCCTGGTCGTTCGGCTGGCGCAGCGCCGAGACGACCATCCAGTAGAACGGCGCCAGGCAGTAGATGACGATCAGGATGATTCCCAGCGTGGACAGCCAGCGCTTGCCGACGAGCTCGTTGGCGGACTTGTTTCGACTCATACCGGCACCGCCTCCTTCGCCGGAGGCTCCGCCTCGGCCCGCGCCTTGCGTTTCTTCGACTCCTTGTGGCGTTCTCGTGCTTCGCCGATCAGGTCGGCGCCGAGGAGCTTGACGAACACGTACGCGACGATGGCGACGTAGATGAACAGGATCGTGGCGTAGGCCGCCGCCGGGCCGTACCGCAGCCGCTGCGCGTCCTCGAAGGCGAGCATGGACAGCGTCTCGACCGACGACTTGCGTGGTCCGATGAGGACGTAGGGCAGGTCGAAGATCCGCAGCACGTCCATCACCCGGAACAGCACGGCCACCAGCAGGGCCGGTTTGACCAGCGGCAACGTGATCCGCCAGAACCGGGCCCAGGCGTTGGCACCGTCCACCCTGGCCGCCTCGTAGACCTCGGTCGGGATGATCTGCAGGCCGGCCAGCACCAGCAGCCCGACGAACGGCGCGGTCTTCCACGTGTCCGCGACCAGTACCGCGATCTTGGCCTGGAAGCCCTCCGTGGTCCACAGGATCTGCGAGTTGAGGATCTCGTTGGCGACACCGTCCGCCTGGAAGATCCACTGCCACAGGATGGCCGACATGGCGGTCGGCACCGCCCACGGCACCAGGATGCTGGCCCGGACCAGGCCCTTGCCGCGCAGCGCGTAGTGCATGACCAGAGCCATCGCCACGCCGAGCACGACCTCGATGGTGACCCCGACGACGGTGAAGAAGGTGGTGTTGAAGAACGCGTTCCAGAACCGGGTGGCGGTCTCACCGGAGAAGACGGCCAGGTAGTTGTCGACGCCGACGAACTTGTCACCCTCGACGACGAACCCGCTCTCGTCCAGGCCCGACTGCCGCTGGTACAGCGACTCGCGCAGGGCCGAGATGAGCGGGTAGAGGATCACCAGCGCCAGCACGACGAACGTCGGCGACAGCAGCAGGATGGCGAGGCGTCCGTGGCGCTGCGGGCTGGTGGTGGCGTTTCCGCCCGCGGCGGGCGGCAGAGCAGGCGCAGTCACGAGGATCTCCCGTTGGGTGTTCAGGGGATGCCCGGCCGGGCGGCGGTCGTGCCGCCCGGCCGGACACCTCGTCTGCTATTCCGTGATCAGCTGCTCGAGCTTCGACTGCAGATCGCTCAGCGCCTGGTCGGTGGGTGTGTCACCGGTGATCGCGCTGTACGCGGCCTCCTGGATGGCCGCCGTGACGTCGCCGTACTTGACCACCTTGGGCCGCGGCGCGGCGGCCTCGATGGACGCCTTCAGCGTCGGCAGGTACGGGAACTTGTCGACCAGCTCCGGGTCGTCGTAGAGCGCCGAGCGGGTCGGCGCCTGCGAGGTGGCCAGGAGGTTGGACTTCTCGTTCTCCTCGCTGGAGAAGAACTTGATGAAGTCCAGCGCCGTCGCCTTGTTCTTGGCGAACGAGGAGATCGCGAAGTTGTGCCCGCCGAGTGTCGACACGCCCGGGCCGTCCTTGCCGGGCAGCGGGGCGACGTCGAACTTGCCGGCGACCTTGGAGGTGCCGTCGGTGGCGTTGGCCAGGTTCCACTGGTACGGCCACTGCCGGTGGAAGAGCAGCTGACCGTCCTGGAACGCGCGGCGGCCCTCCTCCTCCTTGTAGGTGATGGAGGCCTTCGGCATCATGCCGTCCTTGAAGCCGTCGACCAGGAAGTTCAGGCCCTCCTTGGCGGCGTCGGTGTTGACGTCCGGCTTGCCGGACTTGTCGACGACGTTGCCACCGGCGGAGTTCACGGCCTCGGAGAAGTTCACCGTGAGGCCCTCGTACTTGTCGAACTGGCCCGCGTAGCAGCCGATGCTCTTGGCCTCGGGCAGCGCCTTGACCTTGTCGCAGTCGGTCTTCATCTCGTCCCACGTCTTCGGGGGATCGGTGATGCCGGCCTTCTGCAGCAGGTCCTTGCGGTAGTACAGCATGCCGCCGTCGGAGTAGACCGGCACCGCGTACAGCTTGTCGCGGTACAGCGCGGTGTCGACGGCCGGCTTGAGGAAGTTGTCCAGGTCGAACTCGTCCTGCGGCAGCTCGACGACCCACCGGTTGGCGGCGAACTCGGAGGTCCAGATGACGTCCAGGTTCAGCACGCTGTACGCGTCGGACTTGACCTGGGCATTCTGGATCATCTGGTTGCGCTGCTCGTCCGCGGACTCGGGCAGCTCGTTGATGGTGACCTTCTCGTCGGGGTGGTCACTGTTCCACTGGTCGACCAGTTTCTGCATGTTGCCCGACGTGTCCTTGCCGGTCGCGAACGTGATCGGACCGCGACCTTCCAGCTTTGGTGCCGCACCCGCGTCACCGTTGTCCCCGCTACTCCCGCCGCCACTGTCGTTGCCACATCCGGCCAGGACGACCGCGGCAACGGCAAGGAAGGCAGCAGCGCGCGCCCTTGCTCCAGCACTCATTTCTGTTACTCCTGTCGATCCGTGACTGCACCGCACCTTGAACATCCCGCCACGTGGAAAACAAGCGCACAGTCAAGGGCTTCCTGAAAGAGCACGCGGCGACTCCGCGACATGTGCCGGCACCCGGCGGGCCTCCGCCGCCGGGTGCGGGTCCACCGCCTGAGTCATCCTCGACTCCCTACGCCCGGTCCACATCGGACCAGGCTTCGATGCGACTGCACAACCGATCGCACACGTATTCACTTGATCGGTTAATGGCGGACTAGCCTGGACCAGCTCAAGCTTTCAAGTCAAGCCCGACGCGGTCCCATCCGCCCGAAGGGAGGCCTGGTGGCCACCGAACAGCCCACCGGCAACAACCCCGATCTCGTTCCGACACCACCCCGTGGCTTTCCGGCACCGGTTCCGGGCCGGGTGAACCCGCGCGGACCCCTGCTCATCGCGGGATTCCTGGGTTTTGTCGTCGGCGCGATCGTTGTCGGCGGCGCATGGTTGCTATTCGGCAACGATGGTGCATCGTCCTCGCCAATTTCCGCGCCGGACCACCTGAAGGGGTACGTACGCCAGGGGGAGGCCAAGGCGCACGGCGACAAGCGCGAGTTCGCCGACCGCCGCGACGACTGGGACCGGCGCAGCGGCGAGCGGCTCTCCGACGCGAACGGCGGCGCGGGCGCGCTCGTGCAGACCTACAGCGACCAGGAGCTGCAGAACACGTTCATGCTCGAGGTGGTGCGCGCGCAGGTCGCCTTCCCGCCGTACGTGCCCTACAGCGACCCGGCGGTCCTGGGGATGGACCGGCCGCCGGAGGAGCTGCGCGAGATCGGTGACGTGGCCTGCCTGGTGCGCAACGACCCGGCGCAGAGCTACGTGGCCAGCTGCCTGCGCTCCGAGGACGGCCTCACCGTGCAGATCACCCACGTGAGCGGCGACCTGCTGCAGAAGCCGGACGAGGTGGCCGGCCTGCTCGACGCGGCCTGGAGCGAGCTCGACTAGTCGGGGGCCAGAGCGTGTCTAGGGCAGGTCGAAGTGGGCGATGGCCCGCTCGTTGAGGCTGCCCAGGTAGACCCGGCCGGCGGCCTCGCGCACGCCGGTGACCATGTGGAAGCCGGGGTGGGTGCCGCAGAAGTCGTGCACGACCCTGCCCGTGGCGCCGTCCAGCGCGCGGGTCCAGACGATGCGCTTCTCCTTGACCTGCAGCGGTTCGGGCAACGCCCAGATCGTCTTGCGGACGAGGGGGTGCAGCCGGCTGGAGAGGTCGAGCGCCGCGACCCGCGGGCTGGCCATGGCGATCCAGATCAGGCCGTCCGAGCCGGTGGCGATGTTGTCCGGGAAGCCGGGCAGCCCGGCCGCCAGGGTCTCCACCTCGCCCTGCCGGGCGCCGCTGAGCACGACCTTGTCGAGCTGGTACGCCCCGGTCTGCGCGACGACCACATAAGACTCGTCGGGGGCGAGGGCGACGCCGTTGGCGAAGTGCAGGCCGTCCAGCACGGTCTGCACGGTGCCGTCGGGGTCGCGGCGCAGCAGCCGGCCGGTGCCGCGGTGCTCGAGCAGGTCGGCCTTCCAGTACGTGAGGTCGAAGCGGGTGGTGGAGTCGGTGAAGTAGACCGTGCCGTCGGCGGCGACCGCCGCGTTGTTGCACACCCGCAGGTCGTCGCCGCGCGCCACGAGCACCTCGACGTCGCCGCTGACCCGCTCGACCAGCAGCAGCCCGCGCTCGGCGTCGCAGACCAGCAGGCGGCCGTCCGGGTAGGCCTCGATGCCCAGCGGCCGCCCGCCGGTGCCGGCGATCGTGTCGAGCCGGCGGCCGTCGTGGGTGAGCCGCAGGATGCGCCCGTCCTCGACGCCGGTGAACACGTGCCCGTGGTCGACCAGGACGTCCTCGGTGCCGCGGCCGTTGACCTGGACCACGGTCAGCGGTGGCAGCGTGCCCTTCGCGGGCCGGTCCGCCCGCGCCACCTTCGACGGCTGCCACACCACGGGGTCGATCGAAGGACGTCGCATAACCCCTTGCTACCCGACGGTTCGCCGGCCAGCAAGGTCAGGGGCTCGGGTCGTAGACCGCGCGGCCGTACCAGCCGAGGGCGGCGCGCAGCTCCCGGATCTCCCGTTCGCGGGCCGGCCTGCGCCGCTCGTGGCCGACCGGGAACACGCGGTGGCCACCCGCGTACTCGGCGCCCAGGCCGGCGTCGGCGCTCGTGCGGCCAGACCACCAGCCACGGCCGCCGCCCGCCCTCGACGACGCGCACCCGGGCGAGCTGGGCCCAGGTCAGCTGCCGGTGCCGGGCGCCGCGGCCGATGGTGAGCCCGCCGGCGGAGACCTCGAGCCGGTGGCGGGGCCGGACCAGGATCCACCACAGCCGCACCGCGGGCACGGCGAGCAGCACGAAGGCGACGAAGAACAGCAGGGAGCCGCCGCCGTTGCCGGCCACCTTGGCCGCCTGGGAGACCGAGGCGCAGGCGATCGCGCCGGCCGTGGTGAGGGCCCCGAGGACGAGGGCGGACAGCCGGGAGACCTGGAAGACCGCCCGGCTCCCGGTCGGCGGCGGCGCACCGGAGCCGGGCCCGGCCGCACGGGACGCGGCACCGCCGGGTGCCGACGCATCCGCCGGCGCGGCGGCGGCCGGGGGAACACCGTTCCCCGACCCCGCAACGGGGGACTCGGAGGGCCGCGACGGGGGACTCGCGGGTCCGGAACGGGGGACTCGCGGGTCGGGGCCGAAGGGGAGGGCCTTGGTGTAGGGGCGGGTCGGCGGGCGTGGGGCGGGGCGGCCCAGCTCGGTCTCCTGCTCGGCGATCATGGCGCGCACCAGGTCCGGCAGCCACTCCGCCTGCCCGAGCGCGCCGACCTCGGTGAGCAGGTCGGCGGGCGCCGGCCGGGCCGAGGGCGTGCGGTCCAGGCAGCGCCGCGCGAGCCCGCGCAGCTCCGGCGGGACCCGGTCCAGGCCCGGCTCGGCGTGCACGGCCCGGTACATCAGCGCGGCCGCGTCGCCGGCGCCGAAGGGGCCCTCGCCGGTGGCCGCGTAGACCAGGACGGCGCCGAGCGCGAACACGTCGCTCGCCGGGGTGGCGTCGCCGCCCTCGATCTGTTCGGGCGAGAGGAACCCGGGCGTGCCCACGAACATGCCGGTCGCGGTCAGGCCCGCGCCCTCCAGGGCCTTCGCGATGCCGAAGTCGATCACCCGCGGCCCGTCCGCGGCGAGCAGCACGTTCGCCGGCTTGAGGTCGCGGTGCACGAGGCCGGCGCCGTGGATCGCGCGCAGCGCCTCGGCCAGCCCCGCCACCAGCGCGCGCAGCGCCGGCACCGGCAGCGGGCCGTGCGCCTGGACGGCGTCGTGCAGCGTTGGGCCGGGCACGTACTCGGTGGCCAGCCACGGACCGCCCGGATCGGCGTCCACGACCGCGGCCGTCCAGAACCCGCCGACCGCCCGCATCGCGGCGACCTCCTGCCGGAACCGGTCCCGGAACCCGGGGTCGTCGGCGAGCTCGGGCCGCACCACCTTCACCGCGACCAGCCGGCCGCCGGGCGAGCGGGCCAGGTACACCACGCCCATGGCGCCGCGGCCGAGCCGGCCGAGCACCGTGTAGTCCCCGATCCTCGCCGGGTCCTCGGTCCGCAGGGCCTGCACCGGCCGCACGATACCGGCTACCGGTAGCTCAGCAGGTCCCGTCGGACACCTTCGAAGTGGGCGTGCTCGTTGACCGACAGCACGCTCACCCCGGACCGGCCGCGCACCAGCTTGGTGATGCTCGCGTTGGCCATCGTGCGGTTCAGCGCCAGGAACCCGGCCGGCGGCATGCTCAGCAGCCGCGCGCACACCGCGCTGATCACCCCGGCCGAGGTGAACACCAGCGCGCTCCCGCCGCGCGGCAGGCCGTCGAACACCTCCTGCACCGCGGCCAGCGCGCCGTCGGAGAACTCCGCCCAGGTGCCCGACCCGCCGGCCGGCGCGCCGGCCTCGAGCCACTCCCGCAGCGCCTCGTCGAGCAGGGCCTGGAACCGCCGGGCCGAGCCGGCCGGGTCGGACGGGTCCGCCACCTGGCCCTCTCGGACCAGCCCGAGGTGGTCGTACTCGTTCCACCGGGGATCCCGCCTGACCTCCAGGTCGACCCCGGCCGCCGGCAGGCACGCCGCGGCGCTCGCGACCTGGCGGCGCAGCGTGCCCGACCACACCGCGTGCACCGGGACCTCGCGGCGGCGCAGCTCCTCGCCGAGCACCGTGGACTGCTGCTCCCCGGCCGGGGACAGCACGTCGTAGTCGGCCGTGCCGAACGACGCCTGCCCGTGCCGCAGCAGGTAGATCGCCGCCACGCTCAGCCGCCGATCGCCGCGCGGGACCGGTCCACGAGGTAGCCGACGAACCGGTTGAGGTGCTCGAACGCGGGGTTGTGCGTCTGCCCGGCGTGGAACCGGTAGTAGATCTGCTGCATGATCACCGCGAGCCGGAAGGCGCCGAACACCTCGTAGAACGTCCAGTCCGGCACCGACAGCCCGGTCCGCGCGCAGTAATGGTCCACGAGCTCGTGACGGGTCGGCATGCCGGGCAGGTGGCTCGGCTGCTTGCGCATCAGCTGCGCCGTCTCGTCGTCGTCGGCCTGCGTCCAGTACGCGAGGCTGCCCGCGAGGTCCATCAGCGGGTCGCCGAGGGTGGCCATCTCCCAGTCGAGCACGCCCACGACGTCGAGCGTGTCCCCGTCCAGCACCACGTTGTCGAACCGGAAGTCGTTGTGGATCACGCAGATCCGCACGTCGTCCGGCTGGTGTGCGGCCA
Organism: uncultured Actinomycetota bacterium; assembly: GCA_963727495.1. Taxonomy (GTDB): domain Bacteria; phylum Actinomycetota; class Actinomycetes; order Mycobacteriales; family Pseudonocardiaceae; genus Actinophytocola. Next base: position 2,388,378 of record CAVSGQ010000006.1, on the reverse strand, counting down.
GCCAGGTCATGACCTCCTCGGCCGCAGGCACGTCCGGCGTGCGGGCCCGGCGGTAGCGGTCGTTCCAGCCGCTCACCTGCCGCTGGACGTAGCCCGCGCCCTTGCCGAGGTCGCCCAGCCCGGCCGCCTCTGCGTCGACCTCGTGCAGCTCGATCAGCCGGTCGAAGGTCCGCAGCGCGAGCGAGCGGACGTCGGCCTCGGACAGGGTCACGCCGTCGGGCAGGTCGCCGCGCAGGATGATGCCGTCGATGCGCTCCATCACGTAGAAGTCCGAGCCGAGCACGGCCGGGTCGGTGCACAGGGCGAGCACGTTCGGCACGTACGGGTACACCGGCCGCAGCCGGTTCTGCACGCGGAACTCGCGCTGCATGTCGTGCGCGGAGCGGGCCTTCTGCCCGGCCGGCGGGCGGCGCAGGATCAGCTCCCGGTCGGCGAAGCGCAGCAGGTAGGTCAGGTTCGACGCGCCGCCCGGGTACTGGCGCACCTCGCGCAGCTCCCCCAGCCCGTCCACGTGCGACCCGAGCCAGGCCGTCACCGCGGCGGTGTCGAACGCGTCCTCCGACCGCACCTCGCCCGGCTGGTCCCGCAGCGTGGTCATGACGGTTCCGCCTCTCCGAAATCATCCCTTGTGGTCACCGTGGGTTGGCGCCGCCCATTCCGGCACGTACCGGTGGCTGGGTCGCATCCCGTTCCCCTTGGGTGCGGTGGGCGGCCACACGGTTCGTGCACATCCCGTGCTGCGGGACCACCCGAGGTAGACACCCGGGGGGTCATGAACCCTCCCGTTCCAGTGTGGACCGAAGCCGTGACCAGTAGGTGCGCACCTGGTTGTCGGCCAGCCGCGGCAGCAGCCGCTTGAGGCGCGCCGAGCGGCGACCGTCGGGGTGGGTCAGCACCAGGAAACGCTTGCCCGCCACGGCGTCGTACACCTGCCCGGCCACGTCCTCTGCGGACACCGGGGACGAGGCCATCAGCTTGTCCATCAGCACCGCGAGGCCCGAGTCGGGGGTGCGCAGCCGGTCGCCGAGGTTGGTGCGGAAGTAGGCCGGGCAGACCACGGTGGTGTGCACGCCGTAGGGCTCCAGCTCGTGGCGCAGCGTCTCCGACAGCGAGATCACGCCCGCCTTCGTGACGTTGTAGGAGCTCATCGCGGGCAGGTTCATGATCCCGGCGAGCGACGCGACGTTCACGATGTGCCCGGCCCGCTGGTCCTTGAACAGCGGCACGAACGTCCGGCAGCCGCGCACCACGCCCTTGAGGTTGATCTCCCAGATCCAGTCCCAGTCCTCGATGGAGATCCGTTCGAACCGCCCGCCCGCGCCCACCCCGGCGTTGTTGACCAGCACGTCCAGCCCGCCCCAGGTCTCCTGGCAGCGCTCCAGGGCGGCCTGCCAGGCGGCGCCGGAGGTGACGTCGAGCTCGATCGAGGCCTGGCCGAGCTCCTTGGCCACGGCCTCCGCCGCCGCGAGGTCCACGTCGGACACGAGGACGTCGGCGCCGGCGGTGGCGAACCTCGTCGCCAGGGCGCGGCCGAGCCCGGAGCCCGCGCCGGTCACCAGCACCCTCACCGGGGCTCCCGGTACGGCGCGAGCTCGAAGCGGGCCACCAGGTTCATGTGCACCTCGTCCGGACCGTCCGCGAGGCGCAGCGACCGCGCCCCGGCGTACGCGGCGGCCAGCGGGAAGTCGTCGGACACGCCGGCGCCGCCGTGCAGCTGGATGGCCATGTCGATGACCTCCAGCGCCATCCCCGGCACCGCCACCTTGATCTGCGACACCTCGCTGCGCGCGCCGGCCAGGCCCGTGGTGTCCAGCAGCCAGGCGGTGTGCAGCACCAGCAGCCGTGCCTGGTTGATCGCGATCCGGGCCCGGGCGATGCGCTCCCGGTTGCCGCCGAGGTCGGCGAGCGGCTTGCCGAACGCGACCCGCTCGCTGGCCCGGGCGCAGGCCAGCTCCAGCGCCCGCTCGGCCAGCCCGATCAACCGCATGCAGTGGTGGATGCGGCCCGGCCCGAGCCGGCCCTGGGCGATCTCGAAGCCGCGGCCCGGCCCGGCGATCACCGCCGAGAGCGGCAGCCGCACGTCGGTGAACGTGACCTCGCCGTGCCCGTAGGGCTCGTCGTAGTGGCCGAACACCGACAGCATCCGCTCGACCTTGACCCCGTCGGTGTCCAGCGGCACGAGCACCATCGAGTGCCGCCGGTGGCGCTGCGCCTCGGGGTCGGTCAGGCCCATGAAGATGACGAACCCGCAGTTCGGGTGGCCGATCCCGGAGCTCCACCACTTGCGCCCGTTGAGCACGATCTCGTCGCCGTCGACGACCGCGGTGGCGGCCATGTTCGTGGCGTCGGAGGAGGCCACCCCGGGCTCGGTCATGCAGAACGCGGAGCGGATCTCGCCGCGCAGCAGCGGCGCGAGCCAGCGCTCCTGCTGCTCGGGGCTGCCGTACTGCACCAGCACCTCGGCGTTGCCGGTGTCCGGGGCGTTGCAGTTGAAGATCTCCGGCGCGATGGGCGAGCGGCCCATCTGCTCGGCCAGCGGGGCGTACTCGGCGTTGGACAGGCCCGCGCCGCCGTGCGCCTCGTCGGGCAGGAACAGGTTCCACAGGCCCTGCTCGCGGGCCTTGGCCTTGAGCTCGTCCACGACCGGCAGGACGACCCAGGGGTCCTTGCTGGCCCGCAGGGTGCGGTGGTAGTCGGCCTCGACCGGCTCGATCTCCGCACGGATGAAGTCGCCGACACGGCGCAGGTAGTCGGCCGCCCTGGCCGAATGCGAGAAGTCCACGACTCAGCACCATAGGCCGAAAACGCCGCTTCCGGGACGAGGGATTCGTCCCGGAAGCGGCGTTCGGCGATGAGCTGGATCACGCGCCGGTGTAGAGGAGCAGGTTCGGCGTGTCCGGGCCGGCGTTGGTGATCTTGTCCGGCGTGGCGGCCGCGGTCAGCGCCGCGGCCACGTCCGCCGGGGTCGCCGTCGGGTTCGCCGCCAGGTACAGCGCCGCGGCGCCGCACACGTGCGGGGTCGCCATCGACGTGCCGCTGATGGTGTTGGTGCCGGTGTCGCTGTCGTTCCAGGACGAGGTGATGTCCACGCCCGGGGCGTACAGGTCGACGACCGAGCCGAAGTTGGAGAAGGAGGCCTGGGCGTCGTTGATGTCCGACGCGGCGACGGTGATCGCCTCGGTGACGCGGGCCGGCGAGAAGCCGGAGGCGTCGGCCGAGGAGTTGCCGGCCGCGATGGCGTAGGTCACACCGGAGGCGACCGAGTTGCGGACGGCCTCGTCGAGCGCGTCGTCGGCGCCGCCGCCCAGGCTCATGTTGGCCACCGACGGGCCGCTGTGGTTCTGGGTGACCCAGTCGATGCCGGCCACGACCTGCTCGGTGGTGCCGCTGCCGTCGTCGCCGAGCACGCGCACCGGGACGATGCTGACGCCCTTGGCCACGCCGTACTCGGCGCCGCCGATGGTGCCGGCCACGTGGGTGCCGTGCCCGTAGCCGTCGTCCGGGTTGCCGTCGCCGTCGATGGCGTCGAAGCCGCCGCTGACCCGGCCCTCGAACGTGGTGTGGGTGGCGCGCACGCCGGTGTCGATGACGTACGCGGTGACGCCGTCACCCTTGTTGCCGTAGGTGTAGGAGCTGTCCAGCGGCAGGTCGCGCTGGTCCAGGCGGTCGATGCCCCACGAGGGCGGGTTCGCCTGGGTGTCCGAGACGGTGAACCGCTGGCTCTGCTGCACGTAGGCGACGCTGCCGTCGGCCGCGAGCCGCTTGGCCTCGGCCTCGGTGGCCGACACGGCGAAGCCGTGCAGGGCGGAGGTGTAGGTGTGGCCCACCTTCGCGCCGTACTTCGTGGCGAGGCTGTCCGCCTGCGCCGAGACCGCGGTGGCGGAGAAGCTGTCCTTCAGCACCACGATGTAGTGACCGTCCACCGCGTTCGCGGTGTCGGCCAGTCGAACCTGACCCTCTTGCGCCTGCGCGGGCATCGCGACGACCGCGGCGACCGCCGCCACCGCTGCCACGAATCCCGCTCCGGCCAGCAGCCGGCCCCGACTCATGCGCGTCATATCGAATTGACCCTTTCTGTCCCCGACGATGTGGACAGTGACGCCGCATTTGCTGCCCCGTGAATGAAATCCACACGCCCCTGTCCCGATAACAGGAAACTCCTGGACACAATCCGAGAGCAACGTTTGCCTGTTGCCACTACTGGTCCGAACGGCGCAATCACGCTACTCCGTCCGGCGCCACGGCGAATATCGGCCGGAAAACCCAAGGAATTCGGTCGCACGGTCGCTGAGCTGCGGCGATGCGGCCGAGAAATCGCCACACCCGACAAGCGAATGCTTATCGATTCCATTGCGGATTCGAGCTCACACAATTCGAGTCGAATGCCTATTTCGACCGAATCCCCAACTATGGGGCCTTGCCCGGAAGTAATTCTTGTGATAATGAGACTCAGCCGAGCGCGGCCAGTTCGGCCTTCAGTATCTTCCCGGTGGCGTTGCGCGGCAGTTCGGCGACGAACACGACGTCGCGGGGCACCTTGTAGCGGGCCAGGTTCGTCCGCACGTGGGAACGGACCTCCTCGGCGTCCAGCGAGACGCCCGGCCGGGTCACCACGTAGGCCTTGAGCCGCTGGCCGAACTCGTCGTCCGGCACCCCGGTCACCGCGACCTCGACCACGCCGTCGTGCTCGAGCAGGAGGTTCTCGACCTCGCCCGGGAACACGTTCTCCCCGCCGGAGACGATCATGTCGTCGTCCCGGCCGTCGATGAACAGCCGGCCCGCCTCGTCGAAGTGCCCGACGTCGCCGGTGGAGAGCAGGCCGTCGATGACGTCCTTGTGCCGGCCGTCGGTGTAGCCCTCGAAGCTCAGCACGCTGCCGACGAAGACCCGCCCGACCTTTCCGGCCCCGCGCACCCGCCGGCCCTCGTCGTCGTAGAGCGCGACCCGGCAGCCGACCGGCGCGCGGCCGACCGTGCCCGGGGCCTCGCGCCAGTCCTGCGGGGTGGCCACCGTCGCGACCGCGACCTCGGTCGAGCCGTACAGGTTGTGCACGACCTCGCCGAACGCCTCGGTGGCCCGGTTGCCGAGCTCGGGGGACAGCGCGGAGCCCGCGGTGAAGATGATCCGCAGCGACGACGTGTCGTGGCGGGCGAGCACCTCCGGACCGAGGTCCACGATGCGCCGCAGCATGGTCGGCACCAGCACCAGCGCGGTGGCCCGGTTGTCCTGGATCGCGCGCAGCGTCGCCTCGGGGTCGAACCTGCGCCGCAGCACGACGGTCGAGCCGAGCGCGAACGACAGCAGGAACTGGGACAGCCCGGTGCCGTGGAACAGCGGCGCGGCGAGCACCGTCGCCTCACCGGTGCGCAGCGGGATCCGGTCGAGGAACTGGGCGGCGGCCAGCGGCGAGCGCACGGTGCGCGGCGCGCCCTTCGGGGTGCCGGTCGTGCCGCTGGTCAGCAGGATCAGCCCGCCCGGGTCGGGCGGCGCGGGCACCGGGCGGTCGTCGGTGCTGGTGATCAGCTCGTCCAGGGTGGGGTGCCGGGTGTTCGTGCCGTCCTCGACCCAGGCCAGGTAGCGGGGCAGGTCGTCGTCGAGGGCGTCGACCAGTTCGGCGAACTCCGCGTCGTGGACCACGGCCGAGACACCCTCCCGGCGCACCACGTCGACCAGCTGCGGCGTGGCGAACCCGGTGTTCAGCAGCAGCAGCCGGGCGCCCAGCTTGCCGGCGGCGACCATCGTGTCGACCGCGCCGCGGTGGTCGCGGGCGAGCAGCGCGATCACCGAGTCCGGACCGAGGCCCGCCGCGGTGAGCGCCCTGGCCAGTGCGTTGGAGCGGGTGTCGAGCTGGCGGTAGGTGAGCGGGCCGAGCTCGTCGACCAGGCCGATCGCGTGGTGGTCGCGCCGGGCCGCGACCTGCGCGGCGCCGGCGACCGGACCGAGGCGGCGCAGCATGAACAGGGAGCGCAGGGCCTGGTCGGGGCGGGTCAGCGGCACCAGCCCCGACCTGCGGATCACGTCGAGGCCACGCACCATCGTCGGCACCTGCACGGCCGCTTCCCACGCCTTGGACAACAAGCCGGGACCTCCTCGTCGCGCGCGCGTCGTCCCGAACCTACTCGCTGGTTAACTAACGGTCCACCGTGGAACTGTCGGTGGGGTGCCGGAGAATGCGGGACATGCAGGTCGTGGTCGTGCCGGAGGCGGACGGCGCCGGCCGGGTGCGGATGCTCCCGGACGGCCCGCGGCCGGAGCCGTCCGGCGCGCCGGAGAAGGTCGACGACCTCGCGGCGTGGATGGCCGCCACCGAGACCGCGCACGCGCCGCGCTGGGTGCTGCCCGCGGCCGACGCGCTGTACCCCGGCCTGCTCGCCGCCGGGGTGCGGTTGTCCCGCTGCCACGACCTGTTCCTGACCGAGGGGATCCTGCTGGCCTTCGCCGGCCTGCCGGGCAGGCCCCGCAACCTGGCCGCCGCGTGGGCGCGGCTGCACGACCTCCCCGAGCCGGACGACCCCCGGCCGGCGTCGCGCACCGAGCAGCCGGCCCTGTTCGAGGCGGAGCGCGAACCGCTGCCGGCCGGCGCCGACCCGCTGGACGCGGCGGTCGCGGTGTACGCCGACCAGCTGCGCCGCATCGAGTCGACCCCGCAGCCCGACCGGTTGCGCCTGCTGGTCGCGGCCGAGTCCGCCGGCGCGCTCGCCGCCGCGGAGATGCGCCACCACGGCCTGCCGTGGCGGGCGGAGGTGCACCTGGAGCTGCTCACGTCGCTGCTGGGCCCGCGGCCCGCGCCCGGCGCCCGGCCGCGGGTGCTGGCCGGGCTGGCCGAGGAGATCACCGCCGCGTTCGGGCTGGTCGGCGCCCCGGAGTCGCGGCAGGTCAACCCGGACAACCCGGCGAGCGTGGTGCGCGCGTTCGCGCGGGCGGGCATCGACGTGCCGTCGAGCCGCGCGCACGTGCTGCGCGAGGTCGACCACCCGGCGGTGGAGCCGCTGCTGCGCTACAAGGAGCTCCAGCGGCTGTGGGTGGCCAACGGCTGGTCGTGGCTGGACGCGTGGGTGCACGGCGGCCGGTTCCGCCCGGAGTACGTGGTGGGCGGGGTGGTGTCGGGGCGCTGGGCCACCCGGGGCGGCGCGGCGCTGCAGCTGCCGCGCGCGCTGCGCACGGCCGTCCGCGCGGACCCGGGCTGGAAGCTCGTGGTGGCCGACGCGGCGCAGCTGGAGCCGAGGGTGCTGGGCGCGCTGTCCGGTGACCACGCCTTCGCGGAGGTCACGGCCGCGGCCGACCTCTACACGACGCTGGCCGCGGACGCCTTCGACGGCAACCGCGAGCACGCGAAGCGGGCGATGCTCTCGGCGATGTACGGCGGCACCGCCGGCGGGGCCGGGCCGCTGCTGGCGCGGCTGCGCAAACGCTTCCCCCAGGCCGTGGACTACGTCGAGCAGGCCGCCCGGGCGGGCGAGGAGGGGCGGATGGTGCGCTCCCGCCTCGGCCGGACCAGCCCGCCGCCGAGCGAGTCGTGGCGCGCCCTGATGGGCTCGGCGGACCCGGGGACCGAGCGGCGCTCCCGGGAGGCGGCGCGCAACTGGGGCCGGTTCACCCGCAACTTCGTCGTGCAGGCGAGCGCGTCGGACTGGGCGCTGACCGTGCTGGCCACGCTGCGCCGCCGGCTGGCCGGGACGGCGGCCCAGCTGGTCTTCTTCCAGCACGACGAGGTGCTGGTGCACTGCCCCGCGCGGATCGCCGAGCACGTGGCGGCGGCCGTGACCGCCTCGGCCGACGAGGCGAGCGGGCTCGTGTTCGGCGACACCCCGGTCCGCTTCCCGCTGCAGGCGGCGGCCGTCGACTGCTACGCCGACGCGAAGTAGGCCGCGCTCAGGCGCGCCGCAGCGTGGCGCCGCTGAGCTGTGCGGGCGTGCGGTGCCCGGACAGCCCCAGCGTCAGGTCCAGGTCGGCGAGCAGCGAGCGCAGCGCGTGCCGGACGCCGTCCTGCGCCGCCCAGCGCCAGCCCGTAGACGTAGGGCCGGCCGACCAGGACCGCCCGCGCGCCCAGGGCCAGCGCCTTCACGATGTCCGCCCCGGTGCGGATGCCCGAGTCGAACAGCACGGTCGAGCCGGTCCCCGACCGCCGCGGCGATCTCCGGGAGCACGTCCAGCGACGCCACCGCCCCGTCGACCTGCCGGCCGCCGTGGTTGGACACGACGATCCCGTCCATGCCCGCGTCGCAGGCGCGGCGCGCGTCGTCGGCGTGCTGGATGCCCTTGAGCACGATCGGGCCGTCCCAGTGCTCGCGCAGGAACGGCAGCTGGTCCCAGCGCTTGTCGGTGCCGGTGAACGTGGGGATCCAGCGCAGGATCGCCGACTGCGGGTCCTCCTCCGGCGGCTTGTCCAGGCCCGCGCGGAACGCCGGGTCGGAGAACGGGATCGCCGTGCCGATGCCGCGGATGAACGGCAGGTAGGCCTGGTCGAGGTCGGTCGTGCGCCACGCGAGCGTCCAGGTGTCCAGCGTCAGCACCAGCGTCGTGAAGCCCGCCGCCTTGGCCCGCGACAGGATGCTGACGGTCACGTCGTTGTCGTTGGGCCAGTACAGCTGGAACCAGCGCGGACCGTCCCCATTGGACTCCGCGACCTCCTCGATCGAGTAGGACGACGCCGTGGAGAGGATCATCGGCACGCCGAGCTCGGCCGCGGCCCGCGCGGTGGCCAGCTCGCCGTCCGGGTGCACGATCGACTGCACGCCGACCGGCGCGAGCAGCACCGGCACCGGCATGCTCGTGCCGAGCACGGTCGCCGACAGGTCCCGGTTCGGTCGCGTCCGACAGCATCCGCGGCACGATCCGCCACCGGTCGAACGCCTCGCGGTTGGCCCGCACCGTGGCACCGGACCCGGCACCGCCCGCCACGTACCCGAACGGCCCCGGCTCCAGCCGCTCGCGCGCGGCGTCCTCGAGCCGGGTGCCGTCGGTGGTGAACATCGGCACCTGGCCGCCGAGGCCCTGCAGGTAGATCTCGTTCTGGTACGAACCCCACTGACCAGCCACTGTGCCGCTCCCTACCGCCGTCTCCGGGCCGTCATCCCGATGCGCGCCCAATCTTGCCCGGTCGCCGGGCCGGGGCGGCAGGCCGCCCGAACACGTTTGTCCGGCGGCGCAGGGCGGCATTACCGTGCCGCGGTGGATCTCTTCTCCCAGTCGTGGACGGCGCTGCGCGCGGCGGTCGCCGACATCCCGGACGAGGACTTCGACCGGCCGTCCGGCTGCGCCGGCTGGCTCGTGCGGGACCTGGTGTGCCACCTGGTCATCGGTGCGCAGGACGTGCTGATCACCCTGGTCACGCCCGCCGACACCGAACCGACCGTGGACGCGGTCACCTACTGGCGGCTCGTCGAGCCGCCGACCGGCGAGGACCCGCTCGACGCGCTGATCCCCCGGCTGGCCGCCGCGTACGGCGAGCCGCGGTGGCTCAGGTTCCACTTCGACGACGTCGGGTCCGCCGCGGGCCGGGCCGCCCGGCTCGCCGACCCGGCCGCCCGCGTCGGCACCCGCGACGAGGTGCTGACCGTCGGCGACTACCTGTGCGCCTACGTGCTCGAGTGGACCCTGCACCACCTGGACCTCGTCGCGCACCTGCCGTCGGCCCCGAGGCCGCCCGCCGAGACCCTCGCGGCCGCACGCGCGTCGCTGGAGAAGGTCGCCGGGACCCCGTTCCCCGCCTCGTTCTCCGACGAGGACGCGCTGCTGGTCGGCACCGGACGTCGCGCGCCGGCCGGCCCGGAACGGGCCGCGCTCGGCGACGTCGCCGAGAGGCTCCCGCTCGTGCTGGGCTGAGCCACCGAACCCGGGTGCCGGTCGCCACGGGCGACCGGCGTCCGGTGATCGCCGGTCAGCCGCGGGGGCCGAACTGCTGCGGGCCGCCCTGCGGACCGAACTGCGGGGGACCGCCGTAGGGTCCCTGGCCGTTCTGCGGCTGCGCCGGGGCCTGCGGCGGGTAGTGCTGCGGCGGCCCGTACGGCTGCAGCGGCCCGTAGCCCTGCGGCGCACCGAACGACTGCGGCGCGGCGGGCTGCGGAACGGACGGCTGCGCGCCCACCGGCTGCGGTCCCGACGGCGGGCCGTACGACTGCGGCGCGCCGTAGGCCTGCTGGGCACCGTGCGGCGCGGCCGGCGGCGGTCCGAACTGGGCGGGTTCGCTCCCCGGCGCGGCCTGCTCCGGGGAGTCCTTGCTGGTCACCACCTTGACGATGATGAGCGCCACGCCCGCGGCGCCGATCGAGAGGCCGAGGACGGGCTGGTACGGCTCCGACCAGATCAGCAGCCGGAACTGCACCGACGTGAAGTGCAACAGCGCGGAGCCGAGACCGAGAACCGTGAGCAGCGTGCCGAATCGAATCATGATCGTCACCTTGACTGAGGCGGGTAGGGAGTACCGAAACCGACGCACGCGGCCCCGACCCGGTTCCCGGCCCGCGCACGTTAGCGGCTGCCGGACCAGATCCGCCACAGTCCGAACGAACTGTTCGCAACTGCGATCACCGCGAGCGCCAGCGCCACGAGCAGCACCGGCCACGCCGCGGAACCCAGTGCCAGCAGGACGGTCCACACGAGCAGCGACAGCACGGACACCCCGAGCAACACCGCGCTCACCGCGACCCGCGGCTCGCGTGTGGACAGCACGCGCGGCGCCACCCGGGCCCCCTCCGGCAGCCCGAACCATCCGCGCACCGCCAGCGCGACCACGAACACCACGACGCCGAGCCCCACCCACGCGAGCAGCCCGCTCGGCGACGGCAGCCCCGCGACCAGCAGCACGAACGCGCCGATCAGCTGCCAGGCCGCGGCCCGGCGCACCGCGAGGAACAGCGCCACCCGCTGCACCCGGCCGAACCGCGGCCGCGGTGTCGCGCGCACCGGGGCGCGGCGCTGCTCGGGCCGCTCCGGCGGGCGCCGGGCCAGCCTGCCGACCTTCGCCACGACGTCCTCGTTGTCCGGGTCGAGCCGCAGCGCCGCCCGGTACGCGCGCTCGGCCGCGAGCCAGTCGTGCACGGCCACCGACGCGTCGCCCAGCACCTCGTGCGCGCGGGCCTCCTCCGGCGCCAGCGCCGCCGCCGCCCGGGCCACCCGCACCGCCTCCGCGGGCGTGTCGTGCACCAGCGCCTCGGCCAGCGTCACGTGGCAGCGCCAGTCCGCCGCGTCCCGGCGCACCGCCTCGCGCGCGGAGACCACCGCCTCGGCGTAGCGGCCCAGTTCGAGCAGGGCGAGGCTCGCCAGCCGGTGCGCCCAGGAGCGCTCGCCCAGCGTCATCGCCCGCTTCGCGGCGGCCAGCGACTCCGCCGGCACGCCCGCCTCCAGTTGCGCCGCGGACAACCGGCACCAGACGGCGGAATGATCGGGGAACAGCTCGAGCGCGGGCCGCAGCACGGCGATCGCCGACTCCGGCCTGCCCTCCGCGGTCAGGTGCGCGGCGCGTACCAGCACCGAGTCGATCGAGTCGATCGGATCCGCCATGCGCTCCCTCCCCGCGGGCTACCCCACGAGGCTCGCGAGATCCCCGTCCGCGAGCTTCGTCCTGTCCACTCTGACGTCACCGGCCACGAGCGCGGCCAGCGACTCGCCGTCGCCACCCATGTTGACGTTCATCGCCGCCCGCACCTCGTCGCCACGCAGCCAGAACGCGACGAACTCGCGCGCCGCCGGGTCGCCGCGCAGCACCAGCTCGTCGGTCAGCGGGTCGGCGACCCCGCGGAACTCCAGGCTGACGTCGTACTGGTCGGAGTAGAAGTACGGGCACGCCGTGTAGGGCTCGGCGCCGCCGAGCAGGTTGCCGGCCACGTGCGCGCCCTGGTCCCGCGCGTTCGCCCAGTGCTCCACCCGCACCCGGTGGCCGTAGCGCGGATGCTGGTGCGCGGCGATGTCACCGGCCGCGAACACGTCGGCCGCGGACGTGCGCAGGTTCGCGTCGACGTCCACCCCGCCGCTGGTCATCGGGTCGGCGAGGGTGACCCCTGCGGCGTGCGCGAGCTCCACCCGCGGCGACGCGCCCACCGCGAGCACCACGACGTCCGCCGGCACCTCGCTGCCGTCGTCCAGGCTCACCCCGGCCACCCGGTCCTCGCCGGTGAAGCCGAACACGCCGGCCCCCAGCCGCCAGACCACGCCGTGCTCGGCGTGCAGGGCCCGGAACACCTCGGCGACCACGTCACCGAGCAGCCGGAACAGCGGCAGCGGCATCGGCTCGACCACCGTGACCTCGCAGCCGTGCCGGCGCGCGGCCGCCGCCACCTCGCAGCCGATCCAGCCGGCCCCGACGATCACCACCCGGCGGCCCTCGACCAGCTCCGCGCGCAGCGAGCGCGCGTCGTCCAGCGTGCGCAGCACGTGCAGGCCCGCCAGGTCCGCCCCGCCCATGACCGGCCGGCGCGGCTGCGAGCCGGTGGCGAGCAGCAGCCGGTCGAACGGGTGTGTGGTGCCGTCCGCCTCCACCACCTCGCGGCCGGCGAGGCGTACCTCCCTGACGACCGTGGACAGGCGCAGCTCGATCTCCCGCTCGGCGTAGGCGGCCTCGTCGTGGACCCACTCCGGGTCGTTCCGCTCACCCAGCAGGATGCCCTTGGACAGCGCCGGCAACGCATACGGACGATGCTCCTCCTGGCTCAACACGAGCACCCGACCGGAGTATCCCCTGTCCCGCAACGCACACGCGGCCGTCGCGCCGGCGAGTCCGGCACCGACGATCACGATCCGACGAGGTTCGCCCATGTGTGAGCCACGCCTTTCGAGAAATCGAAGAAACGCCGTCACGCTGGTGACGTGCGCACGTCATTCTGGTGAGCATCGCCAGCGGGCGAGCAAGCCGCTACGGCCGGAGGATGGGAAGTGGGCAACCACAAGGAATGGTCGATCGTGTGTCGCGACGTCGCCGGCCGGCGGCGCGACCTCACCGTGTTCGTCCGGCAGGGCCGCGTGGTGCTGGTGGCGCCGCCCGGCGAGACCGCGGTGCTCGCCCCGCTGGACGTCGGCCGGCTCCGGGCCGCCCTGCGCGACGCCGTCGTGGACGCCTCGAAGGAGGGCGGCGAGTGACCTGCCATCATACCCCCGGCCAGGTGTGCACCGGCTCGTTCGTGTGCATGTGGGTCGCGTAGCGGCGGGTCATCTCGCGTAAGGCCTGCTCGCGGTTCACCGACGTCGTCTGCTCCAGCGACTGCACCGTGTCCACCTGCCAGGTCGCCCCGTTGCGCCCGCTGATGCAGCGCTGCTCGATCACGCCCAGCAGCCGGTCCCGGTCCGCCGGGTCCACCCCCCACGCGTCCAGCCCGTCGTGCGCCAGCGGCAGCAGCCGGCGCAGCACCAGTTCGGTCACCGGGACCTCGCCGACCCCCGGCCAGTACACCCGCGCGCCGATGCCGTCGCGCGCGGCCGCGTGGAAGTTCTCCTCCGCCGCCGAGAAGCTCATCTGGCTCCACAGTGGACGCTCCTGGTCGGCCAGCGCGCGGACCAGCCCGAAGTACAGCGCCGCGTTCGCCATCACGTCCACCACCGTCGGGCCCGCCGGCAGCACCCGGTTCTCCACCCGCAGGTGCGGCCGGCCGTCGACCACGTCGTAGATGGGCCGGTTCCAGCGGTAGATCGTGCCGTTGTGCAGGCGCAGCTCGCTCAGCTGCGGCGTCTTCCCGTGCGCCAGCACGTCCGCCGGGTCCTCGTCGTCGCACAGCGGCAGCAGCGCCGAGTAGTAGCGCACGTTCTCCTCGAACAGGTCGAAGATCGAGGTGATCCACCGGTCGCCGAACCACACCCGCGGCCGCACCCCCTGCGCCTTCAGCTCGTCCGGGCGGGTGTCCGTGGCCTGCTCGAACAGCACGATCCGGCTCTCCGCCCACAGCTGCTTGCCGAACAGGTACGGCGAGTTCGCGCCCAGCGCCACCTGCACGCTCGCGATCACCTGGCTGGCGTTCCAGAACTGCGCGAACGTCTCCGGCGCCACCTGCAGGTGATACTGCACGCTCGTGCACGCGCTCTCCGGCGCGATCGTGTCCGCCTGCGTGACCAGCCGCTCCTCGCCGGTGATGTTGATCTCCAGGTTCTCCCCACGGGCGGCGAAGATCTGCTCGTCCAGCAGCTTGTAGCGGTGGTTCGCGGACAGCGTCTCCGCGTTCATGTGCTCGTTGCGCAGGGTCGGCAGGATGCCGATCATCACGATGTGCGAGTCGATCGAGTTCGCCTTGCCCTCGGCGGCGTTCAGGCTCTGCCGCACGTTCTCCTCGAACCCGCCCAGCCCGTCCGGGCCCAGCTCACGCGGCGGCAGGTTGATCTCGATGTTGAAGCGGCCCAGCTCGGTCTGGAACGCCGGGTCGGCGATCGCCTCCAGCACGTCCGCGTTGCGCATCGCGGGGTCACCGGCCTCGTCGACGAGGTTGAGCTCCACCTCGAGACCCGACATCGGCCGGTCGGTGTCGAAGCGCGACTCGGCCAGCATCATCGCGAACACGTCGAGACACTGGCGCACCTTCTGGCGGAACCGCTGCCGGTCCGCCCGGGTGAACTCGGTCCGCTCGACATCCTTGCCCATCGGCCTCGCCTCCGGTTCCGAGATCAAACCAGCGTACCCGGGCTAAGCTCCGTCGGGTGACGGACAATCTGGTGTGGATCGACTGCGAGATGACGGGGCTCGACCTGGGCAAGGACGCCCTGATCGAGATCGCGGTGCTCGTCACCGACTCCGAGCTGAACATCCTCGACGAAGGGGTCGACGTGGTCATCCACGCCGAGGACGACGCGCTCGACGCGATGCCCGACGTGGTGCGCGAGATGCATGCGAGGTCCGGGCTCACCGAGGCCGTGCGCGCGTCCACGGTGACCCTCGCCGAGGCCGAGAAGCAGGTGCTCGACTACGTGCGCCGGCACATCCCCGAGGCGCGCACGGCGCCGCTGTGCGGCAACTCCATCGCCACCGACCGCGGCTTCATCGCCCGCGACATGCCGGCCCTCGACGGGCACCTGCACTACCGGATGGTCGACGTGTCGTCGATCAAGGAGCTGTGCCGCCGCTGGTACCCGCGGATCTACTACGCGCAGCCCGACAAGGGCCTCGCCCACCGCGCGCTCGCCGACATCCGCGAGTCGATCCGCGAGCTCATCTACTACCGCGGCACCGCCTTCGTGCCGCCCCCCGGCCCCACCAGTGAGCAGGCAAAAGCCGTCGCCGACGCGGTCCTCGGCGCCGACCAGCCCCTCGAACCGTAACCGAGTACCGACCCCCGCGCGCGGCACGTTACGATGATGCGCGCCGTCCTCGCGGGGACGGCCACGGTGGGTGTAGCTCAGCTGGTAGAGCACCTGGTTGTGGTCCAGGATGTCGCGGGTTCAAGTCCCGTCACTCACCCTCGGCGAGGCGTGTTCGGTGGTCCCGGTCGGGACCACCTTCCCTCTTGGCGGGTTTCGTCATCGCCCTGGGGGCCGAGCCCCCAGACCCCCACGGTGCGAGCTCCTTCCGACCCAGCTCCCACCCTCCTCGCATCAACCAGCACCCCCTCGGCTCGCTCGCTTCGCGTCGCATCGCTTCGGCTGCTCGCGAGTCCCCCGTTCTGGACTCGCGAGTCCCCCGGTGGGGTTCGGCCCCGGGTGGGGTGTGGTGTGCGGGGCGGGGGGTTTAGAGGTTGCCGCCCTTGGTCCATTGGGGCCAGGGGATCTGCCAGTCGCCCAGGCCGTCCCAGGGTTCCAGGGGGGCGCCGCCGCTGTTCTTGACGATGATCAGGTCGCCCCTGTTGGAGATGCTCTGCAGCCAGGCGGCGTTCTCCGTCGACATGTTGATGCAGCCGTGGCTCACGTTGCGGTAGCCCTGGTCACCCACCGACCACGGGGCCGAGTGGTAGAAGATGCCGCTGTTCGAGATGCGCGTCGCGACCGCGATCAACGTGCGGTAGCCACCCGGCGAGTCCGCCGGTACACCGTAGGTGCTCGAGTCCATGGTGTAGTTCGTGTGCTCGCTCATCACCACGTAGGTGCCGCGCGGCGTCTCGTGGCCCGGCTTGCCCATCGAGATCGGGATCTTGCGGGCCAGCTTGCCGTTGACGCGCACCATCATCTGGTCCGACCTGCCGTCCGCCACGGCCACGACCGACTTGCCGATCGTGACGTTCGCGACCCGGTCGTCGCCGCCGAAGATGCCCTCGCCGAAGTTCTTGCCGTAGATCTTCGCCTTGACCGACACCTTCGTTCCGGCCGGCCAGTACTTCTGCGGCCGCCAGTGCACCTCGGTGTCGCTGAACCAGTAGAACGCGCCCTTCACCGGCGGCGTCGAGGTGATCTGGATCGCGCGCTGCACCGCCGCCTTGTCGATGATGCCGACGTCGAAGTAGAACGCCAGCGGCTGGCCGACGCCCACCGTCTGGCCGTCCAGCGGGTTCATCGACAGGTCCGCGCGCAGCCGCGGCTCCACCGTCGAGAACGACGACCGCAGCGTCGACGGCCTGCCGTCCTCACCCGCGCCCGTCGCGACCGCCGTGTACGTGCGGCCGTAGCCGAGCGGCTCGGCGACCTGCCACGTGGTCGCGTCCGGGGACAGCCGCCCCTTCACCCGCTCGCCGCCGTCGTTGGTCATCACGACCTTCGTCAGCCGGCCCCCGATCGCCGCGACCGTGATCGGGTCGCCCGGCGCCACGTTCGCCGCCTTGTTCTTCGGCGTGATCACCAGCCGCACCGGATCCGGCGGCGGGGTGGTGCTCGTCGGCGTCCGGTCGTCCGGCTGCCCCGAGCCGTCCCGCGGCGTCGCGGCCGGACTGCTGGTACACGCGGAGACCAGCAACACGACGAAGCCGAGCACCGTCGCAACGATCAACCGCCCCCGAGGCGAGCGCCCAGCCCAAGCCGCCATGTGAACCCCGTCCGATCCGCTCCCGGCACACCTGTTGCCGATCTCCCTATAGTGTGCCGGATGGCCGCCACGGTCTGAACACGGACCGTCAGATCTCGCGGCGCCAATCCGATTTCGGACGCCCGGACCACCCGTGCTACCGTTTCGCCGTCGCGTAGGAAGCATCCTCCGCACGCGCCGCTAGCTCAACTGGCAGAGCAGCTGGCTCTTAACCAGCGGGTTCGGGGTTCGAGTCCCTGGCGGCGTACTCGTCTGGATCGACGCCGACCAGCAGATTCTCTCACTCAGAGGATCTTGCTGGTCGGCGTCGATCTTGTATGTACCCTACCTGGGCGCGAGTGGCACGAGTGGTTACCGACCGCCAGCGAGAGGCTGGCCGCGCCATGCCGCAGGTCGTGCGGCCGGGTCGGCGGCAGATCCAGATCGAGTGCGATCATGCGAATGCATCGTTGTCCCGTTGTGCTCGCGGGCTTGGTTGGGAGACCATCAGCATCCGGGCGGTGAGGTCCAGGGCGCACCATCGCAGCCCGACTGCCCACCCGATCAGCCGATCTTCGGGGGTAGCGGCACCCGTCCGGCAGGCGCTTCCTGGCGTACGCGACGATGTGCCCGACGACCTCCCCTACGACCTGTGCCCAGTCCAGCTCGGCAGGAGAGGTCTCGGCAAGCGCGCTCACCAACAGGGCCGTTCCTGTGCGCGCGGCCACCTCCGCCGCCAGGTGCGACCGAGGACCGGACGACAGACCGTCGGCCACGCACAGCACCAGGTACCTGCCGTCCGGAGGGAGCTGGTGGCCGTACTCGTCCTGCCGGGGTTTGCCATGGGCGCCCGATCCGGACAGGTAGACATTCCGTACCTGGCGATGGGCGTGGTGGGTCTCAGCCCCAGCCCAGCTGAATGGGTCCCCCGGGCACTACCCGCCAGGTCGCCGTCAACCTCGCGCTTTGCGCGGGTCGGGGAAGCCGAGGCTGAGGTAGCCGGGTGCGCGTTTGGCCAGGGAGGAGGCGAGTACGCCGGTGTTGATGTCGTGGTAGTCGTGCACTTCGGCGGTGGTCTTGCCGGGGTGGGGGCGCAGGACTCGGCCGACGTACTGGACCAGGCGTCCTTTGAACGCGACCGGTGAGGCGAGGAAGAGGGTGTCCAGTGCTGGGCAGTCGAACCCTTCGCCGACGAACGGTCCTGTCGCGACGACGAGTAGTGGCGATTCGTCCGCGTTCAGCCGGGCGAGGGCGTCCCGGCGGGCCTTGGTGGTCATGCCACCGCGCAGGACGACCGGATCGAGACCGCGTTGTCGGAGCTGCTCGGTGAAGCGTTCGACATGGGTGGTCCACTGGGTCAGGATCAGGCAGTTCCGGTTCCGGTTCCGCGCTGCCGTCACATCGTCGACTACCTGGGTGGTGCGGGCGTCGTCGGCCACGAGATCGCGGTAGATCGCGGCCATTCCGCCAGGTTTGGTGGGATCGGCGTCACCGACGTAGTGGTAGGCGGTGTCGTGGACGTGCAGCACGGGTGCCGGTCTCTGCCCGCCTTGATCGAGCGCGAGTTGGGGCGCATCGCCGGCGGGCGCGGGTTGGGCGGTGTGAGTGATGGTGTGGCGCACCGGGCCGAGTTGTAGGGCGATGAGGTCGTCGAGCTTGTCACGGCGGTACGGGGTGGCGGTGAGACCGAGCCAGCGACGGGCCGGGATCTGCTTGACGGCGTGCTCGAACGCTGCCGCGGGGATGTGGTGGCACTCGTCCACCACCACGAAGCCGTACCCGCCGACGAGATCCTCGACGTTGTCCTTGCGAGCCAACGTTTGCAGCATCGCCACATCGACCACGCCACGGGTCTTGCGGCGACCGCCGCCGAGTTGGCCTGCCTTGACACCCAGAAGGTCGCTGACGCGGGTGCGCCACTGGTCGGCGAGGGTCTTGCGGTCGACCAGCACGAGCGTCGAGGTCTCATGAGCGGCGATCAGGGCACAGGCGATCACGGTCTTGCCCGCGCCGGGCGGCGCGACCAGCACACCGAGGTCGTGTTCACGCAGGTCCCTCACCGCGTCCTGTTGTGGGCGAGTCAGCGTGGCGGTGAAGGTGAACTCGCGCGGCTCGCCGGCAGATCGCCCGTCCGTGATCTCGAGGCGGCTGCCGGCCTGGTCGACCAGTGCGGCGACGGTGTCGGTCAGCCCGCGGGGCAGGACGAGGCCGCCGTCCAGGGTCTCGTCGTAGCTTCGCAGGAACCGCGGTGTGTCCCAGGTGGACATCCGCAGTCGCTGGCGTTCGTAGAACTGAGGGTTGGGCATGGACGCCGCGTGCTTGAGCGTCGCGTGCAGCGCCGGGGGCAGTTCGCCCGTCTCGACCCGGATGCCTGCGGCGAGTCGCGCGTGCACGGCCGCCGGCGGTGCGACCCGAATGCGTGTCGACGCCGCGGCATTGATCCGGTCGATGCTCGTACCCACCGAGATGCGCCCGGCCTTGCGTGCGACCCGGTTGACCTCGGCCAGGGCTCATCCGACCCAGCGTCGGACAGGTAAGCCCACTGGTCGTCGAAGGGTTCCATCGTGGCCAGGTCCAGGAACACCGTTGTCCCGTCGACGCGGGACGTGCCGTGCAGGGGCGCGGCGATCAGGTTGCCCACCCCGCCTGAGGGCAGCACGTCCTGTGCCGGGAACAGCCTGTCGTAGCTGGCCAGGTCCATGTGGCCGCGCACGGCCATCGCCTCTCGCAGCAACGCGGTACCGAGCCCGCGAGCGGATTCGGCCGGCACGGGTGCGGTGAAGAACACCCACGCGTGTGCGCCGATCCCGGACCGGGACACCTCCAACGCGGCCGGCACCGACCAGGAGCGAGCGGCCTTCAGATACGCCAGGGCATCGAGCATCGCCGCAGGCCCGTCGAAGTCGGCTGCCAGCCATTGACACCTGTCGCCGTCCAGCAGCGGATACAACCCGACATGCGCCTCGCCGGTCAGATGAGCGCGCAGCACCTCTGTCGTGAGGGGCAGGTAATCCCGGTCCTCGTGCCGGGCACCCTTGCGCCACCCGCCGCGCACCGCCGGCAACCACCCTGCCTTACCGGCTCGGGTGTTCTCCCACCGCGTGGCATAGATGTCGGTTCGGGCGCCGAAAAGAGACGCGAAGAACGCGACCTTCGCGTCCGGCGCCGACTGGCGGTCGACCGGGCCTGGTCGTCCGTCGAAGATGCCGGTCTGTGCCGGACCGGGTGGCGCCGCCTGCTTCGGAGTCAGCTCCAGCAGGCGCAACAAACGTGCGTTCTCCGCCCGAAGCTGGGCGGTCAACGCACGCAGGCTCGCCACCTCCGCCACCGCCGGAAGATCGTCCACGCGACACACCGTAGAGCCCGTCACGCCTTCCTCGACAGCCGTCGATAGGGTTCGCCCACATGGCCACGAAGACCACAACTGTCAGTGACACGCCGATCGACGACCTGCTCGAGCGCGCCGCGGAACTCAAAGGAGAACTCGTGGCGTTCGCGCAGGGGCCTCGCTTCGCGCGGAGGCTGGACGCCGTGCTGTTCGAAGCCGCTGACGACGACGGCTTTCTCGACGAGGGCACCGCCATCCTCGCCATGGACTACTTCATGTTGCAGCGCCGCCTGTCCGACGGGCGCACCGTGCTCGAACGGTTCGTCGCCCAGCGGCGGCCAGCGCTGTCCGACGACGAGCGGGAGATGCTGCTCGGCTGGCACGACGTCGTCGAAGGCTGTTTCGAGGTCCGCCGGTTCGACGCGGACGCCGTCCTGCTGCACAACCTCGTCGACGACCTCGTCTACCGCGTCTACTCCAACATGGGCCGGAAAGGGTTCGCCAAGATCCGTGCGGGCATGTTCGTCGTCGGGCGGATCGTGCCACTGCACCCCGCCACCGATTCGTGGATGGTGACCGGTACCTACAGCCCGTTCCCCAAGTCCGCGCGACGGCAGATCGCCACCGCCGCCGCGCAACAGCTCACCGCCCACCCGGAACTGCTCCGCCGCAACCCGGCCATGCTCCAGAAGGCCTGGGAGATCCAGGCCGAGCAACGCGCCGACTTCATCGACCAGGTCGGCGCCGACCTGGTCGTGCTACCACCGCACGAGGCGCAGCAGACGCTGCGCGAGCACTACCGCCGCCAACAGCAACGGGCCCTGGCCAATCTCGACGCCAGAACCGCCAAACGGGCAGCGAAGACCGGGCCGGCACCCGAACAGCTGGTGTGCTTGCCCGAGGACCTGCTCGCCGCCGACAGCATCGCAGTGATCTACGACGAGATCGAGGGACTCAACCACTACCGCGACTTCGGCCGCCTGGACGCACTGTTCGCCGACCCCGCGCTGGCCCGCGACCGCACCTACCTCACCCTGTTGCGCGAGTACCTCAACGACGAGTCGGTCACCCCGCTGGCGATCCGCCGGCTCGTCCAGCGCCACCCCGACGGCGCCGACCCGGTGTTCCGCGCCCTGCTCCGCAAACCCCGCTTCACCTGGGCGCGGGATGGGGAGAACCTGCTCCGCCGCCACAAGAAAGCCTTCTTCGACAGCGAACCGATCCCCAGCATCTCCACCGTCGGTGAACGCCTCACCGAACTGCTCCGCACCGCCCGGTAGCGGGCTCAGCTCACCCAGCGGGTCAGACCGTCCCAGCCGGCCGGCGGCGTCGCCGCCGACGGTGACCGACCCAGGTGGGTGACGTATCCGGCGTGCAACCACGCCTCGACCGTCCCCGGCCGGAACTCCAGGTCGGCGAACGAGACCAGGCCCTTCGCGCGCTGCCCCTTGCACCGGGCACGCAGCTCGAGTATGGCGTCGTCCTCGACGAGCCCGGTCACGACGACAGGATTGCCCAGCAGCGTGGCCGGCACCGGGAAGTCGATCTCCTCCTCCAGCACGGTCAGGAACGCGGTCATCTGCTCGTGTTCGCCGTAGGCGTCGGTGAGGATGACCTCGATGTCGTCCCGCAACCGAGCCTCGAACCCCCGATCACCCAGCTGCGCGAGGCGGGTGTTGATACCGGCCTGGTCGAACGTGATCCATGCCGGCTCGTCATAGCTGGAGTCCTCGACCGGGGCGTCACCACGGCCGCTCACACATACCGGAGGGGCAGGACTCGACTCCGGCTCGACAACCTTCTCCAGCGTGATCTCGTGCCGCCAGTCATCACCGAAGTCATAGGTGTAACCGATCGGCTTACGCGCACGGAACGCGGCGGCCAGAGTGATCTCGTCCTCGTCATCCCCGACGTCGAAGTGCGGGTCGCCGTACCGGCGCCGCCCGACCGTGAACCCATGAAGATGATCACCGTCCCAGGCGAAGGCAACCTGGATGACCTCATGCAGATCACCCAGCGTGGCCGCGCCCGGCATCAGCACCCGGCGCCAGCACGCCGGCCGCACATCCCGCAGAACGATCTTCAGCTGGAACGTCCCGTCCCCCGCGACATCCTCGGACGAACCGAGCAGCGACACCCCTCGATCGCCGATCACCGACAGAGCCCACCGGCCGAGCGCGGTGATCCGCCGCCGCGGAGAGCCGGTGACGGCACCGAACGCGGCCAGCAACTCCACCAGCACCCCCGCCGGATCACGCGTACCGAACCCCCGGTCGAAGACCCCGTACAACCCCGCATCCAGGACGACGTGACTGACCGCGTCCGCCAACTCCACACCGGCCGGCACCGGGTCACCAGCCAGCACCGTCAGCGCGAGCCTGCCGATCTCCAGCGCCTCCGATCCCTCACCGCCACTGTCGAACAGCTCGGTCAGCGTTGCCACGAAACCCCGGACCCACGCCTCCAGCACCTCATCGGGCGTGGCGGACCCCCAACCCGCCAGCCCCGGCCCCGGCACCGCACGACCGCCATCCACTGTCAGCAGCCCCGCACCGAGCGCCGCCGTCCACGGCCAGTGCAACGCAACCACGTCCGCCGCGCTACGCACCCAACCCGGCAACTCGACACCCAACGCACGACCGGCCGCCGCCACGTCCGCCCGGCGCAGCACACCTTTCGCCGTCACCGCCCGGCCCTCACCGACCCAACCCGCCAGGACACCCGCACCACGCAACGCAACACACTCACGCGCCGAACACGCAAGATCGTCAACCAGTTCGTCACCGCTCACCGGGGCAGGGTAGAACCACCCCACCATCACCCGACCACTGACCACCACAACGGGTACACGCGGACGAACCACGGAACGGACCCGGACGGCACACGACGCGGTTGTCGTCATCGTGAGCGAGGCTCAACGGCTCCTGTCGCGCCGGCGCGCCTCCCTGCGCGACGTCCTCGGTCTCACTGCCTGCGCACCGCGACCACCACGTTGCGGGGCAGCCGCTTGATCTCGAAGGTCTCCGGGTCGAAGGCCTGCGCGGAGAAGTAGATGTCCTTCCACCGGTACTGGTCGCCGGCCGCGCCCTTGAGCACGAACACGTCGATGGGCCCGAACGCGGTGTCCTTCGACGCCTGCGCGAACTGCGCCGGATCGGTGACGCGCGACAGCTTCTGCAGCTCGGCGTATCGGTCGTCCCACCGCAGCAGGCTGTTGGATGAGACCCGGTCGGTCGCCGTGTAGCCGTACCAGGGCAGGAAGGCGAACAGCCGCTGGTCGTAGGCCAGCACGACGGGTCGGGCGTCCGTGCCCAGCTGCTGCTCGACGAACCTCTCGATCGGCAGGACCGGCAGCCACGTGTGGAGGTACCCCTTGGGCGGCGCGTACTGCGGATAGCTGCCGTCGGGCAGCGGCTCGGCGTGCGCGTCCGTGCCGCGGGTGACGTCGCCCGCCGCCTTCACCGAGTCTCTGATGCCGCGCGGTCCTGGCGTCCATTCCACCCAGGCCTGCATACCGGAGTACGCCACCAGCGCAGCCACGGCGGTGACGACGACCGCGCGCCGGCGCCCGGACACCGGTGTCGTGAGCGAGGTCGGGCTCGCCTTCTGTAGGCGTCGCCAGACCACCGGGGCCGCCTTCGCGGTCGTCAGCACGCCCGCGGTGACCAGGACCATCGAGATCAGCGTCTCGGTGTACTGCAGATAGCCGGTGTGGTTGTCGTAGGCGGTGCGCAGCAGGAACAGGACCCGGTAGACGTAACAGCTGACGAGGATCAGCAGCAGGGGCTGGGCCCAGAAGGTGTTGCGGCGGTACCACACCATGCCCAGGAGCCCGACGAGGGTGATCACCCCCATCACGGTGGGCTGGAGGAACGGGAAGACCACCGGCCGGTCGACGATGGACCCGGACATCCAGAAGTCGCTGACCCGGTTCTGGCCTCCGGTGACCATCGTCGTCACGAGCGGCACGACGTACCAGGACGACACCACGAAGGCCGTCGCGGCGACGCCCAGCAGGTGCAGCAGGTAGCGGCCCTTGGAGCGCACGACCCGCAGGGTGAGCAGGACCAGGGCGAGCAGGCCGAGAGCGGAGAACATGAGCCACGCCTGGTAGGTCACCACCAGCAGGCCACCGATGATCCCGGCCGGGAGCCAGTGCAGCCCACCGCGTCGTCGGGTCAGGCCCGCGAAGGTCGCGATGACCCACGGGGCGTAGATGAGCAGCGCGATGAACTCGTAGTCCTTGCTGGGCTGGCGGAACACG
The DNA here is from genome assembly GCA_963727495.1 of uncultured Actinomycetota bacterium. Classification (GTDB taxonomy): domain Bacteria; phylum Actinomycetota; class Actinomycetes; order Mycobacteriales; family Pseudonocardiaceae; genus Actinophytocola. Next base: position 2,363,943 of record CAVSGQ010000006.1, on the reverse strand, counting down.
AGCAGTGCCAGGGCGACGAGGACGAAGGCGACCGGGGCGGTGACCAGGCGTCGCCAGAACACGTACGCGAGGACGACGGCCAGCGACATGACGACGATCTGCATCTCGCCGAACAGCTGCCACGCCGGCTTGTCCACCAGGCGCGCGACGTGCCCGACGATCCACGGGTAGAGCGGCGGGTACTCGCTGGGCAGGCCCTTGACGAAGGAGTCCGCCGACGCCGAGGTGAACATGTACTTGTTGGCCTGCGCCACGAAGCGGCCGGCATCGCCGACGAGGAGGCCGAAGCCGTACGGGGTGCCGTGCAGGGTGGTGGCCATGGTGAGCGCGATCCACGAGCCGTACACGCCCGTGGCGACGCCGAGGAGGATGTCCGAGCGCCGGCGCAGCAGCAGGGCGAGCAGGATGCCACCGACCAGGGCGCCGACGCCGACCGGCATCACGACACCGCCGACGCTGAACGGGTCGAGGTCGGCCCACCACGCGAGCAGCACCGCCAGCGGCGTGGCCACCAGCCAGGTCAGCAGCGCGGCGGCGCCGTCGAGGGTGAACCCCGCCCACGACCGGCGCCGCGGCGCGGCCTCCGCCGGGGCCGGGGCCGGCTCGGTGACGGACTCCTCGCCGGAGGCGGCGGCCTCCGGCGTCGACTCCTCGTCGAGACGGTCGGACGAGGATTCCGTCGCGAGCCCCGCCGGTCCCTGACGCGCCTTTGTCATGGCGCGGAGGCTACCGAAGGGTGCGGTGTCTATGCTGCCGTGGTGACCTCCAGCCAGAGCCACGAGATGCCACTGTCGGAGATCCCCCGGGAGCCGCGTATCGGCATTCTCGTGGTGGCCTACAACGCCGTCACAACGCTGGCGAGCGTGCTCGACCGCATTCCGCGGGACTTCCGCGGCCGCATCGCCGAAATCATCATCTGTGACGACGCGAGCAGGGACTCGACCCACCTCGTGGCCCTGGGCTACCAGCAGACCGCACCCGAGCTGCCCATCACGGTGATCCGGCACGAGAAGAACCTCGGCTACGGCGGCAACCAGAAGGTGGGTTACCAGCTCGCGATCGAGCACGACCTCGACATCGTGGTGCTCCTGCACGGCGACGGCCAGTACGCCCCCGAGTGCCTCGGCGACATCGTCGAGCCGCTCGTGCGCGGCGAGGCCGACGCCGTCTTCGGCTCGCGCATGATGGCCGAGGGGGCCGCGCGCCGAGGCGGTATGCCGCTGTACAAGTACTTAGGCAACAAGATCCTCACGCGCTTCGAGAACGCGCTGGCGGGCGCCGAGCTGACCGAGTGGCACTCCGGCTACCGCGCCTACTCGACGAAGGCCCTGCGGGCGATCGCCTTCGACCGCAACGCCGACGGCTTCAACTTCGACACCCAGATCATCCTGCAGCTCATCGACTCGGGTAAGCGCATCGTCGAGGTGCCGATCCCCACCTACTACGGCGACGAGGTCTGCTACGTCAACGGACTCGGCTACGCCCGCGACGTCTCGCGCGACGTCGTGCGCTACCGGCTCGGCAAGATGGGCTTCACCAGTGGCGAGTACGGCAGCGTCGACGCCGAGTACGACCTCAAGGAGGGCGAGGGCAGCTCGCACCACCGCATCATCGAGTTCCTCGCCGACCTGCCGCCCTCGAAGGTGCTCGACCTCGGCTGCTCCAGCGGCCTGCTGTCCGAGCGCGTGCGGGCCCTCGGCCACCGCGTCACCGGCGTCGACCGGGAGGCGTTCCCCGACACCCTCCGGCGCGTCGACGAGTTCGCGGTGGGCGACCTCGAGGACGGCATCCCGGCGGAGGTCGGCACCGGGTTCGACGTCGTGATCGCCGCCGACGTCCTCGAGCACCTGCGGCACCCCGAGGACCTGCTCGAGAAGATCAAGCGCGTCATGAAGCCGGACGGCCGCCTCGTGGTGTCGGTGCCGAACTTCGGCCACTGGTACCCGCGGGGACGCAGCGCGCTCGGCATGTTCGACTACGACCAGCGCGGGATCCTCGACAAGACGCACTACCGCTTCTTCACCCGCAAGAGCCTCGTGCGGATGCTGCGCAACGCAGGCTTCGAGGTGCGGCGGCACAGGGAGGTCGGCCTGCCGTTCGACGTGCTGGCCGGCGACGGCGGCTCGCTCGGCATCCGCCTGCTGCGACGTGCCGACCGGGTCACGGTCTCGCTCCGGCCGACGCTGTTCGCCTACCAGTTCGTCCTGCATCTGCAGCGGCCCGCGGCTCCCGAGCTGCTCACGCAACGCGGCGCACCGCAGGCCAAGACCGCCGCGCCCGCCTGACGCGGTCCGAGAACGGTCCCGGGCGGCCAGGGAGAGGCGGGCCGCGCCGTTCCTTGGTCGAGGCGACCCCGGTCAGGTGCTCGGCACCGCGACCGGCCTGGCCAGCACGCGGTCCAGCACGTCGGCGAGGAACCGCGCGGGGTCGGGGACCGGTGCGGTGACCCGCAGCGCGACGATCGCGTCGGGTCGCACGAGCAGCGCGCCGCGGTCGGGCAGCCATGGTGCGGCGACGCGGTGCGCGGGTAGGCCGACGTCCGCCGCGGCGGCGAGCCACCGGTGGTCCGCGGCGCCCACCAGCAGGGTCCACCGGGACGCGACCAGGTCGAGCGTGGAGACCCCGCCGACCCACGCGTGGGGCACCCGGGAACCCGGCGACCCGTCCAGCGCCACCGCCAGGTCCACTGTGGACGGGAGTTCCGGCCGCGGGTCGACGACGGCGGCCGAGTCGTACCGCTGGCCGAGGTGCACGACCGGTGCCGCCCACACTCCGGCCGCCGCCCGGGCGGCGTCGGCCTCGGGCCCGCGCCCCCAGTGCAGCCGCGGGTCGGCGACCCTGCGCATCGCCTGGTCCAGCGTCGCCGCGGCGACCGGTTCGCGCTCCTGCGCGTAGGTGTCGAGCAGCCCGGCGCCCGCCTCACCCCGGTGCACGGCGGCCAGCTTCCACGCCAGGTTGTGCGCGTCGGCGACGCCGGTGTTGAGGCCGAACGCGCCCAGCGGCGACACGGTGTGCGCGGCGTCGCCGACGAGGAACACGCGGCCGACGGCGAAGCGGTCGGCCAGGGAGCTGCGGGGCCGCCACGGGAGCACGCTGCGCACCTCGACGTCGAGGCCGGGATCGCCGACCGCGGACCGGACGACCGCGGCGCAGCGCTCGGGCGTGAAGTCCTCGGGGCGCTCGCCCCCGTCGACGTCGCAGGCGACGTGGAAGACCCAGCTCGTCTCGCCGTCCACGGTCGCCAGCAGGCCGGGCGCCTGCGGCGTGGTGATCGTGCAGGTGGCGAAGGACATCCCCCGCAGGTGCGGTCGGAGATCGGCGCGGAACAGGATGTTGATCATCGACTTGCCCAGGTCGCCCGCCCCGGAGGTGCCCACGCCGAGCGCGGTCCGCACGGCGCTGTGCGTGCCGTCCGCGGCCACCACGCGCGCGCAGCGCAACGAGTAGCGGCCGTCCGGTCCCTCCAGCTCGACGTCGACCCCGCCGGCGTCCTGCGCGATGCCGACCAGGCGGGTCGACCAGCGCAGGTCCGCTCCGCGGCGCGCCAGGTCGGCCGCCACCACGGCGTCGAGGCGGTCCTGCGCGCAGACGCCGCGCAGCCTGAACGGCGTCGCGTCCAGTTCAGTCGTGTCCAGATCGGCGGCGGACGGGGTCGGCATGGGCACGGTCACGACGTCGCCCGCACCCATCTCGACGACGGTCCGCGCCACCGCCTTGCCCGCGCCACCCCGGAGGTCGACCGCGGCGGCGTCGACGGCGGTGTCGAGGCCGAGCTCGCGGAGGATCTCGACGGTGCGCGGCCCGATGCCGGTGGCGCGCGGGTGGACCGACGGCCCGGACCGGCGTTCGACGAGCACCGGCGGGACGCCGTGGTGGGCGAGCAGCGCCGCGGTGAGCAGCCCGACGCTGCCGCCGCCGACCACGAGCACCAGCACTTCTGGATACAGCGTTTCTGTCACGGCTACACCGTAGCCAGAAGGTAGGATGCCGGTCAACGAGGAAAGGAACCACCCGATGACCCACCCCGCTCCCTCGTCGGTGTGGACCAGGCCGCGCCCCGAACCGCGCCGGCGCGCGCCGGGCGTGGACCGGTACGTGGCCGCCGCGCTGGCCATCGCCGACGCGGAGGGCCTGGCCGCGGTGTCGATGCGCCGGGTCGCGGGCGACCTCGGCTCCGGGACGGCCACCCTCTACCGCTACATCACCAACCGGGACGAACTGGTCGACCTGATGGTCGACGCGGCGCAGGGCGAGGACCCGCTCCCCGAGCCCACCCACGACTGGCGCGCCGACCTGGCCGCGGTCGCGCACGCGCTGCGCGCGACCCTGCTGCGGCACCCGTGGCTGGCGGGCGAACTGGCGGGCAGGCCCTCGCTCGGCCCCAACTCGTTGCGACGGTCCGAATCCGCACTGCGCGCCGCCGTCGCGCTCACACCCGACATCACCCTCGCCTCGCAGGCGCTCGGCGCCGTGCGCGCGTACGTGCTGGGCTCGGTGGCCACCCAGCAGGCCGCCCGCCGCGCCGAACAGCGCACCGGCCTCACCGAGGAGCAGTGGCAGCGCAGCGTCGGCCCCTACATCAGCGAGGTCCTCGCCGCGGGCGAGCACCCGATGCTCGCCCGCCGCGTCCACGAGGCCGACGAACCCGACCCCGACGTCGACTTCGCGTTCGGCCTGGACTGCGTGCTCGACGGACTCGCGGCCCGAGTGGATCGCTAGTGTCCCGTGTCCGAGGAACGTTTGCGGTTGCCGGCGCCCAGATCGCCCCTGGCGGCGTTGTCGCGAAACCCGAATACAACCCGGTATGAGGGATTCGCTCCGCCTGGCCAGGAACGATCTGGATCACCGGCAACCGCCAAACAACCTCGAACACGAGACACTAGGAGATCCGGCTCTCAACCGGCGGGTTCGGGGTTCGAGCCCCTGGCGGCGTACCACGAGACCGCGGGCCGGCATGCCCCGCCGGCCCGCGGTCTCGTTCGCGTGAGGGTCTCGATCGGCAGCAGGAACCAGTGCCGGTGCAGGCACAGCACCTTCGCGTGCTCGATGGGGCCGTCGGTGCTGTTCAGGACGGCGCGCCACTGGATCTCCGCCGGCTCGCCACATTCCGGGCACACAGTCAGGTCCATGGCCGGTTCCTCCCCCGTTACCGCGTTCAGCGCATCCGTGGACCGCCCGTCGGTCGCAGGGGTGGCAGCCTCTCTGCCATACAGGAGGGCCGCATCCGGCCGCCGATACGAACCGCGCGGGCCCGCTCCCGTCAGGCGCGCCACCCGGTGACCATCGCGCGCAGCGCGTCCGGGTAGCCCGCCGCGACGTCCAGACCCGGTGGCACGTTCCCGGCCAGCTCCAGCGACACCAGCCCGTGCGCGATCCCCCAGCAGGCCAGCGCGATGCGCTCGGCCGGCACGTCCGCCAGCAGGCCCGCCTCCTGCCCGCGGCGCACCGCGTCGACCAGCGGCGCGATCGTCGCCGCCGCCTCGTCGCCGCGTTCGTCGGCCAGGTCCAGGTCGCCGGTGCGGCGGGCGAACATGATCGCGTACAGGTGCGGGTCGGTCAGCGCGTAGTCGCGGTAGGCGATCCCCAGCCGGACCACGTCCGAGACCGGGTCGGCGGTCGGCTCGACGGTCGCCAGCCGCGCCGCGAACCGGCGGGTCGCCTCCCGGAACAGCGCGTCGACCAGGCCCGCCTTGTTGCCGAACAGCGAGTACACCGCGGTCGTCGACGTGCCGGCGTCCGCCGCGAGCCGGCGCAGGTTCAGCGCCTCCACCCCGCGTTCGAACACGATCTCCGCCGCCCGGTCGAGCAGCCGCAGCCGCACCGCCTCGTCGTGAACCTTGGGCCTACCCATCCCGGCCAGAGTACCGTAACGTTGTTTCGTAACGTCGTTTCAAAAAGAGGAGGGGATCCACGGTGCAGACCCTGATGTTGAGCTCCGCGTCGCGCTACATCGCCGGCGCGGTGCTGCTGACCATCGTCGGCATCGAGTTCGGCGGATGGTTCATGACGCGCGTCGTGCGCGGCGCGGTCGCGATGACGCCGTTCCAGAAGTCCTTCGCCCGGGCCGGGCACGCGCACGCCGGAGTGCTGGTCACGCTGGGGCTGGTGACCCTGATCCTCGCCGACGCGGCCGCGCTGGACGGCCTGCTGGGCTGGCTGGCGCGCGTCGGCACCCCGGCCGCCGCGGCGCTGATCTCGGCCGGCTTCTTCTTCTCCTCGATGGGGCGCGGCGAGGTCGTCCGGCCGAACCGGCTGATCTGGCTGGTCTGGCTCGGCGCGCTCTCGCTCGCGGTCGGCGTGGTGACGCTCGGGCTCGGCCTGTTGACGACTCAGTAGCCGACGGTCTCGACGTGCCCGGGCACCGCCCGCAGCCAGGCGAGCAGCGTCCGCACCTCGGCGGTCAGGTCCCGCTCGCCGAGGACGACCGTGTTGTGCCGGCCGTCGTCCTCCACGGTGATCTCGTAGGACTCGACGTCGGGCTGGTCGCTCCCACCGGAGGAGGACGGCAGGTCGAGCAGCCCGGCGTCGCGGACCTTCCCGCGCAAGGTCTCCGCGTCGGCCGGCGCGAGCAGCGCCGCGTCGGCCGACGTGGTCCTGACCAGGCCGGCGAAACCGCCACCCTGGACGACGGAGATCTTCAGAGAACCCCGACCTCCTCCCACGCGGCCCGCACGGCCTTCTCGGCGTCCTTGCCGACACCGTACAGCGCCGCGGCGGAGGCGATGGTGGCCTCGGCGGCGTCGGTGAACTGCGAGTTCGGGCGCAGCCGGTTGACCAGGGCGTCGTACCAGATCGGGCCGGCCTGCTGCCACGAGTTCTCCCCCAGGCGGGTCGCCGCGAGGTAGAACGCCTTGTTCGGGATGCCCGAGTTGATGTGCACGCCGCCGTGGTCGTTGCGCGGGTTGTTGTCGTCGGGCAGGTCGGCGTAGTCCCGCATGTGCGCGGGCTGCCGGTCACCCTCGAACGCGGTACCCGGGTCCTTCATCGAGCGCAGCGCCACGCCCTTCATGTCGCTGCCCAGGATGCCGGCGCCGACCAGCCAGTCCGCCGCGCTCGCCGCCTCGTTCGCGACGTACTGCTTGACCACCGACCCCATCGCGTCGGCGAACGACTCGTTCAGCGCGCCGGACTGCTTGCTGTAGCGCAGGCCCGCGGTGAACTGCACGACGCCGTGGGTGATCTCGTGCGCGACGACGCAGACGTCGCGGGTCAGGCTGCCCTTGGCGAGGAACCGGCCGCTGCCGTCGCCGTAGACCATCTGCGCGCCGTTCCAGAACGCGTTGTCGAAGTCGTTGTCGAAGTGCACCGACGACACCATCTCCATGCCGGCGTCGTCCACACCGTTGCGGCTGAGCACGTCCCGGTAGAAGTCGTGCGTCTTGTCGGCGTTGTCGAACGCCTCGTCGACCGCGACGTCGGCGACCGGCTCGTCGTTCTGGCCGCGCACGCGCACGCCCGGCAGGCCGTTCCAGCCGCCGTGCTGGGCGTCGTAGACGGTGTTGAGCTCCCCCTCGGACGCCAGCGGGGTGAGCGAGCCGAGCCGCGCGCCCTGGACCCCGAGCAGCCGGACCATGTCGGTCAACGTGTTGCGCTGGGCGCGCAACGTCGCGGACGCCTCGACGGTGCGCATCGCGTGCTCGCGCAGATCCGCGTTGCGGTCGGCGGCGTCCAGCAGGACCACCTGCGGAAGAATGAAGCAGGCGTGTCGTTCGGTCATCGATTCCACCTCACTGGCTGCGGTCCCCCCGACCCTCGTACACAGGACAGCGTCGGGTCGCGGAATTCGTTAGGCGCCGCGGCCGGGAATTCCCCTATCGGGTGATGTCGAGTTCGGCGCCGGCCGCTCGTCCTCGGGGCACAACACCCCCGAGTCGAAGGGCATCCGATGGACACGATGGAGTCGTACCGGCGCGCGCAGGACACGTTCGACGCGGTGCTGGCCGCGGTACCGGACGGCGGGTGGGACCAGCCGTCCGCGTGTACCGAGTGGACGGTGCGGGACGTCGCCGGGCACGTGGTCTGGGGCCAGGAGCAGCTGCGGGCGTGGGCGACCGGCGCGGAGTACACCGTCCGGACCGGCGCGCCCGGATCGCCGCACCCCGCGCCGATGGCCGGCACCGACCCGGTCGCGACGTGGCGTGCCGCGCGGGCCGCAACGTCGGCGGCACTGACCGAACAGGCGCTGGGCCGCATGGCGGCGCTGCCCGGCGCGGGCGAGATCCCGCTGCCGGCGGTGATCACCCTGCTCACGACCGACCACCTCGCGCACGCGTGGGACATCGGCCACGCGGTCGGCGTGGCGGTCCCGTTCGGCGCCGAGCTCGTCGCGGGGTCGTTCGCCTGGGCGCGGGCGAACGTGCTGCGGCGGCCGGGTTTCTTCGGTCCGGAGCTGACCCCGCCCGCGGACGCCGACGAGCAGACCCGGCTGCTGGCGTTCCTCGGCCGGGCGGCCTGGCAGCCGGTCCCGGCATGACGGCCGCGGCGCGGGAGGGCGTGTTCCTCCCGCGCCGTCAGGCCGCGGCCCGCAGGCCGGCCTCGAAGCAGCGCAGCGCGGCGCCGACCGCGGCCGCCGCGGTGACCTCGAAGATCTCGTCCTCGGTGTGGCCGGCGGCGGTGAGCCCGTCGATGTCGGCCGCGGTGATCCGCTCCGGCGCGTCGCGGACGGTCGCGGCGTAGGCGCCCCACGGATCGTCGAGCACGCCTGCGGTGGCCGCCGCGGCGCGCAGCGCGGGGGCGGTCGCGCCGGGCGAGTCGAGCACCGCCTGCCGCAGGTTCCCCACCAGGTCGCCACGGCCGTGGCCGCCGACCAGGAAGCCGGGCATCCGGTAGCCGAACCGGTGCAGCGCCCGCGTGCCGGCGTGCAGCTGGCCCTCGCGCAGCTCGAAGCCGAACGCGAGGCCCAGCCGGTTGACGATGTTCCACACCAGGTTGACCTGCAGCGCGTCGCGGACCGCCCCGGCCGGCAGGTCCGCGACGCCGTCGGCGCCGGCCCGGTCCGGGGTGGCGGTGACGGTGGCGAGGAACTCCCGCACGGCGCGCAGCTCCGGCCGTGGCGCGGGGTCGTCCGCGGCGAGCCGGCCGTTCGAGGCGATCCGGGTCAGCTCGGTGTGCGTGTCGACGCAGAACGGCAACCGGAACTGCCGCGCGGTGGCCGCGGCGAGGTACTCGCGCTCGCCGGCGGTCCAGTACGACGGCCCGCGCATCGCGTGCGCGGTGAGGTCGAGCAGCGGGCGGCCGAGGAACTCCGGGCGGTACAACAACATCGTGACGACGTCCGGCATGTCCACACCGGACAGCCGGCCGACCGCTGCGAGGAAGATCCGCGCGCGGCGGCGGTGGCCGTGGTCGAGCACGTCGAGTCTCATGGGGTGTCCAGTGCCATCAGGCGGGCGGCGAGGAAGCGCCGGTCCGCGGGTCGGGTGGCCAGCTCGTGCGCGCGGCGGTACGCGGCGGCCGCCTCGGCGGGGCGGTCCAGCCGGCGCAGCAGGTCCGCGCGGGTGGCGTGCAGCAGGTGGTACCGGTCGATCCCCTCGATCCGGTCGGCGAGCGCGAGCCCGGCCGCGGGCCCGTCGGCCATCGCGACGGCGACCGCGTGGTTGAGCGCCACGACCGGGGACGGCGCGACCGCGTACAGCTCGGCGTAGAGCGCCGCGATGGCGGGCCAGTCCGTCTCGGCGGCGGTCGCGGCCCGGGCGTGCAGGGCCGCGATCGTGGCCTGCAGCCGGTACGGGCCGGGCTCGCCGTGCCGCAGCGCGCGGTCGAGCAGCCGCACGCCCTCGGCGATCTCGGCGCGGTCCCAGCGGGTTCGGTCCTGGTCCTCGAGGAGCACCACGTCGCCGTCCGGGGAGTGGCGGGCTGGCGCTGCGCGAGTCGTGCAGCAGCATCAGGGCGACGAGGCCCAGCGCCTCCGGCTCGTCGGGCATGAGGCTCGCGATCAGCTTGCCGAGCCGGATCGCCTCCGCGCGCAGCTCCGCGCCCTCGCCCTCCGCGGTGTAGCCCTGGGTGAAGATCAGGTAGACCACGGCGAGGACGCCGGCGAGCCGCTCCGGCAGCAGGTGGTCGGCGGGCACGTCGAGGCTGATCGCGGCGTCGCGGATCTTGCGCTTGGCCCGCACCAGCCGCTGCGCGAGCGTCGGCTCGGCGACGAGGAACGCGCGCGCGATCTGCCCGGCGGTGAGCCCGACGACGGCCTGCAGCGTGAGCGCCACCCGGGCCTCCATCGCGAGGGCGGGGTGGCAGCAGGTGAAGATCAGGCTCAGCCGCTCGTCGCCCACCTCGGTGAGGCGGCTGTCCCCGAGGTCGGTCATCGTCGCCTCCGGTGGCGGCGGCTCCAGGTCCTGCTTGTCCCGCGCCACGCGGGCGCGGCGCAGCCGGTCGACCGCCCGGTTGCGCGCGACCGTGAGCAGCCACGCGACCGGGTCGTCGGGCACCGTGTCCCGCCAGCGGTGCAGCGCCGTCGCGCAGGCGTCCTGCAGGGCGTCCTCGGCCAGCTCGAAGTCGCCGAGCGCGCGGACGAGCGCGGCCAGCATGCGGGCCCGGTGCTCGCGGTAGACCCGCTCGACGGCGGGCGCGGTCATTCGCCGGTGACCGCCACCGCCGGCGAGTTGTCGATCCCCGGCACGGTGGCCAGCGGCCGCACCTCGATGGCCCCCCACTCGGCGAACGGGCACGTCGTGGCCAGCTCGAGCGCCTCGTCGAGGGTGGCGCAGTCGAGGACGTAGTAGCCGCCGAGATGCTCGTGCGTCTCGGCGAACGGCCCGTCGGTGACGAGCGTGCGCCCGTCGCGGACCTGCACGGTTGTCGCCGTGCTCTCCGGCTGGAGCGGGTCGCCGGACACCAGCGCCCCCCGCCGGCGGCACTCGTCGGCGAAGGCGTTGATCCGGGCGAGGGCCTCGGTGAACCCCGGCTCCCCCGGCCCGGGCGGCTCGCAGTTGTAGATCAGCAGCATGTAGCGCATCGCGTACCTCCACGCACAGGATGACGAACGACCCACCCCGAACTCGACACCGCACTCCGGGTTCGTCCCGCCGAAGTGCCTGGACCGATCACCCGGTTCGGCTACTGTGGAGATCGGAGCCATGGGGAACCTGCACATCCGACGAGCCCGCCCTGCGGACCTCGGCGTCCTCATCCGGGAGCTGGGCCAGCGGCGGTTCTTCGCCGACCGGTTTTCCCGGCAGGCACGTGGCCTGGGCGCGCTGCTGGTCGCGTGGCGTGACGGCCGCCCGATCGGCGTCATCTACCTGTGGCTCGAGGCGGCCGAGGAGGCGGATATCCGCCGGCACCTGCCGGGCACGCCGATCCTCAACCACCTGGAGATCCACGCCGACCACCGCGGCGGCGGCATCGGCACGCAGCTGATCGAGGCCGCGGAGCGGCGGCTGTACAAGCTCGGCTTCGAGCGGGTGGCGCTGGCCGTGGAGGTGACCAACGGCCGCGCCGCCGAGCTGTACATGCGGCTGGGTTACCGGGAGTGGTCGCATCCGACCGTCATGTGTTACTCACTCACCGACGGCCGGGGGCAGCGCCACGCGGAGACCTGCCGGATCATGGTCAAGCCGCTCCTCGGGGAGGGACAGGTGGAAGCTCGCGGCCGGCAGGCCGAGTGAGCGCAGCATGCCGCGCACGCCGACGACCGAGCGCCGGTCGCGGTGCTTCTTGCGCTTGCGCACCACGTGGTTGCGGAACATCTCCTGGACGTGGCGGCGCCAGGTGAACCGGTCCTCGCGCCACGCGTCGACGTAGCGGACACACAGGCCGGGCGTAACGTGCTGGCTGCGTGCGTGCGCCGCGGCCAGCGACCTGCGCATCGGGGTCCGCCGGGCGGGGTCGGCGATGTTCCGTTCCACCAGGCTCTCGACCTCGGCGATGAAGTCCCGCCGCCGCGCGATGTAGCGCACCCAGTGCGCGTGGTCGGCGTCGGCGAGCGAGTCGCCGTTGTCGAGCAGCCAGAACAGTCCCTCGGCCAGGGTGTCGCCGAGCTCCTCGCGCCGCGCCCGGTTCTCGTCGGCGAACGGGTCGTACTCCGTCTGCACCGCCTGACCGGTCAGGGTCGTGGCCTGCAGGCCGTCGTCGTCGAGCAGGAAGAACCAGTCCTCGTTGTAGATGTTGGGGAAGAACGAGGTCGTCGAGTTCACCGCGACCGCCAGCGCGCCACCGCCGACGAACATGTCCTGCCGACCACCGGCGTCGCGGTAGGCGTGGCAGACCACCGAGTTGTCCGGCATGCCCACGATGTTCAGCCCGACCCCGGCGTAGTAGCTGGTCAGGCCGGCCGCGTCGCGCAGGTCGAGCGGCTCTGGCACGGCGATGTCGTCGTCGAGGAAGACGACCTTGTTCCAGCCGATGAGCCGGGCGAGGAGCAGCCCGAGGTTCCGTTTGGCGCTGGTGTCGGTCCTGCGCTCGAACCGGGTGCCCGCCAGCACCCCGCAGGTCCGGAACGACGGCATCACCCCGTCCGGGAGCTCGCCCGCGTCGATGGTGATGAGCCTGACGCCCTTCGCCTCCGGCAGGTTGGCGACCGCTTCGGCGGAGGACCACTTGCTGCACAACGCCAGGAGCGTGCAGTCGAGCTTGCCCGCCAGGGTCAACGCCGTGCGCATGGCCGCCGCGCTGCGCCCGGTGGGCACGATGATCGCGTCCACGTCCATCGGGTACGGCTGGGACGCCGGGATCAGCAGGTGCCGGTGCGATCCGTGGTGGTGGCGGGAACGCAGGCGGTTGAGGTGGTCGACGGAGCTCGTCACGCTGGTCGCACCGGCCATTCGTGCAGCAGGTCCTTGCGGCTGGTCCAGTCCGGGGTGACGGTCTCGCCGAGGAACACCTTCACCCGGCTGATGACACTGAAGGTGGACTCACCGCCGAACCGCGTGCGCAGGTACTCCTCGTTGCGGTCCCGGAACCGCGCGTCGGTGAGCGCACGCACCGCACCCAGTGTCCCCCGCTGGTACATCCCGTTGCAGATCGTGACGGTTCGCTTCGGGTTCAGCGGGTTGGGCGCGCGGAAGAAGTGCGCGATGTCCTTGACGAGGACTTCCTTCCCGGCAACCCTGCGCAGCTCGGGCGAGAACATGGTCTTCGTGCCACCGTCCTCCACGACGAACCCGCCCGCCTCGTCCTCGCTCTCCCGCGCGACCTGACGGACCGGCAGGTTGAGCTGGGGCAGCAGTTCGGCGGTGATCGAGTTCCAGTCCACACCACCGAGGACCACCAGGTGGCTGGTGAAGTCGTCCACCTTGAGCTCGTCCGGGGTGAGGACGTGGACGATGCTCCTCGGGTTGGCCGCGCGGATGTGTCCGTGCAGCTCCAGGAGCGCGTCCAGGTCCCCGAACCGGTAGTTGCCGACGTAGTCCGGGTCGCTCGGGTCGGTGTAGGGCATCGACGCGAGGCGGTCCGGAGGCAGTGCCGAGCACACGATCGTGATGTCCTGGCCTGGTGTGAATCGCCAATGACTGCCGGCGAAGGGATCGTCGGCCGCGGCCGTGCCGGGCTGTTCACCCTCGGCCCCGTTCCGAAGGCTGGTGAGCTCTCGGTGGAGTTCGTGCTGGCGACCCTGTTCCGCTTCCGTCAGCTCAGCATCGCTGACCAGGCGAAACGGCCGCTTCACGATCGACTTCTCGGTGGCGAAGAACCTAGCGTATGCCTCCAGCCGGTCCGTCGGCGGCACCACCGGAGCCTGCCGGCTCTCCCAGGACGAGATCGACGGACCGCTCACGCCCAGCGCCCCGGCGAGGTCGGCCTGGGTGATCCGCACGCCGGCCAGGCCGCCCATCCGCAACGCCCGCAGCCGCCGCGCCAGGCGGCGGGACGGATCTTCAGCTGCGGCCACCACCATCACGTCCTTCAGCAGAACTTCAGTCCGGCCGTCAAGACCTGAAGTGTACCCCCGATGAGTCGAGTCATCAGCAGGGATCACTGGATGAGACGGCAGCGATACCGTCCGACCCGACCGGCTCGACCGGGACACGTCCAGGTTTCGTTTCGTTTGTTGTACAAGCATCCGCGCCTTCTTGTCTATGCGACGCGCCACACTTACTCTGAAGTCCTCGGAAGTTCGTCAACTTCAGCTGAAGTTTAACTGAAGTTGACGAAGGACTGGAGTCGTCATGAACGAAGTAACATCGATCCAGCCACGTCAGCGAACTGTACTGGCATGGGATGTAGAAGCGTCCACCACCCGGACGAACATGGCGAGAGCGGCCCTCCGCAAGGACATGTACCAGGTCCTGGGGGCCGCGCTGCTGGAGTGCGACATCACGGAGGATCTCCGTGAGCCGTTCCACGACCGTGGGGACGGCGGGGTCACCCTCGTGCATCCGGTCGACCGGTTGCCGAAGACCCTGCTGCTGCACACCTTCGTCCCGACCCTCAACGACATGCTCGACGAACACGCGGCCACCTTCCCGGAGCGGGCGTTCCGGCTCCGCGTGGCGATCCATTCCGGCGAGGTCCTCTTCGACGAGAACGGGATCTTCGGCGAGGACGTCGACATCACGTTCCGCCTGCTCAACGCCCAGCCGCTGAAGGACCGGCTGCGGCAGACGGCTGCGCTGCTGGTGCTCGCCGTCTCCGACGACATCCACCGGTCGGTGGTCCGGCACGGCTACGCCGGGATCGACTGCCGCACCTTCGACCCGATCATCGCCCTCGAGCTCGGCGGCCAGCGGTACCGGGGGTGGGTACAGGTCCCGGCCGAGGCGATCGCCAGCCGGAACCTGTCCCGCATCGACCGCATGCCCGAGCCGGCCTAGAGCGTGACCGGGAGCACTGCCGCCGAGTTGGAGAAGAAGGACGGTACCGGGGGCAGGTCGGCGGCGTCCGTCGCCAGGGAGAGCGACGGGTAGCGGGCGAACAGCGCGGGCAGCGCCACCTGTGCCTCCAGGCGGGCCAGTGCGTTCGTAAGCGCTGTCATCCCGGGCCGGAGTCAGCCGGGCCGGTTCCGGCGGGGTTGACCTGATGCGCCTCCCACCTCGTACGGTCGCCGCACGGTTCCTATGTCGGGCCTGCTCGGCGGCGGCAAGCACGGCTGGAGGAGGCGAGCGCCCGCGCGTCGCCGTAGCCGTACTCCTGGGTCCCGGACCGAGCAGGCCGCGAGCCCGCCGGCCCGGCACCCGGCCGCGGCACGGATAGGGTCACCGCGTGGAAGGGGACGTGCGGCTGCGCCATGCCTCGTCGTTCGGCGCGGCCGCGGCCGCCTACGCCGAGCACCGCCCGGACTACGCGCCGGCCGCCGTTCGCTGGGCGCTCGAACTCGCGCCCGGCCCGCGCGTGCTGGACCTCGGGGCCGGAACCGGCAAGCTGACCGGCACGCTGGTCGCGCTGGGCGCCGAGATCGTCGCGGTCGAGCCCGATCCGGCGATGCTGGCCGAGCTGCGCCGCGCGCTGCCGGCCGTCCGTGCCCTGCCGGGCGGTGCCGAGGCGATACCGCTGCCGGACGCGTCCGTCGATGCCGTGCTGGCCGGAAACGCCCTGCACTGGTTCGACATGGCGGTCGCGGGGCCGCAGATCGCCAGGGTCCTCGCACCCGGCGGCATCCTGGCCGGCCTGTGGAACGTCATGGACGACCGGGTCGACTGGGTAGCCGGACTCGAGCGGACCGCCACCAGCGCGGCCATCGGCCCGCGCGACACGCTCGGCAACTGGCGCGCCGCGACGGCGGGCCTGCACCTCCCCGACACGGGCCTGGTCGCCCGGTTCGGCTCGCCGGAACAGGCCGAGTTCCCGCACGGGCAGCGGCGCACCGCCGACTCCCTCGTCGCGACCATCGCGACGCGCGCCGGGGTGCTGGTCATGCCGGAACGGGAACGAGCGGCCACGCTCGGCCGGATCCGCGCCTTCCTCGCGAGCAGGCCGGAGACCACCAGCGGCGAGTTCACCCTCCCGATGCTGACCGGCGTGCTGCGCGTCCGCCGGCTGTGAGGGCCACCGAGGATCGCCGGGCACCCCGTTCCGCAACCGACATCGATGACGTGTCCTGCGCCCAGCTCGTCGGCGATGTGCAGGCAGGCCGTCGGATCCTCGCGCTGGGCGTCGAAGGCGTCGTCATCCACCGGGCCTGGTCCGCCTTACGATGCGGGGTATTCCGCGTGGAATTCGCCGTCGAACAATCTCCAGTAGAAGGCATTCATCTTCGCCGCGGCAGGTGCGTGCCGGGTCAGGATCGCGGCCACGACGGGCGGCACGTCATCTGGGATGCGGCCGGCAGCGCACTGGACCACGTACTCGTTGCGTGCGACCGGCCCGCCGCCAGCCGGCACGGGTACCCCGCAGACCGCGGTTTCCAGCCAGTTTACCAGTCGCATGGCGGCGTAGTCGGCGTCATGGGTCGCGTGGCGTTCGACGAAGTCGCGCTCGGCGGCCGACAGGTCGAAATGCGGTGATGTGGCCAGCCCGAAGTCGCTGAGACAGATCCGCTCCCCGTCGACGCGCATGTTGCCGAAGTGTCCGTCCATGTGCAGCAGCTGCCGATCGCGCAGGAACATCACGATCTGCGAGAACTGTCGCTCGACTGTGGCTGCCTTGTTCGCCGGCTTTTCGCGCAGCCAGTCCAGCATCGGGCGCGGGACGTACTCACAGAACAACACGAGGCTGCACGATGCCGCGGACAGCGCCTCGAGGCGGGCACGCACGGCCGGGCTGTCCTGCAGGGCGGCGACGACCGTGTCGATGTCGGCGTGTTCGGCTGCGACCGGCGAACGGCCGGGCAGAATCCGCCAGTGGTGGAGCATCGGAAACGACAGTGTCTCGCCGGCCAGAACGGCGTCGGTCACGACGATGTTCGCGGCCAGCTCGCGCCACGCGTTGAATCCGGGGCCACCGACGCCGTACCGGCAGTACACCGGCAGATCGAACAGGTTCGCGATGGACCCCGGGCAGGCGAGCTCACGGTCGGTCAGCGGGATGCGCTTGGCGAACACCGGCACGCCGTCGACGTCGAGGACCACCGAGCCGCCGCCCACACCCACGCTGTTGGGCCGCGCCGCCTCCACGAGCGCAGCCAGGTCGGTGTCGCCATGGGACGCCAGAAATCCTGAGAGTCTCCGGTGGCGGGCGCGCCTGGCAGCTGTCACCCCACGACTGTGACACGGACCAGGTCCTCAGGGATGCGGTCCCGTCCCGGCTGGCAGTGCGTTGCGAGGGATTGATCTGTGCACATGATCACCTCGGACGCTCGACCACCTCCCGGAGGGGCAGCCAGGACACGCTCAATGCTCCAGGCACGCAAGCGCAACGGCGGCGAGCCGGCGAACCTCGGGCCAGCCTCGGTCGCCGTACCACAATGCGTCCGATGCTGCCGCCCCCTGGTTGTCCGACACCGCGACGACCGCAGCCACTACCTCGCGCATCGCATGCGCTTCCTGATCATCGCGCAGGATCGTTCCGATCGACTCGCCAGGATCATGCATGTCCCAGGCAGTGTCGTCCACGAGCCAGTGAACGGCATCGGTCAGATCCGGCCAGCGTGGGTCTCGACCCGTGCCATCCAGTTCCGGGGGCTCTGCTGCGAGCAGGTTCAGTGCGGCGAGAACATCTCCGCGCCGGCCGGACCACTCGACATCCATCCGCTCATGATGGCAAGTGCTCGGCGACCGCGCGACCGGCCGTCAGGGACACGGTCCCGGCTGGCAGTGCGGGCAGAAGTAGGCGACCCGTTCGCGGGTGCCCGAGCCCTGGTCGGCCACCACCACCCGGCCGCCGCAGCGCAGGCAGCCCGCGCGCTGCCGGCCGTACACCCACGTCTCGCGGCCCCGCCGGGGGTCGCCCGTGGTGTTGCGGACCGGCCGCAACGCGTTGCGCAGCAACAGCTCCCGCGACAGCGACACCGCCTTCCCGGCGTCGACGTCGGACACCGGGGACCACGGCGACACACCGAGCAGGAAGCAGACCTCGGTCTTGTAGACGTTCCCGACCCCGGCCATGACGGTCTGGTCGAGCAGCGCGAGCCCCACCTCGCGGCCGGGGTCGCGGGTCAGCCGGGCGATCGCCGCCGCCTCGTGGTCGGCGGACCAGTCCGGGTCGAGCAGGTCCGGGCCGAGGTGGGCGACGAGCCGGCCCTCCTCCGCGGTGCGGACCAGCGCGAGCTCGTGCAGGTTCTGGCCCAGCGCGAGCCGGTCGGCGGTGGCGAGCACGACCCGGGTGAAATGGCCGACCGGTGCGCGGCGGTTCGGGTCGTAGAGCCGCCAGGAGCCGTCCATGCCGAGGTGGTTGTGCAGGCTGAGGTCTCCCTCGAACCGGACGAACAGGTGCTTGCCGACCGGCCGGACCCGCTCCAGCACCCGCCCGGCCAGCTCCACAGTGGACAAGCGGGGGTGGCGGAGCTCGCCGCGGCGCAGGGTGGCGCCGCCCAGCGCCTCGGTCAGCCGCAGCGCGGTGCGGTAGACGGTGTCACCCTCCGGCACCGGCACCCTCCGGCACCCGGGCCGCCCGTTCGGACGTTGTTCCTGCCACGACCTCAATCTAGTGCCGCGTCACGTAACGTTGGTGCGTTTATCGGTGGATCCAGACGTTCGCCGGCAAGGCGGCGGACGGTCCTCGTACCGGGTTGTACTCGGGCCGTTCGCCATCGCCGCCGGCGGGCGTCTGGGCCACCGAGAAACGTGCTGAACGTTGCTTGACGCGGCACTAGTCCTCAAATAAGCGAGTCGGTGCTGTTCGGTGGCGGTAGCCGGTGATCGCGGGGTGAGTGGGCGGGATATCGGGTGGGAATGGCGTGATTGGGGCGTGAGCGGGGCCCGGCACGTGTCCCTGACTGTCCGTTTTGGATGTTTTGGGGTGTGTGGTGCGGGGGTGGGCAGGTGGGATCACCGCCACGGGTGGTGCGGCGGTCCTCGGAAGGGTGCTGCGGTGCGGGGCCGGTCAGCCGAAGCGGATGCGTTCGATGGTGCTGGCGGCGCTGAACAATCGGTCCAGGGCAGGGGTGTAGCCGGCCAGTCGCACGGTGATGCTGCGTGCCCGGCGGATGACCATGGCGGGAACGAGCACGACGGTGTGGAAGAACCGGCGGAACTCCATGCGGATGTAGTCGTGCCGGTCGCGTTTGTGGTGCATCATCAGCGCGAACCAGGCTTTGATGTTCCAGGCCAGCGCGGCGATGAGCATGTAGGCCCCGTTGGAGACCAGGTCATACAGGGGGACGCGCAGCGCGTTGATGCCGGACTTGAGCTGGCCGATGATGTTCTCCTGGTCGCAGCGCTGGTTGGCCAACTCGACGATCTGCGCCGGGGTGTGGGTGTCGGGGGTGTAGGTGGTGATGTAGAAGAAGTAGCGGATCTCCTCGAGCAGGACGTGCTCGCCGCGGGTCCGGCTGATGTTCTTGCGCAGCGCCACCACCCGGTAGGGGCGGCGGCACTTGCGGGGCTGGTAGTCGAAGACGGCGACGTCCTCGTGGTTGAGTTCGAGGTTGAGGTACTCGCGTTCGGTGACGATCTGCTGCTTGGTGTTCTCGCGGCGGGCGCGGGTAGCGCCGGTTGTGGTCTCGTAGGCCGGTGGGCGGTGCAGCCGTGACCACGCCGACTCGTCCAGTGCGTCGGCGCGCGAGCGCAGCGCGGCGTTGTTGTCCATCCCGAACACGAAGTCGGCCCGCCCTGCCCACCGGTCCAGGTGCTCGGTCAGGGAGAAGTCGGTGTCCCCGCGCACACACACCCTGGGTGCGTGCGGGGCGACGAGGTCGATCGCCTTGTCGATCCACTCCGCGGCACCGGCGTGGCTGGGGGCGTTGCCGGGCCGGTTGACCAGGTAGAGCACCTCGCGGGTGTTCGCGAGGGTGACGATCAGCGGTGCGTAGCCCCAGATCCCCTTGTAGGAGATGTCCATGCCCTGCTTGCACGCGCCGGTGGTGGCCACCAGCGTGCCGTCCACATCGATGTTGGCGACGGGTGCGAGCAGATCAGCGCCCCGACCCGCCCACAGCTTCGGCCGCACCGTGTTGATCGCGTCCATCAACGCGGTCACGTCGGACTCGGCGAAGCGGCGACAGAAGTCACCCGCGGTGGTCGGGTCCGGGATCAGATCCGCGCCCACCGAGTTCATGTAGGCCACGTCGTGGCGGAGTCGTTCGATGTCTTCCAGACGAGTGCCGCCGGTGAGCACGTTGTACGCCAGGTTCAGCACGTGATCGGACTCGTGGTAGGGCAGATGGACCTTCAACAACCGCAGTCGCTCATTGATCGCGTCGGGCAAGCCGAGCCTGGTCACCAGCCGGTGCATCGCCGCCACGCCACCGAACGCAGTCACCTCACGGTAGTCACCGACCTCGTAGCTGACCTTCCCCGAGGTGAACATCGGTGCCGGCAGCGCGGCCCACCGCCCTGCCAGCCGATGCCGGACCGCCACCCGACGCCGACGGCGTGCCGCGTTCCGACGACTCTGATCCCGAGTTATCCTCTTCACCACAAAGGCCTTTCCTGGCTGGGCTGCGTTGGAGTCGCAAACCCGGACAGGGTAAGGCCTTTGTCTTACCTGAAACGGGATCTACCCACCCGACACGCCTACAGAAGGACTAGTGTCCCGTGTTCGAGGTTGTTTGGCGGTTGCCGGCGATCCAGATCGTTCCTGGCCAGGCGGAGCGAATCCCTCATACCGGGGTTGTATTCGGGTTTCGCGACAACGCCGCCAGGGGCGATCTGGGCGCCGGCAACCGCAAACGTTCCTCGGACACGGGACACTAGGCTTCGATGGCCATGGCCAGGGACTTGGGGATCGACGCGGCCGGCAACCGGATCGGCGACGCGCTCGGCCGGCTGCCCGGTCCTGGCCGCTGGCTGGGCGGGGTCGTGGTCGCGTTCGCCAGCCTGCTCGCCGCCGTCGTGGCGGGTGTCGCCGGGCTCGCCACCCGCAACGTGCCGGCCGCGCTGGCCGGCGCGCTGGTCGTCGTGCTGGGCAAGGTGGTCGGGCTCGTCCAGGCGCTGGCCGGCCTGCAGCATCCGCGCGCGCCGACCGAGACCGAGATCGCCCTGCTCACCACCGTCTACCGCGGCTCGGTCGACCTGTCCGCGGTCCGCCTGGTCCCCGGCCGCGCGGGCCTGTTCAGCACCAACCCCCGGCCGTTCACCCTCGGCGCCACCATCTACCTGAAGAAGGACACGCTGGCCGACCACGTGCTCGTGCACGAGTGCGCGCACGTGTGGCAGTACCAGCACCTCGGCGCCCGCTACGCGGCCGAGGCGATCTGGGCGCAGTGGCGGGTCAAGCCCGACGCCTACGCCTGGCCCGACGAGATCGGCCGCGGCCGCACCACCTGGTACGCGTTCAACCGGGAGGCGCAGGCGAAGTTCCTCGAGGACATCGCTCGCCACGACCGTGACTTCTTCGCCGCGGACCCGGTGGCCGGCACCGCGCGGTTCCACCACGACGGCGCCGACCACACGGACCTCGCGCGGGCGGCGGTGACCGCGATCCGGGCCGGGCGGCTCAGGTAGCCAGCCGCAGGTGCACCACCTCCCCCGCGGGCCGGTAGCCGACGCGCGCGTAGATGCGCTGCTCGGCCACGCCCGCCGGAGTCAGGAACACCGTGTGCCCGCCGCGGTCGTGCACCGCCGCGGTGAGCCACGCGGTGATCGCCGCGCCGACGCCGCGGCGGCGGTAGCTCTCCCGCACCGCGATGCCGGCGACCTCGGCGGTGCCGTCGACGACCGGCTCGGCCGACCCGCCGCCGGCCGGCTCGCCGGTCGCGGTGTCCCGCGCGTACACCGACAGCCCGCCCATCTCCAGCCAGGCGCGGGCGCCGCCGACGTCCGCGGGCGACGGGTCGTCGAACGCCTCGTGCTGGGCGGCGAGCATGCCGGCGAGATCCTCGTCGGTCTGCGGCACGACGAGCCCGACGCCGGGCGGGTCCGGCGGGCGGACCAGGGCGCCGGGCGGGCACAGCATCACCGGGATCCGGCGCTCCAGGTCGTAGCCCGCGGCGCGCAGCACCGGTTCGGCCTCGGGCGCGGTGGCGAGCAGGAACTCCAGGCGCGGCACCAGGCCCCGGCCGCGGTAGGCGGCGGTCAGCCGGTCCACATCGGACCCGGTGGGCCGGGCGCCGTCGTCGGGGATGGCGTAGTTGAGGTACGGGTTGTCCGAGTGCGGCGAGTAGGTCGCCAGGAACGGGCCGACCCGCTCGGTGGTGCGCCCTGCCGCGGCGGCGCGGCGCATGTGGGACTGCAAGGCGGACAAGGGAAACCCTTCGGTCGGGAGGAGAGGAGGACGCGGGGCACGGCGGCTACCGGGCGGCAGTCACAGGCGGTCCTCTGTGCCGAAGGGATCGGGTCGCGGGCAGTGTGGCACGGCGCGCGCCGGCCGCCAAGCGCTTTCCCGGCCGGCGCGCGCCACGCGGCTACAGCGTGCCGGCCGCCACGCCCAGCACGGCGCGCACCTGGTCGACGATGTCGCGCTGGTTCGCCTCGAACACCGGGTCGGTCAGCTCGGTCGTGTTGCCGGCGCCGAACTCCAGCACCGGGGTGTGCAGGTGCCCGCCCGGCAGGTCGGCGCCGACCGCGTCGCGCAGCAGCGTGGTCCGGTAGGCGACCTCGTTGGACAGGTAGTCCCCGCCGCCGCCCTGGCGCGCGACCGAACCGGGCGTCGGGCCGTCCGGCCGGGTGACCGGCTCGGTCCCGCCGGCCGGGATCTCGACGACCGAGGTGTGGTCGTAGACCGGGAAGCGGCCGGTGTCCGCGGCGACGATCCGCGCGTAGGGCAGCGTGGTCGGGACGAACTCCGGCGCGGGCAGCACGGTCGGCACGCCCGGCGGGATCGGGATCACGCCGGTGCTGGAGGCGTTGTCGTCGTCCGGGTAGCCGCCCCGCCAGCGGCCGTTGTAGCGCTCCACGTCGAACCGGCCCACCCGGCCCTGGCTGATCGTGGTGAACATGTCGATCCGGTGCAGCTGGGGCAGGAAGGTGCGCTCGACGACGCCGTCCGCGAACGGCCCCCACAGCACCGGGAAGGTGACGGTCTCGATCCGGGCCGGCCCGGCGGCGGTGTGCACGACGGTGCCGTCGAGGGCGAGCGCCGCCGCGCCGGACGGGTTGCTGCGCCGGATGTCGATGTCGAGCTGGAACGGGTCGAACCCGCTGACCAGGATCCGCTTGAGGCCGTGCCCGCGGTAGTCGATCGAGTCCTGCCCGCGGGAGGCGCGGTCGAGCGCGCCGATCAGCGTGGCGCGCCGGTCCGGCGTCCAGCGCGAAGGACGGCGTCCACTGCCGCAGGGCCCGGGTGAGCTGCAGGCGCGCCCAGTACAGCGGGCGGTCGTCGGTGACCGGGAGGCGGCCCGCGGGCAGCCGGCCCTGCGCCCGGGCGACCGCGGCGGCCCACAGCGCGCGCCCCTGCAGGGTCACCGCCCGCTCGGCGGTCCGCGCGTCGGGCAGCAGGCACAGCGCGGGAGTGAACAGCCTGGCGAACCGGTCGAACCCGCTGCGCGCCAACACCTCCGCGGGCACCGGTCGGGTCAGCCGCTGCTCGGAGACGGTCAGCGGGGCGGACGGGTCGGCGCAGGTGCGCGGCGCGGCGGGCGCGGCGGTTGCCGTCAGCGCGGGCACCAGCGCGCCCAGCAGCCCGAGCAGCACCACGATCGGCAGGCGGGACAACGGTTTCACCAGGATCTCCCTCGCTCGGTGACTCTGTGGGAAACATACCCACGCCGTGCGCGGAAGGAAGACCTCAAACGGACCAGTGCGCCGGGTGGTCGAGCGCGGGCGGCAGCACCGTGGCCGCGTCGCCGCCGGCCGCGTTCACCTGGAACCGGGTCAGGTACAGGGCGGTGCCCAGGTCGGCCCCGCACAGGTCCGCGCCCCGCAGGTCGGCGCCGATCACGTCGGCCAGCCGCAGGTCCGCACCCGCCAGCCGCGCGCCGATGAGGTACGCGCCGCGCAGGTCGGCACCCCGCAGGTCCGCCCCCCGCAGGTCACGGCCCATCAGGTCGGCGCCGCGCAGCGCCCTGCCCGGCGACCCGGCCCGCACCAGCTCGCTCGCCCGCCGCAGCCAGCGGTTCACCGACGCGCGATGGGCGTTCACGTCCAGCGCCGCGAGCTCCCCGGCGGGCCGGCGGGTCAGCTCCCCGGTCTCCGCGAGCGCGCGGCGCAGCTCGTCGTGCACCGGGCGGGCGGCGGGCCTGCCGAGCGCCTCGGTCAGGTACCAGAGCAGCTCGTGCAGGTCCCGCACGACCGGGAACACCGCGAACATCGGGCCGGCGAGCTCCGGGTGCGCGCGCCAGTCGCGGCCGCCGAAGGTCTGCCGGGCGACGTGCTGGCCCGCGCCGAAGCAGTCGTAGACCGTGCAGCCGGGGAAGCCGCGCTCGCGCAGGTCGGTGTGGATGCCGCAGCGGAAGTCCGCGAGCAGGTTCGGGCACGGCCGCCCGGCCGGCTTGTCGATCGCGAAGTCGGCGGACCTCGCGAACCCGGGCGCGACGCAGCACAGGCCGAAGCAGCTCGCGCAGTCGGCACGCAGGTCGGTCACCGGGTCTCCCCTCGATCGGGAGATCCACGATAACCGTCACAGCCCGGCGCACTGCCCCGAGCGCGGGCCGCGCACGGTGTTCGGCGCGCGCAGGTTCTCCGGTGCCGGCGCGTTCGCCGCACAGGACAGCGGCCCGGACACGGTGACCCCGGCGACCACCGGGGCGCGGCCGGTCCGGTTGGCCGACAGCGACACCGGGCCGCGCACCGTGCCGCCGACCAGCGTCAGGTCCGCGGTGGTCCCGGTGACCGACACCGGGCCGGACACGGTGCTGTCCAGCAGTTCCACGGCGGACGCGCCGGACGCGGCCAGCGGACCGGACACCGTCGAGCCGGTGGCCACCAGGCCGGCGCCGGCACGGCGCTCATCGCGGGCGCCGGTGACCAGCGCCAGCGCGGCAGCCGCGAGGCTCCTCATCGGCCGACGACGGTGCAGTTCGCGGTGGCCGACTTCGTCGGGTCGCTCTCCGAGGTCGCGGTCAGCGCCACCTTCGCCACCCGCGAGCCGGACCCGCTTCTCTTTGCGTACACCGGAACCCGCACGTACCGGCCGAAGTCCGCGGAGGCCAGCTGGTTGGGCACCGAGACCGCCCAGCCGCGGCCGTGCACGGTGGCCGACACGCGGTAGACGTCACCGCCCAGGTACGCGCGCACGTCCTCCGGGTGCTCGCCGGCCGGCGGGGCCGACCTGCCGGTGTTGACCAGCGGGAACCGGCAGGTGGCCAGGCCGTCGCGGTCGGGCAGGCCGGCCGTGGGCAGCACCGCGACGCCGCGGCGCTGCGGGCCGGAGCCGTCGAGCGAGCGGACGGCCACCGTGTAGGACAGCTGCCCGAGCCGGTCGCGCCGGACGTCGAGCACGTAGAAGTGCAGCCGGTTGGCCTCGTCGACGTACTCGTACTCGCTGCCCGAGCCGGTGCCCGCGTGGAACAGCGCGTCGGACAGCTGCCGGTAGTCGCCGATGGTGATCGGCACCGCGGTCCCGTCCGGCAGCACGTAGTCGGTCATCCCGATGTCCTGCGGGTTGGCGTCGACGACCCACTCGAACGGCGCCCGGTCCTGGTCCTTCGTCTTGGCCAGCAGCACGCCGGCGTCCGGGGTGAACGAGTCCGAGCCCATCCGGTCCACGACCTCGACGGTGTAGTTGTCGTAGCCGCCGCCGTCACAGAACGGGTCGGTGCGCACGTCGCAGGCGGGGCTCAGGTCGCCGGTGCCCATCGCGACGTTGATGCCGGACAGCCCGTGGGGTCCGGGTTGGACACTCCGCGCGGTGACCCGGGCGATCACCACGCCGGAGTCGGCGAGCGCCTCGCGGGACAGCCGCAGCACGTTCGACTCGTCGACCATCGCCAGCTTGAGCTTGTTGCGCAGCATGTGCTGCGAGCCCATCGAGCTGCCGCCGGTAGCCGGGATCAGCCAGCGGCTGTGCGGGCCGCCGGGGCCGTTGAAGGTGCCGCGGGAGAGCATCTCCCAGATGCCGGAGTAGGAGCGCCGGGGCGGCACGCCGAACGGGTTGTTGTAGTTGTCGCCGATGCCGAGGATGTGGCTGAACTCGTGGGCGTAGGTGCTCTGCCCGGAGCTCTCCGCCTGGATGGACGAGCCGCCGCCGGCGTTGGGCCAGATGGTCGAGCCGGCCGCCCACGAGGTCCAGTCCACGTACCGGGTGTCCACCCAGTTGGGCAGGCTCTCGTCCGGCGGGCCGAACTCGTCGGTGACGTCCT
Source organism: uncultured Actinomycetota bacterium (assembly GCA_963727495.1). Classification (GTDB taxonomy): domain Bacteria; phylum Actinomycetota; class Actinomycetes; order Mycobacteriales; family Pseudonocardiaceae; genus Actinophytocola. The sequence continues at coordinate 2,337,794 of CAVSGQ010000006.1, read as the reverse complement.
CCTTGGTGGGGAACTTCATCGAGCCGAACTCCTGCCAGGTCGAGGACTCGTCCTGGCCCGCGGAGAGGAAGAACACGAAGTCGAAGCCGTTCGCGACCGCGTCGCCGACGTCGGCCACCCACGCGGCGCGCGCGTCGGTGCGCAGGTTCCTGTCGCACGAGTCGCCGGCCGGGCAGCCGGTGCCGCCCTGGAACTCCATGGCGTACTCGTGGGACCTGCCGGGCATCCGGTACGGGCCGAACGCGGTGAGGTCCACGCCGTAGCGCCCGCCGGAGTCCTCCATCCAGTACTCGTGGATGGTGTGCCCGCGGTTGAGCGCCTCCGGCTTGTTCAGGAAGTCCTGGTAGTACTGCGCGACGTCCTCGCGGGGCACGTCGTGCGCCTCGGCGCTCGGGTTGCCGAACACGGTGGAGTTCCGCGGCAGGGTCACCACGAACGGCTGGTTCACGTAGTCGGCCAGCACCAGCGCGCCGCGGAACTGGCGCACCGAGCCCTCGACCGACGGGTCGGACCAGTCGGTGCCCGGCGGCCTGGTGTAGTCCGCCCATGTCATGTTGTCGGGGTTCTGCCAGTTCTGCGGGTCGATGGGGGCGGGGAAGCCCGCCTGCGCGACCCGCTTCGACTCGGCGGGCAGGGCGCCGGGCGCCGAGCGCTGCCACGGCTGCTGCTGGGGCCAGTGGTCGTACTGCCAGGGCTGGTCGGGGGCGGCCGGGGGCGCGGCGGAGGCGGCGGGACTGACGGCGACGCCGGCGCAGAGCGCCGCGGCCGACAACAGCGCCACCAGCAGGGTGTGGCGGGTCACGGGACAGGACGCTAGCCGCGCCTGTTGACCCAACTCACCGATCCGTTGTAGGGAACGTGGTCGCGACCTTTCCGACACCTGTCGAAAGGGCCTGCTCACCACCCGCGGAGGTGCGCCGTGCCGGAGAACCCGCAACGCCTGGTGGAGGAGCTCGCGACCCGCATCGGCCGGCCGGTGCTGCTCGAGGATCACGACCAGCGGGTCCTGGCCTACAGCGAGCACGACGGGCCGATGGACGACCTGCGCCGCGAGTCGATCCTGCGCCGGCACACCACTCCCGAGGTGCGCGAACGGTTCCGCGCGGCCGGGATCTTCGCCGCGCGGGCTCCGCTGCGCATCCCGGCGTCGGGCAGCGCGCTGGCCCGGGTGTGCGTGCCGGCCCGGCACGGCGACCGGCTGCTCGGTTTCGTCTGGCTGATCGACGAGCCGCCGATGTCCGAGGAGGACGTGGCGGTCGCCGCGACGGCCGCGCCGGTGCTCGCGCTGACGCTCTTCCACGACAGCCTCGCGTCCGGGCTGACCTCCCGCCGGGAGCGTGAGGCGGTGTCCCAGGTGCTGCTCGGCGACCGGGAGGCCGCGCTGGCCGGTGCGCGGCTGCTGGTCGAGGCGGGCGAGTTCGGCCAGGCGGAGCCGGTGACCGCGCTCGTCGTGCGGCCGGCCGGCGCGCCGGACCAGGGGGCGCTGGAGCGGGGGCTGCTGGCCGCGCGGGCCCGGCTCACGTCCCGCCCGCTGCACTTCGTCCGGGCCGACCACGGCGTGCTGCTGTGCCCGGGCCACCCGCCGGACCCGGCCGCGGTGCGGTTCCTGGTGGGCCTGCCGGCCGTGCTCGGCGTCGGCCGGTCCCGGCCCGCGCTGGCCGACGCGGCCGGGTCCTACCGGGAGGCGCTGCACGCGGCGGACGTCGCGGCGCGGGTGCCGGGCTACGGGCCGTCGGCGTCGTGGGCGTCGCTTGGCGTGTACCGGATGCTGCCGATGCTGCCGGCGGCGGAGCTGCACCCCGGGCTGGAGCGGCTGCTCGCCGACCCGGGGCACCGGTCGCTGCTGGAGACGCTGGAGACCTACCTCGACCTCGCCGGCAGCGTGGTGGCCACCGCCCGCGCGCTGCGGCTGCACCGCACGTCGCTGTACTACCGGCTGCAGCGGGTGGAGGAGCTTGCCGGCACCGACCTGAAGAGCGGCGACGAGCGGCTGACCCTGCACCTGAGCCTGAAGCTGGCGCGGCTGGCCGGGCGGTTCCCGGCACCGGTCACGGGAGCGCGTTGAGGAAGGGCTCGTGGCTGTCCTGGAACTCCCATCCGTAGTAGCGGTCCCAGTTGACCGACCACGTCATCAGCCCGCGGATGCCCGGTGACGTGCCGCCGCGCAGCGTGTAGCCGCCGCAGTTCTGGTTGCGGGCCAGGCAGTTCAGCGCGTCGTGCACCGGGCCGGGCGCGAGGTGGCCGTTGCCGGCGCTGACCGCCGCGGGCAGCCCGACCGCGATCTGGTCCTCGCGCAGCCCCGGGAACGTCTGCCCGGTGCCGGCGACCGGGAAGCCCGCCTTCACCATGTCGGTCATGGCGATGGGGAAGTCCGCGCCGCCCATCGTGTGGTACTGGTCGTCCAGCCCCATCACCGGGCCGGAGTTGTAGTCCTGGACGTGCAGGACGGTCAGCGCGTCGCGCAGCGCGTGGATCACCGGCAGGTACGAGCCGGTGCGGTTGTCCCCGCCGCCCGCGCCGCCGTAGAACTGGTAGCCCACCTGGACGAAGAACGTCTCCGGCGCCATGGTCAGCACGAAGTCGCCGCCGTAGCGGGACTTCAGGGTGCGCAGCGCGGAGATGAGGTTCACGATCACCGGCGTGGTCGGGTTGCGGAAGTCGGTGTCGCCCGGGTTCAGGTACAGCGAGTGGCCCTCGAAGTCGATGTCCAGCCCGTCCAGCCCGTAGCGGTCGATGATCGCCGACACCGACGAGACGAACGCGTCACGCGCGGCGGTCGTGGTGAGCTGCACCTGGCCGTTGGCGCCGCCGATCGAGATCAGCACCTTCTTGCCCTGCGCCTGCTTCGCGCGGATGGCCGCGACGAAGTCCGCCTCGGACTCCACGTTCGGGCACTCGCTGACCGGGCAGCGGGTGAACCGGATGTCCCCGCTGGTGACCGAGGTCGGCTCGCCGAACGCGAGGTCGATGACGTCCCAGGCGGCGGGCACGTCGGCCAACCGCACGTAGCCGGACCCGTTGGCGAAGCTGGCGTGCAGGTAGCCGATGAGCGCGTGCCGGGGCAGGTCCGCCTGCTGGCAGCCCGAGGTGGTGGCGGACACCGCGGCGCCGTGCGCGGACTCGCCGGCCGCGTTGTACGCGGTGACCGTGTACGAGTGCGTCGAGCACGCGGCCAGGCCGGAGATCGTCGCGGACGGGCCGGACACCGTGGCACGCACGGTGGATCCCTCGTAGACGCGGTACCCGGTGGCGCCGCTCGAGGCGGGCCAGGACAGCGACGATCGACGACGCGGTCACGGTGCCGGCCTGCGGGGTGCCCGGCGTGGCGGGGGCGCCGGGCGTGCCGCCGCCCGGTCCGTCGAGCACCACGTCGTCGGCGTGGTAGGTGCCGGCTCCGTACCAGCCGTGCAGGTACAGCTGGGCCTGCGTCTGCGCCGCGCCGGTGGTGAACGTGAGCGAGAGCCGGGCATAGCTCGCCGGCGCGTTCCATGTGGACGGTCCGCCGGTGATGCCGAGGTAGACCGGGTTGCCGCGCACCCACGCGGACACCGTGTAGGTCGTGTTCGGCGCCACGGACACCGTCTGGGTGCACTGCGCGGTGGTCGAGGAGGTCGCGGTCGCGGCGAGGGCGTAGGAGCCGGAGTGCACCGGGCTCGTGACGACCGCGCCACCCTCGCAGGTCCAGCCGGACAGCGTGCCGGACTCGAAGCCGGCGTTGGTCAGCAGGTTCGCCGCCGACGCCGCCGGGGCGGCGCCGAGCGCGAGCACGGTGAAAGCGGTCAGCACCGCGGCCGCGCGCCTCATGGCAGCGTGTCCAGGTGCGGCGCGACGGTGTGCGCGAAGTTGTTGCCGTTGCTCGCGTCCCAGTTGATCGACCAGGTCATCGCGCCCCGGATGCCGGGATAGGTGCGCGGCGGGTGGAACGAGCCGCAGTTCGTGCCGCGGGCGAGGCAGTCGAGCGCGTTGTTCACGACCGACGGCGCGACCACGCCGCCGCCGGCCGCGCCCGGGCCGGCCGGGAGCCCGACGGCGACCTGGTCGGGTCGCAGCCCGTTCTCCAGCTGGATGCAGGCGAGCGCGGTGATGAAGTCGACGTTGCCCTGGCTGTAGGCCTGCGCCTGGTCGCAGCCCAGCATCGAGCCGGAGTTGTAGTACTGGGTGTGGACGACGGTGAGGATGTCCTTGATGTTCAGCGCCAGCGCGAAGTACGAGCCGCCGGTGGACTGCATGTCGATGGTCTGCGGCGCCATCGTGATGATCAGGCTCGAGCCGACCTGGGTGCGCAGGCCGCGCAGCGCCTGGCCCATGTAGGTCGGGTTCAGGCCGTTCTCCAGGTCGATGTCGACGCCGTCGAAGCCGTACCCGGCCATGATCGACCGCACGCTGTTCGCGAAGTTCGTGGCGGATGCCGAGTCGCCGACCGACACCCGGCCCGCCTCGCCGCCCACGGACAGCAGCACCTTCTTGCCGCGCGAGTGCAGGGTCTGCACGTCGGCCTTGAACTGGGCGTCGGTGTAGCCGCCCAGCGCGGTGGACAGCTCCGGGTCGAGCGCGAACGTGACGGCGCCGGGGGTGCTCGTGGCCTCGGCGAAGGCCACCACGACGACGTCGTACTCGTCGGGCACCGCGGACAGCCGCAGTTCGGTGGCCGGGTTGACGAAGTTGTGCCAGTACCCGGTCAGCGTGTGGCGGGGCAGGTCGGCCTGCGGGCAGCCGGCCGTGGTCGCGCTGACCGGTGCGCTGCGGGCGGACTCGCCGGCGTCGTTGTAGGCGGCGACGGTGTAGGTGCGGCTGGTGCAGGCGGCCAGCCCGCCGAGGGTGGCCGAGGTGCCGGTGACGGTGGCCCGCACCGTGCTGCCCTCGTAGACGCGGTAGCCGCTGACCGTGCCGGACGCGGCGGACCAGCCGAGCGTGATGGCCGAGGACGTGGTCCCGGTCACGGTGAGGTTGCCCGGCGTGCCGGGAACTCCGGGCTGCGGGTCACCGCCGCCGCCCCCGCAGTCGGCGCCGTTGACCCGGCAGTTCTGCGGGCTGCCGGAACCGGCGCCGAGGAAGCCGAAGCTCGTGCTGGCGCCGGGGGCGAGGCTGCCGTTGTACTCGCGGTTGGTGAAGGTGTGGTGGTTGCCGCTGGAGGTCAGCAGGGCGTCCCAGTAGCTGCCGATGGTGGTGCCGGCCGGCAGGTCGAACTCGACGCGCCAGCCGGTGATCGGCGTGCTGCCGCCGTTGGTGACCGTGACGCGGCCTTCCCAGCCGGAGCCCCAGTCGGACACCTTGGTGAACACGGCGCGTTCCCCGGCCGCCTCGGCGACGGGCGCTACTGTGCCGAGGCAGGCTGCGGCCACGACGGCGAGCACGACGAGTGGGCGTTTCATGACGGCCTCCACGAGGCGCGCGGTGAGCAGGGAGGCACCGCGCGTCACTAAAATGTCTAGACCAATCATCGCCAGTTGTCCAGTCCAATCCAGGGGAGGAACGCTTGACGTCCCGAGTCCGCGTCGAACCGCTCGCGCCGGAGTCCGCCGGCGACGCCGGGACGATGTCGGCACTCAGCGACCTGGTCAACCGGGTCTACGCGGTGGCCGAGGACGGCTTGTGGCTCGACGGCGCCGCCCGGACGAGCCCCGCCGAGGTGTCCCGGCTCACCCGCGCCAGGGAGATCGTCGTGGCCAGGCTGGACGGACACATCGTCGGGAGCGTGCGCGTCCAGCACGTGAGCGGGGAGCTGAGCGAGCTCGGCATGCTCGTCGCCGCACCGCGGTGGCGGGGGGCCGGGGTGGGGGCGGCGCTGGTGCGCTTCGCCGAGCAGCACAGCCGGGCCGAGGGGCGCCACGTCATGCAGCTCGAACTGCTGGTGCCGCGCGAGTGGTCGCACCCGTCGAAGGAGTTCCTGGCCGGCTGGTACGGCCGCCTCGGCTACCGGCTGGTCCGGGTCGACACCGTCGACGAGGCCCACCCGGACCTGGCACCTCGGCTGGCCACCCCGTGCGACTTCCGCGTCTACCACAAGGACCTGCGGGAATACCGCACCCGGTAGGCTGCGTTGGGTCGGGTAGTTGAAGAAGCAACTAGTTGAGGGTGATGACAAAGTGATGCAGTTCGGGATCTTCACCGTCGGCGATGTGACCACGGACCCGACCAACGGCACCACGCCGAGCGAGCACGAGCGGATCAGGTCGATGGTGACGATCGCGCGGAAGGCCGAGGAGGTCGGCCTGGACGTGTTCGCCACCGGTGAGCACCACAACCCGCCGTTCGTGCCGTCCTCGCCGACGACGATGCTCGGCTACGTCGCGGCGCGCACCGAGCGGCTGATCCTGTCGACCTCGACGACGCTGATCACCACGAACGACCCGGTGAAGATCGCCGAGGACTACGCGATGCTGCAGCACCTCGCCGACGGCCGGGTGGACCTGATGATGGGCCGGGGCAACACCGGGCCGGTCTACCCGTGGTTCGGCCAGGACATCCGGCAGGGCATCCCGCTGGCGATCGAGAACTACGCGCTGCTGCACGACCTGTGGCGCAACGACGTGGTGGACTGGGAGGGCCGGTTCCGCACGCCGCTGCAGGGGTTCACCTCGACGCCGCGGCCCGCTGGACGGGGTGCCGCCGTTCGTCTGGCACGGTTCGATCCGCAGCCCGGAGATCGCCGAGCAGGCCGCGTACTACGGCGACGGCTTCTTCGCGAACAACATCTTCTGGCCCAAGGAGCACTACATGCGGCTGATCGGGCTGTACCGGCAGCGCTACGCGCACTACGGGCACGGCACTCCCGAGCAGGCGATCGTCGGGCTGGGCGGGCAGGTGTTCATGCGGAAGAACTCGCAGGACGCGGTGGCGGAGTTCCGGCCGTACTTCGACAACGCGCCGGTCTACGGGCACGGGCCCTCGCTCGAGGACTTCATGGCGCAGACGCCGCTGACCGTCGGCAGCCCGCAGCAGGTGATCGACCGGACGCTCGCGTTCCGCGAGGACTTCGGCGACTACCAGCGGCAGCTGTTCCTGATGGATCACGCGGGCCTGCCGCTCAGGACGGTGCTGGAGCAGCTGGACATCCTGGGCGAGGAGGTCGTTCCGGTGCTGCGCAAGGAGTTCGCGATCGGCCGGCCGGCCGGAGTGCCGGACGCGCCGACGCACGAGTCGCTGCTCGCGGCGAAGCGGGAGGTGAGTGTCCGATGAGGACACTGGCGGTGGTGTCGGCCGGGCTGACCGTGCCGTCCTCGACCCGGTTGCTGGCCGACCGCCTGGCGGCGGCGGTCGGCAGCCAGACCGACGTGGCGGTCGAGGTCGTGGAGCTGCGCGACCTGGCGGGTGACATCGCGAACAACTTCGTCACCGGCTTCGCCGCGCCCCGGCTGGCCGAGGCGCTCGACACGGTGGCGCGGGCGGACGGCCTGATCGCCGTGACGCCGATCTTCACCGCGTCGTACTCGGGGCTGTTCAAGTCGTTCTTCGACGTGCTGGAGCAGGACGCGCTGGTGGGCAAGCCGGTGCTGATCGCCGCGACCGGCGGCACCACGCGGCACTCGCTCGCGCTGGAGCACGCGCTGCGCCCGCTGTTCACCTACCTGCGCGCCGTGGTCGTGCCGACGGCCGTGTACGCCGCGTCCGAGGACTGGGCCTCCGGCGGCGAGGACGACCTGGCCCACCGCGTCGCGCGGGCGGCGGGCGAGCTGGCGGAGCTGATGGCCGGCCGCCCGCCGGCCGCACCTCCGCCCGACGAGGCGGTCATCCCGTTCGAGCAGCAGCTCGCGGCGCTGCGGATGCCGCCACGCGGGGAACGCTGACCGCGGTGCGGGTGCCGGTGACCGGGCTCGTCGGGCACGCCGTCACCGCCGGCCGCTGAAGCCACGCAGGTGCGGCGCGTGTCGCGGGAGGGCGCGCTCTACCGGCCTCATCGAGGGCCGAACTGACCCGACCCACCACACACCCGAACCGACCCACGGCGCGGCCGAGTCGACCCCTGGCGCAGCCGAACCGACCCGCGGCACGGCCCAACCGACCCGCGGCACGGCCGAACCGACCCGCGGCACGGCCGAACCGACCCGCGGCACGGCCGAGTCGACCCCTGGCGCGGCCCGAGCTGTTCCGCATGTCGCCGGCTGGGCCGTGCCGGTGGCGTGTCGGGTGGCGCGCCACGAGCCGACTCGACGATGCCACGAGCCGACTCGACGATGCCACGAGTCGACTCGACGATGCCACGGGCCGACTCGCCGATGCCACGAGCCGACTCGACGATGCCACGGGTCGGCTCGGCTGTGTGGCGGGTCGGGTGGGCGACCCGGCGAAGTACTACGGGGCGGAAGCCGCGCCGGGCGTCAGGAAGCTCTGTTCGCGGGGGTGACGCGGCCGCCGATGCGGCGGGACACCGCGTGCGCGAGGTCGGCCACCAGCCGGGAGATCCGCTCCGACGGCGGGCCCGGGGCGACCTGCCCGCGCAGCCGCAGGGTCAGCCCCGCCACCGGCCGCCCGTCGTGGCTGAGCACCGGGGCGGTGAACTCCGAGGGCCGGGGCGGCGAGACGATGCGGCGCCAGTTCACCGTCAGGTGGTACGCCGCGGTCAGGTCGTCGCGGCACACGACGTCCAGCTCCTCCAGGGTGACCAGGATCCGGTGCACCGACGACTTCGGCAGGCCGGTCGCCTCGACGAGCCGGGCGAGGCGCTGCCCGTCCGGGCTGCCGGCGAGCAGTTCGAGCAGCCGGAAGGCATTGCGCACCGAGCGGCAGGAGGCCGCCCCCTCTCGGGTCTCGGGATTCATCCTGGGGTCACCCACTTTCTGCTGAGCAGTGGTGCCAGATATGAAACGTAGTATTGCAGGATCGTTCAACGAAATCTACTCTCGAAAGGAATTTCCCCACGCCGTAGACGGGATGTGAACACCATGAGCTCTCCCCGCACCACCGTGGATCCCCGCTCCCTGCGCCGCGCCTTCGCGGCGAGCCTGTCCGGAACGGCCCTGGAGTACTACGACTTCGCGGCCTACTCGGTGGCCGCCGCGACGGTCTTCGGCGACGTGTTCTTCCCGTCCGGCGACGAGTTCGCCGGCACCATGGCCTCCTTCTCCACCTACGCCATCGGCTACCTGGCCCGCCCGCTCGGCGGCGTCGTGTTCGGCAGGCTGGGCGATGTCATCGGGCGCAAGAAGGTCCTGGTCCACACCCTCCTGCTGGCCGGCATCGCCACCTTCCTCATCGGCCTGCTGCCCACCCACGCGGCGCTCGGCGGTACGGCCGCCGTTCCTGCTGGTCGTGCTGCGCTTCGCCCAGGGCGTCGCGGTCGGCGGTGAGTGGGGCGGCGCGGTGCTGCTCTCCAGCGAGTACGGCGACCCACGCCGCCGGGGGTTCTGGGCGTCGGCGGCGCAGATCGGCCCGCCGGCCGGCACGCTGATCGCCAACGGTGTGCTGGCGCTGCTGTCGGCGACGCTCACCGACGCCGCGTTCACCTCCTGGGGCTGGCGGGTCGCGTTCCTGCTCTCGGCCGTGCTCGTCGCGTTCGGACTGTGGATCAGGCTGCGGCTGGAGGAGACCCCGGTGTTCCGCCAGATCGCCGACCGCGGCGAGCGGCCCACCGCCCCGGTGTCCGAAGTGGTCGGTCAGGAGCGCCGGGCACTGGTCGCGGGCGTGCTGGTCCGGGTCTGCCCGGACGTCATGTACTCGCTGTTCACCGTGTTCACGCTGACCTACATCACCAAGGAGCTGGACATGACCCGGGCCCAGGGCTCGACCGCGGTGATGATCGGCTCGGCCTGCCAGCTCGCGCTGATGCCCGCGTTCGGCGCGCTGTCCGACCGGATGAACCGGCGCCGGCTCTACCTGTACGGCACGCTCGCCGCCGCGGTGTGGCCGTTCGTGTTCTTCCCGATGATCGGCGGCGGCTCGTTCGCCCTGCTGGTGTTCGGCGTGGTGGTGGCGCTGGCCATCCACGCCCTGCTGTACGGCCCGCAGGCCGCGCTGATCACCGAGCAGTTCTCCCCGCGGCTGCGCTACACCGGATCCTCGCTGGCCTACACGTTCGCCGGCGTGATCGGCGGCGCGCCCGCCCCGCTGATCCTCACCGCGCTGCTCGCCACGTTCGGCAGCTGGTGGATCCTCGGCGGCTACCTCCTGCTGACCGCGGCGCTGACCGGCGTCGGCCTGATGTTGGCCCGTGACCCCCAGGTGGAGTCCGAAGAGGACATCACGCCGGCGACGGTGACGGCGTGACCGTGCTCGACCTCAACTGCGACGTGGCGGAGGGGTTCGCCGACGACGACGTCCTGCTGTCCGTGGTCACCGGCGCCAACGTGGCGTGCGGCTTCCACGCGGGCGACCCCGCCGCGATGCGCCGGGCGTGCGCGACCGCGGTGCGCCACGGGGTGGCGATCGGCGCGCACGTGGGCTACCGCGACCTGCGCCGGCTTCGGCCGCCGCTACGTCGACGTCGTCCCGGCGGAGCTGGCCGACGACGTGCTCTACCAGCTCGGCGCGCTGTCCGCGTTCGCCACCGCGGCCGGCGGGCGGATCGGGTACGTCAAGCCGCACGGCGCGCTGTACGCGGCGATCGGCTCGGACGACGGGCAGGCCGGCGCCGTGGTCGCCGCCGTCGCGGCGTTCGACGGCTCGCTGCCCGTGCTCGGGATGCCGGGGTCGCGGTGGCTGGCACTCGCCGGCGAGGCCGGGCTGCCCACGGTGCCCGAGGCGTTCGCGGACCGGGCGTACACATCGGACGGCCGGCTGCTGCCGCGCGGCGCCCCCGGCGCGGTGCTGACCGATCCCGCCGCGGTCGCCTCGCGGGTGGTCCGGCTGGCCACCGAGGGCGAGGTCGAGGCCGCGGACGGCACCGTGCTGGCGGTGAGCGCGCGGTCGGTGTGCGTGCACGGGGACACGCCGGGGGCGGTCGGGCTGGCCAGGGCGGCGCGCTCCGCCCTGGCCGGCGCGGGGGTGTCGGTGCGGAGCTTCGTGTGAGGGTGCTGCCGTGCGGGGACGCCGCGTTGCTGGTGGAGGCCGGCGACGCGGCCCTCGGCGTCTACACCGCACTGCTCGACCGGCCGCTCGCCGGGGTGACCGACCTGGTACCGGCGGCCCGCACGGTGCTCGTCCGGTTCGACCCGGCCGCCGTGCCCGCCGCGGACCTGGCCCGGCGGCTGACGGCCGTCGAGCCGGTGGCGGTGGCGTCCGGGGCCGGCGAGCTGGTGACCGTCCCGGTCCACTACGACGGGGACGACCTGGCGGACGTGGGCAGGCGGACCGGCCTCGGCGTCCACGGGGTGATCGAGGCGCACACGTCGGCGCGCTACGTGGTGGCGTTCTCCGGCTTCGCGCCCGGGTTCGGCTACCTGACCGGGCTCGACCCGCGGCTGCGCCTGCCCCGCCGCGGCACGCCACGGGTGCGGGTGCCGGCCGGCGCGGTGGGCGTGGCAGGCGAGTTCACCGGGGTGTACCCGCGCCCCTCGCCCGGCGGCTGGCACCTGCTGGGCCGCACCACCGTCCCGCTCTGGGACCCGGCCCGCACCCCGCCGGCCCTGCTCCGCCCCGGCACCCGCGTCCGCTTCGACCCGGTCGACTCCCTCCGCGAGTCCCCCGTCGCGGGCCCGCGAGTCCCCCGTTCCGGTACGCCGCCCGGCATCGAGATGGTCCACTGTGGACCGCTGGCCACCGTGCAGGACCGCGGGCGGCACGGGTACGCCGCGCTCGGCGTCGGCCCGTCCGGCGCGGCCGACGCGCCCGCCGCCGCGCTCGCGAACCGCCTGGTGGGCAACGACGAGGGCGCCGCGTGCCTGGAGCTCACGTTCGGCTCGGCCACGCTCGCGTTCCACCGGCCCGCCCGGGTGGCGGTGACCGGCGCGCCCTGCCGGCTCAACCGCGCCGCCGCGATGAACGCGCCGTTCACGGTGCCCGCCGGCGCCGTCCTGACCATCGGCGCGCCCGAGTCCGGCGTGCGCACCTACGTCGCGGTGCGCGGCGGCATCGCCTCGCCGCGGGCGCTGGGCTCGCGCTCGACCGACGTGCTCTCCGGGCTCGGCCCGCACCCGCTGTCCCCCGGCGACGTGCTGCCGGTCGGCACCGACCACGACGGACCGCCGCCCGCGGTCGAGGTCGCCCCGGTGAACCCGCCACCCGGCGGCGAGCTGTCCGTGCGTGTCGTCCCGGGCCCGCGCCAGGACTGGTGCACGCCGGACGCGCTGCGCACGCTGCTGAGCGGGCGGTACACCGTGACCGCCGAGGCCAACCGGGTCGGCCTGCGGCTGCGCGGTCCCGCGCTCGCCCGCGCCCGGCACGACGAGCTGCCCAGCGAGGGCATGGTCGCGGGCGCGATCCAGGTGCCGCCGTCGGGCCGGCCGGTGGTGTTCCTGGCGGACCACCCGGTGACCGGGGGCTATCCGGTGCTCGCCGTGGTGCGCACGGCCGACCTGCCGGTGCTCGCCCAGGCCCGTCCCGGCCAGACGGTCACCTTCCGGGCTCAGCCGGCCGCGCGGTAGGCCTCGACGAGCTGGTGCTCGGAGTCGTCGAGGTACTTGAGCAGCAGGCGCTCCGCGGCCTGGCCGTCGCCGGTCTCGATGACCGCCAGGATCTCCCGGTTGCGCTCCAGGTAGGGCTCGTGGAAGCGGCGCGGGTCGGACATCGACTGGAAGTGCAGGCGCAGCTCCGCGAGCACCCCGCGCATCAGCTCGTCCACCCGCGGGCTGCCGGCCAGTGCCGCGACCCCCTGGTGGAACATCATGTTCGCGGTGCCCAGCGCCCGCCAGTCCCGCGCCCGCATCGCCTCGTCGCCCTGCGCGACCGCGGCGGCCATGTCGTCGGCCCGCGGCGGGCGGCCGTCGAGCCCGCGCACCGCCCCGCACTCGACGAGCTTGCGCACCCGGTACACGTCGACGAGGTCCTCGACGGTCAGCTTGCAGACGAACACCCCGCGGTTGAGCTCGTGCACGAGCAGCCGCTCGTGGGTCAGCAGCCGGAAGGCCTCCCGCAGCGTGTTGCGCGAGACGCCGAGGGCGGTGCCGATGGAGTCCTCCGCGAGCCGCTCGCCCGGCTGGAAGAACCCCTCGATGATCCGCGCCCGGAGGATGTCGGCCAGGCGCTCGACCGTGCTGGTCCGCCCGAGCAGTCTGCGGTCGGCCGCCAGCTCCAGATCCGGGCTCACCGGCTCACACCCTTCCTGACCTGCGATATCCAGGGCCGATTGTATCGCCACCGGGGTCGCGGGCGACTACCGCAGCAGCGAAAGGACCGTTGCCGCGACCAGGTCCGGGGCCTGTCCGGGTGGGACGCGGCCGGCGTTGGCCTCGTCGGCGGCCGCGTGCATGATGGCGTAGACGGACGCGATCAGCCAGTCGGCTGGCAGGTCGGTGCGGAAAACGCCCGCCTCCCGCCCGCGGCGCAGCAGCCGTTCGACGTGGTGCCGGGCCCGGTCGTGGTGGCCGTGCAGGCGTTCCGGGCCCAGCTCGGCCAGCGCCACGGTGCGCAGCCTGCGGTGCCGGTCGAGCACCGGCCAGGACGTGCGGACGAGCCGCTCCAGCGCGACGTCCGGCGGGTCCGCGTCGAGGTCCAGCGCGCTCAGGGCGTCGTCGGTGTCCGCCATCGCGCGGTCCAGGACCGCGTCGAGCAGGTGCTCACGGGACGGGAAGTGCGCGTAGAGCGTCGCGCGGCGGACCCCGGCGGCGGTGGCGATCTCGCCCATCGCCGGGGTCGCGCCGCGACCGAACTTCTCACCCGCGGTCGCCAGGATCGCCTCGATGTTGCGTTCGGCGTCCGCCCGGCGGCGCGGCTGCGCGGTGGTCACCGGGCCCAGGTTAGTGCGCGTGTCCGTGGCCGTGGCCGGTCATCCCGGCCGGGCGGCCCGGCGGCACCAGCACCGCGGCGAGCAGCCCCATGACCGCGGCGACCACGGCGAGCAGCAGGTAACCGGACCCGAACGCGTCCACCGACGGCACCGCGGCGATCCCCGCGGCGGCCACAGTGGACACCACCGCGACGCCGATGCTGCCGCCCAGCTCGTGGAAGGTGTTGATGACGCCGGAGGCCACGCCGGCTTCCTCGTGCGGCACGTTCGCCAGCGTGGTCGACGTGGCCGTGATGAACAGCGGGCCGATGCCCAGCGCGGCCAGCGTCAGGCCGGGCAGCACCTCGGTGTAGACGTTGCCGCCGGACGAGACGCCGGTCAGCAGCGCGAGCCCGCCCGTGGTCACCAGCATCGCGGCCACCGCGACCACCCGGCCGCCGACCCGGCCGATGGCGTGCGCGGCCACCTGCGCGCCGACCGTGATGGCGATGGCGACGGGCAGGAACAGCAGGCCGGTGCGCAGCGCGCCGAACCCGCGCAGGTGCTGGAAGTACAGCGAGGTCAGGAAGAACAGCCCGAGCATCAGCCCGGTGGCCACCAGCATCAGCAGCGTGCCGGACAGCACGGGCCGGCGCGCCAGGGTCGCCGGGCGCATCAGCGGGGCCGGTGACCGCGACTCGAGGAGGACGAACAGCCCGTAGCCCAGCAGCGCGCCCAGCCCGGGCAGCACGGTGCCGGCCGAGGCCCACCCGTCGTCGCCCGCGTTGACCAGGCCGTAGATCAGCGCGGCCGTGGACAGCGTCACCGCGAGCGCCCCCGGCACGTCCAGGCCGCCGCGCGCCGGGGCGCCGTCCGCGCGCACCACCGACGGCAGCACCAGCACGATCGCCAGTCCCACCGGGACGTTCACGAAGAACACCCACGCCCAGCCCGGGCCCGCGGTGAGCAGGCCGGACAGCAGCACGCCCAGTGCCGCGCCGGCGCCGCCGATCGCCGCCCACACGCCGAGCGCGCGGGTGCGTTCCGGGCCGTGGAAGGTGGTCGTGATGATCGCCAGCGCGGCCGGGGACATCAGTGCCGCGCCGAGGCCCTGCAGGGCACGGGCGGTGATCAGCACCGTGCCGTTCGGCGCGAGTCCCGCGAGCAGCGAGGCCGCGGTGAACACGGCGAGGCCGGCGAGCAGCGTGCGGCGGGCGCCGAGCGCGTCCGCAAGCCGCCCGCCGAACACCATCAGCCCGCCGAACACCAGCGTGTACGTGGTGACCACCCAGGTCAGCGGCTCCCGTCCGAGCCCGAGGTCGGACCCGATGCTCGGCAGCGCCACCTGCACCACGGTGAGGTCCACGATCAGCATGAACTGGGCGAGGCTGAGCAGCGCCAATGCCGTCCATCTGCGGGGATGTGCCGGCGCCTCGGCCAGCACGACGTGTGCCATGATCTTCTCCTTAACTTGGACAGTGATGTCCAAATTAATACCCGTGAGGGGTACCCGTGTCAAGCCGGTTCTCGCCCCGGAGGGCGCGGGGTGGCACGGTGGTCGGTGGTCCACGTAGGAGGCGCCGTGAGCGATGCGGACGTGCTGCACCGGACCGAGCTCGCGGCGCCGGGCGGCCGGCGCCTCGAACCGTCCGGGGTGTTCCACACGCGTGGCGCGGTGTACACGGTCACCTTCGAGAGCCCGGACGGCCTCGCCACGTTCCTCGACCTGTACCTCGCCGAGGCCGACGACACGAAGGTCGCCCGGCTGCACCTCACCCCGCAGGGCACCGGGCTGCCGGCGGCGAACCTGCGCTTCCAGCTCAGCCACGCGCACCGGGTCGCGGCCGCGGTGCTCATCGCGATGGACGCCGACGGGCGCAGCCACTCGTGGATGACCCACGGCGACGCCGGGCGGCCGGACGTCGCGCTGGCACACGACAACTGGCATCCGGTGGAGACAGCGCTGCCGCCCGAGTCGTTCATCACCCTGGCCGAGCTCCGCACGGTCCTGCGGCAGTGGGCCTTCGGCGAGACGCTGCCGCCGCCCGCGGTCGGCTGGGTGTCCGTTCGAGACGTCGGCTGGTTCTGAACTATCGTTTTTCGAATTATCCGACGCGGGCGGGAGCGCGAAGTTTGTCGACGCTATTATCACCGCCATGACGACCGCCCAATCCGGAGCGACCTCTATGGCCCGCCCGGACGGCGCCGAGCCGTCCGCGGGACAACTCGAGATACTGCGGGTACTCGGTCGTCCGGAGAACTCGAACAGCGTCGTGGACCAGATCCTTGTCTCCGTCGCCACCGCCATTGTCGAGGCCCGCCTGCAGCCCGGCGACGACCTGAACTCCGTCGACCTGGCCCGCCGGTTCCACAGTAGCCGGACCCCGGTCCGCGAGGCCCTGCTGACGCTGGAACGGTTGGGCCTGGTGGAGATCATCGCGCGCCGCCGGCCGCGTGTGCGCCGCCTGCTGCTGGCCGAGGCGAGGGAGATATTCGAGCTGCTGGCGAGCCTGTATGCATTGGTGAGCAGACGTATTGTCGAAAATGCAACCGAATCCCACATCGGGATACTGCGGGAGAGCCAGCGGCGACAGGAAGCGGCGGCGGAGGCCGGCGATGTCGAGCGCTACTTCTGGCTGAATGTGGGATTCCGAAACAATGAGGTCGAGATCGCCGGTAACGGTGCCGTACGGCGAGTTCTGGACAGCGTCGGGGTGCGCACGCTCCAAATACGGCAGCTGAGCCTTTCACTGCCGGGTCGGCTGCGGGCGTCGGCGTCCGATCACCGACGGTTGCTGCACGCCTACGAGGAGCGCGATCCCGACCTGGCCGCCGCGCTGACCCAGGCGATCGTCCGCCGTGGACTTCGGGCGATCGAGCGGTCGGGCTGGACGGGCCAGGACGGCTGACCGACTACCGTCTACTGTGGACTTCAATCGGTATGAACGGCTCGACGAGGGCCGTGCAAGGGGTGCGCACTAGGCTCGACACGTGATCGACGGTCTGTCCTCCACGCTCACCTTCGTCGCGCTCGGGGCCGGTGCGTGGGCGGTCGCGCTGATGGTCGCCAACCGGCCGGTGCTGCCGCGGCGCTGGTACGGGCTCGGCCTGCTCGGCGTGGTCGCCCTGCTCGAGCTCGGGCTGCTCGCGCAGGCGGTCGTCGGCGTGGTCGGCATGGTCACCACCGACCGGGACCTGGAGAGGTTCACCTTCGCCGGCTACCTCATCGGCCCGCTGGTCATCCTCCCGGTCGCCGCGCTCTGGTCGCTCGCCGAGCGATCCCGCTGGGGTCCGGGCGTGCTGCTGATCGGCTGCCTCACCGTGCCGGTGATGATCCTGCGCCTCGGCCAGGTCTGGAACGCGCATGCCTGACCTCGCCACCCGCACCCGGTCCGGCCCCGGCCGGCTGCTGATCGCCGTCTACGCCGTGTTCGCGCTGGCCGCGACCGCGCGCTCGGCCGTGCAGATCGCGACCCGCTTCCACGAGGCTCCGCTCGCCTACCTGCTCTCCGCGTTCGCCGCGGTCGTCTACATCGTCGCGACCGCGTGCCTGGCCCGCGGCAGCCGCACCTCCCGACGCGTGGCCACAGTGTCCATTGTGGTCGAGCTGGTCGGGGTGCTCACCATCGGCACGCTCAGCCTCGTTGACCCGCAGGCGTTTCCGGACGCCACGGTGTGGTCGGTCTACGGCCGCGGCTACGGCTTCGTGCCCGTGGTGCTGCCCGTCCTCGGACTGTGGTGGCTGCGCCGAACGGCCCCGGCCGAAGGTCGGTAGCGGACAACGATCACGAGATCGGTGTAGGAATGTCGCATGAGACACGTCGAGGTGTGGCGAGGTGCCCACGGAGATCCCGTGCCGCCCTTCGGTCCGCTGCCCGGCATCCGCATCGGTGACACGCTCGCCTACGAGTACCAGCTGCCCGACCGGTTCGTGCCGTGGCCGGGGCGGTCGCTGCTCGAACGGGTCTTCGTCCTGCTCGACCTCGGCGTGAGCATGGCGCGTCCGTGCTGGCGGCGGATGCGCACCCCGGACGGCGAGATCGACGGCATCGACGCCGACCTCGACGAGCCGGCGACCTGGTACGTCGACCTGATCCACGTCTCGCACGACCAGGACAAGATCATCCTCCGGGACCTCTACATCGACGTCATGGTCCCCACCGACGGGCGCCACCAGCGCCTGCTCGACCTCGCCGAGTACGCCGACGCCATCGAGCGCGGCCACCTCGACACCGCCACCGCCGTCGACGGCCTGCGCCGCTGGCAACGGTTCCTGGACCGCCACCTGCACGACGGCCGCGACCCCGCCGGCCACTGGGTCGACTTCCCACCCCAGCGGGTGCGGGCCCTCTCCGCGCTGCCCGGCCCGCTCGGCCCGGTCGTCACGGTTCCCGGCTGAGCCGATTAGTCGGTGGCGCGCACCGGTGCGCGCCGGTCACACTGCGCGACATGGACAGCATCTCCGAGACGCACGGTGTCCGCGTCCTCACCGTCACGCCCGCCACCCCCACGCTGGCGAGTGAGGCGGACGCGCTCGACCTGATCGGGCAGGCGTTCAACGAGGCCGCCACGGTCGTCGTCGTGCCCGCCGACCGGGTCGACGTGCGGTTCTTCACGCTGAGCACCCGCGTCGCCGGGGACGTGGTGCGCAAGTTCGCCGCCTACCAGGTGCGGCTGGTGGTGCTGGGCGACATCACGGCACACCTGGCCACCGACTCCTTCCGGGCGTTCGTGCACGAGATCAACAAGGGCACGGACATCTGGTTCCTCGCCGACCGCGCGGAACTCGACGAGCGGCTGCGCACCGCGGGTGAAACTCTGGGACGATCGCGGTAGGGCATCGCGTAGGGCGAGGAGAAGGGGTGCCATGGCCGACGACACCGCAGACGCACGGGTCGAGCGCAACAGCGAGAAGTACCGGTACGAGCTGTTCGTCGGCGACAGGCTCGCCGGGTTCGCCCAGTACCACGACAGCGGCAACCGGGTCGTGTTCACCCACAGCGAGGTCGACGACGCGTACTCCGGCCAGGGCCTCGGCAAGGTCCTGGCCGCCGGCGCGCTCGACGACGCGGTGGCGCGGGAGAAGGTGATCGTGCCGCTGTGCCCGTTCATCTCCGCGTACCTGAGCAAGAACATGGACACCTACAAGGGACACGTCGAGGCACCGCCGGAGAGCGCGCAACCGTGAGCAACCTGGACACGCATCCCGAGGAGACGGTCTGCCGGACGGTGGCCGACGACCACGCGGTCGCCCACCTGTTCGCGCCGCGGGACGTGCCGCTCGGCGGGCTGCGCGGCATCCACGTCGAGCGCCTGCTGCCCCAGCGCGACCTGCCCACCGTCGGCGCGTGGTGCTTCCTCGACCTGTTCGGCCCCAACCACACGCAGATGAGCGTGCTGCCGCACCCGCACACCGGGCTGCAGACGGTGACCTGGCCGCTGGCCGGCGAGATCCACCACCGGGACAGCATGGGCAGCGACGTGGTGGTCCGGCCGGGCCAGCTGAACCTGATGACCGGCGGCCGCGGCGTCGCGCACTCCGAGATCTCCGCCAACGGCCGCGCGCTGCTGCACGGGCTGCAGCTGTGGGTGGCACTGCCCGCCGGGCGCGCCGGCATGGCGCCCGCGTTCGAGCAGCACGTCGACCTGCCCGTGTACGAGCACGGCGGGCTGCGCGCCACCGTGTTCGCCGGCGCGCTCGGCGACGCGGTGTCGCCCGCGACCGTGCACACGCCGCTGGTCGGCGCGGAACTGCGGGTCGCCGCCGGCTCCCGCACCACCGTCGCGTTGCGACCCGGCTTCGAGCACGCGGTCCTCGCGATCGACCGCACGCTGGTCGTCTCCGGTGTCGAGGTGCCGCCCGCCCGGCTGCTCTACCTCGGCACCGGGCGCACCGAGCTGATGCTCTCCGCCGGTGACGAGCCGGTGCGCGCGGTGTTGCTCGGTGGCGAGCCGTTCGGCGACGAGCTGGTCATGTGGTGGAACTTCGTCGGCCGCAGCCACGAGGAGATCGCCGCCGCCAGGGCGGACTGGGAGGCTCCCGGCCGGACCCGGTTCGGCGTGGTCCACGGCCACGGCGGCGCCCGGATCCCCGCCCCCGAGCTGCCGAAGGTCCGGCTCACGCCGCGCCGCCGCGGCAACCGGTCGCTCAGCTGATCACCCGTACCGGTTCGCCCGCGTGGAAGGCGGCGATGTCCGCCACGATGTCGCGGTGGAAGACGTCGAACGTCCGCCTGCTCACGTAGCCCAGGTGCGGGGTGAGCACGGTGTTCGGCAGCGCCGCCAGCGGGTGGTCCGGCGGCAGCGGCTCGACGTCGTAGACGTCCAGCCCGGCCCCGGCGATGCGGCGTCCGGCGAGCGCGGCGACCAGCGCCGCCTCGTCGACGATCGGGCCCCGGGAGGTGTTCACCAGGAACGCGGACGGCTTCATGAGGGCCAGCTCCGCGGCGCCGAGCAGGCCGCGGGTTCGGTCGCTCAGTCTCAGGTGGACCGTCACCACGTCCGAAGTGGACAGCAGTTCCTCCTTGGCGACGAGCTCGGCACCGTTGTCGGCGGCGTGCCCGGCGGTCAGGTTCTCGCTCCACGCCACCACCCGCATGCCGAACGCCCGCCCGACCGCGGCCACCCGCGAGCCGAGCCGGCCGAGCCCCAGCACGCCGAGCGTCGCGCCGGCCAGGTCCGCGCCCGGCACCGAGCCGTCCTGCCACCCGCCCGAGCGCAGCGACGCGTCCGCGGGCGGCACGCCGCGCACCACGGCGAGGATCAGCGCCCAGGTCAGCTCCACAGTGGACGATCCGACCGACGCCGTGCCGCACACCGTGATGCCAGCCGACCGCGCCGCGGCCACGTCGATGGCGGCGTTCGCCATGCCGGCGGTGACCACGAGCCGCAGCCGCGGCAGCCGGGACAGCAGCGACGCCGGCAACGGCGTGCGCTCCCGCATCGCGACCACGACGTCGAACGGCTCCAGCCGGGCGGCCAGCTCGTCCTCGTCGGCGATGTGCGAGTGGAACGGCGTCACCCGCACGTCGGCGGGCAGCCCGGACCAGTACGGATAGGACAGTGCGACGCGCTGGTAGTCGTCGAGTACGGCGACGTTCACCGGACCGAGCCTACGTGTCCGGGCCGATGGTGAACAGCCGGTAAGCGCCTTGACGCGCGCAGTGACGCTTCCTAGCGTGGGCACGAGGTCGACGACTCTGGGGAGATGCCGCATGACAACCACATATCCGGCACCGGTCGAGTATCCGTTCAACGATCCGGGCAGCCTCGGCCTGCACGACGCCTACCGCGCCGCGCAGCGGGCACCGGGGATGGTCCGGGTCCGGCTGCCGCACGGGGAGCCGGCGTGGCTCGCCACCCGCTACGCCGACGCCCGTCTGGTGCTGGGTGACCAGCGGTTCAGCCGTGCGGAGGCGCTGCTGCGCGACCAGCCGCGGATGCGGGCCGGCCAGGTCGACTCCGGCATCCTCTCGATGGACCCGCCCGAGCACACCCGGCTGCGCCGGCTGGTCGCGACCGCGTTCACCGTGCGCCGCGTCGAGCGCATCCGGCCGCGGGCCCGCGCGCTCGCCGAGGGCCTGGTCGACGACATGATCGCCGCCGGGCCGCCGGCCGACCTGGTGGAGGCTCTGGCGCTGCCGCTGCCGGTGGCGGTCATCTGCGAGCTGCTGGGCGTGCCGGTCGAGGACCGCTCGCGGTTCCGGGTGTGGAGCGACGACGCGCTGTCCACCAGCAGGCTCACCGCCGAGGAGTTCGCGGCGAGCCGGGAGGCGATGCGGGCCTACATGTCCGGGCTGATCGCCCAGCGCCGGGCGGAGCCGGCCGACGACCTGATGAGCGCGCTGGTCGAGGCGCGCGACGACCACGACCGGCTCAGCGAGCAGGAGCTGGTCGACATGTGCGCGGGCATCCTGGTGGCCGGCCACGAGACGACCGCGAGCCAGATCCCGAACTTCGTGCTCACCCTGCTCGACCACCCCGACCAGCTGGCCCGGCTGCGGACCGAGCCGGCGCTGCTCGCGGGCGCGGTGGAGGAGCTGCTGCGGTTCGTGCCGCTCGGCGCCGGTGCCGGGTTCCCGCGCTACGCGATCGAGGACGTCGAGGTCGGCGGCGTGCTGGTGCGCGCGGGCGAGCCGGTCGTCGTCGCGATCGGCGCGGCCAACCGGGACGCGCTGCGGTTCGACGACGCCGACGAGCTGCGGGTCGACCGGCCCGCGGCGCCGCATCTCGGGTTCGGGCACGGCGCGCACCACTGTCTCGGCGCCGCGCTGGCCCGCATGGAGCTGCAGGAGGCGCTGCGGGTGCTGCTCGCGCGGATGCCCGGCCTGCACCTGGCGGGCGACGTCGAGTGGAAGTCGGAGATGCTGGTCCGCGGCGCGGTCACCATGCCGGTCGGGTGGTGAGCTGAGAAGAGTCTGTGAATCCGGTCGTAACGGGCACATCGCGGTTTTCCGCCGCGTTGATCCGGGTAGCAAGACTTACCTGGAGGTGACCCCGATGACGGCAGCGTTCTCGACCAACCCGTCGACCAGCAACCTGCCTACCCTGCCGGACGGCTGGCCGATCGGTTCCTACGACACGTACCGCGAGGCCCAGCGGGCCGTCGACCACCTGGCGGACCACGAGTTCCCCGTCCAGGACGTGACGATCGTCGGCGTCGAGCCGATGGTGGTCGAGCGGGTCGCGGCCAGGCTCACGTGGGGCCGCGTGCTCGGCGCGGGCGCCGCGTCCGGCGCCTGGCTGGGCCTGTTCGTCGGCCTGCTGCTGAGCCTGTTCACGCCCGGCGCCGGCCTGTTCCCGATCCTGATCGGCCTGGTGTCCGGCGTCGTGTTCGGCGTGGCGTCGGCGGCGGTGCGCTACGGCGCCACCCGCGGCCAGCGGGACTTCGTCTCGCACAGCCAGCTGGTCGCGCGCCGCTACGACGTGCTGTGCAAGCCGCGCAACGCCGAGAACGGCCGCACCATGCTGGCATCGCTCGCGATGCACGCGGCTCCGGTCCACTGACGGACCGGTCCCGAACGACCCGCCGGTCCCGAGTCCCCTCCGGGGCCGGCGGCGTCGCGGTCCGGGGACTCACCGGTCCGCAACGGGGGACTCGCGGGTTCGCAACGGGGGACTCGCGGGTCCGGAGCGTTGGACTCGCGGGTCAGGAGGGTTGGACTCGCGGGTGGTAGCGGGTGGGGTCGTCGGCGTAGGCCTGGCGGCAGCCGGGGCCGCAGAAGTAGACCGTGATCCCGTCGTCCACGAGGGACAGCGCGGACTCGCTGACCGCCACCGTCATGCCGCACACCGGGTCGACGGCCTCGGCCGCCAGCACGACCGGCGCCGGCGCGGGCGGCGGGGTGCGGGTGCTGACCAGCTCCGCGTACACCGACAGCGCCACCTCGGCCGGCGTGCGGGCGCCGATGTCCAGGCCCGCCGGGGTGTGCACTCGGGCCCGCTGCTCTTCGGTGACGTCCAGCGACGCGAGCACCGCCTGGCCGCGCTTGCGGCTGGCCACCAGCCCGACGTAGGGCACCTGCGCCCGCAACGCCGCCTCCAGCAGCGCTTCCTCGTCCCGCCCGTGCGACGCGACCACCAGCGCGCCCAGGTCGGCGGGCAGCGCCTCGCCGGGCACGGGCCGCCGCACGTCGTGGCCGATCGCGCGGCCGATGTCCACCAGCGCCCGCGCGACCGGCGCCTCGCCGTGCACGTGGACCAGCATCGGCGGCAGCATCGCCTCGAGGAAGATGTCCAGCGATCCGCCGGACAGGCACGGGTTGCCGACCGTCACCAGCCCCTCCGTGACCGTCTCCTCCTCGGCCGTCGGCGTGATCCGCAGCAGCGTCGACTCGCCGGTCGCCAGCAGGCGCAGGCCCTGCACCCGCACGGTGGACTCCGCGCAGGTGCCGCCGACGAAGCCCTCCATCGACCCGTCCGGCAGCACGAGCGCGCGGTCACCCGGCTTGGCGCTGGTCGGCCGCTCCGCGCGGACGACGGTGGCCAGCACGAACGGCGTCCGCCCGGATCTCAGGTCGTCCACCCTGGTCAGCACGCTCATGCCGTTCCGCCTCCCGGGAGTTCACAGTGTTGGTCGCGTCCCAGCGAACGCCGCGGTTTGGCCACGTACTTGTGGCTGGTTCGCGTCACGTTCCCCTGAGGTGCGGTCGGGCACGCCACGGCTCGAATCGGCACAGGTTGTGTCATGCCGGTCTCCTTACTCGATGGCCAGGTCGGTGCGCAGCGGCCGGCCGTGGATCGCGCACCACACCGCGGCGGGGGTCAGCGGCATGTCGGCATGCCGCACGCCGAACGGCACGAGCGCGTCGAGCACCGCGTTCACCACCGCGGCCGGCGAGCCGACGGTGGCCGACTCGCCGATCCCCTTGGCGCCCAGGGGATGGTGCGGCGACGGCGTCACCGTCTCGCCCAGCTCCCAGGACGGGCAGTCCACCGCGGTCGGCAGCAGGTAGTCCATGAAGGACCCGCCGAGGCAGTTGCCGTCCGTGTCGAACGCCATCAGCTCCATCAACGCCATGCCCACCCCGTCGGCCAGCCCGCCGTGCACCTGGCCCTCGACGATGGTCGGGTTGATCCGCACGCCGCAGTCGTCGACCGCGACGAACCGGCGCACCGACACCTTCCCGGTGCCCGGGTCCACCTCCACCACGCAGATGTACGCGCCGTACGGGAACGTCAGGTTGGGCGGGTTGTACACGCAGGACGCGTCCAGGTGGCCCTCCAGCCCGTCCGGAAGGTCCACATTGGAGTGTGCGGCCATGGCGATCTCGGCGAGGGACGCGCCGGCGACCGGGTCGCCGCGCACCGCCCAGCGTCCGGGTGACCACTCCAGGTCGTCCGGGCTCACCTCCAGCATCGCCGAGGCGATCAGCCGGGCCTTCTCGCGTACCTTCTGCGCGGCCACCGACGCCGCCGCGCCGGACACCGGCGTGGACCGCGACCCGTAGGTGCCGAGGCCGAACGGGGTGAGGTCGGTGTCGCCGTGCACCACGTCCACGTCGTCCGGGGGGATGCCCAGCTCGTGCGCCACGATCTGGGCGAAGGTCGTCTCGTGGCCCTGGCCCTGCGTCTGCACGGAGATCCGCAGCACCGCCTTGCCCGTGGGGTGGATGCGCAGCTCGGCTCCGTCGGCCATGCCGAGGCCGAGGATGTCCATGTGCTTGCGCGGCCCGGCGCCGACCGCCTCGGTGAAGAAGCTGAGGCCGATGCCCAGGTACTCGCCCCGCTCGCGGCGGCGCGCCTGCTCCTCCCGCAGGTTGTCGTACCCGGCGATGTCCATCGCGAGCCGCAGCGCGGTCGGGTAGTCGCCCGAGTCGTACTCCCAGCCGGTGGCGCACGGGTACGGGAACTGCTCGGGTCGCAGCAGGTTGCGCATGCGCAGCTCGGCCGGATCCACGTCGAGCTCGCGGGCCAGCAGGTCCACCAGCCGCTCGACCAGGTAGGACGCCTCGGCCACGCGGAACGAGCAGGCGTAGGCCACCCCGCCGGGCGCCTTGTTCGTGTAGACGCCGGTCACCGAGCAGTGCGCGGCCTCGAGGTCGTAGGAGCCGGTGACGATGTGGAAGAACCCGGCCGGGTACCGCGAGGGCTGGGCGGTGCCGTTGAACGCGCCGTGGTCGGCGAGCACCCGCACCCGCAGCCCCAGGATCCGCCCGTCCGATGTGGACGCGATGGCGCCGTGCATGTGGTAGTCGCGGGCGAACGCGGAGGCCATCAGGTTCTCCGAGCGGTCCTCGGACCACTTGACCGGCTGCCCGGTGAGCATCGACCCGACCACCGCGCACAGGTACGCCGGGTAGATCGGCACCTTGTTGCCGAACCCGCCGCCGACGTCCGGGGAGATGACCCGGATGCGGTGCTCGGGGATGCCGCACATGCCGGAGAGCAGCGTGCGGTGCGCGTGCGGCGCCTGGCTGGTCACCCAGACCGTCAGCTTGCCGGTCACCGGGTCCAGGTCCGCGACCGCGCCGCAGGTCTCCAGCGGCGCCGGGTGCACCCTGGGGTAGAGCATGTCCTGCTCGACGACCACGTCCGCGGCGGCGAACACCGCGTCGGTGGCGGCCTCGTCGCCCGCCTCCCAGTCGAAGATGTGGTTGTCCCGCCTGCCGTCGAGGTCGTCGCGGATCACCGGGGCGTCCTCGGCGAGCGCGGTGCGGGCGTCCACGACCGGGTCCAGCGGCTCGTACTCCACGTCGATCAGCGCGAGCGCGTCGCGCGCGGAGTAGCGGTCCTCGGCGACGACGAAGGCCACCTCCTGGCCCTGGAAGCGGACCTTGTCGGTGGCGAGCACGGCCTGCCGGTCGGCGGACAGCGTCGGCATCCACGCGAGGCCGCGCTCGGCCAGCTTCGCCCCGGTGAGCACCGCGCGAACCTTCGGGTGCGCCTCGGCCGCGGAGGTGTCGACCGAGACGATCCGCGCGTGCGCCAGCGGGCTGCGCAGCACCGCGCCGTGCAGCATGCCGGGCAGCCGCACGTCGTCCACGAAGGTCCCGCGCCCGCGCACGAACCGCGCGTCCTCCTTGCGAAGCAGCCGCCCGAAGCCCGGCCCGCCTCCCCGCGTTTGATGCGTCTGGTCACCCTGAGCTGAAGACCCGCCCGTTCGGTACGTACTTGTGGCCGAGTTGCGTCCCGTTCCCCTTGGGTGCGGTCGGGAGCGGCGTGGCTCGTGCGGGATCGGCGTCATGATGCCGGCTCCGCCTCGTGCTCGGCGGCCCAGCGGATCGAGCGCACGATGTTCTCGTATCCGGTGCACCGGCACAGCTGGCCCGACAGCGCCTCCCGGATGTCCTCTTCGGACGGGTCGGGACTCCGGTCGAGGAGCCAGCGGGCGGTCATCATCATCCCCGGCGTGCAGAACCCGCACTGCAGCCCGTGGCACTCGACGAACCCCTGCTGCACCGGGTCGAGCCCGGCACCGTTCGCGAGCCCTTCGACCGTGCGCACCGACCGTCCGTCCGCCATCACCGCGAGCACCGTGCACGACTTCACCGGCACGCCGTCCAGGTGCACCACGCACACGCCGCAGTTGGAGGTGTCACAACCCCAGTGCGTGCCGGTCAACCCGAGGTCCTCGCGCAGGAAGTGCACGAGCAGCAGCCGGGGCTCCACGTCCCGGACGTACTCGACGTTGTTGACGGTCACCACGATCCGCATCACCCCACCGCCCGGTGCAGCGCCCGCGTGGTGAGCTCGCCGGCCAGGTGCCGCTTGTAGTCGACCGGGCCGCGCTGGTCGGCGGTGGGCCGGCAGTGCGCCGCCGCGATCCGGCCCGCCTCGGCGAACCGGTCCCCGGTCGGCGGCCCGCCGCGCAGGAAGTCCTCGGCCTCGGCGGCGACGAACCGGTCCGCGCCGAGCGCGGTCAGCCCGATCCCGGCCTCCGCGACCACGCCGTCCTCGACCGTCAGCACGGCCCCGACCGCGCCGACCGCCCAGTCCCCCGCCCGGCGGTCGACCTTGACGTAGGCGCTCACGGACTCGCGCAGCGGCACCCGGATCTCCGCGAGCAGCTCACCCTGCTCGAGCACGGTCTGGTACGGCCCGACGAAGAAGTCGCGGGCGGCCACCGTGCGCGTCCCGTCCAGGCCGTGCACCACCAGGTCGGCGCGCAGCGCGGCGAACACCGCGGACAGGTCCTCGGACGGGTCGGCCTGGCACAGCGAGCCGCCGACCGTGCCCCGGTTGCGCACGATCGGGTCGGCGATCACTCGCTCGGCGTCGTGCAGGATCGGGAAGTGCCCGCCGGCCTCGGCGTCGGCGAGCAGCTCGGCGTGCCGGGTCATCGCGCCGATGACCAGCCGGCCGTCCTCGACCCGGATGCCGGCGAGCTCGCCGACGTCGTTGATGTCGACCAGCGCCTCGGGATGGGCCAGCCGCAGCTTCATCATCGGCAGCAGGCTGTGCCCGCCGGCGACGATGGCGGCCTCCGGGCCGTACTCGTGCAGCAGCGCCAGCGCGTCCTCGACGCTGGTCGCCTTCCGGTACTGGAACGGCGCGGGTACCTGCATCGGCCCTCCCTGACGGCATGGTCATTCGGCCTCCGACGGCCCGGCAATCAGGGGTTAAGTATTCCCTTAACGGTGTGCTGGGTCACAATGTCGCCATGACGCTCACGCAGTTGAGCACGTTCGTGCTGGTCGCGAAGCTGGGCTCGGTGAAGGCGGCCGCGACCGCGCTGGGCGTGAGCGAGCCCGCGGTGTCCCAGGCCCTCGCCGCGCTGCGCCAGCAGTTCGGCGACCAGCTCGTCGTGCGGGCCGGCACGACGATGCGGCTCACCACGGCCGGCACCCGGCTGCTGCCGATCGCCTCGCAGATGGTGGCGCTGGGCGCGGACGCCGAAGCTGCGGTCCGCGCCGGCAAGGGCGCCCCGGGCCAGCTGCGGGTGGTCGCGTCCGGCACGGTGATGGAGTTCGTGGCCACGCCGCTGGTGGACGCGTTCGCCGAGCGGTCCGGCCGCAAGATCGACACCACCGTCGGCATGGCCGCCACCGGCGAGATGCCGGTGCTGCTCGCCAACCGGTTCGCCGACGTGGCGCTCGGCCCCAACCTCGGCCGGACCGTCGGCGAGACCGCGGCGGGCGAGCGCGGCGGCGAGCTGATCTCCGAGCCGGTGTTCCGCACGCACCTGGTGGTGGTGGCCGGGGCGGGCCGGCTGCCCGGCAGCCCCGCCCACTGGTCGTGGCTGGTGGACGCCACGGCCACGGACCCGGCGAGCGAGTCCGGCCGGCTGCTGCACCGGCTGCACGTGCCCGAGTCACGGGTCCGGGTGTTCCCGAGCCTGACCGCGGCCTGGGCGGCGGCCGCGGACGGCGCCGGGGTGGCGGTCGCGCCCGCGCACCTGGTCACCGCGCGGCTGCGGCGCGGTGAGCTGCGGGTGGTGAACACCGCGGCCACCCCGGCGGACGCGACCTGGTACCTGACCACGCTCACCCCGGAGCGGCGCTCGACCGCCGCGGAGACGTTCCGGCACTACCTCTCCTCGGCCGCGGCGCTGCGGGTGATGCGCGAGCCGGGCGCCGGCGTGCCGCCCTCGAAGTTCCGCCCGCCGGTGTACGTGACGCTCTGGAGCTGAGCGCCACACTCCGTCGTGGCCGCGAGCGATTAAGCATTCGGTTACCCCCGGCTTGCCCGGCGGTGACGCGCGTCACGACGATCACACGCATGGAGCCTCGCAGCGACGCCGGGAACCCACGCATGTACGAGCTCATCGAGCACGCCCCCAAGACCGGGAAGAGCCCCACCATCTGGGCGTTCCCGGCCGTCGTCAACTGGCTGAAGGTCGCGGGCCAGCCGGTTCAGGGGCCGTGGCCACCCCACCAGCAACCCCGCCCGGACCCGACCGACGAGTCGCTCCCGGTCGCGATCCCCGAACCTCCCACCACGTAAAGGGGGCGCGATGTATCCCGCTCCGTTCCGGTACGAGGCGCCCCGCACGCTGGACGAGGCGCTCGACCTGCTGCGGACCTACGGTGACGAGGCGAAGGTGCTCGCGGGCGGGCAGAGCCTGATCCCGATGGTCAAGCTGCGCTTCGCCTCGCCCGAGATGCTGGTCGACATCAACAACATCCCCGGCCTGGGCTATCACCGCGAGGCGTCCTCGGGCGTGCTGGAGGTCGGCGCGCTGTGCCGACACACCGACCTGGAGTTCTCCGACGTGCTCGGCGGGCGCCGCCCGCTGATGGCGAGCACCGCGCCGCTGGTGGCCGACCCGATCGTGCGCAACCGGGGAACGCTGGTCGGGTCGCTGTGCCACGCCGACCCGCAGGGCGACTGGGCGTCGGTGATGCTCGCGCTGGACGGCGAGGTCGTGGCGGCCAGCGCCACCGGCCGCCGGGTCATCCCGATGACCGAGTTCGTCACCGGCCCGTTCCAGACCGCGCTGCTGCCCGGCGAGCTCGCCGTCGAGGCACGGGTGCCGGCGCCGAAGGGCACGCCGGCCGGCCGCTACCTCAAGCTGGAGCGCCGGGTCGGCGACTTCGCCACGGTCGGCGTCGCGGTCGCGGTGGACCTGGACGGGGGCAAGGTGGCCCGGGCCGGCGTCGCGCTCACCGGCGTGGGCGGCAACAACATCAAGGTCGTCGAGGCCGAGCGGGTGCTGGTGGGCAGCGAGCTCGGCGCCGACGCGGTCGAGGAGGCCGCCCGGCTGGCCGCGGAGGCGGCCCGGCCGCGCACCGACCACCGCGGCAGTGCCGAGTACAAGCGCCACGTCGTGCGCACGTTCGTCACGCGGGCCCTCGAGTCGGCCGTTCCGGTTGCGGCGTAAGGAGATCCGATGGACAAGCTCGTTGGTAGACGCCGGATCGCGGTCACCGTCAACGGCGAGGAGCGGGTCGTCGAGGTCGAGCCGCGGGTGCTCCTCGCGCACCTGCTCCGCCAGGGGCTGGGGCTGACCGGTACCCACATCGGCTGCGACACCACGAACTGCGGCGCGTGCACGGTGCTCGTGGACGGTCGCCCGGCGAAGTCCTGCACGATGCTCGCGGTCCAGACCGACGGGCACGAGGTGCGCACGGTCGAGGGCATGGCCCAGGCCAGCGAGCTGCACCCGATCCAGGAGGGCTTCAAGGAGGAGCACGGCCTGCAGTGCGGCTACTGCACCCCCGGGATGATGATGAGCGCGATGGCGCTGCTCGAACGCAACCCCGACCCCACCGAGGAGGAGATCCGGTGGGCGCTGTCGGGAAACCTGTGCCGCTGCACGGGCTACCAGAACATCGTGAAAGCCGTCCTGTGGGCGGCGAAGAAGATGCAACCGGCGGGAGCGTGACATGAGAACGCTGAACGAACCGCGTGGCCGCCAACCGCACCCAAGGGGAACGGAACGCAACCCGGCCACAAGTACGCGCCGAACCGAGGGGCACCAGCCCAACGCAACCCAAACTGTTGATTCCGGAGAGGCGGACCGAGCCGGCGGGAGCGTGA
This sequence comes from uncultured Actinomycetota bacterium, assembly GCA_963727495.1. Taxonomy (GTDB): domain Bacteria; phylum Actinomycetota; class Actinomycetes; order Mycobacteriales; family Pseudonocardiaceae; genus Actinophytocola. Next base: position 2,307,136 of record CAVSGQ010000006.1, on the reverse strand, counting down.
CGGCATGACCGCACTCGACGAGATCAAGATCGGCGGGCTCGGGTCCAGCCGCAAGCGGGTCGAGGACGACCGGTTCATTCGCGGCCGTGGCAACTACACCGACGACATCACGCTGCCGGGCATGCTGCACATGGAGATCCTGCGCAGCCCGGTGGCGCACGCGCGGATCAAGTCCATCGACACCAGCAAGGCGTGGGAGATCCCGGGCGTGCGGCTGGTGCTCACCGGTGAGATGGCCGCGCAGCGCAACCTCGCCTGGATGCCCACCCTGTCCTACGACACCCAGGCGGTGCTCGCCACCGACAAGGTCCGCTTCCAGGGCCAGGAGATCGCGTGCGTGGTGGCCGACGACCCGTACATCGCCAAGGACGGCTGCGAGGCCATCGTGGTGGAGTACGAGCCGCTGCCGGCGATCGTGAACCCGGAGCAGGCGCTGGCCCCGGACGCGCCGCTGATCCGCGACGACAAGGAGGGGCAGACCGACAACGTCTGCTACCAGTGGGAGGTCGGTGACAAGGACGGCACCGACCGCGCCTTCGCGCAGGCGGACGTGGTGTCGCGGCTCAAGCTGCACTACCCGCGCTCGCACCCGTCGCCGATCGAGTGCTGCGGATCGATCGCGAACTACGACCCGGCGACGCAGAAGCTGACCGTCTACATGACCACCCAGGCACCGCACATCATCCGCGCCGCGGTGGCCCTGGTCGCCGAGCTGCCCGAGCACATGATCCGGATCATCTCGCCGGACATCGGCGGCGGGTTCGGCAACAAGGTGCCGGTCTACCCCGGCTACGTCTGCTCGATCCTGTGCTCGATCCTGCTGGGCAAGCCGGTGAAGTGGATCGAGGACAAGTCCGGCAACCTGATCTCGACCGGGTTCGCGCGGGACATGTACTTCGACGGCGAGCTGGCGCTGCGCCGAGACGGCAAGATCCTCGCCGCGCGGTTCCACGCGGACACCGACCAGGGCGCGTTCTTCTCCGACGCGCAGCCGAGCAAGTTCAAGATCGGCCTGGTGCACTCGGCGTTCGCCTGTTACGACGTCCCGGTCGGGCACATCACCGCGCGCGGGGCGTACACCAACAAGGCGCCCGGCGGGGTGGCCTACCGGTGCTCGTTCCGGGTCACCGAGGCGATGTACTTCCAGGAACGGATCGTCGCCGCGGCGGCCGCGGACCTCGGCATGGACGCGGCCGAGTTCCGCCGGGTCAACCTGGTCCGCGACGACCAGTTCCCCTACCGCACGCCGTTCGGCTTCCTCACCGACTCCGGTCAGTACCTCAAGTGCCTGGAGATCGGGCTGGACGCCATCGGGTACCAGGACTTCCTGAAGGAGAAGGAGGAAGCGGCGGCGCGGGGGCGCAGGCTGGGCATCGGGATCTCCACGATGACCGAGCCGCTCGGCGCCGGGAACAGCCGCGAGTACGACATCCTCGGCATCAAGATGTTCGACTCGGCCGAGCTGCGGGTGCACCCGACCGGCAAGGCCATCCTGCGCACCGGCGCGAAGACCCAGGGCCAGGGCCACGAGACGACCTGGGCCCAGATCGTCGCGCACGAGCTGGGCATCCCGGCCGCGGACGTGCTCGTCGAGGAGGGCGACACGGACACCGCGCCGTTCGGCATGGGCACCTACGCGTCGCGGTCCACGCCGGTCGCGGGCGCGGCGGTGGCCATGGTGGCCCGCAAGATCCGGGCCAAGGCGCGCAAGCTGGCCGCGCACCTGCTGGAGGTGTCCGAAGAGGACGTCGAGTGGGAGCTCGGCCGGTTCTACGTGCGCAGCGCACCGGACCGGGGCGTGACGATCCAGGAGTGCGCGATGGCCGCGTACGGCAACATGCCCGACGGCATGGAGCCGGGCCTGGAGAACAACGCCTACTACGACCCGCCGAACCTGACCTGGCCGTTCGCCTGCTACATCGCCAAGGTCGAGGTGGACCCGGAGACGGGCGTGTGGGACGTGCTGCGGTTCGTCGCCGTGGACGACTGCGGCGTGCGCATCAACCCCATGATCGTCGAGGGGCAGATCATGGGCGGGCTGACCGAGGCGTACGCGATGTCCAACATGCAGTTCATCACGTTCGACGCCGACGGCAACTGCGTCGGCTCGAACTACATGGACTACCTGCTGCCGACCGCCTGGGAGACACCGGGTTTCGAGCTGTACGAGGTCGTCACCCCGTGCCCGCACCACCCGATCGGCGCCAAGGGCGTCGGCGAGTGCGCGGCGGTCGGCGGGCCGGCGGCGTACGTCAACGCGGTCATGGACGCCCTGTCCGACACCGGGGTGCGCAACATCGACATGCCACTGCTGCCCGACCGCGTGTGGGAGGCCATCAACACCGGGCAGGACGTGTCCGGCGCACCACCGGTGAGGACTGACTGACCATGCTCATCAACAGTGACTTCGAGGTGCCCGCGCCGGTCGAGAGGGTGTGGGACTACCTGCTCGACGTGCCGCGGATGGCGCCGAACCTGCCCGGTACCGAGCTCACCGAGGTGATCGACGAGGACAACTACAAGGGCCGGGTCACCATCAAGATGGGCCCGGTGTCCATGCGCTTCGCCGGCGACGTGGAGATCGTCGAGCGCGACGAGGCCAACCGAAAGGCGGTGATCAACGCCGCGGGCGCGGACGAGCGCGGCCGGGGCCAGGCGGCGATGGTGCTCACCGCGACGCTGGCGAAGGCCGGCGGCGGGACGAAGGTGAACATCGCGCAGGACCTGCAGATCTCCGGCGCGGCCGCACAGTACGGGCGCGGCATGATCACCGACGTCACGAGCGTCCTCGTGCAGCAGTTCTCCCGCAACGCCGCCGAGGACATCCCCCGGTGGATGCGCGGCGAGGAACGCGCGAGCGGCCAGGCGAGGTCGGCGAGCGGGCTCGCGATCGGCCTCACCGCGGCGATCACCGCGCTGAAGCGGGTGTTCTGGCGGTTCTTCGGCTCGAACGCGCGGCGCCGAGCCGCGCTGGGGAGGTGACACCATGGGCCTGTGGTGGGTTGGTGCGATCGTGCTGCTGGTCGTGGTGCTGCCGGTGGTGATCTTCCTGCTGAACCGGATCCTCGCCGCGGTGGAACGGATCCGCGACGCCGCCGACGAGATCCTCACCGACGGGGTCGCGCTGAACGACGGGCTGGCGCCGGTGCCCGGCCTGCTGGCGACGACGGACGAGACGATCAAGGAAGTCCAGGTCGGCGCGGTGCGCTACGCCGGCAGCGTGCAGAAACTCCTGGAGGGCTGATGCCTGCCGTAGCCTGGGTCACCCTGGTGGCCGCGACGCTGATCATCGGGCTGACCGCGGTCGCCCTGCTCCGCGTGATCGTCCACCTGACACACGTGAAACGCACGCTCGACGCGCTCATCGGCGGCGTCGAGTCGATCGCCGACCGCACCAGCACCGTGCCGGCGCGCCTCACCTCGGTGAACGCGACGCTCAAGCCGGTGCGCGACTGGAGCGAGGGGGTCTGACATGAACCTCGCCCAGGACGCGGACCTCACCGGCTGGAACGTCGGCCTGGTCATCGGGCTGGTCGTCGTGGTCGCCGTGGTGGCGCTGGTGACCCCGATCATCGTGCTGGCGTACCGGATCGCGAACCAGGCGCCGCGGATCGACGCGGCGCTGCGGCAGGCGGAGACGAACACCGCACCGCTCGCCGCGCTGACCACGACGATCGACCACGCGGAGACCATCGTCGCCGGGCTGGAGCGCGGCCGGCACAGGTTGGGAGGATGACCCGTGGCTGACAACGAGATCACCTACTGGTCGGTGATACTGCTGCTCGGCCTGATCGTGATCCTGGCCGTGGTCGCGCTGCTGAGCCTGCTCGTCTACTACGTCAAGCTGATCGACAAGCGGGTGGCGGCGGTGCGCGACACGCTCGAACGGGTCACCGAGAACACCCGGCACGCGGAGCTGGTCCCGCAGACCGCGCAGCGGGTGGACGCGGTGCTCGCCGAGGGGTTGCAGCACCACCTGTTCCTAGGCCGGGTCGCGGGAGGTGCGTCATGAGCGAGACGACGCTGGTGGTGCTGACGGTCGTGGAGATCGTCGTGCTCATCGCCGGGCTCGCGTTCTTCCTGTTCTGGATCGGCTCGCTGCTGACCCGGATCGCGGCGAACCTGGAGAAGTGCTCGGAGCACGTGAAGACCGTGAACGGGCACGCCGCGGACATCGTGCCCGGTGTGGAGCACATCAACCGGACGGGCAAGGTCGTGGCCTCGGCGCTGCCGCTGCTGTACGGCTTCGCCGAGCGCATCGTGGCGGACGCGGGGCCGGCCCCCACGCGGGAGGCGGTGGCCCGGCCGGCGTCGGGCACCCGGCGCTCGCGCCTGCACGAGACGGTCGGCTACCGGTCGGGATGATCCGGCTGGGTTCCCTGGCGGGGTACCTGTTCGAGGGACCGCGGCTGCTCGGTGGCTGGACACCGCCCCCGGCGGCCGCGGTCTACGTCATCCTGTACCGCCCCGACGCCGAGGACCGCCCCGACCGCTACGCGGTGTCCTACGTGGACCACAGCGACGACCTGTCCACGGCACGGCTGCCCTTCGGCCACCCGCGCGCGGCGTGCTGGATCAAGCGCGCCGGGTCGAAGTGGAAGCTGCACATCGCGACGTTCGAGGTCCCCGGCGGCACGCGCGCCCACCGCGAGCAGATAGCCCGGGAGCTGATCGCGATCTACCAGCCGAGCTGCAACACCCAGCAGTACGACAAGTCCTGGGAAGACCACTGGATCGGCGAGTACCAGGCCCGCACCACCAACCCCCTCACCACCCCCAAAGACCCCACCTGACCCCGCGAGTCCAACGCTCCCGACCCGCGAGTCCAACATCCGGGACCCCCGAGTTCGACATTCGCTCCGTCCGGAGCGTTGGACTCGCGGGTTCGGAGCGTCGGACTCGCGGGTTGTGGGCGTTGGACTCGCGGGTTAGTCGTCGTGTTCGCTGGTGGCTTCGGTGCGGACTATGGGGTAGGCGGGGAGGTCGGCCTTGCGGGCGGCGGTGGTGAACTCCTCGGTCGCCCTGGCCACGGCCTCCTCGCGAGTGGCGGCCAGCACGATCAGCTGGGCGCCGTAGCGGTTCGTGCCGATGCCCGTGGCGATACCTCCGCTCGTGGCCACGGCGTCGGCCAGGGCCAGGATCTCGTCGTGGGTCATCTCGCGGTCGCCCTCGGCCTCCAGGCCGACACTCCACCGGATCATCGAAAGGGTCCTCTCAGGACAGTGTGGGCAGCAGCGCGGCGAACTCCTCGAGGCTCGCCAGGTCGTGCCCGGACAACAGCTCGTCGACGTACGGCTCGGCGACCGTCATGCCCAGCGACCGGTCCCCGCCCGAGCCGTGCGGGTTCAGCCAGACGATCGTGTGGCACAGCCGGGACAGCCGCCCCATCGACCGCTCCAGCAGCTCGGGGTCCCCGCGGTCCAGCCCGTCCGAGCAGATCACCACGATCCCGCCCCGGCACACCCCGCGCCGCCCCCACCGGCGCACGAACTCGTCCAGCGACGCGCCGATCCGCGTCCCGCCCTCCCAGTCGACCACGAGCTCCGCGGCCTGGCGCAGCGCCTCGTCCGGCGAGCGGGTCCGCAGCGCGCGCGTGATGCGGGTCAGCCGGGTCCCGAAGCAGAACACCTCGACCCGCCGCGCCGCCCGCCGCGTGGTGTGGGCGAACTGCAGCAGCGCCCGCGAGTAGTCCGCCATCGATCCCGACACGTCCAGGATCAGCGCCAGCGGCCGCGGCCGCACCCGGCGCCGCCGCCAGTACAGCTCGACGAGCTCGCCGTGCGTGCGCATCGACCGCCGCACGGTCCGCCGCAGGTCCGGGGCACGACCCGACGACGCCGCCCGGGTGCGCCGGGTCCGCCGCCGCGGCGGGGTCAGCCGGATGCGGGCCATGATCCGCCGCAGCATCGCCAGCTCCTCGTCGGTGCAGCCGGCGAACGACCGGTGGCGCATGATGTCCACAGTGGACGCCATCAGCCCGAGGGAGGCCGCCTCGGTCTCCTGCGTCCCCGGCTCGGTCGCCGGCACCACGAACGTCGCCTCCGCGACCGCGCCGGCCGGCGTCGCCTTCAACGCCGCCAGCTCCCCGGCCGGGGCCGCGGCGCCCAGGAAGAACCGGCGGAACACCTCGTCGTAGACCGGGATGTCGTCGCGCCGGGTCACCAGCGTGGTCCGCCCCGCCCAGTACAGGTCGACCAGGTCGGTCGGGTCCAGGGCGGCGAGCGAGCCGCAGAACACCAGCACGTCGCCGGTGCCGACGGCCATCCCCTCGGCCCGCAGCGCCCGCCCGAACTCGACGAGCACGCCGACGAAGTCAGGCATCCGGGACGATCTCCTCCAGCGTCTCGCGCACCAGCTCCAGGTCGTCGCGTTCCTTGACCACCGCGCCCAGGGTGTCCTCGGCGACCTGCCGGGTCAGCGACGTCTCGCCCAGGAAGTCCAGGGTGCGCGCCCAGTCGATGGTCTCCGCGACCCCGGGCGGCTTGGCCAGGTCCAGCTCGCGCAGCCGGGTCACCGCCGCGACCACCTTGCGCGCCAGCGCCTCCGACACCGACGGCTCGCGCATCAGCACGATCTCCACCTCGCGCTCCGCCGGCGGGTAGTCGATCCAGTGGTACATGCACCGCCGCTTGAGCGCGTCGTGCAGCTCGCGGGTGCGGTTCGAGGTGAGCACCACCAGCGGGGGCGAGTCCGACGCGACCGTGCCGATCTCCGGAATGCTGATCTGGAAGTCCGACAGCACCTCGAGCAGGAACGCCTCGAACTCGTCGTCCGCGCGGTCCACCTCGTCGATCAGCAGCACGCATCCGGCCCCCGCGCGCACCGCCCGCAGCAGCGGCCGCTCCAGCAGGAACTCCGGCCCGAACAGCTCCGAGACCTCCGCGGACCCCGGCGCCGACAGCGCCCGGATGTGCAGCAGCTGGCGCGCGTAGTCCCACTCGTAGAGCGCCTGGCTCGTGTCGATCCCCTCGTAGCACTGCAGCCGGATCAGCTCCCGGCCGAGCACCGTGGCGAGCACCTTGGCGATCTCGGTCTTGCCGACCCCGACCTCGCCCTCCAGCAGCAGCGGGCGGCGCAGCGACAGCGCCACGAACACGGCGGTGGCGAGTCCGCGGTCGGCCAGGTACGAGCCGCGGCGCAGGGTCTCGGTGAGCTCGGCGACGGACTTCACGAGCGGGTGGCGTCACGCTCGGACAGCAGGTCGCGCACGCTCTGCCCGTCCGACCGCAGCTTGCCCTCGCGCTCGAGCTTCGACCGCCAGGCCGCGCGCATGTCCTCGTCGACCGGCTCGGCCTCGCCGCCGAAACCGATGTGCTTCATCGCCTTGCAGGCCTTCCCCCGGCCGTGGCCGAGGGTGGCATCGAGGTCGGCGGCGCTCTGCTCCCGCGCGTGCCAGATGTCGCGCAACACCGACAGAGCCTCGTCGCTCATAAGCACCTCCTCGGGGCCGGGCTCCAGCCTACGCGGGCGGTCGGCGAGGCGGACCGGTCCGTTAAGCGATCACTTAAAGGCGCGGTCCGGAACCGGGACCGGAACCGGTTTCGAAAATCATCGCCCAACTCTTGTCCGGGTGGTTTAGACCATGGCATCCTTTGTTGCTAGGGACAACAAAACCTACTCGTCGGTGGTGACAAAGATGTCCTCACAACCCTGCTCACGACGATTCAGACTGCTCGCCGTCCTGGCTGCCACCGCATCCGCCCTGCTGAGCGCGGCGGTGGCGACGAGCGCTCCCGCGGCCGGCGCGCCGGCACCCGACGTGGGAGTCACCGCGACCTCGTTCGCGGACGAGTTCAACGCGCCCGCCGGGACCCCGGTCGACGGCTCCAAATGGGTCATGGAGACCGGGGACAACGTCAACAACCACGAACGGCAGTACTACACCACCTCCACCAGCAACGCCGTGCAGGACGGCCAGGGCCACCTGGTGATCACCGCCCGGCGGGAGAACCCCGGCAACTACCAGTGCTGGTACGGCCGGTGCGAGTACACCTCGGCCCGGCTGAACACCTCGGGCCGGTTCACCCAGGCCTACGGCCACTTCGAGACCCGGCTCAAGATGTCCCGCGGCCAGGGCATGTGGCCCGCGTTCTGGTTGCTGGGCAACAACATCGGCAGCGTCGGCTGGCCGCAGAGCGGCGAGATCGACATCATGGAGAACGTGGGCTTCGAACCGTCCACAGTGCACGGAACGATTCACGGCCCGGGCTACTCGGGTTCCGGTGGCATCGGCGCGGGCTACTCGATCGGCGGGGCGTTCGCCGACGGGTTCCACACGTTCGCGCTCGACTGGTCGCCCAACCGGCTCGTCTGGTCGGTGGACGGGAACGTCTACCAGACCAGGACCCCGGCGGACCTCGGCGGCCGGCAGTGGGTGTTCGACCACCCGTTCTTCATCATCCTGAACCTCGCGGTCGGCGGGTACTGGCCGGGCGACCCGGACGGCAGCACGCCGTTCCCGAACACGCTCACGGTCGACTACGTCCGCGTCACCACCGACAGCAGTGGTGGTGGCGGAGGCGGTGCCGGCCCGATCACCGGCCTCGCCGGCAAGTGCGTGGACGTGGCGGGCGCCAACCCCGCCAACGGCACGCCGATCCAGCTCTACGACTGCAACGGCACCAACGCCCAGCAGTGGACGGTGAACTCGGACGGCTCGATCCGCGCGCTCGGCAAGTGCATGGACGTCACGGCGGGCTCGACCGCGAACGGCGCGAAGGTCCAGCTCTACGACTGCAACGGGACCGGCGCGCAGCGCTGGACGGTGACCGGGGCGCACGACATCGTGAACATCGCCGCGAACAAGTGCCTCGACGTGACCGACAACAACTCCGCGAACGGCGCCCGGCTGCAGATCTGGAACTGCACCGGCGGCGCCAACCAGAAGTGGACCGTCGGCTGAGCTGAGCCCGGTCACAGGCGCCGCCCCCGGTGCGTCCGCGGGGCGGCGCCGCTCCACCCTGCCTCGAGGAGCACCATGCGGAAGACCACGACCCTGCTCGGCGCCGCGCTGCTGACCGCGGCCGCCCTGGCCGTGCCGGCGACCGCGGCGCACGCGGCCGGCGAGCAGGTCGACATCTGGCTGACGACCACATCGGACGGTGGTGGCCGGGTCGTCACCCGCGGCCTGCAACACCAGTCCCCGATCGGCTTCGCGCCGGGCACCGGGTCCGGCCAGGTCACCATCGACGTCGACGAGTCCACCACCTACCAGCAGTTCGAGGGCGGCGGCGCGTCGTTCACCGACACCGCTGCCTGGCTGATGAACTCCTCCGGCGCGCTGTCGTCGGCCACCCGGCAGGACACCATGCGCCGGCTGTTCGACCCGGACACCGGCATCGGGCTGTCGTTCCTGCGCAACCCGATGGGCGCCTCCGACCTCGCCCGGTTCGACTACTCCTACGACGACACCTGCTGCGACGTCGGTGACTTCTCCATCGCCCACGACCTGGCCGACGTGCTGCCGCTGACCAAACAGGCCAAGCAGCTCAACCCGGCGATGAAGATCATGGCCTCGCCGTGGAGCGCGCCGGCGTGGATGAAGGACAACAACGACATGGACCAGGGCTGGCTCCAGGCGCGGTACTACGGCGCCTACGGCCAGTACTTCGCCAAGTACGTGCAGGCCTACCAGGCCCGGGGCGTGCCGATCGACTACGTGTCGGTGCAGAACGAGCCCGGCTGCTGCGCCGGCTACCCGTCGATGCAGTGGAACACCGACGGCCTGATCTACTTCACGCAGAACGCGCTGTGGCCGGCGTTCCGCGCCGCCGGCATCACCACCAAGACGCTGGTGATGGACTGGAACTGGGACGGCTACGGGACCTGGGCGCGCCCGCAGGTGCAGGCGTTGCGCGGCGACCCGCTGTTCGGCGGCATCGCCTGGCACGGCTACGGCGGCGACGTGTCCGCGCAGACCACCGCGCACGACGAGTTCCCGGACGTCGGGTCCTACGACACCGAGCACTCCGGCGGCACCTGGATCGGCAACCAGCAGGCCGAGGACATGCTCAACATCATCGACTACACCCGCAACTGGGGCCGCAGCGTGGTGAAGTGGAGCCTCGCGGTGGACCAGAACCACGGCCCGCACAACGGCGGCTGCGGCACCTGCACCGGCCTCATCACCGTCCACAACGGAGACTCCCGGCACGGGCAGGTGACCTACGAGATCGAGTACTACTCGATGGGCCACCTGACCAAGTTCGTCCGGCCGGGCGCGGTGCGCATCGGCACGAACGACAGCGCGGCGATGCGCAACGTGGCGTGGCGCAACCCGGACGGCTCGAAGGCGCTGATCGCCTACAACACCACCGGTTCCACCCAGAACGTGCGGGTGAACTGGGGCGGCCGGTCGTTCGGCTACGACCTGCCGGCCAGGACCGCGGCCACGTTCACCTGGAGCGGCACGCCCGGCTCGAACCCGGGCGGCGCGACCGGTCCGATCACCGGTCTCGCCGGCAAGTGCGCGGACGTCGCGGGCGCGAACAGCGCCAACGGCACGCCGGTCCAGCTCTACACCTGCAACGGCACCGCGGCCCAGCGGTGGACGGCCGGCACGGACGGCACGATCCGCGCGCTGGGCAAGTGCCTGGACGTCACGGGAGGCTCCACCGCCAACGGCGCGAAGGTCCAGCTCTACGACTGCAACGGCACCGGCGCGCAGAACTGGCGGATCACCGCGGCGCACGACATCGTCGACGTCACCGCCGACAAGTGCCTCGACGTCACGGACGACAACTCCGCCGACGGCACCCGCCTGCAGATCTGGTCCTGCACCGGCGCCGCCAACCAGAAGTGGACCGCACCCCCAGCCTGAGGAGACGGCAATGCGTACGAGACTCGCCGGCCTGCTGGCCGGTTCCCTGCTCGCGGTCGCCGCGAGCGTCCTGGTCGCGCCGGGCGCGTCCGCGGCGACCGGAGCGATCACCGGCCTCGCCGGCAAGTGCGTGGACGTCGCCGGCGCGAACAGCGCCAACGGCACCCCCGTGCAGCTCTACACCTGCAACGGCACCGCGGCCCAGCAGTGGGCGGCCAACTCCGACGGCACCATCCGCGCGCTCGGCAAGTGCCTGGACGTCACGGCCGGGTCCACCGCCAACGGCGCCAAGATCCAGCTCTACGACTGCAACGGCACCGGCGCGCAGAACTGGCGGATCACCGCGGCGCACGACATCGTCAACGTCACCGCCGACAAGTGCCTCGACGTCACGGACAACAACTCCGCCGACGGCACCCGGCTGCAGATCTGGTCCTGCACCGGCGCCGCGAACCAGAAGTGGACCGCGCCGGCCGTCGGGGGCGGCGGCCCCGGACCGGGCCCGGGCGTGATGGCGGTGGCGCCCTACCTCTACAACGGGTGGGGCGACCCGCCGAACCCGGTGACCGTGATGCAGCAGACCGGGGTGAAGTGGTTCACGCTCGCGTTCGTGCTGTCCAACGGGTACTGCAACCCGCTGTGGGACGGCCAGCGGCCGCTGACCGGCGGCGTGGACCAGAACACGATCAACGCCGTGCGCGGCGCGGGCGGCAACGTGATCCCGTCGTTCGGCGGGTGGAGCGGCAACAAGCTGGAGGAGTCCTGCTCCTCGGCCGGTGAGCTCGCGAACGCCTACCAGCGGGTGATCAGCGCCTACGGGCTGCCCGCGATCGACATCGACATCGAGGCGTCGGCGTACGACAGCCCGACCGTCCAGCAGCGCACCATCGACGCGCTGCGGACGGTCCGGGCGAACAACCCCGGACTCATGGTGTACGTGACGATCGGGACCGGCCAGAACGGGCCGGACCCGGGGATGATCAACCGGGCGGCGGCGTCCGGGCTGACCGTCGACTCGTGGACGATCATGCCGTTCGACTTCGGCGGCAACGGCCAGGACATGGGCCGGTTGTCGACGCAGGCGGCGGAGGGCCTGAAGAACACCGTGCGCAACGCCTACGGCTACGCCGAGGACCAGGCCTACCGGCACATCGGGATCTCGTCGATGAACGGCAACACCGACGTGGGTGAGGTCGTGACGCCGGACAACTTCCGCACGATGCTGTCCTACGCAGGCCAGCACCACCTGGCGCGGCTGACGTTCTGGTCGGTCAACCGCGACCGGCCGTGCAGCGGCGGCGGCGCGGACACCTGCAGCGGCGTGCCGCAGTCGGACTGGGAGTTCACCCGGATCTTCGCCGGCTACGGCGGCTAACTCGAGGAACGAGCCCGGCCCACACGCCCGCCCAGGCGGGTCGGGGGGCGTGGTCGGCTGCCGGGTTAGCCTGGGTCCCGTGATGGACGAGACCCAGGCTCCGTGGCCCGCGCGGGACACGCTGTCGATCACCGGCGTGCGCGCGATCGTGACCGCGCCGGAGGGGATCCCGCTCGTCGTGGTCCGCGTCGACACCTCCGACCCCGGGCTGTACGGCCTGGGCTGCGCCACGTTCACCCAGCGGTTCCACGCGGTGGTGGCCACGGTCGAGTCGCACGTCGCGCCGATGCTGATCGGCCGCCACCCGGCCGACATCGAGGACATCAACCGCATGGTGCACCTGTCGTCCTACTGGCGGGGCGGGCCGGTGCTGAACAACGCGCTGTCCGGTGTGGACATGGCGTTGTGGGACATCGCCGGGAAGCGCGCGGGGATGCCGGTCTACGAGCTGCTCGGCGGCCGGGTGCGCGCGGCGGCCGAGGTCTACCTGCACGCGTCCGGCGCGACCGTCGAGGAGACCCTCGAGCACGCCTCCGCGCTGGTCTCGGCGGGCTGCCGGCACGTGCGCCTGCAGGCCGGCGGCCCGGGCGTCGGCACCTACGGCGCGCCCGGCACCCCGGGCGCGTACCCGCGCGCGCCGTACCCGGACGGCTGGGACGTGAACCGCTACCTGGCGGTGACGCCCGCGCTGTTCGCGCAGGCGCGCACGGTGCTCGGCGACGGTGTCGAGCTGCTGCACGACGTCCACTCGCGACTGACGCCGAAGCAGGCGGTGGTGCTCGCCCGCTCGCTGGAGCCCCACCGGCTGTTCTTCCTGGAGGACCCGGTGGCGCCGGAGCACTACGACCGGCTGCCGGAGGTGACCGCGGCGTCACCGGTCCCGATCGCCGTGGGCGAGCAGTTCTCCTCGCTCACCGACGCCGCCCGCGCGGTCCGGTCCGGCGCGGTCGACCTGCTGCGGGTGCACGTGTCCACGGTGGGCGGGCTGTCCGCGTGCCGGAAGCTGGTGGCCCTGTGCGAGCTGACCGGCGTCCGCACCGCGTGGCACGGCCCGGGCGACGTGTCCCCCGTCGGCGTGGCGGCGAACATCGCGCTGGACGTGACCACATCGGCGTTCGGGATCCAGGAGGCGCACCACTACGACGACGCGACCCGGTCGGTGTTCCCCGGCTGCCCGGTGCCGCGCGAGGGCTACCTGTACCCGTCGCCGTCACCGGGCTGGGGCGTCGACCTGGACGAGGAGCAGGCGGCGAGGTACCCGCCGGTCACCGGGCTGCACGAGCGGTGGGCGGCCCGGGTCCGCCGTCCGGACGGCGGGCTCGAGTCGCCCTGAGAACCTCCGTCAGCCCTGCGGCTGGGCGATGTTCACCATCCACGGCACGCCGAACTGGTCGACGCACATGCCGAACTCGTCGCCCCACATCTGCTTCTCCAGCGGCATCGACACCTTGCCGCCCGCGGACAGCTTCTCCCAGTAGCCGCGCAGCTCCGCCGCGTCGTCACCGCTCAGGCTGACCGTGATGGTGTCGCCGGGGTTGTGCTCCATGCCGGGCGGCGTGTCCGCCCCCATGAGGGTGAAACCGTTGTCGCACGCCAGCATCGCGTGCATGATCTTGTCGGCCTCCGGGGCGTCCGGCTGGCCGAACTCCCCGAAGGTGTTCAGCGCCAGATCGCCGCCGAAGACGTCCTTGTAGAACTCCATGGCCTGCCGGGCGTTGCCGGCGAAGCTGATGTACGGGTTGAGCCGAGACGCCATCGCACACTCCTTGGTCGAGACGAGAGCAGCATCCTCGCAGACCTCCGGCCGGCCGACAATCCGAACGGCTCAGGCGGGCTCGATCGGCTCGAACAATACGGTGAAAGCGGTCTTTTTCAGGAAGAGCTCGTATTCCGGGAGCGTGCCCGGGCCGCACGAGGCGGTCCCGATGCCGTGCTGGCCGACGTCCACGGCGAGCTCCAGGTGGTCCCCCGCGACCAGCTCGTTGCGGTGGGTGGCCGTCCCCAGCTCGGTGTCCGGCCAGCGACGGACGGTGAGGCCGAACGGCACCGCGCCGGTGATCTTCAGCCCGCGACCGGACGAGTCGGTCAGCCTCACCCACCGGACGTCGGCACGGCGGCCGTTCTCCTGCGGCCGGATGTAGGGCGTCTGCAGCTCGTCGACCGTCGCGTGGAACGTGCCGACCCGGGCCGCGATGCCGGTGTCCGGATAGGACTCTCCGGGACCGCGGCCGAACCAGCGCACGTGGTCCATGGTCGCGGGCAGCGTGAACACCACGGCCAGCCGGGCGATCGGCTCCGGCCACTCGCCCTCCGGCTCGAGGTCGACGGTCAGCGCGGCCGCGTCGCCCGCGGCCGCCCACCGGTAGGCGACGCGCACGCCGCGGTCGGTGGCCGCCGCGGCCGACCGGGCGCGCACCACCAGCTCCTCACCCGCCTCGACCGCGTCCACCCGCTCGGTCAGCCGGTGCAGGCCCATCGCCAGCCAGGTCTCGTACAGCCTGCCGATGCGGTCGTTGTCGGTCGGCGGGCGCCACAGCGACAGGCGCGGCCCGCCGGCCGGCTGCCCGCCGAAGGCCCGCAGCCGGCCGGTCGGATCGAGCTCGGCCGGGCCCACCGCGAACCCGTCGGGAGTCCGATGTGGACGGGCGGTGGGCAGGGTCGCCGGTGCCGGCGCCGGAACGCCGACGCGGTGCTGCGCCCAGGCGACCTCGTGCCCGGCCGGCGCCCACGGCAGGTCCCCGGCGAGCACGGCCCGCACGGTCAGCCAGGCCTCGCCGTCCGGGGAGTCCGCGCCGGCGGCGGGCAGCTCCACCGTTCCGCCGCCGGGCGGCACCGCGAACGCGCCGGACCCGCCACCCGGCTCGACCGTCCACTCGAAACGAAGCCCGGCGAGGTCGCCGCGCACCGGCGTGACGGTCACCGCGCCGGGGCCGAAGGCGAACCGGACCGGCTCGTAGGCCTTCTTCACGTCCAGCAACCCGGGTGAGGGGGTGCGGTCGGGGAAGACCAGGCCGTCGATCACGAAGTTCCCGTCGTGCAACGGCTCGTCGTAGTCACCGCCGTAGGCGTACTCCAGGCGGGGGTGCCGAAGCCCGTGGTCGATCCACTCCCACACGAACCCGCCCGCGCAGCGGGGGTAGCGGTCGAACAGCGCCACGTACTCGGCGAGCCCGCCCGGCCCGTTGCCCATCGCGTGCGCGTACTCGCACTGCACGAACGGCATCCCGGGAGTCTCGCCGATCTCGCGGGTCGTGCGGTGCGAGGCGTACATCTCGCTGTGCACGTCCACGTACGCGCACTCGTGGTCGCCCTCGTAGTGGACCGGCCGGGACGGGTCGCGCTCCCGGGTCCACGCCGCGGTGGCGGCCAGGTTCGCGCCGGTGTGGCTCTCGTTGCCCAGCGACCACAGCACGACGCTCGGGTGGTTCTTGTCCCGCTCCACCGTGCGCCGCATCCGGTCCAGGTAGGACTCGCGCCACTCCGACACGTCGGACGGGTTGTTCCGCCACCCGGCGAAGAGGAACCCGTGCGTCTCCAGGTCGCACTCGTCGACCACCCACAGGCCGCAGCTCGTCGCACAGGTCGAGGAACGCCGGATGGGGCGGGTAGTGGCTGGTGCGGACCGCGTTGATGTTGTGCCGCTTCATCGCCAGCACGTCGGCGCGCATCGTCTCGTGGGGCAGCGCGCGGCCGAAGTCGGGATGGAACTCGTGCCGGTTGACCCCGCGCAGCGCCAGCGGCGTGCCGTTCACCAGCAGCACACCGTCCACGATGGACACCGTGCGGAACCCGACGCGCAGCGACACCGTCTCCCCCGCCGTCGACACCGTGGCGTCGTAGAGCCGCGGCGACTCGGCCGACCACGGCTCCACGGCCACGCTCGCCTCCTCGCCGGTGGCCAGGCCGTCGATGCCCAGCTCGGGGACCGAGACCAGCGCCGGCGCGGAGGCGTCGACCCGCAGCGTGCCCAGCCCGGTGGCGTGGTCGTAGCCGGCGTGCACGAACACGTCGTCGAGCGGCTCGGCCGGCCTGCGCAGCAGCGTCACGCCGCGGAAGATCCCCGGCAGCCACCACATGTCCTGGTCCTCGAGGTAGCTGGCCGCCGACCACTGGTGCACCCGCACCGCGAGCACGTTGCGGCCGGGCCGCAGCAGGTGCCCGACGTCGAACTCGGTGGGCAGCCGGCTGCCGGTGAAGAACCCGAGCTCGGTGCCGTTGAGCCACACCCGCGCGCACGACTCGACGCCGTCGAAGCGCAGCACCACGTCCGCGCCGGCCCAGCCGGCCGGCAGGTCGATCACGCGCCGGTGGTCGCCGGTCGGGTTCTGCTCGGGCGGGCGTGGCGGGTCGATCGGGAACGGGTAGGCGACGTTGGTGTAGGCCGGTGCGCCGTGCCCGTAGAGCGGCCAGTGCGAGGGCACCGGCAGCACCAGCCAGCCCGAGTCGTCGAAGTCCGGCGCCGCGAAGTCCTCGGGGGTGTCCGCCCGGGAGGACAGGTGGAACCGCCAGGTTCCGGACAGGTCGATGGCCGGCGCGTCGGAGTGCAGCGCCGCCCGGGGGGCGCGGCGCCCGGCGCCGGGCGCGTAGTCCGCGTAGTAGGTCACGCCCGCTCCAGGGGGAAGTCGTGCTCGGCGGTGAAGCCGAGCAGTGTGCGCGCCGCGGTCAGGTCGACCGGGACCGTCCGGCCCGGCAGGGGCGCGCGGCGCGGGACGCCCGGCAGGAACTTGTCCAGCAGTTCCTCGGTCGGGTACGGCGCGAGCGTGTCCGGCGCGGTGACGAAGACCGGACGGCTCCCGGACAGCGGCACGGTCGCGGCGAGCCAGCAGGCCCGGGCCGCGTCCCGGGCGTCCAGATAGGTCCACAGGTGCGACACGCCGGCGGCCGGGTCCACCCGGTACAGCTCGGCCTGCTCGCCGAGCTGGACGTCGCCGGGCCAGCCGAGCAGCGGGAACCGCAGCGCCGCGACCGCCATCCCGTCGCGGCGGGCGACCATGGCCGCGGTGGCCTCGTCGGCCTGTTTGGACAGCGCGTACGGGTCGGTGACCTGCAGCGGCGAGGACTCGTCGATCGGCACGTGGGCCGGGCGCAGCGACGGCGGCCCGAAGGGCAGGCCGGTGATCGAGAAGCTGCTGGCGATCACCGCGCGCGGCACGCCCGCCCGAGCGGCCTCGTCCAGCACGACGAACGTGGCCGCGGCGTTGCCGGCGAACACGTCCACGCCCGGCAGGTGCTCCGGGGTGGGGATCGCGGCCAGGTGGATCACGGTGTCCACATCGGTCAGCGCGGTACGCACGAGGCCGGCGTCCGCGGCCTCGCCGGTGTGGAACGTCACGGTCTCGGTGCCGCCCGGGTCGCGGCGGTCGAGACCGACGGCGGTCACGCCGCGCGCGGCCAGCTCGCGCAGCACGATCCGGCCGAGCCGGCCCGACGCCCCGGTGACCAGGACACGACTCGGTTCATGGCTCATCGCGGGCCAGCATAGTTCGGCCGGGGCCACGCCGGACGCAACCGATCGCCGCCGGGTGGCGGCGAGGCGGCGATCACCCGGGACCCACCGACGGTGGGCCGGCGCTGGGCCGGTCCGGTGAACGCGGTCCCCCACGTCACCGTGACCGCCGCGCCATCACCACCCGCTCGAACCGGCGAAGTCCCCGAGTGGACCAAGTTCGCGCACCCGCCATCACCGGCCGTCGACGATTTCTCACCCGAAACGAGTGGAGGGCCGTTTCGCGCCCCCGGGCCCGTGCCGCATACCGATCACACTCTTGGGCGACTGTGCCACTCAGGAACGCGAGTGTTAGCTTCGCTGCGCCGGCATTCCACACATTGGTCATCCTCAAGAAAATCCGAGAAATCCGCGACGGCGATAGGTGGTGTGCGTTGTGACGGTGACCGAACCCGTGGCGCCTGGTCTCGACAGGAATGGCGGCGAGGCGCAGCAGAGCCTGGCGACCACGGCAGCCCGGAACCTGGCCACGACGAAGAAGTCCGTGCCGCAGATGCAGGCCATCACTTCGCGCTGGCTGCTGAAGATGCTGCCGTGGGCCCAGGTCTCCGGCGGCACCTACCGGGTCAACCGCAGGCTCACCTACGCCGTCGGCGACGGGCGGGTGACGTTCACCAAGACCGGCTCGGAAATTCGGGTGATTCCCGCCGAACTGGGCGAGCTCCCGCTGTTTCGCGGATATGACGACGACGAGACGCTGGCCGCTCTCGCCGACCGCTTCGAGCAGCGGGAATTTCAACCCGGCGACGTGATCGTCGAGTTCGGACACGAGTCCAACGAGGCATTCCTGATCGCGCACGGAAAGGTCAACAAGATCGGTCCGGGCCATTACGGCGACGAGACCGTGCTGGACGTGCTCGCGAACGGCGACCATTTCGGGGACGAAAGCCTAGCCGACCCGCAGAGCATGTGGGAGTACACGGTCAAGGCGCTCACCCCCGGCACCCTGCTGCGGCTGCCGCAGGCCGCGTTCGACGAGCTGCTCGAGCGCTCCGAGACGCTGCGCATCCAGCTCGCGGCGTTCCAGGCCGGCGAGGCGACCGCGCGCAACCCGCACGGCGAGGCCGCGATCGAGCTGGCCTCCGGGCACACCGGCGAGCCGGACCTGCCGGGCACGTTCGTCGACTACGAGCCGGCACCGCGCGAGTACGAGCTGTCCGTGGCGCAGACCGTGCTGCGCGTGCACAGCCGCGTCGCGGACCTCTACAACGAGCCGATGGACCAGGTCGAGCAGCAGCTGCGGCTGACCATCGAGGCGCTGCGCGAGCGCCAGGAGCACGAGCTGGTGAACAACCCGGAGTTCGGCCTGCTCGCGAATGCCGACCTCGGGCAGCGCATCCACACCCGCACCGGCCCGCCGACGCCCGACGACATGGACGAGCTGCTCGCGGTCGTCTGGAAGAGTCCCGGGTTCTTCCTGGCCCACCCGCGCACGATCGCCGCGTTCGGCCGGGAGTGCTCCAAGCGCGGGATCTACCCGGAGAGCGTGGACATCGGCGGCAACCGGGTGCCCGCGTGGCGCGGCATCCCGCTGTTCCCGTGCAACAAGATCGGCGTGTCGGACACCCGGACCAGCTCGATCATGCTGATGCGCGTCGGCGAGCAGCAGCAGGGCGTGGTCGGCCTGCACCAGACCGGCATCCCCGACGAGTACCAGCCGGGCCTGTCCGTGCGGTTCATGGGGATCAGCCCGAAGGCGATCGTGTCCTACCTGGTCAGCGCCTACTACTCGGCGGCGATCCTGGTCCCGGACGCGCTGGGCGTGCTCGAGAACGTCGAGCTCGGCCGGGAGGGCTGAGGTGACCACTGTGGAGGCCGGCGTCCGGGTCGAGGCGACGGTGCGCCGGAGCCTGGGCACGACCGCGGCCCGCAACCTGACCACGACCACCAAGTCCGTGCCGCAGATGCGCGGCATCACCCCGCGCTGGCTGCTGCGCACGCTGCCGTGGGTGGACGCGAAGGGCGGCACCTACCGGGTCAACCGCCGGCTGAGCCTGACGATCGGCGACGGCCGGCTGTCGTTCGTGAGCACCGGCACCGACGTCCGGGTCGTCCCGGCCGAGCTGCGCGAGCTGCCGCTGCTGCGCGACTTCACCGACGAGGCGGCGCTGACCGCCCTGGCGCAGCGCTTCACCCAGCGGGAGTACGCGCCCGGCGACCTGATCGTCGAGAGTGGACAGCCGGTGGACCGGCTGCTCCTGCTGGCGCACGGGAAGGTGCAGAAGCTGGCCACCGGCGAGTACGGCGAGCCGGTGGTGCTGGACGTGCTCGCCGACGGCAGCCACTTCGGCGACGAGGTGCTCACCGGCGCGCGGCACACCTGGGACCACGCGCTCAAGGCGATCACCCCGTGCACGGTCCTGGAGCTGGGCGGGCGGTCGTTCCAGCAGATGAACGGCGGCTCCGACGCGCTGCGCGAGCACATCCGGGCCGCGCTCGCCCGGCCCGCGGGCACGGCGAACAAGCAGGGCGAGGCGTCGATCGACCTGACCTCCGGGCACTCCGGCGAGGTCGAGCTGCCCGGCACGTACGTCGACTACGAGCTCGCCCCGCGCGAGTACGAGCTGTCCGTGGTGCAGACGCTGTTGAAGATCCACACCCGCGTCGCCGACCTCTACAACCACCCGATGAACCAGACCGAGCAACAGATCCGGCTGACCGTCGAGGCGCTGCGCGAGCGCCAGGAACACGAGATGATCAACAACCCGGAGTTCGGCCTGCTGCACAACGCGGACCTGTCCCAGCGGGTGTTCACCCGGACCGGCCCGCCGACGCCGGACGACCTCGACGAGCTGCTGTCCCGGCGACGCAAGTCCCGGTTCTTCCTGGCCCACCCCCGCACGATCGCCGCGTTCCGCCGGGAGTGCACCCGGCGCGGGATCTACCCGGCCACCGTCGAGCACGAGGGCAGCGTGGTGCAGGGCTGGCGCGGCGTGCCGATGCTGCCGTCGGACAAGATCCCGATCACCGACGGGCACCTCAGCTCGATCCTGGTGATGCGCACCGGCGAGGAGGACCAGGGCGTGATCGGCCTGCACGAGACCGGCATCGACGACGAGGTGTCCCCGGGCATGAACGTCAGGTTCATGGGCATCGACGACAAGGCGATCATCTCCTACCTCGTCAGCGCCTACTTCTCCGCCGCGGTGCTGGTGCCCGACGCCCTCGGCGTCCTCGAGCACGTCGAGATCGGCCGCTGAGGTGGCCGCCGACACGGCCGCCCCGGCGATCCCGGGCACCCGCGCGCTGGCCCTGGAGACGCTGGCGCGCGGCCGCGCGCTGGTCGACCCCGCGCTGCGGGCCGCGGTGGACACGCTGCCCGGCTCGATGCGCCGCATCGCCGGCTACCACCTCGGCTGGTGGGACCAGCACGGCACGCCGACGTCCGCGGCCCCGGGCAAGGCGGTGCGCCCGGCGCTCACCCTGCTGTCCGCGGCGGCCGCCGGCGGGTCGCCGCACGACGCGGTGCCGGCCGCGGTGGCGGTGGAGCTGGTGCACAACTTCTCGCTGCTGCACGACGACGTGATGGACGGGGACGCGACCCGCCGGCACCGGCCGACCGCGTGGCGGCTGTTCGGGGTCGGCGCCGCGATCCTGGCCGGCGACTCGCTGCTGACCTGCGCGCTGGACGTGCTCGCCGCGACCGGGCATCCGGCGGCCGGGTCGGCGATGCGCATGCTGTCCGCCGCCGTGCAGGACCTGGTCGACGGGCAGAGCTCGGACATGGCCTTCGAGCGGCGCGACGCGGTCGGGCTGGCGGACTGCGAACGGATGGCCGCGGGCAAGACGGCGGCGCTGATCGGCTGCTCGTGCGCGCTCGGCGCCCTGCTCGGGGGTGGGGACGGCGAGCAGGTGCGGCGGTTGCGGGCGTTCGGCGAGCACGTCGGCCTCGCCTACCAGCACGTCGACGACCTGCTCGGCATCTGGGGCGATCCCGCGGCCACCGGCAAGCCGGTGTACTCCGACCTGCGCAACCGCAAGAAGTCCCTGCCCGTGGTGTTCGCGCTCGCGTCGGACACCACCGCCGGACGGGCGCTGTCGATGCTCTACCGCGGCACCGGCCCGCTGACCGGCACCGATCTGCCGCGGGCCGCGGAGCTGGTCGAGCGGGCCGGCGGCCGGGCCTGGAGCCGGGCCAAGGCCGACGAGTTACTCGGGCTCGCGCTGGACCAGCTCCGCGCGGTCGACCCCGGCCGGGGCGCGGCCGCCGCCGAGCTCGACGCGCTCGCCCGCCTGGTGACCCGCCGTGACAGCTGAGGAGAACCCATGCCGGCACCGGTTCCCCGCACCGCCTCGCCCCGGTCGCTGCTCGCCGGCATCCGCGCGCCCGCCGACCTGGCCGGGCTGACCGGCGCGGAGCTCGGCCACCTCGCCGGCGAGATCCGCGCGTTCCTGGTCGAGAAGGTCGGCCGGACCGGCGGTCACCTCGGCCCGAACCTCGGCGCGGTCGAGCTGACGCTGGCGCTGCACCGGGTGTTCGACTCGCCGCGCGACGTGCTGCTGTTCGACACCGGCCACCAGGCCTACGTGCACAAGCTGCTCACCGGCCGGCACGCGGCCTTCGACGGGCTGCGCCAGGCGGGCGGCGTGTCCGGCTACCCGTCGCGGGCCGAGTCGCCGCACGACGTCGTGGAGAACTCCCACGCGTCGACCGCGCTGTCCTATGCGGACGGTCTGGCGAAGGCGTTCGCGCTGCGCGGCGCGGACCGGCGGGTGGTGGCCGTGGTCGGCGACGGGGCGCTCACCGGCGGCATGTGCTGGGAGGCGCTGAACAACATCGGCGGCGCGCCGCACCGGCCGGTGGTCGTGGTGCTGAACGACAACGCGCGCTCCTACGCCCCCACGGTGGGCGCGCTGGCCGCGCACCTGCGCGCGCTGCGCGGCCCGGCCGCGGCCGGCAACCTGTTCGAGGACCTGGGCCTGGCCTACCTGGGGCCGGTCGACGGGCACGACCTTGCCGGGGTGGAGCGGGCGCTGACCGCGGCGCGCGAGCTCGGCCGGCCGGTGGTGGTGCACTGCGTGACCAGCAAGGGCCGCGGCCACCCGCCCGCCGAGCGGGACGAGGCGGACCGGATGCACACCGTGGGCGGGGCCGGCGGCTCGGGCGCGTCGTGGACCTCGGAGTTCGGCCGGGCCATCGCGGAGATCGGCGCGGAGCGGCCGGACGTGGTGTGCCTGACCGCGGCGATGCTGCTGCCGACCGGGCTCGGCCCGTTCGCGGACCGCTTCCCGGACCGGGTGTTCGACGTCGGCATCGCCGAGCAGCACGCGGTGACCTCGGCGGCGGGCCTCGCGATGGGCGGGCTGCACCCGGTGGTGGCGATCTACTCGACGTTCCTGTCCCGGGCGTTCGACCAGGTGCTGATGGACGTGGCGCTGCACCGGCTGGGGGTGACCTTCGTGCTCGACCGCGCGGGCGTGACCGGCCCGGACGGCCCGAGCCACCACGGCATGTGGGACGCGTCCGTGCTGCCGGTCGTGCCCGGGCTGCGCGTCGCCGCCCCGCGCGACCCCGCGACGCTGCGCGAGCTGCTGCGTGCCGCGGTGTCCGTGGCGGACGCGCCGACCGTGGTCCGCTACCCGAAGGCGCGCGTCGGGCCGGACGTCCCCGCGGTGCGCCGGGTGGGCGGCTGCGAC
This sequence comes from uncultured Actinomycetota bacterium, assembly GCA_963727495.1. GTDB lineage: Bacteria > Actinomycetota > Actinomycetes > Mycobacteriales > Pseudonocardiaceae > Actinophytocola. The sequence continues at coordinate 2,283,799 of CAVSGQ010000006.1, read as the reverse complement.
GTCCTGCGCGAGGACCCCGGCGCCGAGGTGCTGCTCGTCGCGGTCGGCCCGCTCGCCTCCGCCTGCCTGGCCGCCGCCGACGAGCTCGCCACCCACGGCGTGCCGGTCACCGTCGTCGATCCACGGTGGACCGCGCCACTGGGCCCGGGCCTGCGCCGGCTGTCCGCGGCGCACCGGCTCGTGCTGGCCGTCGAGGACACGACGGCGACCGGCGCGCTCGGCGCCCGGCTGGCCCAGGCGCTCGCGGCGACCGGGGAGCCGGCCTGCGTGGCCACGTTCGCGCTGCCGGCCGCGTTCCTGCCGCACGCCGGGCGGGCGGACATCCTGCGCGCGCACGGGCTCGACGGGAGCGGGATCGCCACGACCGTCCTCAAGCGACTCGCCCGGATGCGCGCGGGAGCGGCCCGATGACGACGGCAGGGGGCGGATCGTGGACATCTATCTCAGCGGCATGCTCTGGGTGGCCGGCGCGGCGTGTGCCGCCGCGTGCGTCGCGTACCTGATCCGCCGGATCGGCGCCACCGAGGGCACGGTCGAGAACAACGAGGCGGCCGGGCAGGTCTTCACGCTGGTCGGCGGGCTGCAGGCGGTGCTGGTCGCGTTCGTGCTGATCTCGCTGTTCGACGCGGCGGGCGCGGCCGAGGACGGCTCCTACACCGAGGCGGACAGCGTGGTGGCGGCGGTGTGGGCGGCGGACTCGCTGCCCGAACCCGCCCGCGCGGAGATCACCGACCAGGCGCGGGCGTACGCGAGCACGGTGATCGACGACGAGTGGCCGCGGATGCGGGCCGGGCAGCCCGTCGGCGACGAGGGCTGGGACCAGCTGTCCGAGCTGCGCCGGATGGTGGCCGCCGCGCCTGCCGGCGACGAGTGGGCCGTCGACCAGAAGAGCGAGGCGTCCGACCGGCTGTGGTCGGCCTACCAGGCGCGGCAGGAGCGGCTGAACACGGCGACGAGCGGCGGGGTCAACACGGTGGTGTGGTTCGCGCTGGTGGCCGGCGCGGTCATGTCGCTGGCGCTGCCGTTGCTGTTCGGCGGGCCGCGCCCGCTCACGCACATCCTCATCGTGTCGACGCTGGCGGCGACGATGACGTTGCTGCTGTTCGCGACCCAGCAGTTGCAGAACCCGTACAGCGGCGGCGCGGAGGTCCAGCCGGCCGCGTTCCGGTCCGCGCTGGACCGGTTGCGGTGAGCGGACCGGTCCGGGTGGTGACCGTCGCGGCCGCCGCGGTGTCGGTGGCACTGCTGGTGGCGCTGTCGATGACGGTCCCGGCGACGTTCGCGCCGCGGCCACTCGCCGGCCGCCCGCCCCCGCCGCGCCCGTTCCCGACCACCACGACGGCCATCTCCGTGCCGGCCGTCTCCGTGACGGCCCCGGCGACCACCACCCCACCCACCACCACGACGACCCCGCCCACCACGACGACCCCGCCCGCCACCGCGACGGCGGCGCCCGCGCCGCCCCGGCCGGTACCGGCGGCGGCACCCGGCTCGGAGCCCGCCCCGGCCCACCACGCACCGCCGGTCGCGCCACCCCCGCCACGCCCCCCGGCACCCCCGCCCGAGTCCACCCCGCACCGCCGCCCGGAACCGGCCGCCGCGCCCCCGCCCGCCGGCGTCCGCCCGGAGACCGAGCGGAAGCGCCGCTGGGCCCTGACGGCGGCCGTCGTCGTCCTCGCCGCCGGCGCCGCCACCGCCCGCAGCATGCGCCGCCGCTGACCCGCGAGTCCCCCACTCCCGACCCGCGAGTCCCCCACCGCGGACCCCCGAGTCCCCCGTTCGCGCCGGCGCCCGACCCGGGAACGGGGGACTCGCGCGACCGGAACGGGGGACTCGCGAGGTCAGGTGGTGTGCAGCCAGTCGAGGACGACGGTGGCGGTCCAGGACTGCTGCTTGCTGCCCAGGGGCTCGCCGGTGAGCGGGTGGTAGTACTCGCCGAAGGTGCCGTCGGCCACCAGGCGCAGGCACTCCGCGCGCAGCCGCTCCGCGTGCCCGGTCCAGCCGCGCTGCTCGAACGCCCAGCCGAACAGCCACGCGATCACCGGCCACACCGGACCGCGCCAGTACTCGCGCGGGCGGAAGCCCGGGTCGTTCGGCGAGACCGACGGCGGGATCGCGGCGAACAGGTCCGGGTGGCCCGCCCAGTCCGGCCCGCTGATCGTCGCCAGCATCCGCCGCTCGGCCGGCGCGGACAGGCCGCCGCACAGCAGCGGCGCGAAGCCCGCGATCGTCCGGCTCGGCAGCCACCGGCCGGTGCGCACGTCCCGGTCCCGGGCCAGGCCGGTGTCCGGGTCGTAGGCGGCGGTCACCGCGGCCCGCGAGCGGCGCGCCCACCCGCGCAGCTGCTTGACCTGCCACGTCGGCTGCCCGCTGTCCGCCCCCAGCGCCGCCAGCACCTCGCTGGCCAGCGCGAACAACGCGGTCACGAACACGTCGCCGACGAGGAAGCTCGAGGTGCGCACCACCTGGTCCGCGTCGTAGCGGACCTTGCGCATCTCCTCGATCAGCCACAGGTACCGGTCGTACTCGCGGTCGCTCGGCCGCTCCGCGTCGGCGTGCGCGACCAGGCCGCGGTCCAGCCGGACGTAGGGCGGCAGGTCCGGACCGGGCACGACCGCCGCGTAGGGCTCGTCCCAGCGCGGCGAGTTGTCCATTCCGGACTCCCAGCCGTGCACGATGCCCAGCATGCCGGTGCCGTGCGGGTCCCGGTGCCGCACCAGCCATTCGTGCCAGCGGTACAGCCGGGGCCAGCCCTCCCGCAGCAGCCGCTCGACCGACGCCGAGCCCCGGCCGATGTCCACGATGCGGCGCAGCGCGATCGCGTGTACCGGGGGCTGGCAGATGCCCGAGGTCCGCGGCGAGTCCGGGGCGTCGGGGTTCAGCTCCGCGGCGCCCCACCGCCCCGGGCCGGGGAAGTAGCCGCCCCCCTCGGAGAACACGATGTGTGGCAGCATCCCGTTGCGCCACTGGGCGGCCAGCAGCGTCTCCAGCTCACGCACCGCCCGGTCGACGTTGAGGTGCGCGAGCCCGACGGAGATGAACGCGGTGTCCCAGCTCCACATGTGCGGGTACAGCCGGGGGGCCGCGGTGATCATGGTGCCGATGTCGTTGCCGCCCAGGGTCCAGGCCGCGGTGGCGGCCAGCTGGACCGACCCGAGCGTGCGCCGGGTCATGTGGGTGGTGGGGCTCACCGGACCTCCCGAACACTTATGTCTAATACTTAGACAGAAGTAGAGGACTATCAATTTAGGCGGGTGCCATGGCGGACGTCAATCGCGTGCCGGCGCAGGGTGGAGCCACCTCACCCGGGAATGTTTTCGCCGTGTTACGCGACAGTGGCCCGCTGACCCGCCAGGAGCTCCAGCAGCGCGTCGGCCTGTCCCGGGCCACGCTCGTCGAGCGGCTGGACACGCTCACCCGGCTGCGGGTGATCGGCACGGTCGGCCACCGCGCGTCCAGCGGCGGGCGGCGCGCGGCGCTGCTCGGCGCGGACCGGACCAGCCGCGTCGCCGTGGTGGCCCACCTCGGCACCGGCCACGCGAGCGTCGGCGTCGCGGACCTGCGCGGCACGGTGCTCACGGTGCACCGCGAGCGGCTGCCGCCCGGCCACGAGCCGCGGCACGTGCTGCCGTGGCTGCTGGACACCGCGCGCGAGCAGCTCGCCGGGCTGGACCGGTACGCCGACCTGGCCGCGGTCGGCCTCGCGGTGCCCGGCCAGATCGACCACGAGACCGGGGTGTCGATCACGCCGCCGACCATGCCGGCGTGGCGCGACCAGCCGCTGCGGGAGGTGTTCCGCGACGGGCTGGGCGTGGACGTCCAGCTGGAGAACGACGCGAACGCCCTCGCGTTCGGCGAGTACCTGGCCGCGGGGACGCCGAGCTCGACGGTGCTCGGCGTGTGGGTCGGTTCGGGGATCGGCGCGGGCGTGGTGATCGGCGGGCGGCCGCACCGGGGCGCGACCGGCTGCGCGGGCGAGATCGGGCACATCCGCATCGAGGACCGCGACGAGCGCTGCGCCTGCGGGCGGCGCGGCTGCGTGGCGGCGCTCGCGAGCGGCGCGGCGCTGGTGCGCCGGCTGCGGGCGGACGGGGTGCGCGCGCTGCCGGACGTGCTGCGCCGGGTCGAGGCGGGCGAGCCGCGCGCGGTGGCCCTGGCGGCCGACGCGGGCCGGCTGCTCGGCACCGTGCTGGCGACCGTGGTGACGATCCTCAACCCGCACCGGGTGCGGGTCGGCGGCGAGGTCGGGTCGCTCGCGCCGTTCCGCGCCGGGCTGGCCGAGACGCTGGGGCAGCAGGCGCACGAGGTGGCCGCGCGCGGGCTGGACGTCGGCCCCGCGGTGCTCGGCGACCTCGCGCCGCTGGTCGGCATGGCCGGGCTGGCCGCCGACGCGGTGTTGTCACCCTCCGCGATCGACCTGGCCGCGGCGAGTCTCGGCCGGACGCCCTGATCGGCCCTCGCGAGAATTTTCGTGGCTTTTTCGTGACCCCGTGTCTTTTTCCGGGGCGCCGGTTCGACGTGTCTATGACAGCACCACTCAGGGAAGGACTGCTCCGATGGCCACCACGCTCACCTTGGTCGAGACCCGGACCGAGCCGACCCTGACCACCCTCGCCGACGCGCTGGCCGCCGAGGACCGGGCCGAGGACACCGGCTGGCTGAGCCCGCTGGACCGGATGACCTGCCGGGTGCACCGCCGCTGGATCCACGAGTGCGGGCACAGCGAGCTGCACGTGATCCCGGTGACGGGCCACCGCTGGTGCCGCCCGTGCCGGCGCGCGCTGGAGATCGCCGTCGACGAGGTGGCGCGCACGGTCGGCCTGCACTGCCCGCGCTGCCACCGCGGCGCCACCACGGCCGCGGACCGCCAGCTGATCGCCGCCTGCGAGGCGAGCCTGACCGCCGCCCGGGCGAGCGGGCGGGACACCGGTCACGCCGCCGCGCTCGCGGCCTGACCCGAAAGCCGGGCGGCCCGTCCAGGGGGCGGGCCGCCCGTTCCACCACCACCCACGAGCACGGGCGGCCCGGCCAGGGGGCAGGTCGCCCGCTCCACGGGGGACCCGGGTGGCCCGGCCAGGGGGCGGGCCACCCGGGGCGTCCTCAGCGCACCACCCGGTACCGCAGGTGCGTCGCCTGCGGCGTGGGGATGACCGACATCCGCTCGAAGTCGATCGGCCTGTCGCCGATGTTGTCGAACATCCGCACCCCGCCGCCCAGCATGATCGCGACCAGGTGCACCTCGACCTCGTCGACCAGGCCCGCGGCGAGCGCCTGCTGGGCGGTGGTCGCGCCGTGCAGCCCCACCCACTTCTCGCCCGCCGCCGCCTTCGCCTGCGCGATCGCGCTCGGGACGCCGTCGTGGACGAACGTGAACACGCCCGGCGCGTCAGCCGGCGGTGGCCGGTGGGTGACCACGAAGCACGGCACGTCACCGACCGGCCCGCCCTCGCCCCAGCCGCCGTCGCCCACGCAGATGTCGAACGACCGCCGGCCCATCACGACCGCGCCCGCCTTCGCCACCGCCTCGTCGAGCACCGCCGCGTCCTGCTCGGTGCGGTCCTCGCCCCACAACCACCGGTGCAGCGGCTCGCCACCCACGCCGAGCGGGTGCTCCCGGCAGTCGCACGGCCCGGTGGCGTAGCCGTCCAGCGACACCGACATGCTCGAGATGACCTTCGTCATGACCTGTCTCCTCCTGCTCGTGGACTGTGCCGGTGTAACGCCGGCCGCGTGGAAAACTCATCGGTGGACCGACGACGCCGAGAGGAGCTCGCCGTGACCGTGGCGGACCGGCCGGTGGATCCGGACTTCCTGAGCCAGGCCGGCCCGTACCGGCGGGAGCTGCTGGCGCACTGCTACCGGATGCTCGGCTCCGTGCACGACGCGGAGGACCTGGTGCAGGAGACCTTCCTGCGCGCCTGGCGCGGGTTCGACCGGTTCGAGGGCCGCTCGACGCTGCGCACCTGGCTGTACCGGATCGCGACCACCGCGTGCCTGACCGCGCTGGAGAGCCGGGGGCGCCGGCCGCTGCCGACCGGGCTCGGCGGCCCGAGCGAGTCCGGCGGGCAGCCGCCGGAGCAGCGGCCCGCGGTGCCGTGGCTGGAGCCGATGCCGACCGACCCCGCGGCGGACCCCGCGGCGGTGGTGACCTCGCGGGAGAGCATGCGGCTGGCGTTCGTCGCGGCGCTGCAGCACCTGCCGCCGCGCCAGCGCGCGGTGCTGATCCTGCGCGACGTGCTGGCGTGGCGGGCCGCCGAGGTGGCCGAGTTGCTGGACACCTCGACGGCCGCGGTGAACAGCGCGCTGCAGCGGGCCCGGGCACAGCTCGACCGGGTCGCGCCGACGCCGGAGTCGGTGGCCGAGCCGGACGAGGCCGCGACGCGGGAGCTGCTGGAACGCTACGTCGCGGCGTTCGAGCGCAAGGACGTCGACGCCATCGTGGCGCTGCTGGCGCAGGACGCGGTGTGGGAGATGCCGCCGTACACCACCTGGTTCTCCGGCCCCGAGCAGGTCGCCCGGCACCTGGCCCGCCAGTGCCCGGGCGGGCCCGGCGACTTCCGGTTCGTCACCACCGCCGCGAACGGCGGGCCGGCGCTCGGCATGTACCTGCGCGCGGCGGACGGCGCCTTCCGGCCGTTCTGCCTGCAGGTGCTCACCGCCACCGGGCCGGTCCTCACGCACGTGGTGTCGTTCTTCGACCTGCGCCTGTTCGACACCTTCGGCCTGCCGGGCACCCGGTGACGGCACCTGCTCGCCTTCCCCGGGCGGCGCCCGTAACGTCGATCACCGGGACGTTCCTGTGGAGGTGGCGATGAGCTACGACGTGGCCGCGGTGCGGGCCGGGTTCCCGGCGCTGTCCGAGGGCGCCGCGCATTTCGACGGCCCGGGCGGCTCGCAGACGCCGGCCGCGGTGGCCGACGCGGTCGCGGGCACGCTGCGCTCGGCGGTGGCCAACCGCGGCTCGGTGACCCGGGCGGAGCTGCGCGCGGAGGAGATCGTCGCGGCGGCCCGCGCGGCCGCCGCGGACCTGGTCGGCGGGCAGCCGGGGGGCGTGGTGTTCGGGCGGAGCATGACGCAGCTGACCTACGACGTCTCCCGCGCGCTGGCCAAGGGGTGGGGCCCGGGCGACGAGGTGGTGGTGACCCGGCTCGACCACGACGCGAACGTCCGCCCGTGGGTGCAGGCGGCGGAGGCGGCCGGGGCGTCCGTGCGCTGGGCCGGCTTCGACCCCGGCACCGGCGTGCTCACCGTCGCCGACATCGAGGCGGCGCTCTCGCCGCGCACCCGGCTGGTGGCGGTGACCGCCGCGTCGAACCTGCTGGGTTCGCGCCCCGACGTGCCGGCGATCGCGGCCGCGGCCCGCGCGGCCGGCGCGCTGACCTATGTGGACGGTGTGCACCTGACGCCGCACGCCCTGGTGGACGTCGCCGCGCTCGGCGCGGACTTCTTCGCGTGCTCGCCGTACAAGTTCCTCGGCCCGCACCTGGGCCTGCTGCACGCCGCGCCGGAGCTGCTGGAGTCGCTGCACCCGGACAAGCTGCTGCCGATGCCGGACACGGTCCCGGAACGCTTCGAGCTCGGCACGCTGCCCTACGAGCTGCTGGCCGGCACGACGGCGGCGGTCGAGTTCCTGGCCGGCCTGGTGCCCTCGACCGGCTCGCGACGCGAGCGGCTGGTCGAGTCGATGACCGCGCTGGAGAAGTACGAGGCGCTGCTGCTGGACCGCCTGGACACGGGCCTGTCGTCGATCCGCGGCGTGACCCGCTACGGCGACCCGGACCGCCACCGCACCCCGACGGCCCTGTTCACCGTGGACGGCCGCACCTCCGCGGCGGTCTACCGCGGCCTTGCCGAACGCGGCGTCAACGCCCCGGCCGGCACCTTCTACGCGCTGGAGTGCGCCGGGCACCTGGGCCTGGGCACGACCGGCGCGGTCCGCGCGGGCATCGCGCCGTACACCGACGAGTCCGATGTGGACCGTCTGTTGTCCGGAGTGGCGGAGCTGGCCGGTTGGTGCGGTGGCCAGTAACGTTGGTGGGTCGATCGGCGGATCCAGGTTTCTGCTGGCAAGGCGCCGATTCGCCCTCGTACTGGACCGTACTTGGGCGGATCGGCAACGCCGCCGGCGGTAAGCTGGGCCGTCGAGGGACCCGGCGAACGTTGCTGGCCACCGCACTGGGCCGATGCAGCAGGATGGTCACATGAAGGCCGGTGCGGCGAGGGGGTCGGGGATCGGCGGCGGGCACCTGCGTGCGCTCGGCGCGCTGTCCGTGCGGCTCGCCGCGTGCGAGCGGCGCGCGCAGGTCGGCCCGGCGGTCACCGAGGTGCTCACGGCGGTGCTCTCCGCCGGCGGCGACCCGGTGTCCGTGCGGGTGTACCTCGCCGCGGACGCCCCGGCCGGGCTCGCCGGCGCCACCGTCCCGGCGACCCTGCCCGCCGGGACGCTGCCGGACCTCGCCGGGCCGGCGCTCGCCGTCCCGCTGGCCGGCGGGCACGGCGTGCTCGTCGCCGCTCCCCCGCCCGCCGCCGCGCACCGGGAGTTCCTCGATCTCGTCGCGGCCGCGGCGGGCGCCGCGATCGGCAACGCGGCCCGGCACGAGGAGGAGCAGCGCGGCATCGCCGAGCTCACCGAGCTCGACCGCGCCAAGACCGAGCTGTTCACCAACGCCGGCCACGAGCTGCGCACCCCGCTGACCCTCGTCTCCGCGCCCGCCGAGGAGGCGCTGGCCGACTCCGACGCACCGCTGCCACCCGTCCAGCGCGAGCGGATCCGGCTGGTCCGCCGCAACGCCGCCCGGCTGCGCAGGCTGCTCAACAACATCCTCGACTTCACCCGCATCACCAGCGGCGGCCTGCGCCCCGAACTGGTCGCCACCGACCTCGCCGGGCACACCCGCGCGATCGCCGCGTCCTTCGCGCCCGCGGTCCGCCGCGGCGGGCTGGAGTTCGAGGTCGACTGCGCGCCGCTGCCCCGGATGGCGTTCGTGGACCGGGAGATGTGGGAGCGCATCGTGCTGAACCTGCTCTCCAACGCGCTCAAGTTCACCCTGGACGGCGCGATCGCACTGCGCCTGACCGGCGACGACGACGAGGTCCGGCTGTCGGTCCGGGACACCGGCATCGGCATCCCGCCCGAGCACCTGCCGCAGCTGTTCCGGCGGTTCCACCGGGTCCAGGGCGCGGTCGGGCGGACCCGCGAGGGCGCCGGCATCGGGCTCGCGCTCGTGCAGGAGCTCACCGGGCTGCACGGTGGGTCGGTCTCGGTGCGCAGCACGCCCGGCGCGGGCAGCACGTTCGAGGTGCGCGTCCCGTACGGCACCGGCGCGCCGGCCGCCGCGCCCGAGGGACCGAGCTGGGTCCGCGACGCGCACCTGACCGAGGCGCTCGGCTGGGTCACCGGCGGCGGCCCCGAGCCGCCGCCATCGGGCGACACCCAGGCGGACGGACCGCCGGTGCTCGTCGTCGAGGACGACGCCGACCTGCGCGGGTACCTCGCGCGGCTGCTCGGTCCCCAGTGGCCGGTGCGCACGGCGGCCGACGGCGAGGCGGCGCTCGCGATCGCCCGGCAGGTCCGCCCGGCGCTGGTGCTCACCGACGTGGCGATGCCGGGGATGGACGGCCTGGTGCTGCTCGACGCGCTGCGCCGCGACCCGGGCACCCAGGACGTGCCGATCATCCTGCTGTCCGCCCGGGCCGGCGCCGAGGCGGCCGCGGAGGGCCTGCACGCGGGCGCCGACGACTACCTGGTCAAGCCGTTCTCCTCGGTGGAGCTGCTGGCGCGGGTGCGCTCCACCATCGAGCTCGCCCGGCTGCGCCACCACCACAGCACCCGGGAGGCGATCCAGGCGCGCTTCGCCGGCCGGCTGGCCGAGGCCACCGACGTGCCGGAGGTGCTCTCGGCCGCGGTCGGCGCCCTCGGCGCGCCGTGGCAGGCGGGCGCGGTCGTGGTCGTGGCCTGGGACTCCGCCGGGCAGGGCCGGGTGCTCGCGCCGGCCGGGGGGCGTCCGTGGGAGTCGCTGCCCGGCCACGTCCGCGAGGTGTTCGACGAGCTGCGCGGGCGCACCGGCCTCGCGGTGATCACGCGGCCCGCCGACCCCGCCTCCGGCGCGGGCGCGGGGGCGGGCGCGACGATCGACGTGCTCGGCGACGACACGGCCGTGTGGCTGGAGCTGCCCGGCGACCAGCCGATGTCGAGCGCGGACCGCAGCCTGCTGCGCGCGCTGTGCGGGCAGCTCGGGCTCGCGCTGAGCCGGGCCCGCTCGTTCGAGCAGCAGCGGACGGTCGCGGTGACGCTGCAGCGCTCGATCCTCGGCCCGGCGCGGCTGCCCGACGGGTTCGCCGCACGGTACGAGCCCGCGCACAGCCCGCTGGAGGTCGGCGGCGACTGGTACGACGTGGTCGAGCTGGCCGACGGCGGCACGGGCCTGGTGGTCGGCGACTGCGTGGGGCGCGGGCTGGCGGCGGCGACCGTGATGGGACAGCTGCGCAGCGCCTGCCGGGCGTTGCTGTTGCAGCACAACAGCCCGGCCGGCGTGCTGGGTGCGCTGGACGGGTTCGCCGCGCTGCTGGACGGCGCGATGTGCACGACCGTGCTGTGCGCGCGGCTGGACCGGGCGACCGGCGAGCTGCGGTACAGCAGCGCCGGCCACCCGCCGGGCATCCTCGTCGACGCCACCGGGGAGCACACCCTGCTCGACGCCGCGAACTCGCTGCCGCTGGGCATCCGGGTCGGCAGTCCACGGCCGGAGGCCACCGTGCGCCCGGCGCCCGGCTCGACCCTGCTGCTCTACACCGACGGCCTGGTCGAGCGGGTCGGCCTGCCGATCGACGACGGCATCGACGCCGCGGCCGGCTCCGTCGCCGCCGGGCGGGGCCTGCCCGTGGCGGCGCTGGCCGACCGGGTGCTCGACGCGCCCGGCCGACCGGAGGGCGACGACGTGGTCGTGCTCGTGCACCGCTGGGCCGAGCCCGGCGTGGCGGGGTACGCGCGGTCGTTCCCGGCCGACGCGCGCGAGCTGTCACCGGCGCGGGCCGAGCTGACCGGCTGGCTGCGTGCCCGCGGGCTCGACGAGGACGTCGTGGAGCGGGCCGTGCTGGCCACGGGCGAGGCGTGGACCAACGCCATCGAGCACGGGTACCGGCTGGACCGCACGCGCACCGTGCACACCGGGGCCCGGGTCTGCGCCGGCGGGCTGGAGATCGTGGTCGCGGACCTGGGCACCTGGCTGCCGCCGGGCGAGCCGGGCAACCGGGGCCGCGGCATCCGGCTGATGGAAGGCGTGTGCGACCAGGTGTCGGTCGACTCGGGACCGTCCGGCACGACGGTCCGGCTCACCATCGCCGCGAAGCCCGCGCCCGGGGCGGCGGATCGCTGACCGGCCGGCCTCAGGCGCCGCCGATCGCCTCCTCCAGCGAGCCGTGCACGGAGAACACCTGGTCCAGCGCGGTGACCTGGATGGCCCGGGGCACCACCGTCCCGGTCGCCACCAGCGCCAGCGGCGTGCCGCGCTCGGTGCACGTGTTGTGCAGGTCCACCAGCAGGGCGAGGCCCGCCGAGCCGATGAACGTCACCGCGGACAGGTCGATGACCAGCGGCGAGGGCGCGGCGGACACCTCGTCGACCGAGCCCAGCCGGTCACGGAGGACGGGCACGGTGGCGAGGTCCAGCTCGCCCCTGACGGACACGATCACGGCGCTTCCGCGGGTGTCGATGTCCACCGTCAGCAGATCCGAAGAACCCACGTTGCCTCCAGCCGACTGTCGAACCGGCGGCTAGCGTACAAACCCCCCGCCCGGCCGCGGGGTGCCAGGTCCCCGCAACGAAGATCCGCGGTCATGCCCGGCACGCTACGCCGGGGGCCGGACGGTTCTGGCCAGCAGCGCGGCGAGCTCGCCGGTCGCCACGTCCCGGTACGCCGCGGAGATCAGCAGCCCCTCCAGCGCGCGCAGCCAGCACTCCAGGTCCGCCCGCGACACCAGCCCGCCGTCCGCGCGCACGGTCACGCTCGACCCGTCCACCAGCACCGCGAACGGGTCGCGGTCGGACGTCTCGGCCCAGGTCAGCGAGGTCCGCTCGGCCGCCGCCCGCAGCACCGGCTCCTCGGGCAGCACCGGCACGTCGCGGCGGGCCAGCCGGGTGTCGTCGAAGCAGGTGTGCGGCGGCACGCCCACCGCGTCCGCGAGCAGGTCCGGGTCGTAGCGGGCGAACCGGTGCGAGCGCGTGGTGCCCCGCCAGGCCAGCTGCACCAGGTCGCCGAACGCCGGCACCGCGAGGTCCAGCGCGAGCACGCCGTCCTGCGCGATCGCCGCGACCACGTCGCGCCGGTCGGGGTAGAACCGGTTGCTGACCACCGTGCGCAGCCCGGCCACGGCGGCCCCGGTCAGCGCGCCGACCAGGCCGGCGGTGGCCGCCAGGTACACCGTCGACGCGCTCACCCCGTGCCGCCCGGCGATGGCGTGCGCGGCGGTGTCCATCGCCGTGGACCGCAGCGTCGCGCTGAACCGCTCGCCGGGTTCCACCGCCGCGACCGGCTTCACCCGGTCCAGCTCGTCGGCCCAGAACCGGATCGCCCGGCGGGTCAGCCGGGTGCCGTGCTCGGACCGCTGCAGCCGCGCGTCGTCGACCGGCTGCGCCGCCGAGCGGACCGGCAGCGCGCCCCGCAGCAGCAGCACCATGTCCTTGGCGACGATCTCCATCCCGTCGTGGTCGACCGCGACCGGCGAGCACACCAGCACGGCGTGCCGCACGGTGTCGCCGACCGCGACCAGCGCCACCCGCAGCGGCCAGTCCGCGGCGTGGTCGAAGGACACCGCCAGCCGCTCCCGGGCCTGCTCGGCGGCGAACGTCGACTCGCCGGGCCCGCACCGCACCAGGTCCACCGGCATCGTTCCGGCCTCGTGGACCCGCTGCTCGTCCTCGCCGGCGAGCCGGGTGCGCAACGCCTCGTGCCGGCCGACCAGCCGGGACAGCGCGTCGGCGACCCGCGGCACCGGGAGGTCCGGCACGGGGATGACCCGGACCTGGGGTGCCGCCACGGCGGCGGTGCGCAGGACGTGTCGCTGACCCCAGGTGAGCGGTGCGCCACGCCCCTGCTCCCCGGTGAACACGATCTTCATTCGACTCACCTTCGGTGGGTGACGCGATGAAGGAGCCGGACGGCGCGCGAGTCTGGCATGCCGTGATCTTCCAGACAACCGGCTCAATGGGTATGACTTGCCGGGCCGCCGGTCACGGGTCGTGTCCGGCCGTGCAACCGAGCTGCTCACCCGTGCACCGACGCTGGTCGGGGGCGGGCGCGGGCGGGCACGCTCGGCTCGCCAGCAACTCCCCCGACGGCCGTGGAGGCTCGCCGTGTCCCATCTCTCAGCCGAGCAGATCGCCCGGTACGCGCGCGACGCCGGGTTCCGCGGCCACGACCTGACCACCGCCGTCGCGATCGCGCTCGCCGAGTCCGCCGGCGACCCCCGCGCGCACAACGACGTCCCGCCGGACGACTCCTACGGGCTGTGGCAGATCAACATGATCGGCGCGCTCGGCCCGGACCGGCGCCACCACCTCCACCTGGACTCCGACCGGGAGCTGTTCGACCCGCGGACCAACGCCGAGGCGGCCTACGACATCTCCGGCCGGGGCGCGTCGTTCACCCCGTGGACGACCTACACCGGCGGTGCCTACCGCGACCACCTCGACGAGGCACGCCAGGGGGTCCGGGCGCTGCGCCGCCACCACGGGCACCCGGCCCACGGCGGCGGACGTGACCGGGGCGGTTTCCTCGTCGACCCGGACGCGCTGCGCGGCTACGCCCGCGGCGCCCGCACGATCGCCGACGAGCTGGGCGCGCTGCGCGGCGAGCAACTGCACACGGTCCGCTCGGTCGCCGGCGACAGCTTCGGCCGGATCGGCAAGGAGACCGGTTTCGCCGGCGCGCTCGACAGCTTCGGCGCGTCGCTGCAGCGCCAGGTTCGCGGCGTCGCGCACAACGCGGCGGCGCTCGCCGGCTCGGTGTCCCGCACGGCTCGCCACTACCGTCGGCAGGACGCCGACCTCGCTGACGATCTGTTGCAGCTGCTGCGGGACAAGTAGGGTCACCCCGACCGGTGAAGGCCATCTGTCCACAGCGCGGCAATGCCTTCGCATACCACCCTGAGCTGCCGAAACAGGCGCCAAGATACGCCGAAAGGGTTATAACTGGCATCTGGGAACATGGCGATACCAACCACCGACGCCCACGGTTCTCACAGAGGCCGGTACTCTGAGCAACGTGGTGATGACCAAGTGAACATCATCGCGAGGGCTAGAAGTAGTTGACCGCGTACCGCGTGTGTCGAGCGCTGCCGGTCGACCACGTCCGGGGGGCGGTTTCCCGTCACCGCGATGGGGTGTACCGACGAAGTCGACACGGGGGTTGACGTTGAGCCAACGGGCGCCGGGATTCTCCGCCGTGCTGGCGGTCCCGGAGTTCCGCGCGCTCTGGTGCGCCGAGGCGCAGTCGGTGTTCGGCGACCAGCTCGCCAAGGTCGCCCTCACGATCCTGGTCTACGACCGCACCGGGTCCGCGCTGCTGGCCGCGACGGTCTACGCGCTGACCTTCCTCTCCGCCCTCGCCGGCGGGCTCGGCCTGTCCCAGCTCGCCGACCGGTTCCCGCGCCGCCGGCTGATGGTCGCCTGCACGCTGGGACAGGCCGTGGTGGTCGGTCTTATGGCCATCCCGGGCATGCCGATCCCGCTGCTGTGCGTGCTGGTGTTCGCGATCGGCCTGATCCAGTCGCCCGCGGTCGCCGCGCAGAACGCGGTGACCCGCGAGATCTTCACCGACGACGAGCTGTACCTGCGCAGCCAGGACCTGCGCGGCATCACCACCAACACCCTCATGCTGCTCGGCCTCGCCGGCGGCGGCCTGCTGGTGGTGGCGATCGGCACCAGCTGGTCGCTGGCGATCGACGCGCTGACGTTCCTGGTCAGCGCGGTCGTGGTACGTAGGTTCGTGAAGGACCGCCGGGCCGCCGGCGGCAAGTCCGACGGGTGGTTCGACGCGGCGCGCTGGGTGTTCGGCAACAGCCGGATGCGGGTGCTGCTGACGCTGTCCTGGCTGGTCGGCCTGGTCGTGATCCCCGAGGGTCTGGTCGCGCCCCTGGCCAAGGAGCTCGGCGCCACCAACGCCGCGGTCGGCTGGCTGCTCGCCGCCGACCCGCTCGGGTTCGTGGTCGGCACCTACGTACTGTCCCGTTTCGTCACGGCGGGCCACCGGGTGCGGGTGATGGGCGTGCTCGCGACAGGTTCGTCGGCGACTCTCGTCGCCTTCGCGCTAACACCGCACATCGTCATCGCGATTGTCCTGCTGGCGCTGGCCGGCGCTTTCGGGGCCTACCAGATCACGGTCAGCGCCACGTTCAACACGATGGTGCCCAACGAGATCCGCGGCGGGGCGTTCGGAGTCATCCGCACCGGGCTGCGGGTGTCGCAGGGCATAGGCGTGGCCATCGGTGGAGCGGTGGCCGAGAGTATCGACTCGAGTACGATGACGATCGCGTTCGCCGGTGTACTCGGGGTACTCATCGCCGTGCCGGCGACGGTGGCATGGGCACGGCTCAACCGCTCTGTGAGCGACCATCGGCTCGCGCCGAACCTGAATACGCTGCCATCATGACATGCGCGCCGACCGGAAACCTGAGGCCAGGCGGCCGGCGAGGGGCGTCACAGCTCGCGATCCCTCATCTCGGTTCACCTCCAGAGCGGGTTAACCTGAGCGGAGTTGGTCATTCCCCCACGGCATTCTGTCAGACGGTCACAGTTCGCGATCTAGCATCATCACTGCTCACCTCCGGGCAGGAACGGGGGCAGGTAGACCATGGCGCCCAGCACGTGGTCGGCGCACGGGCATGCTAGCCGCTGATGCCGGAGTACGGCAGACGGCACCTTCGAGGCACACTTGCGTGTGACACGAAGGGAGGGACGAACGCCCATGAGTTTCACCGCTCACGACGGCCCTGAACACGCGTCGCCCGGTGAAACCCCTCCCAGCACGGTGAACGGGCACGGGAAGGAGCCGGCGGCGCGCGATCAGGGGCACCAACCTGCTGCGCATACAAGTGTGAATGATCAAAGCGATTTTCGACACCGTGGCGGCCGATTTGTAGTGCATATGCGCCAGTGGGCGTTCTGGCGGCAGCGTCCACGGGTCACCGCATACATGCTGACCTGCGAACTTGCCGCGGTCGGCTGCATCGTGCTCGCGACGGTGACCGCTCCGATGCCGGTCCGCGCCGACTGGCTGCGGTTCGTCATCCTCTCGATGTGCGCCACCGCGCACCTGCAGCTGTCCCGCCGGCAGGAGGAGACGCGCCGCAGCCGCAAGCCCACCGTGCACATCGACCTCGTCGGCATCTGGTCCTTCGCCGCCATCGTCGTGCTGCCGGTCCACCTGGCGCTGCTCAGCATCGTCCTCGGCCGCACCCAGCGCTGGTTCGTCGCCCGCCGCCCGCTGTACCGGTTCGTGTTCTCGACCTCCAGCATGCTGCTGGCGGCGGTGGCCAGCCACGAGGTGCTCGTCGCGTTCGGCACCCGCAGCCTGTCCAAGCTCAGCGTGCTCAACTCGCTCACCGAGTTCGCCATCCTGATGCTGGCCGGCCTCACGTACTTCTCCGTCCAGGCCCTGATCATCGGTGTCGGCGCGATCCTGATCAGCACCAACCGGCCGACCATCCGCACCGTGCTGGGCACCAAGGACGACAACGAGCTCGAGGCGCTGACGATCGCGCTGGGCACGGTCGGCGCGATCCTGCTGGTCAACCTCCCGGCGGCGCTCGCGATCATCGTGATCATCAGCGTCATCGGCAACCGCATCGCCGAGGTCCGCCAGCTGCAGGTGGACGTCCGCACCGACCCCAAGACCGGGCTGCTGAACATGCGCGGCTGGCGGGAGGGCGCCGAACGCGCGCTGTCCAGGGTGGAGCGCGCGAACGGCTCGGCCGCGGTGCTGATGGTCGACCTGGACCACTTCAAGTCCATCAACGACACCTGGGGCCACCCGGCCGGCGACGACATGCTGGAGTACGTGTCGCACGCGCTGCGCGGGGCGACGCGGCCCAGCGACATCATCGGCCGCTTCGGCGGCGAGGAGTTCGTGGTGCTGCTGCCGGAGGCGGACGCCGTCGAGGCGGAGCAGGCGGCCGAGCGCATCCGCCGGATGATCTCCGAGCTGCACGTCCCGACCACCGACAAGCGCGGCGGCCCGGTGGCGATCACCCACCGCACCACGTCCATCGGCGTCGCGGTCTACCCCGAGCATGCCAAGGGCCTGGGCGACCTGCTGCAGGCCGCGGACGCGGCGGTGTACGAGGCGAAGGAGAACGGCCGGGACCAGGTTCGCCTGGCCTCCTGACGCCGTGCGGCGCGCGGCCGATCCGTCGCCGCAAACCTGCTGAAGCGGGTGATCGCGGCGAGTAGCCTTTCAGCTCATGGGGACCCGATGATCGGGGAGACGTCGGACGGCCCACCGCCGGGGGGCGGCCGGGTCGCCACCGGTGTGCCGCGGCTGCGCTGGCTCGTGGTGATGATCCTCGCGGCCGCGGCGTTCGCGGTCGTCGCCTCGCGCCCCAACCCGCCCGTCACCCACCCGCCGACCGGGGACGTCGCCAAGGTCCAGCGGGCCATCGAGGACCAGCTGGACCCGGAGTCCGGCCGCAACCCGCTGCGGGAGCTGCCGGCCGACTTCGACCAGGTCACCGGGCGCCGGCCGGTGCTCATGCGGGCCCCGGACGGCACCATGCGCGCGGTGCATCCCGGCGGTGGCTGCTCCTCGCCGTGGGGCGACACCCGCTGGGACTACAGCGTCGGCTGCAAGGCCCACGACCTCGGCTACGACATGCTGCGCTACGCCGAGCGCAAGGGCCAGCCGCTCGCCCCGCGGGTGCGCGAGCGGCTCGACGACCGGCTCTCCGCCGACATGCACGCCCAGTGCCGCCTCAACCCGCGCGGCTCGCCCGCGTTCTGCCAGGTCGTGGCGTCGCTCTACACCGTGGGCCTGGTCGTCAACTCCTGGCACCAGCGCTGGGGACCGCCGCGCAACGAGCCCGTCGGACCGTGGTCGGTGGCCATGGTCGTGATCATGCTGCTGATCGCCGTCCGCGCGCCGGCGGTGGTCCGCCGCGGGGTGCGGCACGGGCCCCGCCGAGTACCCAGCCGGCCGCGGCTCGACCCCACCGGGCGGGCGCAGGCCGGCTACCTCGACGTCCTGCGCATCCTCAGCATGTCCGGCATCGTGCTGGCCGAGACCGTCCTGGCGTTCACCATGCGCGGCACCGCCGAGGCGGACTGGGTCTGGCCGCTGACCTGGCTGCTGCAGCTCGTACCGCTGTTCTTCCTCGCCGGCGGGTACGCGAACCTGCTGGGCTGGCGCGCCGCCCGGGACGCGGGCGCCGGCTACGGCACCTACCTCGTCGGCCGCATCGGCTGGCTGATCCGGCCGGTGCTCGCCTTCGTCATCGCCTGGCTCGTGGTCCCGCTGTCCCTGGAGCTGCTGGCGGCGCCCGAGGACGCCATCACGGCGTTCGGCAGGCTGATCGTCCAGCCGCTGTGGCTGCTCGGGCTGTACCTGCTGGTCGTGGCCGTCACCCCCGCCATGTACTGGCTGCACCGCCGCCGGCCGTGGGTGACGCCGGCCGCGCTGCTGACCGGCGTGGTGGCGCTCAGCTTCACCGCCGGCTCGGTCACCACGCACGTCGGCGGCGTGCTGGTCGCGCTGCTGTTCAGCCAGATCGCCTTCCACTACGCCGACGGCACGCTGTGGCGGCTGCCCCGCTGGGGGCTGATGGCCGGAGCGCTCGCCGCGTTCGCCGGGCTCGTCGCGCTGACCGCGCTCGGCGCCCAGCCGCGGCTGCAGCTCGCCGAGCCGACGGGGTACGCGGCGTTCGCGCCGTCGCTGGCCGGGGTGCTGCTGATCGGGCTGGCGCAGGTCTGCCTGGTGGCGCTGCCGCGGGAACCGGGCCTGCGCGCCATCGCGGCGAGCCGCCCGGCCCGCGGTCTGGCCGTCGTCCGGGCCGCGCCGATGACCGTCTACCTCGTCTACCTGTGCGCGATGCTGCTGCTGGAGGGCCTGGTCGAGGTGGCCCACAACGCCGGCGGTGTGTTGGGCGGCGTCTCCGGCGGCGTGGACTGGCTGCTGCGCCCGCGCACGATGCTCGCGCTCGGCATGATCGCGCTGCCGACGCTGGTGACGTTCCTCTGGTTCGAGCGCCGCGGCACGCCGGCACCGGTCGCCCACCACGACCTGGCCGACGAGGAGCCACGCACCTGGATGGACACCGCCGCCGCGGCGCTGGGCGTCGCCTACGGCACGCTCGGCGTGCTCGGCTTCGCCGTCACCGGGCTGTCCGGCTGGACCGACACCTCCACCCTGCTCGGCCTGCCCATCGACCCGATGGCCAGCCTCATCCACCTGCTGCTCGGCTGGTACCTGGTGCACTGCGTGCACCTGCAGACGAGCTCGCGGCCGGGCCCGTGGCTCGTCACCGCCGTCGCCTGCGTGCCGCCGATGATCACCACGACGAGCGGCGTGGGCACCGTCGTGCACGGCGCCACGATCGCTGGCGCGCTGGCCGTCGTGGTCGTGTGCACACAGCGATCGCGCGCGCGGGCGGACACGCGGCCGGTGCCCGCTACCAGCGGCGCGAGCCGCTGACTGCCACACTTCGGGGTGGTAAACCTGCGCCGGTCCGGTCACGGTCAGCGACGTATGCCACTCTACGGACAACCTCCGAGCCCGCCGGTACGTCTACATCGGTGTCCGGCAGAACGGAGTCGGGGTCGATGCAGGGAGTGCTGCGGGAGGAGTCGGGGTGACGCAACGGCCGCCGCGAGCTGACGGCCAGCCTCCGGCGCGCGGCCGGCGAGAGCCGCCACGCGCCGGTCGGCGCGCGCCCGCGAACGCCGGTCGGGTGGTCGGGGGCCGGCCGGCGGTCGCCCGCCGCGCCGAGGCCGTGCGCGAGGCCCCGTACCGGCGACCGTCGCGTACCTCCGACGCGCGCTGGCAGCCGTTGCCGGACGTGCCGACCGAGAAGATCCGGGGGCACCGCGCGCCGCCGCGCCGCCCCCTGCTCACCAGCGGCAAGCTCGTGCTCACCGTGGTCTCGGTCCTGATCCTCGCGGTCACCGGCTACTACTGGCGCGAGCTGAACACGTGGCAGGACCAGATGACCACGGCCGACGTGATCGACCAGGCACCCACCGAGCACCCCGCGGACGGCGCCATCGACATCCTGATGGTCGGCATGGACAGCCGCACCGACGCGCAGGGCAACCCGCTGTCGCACAAGCAGCTCGCGGCGCTGCACGCGGGCGAGGCCGACGACCTGCTCAACACCGACACGCTGATCCTGATCAGGATCCCGACCGACGGCAAGAAGGCCGTCGGCATCTCCATGCCGCGCGACTCCTACGTGGACATCCCCGGCTACGGCCAGCACAAGATCAACTCGGCGTACCTGCGGGCGAAGAACGAGGCCATGCAGCAGCTGCGCAACGAGGGCGTCAGCGACCGGTCGGAGCTGGAGGTCCGGTCCAACCTGCAGGGCGCGAAGAACCTGATCGCGACGGTGGAGGGGCTGACCGGTGCGCACATCGACCACTACGCCGAGGTCAACCTGCTCGGGTTCTACGACATCACCCGGGCCATCGGCGGCATCGACGTGTGCCTGAAGCGGGCGGTCGACGACTACCGGTCCGGCGCGCACTTCCGGGCCGGCAAGCAGAACCTGTCCGGGGCGCGCGCGCTCGCGTTCGTCCGCCAGCGCCACGGCCTGCCCAACGGCGACCTGGACCGGATCGTGCGCCAGCAGGTGTTCATGACCGGCATGGCGAAGAAGGTCTTCTCCCAGGACATGCTCACGCCCGGGTCGGACACGCTGGACAAGCTGCGCAGCGCGGTGCAGAAGTCCGTGGTGCTGGACGAGGACTGGAACGTCATCCAGTTCGCCCAGCAGATGATGAACTTCACCGGCGGCAACCTCTCGTTCAAGACGATCCCGGTCGGCAACATCGACCTGAAGACCCCGGAGGACGGCTCGGCGGTCGAGGTCGACCCGGACGCGGTGCACGCGTTCGTGGAGGGCCTGCTCGGCAAGAAGCCGCAGGAGCGGACCTCCGAGCCGGGCGGGGCCGGCAACGCCGACGACGCGAGCAAGCAGATCACCGTGAACGTCCGCAACGCCAGCGGCCGCGGCGGCCTCGCCCGGTCGGTGGCCGACTCGCTGGCCGGGAAGGGCTTCACGACCGGCGACGTGGGCAACGCCGACCCCCGGGAGGCGACCGTGGTGCGGCACGCCCAGGGCGAGCAGGACGCCGGGAACCGGGTGGCCGAGGCGATCGGCGGCAACCCGGTCGTGGAACCGGACGCCAACCTGCCCGCCGGGCAGGTGACGATCCTGCTCGGCGACGACTACGCCGCCGACACCGCCGCGGCGAGCGGCGACGGCCTCACCCACCGGCCGCTGGTCCGGCTGTCCCCGGGCGCGAACCTGTCGGCACGGTCCGCCCCCTCCGAATGCGTCAACTGACTCACCCGTTCGGGTGGTTTCACCGGCCGTGACACTGCTCGACCGGGTAATCCCGCGCGACTTCCCGAGCAAATTGTGGAAACCCGCGTAATCACCCGGCACCTCGTCGCTTCCTCTTTATGTCGGCTTCCCGGTCTGGCAAACCGGGTGCCATCGGAGAGGGGCTATCGTGCGGCAGCTGGACACAGCGACCTACCAGCGGGTGCTCGGCGACGAGCTGCGCCGGCTGCGCAAGCAGCGCGGCTGGACCCGTCGTGATCTCAACCGCCGGCTGCAGAGCGACATCTCCCTCCAGACGCTGGCGACCTACGAGCTCGGCACCCGGCAGTGCTCGGTGGTGCGCCTGGTCGAGATCTGCCTCGCGCTCGACGAGGTGCCCCACGACCTGCTCGCCCGGGTGCACCAGCGGGTGTTCAGCGACTCCCCGGTCGGCCGGATCCGGATCGACCTGCGCCGGATCGTCCGCGACGACCACCAGGAGCTGCTGCCGCTGCGCCGCTGGGCGAAGGGCAAGCTGGCCGAGAACAACGGCCACCCGGCCCCCGACGTGAGCCTCGACATCGCGGCACTGGAGCAGATGGCGGCGCTGTGCGGCCTGCAGACCGTGGAGCTCATCGCCCGCCTCAGACAGATCAGCGGCCCCTTCCCCGGCCCCGACGACGACTGACAGCGAGTCCCCCGTTCCGGACCCGCGAGTCCCCCGTTCCGGACCCGCGAGTCCCCCGTTCCGGTCAGCGCACCAGGTCGTAGTCGGCCGGGTCGAGGCGGCGGGTGCGCTGCCAGTACCGCCACGAGAAGCCCGGCCAGATGGTCCGGTTGACCCCGTGCGCGTCGAGGTACCAGCTCCGGCACCCGCCCCGGCTCCAGACGCCCTCGGCCAGCCGGCGCTGGATGCCGGACTGGAACCGGGCCTGCGCGCTCTCCTTCGGTTCCAGCGCCGCCGCACCGGACCGCTCGACCAGCGCCATCGCCTGGGACACGTACCGGATCTGCGACTCGATCATGAAGACCACCGAGTTGTGCCCGAGCGCGGTGTTCGGTCCGAGCAGGAAGAACAGGTTCGGGTAGCCGGCCACGGTGATCCCGTAGTGCGTCCGGATCCCGTTGGTGCGCCAGTCCTTCGACAGGTCACGCCCACCCGTCCCGGTGATGTTCACGTAGTCGAACGCGTCGGTCACGTGGAACCCGGTGCCGTAGACGATCGCGTCGACCTCGTGCTCCACGCCGGCCGTGTCCACGATGGAGTGAGCCCGGACCTCGGCGATACCCTCGGTCACCAGGTGGACGTTCGGCCTGGTCAGCGCCGGGTAGTAGTCGTTGGCGACGAGCACCCGCTTGCAGCCCATGACGTAGTCCGGGGTCAGCTTGCGGCGCAGCGCAGGGTCCGCGACGGCCGAGCGCATGTGCCGCAGCGCGACCCGCTGGGCGATCCTCATCATCCCCGGCCGGCCGTTGAAGCCGACCGCGCGCGCCTCGAGCAGCCAGTAGACGAGGCTGCGGTAGAGCCGTTGCGCACCGGGCACCGTGCGGAACAGCCGCCGTGCCCAGCCGGGCATCGCATGGTCCGGCTTGGGCATGACCCACGGCGGCGTCCGCTGGAAGACGGTCAGCGCGGCCACCTCGGGCGCGATGCGCGGGACGAACTGGATCGCGCTCGCACCGGTGCCGACCACCGCGACCCGCTTGCCGGCCAGGTCGCAGCCGTGGTCCCAGCGGGCCGAGTGGAACGCCGCCCCGGCGAAGCTCTCGATGCCCGGCAGCGCGGGCACGTTCGGGATGTGCAGCCCGCCGATGCCGGCCACCACGAACCGCGCCACGTACTCCTCGCCGCCGGCGGTCGTGACGTGCCAGCGGTTCTCGTCGGCGTCCCACCGCGCGCCGGTCACCTCGACGCCGAAGCGGATGTGCCGGCGCAGCCCGTAGGCGTCGGCGACCCGGCGCAGGTACGCCCAGATCTCCGGCTGGGGCGAGAAGGACCGCGTCCAGCCCGGGTTCTGCTCGAAGGAGAACGAGTACATGTGCGACTGGATGTCGCAGGCGCAGCCGGGGTAGGTGTTGTCGCGCCAGGTGCCGCCGACGTCCGCGGCCTTCTCCAGCACGACGAAGTCGTCCCGGCCGTCCCGCCTGAGCCGGATCGCCATGCCCAGCCCGGAGAACCCGGTACCGATCACGACCGTGTGCACCCGCATGCCGCCTCCTCGTGCCGCCCGGACACCTGACCTTACTCAGAGTAGGTTACTTCCGGTAGAGTAGCGCCGTGGCCACCACCGAGTCCAAGCGCCGCCGCATGCCGCGGGCGCAGCGCGAGCGGCAGATGATCGCCGTCGCGGAGGAGATCTTCGCCGAGCGCGGCTACCAGGCGTCGTCGATGGACGAGATCGCCGAGCGGGTCGGCGTCTCCAAACCGATGATCTACGAGTACTTCGGCTCCAAGGAGGGGCTGCTGGTGGCCTGCATCCGGGCCGCCCGCGCGGAACTGCTGGCGGCCACGACGGCGTCGGTCGAGGGCGTCACGTCGGCCGAGGACGCGCTGCGCCGGGGGCTGGAGGCGTTCTTCGCGTTCATCGACTCGCACCGGCGGTCCTGGGCGCTGCTGCGCCACGAGGCGGCGGTCGCCGGGCAGGCGGCGATGGACGAGATCGAGGGCATCCGCCGGCAGCAGACCCAGGTCAACGCGGCGCTGTTCGCGGCCTACCTGCCCGGCCTGCCGGCCCGGGACCTGGAGGCGTACGGCGAGGTGGTCGTCGGCGCCTGCGAGCGGCTGGCGACCTGGTACGTGGCGCGGGAGGACGTCACGGCACGGGACGCCGCGGCGATCATCATGCGGATGGTCTGGCACGGCCTGGCCGCCAGCACGCAGGGTGACCGCTGATCGATTATCGTCGGCTCAGCGTGTCTTTCACGTGGGGAAGGTGTGCAATGGGGACAGTGGTGCTGCCGAGAGGGGCGGAGCAATGCCGGATCCGATCGAAGTCAACTACGTGCCGGACGGCGACGACTGGCAGGTGACCGTGGCCGGACGCGGGCAGCGGCTGACCGGCAGAGCGCCGGGCCTCATCGCGGCCCGGGACCGGGCGGACCAGCTGGTGGAGAAGCTCGCACCCGAGCCCAAGCTGCGCACAGTCGTGCACCTGCTCGAGGGCGACGCGGTCGAGTTCACCAACGCCTACCTGACCGCGCGGCTCGCCAAGCCGGCGAGCCCCGAGCCGGACGACACGGACGCGGCGGAGGCGGCGGAGGAGGAACCCGGCCCCGAGGCCGACCCGGAGCCCGTCCGACCGCCCGCGCCCCGCGCGAACAGCGACGACGCGGCGTCCAAGGCCGCCGCCAACCACGGCCGGTCCGACTAGAGCGTGTCTGACACCCTCTAGCTGAAGATCTTCTTCAGGATCAGCAGGACGATCAGCACGCCGACACCGATCAGCGGGAACTTCACCTTGGGATCGGACAACGTGGTGCGCGCGCTCGTCTTGGCGCCGTCGACCAGCCGCTTCGGGTTCGCCTTCGTGCCGAGCTGGTCGAGCGTCGAGGCGAGCGCGTCGCGCGCCTGCTCGATCTCGCGCTGAATGGTGTCGGGGTCGCGCGCCACAGTTCCTCCTCGCCGGGCAGGTCCAGGCGACAACCGTAGAGGACGGCCCGTACCGGCACACGCAGGCCCGCCGCCGGCCGCACCGAAAACGCGGCTCAGTACCGGGCCAGGCGGGCCACCATGCCCTCGCAGCTGCGGACGACCAGCCGGGCCGCCCGCCGCTCGCCGGCACCCAGCGCGTGGTTCTCCGACTGCTCCTGCCAGCGGCGCAGCGCCTCGGACGCCGCGCCGTGCAGCTCCGCGCCACCGGGCTCGCGGTCGAACCCCAGCCGGGCCGCTAGGCCGGTGCCCACGCCGCCGACCAGCCGCTGCGCCTCGGACGCCAGCGGGTCGGGCAGCACGGTGCGCCCGCCGTGCAGCGCGGCGAGCAGGCGCAGCTCGCGGAACTCGTGCGCGCTGACCACCAGCTGCTCCAGCGCGGTGACCAGCGGGCGCGCCCCCGGTCGCGGCTCCATCCGCAGCACGACCTCCAGCGCCAGCACCGCCGACCGCGCCTTGAGCACGTCGTGGCGGTCGGTGAAGCACTGCTGGATCGACTCGCGCAGCTCCCCCAGCCCGCTGCGCGCCACGAGCTCCGCGGCCAGCGTCTCGCGCTCGTCGAAGCCCTGCCGGATCAGCGTGGTCACCAGCCGCACGCCGAACAGCCCGAACCGGTCGAGCAGGGCCATCCGGGCCCGCCCGTCCAGGCGGACCGGCAGCCCGTCGCCGACGAAGCGGTCGGCCGAGACCAGGCAGGTCTCCAGCTCCCGGCGCGGCAGCGCGGCGAGCGTCGCGAGCGAGGTGAGCTCCGCGCCGGCCAGCGTCCGGCCGGCGTGCGCGAGCAGGCCCGACACCGCGATCACGTTCTGGCACAGCCCGCGCAGCCCGGCGTCGGTCCGGTACCGGCGGGCGATCCGCTTGGCCGAGGTGAGCGCGTCGATCCGGCCGCCGCCGACCTCGTCGGCCCGGGACAGCACGACGATCGCGTTCACCGGTGTCTCGCGCGCGATCGGGTGGTCCTGGATGGACTGGAGGAAACCGACGTCGGAGCTGTGCGGGTTGCGCATCAGGTACAGCACCGCGTCCGCGTCCAGCGAGATGCGCGAGGCGACGTTGGTGGCGGAGTCCGCCGCGGCGTCCGATGTGGAGGTGGTGGGTTCGGCGGGCTCGGCGCCGAGCGCGGGCGTGTCGATCAGCGTGAGGCCGCGCAGCGCCCGGCTCGGCCAGTCGACCACGATCCGGTCCAGCTCCTCGGCCCGCCAGCCCTCCAGGTCGATGTGCAGCCTGCCGTCCACCCTGGCCACCGGCGCGTCGCGCGGCGGCGCCTGCGTCGGGTACACCTGCGCGCGGGGCACGGTGCCGCCGCGGTACCAGGTCAGCACGCTGCCCTCGCCGACCAGCATCGGCGCGATCTCCTCGCCCACCAGCGAGTTCACCAGCGTCGACCGGCCGGTCTGCGGCAGCCCGGCGACCGCGAGCCGCAACGGCTCGCCCAGCCGGTCGACGTGCCGGCGCAGCCAGTTCGTCGCGCGCGGGCTGTCCCGGTACAGCTCCAGGGCGTCGAGCAGCATGGCCCGTGCCCGGTCGGCGAGATCGGTCACGCGGTGAGCCCCCGCCGGGCGGCCGGCGCGGCCAGCGCCTGGATCCGCTTGTGCAGGCTCACCAGCCGGTCGACCTCCAGCGAGATCTCCTGGCTGCGCCTGCGCCTGTCCGCGAGGTCCGCCTCGGCGGCCCGCTTGGCCTCGGTGGCCCGCTCGGCGATCCCGGTCTGCAGCCGCTCAACGACCGCGGCGAAGTGGTCGCGCAGGCGCCGCTGGATCGCCCGGGCGGTGTCGCGGCTCTCCTTGCCGTAGGAGAGGAAGAAGTCGTCGACGTAGCGCTGCGCCGCGGTCTTCGCGGTGGCCTGGCGGCGCTTGAGCCGGCTCCCCCGCTCGTCCCAGACGCTCTTCGCGCCGAACGCGGCGCCCGCGCCGAGCGAGATGGGGTTGATCAGCGGCAGCCCGGCCAGGGTGGTCGCGAGGCCGAACATCAGCAGCCCGCCGTAGGACCCGCGCAGGCCGATGAACAGCTGCTGGCCGACGGAGAACTTCTCCACCCGCGGCGGCGTGAGGTCCCCGATGTGGTCGACCAGGTCGCCGGTGTCCACGGCGTCGGGCACCGCCTCGTCGAGCGCCACCTGCCTGGCGATCTTGACCGACAGCCACTGGAACCGCTCGATCAGCCAGGTGAAGTTCGTCTCCGCGGTCTCGGCGAGGCTGTCGCACAGCCAGTACTCGAACTCGTCCCACGACTTCGCCGGGTCGGCCACGTCGAAGAACTCCTCGGCGATGCGGACGATCTTGCGGGTGCGCTCGCGCAGGTCGTACTCGACGTCGGAGAGCAGGTCGGCCACCTCGTCGCCGAGCATCGTCTGCCAGCGGCTGGAGCGCCTGCGCAGCTCGTCGAGCCGGTGCTGGGCCGCCCGGTACTGCACGTGCGCCGCACCGAGCTTGCCGCCCCGGGCCTCGGCGAGCTGCCGGTGCAGCGGGGTCATCAGCTGCTCGGTGACCGCGGCGGTCGCGGCGGCGGCGCTGCGGTTCGCCAGCGCCTCGCCCCTGCCGAGCACGTCCTGGCGCAGGCACCGGACCAGCTCGACGAAGCCGGACTCCTCGTTGAGCTCCTGGTCGCCGCTGCGCGCGGCGGCGAGCCGGACGGTCGCGGACACCGGGATGACCTTCACCTGCAGGCCGGCGGCGGCCAGCCGGGCCCGGTTGCGCTCGGCCACCCGGCGCCAGCGCGGCACCAAGTCGATCTTGGTGAGCACGACGGTGACCGCCGGGCAGACCTTCGCGACCTTCCTGAGCACCTCGATCTCCGACGCGCACAGCTCGCAGGTGGCGTCGGAGATCATCAGCACCGCGTCGGCGTTGGCCAGCACCGCGAACGTCGCGGCGGTGCGCAGCGAGCCGACGCCGCCGAGGCCGGGCGTGTCGATCAGGACGAGGCCTCCGGAGAGCAGGTCGCGGGGCAGGCCGACCTCGGCGTGCACGTCGGGCCGCCGGGTCGCGAGGACCTGGCTCGCGACGTCCTCGACGGGCACCGGCACCCGGGCGGGCTCGGCGTCGGCCGGGCCGATCGCGCGCCTGCCCGAGGTCTGCGCGCCGGTCACGAGCGCGGCGGTGGGCACCTCGGCGTGCTCGACGGCCGTCGGCGTCATCGTGGTGACGTCGTCGCCCACCGCGCAGACCGGGGCGTTGACCAGCGCGTTGACCAGCTGGCTCTTGCCCTGGTTGAGCTCGCCGATGACCGGCACCCGCAGCCGCGGGTCGAGCAGCAGGGCGCGTCTGCGCTCGAGCTTGCCGGCCAGATCGGTGCGGTGGTGAGTGATGCAGGCCGCGATGGTGTCGTCGAGAACGGTGAGCCAGGGCGGAATCCTCACCCGGAAGAGTGTGCCGTGCTACCCCATTCGGATGAAAGGGGGGCCGGGGCCCACGATCGAATTCGCAGGTCCCGGCCCGGGGGCGGGGTTGGGGCAAACCCCTCTAGGGCATCAGAGACCCAGGTGCAGGTCGTCGGTCAGGTCGCCGACGGGCAGCTGGTCGGTCACCCCGTGCACGGTGCCGGCCAGGCCGCCGACCGGGCTGGCGTCGACCGCGTCGGTGACCGGGTTGTGCGCGAGCACGTCGGTGACCGCGCCGGTGTCCGGCAGGTCCACGGGCAGGTTCGCCGGCAGGTCGCCGAGGTCGACCGGCAGGTCGTTCACCGGCAGGTGGGTCGGCAGGCTGCCCGCGTCGGGCAGCTGCGGCAGGTCGGGCACCTGCGGGAGCTGGACCGGCAGGCTGTCCGCCGACGGCAGGTTGCCGGCCTGCTCGGCCGCCATGCCGGCGCCGTCCTGGACGTCCTCGGCGACCATGTCGGTGCCGGACTCGACGACGTGCGCCGCCGGGGCGGCCGGGGTGCCGGCCAGCAGGCCCTCCAGGGTGTCGCCGCCCGCGTCCACGGTGCCGGCCAGGCTCTGCGCGCCGGAGCTCACCACGTGCGTGACCGTCCCGGCGACGGCGTCGCCGGTGTCGCCGAGGTGGTCCGCCACGACGTTCGGGTCCTGCGGGACGATCTCGTAGTTGCCGTCGGAGTCGACGTTGGCGTAGCCCAGCGGGGTGTAGGTCGCGCCTGCCACGCCGTCGGGGCTCACCTCGAGGGCGCCGGCGGCGTTGCCGAGCAGGTCGGTCTCCGAGCCGCTCCACAGCAGCACGCCGCCGTCCCCGGTCTGCGTGGCCGAGGCGGCGAGCTTGCCGAGGTCGTTCTCGGCGGTCACGCCGCCGGCGAAGGAGTCGGCACCGTCCATCACACCGGTGACGTCCAGCCGGAGGTCACCGAGCGGCGTCTCGCTCGGCAGCGCGTCGGTGACCAGCGGGATGACCTCCTGCACGTCCTGCGGGGTCAGGTCGCCCAGACCCGCTTCGCTGAGGGCGCTCATCGGGTCCGCGGCGTACGCGGCCTGCGCGGCCTGGTCGTTGAGCAGGTTGAGGACGAAGTCCTGCAGGTTCTGGAACGAGTAGGTCAACGAAGTTCTCCTTGCGGAATCAGTGCGGTGCGCGCTCTGCGGCGACGTCCGCGCCGCGGCGCTGTGCGGTGATCACCGTAGGAACGGAGCGCCGCCGGGACATCGGGGATCACGCCGAGTTGTCGAGATTCCGGATAGGGCGAAGAATGACTCACTCGTTAGGGGGTTAGGGGATGGCCCACTGACCCACTCCGGGGTTGCCCATCGGGGAACGCCCTTTGGTAGTAACTACCGGCGTCGTGGTCACGGAGAGGAAACGCCCGCATGCCCTACGCCCTCGGCATCGATCTCGGCAGCGGTCACCTCGCGGCCGCGATCAGCCGGAACGACCGCGAGCGCTGGTCGGAGCCCGAGGTCCTGGCGCTGGACGGTGCGCCGGTCACCGAGGCGGTGCTGCACCTGACCGACGAGGGCGCGGTGGAGGTCGGCGGCCGAGCGCTGCGGCACGTGGCGACCCGGGCGGACCGGATCACCCGGGGGTTCGTCGACCGGGTGGGCGATGAGATCCCGGTCGCCCTGGGCGGGCGGCCGTACCCGGCCGAGGTGCTGATCGCGGCGGTCGTCGGCTGGATCGTGGACTACGCGGAGGCGGCCGAGGGCATGCCGGCCAGCCGGCTGGTGGTCACCCACCCGGCGGGCTGGGGCGGCTACCGCCGTGCCGCCCTGCTGGGCGCGTTGCGGGAGGTCAGCCTGCCCGAGCTGACGCTCCTGCCGCGGCCGGTCGCCGCCGCGGAGAGCTTCGCGGCGACCGAGCGGGTCGAGGTCGGCCAGGAGATCGCGATCCACTCGCTGGGCAGCGGCCGGTTCGAGTCGGCGGTGCTGCGCCGGGGCTCGTTCGGTTTCGAGCTGCGCGCGCAGGCCGAGGGCGTGGAGGTCGCCGGCGGCGACCTGTTCGACGACCTGCTGGCCGGGCACGTGCTCGAGCAGCTGGGCACCGAGGTCGAGCCGGTCGCGCTGGCCGCGCTGCGGGCCGCGTGCCGCACGGCGAAGGAGCGGCTGTCGGCCGAGCTGGCGGTGACCGTCCCGGCGCCGCCGGGCTCCCGCCGCGGGACGGTGATGGTCAACCGGTCGGACCTGGAGGAGCTGATCCGCCGGGGGTGGAGGCCACGGTGAGCGCGCTGCGGCGCACGATCCAGGCGGCGGGCACGTCCACGGGCTCGCTGCGCGCGGTCGTGCTGGTGGGCGGCTGCGGCCGGATCCCGCTGGTGAGCGAGCTGGTGTCGGCGGGCGTGCGGGTCCGGGTGGCGGCCGCGGCGGACCCCGAGCTGTCGGTGGCCCGCGGTGCCGCGCTGGCCGCGGCGCGGGTGGCGAAGCCGACGGTGCAGGCTCCCGCGCTGACCCATCAGCCCGAACCCATCCCCCGATCCGCGGTCACCCACACCGACCTCATGCGTTTCGACGAGCTCCCGGAGGAGGACCTCGCCGACATCGGCCCGCCCCCGCCGCGACCGCCGGTGGAGATCACCCCGCTGGAGCCGCCCCGGCGCCGGCTGCTGCGCCTGGGCAGCCGGGCGGGCGGGCGCGGAGACGACGACTTCGACCGCGAGTTCGACCGCGAGTTCGACCGCCGCGACGACGACCTCCGCGGGCGGCGGCCGCCCCGGCATCGCTCGGGCTACGCCGACCGGGACCACGGCGACCGGGACCACGCCGACGCGGACTACGGCGACGGGGACCACGTGGACAGGGACTACGTGGACGGCGAGTACGAGGTGGCCGAGGAACCCCGCCGGGGCGGGGACCCGCGATGAAGCCCGAACCGATCCTCGACGCGGCCGCCGCCGCCCACGTCGCCGCGGTGGTCGCCGACACCCGCCCGGGCGGGCACGTCGGCATCGTCGCGCCCGGCGGCCACGGCAAGACCACCCTGCTGCACCACGTCGGCCGCGCCGCGCAGGCCGCCACCGGCACCGCGGCGCGGCTGTGCGTGCCGCCCTTCGACGCCGACGCCGAGACCGACGCCGACACCGGCACCGCCGCCGCGCCGCCGGGAGTCCTGCTCGTCGACGACGCCCACCAGCTCGACGACAACGACCTGCACCGGCTGCACCGGCTCGCCACCTCCACCCCGGCCCGGCTGGTGATCGCCGCCCGGCCCTGGCCCCGCCGGGCCGCCCTGGCCGAGCTGCTCGACCTGACCCAGGACCAGCTGCTGCCCGCGCCGT
This sequence comes from uncultured Actinomycetota bacterium, assembly GCA_963727495.1. Taxonomy (GTDB): domain Bacteria; phylum Actinomycetota; class Actinomycetes; order Mycobacteriales; family Pseudonocardiaceae; genus Actinophytocola. The sequence continues at coordinate 2,251,971 of CAVSGQ010000006.1, read as the reverse complement.
TCGACCAGACCCAGGTCCGCGGCGCGCTGCCCGCCCGGCTGCGCACCGACCGGCTCGTCGAGTTCGTGCACGCCCAGACCGGCGGCGTCCCCGGGTTCGTCGCCCGCCTCGCGCGCGCCTCGACCGGTGAGCTCGACGTCCCGCGCAGCGCGCTCGCCGAGTTCCGGCCCGAGCTGGCCCGCCTCGACGACACCGTGCTGCGCTTCCTGCTCGCCGCGGACGCCGGCGTCGGCCTGCACCTCGACCTGCTCGTCGACCTCCTCGAGACCGACGCCGTGCACGAGGTGGTCGAGGCCGCCCGCGCCACCGGCCTGATCGGCACCGCGGGCACGCTGCTGCCGATCGCGCAGCGCGCCATCCGCGCCCTGGTGCCCGTCGAGCGGCGCGTCTGGATCCGCCAGCGGCTCGCCGAGCTGCAGCTCTCCCGCGGCGGGCAGGTCCTGCCCCTGATGCGCTCGCTGGTGAACACCGGCATCGGCGGCGCCGGCGCGGCCGCGGCGTTCGAGGCCGCCGCGGGCGAGGCGCTGCCGGCCGACCCCGCGCTCGCCGCCCGGCTCTACGCGGCCGCCGTCACCGCGGGCCGGCCGGGCATCGAGGTCGGCGCGCGCCGCGCGGAGGCCCTGGCCCTCGCCGGTGACCTCGACGGGGCGCTGCGCCTGGCCGACGAGGTGATCACCACCGAGACCGCCCCGCGCCGCAAGGCCGCCGCGGCGGTGGCCGCCGCCGCGCTCGCGCACCGCGGACAGCTCGCCCGCAGCGCCCAGCTCTACCGCTGGGCCAGCGTGCAGCACCTCGCCACGCTCGCCTCGATCGGCGTCGGCGAGCCGGTCGACGCGACCGAGCCGGACGGCCCGCCCACCTCGCTGTCCAGCGCGATCTCCCTGATGGCCCAGGGGTTGCGGGAGTCGCTGACCGGGACGCCGACCACCGCGGTGTCCATGCTGGTCCGCGCGGCCGGCATGCTCGAACCGGTCGGCCACGGCGTGCTGCTGCCGGACAGCCCGGCCGCGCTGGGCGCGATCCTCGCGCTGCACCACGGCGAGCTGGGCACCGCGACCTCGCTGCTGGACCGGGCGGTCGCGGCGGGCACCGGCGGCGCGCCGCTGGCTACCCGGCACCGGCTGCTGCGGGCCTGGATCGCGATGGTGCGCGGCAACCTGACCGAGGCCGGCCGGGTGCTCACCGACCTGGGCGAGGCGGGTCGCCCGCCAGAGCCGCGGGACCGGCTGTTCGCGGTCGCGATCGAGCTCGGCGTCGCGCGCCGGGCCGGTGACGCGGCCACCCTCGGCCGGGCGTGGCTGCAGGCCGGCGAGGCCGTGCTGCGCCACCCGGTCGACCTGTTCACGTTCCTGCCACTCGGCGAGCTGACCGTGGCCGCGGCGCGGCTGCGCGACGAGGGCCGGCTGGCCGCGCACCTGGAGGCGGCCCGCTCGCTGCTCGCCGGTCTCGGCGACCCGCCGCTGTGGGCGACCCCGCTGTGGTGGGGCGGCCTGCACGCGGCGGTCATCGCCGGCGCGCGCGACGCCGCCGGGGAGCACGCCGACGCGCTGGTGCGGGCCGCGGCGCGCGACGAGCAGTTCGGCACGCTCGCCGCGGCCGCCCGGTGCTGGCTCGACCTGCTCGACGGGAAGATCGACCCGGACGCGGTCGAGGACGCGGCGCGCGGCCTGCACGGCGCGGGTTTCACCTGGGACGCCGCCCGCCTGGCCGGCCGGGCGGCGACGAAGACGTCCGACCGCGCGGCGATGGTGCGGCTGCTCGACTGCGCGCGGATGGTGCAGGGCAAGCCGGTCACGGCCCGCCGGGTGTCCACATCGGACGTCCCGGCGGCGGAGGCGGTGGCGATGCCGGCGGAGGTGAGCCTGAGCGAGCGCGAGCTGCAGGTCGCCGAGCTCGTCGTGTCCGGCATGACCTACAAGGACGTCGGCGACCGCCTGTTCATCTCCGCGAAGACCGTCGAGCACCACGTGGCCCGGATGCGCCAGCGGCTCGGCGCCGGCAGCCGGGGCGAGCTACTCTCGCAGCTTCGGACGCTGGTGGGGAGTTCGGTTGCACGAGACTGAGCGCGCGGAGATCGTCGCCGCCGGGCGGCGCCTCGCGGGCGGCGGGCTGGTCATCGGCACCGCCGGCAACCTGTCCGTGCGCGCGGGCGAGCACCTTGTGGTCACCGGGATGGGTACCGACCTGGGCGCGCTGACCCCCGGGCAGCTGACCGTCGTGGACCTGTCCGGGACGGTCGTCGAGGGCGACCGCGCACCGACCTCCGAGCTGCCGCTGCACCTGGCGATCTACCGGTCCACCGACGCCGCGGCGATCGCGCACGCCCACGCGGCGTCCTCGATCGCGGTCGGCGCCACCCACGACGTGCTGCCGCCGGTGCACTACGCGACCGTGCCGCTGGGCGGTGTGGTGCGGGTGGCCGGGTACGCCACGTTCGGCACGCCGGAGCTGGCCGACGCGGTGCTCGCCGCGCTCGAGGGCCGGTTCGCGGCGCTGATGCGCAACCACGGCTCGGTGGCGTACGGGTCGTCGGCCGCCGAGGCGTGCGGGCGGCTGGAGACCGTCGAGTGGCTGGCCGAGGTGTACCGGCGGGCGGCCGCGCTGGGCACCCCGCGGCTGCTCGGCGACGAGGAGCTGGCGGCGGTCGCGGCCCAGCTGAACAGGCTCGACTACGGCCGCTAGCTCCTATACTGCGCTCTGTTGACCGATCGCCAAGAACGGGGGCGCGCGATGCCGTCCGTGCTGATCGTCGGTGCCGGCTTCGGCGGCATCGGGATGGCCGTGGAGCTGCGCCGGGCCGGGTTCACCGACGTGACGGTGCTGGAGAAGGCCGCGGACCTGGGCGGTGTGTGGCGGGAGAACACCTACCCGGGCGCGGGCTGCGACGTCCCGTCGCCGTACTACTCGTTCTCCTACGCGCCCAACCCGTCCTGGCCGATGCGCTTCTCCCGGGGCGAGGACATCAAGGCGTACCTGTCGCGGGTTGCGGACGCGTTCGGCGTCCGGCCGCGCTACGGCGTCGAGGTCACCGCCGCGTCGTGGGAGGGCGGCCGGTGGCGGGTGGAGACCGCCACCGGCGAGCTGCTGGAGGCCGACGTGCTGGTGCCCGCGGTCGGCCAGCTGTCCCGGCCGTCCATGCCGGACATTCCGGGCACGGGTTCGTTCGCCGGCGCGAGCTTCCACTCCGCGCGCTGGGACCACTCGGTGGATCTGACCGGCAAGCGGGTCGCGGTGATCGGCACCGGCGCGAGCGCGATCCAGTTCGTGCCGGCGATCCAGCCGACGGTCGGGCGGCTGACGGTGTTCCAGCGGACCGCGCCGTACGTGGCGCCGAAGCCGGACGTGCGCTACGGCGCCTGGCACCGTGTCCGGTTCGTGCAGCAGGCGGAGCGGGCGTTCTTCTGGGCGCTGTGCGAGGCCGGCACGCTCGGCATCGCCGGGAACGCGGCGATCACGAAAGCGGTCGAGTGGTACGCGCTGCGGCACCTGCGCAGGCAGGTCGCGGACCCGGCGCTGCGCGCGAAGCTGACGCCGCACTACCGGATCGGCTGCAAGCGGGTGCTGTTCTCCGGCGACTACCTGCCGGCGCTGCAGCAGCCGAACGTGCGCCTCGAGACGGCCGCGATCACCGAGGTCACCCCGGCGGGCGTGCGGACCGCCGACGGCACCACGCACGAGGCCGACGTGATCGTCTACGGCACCGGCTTCACCGCCACGGACTTCCTGGCACCGATCAAGATCCGCGGTGCCGGGGTGGACCTGGGCGAGGTGTGGTCCGGTGGCGCGCGGGCGTACCTGGGCATGACGGTTCCCGGGTTTCCCAACATGTTCCTGATGTACGGGCCGAACACCAACCTCGGCCTGGGGTCCATCCTGTACATGCTGGAGCGGCAGGCCCGCTACATCCGCCAGGCGGTGGCGCACATCGCGGCCCGCGGGTCCGGTTTGGACGTTCGCGCGGACGTGGCGGACCGGTTCGACGCGGAGATGCGCCGGCGGCTCGCCGGCACGGTGTGGACCAGGTGCCGCAGCTGGTACCGCCAGGGCACCGGCCCGGTGACGACGAACTGGCCGGGCCTGGTCAGCGAGTACCACCGGCGGACGAAAACCCTTGAGGTGTCGGACTTCCGGGCCGTGGCATGAGCGTCGAGCCGAGGTGGCGCAGGCTGGAGCCGGACGAGCGGCGGGAGCAGATCCTGGCGTGCGCGGTGGAGCTGTTCGGCGAGCGGGCCTACGCGTCGGTGTCCACGACGGAGCTGGCCAGGCGGGCCGGGGTGGCGCGGGGCCTGATCAACCACTACTTCGGCACGAAGCGGGACCTGTACCTGGAGGTCGTGCGCCGGATGGTGACGATCCCGCAGGTGGCCGTGGACGCGCTGCCCGCCGGCGGGCTGCCCGAGCGGGTCGAGCACGGGGTGACGTGGTTCCTGGACGGCGTGTCCCGGCACAGCAGGACCTGGCTCGCGGCGATCGGCGCGGAGGGGGTGGACCCCGAGGTGGCCCGCATCCTGGCCGAGGCGGACGAGCTGGCCGCCGACCGCGTGCTGGAGGCGGCGGGCCTCGCGGACGTGGCCGCGCACCGCGAGGAGCTGCGCGCGATGATCCGCGCGTACGGCGGCCTGGTGAAGTCGGCGGCCCGGGAGTGGCTGGTCCGCGAAGCGCTGAGCCGGGACCAGGTCCACATGCTCCTGACGCGCACCCTGCTCGCCATCGTCGGCATTCACGGCGAATGACGGAACGTCACGGGATATCCCTCGTACGGGTGAGATCTGAACGGGAACCACGATTCCCCATGTGCCCCTGATCAGCGCGTTCGCGTCCCACCGGGAGTCCGGTCCGCCGACGCCGAAGCCGACGAGGGTGTAGCGCTGCGCAACCATCCACCGATAAACCGCGCGGCAAAGGTGACACCCCCTCACTCACCACCGGCCAACGGGAGACACGCATGCTTGGCGAAGGCGCCACCCCACTCATCGACGATCTCGACGGCACGAGGTCCGAGACCGTACGAACCGTCTACTTCGAGCTCGATGAGGTCAGCTACGAGATCAACCTCGACGAGGCGCACGCCAGAACCCTGCGTGCCACTCTGGCCGACTTCATCGCCCACGCCCGCCCGGCGACGTACACCGACGACTGACGGCAGCGTCCACTGCGGTCGTCGCGCCGGACCGGATTCGTCGGTACCCGCCGGTAGCGTGGATCTCGGGGATCCCCGGGGAGTTGTCCACAGTTTCGCGCCGCGCGGTCCGGAATCGTCGGTCCCCGCCGCTACGCTGGATTCCGGGGGCCGGAGGCCATCAGCGGCCGCCACTCCCGCACGCCCACCACGGTCACCCCGGGCGTCGAGTAGTAGGGGTCGCCGGCGAGCACGTCGGCCGGGTCGTCGCGGAACACCAGCAGCGCGCCCGAGTCGTCGGCCCACGGCCCGGCCATCACCAGCCGGCCGGCCCCGCGCAGCGCCGCGAGCCGCTCCCGGTGTGCCGGTCGGGCGGCCAGGCGCCGGGGGTCGTCGGCGAAGCGCAGTTCGATCACGTACACGCCGCGACGCTAGCCCGCCCGGCGCGGCGCGCGCCGCATCACGTGATACTGCCGTCATGGGACTCGCCGACGTGCCGCTGCTCGCCACGCTGGACCGGCCGCGGCTGACCCGTCTGGCCGGGGCCGCACCGCCGAGGACGGTCGAGGCCGGGGCCGTGCTCGCGGTTCGCGGCGAGCCGGCGACACACCTGATCGTCGTCGAGGCCGGCGGCGTGACGGCCACCCGCGCGACCGCGGCGGGCCGCCTGCTGCGGCTCGGCGAGTTCCCCGCGCCGTGCGCGGTGGACAAGTCCGCCGTGCTCGACGGCGGCGGCCACACCGCGACCTGGCTTGCCCGCGCCCGATCCCGGGTGCGGCTGGTCCCCGCGACGGACTTCCTCGACCTCCTCGACGACGTGCCCGCCGCGCGCCGGCACGTGCTCGCCCACCTCGCCCGGCGGCCGCGCGACCAGCAGGACGACCTGGTGCCGGCGAGCTTCGCGGACGCCGTCACCCGCACCGCGGCCTGGCTCGTGCGCGCCGCCGGGTCGGGCGGCCGGGTGATCCTGCCGGGCGCGCAGGCGGGCCTGGCCGAGGCGATCGGCATGACCCGGGTGTCGGTGAACCGCGCGCTGCGCACGCTCGCGGCCGAGGGCCTGGTGCGGGTCGAGCCCGGCGCGCGCGGTCGTGCTCCTCGCGCCGGAACTGCTTGCCCTGCGGGCAAACCCGGATGCGGCCGCCGGGCCCACCGTGTCACAGTGAGCGCCGTGTTGATCAGGCGCGAGCTCCCGTCCGACGTCGGGGCGATCCACGCCGTGCACCGCGCGGCGTTCGAGACCGCGGTCGAGGCCGACCTGGTCACCGCGCTGCGGGCGGACGCGGGCTGGCTGCCGGCGCTCTCGCTGGTCGCGGTCGGCCCGGACGGCACCGTGGTCGGCCACGTGGTCTGCACCCGCGCGCACGTCGCCACCACGCCCGCCCTGGGCCTCGGCCCGCTCGGTGTGCTGCCGGCATGGCAGCGGCGCGGCGTCGGCGGCGCGCTGATGCACGCCGTGCTCGGCGCGGCCGACGCCCTCGGCGAACCGGTCGTCGTGCTGCTGGGACACAAGGACTACTACCCGAGGTTCGGCTTCGCCCCGGCCGCCGGCCACGGCATCACCCCGCCCGTCCCCGAGTGGGGTGACCACTTCCAGGCCCGCCCGCTGACCGCCTACGACCCGTCCGTGCGGGGCGAGTTCGCCTACGCCGCGCCGTTCCGGGATCTCTAGGCCTGGGGAAGCCGGAACGCGCCGCGCTTGGCGGCGGGCGCCGACGGCGGCGGCACCACCGGCCCGATGTCCCCGTCCGGCGCCTCGTCGAGGTCGACGACGACGGGCGCGTGGTCGCTGGGCCCGGTTCCCTTGCGCGCCAGGCGATCCACCCACGCGGCCTTGACCCGCCCGGCCACCGGCGCGGTGGCCAGCACGAGGTCGATCCGCATGCCGAGGTCCTTGGGGAACATGCCGGCGCGGTAGTCCCAGTAGGTGAACACGCGGTCGTCGGGCCACCGGTCGCGCACGACGTCGCGCAACCCCAGGTCGCGCAGCGCGGCGAGCGCCTCCCGCTCGGGGCCGGTGACGTGCGTCTGGCCGACGTAGGCCGCCGGGTCGAACACGTCGGCGTCGGCGGGCGCGATGTTCATGTCCCCGCAGACGATCGCGTCCCCGGGCCCGGCAGCCACGACCTCGCGCAGCGCGGCGAGCCACTCCAGCTTGTACCGGTAGTGCTCGGAGTCCGGCTCCCGCCCGTTCGGCACGTACAGCGAGTGGATCCGGACCCCGCCGCAGGTGGCGGCCACCGCGCGCGCCTCCGGGTGCGGGAACCCCGGCGCGCCCTCGATCCCCCGGGTGACGTCCTCGAGCCCCACCCGCGACAGGATGGCGACCCCGTTCCACCGGGCCTCCCCGTGGGCGGCGGCCGAGTAGCCCCGTTCGGCGAGCGGCCCGTCGAGCAGCTCGCCGAAAACGTCGTCGGGCACCTTGGTCTCCTGCAGGCAGACGACGTCCGGCTCGCGCTGGTCGAGCCAGGGCAGGAAGCGGGGCATCCGCTGCTTGACGGAGTTGACGTTCCAGGTCACGACGCGCACGGCCCCCACAGTAGTGGCGGCCGGCGCGCGCTACGCCTCGCCGGCGGACACGCCCGCGTCCTCGAGCAGCTGCCGGGCGTCGTCGTAGCGGTCCTCGGCGACCAGGATGCGGTTGGTGACCGCGTTGATCGATCCGTCGATCACGCTCATGTGCGAGTCGGCGACCGAGTGCTCGATCTCCGCGTCCTGCAGCAGCGAGGTCGCGAACGAGATCAGCACCGGGTCGTTGGACCGCAGCAGCTCCTTCATGTGCCCAGCGTAGCCGCCGGGCGGGTGGGGCCTAACGGATCATGTCGAACGCCGTCTCCGGGTTGGACGCCATCGTCGAGATGATGCCGACGTGGGCGTAGTACTGCCCGAACGCCTCGAGGAACTGGCAGAGCTGCTCGTACTCGCTCTCGGTCTGCCGGCACAGCTCGGCGTAGGCGGAGTCCTCGTCGGCGAACCGGGCGTCGGCGAACATGGTGGACAGGTCGTCGCTGAGCCGCAGGTGCGTCTCGTCGAACGGGACGTCGTTGGCGTGCCCGACCTGCTCGAGCGCGGTGAGCAGCTGGTGGGTGTCGTCCCGCTGCTGCTGCAGCTCGCCGAGGTAGTCGACCAGCCGGGTGTAGGCGGCCTGGGCGGCCGGGCCGAGCTGGTCGAACCCGGCGTTGTTCGCGAGCAGCTGGTCGAACGTGGCGGCGAGCTGCTGGAACTCGGGGTCGGCGACCCATGCGTACAGCTCGTGGGTGGTCATGTACTCGATGTCGGCCATCTCGGCTCCCTTGCTGCGGATGGGGCACGAACCTCCCGAACGTAGGCATGCCCGGCCGGCCGCCGCGCCGTCGAGGCGGGGGAACGATCGGGACGCCGGACCCGCCCGCAAGGCCGCCCTTTCGCCCGTCCCGCGCGGGTAGCCTGCCGGTGTACCCGCGCCGATGTCGCCGGAAGGGAGCGTGACATGTCCCGAGCGGACGTCGACTTCTACTTCGACCCGGTGTGCCCGTTCGCGTGGATGACCAGCAAGTGGGTGCGCAAGGTCATGGCGCAGCGAAAGTACACAGTGGACTGGCGGTTCATCTCGCTGCGGCTGGTGAACGCCGAGATCGACTACGGCAGCCACTTCCCGGACGGCTACGAGGACGGTCACACCGCCGGCCTGCGGTTGCTGCGGGTGGCCGCCCGGGCCCGCGCCGAGCACGGGCGGGAGGTGCTGGGCCGCCTCTACGAGGTGATCGGCACGGAGGTGTTCGACTCCGAGGCCGCTCCCGGCCTGGACCCGGTCGAGCGCGGCAGCCGCGCCTTCGTCGAGCCGCTGCTCGCGCGGGCCGGGCTGCCCACCGACCTGGCCGGCGCGCTGGACGACGGCGGATGGGACGCCGAGCTGCGCGCCGAGACCGACGAGGCGCTTTCGTTGACGGGCAGGGACGTCGGCACCCCGATCATCCACTTCGGACCGCCGGGCGGGACGGCGTTCTTCGGCCCGGTGATCAGCCGGCTGCCGGGCGACGAGGACGCGGTGCGCCTGTGGGACCACGTGGTCGGGCTCGCCGGGTTCGCCGGTTTCGCCGAGCTCAAGCGCAGCCTGCGCGAGCGGCCGCAACTGCGCGCCTTCGGCGTCGGCGACGGCGAGGTCGGCGCGGAGGAGGACTGGCACGCCGGCAGCCGGCGGCTCAAGAAGTGAGGCCCGGTCAGGCGGTCCGGGTGGTGGTGACCGCGACGGTGGCGTAGCCCATCGTGAAGCTGCCGCCGGCGGAGTCGATGGCCGCGCCGACGCCGGCCAGCACCTCCTTCTGGGTGGCGGCGGGGAGCAGGCTGTACCCGCCGTGCGTGGGAACCTGGTCGAGCCACTCGTCCCGGGTGTAGGGCCGCTCCCAGTCGTGCCGCCACTGTTCCGGTTCGGCGAACGCGCCGGCCTGCCGGATGCCGTCGGTCGCCGTGGCGAACATCACCGTGTAGGCGTCGAAGGCGGACGTGGCCCACGGGACGAACGGCAGGTCGGGCACGGCCCGGCGGTAGACCGCGGCGAACGCCTCGGCGATGTCGGGCGGCGCCTGGAACACGTTCCACAGCAAGGCGAGGCGGCCGCCGGGCCGCAGCACCCGCGCCGCCTGCGCCGCGCCCGCGACGGGGTCCACCCAGTGCCAGGTCTGCGCGGCGACGACCGCGTCGAAGGTGCGGCCGGCCGGGTCCCAGGTCTCGAACGACGCGACCTCGGCGTCGACCCCGTTGCGCCGGGCGAGGTCGGCCATCCGGGCGTCGGCGTCGACGCCGAGCACCCGGCAGCCGGCCGCCTGGAACTGCCGGGCGGCGATGCCGGTGCCGCAGCCGACGTCGAGGAGGTCTGGCCCGGGGCTGCCGGCGACGATCCGGGTGATGAGGGCGTCGGGGTAGCTGGGCCGGGCGCGGTCGTAGCGCTCGGCGTCGTCGCCGAAGGACTCCGCCACCTGCCGCAGTCGGTGCGGCCGGCGTTCGGGCGTCTGCTCGGGCGGTAGAGTGGGCATGCGCCCACCATAGTGGGCAAGCGCCCACTCCGCTAGGTCTCGAGGTGCCATGCCGACAGGTGTGTCCATTCGCGATGCGCGCAAGCAGCTGTTCGACGCCGCCGAGCGGGTGCTGCTGCGGGACGGGCCGAGCGCGCTGACCAGCCGGGCGGTGACCACGGAGGCGGGGTGCGCGAAGGGGGTGCTGCACCGCCACTTCGATGACTTCGACGGTTTCCTGGCCGAGTTCGTGCTGGACCGCGTCGACCGGATGGCCCCCGAGGCGGAGGCGCTGCGCGAGGCGGCCGGGGCGGGCACCGTGGCCGGCAACCTCACCGAGGCGCTGACGGCCGTGTTCGAGTCGGTCGCCGTGGCGATCATCCCCCTGATCACCTTCCGCGACGAGCTCCGCGCCCGCCTGCGCCGGACGTGGCCGGCCGGCGTCCCGGTGCTGACCGAGGCCGTGCAGATGATCGCCGCGTACCTGGTCGCGGAACGGGACCTGGGCCGCCTCTCCCCGGATGCGGCCGTGGACGCCCTGGCCCCCACCCTGATCGGCGCCGGCCACCTGCTGTTCGCGGACCGCACCAGCCCCCGGCCCGACGCCGCCGACGTGCACAGCACGGTGATGACGGTCATCGGCTCGACGATCCGATGACCACCGACTGGGTCCAGTGGCACCGCGACTACGACCGGCCGAACTCCTCGCTCGCGCGCAGGCTGCACGTCGTACAGGAGTGTCTGCGTCACGCGCTCGCCGAGATCCCGCCCGGCCCGCGCCGCCTGATCAGCGTCTGCGCCGGCGACGGCCGCGACGTGCTCCCGATGCTGGCCGCGCACGACCCCACCCGCCGGATCCGCGCCCTACTGGTCGAGCTGGACCCGCGCCTGGCCACGCGCGCCCAGACCACCGCGGCCCAACTCGGTCTGCGCACCGTCGAGGTTCGCACCACCGACGCCGGAGCGACCGACTGCTACGCCGACTTCGTTCCCGCCGACGTCGTGCTGGCCTGCGGTGTGTTCGGCAACATCGGCACCGACGACGTCGAACGCACGATCGCCGCCCTGCCCCGGCTGCTCACCCACCGCGGCGTGGTGATCTGGACCCGCGGACGACCGCGTGCCGGCCCTGACCCCAGCCTCGACATCCGGGCCATGTTCTCCGACCACGGCTTCGCCGAGCTGTCGTTCACCGCGCCGGCCGACGCCACGTTCCGCGTCGGCATGCACCACCTCGACAGGCCACCGGATGGGCCTCCCGCGCCAGGCACCCGGATGTTCGTGTTCAACCCGACATCGACAACCGGGGATCGCGGAGTGAGTCGAGCGCCGCGCGGTACGTCGCGGCGAACCGATCGGCCGTCCGCGGGTCCAGCAGCTCGCGCCGATAACGGAAGCACAGGTTGAGCCGGTCGTTCAGGGTGACCACACCGATGGACAACCCGGCAGGCATCCGGACCGGCGGGGAGAACCAGAGGCCGACGGCGGGGACGTCGGGACCGAAGTCCGGCCGCTCGCCGACCTGACCGAGGTTGGACAGCAACGAGGTGTCGGCGACCACGGGCGCGGTCAGCCACCGGGCGACGGTCAGCAGCCGCGCCTTGGCCGCGACCGGCAGCCACGGAGCGGCGAACAGCCGGCTCGCCGAGTCGATCTGTGGCCCGCCACACGTTTTCGCCGCAGCCGTCTGCCTGGCGATGTCCGCCAGCAGCCCGTCCGCCGTGCGCCGGCGTTCCGGCGTGCTCGCGATCACCGCGAGCCTGGACAGGTTGCCGAGTGGTTCGTCGTCGCCTGCCGCAGCCCGCGCGTTGAGCGGCATGGTGACCCGGACCATCCGGGCATCGCGACCGTGGTCCTCGTTCCACGTCTCGACCGCCAGCACGAGCGCGGCGATCAGGATGTCGTTGACGGTGCCGACGAGCCTGTCCGCGCCGCGTCGGACGGTGGCGATCGGGATGGATATCAGGCGAAAACCACAGCCGGGCCCCGGATCGTCGGTGTCCACCGCGATCCGGGTGGCAGGCCGTGAGTACCGCGTCCTCACCTGGTCGTCGACGGGCGGTCCCGACGCGCCGGCCACCGACGGGGCGGCGGGCGTGCCCGCACCGACCGGGTCCGGCAGGCCGGCGTAGTTCCGGGCGACCGAGCGCAGCAGGCGCAGGCAGGACATCCCGTCCATGGCCGCGTGGTGGACGTTCAGGATCAGCACGTCCCGGTCCGGACCGACCGCGTGCCTGAATCGAAGCGGTGGGCCCAGATCCGGGAGCGGCGCCGCGGCAAGCAGCGAGTTTCGATGCCCGGCCAGATCCTCGTCGCTTCGCCACCGCACGTGGTCGATCGGCGCCACATCCGGCACGTCGCCGATCTCCCAGTTGAACCGGCCGTGCCACCCGCGCCACGGTGCCCGCCGCGCCCTGGCCAGTGGGTGCGCGGTGAGCGTGGCCAGCACCGCCGCCCGCAACCGAGCCGGATCCAGGTGCCCGTCGAGCTCCACCTCGAGGTGGACGTTGTTGGGTTCGGCAGCGCTGTCGACGTAGCAGCCGAGCTCATCGACCGGGCCAAACGGCCGCAGTACCCCGGTGGCCGCCCGCTTCCGCACGATCATCACACTAGCCTGCACCCAGTCGGCTGGGCTGACTTATCGATACTTGTCGGGCGACACATGGATCGCGGGTCAAGTCTCCATAGTTGTGCGAACCTGAGTTGCCAGCGGAGTCGTCTTTCAACCACGAAGAGCCAGTTGACCTCGCACAACGTGTCCAGTAGCGGCTTGCCACGGGCGAGGACTACACGACCGAGTTCAAGAGCGATCGCAAGCAGCTCACTGACAACGATCTTGTGGAGGCGGTGGTTTGCCTTGCGAACGGAGAGGGCGGAGTCCTAATAGTCGGCGTCGAGGACGACGGCCAGATAACGGGCGCCAGACCCCGCCACGAGAACGGCCGCACGGACCCCGCCCGGGTTCAGGCACTCATCGCGATTCGGACCGAACCGCCAATCGCCTGCCAGGTGTCCGTGGTCCCCGCTGGCGAAGCTCAGATCATCGTGATCGAGGTGCCGGACATCCCACGCGTCATCGGAACGTCTACAGGCAAGTACGTCCGCGGAGCGATCGGCGGTCACACCCCGCCAGTTCGCACATCCTGCGGGGTTCGACGCGGCACAGTCGGCGCGTGAGCCACTACATGTTCGGTGTTCGGAATTGACCGAACACCGAACATCCGCCATGATGATCCCATGCCGGTTGGCTCAGAGGAGGCTCTCAGCCTGGTCGTCGAGGCCATGTGTGCCGTGGGCATCCAGGCCACGCCCGGGTTGAACGATGGCGCCGCCGATCTCGTCCTCGAGATCGGCGGGGTACGCCGGAGCATCAGGCTCAAGACGATGGCCACCATCACCCCCGCGACATGGCATGAAAGATCCGGTGACCTCTCATCCACTGATGAGGGTCAGATCCGCCTGATCGTCGCGGATCGTGTGGTGGGCGCAGCCCGTGACATTCTTCGGGATCGTGGTCAGAGCTGGCTTGATCTGCGCGGACACCTGTACCTGACCGGCCCGGGCGTGCTGGTCGATGTGCCCGTACCGTCCGCAACGAAACCACCCCGCCCTCCCCGTAGCCCGCTAAGAGGTGGCGTCGCGCTCGAGATTGCATGCGAACTCCTCCTCTCACCCGCCAGAAAGTGGGCCGTCCGAGAACTGGCCAGAACGCTCAATCGTTCGCCCAGTTCGGTGTCCACAGCCATAGCCGAGCTTCGTGACGCGCGTTTGGTGACCGCGCGTGGAGAACCAGTCATCCCGCACCTGTTCTGGGAGACAGCCTCGGCCTGGAAGCCCGCCTCGACAGAGGTGGCAAAGCTGTCAATCATTGATGACCCGGCCATAGCAAGTGCGCTCAGAACAGGCAAGAACGACCCAGGAGGTACCGGGTGGGCCTTGGCGGACAGCTTGGCGGCTGCTGCCTATGGTGCGCCGACCAGCGTCCGCGCCGACTATCCGCCAGACATCTACGTACCGGATGCGGCGACAGCCCGCCGCGCCGAAACCCTGCTCGGCGTACCTACTTCCACGGCAACGCGGGCAGCAACGATCAAGATCGCACCAGTGCCCCAGGTCTGCACTAGACGTAACCCAGCGACTACTGGTAGCTGGCCGCTAACACGTCCCCTGTTCGTGGCTTTGGATCTTGCTGGGGATCCAGGCCGAGGTGTTGAGATTCTCGATGCCTGGCATCCGCGGAAGGGAATAGATCGTGTCTGGTGAGGCCACGAACTCCGTCGAACTCGTCGGTGCCGCCACCTGGCAACTTATCCAAGCTGTGCCTGAGATCGAAACCATGCTGGGACGTCCGATCACCCTCGTTGGTGGCCTCGCTGTATTGTCCCGGCTCGGCTCCACCGCGCACCGGGTCACCACCGACGTCGATACAGTCAATCGGCGGACCAGCGATGAACCTGGCCAGATTGAGATGCTTGTCACTGGCGGCGCAACCGCAGTTGATGGCGCAGGCGTGCTGATTTCGACCGCGACAGGAAACGTTCGGGTCGATACCCTCGAAATCAGCGCAGACCAACTCAACGATCTGCCGACGGATCCTACTGACCGACTCTATCTACAGGCGCACGACTGGGCACTTCGGACAGCGACAAAACTCCGTATACGTGCCGTGGATGGGACCGAGCGCATGAGCGAAGCGACAGTACTGGTAGCCGAACCAGGCCCGCTGATCACCACGAAACTACAAGCCTTACCGAATCGCTCGTCTCAAAAAGAGGCGACCGACGTGGTCGACATCGTTCGACTTACCCTCGATCACGGCACCGGACCAGTGGTACGCGAACAACTCAGAAATGCGGGCAAGCAAATTCGCGCCGACGCGTCCATGCACGTCGAGAAATGGTTCAATGAGCGACTAGAACGAACTGGGCGACTCGTCTCATCAATCCCCTCTGGCCGCGACATAACAGCCGACACCTTGACCCTGGTCGGAGAACTTCTATTAGCCGTCATGAACACAGGGCAACGACATGCCTCACCGACGGCATCACCAAGGGCAGCCACGTTTCCGGACCTCCCTCGCACCCAGTGATCAAGTCTTGCGATCTTGCTTTGAGCGTTGACGCTGGTCAGACACTGTGGAGCTAACGTGGCACAACCCGAACTCTTCGGTGTTGGTCGAAGGCCCTGAGATCGCGATCCGACCGGTGCGCACACGTCACCTTTCCTCGGTAGTCGCGCAGGTCGACGACATTGGCGGTGAAGGACGAGGAAGGAGATAACGGTCCATGTCCTTCATTGCGGCTGTCGTGGCGTGGTCGGGTGGAGGCTACGAGTGTCTTTCGCCGCCTGTCCGCAAGTCGTGCTTGTCCATCCAGGCGGCGATGGTCGTGGCGATCGCGTCGGGCTGGTCTTCCGGGGTGTGATGGCCGGCAACGAGATCGTGTTCGGCGATTTCGATACTGGCTATGTTGGCGGCGCACCATGCGATGAGGTCGGGTCCCATCATTGTTCCGGGACCGGGTTGGAAGGTGAGCAGCATCTTGGGCACGTCGGTACTGGCGGCGAGCCAGTCGTCGTAGCTGGTGATCCTGGCCACGACGTCGGCTGGTTCCCCGCCGAGTGGCATCGCTCGTGGCCATTGCAGCAGCGGCAGGCGGCTATCGCGCGTCGGGTAGGGCTTGCGATAGATGTCGAGGTCTTCCCTGGTGAGGTGGCTGGCGACGGTGCCAGGCAGTGCCTGTTCGATGAACGCGTTCTCGTCCAGGATCATCGTCTCGCCGACTCCCGGGGCCTTGATCGACCGGAACAGCTCGCGCCCGCCTTCGGGGAACTCCTGCCAGGACATGGGTTTCACGATC
The DNA here is from genome assembly GCA_963727495.1 of uncultured Actinomycetota bacterium. Taxonomy (GTDB): domain Bacteria; phylum Actinomycetota; class Actinomycetes; order Mycobacteriales; family Pseudonocardiaceae; genus Actinophytocola. The sequence goes on along the minus strand of CAVSGQ010000006.1, from coordinate 2,236,006 downwards.
GTCTCGGTGAACACGACGCCGCGCACCCGGCCGGGATGGCGGGCGGCCCAGTCGAAGGCGAGCGCGCCGCCCCAGTCATGTCCGATGAGGACGACGTCGTCCAGGCCGAGGGCGTCAAACCACGCGTCGAGGTATCGAGAGTGATCGTCGAAGGTGTAGGCGGTGTCCGGCTTACCCGATTCCCCCATCCCAATCAGGTCGGGCGCCAGCCGGCGGCCGGGGTCGCCGACGGCCGGCAGGATGTTCCGCCACAGGTACGAGGAGGTGGGGTTGCCGTGCAGGAAGATCAGCGGCACGCCGGTGCCGATCTCCCGGTAGAAAATTGTCGAGTCAAGGACGTGTGCAACAGGCATGGGCCTTCTCCGTGTTGAGATCTGGTTCGACTGACAAGGTCAGGTGTTAAGGGTCATTACGCTGTCCACCGCGATCGTGACGACGACCCGCCCGGGCGGGTTGGGCGGCGGCGACTGATAGCGCTTGGTGTAGCGGGACACACCGTCGGTCACCTGGCGTGGATCGTCGGACACGGTCGCCGTGCCTTCGAGAGTGATCCAGCGAAAGCCGGCCACCTGACACAGGGCGACGCGGCTGCCCGGGTTCGCCGCCAGGTTGCGAGCCTTGCGCGAGGAGGCGACCGTCATCACCCTGGCCAGCCCCGCGTCACCGTCCCAGGTGAAGCGAACCGGCGCGGCGTGCGGCGAGCCGTCCGGCCGAATGGTCGTCAGCGTGGCAAGGCGCGGCTCGGCCAAGAAAGCCTGAGCCGAGGCCGACAGCGGGTTCTGGCGGGTCACTTGAACGCCGCGACATTGCGCACCGCCCATTCGGCGAAGGTGCCGGGCGCGCGGCCGAGGAGCCGCTCTACGTCGGGGCTGACGCGCTGCTCGGCGGCGGACGGTGCGCCGAGGACACCGAGGGTGGCCTCCACGACCGGCTCGGGCATGTATCCCATCATCTGGTTCCGCGCCTCGGCGCGGCTCTGCTCAACGAACCGCACCGACTCGCCCAAGGCATCCCCGATCGCTGCGGCCTGCTGCCGCGGTGAGATCGGTACCGGTCCGGTCAGCGTGTAGATGTTGCCCCCGTGGCCTGGCTCGCGCAGCGCGACGGCGGCGACCCCGGCGATGTCGGCCGGGTCGATCGCCGGCAACGCGACGGCGCCGAACGGCGCCGCGACCACCCGTTGTGTGCGGACCATGTCGGCCCATTGGAGCGTGTTGGAGTTGAAGTTGCCCGGCCGCAGCATCGTCCATTCCAGACCCGACTGCTTGACGGCGTCTTCCAGCACCGCGGGATGGCGTTGCGTGCCGACGCCCTGGGAGGACAGCAACACCATCCGCCGGACGCCAGCCGCCCGCACGACGTTCACGACGTCACTGAGATTGCCGTTCGCCATGAACTCGGGGGAGGTCAGCACGAACAACGCTTCAGCCCCGTCGAGGGCGGGCTTGAGGCTCTCCGGCTCGGCCAGGTCGGCCTGGACATACCGGACTCCCGCCGGCACGTCGGTCACCCTTCGGGAAACGGCCGTCACCTCCTCGCCTGCCTCGATGAGGGCCTGCACCAGCGGCTGCCCCACGTTTCCCGTCGCTCCCGTCACCACGATCATGTCGATCTCCTGTTGTGGGTTCCCTGCACGGACTCCGCGACGGTACTGTCGAAGTGGTAGTAGGTACCTAGAGGAAAGTGATGGTTGAGGTGACCGAGACCACAACTGAGGTCCCTCCGGAGCAGGCGTGCCCGATCGCTCCCGTGGTCGACATCGTCTTCAGCCGCTGGACCACGCCGATCCTGTGGACGCTCAACGAGTACGGACGGCAACGGTTCGTGGAACTCGAACGCCGCATCACCACGATCACTCCCAAGGTGCTGACCCAGCGACTACGGCAACTGGAACGCGACGGGCTTGTCGCGCGAACCTACTACCCCGAGGTTCCACCCCGAGTGGAGTACGAGATCAGCGACCTGGGACGCAGCCTGGCACCACTGTTCGCGACACTCGCCGAATGGTCCGTCAACCTGGGCAAGGTCGAACAGGCACGCCTGGACTACGACGCGAAGCAACGGACCGGCAACCGCCGAAGTTGAGCGAAACCTGACCGGGAACCCCTGCCGCGAGTGCGGAGTTCGTGCACAGCCAACTTGTGGGGCCGAAGGGAGTCGAACCCTCACTGGCTGGAACCTAAATCCAGTGCCTCTGCCGTTGGGCTACGGCCCCGGGCGCCCCTCGAGGCGCCGGTGCACAGCGTAGTCACCCCGGATTGGCGGAAGTCACGCTGACGCGACTGAGCCTCGTCGGCGGTGCATCCAGCCCGCCGAGGCAGCCGATCTGCCCGGCGGGGCCGCTACCCGCGCGTCATCCGGCTCGAGCCAGCGGTCCGGGCAACGGGCACACCCTGCCGGTCACCGACCCCGACAACGCCGCCTGCCGCACCTTCAGCCCCTCGATCCTCGCCGTCGTCGACTGGTACGCACGAGGCCTCCACACGACCGGCCCGATCCCGCCGCCCGCCTGACCTCGTGTCACCATGGGATCGCCACCCGGGAGGAGCCGGCCATGCGCACACCACACCCCGTCCACGCGGTGATGCGGCTCGTCGACCGGTTCGAGGCCAGCGGCGTCTACGTGCCCGGCGAGGACAGCAAACCGATCTCCGCCTGGCGGGACTTCGGCTGGATCATCACCGTCTGGCTCGTCACCGTGGCGGTCTTCGTCCTCTTCTTCGCGATGGCGGCGTAACATCCCACTGCACCGTCAGCGTGGCCTTGATCACGTTCGGTGCCCCTGTGGTCACAGGTCGGCCACGGCACGACACCAGGTCCGCTTCGACGGCCCTGCACCAGCTGCCACCCCGGAATAGTGCATTCAGACGTACACGCCTCCCCATGGGAAGGGGCCTCCCGGTGCCGATCGCCAGACTCGCGGTCGTGGCCTGCGCGCTGCTGGTTCTGGTCGGATGTGGGGTCCGAAACACCACGGACACCGCCTCCTCCGCGACGACCGCGAGCCCGACCGCCGCGGCCGAGCGATCCGACTACCGGGCTCCAGGCGACGACATCCGCAAGTCGCTCGGGCACGGGGTCGTGCTCACCGCCTCGGCACCGAAGACCTTCACCCCCACCGACACGGCCTACCCGCGCGCCACCCGGGCCATCGCCATCGACGTGGTCATCGACAACGGCGGCTCCATCCCTTTCCGGCCCTCGCAGCTGTCGTTCCTCGCGACCGTGGACGGCGCGCAGGCCGAGCAGGTCATCGACTCGACGCAGGGTTATAACGGACTGGACACCGACGAGGTCGCGCCCAACCAGGCGCTGACCTTCTCCATCGCCTTCGGCGTGCCCGAGAAGACCTGCTCGATCCACGTCTCCGTGCGCCCGGACGCCACCGGCTCCATGGCCGTCGAACTCTACGACGGGGTCGTGTGAGCGGCAGGCTAACGTCAGCGTCATGAGTGAGCAGAAACGGCTTTCCGTCGGCGACCCTGCGCCCGACTTCCGCCTCCCGGACAGTGCGGGCAACGAGATGTCGCTGTCCGACTTCCGCGGCCGGCACGTCGTCGTCTACTTCTACCCGGCCGCCGGCACGCCCGGCTGCACCAAGCAGGCCTGCGACTTCCGCGACAACCTGGGCGAGCTCAACGACGCGGGCTTCACCGTCCTCGGCATCTCCCCCGACAAGCCGGCCAAGCTCGCCACGTTCGTCGACGAGGAGAAGCTGACCTTCCCGCTGCTCTCCGACGAGAGCCGCGAGGTCCTCACCGCCTGGGGCGCCTACGGCGAGAAGCAGAGCTACGGCCGCACGATCACCGGGGTGATCCGGTCGACGTTCGTCGTCGACCCTGAGGGCCGGATCGCCAACGCGATGTACAACGTGCGAGCGACCGGGCACGTGGCGAAGCTGCGCAAGGATCTCGGGGTCTGAAAAGTAACAGAACGGGCGCGAAAGCCGCCGGGTGACAACGTGAGGGCGAGCTGAGCCGTACGGCCCCGACGTCCGGGAAGTTGCCGTTTTCGCAGGTCAACTTCCCGATCGGGGACCGCGTATTGACGGCATGCGCACCCTCTCGCTCCGCGCCGGCCGCCGGCTCGTCCTGGTCCTGCCGCTCGGGTTGGCCGTCGCGTGCGGCGCCCGGCCCGTGGCGACCGTCGCCGCCCCGCCCGGCCCGTCGATCGCGCCGCAGGCGCAGGCCGGCAGCGCGCCGCCCACGCCGATGCCGAAGAACCCCGGGCACGCCGGCGCGCAGGCACCGGTGGACGGCACGCTGCCGGCCAGGGCCGCGTCCACTGTGGAGCCCGGGACCACCCTCGGCGCCGTCGTCTACGACCGGACCACCGGCACGACCCCGCTGGCGTACCAGGCCGACCGGCCGTTCCGGTCCGCCTCGCTGGTCAAGCTGCTGATCGCGATCGACGTGCTCGAGCACGGCGCGGACGCCGACGACCGGCAGCAGCTCGCCACCATGCTCACGATGTCCGACGACGACATCGCGAGCATGCTCTGGGTCCGGCAGGGCGGCCCGAACCTGGTCACCCGCGCGATCGCCGAGCTCGGCCTGACCGGGGTACGACCGCCGGAGGTGCCCGGCCAGTGGGGCGAGGTCGTGGTGACCGCGCGGGACGTGGTGTCGATCTACCGCCACGTGCTGAGCATGCCGGCGCCGGACCGCTCGCTGATCGTCGACGCGCTCGCCCGTGCGCCGCGGATCGCCGCGGACGGGTTCGACCAGTACTTCGGCATCCCGGACGGGCTGAGCGCCGAGTGGGCGGTCAAGCAGGGTTGGGGCAACAACGACTCGGCGATGGTGCTGCACAGCACCGGCCTCGTCGGCCCGGGTCTCCGATACGTGGTCGTGCTGCTCACCGAGCACCCGCTGGGGTCGGGCTGGACGACGTCGGCGCGCGCGGTCACGGCGGCGGCCGCGGCGATGCACGGCCTCCTGCCGGGTGTCTAGGTCCCGCGTCGGACAGGGCACGCAGGTGCGGCAGCAGCTGTGCCAGCGCGCGGCCGCGGTGCGAGATCGCGTCCTTCTCCGCCGCCGGCAGCTCGGCCGAGGTCCGGGTGCCGCCCTCCGGCACGAAGATCGGGTCGTAGCCGAACCCGTTGGTACCACGGGGTTTGCGCACCAGCGTGCCCGGCCACTCGCCGCGCACCACCACCTCGGTGCCGTCCGGCCGGACCAGCGCCGCCGCGCACACGAAGGCCGCGGTGAGCCGCTCTTCGGGCACGTCGGCCACCTGCTCGAGGACCAGCGCGAGGTTGGCCGCGTCGTCCTTCGCGCCGCCGGCCCAGCGGGCGGACAGCACGCCCGGCATGCCGTTCAGCGCGTCCACGGCGATGCCGGAGTCGTCGGCGACCGTCGGCAGGCCCGTCGCGGCCACCGCGTCACGCGCCTTCGCCAGCGCGTTGTCCTCGAACGTGGCGCCGGTCTCGGGCGCCTCGGGGAACGGCGGCACGTCGTCGAGGCCGACGACGTCGAGCCCGGCGCCGTGCAGGATCCGTCGCAGCTCCTCGAGCTTCTTCGCGTTGCGGCTCGCCACCAGCAACCGCGTCACGAGCGGACCGCCTTCGGCTCGGGCAGCACGCCCGGGTACGGCTCGGCGAGCACCGCGGCCTGCCGCGCGTTGATCTCCGCGCAGCCGGCCAGCGCCAGGTCCAGCATCTTGTCCAAAGTGGAGCGCGTGAAGGTGGCGCCCTCGCCGGTGCCCTGCACCTCGATGATCGTTCCGGCGTCGGTGGCGACCACGTTCATGTCCACCTCGGCGTTGGCGTCCTCCTCGTAGGGCAGGTCGAGGCGCACCCGGCCGTCCACCACGCCGACGCTGATCGCGGACACCGCGCAGGACAGCGGCTGCGGATCGGCGAGCCGGCCGGCCGCGCCCAGCCAGGTCACCGCGTCGGCCAGCGCGACGTAGCCGCCGGTGATCGCGGCCGTCCGGGTGCCGCCGTCGGCCTGGATCACGTCACAGTCGATCACGATCGTGTTCTCCCCCAGCGCGGCCAGGTCGATGCAGGCGCGCAGCGAACGGCCGATCAGCCGGCTGATCTCGTGGGTGCGCCCGCCGATGCGGCCCTTCACCGACTCGCGGTCGCCTCGGGTGTTGGTCGCGGACGGCAGCATCGCGTACTCGGCGGTGACCCAGCCGAGACCGGAACCCTTGCGCCAGCGCGGAACCCCCTCCGTCACACTCGCCGCGCACAACACCCGGGTCCTGCCGAACTCGACCAGCACCGATCCGGCCGGCCACACCTGGAATCCGCGGGTGAGCTTGATGTTCCTGAGCTGGTCGTCGTTCCTGCCATCGCTTCGTGCCACCGGGCAACCCTACGACTGTGTCGAAGGTCTCCAACGGCCCACCCGAATGAGGCACTTGGTCGGTTGACCGGACGGCCGACACGGAGGAGAGTTCATCACATGATGAAATCATGGAGGGGGCCATGCCAGGGAAGGTCGACCGGCATCGAACGCTGACCCTGCTGCGGGTCGCCGTCGTGCTCGCACTGTTCATTGTCGCGGCGGTGACGCTGCACGACAAGCTGCCGCGGCTGGCCGACGTGACCACGGCGCTGAGCGGCGCCGACCCGAGCTGGCTCGCGGTGGCCATCGCCGCCGAGCTGGTCTCCATGGGCATGTTCGCCCGCCAGCAGCGCCGCCTGCTCACCGCGTTCGGCGTCACCATGCCGCGGCACCGCGCCCTCGCGCTCGCCTACAGCCGCTCGGCCATCGCGATCAGCCTGCCCGCCGGCTCGGCGGTCTCCGCGGCCTACGCGTTCCGGCAGTTCCGCACCGGCGGCGCCAGCCGGACCACGGCCGCCACCGTGATGGTCCTGTCCGGGCTGCTGTCCGTCGCGGCGCTGGCCATGCTGTACGCCACCGGCGCGCTGGCCGCCGCCGCGGTCCAGGTCGGCGAGGCGTGGCGCCGGCATCCCGCGATGACCCAGGTCTCCGCCGTGATCACGCTCGGCCTGCTGATCTTCGTGGGGCTGCTCGCGTGGCAGTCCAGCTGGCAGATCCATCCCACACACCCGCGCCCGCGCACCGGCTCGCTCGCCCGGCTCGCGCCCCGCTGGCCGCGCCTGGCCGCCGCGCTGCGGCCGGTCGTCGACGCGGTCAGCAGCTCGCGCGAGGTGCCCGGCCGGCACTGGAGCCTCGCGCTCGCCGCGGCTCTCGCGAACTGGCTCACCGACCTGCTCTGCCTTTACGCCGCCGCGCGCGCGTTCAGCCTGCCCCTCGACGTGGTGGCGCTCGGCGCGATCTACCTGACGGTGCAGATCGTCCGGCAGATCCCGCTCACCCCGGGTGGCATCGGCGTGATCGAGATCAGCCTGCTGGCCGGCCTGGTCTCGGCCGGCGCGGGCCAGGCCGCCGCCGCGGCGACCGTGCTGGTCTACCGGCTGCTGTCGTGCTGGGCGATCATCCCGGCCGGGCTTTTCGGCTGGATGGTGCTGCGCCGCCCGGCGGGCGTGCCGCCATCAGGTGACGACCGCGTCGAGGACGTGCCCGACGCTGCTCCCGAGCTCCCCGGCGGCGGCCTCGTCGCCGGCCAGGTGCCGGAGCAGCGCATGCTGGAACATCCCGTCGAACAGCGCGTATGCAAGGCCGGAGGGCACGGCGAGCGCTGAGCCGGTCAGCTCGGCGTAGCGGGCGACGAGCCGCCAGATCATCCGCTCCAGGCTCTGGTCGATCTCGCGCACGTCGGCGCGGAAGAAGCACTCGAACTGGCTCTGGTTGCGCAGGTCGTACCAGAGCCGGTGCATCGTGGCGTCCTCGCACAGCGTCCGGGTCATCGCCGCGACGATGCCGGACCGCAGCTCCGGCGCGCTGGGCGCGGCGGCCACGACCTCGTCGTAGCGGGTGACGCACTCGGCCTTGTACAGCCGGACGCAGAAGGTGATCAGCTCGGCCTTGTCGCGGAAGTAGTAGTGCAGCACGCCGTGGGAGAACTCGGAGTTCTGCGCGATCTCCCGCAGGCTCGTACGGGCGTAGCCGAGCTCGGAGAGGGTCAGCAACGCGGACGCGGCCAGCTGCGCACGGCGCTCGGCGAACTTGTCGACCTGCCGGCGCGAGAACCGATCACGTTTCGCGTCGACGCGCTCGTACACAAGCGCATTCTAGACGGCCGAGCACTCGTCTTGACAGCTGTCAAGAGATGGCTTGACGACTGTCAAGTGTTCGGCGATGCTCGATATCCGGGCTCCCGGTCCGGACCTCGCCGGGAGCCCCCGGCCGCGACGGCGCCGGGTTCGGAGCGGGGGACTCGCCGGTCCAGAACAGGGGACTCGCGGGTCCGGAATGGGGGACTCGCGGGTCGGGAGCGTTGGACTCGCGAGGGTCAGATGTCGAGGGTCTCGCCCTGGGCCACGAGGTGGGTGGGGCCGGTGAACTCGGCGGTGGCCTCGGCGAGGACCGCGGCGCGGTCGGTCCACGGTGGTACGTGGGTGACCAGCAGCCGGCCGGCGGAGGCGGTACGGGCGAGGCGGCCGGCCTCGGTGCCGGACATGTGCAGGTCGGCCGGGCGGCGGGTGGAGTGGGTCCAGGACGACTCGGCGAGCACCGCGTCCGCGCCCTTGGCCAGCCGGTCGAGGGGGGCCGACGGGCCGGTGTCTCCGGTGTAGACCAGCGAGCGTCCGCCGTGGACGAACCGGAAGCTGTAGGCCTCGCACGGGTGGGCGGCGGTGACCGCGGTGACCTCGAAAGGTCCGATGTGGACCACGCCCTCGGTGAGCGGGCGGAACTCGTAGACGTCGCCGAGGTCCTCGTTCGCGCGCTCGGCCGCGTTCGGGCTGTAGGCCGCCACGAACCGGTCCGCCGCGTCGCCCGGCGCGTACACCGGCAGCCGGTTCGCCCGCGGGTCGCGGGAGGGCGCCGGGTGGTAGCGGCGCAGCACGGTCAGGGCGGCGAAGTCGGCGCAGTGGTCCGGGTGCAGGTGCGAGAACAGCAGCGCGTCCAGGGCGAGCGGGTCGCGGACGGCCTGCATCTCGGCGAGCACGCCGTGGCCCAGCTCGACGCCGAGCAGGAACCCGTCCGCCTCCAGGAGGTAACCGGACGACGCGGCGCGCGGCCCGGGCGCGCTGCCGGAGCAGCCCAGCACGGTCAACAACACCGGGACAGCCTAGGACACGCCACGGCCGGTCCCCGGCCCACGCGAACCCCGCCCGGCCGCCGCGTCGACCCCGATCCGCCGGGCCCACCGGCGAGTCGTCCCCTCACACCGGCGAGCCGTCCCCCCACACCGGCGAGCCGTCCCCCCACACCGGCGAGTCGACCCGCAACGCGTCGGCTCGACCGCGTGGCCGGTCGGCTCGACCGCGTGAGAGGTCGACTCGACTGCGTGGCGGGTCGACACGGCCGCGTGGCGGGTCGGCTCGACTGCGTGGCGGGTCGGCTCGACCGCGTGAGAGGTCGACTCAACCGCGTGGCCGGTCGGCTCAACCGCGTGAGAGGTCGACTCGACTGCGTGGCGAGGTCGACACGGCCGCGTGGCCGGTCGGCTCAACCGCGTGAGAGGTCGGGTCGGCTGTGTGGGGGGTCGGGTCGGTTGTGTGGGGGTGGGTGGTGGGGTTAGGGGACTGCGGAGCGGCTTCGGGCTGCGATGGCGCCGAGCTCGGGGCCGAGGAACCGGCGGGCCAGCCGGGTAAAGGGCTCCGCGGGGCCGGTGGCGACGAACTCGTGGTGCACCTCTCCGCCGGGCTCGGCCAGCAGGTCCCGTTCGGTCAGCACGCGGACCACGTCCTTCGCGGTCTCCTCCGCGCTGGACACCAGGGTGACGTCGTTGCCCATGACGATCTGCAGGACCCCGGTGAGCAGCGGGTAGTGCGTGCAGCCGAGGACCACGGTGTCCACGTCGGCCTGCTGGAGCGGCTCGAGGTAGCCCTGCGCGAGGCCGAGCACCTGGCGCCCGGAGGTGACCCCGCGCTCCACGAAGTCGACGAACCGCGGGCAGGCCGCCGAGGTCACCGTGATGTTCGGGGCGGCGGCGAACGCGTCGTCGTAGGCGCGGGAGCGGACCGTGCCTGCGGTGCCGATCACGCCGACCCGGCCGTTGCGGGTGCTCGCCACCGCGCGGCGCACGGCCGGCACGACGACCTCGACGACCGGGATGTCGTAGCGCTCGCGGGCGTCGCGCAGGCACGCCGCCGACGCCGTGTTGCACGCCATGACCAGCAGCTTCACCCCGCCCTCGACGAGCTCGTCGGCGATGGCCAGCGCGTGCCGGCGGACCTCGGCGATCGGCAGCGGGCCGTAGGGCCCGTTGGCCGTGTCGCCGACGTAGCGCAACCGCTCGCCGGGCAGCTGGTCGGCGATCGCGCGGGCCACGGTCAGTCCGCCGACGCCGGAGTCGAAGATCCCGACGGGCGCGCTCACGCGGCGGCCGGCTCCGGCCGCGGCCGGCGGCTCGCCAGGGAGACCAGCCACGCGGCCAGCACGCCGCCGAGCGCGCCGAACAGGTGGCCCTGCCAGGAGATCCCCGGGTTGCCCGGCAGCAGGCCGAACAGCATGCCGCCCCAGTACAGGAACAGCACCACCGCGACGGCGAGCTGGCCGACGCTGCGGTTGAACACGCCGCGGACGAGCAGGAACGCGAGCCAGCCGAAGGCCACGCCGGACGCGCCCACGGTGACCCCGTCCGCGCCGGTGAGCCAGACGCCGATGCCGCTGGCCAGCCAGATGGTGACCGTGACGGCGACCCACTGGCCGATGCCGCCGGCCATGGCGAGGAAGCCGAACACGAGCACGGCCAGGGTGTTGGCGAACAGGTGCGACCAGCCGGCGTGCAGCAGCGGGGCCCACAGGATGCCGTCGAGGCCGCCGGCGGTGCGCGGCTGGATGCCGAGGTTGTCGAGGTTGGCGGGCAGGATCGCGTCCACCGCCTCGATCAGGTAGAGCAGGGCGGTGAACGCACCGATGACGATCCCCGCCTGCACGGGGTTGGGCGGCACGATGCGCTTCGCGGGGTTGCGGGGCTTTTCGACTGGTTTGGCCGGCAGTGTGCTCACACACCCGAGGTTACGTGCGCCGCGGGCCGCGCGACTCCGGTAGAAACCCCGAGTTCCCCCGGAGGTGCGGCCGGCTCAGGCCCAGAGGTGGCCGTCCAGGCGCTCGGCGGCCTGGTCGAGCGAACCCGCGTACGCGCCGGTGGACAGGTACTTCCAGCCGCCGTCCGCGACGATGAACACCACGTCGGCGCGCTTGCCCGCGGCCGCGGCCTTCTCCGCGACGGCCAGCGCCGCGTGCAGGATCGCGCCGGTCGAGATGCCCGCGAAGATGCCCTCGGTCTCCAGCAGCTGGCGGGTCCGGCGCAGCGCGTCGTAGGAGCCGACCGAGTAGCGGCCGGTCAGCACGTCGGGGTCGTAGAGCTCCGGGACGAAGCCCTCGTCGAGGTTGCGCAGGCCGTACACCAGCTCGCCATAGCGCGGCTCGGCGGCCACGACCTGCACGTCCGGCTTGTGCTCACGCAGGTAGCGCCCGGCGCCGACCAGCGTGCCGGTGGTGCCCAGGCCGGCGACGAAGTGCGTCACGGTCGGCAGGTCGCGCAGGATCTCCGGGCCGGTGCCGTGGAAGTGCGCGCCCGCGTTGTTCGGGTTGCCGTACTGGTAGAGCATCACCCAGTCGGGGTTCTGCTTCGCCAGCTCCTTGGCCCGGCGCACGGCCTCGTTGGACCCGCCGGCGGCCGGCGAGTTCACGATCCTGGCGCCGTAGGCCTGCAACAGCTGTCGGCGCTCCTCGGAGGTGTTCTCCGGCATCACGCACACCAGCCCGTAGCCCTTGAGCTTCGCTGCCATGGCCAGCGCGATGCCGGTGTTGCCCGAGGTCGGCTCCAGGATCGTGCAGCCCGGCCGCAGGATGCCGTCCTGCTCGGCCGCCTCGATCATCCGCAGCGCCACCCGGTCCTTGACCGAGCCGGTCGGGTTGCGGTCCTCGAGCTTGGCCCACAGGCGCACGTCCTCGGACGGCGAGAGCCGCGGCAGGCCGACCAGCGGCGTGTCGCCGAGGGCGTCGAGCAGCGAGTCGAACCGTGCCACGCTCAGCCCCCGACGGATCCGCCGGCGACGGCCGGCAGGATCGTGACGTTGTCGCCGTCGGCGACCGGGGCCTCCAGACCGCCGGTGAACCGCACGTCCTCGTCGTTGACGTACACGTTCACGAACCGGTGCAGCGACCCCTCCTTGACCAGGCGCGCCTTGAGTCCACCGTGGTTGGCCTCGAGGTTGTCGATGAGCTCGGCCACGGTGCTACCGCTCGCCTCGACCGACTTCTGCCCGCCGGTGTGGGTACGCAGGATGGTCGGGATGGAGACGGTGACGGCCATGTGCTACCTCCGCTGAAGTGACTGTCCAACTAGAAAAAGGGCTAAGGGGTGGCCGGATATTCCGCCGGCACGACCTCGACCTCCTCCTCGGTGACCTCGCCGTCGTCGATGCGGTACGAGCGCAGCTCGTCGGCGTCGGGGTCACGGGTGGAGATCAGCACGTAGTGCGGCGAGGGCAGCAGCGTGGCGTACTCGCCGGCCCGCGCGATGTCGGTGCGCGACGGGTAGGGTTCGGTCGCGGTGTGCGAGTGGTAGATGACCACCGGCTCCTCGTCCTTGCCGGTCATCTCCCGGTAGACGGCGTTCCACTCGGCCGGGTCGAACTCGTAGTACGTGGGCGACCGGGCCGCGTTGAGCATGGGGATGCACCGCTCGGGCCGGTCGGAGCCCTCCGCGCCGGCGAGGATGCCGCACGCCTCGTCCGGGTGGTCCCGGCGGGCGTGCGCGACCATCGCGTCGACCAGGTCACGACGTATCCGAAGCACGTGTCAATCCTACGTGGTGGAAGCCCTCGTCCCAGCTGGTGAGAGAGCGGTCATCGCAGCTCCGGCAGCGCCGCACGCAGCAGCTCGCGCTGCGCCTTGATCAGCCACAACACGTTGCGCGCCCACTCGTCGCCGGCCTCCGCGCGCCGGGCCAGCTCGCCCGCCCGGCGGCCGGCGAACAGGAAGCGGGCGTGGGTGAGGACCAGGAACCAGTCGTCCACGCCGTCGCGGCCGAGCACCACCGGCACCTCGTCCGGCCAGTGCGCCAGCACCCGCTCGATCGCGTCGCACACCTCGTTGCGCATGCCCTCCTCGTGCCGCAGGCGGAACTCGCGCGCCTCGGCGGGGTGGTCCGAGGTCTCCGGGAACATCCGCCTGCGCAACCGGCTGTCGCCGTTGACGATCTTCTCCGACAGCAGGGTGACGACCGAGCGCAGCGCCTGCGACGGCTCGCCGGTCACGGCCAGGCGCACGCCGCCGGGGACCGCGGTCGCGGTGAACCCGACCATGCCGCCGGCGCCCGTCATTCCGGCCCGACCGTCGCGTGCAGGCCGAACACCAGGCAGCGCACGGCCAGCCGCTCGGCGTCCTCGCGGCCGTCGAAGCGGCCGATGTCGGCGGAGCCGCACTCGTTGATCTCGGTCATCCGCTTCCAGGCGTCCCCGACCGGCAGGCCGGTGAGCCGGTGCAACGCGTAGACCATCGAGTGCGTCGAGTTGACGTCGTCGTTCTCCACCCGCACGACCCACGTCCGCATGCGCACTCCCGAGGTCAGCGTGGCCAGATGTCCCGGTAGGCGGGCAGGCCGGCCAGCGCGGTGGCGGACAGCACGCCGTGCACCACCGCGCGGGCGAACACCTCGGCCGCCGCGGCGCACAGCCGGTCCAGGGCGGCGACCCGGGCCATCGGGCCGAACGGGGCGTCCGCGGGGGCCAGCGGGCGGCCCCGGGTGGCTACCGCGAACACCGTGTCGCCGTCGAACATCGAGTGCGCCGGGCGGATCGCCCGGGCCAGGCCGTCCTGGGCGGCCACCGCCAGCCGCCGGCACTCCGCCTTCGACAGGTCGGCGTCCACCGCCAGCACGCCGATCGTGGTGTTCAGGTCGGTCGGCACCTGGTCGGGCAGCACGCCGGGCCGGTCCGGCCAGGTGCCCCCGAACTCGCCGTCGACCTCGTGGTCGGCCGCCCACGGCCGGCCGGTCGCCCGGTCCACCGCCTCGCCCGCCGCGTTCACCGCGGCCAGCGCACCCACCGTGAAGCCGTCGACGACCGCGCTGGCCGAGCCGACCCCGCCCTTCAGCGAGCCGACCTTGGCCCCGGTCCCGGCCCCGACGCAGCCGGCCGCGACCGGCCCGTCCGCGGCCACCGAGCACGCCCGGTAGCCGAACTCGGCGGTCGGCCGGTTGCCCCACTCGCCGCGGGGCAGGTCGAACAGCACCGCGGCGGGCACGATCGGCACCACCTCGTGCTCGCCCGCGCCGACCCGGAAGCCACGGTGGTGCTCGCCCAGCCAGCGCATCACGCCGTCGGCGGCGGCCAGACCGTACGCGCTGCCGCCGGACAGGCACACGGCGTCGACCTGCGCGACCATGTTCTCCGGCGCGAGCAGGTCGGTCTCCCGGGTGCCCGGCGCGCCGCCGCGGCCGTCCACCGCGCCGGTCGAGCCGGGCGGGAGCAGCACGACCGTGGTGCCGCTGGTCCAGCCGTCACCGATCCGCTGGTGGTGTCCCACCAGCACGCCGGCCACGTCGGTGATCGCGTTATAGGTCATCGGTCTCGGGCGAGAGCGCCAGGACGAGGTGCTCCTGCATCCACGTCAGCCACTGGTAGACGCCCAGGTGCGGGCTGCGCGGGTCGTCCTCGGGCAGCTCGTCGGGCATGTCCTCGGTGACGTCGAGCGTGGTGCCCAGCGCCAGCCGCACGTCGTTGACCGCCGACAGCCACGCGTCGGCCTGCTCGAGCGACAGCTTCACCGTGCCGCCGTTGGGCGGGCAGGTGTCCAGCACCACCCCGGCCACGCCGGTCTTGAGGTCGAGCAGCTCGGGCTCGTGCAGCGAGCGCAGCGCCGCGGCCGAGTCGCGCTCCTCGCGGGAGGGCTCGTCGTCGTCGAGCCGGTGGAAGTCCGGCAGCAGCCGGGCCAGGATCGGGTCGTCGGGGGTGGTGCTCGCGCCGGTGCGGATGCCCGTCAGGTCGGCGAGCTCGTCGTGCGGGGCCTCGTCCTGCCGGATGCGCAACATGCCGTCGATCTGGGTGACCAGGCCGCGCAGCACCGTCGCCTCGCGCCGGTCGATCTTGGTCATCACCGTGTCGCCGGCGCGCTCCCACGGGATCATGACGGGTGCTGCATGGTCGCCCAGAGGCCGGCCGCGTGCAGCTTCGCGACATCGCCCTCCACCTTGTCCTTGGAACCGGAGGACACGATCGCCTTGCCTTTGTGGTGGACGTCGAGCATCAGTTTGGTCGCGTGCTCGCGGGAGTAGCCGAAGATCTTCTGGAAGACGTAGGTCACATAGGACATGAGGTTGACCGGGTCGTTCCACACGACGGTCTGCCACGGCTTGTCCTCGATCGCGAACTCGCTGCCGATCGGCTCGGCCTGCGTCTCCTCGACAGGCATGGACATACGGACCGACATGGCGTCCATGGTGGCATGTCTAGGCTCACGGTTCATGACCGGCACCAGCACCGCGCTGCTCACCGACCACTACGAGCTGACGATGGTCGCCGCCGCACTGGCCGCGGGGACCGCCGAGCGCGAGTGCGTGTTCGAGACCTTCGCCCGGCGGCTGCCCGACGGGCGGCGCTACGGCATCGTCGGCGGCACCGCGCGGGTGGTCGAGGCCGTCAGCCGGTTCCGGTTCGGCGACGCCGAGCTGGCCGAGCTCGCCGCGCACGAGGTGGTCGACGCGCGGACGCTGGACTGGCTCGCGAACTACCGCTTCTCCGGCGACGTCGACGGCTACCCGGAGGGCGAGCTGTACTTCCCCGGCTCGCCGGTGTGCACCGTGCGCGGCCCGTTCGCCGAGGCGGTGATGCTGGAGACGCTGGTGCTGTCGATCCTCAACCACGACAGCGCGATCATGTCGGCCGCGGCGCGGATGGTCAGCGCCGCGAACGGCCGGCCGATCATCGAGATGGGCAGCAGGCGCACGCACGAGGCGGCCGCGGTGAGCGCGGCGCGCGCCGCGTACCTGGCCGGGTTCGCCACCACGTCGAACCTCGAGGCCGGCCGGACCTACGGCATCCCCACCGCGGGCACCTGCGCGCACGCGTTCACCCTGCTGCACGACAGCGAGCGCGAGGCGTTCGGCGCCCAGGTCGCCCAGCTCGGCGCGGGGACCACGCTGCTCGTGGACACCTACGACATCACCGCCGGCGTCGAGACGGCCATCGAGGTGGCCGGCACGTCGCTGGGCGCCATCCGCATCGACTCCGGCGACGTCGGCGTGCTGGCCCGCCACGCGCGGGCGCAGCTGGACGGCCTGGGCGCGCGCACCACCCGGATCGTGGTGTCCGGTGACCTGGACGAGTACGCGATCGCCGCGCTGCGCGCCGAGCCGGTGGACGCCTACGGGGTGGGCACGTCGCTGGTGACCGGGTCCGGCTCGCCGACCGCGGGGATGGTCTACAAGCTGGTCGAGGTGGACGGGCGGCCGGTGGCCAAGCGCAGCTCGCACAAGGAGTCGCGGGCGGGGCGCAAGGCCGCGCTGCGCCGGCACAAGCCGACCGGTACGGCGCTGGAGGAGGTCGTCTACGTGGTGGCCGACGGCGGGCCGGTGGCCGGCGACCACGACCGGCAGCTCGTCGTGCCCCTGTTGCGCGGTGGACAACCGGTCGCCGACCCGGCCACGCTGGAGCAGAGCCGGCAGCGGGTCCGGGACGGGCTGGTGAGCCTGCCGTGGGAGGGGCTCAAGCTCTCCCACGGCGAGCCGGCCATCCCGACCGTGTACGCATAGTTCTTCCGCCGAGGAGGTCACCATGGCCAGCGCGCTGATCGTCGTCGACGTGCAGAACGACTTCTGCGAGGGCGGTTCGCTCGCCGTCGCGGGCGGGGCGGACGTGGCCGCGGCCGTCACCGACCTGATCCACGCCGGCGGCTACGACCACGTCGTCGCGACCCGCGACTACCACATCGACCCGGGCGCGCACTTCAGCTCGTCGCCGGACTTCGTGGACAGCTGGCCGCCGCACTGCCGGGCCGGCACGCCGGGCGCCTCGTTCCACCCGTCGCTGGACGTCGGCGGGGTCGAGGCGGTGTTCTCGAAGGGCGCGCACGCGGCGGCCTACTCCGGCTTCGAGGGCGCCGCCCCGGACGGCAGCGCGCTGGCCGACTGGCTGCGCGCCCGCGACGTGTCCACTGTGGACGTCGTGGGCATCGCGACCGACCACTGCGTGCGGGCCACCGCGCTGGACGCGGTCCGCGCCGGCTTCGCCACGAGGGTGCTGCTCGACCTCACCGCCGGCGTCGCCCGGCAGACGGTGGACTCCGCCCTGCGCGAGCTGACCTCGAACGCCGTCACCCTCACCGGCACCCCCCACGTGGCCTGACCACCCCGCGAGTCCCCCATTCCCGACACGCGAGTCCCCCATTCCCGACACGCGAGTCCCCCGTTCCCGACACGACCGGAACCGGGGACTCGCGCGACCGGAACCGGGGACTCGCGCGACCGGAGCGGGGGACTCGCGGGTCAGACGGAGGCGGCGGCGATGGTCCAGACGAGGCAGATCACGAGGCCGACCAGCGAGCAGGTGAGGCCGGCGATCGCCGTTCCCTTGGGCATTCCGGGGACCTGGCCGGCCTTGCTGATGCCGACGCCGCCGAAGATGACGCCCAGGATCACCAGCGGCCACGCGATGACGCCGATGACCGGGATGAACGAGAACACGAGCCCGACGATCCCCAGCACGAGCGCGGTGACGCCCATCCCGTTGGACGGCTGGGCCTGGTAGACGGGCTGCGGCGGGTAGTAGTTGGTCATGGTCGCTCCCAGTAGTAGTACCTGGCGACCTTGTCGCCGCAACCGGTCGCGGCGTTATCGAGGTCCTTTGTGGACAATTCGTTCGTGGTGCGGATTTCACCCGTGCGGGGGAGAATGGGGGGCGTGACTTCGGCCAGTAGTTCCCGGCGGGCGAACCCGCGGGCCGACCGGCCTGACTCGCCGGTCTCGGTGAGGTGGGCGATGGCGGTGCCGCTGATCGCGTGGTGGCCGCTGACCTTCGTGGTCGTCGCCACGAAGCGGCCGCGGCCCGGCGAGCCGGGCGTCGACATGACCGGGCTGCTCTACATTCCGGCCGCGGTCTCCTGGCTGCCCATGGTCGCGGTCACGGCGCTCGTCGCCTGGCTGGTCGGGCGCCGCCTGGACCGCAAGCGGGTCGCCGACCGGTCCGAGCGCAAGCGCCGCAACCGCGGCCTGGTGTGTGGCATCGCCACCCTCGTCATCGTTCCGCTGCTGCTCCTGATGCTGGAGCAGGCGGGCTAGAGCGTGTCTGACACGCTCTGATCCCTCAGTACGGCGAGCAGTAGACCGAGCCGATGACGATCTCTCCACTGATGCCGTGCTCCGCGCCCTGCGGGTACAGCCGGATGTGCATGATGTTGACGGTCAGGCTGCCGTCCGGCGGGTCGGGCTGGATGCTCTCGTTGAGCGTCACGGTGGCCATCGGCGGCGCGCCCGAGGTGCGGCCGGGGACGGTCACGACGTAGTTCGGCGGGATCTGGGGCGGCACGCTGATGCCGGACAGGCCCCCGACCTGCCAGCTCGCGCTGCTGCCGTTGTCGGTGGTCTGGCAGGTCGACGTGTAGTCCGTCATCCGGATCCGCGGGCCGCCGTAGGGACGCAGGGCGTCGAGCCGGAACAGGTCGCCGTGCGACTCCGCGCTCGCGTCGCCGGTGCCCGAGTCGAGCGTGCAGGTCGACTCGCCGGGGCCGAACTCGTAGAAGCCGCTCACCTCGTTCGTCGGGCTGCTCGCCTGGGCCGGCCCCTCGCTGTCGCACGCGGCGAGCGGGTCCACCTGGACCGGGGAGCCGTGGTAGGTCGCGTCGACGGAGCCGATCGAGCCGGTGGCGTACCCGTGCTCGGGAATGGCCTGCGCCGGGCTCACGCCGAGCAGGACGAGGGCGGCGACGGCCAGCCCGACGGCACCGGTGCGTCTGGCATGTCTGATGGTCATGCCCACGAGGACACCCAACGACGGCGGCCCGGCGCCAGCGCCGCGGCACACTGCCACTCGGTCGTGCGCCGGGGTCAACCCGTCCGAGCGACCGCCGGGAACGATGGCTACGCCGGGGACACGGCGGCGGTCCGGCGGCCCGACCAGGGTGCGTGCGCAGGAATGTCGGCGGGCGGAGGTACCGTTCGGCTGTGCCGCGAACCTCCACCGACCTCCCCAGCGTGTCCGAACTGCTGGCGACGGCGGTGGCGGCGGTGGGCGGCACCGAGCGCGCCGGCCAGGTGACGATGGCCGAGGCGGTGGCCCGGTCCATCCGCACCGGCGACCACCTCGCGGTACAGGCCGGCACGGGCACCGGCAAGTCGCTGGCCTACCTGGTCCCCGCGCTGCGGTACGCGGTCGAGCGGGAGGCCACGGTCGTGGTGTCCACCGCGACCATCGCCCTGCAGCGCCAGCTCGTCGACCGCGACCTGCCCCGGCTGGAGAAGGCCCTGGAGAAGCCCCTGGGCCGCAAGCCGACGTTCGCCATCCTCAAGGGCCGGCGCAACTACCTGTGCCTGAACAAGCTCGACTCGGGCATGCAGGACGAACCGGACGATGCGGCGCTGTTCGACCCGTTCGCGGTGTCCGCGCTGGGCCGGGAGATCACCCGGCTCCGCGAGTGGGTGTCCGACACCGAGACCGGTGACCGCGACGAGCTCGTGCCGGGCGTCAGCGAGCACGCCTGGCGGCAGGTGTCGGTGTCCGCGCGGGAGTGCCTCGGCGCGTCCCGCTGCCCGGTCGGCGACCGACTGCTTCGCCGAGAAGGGCCGCGCCGAGGCCGGCCGGGCCGACCTGATCGTCACCAACCACGCGCTGCTCGCCATCGACGCGCTGCAGGGCTTCCAAGTGCTTCCCGGACCACGACCTGGTGATCATCGACGAGGCGCACGACCTGGTCGACCGGGTCACCTCGGCGGCCACCGCGGAGCTCACCTCGGCGGCGGTCGCGGCCGCCGCGCGGCGGGCCGGGCGGGTCTGCGACCAGGAGCTCGCCGACCGGCTGCTGGAGGCCGGCGACGGGTTCGCGCTGATCCTGGAGGACATGCCGGCCGGCCGGATGGACGCGCTGCCCGCGCCGCTGTCCGGGGCCCTGTCGGTCATCCGCGACGCCGCGTACGCCTGCCTGTCCGGGCTCGGTCCCGACCAGCGCGGCGGCGACGTCGAGGCGGCCACCGCGCGCAAGCTCGCGCAGTCGCAGCTCGACGAGGTGCACGACACCGCGGTGCGGCTGCTGCGGGCCTTCGAGACCGACGACGCGCACCGCCGCGACGTCGTGTGGCGCACCGGCGACACCGGAGCCGGCACGCCGCGCCCACCCGCGCTCAAGGCGGCGCCGCTGGCGGTGTCCGCGCTGCTGCGCGACCGGCTGTTCGGCGAGCACACCACGGTGCTCACCTCGGCCACCCTGACGCTGGGCGGCACGTTCGACTCGATGGCCCGCTCCTGGGGCCTGCCGGCCGAGCAGGGCGAGAGCGTCAAGACCGAGGGCGCCGCGACGGACAAGTCGATCGAGGGTCCGAAGTGGACCGGGCTGGACGTGGGCTCGCCGTTCGACCACGCCCGCAGCGGGATCCTCTACCTGGCCAAGCACCTGCCGCCGCCCGGCCGGGACGGCCTGCCGCCGTCCTATCTGGACGAGCTGGTGGAGCTGATGGAGGCGGCCGGCGGGCGCGCGCTCGGGCTGTTCTCGTCGATGCGCGCGGCCAAGCAGGCCACCGAGGCGCTGCGCAAGCGGACCGAGCTGCCGATCCTGTGCCAGGGCGAGGACTCGACGGCGCTGCTGGTCCGCAAGTTCGCCGAGGACGCGGCCACCTGCCTGTTCGGCACGCTGTCGCTGTGGCAGGGCGTGGACGTGCCGGGTCCGTCGCTGCAACTCGTCGTGGTCGACCGGCTCCCGTTCCCGCGGCCCGACGACCCGCTGGCGTCCGCGCGGCAGCGGGCGGTGGAGGCACGCGGCGGCAACGGCTTCCTGTCGGTGGCCGCGACGCACGCCGCGCTGCTGCTCGCACAGGGCACCGGGCGGCTGTTGCGCTCCACGGAGGATCGCGGCGTGGTCGCGGTTCTCGATCCCCGGCTGGCCACCGCGCGCTACGGCGGGTTCCTGCGCGCGTCGCTGCCGGGCTACTGGACGACATCCGACGGCGAGGTCGTGCGGGCGGCCCTGCGCCGGCTGGATGCCGCCGGCTGATCGAATACGCACCAACCTCTGCACCAGGGAGACTCGCTTGAGCATGAACTCCGGTATCACCGTCGACGACGACGGCGTCCGCCGGTTGCTGGCCGACGGCACCGAGGAGTCGGTGACCTGGGCAGATCTCGCCGAGGTGGCGATCCGGACCACGCCGGAGGGACCGTGGAAGGAGGACGTGTTCTTCCTCCTGGTCCGCGACGGCGGGGGCGGTTGCGCGGTCCCGGCGGGCGATCCGTCCGCCGACGCCCTGATGGGGCGGCTGCAGTCCATGCCCGGCTTCGACAACGACGCCTTCGTCGAGGCCATGACGACACCCGAGGATGGCCTTTTCGTGGTCTGGCAACGCGACCGGTAGCCCGATCGAGTGGTGGAATCCCGGCCCGGCCGTTCCACGAGCACAGTGGGGCGCGTGGGAAACACGAGCCACATCAGTCCCGTGGTGCTGCGCCGCGAGGTCGGCAGGCGGCTGCGGGTGGCCAGGAACGAGGCGGACCTCAGCATCGTCGAGGCGGCGCGGCGGCTGGAGATCGCGGGCAGTTCGCTGAGCCGCTGCGAGAACGGCGACGGCGTGGTCACGGTGCACCTGGTGCGCTCGATGATGGACGTCTACGACCGGCGCCTCGACGACGTGCTCGACCTCGTCCGCCAGGCGCGGGTCAAGGGCTGGTGGAAGCAGTACGGCATCTCCGACAAGGACTTCATCGCCCTGGAAACGGGCGCCCACCGGATCAGCAACTACGAGATGGCGCTGGTACCCGGCCTGTTGCAGACGGCGGACTACGCCCGGGCGGTCTTCGAGTCCGGTCGCGAGGCCCGCAGGCCGGACTGGATCGCCAACCAGCTCGCCGTGCGGATGACCCGCCAGGAACGCCTCACTGACGAAGCGCACCCGCTCGAACTGGATGCGGTGATCCACGAGTTCGCCCTGCGAAGCACGGTTGGTGGCGCGGCTGTGATGCGCACCCAGCTCGAGCACCTCGCCCTGATCAACGAGCTGCCGACGGTGACCCTGCGCGTGCTTCCTGCCAGCATGTTCTCCCGCGAGGCCGACGTACGGCGGCTTCTGCATCCTGGACTTCCCAACCGCCGGGCAACCCAGCATCTGCAATTCGACCCATGCCTTCGGCGAGGAGCGACAAGACAAGTCCGAGTACGTGGAACCGGCTAGACTTCGAGATTTGCCCATCTCCGGTCGTTGGCGCTGGACCCCGGCGAGTCGGTTGCCCTGATCGACCGGGTGGCCGAGGAACTGTGGTCGAGCTGAGAAGAGGGTGTCCACTGTGGACCTGAATGGCGCGCGGTGGCGCAGGAGCAGTTTCAGCGGCGGGAAGGCGGCGGCAACGAGAACTGCGTCGAGGTCGCTCTTGCCGGTTCCGCAACGGCTTTCCGCGACTCCAAGAACCCCGGTCCGGTCCTCGTCGTCCCCGCCGCCGCGGGGACCGCGCTGCTCAGGGGCGCTGCGCGAGCACGGTGACCGTACCCGGCGCGATCTCGGTGAACCCGGCGTCACGCACCGCCACCACACCCCGGCGCCGCCACGCGCCCGCCGGGTCGTCGCCCGGGTGCAGGGCGGCCCACTGACGCCGGGTCGGCGTGCGGACCGCGACCGGGAAGCCCTCCGCGGCCCATGCCGACAGGTCCGGCCACAGCGCGGCCAGCAGCATCGTCGCGTGCCCGACCTGGGCCGCCGCCTTGCCCGCGGTCATCTCGATCGCCGGGTTCAGCCACAGCACCGGCACCCCGGCCGGCGGCGGCCCCGGCTCGTCGGCCGGCAGGTCGCTGCCGCTGATCTGCAGCCGGCCGACCTCCTTCGGCGTCTCCGCGACCCGGCCGGGCACCAGCGCCCGCGCCGACGCGCCGTCGACCGTCACGGTCACGCCCGGCAGGTCCTGCACGGCCGCCCAGTGCGCGCCCCGCGCCCGGCGGGCGACCTTGCGGATCCGGCCGTCGACCCACGCCGTCACCTCGTCGTGCCACTCGCCACCGGGAGCGGCGCGCGGGTCGAGGCACACCGCGACCGCCGCCGACGCCGCGGCCTCCAGCAGCGGCGTGCGGGCCGGCGGGTCGGCGCGCTCGATGCGCAGCACCACCGGCATGGCCCGGACGAGCTCGGGGTCCTCGGTCGCGAGGTCGGCGGTGGCGGCGGCCGGCAGCCCCAGCCATTCCGCGTACCGCGCGGCCAGCGGGTCGAGGACGCTCACGGCCGGATCAGGTCGAGGCCGTCGGCCGCGTCGGCGGCCTCGACCTCGGCCCGGGTGACGCCGAGGATGAACAGCACGACGTCCAGGTACGGGTGCGACAGCGCCGTGTCGGCCACCTCGCGCAGCGCCGGCTTCGCGTTGAACGCCACGCCGAGCCCCGCGGCGGCCAGCATGTCGATGTCGTTGGCGCCGTCACCGATCGCGACGCACTGGGCCAGCGGCACGTCGAACCGCGCGGCCGCGTCGCGCAACGCGGCGGCCTTGCCCTGCCGGTCGACGACGTCGCCGACCACCCGGCCGGTGATCGTGCCGTCGGCGATCTCCAGCTCGTTCGCGACGCTGAAGTCCAGCCCCAGCTCGCCGGCCAGCCGGTCGATGATGCGGGTGAACCCGCCGGAGACCACCCCGCAACGGAAGCCGAGCCGCTTGAGCGTGCGGACCGTGGTCCGGGCGCCCGGCATCAGGGTGATGGAGTCCGCGACCTCGTCGAGCACCGACTCCGGCAGCCCGGCAAGCAGCGCGACCCGCCGCTCCAGTGCCTGCGTGAAGTCCAGCTCGCCGCGCATCGCCGCCTCGGTGACCGCGCGGACCTCGTCCTCGCAGCCGGCGCGCGCCGCGAGCATCTCGATGACCTCGCCCTGGATCAGCGTCGAGTCGACGTCGAACACGACCAGCCGCTTCGCCCGCCGGGTCAGGCCCTCCCGCTCGACCGCGATGTCCAGCCCTACCCGCGCGGACACGTCCGCGAGCGCCGAGCGCAGCTCGGTGTCCGACTCGGCGGTGTCCTGCGCGACCGAGAGCCGCAGCTCCAGGCCGGTCACCGGGTAGTCGGCCACCCGCCGGATCGCGTCGATGTTGGCGTCCAGGGCCGCGAGCCGGCGCGCCACCTCGGCGAACGCGCGGGCGGTGACCGGCCGGCCGAGCACCACCAGGACGTGGCTCGACCCGAGCCGGGCCGGGGACAGCGGGTCCGCGCCGACCTCGACGGTGACCGTCATCGAGACCGTGGCCATGGCCTGCTCGACGGCCTCCTGCAGGCCCTCCGGGTCGTGGTCGGTGCCGACGAGCACGCCGAGCACCAGCTGCCCGCGGATCACGACCTGCTCGACGTCGAGGATCTCCACGCCGTGCCTGGTCAGCACGGCGAACAGGACCGACGTCACGCCCGGCTTGTCCGGCCCGGAGACCGTGATCAGGACCGGAGTGCTCGGCTTGGTGGCCAAGGCGAACTCAGTTCGAGTTCTTCGGGTCACCCTTGGAGATGTCGTCCGGGTTCATCGTCCCGGCGAGCACCTCGGACGGGGCCGCCGATGTTTCGCCGTTGTGCTTGGCGCTGAACGGGCCGACGTACTTGTCGGCGTGCGCCTGCTCGACCATGTGCGGGTAGTGCAGGTCGAATGCCGGCCGCTCGGACCGGATGCGGGGCAGCTCGGTGAAGTTGTGCCGCGGCGGCGGGGTGCTGGTGGCCCACTCGAGAGAGTTG
The DNA here is from genome assembly GCA_963727495.1 of uncultured Actinomycetota bacterium. Lineage (GTDB taxonomy): Bacteria > Actinomycetota > Actinomycetes > Mycobacteriales > Pseudonocardiaceae > Actinophytocola. The sequence continues at coordinate 2,211,125 of CAVSGQ010000006.1, read as the reverse complement.
CCGTAGCCCCACGGGTCGTCGGCGTCGGTGGTCTCGCCGTACCGGTAGCTCTTGAACACGTTCCAGATGAACGGCAGCGTGGACGCGCCCAGGATGTACGCGCCGATCGTGGAGATGGTGTTCAGCGTGGTGAAGCCGTCGCTGGCCAGGTAGTCGGCGTAGCGGCGCGGCATGCCCTCGTTGCCCAGCCAGTGCTGGACGAGGAAGGTGCCGTGGAAGCCGAGGAACGTGGTCCAGAAGTGCAGCTTGCCCAGCGACTCGTCGAGGTAGCGGCCGGTGAACTTCGGGAACCAGAAGTAGATGCCGGCGAAGGTGGCGAACGCGATCGTGCCGTAGAGCACGTAGTGGAAGTGCGCCACCACGAAGTAGGTGTCCGAGACGTGGAAGTCGATGGCGGGCGCGGCCAGCAGGATGCCGGTCAGGCCGCCGAAGAGGAACGTGACCAGGAAGCCGACCGAGAACAGCATCGGCGTCTCGAAGGTCAGCGACCCCTTCCACATGGTGCCGATCCAGTTGAAGAACTTCACGCCGGTGGGCACCGCGATGAGGAAGGTCATGAAGGAGAAGAACGGCAGCAGCACCGCGCCGGTGGCGTACATGTGGTGCGCCCACACGGCCACGGACAGCGCGCCGATGCCCAGCGTCGCGTACACCAGGCCGCGGTAGCCGAACAGCGGCTTGCGGCTGAACACCGGGAAGATCTCCGACACGATGCCGAAGAACGGCAGGGCGACGATGTAGACCTCGGGATGGCCGAAGAACCAGAACAGGTGCTGCCAGAGGATCACGCCGCCGTTGGCCGGGTCGAACACGTGCGCGCCGATCTGGCGGTCGGCCAGCAGGCCGAACAGCGCCGCGGTGAGGATCGGGAACGCGATCAGGATCAGGATCGACGTGATCAGGATGTTCCAGACGAAGATCGGCATCCGGAACATCGTCATGCCCGGCGCGCGCAGCGTGACCACGGTGGTCAGCATGTTCACCGCGCCCAGGATGGTGCCCAGACCGGCCAGGATCAGGCCGACGATCCACATGTCGCCGCCCACTCCCGGGGAGTGGATCTTGTCCGACAGCGGGGTGTATGCGAACCAGCCGAAGTCGGCGGCGCCACCCGGGGTCAGGAAGCCGGCGAGCACGATGGTGCCGCCGAACAGGAACAGCCAGTAGCTGAATGCGTTCAGCCGGGGGAAGGCCACGTCCGGCGCGCCGATCTGGATCGGCAGCACCAGGTTGGCGAACCCGAACAGGATCGGCGTCGCGTACAGCAGCAGCATGATCGTGCCGTGCATGGTGAACAGCTGGTTGTACTGCTCCTGGGACAGGAACTGCTGCCCGGGAAAGGCCAGCTCGGAGCGCATGAGCATGGCCATCGCGCCGCCGATCATGAAGAAGGCGAACGCCGTGACGACGTAGAAGACGCCGATCCGCTTCGGGTCGGTCTCCCGGAACCACTGCAGGAGGTACCCGCCCTTGACTGTCGGCCGCGCCGGGTACGGCCGCGTGGCGACCGGTTTCGGGGCTACTGCAGTCACTCCATGCCTCCCGCGTGTCCTACAACCACGCCCAACCGTGATTCGTGGCGATCGTAGCCCTCTCAGTGTCGGCCGACACGGCTGGGCCGGCACCTCCGGCCTGGCACGATCGTGTGATGGGGATCGGTCGCGAGGCCGCTGTGGCGGCCGCCACAGGGCTGGCCGCGGATCTTGGTCTGCGGGGCGTCGAGGCCCGGGTGCTGGCGGACTCCGCCAACGTGCTGGTCCACCTGCACCCGGAGCCGCTGGTCGCCCGGGTGGCGACGATGACCGCCGCGTTGCGTCCGGGGGTGCGCCGGTGGCTCGCCGCCGACATCGAGCTGGCGAGGTTCCTCGCCGGCCGGGGCCTGCCGGTCGTCCGCCCGTCGACCGACCCGCCGGCCGGTCCGCACGACGTGGGCGGGATCACGGTCGCGCTGTGGCGCTACGTCGAGCACGACCCGTCCGCGCTGGTGGCACCCGCCGAGCTGGTGGCGATGCTCGGGACGCTGCACGCCGCTCTGCGCGAGTTCCCGGGCACGCTCGCGGCCGACGGACCCGCCGCCGACCTGGACCGGATGCTGGCCGCGATCGAACGCGACCGGCTCGTCGACCCCGGCGCGCTGCGCGTGCTGCGCGCGGAGGCCGCCCGGCTGGGCGCGCTCGTGCCGGCGCTGCCGGCCCAGCCGCTGCACGGCGACGCGCATCCGGCGAACGTGCTGGTCACACCCGCCGGGCCGGTGTGGAACGACTTCGAGGACGCCTGGGTCGGGCCGGTCGCCTGGGACTACGCGTGCGTCGCGGGCTCGGCCCGGCCCGGGGACTGGGCGGGCGCGGTCGACGGGCACGTGGACCCCGCCGAGCTGGCCGCGTGCCGCGAGCTGCGGACCGTGTACGGCGTGGCCTGGCGCCAGCTGCTGGCCCAGCGCTTCCCCGCCCGGACGGGTGCGGCACGCGAGGCGCTGGCCGCGTGGCTGCCCTGACCCGCACCGCGGCCCCGAGCTACCGGGGATCCGCCGCCGTGACCGTCCGGAAGGCGGCGATCGTGGCGCGCAGGACCTCCTCGCCCGGGCGCGCCCACAGGTTCGCGTCGAACACCTCGACCTCGATCGGGCCGGTGTAGCCCGCCTCGTCGACCGCGCACAGGAAGCGGGGGAACTCCACGCAGCCGGTGCCCGGCAGCCCGCGCCCGAGCAGCACGTCGGCCGGCAGCGGCAGCACCCAGTCGGCGAGCTGGAAGCAGGCGATCCGGTCCCCCGCCGCGGCGATGAGCGGGAACACCCGCTCGTCCCACCACACGTGGTAGGTGTCCAGCGCGATCCCGACCGCGGCCGGCGGGAACGGCGAGGCCAGCGCCAGCGCCCCGGCCAGCGTCGCCACCACGCTGCGGTCGGCGGTGAACATCGGGTGCATCGGCTCGACCGCCAGCCGCACCCCGGCGGCCAGCGCGTGCGGCACCAGCGCCTCGATCCCCGCCGCCACCCGCGAGCGCGCCTCGTCGAGCGTGCGGCCGGCCAGCCCCCCGCACACCAGCACGAGCACCGGCGCGCCCAGCACCGCGGCCTCGTCGACCGCCCGCCGGTTGTCCTCCAGCCAGCCGTCCGCGCCGAAGAACCCTCCCCGGCACAGCGTGCTCACGTCCACCCCGGCGTCGCGCACCAGGGCCGCGGACCTCTCCAGCCCGTACTCGGCCACCGGCTCGCGCCACAGCCCCACCGACCGCACGCCCGCCGCCGCACACCCCTCGACCACGTCCGGCAGCGGCCAGTACTTCGCGGTGGCCTGGTTGAACGAGAACCGCTCCGCGGTCACTGCTCCACCCCGCAGGTCGCGAAGAACGCCCCGGCCCGGGCCGCGGCCAGCGCCGCGTCGGGCAGCAGGCCCACCTCGTCGGCCAGCACCAGCAGCCGCGCCAGGTGCGGGGCGGACCGGCCGGACTGCAGCCCGCCGACCATCGTGAAGTGGTCCTGGTGCCCGGCCAGCCAGGCGAGGAACACGACCCCCGCCTTGTAGAACCGGGTCGGCTCGCCGAACAGGTGCCGGGCCAGCGGCACGGTGGCGTCCAGCTGCGACCGGAACCCGGCGACGTCCCCGTCGTCCAGAGTGGACAGCGCGCGGCCGGCGACCGGGGCGATCGCCGCGAACACGCCCAGCAGCGCGTCCGAGTGGCCCTGCTCGTCACCCGCGACGAGCTCCGGGTAGTGGAAGTCGTCGCCGGTGTACATGCGCACGCCGGCGGGCAGCCGCCGCCGGAACGCGACCTCGAAGTCCGCGTCCAGCAACGACATCTTGATGCCGTCCACCACCCCCGCGTGGTCCTTCAGCAGTGCCAGCACGGTCTCCGCCGCCTCGGTGGCCGAGCCGGCGCCCCAGTACCCGGCCAGCGCCGGGTCGAACATCTCGCCGAGCCAGTGCAGCAGCACCGGTGAGTCCACATCGGACAGCAACGCCGAGTACACCGACAGGTAGTCGTCGGGCCCCCGCGCGGCCGCCGCGAGGTGCCTGCTGCACATCAGCACCGGCACCGCGCCCGCGGCCAGCACGTCGGCGAGCTGCTCGCGGTAGGCGCCGAGCACCTCCGGCAGCGTCGCCGGCCCGGTCAGCTGGTCGGTCGCCACCCCGGCCACGATCCGCCCGCCGGCCGACCGGGCCTCCGCCGCGCTGCGCCGCACCAGCTCGCGCACCGCCGGGTAGTCCAGGCCCATCCCGCGCTGGGCGGTGTCCATCGCCTCGGCCACGCCGAGCCCGCAGCGCCACAGGTGACGCCGGAACGCGAGCGTCGCGTCCCAGTCCGGCACCGCGGCCGCGCCCGGCACGTTCTCCGCCAGCGGGTCGGCCACCACGTGCGCCGCCGCGTAGGCGACCCGCGACCGGGCGGGCGGGAACCGCGCCGGCGCCGCGCCGCCGCGCACGACGTAGCGCCGCCCACCGGGCAGCACAACGGCCGCCATCAGGCCCGCTCCGGGATCTCGACGCGGCGCCCCTCGCGCGCCGCCCGCATGCCCAGCTCGGCCAGCCGCACCCCGCGCGCCGCTGCGGCGAAGTCCCACGGGAACGGCTCGCCGGTGACCACGTGCCGCAGGAACGCCTCCCACTGGACCCGGAACCCGTTGTCGAACGGCTCGTTGTCCGGCACCTCGGCCCAGTCGCCGCGCTGGTCCGCCTCGGGCGGCAGGTCCGGGTCCCACACCGGCTTCGGGGTCGCCGCGCGCGGCTGCGCCCGGCAGTGCCGCAGCCCGGCGACGGCGCTGCCGTGCGTACCGTCCACCTGGAACCAGACGAGGTCGTCGCGGTACACCCGCACGCACCAGGACGAGTTGAACTGCGCGACCACGCCGCCGTCGAGCTCGAAGATCGCGTACGCCGCGTCGTCGGCGGTGGCCGCGTACTCGGCGCCGTCCTCGTCCCAGCGCCGCGGGATGTGCGTGGCAAGCGTGGCCTGCACCGCGCGCACCCGGCCGAACAGGTGCTCCAGCACGTAGTTCCAGTGCGGGAACATGTCCAGCGCCACACCCCCGCCGTCCTCGGCCCGGTAGTTCCACGACGGACGCTGCGCGGGCTGCCAGTCCCCCTCGAACACCCAGTAGCCGAACTCGCAGCGCACCGAGAGCACCCGGCCGAAGAAACCGCCGTCCACCAACCGCTTCAGCTTCCGCAGCCCGGGCAGGAAGATCTTGTCCGAGACCACCCCGTTGCGGACCCCGGCCGCCTCCGCCGCACGGGCGAGGGACAGCGCGCCCTCGGTGTCCATCGCGAGCGGCTTCTCCGTGTAGACGTGCTTGCCCGCCTCGATGGCCGCGGACACCGCCTTCTCGCGCTGCCGGGTGGTCAGCGCGTCGAAGTAGACCGACACGTCGTCGCGGGCCAGCGCCGCGTGCAGGTCGGTGGTCCAGTCGGACAGCCCGTGCCGGGCCGCGATGTCGGCGAGCCTGCGCTCGTTGCGGCCGACGAGCACCGGCTCCGGCCACAGCACCGTGCCGTCCGCCAGCGGCAGGCCGCCGTCGGCCCGGATGGCCAGCAGCGACCGGACCAGGTGCTGGCGGTAGCCCATGCGCCCGGTGACCCCGTTGAGCACGATGCCGATCGGCCGTCGGTCCATTCGGTACTCCCCTTGACTCAGTGGCTCGCCTGCGAGCCCAACAGTTGGCGGATCTCGCGGGTGAGCGTGCCGAACGCCGGGTCGGTCATCACCTGCGCGTAGTCCCGCTCCGCCGGCAGCCCGACCGGCAGCGTGCGCACGAGACGGCCCGGGCGCGGGCTCATCACCTCCACCCGGGTGCCGAGGAACACGGCCTCCGCGATGGAGTGGGTGACCAGCATGATGGTGGTGCCGGTCTCCCGCCAGATCCGGTTCAGCTCGGTGTTGAGCCCTTCCCGGGTCAGCGCGTCGAGCGCGCCGAACGGCTCGTCCATCAGCAGCACCGGCGGCGAGTGCAGCAGTGCCCGGCACAGCGCCACCCGCTGCTGCATGCCGCCGGACAGCTCGTGCGGCAGCGCCTTCTCGAACCCGGAGAGGCCCGTCAGCTCGATCAGCTCGTCGGCCCGGACCGACGCCTCGGCCCGGTTCATGCCGCGCATCTCCGCCTGCAGCAGGATGTTCCTGCGCACCCCGCGCCACTCCAGCAGCGCCGCGCGCTGGAAGGCGAAGCCGATGTCGCGCTGCGGGCCGGTGACCGCCCGGCCGAGCAGGCCGACCTCGCCCGAGGTCGGCCGCACCAACCCGGCGATCACCTTGAGCAGCGTGGACTTCCCGCACCCGGACGGGCCGACGATGCTGACGAACTCGCCCGCCTCGACCCGCATCGTGACGTCCTCGAGCGCGGTCGTCTCCGAGCGCTTGGACCGGAAGCGCACGGTCAGGTCCGTGACGTCGACCGCGGTGCCGGTGAGCGTGCCGGTCATCAGGACCCCGACGCCTTCGCGTGCGAGCCGTCCCAGTAGTCCGACGGGGCGCCGGCGTCGGCGAGGTCGCCGTACTGGGTCATCAGGTCGATGGTGCCCTGCCACTGGTCCTCGGTGTTGACGCCCGGCTCGCCCGCGGTGTCCAGCTGCAACAGTGGCTGCGCGAGGGTGAGCTGCTTGACCAGCACGTCCTCCGGCGGCTCGTTCTCAGCCAGGTCCGCCATCGCCTTGGCCGCGGCGGGGATGTCCTTGACCGCCTCGGCCCACGACTTCTGCGTGGCGCGGACGAACCGGGTCACCAGGTCCTTCTTGTCCGCCAGCGTCGTGTCGTTGACGACGATCCCGGTGCCGAGCATGTTCAGGCCGGAGTCGGCGTAGAGCAGGTAGTCGACCTTCTTGCCGGTCTTCGCCTCGATCGTGGGGCCCTGGTCGTGGAAGAAGCCCATGATCGCGTCGACCTGCCCCTCGGCGAGCTGGGCGATCTTGTTGGCCGGGTCCATGTTCACGACCTTCACGTCGCTCTCCGACATGCCGTTGGCCTTGAGCCAGGCCGGGAACACCGCGTACAGCGCGTCACCCGGGGTGCCGCCGACGGTCTTGCCCTTGAGGTCCTGCGGCTTGGTGATGTGCTGGTCGGACAGGCTCTCGATCGACGACGGGCCCTTCTGCAGGAACACGCCGACGCTCTTCACCGGCATTCCGGTGGCCACGCCCTTGAGCAGCGGCGGGGTGTCCGCCCAGCCGAACGTCGTCTGGTTCTGCGCGACCTGCTTGACCACCGTCGCGGACCCGTTGCCGGGCTTGATCTCCAGGTCGATGCCCTCGTCGGAGTAGAACCCCTGCCGCACGCCGTAGTAGAAGGGCGCGTGCTCGCCGTAGGGCACCCAGTTCAGCGTCAGCGTGACCTTGTCGAGGCCGCCGCCACCGCCTCCCGAGTCGTCCGCGGAGTCGTTGCCGCCGCTGGGCGCGCACGCGGAGAGCAGCAGGGTCGCGGCGGCGATGGCGGTGAGCAGGCGTTTCATGGCGTGGCCTCTTTTCATGACGTGGTCAGCGGGGTGGCGGAGCGGCGGCTGGCGTGCCAGGGGATGAGCAGCGCCTCGGCCATCTCCACCACGGCGAACAGCAGGATGCCGATGAGCGACATGAGGATCAGCGCGGCGAACAACATCGCGGAGTCGAGGTTTCCGTTGGCCAGCAACAGGACGTAGCCGAGCCCCTCGCTGGCCCCGACGAACTCGCCGACCACCGCGCCGACGACGGCGAGTGTCACCGCGACCTTCTCGCCGGCCATCAGGTGCGGCAGCGCGTTGGGGAAGCGGATCTTGCGGAACGTCTTCCAGCGGCTCGCGCCCATGGTCGCGGACAGTTCGATGAGTTCGGGGTCGGTCGAGCGCAGCCCCGCGACGCCGGAGATGACCACCGGGAAGAACGCGATCAGCACCGCGAGGATGATCTTCGGGGCCAGCCCGTTGCCGAACCACACGACCAGCAGCGGCGCGATCGCGACCTTCGGGATCACCTGGGCGAACAACACGATCGGGTACAGCGCCTTGTCCATCGTGCGCGAGTAGGCGATAAGTACCGCGGTCGCCAGCCCGAGGACGCTGGCCAGGACGAACCCGATGACCGTCTCGTAGAGCGTGACGTAGGAGTGGTACATCAGCGACGACCAGTCGCCGACGATCTTGTCCCACACCTGGGCCGGGCGGGGCACCAGGTAGTTGGCCACCCACTCGCGGTCGGCGGCGAGCCACCAGACGAAGAAGATCACCGCGAGCACGATCGCCGGGCGCCACAACGCCTCCGCGACGCGCAGCAGCCGCCCGCCGACGTCGAGCCGGCGCCGTGTCCCGCCCGCCGCCGGTCCGGTCGCCGGTGGCGTGTCGTTCTTCGAGGTCACCATGCTGGACACCTGTGTCGCCGCCTTCGCACGAACATCGCATCGACCGGCCCGAAAGCCAGGCAAGCGCTTTCCTGAGTCACCTTAGGTGGCCCGGCGGCGTTCAGGCAAGGGCATTCCTGTAACGGTCGACGTACCGTGCGTGGTCGCCGGGGCGCGGGTCAGCGGGCCGGGAGGTAGGTGTCGAGCAGGCCGCACATGCCGAGCCGGCCCTCCTCGGTCGGCCGCGGGAGCGCGTTGACCCGGGCGTCCCGCAGGTGGCTCGCGTCGCCGCGGGCGAGCGCGTCGAGCTGCACGCCGGTCGCCTGCGCGGCCCGGTAGGCGCCGTCCTCCCAGCGCCTGCGCCACTGGTCGAGCAGCGGCTGCTTGAGCGCGGCGGCCGCGGCGTGGAAGCCGGCCATCGCCCGGGTGCCGTCGCGCTCGACGGCGGCCCGCAGCGCGCGGAAGCCCTCGACGGCGAGGTCGCGGCGGCGGTAGGCGGTGGCGACGTCGGTGCCGGGCGCGCCGCCGTTGGGCAGGGCGGCGGCCGCCGCGTACCGGTCGGGGTCGGCGAGGATCTCGGGCGGGAACGTGAGCACCGCGTCGCCCGCCTCGGGCAGGCCGGAGTTGCTCATCACGACGACGATGTCGAGGTCGCCGTGGTTGATCAGCCGGTGCACGGTGCCGGGGGTGAACCAGACGACGGCGCCGGGACGCAGTTCGTGCTCGGCGAAGCCCTGGCCGGACAGGGTCTGCACCGCGCCGCGGCCGCCGGTGACGACGTAGGCCTCGGTGCAGCAGAGGTGGATGTGCGGGGTGCCGCCGGGAAGGCCGTCGGGGGTGATGGTGTCGTAGACGCAGAGCCGCGAGACGCCGACGCCGCCCGGGAGTGGATCACGCATCGGCACCCCTCGGCGCGCCGAGCTTGTTCCGGCCGGCGATCACGGTGGACACTTGCGGCGAGCAGGCGGGCATGACGCCTCCAGGCACGAGGAAAGGGCTTTCCTTGTAACCTGACGCTAGGCCCGCGAAAGCCGGGCGTCAATCGGCTGGAGGTGGCATGGCAACGCTCGCCGATGTCGCGCGCCGCGCGGGGGTCTCGGCGGCAACCGTGTCACGGATCGTGAACGGCAGTCCCAAGATCGTGTCCGACGAGCTGCGCGAGCGGGTGCTGCGGGCGGTGCAGGAGCTGCAGTACGTGCCGAACGCGCACGCGCAGCTGCTGGCCCGCTCGCACCGGACGACCGTCGGCGTGATCGTGCACGACGTGTCCGACCCGTACTTCGCGGAGATCACCCGCGGGCTGCAGCGGGTGGCGTCCGAGCAGGGCCGGCTGGTGATCATCTGTAACTCCTACCGCGATCCCGACCGCGAGCTGGAGTACGTCGAGCTGCTGCGCGCGCACCAGGTCGAGGCGATCATCCTGGCCGGGTCGGGGTACCACGACCCGGCGTTCACCAAGGCGCTGAACGCGAAGCTGTCGGCGTACATGGCCACCGGCGGGCGGGTGTCGGTGGTGGGCCGGCACAGGCTCGCGGGCGACGCGGTGATGCCGGCGAACGAGGAGGGCGGGTACCTGATCGGATCGGCGGTGTTCGGGCTGGGGCACCGTCACGTCGGGGTGGTCGCCGCGCCGAAGCAGCTGACCACGACGACCGACCGGCTCGCCGGCCTGCGCCGGGCGGCCCGCGAGCACCGCCGGACGCTGCCGGCGCGGCGGATCGAGTACGCGTCCTTCGACCGTGACGGCGGCGCGTCGGCCACCGAGGCGCTGCTGGACGCGGACCCCCGGCTCACCGCGATCGTCGCGCTGAACGACTCGATGGCGATCGGCGCGCTGGCCGTGCTGCGCGCCCGCGGCCTGGCGGTCCCGGCCGACGTGTCGGTCGTGGGCTTCGACGACATGCCCATCGCCCGCGACGTGACCCCGGCACTGACCACGGTCCGGCTGCCCCTGGTGGAGATCGGCGCCCGCGCTATCGGCCTGGCGCTGGAGGCCCAGCACCCCAGCCCCCGCATCGAGGAGATCGGCGCCTCCCTGGTCCACCGCGAGTCCCTGGCCCCACCCCGCCCCGCCTGAGCTTCTCAGATCGGCAGCCGCCGGACGCGCACGCTCTCCTCACCGAGCACGACGATCGCTCCGAGCTCGATGTCCGCCACGACGTCGCCGAGGTTCGCGAGAACCACCTCGGTGATGTCCTTGGCGCGCCGGCCGACGAGGCGTCGAACGAGAATCACCGAGGGGGTGACCTCGTGCTGTCTCGACAGCAACATCCCGAAGTCCGTGTCGGCCGAGACGAGCACGCGTTCCTCGTCCCGGGCCTTGGCCAGAACGTCGATGTCCGGCGCCGCCTGCATGCCGTACTCGCGAACATGCGTGGCGGCATGACCGGCGTCGGCGAGGAGAACGGCGACCTGAGGCGACAGGTTGTTGTCGATCAGGAACCTCACGTCACGCGGTGTGCCGCAGCGGCAGTTCACGCTCGCGCACGGCCTCGGCGGCGTATCGCAGGGCCTCGGTGATGTCCTCGTGGACGAGGTCCGGGAGGTCCATGAGGATCTCGTCGGCCGTCATACCGTCCGCGAACATGGCGATGACCGTGGCCACCGGGATGCGGAGACCACGGATGCACGGGACGCCACTCATGACGTCCGGATCGGTCGTGATCCGCTCGAAGGTCACGTTCGAATCCTACGTCAGTACATCGGCCGGCGGGAGGACTGCGTACTGACGCAGGCAGAGGTCGGGGTAGGTGACCGGGCCGCGGGGGCCGGGGACCTTGTCGATGTTGATGCCCGTCTCCGGTACGCCCAGCAGCTTGAAGCCGTCCAGCAGGCGGGTCGGCGCGTTCCAGAACACGCCCGTGCCCGCGTAGGCCGCCATGAACGCCTCCGCCGTCCGCGCGGAGGTCGTCACGATGCACGCGGCCAGGCCGGAGGTCTCCTCGTTGGACACCCGTGCGGCCTCGGCCGCCGACGCCACCGGCAGCACGGTCACCGTCGCCTCGTGGTCGGGGTCGAGGGCCCACTCGTAGCCCACCGCGTGCTCGTGCGGAGGCAGCGACGGCGCGACGTCCATTTCGGACAGCGCGGACCGCACCAGCGGGAGCGCCTTGTCGTAGACGTCCGCGTGGATCAGCAGCAGGTTCAGCCGGTTGCACACGCCCAGCCGGTCCAGGCTGCGCCGCAGGATGTCCAGCCCGACGGTCAGGTCCGCGTCGGCGTCGAGGTACAGCACCCCGCCGCCGTCGGCATGGGCCAGCGTGCGCACACCGTGCCCGGCCGCCACCTGGGCCAGCGACCGGGTGCTCTCCCCGCTCCCCCGCAGGATCACCAGCGGCACCAGCGACGGCAGCGCCACCAGCGCCGACGCCGCCGCCCGGTCCGCGCTCGGCACCAGCTGGATCGCCGCCGGGTCGAGGTCCACCGCGGCCAGCGCGGGCGCGACGACCGACCGGACCAGCTCTCCGGCCGAGCCCAGCGCCGCCGAGCCGGTGCGCAGCACCCCGGCGTTGCGGGACTTGATCAGCTGGGACGCGACGTCGACCGTCACGTTCGGGCGGGCCTCGTAGTTCGCGCCGATGACGCCCACCGGGCGGCGGCGCTCGACCAGCCGCAGGCCGTCCGGCAGCGTGCGCAGCGGGACCGACCGCTCCGGGTGCGGTGCCGAGGACAGCAGCCGCAGCGCCTCGGCCATCGTGGTCAGGCGCTCGTCGGTCAGCCGCAGCCGGTCCAGCAGCCCGCGGCTCATGCCCGCCGCCTCGGCGGCCGCGACGTCGGCTGCGTTCGCCTCCAGGACGGTCGCGCGGGCGGCGGCCAGCCGCTCGGCCATCGCGGCCAGCGCGCTGTCGATCGCGGCGTCCGGGGCGGCGGCCAGGGTCGGGGCGGCGGCGTGCGCGGCGGCGGCACAGGTTGCCACGGTAGAAACGGTGGATTGTTCAACATCCAGCACCGACATGGCCCCAGTGTGCCTCACACGACGAGCCATCCGACAGCGAGTACCAGGCACCCCAGATCGATCAGCAGGAAGGCGGACACCCAGAACAGCCCGGGTGCGCCGGTCAGCCGGGCCAGCTGGTCCGCGTCGGAGTCGCGGGCCCGGCCGCGGCGGCGCTTGCTCTGCAGCTCGCCGACCGACCGGATGCCCCCGAGCAGCAGGAACCAGGTGATCAGGTGCGCGAACGGGGCCTGCACCTCGACCGGCGCCCACTTCGACACGCCGACCAGCACCGCCCCGGTGGCCAGCACGGAGAAGATGCCGAACAGGTTGCGCACCACCAGCAGGACACCGATCAGCAGCAGCGCGCAGGCCACCAGCAGCTCGGTCACCCGCCCGGCGGCCAGCAGCGCGGCGAACCCCAGGCCGAGCAGCGACGGGGCGATGTACCCGGCGAGCCCGGTGACGACCATGCCCGGCCCGTACGGCTTGCCCTTGGTGAGCGTCAGGCCCGAGGTGTCCGAGTGCAGCCGGATGCCGGCCAGCCGCCTCCCGGCGAGCACGGCCACGATCGCGTGGCCCGCCTCGTGCACGATCGTGATCACGTTGCGGGCCGGGCGCCACAGCCAGGAGAACGCGACGACCAGCAGCGCCGCGCCCGCGGTCACCCAGACCATCATCTGCGGCTGCTGGTCCATGCGCACGAGCAGGTCCCTCACCACGGGGCACAGCCGATCACACCACCGGTCTGATCGCTGTTACCTCACGGCCGCCTCCGCCGGCGGCGTCCAGGAGAACGGCCGGGCGAGCGAGGCGAGGAACAGCGACCGCGGCAGCGCGCGCAGCAGCGCGTTGCGCGCCACCCGCGCCGGCGCGGCCCGCAGGTGCGACACCGTGCCGCCCGTCCGCGACCGGCGGGCCAGCTGCTGGGTGCGCGGGCGGCGCAGCTCGTCGTAGCGGCGCAGCGCCACCGCGAGGTCCGGCTCGCCGGACGCCAGGACCGCGAGCGTCGCCGCGTCCTCCAGCGCCTGGCAGCCGCCCTGGCCGAGGTTCGGGGTCATCGCGTGCGCGGCGTCGCCGAGCAGCGCGACCGGGCCGCGCACGTACGTGGGCAGCGGCGGCAGATGGTGGATGTCGTTGCGCAGCACGTGCTCGGGCCGGGCCGCGTCGAGCACCGCCGGGATCGGGTCGCACCAGTCGCGGAACCGCCTGCGCAGCTCGGCGAGCTCGCCGTCCGGGGCGTGCCCGCCGGGCGGCACGGTGGCGGTGGCGTAGCAGTAGACCCGCTCGTCCGGCATCGGGAACATGCCGAACACGCTGCCGGGCCCCCAGGTCTCGGCCCACGCCCGCAGGCCCACCTCGTCGAGCACCGCGGGCCGCGGCATGACGAGCCGCCAGGCCGTGTGCCCCGCGTACGCCGGCGGCCGCGCGGCCGGCCACAGCGCGCCGCGCACCACGCTGTGCACCCCGTCCGCACCCACCACGAGGTCGGCGGCCAGCTCGCCGCCGTCGTGCACGACCACCGCCCGCGAGCCGTCGGCGCGGACCTCGCGCACCCGCACGCCCGCCTGCCGGCTGTCGCCGGGGACCTGGCCGAGCAGCACGTCCAGCAGCTCGGCCCGGTGCGCCACCACCGCGGCGTTGGTGTGCCGGGTGGCGTCGGCGGTGTCGTCCATCCGCACGATCCACCGCCCGCGCCAGTCCCGCAGGCCGCCGGCCACCCCGATCCGGCCGGACCCGAGCTCGCCGGTCACGCCGACGGCCTCCAGCGCGCGGAAGGCGTTGGGCCACAACGAGATGCCGGCGCCCACCTCGGTGAACCCGTCCGCCTGCTCCAGCACCCGCACGTGCCAGCCGCGACGGTGCAGCCCGGCCGCCGCCGCGAGCCCGCCGATCCCCCCGCCGACGATCACCGCGGTTCTCCCGGACATGCGCGCCTCCTCTACAGTTGTAGTGGACTCTACACCCGTAGAGTGCAGGTGTGGAACGCGACCGGCGCTCTTTCATCGCGGATGCGGCCATCGTCACCATCGCGGGCGAGGGCATGCGGGGGCTCACCCACCGCGCGGTCGACCGGGCGGCCGGGCTGCCGGAGGGGTCGACCTCGTACTACTTCCGCACCCGCGAGGCGCTGCTGTTCGCCGCGCTCGCCCGGATGGCCGAGCTGGACACCGCCGACATCGGCGAGCCGCCCGACCTGGGCGGGCCCGTCGACGTCGACGAGCTGGCGGGGCTGCTCACCGGGGTGCTGCGGGCCTGGCTGACCACCGGCCGGGAGCGCACGCTGGCGCGCTACGAGCTGAGCCTGGAGTCCACCCGGCGGCCCGCGCTGCGCGCGAAGATGACCGAGTACGGCGAGGGCTTCCGCGCGCTGGCCGAGACGATGCTGGCCGCGGCCGGGGCGAGCGAGCCGCGGCGGCGGGGCCAGGCGCTGGTGTCCTACATCGACGGGCTGCTCTTCCACCAGATCGCCGACGTCGGAAGCGGCCGGCTCGACGACGCGGACCTGGCCGCGGTGTGCCGGGACATGCTGGCCATGGCCCTGCGCTGACGCATAGCGTCTGCGGTGTGGACGCCTATGAGCACATCGAGTACGCGGTCGACGAGCGGATCGCGACCGTCACCCTGAACCGGCCGGAGGCGCGCAACGGCTACACCGTGCGGATGGCCGACGAGCTCGCCGACGCGTTCGGCCGCGCCGACTCCGACGACGGCGTGCGGGTGGCCGTGCTGACCGGCGCGGGCAAGGACTTCACGGTCGGCGCGGACCTGTCGGCGGGCGGGCTGGACCCGGGCGCGCCGAACGCCGCAGCCGCCGGGTCGTGGGACGAGCCGGCCGGGCGGTGCTCGATGCGGATCTTCGCGATGAACAAGCCGGTGATCGCCGCGCTGCGCGGTGCCGCGGTCGGGGCCGGGTCGACGATCATCCTGCCGGCGGACTTCCGGCTGGCGGCCACGGACTCGCGGTTCGGCTTCGTGTTCTCCCGGCGGGGGCTGTACCCGGAGGGCGCGTCGACGTGGTTCCTGCCGCGGCTGGTGGGGCTCGGCCGGGCGATGGACTGGATGGTCAGCGGCCGGGTGTTCGGCGCGGAGGAGGCGCTGGCCGCCGGGCTGGTGACCGCACTGCACCCGCCCGAGGAGGTGCTCGACCGGGCCTACGAGCTGGCCCGCGAACTGATCACGAAGACCGCGCCGGTGTCGGTGGCCGTCACCCGGCAGCTGCTGTACCGGATGAGCCCGCTGGAGTCGCCGTTCCCGGTGCAGCGCCTGGACTCCCGGCTGATCGCCGGCTGCGCGACGAGCCCGGACGCGGTCGAGGGCGTGCTCTCCTTCCTCCAGCACCGCGACCCCCAGTGGACCGGCACCCCCGCCAAGGACCTCCCCGACTACCTCCCCTGGCACCCCTGACCCTCGCGTGTCCAACGCTCACGACCCGCGAGTCCAACACCGGGGACCCTCGAGTCCAACATTCGGAACGTTGGACACGCGGGTCCGGAACGTTGGACACGCGGGTCCGGAACGTTGGACACGCGGGTCCGGAACGTTGGACACGCGGGTCCGGAACGTTGGACACGCGGGTCCGGAACGTTGGACACGCGGGTCCGGAACGTTGGACACGCGGGTCCGGACGAGTTGGACACGCGGTTACAGGTCGAGGACGTCGTCGGTGGGGGTCTTGTCGAACAGGGTGTCGATCTCGTGGGCGTACTTCTCCGCGATCGGCCTGCGGCGCAGCTTCATCGTCGGGGTCAGCTCGTCGCCGCCGGGCTCCCAGGCCGCCGGCAGCAGCCGGATCCGCTTGAGCTGCTCGACCCGCGCCAGCTTCTCGTTGCCCGCCTTCACCCCGGCCACCACGGCCGCGCGCACCTCGGGGTGGCCGACCAGCTCGGCCGGCGAGGTCGAGGAGATGCCGTGCTGCGCGGCGAACCCGGCCGCCGCGTCCGGGTCGAGCACCGCGATACCCGCCACGTACGGCCGGTCGTCGCCGATCGCGACCACCTGGCCGATCAGCGACGTGGTCGACTTGATCGCGTTCTCGATGTTCGTCGGCGACATGTTCTTGCCGGCCGCGCTGATGATCAGCTCCTTCTTGCGGTCGACGATCTTCACGTAGCCCTCGTCGTCGATCTCGGCGATGTCACCGGTGCGCAGCCAGCCGTCGGCGTCGATGGCCTCGGCGGTCTTCTCCGGGTCGTTGCGGTACCCGCGCATCACCGCGGGCCCGCGGGTCAGCAGCTCGCCGTCGGCGGCCAGCTTGATCTCCATGCCGGGGAAGACCCGGCCGACCGTGCCGAGCTTGGTGTGCCCGGGGATGTTCGCCGTCGTCGCACCGCCGGTCTCGGACATGCCCCACACCTCGTAGATGCGGATGCCCAGGCCCCAGAAGAACTCCAGGATGTCCGGCGAGATCGCGGACGCCCCGGACGACGGTCCCCGGCACTCGTCGAGCCCGAGCTTCGCGCGCAGCTTGGACAGCACCAGCCTGTCCGCCAGCCGGTGCTCGGCCGCCAGCACGGCGGGCAGCGTGCGGCCGGACAGCTCGGCGCGCGCCGCACGGATGCCGGCCTGGATCGCCCACTGCGCGATGCGCTTCCTGGCGCCCGTCTCCGCGGCGAGGCCCATGTCGATCGCCGCCTTGATCTTCTGCCACACCCGGGGCACCGCGAACAGCGCGTGCGGGCGGGCGTCCGGCAGCGCCTCGGCGAGCTTGGTCAGGTCCGCGACGCAGGTGACCTGGATGCCGAACAGGATGGCGAAGTACTGCCCGGTGACGCGGTCGGCGATGTGCGCGGCCGGCAGGTAGGAGATCCCCCGGTCGCCGGGCGCGACGTCGAACACCGACCGCGTCGCGTCGGTCTCGGCGATCACGTTGGCGTGCGTGAGCTCCACGCCCTTCGGCGGGCCGGTGGTGCCCGAGGTGTAGATGATCGTCGCGAGGTCGGTCGACTCGACCGCACGCCAGGCCGCCTCGAAGTCGAAGTCGGCCGAGCCGCGGGACTCCAGGTCCGCGAGCGACATGGCGCCCTCGGCCTCCCCGTCGACGCACACGATGTGCTCCACCGAGCCGGCGATCTCACGGATGCGCGGCAGGAACCGCTCGTCGCAGAACACGACCTTGTTGCCCGCGTTGCCGAACAGGTACTCGATCTGCTCGGGCGCGGACGTGTTGTAGATCGAGAACGGAGCCGCGCCCAGGTGCAGCGCGGCCGCGTCGGCCATGTGGAACTCGGGCCGGTTGGTGAGCATGAGGCCGACGGTGTCGCCACGACCGACGCCGAGCGCGGCGAGCCCGGCGGCGATCCTGCGCACCCGCTGGTCCCACTGCCGCCAGGTGACGGTGACCGCGCCACCGGGCGTCCGGAGCACCACGGCGTCCGGCGTCTTCGCGACGAAGTCCTGGAAGGCCGCGCACAGGGTGGGGAAGGACAGGACCGGGGAACTGTTCATGTGACGCTCCGGGAACAGGGGCGTTGACGACATTCGGACGCTACCCCGGTTGTTGGCAGCCGATCAACAACCGTCGCCCCATCGATACGGAGTGTCAGGCCGCCCGGTCCGGGCGGGCGAGCCGGCGAAATCCCTGGTCGAGATAGACCAGCGGGTCGTGCGGACCGGTGCGGGCGCGGACGACCTCGCCGAGCAGGAGCACGTGGTCCCCCGCCGGCACGGCGTCGACCGGCCGGCATTCCAGCCGCACGGCGACGTCGCCCAGCAGCGGAACGCCCTCGTAGCCGCAGTCGACCGCGACGCCGTCGAAGTCGTTGGCCGCGCCGCGGGTGAAGCGCTCGGCGAGCGCCTCCTGGCCGGTGCGCAGCACGTGCACGGCGTACGCGTCGGCGGAGGTGAACACCGCGCGGCAGTGCGCGTCCCGGTCCAGCCCCACCGACAGCAGCGGCGGGCGGTCGGAGACCTGGCTGACCGAGCTCGCGGTGAAGCCCCACCACCAGCCGTCGCGGTCGGCCGTGGTGATGACGGCCATGCCGGTCGGCCAGTGAGCCATCGCGTCGCGGACCGAGCAGGGGTAGACGGTGGCCGTGGTGATCATGACGCCACCGCCTCGGGTGCGGCCCACACCGCCCGGGCGCCCGGCGCGTCACCGGGCAGGCACAGGTGGGTCGCACCGACCCGGTCGGCCTCGCGCCGCGCGGCGGCCGGGTCGGGGTTGCCGAACAGGACCTGGGTGGCGCCTGCGGCGAGGGCGGCGTCCAGGTGGTCCAGGTCGTAGGACGGGGTCGCGGTGAGCACCACCGACCGCGGGTCCAGCCCGCCGGTGACCGCACCGGCCGCGGCCCGCGCCTTCAGCTCGTGGTGGGTCAGCCGCCGCTCGCCGGCGAGCACCGCGACCTCGTTCTCGTCCCGGTCCCGCGGCTCGACCAGCAGGCCGCCGCGGGTGGCGAGCTCGGCGCAGGTGAGCTGCCCGGCCGGGGCGCCGGCGGCCGGCGCGTCGAGCAGCAGCGTCCGCTCCAGGCCGGCCTGACCGGCCAGCGCCGGCCGGACCCGCTCGTACATGGCGCGGTCGAGCACCACCGCGCAGGGCGACACGGTCCGCAGCACCCCGGCGAACGGCTCGGCCGGCATCCGCGGGTTGACCGGCACCGCGACGTTCCCGCTGCGCAGCAAGGCGTGCAAAGCGATCGGGAAGTCGAGGCCGAGCACGGCGGACACCACGACCGGCAGGCCGTCGCCGCCGAGGAGCTGGCGCAGGCCGAAGGCCAGCCGCGAGACGTCGCGGTCGACCTCGCCGAAGGTCATCGTGCGCGCACCGGCCCGCAGCGCGGCGCGATGCGGCCACGCGGTCGCGGCGAGGCGGGGCAGCACGTCGGCCGACCCGACCGCCAGGTCGGTGTGCGGGGTTGGCTGGAAACCGGATAACGGGCTGGTCATCGCGAGGTCACACCCTCCGCGCTGGTGTTGTGCACGCGGCCCGGCATGGACGGCCACGCGCCGGCCGGGCCGCCGAACTCGGCCGCCCGGCGCAGCGCGGCGAGCATGCCGGTGCTGCTGTGTCCGATCGTCTCGTCCAGGCGCTGCGCCTCCACCGGGTCGTCGTCGACGACGGTGTAGTAGTGGTCGAGCGCGACGACGGCGCCGGTGCCCTTGGGCACCACCAGCCACAGCCCGCCCAACGAGGCGAGCGGGTACGCGGCCTGCTCCTGGCGGAAGCGCAGCTGCATCCGCTTCGGGTCGACCTCCCGGGTGGAGATCCAGCTGCCGCGCCGCTCGCCGAAGCGACCCCAGAACCGCACGCGTTCGCCGCTGCGCGCCCAGCCGATGTGTTCCACCGCGAGCACGGTGTCGAACAGGTGCGGCCAGTGGTCGACGTTCGCGATGAGCTGGTAGATCTGCTGCGGTGGCGCGGCCACCCTGATGGTGTGCCGTACGGTCCGGATTCTCAGCTCCGCCATGGTCGTCGCCCCCTTCGGTCAGTGAGCGCCTGCCTGTGAGTTTCCTCACCGGACCTGGAGGGGCGGTCGAGACCGGATCGATGCCGGATCCATGGCGGACTCGAGTCGAGGGCCTCGAGCCGGGTTCGAGCGGGACTCGAGACCGCCTTCGCATGCTGGGACTTTCCCGCCATCGCGCGCCGCGCGCGCCGAGCGGAAGGGGTGCGAGATGTCGCCTCAGGGGCCGCACAACGTGCCGCGGCGGTACCGGCCGGCCGTAGTGACCGTCGACGCGGGCTCGACCGGGTCGCTGTCGCCCCGGTTCCTGACCCTCGTGGTGCACGCCTACCGCGAGTGGGAACCGCCCGCCGCCGCCGACCCGGTGTGGTACCCCGTCGCCGACCTGCCCGCCGCTAGCTGACCGTCCAGGTGTCGTTGCCGTTGAGGAGGGTTTGGAGGTTGGGGGGGTTTGTTTGGGTGGCGGTGGTGGTTTGGTGGCGGGTGTGGTCGTCGTAGGTGGGGCGGGTGGTGTTGCGGTAGATGCCGGTGATGGTGTGGGTGAGGTCTTGGGTGGAGAGGCGGGAGAGGGCGAAGGCGTAGCTGGGGTCGGTGAGGGTGGTGTCGTGGGTGATGATGTGGTCGGGGTGGGTGGTGGCGGTGGGGGTGATGTGGAGGGTGCCGTGGTGGTCGTGGGTGATGGCGTGGTTGTTGTTGGGGCCGAAGGTGATGGGTTGGCCGTGGGTGAGGGGGATGTTGTGGTGGGTGGGGTTGGGTTGTTTGAGGGTGTCGAAGGCGCCGTCGTTGAAGATGGGGCAGTTTTGGTAGATCTCGATGAGGGCGGTGCCGCGGTGGGTGGCGGCGGCGGTGAGGATGTCGGTGAGTTGGGTGCGGTCGGTGTCGAGGGTGCGGGCGACGAAGGTGGCTTCGGCGCCGAGGGCGAGGGAGAGGGGGTTGAAGGGGTGGTCGGGGGAGCCCATGGGGGTGGATTTGGTGAGTTTGCCTTGTTCTGAGGTGGGGGAGTATTGGCCTTTGGTGAGGCCGTAGATGCGGTTGTTGAAGAGCAGGATGTTGAGGTTGATGTTGCGGCGGAGGGCGTGGATGAGGTGGTTGCCGCCGATGGAGAGGGCGTCGCCGTCGCCGGTGATGACCCAGATGGAGAGGTCGGGGCGGGTGGTGGCGAGGCCGGTGGCGATGGCGGGGGCGCGGCCGTGGATGGAGTGCATGCCGTAGGTGTTCATGTAGTAGGGGAATCGGGAGGAGCAGCCGATTCCGGAGATGAACACGATGTTTTCGGGTTGTAGTCCGAGGGTGGGGAGGAAGGCTTGGATGGTGTTGAGGACGATGTAGTCGCCGCAGCCGGGGCACCAGCGGACTTCCTGGTCGGATTTGAAGTCCTTCGCCTTCTGCGGCACATCGGTGGTGGGCACCCCGGACAGTCCACTCGGGATTCCCAGGTCGGTGATCGACATCAGGCGGCCTCCGCGAGCCACGTTCCCGTCTCACCGATGTGCCCCGCGAGCACCCCGGCGAGCTCCTCCTCCATGAACGGCAGTCCCGCGACCTTCGTGTACGCGATCGCGTCCACCAGATACCTCGCCCGCAGCAGCATGGCGAGCTGGCCCATGTTCATCTCCGGCACCACCACCCGCTCGTAGGACCGCAGCACCTCCCCCAGGTTCGCGGGGAACGGGTTCAGGTGCCGCAGGTGCGCGTGCGCGATCCGGTGGCCCCGCGTGCGCAGCGCCCGGCAGGCCGCGCCGATCGGGCCGTACGTCGACCCCCAGCCCAGCACCAGGACGGCGGCCGCGCCGGACGGGTCGTCCACCTCGACGTCCGGCACGTCGATGCCGTCCACCTTGGCCTGGCGGAGCCGGACCATGCGGTCGTGGTTGTCCGGGTCGTAGGAGATGTTGCCCTTCCCGTCCGCCTTCTCCAGCCCACCGATCCGGTGCGCCAGGCCCGGGGTGCCCGGGATGGCCCATTCGCGGGCGAGCGTCTCGGTGTCGCGGACGTAGGGCCAGTGCTCGTCGCCGCCGTCGAGCGCGTTCGGCTCGGTGGCGAACGTGACCCGCAGGTCGGGCAGGTCCGCGACGTTGGGGATCAGCCACGGCTCGGAGCCGTTCGCCAGCGCCCCGTCGGAGAGCAGCAGCACCGGTGTGCGGTACGTCAGCGCGATCCGCGACGCCTCGAGCGCCGCGTCGAAGCAGTCACCGGGCGACATCGGCGCGATGACCGGCACGGGCGACTCGCCGTTGCGGCCGAACATCGCCTGCAGCAGGTCGGCCTGCTCGGTCTTGGTCGGCAACCCGGTCGACGGCCCACCCCGCTGCACGTCGATCACCACCAGCGGCAGCTCCGACATCACCGCCAGACCGATCGTCTCGGACTTCAGCGCGATGCCCGGCCCCGAGGTCGTGGTCACCCCGAGCGACCCGCCGTAGGCCGCGCCCAGCGCGGCAGCCGACGCCGGCGATCTCGTCCTCGGCCTGCATCGTCGTCACGCCGAAGTTCTTGTGCTTCGACAGCTCGTGCAGGATGTCCGAGGCCGGCGTGATCGGATAGCTGCCCAGGAACACCGGCAACCCCGAACACTGGCCGGCCGCCACGATCCCGTAGGACAACGCCATGTTCCCCGTGATCTGCCGGTAGGTGCCCGGCGGGAACTCCGCCGGCGGGACGTCATAGGTGACCGCGAACGACTCGGTGGTCTCGCCGTAGTTCCAGCCCGCCCGGAACGCCAGCACGTTCGCCTCGGCGATCTCCGGCCTGCGCGCGAACTTCTCCCGCAGGAACCGCTCCGTGCCGCTCGGTCGGCCGGTGATACATCCACGACAGCAACCCCAGCGCGAACATGTTCTTGGAGCGCTCGGCGTCCTTCTTCGACAGCCCGGTCTCCTCCAGCGCTGCCCTGGGTCAGCGTCGCCATCGCGACCGCGTGCACCCCGAACCGCTCCAGCGAGCCGTCCTCCAGCGGGTTGGTCTCGTAGCCGACCTTGGCCAGCGCCCGGGCGCCGAACTCGTCGGTGTTCACGATGACCGTGCCGCCCGGCGCCAGATCGTCCACATTGGCCTTGAGGGCCGCCGGGTTCATCGCCACCAGCACGTCCGGCCGGTCACCCGGGGTGAGGATGTCGTAGTCGGCGAAGTGGATCTGGAAGCTGGACACACCGGGCAGCGTGCCCGCGGGCGCGCGGATCTCGGCGGGGAAGTTCGGCAGCGTCGCCAGGTCGTTGCCGAAGGCGGCGGCCTCCGAGGTGAACCGGTCACCGGTCAGCTGCATGCCGTCGCCCGAGTCGCCCGCGAACCGGATCACCACCCGATCGAGCGAGACCGGCGTGGGCGCGGGGTGTTGCGGGATGCTGCTCACCGGCCCAGTGTGCGCACCTTCTACAGAGCAACGGACGAGCCCTGCTGGAGCCTCAGCTGCTCGCCTCCGCCTTCGGGGTGCTCGGCCGGCCGCGCTTGACCGATTCCAGCAGCATCTGCGACACGTCGCGCACCTGCACGCCGGCGCCCCTGTCCTCGCTCTGCCGCTGCACCAGACCGTCGGTGATCATGACCCGGCAGAACGGGCAGCCCGTCACGACCTCCTTGGCGTCGGTGTCCAGCGCCTCGTCGACCCGCTCCAGGTTGACCCGCTTGCCGATGTGCTCCTCCATCCACATCCGCGCGCCGCCCGCGCCGCAGCACAGCGACCGGTCGGCGTGCCGCGGCATCTCGGTCAGCGCGCGCGCCGGCGGCGCCGACCAGCTCGCGCGGCGGCTCGTAGACCTTGTTGTGCCGGCCCAGGTAGCACGGGTCGTGGTAGGTCACCGGCGCGCCGCCGTCGGCCGGCTTCACCGGGGTCAGCCGGCCCTCGCGCACCAGCCGGTTCAGCAGCTGCGTGTGGTGCACGACCTCGTAGTGGCCGTTGGTGCCCTCGAAGGACGGATCTGCCCTCCAGCTGCGGGTACTCGCGGCCGAGCGTGTTCATGCAGTGCGGGCAGGTGGTGACGATCTTGCGGTGCACCGGCTCGCGGCCGGAGAACACCGCGTTCGAGCGTCTCCACGGTCTGCTGGGCCAGCATCTGGAACAGGAACTCGTTGCCCGAGCGGCGTGCCGGGTCGCCGGTGCAGGTCTCGTCCTTGCCCAGCACCACGTACTTCACGCCGGCGATGTGCAGCAGCTCGGCGGTCGCCCGGACGGTCTTCTTCGCGTTGTCGTCGAACGCGCCCGCGCAGCCGACCCAGAACAGGTACTCCACGTCCTCGGCGAGCTCGCCGTCGAACACCGGAACCTCGAAGTCGAGGTCCTTGGTCCAGTCCAGCCGCTCGGAGTTGTTCTGGCCCCACGGGTTGCCCTTGTTCTCCAGGTTGCGGAACAGGGTGCCGAGCTCGGACGGGAACTCCGACTCGATCATCACCTGGTAGCGGCGCATGTCGACGATGTGGTCGACGTGCTCGATGTCCACCGGGCACTGGTCGACGCAGGCGCCGCAGGTGGTGCAGGACCACAGCACGTCGGGGTCGATCACGCCGCCCACCTCGGCCGAGCCGACCAGCGGCCGGGCCGCCTGCTCGGGACCGGTGCCGCGCGACCCGGCCGAAGCCGGACTCCGGCACGTGGTGGCCGTTCGTCTCCGCCAGCGCGAGCACGTCGACACCGCTGTGCGTCGGGCATCTCCTGCCCGCCGATGAGGTAGGGCGCCTTCGCGAACAGGTGGTCGCGCAGGTCCATGATCACGAGCTTCGGGGACAGCGGCTTGCCGGTGTTCCAGGCCGGGCACTGGCTCTGGCAGCGCCCGCACTCGGTGCACGTGGCGAAGTCGAGCATGCCCTTCCAGGTGAAGTCCTCGATCTTGCCGCGACCGAACACGTCGTCCTCGGACGGGTCCTCGAAGTCGATCGGCTTGCCGTGCGACTCCATCGGCAGCAGCGGGCCGAGCCCGTCGGGCAGCCGCTTGGTGGAGACGTTGATCGGCGCGACGAAGATGTGCAGGTGCTTGGAGTACAGCACGATGATCAGGAACGACAGCATGACGCCGATGTGGGCGAGCAGGCCGAGGGACTCGATCCACTCGTTCGCGGTGTGCCCGGCCGGCTCCAGCAGGTCGCCGACGCCGATCGAGACCCAGGCGCCGGAGTCGTAGGGGAAGTTCCCGAGCGCCGAGGAGGCGCCGCGGAAGAGGAACATCGTCAGGATGACCAGGAAGATCATGAAGCAGGACCAGCCAGGCGGCACCGGTGTGCGAGCCGTAGAAGCGGGAGGCGCGCTGCCGCCGCTCGCGGCGCCTGGCGGAACCGGATGATCGTGAAGGCGACCAGCGAGACGAGCACCATCACCGCGATGAAGTCCTGCGCGAAGCCGAGCACCGCCCAGTGGCCGATCCACGGGATGTGGAAGTCGGAGTCGAACAGCGCGCCGTACGCCTCGAGGTAGACCGAGACGAGGATGACGAAGCCCCAGAAGGTGAAGAAGTGCGCCGCGCCCGGGATGGACCACTTGAGCAGCTTGCGCTGCCCGAAGACCTCCCGGGCCTGGGCCCGGAGCCTGCTGCCGAGGTGGTCGAAGCGGTCGACGGGCTGGCCGGACCGGACGAGGTCGTACAGGAACTTCGCCCGATGCCCGGCGACCGCGAGCACCCCGAGGGTGATCAGCACACCGAGAATCATTCGAACGACCACGAGCGTCCTCCGCATCCGGCGACGTTGACGATGTCAGCCTTGCTTATTACCGGCCAGTATTTCGGATGACGGCGCGCGGCGCGCAACGGGGTTGTGACGCTTGCCGCTCACCGCCTTGACCGGTCAGGTACCTATCCGGATCCGTCCGTACCGCCCCCCTCACGCGAGCTCACCAGCGCCTCGATGCCGTCCAGGAGCCGGGCCAGACCGAACCGGAAGCCGTGCTCGGGGTCGTAGGCCGACTGGTGGGTCTCCCCCGCCGCGGCGCCGACCCGGGCGGCCACCGGGTAGCGCCGCGCGTCGAAGACCTTCTCCAGCAGCGGGCCGTAGGTCGACCACCACTCCTCGTCGGTCTGGCCGGTGTCTGCCGCCGACGACGCCGCCTCGACCGCGGTGCGGGCCGCGCCCTGCACGAACACGGCGACGAGGTTGACCACCGAGTCCATCTCCAGGTCGGACAGGCCGATGCCGTCGACCGCGCGCAGGTCGCGGTCGTAGCCGGCGATGCTGTTCGGTCCCAGCGGCGGCCGGGACATGGCGACGACCTGCAGCATCCACGGGTGCCTGCGGTAGAGCTCCCAGCTCGCCCGGGCCACCGCCGCCAGCCGCGCCCGCCACCTGCCCGCCGGCTCGATGTGCGCCGCCTCCCCGCACGCCGTGTCGAACATGACGTCGACGAGCTCGGCCTTCGACGGCACGTAGGTGTACAGCGACATCGTCCCGACGCCCAGCCGCTCGGCCACCCGCCGCATCGACAGGGCCGCCAGCCCCTCCGCGTCGGCCAGCTCGATCGCCGCGGTCACGATCCGGTCGACCGACAGGCCCGGCCGCGGCCCCCGGCTGCGCGCCGGGGCCGACCCGTCGCGCCAGAGCAGCGCCATGCTGCGTGCGGGGTCGCCGCGGCCGCCGTAGTGCCGCTCGTTCCGCCCGCCCTCGGATCGTTTCGCCATCGCGGCTCACATCCTAGTTTCTCCGTACGACGTACGGTATTGTTCGACACCATTCCGTACGACGTACGACAAGGAGCGTCAGTGATCATCACCGAGGGGTTGCGCAAGCGGTACGGCGACAAGGCCGCCCTCGACGGGGTGGACCTGTCGGTCGCCGCGGGCACGGTGTGTGGACTGCTCGGCCCGAACGGGGCGGGCAAGACCACGGCCGTGAGAGTCCTGGCCACACTGCTGCGAGCCGACGGCGGCCACGCCGAGGTCGCCGGGTTCGACGTGGCCCGGGAACCGGACCGGGTGCGGGCGAGCATCGGCCTGGTCGGCCAGCACGCCGCGGTCGACGAGGCGCTGTCCGCCCGGCAGAACCTGGAGCTGTTCGGCCGGCTCTACCACCTGTCCGGCGCCGCGGCGCGGACCCGGGCGGGTGAGCTGCTGGGACGGTTCGACCTCGCCGGCACCGGCTCGAAGCCGGTCGTCCGGTTCTCCGGCGGCATGCGACGCCGGCTCGACCTGGCGGCGAGCCTGATCCTCGCGCCCCGCGTGCTGTTCCTCGACGAGCCGACGACCGGCCTCGACCCACGCGGGCGCACCGAGGTCTGGGCGGCGGTGCGCGCGCTGGTCGCCGAGGGCACCACGGTGCTGCTGACCACGCAGTACCTGGACGAGGCCGACCAGCTGGCGGACCGGATCTCGGTGCTCGACAACGGCCGGGTCATCGCCGAGGGCACCCCGTCCGCGCTGAAGTCCGACCTCGGCGGCGACCGCCTGGACGTGGTCCTGCACGACGCCGCCGACCTGGAGCGGGCGAGCGCGCTGCTGCGCGCCGTGGCGAGCGAGGCCCCGGAGACCGACCCGGACACCCGCCGGGTCAGCGCCCCGGTGGCCGACCGGGTGAGCGCGCTGACCGAGGCGACCCGCGCCCTGCACGAGTCCGGCGTGGCCGTGGCGGACGTCGCCCTGCGCCGACCGACCCTCGACGAGGTGTTCCTGCACCTCACCGGCCACCACCCGGAGGTGCCCGCATGACCACGCCGCTGCGCTGGGCCGTGTCCGACGGCTGGCAGCTCACCCGCCGCGACCTGCTGCACTGGGCCCGCCGGCCGGCTCCGGTCGTCGTCGGCCTGCTGTTCCCCGTGCTGCTCGTGCTGATGTTCGGCTACCTGTTCGGCGGCGCGATGGTCGTGCCCGGCGGCGGGGACTACAAGGAGTTCCTGCTCCCCGGCATGTTCGCGATGACCATGGCCTTCGGGCTGGAGGCCACCATGATCGCGGTCGGCACCGACATCCGGCGCGGGGTCACCGACCGCTTCCGGTCCATGCCGATGGCGTCCTCGGCCGTCGTGGCCGGCCGGTGCGGCGCCGACCTGCTCAACTCCGCCGCCGGACTGGCGGTCATGATCGGTTGCGGGCTGCTCGTCGGCTGGCGCGCACACGGCTCGCCCGGGGCGACGCTCGCCGCGGTCGGCCTGCTGCTGCTCCTGCGGTTCGCGCTGCTGTGGGCCGGCATCTACCTCGGGCTCGTGGTCGACGACCCCGAGGCGGTCGCGGCCGTGCAGATCCTCGTCTGGCCGGTCGGCTTCCTCGCGAACACGTTCGTCGCGCCGGGCACGATGCCCGGCTGGCTGGGCACGATCGCGGAGTGGAACCCGCTGTCCTCGACGGTGGCCGCGACCCGGGAGCTGTTCGGCAACCCGGGCTGGGGCGGCGAGTCGTGGATCGCGCAGCACGCGATCCTCATGGCCGTGGTGTGGCCACTGGTGCTCGTGGCGATCTTCTTCCCGCTGTCGGTACGCCGCTACCGGCGGCTGAGCCGCTGACCGCGCATCGCGACCGACCAGGCACGAGGAGTAGGATTTCGCCGCGTTCCGCCATCGAATTTCGACACCGCTCGTGTTCGTTCGAGTTCACACCGTTTACGCCAGAAATACCGGGAACACTGGGAAAAACCGTGAATCGCCTTTGCAAACAAGCCGTTCACCTGGTATATGCGCATTCATTGGGTGGGCCGGTGGCGGCCCTCAGGGCACGGCAGGGTGGTGTGGCCCACTCGCCTGGTGCCAGGATTCGAGCCGAGCCGGGTTCCCCCGGCTGGCCGTGCCGAACGACCCCCGACGTGCGGCACGGATCGGCGATGACGCTGCCGCGTGGCGCGCGCCGACGCGGCCAGCCGAATGAGAAAGGTGCCGCATGACCTGGGCAAGACACGCCAGCCCGACCATTGAGCACGGACGCTTCGCCGAGGCACGGGCGAGCGAGAAGATCCACTACGCTCTGCAGAACCGCAAGGCTGCGCGCACCGTGGCGATCCACTCCGCAGACGCGCAGGACTGCGCGAACCTGCTCGCCATGCTCGGACTGGACTCGCTGGACGAGAACACCCCGCAGTCCGCAATGGACTGAGCTACGACACAGTCGAATACTCGACCACACCGTCTACTGTGGACGAGCTCAGCTCGCCACGGAACACGAGAACTTCCAGGTGTGCAGCGGTTTCCCCGGCCGCCAGCGTCTGGTTGAACAGGTCGAGGTCGTCGAACCGGCGGTGCCGACGGGTCCAGCCCAACCGCCGCGCCGCGTCGAACGCGGTGCCGGCCCCGTCGCGCACCGCCGCCAGCGACTCGGCCAGCCGGTCCTCGTGGTGGGCGAGCAGCTCGTCCACCCGCGCGTGCACGCTCGGCGCGACCGGCCCGTGTGCCGGCAGCAGCCGCAGGTCCGGGTAGGACCGCACCAGCCGCAGGCTGTCCAGGTAGTCGCCGAGCGGCAGCGTCGCCGGCGCGGGCTCGAAGCCGATCGACGGCGTGATGTGCGGCAGCACGTGGTCCCCCGCGAACAGCACGCCGGCCTGCTCGTCGACGAACACGACGTGGCCCTGGGTGTGTCCGGGCGTGGGCAGCGCGACCAGCGTGCGGTCGCCGAGGTCGATCTTGGTGGTGCCGTCGAGCCACTCGTCGGGCAGTTCGTAGTACTGGCTGCCCTCGTTCTCGTCCCGGGAGCCGAACTCCTCGCGCCACCGGTCGATGAGCGGCTGCGCGCCCCAGCGCACCATCTCGGTCGCCTTGGCGGTGCCCCGGCCGGACAGCACCCGGTCCATCGACGGCTGCTCCCCGATGCCGAGCGCGACCTTCGCGCCGAACGTGCGGCGCAGCGCGATGGCCAGCGTGAAGTGGTCGCGGTGCATGTGGGTGACCAGGAACCGCTGGATGTCGCCGAAGTCGTGACCGAGCGTGCCGAGCGCGCGTTCGAGCTGGTCGCGGGCCACGTCGAGGGCCCACCCGGAGTCGATGAGCACCAGGCCGTCCGCGCTGGAGATCGCGTACACGTTCACCGCGCGCAGCCCGTCGGTCGGCAGCGGCAGCGGAATGCGGTGGACGCCGGGCGCCACCTCGAAGGCGCCGGGCTCGATCCACTCGTGCGAGCCAGTCGACATGCTGAGATCCCTAACCGTCGTTAGTTCGTTGAACTAGTAAATACCGACGTTACGGTTCTCGGCGACGTCGTCCGGGGTCTACTTGCTCACACCGGGGCGCCCCCGCCGCGACGGGGGCGCCCCGGGTGAGCCTCGGCGGGCAGGTCAGGCGACCATGCCGTGCGGGTCGAGGACGAACTTCTTGGCCGCGCCGCGGTCGAAGTCCTGGTACCCGTTCGGTGCCTCGTCGAGCTTGATCGTCGTCGCGTTGACGGCCTTGGCGATCTGCGCCTTGCCGGTCAGGATCAGGTTCATCAGCAGCCGGTTGTACTGCTTGACCGGGCACTGCCCGGTGGTGAACCGGTGCGACTTGGCCCAGCCCAGCCCGATGCGCACGCCGATCTGGCCGACCTTGGCGTTCTCGTCGACGCCGCCCGGGTCACCGGTCACGTACAGGCCGGGGATGCCCAGCGACGCGCCCGCCCGGGCGATGGTCATGATGTCGTTGAGCACCGTGGCCGGCTGCTCGGCGGCACCCTGGCCGTGGCCGCGAGCCTCGAACCCGACCGCGTCCACCGCCGCGTCGACCACCGGCTCGCCCAGCACCTGCTCGATCATGTCGGGCAGCTCGCCGGAGGCGGACAGGTCGACCGTCTCGCAGCCGAAGCTGCGGGCCTGCGCCAGCCGCTCGGGGATCATGTCGCCCACCACGACCACCGACGCGCCGAGCAGCTGCGCGGCGTGCGCGGCGGCGAGGCCGACCGGTCCCGCGCCGGCGACGTACACCGTCGAGCCGGTGGTCACCCCGGCCGTGTAGGCGCCGTGGTAGCCGGTCGGGAAGATGTCCGACAGCATCGTGAGGTCGAGGATCTTCTCCAGCGCCTGGTCGCGGTCCGGGAACTTCAGCAGGTTGAAGTCGGCGTAGGGCACCATCACGTACTCGGCCTGGCCGCCGATCCAGCCGCCCATGTCGACGTAGCCGTAGGCCGCGCCGGGCCGCGCCGGGTTGACGTTCAGGCAGATGCCGGTCTTGCCCTCGTTGCACATCCGGCACCGCCCGCACGCGATGTTGAACGGTACCGAACAGATGTCGCCGACCTTGTGGAACAGCACGTCGTCGCCGGTCTCCACGATCTCGCCGGTGATCTCGTGGCCGAGGGTCTGGCCGACCGGCGCGGTGGTCCGGCCGCGGACCATGTGCTGGTCGCTGCCGCAGATGTTGGTGGAGACGACCTTCAGGATGACGGCGTGCGGCGCCCGCTTCTCCATCCCGAGGCCCTTGACGACGTCATCGGGCAGCTCCAGCTTCGGATAGTCGATGTTCTCGACGCTGACCCGGCTCGGCCCCTGGTAGACGACCACCCGGTTTCCTGTCATCGCACTCACCCTTTCCCTTGTCTACACAGGGAAAACTACGAAAGTTCCGGGCGGGTCGTAACTGCCCGGCAGGGCAGCCCGCACCTACCCGTCCGGGCAGGTTCAGAGGATGCCGAGCTTGGCGGCGGCGTAGACGACCTCGGTGCGGTGGTGGACGGAGAGCTTGCGCATGATCCCCCGCACGTGGAACTTCACCGTGCTGTCGCTGATCAGCGCGGCCCGGCCGATCTCCCGGTTGGTCAGCCCGCGGGCGAGCAGCCGGACGATCTCCAGCTCGCGCGGGGTGAGCCGCGGTCCGTCCTGTTCGGACAGCGAGTGGACCATGACCGAGCCGTTGCGGACGCCGCGGATGATCTTCACCAGGTCCACCACGTCGACGTCCTTGAGGACGTAACCCTTGGCGCCCCGGCGAAGCGCGTCCAGCACGAGGTTCTGGTCGTGGAAGGTCGTCAGCACCACGACGCCCACCCCCGGGAACCGCTCGACGATGTCGCTGCACAGGCCGAGGCCGACGGCGGGGCCGTCCTCGCTGAGCTTGAGGTCCAGCAGCACCACGTCCGGCCGCCGCCGCGCCACCGCCTCGACCGCCTCGACCGGGCTCCCGGCGTGCCCGACGACCGCGATGTCGTGCTCCAGCTCGAGAATCGAACGCAGGCCCTCGCGCACGATCGTGTGGTCGTCGACGATCACCACCCGGATCCGGTCAACCGCCACCATCGGCCCCCACCGGCACGCTCGCCACCACTCGCACGCCGCCGCCCCGCCGCGGCCGGACCCGCACCGAGCCGTGCAGCTCGCGGGCGCGCTCGCGGATGTTGGCCAGCCCGCCCGGCCCGGCGGCGCGCACCAGCCTGCGCTGGATCGCCCCCGGGTCCCCGGTCCCGTCGTCGGCGACGGCCAGCGTCACCGACCCGGCGTGGTAGGTCAGCTCCACCCAGATGTCGCGCGCCGCCGCGTGCCGGGCGGCGTTGAACATCGCCTCCTGCGCGATGTGGAACAGCGCGTGCTGGGCCGCGAGCGGCAGCGCCACGGGCTCGCCGCGCACCCGCAGCCGCACCCGCAGCGGCGTGCTGGCCCGGAACTCCCGCGCCAGGTCGAGCAGCACCCCGCGCATGCCGCTGCGCTGCGTGTCCAGCTCGGAGAGCTCGAAGATCGCCGCGCGCATCTGGGTGAGCGC
This sequence comes from uncultured Actinomycetota bacterium, assembly GCA_963727495.1. Classification (GTDB taxonomy): domain Bacteria; phylum Actinomycetota; class Actinomycetes; order Mycobacteriales; family Pseudonocardiaceae; genus Actinophytocola. The sequence goes on along the minus strand of CAVSGQ010000006.1, from coordinate 2,178,940 downwards.
CGAGCGGGCCAGCTCCTTGGTCACCGCGACCTGCCGGCCGACCGGCGAGGTCGGCTCCTGCTGGCGGCACCACTCGAGGTTCATGCCGATGCTGATCAGGTGCTGGGCCACGCTGTCGTGCAGCTCGCGCGCGATGCGGTGCCGCTCCTGGCTGATCAGCTGGCGCCGCGCGGCCTCGCCGAGGCGGCGGTGCGCGATCTCGAGCTGGCGGTTGCGCTCCTCCATCTCGCGGGTCCGCTCGCTGGCCTCCTGGTAGAGGCAGGCGTTCTCCAGCGCCACCGACAGCTGGTTGGCCACGGTCTGCAGGATCGCCACGTCGCTCTCGTCGATCGGCGCGTCCGGCAGCCCGAGCAGGATCGTGCCGACCTGCTCGGCGTCGAGCATGACCGGCACGCCGGCCAGGCCCGGCAGCGTCACCGGCCCGCGCCCGGCACGCACCCGCGACTCCAGTTCGGCGAGCTCGGCGGGCAGCGGACCCACCGGGTGCGTCACGACCGGGCGCAGCGCGCCGGCGAACGCGGGGTTCAGGGTCAGCGCCACGCTCCGGGCGCCGAAGTGCCGGGCCAGGGCCCCGACCACGGCGTCGCACAGGGCGTCCGGCCCGCTGGTGGTCGTGCACAGGGCCGCGGACACCGCGCGCAGCGCCTCGACGGCGCGGTCCAGGCCGTGGCTCTTGCGCCGCCACTCCGCGTAGAACGACGGCTTGGACGACCGGGCGCCGGTGAGCCGCTCCAGCCAGGGGTCAGAACGCGGCAAGGCAGATCCGCTCGACATCCTCCCTGCTCACCGTCCTCGGGTTGGTCGTGATGTAGGCGTCGTTCAGCGCGTTCTCCGCGAACCGGCCGAGGTCCTCGCGGCGCACGCCGACCTTGCCCAGCCCGGCCGGGATGCCGACCTTCTCGCGCAGCCGCTGCACGGTCGCGATCGCCGCCTCGGCCGCCTCGCCCGCGGTCAGCCTGCCGGTCTCCACACCCATCGCGTGGGCCACGCCGACGAACCGCTCCGGATGGGTGGCCGCGTTGAACCGCATCACGTGCGGCAGCAGGATCGCGTTCAGCAGCCCGTGCGGCAGGTCGAGGTAGCCACCGATCTGGTGGGCGATCGCGTGCGTGGCGCCCAGCAGCGCGTTGGTGAACGCGATTCCGGCCTGCAGGCTCGCCCGGGCGATCCCCTCGCGAGCGCGCAGGTCACCCGGGTCGTCGATGGTCGCCAGCAGGTGCTCCAGCACGCCGCCGATCGCGGCGAGCGCGTGCCCGTCGGACAGGAAGCTCGCGGCCTTCGACACGTACGCCTCGATGCCGTGGCTCAGCGCGTCGAGCGCGGTGTGCGCGGACAGTTCGGGCGGCATCGTGGTGAGCAGGATGGGGTCGGTGACCGAGATGTCCGGCACCAGCGCGCGCCCGGCGATGGTGGCCTTGAGCATGCGGCGGGTGTCGGTGATGACGCAGAACTGGGAGACGTCCGCGCCGGAGCCGCCGGTGCTCGGCACCATGACCATCGGCGGGATGGGCTTGGCCACGGCGTCGATGCCCTCGTAGTCGAGGATGCCGCCGCCGTTGCCGGACAGCACCGCGATGGCCTTGGCCGCGTCGATCGGGCTGCCGCCGCCGATGGCGACGAGCACGTCGCAGCCGCTGTCCTGGTAGTCGGCGAACCCGGCCTCGATCTCGTGGTCCTTCGGGTTCGGCGTGAGCCCCGACCAGATCCGCCAGGACAGCCCGGCCGCCGCGAGGTGGGGCAGCGCGCGGTCGACCCAGCCCGCGGCGAGCACGCCCTGGTCGGTCACCACGAGCGCGCGGGAGCCGCCGGCACGGCGGACCGCGTCGCCGACCTCGGCCAGGCTCCCGACGCCGAAGATGGTCTCCGGGATGAGGAACTTCTCCAGCTTGCCTCGAGGATCCATGAGGCACCACCTCCCGGCGACCATCGCCGCAGACCAGCGTATCCACCGACCTGACATTTGCCAGTTGGTTCAGACCTCTTGACGTCATGTGGTCTAGACCACATAGTGGGAGTGGATCTCCACGGCGCGCCGATCCCTGCATCCGTGAGGAGAACGATGTCCGGCAATCGATGGCGCCTGCCGGCGCTCGTGGCCACGCTGGTCACGACGCTCGGCCTGGTGGCCGCTCCAGCACTGGGCGCGAGTCCCGAGCCCGGCCCCGCCGTGTCGGTGGCGGCGGGGAAGGTCAACCTCGGGTACCTCGTCCAGTGGGGCGTCTACCAGCGCAACTACCACGTGAAGAACATCCAGTCCAGCGGGTCGGCCGACAAGCTGACCCACATCAACTACGCGTTCGGCAACGTGACCAACGGGCAGTGCGCGATCGGGGACGCGTACGCCGACTACGACAGGTTCTACGATGCGGCGTCCAGTGTGGACGGTACGTCGGACACCTGGGACGCCGGCGCGCTGCGCGGCAACTTCAACCAGCTGCGCAAGCTCAAGGCGATGCACCCGGGCCTGAAGGTGCTGTTCTCCTTCGGCGGCTGGACCTGGTCCGGCGGTTTCGGGCAGGCCGCGCAGAACCCGGCCGCGTTCGCGGACTCCTGCTACGACCTGGTCGAGGACCCGCGCTGGGCGGACGTCTTCGACGGCATCGACATCGACTGGGAGTACCCGAACGCGTGCGGGTTGTCCTGTGACAGCAGCGGTCCGGGCGCGTTCCCGGCGCTGATGAGCGCGCTGCGGTCGCGGTTCGGCCCGGACAACCTGGTGACCGCGGCGATCACCGCCGACGGGTCGGACGGCGGCAAGATCGACGCGGCCGACTACGCCGGCGCGGCGCAGTACGTCGACTGGTACGACGTGATGACCTACGACTACTTCGGCGCGTTCGACGCGGACGGCCCCACCGCCCCGCACTCGCCGCTGACGGCCTACGACGGCATCCCGCAGGCGGGTTTCAACTCCGACGCGGCCGTCCAGAAGCTGAAGGGCAAGGGCGTGCCGGCCGGGAAGCTGTTGCTGGGCATCGGTTTCTACGGCCGCGGCTGGACCGGCGTGTCGCAGGACGCACCCGGTGGCACGGCGACCGGCGCCGCGCCGGGCACCTACGAGGCGGGCATCGAGGACTACAAGGTGCTCAGGTCCCGCTGCCCGGCGACGGGCACGGTGGCCGGCACCGCCTACGCGCACTGCGGCAGCGAGTGGTGGAGCTACGACACCCCGGCCACGATCGCGGAGAAGATGAGCTACGCGAACCAGCAGGGCCTCGGCGGGGCCTTCTTCTGGGAGCTGTCCGGCGACACGTCGAACGGTGAGCTGATCACCGCGATGGCTGCCGGCCTGGGCTGGTGACGGCCGGTCGGCCCGCTCGGCAGCGCGATCGAGTATGCATGGGGGCGTGTACGACTACGCGACCCAGTACTCGAGCCTGCGCTTCGCCGACCTCGGCGACGGGATCCTCGAGGTAGCCATGTCCGCGCCCGGCCGGCTCAACGCCGTCGGCCACCAGGGGCACCGTGATCTCGCCGCCGTCTGGCGGACCGTCGACGCCGACCCCGACGTGCGGGTGGCGATCATCCGCGGCGAGGACGGCGTGTTCTCCGCGGGCGGCGACCTCGACCTGGTCACCGACATGTCGGAGGACTTCGCCGTGCGCATCCGCGTGCTGCGCGAGGCCCGCGACCTCGTCTACAACGTGATCAACTGCGCCAAGCCGATCGTGTCCGCGATGGAGGGCCCGGCGGTCGGCGCCGGCCTGGTGGCGGGCCTGCTCGCCGACGTGTCGATCGCCGCGCGCGACGCCCGCATCATCGACGGGCACACCAAGCTCGGCGTCGCGGCGGGCGACCACGCGGCGATCGTCTGGCCGTTGCTGTGCGGCATGGCCAAGGCCAAGTACCACCTGCTGACCTGCGAGCCGCTGTCCGGTGAGGAGGCCGAGCGGATCGGGCTGGTGTCGCTGTGCGTCGACCAGGCCGACCTGCACGAGACCGCCCGGAAGGTCGCGCGGCGGCTGGCGGCCGGCTCGCAGTCGGCGATCCGGTTCACCAAGTACGCGCTGAACAACTGGCTGCGCCAGGCCGGCCCGCTGTTCGACACCTCGCTGGGGCTGGAGTTCCTCGGTTTCGGCGGCCCGGACGTCGCCGAGGGCGTGGCCGCGATCCGCGGCAAGCGCCGGCCGGAGTTCTCCGGGCCGACCTCGGAGTAGCCGGGAGCCGGTCGCACAAGTCTTGCGGCGAGATGTAGTACACCTGCTATCGTTTGACCGACACATTCGATAGGAGGTGGGGCCGTGGCCGTGGTAGACGAGGCGGATGCGCCGGTGCGGGAGGAGCGCAAGGCGGTGGAGGACGCCGTTCTCGAAGTACGTGACCTGCGGATGCGGTATGGCACGACGGATGTCCTGACCGGGGTGGACTTCAGCGCGCGCCCGGGGGAGGTGGTGGCGCTGCTGGGGCCGAACGGCGCGGGCAAGACGACCACGATCGAGATCCTGGAGGGGTTCCGGATGCGCTCGGCCGGCGAGGTCAGCGTGCTCGGCGTGGACCCGGCGCACGGGGACGAGAACTGGCGGGCGCGGCTCGGGGTGGTGCTGCAGTCCTGGCGCGACCACGGGCGGTGGCGGGTGCGCGAACTGCTCGCGCACCTCGGCCTGTACTACGCGCCGTACTCGACGCCGCGGATCCGGCGGCCGTGGGACGTCGACGAGCTGATCAAGGTCGTCGGCCTGACCGAGCACGCCGGCAAGAAGATCAACAAGCTGTCCGGGGGGCAGCGCCGCAGGCTGGACGTGGCGATCGGCATCGTGGGGCGCCCGGAGCTGCTGTTCCTGGACGAGCCGACCGCGGGCTTCGACCCGGAGGCGCGGCGGGAGTTCCACGACCTGGTGCACCGGCTGGCCGACGACGACACGACGATCCTGCTGACCACCCACGACCTGGACGAGGCGGAGAAGCTGGCCGACCGGATCCTCATCCTGGCCGGCGGCACGATCATCGCCAACGGCTCCGCGGACCAGCTGGCCCGGCGGATGTCGACCGAGGCCGAGGTGCGGTGGACCGTCGACGGGCAGCGGTTCGTGCACTCGACGCTGGACGCGACCGGCTTCGTGCGTGAGCTGTTCATCAAGCACGACAAGGCCGTCGCCGACCTGGAGGTGCGCCGGGCGAGCCTGGAGGACGTCTACATGGCGATGGTCAAGGAGTTCGAGTCGGGCCGCACGGACGAGGCGGTCCGCGAGTTCGAGGTGGTGACCCGGTGAGCCCGGCGATGCTCGCCGCGCGGACGGGCGCGCTGCGCGGCCGGATCGAGCTGAAGCAGACCTTCACCAACGCCCAGGACCTGTGGAACTACCTGTTCCCGACGGTCGTGTTCCTGGTGGTGCTGCTGTTCATGCGGGGCGCCGCGGTGCCCGGCACGAACTTCAACCTGGGCTCGCGGACGCTGCCCAGCCTGCTCGGGATGAACGTGGCGTTCAGCGGCCTGGTGACCCTGATGATGGGGCTGGCGCTGGAGCGCGAGGACGGCACGCTGCTGCGGGCCAAGGCGGTGCCGAACGGCATGCTCGGCTACCTCATCGGCAAGCTGGTGCTGGTCTCCGGGATGATGCTGACCGGCATGGCGATCATCCTGGTGCCGAGCTCGTTCATCCTGGACGGCCTCGCGCTGACCAGCGTCACCGCGTGGCTCACGCTGGCCTGGGTGATGATCCTGGGCCTGATCGCCACCCTGCCGCTGGGCGCGATCTTCGGCTCGCTGTTCTCCAACCCGCGCAACGCCGGGGTGATCATGCTGCCGGTGATGGGGCTGGTCGCGATCTCGGGGATCTTCTACCCGCTGCAGAGCTTCCCGGTGTGGCTGCAGGACGTCGCGCAGGTGTTCCCGATCTACTGGCTCGGGCTGGGGATGCGCTCGGCGTTGCTGCCGAACGACCTGGCCGCGGTGGAGATCGGCGAGTCGTGGCGGCACCTGGAGATGGTGGGGATCCTGGGTGCCTGGGCGGTCGCCGGGCTGGTCGTGGCGCCGATCGTGCTGCGCAGGATGGCACGGCGCGAGTCGGGGTCGAGCGTGGCCGCTCGCCGCGAGAAGGCGATGCAGCGCACGACATGAGTGAGGCCATCTACAACCGGATCGCCGTGCTGCGGGTCGAGCGAGGGGTCTCGCGCCGGCAGCTGGCGGAGGCCCTCGGCGTCCACTACCAGACGATCGGGTACCTGGAGCGGGGCGAGTACAGCCCGTCGCTGTACCTCGCCCTGCGCATCGCCGAGTACTTCGGGGTGGCGGTCGAGGTGGTCTTCTCCACCTCGCCGTTCCCCCGAATCGGTGACTCCGAACAATCCGCGTAGGCCTTAGGCTGGCCTTTTCCGTCGGTGCGGTCCGCATAATGGCTGACATGGCGGAGAACAGCGTGGTAGCGGGCACCGTGGCCTTCGGCAGCGTGCCGACCGAGCTGGGCGACGTGCTCGCGGCGGTGACCTGCGAAGGGCTGGTGGCCACCGCGTTCTCCGACTCCCCGCACATCCGCGCGGCGATCGCGGCGCGGCTCGGTCTCACCGACACCGACGACCCGGCGCCGGCCGCGGGGGTGCTGGCCCAGCTGCGGGAGTACTTCCGCGGCAAGCGCCGGGTGTTCGAGGTCGACGTCGACTGGCGGCTGATGTCCGAGGCGCAGCGCCGGGTGCTCGGCACGCTGTACGAGACCGTGCCGTACGGCAGGGTCGTGACCTACGGCGAGCTGGCGCACCGCAGCGGCTCGGGGATCCCGCCGCGGGGCATCGGCTCGATCATGGGCAGCAACCCGATCCCGATCGTGGTGCCGTGCCACCGGGTGGTCGCCGGGGACGGGCTCGGCGGGTTCAGCGGCGGCAGCGGCGTGGAGTCCAAGCGGAGGCTGCTGACGCTGGAGGGATATCTGCCGCCCGGCCTCTGGTAACCCGCTCGCGTGATGGGACACTTGTTCGTGACGGTGTGGCACGAATCTGGAGAGCGTCCATGGCGGTGTCCCGGCCGGTGGTCAGCCGGCGGCGGGAGGTCGGCGGCGGCAGCGCACGCTCGCTGCTGACGACCGTGCTCGGCGAGTTCGTGCTGCCGCACGCCCGGCCGGTGTGGACGGCGACGCTCGTCGACGTGCTGGCGCTGTTCGGGGTGGAGGAGAAGGCGGCCCGGCAGGCGCTGGCCCGGACCGCGGCCGAGGGCTGGCTGAGCTCGGACCGGGTGGGCAGGCGGGTGCGCTGGAGCCTGACCCGGCCCGGCCGGCGGCTGCTGGCCGAGGGCGCCGAGCGGATCTACGGCTTCGGCAGCGGCGAGCGCCGGTGGGACGGCCGGTGGCTGGTGCTGCTCGTGTCGGTGCCGGAGACGATGCGCGACCTGCGGCACAAGCTGCGGACCCGGCTCAGCTGGGCCGGGTTCGGCTCGCCGACGGCCGGCGTGTGGGTCACCCCGCACCCCGAGGCGGAGGCCGACGCGAAGCTGATCCTGGACGAGCTGGACCTGTCCGGCCAGGCGATGTCGTTCCTGGCGAACTACGGCGCGCTGGGCCGGGAGCGCGACATGGTCGCCGGCGCGTGGAACCTGACCGAGGTGGCGCAACGCTACGACGCGTTCATCGCCGAGTTCGCCACGCTGGCACCGGACACACCGGACGGTGTGCTGCGCGCGCAGACGCTGCTGGTGCACGAGTGGCGCCGCTTCCCGTTCCTGGACCCGCAGCTGCCCGCCGAGCTGCTCCCCCCGAAGTGGAGCGGCACCACGGCGACGGCCCTGTTCAACGACAAGCACGTCCGCTGGCGCGAACCGGCGCAGCGGCGCTGGGCGGAGCTGGCCGGGCGGTAGCCGGTGACGGAAAACGGCTGGACGCCCGCCCGCCCGGTGTGCTTGGGTCGGCGGCACGCCCACGAGCGAGAGGAGGTGAGAGCCGTGTTCACCGAATCGACCATGCGCTCCCACCCCGCGGCTCGGGCGTTCGCGCGGGGCTGAGCGCGCGACCCGAAGGACACACGACGATGACCGATCTGGTCGTACGCCCGCTCGTCGCGGGCGAGGAGGACCTGTTCCTCTCCCTTCACGAACCGCCGCTGGTCGGCGTGCAGTCGGCCGGCCGCGACTACCGCACGCTGGCGCGGCAGCGCCAGTACCGTCCCGAGTGGACCTGGGTGGCACTGCGCGGCGACCGCGTGGTGGCCCGTGCCGCGTGGTGGGGCGGGCCCGACGACGCCGCGCCGCTCGCGCTGGACTGGCTGGACTTCGCCGGCGGCGAGACCGACGCCGCCGTCGAGATCCTCACCAAGGCCGGCCTCGGCACGGAGTACTGCCTGGTCCTGCCGCCCCGCTGGCGGGAGGACCCGGCCGTCCGCGCGGCCGGCGAGGCGCGGGTCGACGTCGCGGAACGGGCCGGCATGCGCCGGTTCGTCGAGCGGCTCCGGTACACCTGGACACCCGACGCCGGGCTGCCGGAACGCCCGGGGCGGCTGCGCTTCGAGCCCGAACCGGACGACGGGACGATCCTCGACGTGCTGCGGCGGGTCGTGCACGGGTCGCTGGACGCGCACGAGCGGCGCGCCACGGCCCGCGGCGGCCCGGACGCGGCGGCGCGCGACGAGCTCGACTTCCTGCGCTGGATGCCGTCGCCACGCGAGTGGTGGCGGCTGGCGTACACAGTGGACGGTGAGCTGGTGGGGCTCACCGTGCCCGGGCGCAACCACGGCGGGCCGGTGATCGGGATCGTCGGCGTGGTGCCCGAGCAGCGCGGCCACGGCTACGCCCACGACCTGCTGCTCGAGGCGACCCACCTGCTCGTCGAGGAGGGCGCGGCGGAGATCACCGCCGAGACCGACACCACCAACACCCCGATGGCGGCCACGTTCGCCCGCGCCGGCTACCCCGTCACCCAGGAGAGGATCTACCTCACGTGACCGACGCCCTCGCCGCCGCGCGGTACGCGCGGATGCCGTGGAACACCCCGCTCGCCGGCGACCACGCCGAGTTGCTGCTGGACCGGCTGACGCCCGGCGAGCACACCGTCGACCTCGGCTGCGGCTGGGGCGAGTTGCTGCTGCGGGCGGTCGCCCGCGGCGGCCGCGGCACCGGGGTGGACACCGACCGCGCCGCGCTGGACCGCGGGCGGCGAGCGGCGGCCGAGCGCGGCCTGCCCGTCGAGTTCGTGCAGCGGCCGGCCGCGGAGTGGCGCGGCACCGCGGACCGCGCGCTGTGTGTCGGCTCGTCGCACGCGTTCGGCGGCAGCCGCGCGATGCTCACCGCGCTGGCCGAGGTGGTGCCGGCCGGCCGGGTGCTCGTCGGCGACGGCTGCTGGCCCGCCCCACCCACCCCGGCCGCGCACGCGATCTTCGGCGACGACATCCTGCCGCTCGCCGACCTGGTGGCGGCGTGCCGCGAGGCCGGCTGGCAGGTGCTGCACCTGACCACGGCCGACCAGCGGGAGTGGGACGACTTCGAGTCGCGGCACCGGGCAGGGCAGCGGGAGTGGCTGCTGGCGAACCCGCACGACCCGCGCGCGGCCGAGGTGGCGGCGCGGCACGACGAGCGGGAGCGGGAGTACCTGACCGCCTACCGGGGCGTGCTCGGGCTCGCCTACCTGGTGCTCGCCCGGTGAGTCCCGCCGCCGTCCGACCCGCCACGCAGCCGAGCCGACCTCCCACCTGACCGCCCGACTCCCACCGTCACGGGACGACTCGCCGACGCCACGGGACGACTCGCCGACGCCACGGGACGACTCGCCGACGCCACGGGTCGGCTCGGGGGCGCGGGGGCCGGATGGGGCTAGATGCCGAGGCCGGGGAAGAGCTTGGCGGCGTTGCCGGCCAGCACGCCGCGCAGCACGTCGTCCGGCAGGCCCAGGCCGGCCAGCGCGCGGGCGTTGCGGGCCACGCCGGGGATGCCCGGCCAGTCGGTGCCGAAGACCATCCGGGTGGCCAGCCGCTCGAGGTCGAAGCGGGCGTAGTAGTCCGGCAGCTTCTTCGGCGGCAGCCCGGCCACGTCCAGCCACACGTTCGGCTTCGCCAGCGCCAGGAACGCCGCCACGTCGTACCACCACCCGCGCCCGCCGTGGGCGAAGACCAGGTCCAACGCCGGGAAGTCCTCGGCCACGTCCACCATCCGCGCCGGGTCGCCGAAGCGGGCCCGCGAGCCGGGGAACGTCGACGATCCGGTGTGGACGATCACCGGCACGCCGCGGTCCACGCACACCTGGTAGGCCGGGTAGAGCTCCTTGTCCGACGGGTCGAACGCGCCGTGCACCGGGTGGATCTTCAGCGCCACCGCGCCGAGCGAGAGCTGGCGCTCCACCTCGGAGGCGACCGGGTGGTGCAGGTGCGGGTTCACGTTGGCCACCAGCCGGAACCGCACCGGGTTGTGCTCCACCATGGGCAGGTTGTCCTCGATGGGCTGGATGCCGGTGGCCCGCGGGCTGTACTCGCAGAACAGCAGCGCCCGGTCCACCCCTTCGGACTCGAACAGCTCGTCCAGCGCGGCCGGCACCGGGTCGCCGGCGTCGTCGTAGGCGCGCCGCCAGTCGTAGCGCCCGGCGAACTCGACCGCCCACTCCCGCCACGCCGGCTTCAGCGTCGACAGCCGCGGCGCGTGCACGTGCGCGTCGACCAGCGCCATCCCGTCCAGCATCAGGTGAGCACCGCCGGCGGGGGCACCTCCGTGACCGGGTGCACGACGAGCTCGTCGGCCACCAGGTCGCGCAGCACGTTGCGGCGGATCTTGCCGGTGGCGGTCTTGGGCAGCTCGGACATCCGCACCACGGCACGCGGCCGCTTGTACGCGGCGAGCCCCTCGCGGCACCACGTGACCAGCGCGGCCGGGTCCACCGTCCGTCCGGTCACCGGCACCACGCACGCGATCGGCTTGTCCAGCCCGTCGGCGTCCTTCCCCGCGACGACCGCGACCTCGGCGACGTCCGGGTGCTCGAGCAGCCGCTCCTCCACCTCCGCGGGCGAGACCCAGATGCCGCCCGCCTTCAGCATGTCGTTCGACCGCCCGAGGCAGGTGTACGTGCCGTCCTCGTTGCGCACGTAGGTGTCGCCGGTGCGCAGCCACTCGCCCTGGAACACCGCGCGGGTCGTCTCCGTGCGGCACCAGTACCCGGTGGCCACCGACGGCCCGGACAGGAACAGGTCGCCCGGCCGGCCGGGCTCCTCGATCGGCGCGCCCAGCTCGTCGCGCAGCTGCACCCGGTAGCCGGACACGGGCGTGCCGGACGAGCCGGGGTGCACCTGGCCCGGCCGGTTGGACAGGAAGATGTGCAGCGCCTCGGTGGAGCCGAGCCCGTCGAGGATCTCCACGCCGAAGCGCTCGCGGAACCGGTGGAACAGCACCGGCGGCAGCGGCTCGCCGGCCGAGATCCCCTGGCGCACCGAGGCGAAGCTGTCGTCGGGCACGTCGGAGTGCAGCAGCGCCGAGTAGAACGTCGGCACGCCGAAGAACAGCGTGGGCCGGGTCGTGGCGGCGAGCGCGGCGATGCCCTGCGGCGTGGGCCGGGCCCGCTCGAGGATCGCCGTGGCACCCGTGGCGAGCGGGAAGAAGGCCGAGTTCCCCAACCCGTAGGCGAAGAACAGCTTCGGCACCGACAGGCACCGGTCGCCCGGCGCGACCCCGAGCACGCCCCGGCCGTACAGCTCGGCGACATCGCGCACGCTGCCGTGCCGGTGCATCGCGCCCTTCGGCTTGCCGGTGGTGCCGGACGTGTAGAGCCACAGCGCGGGCGAGTCCGGCCAGGTCGGGTACGGCGTCTCGGCCTCGCCGGCGGCGCGCAGCTCGTGCCACGGGATGCCGTCGAGGTCGGCCGGCCCGTCGAAGACGACGTGCGCCACCTCGCCCGCCGTGCCGAGCGCGGTGCGCGCGGCCTCGGCGAACTCGACGGACACGCACAGCGCCCGCGCCCGCGAGTCGCCGAGCACGGTGGCCAGCTCGGCGCCGGTGACCATGGTGGACACCGGGACGGGCACCGCGCCCAGGTACATCGCGCCCAGGATGCCGGTGAGCAGCTCGACGCCGTCGGCCATGCACAGCATGACCCGCTCCTCCGGGCGCACCCCGACGGACCGCAGGCCGGCGGCGACCCGCCGGGTCTCGGCCGCCAGCTCGGCGTAGGTGAGCGTGTCCTGTCCGCACACGACCGCCGGACGGCCCCCGTTGCCGTCCCGGACCTGGCGGTCGAGCAGGTAGTCGGCCGCGTTGAAGAAGGTGGTGGAAGTCGGGGTGGAAGTCATCGTCGACCGCCTCGGGGATCAGGTGAGATAGACGTAGGAGTAGTCGAACGGCTTGCCGTTGATGCCGTTGCGAGGCGGCGCGACCCAGCTTGCGATCTTGCCGCGCTCGTAGACAGGGTGCATCAGCGAGCGCACGAACGCCAGGTCCTCGGTCGTGGGCAGCCACCGGTGCCGCGCCGCCTGCCAGGTGGCCTCGTCGACGATCGTGCCGTCGGGCGTGACGTGGTAGCCGGCGCTGACCCCGACCGACCGGTTGAACCCCGGGTGCGGCAGCGCGAAGCGGTAGCCGACCTCGGCGTTCTCCAGGATCCGGTTCCACCGCTTGATCCCCGTCTCGCAGTCGGCGATGTACTCGCCGCGCAGGTCCAGGTTCAGCGCGAGCAGCGCGGAGAGCTCCTCGGAGCTCCACGTCCCGTCGGGGTTGGGCCGGTCGAGGAGCACGCCGTCCTCGGTGAGCTGGTGGTCGTCGTGGCGGCGGGTCTCCTGCCAGCGTCCCTTGAGGCCGGCGGTGAAGTAGTTGGCCGCGTTGGTCGACGTCTCGCCGCCGAACAGGTCGAGCGAGACCGTGTAGTGGAAGTTGACGTACTTCTGGATGATGTCCAGCGGGATGCCGCCGTGCGGCCCGATGTCGAGCGTGTCGTGCTCGCGGATCAGCGCCGCGCTGCGCTCCACCACCCGGTCGACACCCGTGGTGCCGACGAACATGTGGTGCGCCTCCTCCTTGAGCATGAACTCGCAGGTGCGCGACAGCGGGTCGAACGCGGACTCCTTCAGCGTGCCGAGCTGGTACTTGCCGTCCCGGTCGGTGAAGTAGGTGAACATGAAGAACGCCAGCCAGTCGGCGGTCTCCTCGTTGAACGCGCCGAGGATGCGCGGCGAGTCGGGGCTGCCGGAGTTGCGCAGCAGCAGGCCCTCGGCCTCCTCGCGGCCCTCCTTGCCGAAGTAGGCGTGCAGCAGGTACACCATCGCCCACAGGTGCCGGCCCTCCTCCACGTTGACCTGGAAGAGGTTGCGCAGGTCGTAGAGCGAGGGCGCGGTCAGGCCCAGCAGCTTCTGCTGCTCCACCGACGCCGGCTCGGTGTCGCCCTGGATGACGATCAGCCGCTGCAGGTCGGCCCGGTACTCGCCGGGCACCTGCTGCCAGGCCGGCTCGCCCATGTGCTCGCCGAACGCGATCGTCCGGCCGGGATCCCGCTCGGCCAGGAAGATGCCCCAGCGGTAGTCGGGCACGTTGACGTGGTCGAAGTGCGCCCAGCCCTCCCGGCCGACGCTGACCGCGGTGCGCAGGTACACGCCCCGGGTCTCCAGCGTGGGACCCATCTCGCCCCACCAGTTCATGAACTTCGGCTGCCAGCCCTCCAGCGCGCGCTGCAGCCGCCGGTCCGAGGCCAGGTCGACGTTGTTGGGGATCTTGTCCTCGTAGTTGATAGAGGTCATACCCGCCTCCTGTCGAAGACCGCCTTCTTGCCGGTGCCGTAGCGGCGCAGCGCACCGTCCTGTCCGGACGCGTTGGGGCGGTTGAAGATCCAGTTCTGCCATGCCGACAGCCGGCCGAAGATCTTGGTCTCCATCGTCTCCGGGCCGACGAACCGGTGGTTGGCCTCCATCCCCGTGCACGCGTCCGGCGAGAGCGCGGCGCGCCCCTCCACCACGATGCGGATCTCGTCGGCCCAGTCGATGTCGTCGAGCGCGTCGGTGACCAGGCCCAGCTCCTTGGCCTCGGCGGGGCTCAGCCGGTTGCCGGTCTCCTTGCGCAGGGTGTCCACGTGGGAACGGTCGGCCCAGAACCGGGACTCCAGCCGGGACAGGCCGTTGCCCATCGGGTAGGTGCCGAAGTTCGACTCGGTCAGCGTCACCGTCGCCGCGACACCGGCCTCCTGGTCGTCGAGCATGTACTGCCGGTCGCAGGCCAACGCCAGCTCGGCCAGCATCCCCGCGAAGCACGAACCCGGCTCCAGCAGGGCGATCAGGCTGCGGCTGGTCACGTCCAGCCGCTTCAGCGTGCGCTTCCAGTAGTGCACGATCTCGTTGGCGAACCAGTGGTCCGTGGCCAGCAGCCGCTCGTAGCCGGCGACGACGTCCGGGTCGCCCTCGGTCCGCACGAGCCAGGTGCCGAGCTCGGGCTCGTTCGCGCGCAGCCGCAGGATCAGGTCGTCGAGCTCGCGGGTCATGGCCAGCGGCCAGAACTCGGCGCTCTCCTCGAACTCGCCCGCCTGCTCGGGGGCCGTGACCGTGATGGCGGCCGTCCCGGCGTCGTGGTCCAGCTCGGCGCTCACCCAGTGGTCGCGGCGCAGCGGGGTCAGCTCGACGCCGGTGGCCCCGGTGGGCCGGTTCGACCGGGCGGCCAGCTCCTTCGCGCGCTCCCGGACGACCTCGGCGAACCGGCGCGGCGGCGCCAGCTCGTCGACCAGCCGCCACTCGACCGCGGTGCGGCCCTTCACGCCGTCCGGCCGGGTGGCGAACACGTCGGCGAGGTCCTTGCGGGTGCCGCGCTTGTCCACCACGCGGGTCAGCCCGCCGGTGCCGGGCAGCACGCCGAGCAGCGGCACCTCGGGCAGCGCGACGGTCGAGGAGTTGTCGTCCACGAGCACGATGTGCTCGCAGGCCAGCGCCAGCTCGTAGCCACCGCCGGCGCAGGAGCCGTTGACCGCGGCCAGGTAGGTCTGGCCGGAGCTCGCGGTGGCGTCCTCCATGCCGTTGCGGGTCTCGTTGGTGAACTTGCAGAAGTTCACCTTCCACTCGTGCGCCGAGCCGGCCAGCATCCGGATGTTCGCGCCGGCGCAGAACACCTTGTCCTTGGCGCTGGTGAGCACGACCGTGCGGACGCCGGGGTGTTCGAAGCGCAGCCGCTGGGTGGCGTCGTAGAGCTCGATGTCCACGCCGAGGTCGTAGGAGTTCAGCTTCAGCTCGTAGCCGGGGACCAGCCCGCCCTGCTCGTCGACGTCCAGCTCCAGAAAGGCGATGTCGTCCTCGACCCGCAGTCGCCAGTGCCGGTAGCTGTCCGGATGCGCCTCGAAGGACACCATCGGACCCTCCTCGTGGTGGGACCCGTCCATCCTCTACATCACTGCCGGGATTCGTCAAGGTTGTGTAGAAGATCGGCGTCGGCGGGGCCGATCGGGAGCAATCGACGGTGTTCGTTCGTTGACGGGGTAACGGGTCGGTTCGTCAGAGGGAGGCCCTGTCGTGCCTGTGTTGCTGCTCCTGCTGGTCATGATGCTGGCCGAGATCGCGGTGATCGTCGCGGTCGGCCACGCCATCGGCGCGCTGGCCACCGTGCTGCTGCTGGTCGCGGTGTCCGTGGTCGGGGTGACGATGCTGCGCCGGCAGGGCGCGCGCATGCTCCTGGCGTTCGCCGACGCCGTCCGCAACCGGCGCAACCCGCAGCCGGAGATGGTCGACGGGATGATCCTCGCCGTGGCGGCCGGGCTGGTGGTCTTCCCCGGCTTCGTCTCCGACGTGCTCGCGCTGCTGTTGCTGCTGCCGCCGGTCAGGTCGGCCGTGCGGCGCCGGGTGCTGCGCCGCGCCGGGCAGCGGCGACCGGCCGGCCCGCAGGTGTTCGTCGTCGACTCCGAGGTGGTCCGGGACGACCGGGACCGCGAGCCCATCGTGATCGAGTCCGTCCGCGAGGACCGCGAGTAGACGTGCCGCGGCGGGCACCCGGTGATCCGGGCACCCGCCGCGACGGACGGCGCGTGGATCAGAGACCACCCAGCGCGCCCAGGATCGCGTTCAGCAGTGCGATCAGCCCGTTGAGGTCGAGCGAGGGACCGTCGAGCAGGCCCGCGACCGCACACAGCAGGTTGCCCAGCAGGTTGCCCGGGCCGCTCTGCGCGGTGATGTTCAGGTGTACCCGGTTCAGGTGCACCTGCAGGCCGAGCAGGTCGAGGTCCAGCGGCCCCAGCACCAGGTCGAGAATCTCGCAGGACGCCTGGGACGCGCCGACGTCGACCGGCACCCGGACGGTCTGCGACTCGGTGCCGACCTGCCGGCCGGCGGAGTCCACCAGGGTCACGTCGGTCACGCCCTCGGCCAGGACCTGATCACCCTGAGCGATGAACCGGTCGGGGGTGAACGTGCCGGTGGCGGTGCCGGTTCCGCCGCTCGCGTCGGTGAACGTGCCGGTCACCGGCACGGTGGCGGCGTCCGCCGCGGCGGGTGCGGCGGGTGCCGCATTCGCCGTGGTGGCCCCGAAAAACGCGACCATGGCCATGGCGAGCAGGCCGGCGATCACGAACCGGGACTTGGCGAGTGATCTCATCCGTCTCTCCTTCGGTGGGTTACGTGAACCCGCAAAGGATCGACTCACGTTCACTCGTGTAAACGCGATGGATGACTCTCCGTGAGTGACACCGATCATAGAGTTCTATGATGCGCAGGGTCGTCACGCGCTGACCGGCGCGGTCCTGTCCGCGCACTCGGCCGCGTAGGCGGCCGGGGTCATGCCGATCGCGCGGGTGAAGTCGCGGATGAAGTGCGACTGGTCGAAGTAGCCGAGGTCCACCGCCACCTCGGCCCAGCTCGTGTCGGTGCCCTCGGCGAGGCGCGCGGCGGCCTCGTGCAACCGGTACCGGCGCAGCACCCACTTCGGGCTCACGCCGACGTAGCGGCCGAACAGCCGCTGCAGCGTGCGCGGCCGGATGCCGAAGCGCGTGCAGACCTCCTCGACCCGGGTGATGGTCCGGTCGTGCAGCAGCGCGTGCACGATCCGGCCGATCACCGCCACCTCCGGGTCCGGCTCGGGCCAGTGCGCGCGCAGGTGCCGCTGCGCCACCGCCACCAGCGCGTCGAGATCGGGGGCCGCGTCGAGGTCGGCCGCGAGCAGGCCGGCGTCCGCGCCCCAGAGCGTGGCCAGCGGGCGGGTCTGGTCGGTGAGCTCGGCGACCGGGCGGCCGTAGAACGGCCGGAACGCGCCGGGCCGGAACTTCACCCCGAACACCCGCCCGCGGCCGGCGAACTCGTAGGTGAACCGCTCGCCGCCGACTCCGGCGATCGCGACCATGCCGCGGTCGTGCACGATGTTGACGCACGGGTGCGGCAGCAGCGTCACCGACGCGCGGCGGCCGGGCGGCAGGTCCCAGCTGACGAGCCAGTGCCGCTCGACCAGCCCGGCGAGGTCGGCGGCGGCGGGCACCCGGTCCAGCCGGAAGTCGACGTCGCGAACGCCGCCGACGACCCCGTACTCGGTGGTGGTGGCCGGCCCCGGTTGTGCGGGGCGAACGTCGGTCATGGCACCAGGATGACGCACCCGACCGACAGTTCTCGTTCCGCGCGCACCGGCGCGTGACGAGTTGGCCGGACGGGATGTTATTGACGGCCAATATTCGCCCGGCGGGCATGATTGACGAACAAGAGCGTATGCAGTATTCCAGATGCAGGAGGTCGTGCCATGGCCAATGATGTCGATGGACCCGCCACCACATCCGGAACTCTCACCGAATACCCGCTCGGCGTCAGCCGTCCACCGCTCGAGGTGGCGGAACTGCCCGAACCGGAGGACGTCTTCAAGGTTCGCCGCCTCGGCGTGCGGCAGATCATCCAGTTCGTCATCGGACCGAGCCTGATCGCGCTCGGCATCTCGATCGGCAGCGGCGAGTGGCTGCTCGGTCCCAACGCGATCGGCGAGTACGGCTTCGTCGGCGTGGGCTGGGTGATCACCGTCTCGGCGATCCTGCAAACCTTCTACAACGTCGAGTGCGCCCGTTACGTGACGGCGACCGGCGAGGTGCCCATCGTCGGCTTCGGCCGGGTGCCACCCGGCTGGAAGGTGTGGGTTCCCTTCTCGCTCATCGCGTTCTACTTCGCCTTCATCTTCGGCGGGTGGGCCGCGGGGGCGGGGCAGGGACTGTTCGCGCTGATCACCGGCCGCACCTACGAGCCGGACGAGATCGAGTGGGTCCGGCTGCTCGCGATCGGGCTGCTGTTCGTCGTCTTCGTCCTGACCGCCCTGGCCCGCAAGGTGTCCCGCACGCTCGAGCTCGCGAACTGGGTGCTGGTCGGCACCCTGCTCGTGGTGCTCATCGTCGTCTGCGTGGCGATCGTGCCGTGGGCGACCTGGTGGGAGGGCATCCGCGGGCTGGTCACCCCGGCCGCGCCGCCGTCCGGCATCACCGCCACCACACTCGGCGGGCTCGCCGGGTTCACCGCGCTCGCGTCCGGGCTGAACTGGTATGCGATGAACCACTACCGGGACAAGGGTTACGGCATGGGTTCGCGGGTCGGCTTCCTGTCCGGCATGCGCGGCGAGCGGCAGGAGATCAAGCCGGTCGGCGTGACGTTCCTCGACACCGACGAGAACGCGTCGCGGTGGCGCCGCTGGTACCGGCTGCTGATGATCGACCTCTGGGTGGTGTTCTTCGGCGGCGCGATGCTGGGCATGCTGCTGCCGACCGTCCTCATGTCCCACGTCGTGAAGACCAGCGGCGAGGCGCCGACGACGGAGAACGTGCCGACGTTCGCCGCCGAGCACCTGGGCGACCAGTACGGCAGCGGCATGTTCTACCTGATGCTCGTGGTCGGCGTGATGGTGCTGTTCTCCACGCAGCTCGGCATCTTCGAGGCGCTGGTGCGCAACTTCACCGACGCCTCGCACGCGACGAGCACCCGGCTGCGCAGGCTGCTGGAGGGCGACCCGCGCAAGTTCTACTACCCGTTCATGCTGCTGGTGCTCGTGGTCATCGGGGCCGCGCTGCACCTGGCGCTGCCGACCAAGCTCGTGCAGATATCGGCGAACATGTCGAACTTCGGCGCGCTGATGTTCCCGTTCGCGTTGATGTACCTGAACTCCAGGTTGCCCAGGGCCGCCCGCCCGCGGCTCTGGCACTACGTCATCCTGGTGCTCAACGTGATCTTCTTCGGGTTCTTCTTCGTCAACTTCGCCTACGAGTTCTTCTCCGGCGAAGCGCTCGTCCAGTTCTAGTGTCTCGTGTTCGAGGTTGTTTGGCGGTTGCCGGTGATCCAGATCGTTCCTGGCCAGGCGGAGCGAATCCCTCATACCGGGTTGTATTCGGGTTTCGCGACAACGCCGCCAGGGGCGATCTGGATCACCGGCAACCGCAAACGTTCCTCGGACACGGGACACTAGGACCGCGGTGTCGGGAAGGCGACCGGGCTGCGCAGGCCGGCCCGGTCGACCGCCCGCACCCCGAAGAACACGTTGTCCTTGGACAGGTCCACGGTCGCCGACGTGACGTCGCCGACCGGGATCACGTGCGTCCACTCCGCGGCGGTGGTCTCCCGCCAGACCACCTCGTAGCCGGCCAGGTCGGGCTCGCTGCCCCGGTCCCACACCAGATCCGTGTCGTTGGTGAGCGACGCGGTGAGGATGTGCGCGTTCTTGGGCGTGCCCGGACCGTTCGCGAGCGAGTACAGCGTGGCCACGTTGACCTTGCACACCCGGGCCGTGTAGGCGAAGTCGCAGAACTGCACCAGGTCCCCGAACTGCGTGCCGTTCTCCACCCGGACGTCCTGGTGCTGGTGGGCGAAGTTCTCGTTGGGCTCGGTGAACCGGGCCGCCGGGTAGCCCTGCTGCAGGAAGCTGATGTGGTCGCCGCCGCGCAGGTAGCGGTCGCGCCGGTAGATGATCCGGACGTTCATGCCGGTCGCCTCGTTGTCGGCCACCGAGCGCACGAACCTGCCCAGCTGCCGGGCCGGCGAGTCGTTCTCCCCGCCGACCGCGCGGCGGATGTTGCCCTCCGCCGGTGTCTCCGCGGTCGGCACGCCCTCGGTGAACAGCCGGACCGTGCGCGGGTCCCGGGTGCCGTCGTCGGCGGTGCTGCTGCCGACGATGTCGTTGGTGAACATGGCCTGCACGTCGGTACCCGCCGCCTTGAGCACCTGCGCCAGGTGGCCGGACCCGTACAGGCCCTGCTCCTCGCCGGCCACCGGGGCGAACACGACCGTCGCCTCGGTGCCGTGCCTGGCCAGCACGCGCGCGGCCTCCATCACCACGGCCACCCCCGAGGCGTCGTCGTCGGCGCCCGGCGCGTCGTCGGTCGCGTTCAGGATGTCGGTGACCCGGGAGTCGTAGTGCCCGGTGATCACGTACACCCGCTCCGGCGAGGTCGAGCCGCGCAGGGTCGCCACCACGTTGGTGATCGTGGTCGGCTCCGGAATGCGGCTGCCGTCCGGTTCCTGGACGTAGGACTGGAGCTCCACGCTCATCCGGCCGCCGGAGTCCGCGGCGTAACGCGAGAGCTCCGCGAAGATCCAGTCGCGCGCGGCGCCGATCCCCTGCACCGGGTCGTCCTGCGCGGAGAGGGTGTGCCGGGTGCCGAACGACACCAGCGTGCGGACGGTCGCCTCGATCCGCCGCTGGTCCACCTCGCGCAGGACGCGCAGCAGGTCCCGGCCCGGCTTCTGGGGCAGGGACGGCCCGTCGTCGTGACCGTCGTCGTGACCGTGACCGTGACCGTGACCGTGCCGTCGGGGTCGGCGGTGGCCACCGCGGGCACCCCCACGATCGACACGCCACCCGCCGCCACCGAGGCCGCGAGGAACGTTCGCCGTGAGGACCTGGACTGCTCGGGTTTCTGAGTCATCCCCTCTGCCTACTCCGGTCGCGCGGTCCGGTACAGACCTCTGAACCGGTCATCGAAGCCACCGCGCACGCCGCGGAAATCACCTGCGGTCCCCCGCCCCGGTCACCTACTGTGCACACGTGCCGGCGACACCTCGCGCGGGGCGCCTGCTGGCGGCCAACCGCCCGTTCCGGGCGCTCGCCGTGGCCCGGGTCGTGTCGCTCACCGGCGACTCGCTCAGCCTCGTGGCACTGATGCTCTACACCGCCACCACCACGGGCGAGGCGCGGGCCGTGGCGCTGCTGCTGCTCGTGGGTGACTTCGCGCCGTCGCTGCTGAGCCCGCTCGCCGGCGCGCTGTCCGACCGGTTCGACCTGCGCCGCGTGATGATCGCGAGCGAGTTGGTCCAAGGGGGACTCGTCCTCGCGGTCGCGCTGACCCTGCCGCCGCTGCCCGTCCTGCTCCCCCTGGTCGGCCTGCGGGCGGTGGCCGGCCAGGTGTTCCTGCCGGCCTCCCGATCCGCGGTCCCCGCGCTGGTGACCGACGCCGACCTGCCGGCCGCGAACTCGCTGCTCGGCCTGGGCGCCAACAGCAGCGAGGCGCTCGGGCCGCTGGCCGCCGCCGCGCTCGTCGGCGTGCTCGGCATCCCGGGGGTGCTGCTGGTCGACGCGGCATCGTTCGGCGTCTCCGCGGTGCTGCTGCTCGCGGTGCCGGCACTGCGCCCGCGGGCGGCCGAACACGAGCCACTGCTCCGGTCGGCCCGGGTCGGGCTGCGCTTCATCTGGTCGCGCGGGCCGGTGCGGGTGGTCGTGCTGGGGTTCTGCGCGGTGGTGGCGTGCAACGGGGTCGACGACGTGGCGCTCGTGTTCCTGGCCACCGACACGTTCCGGGCCGGCGACGCGGCGGTCGCGCTGCTGCTCGCGGCGGTCGGCATCGGCCTGCTCGCCGGGTACGCGCTGCTGACCGCGGCGTCCGCGCGGCTGTCGATGGCGGCGCTGCTGGTCGTGGGGTTCGCGGTGAGCAGTGCCGGCAACCTGCTGACCGGGCTGGCGTGGGCGGTGGCGGCCGCGTTCACCCTGCAGGCCGTGCGCGGCCTCGGCATCGCGGCGATGGACGTGGCCACCAACACGTTGCTGCCGCGCCTGGTCCCGGGACCGATGCTGGGCCGGGTGTTCGCGAACCTGTACGGCGCCGTCGGCGTCGCGGCCGCACTGTCCTATGTGGGCGGCAGCGTGCTGCTGGACCGCACGTCGGCGCCGGTCACGCTGCTGGTGGCCGGCGGGCTGGGCGTGCTCGCCACCGCCGTCACCGCGGTGGCGCTGCGCCGGGCACTCCGTTCGCGCCGATGAGGCGGCGCCGGCTGCCCCTTCGGACACTCCCGTGGCCGCTGCCGCGGCGACGCCCCGCTGCTCTACTCGGGGCAGGCGCCAGGAGAGGGGTGGGTCCGCGTGGCGAGGAGGACCGAGCACAGCGGCGGGGAGCCGGGTGGCCGGCGCCGGTACGCCCGCCCGTCGACCGGGCTGCTCGTGCTGGGCGCCGCGCTGCTCGCGACGTCGGCCGTGTCGTCGGCGGCGCCCGCCGCTCCCGCGGCCGCGCCGGAGCCGGAACCGCAGCGCGCCACCGAGTCGACCGGCGCGGGCGGCAACACCCCGCCGACGGCGGCGTTCCCCGGCCAGACGCTGACCACCGGCCGGATCGTGCACGTGGTGCCCGCCGCGTACGGCACGGCCGGCATCCCGCCGACCGTGCTGGACGCCTACCGGCGCGCCGCCGACCGGACCAACCTGGTGGCGCCGGGCTGCCACATCCCGTTCGAACTGCTCGCCGCGATCGGCAAGGTGGAGTCCGGGCACGCGCGTGGCGGTCTGGTGGACGCGGCCGGGACCACGCTGGAGCCGATCCTGGGACCGGTGCTCTCCGGCGGCCCGTTCGCCGCGATCCGGGACACCGACCGGGGTGCGCTCGACGGCGACCCCGTCTGGGACCGCGCGGTCGGGCCGATGCAGTTCATCCCCGGCACGTGGGCACGCTGGCAGGCCGACGGCAACGTGGACGGGCGCCTCGATCCGCAGAACGTCTACGACGCGAGCCTGGCCGCCGCGCGGTACCTGTGCGCGGCGGACCGTGACCTTGCCACGCCCGCGGGTCTGGACGCGGCGGTCCTGTCCTACAACGACTCGGCGAGCTACCTCTCGCTCGTCCGGTCGTGGATGCTCGTGTACCAGCAGGGCGCGTTCGCCGACGCCGCCGCGGACCGACCGCCCGCGAGCCCGCCGAAGAAGGCGAAGCCACCGGCCGGGCCGCCGCCGACGCCACCCTCGACCCCGCCGCCGACGCCACCCTCGACGCCACCGGACCCGGCGTGCGAACCGGCGGACGGTGCCGGTCCCGCCGACCCGGCGACCACCGGACCGACCCGGACGACGGCGACGCCGCCGCCGTCGAGCGAGCCGCCGGACCCGATGTCCGGCGACGAGCCACCCTGCGACGATCCCGACGATCCCGACGATCCCGAAGACCCCGGGCAGGACCCCGGCGATCCGGTACCGGCGCCGGTGGGCGGGCTGGCGAGCCGGCCGGGCGGCTAGTTGCCACCGTTGCCGCCGTTCTGCCGCGGGCCGAAGTTGCCGCCCTGGCCGTCCCGGCGCGGCATCACGCCCTGGCCCTGCTCGGAGATCACGGTGGCGGTCGCCGTGTCGTCGTCGGACGTCGTGGCCACGATCATCACGTCATCGCCCTTCTCGATGCCGCCGGCCATCCGGGTGTCCGAGTTGACCACGTACGTGCGGGTGTAGCCGTCGTCGCTCTTCGCGGTGATCGAGTCGGAGCTGATCGCGGTGACCTCGCCGTTCTGGAACTCGCCGTGGCCGGTCTCGGCCAGCGGGCCGCCGACGACCGGGCCACCGCCGCGCATCCCGCCGGGGAACCCGCCCGGACCGCCCTGGTCGTCGGTGGCCGAGCCGCTCGCCGCGTAGATCGCCACGCCACCGGCGGCGGCGATGCCCACCGCCACCACGGCCGCGAGCACGATCCGCTTGGCCGTCCAGCCGCGCCTGTTCGCGGGCGGGGGCGGGGGCGGCGCGCCCCACCCGGCGGGCGGCGGCTCGGCGGGCGGCTGGGGCGGGAGCGGCTGCTCCTGTTCGGTGTTGTTCATGCCCCTACCGTCGACCACGATGCTGTGTGCGAGCTGTGACCGCCGTTGGCCAAGGCTGTGACCTGGACCGCCGCCCGGCCCCCGCACAGGTGATACACAGGGTTCCTACAGGCGGACCACAAAGCGGCGGGCGACGATGAGGCCATGAAGAGCGAGCTGCGGCGACCGGACGGGCAGCCGGTCCGGGTACTCGTGGTCGACGACGAGGCCACGCTGGCCGAGCTCGTATCGATGGCGCTGCGCCTGGAGGGCTGGGAGGTGCGCAGCGCCGGCGACGGGCTGGCCGCGGTGCGCACCGCGCGCGAGTTCCGGCCGGACGCGGTCGTGCTCGACGTGATGCTGCCCGACATCGACGGCATCGAGGTGCTGCGCCGGATGCGGGCCGACACGCCCGCGCTGCCGGTGCTGTTCCTGACCGCGAAGGACGCCCTGGAGGACCGCATCGCCGGGCTGACCGCCGGCGGCGACGACTACGTGACCAAGCCGTTCAGCCTGGAGGAGGTCACCCTGCGGCTGCGCGCGCTGATGCGCCGCACCGGGGTCACCGAGGCCACCGCCGGCGCCACCCTCGTGGTCGGCGACCTCACCCTGGACGAGGACAGCCACGAGGTGCACCGGGCGGGCGATCCGGTCGACCTGACCGCGACCGAGTTCGAGCTGCTGCGCTTCCTCATGCGCAACCCGCGCCGGGTGCTGTCGAAGGCGCAGATCCTCGACCGCGTGTGGAACTACGACTTCGGCGGGCAGGCGAACATCGTCGAGCTCTACATCTCCTACCTGCGCAAGAAGATCGACGTCGGCCGGACGCCGATGATCCACACCATGCGAGGCGCCGGCTATGTCCTCAAACCGTCCGGCTGAGCGCCGGGGCTTCGACTCGTGGCCGCTGCGCCGCAGGCTCATCGCCGAGCAGATCATCCTGCTCGCGATCGTCTGCGTGGTGATCGTGGCGGTCACCGAGCTCGCGCTGCAGGCGTTCCTGATCAACCAGCTCGACGACAGCCTGACGGAGGCGAGCGGGCGCTCCCGGGGCAGGGGCGACGACCTCCCGCGGCCACCGCTGCTCGGCGCGCCCGGGCAGAGCGCCGGCACGCTCAACGTCCGCATCCTCGGCGACCAGGTGTCCATCGCGCAGCGGCTGACCACCGCAGGCGCCGAGGCCGAGCTGCCGTCGACGCTCTACGGCTCGCTCCTGGAGATCCCTGTCGACGGTGAACCGCACACACGCACGCTCGAGGGGATCGGCGAGTACCGCCTGGTCGCCGTGCAGGAGCGCCCGGGAGAGAGTCATCACCGGGCTTCCGATGTCCGAAGTGGACGATACGCTGCTCTCGACCGGGCTGATCCTCGGCGGCGTCGCCCTTGTCGGCCTGCTCGCGGCGGGCGCGGCCGGCGCGCTGATCGTGCGCCGGACGCTGCAGCCGCTGCAGGACGTGGCGCGCACCGCCGGGCGGGTGGCGGAGCTGCCGCTGGACCGCGGCGAGGTGGCGCTCGCCGAGCGGGTGCCGGCCGCCTACACCGACCCGCGCACCGAGGTCGGGCAGGTGGGGCTGGCGCTGAACCGGATGCTCGGCCACGTCGACAACGCGCTCGCCGCGCGGCACGAGAGCGAGACCCGGGTGCGGCAGTTCGTCGCCGACGCCAGCCACGAGCTGCGCACCCCGCTCGCCGCCATCCGCGGCTACGCCGAGCTGATGCGCCGCGGCGGCGACGCGACCCCCGAGGTGGCGCACGCGATCGGCCGCGTGGAGTCCGAGGCGGCCCGGATGACCGCGCTCGTCGAGGACCTGCTGCTGCTGGCCCGGCTGGACTCCGGCCGCCCGCTCGAGCACGTCCCGGTCGACCTCTCGCGGCTCGTCGTGGACGCGGTCAGCGACGCCCGGGTCGCCGGCGCGGACCACCACTGGCGGCTGGACCTGCCCGCCGAGCCGGTCATCGCGCCGGGTGACGCCGCCCGGCTGCACCAGGTGCTGGCCAACCTGCTGGCCAACGCCCGCACGCACACCCCGCCCGGCACCACGGTCACCACCGCGCTGTCCACATCGGACCTCGAGGTGGTGCTGTCGGTCACCGACGACGGCCCGGGCATCCCCGGAGACCTGCAGCCGGAGATCTTCGAGCGGTTCGCCCGCGGTGACTCCTCCCGCTCCCGCGCCGCGGGCAGCACGGGGCTCGGCCTCGCGATCGTGGCGGCCGTGGTCCAGGCCCACGGCGGCGAGGTCGACGTGGAGAGCGGCCCGGGACGCACCGAGTTCACCGTGTGGCTGCCACGCACAGGCGCCGCACAGGTTTGACCCAGGCCCCACCCAGCCCGCCTGCCCAGGGTGGGGGCATGACGCTCGCCGCTCCCGCCCGCCCGCGCACGGTCCCCACCACGAGACCTCACGCGAGATCCCTGGCGCTGCTCGCCGCGACCGCGCTGCTGTACCTGTGGGGGCTCGGCGCGTCCGGGTGGGCGAACGCGTACTACTCGGCGGCCGCGCAGGCCGGCTCGATGGACTGGCAGGCCCTGCTGTTCGGCTCGACCGACCCGGCGAACTCGATCACGATCGACAAGACGCCCGCCTCGGTGTGGGTGATGGGCCTGTCGGCCCGGCTGTTCGGGGTGAACGCGTGGAGCATCCTGGTGCCGCAGGCGCTGATGGGCGTCGCGTCGGTGTGGCTGCTGTACGCGGCCGTGCGGCGGGTCGCCGGGCGGGCGGCCGGGCTGCTCGCCGGGGCGGTGCTCGCGCTGACCCCGGTCGCGGTGCTGATGTTCCGGTTCAACAACCCCGACGCGCTGCTGGTGCTGCTGCTGGTGGCCGGGGCCTACGCGGTGACCCGGGCGAGCGAGGCCGCGTCGTGGCGCTGGCTGGCGCTGGCCGCGGCGTGCGTCGGGTTCGGGTTCCTCACCAAGATGCTGCAGGCGTTCCTGGTGCTGCCCGCGTTCGCGCTGGCCTACCTGGTGGCCGCGCCCACCTCGCCGCGCCGCCGCCTCGCGCACCTCGGCGTCGCGACCGGCGCGCTGGTCGTGTCCGCCGGGCTGGTGGGTGCTGCTGGTCGAGCTGTGGCCGGGGGCGCGGCCCTACATCGGCGGCTCGCAGACGAACAGCGTGCTCGAGCTCACCCTGGGCTACAACGGGTTCGGCCGGCTGACCGGCGACGAGGTCGGCAGCGTCGGCGGCGGGGGCTGGGGGCGGAGCGGCTGGTTGCGGCTGCTGGGCTCGGAGATGGGCAGCCAGATCGCGTGGCTGCTGCCGGCCGCGGTGGTGCTGGCCGCCGCGGGGCTCTGGCTGACCCGCCGCGCGCCGCGCACCGACCCCACCCGCGCCGCGCTGCTGCTGTGGGGCGGCTGGCTCGCGGTCACCGCGCTGGTGTTCAGCTACATGAACGGGATCATCCACCCCTACTACACGGTCGCGCTCGCGCCGGCGATCGGCGCGCTGACCGGGATCGGCGCGGTCCTGCTGTGGCGCAGGCGGACCGACGCGCTCGCGGCCGCGGTGCTGGCCGGCGTGGTCGGGCTGACCGCGATCGAGGCGTACGTGCTGCTCGACGACACCACGACCCGGCTCGCGGTCCTGGTCGCGGGGCTCGCCGCCGCGGCCCTGCTGTTCCTCGCCCCGGCCCTGGCCGCGCGGGCCCGCGCGGGGGTCGCCGCCCTCGCGGTGGTGGCCGTGCTCGCCGGTCCGGCCTGGTACTCGCTGCAGACCGCGGCCACGCCGCACACCGGCGCGATCCCCGCGGCGGGCCCGGCGGCCACCGGCGGTCCGGGCGGCGGGGCGGTCCGGTTGCGGCGGGCCGGCGGGGGCGGCGGGCACCCGGCGGGGGCGGCGGCATGGGCGGGCTGCTCGACGCCACCACGCCCGGGGACGACCTGGTGGCGCTGCTGCGCGACGGCGACGGCTACTCGTGGGCGGCGGCCACCGTCGGCTCCAACAACGCGGCCGGCTACCAGCTGGCGAGCGGGGTCGCGGTGATGGCCGTCGGCGGGTTCAACGGCACCGACCCGTCCCCCACGCTCGCCGAGTTCCAGCAGTACGTCCACAACGGACGGATTCACTACTTCCTCGGCGGCGGCGGGATGTCCGGCACGTCCACCGGCGGCAGCGACGTGGGCGCGCAGATCGCCGAGTGGGTCGCGGAGCACTACCGGGCGACGACCGTCGACGGCGTGACCGTCTACGACCTCTCGTGACCCGCCGGCCCGGCCCCGCCCGCCTCACAGGGTCAGCACAGGCGGGACACACATCGGCCCCAGCGAGCGGCCCGATCGTGGATCACATGACGCTCACGCTGCCCGGCATCACCGACCGCGGGCCGATCGTGCCCGACGGCACCACGCCCGTCCTGGACGTCGTCGTTCCCGTGCACAACGAGGAGAACGACCTCGACCGGTGCGTGCGCCGCCTGCACGCCCACCTCGGCGGCTGGTTCCCCTACCGGTTCCGGATCACGATCGCGGACAACGCGAGCACCGACCGGCACCCCCGAGATCGCCGGGCGGCTCGCGGGCGAGCTCGACGAGGTGACCGTCGTGCACCTCGCGGAGAAGGGCCGCGGCCGCGCGCTGCGCGCCGTCTGGTCCGCCTCCGACGCGCCGGTGCTCGCCTACATGGACGTCGACCTGTCCACCGACCTGGCCGCGCTGCCGCCGCTGGTCGCGCCGCTGATGTCCGGGCACTCCGACCTCGCGATCGGCAGCCGGCTCGCGCGCGGCGTCGCGGGTGGTGCGCGGCCCCAAGCGGGAGGTGATCTCGCGCTGCTACAACCTGCTGCTGCGCGGCACGCTGGCCACCCGGTTCTCCGACGCGCAGTGCGGCTTCAAGGCGATCCGCGCGGACGTGGCGCGCCCGGCTGCTGCCGCACGCCGACGACACCGGCTGGTTCTTCGACACCGAGCTGCTCGTGCTGGCCGAGCGGACCGGCCTGCGCATCCACGAGGTGCCGGTGGACTGGGTGGACGACCCGGACAGCCGCGTCGACATCGTCTCCACCGCGCTCGCCGACCTGCGCGGCATCGTCCGGCTCACCCGCGCGCTGGCCAACGGCACCGTCCCGATCGGACAGCTCCGCTCGCAGCTCGGCCGCGCGCCGATCGAGGTCCGCGCGGGCGGGGTGCCGACCGGCCTGGCGCGCCAGCTCGCCCGCTTCGCCGCCGTCGGGGTGGCCAGCACGCTGGCCTACCTGCTGCTGTTCGTCGTGCTGCGGCTGGGCATGGGGGCGCAGGCGGCGAACGTCATCGCGCTCGGCGCCACCGCCGTCGCCAACACCGCCGCCAACCGCCGGCTCACCTTCGGCGTGCGGGGGCGGCACCTGGCCGGCCGCCACCAGTTCGAGGGCCTGATCGTGTTCGCCCTCGGGCTGGCGCTGACCAGCGGCTCGCTCGCCGTGCTCGACGCCATGACCACGCCCGGCCGGGCGCTGGAGCTGGCGGTGCTGGTGGCCGCGAACCTCGCCGCCACCGTGCTGCGCTTCCTGCTGCTCCGCGGCTGGGTGTTCCACCCGCGCCGCCAGACCACCACCACCCGGAGGAGTCCGCGTTGACCGCCACCCTCGAACGGCCCGCCCTCGCCGCACCCGCGGCCCGGCCGGCGCACCGGCACCGCCCGCTCGTCGGGCTCCTGCTCGCCGGCACCGCGGTGCTGTACCTGTGGAACCTGACCGCGTCGGGCTGGGCGAACAGCTACTACGCGGCCGCCACCCAGGCGGCGACGCAGAGCTGGAAGGCGTGGCTGTTCGGCTCGCTCGACGCCGGCAACGCGATCACCGTCGACAAGCCGCCCGCGTCGCTGTGGCTGTCCGGCCTGTTCGGCCGGGTGTTCGGCTTCTCCAGCTGGAGCGTGCTGGCCCCGCAGGCGCTGTGCGGCGTCGCCGCCGTCGGCCTGCTGTACCTGGCGGTGAAGCGGGTCGCCGGGCCCGCGGCGGGGCTGCTCGCCGGCACGGTGCTCGCGCTGACCCCGGTGGCCGCGCTGATGTTCCGCTACAACCACCCGGACGCGCTGCTCGTGCTGCTGCTGGTGGCCGGCGGCTACGCGGTGACCCGCGCGACGGAGAAGGCGAGCGTGCGGTGGCTGATGCTGGCCGGCGCGTTCGTCGGGCTCGGCTTCCTCACCAAGATGCTGCAGGCGTTCCTGGTGCTGCCCGCGTTCGCGCTGGCCTACCTGGTGGCCGCGCCGACCTCGCCCGGCCGGCGCGTCGCGCACGTCGCCGCCGCGGGCGCGGCCGTCGTGGTGTCCGCGGGCTGGTACGTCGCGCTGGTCGAACTGTGGCCGGCGGGCTCGCGGCCCTACATGGCCGGGTCGGAGAACGACAGCTTCCTGGAGCTCGCGCTGGGCTACAACGGGCTGGGGCGGATCTTCGGCGGCGACGGCAACATGGGCGGCGGGATGGGCGGCAACGTCGGGTTCGGCGGCGCCACCGGGCTCGGCCGGATGTTCGGCGCGGCGTTCGGCACCGAGGTGTCCTGGCTGCTGCCCGCCGCGCTGATCGCGCTGGGCGCGGGGCTGTGGTTCACCCGGCGCACGCCGCGCACCGACCCGACGCGGGCCGCGCTGCTGCTGTGGGGTGGCTGGCTGCTGGTGACCGCGCTGGTGTTCAGCCTGATGAGCGGCATCATCCACCCGTACTACGCGGTCGCCCTGGCGCCGGCGATCGGCGCGCTGGTGGGGATCGCCGGAGTGGCGCTGTGGCGTGGACGGGCCAACCGGCCGGCCGCGGTGGCGATGGCCGCGATGGTCGCCGTCACCGCGGTGTGGTCGGTCATCCTGCTGCAGCGCGACGGCTCCTGGCTGCCGTGGCTGCGCTGGGCGATCCTCGGCGCGGGCGTGCTGGTGGCGACCGCGCTGGTGGTCGGCGGGGCGCGGCTGGGCCGGTGGGTGGCGGCCGCGGCGGTGGTCGTGGCGCTGGCCGGCAGCGGCGCGTACTCGGTGGCGACCGCGGCGCAGACGCACTCCGGGTCGATCCCGATCTCCGGCCCGGCCGGCTCGGAGATGGGCGGCGGCATGCGGGTCGGCGCGGACGGGCGGTCCGACGGCTCGATCGCCGCGCTGCTGGCCGGCACCGACACCACGTGGGCCGCGGCGACGACCGGCGGCACCGCCGCGGCGGAGCTCGAGCTGGCCGGCGGCAGGCCGGTGATCGCGATCGGCGGCTGGAACGGCGGCGACCCCTCCCCGACCCTGGCCGAGTTCCGGTCCTACGTCGCCGACGGGCGGATCGCCTACTACATCGCGGGCGGCGGCATGGGCGGGCCGGGCGGCGGCGACTCGGAGATCGCCCAGTGGGTGGCGGACAACTACGAGTCGACTACCGTCGGCGGCCAGACGGTCTACGACCTGCGTTGAGCGTCGTGGGCGCCGGAGGAGGCCTGCCCGCCCTCGAGGCGCTCGCGGAGGGGCTGCGCACGAACCGGCGGTGACGGGTCTTCACCCGGACGTGTGCACGACACGTCACCTTGTCGCCCGCCTGCCGGCCCGTCCCTCACCCGTCCGAGGGGTATTCACGCCGTCCGGAGGGCCCCAGTAACCTGGACCGGGACCGATTGGGGGTTGTGGGGATGGCGGGAACCGGCTCGGCGGTGCGTCGCACCTACGGTGGGCGCTCGGCCGTCGAGCGGCGCGCGGAGCGCAGGGAACGGCTACTCGCGGCCGGGCTGGAGCTGTTCGGCACGGAGGGTTACGCCGCCGCGTCGATCGAGAAGCTCTGCCACAGGGCGTCGGTGTCCACGCGGAACTTCTACGAGGAGTTCACCAGCCGCGAGGCGCTGCTGATGGCCCTGCACGACCGGATCATCGACCAGGCTTGGCAGGCGGTGCTCGCCGCGTCGCGGGACGCGCGACGACCAGCCCATGCGCGAGCGGTTCACCCGGGCCGTGCGGGCGTTCATCACGGCCACGGCCAGCGACCCCCGGTGGGCCCGGCTGTCCTACGTGGAGATCATCGGGGTCAGCGACGCCGTGGAGCGGCACCGGATCGCGTGGCGCGAGCGGTGGGCCGCGTACCTGGTGTCGGAGGCGCAGCGGGCGGTGGAGCGCGGCGAGGCCGAGCCGCGCGACTTCCACCTCGGCGCGGTCGCGTTGATCGGGGCGGTGAACGAGCTGGTGCACCACTGGTCGCTGAGCGGCGGCAAGCGCTCGCTGGACGACGTCATCGCGGAGATCGTGCGGGTCGCGACGGCCAT
This sequence comes from uncultured Actinomycetota bacterium, assembly GCA_963727495.1. Lineage (GTDB taxonomy): Bacteria > Actinomycetota > Actinomycetes > Mycobacteriales > Pseudonocardiaceae > Actinophytocola. The sequence goes on along the minus strand of CAVSGQ010000006.1, from coordinate 2,146,926 downwards.
GGTGGCGCCGTCATGACCACCTCGATCGGCGCCGAGTCCAGCGCCCAGGAGCTGCTGCGCCGGCTGTCCACCGTGGCCTCGTCGTCCACCGCCGGGGTGGCGGCCGCAGCGGCGCTGTTCGCCGAGTGCGTCGCGGCGGACGGCGTCATCCAGGCGTTCGGGACCGGCCACTCGCAGGGCACCGCGCTGGAGGTCGCCGGGCGGGCCGGCGGGCTGATCCCGACCAACCGGATCGCGCTGTCCGACCTGGTGCAGTTCGGCGGGGAGGACCCGTCGGTGCTGGCCGACCCGATGCTGGAGCGCCGCGGCGACGTGGCCGCGCGGCTCTACGAGCTGGCCGGGCCCGCGCGGCAGGACCTGTTCGTGATCGCGTCGAGCTCCGGGGTGAACTCCTCGGTGGTCGAGATGGCGCACGTGGTGAAGGACAACGGCCACCGGCTGGTCGCGATCACCTCGGTGGAGCACTCGACACGGGTCGAGCCGCGGCACGAGTCGGGCAGGCGCCTCGGCGACCTGGCCGACGTGACCCTCGACAACGGCGCCCCGTTCGGCGACACGCTGCTGGCCATGCCGGACGGCACCACCGTGGGCACGTCCGTGGGCGCGGTGTCGTCCCTGTCCGCGGCGCTGCTGGTGCAGATGGTGGTCGCCGAGACCGCCCGCCTGCTGCTCGAGGCCGGCACGATGCCCCCGGTGTACGTGTCGAACAACGTCCCCGGCGGCCACGAGCGCAACCTGCGGCTCGAGGCGCACTACGCCGGCCGCATCCGCCGCACCGCCAGCTAGACACCGCCGGCTAGACCATGTACTGGTCGTGCCGGGCGAGGAACTCGGTGTACTCCTCCGGGGAGAGCTCGCGCCCGGAGTCGATCAGCTCGGCCAGCTCGCGGAAGTAGTTCTCCCGCGGCGGCGCGGGCGCGAACAGGATCAGCATCGACGCCGGCTCGTCGGACTCGTTGCGGAACGCGTGGATGCCGCCCTCCGCCACGTACAGGAAGTCGCCCCCGGTGGCGTCGACCCACTTCTCGCCGTTGAACAGCCGGACCGTGCCGGAGACGATGTAGAACGACTCCGAGAACGTCTTGTGGAAGTGCGCGTCCGGACCGCCGGCGCGCGCGGCCATCGTGTACTGGAAGAGCCCGAACTGTCCCCTGGTGACCGATCCGGTCGCCACGAACGCGTTGGTCACGTTCGGGCGGACCAGGGTCTCCACCTCGCCGATGGGCCGGTAGGTGGCGTTGATCTCTCCGGCGTCTCCGACATAGGTCATGCGACGATGGTACGGCCATGACCGACCGCCCGTACGTGCTGCTGAGCTGCGCGGCGTCGCTCGACGGGTATCTCGACGACGCCACCGACCGCAGGCTCGTGCTGTCCAACGCGGACGACTGGGACCGGGTCGACGAGGTGCGGGCCGGCAGCGACGCGATCCTGGTCGGCGCCAACACGATCCGCCGCGACAACCCCCGGCTGCTGGTCCGCTCCGCCGCGCGCCGCCGGCAGCGGGTGGCGCGGGGCCGGCCGGAGAACCCGCTCAAGGTGACCGTCACCGCCTCCGGCGACCTCGACCCGGCCGCGTCGTTCTTCGCCACCGGCGAGCAGGTCGTCTACGCCCCGGACGGCGTCGCGACCCCCGGGCGGACGGTGCCGATGGGCGAGCGGGTCGAGCTCGCGGCCGTGCTCGGCGACCTCGCCCGGCGCGGGGTGCGCCGGCTCATGGTCGAGGGCGGCACCGGCATGCACACCGCGTTCCTGACCACCGGCCTCGCCGACGAGCTGCACCTCGTGCTCGCACCGTTCTTCGTCGGCGACAGCGCGGCGCCCCGCTTCGTGCGCGACGGCCGCTTCCCCTGGGACGCCGAGCACCCGGCCACCCTCGTCGAGCTGCGGCCGATCGGGAACGTCGCGCTGCTCCGGTACCTGCTCAGCAGATCCGAAGTGGACAGACACTGGCTGCGCGCGGCGATCGAGCTGTCCACCCGCTGCCCGCCGTCGGCCACCGCGTTCGCCGTCGGCGCGATCGTCGTCGACGGGCGGGGCAACGAGCTCGCCCGGGGCTACTCCCGCGAGTCCGGCGGCACCGAGCACGCCGAGGAGGCCGCGCTGGGCAAGCTCGACCCGGCCGACCCCCGCCTGCGCCACGCGACGGTCTACAGCTCGCTGGAGCCCTGCGGGCGGCGCCGCTCCCGGCCGCGCACCTGCACCGACCTGATCCTCGCCGCCGGCATCCCCCGCGTGGTGTTCGCGCTGCGCGAGCCGCCCACGTTCGTCGAGGGCCGCGGCGCCGCGCTGCTCGCGGCCGGCGGCGTCGAGGTGGTCGACCTGCCCGAGCTCGCCGCGGAGGTCCGCGAGGTCAACCGCGACCTGCTCCGGACTTCCGACTGACCGCTCACCCCCGGCACGACCGGAGACCTGTGGCGACAACGCTTTCCGCCGTTCCCCATTCGAGTGAGCCCGACGGTGCGACACCACGAGTACAGGTACCGTCGCCGTACGCGTGTCCAGCCCTCACCAACAGGGACCTACCAGCCGAGCGAGCGGAGGCCGAGAGTACGCGATGCACCACCGTCGACCGACGACGCGAGCCCGGCCGAAGCGAACCTGATCGCCTTGAGCAGACCACGTCCGGGACCCGTCGGCACGGAGCGGGCCCTGACCGTGATGCACCTCCTCGGCACCCTGGATCGCGGTGGCGCGGAGACCGTCGCGCTGGACCTGTGCCGTGCGGTTCCCGCCGACGAGTTCCAGCAGGTCTTCCTGACCCTCGGCGGACGTGAGGGGCGGTTGGCCGACCTGTTCCGCGCAACGGGGGCACTCGTCCACCAATGCCCACTCCGGCCGGTACCGACGTTCGTTCCGCGTCTGTGGTACCAGCTGCGCGAGACGCGACCGCACGTCGTCGTGTCGCATGTCAGCACCGCCAGCGGTCTCATGCTCGCCGTCGCCGCGGCGGCCGGTGTGGCCGTGCGGATCGCGAACATGCACAGCGACAGCGACGGCAGGCCCGACACGATGCGCCGCCGCGCGCAACGAGCCGTGTTCCGGGCCCTGCTGCGTCGCTATGCGACGCACGTCGTCGGGGTCTCCACGACGGCGATCGCCTACGCCTCGCCTCGCGAGGGCGACCAGCGCTACGGTGTGGTGCCCAACGGCATCGACGTCGAGCGCTTCGCCCGGGTTCGGCTGCGGCAGGACCGGACCGGACCTGCCGTCCTCACCCATGTCGGGCGCGCGGCACGGGAGAAGAACCGCGCATTTCTGCTGGGCGTCCACGACGCGGCGCAACTCCTGCGTCCCGGAGCACAACTGCGGTTCGTGGGGCCCGGGGGCGTCGACGACCTGGCGGCCGCCGATCCCTCTTTCGCCTCGAACCCCCACATCCACGTCGTCGACGAGACCCATGCGATCGAGGAGGTGTTCGCCGACTGTGACGTGCTGCTCCTGCCGTCCCACCGGGAGGGCCTGCCCTGCGTGGTTCTGGAGGCGTTGGCAGCCGGCGTTCCGGTACTCGCCGCGGACCTGCCGGGCGTCCGGGACATCGCCGCGCAGGTCGCCGGCATCACGATTCTGCCGCTCGACGCCGGCCCGCTGAACTGGGCGCGAACCGCGTTACGCCTCGCCGATCTGCCGCTGTGCGAACGCGATGCGATCAGCGATGGTATGCGGCACTCGCACTTCGTACTCGAACGGTACGTCCAGAAGTGGAGGGAACTGTGGACTCCACGGGCCTGATCGGCAGGCGCGCCAGGTTGACCGGCGCCGTCTCGGTCACGGCCGTCGCCTGCGTCTGGACGACGTGGGACGCGACGGACATCTCCCGGCTGGCCGCGGCATTCGTGGTGTCATGGTTGCTGTGCGTCCTGGTGCTGGCGACCGGCCGCCACGGCAGCATCTACCGGGCGAGCAGCGTCTACCTCGTCATATTCGGGCTGTTCCACGGTGGCCTGCTGATCAGCATCGCGCTGCGCGGGTCCGGCGGGTTCACCGCGTCCGACGACTCCTGGATCTACCAGGGCTACACCGCACAGGCGGTGCACCTCGCCATCCTCGGCATGTCGGCGCTCGCGATCGCCGCCGGTCTTGCCGGCGGCACGCGTGAGGTCGAGTCACCGATCCGGCAGCCTGAGCCCGCATTCCGGTGGGCACTCGCCGTCGTCGGCCTCTGCGTCCAGCTGACCGGTCTCGCGATCTTCGCCGTGACGGTACTCCGCGCCGGCGGCACCGCCCTGCTGTCCGGCGGCTACACGACCTACCTCGAGACGGCCCGGTCCGACGAGCTCCTGGGGTACGGCTACCTCTTCCTCGGCATCGGGCCGGTCCTGGCGGTGGTCGCCGGAGGCAGGGCGCGCACCGCCGCGTGGACGGTGTTCGTCCTGTTCGCCATGGTGGCGCTGCTCATCGGAAACCGCGGCGAGGCGCTGTTCCCCCTCGTCGCGCTGCTGGTGGTCGAGGCCCGCCGGGGGCGGACGCTTCGCCCGCTGTGGACCCTGCTGGGATCGGTCGGCGTGCTCGTCGCCATCGGCGTCATCCGCCAGACCCGCCTGACCGGCTTCTCCGATGCCTCGCCGTGGGCGTCCCCGCTCGACGCGATAGCCGAGATGGGCTTCTCGCTGCGACCCATCACGGTCGTCCTCGGCTGGCATTCCTCGAGCGAGCCCTTTCGCGGTGGCGAGACACTGTTCGTCGTGCCGTTGCGGCTCATCGAGAACCTGACCGGCTTGCACGGCGGACCTCCCGGATATGACGACCGGCTGTTCAACGTCGAGATCATGGAGCGTGTCGGCCCGATCGGAGGCTCGCCGATCGCGGAGGGCTATCACAACTTCGGCGTGGCGGGCGTCGTCGTGATCACCGCCGCCATCGGGCTCGCCCTGGCACTCGTGGAGCGTGCTCCCCGGACATCGCGTGGCGACGCGCGGATCGGGATCGTGCTGCTGCCGCTGCTGCTGCAGGTCCGCAACAGCTTCGCGCCGGTCCCCATCCAGCTGGTACTGGGCTTCCTGCTGCTGTGGGCGGCCTCAGCGCTGGCCACGCTGCACGAGAAACGACGCGAGACATCACGGGCTGCCCACCGTGGCGCGGGCTCAGGTGAGCGTGAGCACCGTGTCCGCGAGCACCGGGGCGTCGTCGCGGTCCACGGCAGTCGCGGTGAGGGTGTAGCCCTCCGGCGTGGTCCACACCCGCACCCGCAGCGTCTCGCCGGGGAACACCACGCCGGCGAACTTCGCCGCGAACGACGCCACCCTGCCGACGTCGCCGCCCAGCATGCTGTCCACGACGGACTTGCAGACCATCCCGTAGGAGCACAGCCCGTGCAGGATCGGCCGGTCGAACCCGGCCAGCGCGGCGAACTCCGGGTCGGCGTGCAGCGGGTTGCGGTCGCCGCAGAGCCGGTAGAGCAGCGCCTGCTGCGGCAGGGTCGGCACCTCGACGACCCGGTCCGGGTCCCGCTCGGGCACCGGCACGGCCGTGGACGGCCCGCGGTGGCCGCCGAAGCCGCCCTCGCCGCGGGCGAAGATGCTGGAGCTGGTCGTCCACAGTGGAGCGCCGGCCGGGTCGGAGACGGTCGTCTCCTGGATGATGACCGCGGCCTTCTCCTTGTCCCACACGTCCGCGACCCGCGAGCGCGCCACCGCCGTGCCCTCGGCCGGCAGCGGCCCGTTGACGGTGATCGACTGGGTGCCGTGCAGCACCTTGGACAGGTCGATGTCGATCCCGGGGAAGCGCACCGCGGGCGGCTCGAACGTGCGGAAGTTCGGCGCCACCACGCCGAACGTCGGCAGCACCGCCAGCCGGTCCTCCAGCACGTAGCGCAGCTCGGCCGGGTCGACCGGACGCGTGCCCGCGCCGAGCGCCAGGTGGTAGAGCAGGACGTCGTTACCGGTCCACGAGAACGTCGTCTCGCCGAGGTCCGCGCCGATGGCGACGGCCGGGTCGATGGGCATGCAACCTCACTCGTAGCTGACCTCGACGGCATCGGTCACCGGAACGGACTGGCAGGCCAGGATGATGCCGTCCTCGATGTCCTCGTCCTCCAGCACGTCATTGTTCAACATCTTCACCTCGCCGGCCACCAGCCGGCAGGCGCAGGCGCTGCACGCCCCCTCCCGGCACGAGTACGGCGCGTCGATGCCGCTGTCCAGCAGCAGGTCGAGCAGCTTCTGGTCGGCCGGCCAGGCGAGGCGGTGCCGCGCGCCGTCCAGCGACACCTGCACGGTGGCCGAGCCGCGCGTCCCGGTGGCCGGCGGCGCGGGGGTGGCCTTCTCGAACGGGTTCGCGCCCAGCGACTGGAAGCGCTCCAGGCGGATCCGGCCCTTCGGCACGTCGAGCGACGCGAGCGCCTCGCGCACGGCGGTCATGAACGGCTTCGGCCCGCACACGAACGACTCGAACGCGGCGTACGGCGAGGCCAGCGCGGCCAGCGCGGCCGGGGTCGGCAGCCCCTGCACCGACTCCAGCCAGTGGATCACCACGAGGCGGCCCGGGTGCCGGCGCGCGAGCGCGTCCAGCTCGCCGCCGAAGATCACCGAGGCCTCGTCCCGGTTGGCGTAGACGAGCACCACCCGGCCCGTCCCGGCGACCAGCGCCGACTTCACGATCGACACGACCGGGGTGATCCCGCTGCCCGCCGCCCACAGCAGCAGGTCGGCGTCCAGCGAGCGCGGCGTGAACACCCCGGCCGGCGGCAGCGCCTCCAGCTCGTCGCCCGCCGAGATCGTGTCGCACAGCCAGTTCGAGCCGTACCCGTCGGCGGTGCGCTTGACCGTGACCTTCAGCCGGTCGTCGGTGTGCGGGGAGCTGGACAGCGAGTAGCAGCGGGCCACCGAGCCGCACCGGTCGCTGGGGATCCGGACGGTCAGGAACTGGCCGGGCCGGTACCCGAACGCCTCCCGGTGCGCACCGTCCACCTCGAACTCCAGCGAGCACGCGTCGGCCGTCTCCGCGACCACCCGCGCCACCCGCAGCGGGTAGGACCGCTGCTCAGGCATCGGGCACCGCCAGCCGGCCGAGCTCCACCGCGTCGGCGATGCTCGCCCGCAGCTTCGGGCAGGTGTCGATCCGCGCGCCCACCTCGCCGGCCGCGACCCGCGCGGCGAACTCCGGGCAGGTCGCCGCCGGGTCCGACGCCCACTGCACGCTGGTCTGGATCGCGCTCGCCTTGCGCACCCGCACCTCGGTCGCGCAGGCGTTGCACCGCACCGGGGTGAGGCCGGAGTCGAGGAACTCGCGCGTGTCGGCCAGCGTGCCGGCCGGGTCGCGGTGATCGGGAGCCTTGGCCCACGACGTCACGTGACCTCAGCCTCCCGGCGGGCGAGGTTCTCCGCCACCTCCCGCTCCCAGACCTCGTTGGCGCGGGTGGTGTCGACCTCGAACTCGAAGCGGTTGGTCATCTCCTCGGTGACGTCCTCGACGTCGACGTAGAACTGCTCGTACCAGCGGCGCAGCTGGTAGACCGGGCCGTCCTCCTCGCACAGCAGCGGGTTGTCGATGCGGGTCTTGTTCCGCCAGATCTCCACGTCCTGCAGGAAGCCGACGCCGAAGCTCTTGGCGAGCTTGCCGGCCACCTTGTCCGCCTTCTCCTTGGGCAGCCCGGGCAGCTTCTTCACGCTCACCCCCCACTGCAGCACGAACGAGTCGGCGGTGACCGGGTAGTGGCAGTTGATCAGCACGGTCTCGATCGTGGTGCCGTGGAAGTCCTGCCACAGGTCGTTGATCATGTAGGACGGCCCGTAGTAGGACGCCTCGGACCGCAGCGTCACGCCCTCCGCGGAGTAGCTGGAGCCGATCCCCACGTCCGGCCGCGCGCGGGAGTTGAGGTACTGGGTGGCGACGTGGCCGGAGAACACGTTCTTGAAGTAGGTAGGGAACGCGAAGTGGATGTAGAAGAAGTGCGCCATGTCGACCATGTTGTCGATGATCTCCCGGCAGTTGGAGCCCTCGATGCGGACCGTGTCCCAGGTCCAGTCGCTCCATTCCGGACCGGACGCGCCGCGCGCCTCGGGGATCACCACGTCCTCCGGCGGCGGGTTGCCCTGCGGGTCGTGCCAGACGAACAGCTGCTTGTTGCGCTCCAGCGCCAGCCACGACCGGGTCCGCGCGCGCAGCGGGATCCGCTTGGCGTAGGGGATGCCGACGCAGCGGCCGTTGCCGGCCCAGCGCCAGTCGTGGAACGGGCAGGCGACGGCGTCGCCCTTGACCGTGCCCTGCGACAGGTCGCCGCCCATGTGCCGGCAGTACGCGTCGAGCACGTTGAGCGTGCCGTCCCCGGTGGCGAACACGACGAGCTTGGTGCCGAACGCCTCCACCGCGTGCGGCCGGCCGTCGCGGAAGGTGTCCGCGAGGCCGAGGCAGTGCCAGCCGCGGGCGAACCGGGTCCGCGGGGCACCGACGTCGATCCGCCGGATGCTGTTGGTCATCGCTTGCTCTCCACGAGGTCGAGGGCGGCCAGGTAGCCGAAGGTCATCGCCGGGCCGAGCGTCGCACCCGGCCCGGCGTAGGTTCGGCCCATCACCGGGGCGCTGGCGTTGCCGGCCGCGTACAGGCCGGGGATGTGCGTGCCGTCCTCGCGCAGCACCCGGCCGCGGGTGTCGGTGCGCAGGCCGCCCTTGGTGCCCAGGTCGCCTGGGACGATCCGGATCGCGTAGAACGGCGGCTTCGCGAGCGGCGCGAGGCAGGGGTTGGGCTTGTTGCGCGGGTCGCCGTAGTAGCGGTCGTAGGCGCTCTCGCCGCGGCGGAAGTCCTCGTCCACCCCGGTCGCGGCGAAGCCGTTGAAGCGGTCCACGGTCGCCCGCAGCGCGGCCGGTGGCACGTCGATCTGCTCCGCCAGCCGGTCGAGCGTGCCGGCCCGGTACACGGCGCCGTGCTCGTACCAGCGGCCGGGAAAGGGCTGGCGCGGGCCGAGCCCGGCGAAGATGTAGCGGTTGCGGTAGCGCTGGTCGGCGACGAGCCAGGCGGGGATGTGGCCGACCGCGTCGGTGTGGTTGTGGTACATGGCGTGCACCGCGTCCACGTACGGCGCGGCCTCGTTGACGAACCGCGTGCCGGCCTGGTTGACCAGCAGGCAGCCGGGCAGGGTCCGCTCGGCCAGGCAGAAGTACGGCCCGCGCGGCAGCATGATCGACGGCCCCCACCAGGCGTCGTCCATGACCGCGGTGGCCGCGCCGAGCCGCTGGCCCGCGTCGATTCCGTCGCCGGTGTTGGACTCCGCGCCGACCGTCCACTCGGTACCGATCGGCGCGCGCTGGTACTCCTTGCGCATCCGCTCGTTGTGCTCGAACCCGCCGGTGGTGAGGATGACCCCGCGCCGCGCGGTGATCGTGCCGTGCGGCGTCTCGACGCCGGTGACCCGGCCGCCGTCGGTGCGCAGCCCGGTGAGCGGGGTGTCCAGCAGCACCGGCACCTCCGCGTCGCGCAGCCCCGCGCGCAGGCCGGCGGCCAGCGCCTGGCCCATGGTCAGCAGCCGCCGGCGGCGGGCGAGCGAGATCAGCCTGCGGGCGGCGACCCGGCCGGCCCGGGCGAGGCCGCGGGGGTGGCGGACCATGAGGTTCATCCAGCGGTAGTCGGCCTGGGTGACCGCCATCCCGGTCGGCGCGCGCAGGTAGGGCTCGGCGAGCGCGGCGAGGTCCGGGCCCGCGAGGCGGGCGTCCATGGGGCGCGGCTCGATCGAGCGGCCGCTGGGCATGCCGCCGGGGGCCTCGGGGTAGTAGTCGGAGTAGCCGGTGACCCAGCGCATCCGCAGCGGCGTGTGGGCGAGCACGAACCGGACCATCTCCGGCCCGGCGTCCAGGAACGCGCGGCGCAGCTCGTCGTCGACCTCGTCGCCGGTGATGTGCGCGAGGTAGGTCGCGGCCAGCTCGGGCGTGTCCGGCACGCCGGCGTGCTTGAGCACGTGGTTGTTGGGGATCCAGACGCCCCCGCCGGAGCGCGCGGTGGAGCCGCCGAACCGGTCCGCCTTCTCCACGAGGACGGTGCCGAGCCCGTGGCGGGCGGCGGTGAGCGCGGCCGTCATGCCCGCCGCACCGGCACCGACCACGACCACGTCAGCTGACTCCATGGGCCTCATACTAGAACAGGTTATAGTTTTTCACATGCCCCCCGAACCGGATGGCCGCTGGGACGATCACGCCGACGTCGTCGTGGTGGGTTTCGGCGGCGCGGGTGCCTGCGCCGCGATCGAGGCCGGCCGGGCCGGTGCGGACGTGCTGGTGCTGGACCGCTTCACCGGCGGCGGCGCGACCGCGATGTCCGGCGGCGTGGTCTACGCCGGCGGCGGCACCGCCGTGCAGCGTGCCGCCGGCGTGGCGGACACCACCGACGCGATGCTCGGCTACCTGACCGAGGAGGTCGGCGACGTGGTCGGCGCGGCCACGCTGCGCCGGTTCTGCGAGTCCTCACCCGCGATGATCGACTGGCTGGCCGGGCTGGGCGTGCCGTTCGACCCAAGCCCGTGCCCGTACAAGACCTCCTACCCGACCGACGACTACTACCTGTACCACTCGGGGAGCGAGAACGCCTGGCCGTTCCGCTCGCTGGCCGAGCCGGCCCCGCGCGGGCACCGGGCGCACGGCCGCGGCACGTCGGGGCGGGTGCTCTACGCCGCGCTGGCGGCCGCCGTGTCGGCGGGTGCCCGGGTGCGCACCCGCACGGCCGCGGTCGGGCTGGCCGTCGAGTCCGGCCGGGTGGTGGGCGTGGAGTGCCGCACCCTGTCCGGGGCGCCCGCCCGGGTGCGGCGGCGGCTCGACCGGCTGCACCGGCTGTCGGTGAAGCCGGGCCTGTACGTGCCGGCGCTGGCCCGGCGGCTGCACCGGCGGATCGCCGCGCTGGAGAGCCGGTGGGGGCGGCCCTTCCGCGTCGAGGCGCGGCGCGGGGTGGTGCTCGCGGCGGGCGGGTTCGTCAACAACCGGGAGATGATGCGCGAGCACGCGCCGTCCTTCCGCGGCGGCCTGCCGCTGGGCACCCAGGGCGACGACGGCAGCGGCATCCGGCTGGGCGCCGAGGCGGGCGGCGCGACCGACCGGCTGAGCATGGTGTCGGCGTGGCGGTTCATCACGCCGCCGAGCGCGCTGCTGCGGGGTGTCCTGGTCGACCCGTCCGGCGCCCGGTTCGTGGACGAGTCGACCTACGGCGCGGCGGTGGGCGCGCGGCTGATCGCCGGCGGCGGTCGGGCGTGGCTGCTGGTGGACGAGCCGGTCCTGCGGGCCGCACACCGCGCGTTGCGGGCGGAGACGCTGTGGTTCCAGCGGTGGCAGATGCGCTACCTGCTGCGCTGGGCCCGGGTGCGGGGCGCCTCGGTGGCGTCGGTGGCGCGGCGGGCGGGCATCGACGAGGCCGGCCTGGCCGCGACGGTGGCCGCCTACGGCACGACGCCCGACGCGTTCGGCAAGCACCCGGACCTGGTCGCGCCGCTGGCGACGCCGCCGTACACGCTGATCGACTGCTCCTACGGCCCGCGGCTGGGCTATCCCTGCCCGATGCTGACGCTGGGCGGCCTGGTGGTGGACGAGGCCACGGGCGGGGTCCTGGACGGCTCGGGGGTACCCGTGGCGGGCCTGTACGCGGCGGGCCGCACGGCGGTGGGCCTGTGCTCGAACTCCTACGTCAGCGGCCTGTCGCTCGCGGACTGCGTGTTCTCCGGCCGCCGCGCGGGCACGCACGCGGCCGCGCTGGATGTGCGGCAGGCGGGGGACTGACGAGTCGCGGCACCGCCCGAAGCACGCCTCCCCACAGGGACCGGCCGGCCGTCAGCACCCCCTGCCCGAGTCGCACTCGTCGATGTGCCTGGTCAGCAGGTCGGTGATGCGCTCCTGCCCCTGCGCGAGCAACGCGAAGCCCCCGCGCATGTCGCGCATCTCCCCGCGCATCTCGCGCATCTCCCCGCGCATCTCGGCGCCTTGCGAGATCTGGGTCTCCCGCAGCGCGTTCAGCGTCCGGGTGTGGGCGCGCAGCTCGGCCTGCATCGCGGAGACGTCGCGGTCGGCGCCGCCGGCCAGCACGCGGGCGGCGGCCGCGTCCTCGCGCACCTTCGCCACCTCACCCTCCAGCCTGGTGACGCGCCGGTCGATGTTCTCGGGCTCGCCCATGGTGTCCCCTCTCGTCGTGGAGCGTAGCCCGAATCCTGCCGGGTCGGCCGCGGAGCACCAGACGGGTGTCCACAGGTTGTCCACAGTTGTCCACAGGGCACGACATCGACAGAAACGAGAACGTGTTCTAGTCTTGGGCGCATGAGTGACGCCGTGATCGACGCCGTCCGGGAGCTGCTCCCGGCGCTGCGCGAGCGGGCCCAGGCGACCGAGGACGCGCGCCGCGTCTCCGACGAGTCGATCAAGGCCCTCCAGCTCACCGGCTTCTTCAAGCTGCTCCAGCCGGCCCGCTACGGCGGCCGCGAGCAGCACCCCAACGACTTCTACCGCGCCGTGCGGCTCATCTCCAGCGCCTGCGGGTCCACCGGCTGGGTCGCGAGCGTCCTCGGCTGCCACCCCTGGCAGCTGGCGCTGTTCGACGACCGCGCGCAGCGCGAGGTCTGGGGCACCGACGACGACACCCGCGTCTCCTCCTCCTACGCCCCCATGGGCCGGGCCACGCCGGTCGCCGGCGGCTTCGAGTTCACCGGTCGCTGGAGCTTCTCCTCCGGATGCGACCACGCCACCTGGGTGTTCCTCGGCGGGCTCGTCCTCGGCGAGGACGGCGCCCCCACCGACTTCCGCACGTTCCTGCTCCCCCGCGCCGACTACGAGATCGACGACGTCTGGGACACGATCGGCCTGCGCGGCACCGGCAGCAACGACATCATCGTCGACAAGGTCTTCGTCCCCGAGTACCGCACGCTCAGCTTCATGGACACCGGCAAGTGCCACGGCCCCGGCCACGCGGTGAACACCGGCCCGCTCTACCGGCTCCCCTTCGCCTCGGTGTTCTCCTGCTCGATCGCCGTGCCGGTGGTCGGCATGGCCACCGGCGCCTACGACGCCTACGTCACCCACACCCGCGAGCGGGTGCGCGCGTCCACCGGCGGCCGCGCGGCCGAGGACTCGTTCAACCAGCTGCGCATCGCCGAGGCCGCCAGCAAGATCGACGCGGCCATGCTGCAGATCGAGCGGGACATCGACGAGCAGATGCGGCACGCCACCGCCGGGGAGAAGATCCCGTTCCCGCTGCGCGTGCAGACCCGCCGCGACCAGGTCAACGCGACCAGCTCGGCCATCGCCGCGGTGGACCGGCTGTTCGAGAGCGCGGGCGGGCGCGCGCTCAGGACCGGCACGCCCATCCAGCGCTTCTGGCGTGACGCGCACGCCGGCCGGGTGCACGCGATCAACGATCCGGAGAAGGCGCTGGCCATGTACGGCCAGGCGGAGCTCGGGCTGAAGGTGACCGACGCGTGGATCTGACCACGGAGGACACACGCGCCGGCCTGCACTACCACGAGGCCGGCGCCGGCGAGGTCGTGGTGATGCTGCACGGCGGCGGGCCCGGCGCGTCGGCATGGAGCAACTTCGGCCCGAACCTGCCGGTGTTCGCCAAGCGGTTCCGCACGCTGCTGGTCGACCAGCCCGGCTTCGGCTCCTCCGACAAGCCGGAGATCACCGAGCAGTTCTTCACCTTCGCCGCGGACCGGCTGCGGGACCTGTTCGACGAGCTGGGCATCGAACGCGCCCACCTCGTGGGCAACTCCCTCGGCGGCGGCACCGCGGTGCGCTTCGCGCTGCGCCACCCCGACCGCGCCGGCCGGCTCGTGCTCATGGCGCCGGGTGGGCTGGGGCTCAACGTGTTCGCTCCGGACCCGACCGAGGGCATCAAGCGCCTCTACCAGTTCGCCGCCCCGCCCGGCCCCAGCAGGGAGAAGCTGGCGACGTTCCTGCGCACCCTGGTGTTCGACCAGTCGCTGGTCACCGACGAGCTGGTCGAGGAGCGTTTCGCGGTGGCGAGCGACCCGGCGGCGCTGCGCGCGATGGCGTCCATGGGCGCGTCGTTCGCCGCGGACCCGGAGGCCGGCATGCTCTGGCGCGAGGCGCACCGGCTGCGGCAGCGCGTGCTGCTGGTCTGGGGCCGTGAGGACCGGGTCAACCCGCTCGACGGCGCGCTCGTGGCGCTCAAGGTCATCCCGCGCGCGCAGCTGCACGTGTTCGGCCGCTGCGGGCACTGGGCGCAGCTGGAGAAGTTCGCGGAGTTCAACCGCCTCACGATGGACTTCCTGGGAGGCGAATGAGATGGGCATCCGGTCCCTCGGCTACCTGCGCATCGAGGCCACCGACGTCCCGGCCTGGCGCGAGTACGGCCTGAAGGTGCTCGGCATGGTGGAGGGCAGCGGCGCCCGCGAGGACGCGCTGTACCTCCGGATGGACGACTTCCCCGCCCGCCTGGTGATCCTGCCCGGCGACACCGACCGGCTGGCCGCCTCCGGCTGGGAGGTCGCGAACGTCGCCGAGCTCGGCGAGGTCTGCGGCCGGCTGGAGGCCGCGGGCGTGCCCTACAAGGAAGGCAGCGCGGAGGAACGCGCGGACCGCCGGGTCGACCAGCTGGTCACGTTCGAGGATCCCTCCGGCAACACCCTGGAGGTCTTCCACGGTGCCGCGCTGCGGCACCGGCGGGTGGTCAGCCCGTACGGGCACCGGTTCGTCACCGGCGAGCAGGGTCTGGGCCACGTCGTACTGTCCACACGGGACGACGCGGAGGCGCTGCGCTTCTACCGCGACGTGCTCGGCTTCCGGCTGCGCGACTCGATGCGCCTGCCCCCGCAGCTGGTGGGCCGCCCGGCCGACGGCGAGCCGGCGTGGCTGCGGTTCTTCGGCTGCAACCCGCGCCACCACAGCCTCGCGTTCCTGCCGATGCCGACGCCGTCGGGGATCGTGCACCTGATGGTCGAGGTCGAGAGCACCGACGACGTCGGCCTGTGCCACGACCGCGCGCTGCGCCGCAAGGTGCCGATGTCGGCCACCCTCGGCCGGCATGTCAACGACCTGATGCTGTCGTTCTACATGAAGACGCCCGGCGGGTTCGACGTCGAGTTCGGCTGCGAGGGCAGGCAGGTGGACGACGAGGCCTGGATCGCCCGGGAGAGCACGGCGGTCTCCCTGTGGGGACACGACTTCTCGATCGGCGCCCAGCAGCGATGATCGGCCGGGCGATCGAGCCGGCCGCCTTCCGCACGGCGCTCGGGCACTTCTGCACCGGCGTCACCGTGGTCACCGCGACGAGCGCCGCGGAGCCGGTCGGGTTCGCCTGCCAGTCGTTCGCGGCGCTGTCGCTCGACCCGCCGCTGGTGCTGTTCTGCCCCGGCCGGTCCGCGCGCACCTGGCCGCTGATCGAGCGGCACGGGCACTTCTGCGTCAACGTGCTCAGCCACGCCCAGCGGGACGTCAGCGCCGTGTTCGGCACCGCGGGCGCGGACAAGTTCGCGAACGTGGCCTGGTCCCCCGCGCCGTCCGGCTCGCCGGTGCTCGACGGCGTGGTGACCTGGCTCGACTGCGCGATCGAGAGCGTGCACGACGGCGGCGACCACCACGTGGTGCTCGGCCGGGTCACCACGCTGGGCCCGCAGCGACCGGTGCGGCCGCTGCTGTTCTACCGCGGGGCGTACACGGTGACCGAGCCCGCCGAGCCGACCCCGGGCATCCTCGACAACCTCATCACCTGGTCCCGGCACGACGACTGGATCTAGAACGGGCGTCACCGGCCGCGTTCGAGGATCAGCAGGAACTCGGCGGTGCCGTGGTTCGCCAGCGAGCCGAACGGGCCGTAGCCGGTAGGCTCGGGGACGTGCCAGTCGGCGAAAGCGACCGGCATCGAGCCCGCGGCCTGCAACCTGTCACCGTCGCGGCGCGCGGTCAGGGTGATGGTGACCGGGTGGGTCTCGCCGCGCAGGGTCAGCTCGCCCGCCGCCGTGGTGGTCACGGTGCCGCCGGACGCGACGGCCGGGTCGAGCGCGACCGGACCGGTGAGCGCGACGGTCGCCTCGGGGTGGTGGGCGGTGTCCAGGCCGATCGCGAGCTGCGGGGTCTTCGTGCCGTTGTCGCTCGCGATGGTCGTCAGGTCGATCCGGACGCTCGCGGCGGTGACCCGTTCGCCGGCGACGGTGAGCTCGCCGGTGACGTGCCCGGTGCGCTGCACGACGTCGTTGCTGGCGAACAGCACGGTCTGCTGGATGCGGTAGCCCGCGGTGGACCCGCCGGCGACCTGCCAGGTGCCCTCGAGCGGGCCGGCCGGGGCGGCCGCGGGGGTGGACGGCAGCCCGAGCGGCGCCGGGACCGGGGCGAACTTGACGTAGAGGACGACCGCGGCCACCAGGAGCACGATGACCACGCCGAGGGAGACGAGGATGCGCCGGACCCAGTGGCGCCTGCGCCTGGCCGGGGCGGCGGGCTCGCCGGTGGCGGATGTCGAGGTGGTCATGTGGTTCCCTCCTTGGTCGGCTCCGGTGGACAGACCCGGAACACGGGGTAGTGCGCGGCGACGGCGTCGAACGCCGCGAGCGGGGCGGACCGGTCGACCGGGATGTGCGGGCGGCCGCCGGGCACGGTGTCGAGGTAGCGTCTGAGGATCGGGCCACGGTCGGCGGCGGGGACCTCGACCAGCCGGCACGGCCGGCGCCGGCCGCGGCGCAGCACTGCCCGGCCGTGCGCGGCGCGGACGTTGCGGACCCAGTTGCAGTCCTCGCCCAGCATCGGCACCAGGTACCAGTCGCCGTGCCAGCGGGCCATGCCCAGCGGGAACCGGACCATGCGGCCGGACCGGCGGCCGGCGACCTCGAGGGTCACCCAGCGCCGGGGCAGCAGCCCGAGACCGAACACGGCCGCCCAGAAGCGGGCGTACCGCCGGGCGGTCCGGTTGCCGCGCCCGCCCTCGTACATCGCGCGCAGCCGATCGTCGGAGTGCAGCATCGGTGCACCTCCTACCCTCGGTGGACGATCCGACGTAAGCTTGTCCGACATGGAACTTGAGACATAGAGTCCTAAGTCCTCGAAAGGTGCCGCAGATGGGCCACTCCGTGCCGGGGCCGACCGGGCTGGGGCGTCGCGGCCGCCGCCTGTCGGACCAGGAGACCGCGCAGCGGATGCTGCGGGCCGCGATGGCGATGATCGACCGCACCGGGCTGACGGTGAGCCTGGACCACCTGAGCTTCGAGGACGTGATCCGCGAGGCCGACGTGGCGCGCAGCGCCGTCTACCGCCGGTGGCCCTACAAGGACCTGTTCTTCAGCGACCTGGTCACCGAGCTCGCCCGGGCCGCGGCGCCGAGCGCGGCCGACAACGCGGCGATCATCGAGGCCATCCGCACGGTGGTGGCCGAGCGCGCGGACCGGCTCGGATCCGCGCAGGGCCGCCACGACCTGCTCGTCGAGCTGTTCCGGCAGGCCGCCCTGCTGGACTTCCAGGCGCTGTACGGGTCGGCGCAGTGGCGCACCTACCTCGCCCTGCACGCGACGTTCCTCAGCCTCGCCGAGGGCGAGCTGCGGGACCGGGTCCAGGGCATCCTCGCCGAGTCCGAGCACCGGTTCATCACCCAGGTCGCGGCGTCCTGGCAGCGGATCGCCGAGCTGTTCGGCCACCGGCTGCGGCCCGAGCTCGGTTCCGGCTTCGACACGGTCGCCACCCTGGTCAGCGCCGCCGTGCGCGGGCTGACCCTGATGGCACTGTCCACACCGGACCTGGCGGACCGCAGGCTGCGCGCCCGCCCGTTCGGCGCGGCCGAGGAGGCCGACTGGTCCCTGCCGGCACTCGGCATCGCCGCCGTCGGCTCGGCGTTCCTCGAGCCGGACCCCGCGATCACCTGGGACGACGAGCGGATCGACGCCGTGCTGGCGGCGGTACGGTCGCTGACGATCCCTAGTGTCCCGCGCCGGAAATCTGGCACATAATTCGTCGGCCCAGCTTCCTGCTGGCGGCGTTGCCGGTCCGCCCAAGTACGGCCCAGTACGAGGGCGAATCGGCGTCTTGCCAGCAGAAACCTGGATCCACCGACTTACGCACCGAATTTCCGGCGCGGGACACTAATAGCTGAACACGGTCGCGAACCGGAACAGGTCGTCGACGCCCAGCGGCGGCGGGTCGGGCCTGCGCTCGCGGTAGAACACCGCCACGTGGCAGAACGTGCCGTCCGGCCGCATGACGGTCAGCCGGTTGATGGTCTGGTCGGTCTCCGGCTCGGTGAGCACGGTGACCCCGCCGTAGGTACCGTCCGGGAACCCGCGGTCGGTGCAGTCCAGCTCGAACGCCGGGCACGGCAGGTACCTCGGGTCGGCGTGCGGGTCGCGGTAGCCCACCTCGATCGCGAGCACGGCCGCGTCGCGCCCGCCGCCCAGCGTCGCCATCGCCCGGTAGGTGTCCGGGACGTCGCCGAGGTGGAACACCAGCGGCGCCCACAGGACGGTGCCGGTCGACGTGGTGACGACGGCCGGCTGCAGGTCGCCGCGGCCGGGGAGCACGTCCGGCCGGGCCCCGGCGAGCTGGGCGGTGAGCCGGCGGGACCGGCGGTCGAACCGGCCGGCCGGGTCCCCGGCCACCGGCACCGCCGACGGGACGACCGTCGGCGAGTCGGTCGGCGGTGTCCGGGGGGCCGCGCGCGGCGGGTCGGGCGGCGCCGAGCCGAGGCCGAGCACCGCGGCGAACACCCCGGCCGCGACCAGCAGCCCGGCGGCGGTGCCGGCCAGGCGCCAGTGCCGGGCCCCGGCCGCCACCGGCTCGGCGAGGTCGACGGGCGCCGGCCGGGCGTCCGCGGCGACCGCCGCGAGTCCTTCGGCGAGCCGCTCCGGCGTGGTGGCCAGCACGTCGAGCGCCGCGGTCGTGTCGTGGTCGACGGCGGGCTCCGGGCAGCCGAGCACCGCCGCCGTCCCGGGCACCGGCAGGCCGGCCCAGTGGCGCAGCACGACGGCCGCCCGCTGGCGTGGCGCGAGCATGCCGAGCCCGCGGCGCAGCAGTTCCCTGTCCGTCGACTCCGGCTCGGGGTCGGGCTCGTAGCCGCCGGCCGGGCCGGCCAGCCACTCGCGGGTGAGCTCCGCGGTCGCGCCGCCCCGGCGGAGCGTGTCGCGGACGAGGGCGTCGGCGCGGTCCTGGTCTCCGGCGAGGAGGAACGCCAGCCGGGCGAGGGAGTCCTCCGCTGGCACCATGGCTCCATGGTGACCGAGACGACGTGTGGCGGATAGTCCGGCCCCGGCCCCACTTGATCGAGACGCCGTCCTACGGGACGCCCGGCCTCCGGGTGGACGACGAGCCTGCCGGCTGGAAACCGGCCAGCCGGGCGATCCGGTCGACGTGCCCGGCGGGCGAGCCGAACAGCTGCAGCCCACCGTGTGCGCGCTTGAAGTACCGGTGCGCGTCGTGCTCCCAGGTGATCGCGATGCCGCCGTGCAGCTGGATCATCTCCCCCGCCACCTCGTGCAGCGCCTCCGCGCAGTGCGCCCCGGCCACCGCGGCGCGCAGCGGCAGCTCCCGCGGGGTGGCGAGCGCGGCGGCCAGCGCGGCCGACGCCGACGTCTCCACCAGCACGTGCATGTCCGCCATCCGGTGCTTGAGCGCCTGGAACGAGCCGATCGGCCGGCCGAACTGGTGGCGCTGGCCGGCGTAGGTGACGGTCAGCTCCAGGCACCGCGCCGCCGTCCCCGCCTGCTCGGCGGCCAGCGCGGCGCACGCCACGTCCCGCAGCCGGTCGAGGTCGGCCGCGCCCAGCCGACGGCCGGGCACCGACGGCAGCGTGACCGACGCGAGCCGCCGGGCCAGGTCCATCGACGGCGTGTGCTCGCGGACCGCGACGTCCGGGTCGACCTCGAACAGTGCCGGCCCGTCATCCGTCCGGGCGACCACCAGGAGGATGCCGGCGGTGTCGCCGTCGAGCACGTAGGACGCGGTCCCGGACACCAGCCAGCGCCCGCCGGCCCGCCGGGCCTCGCAGGCGGGCGCGCCCCAGCCGCGCGGCCCCGCCCAGGCGAGCGCGACCACCTCGCCGGCGGCGACCCGCGCCGGCAGCGTCTCGTCGCCGGCACCGGCCAGCGCGGTGGCGGCGAGCACCGAGCCCAGCATCGGGGTCTCGGCCAGCGTCCTGCCCAGCTCGAACTGCACGACGTACACCTCGGGAAGCCCGGCGCCCAGCCCGCCGGCACCGGCCGGCACGAGCAGGGCGGGCGCGCCGAGCTCGGTCAGCGCCGGCCAGCACTCGGCCTCCTTGGACAGCAGCCTGCGCACCGTGCCCCGCAATGACAGCTGGTCCTCGGTCAACCGCATACCGCGATTCAACCAAACAGTTGCTTGGTTGCCTAGCGCGTCGCTCGATCGGGCTGGTTCGATATTCTCAGTGACGGTTCGGGGGTCTGGATACAACGCACGCGAGGAGACCTGGTCATCGAGAAGGGTGCACTGGTCGCAGGCCGTTACCGATTGCTCGAACAAGTCGGTAGCGGAGCGATGGGCGTGGTGTGGAAGGCGCAGGACGAGCGCCTCGGCCGTACCGTGGCCATCAAGCGCCTCCTGGTCCGCTACGCGATGTCGGAAGCGCAGTCCGAGGAGACCCGCCGGCGCGCCATGCGCGAGGCGCGGATCGCCGCGCGCCTGCAGCACCGCAACGCGATCGCGATGTTCGACGTGGCCGAGCACGAGGGCGACCCCTGCCTCGTGATGGAGTTCCTCCCGTCCCGCAGCCTGTCCGCCGTGCTCGCCGAGCGCGGCCACCTGGCGCCCGGCGAGGTCGCCGAGATCGGCGCGCAGGTCGCCGCCGCGCTCGCCGCGGCGCACGCGGTCGGCATCGTGCATCGCGACGTCAAGCCCGGCAACATCCTGCTCGCCGACAACGGCACCGTGAAGATCACCGACTTCGGCATCTCCAAGGCGCTCGACGAGGGCACCGTCACCACCCAGACCGGCATCGCCGGCACGCCCGCCTACCTCGCCCCGGAGATCGCCCGCGGCGAGGACCCGAGCCGCGCCTCCGACGTGTTCTCCCTCGGCTCGACGCTCTACCACGCCGTCGAGGGCCGGCCGCCGTTCGGCACGAACTCCAACCCGCTCGCGCTGCTGCACGCAGTCGCGTCCGGCGACGCGCCGCCGCCGCGCAACGCCGGCCCCCTGGCCGACACGCTGGCCAACCTGATGCGGCCCGACCCGGCGACCCGCCCCACCATGAGCGAGGCGACGGCCGCGCTCGCCCTGCCGGCCGCCGCGGCGACCAAGCCGGCGACACCGGCCAGGGCCGTCCCGGCCAGCACCGGCACGCCGACACCGCCCCGCCCGGTGGCCGTGCTCCCCCCGCCCACGGCGCCGACCGGCGCGCTGCCGACCGCACAGATGGCACCGCGGCCGCGCGGCACCGACCCGTCCCGGCGCAACCTGGTGATCGTCGCCGTCGCCGCGCTGCTCGTGGTGGCCGGCGTGGTGACCGCGATCCTCATGCTCAACAACGACAAGCAGCCGAACGGCGACGTCGCGCAGAACGGCGTCGACAAGCCGGCCACCGCGTCCTCCCAGCCCCCGGAGGAGTCCTCGCAGCCTCCGTCGTCGCCGGCGGACACCAACCCGATCCCGGCCGACGGCCCGATCGACTTCAGGCAGGCCGGCCTGCTGGTGATCGACTACTACAGCGACGTGCAGCAGACCGACAAGCGGTGGGCCATGCTGTCCAGCAACGCGCAGGCGCTGTTCGGTGGCAAGGACGCGTTCGCGCAGTACTGGTCGCAGTTCGGCCAGGTCTTCTCGGCGCACGCGACGGGCGTCACGAAGAACGACGACGGCTCGGTGAACGTGCCGGTCGACGTCACCTACACCAAGGGCGACAACCCGGGCCAGCAGCACAAGCAGGTCCGGGTGACGCGGGTGGGCGGCAAGCTGGTCATCGACTCGGACGCTCGCTAGCGAGCGCGCGCAGCACCCGGTCCCGGTGCCAGGACTGGGTTCCCCACGCCGACCGCAGCGCGCGCGCCTTGGTCAGCCACAGCCCGAGGTCGTACTCGAGGGTGTAGCCGACCGCGCCGTGCACCTGCAGCGACGCCCGCGCCGCCCGGTAGGCGGCGTCCGCGGCGGCGACCCGTGCGGCCGAGACGTCCCGCCGGGTGAGCGTGACCGCGGCGCCGTGCACCAGCGGGCGGGCCAGTTCCAGCGCCACGTGCACGCCGGCGAGGTGGTGCTTGACCGCCTGGAACTCGCCGACCGCGCGGCCGAACTGCCGGCGCGCCACCACGTACGCGCTCGCCATCTCGAGCATGCCGCGGCCGAGCCCGACCAGCTGTGCCGCGCAGCACAGCACCCCGAGGTCGAACGCGGCCCCGGCGGCGCCGAGCGCCTCGCCCGGGCGCACCTCGAACAGCCGCCGCGCGCCGTCCACCGACGGCCGCCGGGCGCCCGTGACTCCCGTGTGGACGGTGCCGTCCAGGACGGCGAACGGGGTCGCGACGTCGGCGTCGAGCGCGTAGGGCACGTGCGGCGGCATCGCGACCGTCGCCAGCCGCTCGCCCGCCACCAGGCCGTCCAGCCACCGCCCGGCGTCCGGCAACCCGCCGAGCAGCGCGGGGACCACCGCGAACGACTCCACCAGCGGGCCGGGCGCCGCGTGGCGGCCCAGCTGCTCGAAGGTCACCGCCAGCTCGACCGGGCCGGCGCCGAGCCCGCCGAGGTGCTCCGGCACGGCGAGCGCGGTGACGCCGACCTTCGCCAGCCGCGCCACCAGGTCCAGCCCGGGAGCGGACGACCCGGCGGCCCACGCGCGCGCCACCGCCGGGGTGTCCGCGTCGGCCAGCAGGTCGTGCACGCTGGCGGCGAGCTGGCGCTGCTCGGTGTCCGGCGCGAACCTCATCGGTCACCTCGGGGCAGGCCGAGCAGCCGCTCGGCGACGACGTTGCGCTGGATCTCGTTGGTACCCGCGTAGATCGGGCCGGCCAGCGAGAACAGGTAGCCGCCGAGCCAGTCCGACCCGAGCTCCCCGTCCGGGCCGAGCAGGTCCAGTGCCGTCTCGTGCAGCGCGATGTCCAGCTCGGACCAGAACAGCTTGTTGACGCTGGACTCCGCGCCCAGGCTGCCGCCCTCGGCGAGCCGGCTGACCGTGCCCAGCGTGTACAGGTGGTAGGCCCGCGCGCCGATCCAGGCGTCCACCACGCGGTCACGCGCGGCGGGGTCGGGGCGCTCGTGCCACAGCCGCAGCAGCCGCCCGGCCGCCGCGGTGAACCGGCCGGGGCTGCGCAGCGTCAGCCCGCGCTCGTTGCCGGCGGTGCTCATCGCGACCCGCCACCCGTCGCCCGGCTCGCCGATCACGTCGGCGTCCGGCACGAACACCTCGTCGAGGAACAGCTCGGCGAACCCGGGCGTGCCGTCCAGCTGCGGGATCGGCCGCACGGTCACCCCGTCCGCGCGCAGGTCGAACATCAGGTAGGTCAGCCCGCGGTGCCGCCCGGCGGCCGGGTCGCTGCGGAACAGCCCGAACGCGCGGTCCGCGAACGCGCCCCGCGACGACCACGTCTTCTGCCCGGACAGCAGCCAGCCGCCGTCGGCGCGCACCGCCCGGCTGCGCACCGCGGCCAGGTCCGAGCCCGCCTCCGGCTCCGACCAGGCCTGCGCCCAGATGTCGTCGGCCCGCGCCATCCTCGGCAGGATCCGGGCGCGCTGCTCGGGCGTGCCGAGCGCGAGCAGCGTCGAGCCGAGCAGCGCGATGCCGTTCTGGCCGACCCGGGCGGGGGCGCCCGCGGCGTAGTACTCCTCCTCGAAGACCAGCCACTCCAGCAGCGAGGCGTCCCGCCCGCCGTACTCGGCGGGCCAGGTCACCGCGGAGAGCCGGGCTCCGGCCAGCCGGCGCTCCCAGTCACGGTGCGGCTCGAAGCCCTCGGGCGTGTCCATCGGCGGCAGCGGGTGCTGCGGCACGTTCGCCGCGAGCCAGGCCCGCACCTCGTCGCGGAACTCCACCACCAGCGGCGGCAGGTCAAGATCCACCGGCATCCCTCATCGCTCGGGCGTCCAGGCCGCCGAGCGCGTCGGTCGACGTCTCGGCGTTGTGCGCGTGCGCGAAGTGGTGCAGGCCGAACACGGAGTCCATTCCGGACCGCAGGCCCATCTGGTCCTCCGCCTGGTTCACCGCGCGCTTGGTGAGCGCGAGCCCGAACCGCGGCATCCGCGCGATCCGCCCGGCGATCACCTCGGTCTCCTCGCGCAGCGACTCGCGCGGAACCACCCGGTTGACCATGCCCAGCTCCAGCGCGCGGCGGGCGTCGAACCGGTCGCCGGTGAACAGGAACTCCTTGGCCGCGCGAGGTCCGAGCACCCACGGGTGCGCGAAGTACTCCACGCCCGGGATCCCCATGCGCACCACCGGGTCGGCGAAGAACGCGTCGTCGGCGGCCACGATCAGGTCGCACACCCAGGCGAGCATCAGCCCGCCCGCGATGCACGCGCCGTGCACCATCGCGATCGTCGGCTTGGGGATCTCCCGCCACCGCCGGCACATGCCGAGGTAGACCTCCATCTCCCGGGCGTAGCGCTGATCACCGCCCGGCTTGCCGACGTGGTCCCACCACAGCACGGCCCTGCGCTCGAAGGTCGTGTCCACGTCCCGGCCCGGGGTGCCGATGTCGTGCCCGGCGGAGAAGTGCTTGCCGGCGCCGGCCAGCACGATGACCGCGACCTCGTCGTCGTCCACGGCGCGGGTGAACGCCGCGTCCAGGGCGTAGGTCATCGCCGAGTTCTGCGCGTTGCGGTACTCCGGGCGGTTCATCGTCACCGTGGCCACGGGCCCGGCGACCTCGTAGCGGACGACCTCCTCGGCCGCGGTGTTCATGGTTCGCCCCGCTCCGTCGCCACCCGCCCCGTCGCTTCCGCTCACGGGACCACCTCCAAAGCAATTGCTTGGTAGGCTAACACCTCATGACGCTCGCGGAGTTCCGCGCGACGGTGCGCGACTGGCTCGCCGGCAACCTGACCGGCGAGTTCGCCGGCCTGCGCGGGCAGGGTGGCCCCGGCCGCGAGCACGAGGCGTTCGAGGAGCGGCTGGCCTGGGACCGGCACCTGGCGGCCGCGGGCTGGACCTGCCTGGGGTGGCCCGAGGAGCACGGCGGGCGCGGCCTGGACCTCGACCACCGCGTGGTCTTCCACGAGGAGTACGCCGCCTCCGGCGCGCCGGCCCGGGTGAACCACTTCGGCGAGGAACTGCTCGGCCCCACGCTGATCGCGCTGGGCACGCCCGGACAGCAGGCCCGCTTCCTGCCGAGGATCCGGGCGGT
Source organism: uncultured Actinomycetota bacterium (assembly GCA_963727495.1). GTDB lineage: Bacteria > Actinomycetota > Actinomycetes > Mycobacteriales > Pseudonocardiaceae > Actinophytocola. Next base: position 2,121,749 of record CAVSGQ010000006.1, on the reverse strand, counting down.
CGAGGAGCTGTGGTGCCAGGGCTACTCGGAGCCGGGCGCGGGCTCGGACCTCGCCTCGGTGTCGACGTCCGCGACGCTCGACGGGGACGAGTGGGTGATCGACGGGCAGAAGGTGTGGACCTCGCTCGCGCACGTGGCGCAGTGGTGCTTCGTGCTCGCCCGAACCGAGCCCGGTTCGACGCGCCACGCCGGCCTGTCCTACCTGCTGGTGCCGATGGATCAGCCCGGTGTCCAGGTGCGTCCCATTGAGCAACTGACCGGCGGCTCGGAGTTCAACGAGGTGTTCTTCGACGGCGCGCGCACCGCCCGCGACCTGGTCGTCGGCGAGGTCGGCGGCGGCTGGACGGTGGCCATGCGGACCCTGGAGTTCGAACGCGGCGCGGCGACGCTCGGCCAGCAGGTCGGCTTCCGCCGCGAGCTGGACGCGCTGGTCGAGGTGGCGCGGGGGTCGGGCGCGCTCGACGACCCGCTGCTGCGCGAACGGCTGGCCCGGGCCCGGCTGGGCCTGGAGGTGATGCGCTCGCACGCGCTGCGCACCATCGGCGGCACGGCCGGCGAGGCGTCGGTGACCAAGCTCGTCTGGGCCACCTGGCACCGGTCGCTGGGCGAGCTGGCGATGGACGTGCTGGGCGCGGCGGGGCTGGCCGCGCCGGACGGCGAGCTGTCCGACTGGCAGCGGTTGTACCTGTTCAGCCGGGCGGACACGATCTACGGCGGCTCCAACGAGATCCAGCGCAACATCATCGCCGAGCGGGTGCTCGGCCTGCCCCGGGAGGCCCGCCCGTGATCCCCTCCTACCCCGCCGGCCGCGACCTGCTGGCCGGCAAGGTCGTCGTGGTCACCGCGGCCGCCGGCACCGGCATCGGCTCCGCCGCGGCCCGCCGGTGCCTGGAGGAGGGCGCGCTCGTGGTGGTCAGCGACCACCACGAGCGCCGCCTGGCCGCCGGCCTGTCGGAGCTGGCCGCGTCGTTCGGGGACGCGGTGCACGCGATCCCCTGCGACGTCACCGACGAGGCGGCGGTGCGGGCGCTGGTCGCGGGCGCGGTCGAGCACTTCGGCCGGCTCGACGTGATGATCAACAACGCCGGGCTGGGCGGCACGGCGTCGGTGCTGGAGATGACCGACGACGAGTGGGGGCGGGTGCTCGACGTGACGCTGAACGGGACGTTCCGCTGCACCCGCGCGGCGCTGCGGCAGCTGGTCGAGCAGGGCGGCGGCGGCGCGGTGGTGAACAACGCGTCGGTGGTCGGCTGGCGGGCGCAGCAGGGGCAGGCGCACTACGCCGCGGCGAAGGCGGGCGTGATGGCGCTGACCCGGTGCGCGGCCAAGGACGTGGCCGGGCACGGCATCCGGGTGAACGCGGTGGCGCCGAGCCTGGCCGCGCACCCGTTCCTGGCGAAGGTGACCAGCGAGGAGCTGCTGACCGAGCTGGCCGGCCGGGAGGCGTTCGGCCGGGCCGCGCAGCCGTGGGAGGTGGCGACCGTGATGGCGTTCCTGGCCAGCGACTACGCGTCCTACCTCACCGGCGAGGTCATCGCGGTCAGCAGCCAGCATCCGTGACGGCTGCGGTGTCGATCACCGGAACCTCCGGGGTACCGTGACGGCACCCAGCCACAATTCCGGGGAGGCGGCACTGTGCTGATGCCGGTGACGGACTCGATGTTCCTGCTCGCCGAGTCGCGGGAACACCCCATGCACGTCGGTGGGCTGCAGCTGTTCGAGCTGCCCGACGGCGCCGGCCCGGACTACGTGAGCGACTTCCACCGCGAGCTGCTCGCGCTGGCCGACGTGCGGCCGCTGTTCCGCCGCCGCCCGCGCGGCCCGGTCGGCAGCGTCGGCCAGTTCGCCTGGTCCAACGACGACAACCTCGACATCGAGTACCACGTGCGGCATTCCGGGCTGCCCCGGCCGGGCCGGGTCCGCGAGCTGCTGGAGCTGGTGTCCCGGCTGCACGGCACGCTGCTCGACCGGCACCGGCCGATGTGGGAGTTCACGGTCGTGGAGGGCTTGCAGGGCAACAGGTTCGCGGCCTACAGCAAGATCCACCACGCGCTGCTCGACGGCGTGTCGGCGCTGCGGCTGATCCAGAGCTCGCTGTCGGAGGACCCGGACGAGATGGGCGTGCGGCCGCCGTGGTCGCCGCGGGTGCGGACCAACGTGTTCGACAAGCCGCGCCGCTCGGCGGAGGTCGACCCGTTCACCGCGGCCGGCCGGCTGGTCAAGGACGTCGTCGGGCTGGGCGGGGCGGCGGCGAAGGTGGTGAACGAGGCGTTCCGCGAGCAGTCGGCGACGCTCGCGTTCCAGGCGCCGAAGTCGATGTTCAACGTGCCGATCACCGGAGCCCGCCGGTTCGCCGCGCAGGGCTGGCCGCTGGAGCGGGTCAAGGCCGTCGGCCGGGCGGCGGGCGCCACGATGAACGACGTGATGCTGGCGATGTGCGCCGGCGCGCTGCGGCGGTACATGCTCGACCTGGGCGCGCTGCCGGACCGCCCCCTGGTGGCCGCCGTGCCGATGTCGCTGCGCGCGCGGTCGGAGTCGTCCCTCGGCGGCAACGCGGTCGGCCTGATCCTGTGCAACATGGCCACCGACGACCCGGACGCGGCGTCCCGCCTGGCGACGATCCACGAGTCGATGCTGAAGGGCAAGGCCGTCTACCACGGCATGAGCCGGCTGCAGATCACCGCGCTGAGCGCGATCCCGTTGGTACCGCTGGCGATCGGCACGATCCCGGGCCTGACCACGCTGACCCCGCCGGGCTTCAACGTGCTGATCTCGAACGTGCCGGGCCCGCGCGAGCCGCTGTACTGGAACGGCGCCCGCATGCAGGGCGTGTACCCGCTGTCGATCCCGTACGAGGGCCAGGCCCTGAACATCACGGTGACGAGCTACGCGGGCAGCCTGGAGTTCGGCCTCACCGGCTGCCGCCGGACCGTCCCCCACCTCCAGCGCCTCCTCGCCCTGCTCGAGGAGTCCCTCCAGGACCTGGAAAAAGCGACCGCGTAGCCCCGCGAGGTCAGGGCAGGTTGGCGATGATCTCGGTGGCGTCGTCGACGACGGCGGTGATGAGCGCCTCGCAGGTGGGGAGGTCGTCGATGGCGCCGACGACCTGGCCCGCGGCGAGCACGCCGGTGTCGGTGCGGCCCTCGACCAGGCCCGCGCGCAGCAGCATCGGCGTGTTGGCGGCCATGATCACCTGGGACCAGGACAGCGTGCGGCCGTGGCGCATGGCCAGGCCCTCGCGGATCATCGCCGGCCAGGACAGGCCGGTCAGCCGGCGGAAGCGGGAGGCGTTGCGCACCGCCCGGGCCAGGCCGCGCACCCGGCCGGCGTGCTCGAGCGCGTCGACGAGGTCGGTGCGCAGCACCCGGTGCGGCAGGCCGTCCACGCCGGTGGTCACCACCGTCCCGTCCAGGCCCCGCGACAGGTAGGCCTCCTTCACCGCCCGCGGCACCGTGCTCTCCTCCGTCAGCAGGAACCGGGTGCCCATCGCCACGCCCGCGGCACCGTAGGCCAGCGCCGCCACCAGCCCGCGGCCGTCGAAGAACCCGCCCGCCGCGATCACCGGGATGTCCACGGCGTCCACCACCGACGGCAGCAGCAGCGTCGTCGCCACGCTGCCGGTGTGGCCGCCGCCCTCGCCGCCCTGCACGATCACCGCGTCCGCGCCCCAGCCGGCCACCTTCTCCGCGTGCCGCACCGCGCCCACCGACGGGATCACCACGACCCCGGCGTCCTTCAGGGTGGCGATCAGCGACGGCGACGGGGCCAGCGCGAACGACGCCACCCGCACGCCCTCGTCGACGAGCAGCCGCACCCGCTCGGCCGCGTCGGCCGCGTCCGCGCGCAGGTTCACCCCGAACGGCTCGGCCGTCCGCGACCGCACCTCGCGCACCGCCGAGACCAGCTCGTCCAGCGTCATCGTGGCCGACGCCAGGATGCCCAGGCCCCCGGCGGCGGCCACCGCCGAGACCAGCCGCGGCCCGGCCACCCAGCCCATCCCGGTCTGCACCACCGGGTGCCGCACCCCGACCAGCTCGGTCAGCGCCGTCCTCATGACCGCACCTCCCGCGCCCGCCGCCCGTCCGGGTCCAGGGACGACAGCAGCGCCAGCTCGTCGGCCGAGGGCGTCCGCGTGGTGGCCACGCCGTTCACGTCGAGCGGGAACCCGGTCTGCTCGACCACCTCGGCGACCGACACGCCGGGGTGCACCGACACCAGCCGCATCGACCGCGACGGCCCGCCGAAGTCGAGCACCGCCAGGTTCGTCACCACCCGGTGCACGTCGTGGTACGGCCCGCCGGCCCGGTCGTAGCCGACCCCGGACACGACGTCCACATCGGACACGAACACCCGCGGCGAGTGGCGCGGCACCCAGTAGCTCGTCCGGTGGTTGACCGTGTTGCCCGGCGCCCCCCGGAAGCCCAGCAGCTGCCGCTCGGGCCGCTCGTGCGGGCCGATGCAGGAGATGTTCTGGTTGCCGTGCCGGTCCAGCTGGTTCGCGCCCATCACCACGTGCCGGCTGCCGTGCGCGACCACGTCGAACACCGCCCGGTACGGCAGCCAGCCCTCGGCGGTGCCGGACGGGTCGAGCAGCGTCGCCTCGCCGTCGGAGAGCAGCAGGTCCGGCGCGAAGGTCAACCGCGCCAGCCGGGCTCCCAGCGACGGCAGCAACCCCATGGGGCTGGCCAGGATCTCGCCGTCGTCGCGGAACAGGTCGGCGCACGCCGCGGCACACACGTCGGCCCGGGTCGCGGCCGGGGTCATGCCCGCACCGCCGCCTGGTAGGCCGCCTCGTCGCCGGACAGGTAGCGGTCGGCGAAGGCCGGCCAGTCGCCGGCGGCGTACGCACGCTGGAACTCCTCGTCCCGCCCGTAGTCCGGCACGCAGCTGGTGAAGTGCGCGCCGCCCGGCGTCTCCACCACCCCGTCCACCATCATCCGGTTGAGCAGCAGCGACTGCGGCGGCCCGAGCGCGGCGAGGTCCGCGGTGTCCACAACGGACTCGCAGGACACGTAGCGCCGCCGCGCGGCCAGGCAGAACAGGTCGTCGAAGTACGGGTCCGGGCCGAGGTAGCGGGCGTTGCCGTGCCGGTCGGCGCGGTTGAGGTGGACGAGCGCGGCGTCCAGGTGCAGCGGCGGCATCGCGACCACCTCCTGGCCGTCGTAGGGCGAGCGGACGGTGCGCAGCGACGGGTCCAGGGTCAGCACGTCGGACCCCAGCCCGGCCCGGATCGGCAGGAACGGCAGCCGGTGCGCGGCCGCCCGCAGCCCACACTGGAGCATGCCCTCGTCGAGCTCGCGCACCGCGATCGCGCCGGACTCGCGGGCGCGGCGGAAGAACGGGTCGTAGGCGATCGAGTCCAGCGAGACGAACCCGAACACCACCTCGCGCACCCGGCCCGCCGCGCAGAGCAGGCCGACGTCCGGCCCGCCGTAGGACACCACGGTCAGGTCGCGCAGCGGCGAGCGCAGGATCGCGCGCACCAACGCCATCGGCTTGCGCCGCGAGCCCCACCCGCCGATGCCGATGGTCATCCCGTCGGACAGCGTGCCGACCGCCTCGTCGGCCGTCATCCGCTTGTCCCTCACGACCCGCCCTCCCCGAACCGCGCCCGCGCCTCGTCGGCGACGCCGGTCAGGTTCAGCTCGTAGGTGAAGCCCTGCTCGAACCGGTAGCTGCGGTGCACGTCCTGCGGGTCGATGCCGTTGATCGCGGCCTTCGCCGCGCGGATGACCCGGGTGTCCTTCGCCGCGATCTCCCCGGCCAGCTTCCGCGCCGCAGCGTCCAGTTCGGACAGCGGCACGACCCGGTACACCGAGCCGTGGTGGTGCAGGTCCGCGGCGGTGATCGTGGACGCGGTGTAGTAGAGCACCCGCATCAGGTGCTGGGGCACCAGGCGGGCCAGGTGCGTGGCCGCGCCGAGCGCTCCCCGGTCCACCTCGGGCAGCCCGAACGTGGCGTCCTCGGCGGCGATCACCACGTCCGCGTTGCCCACCAGCCCGATCCCGCCGCCGAGGCAGAACCCCTGCACGGCGGCCACCACCGGCACCGCGCAGTCGTACACCGCGCCGAACGCCGCGTGGCAACCCTGGTTCGCGCCGACCAGCGCGTCGTGGCCGACCGACCTGATCTCCTTGATGTCCACCCCGGCGCAGAACCCGCGCCCCGCCGCCCGCAGGACGACGACGTGGGTCGACGGGTCCTCCCCGGCCTCGGTCACCGCGTCGGCGAGATCAAACCAGCCGCGCACCGGCAGCGCGTTGACCGGCGGAAACTCCATCGTGACCACGGCGACGCCGGGTTCGGGCCGGCTTGTCGACACACCCATCGGACCGCCTAACCTAGCAATTGCTTGGTTAGTGTAGTGCCATGCCGCGCCCGCGCGCACCTCACCCGCGCGACCCGCCACCCGCCGAGCCGACCCCTGGCGCGGCACGGCGCCGCTAGCACCTCTCGATGATGGTGCCGGTGGACAGCGCGCCGCCGGCGCACATGGCGATCAGCGCGGTCGCCGCGTCCCGCCGCTCCAACTCGTGCAAGGCGGTGGTGACCAGCCGGGTGCCGGTGGCGCCGACCGGGTGGCCCAGCGCGATCGCGCCGCCGTTGACGTTGACCAGGTCCGGGTCCGGCTCGTGCACCGACATCCAGGACAGCACCACCGACGCGAACGCCTCGTTCACCTCGAACAGGTCCAGGTCGCCGATCTTCATCCCGGTCCGCGCGAGCAGCGTGTCCGTCGCCTGCACCGGGCCGTCCAGGTGGAAGTACGGCTCCGCGCCGAGCAGGCACTGCGCCACGATCCGCGCCCGCGGCGCGAGCCCGAGCGAGCGCGCCCGGTCGGCGGACATCAGCAGCACCGCCGACGCCCCGTCGGAGATCTGCGACGACGTGCCCGCGGTGTGCAGGCCGCCCTCGACCACCGGCGAGAGCCCGGCCAGCGCCTCGACCGAGGTGGCCCGCAGCCCCTGGTCCTGGATCACCGCGCCGACCGGCACGACCTCGCGGCGGAAGTGGCCGGCCGACCACGCCGCCGCGGCCAGCGCCTGCGACCGCGCGCCGAACCGGTCGAGGTCCTCGCGGGACAGCCCGCGCCGCCCCGCGATCCGCTCGGCCGCGACGAACTGGTTGGGCAGGTCGACCGACCAGGAGTCCGGTCGCGGGGTGCCGACGTTCACGCCGACGTTGGACCGCAGCGGGACCCGGCTCATCGCCTCCACCCCGCACGCCACGCCGACGTCGATCGCACCCGCCGCGATGAGCCCGGCCACCAGGTGCATCGCCTGCTGCGCCGAGCCGCACTGCGAGTCGACGGTCATGCAGCCGGCGCGGTAGGGCAGCCCCGCGTGCAGCCAGGCGGTCCGGGTGATGTTGTTCGACTGCTCCCCCGCCTGGGTCACGCAGCCGCCGATCACCTGCTCGACGAGAACAGGTTCTACTCCGGCGCGAGCCAGCGCGGCGGACTGGGCGGCACCCAGGATCTCCGCCGCGTGCATGCCGGACAGCACGCCGCCCCGCTTCCCGATGGGCGTGCGGACGGCCTCGACGATCACCGGATCTGCCATGTTCACAAAATAGAACCTGTTTCTGGACCGAGCAAGGAGCGGCCTGTCGACCCTTCACTTCCAGACGGGCCGTGTGTTTGAATCGAGTAGAACGTGTTCCACACGATCGGAGAACGACGTGGCCGCTCCCCGCATCCCCGACGGCTTCGACTTCACCGACCCCGATCTCTACGCGGACCGCATCCCGGTCGCCGAGTTCGCCGAGCTGCGCCGGACCGCGCCGGTCTGGTGGAACGCGCAGCCGCACGGCGTCGCCGGCTTCGGCGACGACGGCTACTGGGTGGTCAGCCGGCACGCCGAGGTCAAGGAGGTCTCCCGGCACAGCGACGTCTACTCCAGTGCCGAGAACACCGCGATCATCCGGTTCGACCCGGACATGACCCGGGAGAAGATCGAGGCGCAGCGGCTGATCATGCTGAACATCGACCCGCCGCACCACTCCAAGGTGCGCGGCATCGTCTCCCGCGGCTTCACCCCGAAGGCGATCAACCGGCTGCGGGACAAGCTCGCCGAGCGCGCCGAGCGGATCGTCACCACGGCCAAGGCGCAGGGCGGCGGCGACTTCGTCACCCAGGTCGCGTGCGAGCTGCCGCTGCAGGCGATCGCCGAGCTGCTGGGCATCCCGCAGGACGACCGGCACAAGGTGTTCGACTGGTCCAACCAGATGGTCGCCTACGACGACCCGGAGTACTCGATCGACCCGCAGGCCGCGTCCGCGGAGCTGCTCGGCTACGCCTGGCACATGGCCGAGGAGCGCAAGAAATGCCCGGCCGACGACATCGTCACGAAGCTGGTCAACGCGGACATCGACGGCGACAACCTGAGGTCGGACGAGTTCGGGTTCTTCGTGCTGCTGCTCGCGGTGGCCGGCAACGAGACCACCCGCAACGCGATCACCCACGGCATGCACGCGTTCCTCACCCACCGCGACCAGTGGGAGCTGTTCAAGGCGGAGCGTCCCGCGACCACGGCCGACGAGATCGTCCGCTACTCCACGCCGGTGATGTCCTTCCAGCGCACCGCCCTGCGCGACACCGAGCTCGGCGGCGTGGAGATCAAGAAGGGCCAGCGGGTCGGCATGTTCTACAGCTCGGCCAACTTCGACACCGCGGTGTTCACCGACCCGCACCGCTTCGACATCACCCGCGACCCCAACCCGCACCTGGGCTTCGGCGGCACCGGCGCGCACTACTGCGTCGGCGCCAACCTGGCGAAGGTGGAGATCGACCTGATCTTCGACGCGATCGCCGAGCACATGCCCGACATCCACGCCGAGGGCGAACCGCGCCGGCTGCGGTCGGGCTGGCTCAACGGCATCAAGGAGCTGCGGGTCGCCTACACCTGACCGTCGCCGGCGAGCGCGTCGGCCGACCGCTCACCCGCGTGCGCCACCCGGCGCAGGAACCCGGCGATCAGCTCGAGCTGCTCGACGTCGTACTCCGCGCAGATGTCGTTCAGCGCCGCGCGCATCCCCCCGTAGAGCCGGTACAGCTCGCCGCCCTGGTCGGCCACGGCCCGCACCACGACGGCGCGCCGGTCGGCCTGGTCACGGTCGCGCGCGACCCAGCCGCTGCGCTCGAGCCGGTCGAGGATGCCGGTCATCGTGGCCGGGTGCACGCCGGCGCGCGTGGCCAGCGCGCTCGGGCTGAGCGGACCGTACCGGGCGACGATGTCGAGGCAGGTCAGGTCCACGTCGCGCAGCGAGACCCGGGTGCCCACCCGGTGGTTGAGCACGATGAGGTGCCCGTTCACGTCCCGCAGCGCGCCCTGCACCTCGTTGGCGACGCGCCGCCACGCGCGCCGATCCTCTGGTACGTTATCCATATAGTTTGACTCTCGTATTGTATGTGCTGCGAAGTCAATGTACCGGGTGGGGAAGGGTGAGCAGGGATGAAGCTGACCGTGTTCGGAGCAACCGGGGGAATCGGCGGGCACGCGGTGCGGCTGGCGCTCGACGCCGGGCACACGGTGACCGCGGTGGTGCGGGACCGGTCGCGGCTGGCCGTGCCGGACCGGCCGGGGCTGCGGGTGGTCACCGTCGAGGGCCTCGCCGAGCCCGGGCCGCTGGAGCCCGCGCTGGCCGGCAGCGACGCCGCGCTGTCCGGGATCGGGCCGCGCTCGCTCAAGGACGCGGGCATCGCGACCGTGGCGACCCGCGGCGTCCTGGGCGCGCTGGAGGCCACGGGGGTGCGCCGGTTCGTGGCGGTGAGCGCGATGCCGGTCGGCCCGGTCCCGGACGGCGAGCGGTTCGTCGGCCGGCGGATCGCCTACCCGCTGGTCCGGCTGGTGCTCAGGAAGGTCTACGACGACCTGGAGACCATGGAGGCCGACATCCGGCGCAGCGGTACCGAGTGGACGGTCGTGCGCCCGCCCCGGCTCACCGACAAGCCGCTGACCGGCAGCTACCGCACCGCGATCGGCGCCAACGTGCCGAACGGGGGCTTCGTCTCCCGGGCGGACGTGGCGCACGCGATGCTCGCGCTGCTGGAGGACCCGCGCGCCGTCCGGCAGCCGGTCGGGGTCGCGTCGTAGGAGCGTGCCCTTTCGGGCAGTCGCGGCGGCCCGGCGATCGGTCCGCGCGGACTGCGCCGCGCCGCGGCGACGGAGCACGCTTTCGGTGTGGTTGTGAAGCGGTGTGTCCTGCCGGCCGCCATCCTCCTGGTGGCGGCCGGTTCCGCCGGCTGCGGCGGGCCGTCGGACCAGACGAGCGCGTTCTGCACCGACTACGGCGACGCGATGCACGACCTGGTCGTCGCCGCGCGGCAGTACGACGAGGCACCGGCGCGGTTCGCCACGGTGTACGAGGCGACCATGAACGACCTGCACCGGCTGCGCGCAGGCGCGCCCGACGAGCGGCTGCGCGAGGCGTTCGACACCGCGTCGTTCACGTTCACCGTGTTCAGCCAGGACTCGGCGCGGGCGGACTTCCTGACCCGCGCGGACTTCCACGACAACGCGCTCGTGCTGGCCTGCGCCGACTACGGCATCGAGCTCACACCCGCCGCAGGGTAGCCATCGCCCGGTCGGTCTCCCAGAACGCGCGCATCGACACGATGAGCCCGTCGGCGTTCACCCGGTAGACGAACACGCCCTCGGTGTCCACTCTGGACCCACCGGGCAGGAACGTGGTGATGGTGCCGACGTTGGCCACCTCGTCACCCGCGGCGAACGAGTCGCGGATGTCGAACTCGAACCGCTCCACGTTGGCGATCGTCATATCCCAGAACGCGCCGATCGCCGCGCGGCCACGGTGGCCGTCGCCGGTCGGGTCGAACATCGACACGCCGACCGGGTCCTCGACCACGCCGTCCTCGGCGAACAGCGCGACCCACTCCTCCCTGGCGCCCCGGCACACCGCGTCCATCGAGGCGCGCGACGCCGCCCGCGCCGGGTGTGTCGCCTGCGGCCCGCTCCACGTGATGGCAGTCATATCCGCCCCATGATCTCGTCGGCGAAGCGCTTCATGCCGTCCTTCTTGGCCCGCAGCGGCCCGTCGAGGCCCACGCCGTAGAACACCCACGGCACCACGATCGCGTCGGTCACCCCGATGCCGGCCTGCGCGCGGTAGCCGTCCACCCCGAACCGGTCGACGCAGACGGCCTGGATCTCGAAGGGGCCGGTCCGGTCGTACTCGGCCCGCAGCTTGCCCAGCCGGTCGATCACGTCCCGCAGGTCGTCGAAGCCGATCATCGCCGAGGTCCAGCCGTCACCGGTGCGCGCGGCCCGGCGCAGCGCCGCCTCGGTGTGCCCACCGACGTAGACCGGCACCGGCTCGGCGGGCGCGGGGCTCATCGTCAGCTTGCCGAAGTCGTAGAACTCGCCGTGGTAGGAGACCATGCCGCCGCCGAGGATCAGCCGGATGACCTCGACGGCCTCGTCGGCGCGCGCCCCGCGGTGGTCGAACATCCCGCCGCACCACCGGCTCTCCTCCGGCGACCAGCCCAGCCCGACGCCGAGCCCGAAGCGGTTGCCGGTGAGCACCGCGACCGAGCCGATCTGCCGGGCGAGCAGGACGGGGTTGCGCGGGTTGAGCTTGAGCACCTGGGTGTAGAAGCGGATCCGGCTGGTGACCGCGCCCATCGACGCGGCGGCCACGAACGGGTCCACCCACGGGGTCTCCTCGTCCCAGAACCGGGCGCCGTCCGGCGTGTACGGGTACTTCGCGGAGACCTGCTCGGAGAAGAACAGCGAGTCCGGCAGCGCGATCGAGTCGTACCCGCACTCCTCGGCCGTCCTCGCCAGCTCGCCGAGCTGGTCCAGCGGGCTGAGCGCGACCCCGACGGTGAACTTCATGGCTTCTCCGATCCGACCACCCACATCGAGAAGAACTGCGAGCCGCCGCCGTAGGCGTGGCCCAGCGCCGTGCGCGCGCCGTCCACCTGGTGCTCGCCGGCCCGCCCCATCACCTGCATCGCCGCCTCGCCGAAGCGCAGCATCCCGGACGCGCCGATCGGGTTGGAGGACAGCACGCCGCCCGACGGGTTCACCGGCAGCCGCCCGCCGAGCTCGGTCTCCCCGGCCTCGGTCAGCTTCCAGCCCTGACCCTCGTCGGTGAAGCCCAGGTTCTCCAGCCACATCGGCTCGAACCAGGAGAACGGCACGTAGATCTCCGCGGCGTCGATCTCGGCGAGCGGGTCGGTGATGCCGGCCTGCCGCCACAGCGCCGCGGCCGCGTCCCGCCCGGCGCGCGGGTTGACCTGGTCGCGGCCGGCGAACGTGGTGGGCTCGGTGCGCATGGCGGTGGCGTGGATCCAGGCCACGTTCGGGCCGGCCACCGACTCGTCGCCGAGCACGATCGCGCACGCGCCGTCCGAGGACGGGCAGGTCTCGTCGTAGCGGATCGGGTCCCACAGCATGGCCGAGGCCCGGACCGACTCGAAGGTGATGTCGGGCTGGCGCAGGTGCGCGTACGGGTTCTTCGCGCCGTTGCGGCGGTCCTTGACCGCGACGAGCGCGCCGATGTGGTCGGGCGCGGCGGCGCGGCGGATGTAGGAGCGGACGTGCGGGGCGAAGTACCCGCCCGCGCCCGCGCCGACCGGCATGTGGAACGGCGGCATGATCGACAGCGCCCACATGGCGTTCGACTCGGACTGCTTCTCGAACGCGACCGCGAGGACCCGGCGGTGCACGCCGCCGTGCACCAGGCTCGCGGCGACGTTGGCCGTCGAGCCGCCGACCGAACCCGCGGTGTGCACGCGCAGCAACGGTTTGCCGGTCGCGCCGATCGCGTCGGCCAGGGCGAGCTCGGGCATCATGACGCCCTCGAACAGGTCGGGCGCCTTGCCGAGCACGACGGCGTCGATGTCGGCGAAGGTGAGCTGCGCGTCGGCGAGCGCGCGGTCGATCGCCTCCCGGCACAGGCCGCCCATCGTGACGTCGGTCCGCTTGCTGCGATGGTGGGTCTGCCCGACGCCGAGGACCGCCGCTCGTCGCATGGCCATCAGTCGGCCTCCAGTACGCACACGAGGTTCTGCTGCAGCGCGGGCCCGCTGGTGGCGTGCGCGAGCGCCCGCTCGCCGGGGCGAAGGCGGGTGGCGGCCTCGCCGATGCGGGCCAGGCCGGCGGCGAACATCGGGTTGCCGGCCAGCGGCCCGCCGGACGGGTTGACCACCACCTCCTCGCCGAGCCCGAGCGCCTGGCGCAGCAGGATCTCCTGGTGGGTGAACGGCGCGTGCAGCTCGGCGAGGGTCACGCCGTCGACGCCCGCGGCCTTCGCGGCGGCCACGGTGGACGGCGAGGTGGTGAGGTCGCGGGCACCGAGATGCGCGGTCTCCACCCGGTGCTCGATGCCGGTGATCCAGGCCGGCCGGGCGCACAGCGCCCGCGCCCGCTCGCCCCCGGCGAGCACGACGACGGCGGCCCCGTCGGTGACGGGCGCGCAGTCGTGGCGGCGCAACGGGTTCGCGAGGTAGGGCCGGGCGAGCAGCTCGTCCGCGGTGACCTGCTCGTGGATCTGCGCGCGCGGATCGGCGGCCCGGCTGCGCGCGGCGACCTCGGCCATGTCGCGCTCGGTCCACAACCCGGCGTCGAGGCCGAGGCGGGCCTGCAACCCGGCGATGCTGACCGCGTCCGGCCACAGTGGAGCGACGGAGTACGGGTCGAGCTGCAGGGCGAGCACCCGGCGCAGCACGCCGGCGCTGGACTTGCCGAACCCGTAGACGAGGGCGGTGTCGGCCTCGCCGGTGCGGATCTTGACCCATGCCTCGTAGAGCGCCCAGGCCGCGTCGGCCTCCACATGGGACTCGTTGATCGGCGGGAACGCGCCGAGCGCGTCCACGGCGGAGACGAACGAGAAGGCGCGGCCGGCGAGGTAGTCCGAGGAGCCGGAGCACCAGAACCCGATGTCGTGCTTGGTGAGGTGCACGTCGTCGAGGGCCGCGCGGATGATCGGCACGAGCATCTCGACGCCGTTGGTGGTGCCGTGCGTCTCCCGCACGTTCGGCGCCTGCGCGAAGGCGACGACGGCGACATCGCGCCCGCTCACAGGTGCCTCGCGTACGTGTCGAAGGGTGCGTCGGGTTCGCCGCTGGGCCGGAAGTGGTCGATGTTCTCCAGCGTGGTGCCCCACTGCTCGCGGGGCTTCCAGGCGGCCTCGACGCGCATGCCCATCCGGACCTCCTCGGCGGCGCAGCCGAGCACGAGGTGCAGGAACGCGATGTCGGCGCCGTCGAGCAGGATGTAGGCGGCGACGTAGGGTGGCGTGAGGCGCTGGCCCAGGAAGGGCACGTTGACCACGCAGAAGGTGGTGACCGTGCCGCGGTCGGGCAGCTCGATCTCCTCCTCGGTCGGCACGCCGTCGGTCGGGCAGGCGCCGCGGGGCGGGATGTAGACCTTGCCGCACGCCGGGCAACGCTGGCCGAGCAGCCGCCCCTCCGCGAGCCCGCGCAGGTAGCGGCTCTCCTCCGGGGAGGCGGAGTGCCGGTAGCCGAGCCGGATCGGCGTGGTGATCATCGTGACCGGCTCGGCCTCGCTCGGTTCCTCGCGTGCGGGCGCGGCGTCGAGCGGCGCGAAGCAGGCGATGTCGCGGACGCCCTCGCCGTGGGTGTCCGCCCACCGGGCACGCACCCGCATGCCGGTGTGCGGCCGGTCGGTGTCGACCGCGTGCAGCATCGGGGTGTCCGCGCCGTCGAGGAGGACGAACGCCCAGGCGAACGGGTGCTGGAGGGGTTGTCCGGCAAGGGGTTCCGGCTGCGCGCACCAGGTGGTGACGGTGCCCTCGCAGCCCACCTCGACGAGGTCGGTGAGCGCCTCGCCGGTGACCGGGTCGTACTCCGGGGGTGGCACGTGCACCCGCCCGTCGGAGCCGCGGGCGCCGAGGATCCGCCGGCCCGCGAGCCCGGTGACGAACCGCGAGAGCACGGGGCCGAGGGAGCGGGTGTAGTCGAACCCGATGTCCAACGGGGCCGACAGCGGCGCCTGATCGACGGTCACGCCCCGAGTGAAACACGTTCTACTTTGCCAGGCAAGGGTCGGCTCAACCGACCCACATCACCTGCAGCACATCGACCCTTCGCTGATCCTCCAGGACCAGATAGGTCACGACACCCTGATGGCGCGGGCCGAACGTGTGCGTCCGCACCTCAGCCTCGGGATTCTTGCGGTTGACCGCATCCCCGCTCCAAGGACTTACCTCCAGCAGCGTGCGCAACTCCGCGTAGGCAACGAGGGCGAGAGCCGGTAGAGCGTCGACCTGCTGTTGCGCGAGCTCGTCCGTCTCGACGCGATACACCTACATACCGGCCTTTTCTCGAGTGACGTCCAGCGGCTCGTCCTCGGGGCTTGCCTCGCCGGTCAGCAACTCGGCTGCGCGGCGCACCACACGCCGGTAGTTCGCGGAGTCCCTCTGCATCAGGGCCATCCGGCGCCAGTGCTCGAGCATCTTGAACAGCTCGGTGAGGTCGAGGCTCTCCCGCGCCTCGAACAGGGCCCGCCGGTACTCGACCTCGAACTCGTCCCGGTCCTCCGGAAGCAGGTGTGCCCGGATCGCGTGCGGCGCCGCGCCCGGCCGCAGCGGATGCCCCGCCTCGGGCCGCTCGTCATACGCGTATGTCGTGGACATGCCCACACCCTAGCCGACCAGCACGACGAACACCTGGTATCGAACGGGTGATCTACACGCGTGCCGGCACACGATCTACCATGCCGCCCATGAAGCTTGGACTGCAGCTCGGGTACTGGGGCGCCGGCATGCCACCGAACGCGGCCGAGATGGTCCTCGCCGCGGACGAGGCGGGGTTCGACGCGGTGTTCGCCGCCGAGTCGTGGGGCTCGGACGTGTTCACCCCGCTCGCCTGGTGGGGATCGGCCACCCGGCGGGTCCGGCTCGGCACGGCCGTCGCGCAGCTCTCGGCCCGGGCGCCGACCGCGGCGGCGATGGCCGCGCTGACCCTGGACCACCTCTCCGGCGGCCGCGCGATCCTCGGACTCGGCGTGTCCGGGCCGCAGGTCGTGGAGGGCTGGTACGGCGCCCCGTTCGGCAAGCCGCTGGCGCGCACCCGCGAGTACGTCGGCATCGTCCGCCAGGTCCTCGCCCGCGAGGCGCCGGTGACCAGCGACGGCCCGCACTACCCGCTGCCCTACACCGGCCCCGGCGCCGACGGGCTCGGCAAGCCGCTGCGCCCGATCACCCACCCGCTGCGCGCCGACCTGCCGATCTGGCTGGGCGCCGAGGGGCCGAAGAACGTCGCGCTCGCCGCGGAGATCGCCGACGGCTGGCTCGCCGTGTACTTCTCCGACACGCTCGCCGACCAGTACAACTCCTGGCTCGACGAGGGCTTCGCGCGCCCGGGCGCGCGCCGCTCGCGCGCGGACTTCGAGGTCGCCGCCGGCGTCACGGTGACCGTCACCGACGACCCGGCCGCGGCCTACGACCGGCACCGCCCGGTGATCGCGCTCTACGCCGGCGGCATGGGCGCGGAGCAGAAGAACTTCCACGCCGACCTGTTCCGCCGGATGGGCTACGCCGAGGTGGTCGAGGAGGTCACCCGGCTGTTCCGCGAGGGCCGCAAGGCCGAGGCGGCCGCCGCGGTGCCCGACGAGCTCGTCGCGGAGACCGCGATGATCGGCACCGCCGAGCAGGTCCGGGCGCAGGCCGCGAGGTGGGCCGCCAACGGCGTCACCATGCTGATGGTCGGCTGCGCGAACGCCGAGCAGGTGCGGACCGTCGCGAAGGTCCTTGCCGAGAACTGAAACACGTTCTAGATTGGGCCAGTGGCCTCGATCGGACTGTGGAACATCGCCGCCGAGCAGCCGGACCTCGTCGCCGTGGTCGACCCGGACGGCCGCCAGGTGAGCTACCGCGAGCTCGCGGACGCGGCCGACCGGTACGGCCGCGGCTTCCAGGCGCTGGGCCTGCGACCCGGCGACGCGATCGTCGTGATGCTGCCCAACGGGGCCGATCTCGCGTCCGTCTACTTCGGAGCGTTCCAGACCGGCCTGTACGTGGTGATGGCGAACTGGCACCTGGTCGGCGCCGAGGTCGCCTACCTCATCGCCGACAGCGGCGCGAAGGCGTTCGTCGCGCACGAGCGGTTCGCCGCGGTCGCCGCCGACGCGGCGCGGCGCACCGGGGTGGAAGCGCGGTTCGCGGCCGGCGAGGTGCCGGGCTTCACCCCGCTCGACCGGCTCGGCGCCGGCGAGACCGGGCGGCCCGACGTCCGCACGGCCGGCTCGCCGATGCTCTACACCTCCGGCACCACCGGCCGCCCCAAGGGCGTGCGCCGCCCGCTGACCGGCGCCGATCCCGACGAGGTCCCGGCCGCGGCGACCTGGTTCTTCGGCATCTTCGGCCTGCACCCGTTCGACGGGCACGTGCACATCTGCGGCTCGCCGATGTACCACACCGCGGTGCTCAACTTCGTGGCCAACTCCGTCCAACTGGGACACACCGCGGTGCTGATGGACCGGTGGCGGCCGGAGGAGATGCTCGCGCTGATCGAGAAGCACCGGGTGACGCACAGCCACATGGTGCCCACCCAGTTCCACCGGCTGCTGGAGCTTCCCGAACAGGTGCGGGCCCGCTACGACGTCTCCTCGCTGCGGGTGATGATCCACGGCGCGGCGCCGTGCCCGCCGGAGGTCAAGCGCCGGATGCTGGACTGGTGGGGCCCGGTGGTCACCGAGTACTACGCGGCCACCGAGGGCGGCGGCACCGCGATCAGCGCGACGGAGTGGCTGGCGAAGCCCGGCTCGGTCGGCAGGCCGTGGCCCGGGTCGGTGGTGGCGGTGCTCGACGAGTCCGGCGAGCCGGTGCCCACCGGTGAGCCCGGCCTGGTCTACATGCGCATGGGGACGTCGAACTTCAGCTACCACAAGGACGAGGCGAAGACGAAGGCCGCGCGGGTCGGCGACCTGTTCACCCTGGGGGACATCGGATACCTCGACGAGGACGGCTACCTCTACCTCTGCGACCGGAAGTCGGACATGATCATCTCGGGCGGGGTGAACGTATACCCGGCGGAGATCGAGAACGAGCTTGCCTGCCACCCGAAGGTCGCCGACGTCGCGGTGTTCGGCGTGCCGAACCCGGACTGGGGCGAGGAGATCAAGGCGGTCGTGCAGCCGGCCGAGGGGGTCGTCCCGGACGAGGCGCTGACCGAGGAGCTGTTCGCATTCGCGTCCGGCCGGCTGGCCCGGTTCAAGATGCCGCGCAGCATCGACTACCTCGACGAGCTGCCCCGGGACCCGAACGGCAAGCTCTACAAGCGCAAGCTGCGCGACCCGTACTGGGCGGGCCGGGAGCGCGCGATCTGAGAAATCGGTACACCCGGCCGGCGTGAGATTGGTGCTTATCGGCGGACCAGTGCGCTCCTAGCGTTCTCGCCATGAACACCGTCGAGGCCCGCCCGCCGATCGTGACCCGCCCGCTGGTGCTGATGCTGGTGGCCGACCTCGGCGCGCTCACCAGCTTCTACCTGATGCTCTCCGTGGTCCCGATGCTCGCCACCGGGACCGCCGGGGCGGGTGCCGCGACGGCCGCGCTGATGCTCTCGACGATGGCCGCCGAGCTGGTCACCCCGCGGCTGGTCGCGCGGTTCGGGTACCGGTCGGTGATCGCCGGTTCGCTGCTGCTGCTCGGCCTGCCCGCGCTGGCGCTGACCGCGGCCACCGGGATGGCCGTGGTGCTGGCGGTCTGCCTGCTGCGCGGGATCGGCTTCGGCGTGATGATGGTCGCCGGCGGCGCGCTCGCGGCCGAGCTGGTGCCCGCGCAGCGCCGCGGCGAGGGCCTCGGGCTCTACGGCGCGGCCGTCGGGCTGCCCGGGGTCGTCGGGCTGCCGCTGGGCGTGTGGCTCGCGGCGCACGCCGGGTTCGCGGCGGTGTTCGTGGCCGCGGCGGCGGTGGCGCTGGCCGGGCTCGCCGTGCTGCCGGGGATTCCCGGCCGGGCACCCGACCCGCGCCGGCCGGGCGGCGTGCTCGCGGGCCTGCGCTCCGGCGCGATGGTCCGGCCCGCGCTGGCGTTCGGCGCCACCGCGATGGCCGCCGGGATCGTCGTGGCGTTCCTGCCGCTCGCGGTGCCCGGCACCGGCGTGGTCACCGTCGCCCTGCTGGCCCAGTCGGTCACCGCCACCGTCGCGCGCTGGCTCGCCGGCCGGCACGGCGACCGGCACGGCCCGGCCGCGCTGCTCGTCCCCGGGCTGCTGGTTGCGACCGCGGGCCTGCTGACCCTCGCGGTGACCCGCGACCCGGCCGCCGTCGTCGCCGGCATGGCCCTGTTCGGCACCGGCTTCGGCGTCGCCCAGAACGCGAGCCTCGCGACCATGCTCGGCCGGGTGCCGCCGTCGGGCTACGGCGTGGTCAACGCGATCTGGGGGCTCGCCTACGACGGCGGGATGGGGCTGGGCGCGGCCGGGTTCGGCGCGCTCGCGATGGTGACCGGACTCCAGCTCGCGCTCGTGGCGACCGGGCTGGTCATGCTGGCGGCGCTGCGGCCCGCGGTCAGCGACCGTGGAACTCCGGCGGGCGCTTCTCCGCGAAGGCCTTCGGGCCTTCCTTCGCGTCCTGGGAGGCGAACACGGCCGTGCCCAGCCGGGCCTCGATCGTGAACGCCTCGTCCTCCGCAAGCCCCTCGGTCTCCCGCATCGTGCGCAGGATCGCCTGCACCGCGAGCGGCCCGTTGGCGGCGATCCGTCCGGCGATCTCCAGCGCGCGGCCGAGCGCCTCGCCGTCGGGCACCACGTACCCGATCAGCCCGAGCGAGAGCGCCTCGTCGGCGGTGACGTGCCGGCCGGTGAGCAGGAGGTCGGCGGCGAGCGTGTACGGGATCTGGCGGGGCAGCCGGACCGCGGACCCGCCGAGCGGGAACAGCCCCCAGCGGGCCTCCGCGACGCCGAACCGGGCGCCGCGGCCGGCGACCCGGATGTCCGTGGCCTGCAGGATCTCCGTCCCGCCCGCGATGGCCGGGCCCTCGACCGCGGCGATCAGCGGCTTGGTCAGCCTGCGCCCCTTGAGCAGCGGCTCGATCACCGAGAGGTCCCAGTCCCCGGAGGAGAAGCTGTCCCCGGGGTGGGTGGCGGTCATCGCCTTGAGGTCGGCACCGGCGCAGAACGCGCCGCCCGCGCCGGTGAGCACGCACACCCGGATCGACGGGTCGGCGTCCACCCGGTCCCACGCCTCGCGCATGATCGCCATCATCTCGCCCGACAACGCGTTCCGGGCCTGCGGCCGGTTCATCGTCACCACCAGGACGTGACCGTCCTGCTCGACAAGGCAATCAGGCATGGACCTCTCCAGGGCCGAGGGATTGCCAGGAACGATAACACGTTCTAGTTTGGGTCCGTGGCACTCAACATCGCGGACCTTTTCGAGCATGCCGCCGACGCCTTCCCGGACCGCATCGCCATCGCCTGCGAGGACCGGGCGGCGACGTTCGCCGAGCTGGAACGGCGGGCCAACCAACTCGCCCATCACCTGGCCGGGCAGGGCTTCGGCCCGGGTGATCACATCGGGCTCTACTCGCGCAACTCCATCGAGGCCGTCGAGACCATCCTCGCCGCGTACAAGCTGCGCGCGGTGGTCGTCAACGTGAACTACCGCTACGTCGAGAACGAGTTGCGCTACCTGTTCGACAACGCGGACCTGGTCGCCCTCGTGCACGAGCGGCGCTTCTCCCCGCGGGTGGACGCGGTCCTGCCCGACGCGCCGCTGCTGCGCCACCGGCTGGTGGTCGAGGACGGCACCGACACCGAGACCACCAGCACCCCGTACGAGGACGCGCTCGCCGGACTGCCCACCGAGCGGGACTTCGGCGAGCGCAGCCCCGACGACGTCTACATCCTGTTCACCGGCGGCACCACCGGCCACCCCAAGGGCGTGATGTGGCGCCACGAGGACGTGTGGCGGGTGCTGGGCGGCGGCATCGACTTCTACACCGGCGAGCCGCTGCCCGACGAGTGGACGCAGTCCCAGCGCGGCAAGGACTCGCCGGGGATGACCCGGCTCGCGTGCGCGCCGCTGATCCACGGCGCCGCGCAGTGGGCCGCGCTGCCCGCCCTCTTCGGCGGCGACACCGTGGTGCTGCTGCCCAAGTTCGACCCGCACGACGTGTGGCGGGCGATCGAGCGGCACCGGGTCAAGGTGGTCACGATCGTCGGCGACGCGATGGCGCGCCCGCTCATCGAGGCCTTCCACGAGGGCTCCTACGACGCCTCGTCGCTGGTCGCGGTGTCCAGCCACGCCGCGCTGTTCTCCGCCTCGGTCAAGGAGCAGTACCTCGAGGCGCTGCCCAACGTGGTCATCACCGACGCGATCGGCGCCTCGGAGTCCGGGTTCACCGGGATCGGCATCGTGATGAAGGGCGCCCCGCAGTCCACCGGCGGGCCGCGGGTGAACAGCGGCCCGAACACCATCGTCATCGACGAGGACAACCGGCCCGTCGAGCGCGGCCGGATCGGCCGGATCGCGCGCGGCGGCCACGTCCCCCTCGGCTACTACAAGGACCCGGCGAAGAGCGAGACGATCTTCGTGGAGGTCGACGGCGCCCGCTACGTGGTGCCCGGCGACTTCGCCCGGCTCGAGGACGACGGCACGATCACCCTGCTCGGCAGGGGGAACATGTGCGTCAACACCGGCGGCGAGAAGGTCTTCCCCGAGGAGGTCGAGGAGGCGCTCAAGTCCCACCCCGACGTCTTCGACGCGCTCGTGGTCGGCGTGCCCGACGACCGGCTCGGCCAGCGGGTGGCCGCGCTGGTGCAGCCGCGCGAGGGGCACACCGTCGACTTCGCCGGGCTGGACTCCCACGTCCGCGAGCGGCTCGCCGGCTACAAGGCACCGCGCAGCCTGTGGCTGGTCGAACAGGTCGGCAGGCTGCCGAGCGCGAAGGCCGACTACCGCTGGGCGAAGGAGCGCACGCGGACCCACGAGCCGGCCTGGCAGGCACCGACGCAGGCACAGGCGGGAGGAGCGCATGCGAACGCCGGTGTGTGACACGTTCGGCATCGAGCACCCGATCTTCGGGTTCACCCCGTCCGAGCACGTGGCGGCCGCGATCAGCCGCGCGGGCGGGCTCGGCGTGCTGGGCTGCGTGCGGTTCAACGACCCGGCCGACCTCGACGCCGCACTGTCCTGGATGGACGAGAACACCGACGGCAAACCGTACGGCGTGGACATCGTGATGCCGGCGAGGATCCCGACCGAGGGCACGTCGGCCGACCTGTCCGCGATGATCCCCCAGGGACACAAGGACTTCGTCGAGAGCACGCTGCTCAAGCTGGGCGTGCCGCCGCTGGCCGGCGACCCGGATACCGACGCGGGCGTGCTCGGCTGGCTGCACTCGGTCGCACGGTCGCATGTGGACATCGCGCTCGGGCACCGCATCGGCCTGGTGGCCAACGCGCTCGGCTCGCCACCGGTGGACGTGATCGAGCGGGCGCACTCCCACGGCGTGCCGGTCGCCGCGCTCGCCGGGAAGGCCGAGCACGCGGTGCGGCACGTGGACAACGGCGTGGACGTCGTGGTCGCGCAGGGCTACGAGGCGGGCGGGCACACCGGCGAGATCGCCTCGATGGTGCTGGTCCCGGAGGTCGTCGACGCCGTCGGCGAGCGGGTGCCGGTGCTGGCCGCGGGCGGGATCGGCAGCGGCCGGCAGGTCCTCGCCGCACTCGCGCTCGGCGCGTCCGGGGCGTGGATGGGCTCGTACTGGCTGACCACCGCCGAGTACCGCCTCGGCGGTGCCACCGGCACGGGTCCGAACACGCTGCAGCGCGCGCTGCTGCGGGCCGGGTCGAGCGACACGGTCCGGTCGCGGATCTACACCGGCAAGCCGGCCCGGCTGCTGCGCAACCGCTGGACGCAGGCCTGGGCCGAGCCGGACGCCCCGGAGCCGCTGCCGATGCCGCTGCAGAACCTGCTCGTCGGCGAGGCGCACCAGCGGATGATGCGCGCCGACGACCCGGACGTGGTGGCGATGCCGGTCGGCCAGATCGTGGGCCGGATGAACGAGGTCCGCCCGGTGGCCGAGGTGATGGCGGGCCTGCTGGCCGAGTTCGAGGAGGCCCGGGCCAGACTGGACAAGTGACGATACGAACCCTGTCCTCCCGGGTGGTGTACGAGAACCCGTGGATGACGTTGCGGGAGGACGAGATCGAGCTCGGCGACGGCTCGCGCGGCATCTACGCGGTCGTGGACAAGCCGGACTTCGCGCTGATCCTGCCGGGTGAGAACGACGGCTTCCACCTCGTCGAGGAGTACCGCTACCCGCTGCGCGGGCGCTACTGGCAGTTCCCGCAGGGCGCCTTTCCGCAGGGCCGGACGGGGACACCGGAGGAGCTGGCCGCGGCCGAGCTCGCCGAGGAGACCGGGCTGCGCGCGGGCAGGCTGGAACGGCTCGGCTACCTGCACTGCGCGCACGGCATGACCGGCCAGGGCTTTCACGCGTTCCTGGCCACCGACCTCACGCGGGGCGAGCCGGACCGCGAGGTCACCGAGCAGGACATGCGCGCGCAGTGGTTCCCGCGCGGCGAGGTCGAGCGGATGATCCGCGAGGGCGTGATCACCGACGACTCGACCCTCGCCGCGTACCTGTTGCTGGTCATGCGGGAGGGCTGAGGCTCACCCGCTCTTGCGGCGGAAGGTGCGCTTGCTGGCGACCGGGCCGTGTGCGTTGCCGACCTTCGACCGTGCGTCGGCGTGCTCCTCGCCCATGCGGTTGCGGGCCTGCTTGCGCTCCAGCGCCTCCTTGAACCTGGCTTTCACGTCGTCCGGGGACTCGTCCTGGGGCTCGGTCGTGTCGGCGGCCGCGGCCTCCGGTGTGTCGGGCATACGGTCAGCGTCGCACGGACCGGGCGCCCCAGTCGAGCCGAATCGGATCGCTGGATGGGGTCAACGGCTCGAACCGCAGCTCCGCACCCTCGCGCCACCACACCGGGTCGGGCGTGCGCCAGCGTTGCGCGGTGAGCGTCCGCTTGAGCACCTTGTACGTCGCGGTCCGGGGCAGCCGCGGGCTCAGCCGGACGAACCGCGGCACCTGCTTGGGCCCCAGGTCGGCCTGGGCGGACAGGAACGCCGCGAACCCGACCGGGTCGAACGTCGCCCCGCCGCGCAGCACCAGCGCGGCCATCACCTGGTCGCCGACGTCCGGGTCGGGCACCGCGTACACCGCGACCTCGGCGACGTCGGGGTGGCGCAGCAGGATCCGCTCGATCGGCGCCGCGCCGAGGTTCTCGCCGTCCACCCGCAGCCACTCGCCGGACCGGCCGACGAAGAAGCAGAAGCCGTCCTCGTCGCGGTAGACCAGGTCCCCGCTCCAGAACCTGCCCTCCCGCATCCGGGCGGCGTCGGCCGCGGCGTCGTGGTAGTAGCCGGCGAACAGGCCGGGCCCGCCGGTGCGGACCAGCTCGCCGATCGCCTCGGCCTGGTTGAGGATCCGGCCCCGCTCGTCGAACCGCGCCGGCGGGCACGGCGCGCCGGTGTCCGGGTCCAGCACCGCCAGGTCCCCGTCCAGCAGGCCGAGCGAGCCCGCGGGCGTCTGCGGCGGGCGCGGCAGCGCGATGCCGCCCTCGGTCGAGCCGTAGGCGTCGATCACCTGGCAGCCGAACCGCTCGGCGAACGCCGCCACGTCCCGCGCCGCGCCCTCGTTGCCGAACATCACCCGCAGCGGGTTGTCCGCGTCGTCCTCGCGCGGGGTGGTGGCGAGGATGTAGGACAGCGGCTTGCCGACGTAGTCGGCGTAGGTGGCGCCGAACCGCCGGACGTCGTCGAGGAAGGCCGACGCGGAGAACCGCCTGCGCAGCGCGAGCCGCGCGCCCGCGGCCAGGCCGACCGCCCAGCCGGCCATGATCGCGTTCGAGTGGAACATCGGCATCGCCACGTAGGCGGTGTCCCCCGGCCCGAGGCCGAACCGCTCGGCGAGCATCCGGCCCGGCTGGGCGATCTTGGCGTGCGTGCAGCGCACCGCCTTCGGCTCGCCACCGGTGCCCGAGGTGAAGATCAGCATGAGCAGGTCGAGCGCGGAGGCCGGCACCGGGTCGAGCCGGCTGTGCCGGTGGCGGAACGTCATCACATGCCACGCCGCGGAGTCGACGTCGAGCACCCGCGCGCCGACATCCAGGCCGTGCAACAACTCCACGTACCGGCTGTCGGTCAGCACCACCTGGCAGTCGGCCAGCCGGACGTCGCGGACGAGGGCCTCGCCCCGCCGGGTGGTGTTCAGGCCGACCACGACCGCGCCCGCCAGCGCAGCGCCGCCGAGCAGGAACGAGAACTCGGGCACGTTGTCGAGCAGCACTCCGATGTGGAACGGGCCCGGGCGGCGCAGCGACTGCAGCAGCGCCGCCCGGTTCGCGCACTCCTGGACGTGCTGCGCCCAGGTCCACTCGGAGTCCTCGAACACCAGCCCGGGGGCCGGGTCGTCGGCGCGCGCCAGCAGCAGCTCGGTGACTGTGGGGAGCGGCTCCCCCGGCGCGGCCATGCGGACCTCCGTATCTCCTGCGGGCGTGTCTCCTGCGGGCCCATCTCCGGCGGGCCTACGCGGGCTCGGTCGCCAGGGCGGCACCGATGCGCCGCAGTTGCGTGGTGGCACCGCCGAGGCTGAACTCATGACGTTTCGCGGCAACAAAATATCGGTGCAGCGGGTAGTCCACGTCAATACCCAAACCGCCGTGCACGTGCACCGCGGCGTGCGCGACCCGGTGCCCGCCATCGGCGGCCCAGAATTTCGCGGTCGCGATCTCCGTGTGG
The DNA here is from genome assembly GCA_963727495.1 of uncultured Actinomycetota bacterium. Lineage (GTDB taxonomy): Bacteria > Actinomycetota > Actinomycetes > Mycobacteriales > Pseudonocardiaceae > Actinophytocola. The sequence continues at coordinate 2,096,016 of CAVSGQ010000006.1, read as the reverse complement.
GCAGGCAGGTTTTCCGATATCCGCCACGCCGCCTGCCACAGCGTCAGCCGAATTGCCTCCACGTCGATGTAACAGTCGGCGAGTCTTTGTCCCACCGCCTGGAATGTGGCGATAGGACGGTCGAATTGCACTCTGCCACTTGCATACCGGGCCGTCATCTGCAGCGCAGCCTCCGTGACGCCCAACTGGAGGGCGCACAGGCCGACCGTCTCCCGCGCGGCGAGCCAGTCGACGACACGCGCGCCGCCGCCCGGATCACCGAGTACACGGTCGGTTCCGAGCATCACGGCGTCGAGTTCGAGCACCGCCTCGGCGTCGCCGTCGACGATTTCCTGACGTCGAACCGTCACCCCGGAATCTCCCGGAGTGACGAGGAACACACTCGGTCCGTCGGTGGTCTCCGCAGGCACCAGGAACAGGTCCGCGACAGGTCCCGCCGGCACCGCGACTTTTGTTCCGTGCAGACGCCAGCGCATTGTTTCACGAGCAGATGCACGTGCATCGTCACGGTCGGCCCGGGTCGCGTGCGCGGCCGGGTCGTCGCCGACCTCCTCGGCGAGCGCGGCGGTGAGCACCCGCTCCCCCGTGCCCGCCGGCGCGGCCCACCGCGCACGCTGCGCCGCCGTGCCGAACTCGGCGATCGCGGACGCCGCCACCACCGACGGCAGGTAGGGCACCGGCGCGACCGTCCGGCCGAGCTCGATCAGCACGCCGCACTGCGCGAGCAGGCCCAGCCCGCTGCCGCCCACCGCCTCCGGCAGGGCGGCGGCGAGCACCCCGGACCGGCCCAGCTCCGTCCACAGTGTCCGGTCGAAGTGGTCACCGGTGGCGGCCACCTCGGCCAGCCGCGCGGGCGAGGTGTGGTCGGCCAGTATGGTCCGGGCCAGCGCGGAAAGCTCCCGGTCCGCCTCGTCGCGCGAGAAGTCCATGACACGCCCTCCTAGCGCTTCGCGACCGGAAGGCCGAGGCCGACCGCCGCCACGATGTCCCGCTGCACCTCGTTGGTGCCGCCGCCGAAGGTGAGGATCAGCGCGGCGCGGTGCAGCCGCTCGACCCGCCCGCGCAGCAGCGCGCCCGGCGAGCCCGCCCGCACGTACGCCTGCGGCCCGAGCACCTCCATCAGCAGCCGGTAGGCCTCGGTGGCGAACTCGGTGCCGAAGACCTTGGTGGCCGAGGCGTCCGCCGGGCTGAGCCCCGGCCCGGCCCGGTCGTCCGCCCTGTGGTCGATGCCCCAGGCGATCTTCCAGTTGACGAGCTTGAGGAACTCCGCCTTCGCGTGCACCCGGGCGAGGTGGACCTGCACCCACTCCTGGTCGATGACCCGCCGTCCGTCGGGCAGCTTGGTGGCCTGCGCCCACTCCCTCACCTCGGCGAGGCTCTGGCGGATCGGCGCGGCCGAGGTCAGCGCCACGCGCTCGTGGTTGAGCTGGTTGGTGATCAGCGGCCAACCCCGGTCGACCTCGCCGACCACGTTCGCCGCGGGCACCCGGACGTCGGAGTAGTAGGTGGCGCTGGTGGTCGGGCCGGACACGGTACGCACCGGCGTCCAGGAGAAGCCGGGTGAGTCGGTCGGCACGATGATGATCGACAGGCCCTTGTGCTTGGCCGCGTCCGGGTCGGTGCGGCAGGCCAGCCACACGTAGTCGGCGTAGGCGATCAGGCTGGTCCACATCTTCTGGCCGTTGATCACGAAGTCGGCGTCGTCCCCGGAACCGTCGCGGACCGCCCGGGTGCGCAGCGACGCGAGGTCGGTGCCGGCCTCCGGCTCGGAGTACCCGATCGAGAAGTGGATCTCGCCGGCGGCGATCTTCGGCAGGTAGAACCGCTTCTGCTCCTCGGTGCCGAACTTCATGATCGTCGGGCCGACCGTGTTGATCGTCAGGAAGGGCACGGGCGCCCCGGCGATCGCCGCCTCGTCGGTGAAGACCAGCTGGTCGATCATGGTTCCGGCCCGCCCGCCGTACTCCCGCGGCCAGCCCAGCGCGAGCCAGCCGTCCGCGCCCATCTGCCGCACGACCTCCTTGTAGACCTCGCCGGACCCGTAGTCGCCCCCCGCGGCCAGCGCCTCACGGCGCTGCGGGGTCATCAGGTCGGCGAAGTAGCCGCGCAGCTCCAGCCGCAGCCGTTCCTGCTCGGGTGTGTAGGCGATGCGCATCCACCCTCCCGGTGACTAGAACACGTTCTAGTAATGTACTAGAGTCGCCGGGGAACGAGGAGGTCTGCCGATGGACCCGCTGCGCCTCGAGGGCAAGGTCGCCGTCGTGACCGGCGCCGGTGCGGGCCTGGGCCGCGCGGAGGCGCTGGCCCTCGCCCGCGCCGGCGCCGATGTCGTGGTGAACGACGTGCCCGGCGGCGCAGGCGGCGGCACGGTCGACGAGATCGAGGCGGCCGGCGGCAAGGCGGCACTGGTCGAGGGCGACGTCGGCGAGGCGGTGACCGCCGCCGAGCTGGTGGCCACCGCCACCGGGCGGTTCGGCGGGCTGCACGTGGTGGTGAACAACGCCGGCGTGCTGCGCGACCGGATGCTGTTCAACATGTCCGACGAGGAGTGGGACGCGGTGCTGCGGGTGCACCTGCGCGGCCACTTCCTGCTGTCCCGCGACGCCGCCGCGTACTGGCGGGGGCGCGCCAAGGCCGGCGGCGACGACGGATCCGGCACCACCTACGGCCGGGTGGTCAACACCGCCTCCGAGGCGTTCCTGCTCGGCTCGGAGGGCCAGCCCAACTACGCCGCGGCGAAGGCCGGCATCGCCGCGCTCACCCTGTCCACCGCGCGGGCGTTGGCCCGCTACGGGGTGCGGGCCAACGCGATCTGCCCGCGCGCCCGCACCGCGATGACCGCGCACGTGTTCGGCGACGCCCCCGCCGGGACGGACCCGCTGTCGCCCGAGCACGTCGCGCCCCTGGTCACCTACCTCGCCTCGCCGGCCGCGGACGCGATCAGCGGGCAGGTGTTCGTCGTCTACGGCGGCATGGTGGCGCTGCTCGCGCCGCCGTCGGTCGAGCAGCGGTTCGACCGCCCCTCGTGGACGCCCGGGGAGCTCGACGCCGCGCTCGGCGGCTACTTCGCCGGCCGCGACCCGCACCGGACCTTCGCCGCCACCGAGCTGATGTCACTCGACGCACAGCCGAGGACGGTCCTCATGCCACTGACCGACGAGATGACGTAGGAGGCCGCATGGGACGGCTGGCCGGGAAGGTCGCGCTGGTCACCGGGGCGGCCCGCGGGCAGGGGGCGGCCGCCGCCAGGCGGTTCGTCGCCGAGGGCGCGCGGGTGGTGCTCTCCGACGTGAACGACGACGCGGGCAAGGCGCTGGCCGACGAGCTCGGCGCGCACTACCACCACCTCGACGTGTCCGAAGAGGACGCCTGGGCGGGCGCCATCGCGGCCGCGAACGACGCCTACGGCCCGGTCACCGTGCTGGTGAACAACGCCGGCGTGCTGCACATGTCCCTGCTGCACGAGACGACGCTGGCCGACTACGAGCGGGTGATCCGGGTCAACCAGATCGGCACGTTCCTCGGCATGCGCGCCGCCGTGCCCGGCATGCTCGCGGCCGGCGGCGGCTCGATCGTCAACGTGTCCTCTGTGGAGGGGCTGGCCGCGGCGCCGCTGCTGACCGCGTACACCGCGAGCAAGTTCGCGATCCGCGGCATGACCAAGGTCGCGGCGCTGGAGCTGGCCGGCAAGGGCGTGCGGGTCAACTCCGTGCACCCGGGCGTGGTGGAGACCGGGCTGCTGCCGACCGCGCTCGGCGGACGGCCCGTCGACCTCGGCTACGTCGCCAAGAAGGTACCAATGGGCCGGGTCGCCCAGCCCGCGGAGATAGCCGAGCTGGTGGTGTTCCTCGCGAGCGACGAGAGCTCGTACTGCACGGGCTCGGAGTTCGTCGCGGACGGTGGCGTGACGGCGGCACATTCGTTGTCGAGTTTCGGATAACCCGAGGCCGCTCGAGTCGTTGTTCAGGCGGGGCTGGAAAACGTCGGGTGGTGCCATGAGCGTTGGGGTCGGGCCACATCCCGCGCCGGTGCGTGCGCTCGCCCAGGTCGGCCGGATGACCACGCTCGGCTGGGAGGTGCTGCGGCACACCCCGCGCCGGCCGTTCCAGTGGCGCGAGCTGGTGCAGCAGTGCTGGTTCTTCGCCAGCGTGACGATCCTGCCGACGGCGCTGGTGTCGATCCCGTTCGGCGCGGTCATCGCGCTGCAGCTCGGCTCGCTGACCCAGCAGATCGGCGCGCAGTCGTTCACCGGCGCGGCGAGCGCGCTGGCGATCGTCCAGCAGGCCAGCCCGCTGATCACCGCCCTGCTGGTGGCGGGAGCCGGCGGCTCGGCCATGTGCGCGGACATCGGCTCGCGCACCATCCGCGAGGAGATCGACGCGCTCGAGGTACTCGGCGTGTCCCCGGTGCAGCGCCTGATCGTGCCGCGGGTACTCGCCGTGATCGTGGTCGCCGTGCTGCTGAACGGGCTGGTCAGCGTGGTCGGCGTGGCGGGCGGCTACTACTTCAACGTAGTCATGCAGGGCGGCACCCCGGGTGCGTACCTGGCCTCGTTCAACGCGCTCGCGCAGCTGCCGGACCTGTGGGTGAGTGAGATCAAGGCGGTGATCTACGGCTTCGTCGCGGGCGTGGTCGCGGCCTACCGCGGGCTCAACCCGGGCCGCGGCCCCAAGGGCGTCGGCGACGCGGTCAACCAGACCGTGGTGATCACCTTCCTGCTGCTGTTCGGAATCAACGTCGTGATCACCGGCATCTACCTGCAGATCGTCCCGCCGAAGGGAATGTAGGCCGGTGAGCACCGTCGCGGACACCGACGTCCCGCCACGCGCGACCGCGGCCGCCAGGGCGGTCGCGAGGCCGGCGGACGGGCTGGCCGCGCTCGGCGAGCAGCTCGCGTTCTACGTCCGGGTGGCCGCCTCGATGCCGCGGACCCTCGTGCATTATCCGAAGGAGACACTGCGGCTGCTGTCCGACGTGTTCTTCGGCAGCGGCGCGCTCGCGGTCATCGGCGGCACGCTGGGCGTGATGGTCGGGATGACCGTGTTCACCGGCCTGATCGTCGGCCTGCAGGGCTACTCGGCGCTCAACCAGCTCGGCACCTCCGCGCTGACCGGGTTCATCGCGGCGTACTTCGACACCCGGGAGGTGGCGCCGCTGGCCGCGGGGCTGGCGCTGTCGGCGACCGTCGGGTGCGGTTTCACCGCGCAGCTGGGCGCGATGCGGATCTCCGAGGAGATCGACGCGCTCGAGGTGATGGCGGTGCCGAGCCTGCCGTACCTGGTGACGACCCGGGTGCTGGCCGCGGTGGCCGCGGTGATCCCGCTGTACCTGGTCGGGCTGCTGTGCTCCTACGCGGCGTCGCGGCAGATCACCGTGTGGTTCTACGGCCAGTCGGCCGGCACCTACGACCACTACTTCCACCTGTTCCTCCCGCCGGAGGACGTGCTGTGGTCGTTCCTCAAGGTGATCCTGTTCAGCGTCGTCGTGATCATGGTGCACTGCTACTACGGCTACACCGCGAGCGGCGGCCCGGCCGGGGTCGGCGTGGCCGTCGGCCGCGCGGTGCGCGCGGCGATCGTGCTGCAGATGCTGCTGGACTTCTTCCTCAGCCTCGCGATCTGGGGCGCCACCACGACGGTACGGATCGCCGGATGAGCGCCCGCCTGCGATACCAGCTGCTCGGCGTGGTGTTCCTGGTGATCGCCGCGCTGATCGTGGCGACCTCGGTCGCCTTCTACCGCAAGACGTTCGTCGACGTGGTGCCGGTGCGGCTGGAGACCGACCATGTCGGGAACCAGCTGCGCACCGGCGCGGACGTGAAGCTGCGCGGGCTGCTCGTCGGTGAGGTGCGGTCCGTGCGCGCCGAGGGTGACACGGCCGTCCTCGACCTGGCGCTCGACCCGGACTCGGTCGGGTCGATCCCGGCGAACGTGTCCGCCCGGCTGCTGCCGAAGACGCTGTTCGGCGAAAGGTATGTGGCGCTGCAGGTCCCGGCGCACCCGGCCGCGCCCATCGCGGCGGACGCGGTGATCGGGCAGGACCGCAGCTCGACCGCGATCGAGATCGAGCGGGTGCTGGACGACCTGATGCCGGTGCTGCGGGCCGTGCAGCCGGAGAAGCTCGCGAGCACGCTCAACGCGATGTCCACCGCGCTCGACGGCCGCGGCGAGCAGGCGGGCGACACGCTCGTCCGGCTCGGCGCCTACCTGGAGAGGCTGGCACCGTCCATGCCGGACGTGCGGGCCGACATCCGCCGGCTCGCCGACGTGGCCGACCTCTACGCCGACGCCGGCCCGGACCTGGTCACCGCGCTCGCCGACCTCACCACCACCACCCGGACCGTCGTCGACCAGCGGTCCAACCTGGACGCCCTGTTCGGCACGCTGACCACGGCCGCGGTCGACCTGCGGAACTTCCTGGCCGCCAACCGGAACAACCTGATCGACCTGGCCGCCACCTCACGGTCCACACTGGAGGTGCTGGCGAAGTACGCCCCGGAGTACCCGTGCCTGCTCGAGCAGCTGGTCGCGGCGATCCCGTCCGCGGACGCCGCCTTCGGCAAGGGCACCGCCCACCCGAACGTGACCCGGGTGACCATCGAGATCACCTCCAGCCGCGGCAAGTACCTGCCCGGCGTGGACACGCCGCGCTACGACGACAAGCGCGGCCCGCGCTGCTACCCGGTGGCGCACCCGCCCGCCCGGTTCCCGCAGTACCCGCCCGGCGGCCCGCTCGAGGACGGATCGTCGAAGCCGCCGCCACCGCACAACGAGACGCCGCAGGACTTCCAGCCGACCACGCCGCAGGCGGCGGGCGAGCCGACCCTGCCGAACTCACCGGCCGAGCGTGACCTGATCGCCGCGCTCCTCGCACCCGGCCTGGGCGTGCCGCCGAGCCGGGTGCCGGGGTGGAGCTCGCTGCTGGTCGGCCCGCTCTTCCGCGGCGCGGAGGTGACGCTGCGGTGAGGAACGTCGTCGCGCCCCTGGTCAAGGTGACCCTGTTCGCCGCGGTCACCGTGACCCTGACCGCGCTGCTGGGGCTCACCATCGCCAACACCACGGTCGGGCCGACGTCCGGCTACACCGCCCGGTTCACCGACGCCACCGGTCTCAACGTCGGCGACGACGTGCGGATGTCCGGTGTCCGCATCGGACAGGTCAGCGACATCTCCGTGTACCGGAACACCTACGCGGACGTGCGCTTCGACGTCGAGGCGTCCCGCCGGCTGCCCCGCTCGCTGACCGCGACCATCAAGTACCGCAACCTGATCGGCCAGCGCTACGTCTCCCTCGGCCTCGGCAGTGGCTACGGGACCGGCGGCGACCCGAACGCGATCCTGCGGCCGGGCGAGGTCATCCCGCCCGAACGCACCCGTCCCGCGCTCAACCTCACCGTGCTGTTCAACGGGTTCAAGCCGCTGTTCGAGGCGCTGAACCCGAAGGACGTGAACAAGCTCGCCGCCGAGCTGATCCAGGTGCTGCAGGGCGAGGGCGGCACGATCGACAGCGTCCTCGCGCACACCGCGTCGCTGTCCGGCGCGATAGCCGGCAAGGACAGGGTGATCGGCCAGGTGATCGACAACCTGAACACCGTGCTCGCCACCGTGAACGACCGGACCACGGAGGTGTCCGGGCTGATCGACCAGTTGCAGCAGCTCGCCTCCGGGCTCGCCCAGCAGCGCAGGCCGATCGGCGACGCCATCGACGCGCTGGGCGACCTGACCGACACGACCGCCGGACTGCTCGGCACGGCACGGCCCGCGCTCAAGGGCGACATCGCGGCGCTGGGCAGGCTCTCGTCGAACCTGGCCGACCACGGCGACACGGTCGACAAGTTCCTCGCCGGGCTGCCGCACAAGATCCAGACGATCAACCGGGTGTCCAGCTACGGCGGCTGGTTCAACTACTACCTGTGCAGCGCGTCCGGCCGGATCGGGGTGTCGGACCTCGGGATCACCGTGGACATCCCCGCGCTGCCGGTGCCCGGCACGCCGATGGCCGGGAGGTGCGGACCGTGAAGCCCCACCAGCGGAAGACACAGGGAAAGACTTTGCGGGAGCGGGACCAGGCGGGCGTCGGCGCGGTGACGCTGGTGCTGATCGTGCTGGCGCTGCTGGTCGCGTTCAACGCCGACGACCTGCCGATCATCGGCGGCGGCACCACCTACACCGCCGAGTTCACCGAGTCGGCGGGGCTGCACCCGGGCAACGAGGTGCGCCTGGCCGGGGTGAAGGTCGGCACCGTGCGGAGCGTGGAGCTGGCGCGCAACAAGGTGGTCGTCGACTTCCGGGTGGGCGACGTCAGCCTCGGCGACCGCAGCACGGTGTCCATCGAGATCAAGACGCTGCTGGGCGACAAGTACCTCGCGCTGACCTCCGCGGGCTCCGCGCCGCAGCCACCGAACGACCCGATCCCGCGCGACCGCACGCGCACCCCGTTCGACATCGTGCCCGCGGTCGGCAAGCTCGCCGACACGGTCGAGGAGATCGACACCGACCAGCTCGCGAAGAGCTTCGCGGTCATCTCCGACACGTTCGCGAACAGCCCGAAGCACCTGCGGGACACGCTTACCGGGCTGACCCGGCTGTCCCGCACACTGTCCACACGCGACGAGCAGCTCAAGACCCTGCTGTCGAACACCGCGCGGGTGACGAGGACCGTCGCCGACCGGGACACCCAGCTGAAGACGCTGTTCGCCGACGCGAGCCTGCTGCTCGACGAGCTGAGCGCGCGCCGCGAGGCGGTGTCCACCCTGCTGTCCGGGACCACGTCGCTGGCCACCGAGCTCTCCGGGCTGGTCGCGGACAACCAGCGCACGCTCCAGCCGGCGCTCGACGACCTGGACAAGGTCACCACGATCCTGCGGCGCAACCAGGACAACCTGAGCGCGAGCCTGCACTCGCTCGCGCCGTACGTGCGGATGTTCAACAACGTGGTCGGCAACGGGCGCTGGTTCGAGGGCTACATCTGCGGCCTGCTGCCGCCGCCGACCGACGTCGGCATCCTCGACATCAACCCGCAGGGCTGCGAGACACCCCTGGCCTACCAGGGAGGTGGCCGGTGATCGTCCGAACCCGAGCCGGCGGGCGCGCCGCCACCATCGCCGCACTCGCCTGCGTGCTGGGCCTGCTGGTCGCGGGCGCGCTGTGGTGGGTGGGCACCGCGAGCGCCGGCACGAGGATCACCGCCTACTTCGCCAAGGCCGTCGGCGTGTACCCCGACTCGGAGGTGAAGGTGCTCGGCATCGGCGTCGGCCGGATCACCGCCGTCGAGCCGCGCGGCGACCGGGTGCGGGTGGACATGACGGTCGACGAGGGCGTCGAGATCCCGGCGGACGCGAGCGCGGTGGTGGTCGCGCCGTCGCTGGTGAGCGACCGGTACGTCCAGCTCACCCCGGCCTACGACGGCGGCCCGTTGATGCGCGGCGGGACGACCATCCCCCTCTCGCGCACCGACACCCCGGTCGAGCTGGACGACCTGACCCGGAGCGTGAACCAGCTGGCGACCGCGCTCGGCCCGAACGGCGCCAACGCCGACGGCGCGCTGTCGGACGTGCTGGACACCGCGGCCGCGAACCTGTCCGGCAACGGCGAGCTGTTCGGCGAGACGATCCGCTCGTTGTCCGACGCCACCGAAGCGCTGTCCGACTCGCGGGGCGACCTGTTCAGCACGGTCGACGACCTCTCCCGGTTCACCAAGGCGCTCGCCGACAGCGACGCCCAGGTGCGCGCGTTCAACGACAAGCTGGCCGACGTGACCGGATACCTGGCCGACGACCGTGACGAGCTGGGTACCGCGCTGTCCTCGCTGGGCACCGCGCTGGGTGACGTGCAGGGGTTCATCGGCCGCAACAAGGACAAGATCAGCTCCAATGTGGACAAGTTGACCGGCGTCACCCGGGCGCTGGTCGACCAGCGGGCCGCCATCGCGGAGATCCTCGACGTGGCCCCGCTCGCGATGTCGAACTTCCTGTCCACCTACGACGCCGCGTCCGCGTCGTTCGCGATCCGCGGCAACCTCAACGAGCTGACCTACCCGCCGGTGCTGATGCTGTGCCGCACGATCGAGGCGGGCACGCCGACCCGGCTGCCGAAGACGCTGTCGGACCTGTGCAAGCAGCTCGCGCCCTACCTCGACGGGACGCTGAAGCTGCCGTCGGCCGCGCAGGCGCTGGCCGCGCTGTCGCAGGGCAGGCTGCCGCCGCTGCCGGTCCCGCTGGTCGGGCTGGCCGGACCGTTCGCCGGGGGTGGTGGCCCGTGAGGCGCGTGCTGCTCGCGCTGTCGCTGTTCCTGGTGGCCGGCTGCGGCTCCGGCGGGTTCTCCGGGATGTACCAGCTGCCGCTGCCCGGCGGCGCGGACCTCGGCGACCACCCGTACCGGGTGGTGGCGCACTTCGCGGACGTGCTGGACCTGGTGCCGCAGGCGGGCGTGAAGGTCAACGACGTCGCGGTGGGCCGGGTGGACAAGATCGAGCTGGCCCGGGACAACACCACGGCCGTGGTCACCATGCTGGTGAACGGCGACGTGCGGCTGCCCGCGAACGCGGGCGCGCAGCTGCGCCAGTCCTCGCTGCTGGGCGAGAAGTTCGTGGAGCTCGACGCCAGGCCGAAACCCACCGGTGTGCTGCGTGACGGCGCGGTGATCCCGCTGGACCGCACCGGACGCAACCCGGAGATCGAGGAAGTGCTCGGCGCGCTGTCGCTGCTGCTCAACGGCGGCGGCATCGGGCAGCTGCGGGACATCGTGCACGAGGTGAACGCGGCGCTGTCGGGCAACGAGCCGGAGATCCGCGCCGCACTGTCCAACATCGACACGGTGGTCCGCACGCTCGACTCGGAGAAGGGCGACATCGTCCGCGCCATCGACGCGCTGGACCGGCTGTCGTCGAACCTGGCGAGGCAGACCGACGACATCGCGCTCGCGCTGGACAAGCTCGGCCCGGGGCTGAAGGTGATCAACGCGCAGCGCAACTCGCTGGTCACGATGCTGAGCGCGCTGGACCGGCTGTCGGGCGTGGCGGTGGACACGGTCGAGCGCAGCCGCGACGACCTGGTGGCCGACCTGCGGGCGCTGCGGCCGGTCCTCGGCAAGCTCGCCGACGCGGGCGACGACCTGCCGAACTCGCTGCAGTTCCTGGTGACCTACCCGTTCACCGACTACTTCCTCAACGCGGTCAAGGGCGACTACGTCAACGTGGACGTGAAGTTCGACCTGGACCTGTCGGTGCTGCTGGAGAACCTGGAGAACGCGAGCACGCCGCTGGTGCCGCTGCCGGGCGGCGCGAGCCCCGGATCCGGGTCGTCGCCGGCGCCGCCCCTTCCGTTGCCCCTGCTGCCCGCGCCCTCGCAGCCGCCCGCCGGGGGGCTCGCCGGGTTGCTCGGGTCGCTGCTCGGGGGTGGTGGCTGATGTTGCTGCGCGCCACGAAGGTCCGGCTGTTCCTGTTCTCGCTGATCGCGGTGGTCGGCATCGCGTACGTCGGCGGCACCTACGCGGGGCTGGACCGGCTGTTCTGGCCGACCGGGTACCGGGTGACCGCGCGGTTCGCGGACTCCGGCGGGATCTTCCCGAACGCGGAGGTGACCTACCGCGGCGTCACGGTCGGCCGGGTGTCGCGGCTGCGGCTGTCGGCCGACGGCATCGACGTGATCATGGACATCGGCGACTCGGCCCCGCCGATCCCCGCGTCGGCGTCGGCGGTGGTCGCCAACCGCTCGGCGGTGGGCGAGCAGTACGTCGACCTGGTGCCCTCGTCGCCGGGCGGGCCGTTCCTGCGGGACGGCTCGGTGGTGCCGCGCTCGCGGACGTCGCTGCCGTCCGCCCCGGAGACCCTGCTGTCCAATCTGGACTCCTTGGTGACGAGCGTGCCGCGGGACTCGCTGCGCACCACGGTGGACGAGCTGGACGAGGCGTTCCGCGATGCCGGCCCGTCGCTGCAGTCGCTGCTGGACGACGCGGGCGCGCTGACCACGACGGCGGCGCAGCACCTGCCGCGGACCACGTCGCTGCTGGCGAACGGGCGGGTGGTGCTCGAGACGCAGGCCGCGCAGGCCGCGCGGATCAGGTCGTACTCGCGGAACCTGCGCCTGCTGGCCGCGCAGCTCAAGAAGTCCGACCCGGACATCCGCCGGCTGATCAGCGGTGCGCCCGCGGTGGCCGCGCAGGTCAACGACATCCTGCGCACGTCCGGCCAGAACCTGGGCCTGGTGATCGCGAACCTGCTGACCACGACGCAGATCACCAGCCGCCGCACGGACGCGCTGGAGGAACTGCTGGTGGCCTTCCCGATCGTCACCGCGACCGCCCCCGGCGCGAACCCGGACGGCACCGGCCACCTTGGCCTGGTGCTGACGTTCAACGACCCGTTCTCCTGCACCCGCGGGTACGAGAGCACCCACCAGCGCAGCGCGAACGACGTCCGGGACGTGCCCCCGAACCAGCAGGCCTACTGCGCCGAGCCCCCGGGCAGCCCGATCGGCGTGCGCGGCTCGCAGAACGCCCCGTTCGGCGGCAAACCGGTGCAGGTCCCGGCCCCGGCGGGGGCTCCCTCGCAGACGGCGGCCCCGGGCCTGCCGCCGCTGCCGGGCACCCTGACGACCGGCGGCGGCCCAGCGGCGTCGCTCGCCACCCTGCTGGGCCTGTAAGCCTGAATCGTCAACGTCGGAAGTCGGCCTCCCCTCGCGCGGGTGCCGCTGCACCACCGCCACCACGTCTTTCCACGGCAGCGATTTCGCCCGCTCGCGCGCAGGTTCGATTGATTGCCCGTCACGGCGCCGACGGCGACCTGGCCGACCGCGACACCGGTGCGCTGCACAACCCGGCCAGCAGTTGCACCAGGCTCCCCCGGCGTCCTTGGCTCGGCGCAGGGCCTTGCCGTCGAAAGCAATGACCCCCGGCAGCTGGCGCGCCCGGCAATGGCTGTTGCAAATCCTCGGCGGGTTATTGGCGGAGGAGGTTGCGGCGAGCCTGTCGGGAAAGGTCGATTTCCGGTGGTGGGATGAACCACGGAATTCCGTTGGTCATACGAATCGTCCAGTCGCTGCGGTGCACCAACCGGTGATGACGACGGCACAACAATACGAGATTGTCCAGACTCGTGTCGCCACCATCTGCCCAATGAATGACGTGATGCGCGTCCGTCCAACGGGGCGACAAATGACAGGAAGGAAAGGCACAACCTTTGTCGCGGGCGATGAGCGCATTCCGCTGGTGAGGGTTCACGAGCCGGTGCGTGCGACCGACGTCGAGGGGGACGCTGTCGCTGCCCAGCACGATCGGTACCAGTCGCGCGTCGCAGGCGAGTCGGCGGGCGGTGCGGCGGAGGGTGGTGCCGTCGTCGAGGGCGGCGGTGCCGACCTTGTCGGTGAGCACGCGGTGATCGACCGTGATGGCGAGGTGCGGCTTCACGCCGCCGCGGGTGGGGGCGGCGCCGGAGTCCGCGGCCACGTGGATGATCGCGGCCAGGCCATCGCCCTCGCGCTGCTCGAGCGTGCGCGAGTCCGGCACGTCCTCGGCCGGCGGCCGGGGCATCGCCAGGGATCCGAGGAGGGCTTCGAGCACGCCGGCGGTCTCCCGGTCGAACTGGCCCCGGAAGCACATGCCCCCGCCGGGCATCCGCCGGTACCGCAACAGGTTCCCGGTCTCGGCGGGCTCGTCGTCGCGGGGTTCGGGACCGTCCTGGTCGATGCGGTCCAGCAAGATCCGTCCGTGCTCGCGCACCACCCGCGGGCTCTCGCCGCGGGCGGTTTCCGCCAGGGTGGACTCGACCAACTCCCGATGGTCGGCCGTGGCCCACTCCGGCAACCGCGCCACCGTGTCACTCACCGCATCGACATGCCGGGGATCGAGTTCGCCCTTCTGCAGCGCCAGCCGCACGGTCGGCAACGCCGCCGGTCGGACGTGGCCGGTCGGGGTCGGGGTCTCGGTGACCTGCTCGGCCTGGGCGACCATCCGACCGGCGTCGGCCGCGTTCAGATGGAGCAGGTGGCTGAGGAAGGCGGGCAGGGTGGAGTAGCCGATCTGGTTCGCCAGACTCATGTGGCTCATCTCGGCAACGACGTCGAGGATGTCCGCATACAACTTGCGGTAGGCGGACATCTTTTCCACGAGCCGCGCAGAGAGTTCTTCCGTCAAACCACCCCTGCTGCTCATTTCTCCATTCTATCGGATTCTTGCCGGGTTCCGAACACTCGTTCGAGTGATTCTCGATGAAGTGGCGCTGGGCACGTAGGAATTGAAGCCTTTTCATCCTGTGGTGGCTTCGCAGTTCTGTAGTACGTGGATGGCTTTGGCGAGTCGGCCGACACGGCGTGGGCTGATACGGACTTTGCGCAGGACGCGCCAGTACGTGAGCTGGGCGTTGGCGCGCTCGCCCGGGCCGCGGAGCCGGCGTGGGCCCGGTTGGCGTCCTTCTGCGACTGTGGCTTGTTGCGGCCCTTGTACGGGGTGATCACCCGGCGGCCGGTCTGGTCGTAGCCGTGGTAGCCCTTGTCACCCAACGCGACAACACAGTCAGTCCCTACTGGCGCGTCCTGCACAGAGTCCGTGCCGGCCCCCCGTCGTCCGGCGAACGTGCCGTGGCCGTGTACGACCGCGCCCCCGGCCAGCCGCATGATCACGGTCGCCGGGCCCGATCAACGGCACGCCGTCACCCGGTCAGGATCAGGCCGCTCGTCGGCACGCCGGTTCCGGCCGTCACGAGCACGTGGGACACTCCGGCGAGCTGGTTGGCGGCGGTGCCGCGGATCTGGCGGACCGCCTCCGCGATGCCGTTCATGCCGTGGATGTAGGCCTCGCCGAGTTGACCGCCGTGCGGGTTGAGCGGCAGGCGACCGTCCAGCTCCAGCGCGCCGTCGGCGATGAAGTGGCGTGCCTCGCCGCGCGCGCAGAAACCCAGCTCCTCCAGCTGCACCAGCACGAACGGCGTGAAGTGGTCGTAGAGCACCGCGACCGACACGTCCGCCGGGCCGATGCCGGACTGCGCCCACAGCTGCGTGCCCACCAGGCCCATCTCCGGCAGGCCGGTCAGCGACGGCCGGTAGTAGCTGTTCATCGAGAACTGGTCCGGCCCGCTGCCCTGCGCCGCCGCCGCGATCACCGCCGGGCGGCGCGGCAGGTCGCGGGCGCGCTCCGCGGTGGTCACCACCAGCGCCACGCCGCCGTCGCTCTCCTGGCAGCAGTCCAGCAGCCGCAACGGCTCGGCGATCCAGCGCGACGCCTGGTGGTCGGCCAGCGTGATCGGCCTGCCGTGGAACCACGCCCGCGGGTTGGTCGCCGCCGCGCGCCGGTCGGCCACGGCCACCCGGCCGAAGTCCTCCGACGTGGCGCCGAACTCGTGCATGTACCGCCGCGCGAACATCGCCACCGCCGCCGCGGGCGTGCCGATGCCCATCGGGTAGTGCCAGCTGTTGTCGATCCCGGCGGACGTGGCCTGGGCGGCGGCCGCGGCCTGCACCCGCCCGAACCGGCGCCCCGACCGCTCGTTGAACGCCCGGTAGCACACCACCACCGACGCCGTCCCGGTCGCGACCGCGAGCGCCGCCTGCTGCACGACCGCGCACGCCGCGCCGCCGCCGTGGGGGATGCGGCTGAAGAACGACAGCGACGGCACGCCCAGCTCGCGCGCCACCGCGATCTCCGCGTTGGCGTCCATCGAGAACGTCACCATGCCGTCCACATCGGACGGCGCGAGGCCCGCGTCGGCCAGCGCGTCGCGGCAGCACTCGGCGGCCAGCTGCAGCTCGCTGCGCCCGGAGTCCTTGGAGAACTCGGTGGCGCCGACACCCGCGATCGCCGCGGCACCCGAGACGCTCATACCGCCACCCGGACCGTGCCGGTCAGGTGGTCGCCGAGGCTGTTGCGGCCCACCACCGCCACGACGTACTCGTCCCCGTCGCGCTCGATCACCCGGCCGGTGAACGTCAGCTTCTCGTAGGCGTAGCACGGCACCCCGAGCCGGATGGAGATCCGCCGCACCAGCGCGGACGGCCCCGCCCAGTCTGTCACGAACCGTTGCACCAGGCCGGTGTCGGTGAGGATGTTGAGGAAGATGTCCTTCGAGCCGCGCGCCACCGCCAGGTCCCGGTCGTGGTGCACGTCCTGGAAGTCCCGGGTCGCGAGCGCGGTCGACACCACGAACGTCGGCGTCACGTCGATGACCAGCGGCGGCAGCTCCTCCCCGACGGTGATCACCGCAGCCGCCACACCGGCATCGTCAGCGCGTCGTCGACCCGCGCGAACCCGGCCGACACCGGCAGGCCGACCCGCACCTCGGCGGGCGGCACGTCCACCAGTTCCGCGAGCATCCGCACCCCTTCCTCCAGCTCCACCAGCGCGACGACGAACGGCAGCGACCGGCCCGGCACCGGCGGGTGGTGGTGCACCACGTAGCTGTAGACCTCGCCGCGCCCGGACGCGACGGTGTACTCCGGCTTCGTCTCCCCGCACGACGGGCACGTCGGCCCCGGCGGGTGGCGCAGCGCGCCGCACCCGCCGCAGCGCTGGATCCGCAGCTCACCCCGCGCCGTGCCGTCCCAGAAGAACTCGGTGTCCCGGTTGACGGCCGGGCGGAGGACGTCCGGCGACGGGCGGTCGGCGGGCCTGAACTTGAGCACCCGGAACAGCATCTCGGCCACCGGCTCGTCCCCGGCGTACCAGGTGCTGCGGGTGGTGACGAACCAGCCCTCGCCGAGCGCCGTCCGCTTCGGACCGACCGCGCTGTCCAGCCGGGACGCCACCTCGACCGTCTCACCCGGACGGAGGTAGCGATGGTAGGTCTGCTCGCTGTTCGTCGCCACGATCGAGGTGTACCCGGCCTCGTCGAGCAGGGACACCATGGCGCCCAGCGGGTCGTCGTCCGGCCGGCCCACGCGCAGCCCGGGCATCGTCCACACCTGCGCCATCGCCGGCGGCGCGACGAGTCCACCGTGGACGGACGGGTACGACGGGTCGGTGTAGACCGGGTTCTCGTCGCCGATCGCCTCCACCCAGTTGCGGATCATCGGCAGGTTCACCGGGTCGCGCCCGGCCCGCCGGGCCGACTCCCCGCGCGCGGCCATCTCGCGCGCGGCCCGTTCGATGGACGTCATCGCGGCACCCTCGGCAGGTCCAGGCCGGCGACGGCGATCAGCTCCCGCTGGATCTCGTTGACCCCGCCCCCGAACGTGAGCACCAGGTTGCGCTTGGCCTGCACGTCCAGCCAGCGCAGCAGCTCGGCGGTGTCCTCGTCGGCCGGGTCGCCGTGCGCGCCGACGACCTCCTCCAGCACCCGGCCGATCCACTGCAGCCGGTCCGAGGAGAACACCTTCGTCGCGGACGCGTCCGCGATCGAGACGGCCGACCCGGCGGCGGCGACCTGCCAGTTCAGCAGCTCGTTCACCCGCTGCGAGGCGAACGTCCTGGCCAGCGCGCGGCGCACGGCGGGCTCGCCGAGCAGGTCGTGTGCGGCCGCCCAGGACAGCACCCGCTGGTGCAGCGCGGCGATCCGGCCGGCCGGGCCGAGCATGACCCGCTCGTGGTTGAGCTGCGTGGTGATCAGCCGCCAGCCCGCGTTCTCCTCGCCCACCAGCATGCCCGCCGGCACCCGGACGTCGGTGTAGTAGGTGGCGTTGACGTGGTGCGCGCCGTCGCAGGTGATGATCGGGGTCCAGGAGAAGCCCGGGTCGCGGGTGTCCACGATGAGGATCGAGATCCCCTTGTGCCGCGGCGCGTCCGGGTCGGTGCGGCAGGCGAGCCAGACGTAGTCGGCGTCGTGCGCGCCGGTGGTGAAGATCTTCTGGCCGTTGACCAGGTACCCGGCGCCGTCCCGGACCGCGGTGGTGCGCAGCGCCGCGAGGTCGGTGCCGGCCTCCGGCTCGGTGTAGCCGATCGCGAGGTGGATCTCGCCGGCCAGGATCCTCGGCAGGAAGAACGCCTTCTGCTCGGCGGTGCCGTAGGACTGCAGCGTGGGCCCGACGGTCTGCAGCGTCACGTACGGCAGCGGCACGTCGGCCCGGGCGGCCTCGTTGACGAAGATCTGCTGCTCCACCGGCCCGAAGCCGCGACCGCCGTACTCGGCCGGCCAGCCCACGCCGAGCCACCCGTCGCGGCCCATCCGGCGCACCAGTTCCCGGTAGGTCTCGCCGTGCCGCTCGGTCAGCATCGCCGCCCGCTCCGCGGGGGACAGCAGACCGTCGAAGTAGGACCGCAGCTCGTCACGCAGCGCGCGCTGGGCGGCGGTGAGCTCGATGTGCATCGCTACCCCGCGATCCGTGCGCCGAGCCGGCCGAGGCGGTGCTCGGCACCACCGACGAACCGGACGAGATCCTTGACCGCCGAGTAGTACCGGTGCAGCGGGTAGCTCGCGTCCACGCCCAGCCCGCCGTGCAGGTGGTGGCAGGTGTGCAGGGCCGCGGGCGCCTGGTCGGCGAGCCAGTACGCGGCCACCTCGACGTCCGAACCGTCCGAACCGTCCGAGCCGTCTGAACCGTCCGCACCGTCCACACCGGACGGAGAGCACGCCGCGAGCGCGGCCAGGTGCAGCGTGCGCGCCGCGATGTAGGCCTCCGCGATCTGCTGGGCCACCGCCTGGAAGGTGGCCAGCGGCTTGCCGAACTGCTCGCGGGTGCGCACGTGGGCGGCGGTCAGGTCGAGCGCGCCGGCCACCAGCCCGTCGCCGAGCGCGCACGCGCCGGCCAGCGCCAGCCGGACCAGCACGGCCGCGGCGGCCTCGCCACCCAGCGGCGACGCGCGCACGCCGGACAGCGCGACGGTGAACTCCGGCGCGCCGCTCGACGACGGCGTCCGGGTCAGCGCCACCCCGTCCGCGGCCGGGTCCACCAGGAACACCCGGTCCCCGGCCGGCACCAGGATCCGGTGCGCCCGCGCGGCGTGCGGCACCCCGACGAGCCGGCCGGTCAGGGTGCCGGTGGCCGACACCGAGCCGCGCAGCCCCGCGGTGAGCACCCGGTCCCCGGTCGCGACCCCGGCCAGCAGGTCGTCCTGCTGCGCGGGCGAGCCGAGCCGGACCACCGGCAGCACGCCCAGTGCGAGCGTGCTCAGCGCGGGCACGGCGCAGGCGGCCCGGCCGACCTCGGTCAGCAGCACGCCGACCTCGGGCAGGCCGAGCCCGTCGCCGTCGAGCCGCTCCGGGATCGCGAGCGAGAGCAGCCCGGCCTGCCCCAGCGCCTTCCACGCGGCGTCCACATCGGGCTCGCGGGCCAGCGTGTCGCGCGCGAGCCTGCTGATCGCCCGCTGGGTCTCGTCGAGCGCGAAGTCCATCAGTGCTTCTCCCTTGGCAGGCCGAGAATCCGCTCGCCGACGAGGTTCAGCAGCACCTGCGTCGTGCCGCCGGCGATCGACAGGCACCGGGTCAGCAGGAACTCCCGCACCTCGGGCCCGGCCGCGGCACCCGCCGTGCCGAGCAGCTCGACCGCGGCCTCGGCGACGTCCTGCCGGTGCCGCACGCCGACGAGCTTGCACACGCTGGAACCGGGCCCCGGGTCGCGCCCGCCCAGCCGGCGCAGCGTCGCCCGGTGGTCCACGAGGGACACCGACAGGCCCTGCGCGACCAGGGCGCCCAGCCGCTCGCGGACCCCGTCGTCCTCGGTGAGCCCGCGGTCGGCGACCAGCTCGAGGAGGCGCTCGACGCCCTCGCCGAGCGCGGAGCCCGCACCGAGCGCCACCCGCTCGTTCGCCAGCGTCGTGCGGGCGAGCGCCCAGCCGCCGCCGACCTCGCCGACCACGCAGTCGTCCGGCACGAACACGCAGTCGAGGAACACCTCGTTGAACCGTGCCTCACCGGTGATCTCCCGCAGCGGCCGCGGTGTGATCCCCTCGGCGCGCATGTCGACGAGGAAGTAGGTGATCCCGGCGTGCTTGGCCGCGGCCGGGTCCGTGCGGGCCAGGCAGATCGCCCAGTCGGCCTCCACGGCCTGCGAGGTCCACACCTTCTGCCCGGTCAGGCGCCAGCCGCCGGGCTCGCGGACCGCCTTCGTGCGCAGCGACGCGAGGTCCGACCCGGCGCCCGGCTCGCTGAACAGCTGGCACCAGCGCAGCGTGCCGCGCAGCGTGGCCGGCACGAACCGCTCCTGCTGGGCGAGCGTGCCGTGCCGCAGGATCGTCGGCACCGCCCACGCGCCGACCACCAGGTCCGGGCGGCGGATCCCGGCGCGCGCCAGCTCCTCGTCGATCACGACCTGCTCGCGCGGGGACGCGTCCAGGCCGTAGGGCATCGGCCAGTGCGGCACCAGGTAGCCGGAGTCGGCGAGCCGGACGCGCCGCTCGCCGTCCGGCAGCGCGGCCAGCGACGCCGCGAGCTCCCGGACCTGCCGCCGGGCCGACCCGCCGCCGCCATCGGCATCGCTGTCGACCGCGAGCGTGCGGCGCGCGCCGGCGAGCGCGAGGTCGGCGACCTGCCGCCGCCAGCGGGCGCCGCCGCCGGCGAGCTGGCGCGCGGCGAGCGCGCGGCGCAGGTACAGGTGGGCGTCGTGCTCCCAGGTGAACCCGATCCCGCCGAGCACCTGGACGCAGTCCTTCGCGTTGTCCACGGCCGCGTCGAGCGCGACCGCGGCGGCCGCGGGCGCGGACAGCGAGCGGGGGTCGCGCGCCGCGTCCCAGGCGAGCGCACCGGCCTGCTCGCTGCGGCAGAGCATCTCCGCGCAGAGGTGCTTGACGGCCTGGAACGAGCCGATCGGCCGGCCGAACTGCTCGCGCACCCCCGCGTACTCCACGGCCGTGCGCAGGCACCAGCGCGCCACCCCGGCGGCCTCGGCGGCGAACAGCGTGGCGGCGAGCGCGGCGACCTCCGCCGAGGTCAGGGCCAGCACCCGGGCCGCGGGCACCCGCACCCGGTCGAGCCGGACCCGGCCCAGCGGCCGGGAGAAGTCCACCGGCTCCACCGTGGATACCCGGGCGGAGGCGCCGGGGTCGAGCAGGAACCACACGGTGCGCCCGCCCTCGGCCCGGGCGGGCAGCAGCAGGTGCGCGTCCGGGTGCGCGCCGAGCACGAGGTCGCTGGTGCCGTCCACGAGCACGCCGTCGGCGACGGTCGCGGCGGCCAGCTCACCGGGCCCGAGCGCGACGCCGGCCGTTCCGGTGCCCTCGGCGAACCGGCGGGCCACGTCCGCGGCGGGCGTGCCGGCCAGCAGCAGCCCGGCCAGCACGGTCGGCAGCACCGGTCCGGGTACCAGGTCCTCCGCGGCCTGCTCGACCGCGGCCGCCTGGTCGACCAGGGTGCCGCCGGCGCCGAGCGGTTCGGGCAGGGCGATCGCGAACAGCCCGAGGGCAGCCAGGTCCGGCCAGTGCGCCCGCCAGCCGTCCGGGTCCCCGGCGCCCGGTTCGAGGGCGCGAACGGCGGCCGGCATCCCGGCGCGTTTCGCCACGTCCCGAACCGAGTCCTGGATGGCCAGCTGGACCCCGGTGATCGCGATGGACACGTCGGTCATTATAGAACGTGTTTCAGTTTGTCCCGCCAGTTCCCCGCGAGGTCCGTTAGGTAAGCTAGCGATCAGCACGCAGGAACACGTTTCGACTAGGGGACCGTATCCATGGCACGACCGCGCACCTCGGGGGCGAACGCGCTCAACACGCTCACCGACGACGAGCTCGGCTCGGCGGCGCAGCGAGACCGCCGCAAGCGAATCCTGGACGCCACGATCTCCCTGGCGTCCAAGGGCGGCTTCGAGGCGGTGCAGATGCGCGCCGTCGCCGAACGCGCGGACGTCGCGCTCGGCACGCTGTACCGGTACTTCCCGTCGAAGATCCACCTGCTGGTGTCCGGGCTCGCGCGCGAGCTGGAGCGCGGCCAGGAGCGGTCCGAGCGGGCCACCGTGCCCGGCGACACCGCCTACGACCGGATGCTGTTCGTGCTGGGCCGGATCACCCGGGCCATGCAGCGCGACCCGGACCTCACCGAGGCGATGACCCGGGCGTTCATGTTCGCCGACGCGTCCGCGTCGTCCGAGGTGGACACGGTCGCCAAGCTCATCGAGCGGATGTTCACCCGCGCCCTGCACGAGGGCGACCCGACCGACGCCGACCGAGCGCTCGCCCGGGTGATCGGCGACGTCTGGCTGTCCAACCTGGTCGCCTGGGTCACCCGCCGCGCGTCCGCGAGCGACGTCGCGGAACGGCTCGAGCTGACCGTGCGGCTGCTGCTCCAGGACCGCGGCGGGAGCACCTCGTAGCGCGTCCGCGGGCGCTACCCGGACGGCGGTGGACGGTGTTACGGCGGCGCGGCATGCTGGCGCGGTGGCTAGCGAACAACGGGCACCCTTCGACCTGATCGGCAGGCGGTACGACGAGTCCTTTGTCGAACGTGACGCGCAGCTCGCCGAGGGCGCGTGGCTGATCGGGCGGCTGGACGGGCCGGCCAGGGTGCTCGACCTCGGCTGCGGCAGTGGCCTGCCCACGGCGAAGCAGCTGCTGGACGCGGGCGTCGAGGTCGTCGGGACCGACGAGTCCTCGGTGATGCTCGACCTGGCGCGCGCGCAGGCGCCCGGCGGCGACTACCGGCACCGCGACCTGCGCGACCTGAGCGGCCTGGGTGAGTTCGACGCCGCGGTCGCGTTCTTCTCGCTGATCACCCTGCCGAAGTCGGACATCCCGCCCCTGTTGCGCGGCGTGCGCGAGGTGCTGCGCGGCCCGAGGCTGCTGCAGGTGGCGATGGTTCTCGGTGACTTCGACGAGTTCCCGATCAGCTTCCTGGGCGTGCCGATGAAGGCGTCGGCCTACCCGCCGGACGAGCTGCGCGAGGTCGTGACCGGCGCCGGCTTCGAGATCGTCGAGCTGCGCGAGGTGGCCGCGGAGGCCGAGCCGAACCGGCTCGAGGTGCAGCTCTACCTGCGTGCGCGGGCGGTGTAGTGCGGGGTCAGACCCACTCGGCGCGGGTCAGCGCGGCACGCAGCTTGGCGAGGGCGCGGTGCTGGGTGACCCGGACCGCGGTCGGCGTGAGCCCGACGGTCGTCGCGGTCTCCTGCGCGGACAGCCCGACGACCAGGCGCAGCCGCAGGATCTCCCGCTGCCGCGGCGGCAGCGTGTTCAGCAGGTCGGTGAGGCGCTCCCGCAGGTCGGCAGCCATGATCAGCTGCTCCGGGCTCGCGCTGCTGTCGACACCGTCCGGCACGTCGGCCGACGGGTCGGACCGGTCGCGGCCGGCCCGGCGGTAGTGGTCGGCGACCTTGTGCGCGGCGATGCCGTACACGAACGGCAGGAACGACTCGGGTTCGTCGTTGTACCGGTTGAGCGCGCCGAGGACGGCCACGCAGATCTCCTGGGCCACGTCGTCCGCGGAGGAGTACGCCGAGCCGCTGCGGCCGATTCGTGACCGACAGTAACGAACGATGGCCGGGCGGATCCACGTGAAGAGCGTTGCTATCGCGTCCCGTTCGCCCGCCATGGATGAGACGACGAGCTCATGGAACGCGCCGCTCTTCAGTCTCGCGAAGATTTCCGTGGCGTCGGACGAGATGACCTGCATGCGAGAGATACTCGTAAATCACTACTGACCGACAACAGAGTCCAAAGGCCCTGTCGCTGGTAGCGCAGTTGCACCCGCAAGCACTTGCGTGGCGATTACTCAGGGGAACTGTCGTCCCATCGCCCGATCGTGTGTGAAGAAACGCACAGTGACGGCTGCCGAACGCTACCGGCTCCACACCTACGCCCGCCAGTGGCAATCGCATTGACGCTGGTCACACCCGCCGAGGTCGGCACCGAACCCGACTGGCCGGTCTCCACGCCGGGTGACCGCCCCCGCCCGCGCCCGCCGACGCCAGGCCGCCGATGAAAATTGCATACCTGGTCCATCGCATTTCCGGGGGATACTCCCAAACCGACCATGTGCGACCCCTAACTGATAGTGGCGGCCGTACCCTTGTCTCGTGACCAGCACGCCAGTGGAAGAGCTGGCCGAGACCTTCGTCGAGCTCGCCGACGCCACCACCGGCGAGCTCGATGGTTTCGTGACCCTGCTCGCGGACCGGTGCGTGCGGCTGCTCGACGTGGCCGCGGCCGGATTGTTGCTGGTCGACGTGGGTGTCCGGGGCCGCACGGCCGGCGCGTCCGACGAGCGGGCGAGGGCGCTGGCCCTGCTCGAGGACGGCCCCGGACCGGACTGCCACCGCACCGGCACGCCGGTGATCGTGCCCGACCTGACCAGGGCGGCTCTGCGCTGGCCGGAGTTCACCGCCACCGCGACGACCACCGGTTTCGCCTCCGCGCACACCGTGCCGATGCGCCTGCGGGCCGAGGTGATCGGCGCGCTGACCCTGTACGGCACCGCACCCGGCGAACTGGACAAGGTCACCGATCGCATCGCGCAAGCGCTTGCGGACATCGCCACGATCGGGTTGCTGCAGGTCAGGGCATTGCATCGGCAGGAGGACCTGACCGCGCAGTTGCAGCACGCGCTGTCCAGCCGGGTCGTCATCGAGCAGGCGAAGGGCGTGACGGGCGAGCGGCTGGGAGTCGACATGGACGCCGCGTTCGCCATGCTTCGGCGGTACGCGCGAAGCCACAACCTACGCATCGCCGACCTGGCCGCCGCGGTGGTCGACGGGTCCTTCGACACCGCGCGACTGCTGGAGAAAACGGACTGATCCGACAATTACCGCGCCGGATTCCGCGTACCCCTATATATAACGAAAGGGATGCGGGGTTAACCCGTGCGGGTGATCTACGTCGTGGGTGGGGTGAGGCGGCCGATCGAGTCCCGCATGTGCGCCTCGATCAGCCGCAGCAACAGCTCCTCGTCGCCGTCCGAGATCGCGTCCACCAGCACCCGATGCTCGGTCACGAGGTCGTGCGGCTCGGGGTAGTGCTCCTGAAGCGCGGCCAGGCACATCCGCGTCTCCACGAGCAGCGTCTGCGCCATGCGCTCCAGCCGCGAGTTGCCCGAGCAGCTCACCAGCGCCAGGTGGAACGCCTGGTCCGCGTCGCTCATCGCGTTGCGGTCGCCGGACTCCGCGGAGGTCACCAGGTTGCCGAGCGCCTCGGTCAGCCGGGCGACCGCCTCGCCGCGGTTGCCGTGCATGATCAGCTCGCTCGCCGACCGCTCGATCGCGAGCCGGGCCAGGTAGATGTCGCGGACGTCGTCGGCGTCGAGGTCGATGACGAACAGGCCCCGGTGCCGCTCCCCGCGCAGCAGCCCCTCCTGCACCAGCCGCTGCATCGCCTCGCGCAGCGGCCCGCGGCTCACCTCGAACCGGGCCGCGAGCTCCGCCTCGCCGAGCTGCGCACCGGGTGCGAACACCCCGTACATGATCGCCGACCGCAGCTGTTCCGCGATCAGCTCCGCCGTCGATTGCCTGGCCACCGGTTCGAGCTCGCCTAACTCACTCACGATGCCGGTCCCCTCCAGTCAGGTCGCGAACAACGCGCCCAGTCCCGGTCGCGGCGCGGTGTCGCCCACGAGCCGGAGGCCTTCCCAGACGCTCACCTGGTTCGCGGTGAGCACCGGCTTGCCCAGCCGGCGCTCGAGGTCCTCCAGCCATGCCACGGTGTGCAGCGCGGTGTCGGGCACCAGCACCGCCTCGGCGTCGGGGTGGTCGTTCGCGGCGACGAACTCCAGCACGTCGTCGCGGCCCAGGGTGCCGACCT
Source organism: uncultured Actinomycetota bacterium (assembly GCA_963727495.1). Classification (GTDB taxonomy): domain Bacteria; phylum Actinomycetota; class Actinomycetes; order Mycobacteriales; family Pseudonocardiaceae; genus Actinophytocola. Next base: position 2,070,446 of record CAVSGQ010000006.1, on the reverse strand, counting down.
CCGCCGCGGTGACGATCCCCCTGCAGGACAGCGAGACCACGTCGATCTCGGCCCGGCCGAGGAAGCCGGCGAACCGGTCGGCCACGTCCCGCGGGTAGGTCGCGGCCACCGCGACCCGGCGCAACCCGAGGTGGCGGGCCGCGTTGACGAAGGCGAAGGAGGTGCTGGACGCCGGCACGTCGGCCGCCGCGCGCACGCCGCTCACCTGCGCCTGCGCGCCGTCCCAGCCGAAGACGAAGCTGCCGCTGGTGCAGGCCCACACCGCCGCGTCCACGCCCATCGACCGCAGCTCGCGGGCGCCCGCGCCGAGCACGTCGTCGCCGCCGATGTCGAGCAGCGCGTCGACGCGGTGGGCGTCCTCGCGCATCAGCGTGTGCACCACGGGCAGCCGGGTGGCCCGGCCCGACGCGGCCAGCAGCCGCTCCATGGTCGGGTACTCGTCCTCGGCACTGTAGCCGGGGTACAGGAAACCGACGGTATGACTCATGTTGTCGACGATCCTATAGGTCAGGCGGCGTGTGTTTCGGTGGTCTCGGCGAGCCACTGACCCGCGGCCATCATCGGTGATTCGATGTGCCGCAGCGCGGACCACATGGTGACCTGGTTGGCGGTCAGCACCGGCTTGTTCAGCCACCGCTCCAGCGGGCCGATGATGTCGTAGGTCGGCACGTTGGTGCAGCTGATGAACAGCCCGTCGGCCTCGGCCACGTCCACGGCGGTGACCGCCTGGACGATCTCGGCGTAGCCCACCTTCCAGATGTGGCTCAGCAGCCCGAGGCCGACGCTCGAGACGACCTCCACGCCGTGCTCGCCGAGGAAGGTGAGCAGCCGGTCGGTGACGCTGTCGATGTAGGGGGTGACGACCGCGATGCGTCTGAGCCCCAACATGCGCAGGGCCGAGATCAGCCCCCCGGACGTGGTGGTCGCGGCCGGCGCGCCGGCCGACAGCATGCTCGCGGTCAGCGCCTGCTCGCCCGCCAAGCCGCCGACGAAGCTGCCCGACGCGCACGCGTAGGTGACCACCAGCGGTTCCGGCGCGAGCACGTCGGCCGTGGCCCGGCGCACCCGGTCGGGATCGCTCAGCTCCGTGGCCATCTCCACCGTCACCGGCACCGGCACGAACGGCAGCCGGGTGACGTAGAGGGAGATGTCGTCGGGCGCCCACCGCCACAGCTCGCGGTCGAGCGCGAAGTCGAACGGCGCCACCACACCGACCCCGCGCTGGGTGACGAGCTCCGGGCCGATGATCTCCACGGCCCTGTCAATCGGATACGACATGCCGCCCGCCCGTCAGTCGCCGAGTCGCTGATACACCAGCCGTTCACCGACGCTGCCGGATCGCCAGACGTCGTTGCACGCCTCCGCCATGGCCGGGAGGCCTTCGACGATGGTGGCGTAGACATTGCCGGGAACCCATCCGACATCGCCGTTGAGCAGGATGTTGTTACGGCCGTAGAAGATGGCCAGATCGATCACGCCGGGCAGGGCCTGCAGGCCCTTCTCCTCCTTGAAGGCGCGATCGAGCATGCCGCCGTGGAAGTCGAAGAACACCACGTCGCCGGGGATCGGCGTGACGGTGGGGTTCTCCAGTCCGATCGGCTCGTCGACGAACCGCTCGACCATCGTGTACACCTCGTTGCGGGCGTACTTCGCGTGGTGGGCGGGGCCCGCGTGCGGCAGCGAGGCCCACACGGCATCACAGGTCCGGGGTGCGTCCTTGTCCAGCAACTGGGCGACGCAGGAGACGCCGCGGCGCTCCAAGGAGATCGTCATCAACCTCGACATCAGCATTCCCAACGGTCATGCAGCACCTGTAACTCATTGTCCAGCTCTCCCGCGGGCTGCAGCGACCGCGCCGATTGTTGACAATCATACGAGCGGCTCTTAGCGTGTCAATCCCTTGTAGCTCCCCGCGCACGGACCACTCCTTGAGGGGAGCATTGACCCATGACCGAACCACGCTCCGCAACGGTTGTCGTACTCCACTCGCATTCGGGTGACACCGGCAGACCTCCCGGCACGCAGGTCCTGGACGACCTCGCCGAGGTCCGTTACGTCACCGAGAACGACCTGGTCGACGCGCTTCCCGGGGCCGACGTGCTGTTCGTGTGGGACTTCCGCTCGCAGGCCCTGGCGAAGGCCTGGCCGTCCGCCGGGGCGTTGCGCTGGGTGCACGCCGGCAGCGCGGGCGTGAACCACGTGCTGGTCCCCGAGGTGGTGGACAGCGAGATCGTCGTGACCAACTCGCGCGGGGTGTTCGACGAGCCGATGGCCGAGTACGTGCTCGCCCTCGCGCTGGCCTTCGCCAAGGACCTGCCGACCACGCTCGGGCTGCAGCGGGAGCGGCGCTGGCGGCACCGGGAGACCGAGCGGCTCGGCGGCCGGCGCGCGCTCGTCGCGGGCACCGGCCCGATCGGGCGCGCGATCGGCCGCACGCTCGCCGCGGCCGGCATGGCGGTCACCGGCGTCGGCAGGCAGGCCCGCGAGTCCGACCCCGACCTCGGCTCGGTGCTGGCGACGGAGCGGCTGGCCGAGGGCCTGGCCGAGGCCGACTACGTGGTGCTCGCCGCGCCGCTGACCGACGCCACCCGGGGCATGATCGACGCGGCGGCGCTGGCGGCCATGAAGCCGACCGCGCGGCTGATCAACGTGGGTCGCGGGCCGCTGGTGGTGCAGGAGGACCTGGTCGAGGCGCTGGCCGCGGGCCGCCTCGCCGGTGCCGCGCTGGACGTGTTCGCCGACGAGCCGCTGCCGGCCGAGTCGCCGTTGTGGACCATGCCGAACGTGATCGTCTCCCCGCACATGTCCGGTGACGTGGTGGGGTGGCGGTCGGAACTGGTAGCACTGTTCCACGACAACCTGACGAGGTATCTGGACGGCCGGCCGCTGCGCAACGTCGTGGACAAGCGGCGCGGGTACGTCCGGGAGGGAGCACCGTGAGCAACGGTCCGGCGGGGCTGCCCGCGACCGAGCTGCTGGCCGCCTACCGCGACGGCAGCCTGTCCCCCGTCGAGGTCGCCCGCGACGCGCTGGACCGCATCGCCGCGGTCGACGGCGCGGTGAACGCGTTCTGCCTCGTCGACCCGGACCGGACGCTGGCCGACGCGGCCGAGTCGGAGAAGCGCTGGCGGACGGGCGAGCCGGCCGGCCTGCTCGACGGCGTGCCGGTATCCATCAAGGACATCCTGCTCAGCAAGGGCTGGCCGACCCTGCGCGGCTCGCACTCGGTCGACCCGGAGGGGCCGTGGGACGCCGACGCGCCCGCGGTGGCCCGGCTGCGCGAGCACAACGCCGTGCTGGTCGGCAAGACCACCACGCCGGAGCTCGGCTGGAAGGGCGTCACGGACAGCCCGCTCACCGGCGTCACCCGCAACCCGTGGGACGTCTCGAAGACGGCCGGCGGATCGAGCGGCGGCGCCTCCGCGGCGGTCGCCACCGGCACCAGCCCCATCTCGATCGGCACCGACGGCGGCGGCTCGATCCGCATCCCGGCGTCGTTCAGCGGGGTGTTCGGCATCAAGCCGACCTACGGCCTGGTGCCGATCTTCCCGGCGAGCCCGTACGGCACGCTGGCGCACGTCGGCCCGCTGTCGTGGACGGTCGCGGACAGCGCGCTCGCGCTCGACGTGCTGTCCGGCGCCGACAGTCGCGACTGGACCGCCGGGCCGCGGCCGGACCGGCCGGTGTCGGCGACGCTGCGCGCGGGGGTGGCCGGCATGCGGATCGCGTTCAGCCCGCGGCTGGGCTTCGTCCGCGTCGATCCCGAGGTCGCGGCGCTGGTCTCCGCGGCCGCGCAGACCTTCGCCGACCTCGGCGCCCGGGTGGAGCTGGTCGACCCGGCGATCACCGACTCGGTGGAGGCGTTCCACGTGCTGTGGTTCGCCGGCGCGGCGGCGTCCACCGCGTCGCTGTCCGCGCGACAGCGCGAGCGGCTGGACCCCGGGCTGCGCGAGGCGTGCGAGGAGGGGGCGCGGCGGACCGCGCTGGACTACGTCGCCGCCACCGCCGTGCGCGCCGAGATGGGACGGGTGATGGGCGAGTTCCACGAGCACTTCGACCTGCTGCTGACCCCGACCATGCCGATCCCCGCGTTCGAGGCGGGCGTCGAGGTGCCGGCCGGGTCGGCGACCCCGCGGTGGACGAGCTGGACGCCGTTCACCTACCCGTTCAACATGACCCAGCAGCCGGCGGCGAGCCTGCCGTGCGGGTTCACCCGGGCCGGGCTGCCGGTGGGGCTGCAGGTGGTCGGGCCGCGGCACGCCGACGCGCGGGTGCTGACCGCGTGCCGGGCGTTCGAACAGGCCCGGCCCTGGCAGGAAAGGCGTCCCTCACCAGCGTGACGGTCGGCACATCGGGCCGCCGCCTGAGTTACCCTACTCTACAGTAGGTACGTTACTTTACTCGCGAGTAGGTAGGGGTGGTCGGGGTGTCGACCAGCGAAGGTCCGGGCGCCGAGCCGCACAGGCGCACGGCGATCGGGGTGGCCATGTCGGCGTTGAACCGGCTCGCCGGCGCCCGCGTGGTGCAGCGGCTGGGCATCAAGGCGCCGGTGGACCGGGCGCTGTACCAGGCGACGCGGGCCGGCTTCGCCGTCGCCGGCCGCTCGTTCGCCGCGGCGGGCAGGCTGGCCAAGCCGCAGCGGCTGCCGGCCGCGGGCGACCGCGGCGTGTTCGACCTGACCCCCACCGAGGACCAGCAGCTGATCGTGGAGACGGTCCGCGAGCTCGCGGCCGAGCGGCTGCGCCCGGCGGCCGCGGCGGCGGACGAGAAGTGCGAGGCGCCGCCGGAGCTGCTGAGCACCGCCGCGTCGCTGGGCATCACGATGATCGGCGTGCCCGAGTCCCTCGGCGGCGTGGCGACCGAGCGGTCGACGATGACGAACGTGCTGGTGGCCGCGGCGCTCGCGGAGGGCGACATGGGGCTGGCGCTGGCGTGCCTGGCGCCGGCGGCGGTGTCGAACGCACTGGTGCTGTGGGGCGACGAGACCCAGCAGGCGACCTACCTGCCGGCGTTCGTCGGCGAGGACGTGCCGGGCGCGGCGCTGGCCGTACAGGAGCCGCAGCCGCTGTTCGACCCGTTCTCGTTGCGCACCAAGGCCTACCGCACGTCCGGCGGGTTCGTCCTGGACGGCGTGAAGTCGCTGGTGCCCCGGGCGTCGGCCGGCGAGGTGTTCGTGGTGGCCGCCGACCTCGACGGGCGCGGGCCGGCGCTGTTCGTCGTGGAGTCGCCGGCGCACGGGCTGTCGGTGGAGCCCGAGCCGGCGATGGGCCTGCGCGCGGCCGGCACCGGGCGGCTGGTGCTCTCCCAGGTCGCGGTGCCGGCGTCGGCGTTGCTGGGCGGTGCGGACGCGTCGGTGTACGCGGAGTGCGTGCGGCTGGCGCGGCTGGGCTGGTGCGCGCTGGCGGTCGGCACCGGGCAGGCGGTGCTGGAGTACGTGACGGGGTATGTGAACGACCGGGTGGCGTTCGGGGAGCCGGTGTCGCACCGGCAGGGCGTGGCGTTCACGGTGGCCGACATCGGCACGGAGCTGGACGGCATGCGGCTGGTGACCTACCGCGCGGCGTCGCGGGCCTCGGTCGGCCTGCCGTACGCGCGCGAGGTGGCGCTGGCGCGGAAGCTGTGCACGGACAAGGGAATGACGATCGGCAGCGACGGCGTGCAGTTGCTCGGCGGGCACGGGTTCGTCAAGGAGCACCCGGTGGAGCGGTGGTACCGGGACCTGCGGGCGGTCGGTCTGATGGAAGGCGCGGTGCTGGTGTGATCAGTCTCGAGGTGCCGAGGAAGTTCACCACACTGGTCGACCAGGCGCGGCAGGCGGCCGTGGCGTTCCTGCGGCCGAACTCGCGCAAGTACGACCAGGCGGAGCACACCTACCCCAAGGAGCTGGACACGCTCGCGGCGCTGCTGGACGGGTTGTCCGCGTCCGGCGGCGGTGCCGGCACGGGCGGCGTGCGGCGTTCGGGCTCGAAGCGCAAGAAGGGCGAGATCGTCAACGGCGGCAACATGTCGCTGGCGCTGGGCACGATGGAGATGTGCTGGGGTGACGCCGGGTTGCTGCTGTCGATGCCGCGCCAGGGCCTGGGCAACGCCGCGATCGCGTCGGTGGCCGACGAGTCGCAGCTGGCCCGGTTCAAGGGAAAGTGGGCCGCGATGGCGATCACCGAGCCGGACACCGGTTCGGACTCGGGCGCGATCCGCACAACCGCCGTGCGCGACGGGGACCACTACGTGCTGAACGGCGAGAAGATCTTCGTGACGTCCGGGGAGCGCGCGGACTGCGTGGTCGTGTGGGCGACACTGGATCGCAGCAAGGGGAAGGCCGCGATCAAGTCGTTCGTGGTCGACCGGGACACGCCGGGGTTCGAGCTGGTGCGCCTGGAGCACAAGCTGGGGATCCGCGCGTCCGACACCGCGCATTTCCGCCTGGACAACGTCCGCGTGCCGGCGTCCAACCTGCTGGGCGACCCGGAGATCCTGCCGGACAAGGGTTTCGCGGGCGTGATGCAGACGTTCGACAACACCCGCCCGCTGGTGGCCGCGATGGCGGTCGGTATCGCGAGGGCGGCCCTGGAGGAGACCCGCCGCCTCCTGAGCGAGGCCGGTGTCGAGATCGACTACGACCGCCCCGCCATGTCCCAGCCGGCCGCGGCCGCCGCCTTCCTGGAGATGGAGGCCGACTACGAGGCGATGTACCTGCTGACCCTCCAGGCGGCGTGGATGGCCGACAACGGCAAGCCGAACTCCCTGCAGGCCTCCTACGCGAAGGCGAAGGCCGGCCGCGGCGCCACGTCGATCACCCTGCGGTGCGTGGAGCTGTGCGGCAGCGTGGGCTACACCGAGCACGAACTGCTGGAGAAGTGGTCCCGGGACGCCAAGATCATGGACATCTTCGAAGGCACCCAACAGATCCAGCAGCTCATCATCGCCCGTAGACTGCTGGGGAAGACCAGCGCAGAACTGAAGTGACCTGCGAAAACAGGCCCGGTCGATCTTGTCCACGCCGACCTGAACGGCCGGGTTTGGCGCTTCCTCAACGACCTTCATCGGCTCGATTTTCATGATCAGGCCGCCTTCAGGCCGTCTGTCGAATCAGGCCGCCCGAACATCCCGGCGACCACCGCCCGCGCCCCTTGCACTGGACGGCCGCAGGCATACGCACGTCAGGGCTGAGTAGGGTCGGGGACTGGCGCGGTGGCCTGTGAGGGCTCCGTTTCCAGCCCCCGCCCGTCAAACCGTGCATGCGCTTCTCGCGCACACGGCTTACCGACATCGTTCACCGGCTGGCATGCGCTGCCACCCTGCGTACGTTTCCGGACAGGCGGAACACCCCGAGCCGGTTGAACCACGCGCCATCGTGACGCTTGCCCCAACTGCGGCCAGGGATGGCACGCTTGCGATTGTCAAAGATCGCGAGCCGCTCGTGGACGTAGCTGTCGATCGTGGAGAACTTCCCGGCCGAGTTGCCCCAGCGGAAGTACGCCGCCCAGCCCCGCAGTACGGGGTTGAGGTCGGCGACCACGGCCACCAGCGGCCGTCCCACCTGGCGGCGGTCGGTGGCTGCGCGGATCTTGTCCCGCAGCACCCCCATCGCCCGCTTGGACGGCCAGCGTTGCAGGTGGAACCTGCCGCGCCGACGCCACGACTCCACCTTGCGGTGGTGAAAACCCAGGAAGTCGAACCCCTGCCCACCCCTGGCGAGGTGGACGATGCCGGTCTTGTCCGGGTGCAGTCGCAGCCCGAGTCCGTCCAGCACCGCGCCCGCCAACTCCCGTGCCCGTTCGGCACGGTCCCTGGTCGGGCACAGGACCACGAAGTCATCGCAATACCTCACCAATACCCCCAGCCGACGCCCCTCGCCCTGCCACACCTCGTCGAGGACGTGCAGCGCAATGTTCGCCAACAACGGTGAAATCGGTGAGCCCTGGGGGGTTCCTGCTCCTGGTGAGCCGGTCGCCCCGGCCTCCAGCACCCCGACCCGAAGCCACGCCCGGATCAGCTTCAGCATCGAACCGTCCACAACGCGCCGGGCCACCTGGGCTACGAGCACGTCATGCCGGATCGATCCGAACGAAGTCGGCATTTACTGCCCGCTTCGAGGACCTCGCCTCGGCGCTGGACGCTCACGCGGCTGGGATCTACTGCGAGGAGGCGGCGGTCGGGCTGTTGATCGGGCATCGGAGTTGGCTGTGTCGCGAGGACTTCCTCGCCGTATACATCCAGCTTGGTGTCGTCGAGGACTGTGTGTTCGCCTGCGTTGACTGGGCGGGGGTCGCGGCCGCGTTGCAAACGGGTCGTCTGGCTTGTTCACATGGTGAGCGGCAGGTGCTGCTGCTGGCCGCGAGCCTGGCCGAGGGTGTCCCGGTCGATCTGCGTGACGCGCTGACCGGCTTGGACGATACGACTGCTGCGCTTGTCGCCACAGTCGTCGCGCACGCGGCCGGACACCATGTCGGTGTCAGTACGCCCGGCGACGGGGTGTCGTGGTGACCGTGGTGACCGAGGTGACGGTGACCCGGTCACGGCATCCTCTTGCGGGCCAGCGGCTGGAGGTGATCGGGGCGATGCGCAAGCTTGGCCGCGACCAGTTGCTGGTGGTGCTGGCCGATGGCAGCAAGACCCTGATGCCGGCGGCGTGGACCGACCGCGACACGACGGCTGACCAGGGCCAAGCTCTGGATCAGGCTGATCAGGCGACCGCTGTCCTGTCCGCGCCGGCGGAGTTGCTGCTTGCCTGCGAGCTGGTTGCCGGTCTCCGTGCGCGCACCGTTGCCGGCCTTGGACAGGCTGCGCGGAAGCCACCGTGCGAGGAGGACGACCGTGCAGCCTGTCCAGCTGAGTTTGATGCCCGAGCAGATCCCGGCCCCGCCACCGGAGGTGACCATGTCGCTGCCGCCGGCTCGGGTCGCCGCGGCGATCAGGGTCCTGGCCCGGCTGATCGCTCACGCCGCCGCGGCGGGGATGACGGGAGCCGGCGATGAGTGAGTACTCGAAGGTGAGCGCCGCCCACCGGCAGCGGGCCGCGATCGTCTACGTCCGTCAGTCAACGCTGGCCCAGCTCGAACGCAACCAGGAGTCCACGACCCGCCAGTACGACCTGGTGGACAAGGCGGTCGCGTTGGGCTGGCCGCGCGGCGCGGTCCGGGTCGTCGACGAGGACCAGGGGGTCAGCGGATCCTCGACGATGGGACGGTCGGGGTTCGCCGAGTTGGCCGCCCAGGTTGGCCTCGGGCAGGTCGGGATCGTGCTGGCGTTGGAGGTGTCGCGGCTGGCCCGCAACAACGCCGACTGGTACCGGTTGTTGGACCTGGCCGGGATGACCGACACCCTGATCGCCGACGCCGACGGCCTCTACCATCCTGGCCTGTTCAATGACCGTCTCGTCCTGGGCATGAAGGGCACCATGTCGGAAGCTGAACTGCATATTCTGCGGGCCCGTCTGGATGGCGGGGTCCGCAACAAGGCCGCCCGCGGGGAGCTCAAGCGCGCCCTGCCAGTCGGGTTGGTCTGGGGGGAGGGGCCTACCGAGGTCCTGTTCCATCCCGACGAGGCGGTGACCGGTGTCATCGCCGCGGTGTTCGAGCACTTCGCCGCGTGCGGGTCAGCCCGGGCGGTGTGGTTGTGGCTGCGGGAGCAGGGCCTGAAGTGGCCGCTGACCCCGACGGCCTACCTGCACGGACCCGACATCAGGTGGGTTGAGCCGACCTACCACGCGGTGCACAACGTGCTGACCCACCCCGCCTACGCCGGGGCGTATGTCTACGGGCGCACGAAGTTCGAGCGCCGGTTGGGCCCCGACGGGCAGATCCGGACCCGCCGCCGGGTCCTGCCGCGCGAGCAGTGGCAGGTCCTGATCGAGAACCACCATCCCGGCTACATCGACTGGGACACCTACCTGGCCAACACCGAGAAGATCGCCGGCAACACCCGCCCGGTGCGCCACGAGCCGGGCACCGGCGCGGTCCGGGAGGGCTGCGCCCTGCTGCAAGGCCTGGCCGCCTGCGGGATCTGCGGACGGAAACTCGCCGTGTTCTACCAAGGGAAAGCCAAATCGACGCCCGGCTACTACTGCACCGGCACCGGCGCGCTGGTCGACGGTCGGGGAACCCGGCACCTGCAGTTCGGTGGCGTGGCCATCGACGCCGCCGTGGCCGGGGCGTTCCTGGCCGCGCTGGCTCCGGCGGCGTTGTCGGCATGTCTGGCCGCGGTGGACGAACTCGAACACGGCCACGACACCGCGCTGGCCGGCCACCGCCGCGAGGTCGAACGCACCCGCTACCAGGCAGCGAAAGCCGAACGCCGCTACCGGGCCGTCGACCCCGACAACCGGCTGGTCGCCCGCGGTCTGGAAGCCGACTGGGAGAAGACCCTCGCCGCAGCAGCAGCCGCGGCAGCCGAGTTGACCCGGCGCGAGCAACGACGTCCCGCTGCGCTGAGTGCCCCGCAACGCGCCGCGGTACTGGCACTGGGCGATGACTTGGACGGGATCTGGACCGCACCGACCACCACCGACAAAGACCGCAAGCAGCTTCTGCACACGCTGCTCGACGAGGTCGTCGTCACCATCGGCGGTGACGGCGCTGACCGCCACGCCGATCTGCAGATCCGCTGGAAAGGCGGCGCGATCAGCGAACTACGGGTTGGGCTCAAACGCGCTCAGCCGAAGATCCGCACCCAGGACGACACGGTCGATCTGATCCGCCGGCTGGCCATCCACCACCCCGACGCGATCATCGCCGGGATACTCAACCGGCAAGGCCGCCAAACGGCCCGGGAATTGTCGTTCACCGCCAGTAGAGTGCAATCACTGCGCCATCACTGGAAAATCCCCTGCTACCAGCCCAACAACCAGCCACAGGAAGGAGACCTGGTCACCGTGGCCGAAGCCGCCGCCGCGTTGGGGCTAGCACCGTCCACACTGCACCGCTGGCTGGGCGACGGTTTCATCGCCGGCGAGCAGACAACCCCCGGCGCCCCATGGCGGATCCGACTCAACGACAACCTGCGCGGCATGTTCGTCGACGACGCCCCCCACGGCTGGCTCGCCATGCTCGAAGCCACCCTCGCCTACGGCGTGTCCCGGCAGACCCTGTTGCAGCGTGTCAAGCGCGGCGAACTCCCCGCCGTCCACGTCCGCACCGGACGCAGGAAAGGCCTGCGTATCCAACCACCGACCCCTCAAGAAGGGCTATTTTGATCATGACAATCAACGAAAAGAGCAGTGTGACGACGCACCCAAGCAGTCGCGGATGTCGCCCTCAAGCACCCATTCCCGGCCCCGGTTCGCCTCCACGCGCACACTCTCGCACGCGTCGATCGCTGACCGCTTGGGCCGGAAACCGTAGCTGACCGGCAGAAAACCGGCCTCGAAGACCGGCTCGAGCACGAGCAACCCTACGTCGTGGGTCATGTGTCTCGGGTCAGGGTAGTGCCGAATCTGGCTCTATGGGATCAAGGCGCGCCGCCGGTGGCGGCGCGCTCGGCCCGTCACCCTGGCAACGTGGACCGCATCCATCGCGGCACGGCCGGCTGCCGCTCCGCTCACGCCGGCCGGCCAGCGCGGCGCCGCCCACGATCTGGCGACGGCAGCGCCACCACCGGCGACGCCCAGCTCGCCATGACTGTATATGCGACTGCGGACCGGACTACAGGTCTCCGAACAGCTCGTCTATGTCGCTTGCCAGGCGGTTGAGCGTCTCGTCCGGCAGCAGCGACATCGTGAGGCTCACCCGCCAGGTGTGTTCGTCGGCGGCGCGCTGCTGCATAGTGATCGCCAGCTCAACCCGACGGCCGATGTGAGTGGCCTCTAACGCCAGGTCTTGCTCAAGGGTGTTCCACGCACGAGTACCGGCCCAGCCCCGCCAGTTCGCCGCCATCGCAGCGAAGAAGGCTCGGATGCCGTCGTCGTCATACGTAACCGCTCTGCGAGAGCATGTCAGGCCCCTCGCCACGAGCTTGATCGGGACGGTGTAGATGCCGCTCGTGCCGTCGGCCGGACGACCGATCGTCAACACCTCATCGGGGTGGTCCTCGCATCGCAGCTGGACTTCGGAAGGGCGATCACTCACCTCGACAGTCTGCCCCGCCCGGCGAGGCGATGCTCCCTCGGCCGCGATCGTCGAACACCGGTCCGCCGGCATCAAGGGCGCTGACGCGTCGCTCCGCGATGGCTGGCGCCACCCTTGACACCGACGACCCGGCGCTTCGAGACGGCCTATACGGGGAGCGGGGAGGAGTGGGCAGCACAAGATCAGGCCGTGAGAGGTCAGGTACGGCCGAGAATCGGCGAGAACTGACGTAAGACGTTGAGCGAGGTCAGGGGCCCTTTTCAGCGCCTATCGGCATGTCGGCCGGAACACGCCGGGAAATCATGGACATCTTCGAAGGCACCCAGCAGATCCAGCAGCTCATCATCGCCCGCAGATTGCTCGGAAAGACGAGCGCAGAACTCAAGTAGTCCGCGAAAGCACCCACCACGTCCGGCAGTCCGCCGCACCGGCTGTCGGGCGAACCGAAGCAGCGCCCGGGGCGACCGCCCGGCCGCATCGAAGCGCGGTCCCGGCCGGCGGACCGGCACGTAGACCGATCAAGCTCGCGCGAGACCGGCGATTCCGCCGATGTGGGCGACCCGGTCTGCCAGTCACGCTGGAGCGGTCCCACCATTCCACCCTGCTTCGGAGGGATTACATGCGCAGAATCCTCGGTGCCGTCGTGGCCATCGTGATCGCCTTCTCCCTGTTCTCGCCCGCTCCGGCGGCCGTCGCGTCCACCAGCACGCCGGTCGTCTTCGTGCACGGGTACACCGGCAGCGCGTCGAACTGGACGACGGCGATGGCGGTGTTCCGGGCGGCCGGCTGGTCGAGCTCGAACCTGTTCGCCTACGAGTACAACTCCTACGGCGACAACGTCCAGAACGCCCGCGGCCTCGCGAGCTACGTCAACACGGTCAAGTCGCGCACCGGCGCCTCGAAGGTCGCCATCGTCAACCACTCGATGGGCGGGCTGGTCAGCCAGTACTACCTGAAGGTCCTCGGCGGCAACGCCAACGTCAGCCACCTCGCCTCGATCGCCGGCGCCAACCACGGGACCACCGCCGCCGCCGCCTGCCTGATCTTCGTCACCTGCCGGCAGATGTACCCGGGCTCCGCGTTCATCGCCCAGATCTCCGCGGGCGACGAAACACCCGGCGCCACCAGCTACGCCACCTGGTACTCCCCCTGCGACGGCGTCATCATCCCCTACACCAGCACGATCCTGCGCAACGGCGCGAACAACCACCTCGTCGCCTGCCAGAACCACATCGGGTTCCTGACCGACACCGGGGTGCTCAGCCAGATCGCCGCCTTCGTGCGGTCCTGACCGTCCACTTGAGCCTGTCGTCCTCCGCCGGAGGGCGGCGGGCTCACGGACGGCTCACCGGTCGGCGGCTGCCACCTGCGCCGGCTCGTCCGGTGGCGGCACCGGGTCGGCCTGCCGGACCGCGCCGGCGACCAGCACGGTCGTGATCGCGGCGGCGCACACGATCCAGCGCACCAGGACCCCGGGTCGCACAACGATGATCATGGCGACTCCCTCCCTTCCGTCACGCCGGGCGAACGTCCCGCCCGGCCGACTCCAGGGTGCGGCTGCCCGCAGCGTGTCGGCGCCTACAGGATCCTGACGGACGCGGCTAGGTTGCTGACATGACGAGGTGGCAGGCAGCGCAGTGGGCCGCGGCCGTCCGCGCCGGCATGCGGGCCAGGAGCATCCCCGTCGACCGCGCCGCCGAGCGCGTCGGGGTACCGGTGAGCACCTTCCGCACCTGGCTCGACGGACGGCACCTTCCCCGTGTCACCGTGCTCGACCACTGGCCCGCGCTGGCCGAGCTGGCCGGCGTCTCGGAGACCGAGCTGTTCCGCATCGCCGGGGTGCTGCCGGACGCCTTCTCCGGCTCGCTGCTCCTCGCGCAGGCCACCCGCGAGCTGCGGCAGGGCCTCGACCAGACCCACCGGCTGCTCCGCCAGGCGTCCACCCTGGCCCACTCCTCCGCGGCGGCGCAGGTGGTCAACGAGCTGGCCGCCTCTGGCGTCAACTGGGAGATCCGGCTCCGCTCGGCGATCCGCGGCAACGACCTGCGGCTGACCTACCACCACTACGTCGGCGTCGTGCCGCCGGAGCAGCTGCGCGGCTGGGGCACCGAGCAGGTGCGCGAGTACATCCGCGACGACGTGCTCGCCCACGTCTGGCAACCGCTCGGCCTGTACTGGCGGGTCGGCGCGGTGCACGACTGGCCGGGCGCGGTCGAGCTGCTCATCCAGGTCCCCGAGCAGGAGTCGTCGCGGCCGCCGTCGGGCCGCGCGCCCCGGCCGGACGCGGGCCCGATCCTCGTCCTGTCGCCGCCCTGGGGATACGGGGAGCTGCTGGCCTCGCTGGTCGCCGACGGCCTCGGGTTCGGCAACATCGACTTCCGCTACTTCGGCCTGCCCGAGGACGAGCGGACCCGCCTCGGCCAGGTCCAGGCGGAGATCGACGACGCCGCGCCCGGGTTCGCCGTGACCGTGCCGCCGCTGCTGCTCCTCTCCGGGCTGCGCGTCGGCGCGGCGCAGCTCGGCCGGGCGCTGCCGGTGCTCGTCACCCACGGGAACCGCGTCCGGGACCGCGCCGCCGAGGTGTACCGCACCGTCCTGGAGGACCTCGCCGGCGACGCGAGGACGGGCATCTCCCGGGTGCTGTCGCGGTACGACGCCGCGCTGCGCGAGCTGCCGCCGGGCTCGCGCTACCTGCACGTCTCGCTGGCCGACGACGACGTGCTCGACGGCGACCGGGTGGACCGAGACCGGATGAACGACACCATCGCGTGGCTGGCCCTCGCCGTCACAGGCATGGTCCTCGAGGAATGGGGCCGCCCGCCGCTGCCGGTCGGCGGCCCGCTCCGCGGGCTCATCCAGCCCTCCGGCCGCCTGCGCAGGCCTCCCGACCTGGCCAGCCGGGTCGACTGGCGCACCACCTGACAGACGTCAGGTAAGAGGCCGGGTCAGCCTGCGTAGGTGTCGAGGAAGTCGTCGATGTGGCGCCACGTCGTGGTGCGGGCGCCGCGGCCGGCCAGCACGCCCAGGTGCCCGCCGGGCGCGGTCTCGAAGCGCACCTCCGCGGCGTTGTCCAGCACGTCGACCAGCTTGCGGACCGCGCGCTGCGGCGCGATCCCGTCGCCGGTCCCGGCGACCACGAGCACCGGCGCCTTGACCCCGTGCAGCGAGATCCGCCGCCCGCCGAAGTCGACCTCCCCCTCGGCGAGGTCGTTGGCACGGAAGAACCGGTGGTACATCTGGCCGAACGTCCGCCCCGGGTAGGCGATCATGTTGTCGGTGAAGCGATCGACGGCCTCGAGCTGCGCCAGGAAGTCCCGGTCGTCCAAATGCGACAGTATGGCGTAGGGCTTGGTGACCGCCTTGTCGAGCGCGGAGAGCTGGAACGCGCGCTTCACCAGCGCCCGCGGCGCGCTGCCCAGCAGCCGGTAGACCGGGGTGAGGATCCAGCCGTTGGTCAGATCGGCCAGCGGCTTGATCGGCGCGATCAGCGGGATCGCGGTCATGTCGATCGGCGCCGCCACCGTCGCGATCGACGCGATCGGCAGGTCCGGCGAGTCGGCGTGGGTGAGCAGCGACAGGATGCCGCCGAGGCACCACGCGACCACGTGCACCGGCTCGCCGCCCGCGTCCCTGCTCACCGCGCGGACCGTGCGCGGCAGCACCTCGTCGATCCAGTGCTCCAGGCCCAGCCGGCGGTCGGAGAAGCGGACCGTGCCGTAGTCGACGAGGTAGAGCCGGCGGCCGTGGTCGACCAGGTGCTCGGCGAGGCTGCAGCCGCGGCGCAGGTCGAAGCACAGGGCGGGCGCGGCGAGCGGGGGCACGAGCAGCACCGGCTGCCCGCCGGGATCGCCCCCGACGAACCGGTACACCGACCGGTTCGGGCCCTTGTCGATCAGCGTCCGCGGCACCGGCCGCAGGTCGGCGACCCCGCCGTGCAGCAGCTTGTCCCGCACGTTCCCGGCGGCGGCGACGCCGCGGCCGACGATGCTCGTCATGCGCCCATCCTCCGCCGGGGTGATCGTCTCCTCAACCGCGGGCCGGCCGGTCGTTACCATGCGGGCATGGCGTCAGCGGAGCGGCCGAACTGGGCACCGGACTCGATCGACCTGGAGCGGCCGAACGCCGCCCGCGTCTACGACTACATGCTCGGTGGCGCGGCCAACTTCGCGCAGGACCGCGCGTTCGCCGAGCGGCTGCTCGAGACGATGCCCGAGGCGCGGTCCGCGGCGCGGCTGAACCGGGCGTTCCTGCGCCGGGCGGTGCGGTACTGCGTCGAGGAAGGGATCCGGCAGTTCGTCGACATCGGCTCCGGCATCCCGACCGGGGGCAACGTGCACGAGATCGCGCAGCGGATCGACCCGTCGTGCCGCGTGCTCTACGTCGACAACGAGCCCGTCGCGGTGACGCACAGCGAGCTGATGCTGCAGGACAACGACCGGACCGGCACCGTGCACGGCGACCTGGTCGACCCGGACTCGATCCTGGACGCCGCGCAGACCCGGCGGCTGATCGACTTCGCCGAGCCGGTCGCGCTGCTGATGGTGGCCGTGCTGCACTTCGTCCCGGACTCGGCGAACCCGCAGGCCGCGGTCGAGCGATACAAGGCGGCGATGGCGCCGGGCAGCCTGCTGGTGCTCTCGCACGGCATCGAGATCGCCAAGGAGCGCGCCGACCGGGTCGACAAGCTGTACGAGGACAACCCGACCCGGGGTGTGGGGCGGCGCTACGAGGACGTGGCCGGGTTCTTCAGCGGCCTGGAGCTGGTCGAGCCGGGCCTGGTCTGGACGCCGCAGTGGCGTCCGGAGTCACCCGAGGACGTCGGCGACAACCCCGAGTCCGCCGTCATCGTCGCCGGCGTCGCCCGCAAGCCCTGACCCGCGAGTCCCGGGTCCGGTGCGACCGGAACCGGGGACTCGCGCGACCGGAACGGGGGACTCGCGGGGTTACCAGGTGGGGCGCAGGGGCATGTGGGAGTCGGTGCCGTCGAGGCGGACGCCGAGCATCTGGTGCAGCTGGACGGTGTTGCGGTCGAAGCCGAGCCGCGAGCCGGCCAGGTAGAGGCGCCACACGCGGGCGCGGCCGGTGCCGACCTCGCTGACGGCCTCGTCCCAGCGCTCGTCGAGGTTGGCGCACCACCGGGTGAGCGTCTTCGCATAGTGCTCGCGGAGGTTCTCCGTGTGCCGCACCTCGAACCCGTTGTCGTGCATCTCCGACATCAGGTGGCCGGGGCTCTCCAGCTCGCCGTCGGGGAACACGTACCTGTTCAGGAACCCGCCCACCGTCGCCGGCTGCGCGTTGTCCGGCCGGGTGATGCAGTGGTTGAGCAGCCGGCCGCCCGGGCGCAGCTTGTCGTGCAGCGAGCGGAAGTACCCGCCCAGGTGCGCCTTGCCGATGTGCTCGGTCAGCCCGATCGAGCTGACCGCGTCGAAGCCGGACTCGGCGACGTCGCGGTAGTCGAGGTGGCGGATCTCGGCGAGCTCGGTCAGCCCCGCCTCCGCGATCGCCTTCTGGCCCCACTCGGCCTGCTTGCGCGACAGCGTCACGCCGAGCGCCCGCACGCCGTAGTGCTCCGCGGCGTGCATGACCATGCCGCCCCAGCCGCACCCGACGTCGAGCAGCCGCATGCCGGGCTCCAGGCCCAGCTTGCGCGCGACCAGGTCGTGCTTGGTCCACTGCGCCTGCTCCAGGGTGGCGTCGTCCTCGGGGTAGACCGCGCAGGTGTAGGCCATCGACGGTCCGAGGATCCACCCGTAGAACCGGTTCGACACGTCGTAGTGGTGGGCGATGGCCGCCCGGTCCCGCGCCTTGGAGTGCTTGCGGCCGTGCAGCCGCGACTCCTGCGGCGGCCGCCGCGTCGGCCACCACAGCCGGTACGCGCTGAGCCGCAGTGCCATCTCTGCCCGCAACTTGGGCGCGATGCCCTCGATCGTGGCCGCGGACATGCTCGCCAGCGCCGTGTACATGTCGCCGTCGATGTCCAGGGTGCCGCTCACGTACGCCCGGGCCAGGCCCAGCTCGCCGGGCGCGGACGCCAGGTACGACATCGCGAGCGGCGAGCGCACCTCCACCCGCACCGGCGCGTCCGGATCGCCCGCCCGGCTACCGTCGAACGCCCGGAACTCGAGCGGGGCGTCACGACCGATCGCGCGTTCGAAGATTTCCGCCAGCTGCATTCTCGCTCCTCCCCGTGTGCTGAAGCTCATTGGTTACCGACGCATTTCGCGTACAGGTCGGGCAGCCGACCTCTGGGGTCGTAGGTCTCCTTCAGCTTCCGGTAGGTTGCCCCGTCGTACCGCAGCCAGAACTCATCCTCGGTGAAGTACGAGTCGGAGTACAGCGACTTGTGGCCGCCCAGCTCGGTGACCTTGCTCTCGATGAGACGGTTGTGGGTCCCGTCCGGCTCGCCCGGTCGCAGCGGGACGGTCGCCCAGAACCCGACGTTGACGAACAGCTCGCCGGGCGGCATCGGGTACAGCGGCCAGCCGTCCGGGTCGCGCAGCCGCACCGGGCACAGCCACACCGGGCGGATGCCGATCTCGGCGTCGAAGAAGTCGAGGAACTCGGCCAGCCGCGCCACCGGGACCTCGATGTCCTGGATGACCGCCTCCCGGGGCGGGTTGTTCAGCAGCCGGTCGGCCCGCGCGGACAGCCCGTGCCTTCGGTCGAACGCGACGATCCTGCGATAGACGTCCGAGCGCAGGTACCGGCGCGGCCACAGCCGGCGCACCAACGGGTGCTGCGCGCCGAGCGCCTTCGAGCACCAGAACCAGTCGGTGTCCCAGCGCCACAGGTAGTCGCGCACGGTGAGGTGGTCGGTCGCGCGCTCCCGGACCGACCGGTAGTAGATGTGCCGTCCGGTGTAGTCGGACACGGCGGGCGCGGTGTCGGTGAACGCTGCCGAGCGTCAGGTACATCTCGTCGCCGGCGAACACGGTGCCGTCGACGAAGTCCACCTCGCTCGCGCACGCCTCCTCGATGCCCTCCGCGCAGGCGGCGGCGTCGGGGTAGCGGACGTGCCGCAGCGCCACGTAGGGCCTGGTCTCCTGCAGCTCGATGCGCAGCCGCAGGGCGTAGCCGAGGGTGCCGTAGGAGTTGGGGAAGCCGTGGAACAGGTCGCGGTGCTCGTTGTCCGGGCGGGCAAGCACGACCTCTCCGTCCGGGGTGAGGATCTCCATCTCCAGCACCGACTCGTGCGGCATGCCCTTGCGGAACGAGCTGGACTCGATGCCCAGCCCCGCCACCGCGCCACCGAGCGTGATGGTCTTGAGCTGCGGCACGACGTGCGGCATCCGGCCGTGCGCCAGGGTGGCGTCGGCGAGGTGCTCGTAGGTGGTCATGCCGCCGACGTCCGCGGTGGCGCCGTCGAGGTCGATGACGCCGGCGAAGGCGCTCACGTCCAGCGCGTTCGTCGGGGGCGGTTCGCGGAAGCGGAAGAGGTTGGAGGTGGGCTTGGCGAGCCGGACGGGTGTTCCGTCCGGCTGGGCGAGGAGCTGCCTGCGCAGCGTGTCGACGGCCTGGTCATGGGCGATCCGTGCAGGTGAGCGGGTCACTCCACGATGCTAACCCCGATCGCCGACAAGTTCGCGTCGCTAACGGACAGGTGCGCTGTCCCGGTACTCGTCGAACAGTTCGGTGACGTAGGACAGGAACAGGCCGGCCAGGCCGAACACGCCCTCGACGGGGTGCAGCCGGGCGAAGCCGTAGGCCATCTCACAACCCTTGTAGGACGGCGCCGACTCGCGGACGTCGGTGAACCAGTCGTAGAACGGCACCCGCAGCCGGGCCAGGTCCGGGTGGATCAGCGGACCGAACACGGCCAGCAGGTCCAGGGCGACCGGCCGGTTGCGCAACGCCCACCGGTAGACCTCGGAGAACTGGTAGAAGCGCTGCTCGACCGGGGTCGCGTGCTGCCCGTGGCTTTCGGCGAGGACGACGCCGTGCTCGGTGGAGGCCTGCTCGGCCTCGCTCCACGCGCGGTCGTGCGCGGAACGCGTCTGCCAGCCCCCGGTGACGTAGGCGGCCCACTTCGCCGAGCCCGGGTTGCCGAAGTCGCCGCCGTCGCGCCCGAGCGCGAGGGCCAGGCCCCGCTCGATGCCCTCCACGATCCCGGCATCCACATAGGACACCCAGGTGCCGGGTGCGCCGAGCCCGTGGTCGCGGAAGAACGTGATGACGCCCTCGATGTTGCGCCACGGGTCCGGCACGCCGAGCTCGGCACCCGGTCCGCTCTGCATGGCGCGCACGAACTCCAGCCGCTCGGCCATGCTCAGCAGGTCGATGTCCGCGGCGGTGCAGTCGAGGGCGGCGGCGCACTCGGCCGGACCGCGCCGGGTCTCGGCCCCGGCCGGCCAGGCGAGCACCGAGGCGAGGACGCCGACGAGGGACAGGTACAGCACGACGCGCCGGCGCAGGGACATCGGCACTCCTCCATCACTCCGCGTTGAGTGACCAGGAGCTTACTGACCGCGACCGGCCGCGCATACGTCCTTATGTATCAATCCCTCACCGCAACACCGAGGACCCGCCAACGAGCGGCAGCGTGACCGTGCTGCGGAACGGGTCGACGGTCAGCTTCGTGCCGGGCAGCGGGCGCAGCGTGAAGTGCATGTCCGTCGACACCACGACCAGCCCGATCCGGTGGCCGGCGGGGAACACGTAGTCGTCCGGCTCGAGCGGCCAGGTGAACGTGTACTCCCGGCCCTGCCGGATGGGCGTGCTCCGCGCGCGCGAGACGCGGTTCTGCACGTCGGTCCAGCCGCGGGTGACCGCCGTGGCCGTGCCGTCCGGCGCGTAGTCCACCACGACCGCGGTCAGGTTCGCGGCGTACCGGTTGTCCACCGACGCCCGCAGCGACACCGACGGCGTCCCGCTCAGGTGCGCGCCCGACGCCAGCGGTGCGGTCAGGTACGCCAGCCGGTTCGGGTTCGGCTCGGTCCGGGCGCGGGCAGCAGCGAGGTGTCGGTGTCCAGCTCCCGCCCGCGATCCACAAAGGACTGACGGGGACCTGGCGCCGGGTGCCGGGTGAGGCCGTCGCGTGCGGACAGGTGCAGCGTCGCGGGGCGCGAGCCGGGCACCGGCCAGTCGGCGTAGGTCTCGTAGGTCCCGTCCGGACGCTGCACGTCGGCCCGCGGCTCGGACATGATGCCGTTGTCCACGCCGAACAGCCAGTGGTCCATCCACCGGTTCAGCGTGCGCTGGTAGTCTGAGGTACCGCGCGGCCCGCCGTGACCGTCCTTGTGCAGCCAGATCTTGCGCGGCACGTGGTAGCGCTCGAGCTGGGCCCACCAGGACGCGTACGCCGTGCCCATCACGTTGTAGTCCTCGAGCCCGTGCACCACGAACACGCTCGCCCGGACGCCCCTCGCGCGGTGCAGGTAGTCGCGCTCGTTCCAGTAGGCGTTGTAGTCGCCGGTGGTCCGGTCGGCGTTGCGCAGCAGCGCGTCGGTCATGAACCGGCAGTGCTCGGCCCGTCGGCCCCTCGGTGAAGAACGCCAGCACGTCGAGGTCCTCGCCCTGGAAGGCGTTCGTGCCCGGCGCCGGAGCGGTTCGAGTGCGGCGCGCGCACCAGGCCGTTGGCGCGGTAGTAGTCGTACCAGCTGGAGATCGCCGACACCGGCACGATCGTGCGCAGCCCCTCGACGCCGGTGGTGGCCACCATGTTGGGCAGCGTCCCGTTGTAGGACACCCCGGTCATGCCGACGTCGCCGGTGGTCCAGTCCGCGGTGACCGGCTCGCCCGCCTCGTTCCACGCCGGGGCACGGCCGTTCAGCCAGTCGATGATCGCCCTGGTGCCCAGCGTCTCCTGCATGTCGCCGATCGTCGGGCAGCCGTCGGAGTAGCCGGTGCCGATGCTCTCGCCGAGCACCACCGCGTAGCCGCGCGGCACCCAGTAGTCGTCCAGCGATCCGGGCAGGTCGGGCGCCGGCGCGGCGAACGCGGACCGGGTGGCCCCCTCGCCCCGCGCATGCGGCCGGATCCCCTCCTGCGGCAGCACGTCGAAGTCCACGGCGTGGTTGTCCGCGTCGCCGAGGTTGTACCGGTAGGGGCTGTGCTCGAAGATCACCGGGACCTTGATGCCCCGCGTCTCGGTCTCCCCCGGCCGGGACAGCCGCAGGCGCACCCGGTCCAGCCTGCCGTCCCGGTCGCTGTCGACCGTGGTCTGCACGAACAGCGTCTCCTCGATCGCGTTCGCGCGGTCGAACTGCGGCTGGCTCACCCCGTCCTCGACACGCAGCCAGGCCGGCGGGACCGGCGGGTGGTCCCGCGGCCAGCCCGCGGTGGCCGCCACGGCGGGGGTGGCCGCGACGCTCACCCCCGCGGCGACGAGCGGCAGCACGACCGCCATGAGCAGGGGCAACCGGCGGGACGACCGCATGAGAGCCTCCGAGTGCCGCAGGGAAACGAGGCTCATCGTACGGCCGGAAACCCTTGGCGGGCAGCGTGGAAGTCGGTGATTTTCGGCCGGGCCCCGACTTCCGGGTGCTGGTCTCCGGGCCGCGGGTGGTCTAGCATTGCCATCGCAAACCCCTCCTCGGAACGGTGTTTGCGACTGGCCTCGGCGGCCGCCACCGCCGGGGCCCTCTTGTTTGATTGAATGCCCGGGTGAACATCGTGGTGGGTGTCTTCGACCTCTTCACCTACGCGATCGCGGGCGGGCTCTACCTCGTGCTCGCCGGCTACGTGGCCGAGCGGTTGGACCTGGTCGAGCTTGGCTTGCTGAACAGCGTCAACGGTGTCCTGCTCGTGATCGGCGCGGTGGTGCTGAGCTACCTGTGTGGCATCCTCGCCTATCCGCTGGGCTCGCTGCTGAACCGCGCGGTGCCTGGGCGGCGACGCGACCCGCGCGCCGAGTTCCGCCGCCGCAACCCCGCCGCGCGCGACCGCAACTTCGTGGACGCCGACTCGTTCCTGCTGCTCGCCGGGCTCCAGTTGCACGATATGGACGCGGCGACCGAGGTCAACCGCCTGCGCGCGACCGGGCTGATGTCCCGCAACGCCGGTCCCGCACTGGCGCTGGCCGCCGTCACCGCGCTCGTCGAGGTGTTCACGGGCGGGCACCCGCTGCTCGCCGCGCTGTGTGCGGTCGTGTTCGCCGGCGGGGCGCTGCTGCTCATCGTGGAGGGCCGCAGGCTCGGCTACATGGCGAGCATGAAGACCCTCGAGCTGTCCTTCTGGGTGCCGGGCCTCGACGAGAAGTTCCGCGTCCGCTCAGCGCAGCCCTAGCTCGCGGGCGATCAGCATGCGCTGCACCTCGCTGGTGCCCTCGCCGATCTCCAGGATCTTCGCGTCGCGGTAGAACCGGCCGACCGGGAACTCGTTCATGAAGCCGTAGCCGCCGAAGATCTGCGTGGCGTCGCGGGCGTTGTCCATCGCCGCGTTCGGAGGCGTACAGCTTGGCGATCGCCGCCTCCTTCTTGAACGGCTCGCCGCGCCAGCATCTTCGCGCCGCGCCGCGTAGTAGGCCAGCCGCGCGGTGTGGGCCCGCGCCTCCATGTCGGCGATCTTGAACTGGATGGCCTGGTTACTCGCCGATCGGCTGTGCCGAACGCCTCGCCGCTCGCCGGCGTAGCGCACGCGACTCGTCCACGCAGCCCTGCGCGAGCCCGATCGCCAGCGCGGCGATCGCGATCCGGCCCTCGTCCAGGATGCGACAGGAACTGCGCGTAGCCGCGGCCCCGCTCGCCGAGCAGGTTCGCCGCCGGCACCCGGCAGTCGGCGAAGGACAGCTCGCGGGTGTCCGAGGCGTTCCAGCCGACCTTCGAGTACTGCTGCGACGACCGTGAAGCCCGGCGTGCCGCTCGGGCACGATGATCGCGGAGATCTCCTTGCGGCCGTCCGTCCTGCTGCCCGGTGACCGCGGTGACGGTGACCAGGCCGGTGATGTCGGTGCCGGAGTTGGTGATGAACGCACTTGGAGCCGTTGATCACCCACTCGCCGTCCGTCCAGCCGCGCCGTGGTCGCGGGTGCGCGCCCGGCGTCCGAGCCGCCGCCCGGCTCGGTCAGCCCGAACGCCGCCGAGCATCTCGCCCGAGCACAGCCTGGGCAGCCACTCGCGCTTCTGCTCCTCGGTGCCGAACCGGTAGATCGGCATGGCGCCGAGCGAGACGCCCGCCTCCAGCGTGATCGCCACCGAGAGTCGACCCGGGCCAGCTCCTCCAGCGCGATGCAGAGCGCGAAGAAGTCGCCGCCCATGCCGCCGTACTCCTCGGGGAACGGCAGCCCGAACAGGCCCATGCGCGCCCATCTCCGCGACGATGTCGTAGGGGAACTCGTCGCGCTCGTAGAACTCGCCGATGACCGGCGCGACCACCTCGCGCGCGAACTCCTCGACGGTCTTGCGCAGGGCCTCGTGCTCCTCGTCGAGCCGGAAGTCGATCATGAGCTGCTCCTCCTGTGGGGTCACCACGGCCAGGGGTTGGTTCAGCGCGACCTGTTGGCCCGCCTGCACGTGCAGCTCGGTGACCACGCCGTCGACCGGCGCGGTGACGCGTGTGCTCCATCTTCATCGCCTCGACGACGACCAGCGGCGCGCCCGCCGTGACCGCGTCGCCCGACGGCGGCCTTCACGACCAGTCACGGTGCCCGGCATCGGGAGGTCACCGGCCCGCCCGCCGGCCGCGGCGCCGCGGACGTCGCCCTCCAGCAGCGCGTGCTCGCGCACCGCCCAGGTGCTGCCGCCGCGCGGCCAGCCACAGCGTGTCGTGACCTCGTCGTGCGCGCGGCGGAACGCGGTGGCGCGCCCGCCGAAGGTCACCGCCAGCCGGTCCCGTCGCGGTGCCGGGCCGACGCGCGGCACCGGCTCGGCGCCGTCCACGCTCACCGTCGCGTCACCGGCGGCCGGCGACCCGCACGGTGACCTGCCGGTCGCCGCAGGCCAGCCGGAACGGGACGGCCGGCCGGACCGCCGAGCCGCCAGCCGCTCGGCACGTCCCACGGGTCGACGCCAGCCCGCGCCGGACGGCTCGCATGTCGATCAGCTCGTCGAGCGCCGCGGCGGCGAACACCACGTCCGGCACGCTCGGCGCGCGGTGAGCGCGTCGAGCCTGCGCTCGACCAGCCCGGTGTCCAGCTCGCCCGGCCACGCACGTCCGGGTCGGCCAGCAGGGCGCGCAGGAACGCGACGTTCGTGCCGACCCCGAGCACGACGGTCTCGCCGAGCGCGGCGCCAGCCGGCGCAGCGCCGCGGCGCGCGGTCCGGCCCCCAGGCGATCACCTTGGCCAGCATCGGGTCGTAGCTCGAGCCGACCTCGGTGCCCGCGCGCAGCGCCGGAGTCGACCCGCACGCCGGCGCCCGCGGCTCGCGCAGGGCCAGCACGCGTGCCGCCGGTCGGCAGGAAGCCGCGGGCCGGGTCCTCGGCGTAGACCCGGGCCTCGACCGCGTGCCCGGTCGAGCCGCACGTCGTCCTGCGCCGAGCGGCAGCGGCTCGCCCGCGGCCACCCGCAGCTGCCGCTCCACCAGGTCGAGGCCGGTGACCAGCTCGGTGACCGGGTGCTCGACCTGCAGCCGGGTGTTCATCTCCATGAAGAAGAACTCGTCGGGCCGGTCGGCCGGAGACGATGAACTCGACCGTGCCCGCGCCCCGTGTAGCCGCACGGACCGGGCGGCGTCGCACGGCGGCCGCGCCCATCGCGCCCGCGCGTCGCCGCGGTCGAGCAGCGGCGACGGCGCCTCCTCGACGATCTTCTGGTGCCGGCGCTGCAGGCAGCACTCGCGCTCGCCGAGGTGGACCACGTTGCCGTGCGCGTCGGCGAGCACCTGGATCTCGATGTGCCGCGGGTTGGTCGACGAACCGCTCGACCAGCAGCGTGTCGTCGCCGAAGGCGCCGCGGGCCTCGCGCCGGGCCGACGCGAGCGCCGTCGGCGAGGTCCGTCGGGTCCGCGCGACCACGGCGCATGCCCTTGCCGCCGCCGCCCGCCGAGGGCTTGAGCAGCACCGGGTAGCCGACCTCGGCCGGCCGCCTCGACCAGCTCGTCGTCGGTCAGGCCGGCGCCGTCGCGGCCCGGGCACGACCGGCACGCCGGCCGCGGCCACGGTCTGCTTGGCGCGGATCTTGTCGCCCATCGCCTCGATCGCCTCGGCGGGCGGCCCGACGAAGACCAGCCCGGCCTCGGCGCAGGCCCGGGCGAACGCCGGCGTTCTCGGCGAGGAAGCCGTAGCCGGGGTGGACCGCCTCGGCGCCGGACTCGCCGCGCGGCGGCGAGCACCGCGCTCGACCGACGAGGTAGCTCTCGGCCGCAGGCGGCGGGCCGATCCGGACGGCGTCGTCGGCCTCGCGCACGTGCCGGGCGCCCGCGTCGGCGTCGGTGTAGACGGCGACCGAGCGGATGCCCAGCGCGCGCAGCGTGCCGGATGACCCGGACCGCGATCTCGCCGCGGTTGGCGACGAGCACCGTGTCGAACATGGGTCTCGGCCTCACATCCGGAAGACGCCGTAGCCGGACGCGGTCTCGCAGCGGCGCGTTGGCGCACGCGGCCGAGAGGCCAGCCCGAGCACCGTGCGGGTGTCGGCCGGGTCGATCACGCCGTCGTCCCACAGCCGGGCGGTGGAGTAGTACGGGTTGCCCTGGTCCTCGTACTGCGCGCGGATCGGCGCCTTGAAGGCCTCCTCGTCCTCGGCCGGCCACTCCTCGCCGCGGCGCCTCGAGCTGGTCGCGCCGCACCGTGGCGAGCACGGACGCGGCCTGCTCGCCGCCCATCACCGAGATCCGGGCGTTGGGCCACATCCACAGGAAGCGCGGCGAGTAGGCCCGGCCGCACATCGAGTAGTTGCCGGCGCCGAACGAGCCGCCGATCACCACGGTGAGCTTCGGCACCCGCGCGCAGGCCACGGCGGTGACCATCTTGGCGCCGTGCTTGGCGATGCCGCCGGCCTCGTAGTCGCGGCCGACCATGAAGCCGGTGATGTTCTGCAGGAACACCAGCGGGATGCCGCGCTGGTCGCACAGCTCGATGAAGTGCGCGCCCTTGAGCGCGGACTCGGAGAACAGGACGCCGTTGTTGGCGACGATGCCGACCGGGTGGCCGTGGATGCGGGCGAAGCCGGTGACCAGCGTCGGCGCCGTACTCCGCCTTGAACTCGTGGAACCGGCTGCCGTCGACCAGCCGGGCGATGACCTCGCGCACGTCGTAGGGGGTGCGCGAGTCGGCGGGCACCACGCCGTAGAGCTCGGTCGGGTCGACCTCCGGCTCCTCGGCCTGGGCTCGACGTCCCACGGCCGCGCGCCGCGCGCGGGCCGAGGGTGCCGACGATCGACGCGGACGATGCGCAGCGCGTGCGCGTCGTCCTCGGCGAGGTGGTCGGTGACGCCGGAGACGCGGGCGTGCACGTCGCCGCCGCCGAGGTCCTCGGCGGTGACCACCTCGCCGGTGGCGGCCTTCACCAGCGGCGGGCCGCCGAGGAAGATCGTGCCCTGGTTGCGGACGATGACGGCCTCGTCGCTCATGGCCGGGACGTAGGCGCCGCCGGCCGTGCACGAGCCCGAGCACCGCGGCGATCTGCGGGATGCCCGCGGCGGACATGCGTGGCCTGGTTGTAGAAGATGCGGCCGAAGTGCTCGCGGTCGGGGAAGACCTCGTCCTGCAGCGGCAGGAAGGCGCCGCCGGAGTCGACCAGGTAGAGGCAGGGCAGGCGGTTCTGCAGCGCCACCTCCTGCGCGCGCAGGTGCTTCTTCACCGTCATCGGGTAGTAGGTGCCGCCCTTGACGGTGGCGTCGTTGGCGACGATCACGCACTCGCGGCCGCTGACCCGGCCGATGCCGGTGATGATGCCGGCGGCCGGGGCCTCGTCCGTCGTACATCCCGGTCGCGGCCAGCGGCGACAGCTCGAGGAACGGCGAGCCGGGGTCGACCAGCGCGTCGACCCGCTCGCGCGGCAGCAGCTTGCCGCGGTCGACGTGGCGCTGCCGGGCCCTCTCCCCGCCGCCGCGCGCGGCGGCCGCCGAGCGCGCCCGCAGGTCGTCGGCGAGGGCGGTGTGCTCGGCGACGTTGCGCCGGAACGCGGGATCGTCCGGGTGGGCCTCGCTGCGCAGCACGGGCGCGTCCATCTCGCTCCGCTCAGGTTAGTCATCGTTAACTACGGCTCGATGTTAGCCGCCGCTAACGAGCGCGTCCACCCGGGACCAGCACCGCTCGACCGGGCCACCGTAGGAGAAACGAGCGGGCCCCGGCACATCGCCGGAGCCCGCTCGAGTACCCCGGACGGATCAGCCGGTCACGCCGGCCAGCGCCGCGTAGTAGCCGTTCGCCTGACCGGACGCGGTCGGGTGATACGACTCGTCCACCGGCCAGGTGACGCTGTGCAGCCACCAGTCGTCGCCCGGCGCGCAGATCTCGTGGCCGGAGAACGCCGAGCGGCCGTCCACGAAGTCGAAGCCGAACGCGCCCGCCCGTCCCGACACGACCTCGGCCAGCACGTCGGAGGACTGGTTGATCGCGGCCCGCTTGGTCTCCGACAGGCCGATCGAGCACTCGCCGTCCAGCCAGTAGATGTGCGGGTACCCCACGACCACCACCCGCGCGCTGGGCGCCCGGTTGCGGATCTCGGTGTAGACGCTGTCCAGCCGGCCCGGCAGCTCCGAGCGCGCGAAGGCCTGCGCCTCCTCGTTGCGGCTGACACAGCCGGCGTCCGACCCGAGGTTGCAGTCGGTCATGACGTCGGCGAAGCCGGCGTCGTTGCCGCCGATGGAGATGGTCACCAGCGAGGTGTCCGAGGTGATCGCGCCGACCTGGTCGGCCAGCACGTCGGACGTGACCGCGCCCGAGCAGGCCACGAACGAGAACGCGGACGGGCCGTGCGAGTCGGCCCAGAGCTGGGCGTAGGCGTGGGCGCTGCGCTTGCAGCTGCCGCTGTCGCCGTAGTCACCGGCACCCGTTCCGGACGAGTAGGAGTCGCCGAGTGCGACGTACTTCCCGGCGGCGGCGGACTCGTCGGCCAGCGCGGGCGCGACGATCCCGATGGTGGCGGCCACCGCGACGACCGCGGCGGCGAGATGGGGGCGTGAGAGGCGCATCTTCCTGTTACCTCCAGGGGAGGGGTTCCCGACGCCTCCATCCCTACCGGGATTTCACACAGTGGCGAATCAGTTCGTTAGTCGTTCACATTTGCCAGTCGGCGGCCGGCGGGCCGGTCGTTAGCGCTCGCTAACCGGACGGATACCATGGTCACGTGTCGAACCGCCGGGAGCAGATCCTCGCCGCGGCCGCGGAACTCTTTGCGCGCCACGGGTTCCACGGGGTGGGCATCGACGACATCGGCGCCGCGGTCGGGGTCTCCGGCCCCGCCCTGTACCGCCATTTCCGCAGCAAGGACGCGATGCTCGGGGAGATGCTCACCTCGATCAGCGAGGTACTCCTCGCCGGCGGCCAGGAGCGGCGCGACGCCAGCGAGCCGGCCGAGGTGCTCGCCGAACTGGTCCGCTTCCAGGTCGACTTCGCCCTGGACAACCCCGCGCTGATCACCGTGCAGGAACGCAACCTCGGCAACCTCACCGAGCCGGACCGCCGGCGCGTGCGCGCGCTGCAGCGGCGCTACGTCGAGGTCTGGGTGCAGGCGATCCGCGACACCGACCCGGACGTCGACGAGCCCACCGCGCGCGCCGCCGCGCACGCCGTGTTCGGGCTGATCAACTCCACGCCGCACAGCCGGCACCTCGGCCGCGCGGGCATGGCGAGCATGCTGCGCGAGATGGCACTCGGCGCGCTGGCCCGCACCCGCGCCGACGATCCGGCCGGACTGTCGACAGCGAGCTGAGACACGCCGAATCTTCGTCCATCCGAGTGAACCCGACACCGGCGCGCCCGTGTCCGTTAGTACTGTTTCGGTCACGGATCCGAAACGGAGAGGTGTACGGTGTCGCAGCAGACCAACTGGGTCCCGACCTCGGTCGACCTCGAGAAACCAAGCGCGGCAAGGGCTTACGACTTCGTGCTGGGCGGGAACCACAACTTCGCCGTCGACCGTGACTTCGTCGAGCAGCTCCTGCGCATCCAGCCGGAGGCCAAGCGGTTCGCCATCATGAACCGCGCGTTCCTGCGCCGCGCCGTGCTCTTCCTCATGGACCAGGGCATCCGGCAGTTCCTCGACCTCGGCTCCGGCATCCCCACCGTGGGCAACGTGCACGAGATCGCCCAGGAGATCGACCCGAGGTCGCGGGTGGTCTACGTCGACAACGAGCACGTCGCGGTCGCCCACAGCCAGCTGCTCCTGGCCGGCAACGAGAACGCCACGATGGTGCAGGCGGACATCACCCGGCCGCTGACGGTGCTGCAGGACCCGGAGACCCGCCGGCTGCTCGACTTCGACCGGCCGATCGGCCTGCTGGCGATCACGATCGGCCACTACGTCCTCGACGACCAGGACCCCTACGGCGTGTTCGCGGCCTACCGCGACGCCCTCGCGCCCGGCAGCCACCTCGCGCTGACCCACCTGACCGCGGACCGCGACGAGGCCGCGAGCGAAATGCTGACCGGGATGATGCGGAAGACGCAGAACAACGTCGTGGCCCGGACGCGGGAGGAGGTGCTCCGGCTGTTCGGCGACTTCGAGCTGGCCGAGCCGGGGCTGGTGATGACCTCGCACTGGCGGCCCGAGCGCGGCACCCCCGACCCGGACGCCAACGACGGCCTCTACGCCGGCGTGGCACGCAAGAGGTGACCGGAGCCGGCGGGCGCCGCACGAGCGGCCCGCCTTCCGAGCGGTGGTATCGCTGAGTATCGTCATGGTCACAGACTGATGGACAGGTATCCCGTGCACGCCACACCTCCTCCGGTATCCCGTCGGGAGGAGCTCGCACGCGCGTGGACGGCCAACGCCACGTCCTCGGCGTACATCCCGCGCGCGGTCGACGAGGTCGAGGAGCTGCTGCTGGAGCTCGTCGACCAGCTGCTGGCCGCGCTCGGCGACGGCGGCGCCCCGGTGGCGGTCGGCACGCGCGTCGGCCAGCGGCTGGTCCGCGAGGGCTTCATCGACCCGACCGCGCTGCAGGCCAGCATCGACTCGCTGACCGAGGGCCTGCTCGAGGGCCTCGGGCCCACCGCGGACACCGAGCTCGCCCGCCGGACGGTGGCCCTGCTCGGCGCGCTGTCCACCGGCTACGCGGACGGCCTGCGCGCGTACACGCTGACCCAGCAGGAACAGGTCAAGCAGGCGCTGTTCAACGCGATGGTGCGCACCGAGCACAACCTGCGCGCCACGGAGAACCGGTTCCGCGAGGTGTTCACCTCGTCCGCGGTCGGCATCGGCATCACCGAGCTCGACGGCACGCTGGTCGAGTCGAACCCGGCACTGTGCCAGATCCTGGCCTGCCCGCCCGGGCAGCTCGCCGGCCGGGTGCTGCACGAGTTCTTCCTGTCCAACGACGACGTGCCCGGCGCCCGCGGCACGCCCGGCGACGTCCGCGCCGGGTACCGCCAGGTGCTGCGCGGCGACGTCGAGCGGGTGCACGAGCACCGCAGGCTGCGCAAGGAGAACGGCGAGACGGCGTGGGGCTTCCTGGCGATCTCGCTGCTGCACGACGGCGCGGGCGAGCCGGCCTTCTTCGTCACGATGGTGCAGGACATCAGCGAGCTGCAGCTGCTCCAGGACCGGCTGAGCCACCAGCTGCTCTACGACGTGCTGACCGGCCTGCCCAACCGGCAGCACTTCGCGTCCAAGCTCGAGAGCATCCTCGGCCAGGCCGCGCCGGGCTCCACGGTCACCCTCTGCCTGGTGAACCTGGACGGGTTCGCCGCGGTCAACAACGGCTTCGGCCACCGGTTCGGCGACCGTCTACTCCAGACGGTCGCGCAGCGCCTGGAGGCCGCGGCGGCGGGCGGGCGGGGCCTGGTGGCGCGCATCGGCCCGGACGAGTTCGCCGTGCTGATCGAGGACTCGCCGGACACCCCCGACCTCGACGACGTGATCGGCCGGATCAACGGCGAGCTCGCCGAGGCGGAGTACATCGACGAGCACGGCGTCGGGATCGGCGCCAGCATCGGCGCGATCCGCTGCGCCGCGGACGAGATGACCGCGGCCGAGATGTTCCGCGCCGCCGACTCCGCGCTGCGCAAGGCGAAGGCCACCGGCCGCCGCCAGTGGGCCGGCTTCCACGTCAAGGACGACGGCCGGTCCCGGGAGCGGGACGTGCTGGCCGCGGAGCTGCCGGCGGCCTGGGAGACCGGCCGGCTGACCGTCGCCTACGAGCCGGTCGTGCGGCTCGGCGCGCAGGGCGCCGCGGAGCACACGGTCGCCGCCCGCCCGGTGCTCGCCTGGGCGCGCGAGGACGGCGAGTCGCTCGACCACCGGGACTGCCTCGAGCTCGCCGAGCGCACCGGCATGTCCGTCCAACTTGGACCGCTCATGCTGACCGAGGCGTGCGCGCGGCTGTCCGAGCTGCGGACGGTGCTCGGCCCGGACTCCGGCGCGCTGGTCCGGTTCCAGCTGACCCGGCTGCAGTCCGGCGACGCCGACCTGGTGCGCGCGGTGCACCGGGCGATCAAGGAGACCGACGCGCCGGTGAACCTGCTGGAGATCGACCTCGACACCGCCGCGGTGCTCGACGACCTCGGCGACGCGCGGGACAACCTGGAGGTGCTCACCGAGATCGGCGTGTCCACCGGGCTGTGCGGCTTCCAGGGCGGGCCGCGGGAGCTCGACCTCATGTCGGACACCGCGGTGCGGGCGGTCACCCTCGGCGCGGACGGGGCCGGCGCGGCCGGGCGCGACACCGCGAGCCCGGTGCTGCGCGAGGAGACGCAACGGCTGGTGCGGGCCGTCGTGGCCGGCGGCCGGGAGTGCTCGGTGCTGGACGTGCGCACCGAGGTCGAGGCGCGGTGGTGGGCGGCCGCGGGCGTGACGACGGTGCAGGGCGGCGTGTTCGGCGAGCCCGTCGCGGCCGGCGATCTCGCCGCGCTGGCGAAGCCGACGCGACCGGTCTCCGCCGGTTGAGCCCGGCCCGAGCGAGTCTGGTGGAAGATGTGGCCGTGGACCCGCAACCGGACCCGGACCGTGACCGGCGCATCGTCGAGGCCGCGAGCGAGGCGCTCGCGGCGATGAAGGCCGGCCCGGACGAGGACGCGGCCGAGCGGGTGACCGACACGTTCCGGACGAATCCGGCGACCGCGGCGGACGCGCAGGAGATGATGCTGCTGCTGTTCCGCGAGTGCAGCGCCATGGTGGCCGCGCTCGGCTCGGGTGGGACCGCGCCGGTGAAGATGCAGGTCTACGACAACGACGGCCAGGAGGTGCCGATCGACGAGGCGGACCCGCCGGTCCGCACCGCCGTGCGCACCCTGCTCGCCGAGGTGCACGGCGACACCGAGGCCGCGAAGACGCACATCGAGATCGCGCTCGAGAACGCCGCGCCCGACGAGATGGTCACGCTGATGGTGCAGGCGCTGCGATGGACGATCAGGCTGTCCGCCGAATGCACGAGCCGCGATCTCCCGGTGGCCGAGTGGATTACGACAGCACTGTACTGACCTGTTCGGCCCGTTGACAGGAATTCACCGGCCGCGCATCGTCTACGTCACGCTACTCACGAGTAGCCGACCAGTCCCGACGAGACACTGGAGTCTCCGATGCGCCGGTTGCTGTCCCTGCTCACCTCCGTCGCCGCCGTCACGACCGCCGCCGTGGCGGTCGCCGCCCCCGCCAGTGCCACCCCCGCCATCGGGAAGTACGTGGCACTCGGCGACTCGTACGCCGCCGTCGGCACCCTGTCCAAGATCCACGGCCAGCCGATCGGCTGCGCCCGCGCCACCGACAACTACCCCTCCGACCTCGCCGCCCGGCTCGGCGTCGGCACGTTCGTCGACGCGACCTGCGGCGGCGCCAAGACCGTCCACATGACACAGCCGCAGTCGGTGACCGGCGGCGACAACCCGCCTCAGTTCGACGCGCTCACCGCGGACACGAACCTCGTCACGGTCACCATCAGCGGCAACGACATCGGGTTCAGCGGCATCGTGGAGACCTGCGCGGAGAAGAGCTTCAACAACCCGTTCGGCTCGCCGTGCAAGGACTACTACACCGCGGGCGGCACCGACCAGCTCGGTGAGCGGATCGCCGCCGCCGCCCCGAAGGTCGACGCCGTGCTCGACGGCATCCACGCCCGGGCGCCGCAGGCGACGGTCGTGCTCGTCGGCTACCTGCGCATCCTGCCGCCGCGCTGGGGCTGCTGGCCGATCGTGCCGTTCGCGATCGGCGACGTGCCCTACTTCGACGGCGTGCAGCACCGGCTGAACGCCATGCTGGCCGACCGGGCCGCCGCCGGCGGCGCGGTGTTCGTCAACCCGGGCGACGTGCTCGGACACGACGTGTGCTCGAGCGACAAGTGGGTCGAGGGCCTGATCCCGACCTCGCTGTCGGTGCCGGTGCACCCGAACGCGGCGGGCCAGGCCTACGTCGCCGGGCTCACGGCCGGAACGCGCTCGGCTGACCCCCGGAGCGCCTCCTCCTTGACACCAACGTGTTTGCGATGCAAACCTAAATGCATCGCAAACATGTTGGGGGTCACATGACCAGCTCACCCGCCCGGCCGGGACGACCCGTCCGCGACCGACCTGCTCGACGACCTGCGCTCGCTGCGGAACCGGGCCAGGGCGGACCGGCACGGCTACGCCTTCCCGCTGTTCCTGTTCGCCGCCCTGCTCCTGCTCGCGCCGCTGACCTATGTCTCGTGCCGCCACCGGCAACCTCTCCAGCCCCGGAATACTTCGAGCGCCGGCCCGTTCCCGCAGTTCGCACCGATGTTCGGCACCGTCCGGTACCCGGGCCTGATCGACTGGTACTGGATGTCACGGTCGTCGGCGGGCTGGCCGTCACGGGCTGGTGGTACCGCCGCCGGGCATCGCGGCTCGGCATCGAGACCGACACCCGTTCGCTGTTCGTCGCGGCGGCCGCCGCGCTCGCGGGCCTCCTGTTCTGGCCCTGCCCGAACGTCGCCCCGCTCGGACCGGGATCACCTCTACTCGGAGCCGTCGCGCAACCTGCCGATCATGTTGTTGTCCGCGGCACTCGCCGACGGCCGCGTTCGGCTGGGCACTCCGGCCGGCACCGGCCCCGAACGGTCCGCGGGCGTGTTCGCCGGCGTGCTGCTCGCGTCGCTGACGCTCGCGACGGTCGGTGTCTATCATGATCAAGGGCTTCTCGGCGCTATTCGCCATCGCGGTCGCTCTGCTCGTCCTCGCGTGGCAGGAACGCAGCGTGCTGCTCGCCGTGGTCGGCGCGCTGTTCACGCTGCCGCGATTCCCGCCAACCACGCCTTTGGCAGTGGGACCTGTACCAGCTTCTACGCGTTGCTCGGCTGGGTCGGCGACCTGGGACGACGGGCAGGTCTACGCGGTGCAGAGCCTGCTGCTGCCCGGGCTCGATCCTGCTCGCCGGCGGCGTGGCCGCGGCGCTGACCCGGCACGGGGCGCCCCGTGGGTGACCACCCGACCAACGGGCTCGACGAC
Organism: uncultured Actinomycetota bacterium; assembly: GCA_963727495.1. GTDB lineage: Bacteria > Actinomycetota > Actinomycetes > Mycobacteriales > Pseudonocardiaceae > Actinophytocola. The sequence goes on along the minus strand of CAVSGQ010000006.1, from coordinate 2,034,945 downwards.
GTGGTGCACCAGAAGCACCGGCTGGGCATCCTGACGATCGCGGCCGAGTCCAAGCGCGTCGAGTTCGGCTACCTGCAGCAACACGCTGGAGCTGACCGGCGGCAACCTGTCCCGGCACCTGACCGTGCTCGTCGACGCCGGGCTGCTCGACATGGAGAAGGGCTACGACGGCCGGCGGCCGAAGACGTGGGTGAGCATCACCCGGGCGGGTCGGCAGGCGCTGGCCGAGGAGGTCGCGGCACTGCGCGCGCTGGTGGACCGGGTGGGCGAATAGCCGGCCGAAGGGGGACGATCTCCCCGTGATCACCGTGCAGGGCGTGGCGGACCGGGTCGGTCCGACGCTGCTGCACGTCCGCCTCGGCGGCTCGGCGACCCACGTGAAGGACGTGGTCATCGCCGAGCCGGGCCGCAAGGACCAGGTCGGCGCGGGCGACCTGGTCCTCGGCGTCGCCGTGCACACCGTCAAGGACGCGGTCGAGCTGGTGCGCCGGTGCGGGACGCAGGGCGCGGCCGCGGTGCTGCTCAAGCCGCCGCTGCCGGCCCGCAGCGCGGTGCGGTCCGCCGCGCAGGCGGCGGGCCTGGCGATCGTCGAGGTACACGCGGGCGCCGCGTGGGCCCAGCTGGTCTGGCTGCTGCGGTCGGTGCTCGACGCGGCGGCCGACGAGCTGGACCCCGACGCCCGGCCCAGCGGCCTCGGCGACCTGTTCCGGCTCGCGGACGCGGCCGCGGCGGTGGTGGACGCCCCGGTGACGATCGAGGACGCCAACTCGCGGGTGCTCGCGTACTCGGCCCGCCAGGACCGCACGGACTCCGCACGCGTGTCGACGATCATGGGCCGCCGGGTGCCGGACGACGTGCTCGCGCGGTTCCGGTCGCGCGGGGTGTTCCGCGAGCTCTCCCGCGGCCGCACGACGATCTTCGTGCCGGCACAGCAGGACGGCACGCTGCCCCGGCTGATCGTGCCGATCCGGATGGGCGGCGAGCTGCTCGGCTCGATGTGGGCGGTGGTCACCGGGCCGGTGTCGGAGCAGCGGGCGGCCGCGTTCGCCGACACCGCGCCGGTGGTCGCCCTGCACCTGCTGCGCCGCCGGGCCACCGAGGACGCCGAGCGCCGCCGGTCGGCCGAGCTGGTGAAGGCCGTGCTGGAGGGGCGGGGCAGCGTCCGGCTGGCGGCGGCCGAGCTGGACCTGGCCGACGAGCCGCACCGGGTGGTGGCGATCGCCAGCCGGGCGGACGACCCGCTGGGCGCGGAGGGCATGCGGCTGGCGCTGTGGGAGCGGATCACCGCGGGCGTCGGCCGCCGGCCCGCGGTCGCGGAGCTGCACGACATGCTCTACGCGGTCGTGCCGGACCGGGTGGGCGAGGGCGGCTGGCCGGCGTTGCGCGCCGCGCTGGCCGAGGACCGCACGCCACCGCTGGTCGCGGCGGGCCCGCCGGTGCGGCTCGCGGACCTGGTGGAGTCGAAGGCGCTGGCCGAGGAGACTCTGTCGCTGCTGCGGGCCGGGCTCGTCGAGGGACCGGTCACCAGCCACGAGCAGGCCTGGCCGGTGCTGGTGCTGCACCGCGCGGCGGTGGCCGCGGCGGGCGCGGGCGCCGCGGAGTTCGGGCCGCTGCCGGTGCTGCGCGCGCAGGACGAGGGGTCGGGCACCGCGTACGTGGACACCCTCTACGAGTGGCTGCGCCACCCCGGCGACCCGCGTGCGGCGAGCCGGGCGCTGCGGATCCACCCCAACACGTTGCGGTACCGGATGACGAAGCTGACCGAGCTGGCCGGCGTGGACCTGGACGATCCGGACGTGCGGTTGGCCCTGCTCGTGCAGCTCACCGCGTTACGGTGGCGTTGAGCCACGCTCCAGTGAACTGTGCTCGCGGCACGAGCGAGTGGCGCCATTCTGGTGGTGAGAGAACGATGACTCGCACGCATGGTTACTTCATTGTGGTCGATAACACCCATCTGGCCTAGTCGGGAGGAAGTCGTGAAGGTCGCCGTTCCCCGGGAGATCAAGAACCACGAGTACCGCGTGGCGCTGACGCCGGCGGGGGCGCACGAGCTGACCACGCACGGCCACGACGTGTTCGTCGAGGCCGGGGCGGGCTCGGGCTCGTCGATCCCCGACGAGGAGTTCCTCGCGGCCGGCGCGAAGGTGCTGGCGTCGGCGGACGACGTGTGGGCCGAGGGTGATCTCGTCCTGAAGGTCAAGGAGCCGATCGCGGCGGAGTACCCGAGGCTGCGGTCGGACCAGGTGCTGTTCACCTACCTGCACCTGGCGGCGGACGAGGCGCTGACCAGGGCGCTGATGGCGGCGGGCACGACGGCGGTCGCGTACGAGACGGTGCAGCTGCCGTCCGGGGCGCTGCCGTTGCTGGCGCCGATGTCGGAGGTGGCGGGGCGGCTCGCGCCGCAGGTGGGTGCGTACTCGCTGATGCGTCCGTCGGGAGGCCGAGGGGTCCTCCCGGGCGGCGTGCCGGGCGTGGCGCCGGCGCGGGTGGTGGTGATCGGCGGCGGCGTCGCGGGCATGAACGCGGCGCGGGTGGCACTCGGCATGGGCGCGAGCGTGCAGGTGCTGGACACGAACGTGGACAAGCTGCGCCACATCGACGACCTGTTCCGCGGGGAGATCCGCACGGTCACGTCGAACAAGCTCGCGGTGGAGCACGCCGCGCGCGAGGCGGACCTGGTGATCGGCGCGGTGCTGGTGCCGGGCGCGCGGGCGCCGAAGCTGATCTCGAACGAGCTGGTGGCGCGGATGCGGCCGGGCTCGGTGCTGGTGGACATCGCGATCGACCAGGGCGGCTGCTTCGCGGACTCGCGGCCGACGACGCACGCGGACCCGACCTACGTCGTGCACGACTCGGTGTTCTACTGCGTGGCGAACATGCCGGGCGCGGTCCCGCGGACGTCGACGTACGCGCTGACCAACGTGACCCTGCCGTACGCGGTGGCCCTCGCCGACCACGGCTGGCACGACGCCCTGCGTGCGGACCCCGCCCTGGCGCTTGGCCTGAACACGCACGCGGGCGCCCTGACCAACGCCCCGGTGGCCGAGGCCCACTCCCTCCCGCACACGCCGTTGAGTAATTTCGTCAACTAATCAACCGCGACAAGAAACGAAAACGCGCAGGTTGAAGGCCATTCAGCAACAGCTCTCACTCCCCGACCGGTTTAGACCACCCCCCATAGAACGATTCAACGCAAAAGCGTCGACGACACCGAGACGCCCGGTCGTCCGGGCGAGAGTGGACAGTCGCGCCAACGGAAGCGAGCACAACACAACCCGGGCGAAGGCGAAGCCGAGCCGGAACCGGTGCTGGTGAACAAGACAAGCCCCCAGCGCCGGGTCGCGAGAAGCACGCACCGTGGGGGTCTGGGGGGTCGCCCCCCAGAACGGGACGAGGGTTCGGGAAGGTGCCAAGGGCACCGAACACAAGGCCTTGGGGGCGGCCCGCTCAACCAGCCTGGGGGTCACTGGGAGCGGGCCGCCATGTGAAGGATATGCCGTATGTGTCGACAGCGCTGCAACCGGGGGGCGGCGATTTGGCTTTTGTACATAACGACATGGCTTCCTCGCTACGAAGATCGTTCATGGCGCTACGGGCCGCGACTGCTACTCCCGCGTTCACTCGGATCGGGCGGCTCGACCTCGATCGAGTGAGATTCCGAGCAATGGAGTGAAGCGCGCCATTGCGCCTTCGGCCGGCCGTTTGCGGCGCCGATGTCGTTACGGTGACTGAACCTCGATGGTCCGTCAGCTGCCACGACCCGTTCGGCCGCGACCGCGCACTGATGGTGCTGGTCGAGGACGAGCGGGTCGTTCTCGTCCCCCCGCCCGGAGCCGCCGCGGTGCTGTCCGTGCAGCAGGCCCAGGGGCTGGGCTGGACGCTCGACCAGGCCGCCATCCGCGCGCAGGACCGACGGGCGGGATGAGCCGGATGTGGACCACGGACGACACCGTGCGGCGTGCCGTGCTGCACCGCCTCGACATGCTCGACCACGCCGCGGGGCAGGCCGACCCCTCGACCCTGCTCCCCCTGGCCCGCACCGAGCTGCGCCGCCTCGCGGACGGCTGGCGGGTGCTGCTGACGACCCACCGCGCCGACCCGGACGGCCGCTGCCAGGCGTGCCGGCACCGGGTGCGCGCGCGGCGCTGGCCGTGCCAGGTGTGGCGCTCGGCGCACGAGCAGCTCATCGGCGACGGCCTGCCGCACCGGGACCGCCCGCACCCGCTGCGCAACCCCTTCCGCCTCGCCACCCAACGCCACCGCTAGCCCCACCACGGCGCCAACCGAGCCGACCCGCCACGCAGCCGAACCGACCCCCCACATCGCCAACCCGACCCACCACGCAGCCGAACCGACCCCCCACATCGCCAACCCGACCCACCACACAGGCGAACCGACCCTCCACATCGCCAACCCGACCCGCCGGCGATGCACCGGTGACCTCCGGCTCGACCGCGCCACGGGTCGGCTCGACCGCGCCACGGGTCGGCTCGACCGCGCCACGGGTCGGCTCGACCGCGCCACGGGTCGGGTCGAGCGTGTGGCGGGTCGGCTCGCCGGATGTGGCGCTGCCGGGGCGTCCCCTACTCGGCCTTGCGGACGGCCTCGAGGTAGGTGCTGATCGCGTCGCGGTTGCGGGCCAGGCACTGGATCTTCGAGTCCATCTGGTCCCGGTGGCGCTCCAGGTCGGCGATGAGCTCCGGCGTGGCGTCGGTGACGTGGATGGAGCAGGGGTCGTCCAGGCACGGGAGGATCTCGCGGATGATCCGGGTCGGCACGCCGGCGTCGAGCAGGCCGCGGATCTGGGTCACCCGGCCCACGAGGCCCTCGTCGTAGGACCGGTACCCGTTCTCCGCGCGCGACGGGCTGAGCAGGCCCTGCTCCTCGTAGTACCGCAGCAACCGGGTCGGCACGCCGGTCCGGGACGCGAGCTGGCCGATGCGCATGACTGCCCCCTCACATCTCGCTTTCCTTCACACTAGTGTCAAGGTTCGAGCATGGGGTCATGAGATCCACGCTGGCCGTGCTGTCGGTCGCACAGTTCCTCATCGCGCTCGACTACTCCATCATCTACATCGCCCTGCCGAGCGTCGCGGCGGACCTGGACCTGGCGCCGTCGCTCGCGCAGTGGGTGGTCAGCGCGTACGCGGTGCTGTTCGCCGGCTTCCTCGTCGTCGGCGGCCGGCTCACCGACCGGGTCGGCGCGAAACGCCTGTTCGTCGGTGCCATCGTGTTCTTCGGGGCGGCCAGCGCGGCCGGCGGCGCGGCGACCGGCGGCGCGGTGCTGCTCGCCGCGCGCGGCGCCCAGGGGCTCGGCGCGGCCCTGCTGCAACCGGCGATCATCGGGCTCATCGGCACCACGTTCCCGGCCGGCCCGGCCCGCAGCCGCGCGCTCGCCGTGTGGGGCGGGGTCGGCGCGTCCGGCCTCGCCGCGGGCGCGGTGCTCGGCGGGCTGCTCACGACGGCCTCCTGGCGGCTCACGTTCGTCATCAACGTCCCGCTCACGCTGCTCTGCGCCGCCGGCGCGCTCGCCGCCGTCCACGCCACCGCGACGACCGCGGCCGACCGGATCCCGCTGCGCGCGGCGGTCCTCGGCACCGGCACCGTGCTCACCCTGGTGCTCGGCCTCACCCTGGCCGCCGGCCAGGACCGGCCGGCGGTGCCGGCACTGGCCGTGCTGGGCCTCGCGGTGGCGCTGTTCGGCGCGTTCGTCCGCAACGAGCGCTCCGCCCCGCTGGTGGAGCCGGCCCTGCGCCGCATCCGCACGCTGCGCGCGGGCGCGGTGGCCACCGCCCTCTACATGGCCAGCGTCGGCTCGGAGTTCTACCTGCTCACCCTGCTGCTGCAGAGCATGAAGGGCTACGACGCGCTGCGCGCCGGCCTCGCGTTCCTGCCGCTGGCCGTGCTGGTGACGGCCGGCAACGCGGCCGCGGGCCGCGCGCTGCGCGCGCTCGCGCCGGCCACCGTGCTGGCCGCCGGGTTCGCCACCGCGACCGCCGGCCTGTGCTGGCTCTCGCTCGCCCTGCACGGCGACTCCTACGCCGCCGACCTGCTGCCGGGCCTGCTGCTGTCCGGCTTCGGCCACGGCGTGGTCTACACGTCCATGTTCGTCATCGGCACCCAGGACGTGCCCGCCACGCACCAGGGCACCGCGGGCGCGCTGCTCACCACCTCGCAGTACCTGTCCGCCGCGGTCACCGTCGCGGTCCTGACGCTCGTGCTCGGCCCCACCCCCGGTCACGGCCACTTCCGCGCCGCGTTCCTGGTCACCACCGCCGCGGCGGCCGGCGGGCTCGTGCTGGCGACCCGCGGGGCGGCCCGCCGAACCGCCCGGCTCCGGACGAACTCCGCGTCAAGTGCAACGGTTCGCCCCACGGCCGGATAGCCATGCGGCAAGATGGCCCGCACGACTCGGCAGGCAGGAGGGGCCCGTGCAGGACGCTAGCGGCCGCATTGTGGTGCAGAACCTCAGCAAGAACTTCGGCAATGTGGCGGCGGTGCAGAACCTGAGCTTCCAGGTCGAGCCGGGTTCGGTCACCGGCTTCCTGGGGCCCAACGGCGCCGGCAAGACCACCACCCTGCGCATGTTGCTCGGCCTGGTCACCCCGACCGCCGGCTACACGACGATCAACGGCCAGCCGTTCCACCACCTGGGCAACCCCGCCCGGGTGGTCGGTGCGGTGCTCGAGGCGCAGGGCTTCCACCCGTCCCGCACCGCCCGCAACCACCTGCGGGTCTACGCGGCCGCCATGGGCGTGCCGGACCAGCGCGCGGACGAGGTGCTCAACCTGGTCGGCCTCGGCGTCGCGGGCGAGCGCGCGGCGGGCGGGTTCTCCCTGGGCATGAAGCAGCGCCTCGCGCTGGCCACCGCGCTGCTGGGCGACCCGCAGGTGCTGGTGCTCGACGAGCCGGCCAACGGCCTCGACCCGGAGGGCATCGCCTGGCTGCGCACGTTCCTCAAGGCGTTCGCCAGCAGCGGCCGCACGGTGCTGATCTCCAGCCACCTGCTCGCCGAGGTCGAGCAGACCATCGACCAGGTCGTGATCATCAGCCGCGGCCAGACGATGTACTACGGCAGGCTCGACGAGCTGCGGAAGTCGCAGCAGAGCCGGGTGATCGTGCAGCCCGCCGACGCGGGCAAGCTGGCCACCGCCCTGCAGGAGGCGGAGATCACCAACCTCCAGCCGCTGGCGGACGGCAAGATCGCCGTCGTCGGCGCGACCGTCCAGCAGATCGGCGACGTGGCGGCGAGCGCCGGCGTGGCGCTGTACGGGGTCCAGGAGGAGAAGGTGGACCTCGAGCAGCTGTTCTTCCGGCTGACCAGCGGCCAGTACGCCGCGCCCGGGATGCCGCCTCCGGGCATGCCCCCGGGCGGCTACGGTGCCCCGCCCGCCGGCTACGGCACCCCGCCGGGCGGCTACGCGCAGCCGGTCCCCCCGCAGATGCCCCAGCAGCCCGTCTACCAGCAGCCGGGCCAGCAGTCCGGGTACCAGATGCCGCCCCAGGGCTACCCGCCGCAGCCGCCGCCGGGGTACGCGCCACCACCCCAGCAGTACCCGCCCCAGCAGCAGGGCTACCCGGGGTACGCGCCGCCGCAGGGCACCCCGCCCGGCGGGTGGGGCACGCCGCCGGGCGGTTGGGGACCACCGAGCGGACCCCAGCAGGTCCCCGCGCCGCCGCCCCATCAGCAGCAGCCCCAGCAGCCGGCCGAGCCCCAGCAGCCGCCGCAACCCGAGCAGCAGCAGGAGCAGCCCGGTCAGGGTGGAACCGGAGGTAACGCCTGATGGGCCGGCTGATCAAGGCGGAGTTCCGCAAGATTCTCACCACCAAGCTGTGGTGGGCGCTGCTCATCCCGGCCGTCGGGCTCGCGCTCGGCTGGGCGTGGCTGTCCGCGCTCGCGTTCACCGACGTGGCCAACGACATCACCGACGCGCTGGACGTCAACAACGTCAGCGACAAGCAGCTGTCGCTGTCCTCGCTCGCGCTGACCCGGGCGATGAACTTCGCGACGCTGTTCCCGCTGGTCTTCGGCGCGCTGGCGCTGGCGAGCGAGATCAACCGCAAGACGATCACGACGAGCTTCCTGACCGCGCCCAACCGGGCGTCCGTGCTGGGCGCGAAGGCGATCGTCTACACGGCGTGGGGCGTGATCTACGGCGTGGTCGTCGCGCTCGCCGCGAGCCTGGGCGTGCTGATCGGCACCGGCGACGGCGCGCTGCCGTCGGCCGGCGACTGGATGCTGATCCTGCTGTCCGGCATCGTCGCGTGCGTGCTGTGGACGCTGCTCGGCATGGGCGTGGGCGCGCTGCTCGGCTCGCCGGTGGCGACGCTGGTGATCCTGCTGCTCTACGCCGCGCTGGTGGGCCCGACCTCGGAGTTCATCATCACGCTGTCCACCGAGGGCTCGCACGTCGCGGGCGTGATGCCCAACGGCTCGGCGAACGGGCTGACCGGCTCGACGGCGAGCGAGCTGCTGTTCGAGCAGGTGCAGGACCTGTTCGGTTCGCAGATCGGGCCGCTGTCCCAGCAGCAGATCGACGACTTCGACACGGTCGTGCGCATCGCGGCCGGGGCGCCGGGCGCGTTCTCGCTGTGGGTGAGCGGGCTGATCTTCCTCGGCTGGACGGCGTTGTTCTTCGGCACGGGGCTGCTGCGCAACCAGCGGCGGGACATCACCTGAGGCGCGTTCGCCCAGGTCAGGGCCGGTCGCGGCGGTTTGTCGGGGATTCGTCCTAGTCTGGATCTCGTGCCCGACAACCCCGTCGAACCCTCCCGCGGCTGGATCCGCCGGCTCGCCGCCGCCTGCTGGCGGCATCCCCGGCTGGTCGTGCTCGCCCTCGCCTCCTCGGTGGTCGGCGTCGGCTTCCAGGCCGCCGGCCCGCTCATCGTCAAGCTCGTCGTGGACGAGGCGGTGGCGGGCCGGACCGACCGGCTCGGGTGGCTGGTCGGCGCCCTGCTGGTGATGGAGCTGTCCACGTTCGGCACCGCGTTCGTGCGCCGCTACCTCGGCGGGCGGCTCGCCCTGGACGTGCAGCACGACCTGCGCCAGCAGGTGTTCGCCGCGGTGCAGCGGCTGGACGGGGCCAAGCAGGACGCGCTGCGCACCGGGCAGGTCGTGTCGCGGTCGATCACCGACCTGCAGCTGGTGCAGGGCATGCTGATGATGGTCCCGCTGTCCACCGGCACGGTGGTGTTCGCGCTCGCCGCGCTGGGCGCGATGCTGTGGCTGTCCCCGCTGCTCACGCTGATCGCCCTGGTGGTCACGCCGATCGTCGCGTTCGTCGCGGTGCGCACCCGGCGGGTGCTGTTCCCCGCCTCGTGGTCGGCCCAGCAGCGCGCCGCCGACCTCGCCCAGCACGTCGAGGAGACCGTCACCGGCGTGCGGGTGGTCAAGGGCTTCGGCCAGGAGAACCGCGAGATCGCCCGGCTCGACCGGGCCGCCCGGCGGCTGTTCGGCGAGCGGATGCGCACCGCCCGGCTGACCTCGCGGCCGGCCGCGACGCTGGTCGCGATGCCCGGCGCCGGGCAGGTCGGGGTGCTCGCCCTCGGCGGCTACCTGGCGATGAACGGCCAGGTCACGCTGGGCACGTTCCTCGCGTTCGCGAGCTACGTGGCCAACCTGGTCGGCCCCACCCGGATCCTGTCCGGCCTGCTGGTCAACGTGCAGCTGGCCCGGGCCGGCGTGGAGCGGGTCTACGAGCTGATCGACTCGCACCCCACGGTCACCGACGCGCCGGACGCGGTCGACGTGCCGGACGGGCCCGGTCGAGGTCCGGCTGGACGACGTGCGGTTCGGCTACACCCGCAGCGAGCCCGTCCTCGACGGCATCTCGCTGACCGTGCGCCCGGGCGAGACGCTCGCCCTGGTCGGCACCGCCGGGTCGGGCAAGTCGACGGTGTCGCTGCTGCTCCCCCGGTTCTACGACGTGCACTCGGGGGCGATCACGGTCGCCGGGGTGGACATCCGCGAGCTGCGGCTGGCGTCGCTGCGCCGCACGGTCGGGGTGGTGTTCGAGGAGGCGTTCCTGTTCTCCGACACGGTGCGCGCCAACATCGCCTACGGACGGCCGGACGCCACCGACGAGCAGGTGCGGGCGGCGGCCCGGGCCGCGCAGGCCGACACGTTCGTCGCGGCGCTGCCGGACGGCTACGACACGGTCGTCGGCGAGCGCGGGCTCACCCTGTCCGGTGGGCAGCGGCAGCGGGTGGCGCTGGCCCGCGCGCTGCTGTCGGACCCCCGCGTGCTGGTGCTCGACGACGCGACGTCCGCCGTGGACACGGCCACCGAGGCGGCCATCCACGACACGCTGCGCGCGGTCACCCGCGACCGGACCACGCTGCTGATCGCGCACCGCCGCTCCACGCTGGCGCTTGCCGACCGGATCGCGGTGCTCGACCACGGCCGGCTGGTCGACACCGGCACGCACGAGGAGCTGACCGCGCGCTGCGCGCTGTACCGGGCGCTGCTGGCCGGCCCGGGCGAGGCGATCGAGGACCCGACCCGGCGGGAGACCGCCGACCTCACACCCGGCCCGGACGGCTGGATCCCGGCGCTGTGGCCCGAACCCGGCCCGGACGACGAACCGGCGGTCCGCGCGCGCGGCGGCGCCGGCGGCGGGCGGACCGCGCGGGGGCGGGGGCATCGGCGGCCGGGCCGGCGGCGGCATGGCGGGCGCGCTGTCCGGGGTGCCGCCCACCCCGGACCTGCTCGAGCGGGTGGCGACGCTGCCGCCGGCCACCGAGCGGCCCGCCCTCGACGGCGAGGACCCGACCGCGCCGGACCCGGGCTTCCGGCTGCGCCGGCTGCTGCGGCCGGTGCGCGGCATGCTGGTCCTGGTCGCCGGGCTGGTCATTCTCGACGCGGTGCTGGGGATGGCACAGCCCGCGCTGATCGGCGTCGGCGTGGACCGCGGCGTGCTCACCGGCGACGCCGGCGCGCTGTGGGCGGTCAGCGTTGTCGCGGCGACGGTGGTCGGGCTGCTGTTCGCGGAGACCGCGGTGACCACGGTGCTCACCGCGCGGGTCGGCGAGCGGCTGCTGTACCTGCTGCGCGTGCGCAGCTACGCCCACCTGCAGCGGCTCGGGCTGGACTACTTCGAGCGCGAGATGGCCGGCCGGATCATGACCCGGATGACCACCGACGTCGACGCGCTGTCCACGTTCCTGCAGACCGGCCTGGTCAGCGCGCTCGCGAGCGTGCTCACCGTCGTCGCGATCACCGTCGCGCTGCTGGTGACCGACGCCGGGCTCGCGCTGGTGGCGCTCGCCGTGCTGCCCGTGGTGATCGCCGCGACGGTCGTCTTCCAGCGGCTGTCCACTGTGGCGTACACGCAGGCGCGCGAGCAGGTCAGCGCCGTGAACGCGGACATGCAGGAGAACGTGTCGGGGCTGCGGGTCGCGCAGGCGTTCACCCGCGAGGAGCACTCCGCGCGGGAGTTCGCGCAGCGCAGCGACACCTACCGGCGCACCCGGCTGCGGGCCCAGCGGTACGTGGCGACCTACTTCCCGTTCGTGGCGCTGCTGGCCGGTGTCGCGCAGGCAGCCGTGCTCGCGGTCGGCGCCGGGCGGGTGGCCGGCTGGCGAGCCTCACACCCGGCGTGCTGCTGGCGTTCATGCTGTACCTGAACCTGTTCTTCTCCCCGGTGCAGCAGCTGTCCGGGGTGTTCGACGGCTACCAGCAGGCGCGGGTCGGGCTGCGCCGGATCGCCGACCTGCTGCGCACGCCGACCTCGGTCGAGCCGCCCGCGGACCCACTGCCGGTCCCGGCCCGGCTGTCCGGCGCCGTCGACCTGGTCGACGTGACCTTCCGGTACCCGGGCACCGACCAGCCCGCCCTGGAGAACGTCACGCTGTCGGTGTCGCCCGGCGAGACCGTGGCGCTGGTCGGCGCCACCGGTGCGGGCAAGTCGACGGTGGTCAAGCTGATCGCCCGGTTCTACGACCCGACCACGGGTGCGGTCCTGGTGGACGGCGTCGACCTGCGGGACTTCGACCCGTCGGCGTACCGGCAGCGGCTCGGCGTGGTGCCGCAGGAGCCGCACCTGTTCACCGGCGACGTGGCGAGCAACGTCGCCTACGGCGGCGACCACGGCCAGGACGGCGACGGAGGGACCGCCCGGCCGCCCGGAGGGGCGGACGATCGGGCGAAGAGTTCGGGCGCCGGCCGGACGAACGGCCGGCCGAAGGTGCGGTCGAACGGCCAGGTGCCGGCCCCGGCCGGCGGCTCGCCGAACGGCTCGGCCGGCTCCGCCGGCGAGGCGAACCGGGTCGCGGTGGAGGCGGCGGTCCGCGCGGTCGGCGCGCTGCCGATGGTCGCCGGGCTCGCGGGCGGCTTCCGCCACCAGGTGGGCGAGCGGGGCCAGGGCCTGTCCGCCGGCCAGCGCCAGCTGATCGCGCTCGCGCGGGCGGAGCTGGTGCACCCGGACGTCCTGCTGCTCGACGAGGCCACCGCGGCGCTCGACCCGGCCACCGAGTCGGTGGTCCTCGCGGCCAGCGAGCAGCTGGCCGCGCCCGCGTACCACGTTCGTGGTGGCGCACCGCCTGGCGACGGCCGCGCGCGCGGACCGCATCGTGGTGCTCGACGGCGGGCACATCGTCGAGGAGGGCACGCACACCGAGCTACTCGAGGCGGGCGGCCACTACGCCACCCTCTGGAAGCACGGCACCACCGAGCTCGCGGTCGCCCGGGGCACGGGTCCCGTACCCACCGGCTGAGCGGCGCCGCCAGGGATTACGTGTCGCGAAACAACGGCTCACTCGACCTGTGGTCTGGACCGGCTGCGGGTACGGTCGGCACAGATGCGAGTATCTGGCCACAGGACATCTGGGGGCAGCCATCGGTGCGATCGCGACCACCCGTGTGACCTGCCTCCACCCGTCGAGTCGACCACACGCGACTCGACCGGAGGACTAGCCTGAACATGCAGCGTTTCAGTAACAGATCGAGATAGATAGAGGCGAGTGCCTGCCGTGTCCAGCAGCAGCCCTGCGTCGCAGTTCGGCCCCAATGAGTGGCTCGTCGAGGAGATGTACGAGCAGTTCCTCGCCGACCCGTCATCCGTCGACTCCGCGTGGCACGACTTCTTCGCGGACTACAAGCCGACCCAGCGAGTCACGACCGAGGCTTCCAGCAAGGCGAAGACCGAGACCGTGGCGAAGACCACATCGACCGGTCGAGCCGCGACGGCACCGGACACCGCATCGAACAACGGGCAGCGCCCCGCGGCCAGGACCGCCGCGCCGGTGAAGCAGCCCGCGCCGAAGACCGAGCCCAGGACGGCGCCGAAGGCCGAGCCCAGGAGCGCCCCGAGGACCGCGCCCCAGCCGGAGGCGAGGAAGCCCGCTCCCGCCAGGACGGACACGGGCAAGGACGGCGAGGAGACCAAGCCGCTGCGCGGGGCGGCGGCGGCCATCGCCAAGAACATGGACGTGTCGCTGACCATCCCGACCGCGACGAGCGTGCGGGCGGTGCCGGCGAAGCTGCTGTTCGACAACCGCATCGTGATCAACAACCACCTGCGGCGCACCCGCGGCGGCAAGGTCTCCTTCACCCACCTGATCGGCTACGCGCTGCATCCGGGCGCTCGCGGACTACCCGCACATGAACCGGCACTACGACGAGGTCGACGGCAAGCCCGTCGTGGCCACCCCGGAGCACGTCAACCTCGGCCTGGCCATCGACCTGCCGGCCAAGAACGGCGAGCGCACCGCTCGTGGTCGCATCGATCAAGAACTGCGAGGGGATGAACTTCACGCGGTTCTGGCAGGCCTACGAGGAGATCATCCGCAAGGCCCGCAACGGCGCGCTGGGCACCGAGGACTTCGCGGGCACCACGATCTCGCTGACCAACCCGGGCACGATCGGCACCAACCACTCGATGCCGCGGCTGACCAAGGGTCAGGGCGCGATCATCGGCGTCGGCGCGATGGAGTACCCGGCCCAGTACCAGGGCACCAGCGAGCGAGACGCTCGTCCGAGCTCGGCGGTCAGCAAGATCATCACGCTGACCTCGACCTACGACCACCGGATCATCCAGGGCGCCGAGTCCGGCGAGTTCCTGCGCCGGGTGCACCAGCTGCTGCTCGGCGAGGACAACTTCTACGACGACATCTTCACCTCGCTGCGGCTGCCCTACGAGCCGGTCCGCTGGGTCGAGGACATCCCCGAGGGGGCGATCGACAAGACCACCCGGGTCATCGGGCTGATCGACACCTACCGCACCCGCGGCCACCTGATGGCCGACGTCGACCCGCTGAACTACCGCCAGCGCAAGCACGAGGACCTCGACATCCTGTCCCACGGGCTGACCCTGTGGGACCTCGACCGCGAGTTCCCGGTCGGCGGGTTCGCCGGCAAGCCGCGGATGAAGCTGCGCGACGTGCTCGGCGTGCTGCGCGACTCCTACTGCCGCACGGTCGGCGTCGAGTACACCTACATCCTCGACCCGTCCGAGCGCCGCTGGATCCAGGAGCGCGTCGAGGTCCCGCACGAGAAGCCCCCGCAGGCCGTGCAGAAGTACATCCTGTCCAAGCTCAACGCCGCCGAGGCGTTCGAGACGTTCCTGCAGACCAAGTACGTCGGCCAGAAGCGGTTCTCGCTGGAGGGCGGCGAGTCGGTCATCGCGCTGCTGGACACCGTCCTGGACAAGGCCGCCGAGTACGAGCTGGACGAGGTCGTCATCGGCATGCCGCACCGCGGCCGGCTGAACGTGCTGGCCAACATCGTCGGCAAGCCGATCTCGCAGATCTTCCAGGAGTTCGAGGGCAACCTCGACCCGGGCCAGGCGCACGGCTCCGGCGACGTGAAGTACCACCTGGGCGCCGAGGGCAAGTACTTCCGGATGTTCGGCGACGGCGAGACCAAGGTGACACTGACGGCCAACCCGTCACACCTGGAGACCGTCGACCCGGTGCTGGAGGGCATCGTCCGGGCCAAGCAGGACCTGCTCGACAAGGGCGGCACGGCGGCTTCTCGGTGCTGCCGGTGGCGATGCACGGCGACGCCGCGTTCGCCGGCCAGGGCGTGGTCGCCGAGACGCTGAACCTGGCGCTGCTGCGCGGGTACCGCACCGGCGGCACCGTGCACGTGATCGTCAACAACCAGGTCGGCTTCACCACCGCGCCGGAGCACTCGCGTTCCAGCCAGT
This sequence comes from uncultured Actinomycetota bacterium, assembly GCA_963727495.1. GTDB lineage: Bacteria > Actinomycetota > Actinomycetes > Mycobacteriales > Pseudonocardiaceae > Actinophytocola. Next base: position 2,019,799 of record CAVSGQ010000006.1, on the reverse strand, counting down.
ACGCCACCGACGTGGCGAAGATGATCCAGGCGCCGGTGTTCCACGTGAACGGCGACGACCCGGAGGCGTGCTACTGGGTGGCCCAGCTGGCCATGGACTACCGGCAGGCGTTCAACAAGGACGTCGTGATCGACATGGTCTGCTACCGGCGGCGCGGGCACAACGAGGGCGACGACCCGTCGATGACCCAGCCGGCGATGTACGACATCATCGACGCCAAGCGCAGCGTCCGGAAGACCTACACCGAGGCCCTGATCGGCCGCGGCGACATCTCCGTCGACGAGGCCGAGAAGGCGCTGCGGGACTTCTCCAGCCAGCTCGAGCACGTCTTCAACGAGGTCCGCGAGCTGGAGAAGCACCCGGCCGCGCCGAGCCCCGTCGGTGGAGTCCGAGCAGCAGGTGCCGGCGAAGCTGCCCACCTCCATCTCCCAGCGAGGTGCTGGAGCAGATCGCCGACGCGCACGTCAACCTGCCCGTCCGGCTTCGCCCCGCACCCGCGGGTCAAGCCGGTGCTGGAGCGGCGCGCGAAGATGGCCCGCGACGGCGGCATCGACTGGGCGTTCGGCGAGCTGCTGGCGTTCGGCTCGCTGACCCTCGAGGGGCACCTGGTGCGCCTGGCCGGCCAGGACTCGCGGCGCGGCACGTTCGTCCAGCGGCACGCGGTGCTGATCGACCGCAAGACCGGCGAGGAGTACCTGCCGCTGCAGAACCTGGCGCCCGAGCAGGGCCGGTTCCTGGTCTACGACTCGGCGCTGTCGGAGTACGCGGCGCTCGGGCTTCGAGTACGGCTACTCGGTGGCCAACCCGGACGCGCTGGTGCTGTGGGAGGCGCAGTTCGGCGACTTCGTCAACGGCGCCCAGTCGGTGATCGACGAGTTCATCTCCTCCAGCGAGGCCAAGTGGGGCCAGCGCTCGGACGTGGTGATGCTGCTGCCGCACGGGCACGAGGGCCAGGGCCCGGACCACACGTCCGGCCGTATCGAGCGGTGGCTGCAGCTGTGCGCCGAGGGCTCGATGACCGTGGCGGTGCCCTCGACCCCGGCGAACTACTTCCACCTGCTGCGCCGGCACGCGCTGGACGGGGTGGCGCCGGCCGCTGGTCGTGTTCACGCCGAAGTCCATGCTGCGCAACAAGGCCGCGGTCAGCTCGGTGGCGGACTTCACCGAGGAGTCGCGGTTCAGCTCGGTGTTCGACGACCCGTCGGTCGGCGACCCGTCGGCGGTGCGCAAGCTGCTGCTGGTGTCCGGCAAGCTGTACTACGAGCTGGCCGCCGAGCGGGAGAAGCGCGGGCTGACCGACGTGGCGCTGGTGCGCATCGAGCAGCTCTACCCGGTGCCGGTGAGGCGGCTGGGCGCGATCTTCGAGCGGTACCCGGGCATGACGGACGTGCGCTGGGTCCAGGAGGAGCCGGCGAACCAGGGCGCGTGGCCGTTCTACGGCCTGCACCTGCCGGAGCTCTACCCCGAGCTGCCGCGGGTGACCCGGGTGTCGCGCCGGGTGATGTCGGCGCCGTCGGCCGGGTCCGGCAAGGTGCACGAGGTCGAGCAGCGGGAGATCATCGAGAAGGCGTTCGCCTGACCGATGTACTTCACCGACCGAGGCCTCGAGGAGCTCGAGGACAGACGCGGCGACGAGGAGGTCACGCTCGCCTGGCTCGCCGCCAAGCTGCGTGCCTTCGTCGACGCCAACCCCGAGTTCGAGACCGCCGTGGAACGTCTCGCCACCTACCTGGCCCGCGACGACGAGGACGACTGACTCGCGAGTCCAACACTCCGAACCTGCGAGTCCAACACTCCGGACCCGCGAGTTCGACACTTGCGCCTGCGTGAGTGTCGAACTCGGGGTCGTGAATGCTGGACTCGCCGGTCGTGAGCGTTGGACTCGCGGGGTTACCAGGCGTAGGCCTCGGGGGCGGGCTTGGCGCCGTTGGGGCCCGGCGGCGGGAACAGCTCGTCGAGCTTGGCCAGGGTGTCCGCGTCGAGGCTGATGTCCAGCGCGCGCAGCGACCCTTCCAGCTGGGCCATCGTGCGCGGGCCGACGATCGGCGCGGTCACGCCCTCCTGCGCCAGCAGCCAGGCGATCCCCAGGTCGGCCGGGTCCACGCCCAGCTCCGCCGCGAGCTTCTCGTAGGCCTCGATCGCGTCGCGGTGGGTGTCGATCGAGTCCGCCGACCGCCCGCTGTTGCTGCGCGACGCCCCGCCCTCGCGCTGCTTGCGCAGCACGCCGCCGAGCAGCCCGCCGTGCAGCGGCGACCAGGGGATGACGCCGATGCCGTAGTGGCGCGCCGCCGGCAGCACCTCGAGCTCGACCCACCGGGTCAGCAGGTTGTAGATCGACTGCTCGCTGACCAGCCCCAGGAAGTGCCGCGCCCGGGCCGCCTCCTGCGCCTGCGCCAGGTGCCAGCCGGCGAAGTTCGACGACCCGAAGTACAGCACCTTGCCCTGCTGGCGCAGCACCGAGAACGCCTCCCAGATCTCGTCCCACGGCGTGTGCCGGTCGACGTGATGCATCTGGTACAGGTCGATGTAGTCGGTCTGCATGCGACGCAGCGACGCGTCCGCCGCGCGCCGGATGTTCAGCGCGGAGAGCCGGTGCTCGTTGGGCCAGTCGCCCATCGAGCCGTACAGCTTGGTGGCCAGCACGGTGCGCTCGCGGCGCCCGTCGCCCTGGGCGAACCACCGGCCGAGGATGTTCTCGGTGACGCCCTCACCCTTGCGCCACCCGTAGACGTTGGCCGTGTCGAAGAAGTTGATGCCGTGCTCGTGCGCCCGGTCCATGATCGCGAAACTGTCCTCTTCGGACGTCTCGGGCCCGAAGTTCATGGTGCCGAGCACCAGCCGGGACACGGACAGGCCGCTGCGGCCGAGTTGGGTGTACTCCATGATTGCCAACCTACGCCCGGAGTAACTCCAGGATGGGACGGAAGAAATGGACCGGATGTTCACCCACGAGCTCGTGACCGCCGTCTGCGCGCCGGCCGCGGTGCTGTCGGACCGCGACGGTCAGCTGCGCCGGCGCGGCGCGCAGGGCTTCATGGTCGCCGACGTGCGGCACCTGTCCGAGCTGACCGTGGAGGTCGACGCCGCGCCGGTGGACCCGGTCGGCCACTGGCCGGAGTCGGCCGCCACGCTGCGGTTCGTCGGCGCGGTCGCCGGGCTCGGCGACACCCACGGCGACCCGACCGTGCGCCTGGAGCGCCGGCGCGTGCTGGCCGCCGACACCTTGCGCGAGACGATCGAGCTGGTCAACGACGCGCGCGCGGAGGTCACCGCGACCGTGCGGGTGCGGCTGGCCGCGGACCTGGCGCCGGTCCTCGCCTTCCGCTACGGCCGGCGCACCGAGGACGTGCCACCCCATCCGGCCGGCGGCGCGCTCGCCGCCTGGACCGCCGGCTCCTGCACCACCACGGCCGCCGCCGACCGTGCGCCGGACCGCGTCGAGCACGCCGCGGACCACGCGCGGCTGGAGTGGGACCTGCGGGTACCGGCCCGCGACCGGGCGGCGGTCACCCTCACCCTCGCCGCGACCGGTGCCACCGATGACGCCGTGGTGTGCGCGCCGCGGACCCGCGAGCTCGGCCCGCTCCGGCTGGCCAGCCGCGAGCCGGAGCTGGACCGGCTGGTCGCGACCGGCCTCGACGACCTGCGCGCGCTGCTGCTGGCCGACCCCGCCGCGCCGGCCGACCGGTTCGCCGCGGCCGGCACGCCCTGGTACTTCACGCTGTTCGGCCGCGACTCGCTGTGGGCGGCCCGGTTCGCGCTGCCGCTGGGCACCGACCTCGCGCTCGGCACGCTGCGCACGCTCGCCCGCCGGCAGGGCACGAAGGACGACCCGCGGACCGCCGAGGCGCCGGGCAAGATCCTGCACGAGATCCGCCAGCTGCCCACCGGCATCGACCGGGCCCCCGGCCTGCCGCCCTGCTACTACGGCACGATCGACGCGACCCCGCTGTGGATCAGCGTGCTGCACGACGCGTGGCGCTGGGGCCTGCCGGCAGGCGACGTCGAGCCCCTGCTGGACCCGATGCGCCGCGCGCTGGACTGGGTGCTCCGCCACGGCGACGGCTTCCTGTCCTATGTGGACGAGTCCGGCCACGGCCTGGCCAACCAGGGCTGGAAGGACTCCGCCGACTCGGTGCAGGACGCCGCGGGGCGCATCGCCACGCCGCCGATCGTGCTCAGCGAGGCGCAGGCCTACGCGCACCGGGCCACGCTCGACGGTGCCGCGCTGCTCACCGCGTTCGACCGCCCGGGCGCCGACGAGGCGCTGGCCTTCGCCGGCGGGCTGCGCGAGCGGTTCCGCGCGGCGTTCTGGGTGCGGGACTTCCCCGCGCTGGCGCTCGACGGCGCGGGGCGGCCGGTGGACACGCTCGCGTCGAACCTGGGCCACCTACTCGGCACCGGGCTGCTGTCCGCGGCCGAGGAGGCGCGGGTCGCCGCGCGGCTGGCGGAGCTGGACAGCGGGTTCGGCCTGCGCACGATGGACGCGGCGCACCCGTACTTCAACCCGATCGGGTACCACACGGGCTCGGTGTGGCCGCACGACACGGCGATCGCGATCGACGGGCTGGTGCGGGCCGGGCACCCCGGGGTGGCGGCTCGGCTGGCCGCCGGCCTGGTGCGGGCCGGCACCCGCTTCGACCACCGGCTGCCCGAGCTGTACGGCGGCTGGCCGGCCGAACAGGGACCGCCGCTGGACTACCCGGCCGCGTGCCGCCCGCAGGCCTGGTCGGCGGCCGCCGCGCTGGTGCTGGTGCGCGCCGCGCTCGGCCTCGACGCGGACGTGCCGGCGGGGCGGCTGACCGTGGCGCCGGCGGCGGAGTTCGCCGCGTGGTTCCCGCTGCGGGTCACCGGCCTGGCGGTCGCCGGCCGGCCGCTGAGCGTCGAGGTCGACCGGGACGGCACGCCGGCCGCCCGGACCGACGCCGCGGTACGGGTGACGGGACAATGACCGGATGCCCCCTGCCGAACCGGACCCGCGATGGGAGCTCGTGTACGGCGAGGCGCTGCGCGCGCTCACCTACCAGCAGAGCTCGCTGGACAACCTGCGTTCCCGGGCGACGCTGCTGACCGCGGGCGCGGGCCTGGTCGGCTCGGCGCTGGGCGTGCCGGCGATGTCCGGCGGCCGGTGGGGACTGCCGTCGGTGCTGGCGATCGCCGCCCTCGGGCTCGTGCTGGCGGCCGCGGGGATCATCTGCGCGCCGTGGTGGCGGTGGCGGTTCGTGTCGAGCGCGGCGCGGCTCACCGAGGCGGTCGACATGGGCCACTCGCTCGACTCGATGCGCAGCCACCTCGCCGGGGACTTCGAACGGTGGCTGGACGGCAACGAGAAGCGGCTACGCTTGTTGCAGTGGATGTTCACCGCCGGGCTGGTCGCGTTGGCGTTCGAGATGATGGCCTGGCTGGTGCAGATGGCCCAGGTCCGGGGGTGACGGCATGACCGGCGAGAACGAGGAGTCCAAGGACTCGATGGAGGCGCTGTCCTGGCCGGACACGTCCCGCCCGGTCATCGGCCAGCAGCCGTCCGCCGGCCCGCAGCAGGGTGGCGGCTACGGCGCGCCACAGGGTGGCTACGGTCAGCAGCCGGCGAACCCGTGGCCCTCGGATCCCGTGATCTTCGGCTCGCCGCCGTTCGGCCCACCGCCGCAGGTCGACGAGCCGGCCCGCGCGCCCCGCCCGACCTGGGCGATCATCGTCGGCATCCTGGTCGTGGTGGTGGTGCTCGTCGGCGCCGTGGGGATCTGGGTCCTCTAGTGTCCGGCCGGAATCTTGGCTGCTGTTTCCGCTGGTCCACGTCCTCCGTCGTGGTAGAGCAGCACGGTCTCTTGAATGCCTGACAGTTCCTGCAGCAGCGCGCGCACGGACAGGTCGAACCCGGCCTGTTCGGCGTGGCGGCGCATCAGGTGTGCGATGGTGAGGGCGAGGACGCTGTAGAAGACATGGACCCGGATTTTCTGGTCGGTCCAGTGGTGCATCGGGGAGAATGACACCACGTGGGGGTCTTTGAGTTGGCGGAATCCTGATTCGACCCCGGCTTGTGAGCGGTAGGCCGCCACGACGTCGGCGACCGGCCAGGTGTCGCGGTTGGTGAACAGGATCCGCTTGCCGAACAGTCGACGTTCCAGAGCGGCGCGTGCTGCGGTGTCCACGGCGAAGGTCAGGCGAAAGTCGGCCGGGGCGGTGCCGGTGAGGGTGACGGTCATGACGTCGTTGACCCAGCGTGGCTTGCAGATCGTGGTGATGTCGGCTTCGACGGCGTCGCGGGGGCGGCGGGTGTTTCCGCGTGCCAGGCGCGCGGCGAGTTCACCCAGGCGTCGTTGTGCTTTGGCGAGGGTCTGGTCGAAACCGCGGGTCTGCGCGGTGTGCAGGGTCGCCGAGTGGGTCAGGACCGCGCGGCGGGTCACCCCGAGTGCGGTCACTGTGGTGTCGATGAAGGTGAGACCGGGGAACGCGCTGGCGTCGACTTTGCGGTAGCGGGTGCGGGGAATCGTGAGGAGGTCGGGGTGGTCACTCGGAGGCAGTGAGCCGACGAATCCGATCCCTGATGCCTCGATGAGTTCGTGGTTGGCGGCCGAGTTCTGTCCGGCGTCGTAGACGAGGGTGAGGTCGGTGATGTCATCGGTGAGTTGCCGGTAGCGGGCGAGGAGTTCTTCGAGGAGATGCGGGAACTGGGTGACGTCGGGACGGTCGCCGGGGTAGGCATGACTGAGCAGCGGGACCGACCCGTCGCGGGTGACGATCAAGCCCAGCCCGACCAGGCGCAGGTCCACCCGTTTCTGCTTTGCCTTCCCGCGTTGGGCGATCGGGGCTTTGTCGTTGCCGGAGTCGATGTAGGTGGCGAAGTTGGTCATGTCCAGAATCAGTCCCGAGAGGTCCAGGTCGAACTCGGTGACGATCCGCCGGCCCAGTTCCGCCTCGATGGTGGCGAGATCAGCCTCGTCGAGGGAGTCCATCGCCTCCCAGAACTGGCGGTGGTCCAACGGGCGCGACGGGACACGAAGCGAACCCGCTCGCCGGCGCGCCACACGGCGTGGGTGAGCGGCACGCCCGGACGGTAGGCCAGGTGCGTCACCGACGGCGCGTCCAGCACGTGCACGTCCGCCCGCGCCCCCGCGCGCAACACGCCGACCTCGTCCTCGCGGCGCAGCGCGCGGGCACCGCCCCGCGTCGCCGCGCGGACCGCCTCCTGCACCGACATCCGCATCTGCAGCACGGCCGTGGCCACGCAGAACGCCATCGACGACGTGTACGACGAGCCCGGATTGCAGTTCGACGCCAGCGCCACGGTCGCGCCCGCGTCGAGCAGCGCGCGGGCGTCCGGCAGCGGCTGGCGCGTCGACAGGTCGCACGCCGGCAGCAGCGTGGCCACCGTGTCCGACCCGGCCAGAGCGTCCACATCGGACTTCGTGAGGTAGGTGCAGTGGTCGACGCTGGCCGCGCCCAGCTCGACCGCCAGCCGCGCGCCGGGACCGGGGCCGAGCTGGTTGCCGTGCACCCGCAGGCCCAGCCCCCGCGCCGCGGCCGCGGTCAGCACCGCGCGCGACGCGTCCTCGTCGAACGCGCCGGTCTCGCAGAACACGTCCGCCCACCGCACGTGCGGCGCGACCGCGTCGAGCATCTCCCCGCACACCAGGTCGACGTAGTCCTGCGTGGACGTCCCGGCCGGCACCAGGTGCGCGCCGAGGAACGTCACCTCGTCGACGGCGGCCGCGGCGAGCCGGGCCGAGCGCAGCTCGTCGGCCACGGTCAGCCCGTAGCCGGTCTTCGTCTCCAGGCAGGTGGTGCCCTGCGCGACGGCCTCCGCGACGTGCCGGCGCAGCACCGCGGCCAGCTCGCCGTCCGTCGCCGCCCGGGTCGCCGCGACGGTGACCGCGATTCCGCCCGCGGTGTACGGCTTCCCGGCCATGCGCGCGGCGAACTCGGCGGTCCGGTCGCCCGCGAACACGAGGTGCGTGTGGCTGTCCACCCAGCCGGGCAGCACCGCGCGCCCGCCCACGTCGACCCGCTCGTCGGCGTCCGGCGCGCGGGCGGCGGGGCCGGTCCAGGCCACCCGGTCGCCGTCGAGCACCAGCGCGGCGCCGGACAGCACGCCCTGCTCGGTGTTGGTGGTCAGCTCGCCGATCCCGGTCACCAGAACGCTCACGATGCCAGCTCCTCGATCGCCGCGGCCAGGTCGCCCGCCAGCTCGTGCCGCCCGTCCACCGCGACGACCCGCCCGCCCGAGACGACCGTGCGCACGTCGGCCGCGGTCGCGGCCAGCACCACCTGGTCGATCCGGCAGCCCGCGGTGCGCACGCTGCCCAGGTCGATCGACACCAGGTCGGCCGGCGCGCCCACGGCGATCCGCCCGGCCTCGGGCCAGCCCAGGCTCGCGTGGTTGGTGAGCGCCGCGACCAGCTCCTCCGGCGCGATCCGGCCGCGGTGCCCGCTGCGCAGCCGCTCCCCGTGCTCCAGCGCGCGGGCCTCGAGCAGCGGGTCGATCACCGCGTGCTGGTCGCTGCCCAGCGACAGCGCCACCCCGGCGTCGAGCAGCTCGCGGGCCGGCCCGATGCCGTCCGCGAGGTCGGCCTCGGTGGTCGGGCACAGGCACGCGCCCGCGCCGGACCGGCCGAGGAGCTCGATGTCGCCGGCGGTCAGGTGGGTGGCGTGCACGGCGGTGGTGCGCGCGGTGAGCGCTCCCGCCTCGTCCAGCAGCTGCGCCGGGGTGCGCCGGTAGGCGGCCAGGCAGGCCTCGTTCTCGGCGGGCTGCTCGGACAGGTGCACGTGCAGCGGCCGGTCCGCGGCGGCCGCGACGACCGCGGCCAGGTCGGCCCGCGGCACCGCCCGCACCGAGTGGATCGCCGCGCCCGCCCTGGCGTGCGGGGCGTCGCGCTGCGCGCCGATCCGCTCCGCCCACGCCGCCACCGAGCCGTCGGAGAACCGGGCCTGCTCCGGCGCGAGCGGAGTGTCGACACCGCCGGCGAGGTAGCAGGTGTCCAGCAGGGTGATGCGGATGCCGGCGTCCGCGGCCGCCTGCCGCAGCGCGTCGCCCATCGCGTTCGGGTCGCCGTAGCGGCCGCCGCCGGCCGGGTGGTGCACGTAGTGGAACTCGCCGACGCAGGTCACCCCGGCGGCGGCCATCTCCGCGTACACCGCGCGGGCCAGCCGCAGGTAGCGGTCCGGGTCGAGGCGCGCGGCCAGCCGGTACATCGCGGTGCGCCAGGTCCAGAACGTGCCGCCGTCGCCGTGCGTGCGCCCGCGCAGCGCGCGGTGGAAGGCGTGCGAGTGGGCGTTCGCGAACCCCGGCAGCACCAGGCCCGCCAGCCGCTGCGCGCCCGCCGGCGGCGCATCCACTGTGGACACTTCGGTGACGGTGCCCGCCGCGGCCCGGACCAGCACCCCGGACCGGACCCCGGACGGCAGGCGCGCGTGCTCGCACCAGAAGTCCGTCATCCCGCGAGCCGTTCCAGCACCGCGGTGAGCGCGACCACGCCCGCGGCGCAGTCGTCCGCCTCGGCGTGCTCGGCCGGGGCGTGGCACACCCCGGTCGGGTTGCGCACGAACAGCATCGCGGTCGGCACGTGCGCGGCGAGGATGCCGGCGTCGTGCCCGGCGCCGGTGGGCAGCGCGGGGACGCCGCCCAGCACGCCGGACAGCTCGTCGCGCAGCGCGGCGTCGAAGTGCACCGTGTCGCCGTAGGACTCCTCGGTGACCGCCACCTCGCAGCCCTCTCCGGCCGCCGCCGACCGGGCCGCCGCGGTGATCTCCTCGACCACCGCCCGGGTGCGCGCCGTGTCGGCCGAGCGCGCGTCCAGCCACACGTCCACGGTGGACGCGATGACGTTCGTCCCGCCCGGGTTCGGCTCCAGCCGGCCGACCGTGGCCCGCGCACCGTCCACCCGGGACGCCGCCTGCCGGGCGGCGAGCACCAGCGCGGAGGCCGGCAGCATCGGGTCGCGCCGGTCGCCCAGCGCGGTCGCGCCGGCGTGGTTTCCCTCGCCGGTGAACCGGAACCGCCACCGGCCGTGCGCCAGGATCGAGCTCGCCACGCCCACCGGGGCGTCCAGGTCGACCAGCCCGCGGCCCTGCTCGACGTGCAGCTCGACGAACCGGCCGAGAAGGCCCAGCGCCTCGTCGTCGCGGCCGAGCCCGGCCGGGTCCAGCCCGGCCGCGGCCACCGCCTCGGCGAGCGTCACCCCGTCGGGGTCGGTCAGCCGGCGGGCGGCGTCCGCGTCGGTCGCGCCGGTGAGCAGCCGCGAGCCCAGGCACGGCACGCCGAACCGGCCGCCCTCCTCCTCCGCGAACACCACCACCGCCAGCGGCCGCGCGGGGGTGAACCCCTTGGCGCGCAGTGCGTCCACGGCGGCGAGCGCGGTGACGACGCCGAGCGGGCCGTCGAACGCGCCGCCGCCCGGCACCGAGTCGAGGTGGCTGCCGGTGACCACGGCGCCCGTCCCCGGCTCGCCCCACCACGCCCACAGGTTGCCGTTGCGGTCGGTGCGCACCGCGAGGTCGCGGCGCAGCGCCTCCTCGGTGAACCACGCGCGCAGCTCCAGCTCGGCGCGGTCGAACCCGTGCCGGGAGTAGCCGCCGCGCCGCGGGTCCGCGCCGACGCCGGCGATCGCGGCCAGCAGGCCGGTGGCCTGCTCAGGCACTGCGGCATCGGCACCCGGACGCCGCGCTGCGCCGCGACCTCGTCGGCGCGGTCGTAGCCGGCGTCGACGTGCCGGATGACGCCCATGCCGGGGTCGTTGGTGAGCACCCGCTCGATCTTCTGCGCGGCCAGCGGCGAGCCGTCGGCCACGGTGACCTGGCCGGCGTGGATGGACCGGCCCATGCCGACCCCGCCGCCGTGGTGGATGGACACCCAGCTGGCGCCGGACGCGGTGTTCACCATCGCGTTCAGCAACGGCCAGTCGGCGATCGCGTCCGAGCCGTCGGCCATCGCCTCGGTCTCCCGGTACGGGGAGGCGACCGAGCCGCAGTCGAGGTGGTCGCGGCCGATCACGACCGGGGCGGACAGCTCTCCGCTCGCGACCATGTCGTTGAAGCACTCGCCGGCCAGGTGCCGCTCGCCGTAGCCGAGCCAGCAGATGCGGGCCGGAAGCCCTTGGAAGGCAACGCGTTCGCCGGCCAGGCGGATCCAGCGGGCGAGCGACTCGTTCTCAGGGAACAGCTCCAGGATCGCCCGGTCGGTCGCGGCGATGTCGGCCGGGTCGCCGGACAGCGCCGCCCAGCGGAACGGGCCCTTGCCCTCGCAGAACATCGGCCGGATGTAGGCGGGCACGAAGCCGGGGAAGTCGAACGCCCGGTCGAAGCCGCCGAGCTTGGCCTCGCCGCGGATCGAGTTGCCGTAGTCGAAGACCTCGGCGCCGCGCGTCGAGGAAGCCGACCATCGCGCCGACGTGCTCGGCCATCGAGTCGCGGGCCCGGTCGGTGAACTCGTCCGGCTTCTTGGCCGCGTAGTCGTGCCAGTCGTCGCAGCGCCACGCCCTTCGGCAGGTAGGCCAGCGGGTCGTGCGCGGAGGTCTGGTCGGTGACGATGTCGATCTCCACGCCGCGGCGCAGCAGTTCGGGCACGACCTCGGCGGCGTTGCCGATGACCCCGACCGACAGCGCGCGGCGTTCCCTCCTGGCCGTCTCGACGCGGCGGACCGCGTCGTCCAGGTCGTCGGCGACCTCGTCGAGGTAGCGGGTCTCGACGCGGCGGTGCGCGCGGGCCGGGTCGACCTCGACGCACAGCGCGACGCCGTCGTTCATCGTGACGGCGAGCGGCTGCGCGCCGCCCATGCCGCCGAGCCCCGCGGTCAGCGTGAGTGTCCCCTTGAGAGTTCCGCCGAACCGCTTGCGCGCCACCGCGGCGAACGTCTCGTAGGTGCCCTGCAGGATGCCCTGGGTGCCGATGTAGATCCACGACCCGGCGGTCATCTGCCCGTACATGGTCAGGCCCATCGCGTCCAGCCGGCGGAACTCCGGCCAGGTCGCCCAGTCGCCGACCAGGTTCGAGTTGGCGATCAGCACCCGCGGCGCCCACTCGTGCGTGCGCATCACGCCGACCGGCTTGCCGGACTGGACGAGCAGCGTCTCGTCCTCGCCCAGCGTGGTCAGCTCGCGGGTGATCGCCTCGAAGCTGGCCCAGTTGCGCGCGGCCTTGCCGGTGCCGCCGTAGACGACCAGGTCGTCCGGGCGCTCGGCGACCTCGGGGTCGAGGTTGTTGTGGAACATGCGCAGGGCCGCCTCGGTCTGCCAGCTGCGCGCGGTCTTGGCGGTCCCGCGGGCGGCGCGGACGGGGCGGGGGCCCGGGCTGGTCATGGCAGGTCTCCCTCTCGGACGAGGTCTTCGGCGGCGTGGATCTCGGGGGCGAGGTGGCGGTCGGGGCCCGGGCCGGGCACCCGCTCGCGGAGCGCGGCGACGACGCGGGCGGTGGCGGGCGCGGGGGTCAGCGGGGCGCGCAGGTCCAGCGCGCGGGCGGCGGTGAGCAGCTCGATCGCGAGCACGGTGGTGAGGCCGTCGATGGCGGTGCGCAGCTTGCGGGCGGCCGACCAGCCCATCGAGACGTGGTCCTCCTGCATGGCCGAGCTCGGGATGGAGTCGACGCTCGCGGGGACGGCGAGCCGCTTGAGGTCGGCGACGACGGCGGCCTGGGTGTACTGGGCGATCATGTGGCCGGAGTCGACGCCGGGGTCGTCGGCGAGGAACGGCGGCAGGCCGTGGCTGCGGGTGGCGTCGAGCATCCGGTCGGTGCGCCGCTCGGCCATGCTGGCCACGTCGGCGACCGGGATGGCGAGGAAGTCCAGCGGGTAGGCGATGGGCGCGCCGTGGAAGTTCCCGTTGGACTCGACGCGCCCGTCCGGGAGCACGACGGGGTTGTCGATCGCCGACGCGAGCTCCCGGTCGGCCACGGTCTCCACATAGGACACCGTGTCCCGGGCCGCGCCGTGCACCTGGGGGGCGCAGCGCAGCGAGTAGGCGTCCTGGACGCGGTTGCAGTCCGGGCCGCGGTGGCTCTCCACGATCGCCGAGCCCGCGAGCAGGCCGGCCATCCGCCGCGCGGAGCGGGCCTGGCCGGGGTGCGGGCGCAGGCGTTGCAGGTCGTCGCTGAACACCCGGTCGGTGCCGAGCAGGGCCTCCACGCTCATCGCCGCGGTGAGGTCGGCGACGTCGAGCAGCCTGGTGAGGTCGGCCAGCGCCATGACCAGCATGCCGAGCATGCCGTCGGTGCCGTTGATGAGCGCCAGCCCCTCCTTCTCCGCCAGCGTGAGCGGCCGGATGCCGCTCGCGGCGAGGGCGTCGGCCGCGGGCCGGGTCTCGCCGCCGGCGGTGACCTCGCCCTCGCCCATGAGCGTCAGCGCGACCGCCGAGAGCGGGGCGAGGTCGCCGGAGCAGCCGAGCGAGCCGTACTCGTGGACGACGGGCACGATGCCCGCGTTGAGCACCGCGGCCAGCGTCTCCACAGTGGACGCCCGCACGCCGGTCCGCCCCGTGGCCAGCGTGCGCAGGCGCAGCAGCATGAGCGCGCGGACCACCTCGGTCTCGACCGGACGGCCGGCGCCGGCGGCGTGCGAGCGGATCAGCGAGCGTTGCAGCGCGGCGCGCCGGTCGGTCGGGATGTGCCGGGTGGCCAGCGCACCGAAGCCGGTGGAGACGCCGTAGGTCGGCGTCTCGGCGACGGCCAGCCGCTCGACGTGCGCGCGGGACTTGGCCACCTCGTCGAGCGCGGCGGCACCGAGCGTGACCGTGGCGCCGCCGCGCGCGACCGCGACGACGTCCTCGCGGGTCAGCGCCCCACCGTCGAGAACTACCTGATGCATGCCCCCCATCCCAACCTCTCCGCGGCGCGCGCACGACCCGGGATGGCCGTTCTTGGTCTGGTATCCCAGACTGTTCGGGTGGGATCCAGCAGCGACGTGCCCGCGCTGCGCCGCGGCCTGGCGGTGCTGCGCCTGCTGGCGACGAAGGCCGGCCCGGTGACGGCCGGTGCGCTGGCCCGCGAGCTGGCCCTGCCGCGGTCGACGACCTACCACCTGCTGTCCGAGCTCGCGGCGGCCGGTTTCGTCACGCACCTGCCCGAGGAGCGCAGGTACGGGCTGGGGCTGGCCGCGTTCGAGCTGGGCTCGGCCTACCTGCGGCACGACCCGCTGGAGCGGCTGGCCCGGCCGGTGCTGCGCGCGCTGATCACGCGGACCGGACATACCGCGCATCTCGGCGTCCTGCACGGCCGGGAGACGCTGTACCTGCTGCGCGAGCAGCCACCGCACCCGCACGCGACGGTGGTGACCGACGTGGGGGTGCGGCTGCCGGCGCAGCTACCGGCGTCCGGGCGGGCGATGCTGGGCCTGCTGCCGGCGGCGCAGGTGCGCGCCCTGTTCCCGGACCGGGACAGCTTCGTCGACCGCACCGGGCGGGGGCCCGCCCACCTGCCCGACCTGCGCCGGCTGCTGGCCGCGGGCCGGCGGCGGGGCTGGGCGGTGGAGGACGGCTACGTGACGGCCGGGTTCGCCTCGGTGGCGGCCCCGGTCCTCGACCACGGCGGCCACCCCATCGCCGCCATCAGCACCACGTTCCGCCACGCCTGCCCCGAGGAGTGCGGCGAGACCTGGCCCACCCTGGCCGCCCACACCATCCGCGCCGCCGACACCCTGACCACCCGCCTCCGCGGCCCCTGACACCCGCGAGTCCCCCGTTCCGGACGGGTGAGTCCCCCGCTCCGGTACGCGACCGGAACGGGGGACTCGCGGGTCGGGAGTGGGGGACTCGCGGGTTTCAGGGGTCAGATCTCGCCGAGCCACTGCTCCGCGACGTCGGAGTAGTCGGGCTTGTCGGGGGCGTTCAGGCGGGCGTTGAGGTCCAGCAGCGTGTTGGTGTCCAGCTTCGCGGAGATGGCGTTCAGCGTCTCCTTCACCGTGTCGCTCGCCTTGTCCTTGTTGATCAGCGGCACCACGTTCTGCGCGGCGAAGTTGTTCTTCGGGTCCTCGAGGACGACCAGGTCGTTGGCCGCGATGGCGGCGTCCGTGGTGAAGATGTCGGCCGCCTGCACGGTCCCGTCCAGCAGCGCCTTGGTCGTGATCGCGCCCGGCTCCAGCGACTTGAAGCTCTTGAACGTGCACTGGTACCGCTCCTGCAGCCCCGGGATGCCGTCGGGCCGCGTCTTGAACTCCGGTGCGCCGCCGAACACCGACTCGGCGCAGTGCGGCACCAGGTCGTCGATCGACTTCAGGCTCCACTTGTCCGCGGTGTCCTTCGTGACGACCACGGCGTCCTTGTCCTCCGCCTCCGCCTTGTCCAGCACGGTCAGGTTCGACGGCAGCGCCTTCTGCAGCGCCGAGTACACCTCGTCCGGCGCGGTCTCGGTCGCCTCCTTGTCGATGAACTGGAGCAGCACGCCGGTGTACTCCGGGATCAGGTCGATCGACCCGTCCTTGAGCCCGTCGAAGTACTTCTCCCGGCTGCCCAGGTCGAACTGCCGGGACACCTTGACGCCCTTGGCCTCCAGCGCCTGGGCGTAGATCTCCGCCAGCAGCTGGCTCTCCGGGAAGTTCGCGGAGCCGATCGAGACGCTCTCGCTCGAGCCGCCGCCGTCATTCCCGGAGTCGTTCGCCAGCGGGTCGGAGTTGCCACAGGCCGTCAGTGTCAGCGCCGCCGCCACGGCGGTCGCCACACCGGCGAGTACGCGCTTCATCCCACAGTCTCCTCGGTTCGATTTCCTACTTGACCAAATCCGGTGTCGGCCGCCGCCAGATGCGCGCGGTGCGCTTGCGAGTCGTCGCGTTTCGCAGGCCCGGTGACACGACCATCCGCTGGACCAGCTCCAGCACTCCCTCGACGACCAGCGCCAGTACCGCGATCATGATGGCCCCCGCCGCCATCTGCGGGTATCCGTCCGGCGAGCCGGGGCCCGAGTTGTCGCCGTCGATCACGAACCGGCCCAGCCCGCCGAGCGACACGTACGCGGCGATCGTCGCGGTGGCGATCACCTGCAGGGTCGCCGACCGGATGCCGCCGAGGATCAGCGGCAGCGCGTTGGGCAGCTCCACCCTCAGCAGCACGTGCGACTCGCGCATCCCCATGCCGCGCGCGGCGTCCACGACGGACGGGTCGACGTTGCGCACCCCCGCGTAGGTGCCCGCGAGCACCGGCGGGATCGCCAGGATGACCAGCGAGATCACCACCGGCAGCAGGCCCACGTAGGTCAGCAGCACCAGCAGGGTCAGCAGGCCGAGCGTCGGGCAGCGCGCGCAGCCAGTTGGACAGCCCGGCGACCAGGAACGTCGCCGCGGCCGGTGTGCCCGACGACCGCGCCGAGCGGTACCGCGATCACCGCGGCGATCAGCACGGTCAGCGCGGTGTAGCCGAGGTGTTCGAGGATCCGCGCGGGGAACCCCGCGGGACCGCTCCAGTGCTCGGGGTCGAACAGCCAGGCGAATGCCGAGTTCACGCCGCCGCCCCCGTCCCGCGCCGCGCCCTGGTCCACGGCGTGATCACCTTGCCGACCAGCAGCAGCAACGCGTCGATGATCAGCGCGATCACCACGATCAGCGCGATCGCCATGACCATCTCCACCGCGTTGTTGCGCCTGAAGCCCTCGGTGATCAGCCCGCCGAGCCCGCCGATGCCGATCAGCGCGCCGACCGAAGCGAGGCTCATCGCGGACACCACCGCGACCCGCAGCCCGGCGATGATCACCGGGACGGCCAGCGGCAGCTCCACGGTGAGGAACCGGCGGAAGCGGCGGTAGCCGATCGCGGTCGCCGCCGAGGTGACCTCACCCGGCACCGCGAGCAGCGCGTCGGACGACCGAGCGCACCAGCAGCGCGACCGTGTAGATCGCGAGCGGCACCTGCACGTTGAGCGGGTCGATGATCAGCGTGCCGAGCATCAGCGGCACCAGCGTGATCAGCGCCAGCGACGGGATCGTGTAGAGCACGCCCGCCAGCGGCACCAGGATGCCGCGCGCCAGGCTCCAGCGGCTGGCCGCCCAGCCGAGCGGGATCGAGATCAGCAGGCCGGCGAGCACCGGCAGCAGTGCGAGGTACAGGTGCTGGCCGGTGGCCTCGGCGATCTTGTCCCAGTTGCGGTCGAGCCACGGCCACGGCCAGTCGACGTTCACGTGGGCACCTCGCCGGAGCGGCGCGCGTCGGCCAGCGCCGCCAGCACGGTCGTCCGCGGTGACGCCACCGACCACGGCGCCCGCGGAGTCCACCGCGATGCCGATCGCGGCCGGCGAGCTGAGCGCGGCGTCCAGCGCGTTGCGCAGCGAGCCCGCCGTGCCCGCTGCCTCCGCGGAGTCCACTTCGAACAGCGAGCCGCCGGAGACGAGGTTGTCGGCGGACACCACGGCGTCCGGTGTGGACAGCTGTTCGCCGGAGATCCAGCCCAGCGGGCGGTTGTCCGCGTCCACGGCCACCGCCCAGTCGCCGTCGAGGGAACCCGCGGGCTCCCCGACCTTGACCGTCGCGACCGGACCGACCGGAACGCCGGTCGCGGTGAGGAAGCCGAGCGCGCGGTAGCCGCGGTCGCGGCCGACGAACGAGGACACGAAGTCGTCGGCGGGCTTGCCGAGCAGCGCGGACGGCGTCGTCGTACTGCGCCAGCCTGCCGCCGACGCGGAACACCGCGACCTTGTCGCCGAGCTTGATGGCCTCGTCGATGTCATGGGTGACGAACACGATCGTCTTGCCCAGTTCGGACTGCAGGCGCAGCAGTTGCTGCTGCAGGTCGTCCCGGACGATCGGGTCGACCGCGCTGAACGGCTCGTCCATCAGCAGCACCGGCGGGTCGGCCGCGAGCGCCCGCGCGACGCCGACCCGCTGCTGCTGCCCGCCGGAGAGCTGCGCCGGGTACCGCTTGGCGAACGTCCGAGGGCGAGCCCGACCATCTCCATCAGCTCCGCCGCCCGGCTGCGCGCCTGCCGCTTGCCCGCGCCGGTGAGCAGCGGCACCGTGGCGACGTTGTCCAGCACGTGCGATGCGGGAAGAGCCCGGCGTGCTGGATCACGTACCCGATGCCGCGGCGCAGCAACGGCGGCGTCGGACTCGCGATATGTCCTTGCCGTCCAACAGGATCGAGCCGCCGGTCGGGTCGATCATCCGGTTGATCATCCGGAGCGAGGTCGTCTTGCCACACCCGGACGGGCCGACGAACACGGTGATCTTGCCGTCCTCCGCCGTCAGGTCGAGGCTGTCGACCGCGACGGTGCCGTCCGGGTACCGCTTGGTCACGGCCTGAAACTCGATCACCCTCGAGGCTCCTCAGGTCGAGACGGCCACCTTCCGGCCGTGGATCGCCCGACCTTAGCCCGTAGGACCGACAACGGCAGGGGATTCCGGATCCCGAGACGGACGGACGGCGTAGTCACACTGGTCCGTTCGGCCCAGTCGTTGCCAAGTCGAAACGCCCGAACAACGGCTCCGGGACCGGCAGCCGCCCGGCGACCGGGGTGCACCGGTACCGGATCCGGGCGGCGGTGGCCGGCAGGAACGGCTCCAGCTCGTCCGCGAGCGTCCGGCAGGCACCGACGAGAGTGGCGAGCACGGCGTCCCGCTCGGCCTCGTCCGTGAGTGCCCACGGCCGCGCGCCGTTCACCCAGCGGTTGACGTGGGTGACGAAGGTCCACACGGCACTCGTCGCGCGCCGGAAGTCGAACCCGACCAGCGCCGCGTCGACCTCGGTGCGGTCGAAGGTCAGCCCGCGCGCCCCGGCGGGCACCACCCCGTCCCGGTAGCGGTGCACCATCGACACGACGCGGTGCACCAGGTTGCCGATGCCGTTGGCCAGCTCGTCGTCCGCGCGGGCCACCAGCCGCCGCGCGGTGAAGTCCGTGTCGCCCACCCGCGGCACGTCGCGCAGCAGCCACCAGCGCACCGCCTCCGCGCCGTGGGCGGCGGCCAGCTCCACCGGGTCGGCCGCGGCGTCACCGGACTTGCTGATCTTGTGGCCGTCCACCGTGAGGTAGTCGTGCACCACCAGGTCCGTCGGCAGCGGCAGGCCGGCCGACAGCAGCATCGCCGGCCAGTAGACCGCGTGGAAGCGCAGCACGCCCTTGCCGAGCAGGTGGATCCGCCGTCCGGCCGCGCGCCAGCCGTCCTCCCCCGGCGCGGTGACGTAGTTGCCGAGCGCGTCCCACCAGACGTAGATCACCTGGCCGGGGTCGCCCGGCACGGGGATGCCCCAGCCGCGGGCGCGCGCGGTCGCGCGGGAGACGGAGATGTCCTCGAGGCCGCCGTCGAGGAACCCGAGCACCTCGTTGCGGCGCTGTTCGGGGTGGATCGCGAGCCGGCCGCTCCCGATCGCGTCGCGAAGCGGCCCGGTGTAGCGGGAGAGCCGGAAGAACCAGTTCTCCTCGGCGATCCGCTCGGGTGGCAGGCCGTGCTCCGGGCAGCGGCCGGCGGGCAGCTCGGCCGGCGCGTAGAAGCGTTCGCAGCCCACGCAGTACAGGCCGTCGTAGTGCTTGCGGTAGAGGTCGTGCGCGCAGGCGTGCCACAGCCGCTCGACGCCGTCGCGGTGGCGGGGGTCGCGGCTGGTGTGCAGCACGTCGTCGAAGCGGAGCGAGAACGGCTCGTGCAGCGCGACGAACGCCGCGGCGTTGCGGTCGACGAGCTCGTGGACGGGAACCCCCGCCGCCTCGGCGGCGAGCACGTTCTTCAGCGAGTTGTCGTCGGTGCCGGTCTGCAGCCGCACCGGTTCGCCGCGCCCGCGGTGGTGCCGGGCGAGCACGTCGGCCTGCACGAGCTCGAGCAGGAAGCCGAGGTGCGGCCGGGCGTTGACGTACGGGATGGTGGTGGTCAGGAACATCGGAACCTCCGGCGGGGCTCCGATCCCCTGCCGGGGCCCCGAAGATCGCGGGCCTGGCAAGGAAGGAAGACGACGACTCAGCAGCCCCGGACGCGGGGCATCATGGTGTTCCGGCAGGTCGTCATGAACCCAGCGTATCCGGCGGGTGCCACCGGTTTTCGGCGTTCAGGAGCCGGTCGGGATGTGCACCGGGCCGGTCCGCAGCAGCTCGCGGAACTCGGCGGACGGCAGCGGCTGGGACAGCAGCCAGCCCTGGTAGGCCTCGACACCGAAGCTGCGCAGCACGTGGAACTGCGACTCGTTCTCCACGCCCTCCGCGACGCACGAGCGGCCCATCGCGCGGGCCATGTCGACCAGCGCGCGGACCACGGCGAAGTCGGCGGCCTCGGTCGCCACGCCGGACACGAACGCGCGGTCGATCTTGATGATCTGCGCCGGCAGCTCCTTGAGCCGGGCCAGCGAGGAGTACCCGGTGCCGAAGTCGTCGACCGCGAACCGGACCCCGCGGTCGGCGACCTCGGCCATCGTCTCCCGGGTGCGCGACGGCAGGTCGATCAGGCTGGTCTCGACGAGCTCGAGGACCACCCGGTCCCAGGAGATGCCCGAGCCGGCCACCGCCGCGGCCACCAGCTCGACGAACTCCGGGTCGCCCGGCACCAGCCCGGACAGGTTCACCGCGACGCCCGGCCCGCCGCCGAGCACGCCGCCGGCCAGCAGCGGCCACGTCGCCGCCTCGCACAGCGCGGTCCGCAGCACCCAGCGGTCCAGCTCGCGCAGCATGTCGCCCTGCTCGGCGACCGGCAGGAACTCCCCCGGCCCGAGCAGCCCGCGCTCCGGGTGCGGCCAGCGCACCAGGGCCTCGGCCGACAGCACGGTGCCGTCCGGCCCGACCACCGGCTGGTAGTGCAGCACCAGCCCGTCGTTGGCGATGGCGTCGCGCAGCTGCCCCTCGAGCAGCATCTGGCTGTTCGCGCTGCGGATCAGCTCGGCGTCGGCCAGCGACACCCGCCCGGCACCGCGGCGCTTGGCGTCGAACATGGCCGCGTCGGCGAAGCGCAGCAGGTCGGCGGCGGAGGTGTCGGCGCCGCTGGGCACCGCGGCGCCGATCGTCGCGGACACCCGCAGCAGCTGGCCCCGGACGGGCACCGCGGTCCGCAGCAGCCGGGCCACCCGGTTGGCCAGTGCCTCGACCCCGCCGACCTCGTGCACGTCCGAGCAGATGATCACGTACTCGTCGCCGGACATCCGCGTCGGCGTGCACGACGGCGGCAGCCCGCGCTCCAGCCGCCGGGCCAGCGCGGCGATCAGCTCGTCGCCGACGTCGTGGCCGAGCGAGTCGTTGACCCGCTTGAAGTTGTCCACGTCGCACCACAGCAGCGCCACGCTGTCCGCGTCCGGGCCGCCGAGCAGCCGGTCGAGCAGCTCGTTGACCGCGGCCCGCCCCGGCAGGCCGGTCAGCTCGTCGTGGGTGGCCTGGTAGCGCAGCCGTTCGGCCGCCCGGCGCCGGTCGGTGACGTCGGAGAACACGACCAGCCAGAACCGCTGCCCGTCGTCGGCGACCGACTCGGTGACGCTCAGCTCGCAGTGCACGGCCTTGCCGGACGCGGTGACCAGCACCCGCTGCCCGGCCCGCAGGTCCGCGGGGACGCGCGCGTGCCGGCGGTGCTCGCGCGTGCTGAGCAGCGACTCCGCGCGGTCGGTGGGGTGGGCGAGCTGCGTGGCGGACATCCCGCGCAGCCGGTCGAGGTCCAGCTCGAGCAGCCTGCACAGCGCCTCGTTCGCGTCGACCAGCAGCTCCGCCTCGTCGAACAGGCCGATGCCGACCGGCGCGATGGCGACCAGGTCGCTGAACCGCTGGCTGGAGCGCATCATCCGGGTCTCGGTGGAGCGCTGTTCGGTGACGTCCTGCGCGGTGCCGATCATGATCTTGCCGCCGCGGTCCAGCGCGGCGCCGCGGCAGCGGAACACCCGGCGCGCGCCGTCCGGCCGGACCACCCGGTGCTCGGCCTCGACCGGCGCGCCGCTGGCGGCCAGATCCCGCCAGCGCTCGTCGACCCAGCCGCGGTCGTCGGGGTGCACGAAGGTCAGGTAGTCGGTGTAGGTGATCGGCGTGCCCGGCTCGACCGCGAACAGCTCGTAGAGCATCGACGACCAGACGCACTCGCCGGTCGCCGTGTTCCACTCCCAGGTCCCCAGCCGGGCGACCTGCTGCGCGTCGCCGAACAGCCTGCGGTCCTGGCTGGCCCGCCGCTCGAACTCGCGGTAGCGGCTGACGTCCTGGACGATGCCGCGGATGCGCACCACCTTGCCGCCGCCGTCGGTGTCGGAGCGGGCGCGGATCTGGAACGTGCGCTCGCCGCTCGCGTCGCGCACCTCGACCTCGGTGGACTGCCCGTCCGGCGTGTAGAGGCCGGTCCGGAACCCGGCGAGCAGCGGACGGTCGGCCACGTGCACCATGCGGATGGCGTCGGTGACCGTGCAGTCCTCGGGGAGTCCGCACAGCGCCCGCAGCCCGTAGGAGAAGTAGACCTCACCCGCCTCGACGTCCACGCTCCACAGGCCGAGCTCGGCCAGATCCTCGGCCTCGACCAGCGGGAAGCGCCCTGCCGAGTCCGTGGCGACGTGGTCGATCAGCGGGGGCTCGATGTCGGCGGGATCGAACGAGGGCATGCCTAACTCGCCCGCCCGCATTTCGGTGAAGGGCAGGCCGACACGCATGACATGCTCGGCCACACGCCATCCTCTCGCCCGCATGCCGGCGGGTATGGCGCAGCCGCAGATCTTCCCGCCGGTGCCTAGGCTACCCCGTCCTCCCTGGCAGCCTGTGCGACCGCCGCCGCGACCTCGGGCGCGACGCGGGGGTCGACGCCGCTCGGCACGATGTAGTCGGCGGACAGGTCCTCCGCGGCGACGGCCGCGATGGCGTCCGCGGCGGCCATCTTCATCCGCTCGGTGATGCGGCGGGCCCCGGCGTCCAGCGCACCGCGGAACACACCGGGGAAGGCCAGCGAGTTGTTGATCTGGTTCGGGAAGTCGCTGCGTCCGGTGGCCACGATCGCGGCATGCCGGCGTGCCACGTCCGGGTGAATTTCCGGGTCTGGGTTCGACAGGGCGAACACGATGGACTTCGGCGCCATCCTCGAGATCACGTCCTCCGGCACGGTCGAGCCGGACAGCCCGACGAACACGTCCGCGCCGTCCAGGGCATCGGCCAGGCCGCCGCGCAGCCCGGCGGTGTTGGTGCGGGTCGCGAGCTCGGCCTTGACCGGGTTCAGCCCGTCCCGGCCGGCGTGGATGATGCCCCGCGAGTCGAGCACCACGACGTCCCCGGCGCCGGCGGAGAGCAGGAAGTTCGCGCAGGCCACGCCGGACGCGCCGGCACCCGCGATGACGATCCGCTCGTCGGCGATCGGGCGGTCGAGCACCGCGTTCGCGCCGCGCAGCGCGGCCAGCAGGATGATCGCGGTGCCGTGCTGGTCGTCGTGCATGACCGGGCAGTCCAGCGCCTCGATGAGCCGGCGTTCGAGCTCGAAGCAGCGCGGCGCGGCCACGTCCTCGAGGTTCACCGCACCGAACGACGGGCGCAGCCGGACCAGCGTCTCCACGATCTCGTCCACGTCGGTGGTGTCGAGCACCAGCGGGATCGAGTTCAGCCCGCCGAACGTCTTGAACAGCGCGGACTTGCCCTCCATGACCGGCAGCGCGGCCCGGGCGCCGATGTCGCCGAGACCGAGTACCGCGGTCCCGTCGCTGACCACGGCGACGAGGCGGCTGGTCCAGGTGTACCGCTTGGCGAGCTCGGCGTCCTCGGCGATCGCGCGGCTGACCTTGGCGACACCCGGCGTGTACACGATCGAGAGCGTGCGCGGGTCGGCGATGGGCCTGGTCACCGCGACGTCGAGCTTGCCGCCCTCGTGGGCGCGAAAGATCTCGTCGTCGGTGACGGGTGTTGTCAGGTCGGGCTGCACGAGCGGGTCGTTCACGGTGGTCATTGCGTCCCTCCAACGGGCCAAAGCGGGGAATGCGAAAAGGTAGCCCCGCCTGATCTCGGCGTGATCGAGCGTCGATCGGGTGATGTCGACGCCATGAACGTTGCCGGCCGGTCGGCCGCCCACCGATGGTTGGCGGGCCGCCGCGGACGCTGCGGTCCTCACAGTGTGACAGGTCCGCGGTGGGGCCCGGCCGTGCGGGGCCAGTACTGTGCGTCACATGGAGGTACGGGAGCTGGCGGTGCCCGGCGCGTTCGAGTTCCGCCCGCGGGTGTTCCCCGATACCCGCGGGCTGTTCGTCTGCCCGTTCGAGGAGGAGACGTTCCTCAAGGCCGTGGGGCATCCGCTGCGGCTCGCGCAGACCAACCACAGCCAGTCGCGGCGCGGGGTGATCCGCGGCCTGCACTACGCCGACGTGCCGCCCGGCCAGGCGAAGTACGTGTACTGCCCGCAGGGTTCGCTGCTCGACGTCGTGGTCGACATCCGGGTGGGCTCCCCGACGTTCGGCAGGTGGGACGCGGTGCGGCTGGACCCGGTCGAGTTCCGCGCGGTGTACGTGCCCGAGGGTCTGGCGCACGGGATGATGGCGCTCGAGGACGACACGGTGATCGCCTACCTGTGCTCGACCGGCTACAACCCCGGGCGCGAGCACGCGATCGACCCGCTGGACCCCGCGCTCGGCCTGCCCTGGCCGGCGGTCGAGGCGGTCCTGTCGGACAAGGACGGCGCGGCGCCGTCGCTCGCGGAGGCCCGGGCGGCGGGCATGCTGCCGGAGTACGCGGACTGCCAGGCGCACTACCAGCGGTTACGCGCCCCGTAGCCGGCGCGGACGCGGCCAGATCCGCCACCGGACAACCCCGTGCACGGCGGCGGCGCCGAGCTCACGGGAGTCGGTCGAGGCGCGCGCGTTGTCGCCGGTGACGAACCAGCCGTCGCCGTCCGGCCGGACCGCGCGCTTGATCGAGAGCTGGCCGGGCCGCGCCGCCCACGTGACGACCACCACATCGCCTGCCCGCACACGCCGCCCCCGGCGCGCGAGGACGACGTCGCCATCCCTGAGGGTGGGCGACATCGAGGGTCCGCGCACCCGGATCCGCCGGTACGGCAGCCGCCCGAGCCGGTGCAGTCCGATCACCTCCGTCGTTTGAACAAGCATGCCGGGGGTAGTGTCCAAACAGTCGGAGCGTCAACCTGTTCAGGAGGAAAGATGCGACTCCTGTCGCGCATTCTCGGCCCACGCCTCGAGGCCACCGCACACTGCGACCTCCCCTGCGGCGTGTACGACCCGGCGCAGGCCCGCATCGAGGCCGAGTCGGTGAAGGCCATCCAGCAGAAGTACCAGGACAACGAGGACCCGGAGTTCCGGACGCGCGCGATCATGATCGCCGAGCAGCGCAGCGAGCTCGTGAAGCACCACCTGTGGGTGCTGTGGACCGACTACTTCAAGCCGCCGCACTTCGAGAAGTACCCGCAGCTGCACGAGCTGTTCAACAAGGCCACCAAGGCCGCCGGCGCGTCCGGCACCAAGGGCTCCATGGACCCCGCCAAGGGCCAGGAGCTCCTGGACCAGATCGCCGAGATCGACAAGATCTTCTGGGAGACCAAGCAGGGCTGACCTCAGAGCCTCGAAAGCGGCGCTGACCAGCGGAAATCGCTTCCGTCGGTCGGCGCCGTCTTTCTTTGCTGGGCGGCATCCAATGACCCATGGACGGGCTCAGCGGATCCTTTGTCGACTGACATGGCTCGGCTCTCGGCGTGGACTACGTCGGCTGAGCTACGAGCGTCCGCTTGGCAGGCACCGTCACGACCGGGCCGCTTTCGCGGGGGTCAACAGTGGTGCGGCGGATGAGGGCGTCATCGCCGGCTACCTCTGCTGGCTGAGGCTTTACATGATGGCCTGGAGCACCTCGTCGGCGACCCAGTAATAGCGATTGGCGCGCCCCAACGGTCCAAGCCTGGTCAGAATCCCTCTGCGCTCCAATGATTCAACGAGATTGCGGGCCCCTTGATTTGTGACTTTCAGTTCCGTCTCTACACGTTTGGCTGTAACGAACGGATTCGAAAAGAAGAGATCGACAACTTCTTGCGCTCGACTCTTGCTTCCCTTGAGGGTTTCACGATACGTCTCACGCAACTCTACAAGCGTGCCTGCGCGAGACTCCGCATCAACAGCCTGCCGATAGACTGCGGTAAAAAAGAACTGCATCCATTCCTGGATTTCTCCTCGCTCCCTTACGGCTTGCAGGCGGTCATAGTATTCGCGGCGGTTATCTTCCATGTAAGCACTTACGTATAGAAGCGGAAGTTCGAGGATCTTTTGCTCCATGAGAAGGAGGATGATCAAGAGGCGTCCGATTCGGCCATTTCCATCCAGGAATGGGTGGATGGTCTCGAATTGATAGTGCATTAGGGCGCACGTCGCCAAGGTCGGAAGCGATTGCTCCTCGTTGACGAACTTTTCCCAGTCGCTGAGGGCGTCACCCAGGCTCTCTGGGAGCGGCGGCACGAACGTTGCGGTATCGGGCGAGTCGGTCGGGGAGCCGATCCAGACTGGAGTCCGTCGATACTCTCCGGGAAGCTTCTCCTGACCCCGAACGCCGGACAGCAAGACTTCATGTACCCGCTTGATCAGACGTCCGCTGATCGGAAGGGTCGGCAACAGGTCCATGCCGACATGCAGGGCATTCTGATAATTGAGCACTTCCTGTATCTCGTCGTCCGGAGCGATTTCACCTCCCGCTTCCGCCTTCAAGACATCTGACAACGATGCTTCGGTGCCTTCGATTCTGGAGCTTGCTACAGCTTCGCGCGTAAGGTACGGCTGCACCAGAATAGATGGATCTTTCAATAGTCGGCCGACGCCCGCGAGGCGACCAAGAGCGCCGTCGGCTTTCGATAGTGCGAGAATCGTCTTTGGTTCCATGACAATATTTCTCGGTATCGGCGCAGGCTCGAAGTACCAAAAGGCCCACTTATTGCCAGGCTCTCTGGTTGCTCGACCAAATTCAGGCGCTTTGAACAGCTCCGGTTGCACTGGCGCAGCATACAACGATTCCCCAGTTTGCGTTGGACTCCGAGCTGCGGCGTGGGGCCAGCACTCACTGGAACACAGCCCACGCCGAAGATCGGCGAGACTCAAGTATTCGACTGGCCTCCTGCTGCCCTCGTCAGCATGCAAGTTGCCACTCGCTCCAACGGAACCGCCTCCCGCGTTGTGTCGCGTGCACCCAGCTCCAACGACCGTTGGACACTGGCGGCCACGCTCCAACGGAACCGCCTCCCGCGTTGTGTCGCGTGCACCCAGCTCCAACGACCGTTGGACACTGGCGGCCACGCTCCAACGGAACCGCCTCCCGCGTTGTGTCGCGTGCACCCAGCTCCAACGACCGTTGGACACTGGCGGCCACGCTCCAACGGAACCGCCTCTCGCGTTGGGGCAACCGGGCCGCTCTCGTCCGTGTGGGCTGGTTGCGCCCCTCGACGCAGTGCGATAGCCCTTGTTCTGAGCTATCCCGGAGACCTGCTCGTCCACCCGAGGGTACGGCCGGCCGGCGCGCGGCAACCGGCCCGTGCCGGGGCACGCGGCTCAGAGTTCGTAGTCGAAGGCGACCCGGTGCGTGCCGTCCTCCTCCACCGTCACGGTGCCGGTGCCGGTGATGCCGGCCAGCTCGCCGGTGCCGCTGGACGGCACGATCACGCAGAACTCGGCCTCGCGGTTGGTGCCCCGCGTCGTGGCCGAGTGCGCGAAGTTGAAGGTGCCCGAGCGGCCGTTCAGCGAGCCCTCGAACGACTCCATCGCGACGTACGTGCCGACCCCGCTCGCCTGGTCGAACGCGGCGGTGAACAGGGTGGCGGACCGGCCCGCCACCTCGCCCGCGTAGGTCTTCTCCATGGTGGACACGCCGACCGGCGTCCCGGTCTCCACCGCGGGGACCGGGGTCACGGCCGTCGGGACGAACGCCGCGACCTCGAAGGTTCCGGATGCTCTCATGGCGCGCACGGTAGCCGGACGGTCCGACACACCCGGCTACCGTGGACCCATGCCGTCCCGGGTCCCGCCCGCATGACCGTCGTCCGCTCGCTGGTCCTGTTCGTCCTCGCCGCGCTCGCCGAGATCGGCGGCGCCTGGCTGGTGTGGCAGGGCTGGCGCGAGGACCGCGGCCTGTGGTGGGTCGCCGCCGGGGTGCTCGCGCTCGGCGCGTACGGCTTCGTGGCCACGTTCCAGCCCGACCCGCACTTCGGCCGCATCCTCGCCGCGTACGGCGGCGTGTTCGTGGCCGGGTCGCTGGCCTGGGGCATCGTCGCGGACGGGTTCCGGCCGGACCGCTGGGACTACCTGGGCGCCGCCCTCTGCCTGGCCGGCGTGGCCGTCATCATGTACGCGCCGCGTTCCTCGTGATCCAGATGGTGATGTCCGCGTGGACGACCTCCGTGCCCGCACCGTCCCGGATCGACACCGGCACGGTCAGCTCGAACGGCTCGTCGCCGAACTCGGGCAGATCGTCGAGCACGGCCTCGGCGCGCAGGCTCGTGGTGGCCTTCGCCAGGTACGCGACGGTCATCCCCTTCGGGATCCAGCGGTGGGTCGGCGGCACGGTCGCCTCGGCGAGCATGCCCATGGTGATCTCCGCCAGGTTGCACGCCGCGATCGCGTGGAAGGTCCCGATGTGGTTGTGCACGCCCCACCACTTCGGCGCGCGGACCTCGCAGTGGCCGGGCACCATCGTCTCGACGGTCGGCAGGATCGTGCCGAAGTACGGCGCGCGAGCCACCACGGCCGCCGAGAACAGTCGCTTGCCGAGCGGGCGGTCGGCAAGCCGCCGCCACATCGTCAGAGTGCGCGTCACCGCACTAAGCTACCAGTCAGTAACATCGCTGACCACCACCGGCGGGAGGGCCCATGACCGCGGTGTACCTGTTGCGGCACGGCGAGACCGAGTGGTCACGGGACGGCCGGCACACGAGCCGGACAGACCTCCCGCTGACCTCCACCGGCGCCCGCCTGGCCGGCAGCGCGGGACGCCTGCTCGGCGCCCTGCGCGGCGGCGAGCGGCCCGCACTCGTCGCGTCCAGCCCGCGCACCCGGGCGCTGCGCACCGCGGAGCTCGCCGGGCTCACCGTCGACCTGGTCACCGAGGACCTCGCCGAGTGGCACTACGGCGACTACGAGGGCATGTCCACGCCGCAGATCCGCGAGACCGTGCCCGGCTGGACGCTGTGGACGCACCCCTCGCCCGGCGGCGAGACCGCGGAGCAGGTCGGCGCCCGCGCGGCGCGGGTGATCGAGCGGGCGCGCGCGGCACTGCCGGACGGCGATGTCATCCTGGTGGGGCACGGGCACTTCAGCCGCGTCCTGGTCGCGTCCTGGCTCGGCCTGCCACCGCGGGCCGGCGTCCACTTCGGGCTGGAGGCGGCCGCGATCTCGGTGCTCGGCGACGAGCGCGGCACGCCGCAGGTCAAGCGGCTGAACGTGCCGCCGGCACCGGAGTGAGGTGACAGCATGCCGGATCCACGGGTCCGCCGGGTGCGTGAGTCCGATGTGGACGCGGTGGTCGGCCTGGTGTACGAGCTCGCCGAGTACGAGCGCGCGCCGCGGGAGTGCCACCTGACCTCCGCGCAGCTGCGCGCCGCCTTGTTCGCGCCCGCGCCGGCCCTGTTCGGCCACGTGGCCGAAGTGGACGGTGAGGTCGTCGGATGTGCCCTGTGGTTCCTGAACTTCTCCACCTGGCGCGGCACGCACGGCATCTACCTCGAGGACCTCTACGTCCGCCCGCGTGCCCGCGGCGACGGGCTGGGCAGGGCGCTGCTGGCCGCGCTCGCCGAGGAGTGCGTGGCGCGCGGGTACGCGCGGCTGGAGTGGTGGGTGCTGGACTGGAACGCGCCCGCGATCGGCTTCTACAAGTCGCTCGGCGCGGTGGCGATGGACGAGTGGACGGTGTTCCGGCTCACCGACGAGGCACTGCGGCGGCTGGGCGGCGCGCCAGCCGGCCCGGGCGATGAGCTCGTCGGCGACCCAGCACGCGACGCCTGCGGGGTAGGGCATGGGCGGTCCTGACGTGTCGCGACGGCCTGGCGGTGGTCAGCGGCGCCGCAGCGCCGGGTCGAGCAGCGCGGGGGGCGTGTCGTGCTTCTCGTGCGCGGCGAGGTCGACGCCGGGAGCGACGATCGCGTCGATCGCGTCGAGCACGTCGGCGGACAGCACGGTGTCGGCGGCGGCGAGTTGCGAGCGCAGGTGGTCCAGTGGTGCGCGGGCCGATGAGCGCGCTGGTCACGGCCGGGTGCGCGGTCACGAACCCGAGCGCGAGCTGGATCATGGTCAGGCCGGCCTCGTCGGCGACCTTGGCCAGCCGCTCGACGGCGTCGAGCCTGGCCCGGTTGGCGGGGACGGCGGTGTCGAAGCGCTCCGGCAGGACCGTCGACGCGGTTGGTGGTGATCTCCCGGCCCTCGCGGATCGCGCCCGACAGCCAGCCCGAGGCCAGCGGGCTCCACGCCAGCACGCCGAGCCCGTACTGCTCGGTCACCGGCAGCACGTGGGTCTCGATCCCGCGCTGCAGGATCGAGTAGCTGGGCTGCTCGGTGACGTACCGGCCCAGGTGGTTCTCGCGGGCGGCCCACTGGCCTGCACGATGCGGTAGGCGGGGAACGTCGAGGAGCCGAAGTAGCGGATCTTCCCCGCGCGCTGCAGGTCGGTCAGCGCCGACAGCGTCTCCTCGTCGCTGGTCCGCGGGTCCCACCGGTGGATCTGGTAGAGATCGACGTGGTCGACGCCCAGGCGGCGCAGGCTGTTGTCCAGCTCGGTGACCAGCCAGCGGCGCGAACCGCCCTGGTGGTTGCGCTCCTCGCCCATCGGCATGCCCGCCTTCGTGGCCAGCACGATGTCGTCGCGGCGGCCGGCGATGGCCTTGCCGACCATCTCCTCCGACTCGCCCTGGCTGTACATGTCGGCGGTGTCGACAGGTTGATCCCGCCGTCCAGAGCGGCGTCGACGATGGCGTCGACCTCGTCCTGGGTGGTGCGTCCCAGGCTGGCTGAAGTTCATCGCGCCCAGCACGAGGGTGCTGACCTGCACGCCGGTGCGGCCCAGGGTGCGGTACTGCATGAGTGTTCCTCCTTGAGACCCGAAGCGGGGGTTCTGGCATCCTGAACAAGCGGAACCGTGTTCCGCTAACCAACATACGGAACACTGTTCCGTTTGCCAAGTGTGACCGGAGGTAGCCGCGCGGTGGTCGACAGTCGACAGGCGGATCGGGATCGCCGGCGCCGCGGAAGCGGGCCGACGCCCGGCGCAACGAGAAGCCCCTGCTCGACGCGGCCGCCGCGGCGTTCGTCGCATCCGGCGTCGACGTGCCCGTGCGCGACATCGCCGCCCGGGCCGGCGTCGGCGTCGGCACGATCTACCGCCACTTCCCGACGCGGGCCGACCTCATCGTCGCCGTCTACCGCCACCAGGTCGACGCCTGCGCCGAGGCAGGTCCGGCGCTGCTGGCGGACAGCGACTCGCCGCACGCCGCCCTGGCGCGGTGGATCGACCTCTTCGTCGACTTCCTGGCCACCAAGCACGGCCTCGCCGAGGCGTTGCAGTCCGACGACGCCGCCTTCGCGACCCTGCACGCCTACTTCCTCGACCGGCTCGTCCCGGCGTGCGCCCGGCTGCTCGACGCGGCCGCCGCGGCGGGCGAGATCCGGCCCGACACGGACGCCGTCGAACTGATGCGCGGCGTCGGCAACCTCTGCATCGGCGCGGACAACGACCCGCGCTACGACGCGCGGCGCATGGTCGGGCTCGTCATCGCGGGACTGCGCGCGCGGGAGGACTGACGGGCGAACGCCGCGCCCGGGATACCGGACGCGGCGTTCGGGTTCGGCCGTCCGTCAGACGCCGGCGATGCCGGCGATCCAGTCGCGGTACCGGGTGATGTTGGTGTAGGCCGTGAAGCTCTGCCGGTCGCTGGTGGAGGCCACGCCGACCTGGTAGTAGCCGCCGTCGGCCGGGCTGGTGGCGAACATCGGCCCGCCGGAGTCGCCGCCCGCGGTGATGCCGTCGATCCGGTTGGCACACACGGCGACGCCGCCGACGTAGTCCGAGCAGCCGACCGAGCTCACGCCCACGTTGGCGACCTTGAGCAGCTGCGACTGGCAGTTGATCTCGGGCTGGTCGGTGCAGGTCGCGCCCCAGCCGTAGACCTGCACCGTCTGCCCGACGCCGACCGCGTCGGAGGTGCCCAGCGGCGAGTAGGTGGCGTTCACCGCGTGGTCGAGCTCGACCAGCGCGATGTCGGCCGACGGGTTGACCTGGATGTTCACCCCGGTCGCCGTCTCGCCCTGGGTCTGGTCCAGGCTGCCGATGTGGAAGGTGTAGGTGCCGCTGCTCGCCACGCAGTGCGAGGCGGTCAGGATCCAGGTCGGCGCGATGATCGTCGCCGAGCAGTTCTCCTGGCCGTTGACGAACAGCCGCGCCGCCCACGGCGCGTTGTCCGCGTAACCACCGTCGATGATCGCCGGCCCGACATCACCGTTCTGGTCGGCGGAGGCCGCTCCCGTCGCCGACACGATGCCGAGCGCGACTGCCGCCGCGCCCAGAAGGGCCGCCCCGACACGAACAAGACGCATTGAGAATCACCTCGTATCCGCGGCCACACGCCGCGGAGCAGGGACAAGGAACCCCATCAGGGTCACTCGTACGAGGGTGATCCACTACCCGCCGTTAGTCGTGTCCTCGTCGTCCAGTCCCATCGACCATGCGCGGGAGCGGGCGGTGAAGAGCAGGTACAGCACGACCACGCAGAGCACGCCGACCGGTACGCCGATCGCGGGTCGTCCGGACGGGCCCGCCGCGTACCAGGCGACGCCGAGCAGCAGCAACTCCACGACCACCGCCGGGCTGCGCGCCCAGTGCTTGCCCAGCACCAGGGCGACCCCGACGAGCACCACCGCGCCGCCCAGCACGGCGAAGTAGCCGGCCTCGCCGAAGACGTTGTTGCCCGGCGTGGACGCGCCGCCGAACGCGCGGACCAGCAGCGCGACCGCGAACGCCAGCCCGGCCAGCCCCTGCAGACCGACGAGGAGCCCGGCGCCGCGGACGGTCGGCGGGGCGTCGGAGTCGAGGCGCACGCGCGGGTCCTTCGTCGGCGGGGGGCGGGTCCGGGTGGATCGTAGCCCGCCACCCCGCGCCGGACTCGCCTACGCTGCGAGCATGCGCGCAGTCCTGGTGGTCAACCCGAAAGCGACGGCGACCACGGCGGCCGGCCGGGACGTGCTGGCGCACGCGCTGGCCAGCGAGGTGAAGCTGGAGATCCTGGAGACCGACTACCGCGGGCACGCGATGGCGGCGGCCGCGCAGGCCGCGATGGACGGCGCGGACCTGGTCGTCGCGCACGGCGGCGACGGCACGGTGAACGAGGTGGTCAACGGCCTGCTGGCGAACGGCCCGCGCGACACGCTGCCGATGCTCGGCATCGTGCCGGGCGGCTCGGCGAACGTGTTCGCGCGCTCGCTGGGGCTGCCGCGCGACCCGGTCGACGCGACCCACCTGCTGCTGCACGCGCTGGAGGAACGCCGCCACCGCCGGGTCAACCTCGGCCGCGTCGACGCCGACGGCTCCGGGCCCGCGCGGTGGTTCACGTTCAGCGCGGGCGTCGGGTGGGACGCGGACGTCGTCGCGGAGGTGGATCGCAAGCGCGGCAAGAAGGCGAGCCCCGCGCTGTACACCCGGGTCGCGACGACCCAGTACCTCAAGCCCGCACACGGCCGCCCGCAGCTGACCGTCGAGATTCCCGGCGAGGAGCCGGTTTCCGGGCTGCGGCTGGTCTTCGTGTCCAACACGGACCCGTGGACCTACCTCGGCGCGCGGGCGATCCACCTCAACCGCGGGTGCGGGTTCGACACCGATCTCGGAGTCTTCGCGCTGCACAGCCTTCGTCTACCGACGGTGCTGCGGCATCTCCGACAGGCGATCAGCCGCAAGGGTGAGCAGCGCGGCCGCAAACTCTTCCGCCGCGACGACGTCCCGATGCTGACGATCACCAGTCCCGAGCCGGTCCGCGTGCAGTGCGACGGGGATCTCATCGGGGAGCGGACCTGCGTACGAATCGCGTCCGTGCGGCATGCCCTCGCCGTCGTCGGGTAACCCCGTACTGCTCGTGAATTGGTCGACGGACGGTGGCGAACCGCGAGATGCAGCTGTGACCTGATTGTTACGCAACGCATCCGCAAGCCTCTGACGTCGATCTTTTGGGTGAGTTCACGTACGGGCTGATGAAGAACCCTTGACATATGGCTGGTTCGTGAAAGCATTCACAAGCACCCCAAACGACCGGTTGACGACAGAGGCGCATCGGAACGCGCCCAAAGCGAGGAGCAAGTAGAAATGGACTGGCGCCACCGCGCGGCCTGCCGTGACGAGGACCCTGAGCTGTTCTTCCCCGTGGGGACCAGCGGTCCGGCCATATTGCAGGTCGCCCAGGCGAAGGCCGTTTGCCACCGCTGCACCGTCGCTTCCAACTGCCTGACCTGGGCGCTGCAGAGTGGCCAGGACGCAGGCGTGTGGGGCGGGATGAGCGAGGACGAGCGACGCGCTCTCAAGCGGCGCAGCGCCCGTACGCGAACGAGCAGCAACGCCTGACCAAGCAAACGCCACAAGGCCCGGTTCCCCAGGGAACCGGGCCTTCGTGTTCCCGGACCTCGCGAGTCCAACCCCCGCGACCCGCGAGTCCAACCCCCGCGACCAGCGAGTCCAACCCCCGCGACCAGCGAGTCCAACATTCGCGGGTCCGGAGTCCAACGTTGGACACGCGGGTCCGGAACGTCGGACACGCGGGTCCGGAACGTCGGACACGCGGGTCCGGAACGTCGGACACGCGGGGTTTCGGGGGTTGCGGGGGTCAGCGGCGGTGGGAGAGCGGGACCCGGAGGACGGCCTCGGTGCCGCCGCGGGTTCGGCGGCGCATGGACAGCGAGCCGCGTAGTTCGGACTCCACCAGGGTGCGCACGATCTGCAGTCCCAGACCGTTGGACCGCTCCAGGGAGAAGCCCTTCGGCAGTCCCCGGCCGTCGTCGGACACGATGACGTCCAGCCAGCGCGCGGACCGCTCCGCCGACACCTCGACCTCGCCGGAGACCCCGGGCGGGTAGGCGTGCTCGACGGCGTTCTGCACCAGTTCGGTCAGCACCATCACCAGCGGCGTCGCCACCTCCGCGGCCACCACGCCGAACTGCCCGGTGCGCCGCACCCGCACGTGGTTCTCCGCGACCGCCACGTCGCCGACGACCGGGATCACCTTGTCCACCAAGGAGTTGAAGTCCACCCGCTCGTCCACCGACGTCGACAGCGCCTCGTGCACCATCGCGATCGCGGCCACCCGGCGCACCGACTCGCTCAGCGCGGCGCGCGCCTCCTCGCTCGCCGTGCGCCGGGACTGCAGGCGCAGCAACGCCGCCACGGTCTGCAGGTTGTTCTTCACCCGGTGATGGATCTCCCGGATCGTCGCGTCCTTCGACATCAGCGCGCGGTCCCGCCGCCGCACCTCGGTCACGTCACGGACCAGCACCAGCGCGCCGGCCGCCTTCCCGCCCGGACGCAGCGGCAGCGCACGGAACAGCACCGCGGCACCGCGGCGGGACTCCGCCTCCGCGCGCATGCTCGGCTGCCCGTCCAGCGCGGCCAGGATCCGCTGGGCGATCTCGGTGGCGTCGAAGGGATCCGCGATCAGCCCGCGGGTCAGCGGCGCCAGCCGCACGCCGACGAGCTCGGCGGGGTGGCCCATCCGGTGGTACGCGGACTGCGCGTTCGGCGAGGCGAACGCCACCGCACCGGTGTTGTCCAGGCGGATCAGGCCGTCGCCCACGCGCGGGCTCGTGTGCACGTCCGCGGCCGGCTCGGAGGTCGGGAAGCTGCCGTCGGCCACCATCTGGCACAGGTCCGCGGCGATGCCCAGGTAGGCGATCTCCAGCGAGCTCGGCACCCGCGGCACCGCCAGGTCCGTCTCCCGCGAGAGCACCGCGACCACCCGGTCGTCGAAGGTCACCGGGATCGCCTCGCGGCGCACCGGCACCCCCTGGTACCAGCGCGGATCCTCCTCGCGGCAGATCCGCTGCTCGGCCATCGCCCGGCGCAGCTGCGGATGCTCGGCGGCCGGCAACGTGCTGCCGACCACGTCCTCCGGGTGCGCGGTCGGCGCCGTCGTGGCACGGGCCTGCGCCACGCACAGGAACTCGACGTCGGTCCGCCCGACGGTCGGCGCCTCCCCGACCGGCACCCACATCAGCAGGTCGGCGAAGGACAGGTCGGACAGCAGCTGCCACTCGGCGACCACCATCTGCAGGTGGTCCACCTCGCCACCGGTGAGCTTGGTGTGCTCGGCGAGCAGGTCGGAGAGGGTGGACAAGCTAGTGTCCCGCGCCGGAAATTCGGTGATTAAGTCGGTGGATCCAGGTTTCTGCTGGCAAGACGCCGATTCGCCCTCGTACTGGGCCGTACTCGGGCGGATCGGCAACGCCGCCAGCAGGGACTTGGGCCAGCGAATTAGTTGCCAGATTTCCGGCGCGGGACACTAGTCGACGACCGCGATCAGGTCGTGCTCCTGGACCACGTCGCCTTCCTTCACCTCGATGGACGTCAGCGTGCCCGCGTACTCGGACAGGACCGGGATCTCCATCTTCATGGACTCGAGGATCACGACCGTGTCGCCCTCCGCGATGGGCTCACCCGCCGTGGCCACCACGGACATCACGTTGGCGACGATCTCGGCCCGGATCTGCTCGGTCATCGGCCCGATCCTTCCATGCAGGTGCTGCCGCGGTTACGGCAAGTCCGGTCCATCCTGCACGGTCACGCCCGCCTGTTCGACCACCGTTCTCCGGATCTTCTCGCGCAGCCGCTGCTTCAACGCCTCGGGCGCGTGCTCGCCGCCGCACTTGCGGGCCAGCAGCACCTTCAGGTGCTCCTCGATGCCGAACTGCTCGAGGCAGGGGCTGCACTCGTCCAGGTGCTTCTCGAGCAGCTGGCGCCGGGTGCTGTCGCATTCGTGGTCGAGGAACAGCCAGACCTCCGCCAGCACCTCGGAGCAGTCGGTCTCATGTGGTTTGCCGCAGCTCACGATCCGGTCACCTCTTGCTCGGTCGAGCGCAGGAACCCACGATCCCGCGCGACCCCGGCCAGCAGGTCACGAAGCTGCCGACGGCCGCGGTGCAGTCTGGACATCACCGTGCCGATCGGCGTGTGCATTATCTCCGCGATCTCCTTGTATGCGAACCCCTCGACGTCGGCGAGGTACACGGCCAGCCGGAAGTCCTCCGGCAGCTGCTGCAATGCTTGCTTGACGTCGTTGTCCGGCAGCCGGTCCATCGCCTCGATCTCGGCCGAGCGCAGCCCGGTCGAGGTGTGGCTCTCGGCCTGGGCGAGCTGCCAGTCGCTGATCTCCTCCGTCGGCGACTGCTGCGGCTGGCGCTGCCGCTTGCGGTACCCGTTGATGTAGGTGTTGGTGAGGATCCGGTACAGCCACGCCTTGAGGTTCGTGCCCTTGGAGAAGGACTCGAACGCGGCGTAGGCCTTCAGGTAGGTCTCCTGCACCAGGTCCTCGGCGTCGGCCGGGTTGCGGGTCATCCGCAGCGCGGCCGAGTAGAGCTGGTCCAGCAGCGGCATGGCGTCGCGCTCGAACCGCTCGGCCCGCTGCTCCTCGGTCTCCACCGACGCGTCGGGGTGAGTCTCGGTGCTCGGCACCGTGCTCCCTTCCAGTCGGAAATGTCCCATCTTCGGATACGCATGGGACACCTGCGAGGATACGCGGCGCGTGTCTGTCAGCACGTCCTACGGAACGCCGGGCACCCCCGCCCACATTCCCTCAGTCGAGTGGTCGCAGGATGCGGTCCAGCCACTCCTCCACGGTCCGTGACAGGGTCTTGGCCTCCCGTTTCAGCGAATGGTCCCCGGGCAGGACCATGATCTCGCGGTGCGGCGCCGGGCCGGGCATGCCGAACGGGTCGGACTCCCCCTGCACGACGAGCGTGGGCACCGTCACGCCGTCCAGCTCCGCCATCCGCGACTTCTCCGGCCGGCCCGGCGGGTGCACCGGGAAGGCCAGGCACAGCACGGCCACGGCCTGCCCGTCCGCGGCGGTCCGGCAGGCCACCCGGGCGCCGGAGGACCGCCCGCCGAACACCAGCGGCAGGTCGTGGAACCACTCGTCGGACAGCCGCTCGGCCACCGCGAGCCACGCGGCGTCCAGCTGGTGCGCGGGCGCCGGCGCGCGGCGGCCGGCCACCCGGTAGGGCTGCTCGACCAGCGCCACGTCCACCCCGGCCTCCCGCGCGCCGCGGCTGGCGGCCACCAGGTCCGGGGCCCCGACACCACCGCCCGCGCCGTGTCCGATCAGCAGCCCGGCCCTGGCCTCGGGCGCGCAGTGCAGCTCGGCCCGCGCCGGGCCGTGTGGGGTGTCGATCTCCATGCACGTCATCGGCGTCCCCTAGACGTCGAACAGCGACGGGTCGTCGAGCTCGGCGGCCGGCTCCTCGCGGGCGACCAGCTCGGGCCCGTTGTTGCGGACGTTGTTGACCTTGCTCGACACCGGGCGCAGCTCCAGTCCCTCGATGAGCTCCGGCGACGGGGTCAGCAGGTCAGCGGGGTCCTCGGCGTCCGGGTCGAGCCACGCCGCCCAGCGCTCGGGGGACATCAGCAGCGGCATGCGGTCGTGGATCTCGGCGAGCCTGCCCTGCGCCGCGGTGGTCAGCACGGCGGTGCTCACCACCGGCGGTCCGTCCTTCTCCGCCGGGTCCCGCCACACGGTCCACAGACCGGCCAGCGCCAGGCTGTGGCCGTCCGGCCGGGTCATGAAGAACGGCTGCTTGTGCCCGCCCTCCTTCTTCCACTCGAACCAGCCGTCCGCCGGCAGCAGGCAGCGCCGCCTGGCCAGCGAGGTCTTGAACGCGTTCGACGTCGCGGCCGACTCCGACCGCGCGTTGATCATGCGCGCGCCGATCGAGCGGTCCTTCGCCCACGCCGGGATCAGGCCCCAGCGCATCACCCGCAGGCTGCGCTCGGTGCGGCTCTCGTCGGCCTCGCCCTCCTCGTCGCGCGGGTGCCGCTGCACCACCGCCACCACGTCCTTCGTGGGCGCGACGTTGTGGTCGGGCGGCGGCGCGTGGTCGTCGGTCGCGTCGTACGCGTCGAACTCCGCGGCCAGCGTGGCCGGGTCCTTCGCCGCGGCGTACCTCCCGCACATGTCCACCACCTCCTGACCGAATGTCCCTCGCCGCATCGTGGCACGTCGCACCGACAGTCTGCACCGTGACCGCCGGGATGCGGGATCATCGACGCATGAACCAGTGGCACGCCCCCGTCGCGACCGGAGCCGTCCGAGCCACCGTGGCGGTCCCGGGCTCGAAGTCGATCACCAACCGGGCGCTGCTGCTGGCCGCCCTCAGCGAGCGCGGCGGCACCCTGACCGGCGCGCTGCGCAGCCGGGACACCGACCTGATGATCGCCGCGCTGCGCGCGCTGGGCGTGCCGGTGACCGTCGACGGGGACGGAGCCGGTGACGGGGTGACCGTGGGTCGGCACGCCGGCCTGTCCGGCCCGGCGACCGTCGACTGCGGGCTGGCGGGCACCGTGATGCGGTTCGTGCCGCCCGCCGCCGCGCTCGCCGACGGGGAGATCCGCTTCGACGGCGACCCGCGCGCCCGCGAGCGGCCGATGAGCACCGTGCTGGACGCGCTGCGCTCGCTCGGCGCCGCGGTCGAGGGCGACGCGCTGCCGTTCACCCTGCACGGCAAGGGCAGCGTGCCCGGCGGCGCGGTGACGATCGACGCGTCGGCGTCCTCCCAGTTCGTCTCCGGGCTGCTGCTCGCCGGCGCGCGCTACGACATGGGCCTGACCGTGCACCACGACGGCAAGCCCGTGCCGTCCATGCCGCACATCGACATGACGGTGCAGATGCTGCGCGAGGCCGGGGTCTCGGTGGACGACCACGAGCCGAACACCTGGCGGGTCGAGCCGGGGCCGGTGGCCGCGCGGGACTGGCGGGTCGAGCCGGACCTGTCCAACGCCACGCCGTTCCTGGCCGCGGCCGCGGTCACCGGCGGCACGGTCACCGTACCCGGCTGGCCGGTCCGCACCACCCAGCCGGGCGACGCGATCGGCGACATCATGCTGCGCATGGGCTGCGCGGT
Organism: uncultured Actinomycetota bacterium; assembly: GCA_963727495.1. GTDB lineage: Bacteria > Actinomycetota > Actinomycetes > Mycobacteriales > Pseudonocardiaceae > Actinophytocola. Next base: position 1,979,878 of record CAVSGQ010000006.1, on the reverse strand, counting down.
CGAGCGCGACCCGGCCGGGCTGACCGTCACCGGCCCGGACCGGCTGTCCGGAGTGGACGTCGACCTGCACGACGTGGGCGAGCTGACCCCGACGGTGGCGGCGCTGGCCGCGCTCGCCGGCGGCCCGTCGGTGCTGCGCGGCATCGCCCACCTGCGCGGGCACGAGACCGACCGGCTCGCGGCCCTGGTCGCCGAGATCAACGGGCTCGGTGGGGACGCGCGGGAGACCGACGACGGGCTGGAGATCCGCCCGGCGGCGCTGCGTGCCGGCACCTGGCACGCCTACGCCGACCACCGGATGGCGACCGCGGGCGCGATCGTCGGCCTCGTCGTGCCCGGCGTGGAGGTGGACGACATCGCCACCACGGCCAAGACCCTGCCCGACTTCCCGGCGATGTGGCAGGCGATGCTGGACGGCCTCGCCCGGTGACCCGGCGCGGTCGGCGCTCGGACTGGGAGCGTCTGGACGAGTCCGACGTCCGGGTGCGGCCCGGCAAGGGCACCCGCCCGCGCAGCAAGCGCCGCCCCGAGCACGCCGACGCGCGCGCGGCGATGGTCGTCGAGGTCGACCGCGGCCGGTGGACGTGCGCGCTGGACGGCAAGCCGGACCACGAGGTCGTCGCCATGCGGGCGCGGGAGCTGGGCCGCACGCCCATCGTCGTCGGCGACCTGGTCGACCTCGTCGGCGACACCTCCGGCCGGCCGGACACGCTCGCCCGCGTCGTGCGGGTCGCCGACCGCAGCACCGTGCTGCGGCGCACCGCGGACGACAACGACCCCTACGAGCGGGTCGTGGTGGCCAACGCCCAGCAGCTGCTGATCGTCTGCTCGCTCGCCGATCCCCCGCCGCGCACCGGCTTCATCGACCGCTGCCTGGTCGCCGCGTACGCCGGCGGGCTGCACCCCGTGCTGTGCCTGACGAAGTCGGACCTGGCGAGCCCGGCGGAGCTGATCGCCTCCTACGCCGACCTGGCCGTCCCGACGCTGGTGACCCGCAGCGACCGCGAGCCCGACGAGGTGCGCGCGCGGCTCGACCGGCCAGGTGTCCGCGCTGGTGGGGCACTCCGGGGTCGGCAAGTCCACTTTGGTCAACAAGCTGGTGCCGGACGCGATGCGCGCCACCGGGGTGGTCAGTGCGGTCGGCAAGGGCCGGCACACGTCGACCACCGCCGTCGCGCTGCCGCTGCCGGGCGGCGGCTGGGTGGTGGACACCCCGGGGATCCGCTCGTTCGGGCTGGCACACGTCGAGCCGGACGACATCGTCGCCGCGTTCGAGGAGTTCGTCGAGCCGGCCGAGGAGTGCCCGTCGGGCTGCGGGCACCTCGGGCCGCCGGAGGACCCGGACTGCATGCTGGACGTGGTGACGGCGCAGGGGCATGCCTCATCGGGCAGACTCGAGTCCCTTCGCCGGCTTCTGGCCTCGCGCGCCCGGCTCGACGAGTACGGTGACTGACCACGATCGAGTGAACGTTAGGCTCATCGTTCTACTGGGTTCTTCCGAGGGGAGCAGGCAATGCGCAAGACTGCAGCGCTGCTGTCAGCGCTGGCGCTGACCGTGTCGCTGGCCGCGTGCGGTGACAAGGGCGGCAGCGCACAGGGTGACAACTCCGGTGATGGCGCCGAGGCGGCGACCAGCCTGCTGGCGCTCGCCAAGCAGGTCGGCGACCGGACCGCGGAGTCGAGCTCCGCGCACATGGTGTTCACCGGTGGCACCGGCGGCATGCAGATCAAGGGCCAGGGCGACATGCAGCTCGGCGGCACCGACCCCGCGATGTCCATGGACATGGACATGGGCAGCGAGGGGCAGATGTCCATGGTCCTGCTCGACGGCGTGTTCTACATGAAGCTCCCGGCGGGTCTCTCGCCCGGCGGCAAGCCCTGGATCAAGATCGACTCCAAGGACAAGAGCAACCCGATGGCCCAGATGCTGGGCAGCCTGACCGACCAGATGCAGCAGAACGCCGACCCGCGCAAGGCGCTGGAGCAGTTCCAGGAGGCCGGCGAGATCTCCTCCAGCTCGACCGAGGAGGTCAACGGCGAGCAGACCACGCACTACAAGATCACTGTCGACGTGCAGAAGCTGGCGGAGCAACCAGAAGGACGCCACGCTGAAGAAGGCCATGCAGGAGGCCATCTCGTCCGGCATGAAGGACTTCCCGGTCGAGCTGTGGGTCAACGGCGACGACCTGCCGGTGCGCATGTCCATCGACATGCCCACCGCGGACCCGACCAGCGGCAAGAGCGTCCCGGTGAAGTTCCAGGTCGACTACTCGAAGTGGGGCGAGCCGGTCGACATCCAGGCGCCGCCGGCGGACCAGGTGGGCGAGTTCCCCAGCTGACCCGGCCCGCACCGACGACACGGCCCCGCCGCGCTCGCGGCGGGGCCGCTCGGCGTCATCCCATGTGCGGGTAGGTGTGGGCGGTCGGCGGGACGAACGTCTCCTTGACCGAACGGGGGCTCACCCAGCGCTGCAGGTTGTAGATCGAGCCGGCCTTGTCGTTGGTGCCCGAGCCGCGGCTGCCGCCGAAGGGCTGCTGGCTGACGACCGCGCCGGTGGGCTTGTCGTTGACGTAGAAGTTGCCGGCGGCGAACCGCAGCGCGCGGTGCGCCTCCTCGATGGCGGCCCGCTCGGTCGCGAAGACCGCGCCGGTCAGCGCGTACGGGGTGGAGCCGTCGACGAGTTCGAGCACCTTGCCGTACTCGGAGTCGTCGAACACGTGCACGGCGAGGATCGGGCCGAACCACTCGGTGGTGAACACCTCGTTCATCGGGTCGGTGCCGAGCAGGACGGTCGGCTCGACGAAGTAGCCGACCGAGTCGTCGCAGCCGCCGCCGGCCAGCACCTCCAGCGTCGCGGCGTTCGCGGCCATCTCCAGCACGCCCTTGTGCTTGGCGAACGCCCGGTGGTCGATCACCGCGCCGCCGAAGTGGCCGAAGTCGGTGACGTCGCCGTAGCGACAGCGACCGGGTGGTGTCGACCAGCTGTTCGCGCAGCCCGGACTCCCACAGCGAGCGGGAGACGTAGGCGCGCGAGGCGGCGGAGCACTTCTGGCCCTGGTACTCGAACGCGCCGCGCACCAGCGCCGGTGACCACCGCGGCGGGGTCGGCGGACGCGGTGCGCGACGACGAAGTCCTTGCCGCCGGTCTCGCCGACGATCCGCGGGTAGGACCGGTACGGTGTCGAGGTTCTCGGCCATCGTGCCGCCACAGGTACTTGAACGTCTTCGTCGAGCCGGTGAAGTGCAGGCCCGGCGAAGTCCGGGTCGGCCAGGGCGACCTCGCTGACCGCGGCGCCGTCGCCGGTCACCATGTTGATCACGCCCGGCGGCAGGCCGGCGGCCTCCAGCAGGCGCATCGTGTGGTGCGCGGCGAGCTGCTGGGTCGGCGACGGCTTCCAGACCACGGTGTTGCCCATCAGCGCGGGCGCGGTCGGCAGGTTGCCGGCGATGGCGGTGAAGTTGAACGGGGTGATCGCGGTGACGAACCCGTCGAGCGGGCGGTGGTCGAACCGGTTCCAGATGCCCGGCGCTGGAGTCGGGCTGCTCGGCGAGGACGCGGCGGGCGTAGCTGACGTTGAACCGCCAGAAGTCGATCAGCTCGCACGCGGCGTCGATCTCGGCCTGCTGGACGGACTTGGACTGGCCGAGGATCGTCGCGGCGTTGAGCGTGTCGCGCCACGGCCCGGAGCCAGGTCGGCCGCGCGCAGCAGCACCGCGGCCCGCTCGTCGAAGGGCAGCTCGCGCCAGGCCGGGCGCGGCCAGCTTCGCGGCGGCTGACGGCGTCGGCGACGTCCTTGGCGTTGGCCTGCGCGGTGACCCCGAGCACGTGCGCGCGGTCGTGCGGCTGCACCACGTCGATACGGTCGCCGCCGGCCATCCGCTGCTCGCCGCCGATGGTCATGGTCAGCTCGTGCCGCTCGCCCTCCAGCTCGGCGATCCGGCGCTGCAGTGACTCGCGTTCGGCGCTGCCCGGCGCGTAGGACCGCACCGGCTCGTTGACCGGCTCGGGCACGGACGAAACGGCGTCCATGATGAGGCTCGCCTCCCTGGTTGCTCGGGCCGGCTTGTGGCCGGCGGCTACCCGCCATCCTGTCATACGACTCGGGCGCCCACCAGGCCGCCAGTGCGTCGACCTCGGCCTTGAACAGCAGCTCGGGGTCGACCTGGGTGAGCGCGAACTGGCCGGCGACCTCCAGGCTGATGACGCCGTGCAGCCGGGTCCAGACGGTGAGGCCCCAGTGCAGCTGGCGCGGGGTCAGGTCGCCGTAGTGCATCCGCTCGCCCCAGGCGGCGACCTGCCGGTAGAGGGCGGAGCGGCGGGGCTTGGCGGTGTCCGGGCCGGCCGCGGCGAGCAGCCCGGCCATGCTGCGGCTGGCGGCGTCGAGGGTGTGTGCGGGGGCCTGGTACCCGGGCACGGGGGTGCCGAAGATCAGCAGGTAGCGGTGCGGTTCGCGCAGCGCCCAGGTGCGCATGGCGGTGGCGGCGGCGCGCAACCTGCCGGCCCTGCCCGCGATCGCGGCCTCGATGGTGTCGGCCAGGTCGTGGTAGGCGTCCGAGATCAGCTCGGTGAGCAGGGCGTCGCGGTTGGCGAAGTAGCGGTAGAGCGCGGGGCCGGTGATGCCCATGCGCTTGCCGATCGCGTTGATCGAGATGCCGGCGATGCCGTCGGAGGCCAGCTGTTCGAGCGCGATCCGCTTGGCCTCCTGGCGGGTCTGCTCGCGGTACTGCTGCCTGCGGTCCATGTCTCCTCCTTGACAAGCACACTCTAACAGCCTCTAATGGAAGTTAGAGCTTCTAACACAGGTGAATGGTTCTAAGGAGAGGGCTCATGGAGATCATGCTGACCGGCGAGGGCGGCCCGGAGATGCTGCGCGTGGCGCCCGGCGACGGGCCGATGCCGGGCAAGGGGCAGGTCCGGGTGCGGGTGGAGGCGAGCGGGGTGAGCTTCGCCGAGGTGCAGATGCTGCGGGGGCGGTACCCGAGGCAGCCGAAGTTCCCGTTCGTCCCGGGCTACGACCTGGTCGGGGTGGTGACCGAGCTCGGGGACGGGGTGCGCGGGCTGCGGGCCGGCCAGCGGGTGGCGGCGATGACCCGGACGGGTGCCTGGCGCACGCACGTGGTCGTGCGGGCCGCGCACGTCGTGCCGGTGCCCGAGGGGCTCGACCCGGGGGTGGCCGCCGCCGTGGTGATGAACGGCGTGACCGCGTGGCAGATGGTGCACCAGGTGGCGCGGGTGCGGGCCGGCGGGACGGTGCTGGTGCACGGCGCGGCCGGCGGGGTGGGAACGCTGCTGGTGCAGCTGGCGCGGCGGGCCGGTGCCCGGGTGATCGGCACGGCGTCGTCGCCGAAGCACGAGCTGCTGCGGTCGCTGGGCGCCGAGCCGGTCGACTACCGCGCCGGCGACGTGCCCGCGGCGGTGCGCGCCCTGGCGCCGGCAGGGGTGGACGCGGTGTTCGACCACGTGGGCGGCCCCGGCCTGGCCGACTCGTACGACCTGCTGGCCGACGGCGGGGTCCTGATCAGCTACGGCTCGGCGTCCACCCTCCGCGACGAGGGCCACCGGCTGACGCCGTACCTGGGCGCGATCCGCCGCTTCGCCGGCTGGCAGCTGGGCCGGCTGCTCGGCCGCGCCCGGGGCCGCCGCGCGACGTTCTACTACGTCAAGCAGGGCCCGGCGTTCGCCGAGGCGCTGAGCGAGGTGTTCGCCCTGGTGGCGGCCGGCGAGCTGAACCCGCCGATCGCGAAGCGCCTCCCCCTCGAGTCGGCGCCCGAGGCGCTGCGCCTGCTGGTGGACGGCACCACGAGCGGCAAGATCGTCCTCGAAGCCTGACCCGGGTTGTCCACAGCCCGGATGCTCCGCCCCCGGTTCCGTCGGTGCCACTCACCAGAATGGAAACGGGGGCCGGAGGCCCATTCCCCGCGAATCCATCCACAGCCACACCGAACGCGATCCGGAATTGTCGGCACCCCCGCGTAGCGTGGAATTCGGGGCCCCCGGACCGGCCGTCCACAGGTCAGGGCCGCTCTGGCCGGAACTGTCGTTCCCCACCGCTAGGCTGGATTCCGGGGGGCCGGAGGTCGTCCGGAGACAGTTGTCCACAGGAATTGCGCACACCGCCCGACATCGTGGGTGGCGGCGGCCGGAGTGGATTTCGGGGCCATCCCTCGTCCACAACCGGGACTACAGCAGATCCAGCAGGAACGGCAGCTCGTCGGTCGCGTACCAGGCCAGCTCGTGATCCTCGGCGTCCCCGAGCGTGAACTCCGCGTCCGGGTCACCGAGATCCGCCGCGTCGATCACCGCCGCCGCGGCGCGCACCGCCGGCTCGGCGTCCTCGGTGTCCAGGTGCACGGCCGCCACCAGCGCCCACGGCACCGGGGCGGCCAGCCGGACCACCGCGAAGTCCAGGTCCGGACGCAGCGTCACGCCCTCCACGTCGGCGGAGACCACCGCACGGCGCGGCAGCGTGCCCTCCGGATCGTCGGCCAGCTCCCCGGCGAGCAGCCGCAGCGACGCCCGCGCCGCCTCGGTCATCGCGGCGTACTCGAGCTCCTCGGCGGTACCCGTGGCGTACGACTCCCGCAGCGCCGGGGTCAGCGCGAACGCGGTGTCGCCGACGGCGGCCATCTCCCCCTTCGCGGTCAACGCGCGCAACATCGTCACCGTGGCCGGAATGTAGACCCTCACCGCACTCCCATTCCCTGTGCAACGGGCAGGGTTAGATCCTGACACACTCGGCGCGCCAGGACGTGCGATGCTCCACCTCGTGGACGCCCCTTCCCCCAAGGACAGGTTCCTGACCGTGTTCGGCCGCAAGCCGGTGCTCGAGGCGCTGGCCGACCGCGGGCTGCGGGTGGACAAGGTCGTCCTGGCCGACAACGCGCGCGGCGCGGCGGCCCGGGAGATCATCGACGCGGCGTCGGCGCGGTCGGTCCGGGTCGAGCGGGCCAGCGCGCACCGGGTGAAGGTGTTGGCGGGCAACGGGAAGCAGGACCAGGGTGTGCTCGCGGACGTGGTCGCGCCGCGGATGCGCCGGCTGTCCGACGCGCTCGCCGCCGGCTCGCTGTCGAGCGTGCTGCTGCTCGACGGGATCACGACGCCGGCGAACGTCGGCATGATCCTGCGCACCGCGACCGCCGCCGGCGTCGACGGCGTCGTCGTGCCGCGGCGCGGGGTGGCCTCGCTCGACCCGCTGGTGGTGAAGGCGTCGGCGGGCGTCGCGTTCCATGCCCCGGTGCTGCGCTGCTACACCGCCGGCGAGGCCGCGGCGGCGCTGCGGGCGGCCGGGTTTCCGCTGCTCGCGCTGGACGGGTCGGCGCGGACCGACCTCTTCTCGGCGGACCTGCCGCGGCGGGCGGCGTACGTGCTGGGTGGGGAGACCGGCGGGATCAGCGACGAGGTGCGCGCCTCGCTGACCGGGTCGGTGTCGATCCCGATGAGCGGCGGGGTCGAGTCGCTGAACGTCGCGAGCGCGGCGGCCGTCCTCTGCTTCGAACTGGTCCGCCGTCGCTGACCCTCCGTGATCGCTCCGACACCTTGGGGTGATCGTTGTCCTGTGTGTCGCGGGTTCCCGGCTCTGTAGGGCATGACCGCACCAGTTCGACACATGTACGAGTCCGGCCCCGGCGTCGCGCTGCGGGCGCTGCCCGACTGCGAGCCGACGCACGCACCGGGAGAGGAGGAGCCCCGCCGGTGGTCGAGCCTGCGGCCGGCGAGCGGGCCGCAGCTCACGCTGGTCGCGCCGCCGCGAAAACCGGACGCGGCCGTCACCCCGGAGACGTTGTGGCGGCTGCTGGTCCGGGTGCTCGAGGTGCTGGAAGGCCGCCGGGCGGTCGGCCAGCTGCGCACGCTGCTGTCCGACCCGGCGTACGAGGCCCTGCTCACCCGGCTGCGCACGACCAGGCCGGGGCGGGCACACCGGCTGCGGCGGCTGCGCGCGTGCTACCCGTCCGAGACGGCCGTCGAGGTGGCGGCGGTGATCGACATCGCGGCCGGGCCGGTGCAGCGGGTGTGCGCGATGGCGGCCCGCCTGGAGCGCACCGGCGACACCTGGCACTGCGCCGTGCTGCGGCTGCTCTGATGGGGCGGGCGAGTCGTCGCGACCGAGGGCCGCCTGTGGGGTCGCCCCTGCCTGCGACGTCACCGGCCTCCGGCCCCCGGTATCCAGCCTACGGGCGGCCACTGACGATTCCGGGCGGCTGTGGGTGGGGCTGTGGACAACCTTGGGTTGATGGGGCTCGTGGGCGGCCTCCGGCCCCCCGTTCTCCAGCGTAGGCATGGGGGCCGACAGTTCCGGCCGTTGGCGGGGTGGGCTGTGGACAGGCCCGGAAAGCGCAGGTCGGGGGCTCGGCGTTGCGGCGTCTGCGGCGGCTGGGCTGCGCTGAGGGTGCCGCGCTGAGCCGCAGGGCCCGCGCTGAGCGGCGGATACCCGTGCTGGCCCGGGCCGGGCGGTGCTAGCTGTGCCGCGCCCGCTGTGCCGAGCCGCGCCCGCTGTGCCGAGCCGCGCCCGCTGTGCCGAGCCGCGCCCGCTGTGCCGAGCCGCGCCCGCTGTGCCGAGCCGCGCCCGCTGTGCCGAGCCGTGCCCGCTGTGCCGGCCGCGCTTGCCGGGCCGGGTTGGCCGCGTGGTACGCGGCCGGCTTGCGATGACCGGGCTGCAGCGGCCGGGCGGCCGTCGGCCGGCCCCCCGAGATCCAGCGTAGCGGCGAGGACCGACGTTTCTCGGGGGCACGGATCGTGGCCTGTGGACAACTATCGGGGGAACTCGAACGGGGCCGACGCGGCGGAGCACGGCACCGTGGTCGGTGCCGTGCTCCGGTGGTCGCTACGAGTTGCTAGCGGCGGGGGCCCTTCTTGCCCTTGCGCTGCGCGTCGCGGGCCGCGGCGCGGCGTTCGCGGCGGCTGCCGCCGGAGGTGCCGGGCTTCTGGCCGTTGCCGTTCTGGCCGCCGCGGGACTGGACGCCGCCGCCCTCGGCCGGGCCCGAGTACGTGAACTGCTGCTCGGTCTGCGGGCGGTTGCCGCGCAGGGCCGGCGGGATCTGGTCCTGCGGGGGCGCCGGCTGGACCGGTGCCTGCCGCTTGTCCGACTGCGCCGCCCGCGCGGCCGCCTGCTGCACCCGCGCCGCGGCGCCGCCCTGCGCGGGCTCGGCGGCCGGCTCCGGCTCTGCCACCTGCGCGCGGAACAGCAGCGTGATGCACTCCTCCTTCAGGGCGTCGAGCATGGTGTTGAACATGTCGTAGCCCTCCCGCTGGTACTCGATCAGCGGGTCGCGTTGCGCCATGGCCCGCAGGCCGATGCCGTCCTTGAGGTAGTCCATCTCGTAGAGGTGCTCGCGCCACTTGCGGTCCAGCACGTCGAGCATCACCAGGCGCTCGAGCCGCCGCATGCCGTCGCCCGTCGGGCGGCCGTCGGGGCCGAGGACGCGGCCGTTCACGAGCGTCTCACGCTCGTCGTAGGCGCGGCGGACGTCCTCGAGCACGGCCTCCAGCAGGGTCTCCGCGGTCAGGTCCGCGCCGCGGCGCTCCATCTCGTCGAGGAGCGTGTCCCACTTCAGCGAGATCGGGTACAGCTCCTTGAGCGCGGCCCACAGCTTCTGGTGGTCCCAGTCCTCGGCGTACCCGGCGGACGTCGCCTTGTGGATGTAGTCGCCGACGACCTCCTCGATCATGTGGTCGACCTGTTCGCGCAGGTCCTCGCCCTGCAGCACGCGCATGCGGTTGGCGTAGATCTCCTTGCGCTGCTGGTTCATCACCTCGTCGTACTTGAGGAGGTTCTTGCGGGCCTCGAAGTTCTGCTGCTCGACCTGGGTCTGCGCGCTCTTGATCGCCCGGGTGACCATCTTCGCCTCGATGGGCTGGTCGTCGGGCACCCGCATGGTGACCATGACCCGCTCGACGAACTGCGCGTTGAACCGACGCATCAGCTCGTCGCCGAGGGAGAGGTAGAACCGTGACTCGCCGGGGTCGCCCTGCCGGCCGGAGCGGCCGCGCAGCTGGTTGTCGATGCGCCGGGACTCGTGCCGCTCGGTGCCGAGCACGTACAGGCCGCCGGCCTCGCACACCTCCTCGGCCTCCGTGCGCACCTCCTCCTTGGCGTGCTCGAGCGCCTCGGGCAGCGCCGCGGTCCACTCGTGCGGGGTCTCGACCGGGTCCAAACCCTTGGCGCGCAACGACTCCTCGGCCAGGTGGTCGGGGTTGCCGCCGAGCATGATGTCGGTGCCTCGGCCGGCCATGTTGGTCGCGACGGTGACCGCGCCCCGGTGCCCGGCCTCGGCGACGATCGCCGACTCCTTCTCGTGGTGCTTGGCGTTCAGCACGTTGTGCGGCACGCGCATCTTGACCAGCAGCTTCGACAGGTACTCCGACCGCTCGACGCTGGTGGTGCCGACCAGCACCGGCTGACCCTTCTCGTGCCGCTCGGCGATGTCCTCGGCGACCGCCTGGAACTTGGCCTCCTCGGTCTTGTAGATCAGGTCGGTGCGGTCGGCGCGGATCATCGGCCGGTTGGTCGGGATCGGCACGACGTGCAGCTTGTAGGTGTTCCAGAACTCGGCCGCCTCGGTCTCGGCGGTACCCGTCATGCCGGAGAGCCTGGTGTAGAGGCGGAAGTAGTTCTGCAGGGTGATCGTGGCGAGCGTCTGGTTCTCGGCCTTGATCTCCACCTTCTCCTTGGCCTCGATGGCCTGGTGCATGCCCTCGCTGTAGCGCCGGCCGGCGAGCACGCGGCCGGTGAACTCGTCGACGATCAGGACCTCGCCGTTGCGGATCAGGTAGTCCTTGTCGTTCTGGTACAGCTCCTTGGCCTTGATCGCGTTGTTGAGGTAGCCGACGAGCGGGGTGTTCGCCGCGTCGTAGAGGTTGTCGATGCCGAGCTGGTCCTCGACGAAGGCGACGCCCTTCTCGCTGACGCCGATCGTGCGGCGCTTGCGGTCGACCTCGTAGTGCTTGGCGGCGATCTCGGCGGCGCGCGCGTCCCGGTCCCGCGGCGTCATCGCGGTGACGTCGATGCCCGACATCCGGTTGACGATCCGGGCGAACTCGGTGTACCAGCGCGAGGACTGGTCGGCCGGGCCGGAGATGATCAGCGGCGTCCGGGCCTCGTCGATGAGGATCGAGTCGACCTCGTCCACGATCGCGAAGTTGTGCCCGCGCTGCACCATCTGCTCGATGCTGCCGGCCATGTTGTCGCGCAGGTAGTCGAAGCCGAACTCGTTGTTCGTGCCGTAGGTGATGTCCGCCCGGTAGCCGCGGCGGCGCTGGTCGGTGGACATGTCGGAGAGGATGGCGCCGACCTCGAGGCCGAGGAAGCGGTGCACCCGGCCCATCCACTCGGCGTCGCGCTTGGCCAGGTAGTCGTTGACCGTGACGACGTGCACTCCGTTGCCGGACAGCGCGTTGAGGTAGGAGGGCAGCACCGCCGTCAGCGTCTTGCCCTCACCGGTCTTCATCTCGGCCACGTTGCCCATGTGCAGCCCGGCGCCGCCCATGATCTGCACGTCGAAGTGTCGCTGGCCGAGCACGCGCTTGGCGGCCTCGCGGACCACCGCGAACGCCTCGGGGAGCAGCATGTCCAGCGCGTCGAAGTCGGTGGCGTCGTCCTCCTCGACGTCGCACATCTCGTCGTAGCGCTTGCGGAACTCGGCGGTCTTCGCGCGCAGCTGGGCGTCGGTCAGGTCGACGACGGAGCTCTCGAGGTCGTTGACCTCACCCACGGTCCTGCGCAGCGTCTTGAGCGTCTTGCCCTCGCCGGCGCGGAGTATCCGGGACAGCACCATCAGGTCAACCTCGCTAGCTGGTTTGTCGCGCGCCCGCCACAGGGCACCTCGTCACCTGCCATCGTAGGCGGTAACGGATCGGCGTCGTCGTGGCTTGTCCCGACCGGACCGGCGTCGACCTCGGTGACCAGCACGGCGGGTGCCCCCGGGCCGTGGCCCGGGGGCACCCGTCAGGTCGTCGTCAGGTCTGTGGTCGGTCCGTGGGTTCGCCTCAGACCAGCCGGATCACGCCGTAGTCGAACGCTCGGCGGCGGTACACCACGCAGGGCATCCCCGAGCTGGAGTCGTTGAAGAGGTAGAAGTCGTGGCCCACCAGCTCCATCTGGTACAGGGCTTGGTCGACGGTCATCGGCTCGGCGGAGTGTTCCTTCTCGCGCACCACGCGACCAGGGAGGTTGTCGTCCTCGGCGCCGTCCCAACGCTGGGCGGGTACTGCCGGAGCGGCCTCGAACTCCTCGGTGCGGGCGGGTAGGACCGCGGTGCTGGCGCGGCCGTTCGACGCGCCGTTCATGGGCATGTCGGGCATGGCGGTGGCCTCCGCGACGGAGGACGGGCTACGGCGCCCGTAGTGCACGCGCCGACGGTCGTGCAGTCTGCGAAGCCGGTTCTCAAGCTTGGTCACCGCGGCGTCGAGCGCGGCGTAGAAGTCGCCGGCGCACGCTTCGGATCGGACGGCCGGGCCCCTGCCCTTGCCGGTGATCTCGACGCGCTGGCAGTTCTTGGCCTGCCGGCGGTTTGGTTCGTGGAACAACTCGACGTCGAAGCGGATGACCTTGCGGTCGTACCGCTCGAGGCGAGTCAACTTCTCCTCGACGTGCACTCGGTAGTGCTCGGGCACCTCGACGTTGCGGCCTTTAACGACGATGTCCATACACGACCTCCCTCGCCTGAGCGAGCTAGTGATCGAACTTGGGCGCCGCAGGCCTGGGATCCAGGATTGGTGGAAGGCCAGGCCGTAGAAGGGTTCGAGACTCCCCTGCCTCAAAGCTCCTCCGGCGCCAGGGTCATGGGCTCCTCGCCTCCTCCCTGCGAACCGGGAAAGCTGATAGCGGGCACGTTAGCTTGGCTTGTGCGCTTGCAAAAGCCCCCTCGGCGGGGGAACTTGACAGCCCCGATTCGCCTACGGAGAGCAACCGGCGCGGAGGCACCCGCCGCCGACTGCGCATGATCGTCCGGTCGAGTGGCTGAGCCGCCACTCGTCCAGCCGTACCAGGCATACCCAGAGACTTTGCCGGTCCTCGCGGCGGCTCGACACCGCCGTCGTGCCTGTCTCCCATACCTGCGCAACGATCAACTCGACGCCGGAGTTCCCGTCGGCGATTCACTCGTTCGGGCGTATCTGTCCACCGAAACCGTGGCTCGCGACGGAGGTGCGAGCGGCGCGAATAACTCAATCGGGACACGAAAAACGTGAATCGATGTGCGTACTGGTGGGTAGTTTCCGGTGCCATTTCGGTATCACGCCTCAATAACGGCGTTGGGCGAGGAGCGGACGGGGGGCCGGCCGGGCTGGTGACCGGAGCCGGTCGCCGGGCCGGCCGGCCGGGGCGGGGCGGGAAAGACATGAGGACTCACGTGGTGGAGGTCAGGGCCAGGACCGCGGCCACCTGGACGCCGGCGGCGCGCAGGACCGCCGTGCAGGCGATCGCGGTGGCGCCGGTGGTGATGACGTCGTCCAGGAGGATCGCGGGAGTTCCGGGGGGCGGACGGTGGCGGGGGTCCGGGCGCAGCCGGCCGCGCAGGTTGGCCGTGCGGGCCTCGGCGGTGAGGCCCACCGAGTCGGCGGCCCGGCGGTCCAGGTGCAGGGCGGGCACGACCACGGCCGGGGTCCCCGCGGCGCTGAGGTGGTCCGCGCAGCGGCGGGCGACGGTGGTCATGTGCTGACCACCGCGGGCACGGGCCGCCGCCGGCCGCGACGGCGCGGGGACCAGCGCCACCGGCCCCGCCCGGATCGCCGGGAGGGCCGCGGCCAGCGCACGGCCGAACGGCGCCGCCAGGGCACGGTGTCCGCGCTCCTTGTAGGCGAGCACCGCACGGCGCGCGGGGCCGCGGTAGTCGGCCAGCGAGTAGGCCGCCGCCAGGCCGGGGCGGTCCACCGGCCTGGCCGGGCCGAACGAGCGGGCGCATCCGGCGCACCACCCCGTGGCGGGGCGGGCACAGCCGGCGCAGTGCTGCGGAAGGATCAGGTCGAGCAGCCGAAACGAACGCATGGGCGAATCATGGCAGCGGGCACCGACAGTTTCGGGGACCGGCAGGTCAGCCCGGGTAGAAGGGGACCGCGTTCGGGCCGTGGCCGTGGGGGTGCTGGCGCCACAGCTGCTTCACCCCGGGCACCTTGGACACCGCCGCGCTGTCGGTCACGATCACGTCCCGGTCCGGCGCCGCGGCGATCGACTTGATCGGCAGCTGCAGGTTGTTCCGGTCGAACACCTCCAGCTTGAGCCCGTCCACCGACAGGCTCACCACCGGCAACGTCGGCGTCGCCGTGGCCACCACCAGCGTGTCCTGGCTCAACCAGTCCACCCCGACGGCCTGCACGATGTTGATCGGCTGCAGGCGCCTCGGCGTGCGCAGCGACACGGAGTCCTTCTCGCGCACCACCGACGCCACCACCAGCCTGCCCTTGGCCACCGCGGCCGCGCGGGTCCCGTCCCGGGACAGGCGCAGGTCGGTGATCGGGCCGAAGTCGGTCAGCTCGGACGCGTTGACCTGCAACGCCTTCCACGTCCCCTCGGCCTGGCGCACCACCCGCACGACGTTGCCGTCCGCGACCGTCCAGACCTCCTTCGCGTCCACCTCGCTGGACGTGCTCACCAGCCACGTCGGCCGGGTCATGGCCTTCGCCTCGAGGTCGACCTCCTGCATCGCCTGGCCGTAGGGGCCCACCCGCAGCCGCAGGCCGGCCGGCGTGTCCACCACCGCGGCGAGCTGGCCGCCGTCGATCGACTGAGCCGCGGTCACCACGTCGTACTCGCCGTCTCCGGTCGGACCGGCGATCGGCTTGCCGTCGCCCAGCGAGTGCAGCTTGCCGTCCGCCGCCACCAGGCCCGCCAGGTCGGAGTCGGGCTTCGTCGGCGCGTCGTAGACCTTCAGGTCGCCGAGCCGCCAGTCCCGGTGGCCCGGGATCAGGTCCTGCCCGTCCGCGCGCAGGCGCAGCCGGCTGGACGTGACGGTCTGCAGCGACAGCACGATCTGCGTGGCGATCTGCTCGCGCTGCTCGGCCGACTTGTCGCCCAGTTCCTTGAGGTCCACGACCAGCGTGCCGTCCGGATCGGGGACCACGTTGGTTCTGGTGCCGATGCCCTCCAGCGGGGAGCGCACCGACCGGCGCATCGTGTCCGACGGTCCGGACAGCAGGACGTTGATCACCCGCGCGGGCAGCCCGGTGACCGGCTCGGCGGCCACGTAGCGCAGGTCCGGCACGGTGATCCGCAGGTCGTTGTCGAAGTAGTACACGGTGACCGCGCGGTAGCTCGCCTCGAAGTCCGAGATCGGCACGAACATCGTCGGCGGCGGCGAGTCGATCCGCCACTGGCCGTCGGACTGCCGCCGGACCGTGACGTCGTACTCCTCGTCACCGATGGTCGGCACGAACGCGTGGTCCGGGCCGAGCCGCCCCACCGGGGTCACCTCCAGCACGACGGTCTCGACGTCGTCGGACGCCGCGCCCGGGTCCTCGCCGCTGGCGGGCGTGCGCACCGGCACGGTGTCGAACGTGTCCAGGATGATCGTCGGCGCGGCCTCGCCGTTCCAGCCCTGCTTGCCCTTGTCGGTCAGGTACATCGCGGCGGCCTCGGGGTTGCCCGACCGGTGCACGAACTCGCGCACCAGGTCGAACGCGTCCAGGTCCTTCGTCGGCCCGTCGATGGTCGCCGTCGGCTGGTCCTTGTCGTCGCGCACCGCGTGCGGGTTCGACACCTCCGGGATGTTCGCGCAGCCGGACAGCACCAGCACGGACAGCAGGAGCGGGACGACGGCACGCCGCCGCATCATCGGACCTCCTCCCAGGCGGGGGCGGGGGGCGGGACCGGTGTCGACGGCAGCTCGTCCACCTCCCCGTTCTCCGCACCGTCCGGCGCGAGCTCGGTCGGCACCGTGATCCGGAAGGCGTCCGAGGCGACCGGGGTCCGGACCGCGTCGGCGAACGTGAGGTCGGCGTCCGGCGGGGGCAGCGCCAGCGGGCTGTCCTCGTAGCCGACGCCCTGCTCGCGCGGCAGCGTCAGCCGGAAACAGGCGCCCTTGCGCGGCTCGCCCCAGGCGTCCAGCCCACCGCCGTGCAGCCGGGCGTCCTCGACGCTGATCGCGAGCCCGAGGCCGGTGCCGCCGGTGTGCCGGTTGCGCGACGGGTCGGCCCGCCAGAAGCGGTTGAACACCAGGTCCGCCTCGCCCTGCCGCAGGCCGATGCCGTAGTCCCGCACGGTCACCGCCAGCGCGTGCTCGTCGAAGGCCATCCGCAGCCGCACCGGCCGGCCCTCGCCGTGGTCGACCGCGTTGGCCAGCAGGTTGCGCAGCACCCGCTCGATGCGGCGCGCGTCGACCTCGGCGGAGGCCTCCTCGGACGGCATCTCCAGGACGATCTCGCTGCCCGCGTTGCGGGCGATCGTGGCCACCGACCGGGCCGCACGCATGGCGATCGAGCGCACGTCCACGTGCTCGGCGACGAGCTCCTCGACACCGGCGTCCAGCCGGCTGATCTCCAGCAGGTCGGCGAGCAGCGACTCGAACCGATCCAGCTCGTCGACCAGCAGCTCGGTGGACCGGGCCAGCCCCGGCGGGAACTGCTCGCGCGAGGCGTGCAGGACGTCCGCGGCCATCCGGACCGTGGTCAGCGGGGTGCGCAGCTCGTGGGAGACGTCGGAGGTGAACCGGCGCTGCAGCGTGCCGAACTCCTCCAGCTGGCGGATCTGCCGCTGGATGCTCTCGGCCATCCCGTTGTAGGACTCGGCGAGCTTCGCCACGTCGTCCTCGCCCACCACGTCCATGCGCTTGTCGAGCTCGCCGCGGGCGAAGCGGGCCGCGGCCTGGGCGGCGCCGCGCACCGGGCGCACGACCTGCCGGGTCACCAGGTTCGCGATGCCGGCGAGGAGCAGCAGCAGCACCAGTCCGCCGACGATCAGCGTGCTCTGCACGACGCTGATCGTGTGCTGCTCGGCGGTGAGCGGGAACAGCATGTACAGCTGCATCGGCCGGTTCGCGGTGCCGAACGGGGCGCCGACGATGAGGAACGTGGTGCGGCCCGACGCGCGGTCGACGGTGTAGATCTGCACCGCGAACTCGTGGGCCTGCACGAAGTGCCGCAGGCTGCCGGGCACGTCGTGGTAGGCGCCGACGCTGATGCTGTCGCCGGACTCGGCGAGCCCCGGCGAGTCGCTCGCGAGCACCGGCTCGAAGGCCCCGGCGGCCGAGCTCGCGGTGCTGTTCGGCGAGGAGCTGGTGAGCCGGTTGAGCGCGCTGGTGAGCCGGTTGCGCACGGCGTCGGCGGTGGGGTTGACCCCGGTGAGCTGCTGCTCGGCGACCTGCGCGGCGTCGCGGGTGGCCGCGATCGCGGCCTCCTGCTTGGTCTCCACCAGCCGGTCGGTGATCTGGTTCTGCAGCACCATGCCGAGCACGAAGACGACGGCGGAGGAGAGCGCGAGCGTGCTGACGACGACGCGCACCTGCAGGGAGCGGCGCCACAGCACCCCGAAGTAGGCGGCCCGCTGCCGGCAGAACTCGACGCCCCGGGCGCCGGCCTCGACGACCGCCCGCAACTTCCGAATCACCGGAGGATCACGGCGGGCCAGCCTTGTACCCGACACCGCGAACCGTCAAGACCACCTCGGGGTGCTCGGGATCGGTCTCGACCTTGGAACGCAGCCGCTGCACGTGGACGTTGACCAGGCGGGTGTCCGCGGCGTGCCGGTAGCCCCAGACCTGCTCGAGCAGCACCTCGCGGGTGAACACCTGGCGCGGCTTGCGGGCCAGCGCGACCAGCAGGTCGAACTCGAGCGGGGTCAGCTGGATCGCCACGCCGTCCCTGGTCACCTCGTGCCCCGGGACGTCGATGGTCAGGTCGCCGATCGAGAGCATCTCGGCCGGCTCGGAGTCGGTGCGCCGCAGCCGGGCCCGGACCCGGGCCACCAGCTCCTTGGGCTTGAACGGCTTGACCACGTAGTCGTCCGCGCCCGACTCGAGCCCCAGCACGATGTCGACCGTGTCGCTCTTGGCGGTCAGCATCACGATGGGCACACCCGACTCGGCCCGGATCGCCTTGCACACGTCGATCCCGTTGATGCCCGGCAACATCAGGTCGAGCAGAACCAGGTCGGGCCGCAGCTCGCGGAGCGCGGGCAGCGCCCGGTTGCCTTCCGCGACCACCGCGGTGTCGAAGCCTTCGCCGCGAAGCACGATGGTCAGCATCTCGGCCAGGGCCGGGTCGTCGTCCACTACCAGCACACGTGCCTTCATGGGTACATCGTCGCACTTCGTCGGTCTTGTCCGCGTGGGACCCGCTGATCGTTCTTCGCCTGCCCGGGTGACAGACGTGTAACGACAGCATACGGTGTAGCGCTCTACACGTTGAAGCTTGAACCATGGGGGCCGAGCCGTGGAGGTCGTCGATGGGCATCCGGAGGCTCAACCATGCGGTCCTCTACGTGCGGGACGTGGGGCGCAGCGTCACCTTCTACCGTGACGTGCTCGGCTTCCAGGTGGTGCACGAGCGGCCGACCGCGGCGTTCCTGCGCGCGGCCGACTCGGACAACGATCATGACCTGGGCCTGTTCGGCGTGCGCGGCAACGCGCCGCGCACCAGCGGCACGGCCGTCGGCCTCTACCACCTCGCCTGGTCGGTGAACACGCTGCCGGAGCTGGCCGAGTTCGCGGACAGGCTGGGCACGGCCGGCGCGCTCGTCGGCTCGTCCGACCACGCGGTGTCGAAGTCGTTGTACGGCAAGGACCCGGACGGGCTGGAGTTCGAGATCTCCTGGTTCGTGCCCCGGGACCGGGTGACGCCGGAGATGACCGAGTCGCCGATGATCGGGCGGCTGGACATCTCCGCGGAGATCGCGCGCTGGGGCGCGGACCTGGTCGGCGCCCCCTAGTGTCCTGAACCAGAAGTTCGCGTCGTAAGTATCTGGGTGCAGTAGTTGGCGAGGCTGTCGAGGATTTCGTCGGCGGTTTTGGTCCACACGAACGGTTTGGGGTCGTTGTTCCAGGCGTTGTTCCAGGCGTCGATCCAGGCTTCGACGTCGGTTTCGAGTTCTTTGACGCTGCGGTGGGCGGAGCGGCGGAGTTTGCGGTTGGTCAGTTCGCCGAACCAGCGTTCGACCAGGTTCAACCAGGAGCCGCTGGTTGGGGTGAAGTGCAGGTGGAAGCGGGGGTGGGAGGCCAGCCACTTCTTGATCTCCGGGGTCTTGTGGGTGGCGTAGTTGTCGCAGATCAGGTGCAGGTCCAGCTCGGCGGGAGTGTTGCGGTCGATGGTCTTGAGGAACCGCAGGAACTCCTGGTGGCGGTGCCGGCGTTGGTGCTGGCCGATGATCTTGCCGGTGGCGATGTCCCCGGTGGCGATGTCCAGGGCGGCGAACAGGCTGGTGGTGCCGTAGCGGATGTAGTCGTGGGTGGTGCGGCCGGGCACACCGGGCATCATCGGCAACATCGGTGCGGTGCGGTCCAGGGCCTGCATCTGCGATTTCTCGTCCACACACAGCACCAGCGCCTTGTCCGGCGGGTCGAGATACAGGCCGACCACATCGCGGACCTTCTCGATGAACTGCGGATCCGTGGACAGCTTCCAGGTGTCCACCAGGTGCGGCTTGAGGCCAAAAGCACGCCAGATCCGCGAGATCCCGGTCTGCGACATGCCGGCGGCCCTGGCCATACCCCGCGTCGACCAGTGCGTGTCATCCGAGGCGGGTTTCTCCTCCAGCGTCTTCACAACCACCTCCTCCACCCGCTCATCGGTGATCTTGCGGGGCGCACCCGACCGCGGCTCGTCCGACAGACCGTCCAGCCGATCCCGCACGAACCGGCCCCGCCACCGCGCCACCGTCTGCTCCCGAGTCCCCAACTCGGCCGCCACAGCCTTGTTGGTCACCCCGCTCCGCGCACGCCAACACAATCCTGGACCGAAAAGCCAACGCCTGCGCCGTTGTCCGCCGCCGCGACCATCGCAGCAACGCCTCACGCTCCACACCAGACAGGACAAGCTCCGCCTTCGGACGACCCGCACGCGCCATTCCCGAAGCATACACGAATTACGGCGCGAATTAACGACTCAGGACACTAGACCAGCGCCTCGGCCAGCGCCGGATAGTCCGGAGTGGACAGTCCGGTGACGACCCGCCACGGGGCCAGCCAGCCGTCCGCGGCCAGGCCGTCGTAGACCGCCGCGACGCGGGCCTGCAGCGGCTCGTCGGACTCCCAGGTGTCCCGCCCGCGGCCGGCCTCCACGCGCGAGCGGTGCGCCGACCGCGAGGTCGCGACCTCCACCGGGACCCGCAGCAGCACGTGCGCGTCGGGCACCGGCAGCCCGAACCGGTCGATCTCGAGGGCGCGGACCCACTCGACGAACTCCCCGCGCGCGTCCTGGTGCAGCCGCGCGGCGCCGAACGCGGCGTTGGACGCCACGTACCGGTCCGCCAGCACCACGTCGTTGGCGGCCAGCGCGGCCCGGATCCCGGGCGCGGCGTCGCGGCGGTCCAGCGCGTAGAGCATGGCCATCCCGTAGACCTCGTGCCCGAACCCGCCCAGCCTGCCGTGCAGCCCCTCGCGCACCAGGTCGGCGTACACCGACCGGCCGTAGCGCGGGAACTCCAGCCGCGCCACCCGCGGGCCGAACGCCGCGGTCAGCCCGTCGGTCATCGTGCGCTTGCCCGCGCCGTCCAGCCCCTCGATCACGATCAGCCGTCCCACGAGCAGGAACCCTACGAGAACGGGAGGTGCCCCCACGGACTGGACCGGTCGGTGGTCAGCAGGTGATGCGGGCCGCGCACGGACTGGTACATGTGGCCGAACGACTCGTTGTCGAACCGGATCACCCGGCCGAGCGCGTACCCGGCGCTGAAGTCCGCCCACGACGAGTACCGCCGGCGGCACAGCTCGCCCGCGCGCAGCACCACCGACTCGGCCGTGTGCCGGTCGCAGAACCGGGCGCCGAAGCCCCAGCGCGCCATGCTCACCGCGCGGCCGAAGTCGTAGCCGGACACCGAGCTCACGACCCCGCCGGGCGGCAGGATGCCGTCGGCCTGGAACCGCGCCTCGTAGCGGGTGATCATGTCCACCGACGCGACCATCTCCGCCACGCCGCCGGGCGGCCGCTGCCGGCGCGCCCGGTCCTCGGCGGCGCCGCGCCAGGTCGGCAGGTCGTAGTGCCCGTCGCGGCCCAGCAGCTCGCGGCGCACGTGCAGCACCGCGTCGACCTCGGGGCCGACGTTGAGGGCCTGGAGCAGGTAGTCGACCTGCCGGTGCCAGTCCTCGGTGGTGGTCACGCCCCAGCTCTCGGCCAGCGACTCGCGGTCGTCGTGGTAGTCGCGGACCGGGTCGTCGAGGGCGTTCCACGGGCGCGAGATGTGCACCGGGATGTGCGCGCCACAGGCGAACCCGTGTGCCAGCGGCCCGTAGTACGGGCCCGCGGGGCTGCTGACGACCCCCTCGACGTGATCGCAAACCACCACGCGATCGGAGTGTACGGACACGGGGTGCAACGATGTCCGGGTGCCGGTACGTCCTGCGAACATGAGACTCGTGCGGCCGCTGTGCCCGCTGGTGCCGCTGATGTTGTCGCTGATCCTCGCCGGCTGCGGGGCCCGGGCGGCCGAGCCGGGCGGGCAGCCCGCGGACCCGCTGCGCGGGGTGACGTTCCTGTCCTCCGAGGTCACCGTGGACGGCGAGGCGCACGACCTGGTGGCCGACACCCGCGTGTCGCTGGACTTCACCGAGGACGGCCGGCTGATCGCCACCGCGGGCTGCAACACGATGACCGGCCCGGTGCGCACCGACCACGGCAGGCTGGACGTCGGCGACGGGCTCGCCATGACCGAGATGGGCTGCGACGCGCCGCGCCAGGCGCAGGACGAGTGGCTCGCCGACCTGCTCGGCGCCCGGCCCTCCTGGCGGCTCGACGGGCCGACGCTGACCGTGCGCAGCGCGGACACCGAGCTGGTGCTCACCGACCGCGAGGTCGCCGAGCCCGACCTCTCGCTCGCCGAGACCACCTGGGTGGTGGACACGATCGTCGAGGGCCAGACGGCGAGCAGCACGCCGGCCGGCGCCACCGCCACGCTCGTGTTCGGCGAGGACGAGGTGGAGATCTCCGGCGGCTGCAACCAGGGCTCGGCCCAGCTACTCGATGACCGGCGACACGATCCGGTTCGGCACGGCCACCATGACGCTCAAGGCGTGCGCGCCTGGCATCATGCGGCTGGAGGCGGCGGTGCTCGACGTGGCCGACGGGGAGGTCACGTTCGCCATCGACGCCGACCGGCTCACCCTGACCCACCCGTCCGGCAAGGGACTCCAGCTACATGCCCGATGAGCACGGCGAGAAGAACGGCCTGCCGATCGTCTCCTTCGCGAGCCGGGAGGAGTTCGCGGCGTGGCTCGGCGGGCACGCGGAGACCCCCGGGCTGTGGATCCGGATGGCGAAGAAGGGCACCGGCATCCGGTCGGTGAACCACGACGAGGCGCTCGACATCGCCCTGCGCCACGGGTGGATCGACGGCACCGCCCAGCGCGTCGACGACGAGTACTACGTGCAGAAGTTCACCCCGCGGACCAGGCGCAGCCGCTGGTCGAAGATCAACCGGGCGTCCGCGGAGCGGCTGATCGAGGCCGGCCTGATGACCCCGGCCGGCCTGCGCGAGGTCGAGGCGGCCCGGGCGGACGGCCGCTGGGAGGCCGCCTACGCCGGGCCGGCGAGCTCGACGGTGCCCGACGACCTGCGGGCCGCGCTCGACGCCAACCCGAAGGCGGCCGCCTTCTTCACGACGCTGACCAGCCAGAACCGCTACGCGATCCTCTACCGGGTGGAGGAGGCGAAGCGCCCGGAGACCCGCGCCCGCCGGATCGAGAAGTTCGTGGGCATGCTCGAACGGGGCGAGACGCTGCACTGACGGGGAAGCCCGGCGAGCCGGGCTTCCCCGTCGGTGCGAGACGGGTCCGCCCCGTGGTTCGTTGGCCTAAAGTCTCGCGCCGGCCAAGGCGACCTCAGGGGACCGTGACGGTACCGAGCCACCGTCGACTGGACATCCGCACCGTTCGCCGGGACGCGACCAACACTGTGAATTCCGGGGAGGCGGAACGCTCAGTAGCGGTAGTGGTCGGACTTGTACGGGCCCTCGACGTCCACGTCGATGTACTCGGCCTGCTCCTTGGTCAGCTTGGTGAGCTCGCCGCCGAGCGCCACCAGGTGGATGCGCGCGACCTTCTCGTCCAGCTTCTTGGGCAGCCGGTACACCTCCTTGTCGTACTCCTCGTTCTTGGTGAACAGCTCGATCTGCGCGATCACCTGGTTGGAGAAGCTGTTCGACATCACGAACGACGGGTGGCCGGTGGCGTTGCCCAGGTTCAGCAGGCGGCCCTCGGACAGCACGATGATCGAGTGCCCGTCCGGGAACACCCACTCGTCGACCTGCGGCTTGATGTTGATCCGCCGCACGCCCGGGTAGCGGGCCAGGCCGGCCATGTCGAGCTCGTTGTCGAAGTGGCCGATGTTGCCGAGGATCGCCTGGTGCTTCATCCGCGCCATGTGCTCGGCCATCACCACGTCCTTGTTGCCGGTGGTGGTGATCACGATGTCGGCGCGGCCCAGCACGCTCTCCAGCCGCTGCACGTCGTAGCCGTCCATCGCGGCCTGCAGCGCGCAGATCGGGTCGATCTCGGTGATGATCACCCGCGCGCCCTGGCCGCGCAGCGACTCGGCCGCGCCCTTGCCCACGTCGCCGTAGCCGCAGACGACCGCGACCTTGCCGCCGATCAGCACGTCGGTGCCGCGGTTGATGCCGTCCACCAGCGAGTGCCGGATGCCGTAGCGGTTGTCGAACTTCGACTTGGTGACCGAGTCGTTGACGTTGATCGCCGGGAACAGCAGCTCACCCGCGGCGGCCAGCTGGTACAGGCGCAGCACGCCGGTGGTGGTCTCCTCGGTGACGCCCTTGATCGCCGCGCCGGTCCGGGTCCACTTCTTGGCGTCCGCGGCGAGCGAGCTGCGCAGCGTCTCGAGGATGATCTTCCACTCGTCGGGGTCGTCCGGCTCCGCGTTCGGCACCACGCCGGCCGCCTCGTACTGGGTGCCCTTGTGCACCAGCAGCGTCGCGTCCCCGCCGTCGTCGAGCAGCATGTTCGGCGCGCCGCCGTCCGGCCAGGTCAGCATCTGCTCGGTGCACCACCAGTACTCCTCGAGCGTCTCGCCCTTCCAGGCGTAGACCGGGACGCCCTGGGGCTCCTCGGGGGTGCCGTGCGGGCCGACCACGACGGCGGCCGCGGCGTGGTCCTGGGTGGAGAAGATGTTGCAGGAGGCCCAGCGGACCTCCGCCCCCAGCGACACCAGCGTCTCGATCAGCACCGCGGTCTGCACGGTCATGTGCAGCGAGCCGGAGATCCGTGCCCCCCGCAGCGGGTAGACCTCGGCGTACTCACGCCGGAACGCCATCAGCCCGGGCATCTCGTGCTCGGCCAGGCGGATCTCCTTGCGGCCGAACTCGGCCTCCGCGAGATCGGCCACCGCGAAGTCCAGGTCGCCGACCTTTCTGGCATAGCGAGCCGCGGTCGCTTCCCGACTGTTTGCTGCGGTCATTCCGTGCATCCTCCAAACTCAAGACCTTCGGTGAACACTACCGTTGTCCGAAATTGATCGACTCGAGCGGTCATCGAGGATGGGAGCGCTGCGGCTTGCTTACCGCTGGACCCGACACCCGCGTGGTGGAGCTGCGCGTCCACGGGCTGATGGGCACCGCCCCCGAGTCGCTCGTCTCCTCGGTCGCCGCCGTCGACGTCGCCGGCGACGGGATCGGGCGCATCGTGCAACCCGCCGACCGGCTGCTGCGCCCGGCGCCGGGACCGATGCTACGGGCCGAGGGGAAGTCGGTCCCGCGGGTGGTCGAGGGCTACGTCTGGAGCGGCATGACCTCCGGCGGCGCGGCGAAGGCGGCGTGGGCGCTGCTGTTCCCGTTCTCGCTCGCCAACGTCGCGCACTGGATGCTGCCGCCGATCCCGTCCGGCCACCGCCTCGCGCGGCGGCTCGGGCTGGTCAACCGCTCGCTGCTGCGGCTGGCCGCCGTGCTGCTGACGATGCTGCTGGTCACCCAGGCCGCGGTGGTGAGCCTGGACCTGATCGCCGCCCAGTGCCTCGCGCCCGGCTCGCCGTGCCTGGCCAGGACCGTGCCGGACTGGCTGCGGGAGGTCTACCTGGTGCGGCCGGTCGTCGGGCTGGTGCCGGTGCTGGCGCTGATCTACGTGCTGTTCCGGATCTCGTGCGTCGCCTGGGAGACCGAGGCGCCGCGCAACCCGCCGCCGACCCCGCCGAACGTGCGGGTGCAGCTGCCGGGCACGAACCTGACGGCCGACCCGGACACGCCCACGCTGCGCGCGCTGCACCTGCTGGCCTCGCTCGCCACCGTGGCGCTGCTGCCGCTCGGCGGCCCGTTCGCCGTGCCGCCCGGGGCGCAGGCGGTGCTGTGGGCCCTGGCGCTGGCGCTGCTGGTGGTCGCGCTGCTGGGCGTGCTGCTGCTGGACGACCCGACCGGGGCCTACCCGGTGCGCGCCGGCCGGTGGCTGCGGCTGGCGCTGGGACCGCTCACCCGCCGGGTGCTGTTGGGGCTGGGCGGCGTGCTGGTCGCCGCGGCGGCCGCGGCACAGGACCCGTTGCCGGAATCGCTGCGCGGCACGGACTCGACGGTCGAGGCGCTCGCGGCCACCCTGTTCGTGCTGGTGGTGCTGTTCGGGCTGCTGCTGGTGCCGGCCGCGGTGGTCGCCCGCGGCGAGTGGCGTGGGCGGCCGCGGGAGCTGCGGCCGTGGGCGGGCGGGTGGATGTCGGCGCCGACGCTGGCGGTGGCCGCGCTGCTCGGCGGCGGGTTCGGGGTCGGCCTCGCGGTCGCGGTGCAGCAGCTGCTGGGCGCGTCGGGCGGCACGCTGCCGGACGGCTACGGGCCGGTGACGCTGCTGTGGGGTGCGGCGGCGGTGCTGGCCGTGGTGGCCGGGGCCGGTTTCGGCGTGGTGGTGCTGGTCACGCTCGCGCGGCTGCGGTCGGGGCGGTTCGCCGACGGCGACGCGTTCGTGCGGCTGCTGCAGGAGGGCGAGCTCCCGGCGGCGGTGCGGGCGTGGCGGGCTGCCCGGTGGCGGCGGTCGCACCTGCACCACTTCCTGCTGGCCGGCGCGGCGGTGCTGTCGCTGGGCGCGGTGGTGGCGCTGGTCGTGCGGCTGTCCCGGGTGTCGCTGCCGGAGTGGACGGACCCGCTGTCGGCCGCCGGGGTGCTCTCGCTCGGCGTGCTGGCCGGCGCGCTGCTGCGGGCGGTGTACAACGCGGCGCGGGCACCGGCCGCGGGCCGGCGGCTGGGCGTGATCACCGATCTGGCGAGCTTCTGGCCCCGCGAGGCACACCCGATCGTGCCGCCGTGCTACGCGCTGAAGGTGGCGCCGGAGCTGGCCGCGCGGACGGTGGAGCACCTGCGCGTGCCGGGCACCAGGGTGGTGCTCGCGGGTGACTCGCACGGCAGCCTGCTGGTCGCGGTCGCCGCGGCGCGGCTGCTGAACTCGATGGACGAGCCGCAGCGGCGGCGGGTCGGCCTGCTGACGGTGGGCTCGCAGCTGCGGTGGGCCTACTGCCGGGCGTTCCCGGCGGTGCTGCCGCTGCCCGCGCTCGGCGGGCTGGCGGGCGAGCTGGGCACCCGGTGGCGGTCGCTGTGCCGGGGCACCGACCCGCTCGGCGGCGCGGTGACGACGTGGGGCCACCAGGTGTGCGACTCGAACCTGCTCGGGGTGGGCCTGCGCGCGGACGGGACGTCCGGGCCGCTGGCCGCGGCCACCCGCAGCCCGTCCGGCGCGCTGGTGCTGGGCCTGGACCACTGGCTGCCCGACCCCGCGGCGGGCCCGGTGCGCGGGCGGCGGTGGACTCCCGGGGTGCAGCGGCACGGCAACTACGCCGCGAGCCCCGAGTGGGACCGGGCCGTGGCGATGGCCGCCGGGCTCGACCCGGCCGAGCCCAACCTCGACGATCTGGACGGGCTGCTCAGCGGCCCGCGGTGACCGGCAGCCGGGCCAGCAGCGCGTCGGCCGTCCCGGTGGCGCCGGCCTGGGTGAGCAGGCCCGCCGGGCCCAGCAGACCGTCCCGGTCGACGGTCACCTCGGCGTCGCGCAGGACCGCGCCGAGCCGGTCGCGCAGGCCCGCCTCGAGGCCGGCGAGGTCCTCGGCGTGCCGGAACACCCCGCCGGACAGCACGAGGAGGCCGGCGCCGCGCGGGCCCAGCCGCCCGTCGACCATGCGCAGGTGGCGGCGGACCGCGAGGACGACCGCCAGCCCGGCGATCTCCAGGTCCACCCGCTGCTCGTCCACTGTGGACGGAATGAGGTCGACCTCGTCGTGCCGGCGCGCGGCCTGGGCCGCCAGCGCGGCCGGGTCGGCCAGCCGCTCCACCCCCGCCTCGGCCACCACGCCCGGGGCGCTCACCCGCATGCCCAGGTCGCCCTCGACGGTCCGCCGGTCCGGCGGCAGGGCGACCGCGTGCTCCGCGGCCTCGACCGTGGACACCGCGGAGTAGACGTCGGTGGTCGCGCCGCCCACGTCCACCACGAGCACCGCGCCCGGCCGCTCCTCCCGCGCAGCGAGCACACCGGCCAGCCGGGAGACCCCGGACAGCACCGCGTCCGGGGTCACCGTGCGCACCAGGCGGCGGAACCGCGGGCCGCGGGAGAGCCCCTTGCCGCCGATCACGTGCCGCAGGAACACCTCGCGGATCGCGGCACGGGCCGGCCCCGGGGCCAGCTCACCGACGTCGGGCAGCACGTTCGCAGCCGGCACCACCCGGCGGCCGGCCAGCGCGGCGAGCGCGGCGGGCCGTGCCCGCGCGTTGCCGGCGAGCACGATCGGCACCGCCAGCCGCGCCCGGGCGAGCCGGGAGGCGTTGTGCAGCAACACTTTCTCGTCGCCGCCGTCCGTGCCGCCCACGAGCAGCACCACGTCCGGCGCCGCCGCCCGCAGCGCGCGCACCCCGGCGGGGTCCAGGAGCCCGGTGGCCACGTGCACCACCTTGGCCCCGGCCGACAGCGCCACCCGGTAGCCGGCCTCCGCGCTGACCAGCCGCTCCTGCCCGACGACCGCCAGCCGCAGCCCGCCCCCGGCCGACGAGCAGGCCAGCACCGTGCCCGCGGGCGGCAGCGCGGCGGTGACCGCGGCCACCCCGTCGAGCACCTCCGGGGGCGTGGTGCGGTGCTGCGCGACGCCGAGCACCGCCCCGCCCGCCGACACGACGACACCCTTGGTCCACGTCGACCCGACGTCGAGGCACAGGTAGGTCAACGCCGGGTGGTCCCGGAATCGGCATCCGCCACCGGCGCCGGCGCCTCCGGCACGCCGCGCAGGGTCAGCACCGAGTGCCGCCTGCCGTAGGTGAAGTACACGATCATGCCCACCACCATCCACACGAGGAACCGCAGCCACGTCAGGATGGTCAGGTTCAGCATCAGCCACAAGCACGCGAGGATCGCCGCGGTGCCGACCACCGGCAGCGCCGGAACCCGGAACGCCCGTGGCAGGTCCGGGCGGGTGCGGCGCAGGATCATCACGCCCGCCGACACCAGGACGAACGCGAACAGCGTGCCGACGTTCACCATCTCCTCCAGCTTGCCGGCCGGGAAGAACGTCGCCGCGGCCGCGACCAGGCCACCGACCAGGATCGTCGCGCGCACCGGCGTGCCGCGCGGGCCGGTGCGCGCCATGCCACGCGGCAGCAGGCCGTCGCGGGACATCGCGAACAGCACCCGGATCTGGCCCAGCATCAGCACCATCACCACGGTGGTGAGGCCGGCGAGCGCGCCGACGGAGATGATGTTCGCCGCCCAGTCCACGTCGTTGAGCGCGAACGCGGTGGCGAGCGTCTTGTGCTCCCCGTCGCCGGTGGCCAGGTCGGTGTACTTCACCATGCCGGTCACCACCAGGGCGGTCGCCACGTAGAGCACGGTGACGATCGCCAGCGAGCCGAGGATGCCGCGCGGCACCGCGCGCTTGGGGTTCCTGGTCTCCTCCGCGGTGGTCGCCACGACGTCGAACCCGATGAACGCGAAGAACACCAGCGACGCGCCGGCGAGCAGGCCGAAGATGCCGAAGGCGCTGCTGGCCCCGCCGGCCAGCCAGGAGAACAGCGTCTGGTCGACGCCGGTCGAGGACGACGCGCCGGACTCGCCCGGCGGGACGAACGGGTGGTAGTTCGACCCCTTGACGTAGAACAGGCCCAGCACGATCACGAACAGCACGATGGCCACCTTGATCCCGGTGATCACCATGCTCACCCGCGACGAGAGCTTGGTGCCGGCCGCGAGCAGCACGGTCAGCACGACGATCAGCAGCAGCGCGCCCCAGTTCACGGTGAGGCCGCCGACGTCGAAGGTGGTGGTGACCCCGTCGCCGAACAGGTAGCCCAGCACCGTCCGCAGGTACTCCGACCAGCCGGTGGCCACCGCGGCCCCGCCGACCGCGAACTCCAGCACCAGGTCCCAGCCGATGATCCAGGCGAGCAGTTCGCCGAACGTCGCGTAGGAGAACGTGTAGGCACTGCCGGCCACCGGCACGGTCGAGGCGAACTCGGCGTAGCACAGCGCGGCCAGCGCGCAGGCGATCGCGGCGAGCACGAACGCCAGCGACACCGACGGGCCGGCCAGGTCGCCGGCGGTACGCGCGGTGAGCGTGAAGATGCCGGCACCGATGACGACGGCGACGCCGAACACCGTGAGATCCCAGGCGCTCAGGTTCTTGCGCAGCCTGGACTCCGGCTCGTCGGTGTCCGAGATGGACTGTTCGACTGATTTCGTTCGCCACAATCCGTTACCGGACACGGCTCCTCCTCACTCCACGGCCTGAGCAAGCTCAATCCATGGTGGGAGCAGCGCGCCGGTCCCGCACGACGGAGGTCACGTGGCGGCGGCGGTGCGGTCCAGGTCCGGCTCCAGGTAGATGAGGCGCGCGGCCGGCACCGCGTCGCGCACGCGCCGCTCGGCCGCGTCGATCTCGGCCGCCACGTCGGCCAGCGGCAGGCCCGGCGCCAGCGCGATCTTCGCCGCCACCAGCAGCTCGTCGGGCCCCAGGTACTGGGTGCGGATGTGGATCAGCCGCTGCACCCGCCCGCCGACCAGCGCCCCGTCGATCCTGTCGAGCTCGCGCGGGGTGGCGCCCTCGCCGATCAGCAGGCTCTTCATCTCGACGATGAGGATGACCGCGATCACGCCGAGCAGCGTGCCGATCATGACCGTGCCGACACCGTCCCAGACCGGGTCGCCGGTCAGCACCGACAGGCCGACGCCGAACAGCGCGAACGTCAGCCCGAGCAGCGCGCCGGTGTCCTCGAGCAGCACGACCGGCAGTTCCGGCGTGCGCGACTGGCGGATGAAACCCCACCAGCCGACGTCGCCCTTGATCTTGCGCGACTCGACCACCGCGGTGCGGAAGCTGTAGCCCTCCAGCCCGACCGCGATCACCAGGATCACCACCGCGACGATCGGCGCGGTCAGCGGCTCGGGTTCCTGCAGCTTGTGTACGCCCTCGTAGATGGCGAACGCCGAGCCGAGGCTGAACAGCATCAGCGCCACGATGAACGAGTAGAAGTACCGGTCCCGGCCGAACCCGAACGGGTGCTCCGGCGTCGCCTTGCGCCGCGAGGTCCGCTGGCCGAGCAGCAGCAGCCCCTGGTTGGACGTGTCCGCCACCGAGTGCACCGCCTCGGCGAGCATCGACGCCGACCCGGTGATGGCGAAGCCGACGAACTTCGCGACCGCGATCCCGGCGTTCGCGCCGAGCGCGGCGAGGATCGCCCTGGTACCGCCCCCTGCAGACACGGCCACTCCCTGGTGTTTCTGGTCATTCGACCGAAAAGTGAAGTATGGCCGAAGACTAGAGAGTCGACATCCCTGCCGTCTCGGTGCCCACCGTGGCGGCGAACACCCGCACCCGCGCGTCCCCCACCGGCTCGAGCACCACGTCGGGGTCGGCGGCCGGCATCCACATCGACCCGCCCCGGGCCAGGGTGAGCTCCTGGCCGTCGACCGCCGCGGCCCGCACCTCGCCGTCGACGCACATGAGGATCCGCGGCGTGCCGCCTTCCAGCTTCACCTCGGTGCGCGGCTCGTCCGCCGCCCACTCGAGGCGGGACAGCTCGAACTGGGGGGCCTCGGTCCGGTAGACCCGGCGCGGCCCGATCACCTCGCCCGTGGTGACCGCCATGTCGCCGAACCGGAAGTCCAGCACCCGTAACAGCTCCGGCACGTCCACGTGCTTGGGGGTGAGCCCGCCGCGCAGCACGTTGTCCGAGTTGGCGAGCACCTCGACCGCGGTGCCGTGCAGGTAGGCGTGCAGGTTGCCGGCCGGCAGGAAGATCGCCTCGCCCGGCGCCAGCACCAGCCGGTTGAGCAGCAACGCGGCCAGCACACCGCAGTCGCCCGGGTACCGCTCGCCCAGCTCGAGCACCGTGCGGCACTCGATCTCGAACTCGCCGTGCTCCTTGACGTGCCGCACGCACGAGTCCAGCAGGTCCGGCAGCAACGCGTCGATCGCCGTCTGGGGCAGCGTGATCCACGTGGTGAACAGCGCGCGCAGGCCCTCGCCGTTCGGCTCGGCGGCGAGCAGGTCGACGTGCCCGGACAGCGCGGGCGTCTCGACCGCGCGTAACAGCTCGACCGTGCGCGCCGGGTCGCGGAAGCCGGCGAGCGCGTGGAACTCGGTCAGCGCGCAGAGCAGCTCCGGCTTCGCCGTCGGGTCCGGGTAGTTGCGGTTGCCCGCCTCCCGGGCGATCCCGGCCCTCTCCTCGCGCGCGTAGCCCTCCGCGGCCTGGTCGGCCGACGGGTGCGCCTGCAGCGACAGCGGCTCGTCCGCGGCGAGCACCTTCAGCAGGAACGGCAGCCGGTCCCCCCACCGGCCGACGACGGCCTGCCCGAGCTGTCCCGCGGGGTCCTCGGCGAGCACGTCGATCAGCGACCGCTCGCCGTCCGGGCCGACGACCGAGGACGGGTCACCCGGGTGCGCACCGAGCCACAGCTCCGCCTCCGGATGCGGCGCCGGCACCTCGCGGCCGAGCAGCGCGGCGATGGTCGTGCGGGACCCCCAGGCATACGGACGTACCCGGTTGTTCAACAACTGCATCAGGCCCTCACTCCCGTGGCCTGGCCGGTGCGTAGGTCGTGGTGGCGCCGGTGGTGCCGGCCGCGAGCCCGAGGTAGAGCGCGGCCAGCTGGAAGCGCAGCGCGAGCACCGCGGCGCAGGTGGTCTCGTCGGCGGTGATCTCCTCGGCCGGGTCGAGCAGGTCGGCGGCCGGGAACGTCTCGACGGCCAGGCGGCGCACCGGATCGCTCGCGGTGGCGGAGATGGCGAGCAGGACGACCCGCAGTGGCGAGGACTGCGCCGGGTCGACGTCGTCCGGGTCGGCGAAGATGTCGGTGCCGGCCGAGGCCCGGGTGGCCGCCCGGTGCAGCGCGGTCCGGCTGGCCGCCTGCGGGTAGGCGGCGACGTCGCTGACGAGGTCGGTGTGCGTGGCGAGCACCTGGGCGGCGTACCAGGCCACGCCGGTGGCCACGTCGTCGAGGCCCCACAGCAGCGGGGTGCGCTCGGCGAGGCGCAGCGCGAGCGACTTCGCCGGGTTGACGAACGACTCGTGCTGCATGTGGTCGCGCTCGGCCTCGCGGTCCAGCTCGTCGGCGACCATGTCGAGGTCGGTGCGCAGCAGCTCCAGCGTGGTGGCGGTGATCAGGCCGCCGGCCAGCGCGCGGGCGAAGCCGAAGCCCGGCGGCACCGGGACCCGCGGCGGGATCAGCACCGACCCGCCGGCCGCCGCCGCGGCCACCGGCCCCTCCTCGGGCGCGGTCAGCACCACGCCCGCGCCGTAGCGGCGGGCCCGGTCGATCGACTCGGCGAGCGCGTCGTCGCCCGCGTCGTCGGTGTGCGCGACCACCACGTCCAGCGGCCCGAGCCAGGTCGGCGCGGTGTCGGTGAGCACCACCGGCACCGGGCAGGCCCGGCCGAGCAGGGCGTGCAGCAGCTTCGCGCCGACCGGGCTCAGCCCGGGCCGGGTCATCAGCACCAGCGCGCGCGGCGCCGAGCCGCCCAGCCGGTCGATGCCGGCCTCCTGCGCGGCCTCGGCGGTGGCCCGCACCTGGGCGCCGGCGAGCGCGGCGGCGTGCAGCAAGCCGTCGGTGTCGACCTCGGCGAGCCGGTCGAGGTCGTCGAGCAACGTGTCGTCGACCACGGAACTCACGACTGTGTTTCACCACCGGACGGCTCGATCGCCTCGTCGAGCAGCAGCACCGGGATGCCGTCCTCGACGCGGAACTGGCGCCCGCAGGACGTGCAGGTCAGCACGTCCGCGTCGGGGTCGGCCGGGCTGCCGGCCGTGAGCGGGGCGTGGTCGTCCGACGGGCACGCCAGGATCTCCAGCAGCTGCGGATCGAGCTGGACTGCCATCGCGTTCTCCTCCTGTGTCAGACCCGACCGTGTCAGGCCCGGACGATCGCCAGCACCTCGTCGCGCAGCGCCGCCACCGCGGCGTCGTCGGCCGCCTCGACGTTCAGGCGCAGCAGCGGTTCGGTGTTCGACGGCCGGATGTTGAACCAGCCGCCGTCTGCCAGCTCGACGGTCAGCCCGTCGAGCTCGTCGACCCGCACGCCGTCGCGGCCCGCGAAGGCGTCCTTGACCGCGGCCATCCGGCCGGCCTGGTCCTCGACCGTGGAATTGATCTCCCCCGACGCGGCGTAGCGGCTGTACGCCGAGGTCAGCGTGGACAGCGGGCCGTCCTGCTCGCCCAGCGCCGCGAGCATGTGCAGCGCGGCGAGCATGCCGGTGTCGGCCCGCCAGAAGTCACGGAAGTAGTAGTGCGCGGAGTGCTCGCCGCCGAAGATCGCGCCGGTGGTGGCCATCTCCGCCTTGATGAACGAGTGCCCGACCCGGGTGCGCACCGGCTTGCCGCCGTGCTCGGCGACGATCTCGGGCACGCCCTTGGAGGTGATCAGGTTGTGGATCACCGTGGCGCCCGGCTCCTTGGCGAGCTCGCGCACCGCGACCAGGGCGGTGATCGCGCTCGGCGGCACCGGCTCGCCGCGCTCGTCGACGAGGAAGCAGCGGTCGGCGTCGCCGTCGAAGGCGATGCCGGCGTCCGCGCCGACCTCGCGCACCCTGGCCTGCAGGTCGACGATGTTCTTCGGGTCGAGCGGGTTGGCCTCGTGGTTGGGGAAGGTGCCGTCGAGCTCGAAGTACATCGCGTCGAGGTCGATGGGCAGCCCCTCGAACACCGCCGGCACGGTGTACCCGCCCATCCCGTTGCCGGCGTCCACGACGATCTTGAGCGGGCGGATGGAGCGCAGGTCGACGAGCTCGCGCAGGTAGCCGACGTAGCCGGCAAGCAGGTCGCGGTTCTCCAGCCGGCCGGGCGCCGTGCCGGACGTCGACGGGGTCCCGGCCTCGACCTCGCGCTGGATGTCGGTGAGCCCGGTGTCCTGGCCGACCGGGGACGCGCCGGCGCGGCAGAGCTTGATCCCGTTGTACCTGGCGGGGTTGTGGCTGGCGGTGAACATCGCGCCGGGCAGGTCGAGGCTGCCGGAGGCGTAGTAGAGCATGTCGGTGCTGGCCAGCCCGATCATGATGACGTCGAGGCCCTCGGCCAGCGCTCCGTCGGCGAAGGCGGCGGCGAGGTCGGGCGAGGAGGCCCGCATGTCGTGCCCGACCACGATCGCGGGCAGGCCGACCAGGCGGGCGAACGCCGCGCCGATGTCGCGGACGAGGTCCGAGTCGAGCTGCTCGCCCACGATCCCGCGGATGTCGTAGGCCTTGAAGACGCCGGACAGGTCACGCACCAGTGCTCCCGAGGTGGTCGGCGGATGTGCTCGCAGCCTACCGGCGGACGGGTCCGGGCAGGGTGGCTCGGGGTGTTACTCCGTCACCGGATCGGGGAGTACGCGCAGGTGGCCGCGGCGACCGGCGGGCTGAGGTTCGGGTGGCTCGATCGGGCGATCCGGGCGGCCCGCCTCGCGGACGGCCTCGGCGAGCGCGGTCAGGTCGTCCACGCTCGGCTCGGGGGCGGCGAACTCGCCGTCGTGCCGGACGACCTCCCAGCCGCGCGGCACGGTCAGCCGCAGCGCGTGCTCCTCGCAGAGGTCGTAGCTGTGTGGCTCGGAGTAGGTGGCGAGCGGGCCGACGACCGCGGTCGAGTCGGCGTAGGCGTAGGTCAGCGTCGCCACCGCCGGGTTACCGCACCCGGTCCGCGAACACTTCCGCACGCTCCGCACGATCGAGGACGATAGCGCCTCGACGGCTTCATGGCAGGTAGGCGCACCGTGTGGTTTTCGTGTCCGCCCGCGGCTCAGTACCCTCGGCTGGTGACCACCGCACGCGGCTACCGAGAACGGCACCGGCGCCGGCCCAACCGGGACCGGCACGGCCGGGGACTGCGGGGCGCGCTCTACCCGTCGACGCTGCCCGCCGCGTCGACCCGCGCGGAGCGGTTCGACGCGCTGGTGCTGGCCGCGCTGGAGCCGATCGAGGCCCGGTGGCGCACCGAGCTGACCGAGCTCGACATCGCCGTGGACGACGTGCCGGACGTGCGTGGCGCGGACGAGGCGCAGGCCCCCGTCGACGGCCTGCTCGCCGACGCCGGCGTGCCGCTGGCCCGCCTGGTGCCGGCGGGGATGGACCGGCGCGGGATGCCGACGAAGGCCCGGATCGTGCTGTTCCGCCGCCCGCTGGAGGCCCGCGCCCGCGACGGCGCCGACCTCGCCGACCTGGTGCACCACGTCCTGGTGGAGCAGGTGGCCAGCTACCTCAACCTCGACCCCGGCGTCATCGAAGGCGACGCCTGACCCCGCGAGTCCCCCACTCCGGTCGCGCGAGTCCCCCACTCCGGTCGCGCGAGTCCCTCACTCCGGTCGATGCCCGCGGCGCTGCCGCCGTCGCGAACGGGGGACTCACCGGTCCGGAACGGGGGACTCGCGAGGTCAGTGGGGGCGGCGGCCGGGGATGGCGGTGAGCAGGACGAACAGGACCATCGCGGCCTGCACGAGCAGCAGGACGCCGCGCAGCGCGGTCGGCTGCTCGACGCGGACCTCCGCCGCGCGGACCGGCACCGAGACGCCCACCAGGTGTCCCCACGCACGCACCACCGGCACCGGCCGGCCCGCCACCGTCGCCTGCCAGCCGGGCTCCTCCTCGGCGGCGATCACCAGCAGCCGCCCGGCCGGCCCGTCGGACACCCGGACCGCGACCGCGGGCGGGGCCGCCTCGACCGGCACGATGCCCGGCGCGCCGAGCTCCGTCGGCGGCGGGCTCGCGGTGATCGCGCGGCGGGCCTGCTCCGGGGACAGCAGCGTGACCTGACCGGCCGCGGGCTGCAGCCGCAGCACCGGGCGGCCGTCGCCGGTCGGCGGCGCGGGCCCGACGAGGTCGCCGGCCGCATCCGCCAGCCGCGCCCCCTCCGCCGCGGACGGCGCCACCACGAACAGCACCCCGGCCGCCGCGGCCTCGGCGATCGTGGTCCGCACCGTCTCCGCCCCCGGCGCGGACTCGCCCGGGCCGCCCGCGGCGACCCCGGGCCCGAGGTTCTGCGCGAAGCGGGCCAGGCTGGCACCGGCGCCGGCCGGCGCGAGGTCGTCGTCGCCGAGCCGGGGCGTCCGGCCGGCGGCCATCCGGGCGGGCTGGCCGTCGTGCGGCAGCACCAGCACCGAGCGGCCGGTGTCCGCGAGCTCGCGGGCCAGCGAGCTCGCCAGCAGCGGCCCGCGCTCGTCGTCCAGCGGTCCCGCCGGGCCGGCGATCACCGCACCCGCGGCGAGGGCGGCGACGCCGAGCACCCCGAGCGCCGCCGCGATCCGCACGCCGGCGCCGTACCCGGACCGCCCGCGGCGCGGCCCGCCCGCTCCGGCCGGCGCGGCAGGTGCCGAGCACGGCCAGCAGCAGGCCCCAGCCGGTGACCAGCAGCCCGGCCCCGGCCCAGCCGGTCCGCGCCGGACCGCCGGTGAGCGGCGCGGCCGGGACCGCCAGCACCAGCCAGACCGCCAGGCCGCCGAGCAGGGCGAGCGCGAACCCCGGCAGCACCGCCCGCCGCGGCCGGACCACCAGCCCGGCCACCGCGGCGAGGCCGACCAGCAGGCCGACGAACGGCCACGCGCCCGGCCCGCCCGGGTCCAGGCTCACCAGCTCGGCGAGCGTGACGTCGACCGGCCCGACCTGCGCGCCGACGCCCTGCAGCACCACCCCCGGGTGCTGGATCAGCACCGCCGGCCAGGGCAGCAGCAGCGCGAGCGGCATCAGCACCAGCACGAACAGCGCGGTCACCCGCCGCCGGCCGTCCCCGCGGCGGCCGGGCACCAGCACGAACCCGGCGAGCGCGTAGACCACCAGCAGCACGTGCACCAGCGGGGCGAACGCGCCGAGCACGGCGAGCCCGAACGCGGACGCCGCCGCGATCGACAGCCAGCGCGTGTCGGTGCGGGCGCCGCCGAGCAGCGCGATGACGCCCGCGGTGACCAGCGGCAGCAGGATGTGCGCGACGACCACGTCGAGCCGGCCCTGCGACACGGCCGCGGTGGCGGTCGGCAGCAGCGCGTAGGCGGCCGCGACGAGCGCGCGCACCCAGCGGTCCACCGGCATGCCGCGGGTGGCGACGTAGGCGGCGAGCCCGGCCAGCGGCAGGTCGCCGAGCAGCAGCGTGGCGACCACCGCCGGCACCCCGCCGACCGGCGCGAGCAGCGCGCCGAGCCCGCCGAGGACCGCGAGCGCGGCCGGGGCGGGCGCCGCGGTGCCGCCGGCGACCGGGTGCCAGGTGGCGAGGTAGCTCGACCAGGTGGTGGCGAGGTCGGGCACCCGGAGCAGCCGGCCGCCGGCGAGGTCGGTGCCCAGCCGTGCGGAGTTGAGCCACAGGCCGAGCCCGAGCAGCGTCACGACCAGCACGACCGGTGGGGACACCAGCACCTGCCGGGCCAGCCGGGCCCGGTCGACCTGCACGATCACCAGGTCCGGCGCCGGCTCGCCGGAGCCGTCGCGGGGCACCGGGGAGGGCCGGGGACGCGGCGAGGGCCGCAGCCCCGCGGGGAGTTCGGTGTCCGGCAGCGTGAGCGAGACGGCGACCGCGGTGGCGGGACGGCGCAGCCCGGCGGGGCGGCGGACCCGGCCGGCCACCCCGGCGGGCAGCGCCTCCGGGCCGACCGGGCGGCGGGCGGGCTCCTCCCCGGCGGGCAGCAGGTCGGCGGTGTCGGGCAGGCGGCCGAGCGCGGCGTCGGCCTGCAACCGGCGGCGGACGAGCAAAGCGACGCCGGCGCGAAGCCCGTTGCGCAACCGGGTCAGCCGGCTGGTGAACAGCCCGCGCACGCCGCGCACCTCGATCGCGGGGCGGCGCGACGCGCGCGCCCGGCGCAGGCCCGCGCCGCCGCCGAGCAGGTAGCCCAGCGCCCGCACCTCGGCCCGGCAGTCGTCGAGCCGGCGCTGCATCGCGAAGCCGAGCGCGCGGATCAGGCACAGCACGGTCAGCCGCGGAACTCCGAGCGCGAAGGACAGCGGTGGGCAGTTGACCAGGAAGGTGCGCAGCCCCTGCGCGCGGTCCAGCGCCCGAACCGACCGCAACCCCGGCCCGCGCCGCGCCGCCGGACCGGATGCCGCGCCGGCCGGTCGCGGCGCGCGGCCCGCCGACCCCGGCGCGGTCGGAGCGGAAGCACCCGCGGCGGCCGGCCCCGAACCGTTCCCCGCCGAACCGGGCGCCGTGGCGCCAGGCTTTCCCGCCGCCACCGAACGAGCCGCTCCGCGGGCCTCCGCTCCGGGCGCCGGTCCCCGCGCGGCGAGCACCGCCGGGCCGCGGGCCTCCGCGCCGCGCAACTTGGCGGGCAGCGCGCGCACGTGCCGCATCCGGGCGGCCGGCACGCACAGCACGACCGCACCCGCCCGGTTCGCCCGCCAGCCGAAGTCGATGTCCTCGCGCAGCAGCGGGATCTCCCGATCGAACCCGCCGAGCCGCACCCACAGCTCGCGGCGGACCAGCATGCCGGCGGAGGGCACCGCGAGCACCTCGGTGCTCTGCCCGAACCCGTTCCCCCGCCCGAGCCGGCTCCAGTCCAGTTCGGACGGTCCGATGCCGGTCTGCCGGTGCCCCGAGGCGTCGGTGGACAGGCCGGCCTCGACCACGAGCCTGGGGTCGTGCCAGTCCAGCGCGAGCGGGCCGAGCACGGCGGCCGAGGGCGACGCGTCGGCGGCCGTCAGCAGCGTGCCGAGACAGTCCGGGTCGGGCGCGCAGTCGTCGTGCAGCACCCAGATCCACCCGTCGTGCTGATCACCCCAGCGCTCGGCGGCGGCCGCGACCGCGTCGTCGACCGCCGCCGCGAAGCCGGTGCGGCGGTCGCGGGTGAGCACCCCGTCGACGATCTCGGCCTCGCCGAGCAGCACCGGCGTGCCGTCGAGCGATCCGGTGTCGACGGCCAGCACGTGCCTCGGCCGGGGCGCGGACGCGCGCAGCGCCGCGAGCGCCTCCGGCAGCCAGGCCTCGCCGTCATGGCACACCAGCACCGCGAGCACCGGCGCGGTGCGCAGCACCGGGGTGCTGGAGCGTGTCTGACGGATCACGGCCGATGCGATTCGTGATCCACGCGGTTCCTCGCAAGGCGGAGCAATGGC
This sequence comes from uncultured Actinomycetota bacterium, assembly GCA_963727495.1. Lineage (GTDB taxonomy): Bacteria > Actinomycetota > Actinomycetes > Mycobacteriales > Pseudonocardiaceae > Actinophytocola. Next base: position 1,940,294 of record CAVSGQ010000006.1, on the reverse strand, counting down.
CTCGTACCGGGTCGTACTCGGCCGTTGCGACAACGCCGCGAGGGGCCGCGTGGGCGCGAATCGCGCGGCCAGGGATCCGTCAGACGCGCTCTAGAGCGGGGGCCGTACCGAGGCATGGCCACAACATGCCATGGACGGCGCCCACGTCGCGCCGAGCACGCCCATCCCTATTTCTGATCGTGAAAAAGTCTCGACTAGATCACGCGCTTCTTGAGCTTGCGCCGCTCACGCTCCGACAGCCCGCCCCAGATCCCGAACCGTTCGTCGTGCGCCAGCGCGTACTCCAGGCACTCCGAGCGCACCTCACACCCCTGACAGATGCGCTTGGCCTCCCGGGTCGATCCCCCCTTCTCGGGGAAGAACGCCTCCGGATCGGTCTGCGCGCACAGGGCGCGCTCCTGCCACTCCTGCTCCTCCGCGTCGTCGAACAGGTCGGCGAGCATGCCCAGGTCCTCTGCCGGCTGCTCCCCCACCCCACGACGTGACTCCCGTCGGTTATTCCCTGCATCTGCATGACCCGTCCGCCTCCTCGCCTTTCGCGCTCCCCGGGTTGGCGGACACCACTCACCATGTGAACCGGCGAATGACATCGATGTGATTACACCCGTGTCATCGCGGCGCGTCAAGCCGAGTACCCGGCCGGGTGATGCCCTATGGGGCGCCCCGAAACCGGTCCACCAGCTGACCACCCAACAGGAAAACGACCGACCCGACGGCGGGTGGCCGCGGAACCTTGGCAGACTCGTGGTGTGCAGCGATCAGCGGTCCGGCCCTCACCAGTGTTCCTCGCCATCCTGGCGGTCGCCGTCGGCGGCGGCATCCTGACCGCGTTCGGCGCCGGTGACGACTACTCGGTCTTCGACCCCGGGGCCGCGGTGCAGGCCGGCACGTTCTTCCTCGTGCTCGGCGGCTGGGGCGTCTCGCTGTGCCTGCACGAGTTCGGCCACGCGATCGTGGCCTACCGCGGCGGCGACCGCGAGGTGTACTTCAAGGGCTACCTGACGCTGGACCCGCGCCGCTACACCGACCCGGTGTTCAGCCTGGTGCTGCCGCTGCTGATCATGGCCATCGGCGGCATCCCGCTGCCCGGCGGCGCGGTGTGGATCAACCACCACTCGTTGCGCTCCAAGGCGATCGACACGATGGTCTCGCTGGCGGGGCCGCTGTCGAACCTCGTGCTGGGCGGGCTGCTGATCGTGTCCATCGAGGTGTTCGACCCGAGCGTGCCCCTCGCCGGGGCGCTGTCGTTCCTGGCACTGCTGCAGGTCTTCGCGTTCGTGCTGAACATCCTGCCGATCCCGGGCCTGGACGGATGGGGCGCGCTGGAGCCGCACCTGTCGCCGGAGGCGCAGCGCTTCGGCGCCAAGGCCCGGCCGTGGGCCCCGCTGATCCTGTTCGCGGCGATCATCGGCCTGCCGGGCGTCGCGAACGTGTTCTTCGACATCTCCAACACCGTGTACGGCGCGGTCGGCGGGGACGAGGGCCTGTCCGCCGTGGGCAACATCGCGTTCTTCTTCTGGCGCTGACCGGCGGCCGCGGCCCGCGTGCGAGGATCGCGGGCGTGAAGGTTGTGGTCGTGGTCGGCGGGGTCGGTGGGGCGCGGTTCCTGCAGGGGGTGAAGCGCGCGCTGGGACTGCCCGGCGCCGAGTCCCGGCACCAGGTCACCGCGCTGGTGAACACCGGCGACGACGTGTGGCTGCACGGGCTGCGCATCTGCCCGGACCTGGACACGTGCATGTACACCCTCGGCGGGGGCATCGACACCGGACGCGGCTGGGGGCGCACCGGTGAGACCTGGACGGTCAAGGACGAGCTCGCCGCCTACGACGCCGGGTCGGAGTGGTTCGGCCTGGGCGACAAGGACATCGCCACGCACCTGGTGCGCACCCGCATGCTGCGCGCCGGCTACCCGCTCTCCGCGGTCACCGAGGCGCTGTGCGCGCGCTGGCGGCCGGGCGTGACGCTGCTGCCGATGTCCGACGACCGGGTGGAGACCCACGTGGTGATCGACGACCCGGAGTCGGGTGAGCGGCACGCGATCCACTTCCAGGAGTGGTGGATCCGCCACCACGCCGCCCTGCCCGCGCACTCGATCGTGCCGATCGGCGCCGAGGAGGCCGCGCCCGCGCCGGGCGTGCTGGACGCGATCGGCGGCGCGGACGTCGTGCTCCTGGCGCCGTCGAACCCGGTGGTGAGCGTCGGCACCGTGCTGTCGGTGCCGGGCGTGCGGACCGCGCTGGTGAAGGCGGACGCGCGGATCGTCGGCGTGTCGCCGATCGTGAACGACCGCCCGGTGCGCGGCATGGCCGACGCGTGCCTGACGGCGATCGGCGTGGCGACGACGGCCGAGGCGGTGGGCCGGCACTACGGCTCGCGCCGCGCCTCGGCCGAGGGGCTGCTGGACGGCTGGCTGGTGCACACCGGCGACCCCGCGGTGGTGCCCGACGTGGACGTGCGGGCCGTGCCGCTGCTGATGTCCGATGTGGACGCGACGGCGGAGATGGCGCGTGCCGCGTTCTCGCTGGCCGGGGTGTCCGTTGACTGACCACGCCGCCGGGCGGCTGGAGATCCTGCCCGTCGAGGGGCTGCCGGAGTTCCGCCCCGGCGACGACCTGACCGGCGCGATCGCCGGCGCGGCCCGGTGGCTGCGGTCCGGGGACATCGTGGTGGTGACCAGCAAGGTCGTGTCCAAAGTGGAGGGTCGGCTGGTCCGGGTGCCGGCCGATCCGGAGGAGCGCGACCGGATCCGCCGCAGGCTGGTGTTCGACGAGTCGGTGCGGATCCTCGCGCGGCGGGCGCGCACGCTCATCACGGAGAACCACCTGGGCATCGTGCAGGCGGCGTCCGGGGTCGACGCGTCCAATGTGGCCGGTGACGAGCTGGCGCTGCTGCCGTCCGACCCGGACGCGTCGGCGCTCGCGCTGCGTAACGGGCTGCGCGCCCGGCTCGGCGTCGAGGTGGCCGTGGTCGTGACGGACACGATGGGCCGGGCCTGGCGGGTCGGCCAGACCGACGTGGCGATCGGCTCGTCGGGGCTGCGGGTGCTGCACGGGTACCGGGGCCAGGTGGACCGGCAGGGCAACGAGCTCGCGGTCACCGAGATCGCGGTGGCCGACGAGATCGCGGGCGCGGCGGACCTGGTGAAGGGCAAGCTGGGCGCGGTGCCGGTGGCGGTGGTGCGCGGCCTGTCGATCGGCGACCCCGACTCGCGGGCCCGGGACCTGGTGCGGCCGGTGGACGAGGACCTGTTCCGGCTGGGCACCGAGGAGGCGGTCGCGCTGGGCCGGCGCTCGTCGGCGCTGCTCGACCCGGTGGGCTCCTTCGACGAGACGCCGGTCGAGCCCGCCGCGCTGCGCTGGGCGGTGGGCGCGGCGCTGACCTCGGACGCCGTGCGCTTCGTGCACCTCGCGGACCGGGCGCGGCGCAAGACGCTGCTGGACGAGTTCGCCGACGCCGGCCCCGGCGGGAAGGCGCTGTACGGGGCGGCCGAGGTCGTGCTGGCGTTCACGGTGGGCGATCCGGTCGCGGGCGGCGCGGCCGTGCAGGTCCTGCGGGTGGCGCTGGCGGCGGAGGGGCTCGGCTCGTGCGTCGTGCCGGTCGCGCACGCCGACAGGGTGCGCTCGCTGCTGGCGCTGCCGGAGTCGTGGGAGCCGGTGGGCGCGGTCGCGATCGGCCACCCCCGCGAGCCGCTCACCCCGCGTCCGGAAGCCGGCCCCGACGACAGGTTCCTGCAGCGATGAGGGTGCATGCCGACGCCACCGCGGTGCTGTCCGGCTGGCGGCCCGCCTCGCGCGGCCAGCGGTCGCTGCGCGAGGCGTTCCTGGGTTTCCTGGCGGCGCGGCCGGACGCGTGCGCGCGGTCCTGCGAGCCCGGGCACCTGACGGCGTCCGCGCTGGTCCTGTCCGCGGACGGGTCGCACGTGCTGCTGACGTTGCACCCGCGGGTGGGCGCGTGGCTGCAGCTGGGCGGGCACTGCGAGCCGTCGGACGAGACGCTGGCCGGCGCGGCGCTGCGGGAGGCGGCGGAGGAGTCGGGCATAGACGGCCTGGCGATCGAGCCGGTCCCGGTGCACGTCGACGTGCACCCGATCACGTGCTCGCTGGGCGTGCCGACCCGGCACTTCGACGTGCGCTTCGTGGTGCACGCGCCCCCGGGCGCGGAGGCGGTGCGCAGCGACGAGTCGCTGGACCTGCGCTGGTGGCCGCTGTCCGGCCTGCCCGACGCGGACGACGCGAACGGGATCGCCGAGATGCTGGCCGCCGCGGGCCACCCCGGCTGACCGTTCCTGGCCGGCTCGCCGCCATCCGCACCGAACGACCCCCCACACCCCCGACCGACCCACGCATCGCTGATCCGACCCGTGGCATCGGCGATCCGACCCTGGCATCGCTGATCCGACCCGTGGCACCGCGATCGACCCGCGGCATCAGCGAGTCGACCCCTGGCATCAGCGATCCGACCCGCGGCATCGGCGAGTCGACCCGTGGCATCGCTGATCCGGTCCACGGGCCGCCGGCTCGACCACACCCGGCGGCGCTGCTGGTGCCGCGCAGCAGTACGACTCGCCGAGCGAGGGGACGACTCGCCGGTGTGGGGGGACGACTCGCGGGTGTGGCTCGGGGTCACATGTCGCGGTACTCGCGGGGGGCGAAGCGGGGGCCGAAGCGGGGGCGGGAGACGCCGGCGGCCTCCAGGTAGCGGACCACGCGGTGCCGGTGCGGGGCGTAGGGGGCCAGCACCTCCAGCATGCCCGCGTCGTCGAGCGTGCGGCCCAGCAGCGCGTACCCGACGATGCTCGGGATGTGGAAGTCGCCGACGCTGATCGCGTCCGCGTCCCCCCACGCGCGCTGGGCCACCTCGGCGGCGGTCCAGAAGCCCACGCCGGGCACGGTGCGCAGCAGGTCGCGGCCCGGCCGCCCGCCCAGCGACACCGCCCGCTCCAGGCGGTGCGCCGCCTGCGCGGCCGCCACCAGCGCCCGCCGCCGGGCGCCGTCCACGCCCGCCTTGTGCCACTCCCAGTCGGCGATCGACAGGATCGCCCGCGGCGTCGGCGGCACCCGCATGCCGGCCGGCCCCGGCCCGGGCGCCGGCACGCCGAACCGCCGGCACAGGTCCCGCCACGACCGGCGCGCCTCGTAGCCGGTCACCTTCTGCTCCAGGATCGCCGGCACCAGCAGGTCCCACACCCGCCCGGTCGACCCGAGCCGCAGCGCCGGCATCCGCCTGCGCAGCTCGGCGACCAGCGGGTGGTGGGCGGTGAAGTCCGAGTCGTCGTCGAGCGCGCCGAGCAGCGCCGGCACGCCGGCCAGCAGGACCGCCGCGCCCGGCCCCCACGCGGACGCCCGCACCTCGCCGCCCGGCCGGCGCAGCGCCAGCGTGCCCGGGCCGTCGGGCGTGTTCGCCGCCAGCCACGTCACGCCGTCCGCGTCGCGCCGGAACGCCGGGTCGGCGTGCCCGCGCCGCAACGGCGCCAGCACCGCGGCCACGTCCAGCGGGAAGTCCGGGACGAAGGCGCGCTCGGCCGGCGGTGCGCTCGCAGGCTCCCTCACGGGTGTCGACCGTACCCGGATATCGTCAGCGGATGCGCCCGACCGATCTGCACATGGTGGTGCCCGCCGGAGGCAGCGGAACGCGGCTGTGGCCGCTGTCCCGGGCGGCGAACCCGAAGTTCCTGCACGCGCTCACCGGCACCGACCGCTCGCTGCTGCAGGCCACGTTCGACCGCCTGGCACCCCTGTGCACGCCCGAGCGCCTGCTCGTGGTCACCGGCACCGCGCACGCCGCGTCGGTGATCCGCCAGCTGCCCGAGCTGCCCGAGCGCAACATCCTCGTCGAACCGTTCGCCCGCGACTCGTGCGCCGCGATCGCGCTCGCCGCGGCGGTCATCGAGGAGCGCAGTCCCGGCGCGGTGATGGCCTCGTTCGCCGCGGACCACCTGATCACGAACACCGCCGCGTTCACCGAGACCGTGCGGCACGCGGTCGAGGGGGCCGCGGCCGGGCGGCTGATGACGATCGGCATCACCCCGACCCGGCCGGAGACCGGCTTCGGCTACCTGCGGCTGGCCGGCGCCGCCGAGCCGGGGACCGTGCAGACCGTGCTGGAGTTCAAGGAGAAGCCGTCGCCGGAGGTGGCCCAGCGGTACGTCGACTCCGGCGGCTACCTGTGGAACGCCAGCATGTTCCTGTGGCGCACGGACGTCTTCCTCGCCGAGCTGGCCGCCCGGCGCCCGGACGTGCACGACCCGATCCGGACCATCGCGCGGGCCTGGGACGGCGACGACCGGGAGGCCGTGCTCGCCGACGCGTGGCCGACGATCCCGAAGGTCGCCGTCGAGTACGCGGTGATGGAGCCGGCCGCCGCGGAGGGCAAGGTCGGCACCGTCCCCGGCGACTTCGGCTGGAACGACATCGGGGACTTCGAGACGCTCGGCGAGCTGCTCGGCCGCGACATCGAGGGCGCGCGGGTGGTGGACGTGACCGCCGACTCGCCGCCGGTGCTGGTCGTCGACGGTGACGGGGTCATCGCGGTGCCCTGCTCGTCCCGGGTCATCGCCACGCTCGGGGTGACGGACCTGATCGTGGTCGACACGGCGGACGCGGTGCTGGTCTGCCGGCGCGACCGCGCGCAGGACATCAAGAAGCTGACCGAGCTCCTGCGGGAACGGGGACACGCCGCGCATGTGTGACGGGCCGATTTCGGTTCTCCGCTGACGCGGGCGGGCCCGAGGGAATACGCTGGGACACGACATCCACACGGCGCGCAGGGAGTGGTCGAGGCATGGATCCGCGTGAACGGGCCGACGCCACGCTGGCGCGGGCTCGGGCGCGAGGCGCCTTCGTGGTGACGCCCGAGAGCGCCGTCTCCCCGATGGACGCCGCGAACACGCTGCAGATCCCGCGCGTGGTCGTCGCCGCGAACGACGAGCGCCGCGCCGACGACCCGGACGCCACGCTGGTGGTGCCGAGGGCCGAGATGCAGGGCCGCCGGGCACCCGACGAGAACGTCCCGGCGATCGCCCAGGAGGCGCTCACCGACGTGGTCGGCTCCCCGCCGGGGATCCGGTCGCGCCGGCGCCGCATCGAGGACGCCCGCGCCCGCGGCGCCGCCAAGCGCCAGCCGGACCCGCCGTCCGGCCGGCGGCCGGTGCAGCCGGAGGAGGTGGACGGGCTCATCCCGACCACCAAGCAACCGCCGAACGGCACCGGCAGCCTCTCCCAGCGCCTGGACGGCTGAGCCGGGCTCAGGGCTTGCCGGTCTCCAGCCGCAGGCGCAGCGCGAGGCCGGCCCGCACGGCCCACCGGACCGGCGCCCACCGCCACCCCCGATGCCGGTCGGCGATGTAGCGGTACGCGCTCTCGTGGTGGGCGGCGAGCATCGCGTCCGAGGACCGCGCGGTGGAGTGCCCCTGGATGTGCACCACCTCGGCGGAGGGCACGTACACGTTCTGCCACCCGGACCGGCCCAGCCGGTCGCCGAGGTCCACGTCCTCGAAGTACATGAAGTACCGGGAGTCGAAGCCGTCCACCGAGTCGAACGCCTGCCGGCGCATCAGCAGGCACGAGCCGGACAGCCACCCCGCGGCCCGCTCGACCACCGACGCGTCCGACTGCTTGTACGCCCGAGTCCACGGGTTGTCCCGCCACACCCGCCCGACCACGGCGTGCCCGATGCCGCGGCCGAGCGAGGGCACCAGCCGCGCCGACGGGTACACCGACCCGGACAGCTCCTTGATCACCGGCCCGAACGACCCGCCCCGCGGCCACCGCTGCGCCGCCTCCAGCAGGGTGTCCAGCGACCCGACGCCCCACTCCAGGTCCGGGTTGGAGACCACGATCCAGCCGTAGGACTCGTCGAGCGAGGCCACCCCGCGGTTGGCGGCGGTCCCGTAGCCGAGGTTGCCGCCGGTGCGCAGCAGCTCCACGTTGTCCCGCGCGGCGGCGGCCCGCTCGGGCGCGCCGTCGGTGGACCCGTTGTCCGCCAGGACGACCCGCGTCGGCCGGGACGTGGCCTTCGCCAGGGTGTCCAGGCACCGGTCGAGGGTCTCGCCCGGCGAGTAGGTCACGATGACGACCGCCAGGTCAGAGCCGTACTCCGCAGACATGGGAACCTATTGTGCACGGTCAGCGACCGCGGCGATGCACGCGGTCGGCCCGCTCGTAGGCCGCCCGGTGCGCCTCCGCGCTCGTGAGCCAGGAGAACTCCTTCGCCCGGCGCTCGGCGGCGGCCGCCAGGCCCGACCGCAGGCCGGCGTCGTCGAACAGCTCGGTGAGCGCCGCGGCGATGTCCCCCGCGCCCACCCCGCAGTAGGCCACCGCGTCCCCGCCGACCTCCGGCAGCGCCAGGCGCCGGGTGGTCAGCACGCAGGCGCCGCAGGCCATCGCCTCCAGCACCGGCAGGCCGAAGCCCTCGCCCAGCGACGGGTAGGCGACCAGCTCGGCCCCGCCGAGGAAGCCGGCGAGCGTGTCGAAGGGCAGGTAGCCGGCGCGCAGCACGCGCAGCCGGTGCGGCACGTCGTCGAGCGCGCGCTCCACCTGGCGGTCCCAGCCGGGCTGGCCGGCGAGGACCAGGGCGGGCGGCTCGGCCCGGCCGCGGCACGCCGCCGCGAACCCGCGGATCAGCGCGGGCACGTTCTTGCGGGGCTCCAGCGCACCGAGGAATGCCACGTACGGCTCGTCCGGCCCGAGCCCGACCAGCCGCCGCGTGGCCCCGACCTCCTCGGCCGTGGGCAGGTGGAACCGCTCGGCGTCCACGCCGTGCTGGATGATCTCCAGCCGCCGCGGGTCGGCGCGCGCGACCCGGGCCAGCTCCGCGGCGGTCGCGGCCGAGGGCACCACGCACAGCGAGGCGCGGGCCAGCGCGGTGCGCGTCCAGGCGCGGAAGAAGCGGGCCTTGATCGAGTGGTGCAGCACGGCGTCGGTGAAGAACGTGGCGTCGTGCAGGGTGACCACCGACGCCGCCGGGTTGGCGAGCGCCGTGGTGTAGTGCGGCGAGTGCAGCACGTCCACGCCGAGGCGGCGGACCAGCCGGGGCAGCGTCGTCTGCTCCCAGGTCAGCCGCGCGGTGCGGGTGGCGTTGGAGTCGGCGGTCGGCACGACCCGCGAGTGCGGCGCGAGCCGGCCGTAGAGCTCCACGTCACGGGGCTGGCAGACCACGGTGATCGGCGCGCCGTCGGAGTCGAGCGCGAACACGAGCGAGTCGACGTAGCGTCCGACGCCACCGCGGTCCGCCGGCACGGCGGTGGCGTCGATCAGCACCCTCGGTTCGCCCACGAGTGCAGAGTACGACCGCGATCGTCGCCGCCTGCCTCGACCGGGTGAAAAACCTACGAAAACGAGTGAGCGGCTCTGCTCACCGTGCACTTGCCATCGCGAAGAACCGGGTGTGCAGGCGCCACAGCTCGGTGGCCGCGTGCTGCCAGGTGAACGCCTCCGCCCGCAGCTGTCCCTGCACCACCCGCCGCCGCGTGCCCGGTCCGTCGTCGAGCACCGCGCTCAGCGTCGCCGCCAGCGTCTTCGCGTCGTCGCGGGGCACCACCACCCCGGCCTCGCCGGCCACCTCGACCAGCGCGGGCACGTCCGTGTGTACCACCGGCGTGCCCACCGCCAGCGCCTCCAGCACCGGCAGGCCGAAGCCCTCCGCGCGGCTGGGCACGGCCAGCACCGCCGCGCGGCGCAGCACCACGGCGAGGTCGGTGTCGCTGATCCGGCCCAGCACCCGCAGCCGCCCGTCGCCCAGGCCGTGCTCGGCGGCCAGCGCGGTCAGGTCGACCTCGCCCCAGCCATGCGGGCCGACGACGACCAGCGGCAGGTCCGGCGCGTACGGCTTGGCCATCGCCTCGATCAGCACGTCGAGGCCCTTGCGCGGCTCGACCGTGCCGACCGCGAGCACGTAGGAGTCCGGCAGGTCCAGGCCCATGGAGGTGGCGTGGGTCTGCGCCGGGTCGACCGGTTCGAGCAGCACGTTCGGCACGCCGTGCGGGACGACCGCGATCGTGGCCGGTCCGGGCGCGTGCCGGGCCAGCTCCTCGGCGACCGCGACCGTCGGCACCACGATCGCGTTGGCGCGCACCGCAGCGCGCCTGATCATGGCCTGGTGCCAGGCGGCGCCGCGCCGGGTCAGCGTCTCGGGATGGGTGAACGGGACCGTGTCGTGCACGGTCACCACCAGGCAGCGGCCGCGCCGGGGCGCGGGCGGCGCGAGCGGGGTCGGCGCGTGCACCGCGTCGCCGCCCGGCCAGAGGTGGACGCCGTGCTCCCACAGCGAGGTGAGCGCGCGGCGGGGCAGCGGCAGCGCGCGGGGGCCGGCGACCCCGGACACGTCGGCCGCCGCGAGGTCCCGGTGGGTCGCGGTCACCCCGGCCACGGTCCACTTCGGCGGAGCGCTCGCCGCCATGGCCGTCACCAGCTCGCGCGTGTACCGCCCGGTCCCGCCCGGGACCGGAGCCAACAGCTGCTCGGTGAGCACGACGAGCTCTGGCACGGGCACAGAGTACGGTCGACCGCCGTGACCACCGGCAACGACACGGCCCGGACGACCGTCGTGGTCGTGACGTGGCGGGGCGCCGAGCACGTCACGGCATGCCTCGACGCGGTCGCCGCGCAGACCCGCGCGCACCGGATCCTGGTGGTGGACAACGCATCCGACGACGGCACGGCCGACCTGCTCGCCGCGCACCCGTCCCGGCCGCGGGTGCTGCGGCAGCGGGCGAACCTCGGCTACGCGGGCGGGCTCGCCGCGGCCCTGCCCGGCGTCGGCACCGAGCTCGTGGCCTGGCTCAACGACGACGCCGTGCCCCGGCCGGACTGGCTGGCGCGCCTGGAGGACGCGCTGGACGGGGAGCCCGCGGCGGCCGCGGCGGGCGCGCGGCTGGAGTCGGCGGGTGGCGAGCCGCTCTCGCTCGGCGTCGCGCTGACCCCGGACGGGCACGGCGCCGACCTGACCCGCGCCGGGCGGCCGGTGTTCGGCTTCTGCGGCGGGGCGGCGCTGCTGCGCACCGGCGAGCTGCGGGCCGCCGGCGGCGTGCCGGCCGGCTTCTTCTGCTACTACGAGGACACCGACACGTCGTGGCGGCTGCGGCTGCGCGGGCGGACCGTGCTCGCGGTCCCCGAGGCCCGGGTCGTGCACCGGCACGGCGCGAGCTCGCGGCCCGGCTCGCGGCAGTTCCACCGGTGGAACGAGCGCAACCGGCTGTTCATGCTCGTCCGCTGCGCGCCCGCCGGGGTGGCCGCCCGCGAGCTGGCCCGCTTCGCCGCGCTCACCGCGGTCCTGCCGCTGCGCCGCCTCGCCGGCCGGCGGGTGCCCGCGACCTGGAACTTCCGCGCCGCGCTGCGCCTGCGGGTGCTGGCCGAGGTGCTGGCCCGGCTGGTGCCCCTGGTGCGGGAGCGCCGGAGGATCTCCGGAATCGCCGCCGTCCCACGCTCGGTTGTGTGGGGTTGGGCGAATTCCGCGGGTTAACCGCTCGTGACGTGATGTGATAGGGCAGGCTGACGCTCACGAACCCACAGCGAGGAGCACGCGTGCCCGAACCGGCGCATCGACCCGCCGTCTCGGTGATCGTGGTCAACTACCGCGGCGCCGAGGACACCATCGCCTGCCTGCGCTCGCTGCGCGACGAGCTGGACTACCCGCCCGAACTGCTGCAGATCGTGTGCGTGGACAACGACTCCGGGGACGGCAGCGCCGGGCGGATCGGCCGCGAGACAGGCGTCGAGGTGGTCGAGGCCGGCGCCAACCTGGGCTTCGCGGGCGGCTGCAACCTCGGCGCGGCGCACGCCACCGGCACGGTGCTGGCCTTCCTCAACAACGACGCCCGCCCACACGCCGGGTGGGTGAGCGCCGCGGTCGGCGTGCTGCGTGCCGAGCCGACCGTCGCCGCGGTCGCCAGCAAGGTGCTCGACTGGGACGGCGAGATCGTCGACTTCGTCGACGCCGGGCTGACCTGGTTCGGCATGGGCTACAAGCGCCACGCGGGCGAGCCGGACACCGGCGAGTACGACGCGCCGCGCGACGTGCTGTTCGCCACCGGCTCGGCGATGTTCGTGCGCGCCGGGGTGTTCCGCGAGCTCGGCGGGTTCGACGAGCGGTTCTTCATGTTCTACGAGGACGTCGACCTCGGCTGGCGGCTGAACCTGCGCGGCTGGCGGGTGCGCTACGAACCGGGCTCGCTGGCCTTCCACCGCCACCACGCCTCGATGTCCAAGGTGGACTCACCGGACGGCGCGCGGGAGCTGTACCTGCTGGAGCGCAACGCGCTCGCCGCGCTGTACAAGAACCTCTCCGACGCCACGCTCGCCACGGCGCTGCCCGCGGCGCTGGCGCTGGCCGTGCGCCGGGCCACCGCGCGCGGCGAGGTCGACCCCGCCCAGCTGGAGATCGGCCGGCCGGGCACCGGCGAGGCCACCGTGGCGCTGCCGCGCACGACGCTGGCCGGGCTGCTGGCGATCGACCGGTTCGTCGAGATGCTGCCCACGCTGGCGCACTCGCGGAAGGCCGAGCAGGCGGCGCGGGTGCGCTCGGACGCCGACCTGCTGCCGTTGATGCGCAACGCGATGGAACCCGCCTACCCGCTGCCCCGCTACCTGGCCGCGCACGACGTGCTGGTCGACGTGTTCGGCCTCGAGGAGGCATTCGGCGGGCGCCGCAGGATCCTGGTGATCACCGGTGACGCGATCTCCGAGCAGATGGCCGGGCCGGCGATCCGGGCGTGGAACATGGCCGACGTGCTGGCAGCCGAGCACGACGTCCGGCTGGTCACCGTGAACCCGCGGTGCGCGCCGCCGGAGTCGGCCTTCGCCGTGCACCGGGCGAAGCGGCGCGAGCTCTCCCCGCACGTGGCCTGGGCCGACGTGGTGGTGCTGCAGGGACACGCGATGGAGCTGGTGCCGGAGCTGAAGAAGGCGGGCTCGACCAAGATCGTGGTCTGCGACATGTACGACCCGATGCACCTGGAGCTGCTCGAACAGGGCAAGGACGACACCGACGAGCAGCGCGCGCTGGACCTGGTCGGCGTCACCAAGGTGCTCAACACCCAGCTGGAGCGCGGCGACTTCTTCCTGTGCGCCTCCGAGCGGCAGCGGCACTTCTGGCTCGGCCACCTCACCGCACTCGGCCGGCTGACCCCCGCGCTGTACGACAGCGACCCGACGGTCCGCTCGCTGCTGGCCGTGGCGCCGTTCGGGCTGCCGGGCAAGCCGCCGCAGCAGACCGCCTCGCCGGTCAAGGGGACGCTGCCCGGCGTCGCGCCGTCGGACAAGGTGGTGCTGTGGGCGGGCGGGGTCTACAGCTGGTTCGACCCGCTGACGCTGGTGCACGCGATCGACCTGCTCGCCACGCGGCACGGCGACGTCCGGCTGGTGTTCCTCGGCATGCGCCACCCCAACCCCGAGGTGCCGGACATGGACATCGGCGACCGGACCCGGCTGCTCGCCCGCCGGCTGGGGCTGACCGGGCGGAACGTGTTCTTCAACGAGACCTGGGTGCCCTACCACGAGCGGCAGAACTGGCTGCTCGACGCGGACTGCGGGGTCACCACCCACTACGAGCACGTGGAGACCACGTTCGCGTTCCGCACCCGGGTGCTGGACTACCTGTGGGCGGGCCTGCCGATCGTCACCACCGACGGCGACGCGTTCGCCGACCTGGTGCGCAGCGAGCGGCTCGGCGTGGTGGTGCCCGCCGAGGACGCCGAGGCACTCGCGGACGCGCTGGAGCGGGCGCTCTACGACGAGGAGTTCGCCCGCGCGGCGCGCGAGCGGATCGCCGTGGTGCGCGAGCGGTTCACCTGGGAGACGGTGCTCGCGCCGCTGGTCGCCTTCTGCCGCAACCCGGTTCCGGCCGCGGACCGGCTGCCCGGCGCGGAGCCGCTGGTGGGGAACCGGCCGTTGCGGGTCGGCGAGATCGTCCGCCGCGACATCGACCTCGTGCGGTCCTATCTGGACGCGGGCGGGCCGGGCGAGCTGACCAGACGCGCGGCGGGCCGGGTGCGCCGGCTCGCGGCCGAGCGCTGGAAGGGCCGCCGCGATGGCTAGCGGCCGGCCGATCCGGGTGCTGCTGGACGGCACCCCACTGCTCGGCAACCGCACCGGCGTCGGCCGCTACACCGCCGCGCTCGCCGAGGAGCTCGCCTCTATGTCCGATGTGGACATGCGCGCGGTGGCGTTCACGCTGCGGGGCTGGCGAAAGCTGCGCCGGGTGCTGCCGCACGGCTCGCGGGCCCGCGGCATGCCGGTGTCCGCGCGGCTGCTGCGGCGCAGCTGGCTGCGTGCGCCGTTCCCGCCGGTCGAGCTGTTCGCCGGGTTCACCGACGTGGTGCACGGCACCAACTTCGTGCTGCCGGCCGCGGTGCGCGCCAAGGGCGCGCTGACCATCCACGACCTGGCGTTCCTGGACGCCCCGGACGAGCTGCCACCGAGCGACGAGCAGCTGCCGCAGCTGGTGGCGCGCTCGGCCGAGCGGGCGGCGGTGGTGCTGACGCCCACCCAGGCGGTCGCGGACGTCACGGCCGAGCGGCTCGGCGTGGACCCCGGAAAGATCGTGGTGACCCCGCTGGGCGTGGACCTGGCGTGGTTCACCGCGCGGCCGCCGAGCGATACCGTGCGCAGACGGATCGGGCTGCCCAAGTCCTACCTGCTGTTCGTGGGGAGCGCGGGACCGCGCAAGGCGCTGGGCTGGCTGCTCAAGGCGCACGAGGCGACCCCGGGGCTGCCGCCGCTGGTGCTCGCGGGCCCGGGCCACACCCACCGCGGCGAGCACGTCCGGTCCGTCGGCTACCTGTCCGATGTGGACCTTCGGTCGGTGATGGCCGGCGCGGCCGCGCTGGTGCTGCCCTCCCGCGACGAGGGTTTCGGCCTGCCGGTGCTGGAGGCGATGGCCTGCGACGTGCCGGTGGTGTGCTCGGACGTGGCGGCCCTGCGGGAGATCTCCGGCGGGCACGCGAGCCTGGTCCCGTTCGGCGACATCGCCGCGATGGGCGAGTCCCTCACCGCGGCGCTCGCCGACCCGCCCGCACCGGCGACGCTCGCGAACCGGCGGGCGCACGCGGCCGAGTTCACCTGGCGGCGCACCGCGGAGCTGACCGTGGCGGCCTACCGCCGCACGATGAGCTGAACCGCGCGAGCACTACTTCCCGATCCGCGCCAGCACGGTTTCGGCCAACTCGTGGAAGTGGGTGTACGCGTCACGCGCGGCCTGAAAATGGCCACCGAAAGCGCCGTCCGCCGCGGTCAACGCGAAGATCGGCTTGCGCGCCTCCTGGGCCATCTGCATCAGGCTGTAGTAGTGCTTCAGCTGACCGAGGCAATGCTCGTCCCGGTCCACCACCGGCGCCGCGCCGCTGAGCCCCAGCACGGAATGTCTGAACTCCTCCGGAATCCGCTCCATCCATCTTTGGTACGCCCGAACTGGACGGTTCAGGCGGACACCGTGCCGGAGAACCACATAGCCGGCGACGTCCATCCGTCCACTCGGCAGCATGTCCAGGGACTGCGGCCGAACTTCGAGCCGTTGCGCCCAGCCGGCTCGCCACTTCCGCAACGTAGGCCCGAGGTTGCGCAGACCCTGCAGGCTGAACAGGTCCGGTGCCACCGGGATGACGACGTGATCGGAGGCGACGAGCGCGGCGCGGTTGATGGCACCGAGGCTCGGCCCGACGTCAACGATCACGATCGTGGCGCCGTGCTCGTCCGCCGCGTCCCGCAGTATCTGCCAGAACGCAGCCATCACCCGGAAGGATCGCGTGTTGCCGTCCAGGCATTTCGGCCACTCGCTGCTGAGGTCGTCCTCGAACGAGGCCAGAGCCAGGTCCCCCGCGAGAAGGGCCAACCGGTCATCGGAGGTCGGGAGGAGTGTCGCGGGCGCCAGGTTGCCCTCACCCTCCTGGAACGGGCGCAACGCGCTCCACACGGTCGCGCGGTTGTCACCCTCCAGCCAGACCTGCTCGAGTGCATCCTCGTCCAGGAAGGACGACGTCAGGTTCGCCTGGGGGTCGAGGTCCGCCGCGAGCACTCGATGGCCGAGGTCCGCGAACATCCAGGCGAGGTGATACGCGAGCGAGGTCTTTCCCACCCCACCCTTGTTGTTGAAGAAGGCGACAACGGTCGGCTCGGTCATGACGGGCGCCTCCGGAGAGTTACCGCGACGTAGCCCGCCTCGACCCGGAACTCGGGATCCGGATTGCCGTTGTCTGCCAGACTCCGTCGCACCACGGGAATCCCGGCACCGAAGCGCTGGACGTATCCGAGCGCTCGCATGATCTCGGCAATCGTGGGGTTCCTGTAGTCGGTGATTCCGCTTCCCAGACCGGCGGAGGCCACGACGCCGAACAGACCGCCGGGGCTGACCGTCTCGACCCGGTCGCGGTACCAGGTGACGCGAACCGGCGAGCTCGTGTTCTCGTAGCTACGGTGCATGATCGCGTTGCGGGCCACCTGTTGAAGAGCGGCGATGGGATAGTCGGCCACCCGGCGCTCGGTATCGCCGGAGGTGAGATCGACGGCCGACATCACGTTCAGCCTCAGCAACTCGTCCAGCTGACGCAGAACCGCCGCGAGCGTGCCGGAGATGCGCTTCTCGTCGACGATGGGGTCGGTGAGATCCTCGCCATCGATGCGGAGGAACTGAACGTAGGCGCCGGGCAGCCATGCGATCGGTTCCACTCCCGTCGCGAGGATGCCCGCCGCCGTCGGCACGCCGTCCGGCGAGGTCAGCCGCAGCGCTGACAGCCGCTGGTCCACCGATCTGCCGTTCACCTCCAGCACGGCCGGAGGCACGACCGCCGGGAGAAGCTCTTCCTCGAACAGGTGGCGGTCGAGATCCGCGACCGTGGCTCCGACGATCGGACGGCTGTCGAAGGGCAGGTCCAGCGACCGGCGGCGCTCGTTCAAACGGCGCTCGTCCTCTGCGTTCGCCACCCCACGGCGTGGACCAACCCGTACCCAGATCTGGCCCTTGTACTTGACCGGCGGGGTGTTGCTCGGTTGCACCTCGACGACGGCGATGTCATGCCCCGGCAACTCGACCTTGCGAACGTCCAGTGATGGCGGCGGCAGGATGTTGCCCTGATCGCGATAGGCCGCCAGCTGCTGCAACAGCTGGTCGGTGACCGGCATGCCGGTCGGGCTGCCGTCGTCCGCGACGCCCACGAACAGGACGCCGGGCTTGCCGTGGTTGGGCAGGTCGTTCGCCAGAGCGCAGATGACCTCACCGATCCGGTCGGCGTTGCGGGCGGACTCCTTCCGTTCCGCTCGGTCGGACTCGATGTCACCCAGGAGTTCGACCAGCTCGGTCATCGGCAATGCCATGCGGCGATCTTACGGGCGGCCGGACCGGCTCGCCGACCTGCGACTATGTCGCCCGGAACGCGTCGCCGTCCGCGGCGAACGCGGCGGCCAGCGCCTCGCGCCAGGACCGCAGCGGCGTCAGCCCGGCCTCGCGCCACTCCTCACCGGACAGCACCGAGTACGCCGGGCGGGGCGCCGGGCGCGGGTGGTCCCCGGTGCGGCTCGGCAGCACCCGTTCGGGGTCCAGGCCCAGCTCGGAGAACACCGCCCTGGCGAAGCCGCACCACGTGGTGTCGCCGCCGCCGGTGGCGTGCAGCACCGGAGCCGGTTCCTTGCCCGCGGCCACCAGCTCGGCCAGCTCCAGCAGTCCCTGCGCCAGGTCCCCCGCCCACGTCGGCGAGCCGCGCTGATCGTCCACAACGGACACCGTGTCGCGGCCGGCGGCCAGCTTGGCCATCGTCTTCACGAAGTTGGCGCCGTGCGCGCCGTACACCCACGCGGTGCGCACCACCCAGGCCCGCGCGCCGGATCCGCGCACCGCCTCCTCGCCCGCGGCCTTCGTGACCCCGTAGACGCAGCGCGGCCCCAGCGGGTCGCCGGCCCGGTACGGGCGGTCGGCGTCGCCCGGGAAGACGTAGTCGGTGGACACGTGGATCAGCGGCACGTCGTGCGCCGCGCACGCCGCCGCGAGCAGCCGCGGCCCGTCGGCGTTGACCGCGAACGCCCGCGTGGCGTCGGACTCCGCGGCGTCGACCGCGGTGTACGCCGCCGCGTTGATCACGACCGGCGGGAGGGAGGCCGCCGCGGCGGCCGCGGCGAGCGTCTTCACCGCCTCGACCACCGCGCCCGCGTTGGTGATGTCCAGCTCGGCCGAGCCGGGCGCGCGCACCTGCGCACCGGCCGGGGCGCGCGCGACGATCTCCCGTCCGAGCTGCCCGGTACCGCCGGGGATCAGCAGCGCGAGCGTCACGAGCCCGGCAGCTTCGCGCGGTCGGTCAGCGCCTCCCACCAGGGCCGGTTGTTCCGGTACCACTCGATCGTGCCGGCGAGGCCCTCGTCGAAGGACACCAGCGGCCGGTAGCCCAGCTCGGTGGAGATCTTGGCGATGTCCACCGAGTAGCGCCGGTCGTGCGCCTTGCGGTCGGGCACCCGCTCCACCATCGACTCGTCCGCGCCGAACGCGTCGAGCAGCCGGGCGGTGAGCTCCAGGTTGGTCAGCTCGGTGCCGCCGCCGATGTTGTAGACCTCGCCCGGCCGGCCGGAGTCGGCGACCAGCTGGATGCCCCAGCAGTGGTCGTCGACGTGCAGCCAGTCCCGCACGTTGCGGCCGTCGCCGTAGAGCGGCACCTTCTTGCCGTCCAGCAGGTTCGTCACGAACAGCGGGATGACCTTCTCCGGGAACTGGTAGGGCCCGTAGTTGTTGGAGCAGCGGGTCACGCACACCGGCAGCCCGTGGGTGCGGAAGAACGAGCGCGCCATCAGGTCGGCGCCCGCCTTGGACGCCGCGTACGGCGAGTTCGGCTCCAGCGGGTGGGTCTCCGGCCAGGACCCCTCGGCGATCGAGCCGTACACCTCGTCGGTCGAGACGTGCACGAACTTGCCGACACCCGCGTCCACGGCCGACTGCAGCAGGTTCTGCGTGCCCACCACGTTGGTCATCACGAAGTCGGCCGCACCGAGGATCGAGCGATCCACATGCGACTCGGCGGCGAAGTGCACGACCAGGTCGGTGCCGGCCATCAGCTCGCGCACCACGTCGCGGTCGCAGATGTCGCCGCGCACGAACCGCAGCCGCGGATCGTCCTTGACGGACTCGAGGTTGGCCTCGCTGCCGGCGTAGGTCAGCTTGTCGAGCACGACCACCTCGGCCTCGGCCACCGAGTCGTACGCACCACCCAGAACCTTGCGGACGTAGTGCGAACCGATGAACCCGGCGCCACCGGTCACCAGCACCCGCATAGAGGCTCCACCAGTTCCTTCACTCGGAGGTAAACCCACGAGGGGCAGTATTGCGTCCTAATCGGTAGCGAGACACCCGCTACCGAGGTCACACCTGGGTATCCTACTGGTCAAGTTCCGTCGGGGGACGGGGAGGAGCGTGCGTGGAAGAACGTACGCAGGTGCTGGCCGCGCACACGCGGGCGCGCAGCGGCTGGCGGCGCGCCGGCCGCAACACCGCGAGAGCGGTGGCAGCACTGGCTTCTGTCGCCGTCCTGGGCACCATGGGTTACGGATGGTGGGCGGTCGGTGACGTCGACCAGGGGACCGTCACCACCGAGGTGATCGCCAAGGACGTCGAGGACCAACGCGTTCCCCTGGACGGCGCAGTGGACATGCTGCTGGTCGGCATCGACAGCCGCACCGACGCCTACGGCAACCCGCTGTCCGACGAGGTCCTCGCCAAGCTCAACGCCGGGGTCAGCGACGGCGAGCGCAACACCGACACGATGATCCTGGTCCACATCCCCGTCGACGGCACCCGCGCGGTGGCCATCTCCTTCCCGCGCGACTCCTGGGTCGAGCTCGCCGGCGACTTCGGCCACCACCGGCTCAACTCCGCGTTCGCCTACGCCTACAACAACGCCCGCGAGGAGCTGGCGAACACGGTGTCCGACGAGAAGGAGCTGGACGCGCAGGCCACCGTGATCGGCCGCAAGAACCTGATCGCCACGGTGCAGCAGCTGATCGGCAAGGCCGTCACCATCGACCGCTACGCCGAGGTCAACCTGGCGAGCTTCTACGAGGTGACGAAGGCCATCGGCGGCGTGGAGGTGTGCGTGAAGAAGGCCACGCACGACCCCATGTCCGGCGCGAACTTCCGCAAGGGCCGGCAGACGATCTCCGGCGCGAAGGCGCTGGCGTTCGTCCGGCAGCGGCACGGGCTCGAGCACGGCGACCTGGACCGGATCCGGCGCCAGCAGGCGTTCCTCGGCGCGCTGGCCGACAAGGTGCTGTCCGCGGACATGCTGACCAGCCCGACCAAGGTGCGTGAGCTGGTCGCCGCGGTGCAGCGGTCGGTGGTGCTCAGCAACGGCTGGCAGCTGTCCCGGTTCGCCGCGCAGATGTCCGGGCTGTCCAGCAGCGGCATCGACTTCTACACCATCCCGGTGGTCGGCGACGCGAACATCGGCGGCGCGCAGGTGCTCGAGATCGACCAGCAGGAGGTCGCCCGGTTCGTCCGGTCGCTGACGACCGACGAGCACGCCACCCGGGGCTCCTCCACCGCCTCCTCCCCGGCGCCGCCCACGACCACCGGGACCTCGGTGCCCGGCGGGACCGGGACCACGACGCCGGACGAGGGCGACCGGCCCTCCCTCGGCCTGGTCACCGTGGACGTGCGCAACGCCTCGACCACCTCCGGCCTCGCCGCGACGGTCCGCGACGAGCTCGCGCGCAAGGGGTTCAGCCCGGGCGACGTCGGCGACACCGCGGTGCAGGGGTCGTCGGCGATCCACTACGCGCCCGGCGAGCAGAGCCTGGCGCAGTACGCCGCCGAGGAGCTGGGCGGCGGGTTCTCCCTCGTCGAGGACGCCGGCCAGACCTCCGGCCGGCTGCGGATCGTGGTCGGCACCGCCTACCGGTCCCCGACCGCCGGCCTGGGCGGCGGCGGGCTGGTGCGGATACAGCCGTCCAGCACGGCGCCGACCCCCGAGCCGCAGCTCACCGCCGACGGCACCAACTGCGTGAACTAGAGCCGGCCGGCCGGTTGTCGTTAACGTCCCGTGTGCGGTGAACGACAGGCCAAAATGACCGGGCCGGACGCGCCCGCCGGTTAGCCTGGATCGGGGCACGCACGGGGGAGGTGAGTCGGGTGCCGGACGAGGCAGGACCGGACGAACCGACCGCCTACGCCGCCGCGGTGGGCTCCGTCCGCCCGTGGCCCGACGATCTCGAGCCGGCCGAGGAGGACTGGCCCGCGCCGGCCCCGCGCGGCCGGGTCCCCGTGCTGCTGGTGATCGGGCGGGTGCTGGTCGGGCTGGTGTCCGCGGCCGCGCTCGCCGCGATGTCGATGGTCTACCTGCGGGTGGACCAGCTGGACAGCAGCAAGAACACGACCGACGCGGTGAGCGAGGCGCAGGGCGGCAAGGACGCGCCCAAGCCGGAGGACGGCGCCACCGACATCCTCATCGTCGGCAACGACAGCCGTACCGACATGCAGGGCAACCCGCTGTCCGACGAGCTGCTGAAGGAACTGCGCACCGAGGCCACCGAGACGCTCAACACCGACACGCTGATCCTGCTGCGCATCCCCAACGACGGCGGCCGCGGCGCGGCGATCTCCATCCCGCGCGACACGTCGGTGAAGGTCCCCGGCCTGGACCGGGAGGAGAAGATCAACGGCGCGTTCGGCATCACGAAGGCGCTCACCGCGCAGCGGCTGGTCGACGCGGGCGAGTCCGACCGCAAGAAGATCGAGCGCGAGTCCGACGACGCCGGGCGCACCGCGCTGATCCAGGCCGTGCAGGGCCTGACCGGGGTGCGCGTCGACCACTACACCGAGGTGAGCCTGTACGGGTTCTACCTGCTCACCGAGGTCATCGACGGCGTCGAGGTGTGCCTGAACCACGCGACCAGCGACCCGGACTCCGGCGCGTCGTTCGAGGCGGGCCCGCAGACCGTGCGCGGCGGCGACGCGGTGTCGTTCGTGCGCCAGCGCAAGAACCTGCCGCGCGGCGACCTGGACCGGATCGTGCGGCAGCAGACCTTCCTCGCGTCGGCGATGAACAAGGTGCTGTCCGGGAACCTGCTGACCGACAACACGAAGCTGAACGCGCTGGAGAACGCGGTGTCCAAGACGGTCGTGATGGACGGCGGGCTGCACTTCCTGGAGCTGGTGAACCAGGCACGGTCGCTGGCGACCGGGCAGGTCCGGTTCGTGACGATCCCGGTGACCGGGGTCGGCGCGCGCAACGACCGCGGGCAGAGCATCATCACGGTGGACGTCCCGGCCGTGCACCGGTACGTCGCGGGGCTGGTGTCGGACAAGCCGCCGGCCCCGGCCGCGCCGGTGCCGAGCAGGTTCGGCCGTGCGCCGCTGCTGGACCTGACGGCACCGGCCGCAGCGGCGGGCGGTCGGGCCGCCGTGCCCTGCGTCGACTGAGCACATGGAGAGTCGTTGAGCCTCACCGAGATCCTGCTGCGCCCGTACTCGCCGGCCCGCCCGCTGGTGACCCACTACGACGACGCGGCCGGCAGCCGCGTGGAGCTGTCGGTGGCCACGCTGCGGAACTGGGCGGCGAAGACGGCGAACTGGTTGGTGGACGAGTACGACGTCGAGCCGGGCGCACGGGTGGCGGTGCTGCTGCCGGCGCACTGGCAGACCGCGGGGGTGCTGCTGGGCGCGTGGTGGTGCGGCGCGGAGGTGGTGGCCGACCCGGCCGGTGCGGTGGTGGCGTTCGTGCCGCCGTCGCGCCCGGCGCCGGGTGCGGACGTGGTGGCGGCGGTGTCGCTGGACCCGATGGGCATGGACCTGCGCGGCGAGGTGCCGTCCGGGGCGGTCGACTACATCGCCGAGGCCCGCCTGCACGGCGACGACGTCATCGCCCCGGCCCCGGTTCCCGGCGACACCCCGTGCCTGGCCGGGTCCACAGTGGACGACGTGCTGGCCGCCGCCCGGTCCCGGGCGCTCGCCCTCGGCCTGGACGAATCGTCGCGCGTCCTGTCCACTGTGGATTGGACGGTGCCGGACGGCGTGCTCGCCGGCGTGGTCACCGTGCTCGCCGCGGAGGCGTCCCTGGTGCAGGTGACCAACCCGGACCCCGCCCGCCTGGTCAAGTACCGCGAGACCGAGCGGACCACCGTCGACCTCGCGACCTGACCGTCACTGGTGCTGGATCCACGCGGTGGCCGCACACAGCAACCCGATGACCGCGAGACCCAGCCCGATCACGGACGGCACCGTGTTGATGGAGCCGAGGACCACCTCCACGAGACCGAGCACCGCCAGGACCAAACCCACCTCGGTGCCGATCATGATCCGGACGAAGCCACGCCATCCCGTTTCGGCGAAGTCGTCCAGCGGGACGCCGGAACGGCCGCCGGCGCGGTTCATGACCCACGCCGCGAAGCCCGGCAGGAACAGGAGGAACATGGCCGAGGCCAGGTACCCGGCGAGCAGGAACCAGGCGATGGTGCAGAGGAAGTACAGCCGGTAGGTCTCGGGCCCGAAGATCTGCTCCTCGGACACCAGCCCGAGAGCCGTCAGCACGCTGAACCCGAACGCCATCAACAGCAGGAAGCCGACCGTCAGCAACCAGGAGAGCGCCTGGCCCGCCCGCAACCAGAATCGCCAGTTCCGGGCGACGAGATGGCTCTCCAGCCAGCCGGTGAACGCTCCGCAGACGCCGACATAGGCGGTGCCGAAGACGGCGAACACGACTCCCCCCAGCATCGCCGGCTGCTCGCCGATGTCCTGGGCGATCCTGGTCTGGTAGCTGCCGAAACCGGCGAGACCGGAAAGCAGCGCGCCGAGCACGAGATAGAAGCGGCTGCGCTGCGATCCACGGGTGGCGGAGAAGGTCACACGAGGTCGATCGGCCGCCCGGGCCCGTCCATTACAACCGTTTCGTACCAACGGGTGCGGCCGCCGGCCCGGTCTCCCCGGCCAGCTCGCGGAGGCGGCGGACGGGGCTGAACCACAGCAGCGCCGGCGCGACCAGGGTCAGCGCGCAGGCCACCCACAGCGCGCCCCGGGTGCCCGCGACCGTGGCCACCGCACCGCCGGTCAGCGCGCCGAACGGGATCGCGCCCCAGGAGACGAACCGCACGGTGGCCATCACCCGGGAGAGCAGTTCCGGCGGGCTCGCCACCTGCCGGTGCGTCCGGGTCGCGATGCTGAACACCACCACGCCGCTGCCGAAGCCGAGGTTGGCCACCGCGAACGCGACCATGCCCGGCACGCCGGCGCCGACCGGCATCAGCAGTGCCGACAGCGCGCCGCCGGTGCCGGCGACCAGCGTCGCGCGGGCGCTGCCGAGCCGGGCGATGAGCCGGGGCGCGAGCGACGCGCCGATCAGCGCGCCCGCGCCGTCCGCGGCCATCAGCACGCCGACCAGCGCGGGCGCGGCGAGCAGGTCGCGCACCAGGAACACCGGGATCAGCGCCATCAGCGCGCCGTTGGCGAAGTTGTCCGTCGTGGCGGCGAACATGCACGGGCGCATGACCGGGTGGCGCACCACGAACCGCCAACCCTCGCGGATCTGCGCGGTCATCCGCGGCCGGTCGCCTGCGGGCGGGCCGGCGCCGCGCGGCAGCCCGCGCAGCAGCACCGCCGAGACGAGGAAGCTGACCGCGTCGACGAGCAGCGTCGGCACCGCGCCGAGCAGCTGGACGACGACACCGCCGAGGCTCGGGCCACCGAGCTGGGTGGTGGAGTAGGTCGCGGAGACCAGACTGTTGCGCGCGGTCAGCTCGTCGCGGCCGACGATCGCGGGGAGGAAGGTGGCGCCGCCGACGTCGAAGACGACGTTGGCGAGGCTGACCACCAGCGCGGCGGCGACGAGGTGGGCCATCGTGAGATGGCCGAGCAACCAGGCGGCCGGCATCGAGACGATCGCGGCGGCGCGGATGAGGTCCATGGCGACCTGCGTGCCGCGCAGCGGCAGCCGGGCCACGAGCACGCCGGCCGGCAGGCCGATCAGCGCCCAGGCGAGGTAGGTCGCCGCGGTGAGCAGGCTGACCTCGAACGCGGAGGCGTGCAGCGTGGTGACCGCGACCAGTGGCAGCGCGACCGCCGTGACCGCGGTGCCGGTCTGGCTGACCGCCATGGCCGACCAGTAGCGCCAGAACATCGGGCCTCCCAGTGAGTTTACATTGGGAACTCACTATATTGGGGGCAGACGCAGGAAAGCGAGGGGGCATGAGGCACAGCGATCTCGCCGATGCGGAGTGCGCGATCGCCCAGGCGCTGGGCATCGTCGGCGACTGGTGGACGCTGCTGGTCGTCCGCGACATCGCGGGCGGCATCACCCGTTTCGACGGGCTGCAGCGCGAGCTGTCCATCAGCCGCAAGACGCTGACCGAGCGGCTGAAGATGCTGGTGGCACACGGGGTGCTGGACAAGGTGACCTACTCGAAGCACCCGCCGCGCTACGAGTACCACCTCACCGAGGCCGGCCGGGGCCTGCTGCCGGTGCTGATCGCGCTGCAGGACTGGGGGACCCGCCACGTCGCCGGCGACGGCTCGCTGACCGCGACGAGCTCGCCGACGTCGGCCGAGGCGCGCCGGGTGTACGGGCTGGTGGGCAGGCGGCTGCCGCAGGTGCCGCTGCCGTCGGACACGGCCGAGGCCGTCGACCCGGCGGGCGGGGGGTGGACGGTGCTCTACGCGTTCCCCGGGGCGTTCGCGCCGAGCGGGAACCCGTACCCGCCGGGCTGGAACGACATCCCGGGAGCGGCCGGCTGCACGCTGGAGTCGACGACCTACCGGGACCGGTTCCCGGCGTTCGCGGAGCGGGGGGTGGCGGTGCGCGGGCTGAGCACGCAGCGCCCGGACCAGCTGCGCGCGTTCGCCGAGCACGTGTCGCTGCCGTTCCCGCTGCTGTCGGACGCGGACCTGTCCCTCGCCGCGGCGCTGCGGCTACCGACGTTCCGCGCGGCGGGCGTCGACCGGCTCAAGCGGCTGACGCTGATCGTCGACCCGGCGCGGACGATCCGCGCGGTCCAGTTCCCGGTCACCGACCCGGCGGCCTCGGCCGGCGAGTCGCTCACCCGCCTGGCCGAGCTGACCTGAACCGGCCAGGTCGAGGCGCACGGGGTGCACGTACGGACACATCGTGGCGCCGCGACATCGAAGTCGGAACTACATGTACGACGCGTGTCTGTCGATCCCGGTGAGCAGCGCCCTGTGTCGAGAAGCAGCCCGGCAGCTCACCGGGCACGGCGTGCGAATTCTACGGCAACGACGACCACAGCGTCGCCCGGGTCGGGCCTCAGGAGACTGTCGTCCGGCTGGTCGCGGCCGGTTCCCCGGCAGTCGCTCGTTCCAGACGACCCGCGTGTCGCAGGCCCATGAGTCCGAGGACGATCAGGATCACCGCCCCGACGAACGCGCCGATCGCGGCCCAGCCCGCGATGGTGCCCATCGTCCCGAACGCCGCGCCGTAGAGCAGCAGACCACGCAACGTGTTGCCCTGGAAGAGGGTGTTGCGCAGTCCAGCCAGTTGTTGGCCTTCCGGACTGGCCTTCTGCTCGTCACTCATCGCGACGTACTGGCCGCTGACCTCCTCGTACGTCTTGCCGCCGGAAGCCTCGTTCATGTGCGCCAGGATGTAGTGATCCGCGTATGCCCTCGCCTCCGGCGCGGTGTCCAGAGGACTGCCCGCGTAGGGCTTCAGCGCATCCTGGTCGGCCTGCGGAACCGACTGCAGGGCTTGCCCGTCGGGCATCGTGATGTCCTGCATCCCGAACTGCGTCTCCACCTCGTTTCCGATGTAGAAGTACGCATAGGTGGCCAATCCCCCCGCAACGAGAAGGACAACCGCCAACAACACCCCGGTCCACGAGATCAGCTTGTCGAACGATGCACGCATAATCGTCTCCCTCGGTGCGCGCGTGGAGAATTTCCTTCTGGAGGCTACGCCGCGACGGTTTCGCCCGCTCCTCGAAAGCGCCGATTCCCAAACATCGACCCGGGCGTCCATTCAGGTCCGTAGGCAACGGGCAGGCGATCACCGTATTGGGTGAAGATGGGCTCTGTTGTGCACTCTACGGTGCTGAATATGGCTACTCGCGGTGCCCAGGCGCGCGCTGCTCGAGGACCGCGAGTACGTGCTCCCCGTTCCGCGTCGACGACACTGGGCTGCCCGGGATCCTGCCGGCGTGGGACATGTGGATCATCGAACGCAAGGCGAGCGTCTGGGAACACCGGCTGTTCGTGGGCGTTGTCCCGCAGGGAAGGCCGGGCTGGAACGCGAGGCAACGTGATGAAGACAGTCGATCCCGAGGCGCAGAAATGTGCGCTGGGAAAGCGCGAAGAAGGAGACGTCGACAACATCGTTCACCTGGACGAGCGGTTCGTCAATTCCCACGAGAACATGTTCGACCGGGCGGCCGAACTGCGCGGAGCCACCCCTGATGTCTGGAGCGACCGAGCGCAGGCGAGAAGGGCATGAAAGTCGACCTACGCTTTGACTTGTCCGTCGACCGGGACGTCGAACTCACCCAGGAAATCACGCGGGCGGAAGCCGTCGACGGGACGACTGACCGTGTCGTCCACACACCAGGCTCAGCCCTTGAGCAGGGCGCGGGCCATGACCATGCGCTGGATCTGGTTGGTGCCCTCGTAGATCTGGGTGATCTTGGCGTCGCGCATCATGCGTTCTACCGGGAAGTCCTTGGTGTAGCCGGCGCCGCCGAACAACTGGACCGCGTCGGTGGTTACCTCCATCGCGGTGTCGGAGGCGTAGGTCTTCGCGGCGGAGGCGATGAAGCCGGCGCGCTTGTCGCCGCGTTCGGAGGCGGCTGCGGAGGCGTAGACGAGGTGGCGGGCGGCCTCGATCTTCATGCCCATGTCGGCCAGCATGAACTGGACGCCCTGGAAGTCGGCGACGCGCTGGCCGAACTGGCGGCGCTCCTTGACGTAGGCGATCGACGCGTCGAGGGCGCCCTGGGCGATGCCCACCGCCTGCGCGCCGATCGTGGGGCGGGTGTGGTCGAGGGTGCGCAGCGCCGTCTTCAGGCCGCTGCCGGGCTCGCCGATGATGCGGTCGGCGGGGATCACGCAGTTCTCGAAGTGGATCTCGCAGGTCGGGGAGCCCTTGATGCCGAGCTTGCGCTCCTTCGGGCCCACCGTGAAACCGGGATCGTCCTTGTGCACCACGAACGCCGAGATGCCGTTCGCCTTCCGCTCCGCGTTCGGGTCGGTCACGACCATCACCGTGTACCACGTCGACTCGCCCGCGTTGGTGATCCACGCCTTCGTGCCGTTCAGCACCCACGTGTCGCCGTCGCGCACCGCGCGGGCGCGCATCGACGCGGTGTCCGAGCCGGCCTCGCGCTCGGACAGCGCGTAGGACACGGACGCCTCGCCCGACGCGATCGAGGGCAGCACCAGCTTCTTCACCTCGTCCGACCCGGCCAGCAGGATCGGCTGCGTGCCGAGCTTGTTCACCGCAGGAATGAGCGACGCGGCCGCGTCCACCCGGGCGACCTCCTCGATCACGATGCACGCGGCGATCGCGTCGGCGCCCTGGCCGTCGTACTCCTCGGGCACGTGCACGGCGTTGAAGCCCGCCCGGGCCAGCGCGTCGCGCGCCTCCACCGGGTAGCGCTCCCGCTCGTCGACCTCGGCGGCGTGGGGCGCGATCTCCTTCTCCGCCAGCGCGCGCACGGCCTCACGCAGCGCCTCGTGCTCCTCGCTCAGCTGGTACAGCCCCTCCACCGTCGCCACCTCCTGGTGCGCATGCCCTGACGAACCGATGTTAGCGCCCGTTCACGTCGCCGGCCCCCGGGTCGTTCGATGTCACATCCAGGCTCGAGCGCAGCGCGGCGTCCTTGTCGAGGACCAGCCGCTCGAGGTCGGCGCGGAACCCGGCGAGCCGGGCCCGCAGCTTCTCGTCCGACGCGGCCAGCACCCGCACCGCCAGCAGCCCGGCGTTGCGCGCGCCACCGACCGAGACCGTCGCCACCGGGACGCCGGCCGGCATCTGCACGATCGAGAGCAGCGAGTCCAGCCCGTCGAGGTACTTCAACGGCACCGGCACGCCGATCACCGGCAGCGTGGTCGCGGACGCCACCATGCCCGGCAGGTGGGCCGCACCGCCCGCGCCGGCGATGATCACCCGCAGCCCGCGGTCGGCCGCGCCGTGGGCGTAGTCGAGCATCCGCTGCGGGGTGCGGTGCGCGGACACCACGCTGACCTCGTAGGGCACCTCGAACTCGTCCAGCGCCTCGGCCGCGGCCCGCATCACCGGCCAGTCCGAGTCGCTCCCCATGATCACGCCGACCACCGGTGTCACGTGCGCTCCCCTTCATGGATGTCGTAGCCGTCGAGCCACTCGCCGTGCGAGAGCCAGTGCGCGGCGAGCCGGGCCCGGTCCCGCACGTCGGCCATCCGCGCGCCGAGCAGGGTGACGTGGCCGATCTTGCGACCGGGCCGCTCCTGCTTGCCGTAGTAGTGCACGTGCGCGTCCCGGTAGCGGGCGAGCAGGTGGTGCAGCCGCTCGTCGGGGCTCATCGCGGGCGGCTGCGTCGCGCCCAGCACGTTGGCCATCACGACCGCGGGGGCGCGCGGGTCGGTGGCGCCCAGCGGGTAGTCGAGCACCGCGCGCAGGTGCTGCTCGAACTGCGAGGTCGCGGCGCCCTCGATGGTCCAGTGGCCGGAGTTGTGCGGGCGCATGGCGAGCTCGTTGACCACGAACCCCTCGCCGGTCTCGAACAGCTCGACCGCGAGCACGCCGACCACGCCGAGCTCGGCGGCGATCCTCAGCGCGAGCTCCTGGGCCTCGCCCGCCCGGCTCTCCGCGAGGTCCGGCGCGGGGGCGAGGACCTCGACGCAGATCCCGTTGGACTGCACGGTCTCCACCACCGGCCAGCACCCGCCCTGGCCGAACGGCGAGCGCGCGGCGACCGCGGCCAGCTCGCGGCGCATCGCCACCCGCTCCTCGACCAGCAGCGGGGTGCCCCACTCGAGCAGCCGCGGCACCAGCTCGCGCGCGGACCCGGCGCCGTTCAGCGTCCACACGCCACGCCCGTCGTAGCCGCCGCGGGCGGCCTTGAGCATGCACGGCCAGCCGTGCTCGTCGCCGAACTTGACCACATCGTCCACTTCGGACACCGCGGCGAAGCGCGGCACCGGCAGGCCGAGCGAGGCGAGCTTGTGCCGCATCACGAGCTTGTCCTGCGCGTGCAGCAGCGCCTCCGGGCCGGGCCGGACCGCGACGCCGCGCTCGGCCAGCGCGCGCAGGTGCTCGGGCGGCACGTGCTCGTGGTCGAAGGTCAGCACGTCGCAGGTCCGCGCGAACGCGGTCAGCGCGTCGAGGTCGGTGTGCGACCCGAGCGTGACGTTCGGCGTGACGAGGGCGGCCGAGTCGTCCGCCGACATCGCCAGCACGTGCAGCGACTGGCCCAGCGCGATGGCCGCCTGCTGGGTCATCCGGGCCAGCTGGCCGCCGCCAACCATGCCCACGATCGGCAGGCCGGTTCGGGTGTCCACGCGTCACCTACCTCGCGTCCGGAGGAGCAGCACGACGCCCAGCACGAGCGGGACCAGCAGGTACGCGCTGCCCAGCACGACCTCCGGCGGCGTCCACTCGAGCTCCGGCTTCACACCGGGCGGGCGCGACGGGTCGGAGGTCCGCATGATCAGCAGCACGCAGCTGGCGAACACCGCGACGATCGCGCCGAGCGCGGCGAACGACCGGGCGCGGGGGTGTTCGGGCAGCCGGGCGAGCAGCAGCACGATCAGCGGCACGACCCAGACGTAGTGGTGCGACCACGACACCGGGCTGAGCAGCAGCCCGAAGAACGCCGTGACCAGGAGCGCGGCCAGCGGCTCGCCGCCGCGATGGAACCGGCGGACCAGCACGACGGCCGGGACGGCGAGCACCGCGCCGATGCCGATCGCCGCCGCCAGCGCCCACGGGGCGAGGCCGGTCAGCCGCAGCACGAGGCCGTTCAGCGACTGGTTGCCGGCCCAGAAGGTGGGTCCGGTGCGGGCCGGGTCGGTGACCGCGACCGTCCAGAAGCGCGCGAAGTCGTGCGGGATGATCGCGAAGATCAGCGCCTGGAGCCCGGCGAACGTGGCGAGCGCGCGGACCGCGTCGGCGCGCCGGCCGGTCAGCCACAGGTGCGGGACGAAGATCAGCGGGGTGAGCTTGACCGCGGCCGCGACGCCGACGAGCACCCCGCCGAGGTGACGGACCCGGCCCCGCACCGTGCCCAGGACGAGCACGTCGGTGACCACCAGCGCCATCAGGATCAGGTTGATCTGGCCGAGGAACAGCGTCCGCCAGACCGGCTCGACGCCCAGCACGAGGATCGTCAGCACGACCGTGGTCCTGGCCGGGGTGAGCCAGTCCGGCCGGCCCGGCAGGATCTGCAGGCACACCCGCACGACCAGGGCGAGCGCGAGGACCGAGACCGCCGCGAGGATGCCCCAGGACACCTGGGTGGGGAACAGCGCGAGCGGCACGAACAGCAGCGCGCCGGTCGGCGGGTAGGTGAACGGCAGGCTCGCCCACGGGGGTTCGGCGGAGAGGAAGTCGTTGTCGTACAGGGGCTCCCCGGTGAGCAGGGCGATCGCGCCGGACCGGTAGACGGCCGAGTCGACGCCGAGGCGCCAGTCGATCACCCAGCTGACGACGCCCGCCACGAGCAGCCCCGCGGGGACCGCGAGGAGGGCGAGCAGGGTGGTCCGGTCGGCGGCCAGCCGGCGCAGCGAGCGCGCGAGCCAGTGCCCGTCGTCGACGGGGACGATGGGAGTGGCCGGGACCGCCTCGTTCACGTGCGCAAGGAAACCACGGGCGGCCGACGAGAGCGGGAGGCGGCCCTGCCCGTACGGCCGGGTTGTCCACAGCCCGCCGACTTGTCCACAGCGACCGCCGGACGGCGCCGGAACGTCAGGCCTTGCTGATACGGCTCAGCATCTCCCGCGCCTGCTCCAGGCACTCCGGCAGCGGCTCCACCCGCAGCCACGGCGGCCGGGCCGCCGCAAGCTGCGGGTCGACCGACAGCCGCTCGGTGATCAGCCAGCCCGCGCTCAGCGCGCGGTCCCCGAACGCCGGCTCACGCGCGCCGAGCACCACCGCCACCGACGGCCCCAGCAGCGCGACGGTCTCCCCGCCGTCGAACACGTCCCGCAGCGCGTCGGCGGCCAGCACCATCGCCATCAGCCGCGGCCAGCCGTCGACGTCGGAGAGGTCCAGCGTGATGGCGAGCAGGGTGTGCGTCTCCGACACCGGCATCTGCTCGCGCGTGGCCTGCCGGTACACCTCGCCGAGCCGGGTGCGCAGGTAGGCGTGGGTGGCCAGGCTGGTCAGGTTCTCCGTGGCCTCCGCCTTGCGCAGCTCGCCGCTCGACGCGTCCGCCCAGCCCACCGCGGCCGGCCGGATCAGCGCGGTCGGGGCGGCGTCGGGATCGGTGGCGATCAGGCCGTCCGAGGTCCGCGGGGTGGTCAGCACCGCGTGCAGCGCGGCCAGGTCGGTCAGCGTCTCGTCGAGGCTCGCACCCGCCTCGGCCCGTGCCCGCCCCAGGCTCGCCAGCGGGCCGGACAGGTCGGCGCGGCGCACGGCCGACACGCACACCCCGTCGACCTCGGGCAGGCCCCAGTCGCTGGGGAAGCGCCACCCGGCGGCGATGCTCGCCGTCCGCCATCGCGCGCGCAGCACCCGCACCGCGTGGCCGGTGCCCTCGGCATCGCCACGAGATGAGCGCGACCCCGCCTCGCGTACTGACACGTGTCATCCCATCTCCCGTCCGACTCTCCAGTAGGGAAACGCGGGCGGCCGCCCGCCGTGACGCCATTCGGGTGAATTCCTGTCGGCTGGGCCGCCGAGTGGATCTCATACGGCCGTTCCGGTGATCGCGGGTGCCGCGTTCAGCGGGATCCGTCACACTGAGCGCCGGTGCGTGTCTACAGGGGATCCGGGTCGTTTTTCCGGTCCCGGGGGCAGACACGCAGGAGTTGAGGAGGACCGTGGCCACCGTTCCCGCCGACATCGAGGGGCCCAGCGATGCGGAGCTGATCGACGCGGTGCGCAAGGGCACGATCGCCGCGTACGGCTCGCTCTACGAGCGGCACGTGGCGTCGGCCTACAACCTCGCCCGCCAGCTCAGCCGCTCCCCGGCGGAGGCCGACGACCTGGTCGCCGAGGCGTTCGCCAAGGTGCTGGACACGCTGCGCGCCGGCCGCGGTCCCGACTCGGCGTTCCGCGCCTACCTGCTCACCACCCTGCGGCACACCGCCTACGACAAGACCCGCCGCGACCGCAGGCTGGAGCTGTCCGACGACGTCGAGGCGGCGGGCGGCGCGAGCCTGGCCGAGCCGTTCTCCGACACCGCCGTCGCCGGGCTGGAGCGCTCGCTGGCCGCCCAGGCCTACGCCCGGCTGCCCGAGCGCTGGCAGGCCGTGCTCTGGCACACCGAGGTCGAGGGCCAGCCGCCGGCCGAGGTCGCGCCGCTGCTCGGGCTCACCCCCAATGGCGTCTCCGCGCTCGCCTACCGGGCGCGCGAGGGCTTACGCCAGGCCTACCTGCAGGCGCACCTGGCCGAGATCACCGAGCGCCGCTGCCGCGCGACCGCCGAGCGGCTCGGCGCGTGGATCCGCAGCGGGCTGGCCAAGCGGGAGACGGCCCAGGTCGAGGCCCACCTCGACGAGTGCGAGCGCTGCCGTGCGCTGGCCGCCGAGCTCGCCGACGTCAACGGCGCCATGCGCGGGTTCGTCGCGCCGCTGGTGCTCGGCGCCGGCGCGGCAGGCTACCTGGCCGCGACCGCGTCGAAGGCCGCCGCGCTCACCGCCGCCGGCGCGGCCGCGGGCGCCGCCGGTGCGGGCGCCGCGGCGAACGCGGCGGCGTCCGCGCCCCGCCAGTTCCTCGGCGTGGCGGTGTCCGGGGTGGCCGTCGTGGCGGCGATCGCGGTCGGCCTGACCGCGGGCGGCGGCAGCCAGGAGATCCCCGCCGCGCAGCCGGCGCCGACCGAGCGGCAACCGACGACGACGGCCCCGGCGTCCCCACCGCGGCAGCAGGAACCGCCCGCGGCGCCCGGGCCACAGCAACCGGCGCCGCCCGAGCCGCCCGAGCCGCGGCAGCCGAGCACCACGGCGCCGTCGCCCGCGCCCGCCGAGCCCGCGACGACCGACGCCCCGCCGAGCCTCACCGCCACCCCGCCGGCGGCCCCGCTCGGCCTGGTCGCCGGAGGCGAGCCCGCCGACCTGCCGATCACCGTGCGCAACACCGGCGGCACGATGTCCGAGCCGGTGACCGCCCTGCTGACGCTGCCCGCCGGGGTGAGCGCGGTGCCCGCCGGTCCCGACCGCTACGGCCCCGCGCCGCTGCTGCGCCTCGACGCCGCCCGCGCGGCGGGCACGGTGAACTGCCCCGGCGGCACCGGCACGGTCACCTGCGCCAGCGCGCGGGGCCTGGACCCGGGCGAGGCGGTGACGCTGCGGTTCCGCGTCACCGCGGCCCCGGACGCCCGGGGCGGCCTGATCACCGGGTCGATCAGCGCGGGCGTGGTCATGGACGTCCGGGTGTCGGTCCGGGTCGACGTCCGCCCGCCGGCCGCCGTGGACGCGGTCCGGCTGAGCGCCGACGCCGACTGGCTCGGCCTGCTGCCCGGCATCTGGCTGCACCCGACGCTGCAGGCGCGCGTCGACAACACCGGCACCAGCACCGGGCCGGTCACCGTCACCGTCGACCAGCCCGCCCAGCTGATCTTCTCCGACCACGAGATGACCTGCACCAGCGGCGGCGGCACGGCGTGCACCACGGCCACCCGGCTCGCCCCGGGCGAGACGCTGCGAGCCGTGTTCGAGCTCGACCCCGACCCGTGGCCGGTCCGGCCGGGCGACCGTTCGGCCGAGCCGCCGCAGGAGGTGCACATCAGCGCCGTGCTCGGCGACGCCAGCGACAACGAGACCGTCCAGGTCGACAGCCTGCTCTGGCCCGCCGCGTCCGGCCTGCTGCCGGCGACGCCGCCCGTCGCGGACGAGCCGCCGGGCACGTCGGGCGGGGGCTCGGCCACCCGGCCCGCCGTGCCACCGGCGTCGCGGCACGCGCCGACCGGGACGACCGCGCCGCCGGCCGGGAAGCCGGAGCGGGCCCCCGCACCGGCGCCACACACGCCACCGGCGGTCCCGCCCGAGCGGCCCGAGCCGCCGCACTCGGTGCCGCCCGCACCACCGTCGACCGAGCCGTCGACCGAACCACCGGCCGAGCCACCGCCGGGGCCCGGCGGGCTCGGCGGGCTCGGCGGGCTCGGCGGCCTGCTCGGGTGGCTGCTCGGCGGCGGCCGGTAGCGCCGGGTTCGTCAGTGCTGCCGGTCGCTGTGGGTCACTGCTCCGTAGACTGCGGGCGTGACCGTCGTCGACTCCGTCCTCGCCCGGGTGCCCGAACCCGTGCGTGCCGTGCTCATCAGGCACCGCGAACTGCTGAAGTTCGCCGTCGTCGGCGGTACGACGTTCGTGATCGACAACGGCATCTGGTATCTGCTGAAACTGTCCGTCCTCGAGGACAAGCCCGTCACCGCCAAGATCATCGCGATCATCATCGCGACGATCGTGTCGTACGTGCTGAACCGCGAGTGGTCCTTCCGCACCCGCGGCGGCCGCGAGCGCCACCACGAGGCGGCGCTGTTCTTCCTGATCAGCGGCATCGGCGTGGCGCTGAACTCGGCGCCGCTGTACATCTCCCGGTACTGGCTGCACCTGGAGGTGCCGCACGTGTCGCGGTTCGTCCAGGAGATCGCGGACTTCGCGAGCGGGTCGATCATCGGCATGCTGCTGGCGATGTTCTTCCGCTTCTGGGCGTTCCGGCGCTGGGTGTTCCCCGACGAGCTGGGCAGCCGCCGCGGCAGCGCCCGGACCACCGACGACCCGGCCGAGGAGCTGGGCCACTCCTGACGTTCTAACGCGGCGAGCGCTCGGCGGGCCAGCGCACCCCCTTGACGTCGCCCGCCCGCGGCACCGGCAGGAACACGGTGAACGTCGCCGGGCGCTTGACCGACAGCTCCAGCCTGCCGCCGTCGGAGTCGATGAGCGCGCGGGCCAGTGCCAGCCCCAGACCGGTCGAGCCGCCCCCGGACACGCCCCGCTCGAAGATGTGCTCGGCCAGCTCGTCCGGCACGCCGCCGCCGGTGTCCGAGACCTCGATGACCACCGACGGGCCGGTCGACCCGGCCCCGTCGCCGCGGGCGGCGAGCGTGACAGTCCCGGCTCCGTGCCGCAGCGCGTTGTCCAGCAGCACGCCGATCACCTCGCGCAGCCGGGCCGGGGACACCTTGGCCCACAGGCCGTCCTGCACCTTCAGCTTGAGCGAGCGGCCCTCGGCCCGCAGCGGCGCGCGCCACTCGTCGGCGATGCCGAGCAGCTCCGTGCCCAGCTCCACCGGCTCGGCGCCGACCGCCCGCGCCTCCCGGGCCGCGGCCATCAGCTCGTCGAGCACGTCGGCGAGCCGCTCGGCCTGCTCCAGCGCCGCCCGCGCCTCCTGGGCGACCTCCTCGTCGTGGACCGCGGTCAGCTCCTCGATGCGCAGCTGCAGCGACGTCAGCCGGCTGCGCAGCTGGTGGGAGACGTCGCCGACCAGCTCCCGCTCCCGCTGCACCAGCTGCGCCAGGGCGGTCGCCGACGCGTCCAGCGCCTCGGCCACCGAGTCCAGCTCGGGCACGAAGTAGCGCGTGCGGTCCAGCCGGAAGTCGCCCGCGCCCAGCCGGGACGCGCGGAAGGCGACGTGGCGCAGCGGCCGGGCCAGCCGGCGGGCGGTGACGCTCGCGACCACGAACCCGATGCCGACGGTGGCGACCACGACCAGCGCGACCAGCAGCGCGACCTGCGTCTGCGTGGTGCGCATGGGCCCGGCGTCGATGGACAGCCGCACGGTGCCGTGCTGGACGATCGGCACCTCCTCGCTGATGGTGTCGTCGCCGAGGTCGGGACCGAGGGTGAGGTCGCGTCCCACGTCGGGCAGCGTGACCCGCAGGTGGCCGCCGGTGGGCACGGCGAGCTGCACGCTGTTCAGGTCGATCTGCTCGCCGCCGGCGACCTCGTCGTCGAGGATGGCCGCGATCTGGCGGACCCGGCCGGCGAGGTCCTCCCGGGTGAGGCTCTCGACGATGGCCGTCGCCGTGTAGCCCAGCGGGATGCCCAGCAGGCAGGCGGTCACGGTGACGGCCAGCAGGATCGCCAGCAGGACGCGGCGGCGCACGGCTACTCGGCGTTGAACCGGAAGCCGACGCCACGCACGGTCGCGATCCGGCCGGCCCGGTGCCCGAGCTTGCGGCGCAGCCAGGACATGTGCATGTCCAGCGTCTTGCTGGTCTTGAGCTCCGGGCCGCCCCAGACCTCGTCGAGGATCTCCTCGCGGGTGACGACCTGACCGGCCCGCTGGATCAGCACGCGCAGCAGCTCGAACTCCTTGTTGGCGAGGGTGACCTCCTCGCCGTCCACGATCACCAGTCGCGCGGCGAGGTCCATCCGCACGCCGTTGACCTCGATCGTGCCCGGCGCCTGGCGGCGCAGCAGCGCGCGGATCCGGGCGAGCAGCTCGGCCAGCCGGAACGGCTTGGCGACGTAGTCGTCCGCCCCGGCGTCCAGCCCGACGACGAAGTCGACCTCGTCGGCGCGCGCGGTCAGCATGAGGACCGGGATGCCGCGCCCGGCGGCGCGCAGCCGCCGGCACACGTCCAGCCCGTCGATGCCGGGCAACCCGAGATCCAGGACCAGCAGGTCGATCCCGCCGCCGTTGGCCGACTCGAACGCGCTGTGGCCGTCCACCACCACGCGTACCTCGTAGCCCTCCCGATTCAAGGCACGGGACAGCGGGTCGGCGATCGCCGCGTCGTCCTCGGCCAGCAGCACCACACTCACGGACCTAAGACTAGGCGTGACAGCATGCGGTCATGGCGCCCCATGCTGACGATCTGTCCGTCGCGTTGCGACTGGCCGACGCGGCCGACGAGATCACCATGTCCCGGTTCCGCGCGTCCGACCTCGTGGTGGACCGCAAGCCGGACCGCTCGCCGGTCACCGACGCGGACACCGCGGTCGAGGACGCGGTGCGGACGCTGCTCGCCGACGCGTGCCCGGACGACGCGATCCTCGGCGAGGAGCGGGGCGGCGCGCTCGGCGCCGACCGCACCTGGGTGCTCGACCCGATCGACGGGACGAAGAACTTCCTGCGCGGCGTGCCGGCCTGGGCGACGCTGATCGCGCTGGTCGTGGCCGGTGAGCCGGTGGTCGGTGTGGCCTCGGCGCCCGCGTTCGGCCGGCGGTGGTGGGCCTCGGCGGGCAACGGCGCGTTCGGGTCGTTCACTGGCGCCTCGACGCGGCGGCTGCGGGTCTCGCAGGTGCGGTCGCTGTCCGACGCGTACCTGTCGACGACGGACCTGAAGTTCTTCGGCACCGAGCGGGACCGGTACCTGGCGCTCGTGGACGCCTGCTGGGAGAGCAGGGCGTTCGGCGACTACTGGCACCACTGCCTGGTGGCCGAGGGCGCGCTGGACCTGGCCGTGGAGCCGGGCGCGAACATCTGGGACCTCGCGGCGGTGCAGGTCGTGGTGACCGAGGCGGGCGGGGCGTTCACCGACCTGTCCGGCAGGCTGGGCTTCGACCACGGCACCGCGCTGTCGTCGAACGGCCACCTGCACGCGGCCGCGCTGTCGATCGTGGGGCGCTAGTGCGTGTCTGACACGCTCTGGTCAGGAGGTCGCCGGGGCGGGCAGCAGGCCCACCACGCCGCGCACGACCTGGGCCCAGGTCAGGCGGCCGAACAGGTAGTGGCAGGCGACCTGCTCGTTGGTGAAGCGCGCCCAGTCGTAGCGGTTGCCCTGCTCGCGCCAGAAGACCTCCCAGCCGTAGGTGCCCTCCTCGTCCGGCTGCTCGTCGCGGACCAGGCACCACGCGTTGTCGGCCTCGGCGCCGACGGACACGATCGCCTGCGGGACGCCCACCGCGGCGAGCCATTCGGTGACCGACTCGGCGTTCATGCTTCCTCCGTGGTGATGTCGGCCAGGTAGCCGAGCGCGACGAGCTCCATCGCCGAGTGCGTGGTCCGGTAGCGGACGCCGCCGCCGGTCTGGGCGAACCACGCCGCGGACACCGCGCGCCACACCGGCACCGGGCGCAGCACCCGGTAGCGCCGGTAGCCGTGCTCGAGATGCGCGGGCGGCAGCGAACGCTGGGCGAACGGGGTGCCCGCCGCGGCGAACACCCGGCCGTCCCAGCGGCCGAACCGGTCGAGCTCGGCGCCTTCCTCGAGCACCTCGGCCTCGGCCTGCGCGCTGCCGCCCTCGGGGTACTGCTCCCCCGGCGGCCAGGCGAACTCCACGCCCTCCCGGCTGATGCCCTGGGCGGTGACGCTGCCGAACCGGACCAGGTAGCGCCGGTCCCAGTCCCGCTCGTGCTCGCCGCCCAGCGGGTCGTGGCCCTCGGCGAGCGCGGCGACCCTCGGGTCACCGGCCGGCAGCGGGTCGGAGGGCTCCAGCGGCGCGACCCCGTCACGCAGCGCCGCCCGCCGCCCGGCGCTGTCGACGAGGTCCGACCGCGGGTGGTCGCCCGGCTCGAACCGCATGCCGGGGGCGTAGTCGAGCTCCGGGGGCGGTGGCGGCAGCTGCCGGGCGGGCCGGTCGGCGGCGACCGGCATGTGGCCGATCGGGAACATGTGCACCCAGAACAGCGCGAGCGCCTGGTCGCGCTCCTTGTCCGGCTGGACGGCCGCCGCCGCGGCCACCCCCTGGCCGGGCGGTTGGGGGGCTCCGGCGGCGTACACCCTGCGCGGGTCCGCCGCGACCTCCGGCGGACGGGGAGCGCCGAGGCGCGGGGCGGCGTCGCCCGGGCGCGCGGGGGCGCCGGGGACGGCACCGCCGGCCGCTCCGGGTGCGGGCGCGCCGGGGACCGGGCGGGCCGGGACGGCACCACCCGCCGGCACGCCGCCCGCGGGGCCGCCGACCACGCCGCCGGGTGCGGGTGCGGCGGGGGCGCCGCCGAACGACGTGCCGCCGCCGAAGCCCGGCGTGCCGCCGCCGGCCTGCGCGCCGGGTGCCGGCACGCCGCCGACGGGCGGGGCAGCGGGCGGGAGGTTGGCCACGGGACCGGCGGCGGGGACGTCCACGCCGCCGGCGAAGCCGGCCTGCACGGTCTGGCCGGTGGGCGGGGTCGGCCGGTCGTCGAGGCCGGGTGTCCACGAGCCGTCGACCGGCACCGGGCCGGTGACCTCCGGGTCGCCGAGGCCGGGCGCGTGGCCGGGGACGCCCGCCGTGCCGCGGGTGAGGTCGCCGGGGAGGTTCGGGCCCGTGCCGGTGACCGGGTGCGGGGCGTCGCCGGTCCCGTGACCGGCGGGCCCGGGCGCGGTGTCGCCGGCCAGGTCGGCGGCGCCGTGCGCCGCGTCGCCGACCACGTGCGTCGCGCCCTGCGCCGCGTCACCGACCAGGTGGGTGGCGCCGCGGGTGGCGTCGCCGAGCGGGCCGCGGGAGCCGCCGCCCGGATCGGTGGCGTCGCCGGTGAGGTTCGTCGTGTCGGCGACCAGGTGGGTCACGCCGCGGGTGGTGTCCGCGACCAGGCCGCCGGGACGGCCGGCGGAGTGGTCGCCGGGGTGGTCGCCGGGGTGGCCGCCGGTGCCGGTCAGGTCGCCGCGGGCAGCGTCGGTGGCCAGGTCGGCCGCGTGGTGGGTGGTGTGGTCGGCCGGCGCGGTCGTGCCGGCGACGGTGTCCGACACCAGGGTGTGCACGCCCGGACCGTGCGAGCCGGGGTTGGCGTCGACCGGGTCCCGCACCCCGGCCATGTCCACGCCGGACGACGGCCGCACCGCGTCGACCAGGTTCGACTCGATGTTGGCGATGTTCGCCGAGGTGCCGCGGACCGCGGTGTCCAGCCCGGCCAGCGCCATCGGGTGGCCGGCCGCGGCGGCGCTGTGCGCGGCGTCCGAGTTCTGGGCCAGCGACACCAGGTTCCGCACGATCTCCACCTTCGCCGCCCCCACCTGGTTCGCCGCGTGTTCGAGTCGGTCGGCGGCGTCGTTGCAGCCGCGGACGGTCGCGGTCAGGTGTCCGGAGTCCGGCTCGACGAAGGTCGCCCAGTGGTGGGAGGCCGCCGTCCCGGTCTCCCCGCGCACCGAGTCCAGCGCGGACCGCACGGTGGTGTCCGCGTCGGTGGTGACCGCCGACATCGAGGTGGCCGCGTCCCGCCACGCCTGGGCCGACCGGGCCATGGCCTCCTCGTCGGCCTCCGGCCAGGACACCCCGGCCTGCGCGGCGACGTCGGCGAGCTCGGGGGGCAGTTCGATACCCATCGCTACGCCTCGGCGGTGGGAGCGCCGGTGGCGCGCAGCCGGTCGACCGCGTGCTGGTCGTCGCCCTCGTAGGTGGTGGCGGTGTCGGTGAACCGGGTGCCGACCGAACCGAGCCGCCGCGGCAGCGACCCGAGCCGGGTCAGCGTGGCGTCGGCCGGATCCGCGTGCACCGCGGCGAAGCTTCGGCCGACGGCGTCGGTGCCCCAGCACGGCCCGGCCTCGGCGAGCGCCTCGGTCAGCGTGCCGTGGATCGTGGAAACCCTGCTCACCAGCGGGTCGAGCTGCCCGGCCTGCCCGGCCAGCCGGGTGGGATCGACCTCGTACCCGTCGCCGGGTCCACCGCTCATCGCTGCTTACCCCCGGCCTGCATCCAGGTGAGATCCTCGAAGGTCTCGTCGGCATCCGGCGGCGCCGGCGTGAGCTCCGCCGGGGTCAGGTCGGCCGTGCCGCGCAGCAGCGCCTCGGGATCGGTGCCCGGCGGCAGCACCGGCGCCACCGCCTCGCCCGCCGCGCGGGACACCTTCGCGCCGGCCGCCTCGGTCAGCGACACGATGGTCTCCGCCAGCTCGTGCGGGCGCAGCCTGCGGTACGCGGAGTCGACGATCACCAGGTGCACCGGCCGGCCGTGCGCCCCGACCGTGACGGTGACCAGGCCGTCCTCGCTGGTCGCCGACTCCCGGAGGGACGCGAGCGTGCGCTGCACGGCGCCCAACTGCTCCCGGCTGCGGCGATAACCCGCCAGCAGTTCCTCGACCTGAGCTCGGTGGTCAGCCTCCACGGCTACCTCCGCGTGTGACGGCATGGTCTCGGTCTCGCGTTGGACGCGCGTCGTGGCGACGCGGTTCCCGTGAGTTTCACCGATCTCGCAACGCCGCCGACACCGACGAGTGCACCACACGCGCGAGCGCTCCGCCGATCGGCGAGCGCGGGCCGCCGAAGGGCTCGGCCGGGCCGCCCGCGGGGCAGAGCACCGCGGTCGCGTCGGTGCTGGTGCCGGTGCCGGGCACGCCGGCCTCCCACAGCGCCTGCGCCTTGGCCTCGGCGACCGTCGCGACCGCGTTGACCAGCGCCGCCGGGGACAGCCGGACCGGCGCGAAGCACACCGCGTTGATCGTCCCGGGCCCGCCGGCCACCGCCGCGGCCGGCGCGGCCGCCCAGGTGGGGTGCGCGCCGACGCCGGTGGTGACGGCGGCGTGCACGCCGCCCTCGTCGCGGTGCACGACCTCCCGGACGTCGACCGCGGTGAGGAACCCCGTGCCCGGGCCGGCCAGGCCCAGCTCGCCGGCGATCTCGGCCAGGTGCGCGTCGGGGTCGAGCCGCGCGTAGCCGTTCGGCACCGTCGCGTTCAGCACCCAGCGCCGCTCGCCCAGGCCGCCGCCCAGCGGGCCGGAGGAGATCGCCAGCAGCGGCCGGCCGAGCCGCCACACCAGCACCGGGCCGCCGGCCACGGTCACCAGCTCCGGGGTCACCGGATCTCCTTGCGTACCAACGCTCTGCGGGTGCCCCGCCGGTCCACCAGGTCGAAGCCCGCGGCGCGGAACATCTCCAGCGTGCCGTGGTAGAGGTCGCCGGACGAGCGGCGCGCGCCCTCGGTGTCGACCGGGTGCCCCTCGACCGCGGCGGCGCCCCGGTCGGCCGCGTAGCCGACCGCGGCGGAGAGCAGGTCCGCGGCCAGGCCCCGGCCGCGAGCCCGCCGGTGCACGAAGAAGCACGTGACCGACCACGTGTCCGGGCCGGCGTCGGACCGGGTGATCGCCGAGGTGGCCAGGCGCGGGTAGGTCGGCCGCGGCGCGACCGCGACCCAGCCCAGCGGCTCGCCGTCCCGCACCGCCAGCAGCCCGAGCGGGGCGCCCACCCGCTCGCGCAGGAACGCGCGGTTGTCCGCGCCCCAGCCGGCCCGCACCTGCGCGTGCGGCCGCATGAACCACACGCACCAGCACCCGCCGACGGTCTTGTTGGCGGAGAACAACGTCTCCAGCGACGGCCACGTCGCCTCGGTCAGCTCGACGATCTCGGTACCCACGTCAGCCCCGCAGCGCGCGCACCACGCGGGACGGGCTCGGCCTGCCGAGCTGACCGGCCATCCACTCGCTGGTGCTCGCCAGCTTGTCCAGGTCCACGCCGGTGGCCACGCCCAGCCCGTCGAGCAGCCACACCAGGTCCTCGGTGGCGAGGTTGCCGGTGGCCGACTCGGCGTACGGGCAGCCGCCCAGCCCGCCGGCCGAGGAGTCCACTGTGGTCACTCCGTGGCGCAGCGCGGCGAGCGTGTTGGTCAGGGCCTGGCCGTAGGTGTCGTGGAAGTGCACGGCGAGCGCGGACATGCCGGTGCCCGCCGCCGCGAACGCGTCCAGCAGCGCGCCGACCTGGCCCGCGGTGGCCACGCCGATCGTGTCGCCCAGGGACAGCTGCGAGCAGCCCATGTCGAGCAGCCTGCGGCCGACCGAGACCACCGCGTCCTGCTCGACCGGGCCCTCCCACGGGTCGCCGAAGCACATCGACACGTACCCGCGCACGTCCAGCCCCTCGGCGACCGCCCGGGACACCA
The DNA here is from genome assembly GCA_963727495.1 of uncultured Actinomycetota bacterium. GTDB lineage: Bacteria > Actinomycetota > Actinomycetes > Mycobacteriales > Pseudonocardiaceae > Actinophytocola. The sequence continues at coordinate 1,896,534 of CAVSGQ010000006.1, read as the reverse complement.
CCGGCTCGAACATCGCGAACTGCTCGTCGAGCGTGCGGTTGAGGTTGCGGTTGGCGAACGTCTCGGTGGCACTGCCGAAGATCGCGATGTGCCGCACCCCGGCCGCGAGCGCGCGGTCCAGGCCGCGCTCGTTGGGCACCAGCACCGGGTAGCGCACACCGTCCCGCATGGACAGTCCGGCGAGCAGTGACTCCGCGTCGGCCAGCTGCGGCACCCATTTCGGGTGCACGAAGCTGGTCGCCTCGATCGTGGTGAGGCCCGCGTCGGCGAGGCGGTCGAGGAACTCCAGCTTGACCTCGACCGGCACGACGGCCTGCTCGTTCTGCAGCCCGTCGCGCGGGCCGACCTCCCAGACGGTGACGGCGGCCGGCAGTCCCTCGCCGGGCACCCGCACGGGCAGCCCGAGGTCGCGCGCGGTCACCTCAGCCCTGTGGCGGGTAGGGCTGGGTGCCCTGCTCGAACTGCTGGGTCGAGCCGCGCGGGAAGTCGTCGTGCGGGTTGTCGTTGACCTCGCGGTAGATCAGCGTGTGCACCTTCTCCACCTTGGGGATGTCGTCGAACTCCAGCGGCTCCTGCGACGCCGACTCGATGATCAGCGTGCCGCAGCCGAAGATCCGGTCCACCAGGCCGTGCTCGAAGCGGACGCTGTTGATCCGGCCGAGCGGGATGTCGATGCCGGTGCGGTTGACCACGCCCTCGCGGGCCATCACCCGGTCCGTGGTCACGATGAAGTGCGTCGTGCGCCAGCGGATGAACGGCACGAAGAACAGCCAGATCAGGACCACCAGCGCGATCACGCCGATCGCGATCCAGCCGATCATGTTCCAGGACTGGTCCTTGACCAGGACCGCGAGCCAGATGCCGACCCCGAGCGTCACGATCAGCACGAGGTAGGGCAGCAGGAGCATCTTCCAGTGCGAGTGCTTGTGGAGAATGACGCGCTCGCCGTCACTGAGCAGATCGTCTGGATAAGGCACGGGTCCTCCCGAAAAGCGCCTCGCGGTGGTGACCTGGGTAACCGTACCGGCGGCACCTGCCCCCGGGGGCCGCGGACCGGCAACTCGTGACCTTCGTGCAGCCGGGCCGCGTCATCGGGTGCCCGCGGGCACCCGCCGCGGGTCCGCGCCCCGGTCCAGGCCCTCGAACAACGCCGCCGCCCGCTCGGCGGTGCCCAGCGCCCGGCGACCCGTGCTGAGCAGCGCCAGGACCAGGATGCCGGCGCCGAGCCCGGCCACCAGCCACCACACCCCGCGCGCCGCACCGGTGAACGCCGCCGCGCCGCCGGCCAGGGCCGACCCGACCACTGTGCCGGAGATCGCGACGCCCAGGGTGATGCCGACCTGCCGGCCCGCGGAGGCGAGCGAGGCGGCGACCGCGGCCATCGACGCCGGCATCCCGGACACCGCGGTGTTGGTGATCGGCGTGTTGAGGGTGCCCTGGAAGACACCGAACAGCACGAAGGTCGCGACCACTGCGGGCAGCGGGGTGGCCGGCCCGACCAGCAGCGACGCGCCGCCGCCCAGGGCCAGCGCGGTCCCGGAGACCAGCAGCGGCAGCCGGGGGCCGCGCCGGGCGACCAGCCGGCCGGTGAGCGGGGAGAGCACCACGATCAGCGCCCCGACCGGCAGCAGGCTCAGCCCCGCCGCCAGCGCCGGCAGGCCACGCACGCTCTGCAGGTACAGGGTGGTCACGAACAGGAACGCGCCGAACCCGCACAGGGCGAACAGCGCCATCAGGATCGCCGAGCTGAACGGCACGCTGCGGAACAGGCGCAGCTCCAGCAGCGGGTCGGCGCGGCGCGGCTCGTAGGCGAGGATGCCCACCACCCCGAGCGCGGCGACCGCGAGCAGGCCGAGGATCACCGGCGAGGTCCAGCCCAGCCGGCCGGACTCGATGATCGCGTGGACCACGCCGCCCAGCACCAGGATCACCAGAACCTGGCCCACCGGGTCGAAGCGGCGCGCCCGGGCGGCCCGGGACTCGGGCACGAACAGCGCGGTGCCCACGATCGCGGCGGCCGCGATCGGCACGTTGATCCAGAAGATGGAGCGCCAGCCGAACCCGTCGACCAGCGCGCCGCCGAGGATCGGGCCCAACCCCAGCGACAGGCCGGACATCGCGGCGAACACGCCGATGGCCCTGGTCCGCTCGGCGCGGTCCGGGAACGTGGTCACGATGATCGCCATCGCCACCGGGTTGAGCATCGTGCCGCCGACGGCCTGCAGCGCCCGCGCCGCGACCAGCCAGCCGATGCCCGGCGCCAGGCTGCACAGCAGCGAGCCGAGCCCGAACGCGGCGAGGCCCACCTGGAAGATCCGCCTGCGCCCGAACCGGTCCGCGGTGGATCCGGCCAGCACCAGGAAGGCGGCCAGCACCAGCGTGTACGCGTCGACCGTCCACTGCAGGCCGGACACCGAGGCGTGCAGGTCGCGGCGGATCGCGGGCAGCGCCACGTTGACGATGGAGATGTCCATCACGGCGACGATCATGCTGGCGCAGCAGATCGCGAGGACCAGGAGACGACGGCGACGACTCATGTTCACGACGCTAGGATTTAGAGCGTGCTCGAAGTCAAGCAGCAGCCCGCCGCGCTCCCCCGGGAGGGCGTGAGCATCGCCGAGGCCGCCCGCCGCACCGGGGTCAGCGCGCACACGCTGCGCTACTACGAACGCGCCGGCCTGGTCGTCACCACCGTGGACCGCACGGCCGGCGGCCGGCGCCGCTACCGGCAGCTGGACCTGGAGTGGATCACCGTCTGCACCCGGCTGCGGGCGACCGGCATGCCCATCAAGGCCATCCGCCGCTACGCCCAGCTCGTCGCCGCCGGGCACGGCAACGAGCACGAACGCCTCGCCCTCATGGAGGCCCACCGCGCCGACGTGCTGGCCAGGCTCGCCGAGCTGCGGGAGAACCTCCAGCTCATCGACCACAAGATCGACGTCTACCGGGGCCGGCTCGCCGCGGGCGACGCCGACCGGTTGTGGGCGCCGACCCGGCCACGCTGACCGGGGCGGGCGGGGCTCAGGCGGCGTCGGTCAGGTGCACCACGTCGCCCGCGGACAGCGGGCCGGCCGCACCGTCGTCGGGCTTGATCAGCAGCTGCCCGCCCGCGTCCACGTCGACCGCGACGCCGGTGCGGGTCGAGCCGTCCGGCAGCTCCGCGCGCACCCGCCTGCCGAGGGTCGAGCACGCCTCGCGGTAGCCGGTGAGCATGCCGCTGCGCTCGACGTCCCCTTCGGTCAGCCGCCACGCGGTCTCCAGCTCGGCGAACGCGGCGAGCCAGCCGGCCGCGAGCACGCCGCGGTCGGTGGTCGTCGCGCCGTGGTCGGCGAGGCTGGTGGCCGCCAGCCCGCCCGGGCCGGCGGGCACGTCCTCGGGCAGCGGGGCGACGTTGAGGCCGATGCCGACGACCGCGGCCTGCGCGGCACCCCCGGTCGCGACCTCGGAGAGCACACCGGCGCACTTGGCGCCGTCGACCAGCAGGTCGTTGGGCCACTTGAGGCTCGCGGCGACGCCGGCCTCGCCCGCCACGTGCACGAGTGCCAGGCCGGCGACCATGCCGAGCGTGCCCAGCCGGGCGGCCGGCACGCCGGACGGGCGCAGCAGCACCGACAGGTACAGGCCGGTGCCGGCCGGGGAGACCCACGACCGGTCGCGTCTGCCGCGCCCGGCGGTCTGCGTGTCCGCGATCAGCACGGTGTGGTCCGCGGCCCCCGCGGTGGCCGCGGCGAGCAGGTCGGCGTTGGTGGACCCGGTGCTCGCCACCACGTCCAGCGCCGCGTACGGGCCGTTCGGCGCCACCAGCCGCTCGCGCAGGGCCAGCACGTCCAGGTCGTCCGGCAGGTCGTCCTGTCCAGTCACGCGGGCCAACCTACCGTGATCACCGGCGGCCGCCGTCCCGGCTGTCGATCGTGAGCCAAGCAACGCGCCGGGCGGCCCGGGCGGTGGCTGGTGCGGTGGCCAGCAACGTTCGCCGGGTCTCTCGACGGCCCAGCTTCCCGCCGGCGGCGTTGCCGATCCGCCCGAGTACGTCCAGTACGAGGGCGAACCGGCGCCTTGCCGGCGGAAACCTGGATCCGCCGATAGACCCACCAACGTCACTGGCCACCGCACTAGGCTCCGGACATGAGCAGTGCCACCGCACCACTCGGCGAGCCGCCCGCAGCCTCGCCCGACATCCACACCACCGCAGGCAAGATCGCCGACCTGTACCGGCGCACCGACGAGGCCGTGCACGCCGGGTCCGAGCGCGCGGTGGCCAAGCAGCACGCGCGCGGCAAGAAGACCGCCCGCGAGCGCATCGACATGCTGCTCGACCCGGGGTCGTTCGTCGAGCTGGACGAGCTGGCGCGGCACCGGTCCACCAACTTCGGACTGGAGGTCAACCGGCCCTACGGCGACGGCGTGGTGACCGGGCACGGCACCATCGACGGCCGCCCGGTGTGCGTGTTCAGCCAGGACGTGACGGTGTTCGGCGGCGCGCTCGGCGAGGTGTACGGCGAGAAGATCGTCAAGGTGATGGACCTGGCGCTCAAGACCGGCCGGCCGATCATCGGCATCAACGAGGGCGGCGGCGCGCGCATCCAGGAGGGCGTGGTCTCCCTCGGCCTGTACGGGGAGATCTTCATCCGCAACACCCGCGCGTCCGGGGTGGTCCCGCAGATCTCGCTGATCATGGGCGCCAACGCGGGCGGGCACGTGTACTCCCCCGCGCTCACCGACTTCGTGGTGATGGTCGACCAGACCTCGCACATGTTCATCACCGGCCCGGACGTGATCAAGACGGTGACCGGCGAGGACGTCGGCTTCGAGGAGCTCGGCGGCGCGCGGGCGCACAACACCAGGTCGGGCAACGCGCACTACCTGGCCGCCGACGAGGACGACGCGATCTCCTACGTCAAGGAGCTGCTGTCGTTCCTGCCGTCCAACAACCTGTCCGAGCCGCCGACCTTCCCCGGCCTCACCGAGACCGGCGCCGTCGCGGAGTCGATCAACGACGTCGACCGCGAGCTCGACGGGCTGATCCCGGACTCGCCGAACCAGCCCTACGACATGCACGAGGTGATCACCCGGGTCGTCGACGACGGCGAGTTCCTCGAGGTGCACCCGCTGTTCGCGCCGAACGTGCTGGTCGGGTTCGGCCGGGTGGAGGGGGCGAGCGTGGGCATCGTCGCCAACCAGCCCACGCAGTTCGCCGGCTGCCTGGACATCAACGCCGCGGAGAAGGCCGCCCGGTTCGTGCGCACCTGCGACGCGTTCAACGTGCCGGTGCTGACGTTCGTGGACGTGCCCGGCTTCCTGCCCGGCACCGACCAGGAGTGGAACGGCATCATCCGGCGCGGCGCCAAGCTGATCTACGCCTACGCCGAGGCCACCGTCGGGAAGGTCACGGTGATCACCCGCAAGGCCTACGGCGGCGCCTACGACGTGATGGGCTCCAAGCACCTCGGCGCGGACATGAACCTGGCCTGGCCGACCGCGCAGATCGCGGTGATGGGCGCCCAGGGCGCGGCCAACATCGTGCACCGCAAGAAGCTCGCCAACGCAGCGGAGAAGGGCGAGGACGTCGACGAGCTGCGGGCCCGGCTGCAGCAGGAGTACGAGGACACGCTGTGCAACCCGTACGTGGCCGCCGAGCGCGGCTACGTCGACGCGGTCATCCCGCCCTCGCACACCCGCGGGCACGTGGCCCGCGCGCTGCGGCTGCTGCGGGAGAAGCGGGAGACCCTGCCGCCCAAGAAGCACGGGAACATTCCCCTGTGAGCGGGAGCGACGAAGTGTCTGTGAGCGAGAGCGACGAAGCGTCCGCCGTCTGGACCGACGAGCGCGCGCAGGCGCGCCAGCGCCGAGCACGGGAGAAGGGAAGACGGCGGGTAGCGAAGGAGCGAAGCGAACCATGAGCACCGTGAACACCGGGAGCGGGGACGGCAGGCCGCTCCTGCGGGTGGTGCGGGGCGAGCCGGACGACGCCGAGCTGGCCGCGCTGACCGCGGCCGCCGTCGCGCTCGCCGCGGCCGGATCGGAACAGACGGAACCGCGGGCCCGGTCGCGGTGGTCGGACCGGGGTGCGCTGCTGCGCGCCCCGCTGCGGCCCGGGCCGGGAGCGTGGCGCGCGTCGGCGTTCTGACCGGCGACCGACCCCCCGAGGATGACCATGCGAAGCCCGTGGACGGCCATGTGGGCGCTGTGCGCGTGCTTCTTCATGATCATGCTGGACTCCACGATCGTCACCGTGGCGATCCCGGCCATGCTCAGCGGGCTGCGGGCGAACCTGAACGAGGTCGTCTGGGTCAACAGCGTGTACCTGCTGGCCAACACGGTCCCGCTGCTGCTCACCGGCCGGCTGGGCGACCGGTACGGGCCCAAGCGGGTGCTCGTCGCCGGGCTGGTGGTGTTCACCGCGGCGTCCGCGTGGAGCGGCCTGGCCACCTCGCCGACGATGCTCATCGCCGCCCGCGCGGTCCAGGGCCTCGGCGCCGCGGCGATGACCCCGCAGACGCTCTCGTTCATCACCCGGCTGTTCCCGCCGGAGAAGCGCGGGCTGCCGATCAGCGTGTGGGGCGCGGTGGCCGGGGTCGCGACGATCACCGGGCCGGTGGTCGGCGGGCTGCTGGTGGAGAACGTGGGCTGGCAGTGGATCTTCCTGATCAACCTGCCGATCGGCGTGGCGAGCCTGCTGATCGCGCTGGTCGCGCTGCCGGACTGGCAGCCGCGGCGGGCGCTGCGGTTCGACGCGCTCGGCGCGCTGCTGTGCTCGCTGGGCCTGCTGGCGCTGGTGTTCGGCGTGCAGAACGGCCAGCACTACCACTGGGGCACGGTGGCCGGGCCGGTCACCGTGGTGCACCTGATCGTCGCCGGCGTGGTGCTGCTCGCGCTCTTCGCGTGGCGGCAGCTGTGGTTCCGCCGGGCCCGCACCGACGTCGAGCCGCTGGTGCCCAACAGCCTGTTCGCCGACGGCACCTTCGGCTCGGCGAACCTGACCCACGCCGCGCTCGGCTTCGCCACCACGGGCATGTTCCTGCCGCTGGTGCTCTACCTGCAGACCGTGCTGGGCCTCTCGCCGCTGGCCTCCAGCATGCTGGCGCTGCCGATGGCGGTGGCCGCCGGGATCACGGCGATGGTCTCCGGGGCGGTGTGGACGTGGGTCGGCGCGCGGACGCTGATCATGGGCGGGCTGCTGACCCTGGCCGCCGGCACCGGGTTCCTCGCCTGGCTCGCCGAGCCGGAGACCGAGCCGGTGGCGCTGGTCCCCGGGCTGGTCGTGGCCGGTGTCGGGATCGGCTGCGTGTTCGCACCGCTGACGGCCGCGGCCACCGCGCGGCTGCCGGGCGAGCTGATCGGCGCGGCGTCGGGCGTCTACAACACCTCCCGCCAGGTCGGCGGCGTGCTCGGCAGCGCCGCGGTGGGCATGCTGCTGCAGGTCGGGGTGGCGTTCGCGGTGCCGGACGTGGCGCGCCGCTACGCCGAGCGGCTGCCGCCGCGCTACCGCGAGGAGTTCGTCTCCCGGATCACCGACGCGGCGAACACCGCAAGCCAGTTCGACTCGACCGCGCCGCCGGTGCCGTCGAACCTGGACCCGAACGTGGCCGGCATCGTCCGGCGGATCGTGACCGAGGTCTTCCACGACGGCTTCACCGTCGCCGCGAAGGCGAGCCTGGTGCTGCCGATCGCGGTGCTGGTGCTGGGCGTGCTCGCCGCGACCGGCATCCGGGTGCCGCGAATGGCGCGGTCGCGGGAGGAAGTCGGCTAGGGTCAGCGCCCGTGCAGCTGGTCCTCGCATCGCAGTCCCCCGCCCGGCTCCAGGTCCTCCGTGGTGCCGGCATCGAGCCCGTCCAGTACGTGTCCGGAGTGGACGAGGACGCGCTGGCGTCCACCCTGCCCAGCGCCTCCCCGGAGCAGCTGGTGGCCGCGCTGGCGGAGGCGAAGGCCAGAACCGTGGCCGAGGCGGTCGCCTACGAGCACCCGGACTCGGTGGTGGTCGGCTGCGACTCGATGCTCGCGCACGACGGGATGCTGGTCGGCAAGCCCGGCAGCCCCGACCGGGTGCGCGAGCGGTGGGTGATGATGGGCGGCAGCACCGGCGTGCTGCTCACCGGCCACGCGGCGCTGCGCGTCCAGGACGGCGTCCTCGGCGGGCTCGCGAGCGGCACCGCCCAGACCACGATCCGCTTCGGCAGCCCCAGCCCGGCCGAGATCGACGCGTACATCGCGACCGGCGAGCCGATGGACGTCGCGGGCGGCTTCACCCTGGACGGCTACGGCGGCTGGTTCGTCGACGGGGTGGACGGCGACCCGTCGAGCGTGATCGGCATCAGCCTGCCGCTGACCCGGCGCCTGCTGGTCGAGGTCGGCGTCTCCGTGCTCGACCTCTGGACGCGGCGTTAGCGGTGCCGTGTCGGGTCACCTAGCCACACGCGACCAGGTCGCCGGAATGGATCTCCACCGACGGGAAGCCGGGCAGCTCCTCGAGGGTGGCGTAGTCCCGGGTGCACCCCGCCTCGGCGCCGCCCATCGTGAACACCTGCGCGAACACCGGCCGGCCCGCGCAGGCCGCGGCCGACGCGCGGTCGCAGTCGTGCTGCACGGCGAGCACCTCCGGTCCCACGTCGACGGTCACCTGCGCGAGCGCGAGGTAGCCGGCGTCGGAGACGAACGGCTTGGCCAGCGAGCTCCACTTCCCCGACCGGCCCACGACGACCTGCCCGGCCGTCCCGCCCCGGTAGGTCCCGCGGACCATGCAGGCCGACAGCGAGCCGGCCACGCACTGCAGCGCCCCGGGCCGCAGCCGCACGCCCATGTCGGTGATCGTCACCTCGATCACGTCGCTGGAGGTCGCCCCGCCGATCCGCAGCCGCCCCGAACGCGCGCCCTTGTCGGCCAGCAGCTGGATGGTGGTGCCGCCCACCGGCGCGGTGTCGAGCACCGTGCACGGCCGCACCACGCAACCGTCCACACCGACCTCGGAACTCGGCGGCGCCGTGCTCGGGGGCGCCTGCGCCGGCGTCTCGCGGACCTGGGCGGCGGTGACCAGCGCACCGCCCGCGACCAGCGCGGACAGCACGGCGGCGACGATGACCGCCCATGGTCTGCGCCTGCCCGCCACCGCGTCTCCCACCGTGTCCGCCACCGTGACCTTGCTCTCGGTCCGGCTGTCGTTCCCTGTCCGTAGACTCCCCCAGCAGTACCAGTATCGACGAGGAGCAGGGCGTGCCCGAACTCACAAAGGTCCTGATCGCCAACCGTGGTGAGATCGCCGTTCGTGTCGTCCGGGCATGCCGGGACGCCGGCCTGCCGAGTGTCGCGGTGTACGCCGACCCGGACCGGGACGCGATGTTCGTGCGGCTCGCCGACGAGGCGTTCGCGCTCGGCGGGTCCACCGCGGCGGAGAGCTACCTCGACATCGGCAAGCTTCTCGACGTGGCGGCGCGGGCGGGCGCGAACGCGGTCCACCCCGGCTACGGCTTCCTGTCCGAGAACGCCGACTTCGCGCAGGCGGTCATCGACGCGGGGCTGATCTGGGTGGGCCCGGACCCGCAGGCGATCCGCGACCTGGGTGACAAGGTCACCGCCCGGCACATCGCGATGAAGGCGGGCGCGCCGCTGGTGCCGGGCACGAAGGACCCGGTCGACGGCCCGGAGGAGGTCGTCGCGTTCGCCGACGAGCACGGGCTGCCGGTGGCGATCAAGGCGGCGTTCGGCGGCGGTGGCCGGGGGCTGAAGGTCGCCCGCACCCGCGAGGAGATCCCCGAGCTGTTCGAGTCCGCGGTGCGCGAGGCGGTGGCCGCGTTCGGCCGCGGCGAGTGCTTCGTGGAGCGCTACCTGGACAAGCCGCGCCACGTCGAGGCGCAGGTGCTGGCCGACAAGCACGGCACCGTGGTCGTGGTCGGCACCCGCGACTGCTCGCTGCAGCGCCGCCACCAGAAGCTCGTCGAGGAGGCGCCCGCGCCGTTCCTGACCGCGGCGCAGCGCGAGCAGATCCACACCTCGGCCAAGGCGATCTGCCTCGCCGCCGGCTACTCCGGCGCGGGCACCGTCGAGTACCTCGTCGGCGTGGACGGGACGATCTCGTTCCTCGAGGTGAACACCCGGCTGCAGGTCGAGCACCCGGTCTCGGAGGAGACCGCGGGCGTGGACCTGGTGCGCGAGCAGTTCCGCATCGCGGCCGGGGAGAAGCTGGGGTTCACCGCGGATCCCGAGCCGCGCGGGCACTCCATCGAGTTCCGGATCAACGGCGAGGACGCGGGCCGCAACTTCCTGCCCGCGCCGGGCGTGGTCACCCGGTTCGTGGCGCCGGACGGCCCGGGGGTACGGGTGGACGCCGGGGTGGAGTCGGGCACCGCGATCGGCGGGCAGTTCGACTCGTTGCTGGCCAAGGTGATCGTCACCGGAGCGGACCGCACGCAGGCCCTGGAGCGGGCGCGCCGGGCGCTGGACGAGATGGTCGCCGACGGGCATGGCCACCGTGCTGCCGTTCCACCGCGTGATCGTGCGGGACCCGGCGTTCGTCGGCGACGGCGAGTCGTTCTCGGTGCACACCCGCTGGATCGAGACCGAGTTCGACAACCGGATCGCGCCGTTCACCGACGGCGCCGAGCCGGACGAGGAGGAGCCGCGCCAGACGATGGTGGTCGAGGTCGGCGGCAGGCGCCTGGAGGTGTCGCTGCCCGGCGGTCTGGCGGTCGGCGCCCCCGGCGCGGCGGCGGGTGCGGCGGGGAAGGGCCGGCCGCGCAAGCGCGGCGCCGGCAAGTCCGCCGCGGTGTCCGGCGACGCGGTCGCGGCGCCGATGCAGGGCACCATCGTCAAGATCGCGGTCGAGGACGGCCGGCAGGTCGAGGCCGGCGAGCTGATCGTGGTGCTGGAGGCGATGAAGATGGAGAATCCAGTCGCCGCGCACAAGGCCGGGACGGTGACGGGGCTGGCGGTCGCCGCGGGCGAGACGGTCACCCAGGGCAGCGTGCTCTGCGAGATCAAGGACTGAGTCCGGCCGGGAGGTCGCTTGGCTGAGATCCGGATCAGCTCGGCCGAGCGGGACGATGCCCTGGCCGCGCTGGCCGCGCATCGCTCGACCGGGCGGCTGACCCACGAGGAGCACGAACAACGGCGCCGCCGGGCCGAGGGGGCGCGCACCCGGCCCGAGATCGAGATCCTGTTCGACGACCTGCCGGCGCCGCACCCGGACCTGTCCACGTCCGTGTCACCCCGGCCGCCGCCGGCGGTGAACCCGGAGTGGCCGGGCGGGCGGTCCGGCACCCGCGCGAGCCACGTGATGGACGCGATCGGCGTGCTGTCGCTGCTGGTCGGCCTGCCGGTGGCGATCGTGGTGACCGCCGTGGCCGGCATGTGGTGGACCTTCCTCGTGGTCGTCGGCGTCGCGGTGGTGGCCATGGTGCTCGGCGTCGCGTTCATGGCCCCGCCGACCGGCACCGGGCTGGAACCCGGGGACGACGACGAGGACGGCGGCTGAGAATCTCCTCAGGTCAGGACGGAAGTCACGGCTCACCGGCCGGGGACCGCCGTACCATCGAATCGTGACCGCGTACCAGCCCTCCGACATCCGCGTCAGCGACACCGAGCGGGAGGACGCGCTGGGCAAGCTGGGCGAGCACATGAGTGCCGGTCGGCTCGACATCGACGAGTACGGCGAGCGGAGCGCGAAGGTCACCGCCGCCAAGACCCGCGGCGAGCTGCTCGACCTGTTCGGCGACCTGCCCGAGCCCCGCCCCACGTTCGGCAGGCCCGCGCCGCCCCCGGAGCCCGCGGCCGGGCGCGCGGCGTCGTTCGGCCACCGGGTGGCGCCGGTGCTGATCCCGGTCGCCGCGGTGATGCTGGCGTTCGGCCTGATGTTCCTGGTCAAGCTGCCGTTCATCTTCTTGCTGCCGTTCATCTTCTTCGCCGTCTCGAGCTCGCGCTGGCGCAGCTACGACCAGCACCGGCGCGCGGAACACCAGCGGTACGTGCGCGAACGGCGCGACGCGATCCGCGAGCAGCACCGCCGTACGCACGGCCGGTGGCACGACGACCGTTACTGAACGGGCCGATCGGCGGATTGTCTGGCGTAGTCGCCCTTGCCAAACTCTCAACAAGATCGCACGAAGTTCCGGTGAACCGTCGTATCCGAGCGTCTGTGGCGGATAGGGTTCAACCGACCACAGGCGTTTCTGGTTGGAGGGCGACGTGACAGGCCAGCACGGGGGCGAGCACGGTCACGGCAACGGGGGGCAGCAGACGGCGTCGGCCGACGCTCTCCGAATCGATCCAGAGGCGGTCCCTGCACTGCGCGGCGCGTTCGCGGACGCCCTGTCGAAGGTCGACGAGCAGCTGCGGCTGGCCGAACAGGAGCTGCGGGTCACCGCGTGGGCGAAGGACCCGGTGAGCCAGGACGCCGCGGTGCTGTTCAACGAGCGGTCGGTCGACACGACGGCGTCGGCGGTCGACTCCCTGCGCGCGTACCGCGACCAGCTGACCGTCGCGGTCGCGAACCTCGACAAGACGGCCGAGCAGTACAGCGCGGTCGACAACGACGGTCACAGCGGCGTGACCAGGAACGGGGACGGGGGCTGACCGGCGGCGGCCGGAACTCCAGAGGGCGAACGCAGACAAGGGGCCTAGCCAGTGACTCGACCGACCGAGCAGCCAGGGAGCCGACCCGCGGCCGACGGGGCCAGGTGGCGCGGGCACACGCACAAGGAGCTCTACCTGCTGCTGCACGACGGCCCGGGCGCCGCCGCGTCGGCGGAGCCGTCCCGGCGCTGGGCGGAGATCTCGGCGGCGCTGGGCGAGATCGGCCAGGACCTGCACAAGGCGCTCGAACAGTCCGGCGCGAGCTGGACCGGCAAGGCGGCGGGGGCCGCGTACGACCGGCTGTCGGTCACCGCGGCGTGGGCCACCGACACCGGCACCGAGGCGGCCGGCATGCGGGCGGCCGTCGAGAGCCAGGCCGACCACATCGCCCGCGCCCGCGCGGACATGCCCGCGCCCGAGGACGTGCCGACCACGCAGCCGGACCCGACGCTCGCGCCGGCCGTGCAGGTCGCGAAGGCGCAGGCCGACCTGGAGAGCGCCGAGGCGGCCGCCTCCTCCGCCGAGGAGCGGGCGTTCGAGGTGATGGCCGCCTACGAGCTGAACACGAACACGACGACCGGTGCGCTGGCGTCGTTCGAGTCGCCGCCGGATCTCGCGCACCGCGACGAGGTGCACCACGGCCAGGCGGTCGGCACCCAGCACACGCACGCCTCGGTCGCCGGGCTGCTCCACCACGGCGGGCGCCCGGCCGGGCACGGCGGCGGCCACGGCGGCTGGCACTGGCCGGGCACGAACAGCTCGTCGGCGCCGTGGAGCGAGCCGCGCGGCGGCGGGCGCGGACCGTTCGAACCGGGCCGGGGCGGGTTCAGCGGCGTGCTGGACCCCCTGCTCCCGGGCTCCTTCGACCGCTCCGGGCGGCGCTCGGCGGGCCGCCCGCTCGCCGGCGGCGGCATGAGCGGCAGCGGTGGCTTCAGCGGCGGCGGGTCCGGTGGGTCCGGCGGGACCGGGTCCGGCCCGGGCGGGTCCGGCGCCCCGTGGCGGGCGGCGGCTCGGTGGCCGGCGGCGGTTCGTCGGGCGCCGTGCCGAAGACCGGGCCGACGGGCATCGGCGGCGTGCCGGCCGGCGACCTGCAGGCGGCCGCGGCCGGCCACGCGGCGGCCGTGCACCAGGCGAGCGCGGCCCCGGTCGCGCCCGCGGCGGGCGTGGGCGCGGGCGGCGGGCAGGACCGGATGGCGCTGCGCCGGTTCGGCATGGACGCGATCGGTTCGAACCAGTGGTTCGGCGACGCCGAGGAGCCGGCCGTCGGCGAGAGCCCTCGGCGGCGGCGAGACTTCCGCGAAACGGAGCAGGTGACGGAGTCGGTGTCTATCCTCGGCGAGGAGCACAAGCTGCCGCCGACCGTGATCGGGGACGGCCCGACCAACCGATAGCCGCTGGACCCAGATGACCGCACCGTTCCCCTGGCTCGGTGAGTCCGATGTCGACGAGCCGGTCACCATCACCGCGCTCGAGTTCGACGTGCTCTGGGAGCACCACGCACTCGACGCGATGCCGCTCGTGCTGCGGGTGCCCTCGCCGGGGCGGACCGACACCGAGCGCGCCGCGCTGGTGCGCCGGGCGTGGGAGGGGCTGGAGCGGCGCGGGCTGGGCCGCCCGGTCGACCCCGACCCGAGGCTGGTCCGGCTGCTGGGGCTGCTGCGCAGGCCGGACCGGGAGATCGACGGGCGCCTGTGGGTCGGCAGGTCGCTGCGCGTGTTCGCCGCCGCGACCGGTGAGGACGCCGTGCTGGCCACCATGTCCGGCGACGAGCTGACCCTGCGCCCCGCCGACGCGACGGGCCTGCCGCGGCACGCGCTGTCGGTGCTGCCGGCGGCGCCGGCCGGCCCGGGCCGGTCGATCACGTTGCCCACCGCGGACTTCGAGGCGGCCGCCCGGGACGCGGCGAGCCAGGAGGGCCTCGAGGCGGCGCTGCGCTCCCGCGGTGTCCGGGCGGACGACGCCGAGCAGCTGTCCCGCATGATCGGCGACGTGGTCCACCAGGGGCAGTACGGCAGCGCCCTGCGCGACCGCTGGGGCAGGCGCGTCCGGGCCGGCCGGGTGATCAGCTTCTTCGACACCGCCGACGGCCGCTACCTGCAGATCCGCCGGGAGTCCGAGGCCGCCGAGGCGTGGACGACGATCTCCCCGGCGGACGGCCGCAGGATGCTGCAGCACCTCACCGCCCTGCACGCCGAGCAACTGCCGCAGCGCGCGGGTCAGTGATCAGCGCGGTGGTGGACCGACTCCACCGCGTGCAGGTGCGGGTCGTAGGAGTCGGCCAGCTCGCCGCACTCGCGCATGTGCACCCGGGCCTCGGGGTCGGCGAGCATGGCCCGGAAGGCGTCCGCGGACTCCCACTGCGCGTAGTTGACCACCCGGGTGCCGTCGTCGCTGGCGTGGATGTTGGCGGTGAGGAAGCCGGGCCGGTGGCGCATGACGTCCTCGGTGGCGCGCACGAGCAGGTCGACCAGCTGCCGCTGGCGCTCGGGCCGGACGGTGAAGACGTTGATCAGCGTCGCGATCGGCGCGCCGGCGGTGATCGTGGTGGTGCTCATGGCGGTCTCCCTATGACAGGTTCTTGACATGTCTCAGTATGTGTAAGGTTCCTGTCATGAGTCAAGGGGATGTCCGCGACCGGATCGGCTATCTGGTCAAGCAGGTGGGCCAGACGTTCCGCCGGGCGTGCGAGGAGCGGCTGCGGGAGCTCGGCCTGTCGATGTCGCAGTACGCGGTGCTGCGCGCGCTGGCGGACGTGCCGGGCGCGCCGGCGGCCGAGCTCGCCAGGCGCACGTTCGTGACGCGGCAGTCGCTGCGGGACGTGCTCGCCGGGCTGCGCGCGGCGGGCCTGGCCACGGTCGCCGCGCGGCCCACCGCGGGCCGCGCGCTGCCGATCACCCTGACCGAGGCGGGCCGTTCCCGGCTCGACCGGGCCGACCGCATCGTGCTCGACGTGGAACGCCGCATGCTCGCCGACCTGCCTCCCGACGAGGTGGACCGGCTGGCCACGCTGCTCGCCGCCTGCGCCCGCAACCTGGCCTGACCCGGGGACTCGGGCGACCGGAACGGGGGACTCGCGGGTCCGGAACGGGGGACTCGCGGGGTCAGGCGGGTTCGAGGAGCTCGGGGCGGGCCTCGGGGGCGGCGGAGCGGCGGGCGTCGGCGGCCTGGTCGTCGGGTTGGGTCTGGGAGTCGCGCTCGGCCTCCACCCGCGCGCTGTAGACCTTGATCTCCCGGGCGATCGTGTCCTCGTCCCAGCCCAGCACCTCGCCCATCAGGCGGGCGACCTGCTCGGCGCAGTCCACGCCCCGGTGCGGGTACTCGATGGAGATCCGGGTCCGCCGGGCCAGGGTGTCCTCCACGTGCAGCGCACCCTCGTGCGCCGCCGCGTAGACGACCTCCACCTGCAGGTAGTCCGGCGCCGCGGTCAGCGGCCGCAGCAGCTCCGGCCGGCCGTCGGCCAGCTCCAGCACCTCGTGCACCAGCGACCCGTACCGGTCGAGCAGGTGGCGCACCCGGTACGGGTGCAGCCCGTGCCGCGCGCCGAGCTGGTCGACCTGGTTGACCAGCGCGTGGTACCCGTCCGCGCCGAGCAGCGGCACCTTGTCGGTGATCGACGACTGCAGGCGGCCCGGCAGGTCCGGTGACGCGGCGTCCACGGCGTCCGCGGCCATCACCCGGTAGGTCGTGTACTTCCCGCCGGCGATCGCGATCAGCCCCGGCGCGACCCGCGCGACCGCGTGCTCGCGGGACAGCTTGGAGGTCTCCTCCGACTCCCCGGCCAGCAGGGGCCGCAGCCCCGCGTACACGCCCTCGATGTCGTCGTGCGTCAGCGGCGTCGCGAGCACCGAGTTGACGTGGTCGAGGATGTAGTCGATGTCGTGCTTGGTCGCCGCCGGGTGCGCGAGGTCGAGGTTCCAGTCGGTGTCGGTGGTGCCGACGATCCAGTGGTTGCGCCACGGGATCACGAACAGCACCGACTTCTCCGTGCGCAGGATCAGCCCCGACTCCGAGACGATCCGGTCCCGCGGCACCACGATGTGCACGCCCTTGCTCGCGCGCACCCGGAACCGGCCCCGCGAGCCGGACATCCGCTGCAGCTCGTCGGTCCACACCCCGGTGCAGTTGATCACCGCGTTCGCCTGGACCTCGGTCTCCCGGCCGTCCTCCACGTCGTGGATGCGCACCCCGGACACCCGGTCGGCCTCCCGCACGAACCCGACGACCTGCGTCGACGTCCGCACGACCGCGCCGTAGTGGCAGGCGGTGCGGGCCACCGTCATGGTGTGCCGGGCGTCGTCGGACTGCGCGTCGTAGTACCTGATCCCGCCGATCAGCGCGGAGCGCTTGAGCGCCGGCACCATCCGCAGGGCGCCCGCGCGGGTCAGGTGCTTCTGGCCCGGCACCGACTTCGCGCCGCCCATCGAGTCGTACAGCAGCAGGCCGGCCGCGGTGTACGGCCGCTCCCAGAGCCGGCGGGTCAGCGGGTAGAGGAAGCTGACCGGCTTGACCAGGTGCGGGGCGAGCCGGGTGAGCATCAGCTCCCGCTCCCGCAGCGCCTCGCGCACCAGCCCGAACTCCAGCTGCTCGAGGTAGCGCAGCCCCCCGTGGAACAGCTTCGAGGACCGGCTCGACGTGCCGGACGCGAGGTCGCGCGCCTCGACCAGCGCGACGCGCAGGCCCCGGGTGGCGGCGTCGAGCGCGGTGCCCGCCCCCACCACACCGCCGCCGATGACCACCAGGTCGAACGTCTCCGACTCCAGCCGGCGCCAGGCGTTCTCGCGCTCCTCGGTGCCCAGCCGACCACCGAACGTGTCCGATGTGGAGCGCTCTGCGCGGGATGCCTTGCGTTCGCTCACGGCGCCTCCTCGAGTACGACCGACCTGGACCCGATCCACGCTACCGGCCGCGGGCCCACCAGGCGCGTTCCCGCGTGTGACTCGTATGGACAAGTTGACCTTGCGTCCCGTAGCGTCCGAAACCGCTCAGGGTAGGCAACGGCGCCGCACCCTCTCGGCCCAGTTGCCTACCCACTTCGGCACGAAGGAGTGGGTCGTGAACTTCGGCGAGATATTTGTCTGGGAGATGGTGGGAACTGCCGGCCTGATAGTGCTCGGTGCCGGCGTGGTGGCCAACGTCGTACTCAAGAAGACCCTCGGCAGCGGGGGTGGCTGGCTTCTCATCAACATCGGCTGGGGTTTCGCGGTGTTCGTCGGGGCGAGCGTCGCGAACCCGTCCGGGGGACACATCAACCCGGCTGTGACCATCGGTCTTCTCGCGTCCGGCAGCTCGGCGATCGGGTGGGCCGACGCACCCGCCTACCTGCTGGGCCAGCTGGTGGGCGCGTTCCTCGGCGCCGTGCTCGCCTGGCTCGCCTACAAGCTGCAGTTCGACACGCACGACGAGCCGGAGAACACCCGCGGGATCTTCTGCACCGGACCGACCGTGCCCAACTACGCCTGGAACGTCGTCACCGAGGTCATCGGCACCTTCGTGCTGGTGTTCTGGATCCTGCTCAACCCGGCGGGCAACGCCGCGCTCGGTTACGCGGCGGTCTCGTTCGTCGTGGTCGGCATCGGCGCCTCGCTCGGTGGGCCGACCGGGTACGCCATCAACCCGGCGCGTGACCTCGGGCCGCGCATCGCCTACGCACTGCTCCCGATCAAGGGCAAGGGCAGCGCGGAATGGAACTACTCCTGGGTGCCCGTCGTCGGCCCGCTCGTGGGCGGGATCCTCGCCGGACTCGTCTTCCAGCTCCTTCCGGCCGCTTCCTGAACCAGAGAGGCTAGTCCCATGACCAGCTACGTAGCCGCGATCGACCAGGGAACCACCTCCACCCGCTGCATGATCTTCAGCCATGCCGGCGAGGTGGTGTCGGTCGACCAGAAGGAGCACGAGCAGATCTTCCCGCAGGCCGGCTGGGTCGAGCACGATCCGGAGGAGGTCTGGCGCAACACCCGCGAGGTCGCCGCGGGAGCGCTCGCCAAGGCGGACCTGACCGCGTCGGACGTCGTCGCGGTCGGCATCACCAACCAGCGCGAGACCGCGGTGGTGTGGGACCGCAACACCGGCAAGCCCGTCTACAACGCGATCGTCTGGCAGGACACCCGCACCGACCGGATCTGCGCCGAGCTGGAGGCGCTCGGCGGCGGCCAGGAGCGGTACAAGGCGAAGACCGGCCTGCCGCTCGCGACCTACTTCTCCGGCCCCAAGATCCGCTGGATCCTGGACAACGTCGAGGGCGCGCGGCAGCGCGCCGAGGCGGGCGACCTGCTGTTCGGGAACATGGACACCTGGGTGCTGTGGAACATGACCGGCGGCGCGGAGGGCGGCGTGCACGTCACCGACCCGACCAACGCGTCCCGCACGCTGCTGATGGACCTCTCGACGCTGTCCTGGGACGCCTCGATCGCCGAGGACATGAAGATCCCGGTCTCGATGCTGCCGGAGATCCGCTCCTCCTCCGAGGAGTACGGCAGGGTCCGGGAGCGCGGGGCGCTCGGCGGGGTGCCGATCGCGGGCATCCTCGGTGACCAGCAGGCGGCCACCTTCGGCCAGGCGTGCCTGTCGGTCGGCGAGGCCAAGAACACCTACGGCACCGGCAACTTCGTGCTGCTCAACACCGGCACCGAGCAGGTGGCGAGCAACAACGGCCTGCTCACCACGGTCTGCTACAAGATCGGCTCGGCGGACCCGGTGTACGCGCTCGAGGGCTCGATCGCGGTCACCGGCTCGCTGGTGCAGTGGCTGCGGGACAACCTCGGCATGATCACCTCGGCGCCGGAGATCGAGGCCATGGCGGGCGCGGTCGAGGACAACGGCGGCTGCTACTTCGTGCCGGCGTTCTCCGGCCTGTTCGCGCCGTACTGGCGGTCGGACGCGCGCGGCGCGATCGTCGGGCTGACCCGGTACGTGAACAAGGGCCACCTGGCCCGCGCGGTCCTGGAGGCGACCGCCTTCCAGACCCGCGAGGTGATCGACGCGATGAACGCCGACTCCGGGGTGCCGCTCACGGCGCTCAAGGTGGACGGCGGCATGGTCGGCAACGAGCTGCTGATGCAGTTCCAGGCCGACATCCTGGGTGTGCCGGTGATCCGCCCGGTCGTCGCGGAGACGACCGCACTGGGCGCCGCGTACGCCGCCGGCCTCGCGGTCGGCTTCTGGAGCGGCGAGGACGACATCCGCAACAACTGGGCGAAGGACAAGCAGTGGGACCCGGCGATGGACGATGCCGCCCGCGAGAAGACCTACGCCCAGTGGAAGAAGGCCGTCACCCGCACCTTCGACTGGGTCGAGCACGACTGACCCGCGAGTCCAACCGTCCGGACCCGCGTGTCCAACGTTCCGAACCTGCGAGTCCAACGTTCCGAACGTTGGACTCGCGGGTCGTGAACGTTGGACACGCGATCAGTCGAGGTCGTCGTGGCGCATCAGGCGGCGACCGGCCTCGGTGATGGAGCCGGACAGCGACGGGTAGACCGAGAACGTGTGCGCCAGGTCCTCCACGGTGAGCTGGTTCTGCACCGCCAGCGCGATCGGCAGGATCAGCTCGCTCGCCGTCGGGGCCACCACCACGCCGCCGATCACCACGCCGGTCGCCGGGCGGCAGAACAGCTTCACGAACCCGCGGTGCAGGCCCTCCATCTTCGCCCGCGCGTTGGTGGCCAGCGGCAGCATGATCGTGCGCGCCGGCACCTCGCCGGAGTCGATCGCCTGCTGGCTGATGCCGACCGTGGCGATCTCCGGGTGGGTGAAGACGTTGGCGGCCACCGTCTTCAGCTTGATCGGCGCGACGCCCTCGCCGAGCGCGTGCCACATCGCGATCCGGCCCTGCATGGCCGCGACCGACGCGAGCATCAGCAACCCGGTGCAGTCGCCGGCCGCGTAGACGCCCGGCACGCTGGTGCGGGACACCCGGTCCACCGACACGAACCCGCCCTGCGCCGGCTCGATGCCGACCGTGTCCAGCCCGATGTCGCCGGTGTTGGGCACCGAGCCGACCGTCATCAGCGCGTGGCTCGCCTCCACGGTCTGCCCGTCGGCCAGGTGCACGACCACGCCCTTGGCGGTCCGCTCGACCCGCTCGGCCCGGGCGTGCTTGACGACCTCGGTGCCGCGCGCGGCGTAGACGTCCTCGAGCACCGCCGCGGCGTCGGCGTCCTCGTGCGGCAGCACCCGGTCGCGGCTGGAGATCAGCGTGACCCGCACGCCCATCTCGGTGTAGGCCGACACGAACTCCGCGCCGGTGACGCCGGAGCCGACCACGACGAGGTGCTCGGGCAGCTCGGGCAGCTCGTAGATCTGGCGCCAGTCGAGGATCCGCTCGCCGTCGGGCACCGCGCCGGGCAGCACCCGCGGGGTGGCGCCGGTGGCGATCAGCACGACGTCGGCCTCCAGCACCTCCGTCGACCCGTCGTGGCCGGTCGCGGCGACCCGGTGCGCGGCCAGGCCGGTGCGGGCGTCGCAGAAGCTCGCGGTTCCGCTGATGACCCGCACGCCCTCGCGCTGCACGCGGTTGCGCACATCGGCCGACTGGGCGAGCGCGAGTCCTTTCACCCGTCCGTGCACAACAGGTAGATCGACCGGGGGAAGTTGGCTGCCGGTGCGGATGCCCAGTTCGTCGGCGCTGTGGAACGCCGAGCGGGCACCCGCGGACGCGATGAACGTCTTGGACGGGACACAGTCGTAGAGCACGCACGCGCCGCCGAGCCCGTCCCGTTCGACGATCGTGACGTCGGCCCCGTGCTGGGCGGCGACCAGCGCGGCCTCGTAGCCCGCGGGCCCGCCGCCCATGATCACGATCCGGGTCACCCCGAGCTCCCCTCGTAGTCCTTGCGTCCTCGGGGGCCAACGGTACGCGGGGCCCAGGTGGGGCCGCTGCCGGGAACACGCCAACGCCCATGGCAGCGCGCATGATCCGAGGTGTCGCTACGCTGTCGGGCGTGCCGCTCTACGCCGCGTACGGGTCCAACATGGATCCCGCCCAGATGATGGAGCGAGCTCCGCACTCGCCGATGGCGGGTACCGGCTGGCTCGTGGGCTGGCGCCTGACGTTCGGCGGCGAGGACCTCGGCTGGGAGGGTGCCCTCGCGACGATCGTGGAGGAGCCGGGCTCCCAGGTCTTCGTGGTGCTCTACGACGTGACCCCCGAGGACGAGGCACAGCTGGACCGCTGGGAGGGTTCCGAGCTCGGCCTGCACTCGAAGATCCGGCTGCGGGTGCAGACGCTGGAGGGCTCCACGCTCGCCTGGCTCTACGTGCTGGACGCCTACGAGGGCGGGCTGCCCTCGGCCCGGTACCTCGGCGTGGTCTCCGACGCGGCCGAGTCGGCCGGCGCGCCCGCCGACTACGTGGCGGACCTGCGCATCCGCCCCTGCCACGGCATCGGCCCCTGACCCGGCGCCCGCGATGAGCCGTCACGCCGCCAAGCAGCTGCCACGCACCGGGCACGGGGACTCGCTGTGCAAGCACACCACCGCGGGCGGGTGCACGTGGTGGTGCTCCTACGGCCGTTTCGTGAAGGTGTGCCTGGCGCTGCTGGTGGTCATCGGCGGGTTCGGCGCGATCAGCTTCTTCCTCGACAAGACCGGCGGCGTCACCCGCCTGGTCGACGCCGGCATCGCGCTCGCGGTCTACCTGACCGTGGTGATCGCGATGATCTCCGTCGCCAACCGCCACGACGGCGGCGACCACTACTAGCAACACGTCGAGCCGACCCCCGACGCGCCGAGTCGACCCCCCACATCGCCCACCCGACCCCTCACATCGCCGAACCGACCCGCCACGCGGTCGAGCCGACCTCTCACGTCGCCGAACCGACCGCCGGCGATGCATCCGGCGAAGCGCCCGTTCGGCGCGGTCGGCGACGCCCGGGGTCGGCTCGACCGCGTGGGGAGTCGACTCGACCGCGTGAGGGGCCGACTCGACCGCGTGAGGGGACGACTCGACCGCGTGAGGGGACGACTCGACCGCGTGGGGGGTCGGCTCGACCGTGTGGGGGGTCGGGTCAGGCCAGGGCGGCCAGGGCGGTGTGGGCCAGCACCCGGACGCCGGCGAGCAGCGCCCGCTCGTCGAGGTGGAACGTCGGCTGGTGCAGGTCGGGCATCTGGCCCTCGCCGGACCACACGCCCAGCCGGGCGAACGAGCCGGGGACCTGCTCGAGGTACCACCCGAAGTCCTCGCCGCCGGACGACTGCTTCGTGGTGGTCAGCGCGTGCTCGCCGAGCGCGGCCTCCACGCCGGCGCGCAGCACCGCCGTGCTCTCCTCGGCGTTCACCACCGGCGGCACGCCCCGGCGGTGCTCCAGCTCGAAGCCGACCCCGGTGGGCGCCAGCAGCGACTCGACCAGGCCCGCCACCAGCGGCTCCAGGTCGGCCCACACCTCGTGGTCGCCGGTGCGCAGGGTGCCGCGCAGCAGGCCGTCCTGCGGGACCGCGTTCGGCGCCTCGCCCGCGTGCACCGCGCCCCACACCAGCACGGTGCCCGACCGCGGGTCGATCCGGCGGGACAGCAGCGCCGGCAGGCCGGTGATGACCGTGCCGAGCGCGTGTACCAGGTCGGCGGTCAGATGCGGGCGCGAGGTGTGCCCGCCCGGCGAGGTCAGCCGCAGCTCCAGCAGGTCGGTGGCCGAGGTGATGGCGCCGACGCGGGTGCCGACGCTGCCCACCTCGACCCGCGGGTCGCAGTGCAGGCCGAAGATGCTTTCGACGCCGTCCAGCCCGCCCGCGGCGATCACGTCGAGCGCGCCGCCCGGCATGACCTCCTCGGCCGGCTGGAACACCAGCCGGACCCGGCCGGGCAGCTCCGGCGCGGCGGCCAGTGCCAGGCCGGCGGCGGCCAGCATCGCGGTGTGCGCGTCGTGGCCGCAGGCGTGCGCGGCGCCGGGCACGGCCGAGGCGTAGGGCAGGCCGGTGAGCTCGGTGAGCGGCAGCGCGTCCATGTCGGCGCGCAGCGCGACGCAGCGCTCGCCGGACCCGACGTCGCAGATCATCCCGGTGCCGCTGTCGAACAGCTTCGGGCGCAGCCCGGCGGACGACAGCAGGCCGGCGACCAGCTCGGTGGTGGCGAACTCGCGCCGGGACAACTCGGGGTTGGCGTGGATGTGCCGGTACCAGGCGAGTACGTCGAGCGCGTTCCGCGCGAGCCACTCGTCCAGCCATGAGGGGCCGCGCCCCGCACCGATGTCCTCCACAGTGGGCATACTGACGCCCTCGTCGGTCAGGAGCACGCCGACCCCATCTGCCGCATTCACACCATCGCGGTCGCGCGACATCCCAGACCGCGAATCGAGCACTGTCACGCGGGCAATCCTGCACCATCCCCCCATGAGGATCGCACGAGGTTGCCTGGTTAACCGGTCAGGTGGCGCGACTCGTGCGCCGAGCGGTGTATGCGCTTCAGCCTGGCTAAACGATCACAATCGACCAACGACCGTCAGCTTCCGCTGCCCGCGCCCTGCTGCTTCTTGCGCCGCTTGCTGCGGACGCTGCGCCCCCAGATCACGATGCCGATCAGCACCACCGAGCTCACGCCCATGACCAGCTTGCGCTGGGACTCGTCCTTCTCTGCCTGGGTGTCCGGGGTGATCTTCGGCCCGGACGGTGCCGTGGCACCGGGCGAGGAAGGGGTGTTCGGCGTGCTGGGTTGCACAACGAGACGGTCCGCCGGGGCGGCCGCGGCCGATGCGGCCGGTAGCACCGGGAGCGCGAGGGATAAGCCCAGCAGGGCGACGATCACGATCCGGGACGCACTCCGCATGCCCCAGACTCTAGTCAGCACCCGGTGAGCCGGCGAACACCTCCAGTATCCGTTCGGCGGCCAGGGTGGGGGTCAGCCGGCCGTCGGCGACCTCCCGTTCCAGGTCAGGGGCCAGCGCGCGGACGCCGGGATGCTCGTGCAGCCGGGTCAGCAGCGTGTCGCGCACCATCGTCCAGGTCCAGTCCACCTGCTGGCGCCGCCGCTTGGCCGCCAGCTCGCCGGACTCCGACAGCACACGGTGGTGGCGCTCCACCTGCTCCCACACCGTGTCCAGGCCCGCGCCGGTCAGCCCGCTGCAGGTCAGCACGGGCGGCGTCCACGTCCCCCGGTCGTCGCCGGAGGCGCGCAGCAGCCGCAGCGCGCCGGACAGCTCCCGGGCGGCCTTGCGCGCGGCCACCTCGTGGTCGCCGTCGGCCTTGTTGACCGCGATCACGTCGGCGAGCTCGAGCACGCCCTTCTTGATGCCCTGCAGCTGGTCGCCGGTGCGGGCGAGGGTGAGCAGCAGGAAGCAGTCGACCATGTCGGCGACGGCGATCTCGGACTGGCCGACGCCGACGGTCTCCACGAGCACGACGTCGTAGCCGGCGGCCTCCATCAGCACGATCGGTCTCGCGGGTCGCCCGGGCGACGCCGCCGAGCGTGCCGGACGGTCGGCGACGGGCGGATGAACGCGGCCGGGTCGACCGCCAGGCGCGCCATCCGGGTCTTGTCGCCGAGGATCGAGCCGCCGGTGCGCGTCGAGGACGGGTCGACCGCGAGCACCGCGACCCGGTGGCCCGCCTCGGTGAGCGTCGATGCCGAGCGCGTCGATGAACGTCGACTTGCCCGACGCCCGGCACGCCGGTGATGCCGACCCGGTGCGCCTGCCGCCGACGCTCCGCGTGCGGCAGCAGCTCCACGAGCAGCTCCTGGGCCAGCGCCCGGTGGTCCGGCGCGGCGCGACTCGACCAGCGTGATCGCCCGGGACAGGACGGCCCGCTCGCCCGCGAGCACGCCCTTCGCGTACGCGCCGACGTCGATCTCGCCGGGCCACTCAGACCGTGTCGTGCCCGTGCAGCCTCGGCGCAGCGTGCGCAGCAGGTCGGTGGCCGCCTCGGCGATCACCGTGCCCGGGCGGAAGATCGCCGCCGCGCCCGCGGCGCGCAGCTCGTCGTAGTCCTGCGGCGGGATCACGCCGCCGACGACGATCATGATGTCGTCGCGGCCGAGCGCGGCCAGCTCGTCGCGCAGCGCGGGCACGAGCGTGAGGTGCCCGGCGGCCAGCGAGCTGACCCCGACGACGTGCACGTCGGCCTCGACCGCCTGGCGCGCGACCTCCTCGGGGGTCTGGAACAGCGGGCCGACGTCGACGTCGAAGCCGAGGTCGGCGAACGCGGTGGCGATCACCTTCTGGCCGCGGTCGTGGCCGTCCTGGCCCATCTTGGCCACCAGGATGCGCGGCCGGCGGCCCTCGGCCTCGGCGAACGCGTCGACCACCGCGCGCGCTTCGTCCACGTTGGACGCGCCGCCGACCTCCTCGCGAGTACACGCCGGAGATCGTACGGATCTGCGCCGGGTGCCGGCCCGTACACCTTCTCCAGCGCGTCGGAGATCTCCCCGACGGTCGCCTTGGCCCGGGCCGCGTCGACGGCCAGCGCGAGCAGGTTCTCCGTCGCCGCTCGCGCGGCCGCGGTCAGCGTCGTCGAGCGCCGCGGTCGACCGCGCGCCTGGTCGCGCTCCGCGCGCAGCCGCCGCAGCTTCTCCAGCTGCTGCGCGCGCACGCCCGCGTTGTCGACCTTGAGCACGTCGATCGTGCTCGTCGGCGTCGGCGAGCCGGTACTTGTTGACCCCGATCACCGGCTGGCGGCCGGAGTCGATGCGGGCCTGGGTGCGCGCCGCCGCCTCCTCGATGCGCAGCTTGGGGATGCCGGCGTCGATCGCCTGCGGCCATGCCGCCGGCCTCCTCGACCTCGCTGATGTGCGCCCACGCCCTGCGGGCGAGGTCGTAGGTGAGCCGCTCGACGTAAGCGCTGCCGCCCCACGGGTCGATCGACCCGGGTGGTGCCGGACTCCTGCTGCAGCAGCAGCTGGGTGTTGCGGGCGATGCGGGCGGAGAAGTCGGTGGGCAGCGCCAGCGCCTCGTCGAGCGCGTTGGTGTGCAGCGACTGGGTGTGCCCCTGGGTGGCGGCCATCGCCTCGACGCAGGTGCGGACGACGTTGTTGTAGACGTCCTGCGCGGTCAGCGACCAGCCCGAGGTCTGGCAGTGGGTGCGCAGCGACAGCGACTTGGCGTTGGTCGGCTCGAACTGCTTCGACCAGCTTCGCCCACAGCAGCCGCGCGGCGCGCAGCTTGGCGACCTCCATGAAGAAGTTCATGCCGATGGCCCAGAAGAACGACAGCCGCGGCGCGAACGCGTCGACGTCCAGCCCGGCGTCGATGCCGGCCCGGAGGTACTCGACGCCGTCGGCGAGCGTGTAGGCCAGCTCCAGGTCGGCGGTCGCCCCGGCCTCCTGCATGTGGTAGCCGGAGATCGAGATCGAGTTGAACCGCGGCATCTTCTCGCGAGGTGTAGCGCGAAGATGTCGGAGATGATCCGCATCGAGGGCTGCGGCGGGTAGATGTAGGTGTTGCGGACCATGAACTCCTTGAGGATGTCGTTCTGGATGGTCCCGGCCAGCTTGTCCTGCGCGCACGCCCTGCTCCTCGGCGGCCACGATGTAGAGCGCCAGGACCGGCAGCACGGCGCCGTTCATCGTCATCGACACCGACATCTCGTCCAGCGGGATGCCGTCGAACAGCTGGCGCATGTCGTAGATCGAGTCGATCGCCACGCCGGCCATGCCGACGTCGCCGGCCACCCGCGGGTGGTCGGAGTCGTAGCCGCGGTGGGTGGCCAGGTCGAACGCGACCGACAGCCCCTTCTGGCCGGCGGCGAGGTTGCGGCGGTAGAAGGCGTTGGACTCCTCGGCGGTGGAGAAGCCGGCGTACTGGCGGATCGTCCACGGCTGGTTGACGTACATCGTCGGGTAGGGCCCGCGCAGGTACGGCGCGATGCCCGGGTAGGTGTCGAGGAAGTCCAGGCTCGGCGGTGTCCTCGCTGGTGTACAGGGGTTTCAGGACGATGCCCTCGGGGGTCTCCGGTGGTCAGCGCGTCGCCGCCCTTGCCGGTGGCCTCCTGGAGCGCGGCCTGCCAGTCGGCCGCGGACGGCGTCGCGGGCTCGCCCAGCTCGACGTCGGAGAAGTCGGGGATCACGCAGTCCTCCTCCAGCTTCGCCTCGAAGGGTTCCGCGTACCGCACCCGGGGTAGCCCGCCGGACGGCGCGGGCGGCGCGGGGTCGCGCCGCAGCGGCTTCTCGTCCTTGTCGGGGAACACGGTCACGCCGGTGATCGACTCCTCCCCGGCGGCGAGCCGGGCGGTGCGGGCCGTGCGGGCGGCCGCGAGCCGCTCGTCGACCGTCCCGTTCGCGAGCGCGGCGGCGATCCCGCCCGCCCGCTCGATCTCCGGTGAACACCGCCCAGCCCGCATGGGCCAGCTCGTCGGTGTAGCCGCTCGACGTACCAGGAGCCGCCCGCCGGGTCGATCACGCCGGCCACTGTGGACTCCTCGAGGAGGATCGACTGGGTGTTGCGGGCGATCCGCCGCGCGAACGCGTCCGGCAGGCCGATCGCGGAGTCGAACGGCTGCACGGTCACCGCGTCCGCGCCGCCGACGCCCGCGGCGAAGCAGGCGACCGTGGTGCGCAGCATGTTCACCCACGGGTCGCGCCGGGTCATCATCGTCGACGAGGTCACCGCGTGCTGCGGCGCGCTGCGCACGGCGGCGCCGGCGACCTCGGCGACCCGGGCCCACAGCCGGCGCGCGGCGCGCAGCTTGGCGATGGTGGCGAACTGGTCGGCGGTGGCGGCGAAGCGGAACTCCAGCTGGCGCGCGGCCGCGTCGACGTCCAGGCCGCCCCGCTCGGTGAGCGCGCGCAGGTAGGCGACGCCGGTGGCCAGCGCGCAGCCGAGCTCCTGGCCGTCGGACGCGCCGGCCTCGTGATAGGGCAGCGCGTCGGCCACGATCGTGCGCAGCCTCGGGTACCGCGCGGCCCGCACGGCCAGCCGCGCGGCGGTGTCGAGGCCGGCGTCGAGGTCGTCGCCGAGGTCGTCGCCGGCACCGGTCCTGGCGCGCAGGCCGAGCGGGTCGGCACCGAGGTTGCCGCCGCACCGCGCCGGCCGCGAGGCCCCTGGAGGCGTACGCGTCGAACAGCACGTCCGCGGCGCGCGCCACGTCCGCGCCCGCGTCGAGGGTGACCGGAGCGAGGTCGAGGTGGACCTCCGTCGAGCACCCCGGCGAGCGCGCCGACCGGAAGCCCGGCGGCGCCCACGACGAGCCACAGCGAGGTCCCGCCGTTCTCCAGGTCGGCGAGCACGGCGCGGCGGGCGGTGTCCGGGTCCGGGTGGGCGTGGCGCTGGCGGACGTCCCAGCCGGCGAGCACCCGCCCCTCCGGGCTGCCCCCGCGCACGAACGGCGGGAGCCCCGGGAAGCCGGCGTCCGGCGCGCCGTCGGCGGCGGTGTAGAGCGGCCGGACCGCGAACCCGTCGTAGGTCGGGCCGGCGAGCGCCGCCTCGGGGTCGGCCGCGCCGTCGCCGGCGCCGGATCTGCGCAGCACGCCCCTGACCAGCTCGCGCCACTGGTCCCTGGTGGCCGCCGGGAATTCGGCAGCCAGGCTCAACCGCTCCGCCGAGGTCATACCCGGCAATGCTACGGATATCGGCGGTTCCCGCCGGATGTTGTGGTGAATGCCGCAGAATGGTCGCCGTGCCCAGCCCCTCCGAACGTGTCGTCGCCGGCCGGTACCGGCTGCGCCGCCGGCTGGGCCAGGGCGCGATGGGGACGGTCTGGGAGGCCTACGACGAGTTCCTGCGCCGCCCGGTGGCGGTCAAGGAGGTCCTGATGCCGCCCGGCATCCCGGACGCCGAGGCCGACGAGCTGCGCGAGCGGACGCTGCGCGAGGCGCGCGCGATCGCCGCACTGTCCCACCCGAACGTGATCACGCTGCACGACGTGGCGCGCGAGAACGCCGAGCCGTTCGTGGTCACCGAGTACATGCCGGCGCACAGCCTGGCCGAGCTGCTGCGCGCGCTGGGCCCGCTGGAGACGCCGGTCGCGGCCGCGATCGGCGACGCGGTCGCCGCCGGGCTCGCCGCGGCGCACCAGGCCGGCATCACCCACCGGGACGTCAAGCCGGGCAACGTCCTGGTGGGTGGCAACGGCCAGGTGAAGCTGACCGACTTCGGCATCGCCCGCAACGTCTCCGAGCGCACCCTGACCCGCACCGGGATCATGCTGGGCTCGCCCGCCTACATCGCGCCGGAGGTCGCCGCCGGGCGCGAGGTCACGCCGGCCGCCGACCTGTGGGGGCTGGGCGCGACGCTGTACGCGGTGCTCGAGGGGCACGCGCCCTACGACCTGGACGGGACCGCGCTGGAGATCGTGAACCTGGTCGTGCACGGCGAGGTGCCGCGGCCGTCCGCGACCGGCCCGCTGGCCGACGTGGTCACCGCGCTGATGGTGAAGGAGCCGGCCGAGCGGATCTCGCTCGCCGAGGTGCGCAATCGTTTGCACCCCCTGCTGCCGCCGCCCAGCACGCCGCTGCTGTCCGAGGAGGACCTGGCGCGGCTGGCCGACCCGGACCAGGTGCCGACCCGGCTGACGCCGAAACCGACCGCGCCCCCGCTGCCGCCGCCCCCGCCCCCGCCGGAGCCGCCGCAGCTCGCGCCGGCGCCGGGCCCGCTGCCGTTCGACGCCACCGCCCGCCGGGCGGCGCGGCGCCGCCGGGGCCGGGTGGCGTCCGCGGTGCTGGTGGTGGTCGCGACGGTGCTGTTCTGCGCGGCCGCGGGCGGTGGGTTCGCGCTGGCCCGGGTGGTCGCCGGCGAGCCGTTGCTGCCGCCGCGGCAGACCACCACCGAGCGCACCGCCCCGCCCGAGTCGACCGTCATCGAGCTGGAGAAGCAGACCGGCGACGCCGCCACGCTCAAGGGCGTGCAGGGTGGCGAGTTCACCGTCGAGGTGCCGCGCGGGTGGGTGCGGTTCGTCGAGGAGCGGGCGACCGACGAGCTGAGCAGCACGCGGGTGTACTTCGTCTCCGTCGACGGCACGCAGATGCTCACCGTCGAGCGGTTCCACGGCTACTACCCGGACCGCTCGATCGACGACTACGTGAGCTCGCTGGAGAACGACGAGCACCAGGCCTACGCGCCGGTGGAGCGCACCCGGATCGCCGGCATCGGGCCGGGCGAGCCCGCGCAGCAGCTGGTGTACCGGACCACCACGGACGCGAAGAAGCTGGCGCCGGACGCGCGCGGGGCCATCAACCGGGTGACGTTCGCGAACCTGCTGCCGCGCCGCGACGACCTGTGGGTGGTCGCGGTGACCGTCCCGGTGGACCAGGAGGACACCGGCCGCAGCCAGCTCTTCGACCGGATGGCGCCGACGTTCGAGGTCACCGGCTGACGCCCGGCCGCGGGGCCTCTACAGTCGGCCCCGTGACTGACGCTGATGAGGCCGCCGCCGCGCTGGCCGAGCGCACCGGAGTGGACAAGCACGACGTGGCCGTGGTGCTCGGCTCGGGCTGGCGGCCCGCCGCCGACGAGATCGGCACGCCCACGGCCGAGGTGCCGATGGCCGAGCTGCCCGGCTTCGCCGCGCCGACCGTCGCCGGGCACGGCGGCACGATCCGCTCGCTTCGGGTGGCCGACCGGCGGGTGCTGGTCCTGCTCGGCCGCACGCACCACTACGAGGGACGCGGCGTCGGCGCGGTGGTGCACGGCGTGCGCACGGTCGCGGCGGCAGGCTGCCGGACGGTCGTGCTGACCAACGCGGCGGGCGGGCTGCGCGCGGAGGTCCCGGTCGGCTCGCCGGTGCTGATCAGCGACCACATCAACCTGACGGCCACCTCGCCGCTGGTCGGCGCCCAGTTCGTGGACCTGACCGACCTCTACTCCGCGCGGCTGCGCACGCTGGCCCGCGAGATCGACCCGTCGCTGGCCGAGGGGGTGTACGCGGGCCTGGTCGGGCCGCACTTCGAGACGCCGGCGGAGATCCGGATGCTGCGGACCATGGGCGCGGACCTCGTCGGCATGTCGACGGTGCTGGAGGCGATCGCCGCCCGCGCGGCCGGGGTCGAGGTGTTCGGCCTGTCGCTGGTGACGAACCTGGCCGCGGGCGTCACCGGCGAGCCGCTGAACCACGAGGAGGTCCTCGAGGCCGGCCGGGCCGCGGCCGGGCGGATGGGCGGGCTGCTGCGTGAGCTGGTGGGCAGGTCATGAGCCTGTCGTCCGCGTTGCGGGACGAGGCGTTCCGGTGGATGGCCGACGACCCGGACCCGGACACGAAGCTGGAGCTGCAGCGGGTGGTGGCCGCCGCGATGGGCGGCACGCCCGGCGCGGTCGAGGACCTGGCCGACCGGATGGACGGGACGCTGGCCTTCGGCACCGCGGGCCTGCGCGGTCCGGTCCGCGCCGGGTCCAACGGGATGAGCCGCGCGGTGGTCCTGCGCGCCACGGCCGGGGTCGCGGAGTGGTTGCGGCACAAGGGACACGCGGGCGGCACGGTCGTGGTGGGCCGCGACGCCCGGCACGGGTCCGCCGAGTTCATGGCCGCCGCGGCCGGCGTGCTGAGCGCGGCCGGCTTCTCCGTGCTGACGATGCCCGGCCCGCTGCCGACGCCGGTGACGGCGTTCCTGGTGCGCTCGCTCGGCGCGGTCGCCGGCATCCAGATCACCGCGTCGCACAACCCCCCGGCGGACAACGGGTACAAGGTCTACACCGGCATCGACGACCCGGCCGGCTCGCAGATCGTCCCGCCGGACGACCGGCTGATCGAGGCCGGCATCCGCGGCGCCCCGGCGGCCCGGTCGGTGCCGGTCGCCGAGGGGGCCGTGCCGGTGAGCGACGCCCAGGTCGACAGCTACCTGTCGCACGTCGCGGCGCTGCCCCGGGGTGCGGCGCGGGACCTGCGGGTGGTGCTCACCCCGATGCACGGCGTCGGCGGCGACACCGCGCTGGAAGCGTTGCGGCGCGCGGGTTTCACCGACGTGTCGCTGGTGGGAGAGCAGGCGTCGCCGGACCCGGACTTCCCGACGGTCGCCTTCCCCAACCCCGAGGAGCCGGGCGCGTCGGACCTGTTGCTGGCGTTCGCCGAGTCCTCGGGCGCGGACCTGGCCATCGCGCTGGACCCGGACGCCGACCGCTGCGCGCTGGGCGCCCGCTTCCCGGACGGCTGGCGGATGCTGCGCGGCGACGAGACCGGCACCCTGCTTGGCGCGCACGTGCTGTCCACCCTGGACCGCGTGGCGCACCCGGACCCGCTGGTGGCCTCCACGATCGTCTCGTCGTCGCTGCTGGGCCCGGTCGCCGCGGCGATGGGCGCGCGGCACGCGGAGACGCTGACCGGGTTCAAGTGGCTGGTGCGGGCCGGACAGGGCCTGGTGTTCGCCTACGAGGAGGCGCTGGGCGTGTGCGTGGACCCGGCCGCCGTGCAGGACAAGGACGGCATCTCCGCGTCCGTGCTGGCCGCCGACCTGGCGGCGACGCTGAAGGCCACCGGCCGGTCGCTGCCCGACGCGCTGGACGACCTGGCGGTGGCGCACGGCGTGTACCTGACCGACCAGGTGGCGCTGCGCTTCACCGACGTGGCCGGCATCCGGCCGATGGTCGCCGCCCTGCGCGCGGAGCCCCCGGCGACGCTGGGCGGCGTGGCGGTCACCGGGGACGTCCCGGCCGACGACATCCTCCGGCTGCGCGCCGAGGGCCTGCGGGTGGTGGTCCGCCCGTCCGGCACCGAGCCGAAGGTCAAGGCCTACCTGGAGGTCGTCGAACCGGTCGGCTCCCCCGAGGCGCTGCCCGCGGCGCGCGCCGCGGCGGCCCGCCGCATGGCCGACCTGCGCGACGAGGTCGCCGGGCTGCTCAAGGCGTAGCCGGATGGCCAGGCTGCTGATCGTCCACCACACGCCGTCGCCGAGCGTGCAGGCGATGTTCGAGGCCGTCCTCGCCGGCGCGACGACCGACGAGATCGAGGGCGTCGAGGTCGTGCGCCGCCCGGCGCTCGCCGCGACGGTCCCCGACGCGCTGGCGGCGGACGGCTACGTCCTGGGCACCCCGGCCAACCTGGGCATGATGTCCGGCGCGCTCAAGGTCTTCTTCGACCTCGCCTACTACCCGTGCCTGGACGCGACCCGCGGCCGGCCGTTCGGCCTCTACGTGCACGGCAACAGCGACACCACCGGGGCGGTGCGCGGCATCGACGCGGTCACCACGGGCCTGGGCTGGACCCGCGCCACGGAGACGGTGACCGTGACCGGCGAGCCGACCAGGGACGACCTGCGACGGTGCTGGGAGCTCGGCGCCACGGTCGCGGCGACGCTGATGCCCGCCTGACGGACAGGACCGCCGCGGCCGGGCGGATCCTCGCCGCGAGGGGTCGTCGAGATCGGGCGACCGGGGCGATGGAATCATGCGCCGTGGCCCGTCGGCGGCCGCCAGGTCGACCACCGCCCGGAAGGACGCCCTCGTGAGCCGAGCCGTGATGGAAAGACCAGCGGAGCGACCAACCGCGGGCGCCGCCACGCCCGACCGGAGGTTCCGGCCCGAGCTGCAGGGACTGCGCGCGCTCGCCGCGTTCCTGGTGGTGGTCTACCACGTCTGGCTGGGCCGGATCTCCGGCGGCGTCGACGTGTTCTTCCTCGTCTCCGGTTTCCTCATCACCGGGCAGCTCTACCGGGCACGACTACGCGGACCGATCCGGTTCCGTCCGCTGTGGGGCCGGATGATCAAGCGGCTGTTCCCGGGCGCGCTGGCCGTGCTGGTCGGGGTCATCGCGCTCAGCCTGGCGCTGCTGCCCGAAGACCGCTGGTTCCAGACCATCCGCGAGGTCGTGGCGGCGTCCCTGTACGCGGAGAACTGGCAGCTGGCCGCGGACTCGGTGGACTACTTCGCCCAGCACAACACCGCGAGCCTGGTGCAGCACTACTGGTCGCTGTCCATCCAGGGTCAGTTCTACCTGGTGTGGCCGCTGCTGGTGGCGCTGGTGGGAGTGGTCGCGGCCCGCGCGCGCGTCGACCTGTGGCGGGCGCTGCTGGTGACCATGGTGGCGGCGTTCGCGGGCTCGCTGGCGTTTTCGACGTACCTGACGGCGGTGAACCAGCCGTTGGCCTACTTCCACTCGGCCACCCGGATCTGGGAGTTCGCCCTCGGCGGGCTGCTCGCGCTGCTGATCGACCGGGTGACGCCGCCAAGGGCGGTCGCGCTGGTACTCGGCTGGGCCGGCGTCGTCGGGGTCGCGATCTGCGGGCTGGTACTGCGCGTCGGCAGCGTGTTCCCCGGCTACCTGGCGCTGTGGCCCACCGTCGCCGCCGCGCTGGTGATCGCGGCGGGCACCACCGGCAGCGCGTTCGGCGCGGACCGGGTCCTCGGCTCCCGGGCGCTGGTGTACCTCGGCAATCTCAGCTTCGCGCTGTACCTGTGGCACTGGCCGGTGCTGCTGCTGTACCTGGTCGTGCGGGACCGCCCCGCGGTCGGCCTGCTCGGCGGAATGTTCGTGATCGGCGTGTCGCTGGTGCTCGCCGCCCTCACCTATCACCTCGTCGAGGATCCCGTGCGCCGGTCGTCGATCGGCACCCGGACCCGTTGGGGCGCCTACGGGTTCGGCGTGGCCACGCTGGCCGTGGTGCTGGTCGCGGCCGGTGGCTGGCAGATCTACGGCAACCAGCAGGCGGCCAGGTACGCGGTGCACGGGGACGACCCGCTGCACCCCGGCGCCCAGGCGCTGCGCGACGGGAGGCTGTTGCCGGTGCCGCGGAACGTGCCACCGGCCCCCGCGTTCGTGGCGCTCGGCGACGACTGGGTCCGCAACGACTCGGCCACCTGCGTGACCTCGTCGCGCAACGCGGACCTGAAGGTCTGCCCCACCGACGAGCCGGCACCGGTCAAGCGGGTCGTGCTCGTCGGAGACTCGCATGCCGAGCAGTACCTCGGAGCGTTGCGCCCGTTCGCGCGGCAGCGGCACTGGCAGGTGTTCTCGATGCTGCTCGGCGGCTGCCCGCTGTCGCTGAGTGCACAGCCGTCCCCGGACCAGGACACGTGCGAGC
The DNA here is from genome assembly GCA_963727495.1 of uncultured Actinomycetota bacterium. Taxonomy (GTDB): domain Bacteria; phylum Actinomycetota; class Actinomycetes; order Mycobacteriales; family Pseudonocardiaceae; genus Actinophytocola. The sequence continues at coordinate 1,861,110 of CAVSGQ010000006.1, read as the reverse complement.
AGTGGAACATCGACGCGATCGCGGAGATCATCGACATGCGGCCCGACGCCGTGGTCACCGTCGCCACCCGGGAAGTCCGGCGAGGCCTCACCGAGAACGTTCCGGATGGCTACGTCCGGGCCTGGCGCCGGCTCGTCGAGCACGGCATACCGGTGGTCGGGCTGCGGGACAACCCGAGGTTCGACAAGCCGCCGGTGAGGTGCGTACGGGCCAAGGGGGCGAACGCCGCCGAGTGCGCCACCCCGCGCGGGCACCTCTACCCGGCACGACCGCCGTACGAGACGCTCGCCGATCTGCCGGACGGTGTGTACTTCGTGGACACCAGCGACTACTTCTGCGACGCGACGACGTGCCCCCCGGTGATCGGCAACGTGTTCGTCTACATGGACGACAACCACATCAGCGGCACGTACATGGCAACGGTCGCGCCCGCGATGGGCATGGAGATCGACCGGCTGCTCGGCGCGCACGTCGACGACTGGTAGCCGCCCGGTGGCGGCGCCACCGGGGTCACGCGGACGCCTCCTCCATCACCGGCGCCTGCTCGTTCAGGCTCCGCTCGCACTCCTCGTAGTTGGCGATCTTGTAGTTCAGCACGTCCAGGCAGGCGTTCAGCTCGGCGATGCGGTCGAGCACCTCGGCGCGCTGCTCGACCAGGATCTGCTTGCGCCGCGACGCGGTGGCGTCACCCTGGTGGCGCAGCCGCGCGTACTCGCGCATCATCCGGATCGGCATACCGGTGGTGCGCAGCTTGGTGAGGAACCCCAGCCAGGCCAGGTCCTCGTCGGAGTAGGCCCGCCGGCCACCGGAGTCGCGGGCGGGTGGGTCGATGAGCTCGATGCGTTCGTAATAGCGGAGTGTGTCGATCGACAACCCACTGCGATGGGCTGCCTCGGCGATCGCGTAAGTCACACCGTCGACGGTAGAAGCTGGAGTGCGCTCCAGGTCAAGCCGAGTCCTCCTCTTTGGGGTTCGCCCACTCCTCCAGCCGGGCCGCCATCTCCGGCACCCCGACCATGCCGCGGCCGACCTCGCGGACCAGGTCCAGCGCCTCGTCCTCGTCGGCGTCGACCCACCAGCCGTTCATGTCGCACAGGGTCACCGCGGCCACCCAGCCGAGCCGCCAGTTGCCCTCGGCGAGCGGGCGGGTGGTCACGATGGAGTCGAGCAGGGCGGCGGCCTTGAGCCACAGCGTGTCGTAGGCCTGCACGCCGAGCACGGTGGCGCGCGGCCGGTGCGCGGCGGCGTCGAGCAGGCCGAGATCGCGCACCACGAGGTCGCCGCCGGTGACGGCAGCGGCCAGCACGAGCAGGTCGCTGGCGTCCAGGTACATGATCACCGCGCGATCATGCCACCAACCACCGACGGATTCAGGTGGTTCCGATCCGATCGAGCAGGCCCCGGTACCGCGGCAGCACCCGGCCCAGCACCTCGGCCAGCTGCTGCTCCTTCTGCAACCGCGCCCAGCGGTCGGCGAGCGCGAGCCGCATGATCTCCTGTTTCGACCGGCCTTCCGCCGCGGCCAGTTCGGCGAGGTGCGAGCTCTCCTCGTCCGACAGCCTCAGAGTCATCGCCATGCGCCTCACGGTACCACCGTGATACCACTCCGGACGAGGTTCAGACGGCCCCGTACTGCCGGTCACCGGCGTCACCCAGGCCGGGGACGATGTACCCGGAGTCGTTGAGCCGCTCGTCCACGCTGGCGGTGACCAGCCGCACCGGCAGCCCGGACTCCTCCAGGTGCCGGATGCCCTCCGGCGCGGCGAGCGCGCACACCGCGGTCACGTCGGTCGCGCCGCGGTCGGTCAGCAGCCGGATCGTGTACTCCATCGAGCCGCCGGTGGCGAGCATCGGATCGAGCACGAACACGGGCCGGCCGGCCAGCGACGCGGGCAGCGACTCCATGTACGGCGTCGGCTCGAGCGTCTCCTCGTTGCGGGCGAGCCCGACGAAGCCCATCTGCGCGTCCGGGATCAGCCGGTGCGCCTGGTCGGCCATGCCGAGGCCGGCCCGCAGCACCGGCACCAGCAGCGGCGGGTTGGCCAGCCAGAAGCCGTCGGTGCGCGCGACCGGGGTGTGAATGCGCTCGGTGCGCACCGGCGCCTCCCGGGTGGCCTCGTAGATCAGCATGACGGTGAGCTCGTGCAGGGCGGCCCGGAAGGTGGCGTTGTCCGTGCGGGCGTCCCGCATGACGGTCAGCCGCGCCTTGGCCAGCGGGTGGTCGACGGTGCGCACATCCATGGGGCGATACGGTAGCTGCGAGGCGTGTTCGGACGAGCCCGGCGCCTTGGTCTTCATCCCTCGACGGGCAGCGGTTCGTGGCGCCCGGGGCGATGTTCGAACAAGCCTCGACCACAATGGAACGTCATGGGAACGTCATGCGAGGCCTGAACGCCACCGCGGCGTCGCTGCTCGGCCTGCTCCACGACGGGCCGATGACGGGGTGGGACCTGGTGGCGGCCGCGCAGGACCGGATCGGCGACTTCTGGACGCTCACCCAGAGCCAGGTGTACCGCGAGCTCGCCCGGATGACCGGGGACGGCCTGGTCACGGTCGGCGAGCGGGGCCCGCGCGACCGCAAGCCGTACACGATCACCGACGCGGGCCGGCGCGCCTTCGCCGAGTGGATCGACGCCGACCCCGCGGCCGACCAGGTCCGGGTGCCGCTGCTGCTGACGATCCTGTTCTCCGGCCACCTGCGCCCCGGCCGGCTGGCCGAGATCCTGGCCGCGTCCCGCGCCGGGCACGCCGCGCGCCTGGCGGCCTACCGCGAGCACGAGGAGCGCCTCGCCGGTTCCGGCGACGCGGTCCGGCTGGCGACGCTGCGCTTCGGCATCCGCCACGAGCAGGCCGCGCTGGACTGGTTCGACGAGCTGACCGGGCTGCTGGGCCCGACCGGTCCCTCTACTCGGGACGGTGCGCGAGGATCGCGAACATCGTCACCGACATGAGGAAGTCGCCGCGCTCCGCGCCCGCCGCCACGTCCGCCATGAACAGCGCCCGCTGCCCCTCGGTGATCGCGCCGCGGTCGCGCGCCATCCGGCCGAGCATGGTCATCAGCGGCCCGGCCGCCGCGTCCCGGGACTGGATCAGCGCCTGCGAGCCGATGTCGTCGACCTCCAGGCCGGCCGCGGTGAGCTGACCCGGCACCCGCCGCCCGGCCAGCGGGTTCGCGATGCCCGTCCGCATGGCCTCGCCGACCGCGCGCACCACGTCCGGATCGCCGGGGTGGACGATCGCGGTCGCCCAGTCGGTGTCGGTGACCGCCACCCGCCCGCCCGGCCGCAGCACCCGCGCGATCTCCACCGCCGCTCGGCCCGGCTCACGCAGGTGCTGGAACACCCGCTCGCAGGTGACCGCGTCGACCGAGCCGTCCTCGAACGGCAGCGCGTACGCGTCGCCGTCGACGAACGTCGCCGCCGTCCCGGCCGCGCGCCGGGTGGCCTCCGCGCGCATCCCCGAGTTCGGCTCGACGCCGATCGCCTCGCCCCGCGCGCCGACGGCCTCGGCCAGCGCGTGCAGGTGCTCCCCGGTCCCCGCGCCGACGTCCACCACCCGCTCGCCGGGACGCGGCGCGAGCACGGTCAGCACCCAGGAGCGCAGCCGGCTCACGCCGGGCAGCCGTGCCTGGGTGTCCAGCGCGCTGATCTGCGTGGCCAGATCGGCGCCGGAGAAGTCGTCGGTGGAGGAGCCGGCGGCGGACATGGGGCGCACCATATCCACCCCCGTCGCGATAGCCTCACCCTCGTGAGTGATCTGCCTGCCGTGCCAGACCCGCGGAACATGCGCGTGTCCAACGACGACCGGGAGCGCATCGCCCGGGTCCTGCACGACTCGATGGCCGAGGGCCGCCTGACCGTGACCGAGCTGGAAGAGAGGCTCGACAAGGTCTACGCCGCCAAGACGTTCGCCGACCTGGAGCCGCTCACCCGTGACCTGCCGGCCGGCGCCCAGACCCGGTCCGTCGCGGTCCCGCAGCCGGCCGCCGCGCCGAGCACCCGCATCGGCGGCCGGGCCACGTCCTCCTCCGCGATCGCGATCCTGTCCGGCTCCGACCGCAAGGGCGTGTGGACCGTCGCGCCGACCTTCACCTCCGTCGCGCTCATGGGCGGCGTCCAGATCGACCTCACCGACGCGCGGTTCGAGGACGCGGAGACGACCATCCAGGCGTTCGCGATGATGGGCGGCATCGAGATCGTGGTGCCCGACGACATCATCATCCAGGTGAACGGCACGGGCTTCATGGGGGCGTTCGAGAACAACGTCCAGGACCAGGCCCAGCCTCGGCCGGGCATGCCGCTGGTGAAGATCACCGGCCTGGCCGTGATGGGCGCCGTGGACGTCAAGCGCCGCAAGCCGCGCAAGCAGAAGAACAAGGACAAGACCAAGGAGATCGAGGAGTAACGCGGCGTTCACCCGCCGACAACACCGCGGGTGATCAATGGACGGATGGCGGCCGAGCTGCGTCATCGCGTGATCCACGGCTACCGCCGGGCCTACCGGACGGCGGGGAGCGGGCCGGCGCTGCTGCTCGTGCACGGCATCAGCGACCACTCCGGCACCTGGTCACACCTGCTCCCGGAGCTGGCGAGGCGGCACACGGTGATCGCGCCGGACCTGCTCGGCCACGGCGAGTCGGACAAGCCGCGCGCCGACTACGCGGTCGCCGCCTACGCGTGCGGGCTGCGCGACCTGCTCGGCGTGCTGGACGTCGAGCGCGTCACGGTCGTCGGCCACTCCCTCGGCGGCGGGGTCGCCATGCAGTTCGCCTACCAGTTCCCGGAGCGCTGCGAGCGGCTCGTGCTGGTCTCCAGCGGCGGGATCGGCCGGTCCGTGCACCCGCTGCTGCGCCTGGCCTCGATGCCCGGCGCGGAGCTCGCCCTCCCGCTGCTGACCGCCTCGCCGCTGCGGGCCGCGATCACCGGGCTGCTGCCGCTGCTGGTCGACCTGGGCTTCGGGCCGGACCTCGGCTACGCCCTCGACCGGTACTCGGCGCTGCGCGACCCGCGGACGCGGATGGCGTTCCTGCGCACCCTGCGCTCGGTGGTCGACCCGCGCGGGCAGGTGGTCACCATGCTCGACCGCTGCTACCTGACCCGCGGCATCCCGACGCTGCTCGTGTGGGGCGAGCGGGACCGGATCGTGCCGGTGCGCCACGCCCACCTCGCGCACGCGGCGATGCCGGGCAGCAGGCTGGAGCTGTTCGCCTCGGCCGGTCACTTCCCGCACCAGAACGACCCGGCACGGTTCCTGGCACTGCTGCGCGACTTCGTGGACACCACCGAGCCGGCCGGCCACGACCCCGAGCACTGGCGCCGGCTGCTGCGCGCGGGCCGCGCCGCGGAGCAGGACGAACTGCTCGCGGACACCGTCTCGTCCGGCTCGTAGCTCCGTCGGTGCCTGCTGGCATGCTCGGGCCATGGATGCGAACGTCCGGCCGGTCGCCGACGAGCGCGAGGGCCTGCTCGGCTTCCTCGCCCAGCAGCGGCGCGTGCTCAAGGCAGCGGCCCACGGCCTGACCCCCGACCAGCTGCGGCTGACCCCGACCGCCGGCGCGCTGTCGGTCGGCGGCCTGCTCAAGCACGTCGCGCACACCGAGCGCGGGTGGGTCGACACGATGCTGCGACGGCCGTCGACCCGCACCGAACAGGACTACGGCGCCGAGTTCCGGCTCACCCCGCGGGACACCCTCGAGTCGCTCCACGCCGACCTCGACGCGGCGGCGGCCGAGACCGAGGAGGCCGTCGCCGGCATCGCCGACCTGGGGCAGCCGGTCCCCGTGCCGGACGCGCCCTGGTTCCCCGACGACCTCGAGGCGTGGTCGGTGCGCTGGGTGCTGCTGCACCTCATCGAGGAGGTGGCGCGGCACGCCGGGCACGCCGACATCGTCCGCGAGTCGATCGACGGCGCCACCGCCTACGAGCTGCTGGCCGCGGCCGAGGGCTGGGCACCGACGCCCTGGCTGACGCCCTGGGAGCCGCCGGACACGCCCTAGACTCGACCGCATGGCAGCACCCTCACCGGCGAGAACCGGGCTACCGCCCGGGCTGGCCGACGCGACCCGCGACGAGACCTCGCTCCGCCGCTTCCTGCACGGCCTGCCCGGCGTCGACCAGGTCGGCGTCGAGCAGCGCGCGGCCGGCCTGGCCACCCGCAGCATCAAGAAGGCGGCGAAGCTGTGGGCCATCGACACCGCCGTGCGCATGGTCGACCTGACCACGCTGGAGGGGGCCGACACCGTCGGCAAGGTCCGCTCGCTGTGCGCGAAGGCCCGGCGGCCCGACCCGGAGCGCCCCGAGGTGCCGCCGGTGGCGGCCGTGTGCGTGTACCCGGACCTGGTGGCCACGGCCGTCGCGGCGCTCGCCGGTTCGGGCGTCCACGTCGCGAGCGTGGCCACGGCGTTCCCCAGCGGCCGGTCGAGCGTCCAGGTGAAGATCGCCGACACCGAGATGGCGGTGGCCGACGGCGCCGACGAGGTCGACATGGTCATCGACCGCGGCGCGTTCCTGTCCGGGCACTACGGCCGGGTGTTCGACGAGATCGTGACGATCAAGCACGCGTGCGGGGACGCGCACCTCAAGGTCATCCTGGAGACCGGGGAGCTCGCCACCTACGACAACGTGCGCCGCGCGTCGTGGCTCGCGATGCTGGCCGGCGCGGACTTCATCAAGACCTCCACCGGGAAGGTGTCGCCCGCGGCGACCCTGCCGGTCACCCACGTGATGCTGCAGGCCGTCCGCGACTGGCACACCGCCACCGGCACCCGCATCGGGGTCAAGCCGGCCGGCGGCATCCGCACCACCAAGGACGCCGTGCGCTACCTGGTGGCGGTGCACGAGGTGGCCGGGCCGGAGTGGCTCACCCCGGACAGGTTCCGCTTCGGCGCGTCCAGCCTGCTCAACGACCTGTTGATGCAGCGGCGCGCCCAACTCGAGGGCCACTACAGCGGCCCGGACTACGTGACGGTGGACTGACATGACTGACAGGAGTGGCTCCCAACCGCGCCCGGGGGAAACGGGACGCGACCCGGCCACGGGTACGCGCCACACCGGACGGCACCAACCCGGCGTGACCGCAAGGGTGAATTCCGGGGAGGCGGAACTGTGAGCGACATGTGGGAGTACGCGCCGGCGCCCGAGAACCGGGACATCGCCAACCTCAGGCCCACCTACCGGATGTTCCTCGACGGCGAGTTCGTCGAGGGCGGCGGCGAGCCGCTGAAGACGGTCAACCCGGCCACCGAGGAGGTGCTCGCCGAGGTGTCCACGGCCGCTCCGTCCGATGTGGACAAAGCGGTGAAGGCGGCCCGGCGGGCACACGAGCGGGTGTGGGGCCGGATGCCCGGCGCCGAGCGGGCCAAGTACATCTACCGGATCGCCCGGATGATCGCCGAGCGGGCCCGCGAGCTGGCCGTGCTGGAGAGCCTGGACAACGGCAAGCCCATCAAGGAGTCGCGTGACGTGGACGTGCCGACCGCGTCCGCGCACTTCTTCTACCACGCGGGCTGGGCGGACAAGCTCGGCTACGCGGGCCTCGGGCCGGACCCGCGCCCGCTGGGGGTCGCCGGCCAGGTCATCCCGTGGAACTTCCCGCTGCTGATGGCGGCCTGGAAGATCGCGCCCGCGCTGGCCTGCGGGAACACCGTGGTGCTCAAGCCGGCCGAGACGACCCCGCTCACCGCGCTGGTGCTGGCCGAGATCATCCAGCAGGCCGACCTGCCGCCCGGCGTGGTCAACATCCTGCCCGGCGCCGGCGACGTGGGCGCCGAGCTGGTGAACCACGCGGGCGTGGACAAGGTCGCGTTCACCGGCTCGACCGAGGTCGGCAAGCTGATCCAGCGCTCGCTCGCCGGGTCCGGCAAGAAGCTGACGCTGGAGCTGGGCGGCAAGGCGGCCAACGTGGTGTTCGACGACGCGCCGCTCGACCAGGCCGTCGAGGGCATCGTGAACGGCATCTTCTTCAACCAGGGCCACGTGTGCTGCGCGGGCTCGCGGCTGCTGGTCCAGGAGTCCGTCGCCGACGAGCTGCTGGACAAGCTGCACGCCCGGGTGTCCACGCTGCGCGTCGGGGACCCGCTGGACAAGAACACCGACGTCGGCGCCATCAACTCGCGCGACCAGCTCGACAAGATCACCGAGCTGGTGTCCTCCGGCGAGGCCGAGGGCGCCGACCCGCTGGACGAGCCCCTGCCCGTTGCCGGAGAAGGGCTTCTTCTTCGCGCCGACGGTGTTCGCCGGGGTCAGCCAGGCCATGCGGATCGCCCGCGAGGAGATCTTCGGGCCGGTGCTGTCGGTGCTCACGTTCCGCACGCCCGACGAGGCCGTGGCGAAGGCCAACAACACGCCCGTACGGCCTGTCCGCGGGGATCTGGACCGACAAGGGCTCCCGGATCCTCTGGATGGCGAACAAGCTGCGGGCCGGTGTGGTGTGGGCCAACACGTTCAACCGGTTCGACCCGACCGCACCGTTCGGCGGCTACCAGGAGTCCGGCTTCGGCCGGGAGGGTGGCCGCACGGGACTGGAGGCCTACCTCGATGTCTGAGCGACTCTCGGTGGCGAAGACCTACAAGCTCTACATCGGCGGCGCGTTCCCGCGTTCGGAGTCCGGCCGCTCCTACCCGGTGCGCGACACGAAGGGCGCGTTCCTCGCGAACGCCGCGCAGGCGTCCAGAAAGGACGTCCGGGAGGCGGTCGTGGCCGCCCGCAAGGCGTTCGGCGGCTGGTCGGGCGCGACGGCCTACAACCGGGGCCAGGTGCTCTACCGGGTGGCCGAGCTGCTGGAGGGCCGCCGCGAGCAGTTCATGGCGGAGGTGACCGCGAGCGAGCCGGCCAGGCGCGTGCAGTCCGTCGTGGACGCCGCGATCGACCGCTGGGTGTGGTACGCGGGCTGGTCGGACAAGATCGCCACGGTGCTCGGCGCGGCCAACCCGGTGGCCGGCCCGTACTTCTCCTTCTCCGTCCCCGAGCCGACGGGCGTGGTCGGCGTGCTGGCGCCGCAGTCGTCGTCGCTGCTGGGCCTGGTGAGCGTGGTGGCCCCGGCGATCGCGACGGGCAACACGGTGGTCGTGGTGGCCAGCCAGGACCGCCCGCTGCCGGCGATCACCCTGTCCGAGGTCCTCGCGACCTCGGACGTGCCCGGCGGGGTGGTCAACGTCCTCACCGGCCGCACCGCGGAGCTGGCTCCGTGGCTCGCCTCGCACGCGGACGTGAACGCCCTGGACCTGGCCGGCGCCCCCGAGTCGATGACCGCCGAGCTGGAGAGGTCCGCGGCGAACACCGTCAAGCGCGTGCTGCGCGCGCGGACCGCGGAGCCGGACTGGACGGCCCAGCCGGACATCTCCCGGCTGCGCGCCTTCCTGGAGACGAAGACGGTCTGGCATCCGATGGGGGTGTGAAACCGGGACCTGCCCGTTAGCGTCAGAGCGGGCACGAGGGGGGCAGATGACACACGACCAGCCACCGCCGGCGCCGCCGCCCGGCTACGACGCCGACGAGGACGCGTTCGCCGGCTTCACCCGCGGCCTGCGGCCGCTCGGCGACCAGCTGACCGCCGACGCGCTCGCGGCGCACACCGACCTGCACGGCGACACCTTCTCCCGGGTCGGCAACGAGGTCGGGCTCGCCGACGCGGTCCGCGACGCCACCCGGCGCCAGGCCGACCGGGTCAGGGGGCTGGCCACCACCACCGGCGGCATGGCCGACGCGGTCGACAACACCTGGACCAACTACCGCGCCACCGAGGACGACCACGAGCGGGCGATCCGCAGGGCCGCGGGAGAATCGTCGTGAGCCCGACCGTCCCGATGGTCGAGACGCTGATCTCCCCGGCCGCCCACGCCCAGCGCCAGCTCGCCACCGACGACGGCGCCATCGACTCCGTCGACCGGGCGCACGGCGGCGTGCAGACCGCGCTGTACACCTACGACACCGGCGCCGCCCGCCGGACGCGCACCCTGCAGGAGGGCTGGCAGGGCAGCTCCGCGGACCGCCAGGCCGCCGACGCCGCCGCGATGAGCGGCACCGCCCGGGACATCGGCACCTACAGCGCCGACGTCCAGGCCGCGGTGCGCGACGCGGCCGGCATCCTCAAGGTCGGCCAGTCCGCCAACCAGAAGCTGATCGACGACTTCATGGACCGCGCCGCCGAGCTCCTCTCCGCGGCCGCCGCGCTGCGCCAGGCCGGCGACAGCGCGGGGGCGCAGCGCAAGATCAGCGAGCTGATCCGGCTCGGCGCCCAGGTCAGTGGCGAGTCCAGCACCAACCTCGAGGCCGTGATGGGCCAGCTGTCCGCGGTCGTCACCCGCCTCGACGCCGCCGGCGGCACCACCACGGCCAGCGGCGCGCACGGCGGCGACGGCGGCCACACCCCGCCGCACGCCTACAACACCGGCGGCGGGGGTGGCGGCGGCAGTGGCGGTGGTGGTGGCGGCTACCACGGCGGCGGCGGTGGTGGCGCTGGTCACCAAGAAGCGCCTGCCGGTGGCGATCCCGCCGCAGCCGGGCACCGGCGTCGCGGTCAACCTGCCCGACGGCAGCACGGTGATGGCGCCCAACGAGACCGCGGCCAAGGCGGTGCGCGCCGCGCTCGGCCAGCTCGGCGTGCCGTACGTGTGGGGCGGCACCGCGCCCGGCGTCGGGCTGGACTGCAGCGGCCTGACGCAGTACGCGTACGGCGAGGCGGGCCTGGACATCCCGCGCACCTCCGGCGAGCAGGACATCGGCGCCGAGGTGCCGTCGGCCGACGCGCTGCTGCCCGGCGACCTGGTCTGCTGGGAGGGCCACGTCGCGATGTACATCGGCAACGGCCAGATCGTCGAGGCCGGAGACCCGGTGCAGGTCAGCCCGCTGCGCACGACGAACATGGGCATGCCGTTCGTCGGGTTCTACCGCCCGACGGGCTGAGCGGCGGTCGTGTGGATCGTCGTGCCGGCCAACTCCGGGGAGGCGGACAGGTGGAGATCGACATCGAGCACGAGGCGGCCGTCGTGGACCGCCGCGTGCGCCAGGCGGGCGAGCGGGCCGCCGCGCAGGTGGCGCGGACCGGGCGGATCAGCGGCCGCGCCGCCTCGCCCGACGGCGGCATCAGCGTCGAGGTCGCGCCCGGCGGCCTGCTCACCGACGTCCGCCTCTCGCCCGCCGCGCTGTCGGCCGACATGGAGACCCTGGCCCGGCAGATCACCGCGCTCGCCGCGCGTGCCACCCGCCTGGCCGGCGCGAACATGCACCGGGCGCTGACCGGTGTGGTCGGCGAGAAGCACCTGACCTCGCTCGGCTACGTGCCGGCCGAGGACGAGGACGTCGTCGACGACGCCGACTTCGCCGACCCGCTCAAGCACGGCAGGCGCCGGCCGTGATCGAACGCGAACCGCTCGAACGGTCCACCCGCCGGCTCATCGAGGACGGCCGCGCCCGCCAGGACGCGCTGTCCACAGTGGACACGATCCTCGAGCAGGTGACCGGGACCGCGCACGACCGCCGCGGAACCATCGAGGTCACCGTGGACGGCCGCGGCCGGCTGCTGCGCCTGTGGCTGGCCCCGGAGGCCGTCCGCTACGGGCCCGAGGGCCTCGGCCAGCTCATCGTGCGGGTGGCGCGGGTCGCGATGGACGACGCCACGCAGTCCGGCTACAACCGGGTCGCCCTGCTCCTCGGCGACGGCCTCACACTCGCGCTCGAACAGCTGTCCGGCCGCGCGAGCCCGGCCCGGCGGTCGACCGACGGCGGCATCAGCGCCGAGGAGTTCCAGGCGCGCCGCGACGAGCGGCTAGGCAGTACCGTCGTGGAGAACACCCAGGACGAGGGGGCGAAGGGCGGCTACGACCCCGCCGATGAGCTCGCGTCGTTCGACCCGTCGTCACTACGCTCCGACCGGTGATCCAACACGATGCCGTCACCACGTAGAGTGCCGTCGTTCTGTGTGCCGATGGATTGCGTGACCAGGAGGTCCAGCAATGTCTCAGGACATCGTCTCGATCGAGCTCGGTCTGCCCCAGGGCGACCTCGTCACGCTGTGGGCACCGCGGTGGAGAGAAGACGGTGAGGAGTGGGAGGCGTTCCTCGGCCACGAGGACGACCTCTACGCCTTCCCCGACGCCGCCCACCTGGCGGCGTTCGTGCGGACGGTGGACGAGCACGACCTCGCCGACCACCCGGCGTGGGACGTGGTGCCCGAGCTGTCCGTGCCCGAGCTGCTGCCCGACGAGGCGCACACCTACGACCTCGTCGGTGTGCCGGAGCTCGCCGCCGAGGAGCCGGACACCTGGACCATCGGCGAGCTCGCCGACATCATCTCGATCGTCCGGTCGCTGGCCGAGGTCTGCGAGCTCGACGAGGTGCACGAGGTGCTGAACTCCGCGGCCGGGTTCTCGGTGCTCGAGCAGGGCACGTTCCCGTTCAGCGGGCGGGAGGGCGAGAAGCTCTGGACCGACCTCGCGGAGACTATCGCCGAGCGGTGGGACGAGGTGCTCGACGCCATCGACGAGGTGGTGTACGTGCCGGAGGTGGACAAGGCGGTCCTCGACCAGACCACCGACGAGCTGGCCGCGTACCAGGCCGAGTCCGAGGAGGCCGAGAACGCGCTCGACGCCGAGGACGCGGAGGACGTGAACACCGTCCCCGACGCCGAGGAGTCCGAAAAGGACAGCGACGCCGACGAGGAGGACGAGGAGGAGGCCGAGCCGGAGCCGGCCGGCTTCTGGGCCGAGGTGGGCATCGACCCCATCAAGATCATCACGGCCGAGGCGGAGTACTACACGCTGCGCTGCTACCTCGACGACGAGCCGATCTTCCTCGGCACGGACGGCCGGATCGCGGTGGCCCGGTCGCCGCGCGCGCTCGGCAAGCACATCGCCCAGCACGGCACCGTCGACAACGACCTCGCCGAGGTGTCGACCTGGGACGAGGTCGCGACGAAGGCCACCGACGGCAGCCTGGACATCGACGTCGAGACGGACAACACCTACGTGCTGTCCGGCCTGGCCGACGACATCGGCGAGGGCCCGGACGCGGTCGACCCGGTCCAGCTGGACCTGGCCGTGGAACTGCTCAACGACGCGGCCGACTGGGCGGACGACAAGACCGTCGCCGAGGCCCTCGCGCAGTCGGAGAGCCTGGGCTGGCTGGTGTCGTTCGTGCTGCGGCCGGACCCGACCAGGCTGGCGCCCAGCCCGCCGTTCGACGCGGAGCAGGACGCCTGGGCGCGCCTGGTCGAGGCCTTCGAGAACCGCCTGGAGCTGAAGAAGTGAGGTCTCAGCCCGCCATCAGCGCGGCGTAGCCGGGCTTGATGACGTCGTTGATGATCGCCAGGCGCTCGTCGAAGCCGATGAACGCCGACTTCATCGCGTTGATCGTGAACCACTGGATGTCGGCCCAGCCGTAGCCGAACGCGTCGGCCAGCGCGGACATCTCGGTCGACATCGTGCAGCCGGACATCAGCCGGTTGTCGGTGTTGACCGTGACACGGAAGCGCAGCTTGGTGAGCAGGCCGATCGGGTGCTCGGCGATCGAGGGCGCCGCGCCGGTCTGGATGTTGGAGGACGGGCACATCTCCAGCGGGATCCGCCGGTCCCGCACGTAGCTCGCCAGCCGTCCCAAGTGGATGGTCCCGTCGCCGTCGACCTTGATGTCGTCGACGATCCGCACGCCGTGGCCGAGCCGCTCGGCGCCGCAGTGCTGGATGGCCTCCCAGATCGAGGGAAGGCCGAACGCCTCGCCCGCGTGGATGGTGAAGTGCGCGTTCTGCTGGCGCAGGTACTCGAACGCGTCGAGGTTGCGGGTGGGCGGGAAGCCCGCCTCCGGCCCGGCGATGTCGAACCCGACCACGCCGGTGTCCCGGTGCCGCACGGCGAGCTCGGCGATCTCCAGCGAGCGCGCGTTCTGCCGCATCGCGCACAGCAGCGTGCCGATCCGGATCCGCCGGCCGTGCTCGAGCGCGCGCTTCTCGCCGAGCCGGAAGCCCTCCTGCACGGCCTCGACGATGGTGTCGAGGTTCAGCCCGCGCTCGGAGAACAGCTCCGGGGCGTAGCGCACCTCGGCATAGACGACGCCGTCCGCGGCGAGGTCCTCCGCGCACTCGGCGGCCACCCGGATGAGCGCGTCGGTGTTCTGCATGACACCGCAGGTGTGCGCGAACGTCTCGAGGTAGCGGACCAGCGAGCCGGAGTCGGCGGCGTTGCGGAACCACGTCTCCAGCTCGACGGCGTCGCCGGTCGGGAGGTCGCGGTAGCCGGCGGCGTCGGCCAGCTCGATGACCGTCGCGGGCCGGAGACCACCGTCCAGGTGATCATGGAGAAGTACCTTGGGAGCTGCGCGGACGGCCTCCGGGGTCACCGGAACGGGCTTGGTGGTCGACATGGTGCAACGGTACTCAACGAGGGGTGTCACCCGATCGGGTAAGCATCGGAGCACGTAAGGTCAGACCACGCTGTGGCATTTGCGTGACGGCGATCCTCCGAACGGTCCAATCGATCGCGTTAGGGCCTGCGGCGAACTAACGGGTGGTGTATGGACGCGTTCTGGGAGTGGCTAGGCTCCCCTGCGTCGGCCCTGCCCCTCCCCACGACGAAGGTCACCTCCGTGAACGAGAACAACAACTCGACGGTGTCGTTCGACCGGATGCGCAACATGCTCGTGCGCGCGGCCGAGATCCGTGAGAGCGAACAGCAGCAGATCTTCGACACACTCGACGAGATACACGCCAGGCTGTCCCCGCTGGAGTCCATCGGATCGGTGCGCAAGCGCCTCTCCGAGATGCCCGACCGCACCGAGCTGGGTGCGCTGTCCGCGCGCGTCGAGGACGCGCTGGCCAGGCTGGAGGCCCAGGACGGCGCCATCGCGTCGCTCGCCAGGGCGGTCGAGGGCATCGTGGACAAGCTCGCCACGCCCTTCGCCCAGCTCGACGGCCGGCTGGACGGGATGGCCGGCCGGTTCGAGGGGGTCGCCGGCCGGATGGACGGGCTGGAGGACAAGCTCGCCAACATCCACCGCCGCATCGACGAGCTCGACGGGCACCTCGACAAGCAGGACATCAGGGCGGACGCGCTGCCGGCCGCCGTGCACGGCCCGGTCCGCGAGCGCATCGAGATGGCCGAGAACACCCTGCGCGGCCGCATCGACGAGGTCGACAGCGGGCTGCGCGGGCAGTTCGACTCCGCCAAGGAGTCTCTTCGCCAATCCATGACCGACGCCTCCACGGCCATGCAGTCGAAGCTCACCGACACGGCCAACGCGCTGCACAACAACATCGACGAGAAGGCGACCGGCGTGCGCGCCGCGGTCGACGAGGCCCGCAAGTCGGTCCAGGACGCCCTCGAGGACACGAAGTCGACGGTGGACGGTACCGAGCGGCTGGAGTCCCTGGCGGCGCGCCTGGAGCAGGTGACGGGCCGCCTGAACGACCTGACGAGCCGCCTCGACACGGTCGAGGACGGGTTCACCGACAAGATCGGCCAGCTGGGCACCACGATCACGGACAACCTCAGGAAGGTCGAGGGCACCCTCGGCAAGCAGCCGGACAACGACCAGCTGGCGTCGATGGTGCGCAAGAGCAACGAGGAGTCCGAGCGGCGCATCGGCGGCCACCTCGACGAGGCGATGGCCACCTTCGCCGAGCTGATGATGGGCGGCGGCGCCCCGCAGCCGCGGCCACCGGCCACCCTGCCCCGCCAGACCGCCCGCCGCCGCAACGGCAAGTCCCAGAAGGCCACCCGCACCGAGGACACCGAGGACGCCGACACCTCGAGCTGACCCCGCGAGTCCCCCACTCCGGACCCGCGAGTCCCCCACTCCGAGCCGCCGAGTCCCCCGTTCGCGCCCGTCGCGAACGGGGGACTCGCGCTACCGGAACGGGGGACTCGCGAGGTCAGGCGGAGCCGTGGATGGTCTCGATGACCAGGGGGGTGCGCTCGGGGGCGGCGTCGGCGATGTCGACGGCGTCGGCGAGGGCCGCCAGCGCCCCCGCGACGGCGTCCGGGGTGTCCGTGCGCAGCTCGAACAGCGGGTCCCCGGCGGCGACCCGCTCCCCGGGCTTGGCGAGGCACAGCACGCCCGCCGCGGCCTGTACCGGGTCCTCCTTGCGCGCCCGCCCGGCCCCCAGCCGCCAGGCGGCGACCCCGACCGCCAGCGCGTCCAGCCGGGCCACCACGCCCGGCCGTGGCGCGGGCACCGTGTGCACGTGCGCGGGCGAGGGCAGCTCCGCCCCCGGGTCCCCGCCCTGCGCCGAGATCATCGCCGCCCACGTCTCGTAGGCCCGCCCGGACGCCAGCACCGCCGCCGGGTCCGCCTCGACCCCCGCCAGTGACAGCATCTCCGCCGCCAGCGCGACGGTCAGCTCGACCACGTCCGCGGGCCCGCCGCCGCGCAGCACCTCGACCGCCTCGGCCACCTCGACGGCGTTGCCGACCGCCCGGCCGAGCGGCGCCGACATGTCGGTGATCATGGCCGTCACCCGCAGCCCGTGGTCGACGCCGATCGACACCAGCGCGGCGGCCAGCGCCCGGGCGTCGGCCAGCGAGCGCATGAACGCCCCCGAGCCCGCCTTCACGTCCAGCACGAGCGCGCCGGCGCCCTCGGCGATCTTCTTCGACATGATCGACGACGCGATCAGCGGCACGCACTCGACGGTCCCGGTGACGTCCCGCAGTGCGTACAGCTTCCGGTCGGCCGGCGCCAGCCCCTCCGTCGGCGCGCAGACGACCGCCCCGACCGACGCCAGCTGCGCGCGGATCTCCGCGGTCGACAGCGACGCGCGCCATCCGGGGATCGACTCGAGCTTGTCCAGCGTCCCGCCGGTGTGCCCGAGCCCGCGCCCGGACAGCTGCGGCACCGCCGCCCCGCACGCCGCCACCAGGGGCGCCAGCGGCAGGGTGATCTTGTCGCCGACCCCGCCGGTGGAGTGCTTGTCGACCGTCGGCCGGCCCGCCGGCCAGGACAGCCGCTCCCCGGAGTCGATCATCGCCCGGGTCCAGCGGGCCGTCTCCGCGCCGGTCATCCCGCGCAGGAAGATCGCCATCGCCAGCGCCGACATCTGCTCGTCCGCGACCGTGCCGCGGGTGTACGCGTCGACCACCCAGTCGATCTGCTCGTCGGAGAGCACCCCGCCGTCGCGCTTCGTGCGGATCACGTCGACCGCCGAGAAGACACTCACGGCAGGTTCTCCGGCCCGAAGGCGTGCGGCAGCACGTCGCGCATGGCCATCGGCCCGGACGGGGTCTCCAGCAGGCAGTCCGGGCCGCCGAGCTCGTAGAGGATCTGCCGGCAGCGCCCGCACGGCATCAGCAGCTCGCCCGATCCGCCGCGGCAGGCGACCGCGACGAACCGGCCGCCGCCGGTCAGCCGCAGCTGGCCGGCCATCGCGCACTCGGCGCACAGCCCGACCCCGTAGGAGGCGTTCTCGACGTTGCAGCCGACCACCGTGCGGGTGGCGCCGTCGCCGCCGTCGACCAGCGCGGCCGCACCCACCCGGAGCCCGGAGTACGGGCAGTAGGCGCGCGCGGCCGCCTCGACCGCGGCCGCGCGCAGCTCCTCCCAGTCCACGGTGGCCGGGCTAGTCACCCTCACCTCGCCGGTAGGGCATCCCGTCGGAGGCCGGCGGTCGCAACCGCTGCGCGGCGAGAGCCAGCACCACCAGCGTGATGATGTGCGGCGTGTACGGCAGGAACTCGATCGGCAGCTCGTCGGTCGCGTAGTACAGCACGTACACCGCGATCGCACCGACCGCGGCGAACCCGGCGAGCTTGAACCGCCGCCGGAACAGCTGCCAGATCACCAGCATCCCGGCCGCGATCACCGCCGAGTACAGCAGCGCGTGCACGGTCTCCGGGCCCGAGGACAGCCGCAGGCCGTCCGAGTAGCCGAACAGCGTCGCGCCGGCGAGCGTGCCGCCCGGCCGCCAGTTGCCGAAGATCATCGCGGCCAGGCCGATGAACCCGCGGTTCGCGGTCTGGCCCTCCGAGTAGATCGAGGGGCTGGAGCCGAGCACGAGCGCCGCGCCACCGATGCCGGCCAGCACGCCGGACGCCACCACCGCGATGTACTTGTGCAGGTAGACGTTCACGCCGAGCGACTCGGCCGCCACCGGGTTCTCCCCGCACGAGCGCAGCCGCAGGCCGAACCGGGTGTGCCAGAGCACCACGTAGGTCGCGATCACCAGCAGGATCGACAGCAGCAGCACCGGCGACACCCGGGTCACCAGGCCACGCAGCAGCCCGGCCACGTCCGAGATGACCACCCGCTGCTGGGCCTCCAGGTCACCGAGCCAGTCGGACAGCCCCGGCGCGGAGAACGTGTCGAACTGCTCGATCGGCGGCGAGTCGCGCGGGTTGCGCGACAGCGGCTCGAAGAGCAGCGTCGACAGGTACTTGGTGACCCCGGCGCCGAGCAGGTTGATCGCGACACCCGAGACGATGTGGTTGACGCCGAAGGTGACCGTCGCGAGCGCGTGCAGCAGGCCGCCGAGACCGCCGAGGACCCCGCCGACCAGCACCGCCATCCACGGCCCGCCGTGCAGGCCGCCCCACGCCGCTCCCCAGGTGCCGAGGATCATCATGCCCTCGAGGCCGATGTTGATCATGCCGGAGCGCTCGGACCAGATGCCGCCGAGACCGCAGAGCAGGATCGGCAGGCCGAGCGTCACGGTGTTCTGCATCGTCGAGGACGAGGTGAGCGCCGGCTGGTCGGTCAGGTAGGAGGTGACCGACAGCACCCCGACGACCGCCACCACGCCGATGGCGAACACCGCCCAGCCGGGCAGGATCTTGCGGCGCGGCGCCGCCGGCATCGTCATCCCGGCCGCTCCGGGCTGGACGTCGACCATGCTCATTTGGCGGCCTCCGGCTCGGCGTCGGCGACGGGTTCGGTGGTGCCCAGGGCACGCCCGACCCTGCGTTGCTCGGCCGCCTGGTCGACGCGTTTGACCACCTCGTAGGCGATCACCACGGACAGCACGATGGACCCCTGCATGATCGTCGCGATCTCCCTGGGCACGCCCACGTTGTCCAGCGCGCCCTTGGCCTTCTCCAGGAACGCCCACAGCAGCGAGCCGAACGCGATGCCCACCGGATGGTTGCGGCCGAGCAGCGCGATGCCCAGCGCCGCGAACCCGTACCCGGAGGCGAAGTTGAGCGTGTACGCGTGGTCGCGGCCGAGGATCTCCGGCATGCCGACCAGGCCCGCGATCGCCCCGGAGGCGAGCAGCGAGATCACGATCATCCGCTTCGCGTTCACCCCGCCCGCGGACGCCGCGGTCGGCGACAGGCCGGAGGCCTTGAGCTCGAAGCCGAACCGGGTCCGGGTCATCGTCAGCCCGTAGAGCGCGGTGACCAGCACGGCCAGGAAGACCAGCCCGAAGATCGTGCCGCGGTCGCCGAGGGAGATGCCGGGCACCTGGCCGGACTCCGGGATCGGCTCGGTGGAGACGTTGTTGCCGATGAGGATGCCGAACTGGTCGCGGCGGATGAGGAAGGCGGCCAGACCGAACGCGATCGCGTTCATCATGATCGTGGAGAGCACCTCGTGCACCCCGCGGGTCACCTTGAGGATCGCCGGCAGCAGCGCCCACAGCGCGCCGGCGATCATGGCGACGATCAGGATCACGATCCAGTGCAGCGGCGCGGGCAGCACGACCGAACCGCCCACGATCGCCGCCACCAGCGCACCGATCCGGTACTGGCCCTCGATGCCGATGTTCAGCAGGTTCATCTGGAAGCCGATGGCGGCGGCCACCGAGGCCAGCATGTAGATCGCGGTGCTGTTGACGATGTCGACCGCGACCTGGCCCTTGCCGACCTGGCTGATCATCGCGCCGAGCGCGTCGAACGGGTTCGCCCCGGACAGCAGCAGGATGATCGCGCACAGCAGGGCCGAGGCCACGATCGCGAGGGCTGGTGCCAGCAGCGACGAACGCAGCTTGGTGATCACTGCTTGTCTCCTTCCGCCGCCGGCACGACGTCACCCGTCGTGTGGTTGGCCTCCCCGGTGGCCGCGTCGACCAGGAGGTGGCCCTCGGCGTCCACACCGGCGGCTCCGGTCATCGCGGAGCCCAGGTCCTCGGGCGTCACGCTGGCCGGGTCGGCGTCGGCGACGAACCGGCCGCGCAGCATGACCTTGATCGAGTCCGACAGGCCGATCAGCTCGTCGAGGTCGGCCGACACCAGCAGCACGGCCAGGCCGCGGGCGCGGGCCGCGCGGATGTGGTCCCAGATGGCCGCCTGCGCGCCGACGTCCACGCCTCGGGTCGGGTGCGAGGCGATCAGCAGCACCGGGTCGTCGGACAGCTCCCGGCCGACCACCAGCTTCTGCTGGTTGCCGCCGGACAGCGACGCCGCGGTCACCTCGATGCCGGGGGTGCGCACGTCGAACTCCTCGACGATGCGCTTGGTGTCCGCCCGCGCGCCGGCGATGTTCAGCAGGAAGCCGTGCGAGGCGGGGCTGCGCGTCTGGTGACCGAGGATGCGGTTGGCCCACAGCGGCTGGGCGAGCAGCAGGCCGTAGCGGGTGCGGTCCTCGGGGATGTAGCCGATGCCCGCCTCCCGCCGGGACAGCGTGCCGGCCCTGGTCAGGTCGCGCCCGTCGAGCAGCACCCGGCCGCCGGCGGCGCGGCGCATGCCCATGATCGTCTCGACCAGCTCGGTCTGGCCGTTGCCCTCCACGCCCGCGATGCCCAGCACCTCGCCGGAGCGGACCACGATGTCGATCGAGTCGAGCAGGGCGCGGCCGTCCGGGGTGCGCAGGCTGAGGTTCTCGACCCGCAGGATCTCCTTGTCGGTGACCGTCGAGGTGCGGGTCTCCGGGCTGGGCAGCTCGCTGCCGACCATCATCTCGGCCAGCTGGCGCGAGGTGACCGTGGCCGGGCCGACGGTGCCGACGGTGGTGCCGCGGCGGATCACCGTGACGGTGTCCGCGATCGCCAGCACCTCGTCGAGCTTGTGGGAGATGAACAGGAAGGTGTAGCCGTCGTCGCGCATGGTGCGCAGCGTGTCGAACAGCTCGTCGACCTCCTGCGGCACGAGCACCGAGGTCGGCTCGTCGAGGATGACGATGCGCGCGCCCCGGTAGAGCACCTTGAGGATCTCCACCCGCTGCCGGTCGGCGACGCCGAGCCGCTCGACCAGCGTGTCCGGGTCGACATCGAGGCCGGTGGTGCCGGCGAGGTCCGCGACCCGGGCTCGGGCGCGGCGGCCGATGCCGTACATCTGCTCGGCGCCGAGCACCACGTTCTCCAGCACGGTCAGGTTGTCGGCCAGCATGAAGTGCTGGTGCACCATGCCGATGCCGGCCCTGATCGCGTCCGAGGGCGAGCGGAACCGCATGTGCTCGCCGTTGACGGTGATGGTGCCCTCGTCAGGGCTCTGCATCCCGTAGAGGATCTTCATCAGCGTGGACTTGCCGGCGCCGTTCTCGCCGCAGAGAGCGTGCACCTCGCCGGACCGCACGGTCAGGTGCACGTCGCTGTTGGCGACCACACCCGGGAACCGCTTGGTGATGCCGGCCAGCTCGACCGCGGGTCGCGCGGCCTGATCCACGCTGAGATCACTGTCGGTCATCGAAGGGGGCCCTTCTCACGGTAAATACCCGCGGGTGTGCGGCCGCGCCGCACACCCGCGGGTGTCACGCAGACGGTCAGCTACCGGACGGGGTGTCCGCGACCGTGATCTTGCCGTCGATGATCTGCTGCTTGTACGACTCCACCCACTCCTGGGTC
Source organism: uncultured Actinomycetota bacterium (assembly GCA_963727495.1). GTDB lineage: Bacteria > Actinomycetota > Actinomycetes > Mycobacteriales > Pseudonocardiaceae > Actinophytocola. The sequence goes on along the minus strand of CAVSGQ010000006.1, from coordinate 1,839,413 downwards.
TCGGCGTCGATCTTGCCGCCGGACGTGGAGTAGCCGACGCCGTCGACCTTGAGGTCGAACACCGGCGGCAGGCTGGCGAGGTCGTTGCTCGCGACCGCGGCGATGAAGTCGTACACCGCGACGTCCACCCGCTTGAGCATGGACGAGATGATCACGTCCTTGTACTCGGCGACCGTCTTCTGGTTGTACTGGTCGGAGTCGACGCCGATGGCCATCACGTCGGCTTCCTTGGCCGCGGCGAACACGCCCTTACCGGATGCACCGGCGGCGTGGTAGACCACGTCGGCGCCCTGGTCGATCAGGCCCTTGGCGGCCACCTGACCCTTCGCCGGGTCGGTGAAGCCGGTCAGGTCACCGGCCTGGGTGATGTACGTCGAGACGATCTTCGCGTCCGGCGCGACGGTCTTGACGCCCTGCTCGAAGCCGGCCTGGAACTTCTGGATCAGCGGGATGTTCACGCCGCCGACGAAGCCGATCGTGCACTTCTTGCTCTTCAGCGCGGCGATCACGCCGACCAGGAAGGACCCCTCGTGCTCGGCGAAGCCGAGGAAGGTGACGTTCTTGGGCGCGCCTTCGACGAAGCCGTCGACCACCGCGAACTGGATCTTGGGGAACTGCTTGGCGATCGCCGCGGCCGCGTTCGAGTACGCGAAGCCCACGGCGACGATCGGGTTGCGGCCCTCCTGGGCCAGCTGGCGGAGCCGGGACTGCTTGGCGTCCTCGCTCTCCTGGTCGGTGGCGGTGAGCTCCTTGGTGTTCTCCTTCTTGACGCCCATCTTGTCGATGGCCTCGTCGAGACCCGCGGCCGCCGAGTCGTTGAACGATGCGTCACCGCGGCCACCGATGTCGAAGGCGAGGCCGATCTTGAGCTTGCTGCCGTCGACGGTCGCACCGGCGTCGGTCGAGCTCGCACCCCCCTCTGCCGCCGGCGGCTTGTCCACCGTCTTGCAACCCTCGGTACCGCCAGTGCCGCCCGATGCGTCGTTCGAAGTTCCCGAATCCTTCGCACAGCCGACCACGGACAGCACGCTGGTCAAAGCGATCGCGGCGACCGCGACTCCCCGCTTGAAGCGCAAGGCTTTCTCCTCCCGGCTTCCGCGCTCGGCACACACCGAACGCAAACTTATTCGCGAGACCGTACTCTGCGGGTCATCCGGCGCGACCGCCACATCGGTGCGCGTAACCCAATCGTTTTCGCGTCGCGCCCGAGACGCACGCACGGTGATCGTCCACGTGCGATCGGGACACCGCTAGGGCCATTCGTCCTACTCCGGAAGTAGCGGCCCGCGCCCGCAGCACCACAAATCCGCCCAGGCCAGGCCGCGCATCCGACCGGCGCCGCCTACTACCACACGCCACCGACAGACACCCCGGTCGCACCCCGCGCATACCCGGATTCATCCACAATCCCGTCACTTGTCCACAATCCCGGCCCGGCCCAGCACACCCGCCACCACCGACCGGCACCATCGAGTCATGACCACATCCGCCCCCGACGGGGCACCACACGTCCCCACCCCGCGCCCGCCGAGATCGCCACGACGCACGTCCCGCCGGGCCCGCGATCCGGGAGACGAGTTTCCCGCGCCGAGAATTCGCGAACCGTGCGCAGGCTCGGGAGGCTATCCGGACGCGCGCTCGTCGACCACGCGGAAGGTGATTCCGGCCCGTGTCAGCCGGCCGATCAGCGCGTCGCCCATGGCGACCGCGGTGGTCACCTGCCCGGCCGTGGCCGGCACGTCGTCGAACGCGAGGCACAGCGCCGACTCGGCGAGCATCTTCGCGGTCTCGCCGTAGCCCGGGTCGCCACCGCCGACCTCGGTGAGCACCCGCCGCCCGCCGCCCTCGGCGACGAACCGGGCGCGGAACCACGCCTTCGCGCGCTGCTGCTCGTCCGGCCCGTCACCGGGCCGCATCCGGCCGAGCAGCCAGTTGCGCGCGGGCGGCACCTGCGCCAGCAGCGCGGCCGCACCGACCCCGCCGAGGATCGCCGCGGCGGTGGGCAGCCGCCGGACCGCGACGTTATGGCCGTAGGCGAAGTCGGGTCCGTACCGGTCCAGTGCCCGCGCCGACCGCAGCACCACCTGCGGGTCGATGACCGGCGCGGGCAGCACCCACGAGCCGACGATCGACTCGTGGCGGGGCAGGCCCTTGATGCCGCGCACCCGGCGGTCGCCGGGCCGGCCCTCGACCCGGCGGCGCCGGGCGGCCACCGCGGCGGTCTCGCGCATGCGGGAGACCGCCGTGATCGCCGAGTGGTAGGTGCCGCCCGACCACATCGCGGAGGCGGACATGTAGCACTGAACCCTGATCGGCACGTCCCGCGGCAGCTGCTGCACGGTGTAGTAGGCACCGAGGTCGGCGGGAATGGAGTCGAACCCGCAGCAGTGCACGATCCGCGCCCCGGTGGCGACGGCCCGCTCGTGGTGAGCGAGGTACATCCGGTCGACGAACTCGGGCTCACCGGTGAGGTCGAGGTAGTCGGTGCCCTCGTCGGCGCACGCGGCGACGAGCGGCTCGCCGTAGCGGATGTAGGGGCCCACGGTGGTGACCACGGTGCGGCCGCGCGCCGCGAGCGCACGCAGCGACACCGGGTCGGTGACGTCGGCCTCCAGCAGCTCGAGGGTCTCGCACGCCGGGTTGATCCCGGCGAGGCGCGACCGCAGCGCCTCGAGCTTGGCCTCGTTGCGGCCGGCCACCGCCCAGCGGCATCCGTTCGGCGCGTTGGCCGCCAGGTACTCGGCGGTCAGCCCGCCGGTGAACCCGGTCGCGCCGAACAGCACGACATCGAACTCGCGGCCGACCGACATGCGCGAACTCCCTCCTCGCGGGCTTGCCTACCCACGGGTAGCCCGACCATACCGACCCCCCGGCACGCGGGCGCGAGCCCGCCCGACCGAAGTTAGGATCCGTCCCATGGCTCCGTCCGAGCTCGACCGCCAAGTCAGCCAGAACAAGAACGACATCGTCGCCATCTACGACCTGCTCAAGGACACCAACGAGAAGGTCGTCGAGGTCGACCACCGGGTCGCCGTCGTCGACAGCCGCCTCGCGCGCGTCGAACGAACCCAGCGCGACCACACCGAGAAGCTCGACGGTCTCGGGCGCCGCATGGACGGCCTGACCATCCGGATGGACGGCCTGACGACCCACGTCGAGGGCCTCACCACCAGCATGGACGGCCTGACGACCCACGTCGAGGGCCTCACCACCCGCGTCGACGGCCTGACGACCCACGTCGGCGGCCTCACCACCCGCGTCGACGGCCTCACCACCAGCATGGACGGCCTCACCACCCGCGTCGACGGCCTCACCACCAGCATGGACGGCCTCACCACCCGCGTCGACGGCCTCACCACCAGCATGGACGGCCTCACCACCCGCATCGACAACCTCGAGACGCGCATGGAGCACATCGACAATCGAGTGGAGGGCATCGGCATCCAGCTGGTCGAGGTGCTCACCATTCTGCGTCGCGACCGCCCGGAGCCCGGCACCGGCTGACCCGGGCCGGAGCCGGGCCCGGTCAGGTCCAGAAGACCGCGAGCCCGACGTTGAGCACGACGAGGCCGGCGAGCGTGGGATTGAGCCAGCGCGGCGCCGCCACCCGGCGGAACACGTAGACGAGCGCCAGCCCGCCGATGACCAGCAGCACGAGCAGCTTGATGCCCAGCTTGACGTGGTTGTAGTCGGCGTCGGTGAGCGGGGCCAGCAGCTGCAGCGCGAGCCCGGTGATCAGCTGGAGCGCGGCGCCGTGCACCCAGCCGACGTTCAGCGGGGCGCCGGCCGGGGCGCGCCGGCTCAGCAGGAACATGCCGACCAGGATCGCCATGCCGAGCAGGTGGAGGAACACCAGCAGGAGCCGAACGAACTCCACGAAACGATCTCCTTGGGTCGGCCAGGCCGGGGCAGCCCGTGGGTACGAGCAGTTCTAGCAGGTGCGTCGCGGTGATCCTCGCCACCCACCCCGGCTCGCTCGATTGCGCGATCTTGTCGCGATGCGGCAGGGTGCTTCGGGGAGAGCCTGGGAGTCCGATCGGCCTCGGCGCCGCCGCCGGCGGTTCGGGGAACGCGACATGGGAGCCGACCGATGACCGTTCCCCAGATCCTGTCGACCGCCGTCTTCGTCGTCGCCTACGTCCTCATCGCCACCGAGCGCGTGCACCGGGTGGCCGCGGCGCTCGGCGGCGCGGCGGTGATGCTGGCCCTGCGGCTCACCGACGGGCAGACCGCGTTCCACGACGTCGACGCCGGAATCGACTGGAACGTGATCTTCCTGCTGCTCGGCATGATGATCATCGTCGGGGTCGTCCGGCACACGGGTCTGTTCGAGTACCTGGCGATCGCCGCGGTGAAGCGGGCCCGGGGCAGGCCGTTCGCGGTGCTGTCGCTGTTCGTGCTGATCACGGCCGGCGCCTCGGCGCTGCTGGACAACGTGACCACCGTGCTGCTGATCGTCCCCGTGACGCTGCTGGTCTGCGAGCGGCTCGCGCTCAACCCGGTCCCCTACCTGATCGCCGAGGTGCTCGCGTCGAACATCGGCGGCACGGCGACGCTCATCGGCGATCCGCCGAACATCATCATCGCCAGCCGCGGCGGGTTGACGTTCAACGACTTCCTGATCAACTTCGGCCCGTTCATCCTCGTGCTCATCCTGGTGTTCATCGGCCTGTGCAGGTGGATGTTCCGCCGCGAGTTCCACGTGGACCCCGAACGGGTCGCCGAGGTCATGACGCTCTCGCAGCGGGAGGCCATCCGCGACGCGACGCTGGTGCGCAAGTGCCTGATCGTGCTGAGCCTCGTCCTGGCGGGCTTCGTGCTGCACAGCACGCTGCACATGGAGCCGTCGGTGATCGCCCTGCTCGGCGCCGGCCTGCTCGTGCTGATCTCCCGCGTCACGACCGAGAACGCGCTCGCCGACGTCGAGTGGGAGACGCTGGTCTTCTTCATGGGCCTGTTCGTCATGGTCGGCACGCTGACCACGACCGGCGTGATCGGCCTGATCTCCCACGCGCTGGCCGACGCCACCGGCGGCAACCAACTGCTCGCGGTCCTGACGCTGCTGGTGGCCTCCGGCGTGCTGTCGGCGTTCGTCGACAACATCCCCTACGTGGCCACCATGGCCCCGGTCGTCGCCGACCTGGTCGCCAACACCGGCGGCGAGGCGGCGAACTCCCTGTGGTGGGCCCTGGCCCTGGGCGCCGACCTCGGCGGCAACGCGACCGCGATCGGCGCGAGCGCGAACGTCGTGGTGCTCGGCCTCGCGGCCCGCGCGGGCACCCCGATCACGTTCTGGGGCTTCACCCGCTACGGCTCCGTCGTGGCCGGCGCCTCGATCCTGCTCGCCGCGCCGTACCTGTGGCTGCGCTACTTCGTCCTGGCCTGAGTCAGGCCGGGCGCGACAGGAACTTGTCCCGAGCCTGTGCGTATCGCTCCCGCAGACCCGGCGTCGGGTCCGCCTCCACGCGCTCCACCGAACCGAGCCGCCAGCGCGGCGGGCTGTCGGTACCCGTCAGCGCCCACGCCGCCTGGCGGGCCGCGCCGTCGGCGACGTACTCGCCGGGCTCGGGGACCAGGACCGGGCGGCCGAGCACCGCGGGAGCGATGCGGCGCACCGCGGCCGACCGGGCGCCGCCGCCGATCAGCAGGATCCGGTCGACCCGGACGCCCTGCGCCACCAGGGCGTCGACCGCGTCCGCCAGGCCGCACAGCATGCCCTCGACCGCCGCCCGTGCCTGGTGGGCCGGGGTCGCGTTCGCCAGCCGCAGGCCGTGCAGGGCGCCGGTGGCTGTCGGGAGGTTCGGGGTGCGCTCGCCCTCCAGGTACGGCACCAGCACCAGGCCGTCGGCGCCCGGCGGCGCGGACAGCGCCAGCTCGGCGAACCGGTCGTGGTCCACGCCGAGCATCCGTGCCGCCGCGTCCAGCACCCGGGCCGCGTTCAGCGTGCACACCAGCGGCAGGAACCGGCCGGTCGCGTCCGCGAAGCCGGCCACCAGGCCCAGCGGGTCCGCGCTCGGCTTGTCCGCCACCGCGAACGCCGTCCCGGACGTCCCGACCGACACCACGACGTCGCCCGGCTCGGCGCCGACGCCCAGGGCCGCCGCCATGTTGTCCCCGGTGCCCGCGCCGATCACCGCGCCGGGGCGGTCGGCCGGCGCGAGGTCGCCGGTCACGCGGCCCGCCGTGTCGGACGGGCCGAGGACCGTCGGCAGCCGGACCGACCGGCCGAGCCCGAGGGTCAGCAGGTCCTCGCGGTAGGTCCCGGTCGCCGGCGCGAAGTACCCGGTGCCCGACGCGTCGCCGCGGTCGGTGGTCAGCGTCGACAGGTCACCGGCGCCGCGCAGCCGCCAGGTCAGATAGTCGTGCGGCAGGCACACCGCCTCGGTCCGCGCCACCGACTCCGGCTCGTGCCCGGCGAGCCAGCGCAGCTTGGTCACGGTCACCGACGCCACCGGGACCACGCCGACCGCGTCCGCCCACGCCGCCTGGCCGCCCAGGTCGGCGATCAGGTCCTGCGCAGCACCGGCCGACCGGGTGTCGTTCCACAGCAACGCCGGCCGCACCACCTCGCCGGACGGCGACAGGCACACCATGCCGTGCTGCTGGCCGGCGACCGAGACGGCGGCGACATCCTCGATGCCGCCCGCCTGCTCGATCGCCGTCCGCAGCGCGGCCCACCACGCCGCCGGGTCGACCTCGGTCCCGTCGGGATGCGTCGCCGAGCCGCTGCGCACCAGCGCCCCGCTCTCCGCGTCACGCACCACGACCTTGCAGGACTGCGTCGACGAGTCGATCCCGGCTACCAGCGGCATGGCCAACACCTCCGACCGTCGAGTCTAGAACCGCACGTCGCGCAGGTAGTCGTATCCGGTCTGCGCACACTTCAGCGCGTCCACCGGCTGGTCGTTCTCCACGATGTACTCCTCGACCTCCAGCGGCCGGGTCGCCCGGAAGATCCGCGGGAAGTCGATGGTGCCCTCGCCGAGGTCGGCGAAGCCACCGTCGGGTGCCCGGTCCTTCACGTGGAACTGCTTGACCCGCCCGGCGACGCGGTAGAACTCCCGCACCGGGTCGGCATCCCCGGCGACGACCCAGTACAGGTCCATCTCCAGGTACACGTCCCGCCGCGACGTGCCGTGGGTGATCACGTCGTAGGGCCGGACCCCGTCGACGGGCCGGAACTCCTGGTTGTGGTTGTGGTAGCCGAGCGGGATGCCGGCCCGCCGGAACGCCCTGCCGGCCGCCTCCAGCCGCTCGGTGAACGCCTGCCACTCGGCGATCGTGGAGAAGTTCGAGTACGGGTGGACCACCCGGAGGTTGCCGAGTGTCCGGGCGTCCGCGATGACCTGGTCGAGGTCCGCGCCGTCGATGCCGACGTGTGTCGAGGTCGCCCTGATGTGGTTGGCGTCGAGGATCCGGCGGAACTCCGCGGCGCTGCGGCCGTAGGTGCCCGCCATCTCCACCTTGCGGTACCCGATGTCGGCCAGCGCCGACATCGTGCCCTCCAGGTCGTTCTCCAGGATGGACCGGAGCGTGTAGAGCTGGATGCTGATCTTGTCCTTCGGCACGCGCAGGTGCCGGTGATGGTGGTGTCCGCCACCGGCACTCGCCGTGCCGGGCAGCGCGGTCATCGCGCCGGCGGCGAGTGCCGCGCCGGCCGTGCCACGGAGCAGAGCCCTTCTGGATACAGCCACGACAGATCCCTTCGTCGAACGGGCAGGGCGATCAGTCCTTCGAGGAGAAGGCGGCGTCGAAGGCCGCCGTCGGCTTGTCGAACAGGTTGCTGCGGATGAACGTCAGCGCCTCCTCGGCGCCGCGCAGCCGGTCCATCCCGGCGTCCTCCCACTCCACCGAGATCGGCCCGTCGTAGCCGATCGCGTTGAGCGCGCGGAACGCCGCCTCCCACGGCACGTCGCCGTGTCCGGTGGACACGAAGTCCCAGCCGCGGCGGGGGTCGGCCCACGCCAGGTGGCTGCCCAGCCTGCCGTTGCGGCCGTCGAACCGCGTCTTCGCGTCCTTGCAGTCGACGTGGTAGATCCGGTCGGCGAAGTCGAGGATGAAGCCGACCGGGTCGAGGTCCTGCCAGACGAAGTGCGACGGGTCCCAGTTGAGGCCGAAGGCCTCCCGGTGGCCGACCGCCTCCAGCGTGCGCTTCGTCGTCCAGTAGTCGTAGGCGATCTCCGACGGGTGCACCTCGTGCGCGAACCGCACGCCGACCTCGTCGAACACGTCCAGGATCGGGTTCCACCGGGCGGCGAAGTCGGCGTACCCGTCGTCGATGACGTCCTGGCCCACCGGCGGGAACATGGCCACGTACTTCCAGATCTTCGACCCGGTGAAGCCGACGACCGTGGACACGCCGAGCTTCGCGGCCGCTCGGGCGGTGTCCTTCATCTCCTCCGCCGCGCGCTGCCGCACGCCCTCCGGGTCGCCGTCTCCCCAGATCCGGGCCGGCAGGATGTCCTTGTGCCGCTGGTCGATCGGGTCGTCGCAGACGGCCTGGCCCAGCAGGTGGTTGGAGATCGTCCACACCTTCAGGCCGTGCGAGGCGAGCTGTTCCAGCTTCTTCGACACGTAGTCGTCCTCGTTGACCGCCCGATCCACCTCGAAGTGGTCACCCCAGCAGGCGATCTCCAGCCCGTCGTACCCCCAACCCGCGGCGAGCTTGCACACCTCCTCGAACGGGAGATCGGCCCACTGGCCGGTGAACAACGTGACTGGTCGACTCATCGTCGAGCTCCTTCCGGGACGCTGATGTCAGTGATTCCTTGTAGTTGCAACAGCAGGGCTCGGACGTCGGTGGCGGCGAGCGGGCCTCCGGGCTCCGCGTCGGGCACCGAACACAACAGCACCGGCCCGTCGTCGGCGCTCGAGGGCAGCCGACCGTGCGAGCCGCGCACGCAGGACGGGTCGAGCGGCACCACGCTCATCGCGTAGCGCAGCCCGGCCTTCTTGCGGACCAGGTTCAACCCGGCCTTGACCTTCGCCAGCCGGTCCGCCGGGTCGAAGAACAGCTCGGCCGGGTCGTAGCCGGGCTTGCGGTGGATCTCGACGCCGCGCGCGAAGTCCGGCGCGCGGGCGTCGTCGAGCCAGTAGTAGTAGGTGAACCACGCGTCGGGCTCGGCCACCACGACGAGCTCGCCCGCGCGCGGGTGGTCGATGCCGTAGCGCTCCTGCGCCGCCCGGTCGAGCACCTCGTCCACACCGGACAGGGTGGCCAGCATCTCGCGCACCCGCGGGAGGTCCGCCGGGTCGGCGACGTAGACGTGCGCGACCTGGTGGTCGGCCACCGCGAACGCCCGGGACGTCCACGGGTCCAGGTACTCCATGCCCGCCTGGGTGTAGACCTCGAGCAGCCCCTCGCGGCGCAGCAGCCGGTTGACGTCCACCGGCCGGCGCACCGGCGTGATGCCGTACTCGGACAGCGCCACCACGGTCGCGCCCGCCGCCTGCGCGGCGGCGAGCAGCGGTGCGAGCGCCTCGTCGACCGCGCGGGCGGCGCGCACCGCCTCCGGACCGTCCGGGCCGAACCGCTGCAGGTCGTAGTCCAGGTGCGGCACGTAGGCCAGCAGCAGGTCCGGGTGGTGCTCGGTGAGTACCTTGCGGGACGCGCCGATGATCCACTCGCTGGACGCGAGCGACGCGGTCGGCCCCCAGTACTGGAACAGCGGGAACTCGCCGAGCGCGCCGGTCAGCTCGTCGTGCAGGCTGGGCGGCCGGACGTAGGCGTCGGGCGACTTGCGCCCGTCGGCGTGGTAGATCGGCCGCGGCGTGACCGTGATGTCGGTCGTCGCCCCCATCGCGTACCACCAGCAGACGTTCGCCGCGGTGTAGTCGGGGTTCGCCGCGCGCGCGGTCTCCCACAGCTTCTCCCCCGCCACGAGCCGGTTGTGCTGGCGCCACAGGAAGACCTCGCCGAGCTCGCGGAAGTACCAGCCGTTGCCGACGATCCCGTGCCGGTTGGGCATCGTGCCGGTGAGGAACGTCGACTGGGCGCTGCAGGTCACCGCGGGCAGCACGGTGCCGAGCTCGGCCTGCCAGCCGCGGTCGGCCAGGGCGCGCAGGTTCGGCATGTGCGCCAGCAGCTTCGGCGTCAGGCCGACCACGTCGAGGACGACGAGCTGGGTGGTCATCGGACTCCTTCCGTACCGAACAGATGTGCCGCCGCCCAGCGCAGCTCGGCGGCGATCCCCCGGATCAGCGCGGTGTCCCCGCCGCCGCCCGCGGTCTCCGGCAGCACGCTCCAGGTGTAGGTCTCCACCTCGACGTGCGGCAGCTCGCCGTCCATCCTGGACTCCAGGGCAGCGACCGCGCCACGCAGCACGTCGGTGGTGGCCGACAGCGGCGCCGCGGGCCGCGCGTGCAGCGGCACGTGGAAGTGCACCCGCCACGCGCGCCGCGCGGGCAGGTCGGTCAGCGCCTGCGGGATGTCGTCGGCGCCGAGGACCTCGCCTGGCTCCTCCTCACCGCCGGTGCGTTCCCGGACCTGGTGCAGGTAGCGCGGCTCGGTGAAGTCGGCGAGCGCCAGCCGGGCCGGCTCGCCGCCGGGCTCGTCGACCTGCAACGCGGCCGACGCCTGCACCTTCACCACCGACAGGCCGGCGTCGAGGATGCCCGCGACGGTGTCCGCCGGGTCGGCGAAGGACACCGCGAGGTGGCAGGTGTCCAGGCAGAGCCCCACGTAGCGCGGATCCACCCGGTGCGCGAGCCAGGCCACCGCGTCGGCGGCCGAGTCGAGCACGCAGCCCGGTTCGGGCTCGACGGCGAGCCGGATGGGCCGCCCACTGCCGTTCGCCATGCCGTCGAGCACCCCGGTGAGCTCGGTCAGGGCACCGGCCGCGGTGTCGTCGTCGGCCGCGTCCCACGGGGTGCGCCAGGCCAGCGGCAGCGTGGAGATGCTGCCGTAGCGGGCGGAGTCGGGCAGCAGGTCGGCGAGCACGATCGCGCAGTCCACGGTGTACTCGAGCCGCCGCGGGTCGGTCCACTGTGGCCGGTAGACCGCGTGCTTGACCACCTCGTCGTGGAACCCGCCGTAGGGGAACGCGTTGAGCGTGTGGACCTCGAGCCCGCGGGCGTCGAGCTCGGCGCGCAGCGTGCGGCGCAGGCCGGCGTCGTCGGCGAGCTCGCCGGCGAGCGAGGCGGGCAGCCACAGGCCGAGGCCGAGCACGTCGGCGCCGACCAGCCTGCGCACCGGCTCGGCGTAGCGGTCGAGCTGCGCCAGCACCCCGGCGAAGTCCTCGGCCGGGATGCACGTTGGTGCAGTAGGAAAGAGGCGTCATGATCCGCCTCGTGCCCGATCCGAGTGCCCACCGACCGCACCCGAGGGGAACGGGAGCGTCGCGTCCCAACGCGACCACGCGCGAAGGTTCCGGGGAGTCGGACCGGTCATGCGCCACCGCCGCGGAGCACGGAGTTGCCGGCGAACGTGTCGGACGACGCGGCGAAGCCGGGCAGCTCGTCGAGCACCAGCCGGTCGCTCTGGCCGTAGAACTCGACCGGGTTGCGCCACAGCACCTTGTCCACATCGGACTCGGAGAAGCCGGCCTCGAGCATCGCGATGCCCGTACGGTAGGTCTTCAGCGGGTCGGAGCGGCCCCAGTCGGCCGCGGAGTTGACCACCATCCGGTCGGTGCCGTACTCGGAGAGGATCGCGACCATCCGCTGCTCGTCCATCTTGGTGTCCGGGTAGATGGAGAAGCCCATCCAGCAGCCGGACTCGGCGACCAGGCCGACCGTCGGCTCGTTGAGGTGGTCGACGATCACCCGCCCGGGCTCGATGCCGGACTCGCGCACCACGTCGAGGGTGCGCCGGGTGCCGGCGAGCTTGTCCCGGTGCGGGGTGTGCACCAGCGCGGGCAGCTCGTGCTCGACCGCGAGCTGAAGCTGCGCGGCGAACGCGGTGTCCTCCTCGGGGGTCATCGAGTCGTAGCCGACCTCGCCGACCGCGACCACGCCGTCCTTGGCCAGGTAGCGCGGCAGCACGTCGAGCACCTCGACGCAGCGCGGGTCGTTGGCCTCCTTGGGGTTGAGCGCGATCGTGCAGTGGTGGCGAATGCCGAACTGCGCCGCGCGGAAGCGTTCCCAGCCGATGAGGCCGTCGAAGTAGTCGGTGAACGATGCCACGCTGGTGCGCGGCTGGCCGAGCCAGAACGACGGCTCGACGAGCGCGCGCACCCCGGCGGCGAACATCGCCTCGTAGTCGTCGGTGGTCCGCGAGGTCATGTGGATGTGCGGGTCGAAGATCCGCATGGATGTGCCGCCTCCCCGGAGTTCACAGTCGTGGTCGCGTTGGGTCGGTATGGTGCGTCTCGACACGTGCTCGTGGCCGGGTCGCGTCCCGTTCCCCGCGGGTGCGGTCGAGAGACACTCGGCTCCTGACGCTCGGGGGTCATGGCGTGGCCTCCAGGAGCGTGACGGCGTCGGCCGGGACCTCGCGGCCCGCGGCCCGGCGCTCGGCGGCGTAGTCGCCGACCATGCGCAGCAGCTCGGCGTCGGTGCGCCGCTCGAGGTCGGCGACGGCGGCCAGCGGCACGCCGACGAACAGGCACTTGAGCACGCCGTGCCGCCAGGCGTGGTCGTCCAGGTGCCGGGCGGCGAACCCGCCCATGGCGGCGGAGACGAGCCGGATGTCGTTGGCGCGCAACGCGTCCCGTACGATGTCCAGCCCGGCCGGGACGGCGCCGGGCGGCAGCGCCGGCAGCCCGCGCAGCACGCCGCGGCGCTCGGCGTCGTCGCCGTAGCGGTACAGCTCGGCGACCTCGGCGGCGAGCGTGCCGGGGTCGAGCACCTCGGCGAGCACGGCGAGCAGCCGGGTGCGGGCCAGGTCGTCGACGGTGCCGTGCACCAGGCCCTGCGGGTCGGTCTGCGGGCGCAGCGGCGTACGGCCGACCTTGCGCCCGACCGCGGGGAAGAGCGTACGTATCGCCGCCGGGTCGGCGCGCACCGTGCGCTCCGCCTCGACGAGCCAGGGATGGTCCACGTCCATCACCCGCTCTCGTTCCGGAGCGGCACTGCCAGAGCACTGCTCTCGTTCCGGAGCGGCACTGCCAGAGCGCCGCTCTCGTTGAGGCGCTCCGAATCAAGAGCAGTGCTCTCAGTTCGGATCGCCGCTCCCAAGGCGGCGAGCGCGCGGGCGGCCACGTCCGGCGCCGCGTGGCTGTGCCGCGGCAGCTCGACCGCCGCGACGCCCGTGTAGCCCACCTCGACCAGCGCGGCCAGGGTGGCGGGCAGATCGAGCTCCCCCTCGCCGAACTCGAGATGCTCGTGCACCCCGGTGCGCATGTCGTCCAGCTGAACGTTCACCAGCAGGCCGGCGGCGCGGCGCAGGCAGGTCGCCGCGTCGTCCGGCTCGACCGCGACGCAGTGGCCGACGTCCAGCGTGATGCCGAGCGGCTCCGGCGCGCCCAGCTCCTCGCGCAGCCGCAGAGCCCCGGACAGCTGCTCGACGAACATGCCCGGCTCGGGCTCGAGGCCCAGCCGCACGTTCCGCGCGCCGGCCTCCTCCAGCACCTCGGCCACCCCGGCGCGCAGCCGCCGCCACGCCGTGTCGGGATCCACTGTGGACGGCCGGATGCCGGACCAGAAGGACACGCAGTCGGCGTCCAGGTCGGCGGCGATGCGCACCGCCCGGTTCAGGAAGTCGATGCGGCGCCGCGGCTCGTCGCAGACCAGCGTGGGGTGGTGCTTGCGGTACGGGTCGAGCAGGTAGCGCGCACCGGTCTCGACCACGCAGCGCAGCCCGAGCCGGTCGAGCAGCCCGGCGACGTGCTCGGTCTGCCTGACCGCGTCGTCGGCGTACGGGTCGAGGTGGTGGTGGTCGAGGGTCAGCGCGACCGCGGTGTAGCCGTGGTCGGCGATCACCCGCAGCGCGTCGTCGAGGCGGTGGTTGGCGAAGCCGTTGGTGCCATAGCCGAGGCGGAAGCCGGTCATGTGGGGCTCACCCGCCTCGACAGCAGCCGGGCGGCGGGCAGCGCCGCGGCCACGGCGAGCGCGCCGGCGAGCGATCCCCGGCGAGCGGTCAGCGCGGCCTGCAGCGGGACCATGCCGAGGATGCCGGCCATCGTGGCGCGCCGGACGGTCGCGGCCGACGGGTCCTGCCGCGCCGCGTACTGGGCGCGTCCGACGGTGGCGGTGTAGAGCGCGGCGGCGGTCAGCGCGCCGAGCCGGTGCCCGGCCGAGCGGGCGCGGCCGCCGATCGCGGTCAGCGCGGTGAGGGCGGTGCCGGCGAGGGCCTTGCCGGCGGTGGCCGGGGAGGCGCCGTGCACCTCGCCGCGGGACAGCACGGTGACGCCGAGGGTGTGCCCGCCGACGGCCGCCGCGGCGGGCAGCGCCTGGCGGGCGCCGCCCGCGCCCATGAGTACGTCGAGCGCGCGGCAGGCGGCCATGCCGGCCGGCCCGGCCGCGGTGGACTTGAGGACGGTGTCGTAGGCCCACACCGCGGCGGCGAGGGGCAGCGCGACCTTGACCGCGCCCCGGTCGGCGACCGCGGCCAGGCCGACCCCGGCGGCGGTGAGCCCGCCGGCGACCGCGAGCGCCCGGGCCGGCGTGACGCGCCCGGACGGGATGGGCCGCTCGGGACGTTCCACGGCGTCGAGCTCGCGGTCGGCCCAGTCGTTGAGCGCCATGCCGGACCAGTAGAAGGCCGCCGAGGACAGCGGGAGCAGCAACCGCCTGCCGCGCAGCGGCCGCCCGCCTGCCGCCGCGCCCGCGACGGTGTCGCCGAGCACGGTCAGGGCCGCGGGCGCCCGCACGAGCTGGACGTACGCCCTCACGGCTCGCGCCCCGCCCCGGCCGCCCCCGGCGTATCCTCGCGCGCGCGTGCAGAACCGGACTCCCCAACGCCCCCACCCTCTCCGGGGGCACCCCATGGGTCCATTCTATCGGTGGGGGGTGACGGTTTCGGGGGGTTGGCGTCCGCTGTGGACAACTCGTCGGGTTGTGGACGGGCGAGGGTGCGGGCCCAGTCGGTGAGCATGGTGGTCTGCTCGGCGAAGCGGTGCTCGTCGCTGCCGATGGGGTCCTTGAAGAAGAACGCGAGCGCGCCCAGCGGGCCCACCTCGCCCGCCGCGTGCGCGGCGGCCGTCAGCCGGGCGAGGTCCAGCACCAGCGGCGCGGCCAGCGCGGAGTCCAGGCCGGTCCACGTCAGCTGCAGGCTCATCCGCGCGCCCAGGAACCCCTCGAACGACACGTGGTCCCACGCGGTCTTCTGCTCGCCGAGGTCCGGCACGTTGTCGATGTGCAGCGGCGCGGTCACCGCGTCGCCCAGCAGCGAGGCCAGGCCGCGGGCCTTCGACTCCAGCTTGCCGCGCGCCTGCGCGGGGTCGGCGAGGTTCGCGCCGTCGCCGCCGCCCAGCAGGTTCGTGCCCGCCCACGACCGCACGCGCAGCGCCCGCGCGGTGAACATCGGCGCGAGCACCGTGCGCAGCAGGGTCTCGCCGGTCTTGCCGTCCGAGCCGGCGTAGGGCAGCCCGCGCTCCAGCGCCAGCTCGTGCAGCGCGGGCAGCCGGATCCCCGGCGACGGCGTGAAGTCGACGAACGGGCAGCCGGCCAGCAAAGCCGCGTAGGCCGCCAGCGAGCTGGCCGGCAGCACCGCGCGGGCCGGGTCGGCGAGCGCCTCGCGCAGCGCCGCCGGCGACTCGTGCGCCGGCACCCGCGGCACCGGCGGCTCGGTGGACGACACGTTCACCACGACCACCCGGGCCAGCCCGTGCGTGTCCCGGAACTCCTCGATGTCCGCGGCTAATCGGGCCGCCGCCGACTCGAGCGGGCCCGCGTGCGTCGCCGGGTGGTAGCCGTCCCGGATGGACGCGTCGACCGCGCGCAGGCCCGCCGCCGTGGCGGCCAGCACCCGGTGCGGCACCAGCCCGGACTCGGCGAGCTGCTCGGCCCGCTTGTCCAGCGGGGTGCACGCGATGTCGTGGCCGCCCACGACGAGGTTCTCCCACGGCACGAGGCCGAGATCGTCGAACGGTGGCCGCTCGGTGACGCAGCCGGTCGGCGCGGTCAGCCCCGCGCGCAACGCCAGCAACCCGGTGATCGCCGTTGTGGCAACCGACCCCCGCGCACCGACCAACCACAACCCGGTCGGTTCGTTCGCTCCCATTGTGCGGACCCCTTTCCCACGAGTACCGGTGACACCGGCGGGTCGGCGACGCGGTGCGGGGCGCCGCCGACCCGGCGGCTGCTAGCGGGTCATCCGTTCACCGCCCGGGGCAGCGAGGTGATCCCGTTGATGGAGTCGATGACCTTGTCGAGGGTGACCTGGTCGAAGTCGGTGTCGGCCGGGGGCTCGGCCGGACCGGTGTCCGGCGTGCAGTCGGCCTGCTCCAGCCCGGCCGCGTACCGGATGCCGCCCGCGAGGTGGGCCAGGAAGTCCGGGTCGCCGTAGGACTCGACGGTGTGGCCGCCACCGGTGTACCAGGACCGGCCACCCCCCTGGTCGTGGCACCACATGATCGGGTGGTCGCCCATCGCGTCGCCGCCCGGGTCGTAGCTGGACTCGTCGAGCGAGGCGAGCACCTTGACCGCGGCACGCGGGTTGGTCCGGTAGTTGTACCACTCGTCGGTGCGGGTCCAGCGGTCCGGAAGCGACGCGGTGGACGGGTGGCCGTGGCTCTCGACGGCCACGGTGGCCTGCTGGATCGCCGGGTGTGACGCGAACCAGGCGCCGACGAGCCGGGCGTACCAGGGCCAGTCGTACTCGGTGTCGGCCGCGGCGTGCACGCCCGCGTAGCCGCCGCCGGCCTCGATGTAGTTCTCGAACGCTGTCTGCTGGGCGGCGTCGAGCACGTCTCCGGTGGTCGACAGAAACACGACCGCGGCGTAGTGGGACAGGTTCTCGGCGGTGAACGCGCCCGCGTCCTCGGTGGCCTCGACGGCGAACCCGTTGTCCGCGCCGAGCGCCCGGATGGCGGCGATGCCGGCGGGGATGGAGTCGTGCCGGAAGCCGGCGGTCTTGGAGAAGACGAGGACGGTGGGGTCCTCGTGCTGCGCGACCGGGTCGGCCGAGGCGACCCCCAGACCGGTCGTGAGCGCCAGTGCGCCGATCTCGAGCCGCGACGCGCCGCGTAGTCCTTGGCTCACCCCAGGTGGTTTTATCCGATGTTTGTCCGCCCTGTTCCCTCGCACTGGTACTTTTCTCCTTGTTCTCACCGAAATGGGGACCGCGAAGAGGGGTGAAACTCCTTTCCGTGTTCGCGGCGCCGCCGGACATGACGGGTCTGGCGGCGCCGCCTTCGTGTCAGCGGGTGCCGTACAGGTGTTCCAGGGCGAGCTGGTCCAGGTGCTCCACGTGCGCGCCGCGGCCCGCCGCCTCGGTCAGGTCCAGCTCCTCGGCCCGCAGGTCGGCGAGGGTCTCGCCGGGCGCAAGGGTGGGCACCGCCAGCTGGTCGACCCGGCTGCCGGCCAGCGCCGCGGCCACGTCCGGGTCGGCGCGGAACGCCCGGGACTTGGCCGCCAGGACCAGGTAGTTGCGCATGCACGCCGCCGCCGACGCCCACACCCCCGACTCGTCCTCGGTGCGTGCCGGCTTGAAGTCGAAGTGCCGCGGGCCTTCGTAACCGCCGTGCTCGAGCAGATCGACGAGCGCAAACGCGCTTTTCACGTCGCCGTTACCGAATCGCAGATCCTGGTCGTACCTCGGGCCGTTCTGACCGTTCAGGTCGATGTGGAACAGCTTTCCGTGCCAGAGCGCCTGGGCATAACCGTGCACGACCGACAGTCCGGCCATCTGCTCGTGACCGACCTCGGGGTTGAGCCCGACCCGGTCCGGCTCCTCCAGCTCGCCGATGAACGCGATCGCGTGCCCGATCGTCGGCAGCAGGATGTCGCCGCGCGGCTCGTTCGGCTTGGGCTCCAGCGCGAAGCGGATGTCGTAGCCCTGCTCGCGGACGTAGGCGCAGAGCAGGTTGACCGACTCCGCGTACCGGTCGAGCGCGGCCCGCACGTCCTTCGCGAACGGCGACTCCGCACCCTCCCGGCCACCCCACATGACGTAGGTGTGGGCGCCGAGCTCGGCGGCCAGGTCGAGGTTGCGCAGCACCTTGCGCAGCGCGAAGCGCCGCACGTCCCGGTCGTTCGCGGTCAGCGCGCCCTCCCGGAACACCGGGTGGGTGAACAGGTTGGTGGTGGCCATCGGCACGACCAGCCCGGTGGCCTCCAGCGCCTTGCGGAAGCTCGCGATGCGGCTGTCCCGCTCGCTGTCGGTCGCCTCGAAGGGGAACACGTCGTTGTCGTGGAAGCTCACCCCCCACGCGCCGAGCTCGGCGAGCTTCTCGACCGCGTGGGCGGGGTCCATCGGCGGGCGGGTCGCCACGCCGAACGGGTCGACGGCCTGCCAGCCCACGGTCCACAGCCCGAAGCTGAAGTGGTGCTCGGGCCTGGGTGTGTAGTCGTTCACGCTGTTCCTCCGGTGTCGATCTGCGTCCATACCGACCCTTGTTCGGCGCTCCGCTCGACCGCCGCGAGCACCCGCTGGACCTGCAGACCGTCCGCAAAGGACGGTGTCGGGTCGGCGCCGTCGGCGATGGCCCGGACCAGGTCGACCACCTCGTGGGTGAACGTGTGCTCGTAGCCGAGCAGGTGACCGGGTGGCCACCATGCGCCGAGGTACGGATGGGTCGGCTCGGTGACCAGGATCCTCCGGAAACCGGCCGACTCGCCATCCGAGCCGTCGAAGAACGCCAGCTCGTTCATCGACTCGAAGTCGAACGCGATGCTGCCGAGCGAGCCGTTGATCTCCACCCGCATCGCGTTCTTGCGGCCGAGCGCGAACCGGGTGGCCTCGTAGCTGGCCACCGCGCCGCCCGCGAACCGGCCGAGGAACAGCGCCGCGTCGTCCACCGTGACGTCGTCGAGCTCGCCGCTGTCGGTCGGCCGCCGGTGGACGAAGGTGTTCGTCACCGCGGACACCCCGGTGAGCAGGTCACCAACCAGGTACTGGGTCGCGTCGACGATGTGCGCGCCCAGGTCGCCGAGCGCGCCCGAGCCCGCCTTGTCCTTGCGCAGCCGCCAGGCCATCGGCGCCTTCTCGTCGGACAGCCAGTCCTGCAGGTACACCGCACGGACGTGCCGCACGGTGCCGATCCGGCCCTCCTCGACGAGCTTGCGCGCGTACGCGATGGCCGGCACCCGGCGGTAGTTGAACGCCACCATCGACCGGACCCCGCTGGCGGCGGCCGTGACCGCGGCCGCCGCCATCTCCTCGGCCTCGGCGACGGTGTTGGCGAGCGGCTTCTCGCACAGCACGTGCTTGCCCGCGGCGAGCGCCGCGATGGCGATCTCCGCGTGCGTGTCGCCGGGCGTGCAGATGTCCACCAGCTGCACGTCGTCGGACGCCACGAGCTCGCGCCAGTCGGTCTGCACGCTCGCCCAGCCGTACTTCGCGGCCGCGGCCTTGGTCCGGACGAGGTCACGCCCGCCGAGGACGGCGAGGTGAGGAACCATCGGCAGGTCGAAGAACCTGTGCGCGGTCCGCCAGGCGTGCGAGTGCACCGCACCCATGAACGCGTGGCCGACCATGCCGATCCCGATCTGGCCCCCGCTGCCCTCTGTCATCGCTCATCCTCCGTTGTCAACTCGCACTCCGCTCTTGTGTGGGCCGGCTCAGGAGTCGAAGCCGATGTCCAGGTACGAGTCGACGTTCTCCTTGGTCACCACCGCCGAGTAGGTCGTGATGAACGCGGGGATCTCGTGCTCGGCGAAGTCGGCCACGCCCTTGTTCTGGCCGAGCAGCCGGGCCAGCGAGATCGCCGACGACGACATCGACGGGCTGTAGAGCACGGTGGCCTTGATGACCGTGTCGTCGGACTTGATCCGGTCCATCATGTCCCGCGAACCCGCGCCGCCGACCATGATGAACTCGCTGCGGCCGGCGGAGTCGATCGCCGCCATCACGCCGATGCCCTGGTCGTCGTCGTGGTTCCACAGGGCGTCCAGCTTGGACGCGCCCTGCAGCAGGTTCGCGGTCTGCTTCTCGCCGGACTCCGCGGTGAACTCGGCGGCCACCCGCGGGCCGACCTTGAGACCGTTGCGCTGCAAGGCATCCCGGAAGCCCTTGCTCCGCTCCTGGGTCAGCGGCAGCGAGTCGATGCCGGCGACCTCGCCGATGACCGGGTTGGACACGCCCTTGGACTTCATCTGGTCGGCGATGTAGTTGCCGGCGTTGACGCCCATCCGGTAGTTGTCGCCGCCGATCCAGGTGCGGTACGCCAGCGGTGTGTTGAACACCCGGTCCAGGTTGATGACCGGGATGTCCTTGTCCATGACCTCCTGCGCGGTGGCGGTCAGCGCCTTGCCGTCGAAGGGCAGGATCACCAGGACGTCGACGCCGTCGTTGACCAGCGACTCCACCTGGGCGATCTGCTGGTTGACGTCGTTGGTGCCCTCGGTGGCGTTCAGCTTGACGTCGGAGAACGCCTCGGCCTGGGCCTGCGCGTTCTTCGTGATGGCGGCGATCCAGCCGTGGTCGGCGGCCGGCGCGGAGAAGCCGATCGTGACCTCCTTGCCGGGCTTGGCGTTGTCGCCGCCGCCGCCGGCGACCTGCTGCTGGTTGCCGGCGTTGGCGGGCTCGTTCGAGGTGCAGCCGACGACCAGCGCGCCCGCGCCGAGCGCGGAGGCACCGAGCAGGAACCGGCGGCGTGCCAGGGACGGGTCTTGGGACATGGGTACTCCCTTGTACTGTCTGGAATGGATGGTGCGGGGGGCGGGCGCTGGGTGTCTCGTGTTCGAGGTTGTTCCCCGGACGCGGGACGCTAGGTCTTGCGGGTTCGGGTCGTGCCGTACTGGAGCAGCACCGCGGCGACGATGATCACGCCCTTGGCGATGTTCTGGATGTCGGTCTCGAGGTTGTTCTGGGTGAAGATGCTGTTCACCACGGTGAAGATCAGCACACCGATGAGCGTGCCGATCAGCGTGCCGCGGCCGCCGGACAGCAGCGTGCCGCCGATGACGACCGCCGCGATCGCGTCCAGTTCGTAGAACATTCCGTTGGTCGAGGCGCCCGATGTGGTGCGGGCGACGACCATGAGTGCGGCGATGCCGCAGCACAGACCGGCGACCGCGTACACGTAGGCCGTGTGCCGCTTGACGTTGATGCCGGCCAGGCGTGCGGCCTCGGCGTTGCCGCCGACCGCGAACGTGCGCCGGCCGAACGTGGTGCGGTTGAGCACCACCCAGCCGACCGCGAAGACCAGGGCGAGCATCCAGATCAGCACCGGGATGCCGAGCAGGTCGCCCCGGAAGAAGTCGAGGTAGCTGCGCACGGTGACCACCTGGGTCCGCCGCCCGGACAACCGCTCGGCGAGCCCGCGCGCGGAGGCGTACATGGCGAGCGTCGCGATGAACGGCACCACCCGGCCGTAGGCGATCAGCACGCCGTTGACCAGCCCGGCACCCAGGCCGACCACGAGCGCGCAGAGCACCATCACGAACGGGCCGTAGGACTGGGTGGCGAGCGTGGTCATCCACACGCTGGCGAGCGCGACCATCGAGCCGACGGACAGGTCGATGCCGCCGGAGATGATCACGAACGTCATGCCGACGCTGACCACGCCGATCGCCGCCGCCAGGCGCAGCATCGTGGAGATGTTGCTCTCGGACAGGAACGTGTCGGGCTGGGTGACGTACCCGACCACGCACAGCGCGGCGAGCACGCCGATCAGGATCGCCAGCCGGAGGTCGACCCGCAGCCCGCTCGGGGTGCGCACACCACCCGTCGGCCCCGCCTGCACCGCCTCGGCCTCGGGCACCGACGCAGGGTCCACAGTGGACGATGAGGACTTCTCGTCGACGTCGCCCATGGCGCCTCCCGGTTCACTCACGTCATCACCTCGCTACCTTCCATCACCATGTCGAGCACGGCCGCCTCGGTGAACTCGCTCGCCGGCGCCTCGGCGAGCAGGCGGCCCTCGCGCATCACGAGCACCCGGTCGGACAACCCGAGCACCTCCGGAACCTCGCTGGAGACGAGGACGACCGCGACCCCGGACGCGGCCAGCTCCTGGATCAGCCGGTACAGCTCGGCGCGCGCCCCGACGTCGACGCCGCGGGTCGGCTCGTCCAGCAGCAGCACCTTGCAGTCGCGCACCAGCCAGCGGGCCACGACCGCCTTCTGCTGGTTGCCGCCCGACAGGGTGCGCACGATCCGGCGCGGGTCGGCCGGGCGCAGGTCGAGCCGCTCGAGCGTGGCCCGCGAGTCGACCAGCTCGCGGCCGCGGTCGGTGAACCCGGCCCGGCTGTACTCGGGCAGGCTCGCCAGCGTCACGTTGTCGGCCACCGACTGGTCCAGCAGCAGCCCCTGGCTCTTGCGCTCCTCCGGCGCGAGCCCGACCCCGGCGGCGACCGCCGCGGTGACGCTGCCCGGCCGCAGCCGCCTGCCGTTGACCCACACCGAGCCCGCGTCGGCCTTGCGCGCGCCGAACACCGTCTCCAGCACCTCGCTGCGGCCCGCGCCCGACCAGGCCGGCGATGCCGACGATCTCGCCCGGCGTGCACGGTGAAGCCGATGTCGGTGAACTCGCTCGCCCGGCTCAGCCCCTCGACCCGCAGCACCTCCGCCGACGATCGTCCACAGTGGACATCTCGCGGTGCGGGAAGACGGTCTCCACCATGCGCCCGGACATGAGGTTGACCAGCTCGGCTGTCGGTGTGTCCGCGCCGAGCCAGGTTCGCGCGACGGTCCGGCCGTCCTTGAGCACGGTCACCCGGTCGCCGACCCGGCGGATCTCCTCCAGGCGGTGGGAGATGTAGACGACCGCGACGCCGTCCGCGGTCAGCTCGGCGACGATCGCGGAACAGGTTGTCGACCTCGTCCGCGGCGAGCGCGGCGGTCGGCTCGTCCATGACGATCAGCCGGGCGTCGTGCGACGAGTGCGCGAGCCATCGACACCAGCTGCTGGCCGGCGGCGGAGAGCAGGCCCACCTCGCGGTCGGCCGGGATCTCCGGGTGGCCGAGCCGGCGCATCAGCGCGCGGGCCGCGTTGCGCATCTGCCGCCGGCTGGGGGAAGCCGAGGACCAGCGGGCTCGTGGCCGAGGAAGATGTTCTCCGCCACCGAGAGTGCCGTCGACCAGGTCCAGCTCCTGGTACATGGTGGCGATGCCGAGGTTGAGCGCAGCGACCGGCGAGCCGAGCGTGGCCGGCCTGCCCCGCCAGACGATCTCGCCCCCGTCCGGCTGGTGCGCGCCGGAGAGGACCTTGATCAGCGTCGACTTGCCCGCGCCGTTCTGGCCGAGCAGGCAGTGCACCTCGCCGGCCCGGACCTCCAGGTCCACCCCGTCGAGCGCGCGCACGCCGGGGAAGGTCTTGACGATCCCCGACATGGTCAGCAGCGTCTCGGCCGACTCGTCCGGGGCGGTTCCGACCTCGCTCACCGTCCCGCCTCCCCGGAATCAACCCAGTTGGTCGCATCGAGCAGCGAGTGTTCGGCCCGGTCACGTACTTGTGGCCGGCTTGCGTCACGTTCCCCTGGGGTGACGGTTCCGGAGGTTGACAGAAGGTGTCTCACGCCGGCGCCTCCTGTTCGTCCTCGTGCTTGCCGGTGGGGACGACGGTCGGGTCGTCGAGGACGCGGCGCAGCGCCGCGAGCGCGCCACCGGTGGTGGCCGCGGTGAAGCCGAGCGTCGAGCCGACCACCCGGGCGCCACCCGCACCGGGGGCCAGCACGTTCGCGACGACCTCGTTGCGGATGGGTTCGACCAGCCACTCGGGCAGCGCGGCGAAGTAGCCGCCGAGCACCACCACGGCCGGGTTGAGCAGGTTGACCAGGATCGACACGCCCAGCCCGAGCGCGGTGCCGATCTGGTGCAGGGCGTCGAGGGTGCGCCGGTCGCGCTGCTCGGCGCGCGAGCGGACGATGCGCATCCGCTGGTCGAGGTCGAGCATGGGGTCGCGGACCGGGTCGTCGGGGTCGGCGCACGCGTGCAGCAGCGCGCCCAGGCCGACCTGGGTCTCCCAGCAGCCGCGGCGGCCGCACGAGCAGTACGGGCCGAGCGGGTCCATGGCCATGTGGCCGATCTCGCCGGCGAAGCCGACCGAGCCGCGGATGAGCCGGCCGCCGGAGATCACGCCGCCGCCGATGCCGAAGTCACCGGTGAGGTAGACGAGGTCGGCGACCTCGTGCTCGGGGTCGGCGCGCATCGCGGCGAACTCGGCCTCCGCGCCGAGGTTGGCGTCGTTGTCGACGGCGATGCGGTCCAGCGGGAGGTCGGTGCGCGCGGCGAGCCCGTCGGCCAGGGCGACGTCGCGCCAGCGCAGCCGCGGGGCGAAGGTGACGGTGCCCGCGCCCCGGTCGACCAGGCCCGGCACGGACACGGTGACCCCGACCGGCGGCCCGACGGTGCCCTTGACCTCGGCGAGCGCCGACCTGGTCAGCTCGGCGAGCTGGTCGATCGCGCGCTCCGGCCCGATGCCCGGCACGTCGCAGGCGACCCGGCGGCGCAGCACGAGCTCGCCCGACAGGTCGGTGACGGCCACCCCGACGTGCCCGACGTGCACGTCCAGCCCGACGCCGCAGACGCTGGTCGGCCGCAGGTCCACCAGCTGGCCGGGACGGCCCTGACCGCCCGCGGAGACGCCGGCGGAGTGCACGAGCCCGCGCAGCTCGAGGTCCGTGACGAGGCTGGAGACGGTGGCCTTCGACAGCCCGGAACGGACCGCGAGCTGGGCCCGCGACAGCGCGCCGTGCTCGCGAAGGGTCCGCACCAGAAGCGCGAGGTTCCCTCGGCGCAGTCCGGCTTGGTCCACGGGGCGGCTCTGGCCCACCGGCGGTTCTCCACTTCGTTGAGTGCCCGATCGAAGGTCGGTGCTCTAGCTCACAAGAAAGCGTCTCCTAGCGCCGTCAATGGTCGCAATACCCCATTTGGCGCAACATCTGGATCGATCTTTCGGTTCTTGCAGTCAAAAGTTCTGCTGGTTCCGCGCGAAGTGACAGCGGCTGACCAGATCGCGAACCTCGTGGCAAGCAGGCAACCGGAACCGACAGATCGCCCAGACCCGTCACGGTGGACGGGGGTTCCGGACGCGCCGCACGGCCGATCGGCCTCGGGCGCGACGCCATCGTTCGGTGCGCGCCGGGCCCGGCCGCCGGCCCTCAGGCGTGCGGCACCCGCCCGCGCCTCAGTTGCCGGCGGTGAAGGCGCGGTCCGTCGCCGACCACGCCGCGCCGGTGACGCCCGCCAGCTCGCCCAGCTCGGACAGCACGATCGGCAGGTTCCCGGTGGCCAGCGGCAGCGAACGGCGGTACACCGAGCTGCGCACCTCGGCCAGCAGCGGGTGCCCGAGCCGGGACACTCCGCCGCCGATCACGACCATGCCCGGGTTGAGGAAGCTCACCAGCGAGGCGACCACGTGCCCGAGGCGCCGCCCGCCCTCGCGGACCAGGTTCGCCGCCGCGAAGTCGCCGGCCACCGCCGCCTCGCCGACGTCCTGCGCGGTCAGCTTGCCGCGCTGGGTCAGCGCCTCGGCGAGCATCGTGGACCGGCCGCTGCGGGCCAGCGTCAGCGCGTCGCGGGCCAGCGCGGCGCCGCCGAAGTACGCCTCCAGGCAGCCGACCTCGCCGCAGGCGCAGGCCGGGCCGTAGTCGTCGAGCCGGATGTGGCCGATGTCGCCCGCGGTCCCGGCCACGCCGCGGTACACCCGGCCGCCGAGCACGATGCCGCAGCCGATGCCGGTGCCGACCTTGACGAAGATCAGGTCGTCGAGGGACCGGGCGACACCCGCGTGCCGCTCGCCCAGCGCCATCACGTTCACGTCGTTGTCCACGGTGACCGGGCAGCCCCACTTGCCGGCGAGCTCGTCGCGCACCGGGTAGCGGTCCCAGCCGGGCATGATCGGCGGCGCGACCGGCATGCCGTCGCGGAAGCTGACCGGGCCGGGCAGGCCGATGCCGGCGCCGATGAGCCGCCCGGGCGCCTTGTCCCGCACCCGGTTGACCAGGTCCACCACCAGGCCGAGCACCGGGACCGGGCCGAGCCGGACCTCGCAGTCCTCGCTCTGGCTGGCCAGCACCTCGCAGCGGCCGTCGGTGATCGCCACATTGACCGACGTGGCCCCGACGTCGGCGGCGACGAACCGCAGGTCGTCGGCCAGGTGCACGAGCGTGGAGCGCCGGCCGCCGCGGCTGGCCGCCGGCCCGCCGATCTCCACCAGGCCGGTGTCGACGAGCCGGGTCAGCTCACCGGTCAGCTTCGCCCTCGGCAGTTCCAGCCGCTCGCCGAGCGCCACCCGGGACATCGGCCCCTCGTCACGCAGCAGAGCCAGCAACCGGGACTGCTGGCGGGAGCGGACCCCCGGCTGCCGGCCGGTGTTCGATGCGGTCATTGAGCCAACTCCTCGCCGATGTTTCTCCGCCAATTTAACCCCCGCCCGGCATGGGCGGACGTAGACTTCGGCCCCCCGCGACCCCGTTCCCCACCTGGCCGCGGTGCGAGTCGATCCACCTGACGTTTTGGAGATGAGCATGGCGGCGAAGTTCGAGATCTACACCGATGCCAAGGGCGAGTTCCGGTTCCGCCTGAAGGCCGGCAACGGCGAGATCGTGGCGACCGGCGAGGGCTACAAGTCCAAGTCCGGCGTGATCAACGGTGTGGACGCGGTCAAGCGCGCCGCGGCGGAGGCCGAGATCGCCGACCTCACCGGTGACAAGACCAACGCCTGATCATCGTGTTTTTCACTCCGATGGGGGCTTTACCGGCTCATCCGGCTGGTAGGGCCCCCGTCGCCGTCGAGGCGGAGGGTCGACGCGAGCCAAGTCGACCTTGGCCCTAGGCTGGCCTCCGTGCGTCACGCAACCGTCAGGTTCGTTCCCGCCTCCGTCGTGTCGCTGTGTGCCCTGGTCATCGCGGCCGTGCTGGCCGCACCGGGCGCGTCGGCCGGACCGCGGCAGCACCGCGCGGCCGGGCCGCAGGCCCTGGCCCGACAGGCCGGATGCGAGGCCCGCCCACTGCCGCCGGCGCCGATCGACACCTCCGAGGAGCCGCCTCCCGGCGAACCCAGCCCGGAACCACTGCCGGTCCCCGAGGACCCGGTCGGAGGACCCCGGATGGGTGAATGCGGCATCATCCGTCCCGACGGGTCGCACGCCCCGCCCGGCGGCATCAGCGCGGCCACGTGGACCATCACCGACCTCGACAGCGGCGACGTGCTGGCCGCCAAGGACCCGCACGCCCGCGAGCGGCCGGCGTCGCTGACCAAGAGCCTGCTCGCCATCGTCGTCATCCGCGAGCTACGCCCGGACATGAAGGTCAAGGGCACCCAGGAGGACGCGAACCAGGAGGGCTCGCGGGTCGGCGTCGGCCCCGGCGGGGTCTACACGGTCGACCAGCTGCTGCACGCGCTGCTCATGCAGTCCGGCAACGACGTCGCCTGGGCGCTGGCCCGCGCCCTCGGCGGCGTCGACGCGGCGCTGGGGAAGATGAACGCACTGGCCCAGGAGCTCGGCGCGCTCGACACCCGGGCGGCCACCCCGTCCGGCCTGGACGGGCCGGGCATGACGACCTCGGCCTACGACCAGAGCCTGATCTTCCGGGCCGCGATGAAGTACGACG
This sequence comes from uncultured Actinomycetota bacterium, assembly GCA_963727495.1. Taxonomy (GTDB): domain Bacteria; phylum Actinomycetota; class Actinomycetes; order Mycobacteriales; family Pseudonocardiaceae; genus Actinophytocola. The sequence continues at coordinate 1,811,872 of CAVSGQ010000006.1, read as the reverse complement.
AGTACGCCGACGCCGTGTCGACCGAGTCGATCCAGTTCCCGGGCTACGGCGGCAGGCCGGGCTACCAGATCAACAACGACAACCGGCTGCTGGGCGACTACGAGGGCTTCCTGGGCGGCAAGACCGGCTTCACCGACGACGCCCGGCACACCTACGTCGGCGGCGCCGAGCGCAACGGCCGGCGGCTCGCGGTGGTGCTGCTGCGTGGCGAGCGCAACCCGGACCCGTTGTCCGAGCAGGCCCGCAAGCTGCTGAACTACGGCTTCCGGCTGGCGACCAAGGACCTGCGGCCGGTCGGCGAGCTGGTGGACCGCGCGCCGGACGCCCAGCCCAAGCAGGACGCGGACCAGAGCGACGGCGGCGACGCGAACAACGCCGTCAACGACCCGGTGACCAACGCGGGCTCGGTGTCCGCCGACTCCGAGCGCTCCGCGTTCGGCAACGTCGGCCTCCCGCTGGTGGTCCTGGCCGGCGTGGCGGCCCTGGTCACCATGGCCATGTGGTTCCGCCGCCGGCGCGCCCGCCTGGCCCGCGCCAACCGCGCCCCCTACACCTGACCCACCCGCGAGTCCCCCACTCCGAACCCGCGAGTCCCCCGTTGCGAACCCGCGAGTCCCCCGTTGCGGATCCGCGAGTTCCCCTTTCGCAACGGCACCTCACCGCCCGCGCGAACCGGGACTCACCGGACCGGAACGGGGGACTCGCGCGACGGGAGCGGAGGACTCGCGCGGCCGGAACGGGGGACTCGCGGGGTCAGTCGGGGCGGGGGCGGCGTTTGCGCCAGAGGAGGGCCAGCAGGGCGCCGGCGCCCAGCAGGCCGGCGGCGTCGCGGGCGCGCGGGGCGCGGCGGACCTCCATCACCGGGCGGATCACGGCCGGGGGCGGGGGTTCGGGCAGCGCGGCGAGCACGTTCTCCCTCGCGGTGGCGGTCCAGGCGGTGATGTAGAGCAGGAAGCGCGCCACCAGGTTCGCGAACACCAGCAGGCCGATGATCGGCCCGAACACCACGCCGGTGGGTGAGGTGGACACGCTCGCGAGGAACAGCGTGGCGACCTGCTTGAGGATCTCGAACCCGATCGACGCGGCGATCGCCCCGCGCACGGCCGACTTGGCGCTGACCTTCTCCCGCGGCAGCCGCGAGATGACCCAGACGAACACCACCCAGTTCGCCACCAGGGACAGCACGATCGTGGCCACCCACAACAGGAACAGCGCCCACGCGTCGTCGTCCAGGCCCATCCAGCCGAGCAGCCGGTCGCCCAGCCCGCCGCCGACCGCGGTCAGTCCGAACGAGACGGCCAGCGCGACTCCCAGGCCCACCAGGGAAAGCAGGTCCGAGCCGAGCCGCTTGAGGAACTTGATCTGCTTGTGCTCCTGCCCCCACTGCGCGGTCAGCGCGTCGCGCAGGTTGCTCATCCAGCCCAGGCCCGAGTACGCGGCGGTCAGCAGGCCGATCACGCCGACCGTGCTGCGCGACTCGATGGCCTGGTCGACCACGTCGTCGACCACCTTGCTCAGCCCGGACGGCACCGCGTCGGTGATCGTGTGCTTCAGGTTCTCGAGCTGGTCGGGGTTGCCGGCCAGCACGAACCCGACGAGCGCGAACGCGATCATCAGCATCGGGAACAGCGACAGCACGCTGAAGTAGGTGATGGCGGCGGCGTAGTGGTTGCCGTACCGCTCGGTGAAGGCGTCGTTGGCCCGCACCAGGTGGTCGAGCCATGGCCGCCGCCGACGCTGCCTGGCCAGCCAGGACTCTTTCTCCGCCACAGCGCAACGGTAGCCCGCGCCCCGGCGGCACGCAGAACGGAAAAGCCTGCTCAGCCCGTGGAAGCGGGCACGAACCCGATGCGGTCGTAGGCCCGCGCGAGCGTCACCGACGCGACCTCGCGGGCCCGCTCGGCGCCCCGGGCGAGGATCTTGTCCAGCTCCGCGGTGTCGTCGAGGTAGCCGCGCACCCGCTCCTGGATCGGCGTCACGAACTCGACGAGCACCTCACCGACGGCCTTCTTCAGGTCGCCGTAGCCCTTGCCGGCGAACTCGTCGGCGAGCCCGTCCAGCGGCCGCCCGGCGAGCGCCGAGTAGATCGCCAGCAGGTTCGACACGCCCGGCTTGTTCTCCGGGTCGTAGACGATCTCACGCCCGGCGTCGGTGACCGCCGAGCGGATCTTCTTCGCCGAGACCTTCGGGTCGTCGAGCAGCTCCACGATGCCGCCCGGCGCGGACGAGGACTTGCTCATCTTCGCGCCCGGGTCCTGCAGGTCGTAGATCTTGGCCGCTTCCTTGAGGATGTAGGGCTCGGGCAGCCGGAACGTGCGGCCGAACCGGGAGTTGAACCGCTGCGCGAGGTCGCGGGTGAGCTCGAGGTGCTGGCGCTGGTCCTCGCCCACCGGCACGTACTTCGCCTGGTAGGCAAGGATGTCCGCGGCCTGCAGGGCCGGGTAGCAGAACAGCCCGAGGCTGATCCGCTCCGCCTGCTGCTTGGCCGACTTGTCCTTGAACTGCGTCATCCGGCTGGCCTCGCCGAACCCGGTCAGGCACTGCATCACCCAGCCGAGCTGCGCGTGCTCGGGCACGTGGCTCTGCACGAACAGCGTGGCACGGTCCGGGTCGATGCCCATCGCGAGCAGCTGCGCCGCCGAGGTCCGGATCCGCCTGCGCAGCAGCTTCGGGTCGTGCTCGACGGTGATGGCGTGCAGGTCGACCACGCAGTAGAACGTGTCGTACTCCTCCTGCAGCGCGACCCACTGGCGCACCGCGCCGAGGTAGTTGCCGAGGTGGAACGAGTCGGCGGTGGGCTGGATCCCGGACAGCACCCGCGGGCGGGCCTCTGGTTGCGCGTCTGGCTGCACGCCTGATTGCTCCGACACGGGATGGATTCTCGCAGAAGTGCCCGGCCGTCCGGCGCCCGCGTCAGAGCGCGCGCTCACCGGCCCGCGGCTCGACCGGCGGCTGGACGACCGGCAGCACGGTCGTGCTCGCGTCCCGCCGCCGGTGACGCAGCAGGCCGATGATCAGCCCGCCGAAGCCCAGCACCACCGCGGCGATGCCGACCGGGCCCGCGAGGCCGACCGAGGCGCTCTCCGCCGCCACCCGCTCGTCCGCCGACGCCGTCCGCGCGACCGCCACCAGCACGGCGGCCACCAGCGCGGGGACCAGGGCCGCGGTCACACTCATCCGAACCAGCTTGCTCGTCACCGCCGCCCGGGTACGGGCGGCCTTCAGGGCAACTCGGTTGCGCACTGGTGCGCCTCCTGCGCTCGTCACCGTTGTAGTCCCCTGTACGGGGGAAATGGGCCAGAAAGCCTACCGACCGTGATTGCCCGTGAAGGCACCGTTAGTCCGATCGGTCAACGGGCAGGAGAGTAGACCCGTCGTGTGCGTGCCGTCACGCGGGGGGTATCGGCCGGGCGGGCTCGTCCGCGCGCACCCAGCCGCGCCGCTCGCCCTCGTTGATGATCGCCCGCGCGGTCGCCCCGAGCGGCGCCGACGCGGCGCCGATGGGCGCCTTGCGGGCCCGCACGGTGCCGGCGGTCACGCCCGGGGTCCGCCAGGTGCCGCCGCGGGCCATCCAGTTGAGCAGCAGCGGTTCGAGCCGGTCCATCGCCTTGGCGAAGCGAGCCTCGGGCGTCTCGCGGGCCTCGAACTCGTCCCACAGCGCGCGCAGTTCGCGGGCCTGGTCGGCGGGCAGCATGCCGAACAGCCGGTCCGCGGCGGCCCGCTCGCGCGCCTCCTGGGTCCGGGCGCCGACGTCGTCGTAGAGCGGGGTGTCCCCGGCGTGGATCTCGACCAGGTCGTGCACCACCACGAGCTTGACGGTGTGCCCGACGTCGACCGGCTCGTCCGCGTGCTCGGCGAGCAGGATCACCATGAGCGCGAGGTGCCACGAGTGCTCGGCGTCGTTCTCCTTGCGCTCGGCGGCCACCAGCGGCGACTGGCGCAGCACGGTCTTGAGCCGGTCCACCTCGATGAGGAACGTGAGCTGCGCGGCGATGCGCGGGTCGAGCGCGGCGGGCAACGGGTTCGCGTCGGTCAGCAGCGGGTCCTGGTCGATGTCCACACGGCCGACCCTCTCAACCGAGCGCGACCCCGGGCAACCGCGTTACCGTGGCCGCTCGTGAAGGTCACCGTCCTCGGCTCGTGCGCCGCCTGGCCCGAACCCGGCCGCGCGTGCAGCGGCTACCTCGTCGAGCACGACGGGTTCCGGCTCGTCCTCGACCTCGGGTTCGCCACGCTGCCCCGGCTGCTGCAGTACTGTCCGAACGGGACGGTCGACGCGGTCGTCGTCACCCACCGGCACAGCGACCACTGCGTGGACCTCAACGGGTTGCTGCGCGTGCGGTACTACGGGGAGCGCACGCTGCCGCGCATCCCGCTGCTGTGCCCGCCGGACGTGGCCGAGCTGGTGGACACCCTCGAGCCCCGGCCGCGCCTGGCCGAGCTGTTCGACGTGCACGAGCTGCCCGGCAGCCACCGGGTGGGACCGTTCCGGGTACAGGGCGTGCCGCTGCCCCACTACGTGCCCAACGCCGGCGTCCGGCTCACCACCGCGAACCGGACGCTCGCCTACACCGGCGACACCGGCCCGGACCCCGCCCTGGCGCGGCTGGGCGAGCGCGCGGACCTGTACATCATGGAGGCGACGCTGCAGTCCGAGCCGGACCCGGGCGAGCCGCGCAACGTGCTCACCGCCCGCGAGGCCGGCCACTGGGCGCGGGAGGCGGGCGCGCGGCGGCTGCTGCTCACCCACTTCTGGCCCGGCGCCGACCGCGGCGTGTCGCTGCGGCAGGCCGCGGAGACCTTCGACGGCGAGATCCTGGCCGCCGAGGAGGGCCTGGTCGTCGACTGACTGTGCCGTGTCGGCTCCACCGACCCTGCCGGGCCTCACGGAGCCGACGCACGGGTCGGCTCGACCGGGTGGCGGGTCGGTTCAGCGATGTGGGAGGTCGGCTCGACCGCGTGGGGGGTCGGTTCGGCGATGTGGGGGCCGGTCAGCAGTCGCGGCCCTCGACGGTCGTGACGAACTCGACGGACACCCAGTGTCCCTCGTCGAGCTTGCGGAAGCCGTTCTGCACGACCTTGGCCGCGTCGGCCTGGTCGCCCTGGTTCAGCTCGCCGACCACGTTCCCCGGGTCGAGCGAGGGCGCGGAGCGGATGTTGAGGCCGTCCACGGTGGACTCCACCCGGCACTGCGTGGTGCCGCCGGACGTGGTGTCGGCGCCGTCCTTGCCCTCCTCGCGGCGCTTCTCCGAACCCATCGCGTACAGCCAGAGCACGCCGATCAGCAACGCCACCGCGATCAGGGTGCGCTTGCCGGTCCATTTGATCTTCACTGGAACCGCTCCCGAGACCGAATGTGGTTGCCTGCTCACCAGATATATCCCAGTACGCCCGTGTTGGGAACGAGGGGACGGCCAAACCACTCGCAGGTTGCAACGCGTGAGCGGCCGGAGGCACGCACCGTCACGGCACGTGCAGATGCGGTGAGCGGCGCCCCCACGGGGAGGGCGCCGCCCGGCCGCCTCAGGCCATCCGCTGGCGCAGGTTGTCGTCCAGCGTGGCGAGGAACTCCTCGGTGGTCTGGAACGGCTGGTCCTTGCCGACCAGCAGCGCCAGGTCCTTGGTCATCTTGCCGCTCTCCACGGTCTCGATGACCACCCGCTCGAGCGTCTCGGCGAACCCGACCACCTCGGGCGTCGAGTCCATCTTGCCGCGCGCCTCCAGGCCCCGGGTCCACGCGAAGATCGACGCGATCGGGTTCGTCGAGGTCGGCTTGCCGGCCTGGTGCTGGCGGAAGTGCCGGGTGACGGTGCCGTGCGCGGCCTCGGCCTCGACCTTGCCGTCCGGCGTCATCAGCACCGAGGTCATCAGGCCGAGCGAGCCGTAGCCCTGCGCCACCGTGTCGGACTGGACGTCGCCGTCGTAGTTCTTGCAGGCCCAGACGTAGCCGCCCTCCCACTTGAGCGCGGCGGCGACCATGTCGTCGATGAGCCGGTGCTCGTAGGTCAGGCCCGCCGCGTCGAAGTCGGCCTTGAACTCGGCGTCGAAGATCTCCTGGAACACGTCCTTGAACATGCCGTCGTAGGCCTTGAGGATCGTGTTCTTGGTGGACATGTAGACCGGGAACTTGCGCTCGAGGCCGTAGCGGAACGACGACCGCGCGAAGTCCTCGATGGACTTGCGGTAGTTGTACATGCCGACCGCGACGCCGCCGCCCTCCGGGTACCGCGCGACCTCGAACTCCATCGGCTCGCCGCCGTCGGCCGGGGTGTAGGTCATGGTCAGCGTGCCGGGGCCGGGCACCTTGAAGTCGGTGGCCTTGTACTGGTCGCCGTGCGCGTGGCGGCCGATGATGATCGGCTTGGTCCAGCCGGGCACCAGCCGCGGGATGTTGGAGATGACGATCGGCTCGCGGAAGATCACGCCACCCAGGATGTTGCGGATCGTGCCGTTCGGGCTGCGCCACATCTTCTTCAGGCCGAACTCCTCGACCCGCGCCTCGTCCGGCGTGATCGTGGCGCACTTCACCCCGACGCCGTGCTTGGCGATCGCGTTCGCCGCGTCCACGGTCACCTGGTCGTCGGTGGCGTCCCGGTGCTCGATGCCCAGGTCGTAGTACTCCAGGTTGACGTCCAGGTACGGGTGGATCAGCTTGTCCTTGATGAACTGCCAGATGATGCGGGTCATCTCGTCGCCGTCGAGCTCGACGACCGTCCCCTGGACCTTGATCTTGGCCATGTGCCGGGATGCTCCTCTCGCGTCCTCATAGCGCGCGCGTCTGCCTGTTTCAGCCCACCCAAACGGTACACGCGTACTGCTATCGGCGCGCCCCGGGTCAGCCGCGGGCCGCCCACTCCTCGGCGAGCATCGCGTAGACGATCTCGTCGGTCCACTCGCCCTTGACGACCTCGTTCTGCACGAAGTGCGCCTCGCACCGCATGCCGAGCTTGGCCATCAGGTTGGCCGACGCGTCGTTGCGGCCGTCGCACCGGCCGATGATCCGGTGCAGGCCGAGCCCGTCGAAGCCGAGCCGGAGCATCTCCACCGCGGCCTCGCGCGCGTAGCCGTGGCCGTGGTGGGCCGGGTCGAACACGAAGCCGAACTCGCCCTGCCGGTGCTCCGCCGAACGCCAGGCGAGGTTCACCTCGCCGACCAGCACGCCGCTGTCGCGGAGCACCACGGCCAGGACGAGCACCTCGCCCTCCTTCTCCAGCGCCGACATCGAGACCCGCTTCGCGAGTGCCTCGGCGGTCGCGGCGCGGTCCCGCGGGTCCCAGTACAGGTAGCGGGTCACCTCGGGGAGCGAGTGGTAGGCGTGCAGGGCGTCGAGGTCGCCCTCGGTGAACGGGCGCAGGATCAGGCGGTCGGTGATGATCGGGTAGGAGGGTCGCAGCACGCCGGCCAACCTAGCGAGCACCCCCGGCCCGGCGCGCCCCCGTTTCGCTCACGGCGTGGCCGGCGGCGTGCCATGATGACCACGTGGCGATCTGGCTGACCGAGGACCCCGAGGCCAACGAGCTGCTCGAGCGCGAGCCGCTGGCCCTGCTCACGGGCATGCTGCTCGACCAGCAGATCCCGATCGAGGTCGCCTTCGCCGGGCCGAAGAAGATCCGCGACCGCCTGGGCTCGCTCGACGCGCGCACGATCGCCGGCCACGACGAGGAGAAGTTCCTCGCGCTGTGCGCCACGCCGCCGGCGATCCACCGCTTCCCCGGTTCGATGGGCAAGCGCGTCCAGGCCCTGTGCCGGGCCGTCGTCGAGGACTACGACGGCGAGGCCGAGAACATCTGGACCCAGGGCGACCCCGGCGGCGCCGAGGTGCTCCGGCGGCTCAAGGCGCTGCCCGGCTTCGGCGAGGCCAAGGCCAAGATCTTCCTGGCCCTGCTCGGCAAGCAGCGCGGCCTCGCCGCCGCCGGCTGGCAGCAGGCCGCGGGCGAGTACGCGACCGAGGGCGCGTACCGCAGTGTCGCCGACATCACGGACCCGGACAGCCTCCACCACGTCCGCGCCTACAAAAAGGAAATGAAGGCCGCGGCCAAGGCCAAAAAGGCCTAATCGGAAACGACCGGCCGGGGGAATTACGGCCGGTACACGCTGCGGTACTATTCGTCGACAGGTAGCGCATACACCTGCGGTTCCTTCCTGCCCAGATGGTTGGTATTTTTCCGTCTTCAGACGAACACCGCCAGTAGGCACCGAAACCGGTATTTGACTCCGCGACTACCTCTGTTTACCGTTCCCGGCGGGTCCGGAGGAGTAACTCGGGTGCACGGAACCCAGGTTGATGCGGTAACCCAGAAAAACGCCGGAAGGGAAAGCGGACCGCGGTGAAGATGACCCCCATCCGGCGTGGCCGGGCTCACTCCATTCGAACGCGCGTGCTCACGATCGCCCTCGTCCCCTGTTTCGTGTTCCTGCTCGCCGGAATGGCCGGGGCCACGTACCTCATCTACGACGCGGCGAAGACCCGCAGCTACTACAACACCGCCAGCGAGACGCAGGACAACGCGCTGCCGTTGATCGTGTCGCTGCAGGAGGAGCGCCGGCTCACGCTGCGCCGCCTGGCGAGCTTCGGCACGTTCCAGTCCGACCTGATCAAGCAGCGCACCAAGACCGACGCCTCCGTCGGCCAGCTCGCCGGCAGCCTCAGCGAGCTGTCCGCCATCGCGCCCGACACGGTCAAGCGCAACATCAGCGAGTTCTCCACGCTGATCGCCGACCTGCCCGAGGTGCGCGCTCGCGTGGACGGCGGGCAGATCGGCATCAGGGAGGCGTTCGACTACTACAACAAGATCGTCGACCAGTTCCTCCAGGGCACCCAGGGGCTCGCGCTGTTCGCCCCGGACGCCGACATCGCCTACTCGCAGCTGGTCGTCGCGCCGCTGCTCAGCGGTGCCGACCTGATGGAGCGCGCGGACGCCCTCGCCGCGGCCAACGTCGTCGGCGGCGGGCTCACCGACATCGACTTCCGCGCCTTCCAGGGCCAGGTCAGCGCCTACCACCTGCAGCTGGACGGCGCGGTCCCGCTGGCCGATCCGGCGGTCCAGGCCGCGTACAAGAAGCTGCAGAAGAGTCCCGCGTGGCTGCGGCTGATCTCCGTCGAGGACGTGCTGCTGCAGGGCAAGACCGAGATCCCGATCAGTGAGGACCTCTGGCGCGGGGCCGCCCGTGACGTCGGCGACAGCCTCATGGGGCTGCTGTCCATCCAGAACGACAAGACCAACGCCGAGGCGCTGGACAAGGTCGACGCGACGCTGCTGCGCGCGATCGTCGGCGCCGTGCTCGTGCTCGCGCTCGGCGTGGCCGTGTCCTGGGTCGCGCTGCGGCTGTCCCGCCGCCTGATCGACCGGCTCGTCCGGCTGCGCCACGAGGCGCTCGACCTCGCCGACCACAAGCTGCCCGAGCTGGTGGAGAAGGTGCGGTCCGGCACGGACGTGCACGTCGACGACTCGCTCAAGCTGCTCGACCACGGCCGCGACGAGATCGGCGAGGTCGCCGACGCGTTCAACAAGGCGCAGCAGACCGCCGTGTCCGCGGCCATCCAGGAGGCGAAGACCAGGGAGGGCACCAAGACGGTGTTCCTCAACATCGCCCACCGCAGCCAGGTGATCGTGCACCGCCAGCTCAAGGTGCTCGACGAGGCCGAGCGCGGCCAGGAGGACCCCGAGCAGCTGGAGATGCTCTTCCAGCTCGACCACCTGTCCACCCGCGCGCGGCGCAACGCGGAGAACCTGATCATCCTCGGCGGCAGCCAGCCGGGACGGCGCTGGCGCAACCCGGTCAGCCTGTCCGAGCTGGCCCGCGGCGCCGCGGCGGAGACCGAGCACTTCGCCCGCGTCAAGATCGCCAAGCTGCCGCCGCTCGCGGTCAACGGCCCGGTCGTCGGCGACCTCGTGCACCTGCTCGCCGAGCTGATCGACAACGCCACCTCGTTCTCGCCGCCGGAGTCGCGCGTCGAGGTGCGCGGCAACGTCGTCGGGCGGGGCGTGGTGCTGGAGATCGAGGACCAGGGCCTGGGCATCGAGGCCGACCGGATCGACGAGCTCAACTCCATGCTCGCCAACCCGCCGGACTTCGGGATCATGGCGCTGTCCTCCGAGCCGCGGCTGGGCCTGTTCGTGGTCGCGCGGCTCGCGGCCCGGCACGGCATCGCGGTGTCGCTGCGCGAGTCGGCCTACGGCGGCACCCGGGCGATCGTGCTGGTCCGCGCCGACCTGCTCGGCGACGTGCCGGCCCCCAACGACCGCGCGGACCGCGCGGTCGTGAACGGCCACGCCGCCCCGAACGGCATCGGCGGCCGCCACGACAAGCCGACCGGCCCGGCCGCACCACCCGCGGCCGCGAACGGCGCACCGTCGGTGCCGGCCATGCCGCCGGCTCCGACCCTGCCGCCCACGCCACCCGTGCCGCCGTCGACGGTCAAGCTGCCCATCCCGTTGTCGGACCTGCCGCCGCTCCCGGTCGTCGAGGCGCGGCCCGGCGAGGACCTGTTCCGCCCGCAGCGTCCGGTGCAGGAGCCGGCCAACGGCGGCCATACCAACGGCCATACGGAGGGTCATACCGAGGGCGCCCAACCCAACGGTGCCAACGGACCGAACGGGTCGAACGGCGCGAACGGATCCCCCGGGTCCACCGCGTCCAACGGCGCGCACGCCAAGCCGGAGCCGCCGACCGTGACGGTGCCGGCCCTGCCGCCCACACCGCGGCCGCGACCGCAGCCGCCGGTCGGGCAGCTCACGCCGGACCGGCCGCCGCTGCCGCAGCGCCGCCGCCAGCAGAACCTGGCGCCGCAGCTGCGCGAGGAGCCGGCCGCCGCGTGGCCGGAGGACGAGCCGAGTCGTGAGGAGACGCCGGACCAGGCACGGAGCAGGCTTTCCGCGTTCCAGCGGGGCACCAGGAGGGGCCGGGACGAGCCGGCCGTCGGGGACAACGGTTCTGTCGGCGACAACACCTTGGGGAGCGTGCGCAATGGCCAACACCGCAGTGAGTGAGCTCGACTGGTTGCTCGACGAGCTGGTCAAGCGGGTCGCCGGGGTGGACCGGGCCGTCGTGCTGTCGGCGGACGGGCTCCTGATCGGCCGGTCGAGCAACCTCACCGAGGCGGACGGCGAGCACCTGTCCGCGGTGGCCTCGGCGTTCCAGAGCCTCGCGCGTGGCACCGGCCGGCACTTCGGCGGCGGGCAGGTGCGGCAGACGCTCGTGGAGATGGACCACGCGTTCCTGTTCGTCATCGCCGCCGGGCACGGCGCCTGCCTCGCGCTGCTGGCCGACGAGTCGGCGGACGTCGGGATGATCGCCTACGAGATGAACCTGATGGTCAAACGCGTCGGCGCGGTGCTCACCGCCAAGCCGCGCGAGACCATGGGACGTCCGGTGCCATGAGCACCGGCACGGACGCCTGGTTCGACGACCCGCTGGTCCGGCCCTACGCCGTGACCGGCGGCCGGACCAGGTCCAGCACGCTGGGGCTGGACCTCATCACGCTGGTCGTCGCGATGCGCGAGCCGGCCGAGGTGGACCTGCAGTCCGAGTACGCGAGGATCCTGCAGGTATGCCAGCAGCCGATCTCCGTGGTCGAGGTGGCGGCGCGGGTGGACCTGCCGCTGCAGGTGGTGAAGGTCGTGCTCAGCGACCTGATCACGCAGGGCCTGGTGATCTTCCGGTCCGCCAACCAGACGAACGAAGCACCAAGCCAACACGTACTCCAGGCGGTTCTTGATGGCATCAGAAGGCTCTGATCGGCGGCTGAGCTCGGCGGTGAAGATCGTCGTCGCCGGCGGCTTCGGCGTCGGCAAGACGACGCTCGTCGGATCGGTCAGCGAGGTGCCACCGCTGCGCACCGAGGAGTTGATCACCGAGGCCTCGGCCGGGGTGGACGACCTGGCCGGCGTCGAGGCGAAGTCGACGACCACGGTGGCGCTGGACTTCGGCCGCATCACGATCAACCCGGAGCTGATCCTGTACCTGTTCGGCACCCCCGGGCAGAACCGCTTCTGGTTCATGTGGGACGAGCTGGCCCGGGGCGCGCTGGGTGCGGTCGTGCTGGCCGACACCCGGCGCCTGGACAGCTGCTTTCCCGCGGTCGACTTCTTCGAGCGCCGCAACCTCCCGTTCGTCGTCGGCGTGAACTGCTTCGACGACGGGTACCGCTACGGCACCGAGGAGGTCCGCGGCGCGCTGGACCTCGACCCGCACGTGCCGGTCCTGCTGTGCGACGCGCGCGACCGCGAGTCCACCAAGCAGGTCCTGGTCACCCTGATGCACCACGTCATGGCGGAGGCCCGGCTGGCGAGCGCTCGCTGAGCCCGCGCCGGCTCGTGGTGGCGGGCGCGCCTACATCCGCTCGGGCGCCTCGATGCCCAGCAGGTCGAGCCCCAGCGCCAGCACCCGGGCGGTCAGCGCGCACAGCGTCAGCCGGCTCGCGCGCACCTCGGGGTCGGCCCGCAGCACCGGGCACCGCTCGTAGAACGCGGTGAACGCGCCGGCCAGCCCGTAGAGGTAGCCGCACAACCGGTGCGGCTCCAGCGACTCCGCGACCTCGCGCAGCACGCCCGGCAGCCCGAGCAGGACGAGCGCCAGCTCCCGCTCGGCCGGCTCGGCGACCGCGACCGGCCCGGGCGAGGCGTCCGTGCGCCGGAGGATCGACCGGACCCGCGCGTGCGCGTACTGCAGGTACGGCCCGGTGTTCCCGTCGAACGCGAGCATCCGGCCGTAGTCGAACGTGTAGTCGCGCTGCCGGTCGGCGGACAGGTCGGCGTACTTGACCGCACCGATGCCGACCGCACGGGCCACCGCGCCGGCGTCCACGCCGGTCCGGTCCTCCGGTATCAGCGCCGCCGCCCGCTCGACCGCCTCGTCGAGCAGTTCGGCGAGCCGGACCGTGCGGCCGGCGCGGGTGCGCAGCATCTTCCCGTCCGGGCCGAGCACCGACCCGAAGCCGACGTGCTCGGCGCGCACCGCGCCGGTGAGCCAGCCCGCCTCCCGCGCGGCCTCGAAGATCATCCGGAAGTGCTCGCGCTGCGGGGTGCCCACGACGTACAGCAGCCGCGTGGCCTTCAGTTCGGTGATCCGGTACCGGATCGCGGCGAGGTCGGTGGTGTCGTAGCCGTAGCCGCCGTCGCTCTTGCGCACGATCAGCGGCAGCGGCTCGCCGTCCCGGTTCACGAAGCCGTCCGGGAACACGCACCACGCGCCGTCGCTCTCCCGCAGCAGCCCGCGCCGGTCGAGCTCGTCGACGACGTCCTCGAGCCGGTCCTGGTACATGCTCTCCCCCGCGACGTCGGCCCGGGTGAGCCGGACCCCGAGCCGCGCGTAGACGGCGCCGACGTAGTCGAGGGACTCGCCGACCACGGCCCGCCACAGCTCCCGGGTCGGCCCGTCGCCGGACTGCAGCGCGACGACCCGCCGCCGCGCCCGCTCCCGGAACTCCTCGTCGGTGTCGAACCGCCGCCGCGCGGCGCGGTAGAACTCGCTGAGCTCGCCGACCGTGCCGCCGGCCGCGCCCGTGTCCGCGAGGTGCTCGACGAGCATGCCGAACGGGGTGCCCCAGTCGCCGATGTGGTTCTGCCGGACGACCCGGTGGCCCAGCCACTCCAGCAGCCGCACGACGGCGTCGCCGATGATCGTCGAGCGCAGGTGCCCGACGTGCATCTCCTTGGCGGCGTTCGGCGCGGAGTAGTCGACGACGACGGTCTCCGCCTCGACGGGCCCGACGCCGAGCCGTTCGTCCGCGGCCATCGCGGCGACCTGTGCGGCCAGCACGTCGTCGCGCACCACGAGGTCGATGAACCCCGGCCCGGCGACCTCGGCCCGCGCGCACAGGTCGGCGAGCGGGTCGTGCGCGAGCACCGCGCCCGCGACCTCGCGCGGCGGGCGGCGCAGCGCCCGGGCGAGGCGCAGCGCGCCGTCGGCCTGGAAGTCGGCGTGCCGGGAGCGTCGCAGCGCGGGATCCGCCGGCTCACCGGCGACCGCGGCGAACGCGGCACCGAGGCGTGCGTCGAGGATCTCGGCCAGGCTCATGTCCGGACGGTACCGGTGCGCGCCAGCGGTTTTCGCGGACGGCGCCGCGCGAGCCGACCCGCCGGGGAGTCCCGGTGACCATTTCGGACACCGGGACTGTCCACACGGGAGTGTCAGGCCTTGCGGCCCACCACGGCGGCGCTGCAGTTCTCGACCGGGCTCAGCGGCCGCAGCCGCGGGCCGTCCGGCCACCACAGGTCGGAGAGCTCGAGGTCGCCCGGCTTGCCCGGTCCGGGCGAGATGATCTCCAGACCGGGCAGGAACGCCATGATCTGGTCGCGGGTGCGGAACACGCCCGATCCCATGGGGCTGTGCAGGAACACCTCTTCCATCCGGCGCGCCAGCTGGCTGTACTCGTTCGTCTGGGGGTCGAGGAAGTGCGAGATCGCCACGTAGCTGCCGGGCGCGAGCGCGTCGATGTACTCCCGCATCAGGTCGGCGCCGTTGTCGGCGGTGTAGTGGTGCAGCGTGCCGACCTGCAGCAGCGCGACCGGCTTGGTGAGGTCGAGATGCTTCTGCACGATCTCGCTCTCCAGGACCTCCTGGGGGCGGAAGATGTCCGCCGACACGAAGTGCGTGAAGTCGTTCTCCGCCAGCAGCGCCTCGCCGTGCGCGATGACCACCGGGTCGTTGTCGACGTAGACGACCCGGGCCTCCGGGTCGATCCGCTGGGCGATCTGGTGGGTGTTCTCGGCCGTCGGCAGGCCGGAGCCGCAGTCCAGGAACTGCCGGATCCCGCCCTGGTCGGTGAGGAACCGCACCGCCCGGGTCAGGAAGTTCCGGTTCGACCAGGCCAGGTCGCGGGCCTCGGGAGCGGTGTCCCGGACCTTCTCGAAGACCTGACGGTCGATCTCGTAGTTGTCCTTACCCCCGAGGAAGGCGTCGTATACGCGGGCGATGCTCGCCCTGGTCGGATCCACCCCGACGGGCACCGAACTCGGTGCCTCGTACTGTGACGCGGTCCCAGACATGCATACCTCACAACTGGTCGAGCTCCAGTGACCGACACAGCGTATCGGCGCCCCGACCACGGGTAAACGCAGCGTGGATCAAGAGAATGCCCGTGCAGATGCACATGCGCTGGTAGCGAGGTCGCAGCCGGAAACAAGCAAGTTGCACAAAGTCACCCGTTCGGCCCAGCGCCCGGCGGTGTCGAGTCCACTGTAGACGGCCGGTTTACCGGCGCAGCCGGCGTGTCGCCGCGTACACGCACAGTGCCGCGATCACCCCGAGTGCGGCGGCCAGCACGACCGGCCACAGCCGGGCGGTGCTGACGGCCAGCATGAAGTTGAGCACGCAGCCGGCCAGGTAGAGCGCGGCGAGCGCCAGCCAGCCGAGAGCGGGGTGGAGCAACACGTTCCGCGCACTGTGGTGCGGTCGGTGACGAAGCATCGGGCCGCACCTCCAGATCTGATATCCAGTGATGTCGCGACACTCCGACGGTTAGTTACCGTGACGGCGATCTCGATCGGATCACCAGCGCGCACGCGCGAGGAAGACGACGTCCGGCTCGCCGCGCGGCACCGGAACGGAGAGGGTCTCCACATCGTCGAACCGGTCGGCCAGCCTGGCCGCGAACGCCGGGTTCGCGGACGCGCTCCACACGGCCAGCACCCCGCCCGCCGAGAGCGCACCGGCCAGCATCCCGAGCCCGGAACCCTCGTACAGCGCGGCATTCCCCTCCGTGACAGTCCAGTCAGGACCATTGTCGATGTCGAGGCAGATGCCCGCGAACCGCTCACCGGACGCCGGCAGCCAGGTGAGCAGGTCGGCCGCCACGCAACGCACCCTCGGGTCGTCGAGCGCACCGCCGTGCCGCGACCGCAGCGGTCCCCGGTTCCAGCCGATCACCGCCGGCTCCCGCTCCACCACGACCACCCCGCCGACCCGCGGGTGGTCCAGCGCCGCGCGCAGCGAGAACCCGACGCCCAGCCCGCCGACGAGCAGGCACCCGCCCGCCGGCATCCGCTCCGCGGTGGCGTCGACCATGAGGCGCTCGGACTCGCCGTTGCGGGTGTCCATCAGGAACACGCCGTTCTCGATGATCTCGAAGTCGGCGCCGACCCGGCGCAGAGCCAGCTCACCGCAGGTACCGATCACCCGATCGAGGACCTGGGGCTCTTCGCTCACCGGTCCACCATAGTTACCCTCAGGGCGGAGGTGGTCATGATGCAAGCGGCAGTAGGCGACCGGCTACACGTCCACGGTCGCAACGTCGGCAACCCCGACCAGCTGGCCGAGATCGTCGAGGTGCGCGGCGACGGCGGCAGGCCGCCGTACGTGGTGCGCTTTCCCGACGGCCACGAGGGACTCGTGTTCCCCGGCCCGGACTGCGTCGTCGAGCGCGACTGACAGCAGCGGACGACGCCTTCCCGGCCCCCAGTGCGGGGAAGGCGTCGTCCGCCGGGTGACCGCGTGCGCGGTCAGACTCGGGTGAGCTCGTCGATCAGCCCGTCGACGTCGAAGTGGCCGGACTCGTCGCCGAACGCGACGACCTCCTCGGTGGCCTCCAGGAACGCGCTGACGCCCTCGTGGTCCAGCTCGAGCTCGGCGTAGCCCTCGGGCGACTCGATCTCCACGACCAGCATGGTCAGCTCGTCCTCGTACTCCGGGTGCAGCCGGACGTCGCCGACCCCGGCCGGGCCGCGCAGGCCCTCGGCGAGCAGGTCGCGGGAGAACGCCCACTCGACCCAGCGGTCGCGGTCGGTCTGGAACGCCGCGGTGACGGTGAACGGCTGGTCGGCACGGTAGGACCAGCGCGAGCGAACCGGCGTGGAGCCGTCGTACAGAGCAACGAGCTCCGCGTGGATTGCTTCGGTGGACATGGCTGGCCCTCCTCTTCGTCGATCCGCCTTCGGGCGCGGGTCGGTCGCCGAAGAGATCGGCCGAAGCGGCCGGTCATGATGCCGAAGCAGAGATGTTCACGCGATCCGGTGTGAACGGGCACACACCGCTCATGTCCGACCTGCGGATCAGATGAGACCGAGCGCCGAGACGGCGTCCCGCTCCTCCGCGAGCTCGGCGACGGAGGCGTCGATCCGAGACCGGGAGAACTCGTCGATCTCCAGGCCCTGGACGATCTCCCACCGGCCGCCGGCACAGCGCACCGGGAACGAGGAGATCAGGCCCTCCGGCACGCCGTAGGAGCCGTCGGAGACCACGCCCATCGAGGTCCACTCCGTGCCGTTGACCCAGTCGTGGACGTGGTCGATGGCGGCGTTCGCGGCCGAGGCGGCCGACGACGCCCCCCGCGCCTCGATGATCGCGGCGCCGCGCTTGGCCACGGTCGGGATGAAGGTGTTCCTCAGCCAGTCGTCGTCGTTCACCGCGGCCGCGGCGGACTGACCGCCGACCTCGGCGTGGAACAGGTCGGGATACTGGGTGGCGGAGTGGTTGCCCCAGATCGTCATCTTCGCGATGTCGCCGACCGAGACGTCGAGCTTGGCCGCGAGCTGGGACAGCGCGCGGTTGTGGTCGAGGCGGGTCATGGCGGTGAACCGGTCGGCCGGCACGTCCGGCGCGTGCGCCTTGGCGATCAGCGCGTTGGTGTTGGCCGGGTTGCCGACCACGAGGACCCGCACGTCGTCGGCGGCACCGGCGTTGATGGCCTCGCCCTGCGGCTTGAAGATGCCGCCGTTGGCCTCCAGCAGGTCGCCGCGCTCCATGCCCTTCGTGCGCGGGCGGGCCCCGACCAGCAGGGCGACGTCGACACCGTCGAACGCGTGCTTCGGGTCGTCGGTGATGTCCACGCCGGCGAGCAGCGGGAAGGCGCAGTCGTCCAGCTCCATGGCGGTGCCCTCGGCGGCCTTGAGCGCCGGCGGGATCTCCAGCAGCGACAGCCGCACGGGCGTGTCCGGCCCGAGGAGCTGCCCGGAGGCGATGCGGAACAGCAGTGCGTAACCGATCTGGCCGGCGGCACCGGTGACGGTGACCTTGACGGCAGCCTTGCTTGCCACGGGGAAGATCCTCCCGACAGAGAACGAGTCCGGTGCTGGCGAGGCTAGCAACCGGCGGCGGAGATCGCTCCGCTGGGAGCGCACCGTCACACCGCCCTGCCCGGGTCCGTTTGCCCGGGTCGCAAGGTCGCCGTCCTTCGAGTGGACTTGCCGCGCGGCGGGCTCGCCGGCCCTCCCGACGGGGAATCATCGGCCCATGACCATGACGTTGAACGAGTCGACGGTGCGGATCGAGGTGCTGGGAGAGGAGCTGCGCCGGCTGCGCGAGGCGTGCGGGCTGACGCTCGCACAGGTCTGCGCGCGCATCGGGTTCAGCCTCTCGCATCTGTCCCGCATGGAGAACGGCCGGCGGCCGCAGGGCATCGAGGACGTCGCCGGCCTGCTGGCCGTCTACGGCATCGTCGGCGAGGAGCGCCTGGAACTTCTCGCCCTCGCGCGGCGGGCGAGCCAGCCGGGGCTGTGGCAGCGGCAGGGTTCGTTCGAGGCCCGGTTCGCCACGCTGACCGTTCTCGAGTCGCGGGCGACCGCCCTGGTGAACTTCGAGCCGCTGATGATCCCCGGCCTGCTGCAGACGGTCCCCTACGCCGAGGCCATCTTTCGCGAGGTCGGGTTGATCGAGGGCGAGGAGGCGATCGGCGAACGAGTGGCCACCCGAATACACCGGCAGGGGGTCCTGCGCCGCTTCGATCCGCCCACCATGGTCGCGATCGTGGCCGAGACCGCCCTGCGGAACATGGTCGGCGGGGCCGTGATGCGCGACCAGCTCCGGTATCTCGCCGAGGTCGCCGAACGCCCCAACATCACCTTGCGCGTGCTTGCGACGGCCGCCGGAGGCCACCCCGGCCTCAACGGAACCTTCCTGCGGATGAGGTTCGCCGAGCGGCCGAGCGTGGTGTTCCTGGAGAACCGGACCTCCAGCCTCTTCCTGGAAGATCACCAGGAGCTCGCCGTCTACGACAAGGTGATCGTCGAGCTGCTCGGCATGGCTATGAGCGAGCCGAACTCAGTAAGGTTGGTGGCCGAGATGGCCGCGAACCTGGAGTGAGTCTTGACACCGCTGGTCTGGCGAAAGAGCAGCTTCACCGGCAACGAGAACTGTGTGGAGGTCGCGCTTGTGGCGGGTGGCTTCGCGGTGCGGGACTCCAAGGACCCCGGCGGGCCGGTGCTGGTCTTCCCTCAGGTGTCGAGCGAGAAGCCCTCGATCGTGAGGGCCACGGCAATCATGCAGACGCCGAACCCGGCGTAGGTCAGCACGTCCACGCCCCGGCCGCGGATCGCGATCAGCCCGGCCTGGTCGTCGCGCAGCAGCGCGCGCAGCGCCGCCGCCATGATCAGCGCGGCGCCGATGAGCACCGTGCCCTGCCGCCAGTGGTAGAGCAGGATCCGGAACAGCCCGAGCAGCACCACCGCCATCACCAACCCGAACGGCAGGTGCGTGAGGACGGGATGGCGGCGGCGTTGTGGCGTGGTCACCGTTCCGCCTCCCCGGATTTCAACCGTTTGGTCACCGTGCGCCGACACCGTCCGGTTCGGCACGCACCGGTGGCTGGGTCGCATCCCGTTCCCCTTGGGTGCGGTTGGCGGCCACGCGAGTCGTGCGGGCTCATCCGAGGCTCCGTTCGGCCGCGTCGACGGTGTTCTTCAGCAGCATCGCGATGGTCATCGGGCCGACGCCGCCGGGCATGGGGGCCAGGTGGCCCGCCTTCTCGCGCACGCCCGGGTGCACGTCCCCGACCAGCCCCTGGTCGGTGCGGGTGATGCCGACGTCGAGCACCGCGGCGCCCGGCTTGACCATGTCGGGCGTGATGAGCGCGGGGTTGCCGGCGGCCGCGACCACGATGTCGGCGCGGCGGACCTCGGCGGCGAGGTCCTTGGTGCCGGTGTGGCACAACGTGACGGTCGCGTTCTCGCTGCGGCGGGTGAGCAGCAGCCCGAGCGGCCGGCCCACCGTCACACCACGGCCGACGACCGTGGCGCTCGCGCCGGCGATGGGCACGTCGTAGCGCTTGAGCAGCTCGATGATGCCGACCGGGGTGCACGGCAGCGGCCCGGTCTCGCCGAGGACGAGCCTGCCGAGGTTCATCGGGTGCAGGCCGTCGGAGTCCTTGGCCGGGTCGACCCGCTCCAGCGCGGCGCCGGCGTCGAGGTGGCCGGGCAGCGGGAGCTGGATGAGGTAGCCGGTGCAGGCGGGGTCGGCGTTGAGCTCGTCGATGGCCTCGTGCAGCCGGGCCTGGGTGATGTCGGCGGGCAGGTCGCGGCGGATCGAGGTGATGCCGACCTTGGCGCAGGCGTTGTGCTTGCCACGCACGTAGGACTGCGAGCCGGGGTCGTCGCCGACCAGGATGGTGCCCAGCCCCGGCACCACGCCCCGCTGGGCGAGCGCGGCGACGCGCTTGCGCAGGTCGTCGAAGATGGCGTCGCGGGTGGCCTTGCCGTCCAGGATCGTCGCGGTCACCGTGCCATCCTCTCATCGCCGCACGGCCGCGATGCCGACCGCCACCATCGTGATGACGGTGCCGAGCACGCCGGCCGCGGTCAGCCCGCCACCGGTGGGCACCACGATGTCGAGCAGCACCGCGCCGGTGAGCTGGCCGGCCACCGAGGCGAGGCCGAGCAGCAGCACGCCGGTGAACCGGACGGCGGCGACCGCGGTGAGGATCGTGACGATGCCGAGCGGGCCGCCGATGTAGTACCACCACTGGCCGGGCGGCGCGGCGGGCAGCCCGCGGGCCAGCAGATCGACGAGGGCGGCGACCAGCAGCGCGCCGGTGCCGACGGAGAAGTTCACCAGCGTGGGCACGACGACGTGGTCGGAGGCCACCCGGACCAGGCCGTTCACCGCGGCCTGCCAGGCGAGCCCGAGACCGCCGGCCGCGGGCAGCAGCGCCCACCAGAGCCCGCCCGACTCGATCCCGGCGTGGTCGGACACCGCGACCGCGACGGCGACGACCGCGAGGGCCGCGCCCGCGGCGCGCGCCGGGGTCACCGGCTGCGGCGCGCCAGGGCCGAGCCCGGCCCGGTCGACGAACAGGCTGGCCACGACCTGTCCGGCGACGACGGAGATCGTGAACACCGCCACACCGAGGATGGTGACGGTCAGCCCCTGGGTCGTGACGAGGAAGGCTCCGCACGTACCACCGAGGCACTGCCAGGGGCGCAGCAGGCCCCCGCGTACGCTGTTTCGGAGCCGGCCCAGCCCGGCGCGGGCCGACGGCGTGACCGCCACGGCCGCGACGAGCAGGACCGTGCCGATGCCGAAGGAGATGAGGGCGGCGAACACGCCGTCGCGCATGAGGTGCCCGAGCTGGCCGTTGACCCGGCCCTGAACAGCGAGAGTCACCCCGCCGACCGCGGCGAGGGCGGCGCCCGCCACCCGTACACGTGCGGGCGGATGGTGTGGTGAGGAGATCACGTGTCGACATCCTCGCCCACGGCCTTGCGGCAGTGGTCACTGGCCAGGTAGAGAGCTTGCTGAGCCGCTGTCGGACCGACAAGGGAAGATGTGAGCGTGGCACAACCGACCCAGCTAACCCCGACCGAGCAGGACGCCCTGGTCAAACAGATCGGGCTGGCGATGCTGCGAGTCGCGCCCGACTCCTGGGAGCAGCTGACCGTCGACTACCGCGCGGTCGGCCGCTACTCGGAGGCGACGGGCAAGGTCGTCTACACGGACGGCAGCTCCGAGCCGTGGACGATGCCGCCGGACCTGCAGGGGCTGTTCGCGCGGCTGCGCGGGGGCATGTACCGCGAGGGGCGCGGGACGTGGTTCAACGCGCGGTACCGGCTCGACCACCCGTCCTCGTACAACCTCGAGTACGACCGCGAGGAGCCGGACTGGGAGCGCCCGCCACCCCCGCAGGCGTACCCCGACGACATGCGGATGTTCCCGCGGACCGACGAGAACGTGCCGCCCTGGCTGCGCCGCCGGCTGTCGTCGGCGCCGCCCCCGCCCCGGTTCCGGGTCGCCCGGATCTTCGACGGTCCCGGCCCGGTGGTCAACCGCCCGCCGGTGCCGGCGGAGGACGTGCACGAGCTGCTCGAGTACCTCGACGGGGCGCCGCTGGCCGGGCCCGCGCGGGGGTACGACGTCGACCGGATGGACCCGGAGGGTCGGCAGTCGGTGCCGGTCGCGTTCCACACGGACGGCAGCTGGATCTGGCCGGCGGCGGTGAACTACTACCTGCGTGAGCACGACGTGCCGCCGGAGCCGGAGCTGGTGGAGCACGTCGCGCGGCTGCACTTCGACCTGCCGCTGCTCGACGACTCGGTGCGCTCGGCGGCGGCCGCGTTCCTCGGCCCCGGCCCGGCCGGTCCGCCCGGTCCCCCCGGCCCTGGTGGTCACGGCGGTCCCGGTGGGCCGCGGCCGCCGGGCCCCGCGCCGACCCGCGCCATGCCGGTCCCGGCCGGGCCGCCGCCGGGTCCTCCCGCCGGTCCTCCCGCCGCGCCCGCGCCGGTCGTTCCGCCGGACTCGGCCGGTTCGGCGCCCGCGGCCGCGCTGCCGTCGCAGGGGCCGCCCGAGGAGACGGTGGACGCACTGCGGTCGCGGCTGGCCGATCTCGGGGTGCCGGAGTCGGCGTTCCGGATCGGTCCGCCGACAGGCCGCGCGTGGACGATGGAGGAGACGGACGGGGGCTGGCGGGTCGGCTGGTTCGACCGCGCGTTCGTGGCGCCGGCCGTGTTCGAGGACGTGGCGGACGCGTCCGCGTTCCTGCTCGGCAAGCTGATGATGGACGCCGATCGCCGGCAGGGTTTCGGCCCGGTGCACGTGGTGCCGGCCCGGCATCCGATGGTCGGTGACCGGGTGGACGAGGACGTCGAGCGCAACGCGCTGGGCGCGGACGAGCCGGTGCGCCCGAGCGAGGAGCTGGAGATCCCCCAGCCGATGCCGATGGCGGCGGGCCGGCCGGACTACGGCCGCGGGGAGGGTTTTGGCCCGCCCGGTGGTTTCGCCGCGCCGCCCGGTGGTTTCGCCGCGCCGGAGGGTGGTTTCGCCGCGCCGGAGGGTGGCTTCGGCCCGCCGGGTGGGGGTTTCGGCCCGTCCGTGGGCTTCGAGCCGCCGGACGCCGAGCCCGACCTGGGCCGCCACGGCCGCCACGACGCCGACCGCCCGGAGTACGGCCGGCACGACGCGGACCGGCCCGGGAACGGCCACATGTCCAACGGCCACCCCGACGCCGCCGCGTTCACCGACGCGTCGGCCTTCACGGAGGCGCCCGGCTACCCCCAACCCAGCCCGTCCGGCTTCGCGCCCGACTACGCCCAGCCCGAGGCGACCGCCTACGCACCGCCCGACGCCCCGGGCTTCGGGCCCGGCTACGCGCCGCCCGACGGCTCCGGCTTCACGCCGCCCGGCGGGCACGACGCCGGGTTCGCCCAGCCGGAGGGTGCCGCCTACGGCCACGAGGAGGCCCCCGACCACGGCCAGCAGCCCGCGGGCCGGCGGGCCCGCGTGTCCCAACCGGACGGCTTCGCCGACCCCGAGGGCGACCCGGGCCAACGCACCCGCATCGCCCAGCCACCGGGCTTCGCCGACCCCGAGGGCGACCCCGGCCAACACACCCGGGTCGTCGAACCACAAGGCTTCACCGACCCGGGGGGCGACTACGACCAACCCGGTCTCGGCGCAGGCCAGCCGGGCCGTCCCGGGCACGGCGACCCCGACGTGGGCCGCGGGCAGCCGGAGGGTCGGGGTTTCGGCCAGCCGGAGCCACCCCCGTTCGGCCGCCCGCAGAATCCCGTCGACGCCACCCGACCGGACGCGCTGCCCGCGTCGCCGAGGTCCGGCGCCCCCGAACTGGAGCGAACCGAGTTCGCGCCCCCCGAGTTCCTCCATGGCGACTCGCCGCGGCCCGCGTTCGGCCGCCCGGATCCGGCGCGGGGCGGCCCGGACACGCCGCGCCCCGCCCCGGGCCGGGGTGATCAGGCGACCACGGTCGCGCCGCCCCCGGCGGCCCGGCCGGCCGCAGCCCCGGCGTCCGGCGAGTGGCCGATCAGCCCGCTGCCCGGTGAGCCGCCGCTGACGCTGTTCCGCGGCAAGCGGCTGGTGGAACTGGAGCCCGGGACCGAGATCGACCGCTTCGGCGAGGACGACGGCAACCTGGTGTACGCGGTCGGCACCCCGTTCAGCGAGCGATCGCTGGTGCCGGAGTGGGTGGACCGCCCGTACCACGCGTATCGGGTGCGCCAGCCCGTGCAGGTGCTGACGGGCGCGGCGATCCCGTGGTTCGACCAGCCGGGTGGAGGAACGGCATACCTGCTGCCCGACGCCATCGGCGAACTGGTCGCCCTGGGCCGCCTGGTGGAGATCAACGGCCGGGAGCGACCGCCGGCCTGATCCCACGCCGTTCCGGCATTCCGCTGCGGTCGCCGGGACGCCGCCACCGGCCCGATTCAGGTTTTCGCCGGCCAGGCGGAGGGCGAGCCTGGTACCGGTCGCCCTCGGCTCGTCCGACGACGCTGCCGGCGGGAAGGTGGGCGCCGGGGCGCCGGCGGCGGGTGTTCAGTGCGCTCCTAGCTCGCGGTGTCGATGCGCAGCCCGTGCGCGGCCGCGAAGGCGACCGCGGTGTCCAGGTCCACGAGAGCTCCGGCGAGCTTGGCGTGGGTGAGCCCGGTGGCGTCGAGCTTCGCGCCGCGCAGGTCGGCGCCGTCGAGTTTCGTCTCGGCCAGGCGGGCGCCGGTCAGGTCGGCGCCGCGCAGGTCGGTCTGGCGAAGGTCGGCTCCGACGAGGTTGGCTTCGTGGAAGCGCAGGCCGGCGAGGTTGGTCGTGCGCAGTGCGGCCTCGGTGAGGCTCGCGAGGGTGAGGTCGCTGTCGGTGATCCTCCACGGACGGAACCGGCACTCGACGAACGTCGAGCCGAGCATGCTGCAGCCGGTGAACTCGCTTTCGGTCAGCGTCGTGCGGCTGAAGGTGCACGAGCGGAAGGCGCTCGAGCTGTGGCGCGACTCCCCGAGGTCGGCGCGGGTGAAGTCGCAGTGGTCGAACGTGCAGCCCTTGGTGACCATGCCGCGCATGTCTGCCTCGACGAAGGTGCAGTGCTCGAAGTGGCGCCCGGTCCACTCCTGGCCGTTGAGGATCGCGTCCCGGTAGTCCTCGCCGTGTTCGGTCATGGTGGGCACTCTAGGGAACGACCACGACAGGCCGGCGCGCGTCGTTCACCAGCGAGCGGGCGACCCCGCCGCCACGCCCCACCACGATGCAGTCGGCCCGCCGATCCGCGGCGACGGCCTCCAGCCCATGTGCGGGGTCGCCGCGGTAGTGGACGAGCTCCCACGGCACGCCGACCGGATCGAGGTATGCGGCCGCGGCCTCCTGCAACTCCTTGACGAACGCGTTGGCCGCCTCGGCCGCCGAGGCCATGCCGATGGGCGACCAGTAGGCGGGGCTGGTGAGCGCCTCGACGTAGACGAGGACCAGCCGCGCACGCTCGCGCCGCGCGAGGCCGCTCGCCCAGGCGGCCGCGTGCACCGCCCGGTCCCCTCCATCGACCCCCACGACAATGACGGCAAGCCCGTCCTTGCCGATCTCGAAGTCGTGGCGGTACGACGGCACTCCTGGATCTTAGAACCGTTACACGGCAACGACCCAGCGCCCATCGGCCCGAACCCCGGATGCACGCGTTCCGCCGACCGGCCCATCCCCGGCCCCGGGCGTCCGGCAGGCCAGCATGGCACAACCCTCGCGTTGGCAAACCCCACCACTCCCGGGGGCCGCCCTCGGTCCAGCCTAGCCGGGATCTCGGGGTGGGAGCGGGATCGGTGTCGCCTGTGGACAACTTCGCGGTGCGAGTGGAGGGTTCGGCCGGTCCGGTGCCCGGTGGGGTCAGCGGAAGTCGCGGGACTTGGCGGGGATGCTCAGGTCCAGGGCTTCCAGGTGGTCGGCCAGCAGGCTGGTCACGCCCTCCGCGCTCTCCACCATGCCACGGACGAGCAGCGCCGACGAGTTGCGGGCGATCCGGCGGTAGCGGGCCCACAGCCCGGCTGAGCAGACCACGTTGATCATGCCGGTCTCGTCCTCCAGGTTGAGGAACGTGACGCCGCCGGCCGTCGCGGGGCGCTGGCGATGGGTCACCGCGCCGCCCACCAGGATCCGGGTCGCGTTGTCCTCTATGGACACCTTGTCGATCGGGACCGCGCCCCGCTCCTCGAGGTGGTTCCTCAGGAACTCGGTGGGGAACGTGTCCGGCGACAGCCCCGTCGCCCACACGTCGGCCGCCGCGAGCTCCAGCGGGCTCATCCCGGGCAGCGCGGGCGCCGTCGCGCCCACCGCGGTGCCCGGCAGCCGGTCCGGACGCTCGCCCGCGACGGCGCCCGCCGCCCACAGCGCCTCGCGGCGGGCCACGCCGAAGCAGTCGAAGGCACCGGCCGTGGACAACGCCTCGATCTGGGCCCGGGTCAGCTGTACCCGCCGCGACAGGTCGGTCATGTCGGCGTACGGGCCGTGCGCGCCGCGCTCGTCGACGATCCTCTGCGCCAGGTCGTCGCCGACCGTGCGGACGGTGCCGAGGCCCGTGCGGATCGCCGGCCCGGCGTCGTCGGCCCGGTTCCGCGGGTCACGCCGGCGCGTCGCGAACCCGGACGGTTCCAGCGTCGCGTAGGCCAGGCTCGCGTTCACGTCCGGCCCGCGCACGGTGACGAGGTGCCGCCGCGCGTCGGCCACCAGCGACTGCGGCGAGTAGAAGCCCATCGGCTGCGCGCGCAGCAGCGCGGCGCAGAACGCGGCCGGGTAGTACAGCTTGAACCAGGCACTCGCGAACACCAGGTACGCGAAGCTCAACGCGTGGCTCTCCGGGAAGCCGAAGTTGGCGAACGCCATCAGCTTCTCGTAGATCCGTCCGGCCTGCTCCGGACCGATCCCGTGCCGCGCGGCCCCGGCGTGGAAGCGGTCGCGTAATCGCTCCATCCGCCGCGTCGACCGCTTGGCGCCCATCGCCCGGCGCAGCTCGTCGGCCTCCGCGGGGGTGAAGTCGGCGACGTCCACCGCCATCTGCATCAGCTGCTCCTGGAACAGCGGCACGCCCTTGGTCTTCTCCAGCGCGTTCGCCAGCAGCGGGTGGTCGTAGGTGACCTCCTCCCGGCCGTTCGCGCGGCGGATGTACGGATGCACCGAGCCGCCCTGGATCGGGCCGGGACGGATCAGCGCGACCTCGACCACCAGGTCGTAGAACTTCCGCGGCTTCAACCGGGGCAGGGTGGCCATCTGCGCCCGGCTCTCCACCTGGAACACGCCGACCGAGTCGGCGCGCTGGAGCATCTCGTACACGTACTCGTCGTCGAGATCGAGATCGTCGATGTTCACCGTGGTGCCGTGATGCTCCTCGACGAGCTCGACCGTGTACCGCAACGCGGACAGCATGCCCAGGCCCAGCAGGTCGAACTTCACCAGACCAGCGGCGGCGCAGTCGTCCTTATCCCACTGCAGCACGGTGCGCTTGTCCATCCGGGCGCGCTCCACCGGGCACACCTCGCTGACCGGCCGGTCGCAGATCACCATGCCGCCCGAGTGGATGCCGAGGTGCCGCGGGAAGTTCTCCAGCTGCCCCGCCAGCTCCAGCACGGCCGCCGGCACGTCGTGGTCGTTGTCGTCCACAGTGGATCGAAGGGGTCCCCATCGGTCGATCTGCTTGCTCCAGGCGTCCTGCTGGCCGGGCGAGTAGCCGAGCGCCCTGGCCATGTCGCGCACCGCCGACTTCGCGCGGTAGGAGATGACGTTGGCCACCTGCGCGGCGTGCCTGCGGTCGTAGCGTTCGTAGACGTACTGGATGGCCTCCTCGCGGCGGTCGGACTCGATGTCGAGGTCGATGTCGGGCGGCCCGTCCCGGGCGGGCGCGAGGAAGCGCTCGAAGAGCAGCTTCCACCGCACCGCGTCGACCTTCGTGATGCCCAGCGCGTAGCAGACCGCGGAGTTGGCCGCCGAGCCGCGGCCCTGGCAGTAGATCCCGTTGCGCCGGCAGAAGTCCACGATGTCCGACACGATCAGGAAGTACCCGGGAAAGCCCAGTTCCTCGATCACGCGCAGCTCGTGGTCGAGCTGGGCGTACGCCGCCGGGTTGGCCTCGGGCGTGCCGTAGCGCTCCCGCGCGCCCGCATAGGTCTTCTCGCGCAGGAAGCTGTCCTCGGTGTGCCCGTCGACCTCGAAGGGTGGCAGGTTCGGCGCGACCAGGGTGAGGTCGAACGCCAGCTCCAGACCCAGCTGCGCGGCGCGCCGCACCGCGCCCGGATAGCGTGCGAACCGCCGGGCCATCTCCGCGCCGGAACGCAGGTAGGCCGTGGGCGCCGGCGGCAGCCAGCCGTCGAGCTCGTCGAGCGAGCGGCGGGCGCGGACTGCGGCCATCGCGGCGGCCAGGTCGCCGCGGGCGGGGTGCGCGTAGTGCACCGCGTTGGTCGCGACCGACGGAAGGCGCAGGTCCATGGCCATCTCGGCGAGCAGGTCGTTGTGCGTGGTGTCGAGCGGCAGGCCGTGGTCGACGAGCTCGACGTACACGCGGTCCCGGCCGAACATCTCGACCAGCCTGGTGAGCTCGGCGAACGCCGCGGCCGGGCCGTCGCGCAGCAGTGCGGCACGCACCGCGCCCTTGCGGCAGCCGGTGAGCGCGACGCAGTCCCGCGCGGTCTCCTCGACGACCTCGGCCAGGTCGTAGACCGGGCGACCCTTCTCGCTGTCGTCGGCGAGCTGGCCGGAGGTGATCGTGCGGCACAGGCGCGCGTAGCCGGTCGTACCGGTGGCGAGCAGCAGCAGGTGCTCACCCTCCGGATCGGCGACGCCGTTCTGCGGCTCCGCGAGACCGAGGCTCAGCTCGGCACCGAAGACGGTGCGCACACCGAGCTCCTTGGCCGCCTCCGCGAAGCGGACCACGCCGTACATGCCGTCGTGGTCGGTGATCGCGATGGCGTCGAGGCCGAGCAGCGCGGCCGCTTCGACCAGCTCCTCGGGGTGGCTGGCACCGTCGAGGAAGCTGAAGTTGGAGTGGCAGTGCAGCTCGGCATACGGGGTACGGACGTCCGCGCCGGCGAGGTCGGCGGAACCGGGCGGCCCGATGCCGGTGGGCGCGGTGTAGCGCTCGCGGTGGCGGCTCCACGCGGGACTGTCGCCGCCGTCGCCACGTATCTCGCGGTCGTCCCGTCGGCGCGTCGCGTGCGCGCCGTCGGGGTGGTCGCCCTCCGGGTGGCCGCCCTCGGGTCGACGGCCGGACAGGATGCGCTCCATCTCCGACCAGCTCACCGGGGGGTTGTTCCAGCCCATCAGCGTGGACCGGGGCAGGTCGGGTCGGCGGGCGGGCTCATCAGTGGGCTCGTACGTTTTCCGGAGAGCGGCGTGGGGCCGGGACGAGCAGGTCGAGACCCAGCAGGTCGGGGTCGGGGAACCCGCGCCCGGGGTGGGCGTAGCCCGCTACGCACACCGGGTTCGGGTGGCCTATGACGAACTGGCGGCAGCTGCCGTCCACGGTTCGGCACTCCGGGCAGGCACGGGGGTCTC
Source organism: uncultured Actinomycetota bacterium (assembly GCA_963727495.1). Classification (GTDB taxonomy): domain Bacteria; phylum Actinomycetota; class Actinomycetes; order Mycobacteriales; family Pseudonocardiaceae; genus Actinophytocola. The sequence goes on along the minus strand of CAVSGQ010000006.1, from coordinate 1,782,424 downwards.
GCGGCATCAGTCGTACATCCCTTCCACTGTCCACCTCTCGTTCGCCAGGACGAGAAGCAGCGCGGTCTCTGTGTCCTCTTCGGACTCCTCGAGCAGTACCTGGAACCGGGTCCGTCGACCCGGTGCGGTCCACCAGCGCTCGTCGGTGGACCACGGGCCGGCCCAGGCGACGACCCGGCGCGGGCCGACGCCGTCGACCGCCACCTGGACGGGCGGGCCGGTGAGCTCGTCGCGGGCGGTGATGTCCACCGGCCTGCCCACGGAGTCGGTCACCTTGGCGGGCAACGGTTTCATCGGCACGGTCGCCGGCGACGGCGCCGGCAGCACGCCCGGCCACGGCGCGCCCGGGTCGGCGGCGGGGCTGCGCTCGTCTCCCCACGGCACCAGGCGCACCCGTTCGCCGGGGTCGCGCCCGCCGCCGAGCACAGGGGTGACCACGGCGTCAGGGCCGAGCAGACCCTGGACGTGGACCATGGCCCGGCCGGCACGCTCGTCGGCCTCGGCGCGGCCCTCGCCGCGCCACAGGTCGAGCTGCAGCGCATGCCCTTCGATGACCTCGACGGGCTCCAGGCGCAGCAGGCTGACGCCGGCCGACAGCGTGGCGCCGCGCAGCCATCCGTCGAGCTGCCAGCGGACCCGGTCGGCGATGCCGGACGGGGTGAGCGGCTCGGCGGCGCGCCAGACGCGCTCGCGCTCCTCGCCGTGCGCGGTGGCCGCGTGGATGCCCAGGCGCGTGCAGGCCAGGCCGTGCGCGGCGAGGCCGGCGTGTAATCGCTCGGCCAGGATCTTGGCCACGAACGCGGCCGCGTCGACCCGCTCCACCGGCGGGTCGAGCGTCTCGTCGACGGCGAGCTCGGGGGGTGGGCGCCGGCGGTCGGGCGGGCGTTCCTGGCCGCCGCGGGCCTGGCGGTGCGCGAGTACGGCGTCGGCGCCGAAGCGCGCGGAGACGTCCCGCTCGGGTACCCCGGCGAACGCGCCGAGCGTCCGCAAGCCCAGGCGGCGCAGCAGGTCCACCAGCTCCGCGCGGTCCTGCCCCTCCGCCGGCCGGTGCAGCTCGCGCACGCTCAGCGGGGCGAGGAACTCCCGGCTCGTGCCGGGCTCGACGATCATGCCGCGACGTGCGGCGAGGATGGCGGCGAACAGCCCGTCGGCGATGCCGACCTGGCATTCCGCGCCGGTGCGTGTGGCGACCTGGTCGATCAGCCGCTCGGCGGCGGGCTCCTCCCCTCCGAAGTAGCCGGCCGGGCCGCGAGCGGGCACCGCGACGATGCCCGGCCGAACTATCTCGACGCCGACCGCGAGCTCCTCGACCGCGGCGGCCACTGGTTCGAACAGCCGCGCGTCCCGATCGGGATCGTCGGCGAACACCACCAGTTCGGGGCAGCGCCCCTGGGCCTCGCGGCGCCGCATGCCGCGCCGCACGCCCTCCGCCCGGGCCGGTGCGCTCGCGGCGACGACGAGATTGCCGGTGACCACCGCGATCGGCCGCCCGGGGAGGAGGGCAGCCGCCGCACCCGCAGCGGTCACCGGCCAGTCCGGGCACCACACGACGAGCATGCGGGGTGGTGTCCTGATGGCCATGTTTCGAACGTACGTTCGATGACCGGGAGTGTCAAGCCGGCTTTCAGCGATCTCTCAGCTGGGCCGAAAGGCTTTGCCGGCAACAAGTTAGCCGGAGGGACCGACAATGCCGGGGCGTTCACGCCACGCCTGCCGGGAGTGGCTCGGACTCGCCGGTTTCGAACGGGGACGCCGTGGGGTCGAGAGGCGCCGACGGGCCGGGACCGGGAGGCGGCGGGGGCGCCGGGGCGGTACGAGAGTGGGGCGGATCGGGACGCGGGCGCGCCAGGGTGGAGCGAGCGTCCGCCGGATCGGGACGTGGGGGCGCCGGGGCAGCGCCAGGGGTCTCCGGGGTGGGGCGAGGGGTCGCCGGATCGGAGCGAGCGGCCGCCGGGACGGAACGCGGGCCCACCGAGCAGAACGAACGGCCGCCGGATCGGGACGTGGGGGCGCCGAGGCGCAGGGGTCTCCGGGATGGCGCGAGGGGCCGCCGGATCGGAACACGGACCCGCCGGAGCAGAGTGAGGGATCTCCGCCGGAGTGGAGCGAGGGGCCGCCGGATCGGAAGCGGAAGGGGACCGCGCCGGGTCGGGATGGAGACTCACGAGCGGGCGCGGCCCCGCCGCCTCACGGCGCGCGCCCGGCGAGCCGGACCGCGGACCCACCACGCCGGACGGCGGGCTCGCCGCAGAGGACCGCGGGCCTGCCATGGCGGATCGAGGGCCTGCCGCGGCGGGGCGGGGGTCTGCCGAGCGGGGACTCGCCGGGCGGGAATGGGGGACTCGCGGGACCGGAACGGGGGACTCGCGGGTCTCGAGTGGGGGACTCGCGGTGGGGAGCTGGAGGGTGGTTCGGGTGGGGCGGGCGGCGGCGCCGCGGCCGCGGGCCTGGACGGTGAGCTCGCGGCCGGTCAGGTAGCCGTGTCCCTCGCCGATGCCCTCCCAGCGGGATCGGGTGCAGCGCAGCTCGAGGTCGGCGGCCGGCCAGGGGCCCACCGTGAGCAGGACCGCGCCGCGATGACGGGCCCGGGCGGACAGGCGGCGGGCCTGCGCGTCGGTCAGCCGGGCGCGCGGCGTGACGACGAGGTCCATCCCGTCGAGCAGGGCGGCGATCACCGCGGGCAGCTCGGCGCCGGGGTGGCGGACGAGCGCGAGCCGGTCGACCGCGACCCCCAGCTCGGCGGCGGCGAGCACGCCGAGGTCGGGCATGCCGACGACGGCCGCCCACGAGTCGCCGGCCGTCGGCTCGGCCAGCAGGGCGAGCAGCAACGACATCGAGCCCTGCACCGACACGGTGCTGCCACGCCGCAGGCCGCCCCACGGGAACAGCCCGGCGAGGTCGGTGCGCACGGGTAGCATCCGCACCCGACCGGACGGCACCTTGGTGAGGTCGCTGGCCACTCCCACCGCACCGGAAGTGGCCAGCGATGCACCCCACACCGGCATTCGCACACACCTCCCCGCAACTCCGCACGCGCCGCGGGGAAGGCGGCACTCTCGAACGCCTGTTCGATTGTAGCAGAGTCGACGTGGGGCGGAAACGCGGGTGGCGCGGCGCGCGGTGCCACGACGGGTTGTCAGTGACGCACAACGAGCACTGGTGAACTTGTCACAGGATGCACAACCCGTCGGTTTCTTGCGATCCGGTGACACATTTCGGGCTCACGATCCGATAAGCCGAGTGCCACCCCTCGACGAGCGCGCGGTGGCGGCGAGGAGTTGTGTGCGTATGACGGTCGAGTACCGGCTCGATGGGAGCGTCCTGCCGCGGCGGCTCGCCGACATCCTCCGGCCCGAGCTCGCCAGCCTCGCGACCGAGATCGTCGACGAGATCCGCGCGAAGATCCCCGCGTACGCGCGTCCGCTGGACGGCCCGTACGGCAAGTCCATCCGCGCCGGCGTGCAGCACGCGACCAGCCTGTTCATCGAGCAGATCGCCAACCCCGAGGTATCCGCCCAGAAGTGCTACGAGGTCCACCACAAGCTCGGCCAGAACGAGATGCGCGAGGGCCGCAGCCTCGACGACCTGCAGGCCGCCTACCGCGTCGGCGCCCGCGTCTCGTGGCGGCGCATCATGCGGGTCGGCAAGCGCAACGGGCTCTCCTCGACCGTCATGTCGCAGCTCGCCGACGCCGTGTTCGCCTACATGGACAAGCTCGCCTCGGTCGCGCTCGACGGCTACCTCGAGGCCAAGGCCACCTCCGCCGGCGCGCTGGAGACCTGGCGGCGCCGGCTGCTCGGCATGATCCTGCAGACCCCGCCCGCCCCCGCCGCGGCCATCGGCGAGCTGGCCCAGCTGATCGGCTGGACGGTCCCCGACACGGTCTCGCCGGTCGCCGTGCAGACGCTTCCCGGCACCGGGCACAACCAGCGCAAGCCCACCCTCGACACGGACGTGCTCGCCGACCTCGACGGCATCGAGCCGCGGCTGCTGGTGCCGGGCGAGGTCACCGAGTCCCGGCTCGCCCGCATCCGGGCCGCGCTGCCGCAGTGCCGGATCTCCGTCGGCCCCGCGGTCCCCTTCGACGCCGCGACGCACGCGCTGCGCTGGGCTCGCAAGACGCTGGCCCTCGCGCAGCACGGGATGATCTCCGACGGCCTGGTGATCCGCAGCGAGCACTACCTGTCCACCGTCCTGGTGCACTCCGACGACCGGCTGCTCGCGACCCTGCGCGAGCGGCTGCTGGCCCCGCTGCGCGGGCTGACCGTCAAGCAGCGCGAGCGGATGCTCGAAACCCTGCGGGCCTGGCTGGACACCCAGGGCAGCGTCCCCGACATGGCAGCTCAGCTCGGCGTGCACCCGCAGACCGTCCGGTACCGGATGCGCCAGCTGGAGGTCTCGCTCGGCGAGTCACTGCACGACCCGCGGCAGCGCTTCGAGCTGGAACTGGTGCTGCGCGCGGGCCGCACGCCGGCCAGGGTGCACGTGCCCGCCCCCCGCGGGCGGCGGTGACCACCGCCCGCGGGGCCGGCGGTCAGCTCGCCGCGGCGTGCCAGCGCGCGGCCAGCTCCTTGCCCTGGTCGGGCACGTAGGCCCGCGGGTTGGCGAAACCGCCCAGCCGGAAGCCGCTGTTCTCCAGCACCAGGCTGTTCGAGCCGGACGGCGACGGCAGGCCCTGCCGGGCGTTCACGACCGAGTCGACGAGGCCGAACAGCCCGCAGTTGCGCGCCGCCGGCACCGCGAACGTGCTGTCCGCGATGGTGGCCCCGGACAGGTCGGTGTAGGTCATCTCACCGGCCGGGTTCGGCGTGCCGTCCGCGTCGAAGCGCACGAACTTCGCCGCCGGACGGGTCTGGTTGGCGACCTTGAGCACCATCGGGTTGCTGTCCGACCCGATGTAGCAGCGCCGGTCCAGAAACGGGTTCTGCAGGTGGATCTTCACCGGCAGCGTCATGATCGGGCGGCCGGTGGTGACGGCCGCGCCGAGGTCGAAGTCGGTCGCCGGGCCGGCCGGCTCCAGCGTCGCGGTGACGACGTTGAGCGGGCTGCCGACCACGGCGTCGCAGATGTCGGAGATCACCGGGATGCTGCTCGGGCACATCAGCCCGAGCAGCCCGCCGGGCACCACGATCGGGTCGCCGGACAGGCCCCCCGAGGCGGGCTGCACCAGCGAGTACGTGCCGCCCTGGTTCAGCACGCCGAACTGCATGTCGACCGCGCCGACGGACATCGTGGTGCTGCCCATGGTGATCGAGCCACCGGGCGAGCCGCCGCCGAGGCACGCGGCGATGACCGCCGAGCCGTCCGCGGCCCGCATCGCCGCGGCGTCGACCGGGCAGCCGCCGAACGCGGCCCACTCACCGGCGAGCGTGTCGGCGGACGCGGCGGCCGGGGCGGCCACGGCGCTCACCGTCGCGGCGGCGACCACCGTGACGGCGGCCAGCAACCCTCTTCGCAACTGACGGAACCTGTTCATGGAACTCCTTCCTGCTCAGGTCTGGGGGGTCGGCACGGCCGGCGGGCACCCGAAGTGGTTGCCGGTGATCGTGCAGATGGGCCCCTGGGTCAACTTGACGTAGTTGGCCGGCCCGGAGACGAGCCCGGTGATCAGCGGGTCGAGGACCCCGTTCGTCCCGCACCCGGTGAACGGCGGGATCGTGATCATCCCGTCGAGCGGGCCACCGCCGGTGAGGAGGTACTCCGGCGGCTTGCCGTGCAGCACCACGTCGATCGGGGTCCGCGTCCGGCAGTTCGGGCCGAGGTCGAGCGGAACCCCGACGACGCTGGCCTCGGAGAGCCGGGCGAGGAACGTTCCGGTGACGGTCGCGCTGCTCTGCGAGGAGTCGATCGGGTGCAGCTTGACGTCCGCGAACCCGATGCCGACCTGGGTCAGCTGCATCGTCGCCTTCGCGGGCACGAAGCCGAACGGCAGCATCGAGGCGGGCGCGCCGGGCAGCACCGGCTCGTCGCCGTTGTTCGCCAGGAGGTTGGCCTGCTGGCAGAGGATGGGTGTGCCGGGCACGCAACCGGGCCGGAAGTTCGTCGGTCCGATGTTGACGATCCCCGGCGGCTGCAGCACGGCCGCGTGCAGCTTGGTGACGTTGGCGTAGCCGGTCACGTAGGCGCAGTACCGGTTGTTGGACGGCGTCGGCGGGTCGATGGCGTGGCAGTCCGCGGGGATCTCGACCTCCGTCGCGGTCGGCGCGGACCGGGTGCCCGTGCCGGGCGCGACGGTGACCGCGCCCGGCGGCGGCGCCGCCGAGGACGACGGCGCGTCCACATCGGACACCTGAACGACCGCGAGGTCCGCGGCCTGGTCCGGGGCGAGCACGCAGCTCACCTCGATGCTCGGCGGCTCGGTCACGGTGCCGTCGGCCGTGTAGCCGGTCAGCACCACGGTCAGGTCGCCCGCCGCGACGACGAGGTCCCCGGCCGCCCGGGCGACCACCGGGGGCGGCGTCTCCAGCGGCACGTCCAGCGCCAGCACCGGGTCCTCGCCGTCGGGCACCGGCACCGGGTCGGTGCGCGCGCCGGACCAGGTGGCGGCCGCCGTCTCGTCGTGCCGGCTGATCGCCGTCTCGAGGCGCACGACCGCACCCGCCGCGGTCGCCCCGGTGCCGGTCAGGTCGGTCAGCGCCGCCCCGCGCAGCGACACGGTCACGGCCGCGTCCGCCGGCTGGACCGGAGCGCCGGCGTCGCCGGTGGCCGGGACCGTGGCGGTGACCCGGACGTCGACGGGCTGCTCGCCGGTCGGGAACCCGCAGCGGTAGCCGAGGTCCTTGTCGACGTGGACGGCGTCCGGCTCGGCGGCCGCCGGAACCGGCGCGCCCGGGCCGAACACCGCCAGCGCGGCACCGGCGGCGAGCGGCAGGGCCAGCAGCACCGTCCTGCGCATCGTGACCATCCTTCGGGAGTGGGAGCCGGGCCCGCCCGGGCGGCCGGGCGGGCCCGCGGGACGGGTGGGGTCAGCCGGTGATCTCCTGGCCCGGGGTCACGGTGTACGCGCCGTCGAACGCGGCCGTGGCGCCCTCGTGGATCAGGCCGAGGCAGTCGTTGGCCGGGTCGACGCTCGTCACCGTCAGCGTCTGGTCGGGAATCACCGCGAGCACGTCGGTGCCATTGGTGAACGTGCCGTTCACCGAACCCTCGACGGTCGCCGCGCAACCGGGCCCGGAAATGTCGGCGACGATGTTGTCAATGGTTCCGGTGGTCACGCCGGTACCCACGTCGTAGCTGGATCCGTTGATCGTCCAGACGCCGACCTGCTGCACCGTGAACTGGATGAAACCGGCGAGCAGGCAGTTGTTGAACTGGATTCCCGGCGACTCCGGAATCGTCGCCAGCTGGTTGTCCTCGCTGACGCCGGACTCCAGCTCCACACCCACCGACGAGGAGTCGCACGTCATCTGGATCTCGCCGCTCTGCGGGTCCTCGACGGTGAGGTTGGTCGTGCCGGCCGCGCCGTCGGCGGCACCGCCCGGCGTGATCGTCCACGGCGGCGCGGCCGCGGCGGGAGAGGCGGCGGCCACGACGACAGAAAGCGTCGTGATACCGACCGCGAGCATTCCTGCGATACGCTTGCGCATTATCCGATCTCTTCCTTTCTCCGAGATGAACACGAGGAGCTCGCATTCGACGAAAACCGAATGCCGCATTCCTCGTGAGTCGAGGCGGGAAGGCCCTCGATTAGCACGTTACCTGCCAGTAACAGTGACCACAATCGGGTTACGGAAAAGTCCGGTAACACCTCCTGGAAATAGATTCTTTTTGACCGCGGCGGACAAGTTCCGTGAGCGGGATTTGTCACCGCCGGACAGGAAAGTCATCGCGGCTCCAGGCCGGTGATGACCCACCGGTCGCCCTCGCGCCGGGCGGTCACCGACAGCTGGGCGGCCGCGGCACTGCCGGTGTCCTTGTCGGCCCGGGTGGCCGACTGGTCGAGGAAGACGAGCAGCGTCGCGGAGTCGTCGCCGAGATCCTGCACCGCGGCGCTGACGACCCGCGTGGTGAGCACCAGCTTCTGGGCCGGCGCGAGCCGGCGCACCTGGGCGAACAGCGCGTCGTAGGTGTCCCGGGCGTCGCCGCGCAGCACGTCGTCCGCGGCCCGCTCGGTGACCTCGGTGTGGTCGAAGGAGTAGGAGAAGATCTTGTTGAGCGAGGTGCTGACCGCCGAGCTCACCTCGGCCGTGCGGCCGGTGTCGACGAGCGCGGCGTTGCGCGCGGCCGGCGCGTCCCGCACCGCCCCGGCGCGCGCCAGGAACCAGGCGCCCAGGCCGGTGAGCAGCACCGCCACCACGACCAGCACGACCACCAGCGGCCGGAACCCGAACCACTCGCGGGCGGCGCGCCCGGGTGGGTCCGGCGGCAGGCCCGCCTCGCCGGTGTCCGGTTCGGCGTCCGGTTCGGCTTGCTCCGCAAGCGTTTCCGCGTCCTCGACCGGGGTCGTCATCACGTCTCCTCACTGCGTGCCGAGCGGCACCTGGTCGAGCGCGGACAGCAGCCAGCCGCGGTCGGTGCGGGTGAGCCCGGCGACGAACCGGTTCCGCTTGGTGGCCGGCTCCCCGCCGCCCACCGAGGTCGCGATCTCCACCGAAACCAGCATCTGCGCCGTCCCGGCCCTCGCGTCGAGCTCGCTGACCGCCGCGTCGAGCACCCGGCCGGTGGCCACGGTGCCGCGGTCGTGCAACGCCTTGCGGGTCTTCGCGTCGGTGCCGGCGAGCTCGTCGTGCAGCGCCCCGGTCGACACGTCCAGCCAGCGGTCGATCCCGGCGTCCACATCGGACGAGTCGAGCGTGGTCAGCCGCGCCACCTGCTCGCGGCCGGCCGCGAGCACGTCGTCACGGGTCCGCGCGTAGGCGAGCGCGTCGTCCCCGCTCGCGCGCCACCACGTCCAGCCGGCCCAGCCCGCGAACGCCAGCGCGAGCACCACCAGGGCCACCGCCGCCCGCAGCGGCCACGGACCCCGGCGCACGGTCACTTCCCCAGCCACAGCATCTCCTCCAGGTTCCCGGCCACGCCGGGCAGGTCGGGGGCGCCGAGCGGGCCGGGCAGCCGGGCACCGCCGCCCGGGATCGCCGCGTCCGGCACGCCGCCGGCGGGCGCGTGCTGCGAGCCGCGCACCAGCCGCGGGTCACCGGCCGGCAGCGTGCACGACGCCTTGGTGTCGAACAGCCCCGGCGTGGCGTCCTCCCCCTTGCGGTATTTGGTGGACTCGTAGCCGGTGACGCAGGGCAGCGGGTCGAAGAACGTCAGCGCGAGCGACAGGTTCCCGCCGTCCGGGGTGATCGAGGTCGACGTCGCGGCCACTGCCCTGGGCGTCAGCGCGAGCAGTTGCTCCAGGCCGGCCGTGCGGCTGTCGAACAGGTCGGCGGTGGTCAGCAGGTTCGCCAGCAGCACCGACAGGCCCGGGCCGGTGTCGGACAGCAGCCGGGAGAGCTGGGTCGCAGCCGCCGGCGCGGTGCCGATCAGCTCGCGCAGGTCGCCGTCGGAGTCGGCCAGCGCGGTGGCGAACAGCTTGGCGTTGCGGGAGAACGAGCGCCACGCGGCCGACGAGCCCAGCTGGGTGCGCAGCACCACGGCGCCGTCGTCGATCAGCGTCGCGGTCTGCGGCAGGTGGTCGGCGGCGGTCTCGGTGAACGAGATCGACGAGTCGAGCAGCACCTGCAGGTCCGGCCCGGAGTCGCGCATCGCCGCGTACAGCTCGTCGACGACGGTGCGCAGCGACTCGGTCGGCACCGACCGGTCGAACGCCGAGAGGTCGCTGAGCAGGTCGGTCACCGGCGGCGGCACCGTGGTCGCCGACCTCGGGATCACCGCCCCGTCGGCCAGGAACGGCCCGCCCTCGCCGTGCGGCTGCAGGTCCACGTACTGCTCGCCGATCGCCGAGCGGTTGGCCACCACCGCCTTCGCGTCGGCCGGGATCGGCGGCGCGTCGCTGTCCAGGACGAGGTCGGCCTCCATGCCGTCGTCGGTCAGCCGCATCTCGCCGACCCGGCCCACCGCCACGCCCCGGTAGGTCACCTCGCTGTTGGTGAACATGCCGCCGCCGTCGGCGAGCTCGAGACGCACCACGTACGAGTGCCGCCGCCCAGCAACCGGTCCAGGCCCGCGTAGTTGGCGCCGACGAACGCGACCGCGGCGAGCGCCAGCACGACGAACACGAACACCTGGATGCGAACCGTGCGCGTGAGCATCAGCGCCCCCCGGTGGTGTTCTCGCCCGGCAGCGGCAGCGGTGGCAACGGCTCGGTGTAGTCCGGCGGCGGGTCGATCGAGAGGAACACGTTCAGGAAGTCGCCCCGCGCCGCGTCCAGCACCGAGTCGGGGAACGGGAACGTCGGCAGGATCTCCAGCGCCTGCGGGAGGTTCCGGCCGGCGTCGGCCAGCCGGTTCGAACATCGGCGCGATCGCCTTGAGATCGGCCACCATGTCGTCGCGGCCCCGTTCGATGGTGTCGACCGCGACGTCGGAGAGCGTGTCCAGCGACTGCAGCATCGTGACGAGCGCGCTGCGCTGCTCGGTCAGCGACCTGAGGCCCGGCGTGAGGTCGGTGAGCGCGCCCTTGATCTGGCCCTGGCGGCCGGCGAGCGTGGCGGAGAGCTGGTTGAGGCCGTCCAGCGCCGCGGTGATGTCGTCGCGGTGGTGTCCAGGTCGGTCACCAGCTGGTCCACATTGGACAGGAAGGCGCGGATCTGCGGCTCGTTGCCGGCCAGCACGTCGGTGAGCTCGCGGTTGATCGTGCTGCAGCTGGCCGATGCCGCCGCCGTTGAGCAGCAGCGACAGCGCGCCGAAGACCTCCTCCACCTCGGTGTGCCGGTTGGTCCGGTCGGCGGTGATGAGCGCGCCGTCCGCCAGCCGGTCGGTGGTCGTCGAGTCCCGCGGCGCGGCCAGCTCGACGAACTTCTCCCCCAGCAGGCTCGACTGGCGCAGTCCGGCCACCGCGTCGGCCGGCAGCCGCACGTCGCCGTTGATCGCGAGCTCGACCTGCGCGGTCCAGCCGTCCGGGCCGCCCAGGCCGATCGAGTAGACCTTGCCGACCACGACGTCGTTGACCTTCACCGCGGCCTGCGGCACCAGGTCCAGCACGTCGGCGAACTGCACGGTGACGTGGTACGGGTGGTCGCCGAGGTCCGCGCCGCCGGGCAGCGGCATGTCGTAGATCCCGTTGGCGCCGACGCGCGGAGCAGCCGGCCGCGAGGAGAGTGACGGCGAGCGCGACGAGGGCGCGGCGGATCCTCATCGGCCACCGCCCGCCCGGGACGTCGTTCGCATGTTCGGTCAGCGGCAGCGCCGGACCGGCGGCGTGTTCTGCGAAGTACTCGAGCAGCGTCCCCGGCCCTGCAGCGTGCCCGACTCCGGGTCGAACGCCTTCACGACGTTGGTCACCGCGAGCGGCGCCACGTCCAGCGCCTCGGCCACCGAGGCGCGGTTGTCCACCAGCAGCTGCGTCGTCCGCGCCAGCTTGTCCACATTGGACTTGATGGCGGCGCGGTTGTCCCTGATGAAGTCCTGGATGTCGGCGAGCGCGGCGGCCAGCGTGGCCGAGCGCGGTGGACAGCTCGTCGCGGTCGGCGGCGAGCGTGCGCCACACCTGGTCGAGCTGCGTGTTCACGTCGGCCACCTGCCGGTCGTTGCCGGCCAGCATGCTGGTGAAGCTCTGCAGCTCGTCGACCGTGGCGAACAGGTCCCCCGCGGAGCCGGACAGCGTCCGCGCGGCCGCGGCGAAGTCGCGCACGGTCTCGTTGACCGCCTTCCCGTTGCCGCGCAGGTTCGCCGCGCCCGTGTCGAGCAGTTCGGACAGCGCGCCCTCGGAGTTCGCGCCGTCCGGGCCGAGCGCGGAGACCAGCGTGTCCAGGCTCGCGTACAGCTCGTCGAGCTCGACCGGGGTGGCGGTGCGCGACGTGGGGATCACCGCGCCGTCGGCGATCTCGGGGCGGCCCCGCGCGGTGTCGGTGAGCTGCACGTACCGGTCGGAGACCACGCTCGGCGCGATCACCACGGCCTTGGTGTCCCCGGCGACCCTGACGTCGCGGTCGAGGGTGAACACGACCTCGACCCGGTCGCCGCGCGGGGTGACCGACTCGACCGCGCCCACCCGCACGCCCAGCACCTGCACGTCCGAGCCCGGGTAGACGCCGACCGCGCGGGCGAAGTAGGCGGTGATCCGCTTGTCCCCGTCGCCGGAGAAGATCCACCACAGCGCGCCCGCGGTGACCACGGCGAGCACCGCGACGACCGCGCCGATCCGCCGGGCCTTCACGGCACCCATCGTTCGCTCCGTCCGGTCGCCAACACGCCGTCTTCCCTCCCGCTCACCGGGCACCCCCCGAGATCCGCGGCGGCACGCACGGCTCGCGGTTGTCCTCGACGAGGCCGCAGATGTAGTTGTCGATCCAGCGGCCGCTGCCGGTGGCGTTGTTCACCAGCCGGAAGTACGGGCCGGCGAGCTTCAGGCTCCGGTCGATGTCGGCGGCGTAGCGGTGCAGGACCCCGGTCACGGTGTCCAATTGGGACAGTGCGGGGGCGAGCAGCCGCTGGTTGTCGGCGACCAGCCCGGACAGCTGCGCGGCCAGGTCGTTGGTGCCGGTGAGCAGGTCGTGGATGGCCTCGCGGCGGTTGGCCAGCTCGGTCGAGCAGCAGGTTGCCGTCGTCGAGGAGCTTGTCGAACTCGTCGTTGGTGCCCGACAGCGTGCGGGTGATCTTCCGGGTGTTGTCGAGCAGCTCGGCCAGCTGGTCGTCCCGCGAGGAGATCGTCTTCGACAGCGCGGTCAGCCCGTCGAGCGCGGTGCGCACGTGCTCCGGCGAGTCGGCGAACGTGTCGGAGATGGTCCGGAAGCTCCGCGCCAGCTGCGCGGAGTCGATCGCCCCCGCGGTGTTCGCGAGCCCCTCGAACGCGGCCGTGACGTCGTAGGGGGTGACCGTGCGGTCCAGCGGGATCGGCCGGCCCGGGTCCAGCGTGGTCCGCCCGGTCGGGAACAGCGCGAGGAACTTTCGGCCCAGCAACGTCTTCAGCTTGATCGCCGCGGTGGTGGCGTCGCCGATCCACGCGTCCTGCAACGCGGAAGCTCACCAGAACCCGGTCGGCCGTGTCGTCCTGGACCAGCTCGACGCCGGTGACCTCGCCGACCTTGACCCCGGCGACCCGCACCTCGTCGTCCGGCCGCAGGCCCGCGGCCTCGCTGAACTCGGCCCGGTAGACGGTGCCGCCGCCGAGCACCGGCAGGTCCTGGTAGAAGAACACGCCGGTCGCGACCAGGATCAGCACCAGCGTGCCGACGGCGCCGAGCAGCACGGGGTTGCGTTCGGAGAACGACTTCATGCCGTGCACCTCTTCGCCTTGCTCCGGTAGACCTGCGGCGGGTCGGTGTGCAGGATCGCCTCGCACAGGTAGAAGTTGAGCCACGAGCCGTAGCTCGCGGTGGTGCCGACGGCGGTGAACTTGTCCGGCAGCACGGTGAGGAACCGGCTGAGGTCGTCCTGGCCGGCGACCAGGTTCGTGGACAGCCGGCCGAGTCCGGCGATGCTGTCCTTCAGCGGCGGGCGGGCCTGCTCGAGCAGCCCGGCGGTGGCGTCGGTGAGGTCGCCGATGCCCTCGATGGCGTCGCCGATCGCGGTGCGGTCGCCGGCCAGGCCGGACACCAGCCGCTGCAGCGTGCCGACCAGCGTGGACAGTGCGTCGCCCTGGCGGTTGACCGTGCCCAGCACCGAGTTGAGGTTGTCGATCACGTCGCCGATCACCTTGTCCCGGTGGGCGAGGGTGGCGGTGAGCGAGCCGGTGTGCGCGAGCAGGCTGTCGACCGTGCCGCCCTCCCCCTGCAGCACCTGCACGATCTCGCCGGACAGGTCGTTCACCTCGGTCGGCGAGAGCGCCTGGAACAGCGGCTTGAACCCGTTGAACAGGTCGGTGAGGTCGAGCGCGGGGGTGGTGCGGTCCAGCGGGATCTCGCCCCCCGCGGGCAGCCGGTCCGCGGTGGCGGTCGGGCCGCGTTCGAGCGCGATGTAGCGCTGGCCGACCATGTTGCGGTACTTGATGGTGGCCGTCACGTCCGCCGGCAGGCGCATGGAGCGGTCGACCGAGAAGTGCACCAGGGCGACGTGTCCGTCCACGACGGACAGGTCGTCGACCTGGCCGACCCGCACGCCGGACACCCGCACGTCGTCGCCGGGGTTGAGCGAGGTGACGTCGGTGAACCGGGCCGAGTAGCCGGTCATGTCGCCGAGGCCGGTGTTGCTGATCGACACCGCCAGGATGGCCGTGGCGAGCCCGGTGACCAGCACGAACACCAGCGACTTGAGCAGCGGCCCGACGAGCTTGCTCATCGCAGCGTCACCTCCGTCCCGCGGTAGAGCGGGCCGACCAGCACGCTGCTCCAGCCGGGCACCTCGCCCGGCGCGAGCCCGGCCGCCGGCGCAACGAGGGTCGCGATCAGCTCCCGTTCCTGCGGCGAGTTCGGCAGCCCGAGGTCGCCGGCGCCGGTGAGCAGCGGGTGGCCGGGGCTGCCCGCCGGCACCGCGACCGAGCCGGTGGTGGGCACGACGCCGCTGGGGTAGCAGCGCGGTCCGCCGCCGGCGTCGTACACCGGGTCGTCCACGCCGGGCCGGTACTTGCCGCGCGGCCGGGTGACGGTCGCCTCGATGTGCAGGCCGGGGTGCTCGGTGCCGGCGCCGAGCACCTTGTCCATCGCGGGCTTGAGGTCGGTGAGCGCCTTGAGCGTGCAGGGAAAGCTCGGCGAGTAGCGGGCCGCGACCTCCAGCGGGGCGCGGCCGTCGGCGGCCAGCGCGATGATGTTCTCCTCGTTGTTGCGCAGGAAGATCGTCACGTCCTGCGCGGACGCGGTGACCTGGGCGTAGAGGTCGGTCAGCTCGACGCGCTTGTCGGCGACCGTGTTCAGCGTCGTGGTGGACTCGGTGAGCGAGTCGAGCAGGTCCGGCGCGATGTCCGAGTACAGCTCGCCGACCTCGGCCAGGTCGCGCAGGTCGTCGGTGAGCCGGGGCACGTTCGGGTTGAAGTCCGCCAGGTAGTCCGCGGTGTCGACCATCGCCTCGCCGATCCGCTTCCCGCGGCCGTCCAGGGCGGTGGAGATCGCCGTCAGGGTGGTGGCGAGCTTCTCCGGCTGCACGGCCTTGAGCACCGGCAGCAGGTCGTCGAACACGCGCTCCAGCTCGATCGCGTTGCGCGAGCGGTCCTGCCGGATCACGTCGCCGTCCTCGATCGGCCCGAACGCAGGCGAGTCCGGAATGGACAGCTGGACGTAGCGCTCGCCGAACAGCGTCTTGGGGATCAGCAGCGCGGTCACGTCCTTGGGGATCCTCGCCACCTTGTCCGGCTCCAGCGCGAGCTCCACGGCCGCGCCCCGGTCGGTGCCGTGCACGGACCGCACGTCGCCGACGACCACGCCGCGCGCCTTCACCTCGGAGGTCTCGCCGAGCTGGTTGCCGACCCGGTCGGTGCGCAGCGTCACCAGCACCACGTCGGTGAACCTCTGCTGGTAGACCTGCACGGCCAGGGTCGCGAGCAGGGCCATCACCAGCAGGAACACCACTCCCGCCGCGCGCCGCACGAGCCTGCCGCCGGTCATCCCGCCACCTGCACCGTCGTCGTGGCCCCCCAGATGGCGAGGCTGAGGAACAGGTCGATCACGTTGATCGCGACGATCGAGGTGCGCACCGACCGTCCCACCGCGACGCCCACGCCCGCGGGCCCGCCGGTGGCGCGGAAGCCGTAGTAGCAGTGCGCGAGCACCACGACCACGCTGAACACGAGCACCTTGCCGAACGAGTACAGGACGTCGACCGGCGGCAGGAACAGGTGGAAGTAGTGGTCGTAGGTGCCCGCGGACTGGCCGAAGAACCACACCGTGACCTGCCGCGAGGCGATGTAGGAGGTGAGCAGGCCGATCGCGTACAGCGGGATGATGGCCAGGAACCCGGCGACGATCCGGGTGGTGACCAGGTACGGCACGCTCGGCACGCCCATCACCTCGAGCGCGTCGATCTCCTCGGAGATGCGCATGGCGCCCAGCTGCGCGGTGAAACCGCAGCCGACCGTCGCGGACAGCGCGATGCCGGCGACCAGCGGCGCGATCTCGCGGGTGTTGAAGTAGGCGGAGATGAAGCCGGCGAGCGCGGACGTGCCGACCTGGTTGAGCGCCGAGTAGCCCTGCAGGCCCACGACCGTGCCGGTGAACGCGGTCATGCCGACCATCACGCCGATGGTGCCGCCGATGACCGCGAGCGCCCCGGAGCCGAAGCTGACCTCGGCGAGCAGGCGGACGATCTCCTTGCCGTAGCGGGCGATCGCGCGCGGGAGCCACAGCAGCGCCCGGGCGAAGAAGAAGATCTGGTCGCCGAGCACGTCGAGGAAGGTGAACCGCCGGTCGACGGCCGCCGCGACCCGCCGGCGGACCGCGGGCCGATCCTCCAGGAGCGTCATGTCACGCCCCCTTCGGCGGCACGAGCTGCAGGTACAGCGTCGTGAGGACGAGGTTGAGCAGGAACAGCAGCAGGAACGTGATGACCACCGACTGGTTCACCGCGTCGCCGACGCCCTTGGGGCCGCGGCCCGGGTTGAGGCCCCGGTAGGCGGCCACCACGCCGGCGACGAACCCGAAGATCACCGCCTTGATCTCGCTGATCCACAGGTCCGGCAGCTGGGCGAGGGCGGAGAAGCTCGCCAGGTACGCGCCGGGGGTGCCGCCCTGCATGACGACGTTGAAGAAGTAGCCGCCGAGCACGCCGACCACCGACACCAGCCCGTTGAGGAACGCGGCGACGCCCATCGCGGCGAGCACCCGCGGCACGATGAGGCGCTGCACCGGGTTGACGCCCAGCACCCGCATCGCGTCGATCTCCTCGCGGATGGAGCGCGCGCCGAGGTCCGCGCACATGGCCGAGCCGCCCGCGCCCGCGATGAGCAGCGCCGTGACGACCGGGCTGGCCTGCTGGATGATCGCCAGGACGCTGGCCGCGCCGGTGAAGGACTGGGCGCCGATCTGGGTGGTCAGCGAGCCGAGGTGCAGCGCGATGACCGCGCCGAACGGGATCGACACCAGCGCCGCCGGCAGCAGCGACACGCTGGCGATGAACCAGAACTGGCCGATGAACTCGCGGAACTGGAACGGCCGCCGGAACGTGCAGCGCGCGACGTCCAGGCCGAGCGCGTAGAGCCGGCCGGTCTGCCGCATGGCCGCCGCGATCATCGGGTGCCCGCCCCGTAGCGGGTCCGGTCCGTGGCGTCGAGGCTGGCCACGATGCTGTGCTGGGCCTGGACCGGGAGCGTGTGCATGATCCGCATGACCCGGTCCCTGCGCCGGCGCACCGCCTGCCGCGGCGGCAGCCCCGGCGTGGGCTCGAGCTGGGGCGGCACGCCGCGGATCTGGTCGGGCGGCTCGTACCCGGCCGCCCGTTCGGCGGCCATGGTGGCCTCGTCCTTCTCCTCGGACATGCCGATCGGGCCGATGCGGCTGCCGTTGAGGAACTGCTTGACCACCGGCTCCTCGCTGGTCAGCAGCACCTCGCGGGGCCCGAACATGACCAGCTCGCGGCGGAACAGCATGCCGATGTTGTCCGGCACGGTGCGCGCGACGTTGATGTTGTGCGTGACGATCAGGATGGTGGCGTCGATCTGCGCGTTGAGGTCGACGAGCAGCTGGGAGATGTAGGCGGTGCGCACCGGGTCGAGGCCGGAGTCGGGCTCGTCGACCAGGATGATCTCGGGGTCGAGCACCAGCGCGCGGGCCAGGCCGGCCCGCTTGCGCATGCCGCCGGAGATCTCGCCGGGAAGCTTGCGCTCCGCACCGGCCAGGCCGACCATGTCCATCTTCTCCAGGACGACCCGGCGGATCTCGGCCTCGGACTTCCTGGTGTGCTCGCGCAGCGGGAATGCGATGTTGTCGTAGAGGTTCATCGAGCCGAACAGCGCGCCGTCCTGGAACAGGACGCCGAACAGCTTCCGAATGTCGTACAGTTTGTGCTCCGAACAGCGGACAAGGTCCGTACCGTTGATGACGATGTGCCCGGTATTCGGTTTGAGCAGCCCGATGAGACATTTGAGGAAGACCGACTTGCCCGTCCCGGACGGGCCGAGCAGGACGCTGACCTCGCCCGCAGGCAGGGTGAGCGTGACGTCCTGCCAGATTCTCTGGTGCCCGAAGGACTTGCCCAGCCCGTCGACGGCGACCTCGACTCCCAAATCCGCACCTCCGCCGGTACCGAGGCGCCGTGTTTTCCGACATGACGACGAAACCTCGTCACATCGAATTGAAACTCGGCGTTTATTACCGCCGAGTAGGTTAACTTCGCCGTTTCCGGGAGGCAAGAATCAAAGCACAACGGGCCAATTCTTGAAACCTGGTGACAATTCTTCTCGCGGCTTTTGTCGGAACATGCGCAAAACCGCGGGGATCCCCGCGTTCTGCTTGGACAACGAGCGCGGGAGCCGGTGGGATACGCCCCGCGCGGAGGTCAGGGCGTGCGGCCCGTGCCGATGAGCGTCGTCGCGTCGAAGGTGTCGACACCGGCCTCGGCCAGCAGCGTGACGAACCGGCGCCGCACGCGCTCGACGGTCTCGCCGGTCAGCCCCATCAGCAGCGCGCGCATCGCCGCGCCCATGACCACCGCCCACGCGGTGTCCGCGTCGAGCGGGACACGGTGCGGCACCTCGGTGACCTCGACGTCGTGCAGCCCGAGGTCGGCGAGCCAGCCGGCGAACGTGCCGGGCGTGTCGATGCGCTCGGGCGGGCGGCTGGTCTCGGCCGGCGGCTCGCCCGCGCCCTCCAGGCGCATCGCCTCCACGAGCAGCCGGGGCAGCGGCTTGACCGCCGACCGGCCCCAGGTCGTGGCCGCGAACCGGCCGCCGGGGCGCAGCAGCCTCACCAGGTGGGCGCTGCCGATCTCCATGTCGGGGAAGAAGAACACGCCGAACACGCACTGCACCACGTCGTAACCGCCGTCGACACCCGGCCAGGCGGTGGCGTCGGCGCGGGTGAAGTGCAGCTGCGGCAGGTCGCGTGCGCGGGCCCGCCCGAGGTCCAGCAGCCGGTCGGCGAGGTCGATCGCGTCCACCCTGCCGCCCGGCCCGACCGCCTCGGCAGCGGGCAGCGCGGAGGATCCGGCGCCGCAGCACACGTCGAGCACCCGCTCGCCCGGGCGCGGCGCGGACCGCGCGACGGTCGCGGCACCGATCGGCTCCCACAGCAGCGGCGAGAGGACGGCGAACTCCGCGTGCGCGGCGTCGAACACCGCGCCGAGATCAGGTGTGGACACCCGGCAACGCTACGCCCCGGTGCCCGCTCAGTGCGCGAAGTGACGGGTTCCCGTCAGGTACAGCGTCGCCCCGGCGGCCTCCGCCGCGGCGACCACCTCCGCGTCCCGCACCGACCCGCCGGGCTGCACGATCGCCCGCACGCCCGCGTCCAGCAGCAGCTGCGGCCCGTCCGGGAACGGGAAGAAGGCGTCGGACGCGGCGACCGCGCCGGCCACCCGGTCACCTGCCCGGGCCACCGCGAGCCGTGCCGCGTCGACCCGGTTGACCTGGCCCATGCCGACCCCGACCGTGGCCCCGCCGGAGGCCAGCACGATGGCGTTGGACTTGACCGCCCGGCAGGTCCGCCACGCGAACGCGAGGTCGGCGAGCACCTCCTCGGACACCGGGGAACCGGTGGCCAGCGTCCACTTCGCCGGGTCGTCGCCCTCGGCGTCGAGCACGTCCCTGCTCTGCATCAGCAGCCCGCCGGACACCGGCCGGATCTCCGCGCCGGCCCGCTTCGGCGGCGCCGCGACCAGGATGCGGATGTTCTTCTTGCGGGACAGCACCTCCACCGCGCCGTCCGCATAGGACGGTGCGACGATCACCTCGGTGAAGATCTCCGCGACCTGCTCGGCCATCTCCACGGTGACCTCGCGGTTCGCCGCGATGACCCCGCCGAACGCGCTCAGCGGGTCGCAGGCGTGCGCGCGCCGGTGCGCGTCCGCGACCGCGCCGGCACCGTCGGTGCCGGACACCGCGATGCCGCACGGGTTGGTGTGCTTGATGATCGCGACGCAGGGCTGGTCGTGGTCGTGCGCGGCCCGCCACGCGGCGTCCGCGTCCACGTAGTTGTTGTAGGACATCTCCTTGCCGTGCAGCTGCTCGGCCGTGGCCAGCCCGCTCCCGCCGTGGCTGGACACGTACAGCGCCGCCTGCTGGTGCGGGTTCTCGCCGTAGCGCAGCACGTCGCGCCGCTCCCAGCTCGCCCCGGCCCAGCGCGGGAACCTCCCGGACTCCGGCGCGAGCACCGAGCCCATCCAGGACGCGACCGCGATGTCGTAGGACGCGGTGTGCCGGTAGGCGGCGACCGCGAGCTCGCGGCGGTCGGCCAGGGTGAACCCGCCGTCGCGGACCTGCGCCAGCACCCAGTCGTACGTCCTCGGGTCGACGACGACCGCGACCGATGCGTGGTTCTTGGCCGCCGCGCGCACCATCGCCGGGCCGCCGATGTCGATCTGCTCGACGCAGTCGTCCGGCGCCGCGCCGGAGGCGACGGTCTGCTCGAACGGGTACAGGTTCACCACCAGCAGGTCGAACGGCGTGATGCCCAGCGAGTCCAGCTGCGCCACGTGCTCGGGCTTGCGCATGTCGGCCAGCAGGCCCGCGTGCACCCGGGGGTGCAGCGTCTTCACCCGGCCGTCCAGCGACTCGGGGAAGCCGGTCACCTGCTCCACCGGCGTCACCGGCACCCCGGCGTCGGCGATGACGCGCGCGGTGCCGCCGGTCGACACGATCTCCACGCCGTTCGCGTGCAGACCGGTGGCGAGCTCCAGCAGGCCCGCCTTGTCCGAAACCCCGATGAGGGCCCGGCGAACCGGGCGCCGACCGTCAGTCACGGGATGCTCACCTTTCGTCCGTGCACCGTGTAGCCCTCCCGGGCCATCAGCGCGATCACGTCGACCAGCAGGCGACGCTCGACAACCTTGATCCGCTCGTGCAGCGTGCCGGCGTCCTCGCCGGGTGCCACGTCCACCGCCTGCTGGGCCACGATCGGCCCGGTGTCCACGCCCGCGTCGACCAGGTGGACGGTGCAGCCGGTCACCTTCACGCCGTGCGCCAGCGCGTCGGCGACCGCGTGCGCGCCGGGGAAGGCGGGCAGCAGCGCGGGATGCGTGTTCACCACCCGGCCGGCGAACCGTTCGAGGAACGTCGGCCCGAGGATCTTCATGAACCCGGCGGAGACGACCAGGTCCGGCGCGTGGGCGGCGACCGCCTCGGTCAGCGCCTTGTCCCAGGCGGCCCGGTCCGGATGGTCGCCGAGCCGCGCCACGAACGTCGGCAGCCCGGCACGCTGCGCGCGGGCCAGCCCCTCGACGCCCGGCCGGTCGGCGCCGACCGCCACCACGCGCACCGGGTAGCCGGGGTCCGCGCTCGCGTCGAGCACGGACTGCAGCAGGGTTCCGGAACCGGAGACCAGGACGACGACCCGCGCCGGGACGTCGGGTCTCACCGAAGCCGTCTCAGTCAGCGGAGTCTCCCCGATGCGCGCATACGCGCAGCTTAGGCGGCCGCGGGAAACCCGCTCGCCCGGCCCGCCGGGCGCGGGCCAGGATTCTAGGGCCGGCCGGACCCGTCCTCGTCCTCGGAGAGCTCCGCCCGGTCGGCGTCCGGCTCCTCCTCGCCGTCCCCGTCCTCGTCGTCGTCCCCGTCGTCGACGAACTCCTGCTCGAACTCGGCCAGCTCCTCGCCGGTGTTCTCCGCTTCGATCTCCTCGTCGGTGCCGAGCAGGCCGGGCGGGTCCTCGCGCGCCGGGCGCGGTCCGCCGAACCAGGCGGTGATCGCGGCCGGCACGCCGATCCAGACCACCAGCGCCAGGGACACCGCGGCGGCCCGCATGCTCACCGGGTCGAACGGGCCCATCCCGACCCGCCCGCCCGCGCTCCCGGCGAGCACCACGAACGCCAGCGCCACCACGCCCGCGGCGACCGCGGCGCCGCGCACCCGGGCCAGCGGCTCCTCGGCCGCGTCGCGCAGCCGCCGGCCGACGAGCACGCCGATGCCCAGCGGCAGCGCGAACAGCGCCGGCCACCAGGCGGCCGGCTCCTCGGGCAGCGCGGCGAGCAGCGGGAGGCCGGGCGCCGGGCCGCCACTGAACTCGAGCGGTGACACCGACACGATGCCCATCGAGAACCCGGGGCCGGCGAGGAACCCGGTCGCGGCGATCACCGCGTTGGGCACGAAACCGAGCGACAGCAACGCCATGCCCAGCCCGTTGCCGAAGCCGGGCGCGAACGTGGCGAACAGGTTCCGCGCCGTCGGGACGGAGGTGAGCAGCGCGAACGCCACCAGCGCCGCGCCGGCCGCGAGCAGCAGCGCCACCGCGACCACGCCGGCCCGGATCCCGCGCAGGGCGACCGGATCGGCGCGCGCCACGAGCGCGGCGAGCAGCCCGCAGCGCCGCAGCACGCCGTAGATCGCGGCGAGGGCGGCGATCAGCGCCGGGTAGTACAGCGCGGCCAGCGGGTCGACCGACACCCGGTCGCCGGAGGCGGTGAGCGCGATGATCATCCCGCAGCCGCCGTGCGCGAGGGCGATCGCGCCGATGACCTGGCCCGCCTGCCGCGGCGCGGACAGGCCCAGCCGCTCCGCCGCGCCGGCGGCCGCCCGGGCGGCGATGACCATGACGCCGGCGGTCGGCAGCAGGGGGAGCATGCCGAGCTCGAGCCCGCCGATCGCGAGCGGCACCTGGTGCGCGGCGAGCCAGGCGGGCAGCGCCGCGGCCACGACGCCCGCGGTGGAGAAGCGGGCGAGCGGCGCGATCGCGGTGACCAGCGCCAGCAGCGCGGCGACGGCGGCGTAGCCGGTGACGAGCGACCCGAGCCCGGCCAGCGCCAGCACCCGGATCCGGGTGAGTGCCGGCACGGCCACCTCGTCGGTGGCGGTGCCGGTGGTGGCGTCGGCGGCATCGAGGTCGAGGGGCGGCGCCATGCCGACCACTGTCGCACGCGGGTTCGCCCCACCCGGGTAAGGCTCGCCCGCCGCCCACCGCATCAGGTGAACACGCCCACCACACGGCCGCGGGGGTGGCACCGGCTGCCCGGTGCCACCCCCGTCGGTGTGGTCTTCTCGGTACTACTGCTGCGGGTACCCGCCCGGCGGGGTGCCCGGCGGCTGCTGGCCCGGCTGGCCGAACTGGCCGTGCTGCGGCGCGAACGTCGTCTGCTGCCCGGGTGCGCCGGGCTGCTGCGGGTACCCCGGCGGCGGCTGCTGCGCGGGGAACTGCCCCGACGGCGGGTACATCCCGGGCGGCTGGTGCCCGTACTGCTGGCCGGGCACGGGCGCCTTCATGATGCCGGCCTCGAACAGGAACGCGACGACCGCCGCGGCGGCCTGCACGAGCCCGAAGATCAGCAGCAGGATCGTGCCCACGCCGACGTCCGCGTCGGTGGAGAACATGAAGAACAGCACGGTCAGCGCGGCGGCCACGGAGAACGCGGCGGGCGCGACGCCCGCCTTCGCGGCGCCGGGCAGGATCGCCGGGAGCACGAGGAGCCCGCCGATGAGGAACAGCGCCGGCACGGCACTGGCCTGGGCGAAGAACCCGATGCCGGGATCGGTTTCGTCGGCGAAGCCCACGAAGAAGTTCAGTACGCCGAGGCCACCGACGACCAGGAGCAAGATCTGCGGCAGGCCGAGCTTCGCGCCACTGCCCGGCGGCCGGCCGTACCCCGGACCTTGAAGCGGCTGCTGCGGGCCCTGGCCCGGGTAACCACCCGGTGCCCCGCCTGGGTAGGTCATCGCGTTGCTCTCCTCAGCTCACTCGACGCGATTGCAAACGGTCTCGATTCCGAGCCGGCGTTCACCGGCCGACTCTCCTCGCCCGTCCGACGACGGGAACCGCCGAGCGGTTCCACAAGGTTGAGACCATCGTGGGGCCGGACGCTACACCAGCTTCCGGCCCCACGTCCGGTTGACTCACGAGGCCGCGGTCAGCCCGCCTTGGCGACGAGCAGCCTGGCCAGTTCAGCGGTCTCCGAGGGGGTCTTGCCGACCCGGACGCCGGCTGCCTCCAGCGCCTCCTTCTTCGCCTGCGCGGTGCCGGCCGAGCCGGACACGATCGCGCCGGCGTGGCCCATGGTCTTGCCCTCCGGCGCGGTGAAGCCCGCGACGTAGCCGACCACCGGCTTGCGCACGTGCTCGGAGATGTAGGCGGCGGCGCGCTCCTCGGCGTCGCCGCCGATCTCGCCGATCATCACGATGACCTCGGTCTGCGGGTCGGCCTCGAACGCGGCGAGCGCGTCGATGTGCGTGGTGCCGATGACCGGGTCGCCGCCGATGCCGACGGCCGTGGAGAAGCCGATGTCACGCAGCTCGTACATCAGCTGGTAGGTCAGCGTGCCCGACTTGGAGACCAGGCCGATCGCGCCCGGGCCGGTGATGTCGGCCGGGATGATGCCGGCGTTGGACTTGCCGGGGCTGATCACGCCCGGGCAGTTCGGGCCCACGATCCGGGTCTTGTTGCCGGTCGCGCACGCGTGCGCCCAGAAGCTCGCCGTGTCGTGCACCGGGATGCCCTCGGTGATCACCACGCAGAGACCGATGCCGGCGTCGATGGCCTCGACCACCGCGCTCCTGGCGAACTTCGGCGGCACGAACACGACCGTCGTGTCCGCGCCGGTGGCCTCCATGGCCTCGCCGACCGTGTTGAACACCGGCAGCGTCAGGCCGTCCTTGACCTCGGAGAAGTCCGCGGTCTGCCCGCCCTTGCCGGGGGTGACACCGCCGACCACGTTCGCGCCCGACGCGAGCATGCGGCGGGTGTGCTTGGTGCCCTCGGCACCGGTCATGCCCTGAACGATGATCTTGCTGTCGTCGTCGAGGAAAATCGCCATCTCACGCCCCCTGTGCGGCAAGCTCGGCGGCCTGGCGCGCCGCGTTGTCCATGGTGTCGACCTGCTGGAGGCCGGGCAGTGCCGCCTCGGTGAGGATCCGCCTGCCCTCCTCGGAGTTGTTCCCGTCCAGCCGCACCACGATCGGCTTGTCCACCGTGTCACCGCGGCTGTCCAGCAACCGGAACGCCTGCACGATGCCGTTGGCCACCGCATCACAGGCGGTGATGCCGCCGAAGACGTTGACGAACACACTGCGCACGTCCCGGTCCGACAGGATGATCTCCAACCCGTTCGCCATCACCTCGGCCGACGCGCCACCACCGATATCGAGGAAGTTCGCCGGCCGCACACCCCCGAACTCCTCACCCGCATACGCCACAACATCCAAAGTCGACATCACCAGACCGGCGCCGTTACCGATGACCCCGACCTGACCGTCCAGCTTGACGTAGTTGAGATCCTTCGCCTTGGCGGCCGCCTCCAGCGGGTCCTCCGCGGCGACATCCACCAGACCGGCGTGACCGGGATGGCGGAAAGAGGCGTTGTCGTCCAGGGTGACCTTGCCATCCAGCGCGACAATCCTGCCCGCCGGATCCCGGACCAGCGGGTTCACCTCCACCAGCGTGGCGTCCTCGGCCACGAACGTCTCCCACAGCCCGACCATGACCTCCGCGACCTGGTCGGCCACGGCCTCCGGGAACCTCGCCGCGGACACGATCTCCCTGGCCTTCGCGAGATCCACCCCGGCGATCGCGTCCACCGGCACCCTCGCCAGCGCGTCCGGGCGCTCCACCGCGAGCTGCTCGATCTCCATGCCACCCTCGGCCGACGCCATCGCCAAAAACGTCCGGTTCGCCCGGTCGAGCAGGAAGGAGACGTAGAACTCCTCCGCGATGTCCGACGCGGGCGTCACGAGTACCCGGCGGACGACATGCCCCTTGATGTCCAACCCGAGGATGGCCTCGGCCTTGGCCCGGGCGTCGGCCGGGTCGTCGGCCAGCTTCACGCCACCCGCCTTGCCGCGCCCGCCGGTCTTCACCTGCGCCTTGACGACGACAGTTCGGCCGAGCTCCTCGGCGACCGCGCGGGCGTCGTCCGGGGTGTCGGCCACCTTCCCTGGCAGCACCGGAACACCGTGGGCCGCGAAGAGGTCCTTGGCCTGGTACTCGTACAGATCCACTCGACGCCTCTCCTGATCTACGACTGCGTGCCTGGTGGGTTCGGCACGGTAGATGACCCTAGCGACGTGCGTGGACGCCCGGCGCAGGGCGTCCGGTGAACTCCCTCACGCCCGGCGGCCACGCTTGCCGACGGGCCTGCTGGGCGTCGTCTTCGCGGGCTGCGGCTCCGGCTCGCCGGGGGCTTCGTCGGGTCCCGCGTCCGGGGCCGGCCCGGCGAACGCGACGCCGGCGGCGACGAGGAAGGCCAGGCAGGCCGCGATCGCCAGCCAGGTGCCGGAGCCGGCGCCGGCGTCCCGGGTGCGGTCGGCGGTCATGGGGAACTCGAGCGCGTGCACGCCGACGACCGCGGCGGCGCCGAGCAGGAGTGCGGTCGCGCGGGCCGGGCGGGCCATCGTGGCGAGCAGGCCGGCGGCGATGACCACGACGAGCGCGATGAGCAGCCCCCACGAGGCGAGCCGGAACTCCGACCAGATCCCGGGCGCGACGAAGTCGGGCGCGCTGATCATCGGCAGGCCGAAGGCGCCGATGCCGAACAGCACGGCCGCGCCCGCGGGGGCGGCGACCGGCATGTGGGTGGTGCGCTCGGTGAGGTCGACGTCGTCGCGCTCGGCGCTGCCGGCGACGGTCGCGCTGACGGCCGCCGCGGCGGCGATGACCATGGCGGCGCCGGCGAACCAGACGCCCGCGCCGATGTGCACGGTGTCGCTGATGCCGGCACCGGTGAACGCGGCGTCGAGAGTCGCGGTGCCGACGAGCACGACGGAGCCGAGGCTGACGACGAAGGCGGGGCGCACGGCGGCGGCCCAGCGGTTGGTCAGCAGGGCGGCGCCGAGGAGGCCGACGAGGATGCCGACCGGGACGAGCTGGCGGTTGGCGTAGCTGTCGGGTTCGGCGAGGCCGTCGACGACCAGCTGCGGCCCGAAGGCCCCGATGAGCGCGGCGACGCCGGCGAGGACGCCGAGGACGCCGGTGACCAGGTGGACCCGGCCGGGTTCGAGGCGCAGCTCGGTGTCGTCCTCCTCCTGCTCCTCGTGCGGGACCGCCGGGCCGCGCAGGACGAAGACCAGGATGGTGAGCAGGGCCAGGGCGGCGAGGGTGAGGTAGGGGCCGATGGCGGGGCCCAGCCGGTCGACAGTGAGGCCGGCGACCACGGGCGGCAGGGCCACGCCGGCGGCGGCCGCGAGCACGCCGAGCACGACGCCGCGGGCCACGGGCGGGCGGGCCGAGCCGGCCGCGAAGACGCACCCGGCCACCACGGCGGCGACGACCAGCAGGAGGCCGACCCTGACCAGGGTGGGGCTGTCGATGAGGTCGTGGCCGAGCTGGAAGGCGTTGTCGGAGTGGAAGGGCGGCATGACGAGCCCGACGCCGGCGACGGTGGCGAAGGCGAGGGCCCAGCCCATCGCGCGGCTGCGGGTCTTCTCCGAGGCGGGGGCGGCGTCGAGCTCGAGGCCGTAGGCCGAGCCCGGGGTCGCGCCGGCGCGCCCGGCGGCGAGCACGCCGGCCACGGCGGCGGCGAGGTGGCCGCAGAGCAGGAGCCAGAGCCCGGTGGCCGGGGTGAGCTCGGCGAGGCTGGTGGGGACGAGCAGTTCGGGACGGGAGACCTCCAGGCCGTCGCGGGCGAACTGGAGGTCGACGACCGCGCGGCCCGGGCTGAGCAGGGCGGCGCCGGTCAGCACGCCGGCCGCGGTGAGCGCCCGCCCGGACACGACCAGCACCAGCGCGACGAGCGGCGGGGCGATGGCGAGGAGGGTGAGCAGAGCCGTGCTGGCGAACCCGCGGGCCGGCGCGTCCTGCACGACACCGAACTCCGGGCCGGCGATGAGCAGGAGGGCGCCGAGAACGGAAAGGCCCAGCGCGATGCGAAGTTGCGGCGGGGCGTCGGCCCAGCCGAGCCGCTCGGCCGGCTCGAACCGGCCGTCGCCGCCCTGCCGGCTGGCCGCCCGCTCACGCGGCGATCGGGTCCCCGAAGTCATTGGCGGGAACGCTAGCAAGAGCAACAGCCGGGCACCGGCGGTGCCCGGCCGCTGAGCCGTGTTTTCGCCCGAATGGCCGCGTCGGGTCGGCGGGTGGTCGGGTCGGTGGGGTGCCGACGTGACCTGCGCGAGGGGCGGGTGTCGGGGGCTTGGGGCTGAGGCGCGGACGGGCAGGCGCGGGGCACAGGTGAGCTGGGGCGCGGGGTGCTGGGCGGGAGCCCGGGCTGGTTGGGCCCGGGCCGGCGGGTGAGGTGAGGCACACGGGTCGACGTGGCTGGCCCGGTGGGCGGGGACGCGGCATGGGTTGCGGGGGCGCAGGTGGCGTGGGCGCCGGGGTTTGGGCGACATCGTTGGGCTCGGGGTCGTCGGGCGCGGGTCGTCGCGCGCGTTGGGCGCTGCTGAGGGAGCGCGGGGCATTGGACTGGGGCGGGGCCGTCTGGCGCGCGGGCCGCGGATGGGTGGGTGCGGGGCCGTTCGGGCTGGGACGACTGCGACTGGCCAACGCCCGTCGGCAGCCACCCGGCCCGTCAGCCACCCGGCCCGGCACCGCCACCCGGCCCGGCCGCGCCGTGACCGCCGAACCGGGGCGTGGCTCGGCGGGTTGGGGCGGCTTCGCCGCTCGGCGCTTCCGCGGTGCCGTTCGGCGACTCGGCCGGGGTGGCCGGGTGCGGGCGACCGGCGCTTCAAGGCGGGTGAGGTTCGTCCGGTTTAGCCGTAACCGGGCGTCGGCGTGGCGGGTTTGCGCTGGTCGGACGGGGTGGGGTCCCCGGGGCGGCGCAACGGCGACCGGGCCGGGTTAAACCTGGGAAATACGTAACATAGATCACATCGCGAACGTAAAGTCGAGTTCACTTTGGGTCATTGTCGCTGGCCACACCACTTTTGGCCGCCACCCGTTTGGCCGACACGAATCACGGATGTTGCCCCAACCGCTTCCCCTTCGTTACTGTCCCCCGGTCCGTTGTCACAGTCCGGTCACGAAATGGGCAGGGTCGGCAACCCGAATGCCGACCAGCCGGGATCCCCCGCCCGGTGCCCGCGTGGAGCTCGTCCCCACGAGCGAAGCGTTCGAGCCGGACTCCCCGAGACGGAAGGGCAGCAAGGCCTTGGCTCGACACCGCTCACCCAGCGGCGACGACTGGGAGTGCGAAGCGCTCGACGAAGCGCTGGCAATCCGCACCCCGGCCCGTGGTCGCGGCGTACACAGGGTGTCTCCTCCTTCCTACGCTCTGCGCGGCCGTGTCGTCGTCGCCGCCGTCGCCGTCGGTGCGTTCGCCGCGGCCGCCGCAGGTCAGACGCTCAAGGGCGGCGAGCAGCAGTCGCCGGACGTGCAGCCGCTCGCGGACAGCAAGGGAGCCTCGGCCGCCATCGGCATCGGTGGTGACTCCTCAGCGGCGGCCCCCTCGTTCCTCACCGTCGCCAAGACCACGGTCGACACCTCCGGCGCCCCGGTCGAGGCGCAGAAGATCGCCGCCAGCGACAAGATCGTCCGCGCCCGCGCGGCGAAGCTCGCCGCCGAGATCGCGGAGAAGAACCGGCCCAAGTACGTCCGGCCCGCCGAAGGCACGCTGACCTCCACCTTCGGCGCCCGGTGGGGCACGACCCACTACGGCATCGACATCGCCAACTCGCTCGGCACCCCGATCCTCGCGGCCGCCGACGGCGTCGTGATCGAGGCCGGCCCGGCCAGCGGCTTCGGCCTCTGGGTCCGCATCCAGCACGCCGACGGCACGATCACCGTCTACGGCCACATGGACTCCTTCTCCGTCTACGAGGGCCAGCAGGTCAAGGCCGGCGACCAGATCGCCCGCATGGGCAACCGGGGCGAGTCGACCGGCACCCACCTCCACTTCGAGGTCTGGAACCCCGACGGCGTCAAGATCGACCCGCGGCCGTGGCTCGCCGATCGCGGCATCATCGTCTGACCGGTTCCCCCGGCAACCGCCGGACGAAGTAGGCGCTCGCCACCCGCCAGACACCGCACATCGACCGCCGGCGTCCGCATCCGGTACAGCGCCGCCCGGCGGGCCGGTGCTGCTCCAGCAGCGCCCGCCAGGCGGCGGCCAGCCGGCGCGCCTCGTCCGCCAGCGGCCGCGACGGCTCGCCGCGGGCCAGCCGGTCGACCCCGTCCAGATACCGGCCGACGCTCTCGGCGAAGACCCGGTACAACAACTCGTCCACACCAGGGACCCCCTCTGACCTCGCGCGGGAAGCGTGTGCGTCCCGTCGGTGTGGATTGAACCCGATGGCACCGACAATTATCGCACACCAGTTCGAGACGAGCTACGGCGGGACGATCGGGAACGCCGGGTCGGGGGTGTCGAGAAGGCCGAGCAGGGTGGACAGCACGGCCGGGTCGCCCTCGTGCTCGATGCCGGACAGCCCGCCGCCGGACAGCAGCCCGAGCAGCTGTTCCTTGGCGAGGCCGAGCGCGAGGTCGGCATCGGGCCCGGGCCGCGGGTTCTCGGTCTGGATGAGCGCGCCGTTGGACAGCGCGAGCCGCACGGTCGTGCCCAGGTCGGTGAACCGCCAGTCGATCACGAAGGCCGTGCCGGCGGCGCGGGGACCGTCGACGCGGACGGCGACGCTGTCGAAGAGCTGCTCGACGGTCAGCGCACGCGCCATCCCGGGACCGATGTCGGCGATCGGCGGGCGCCTGGCGCCGTGCCGCAGCTCGTGCGCGCCGGTCAGGTAGAAGCTGCGCCACGTGGCGTTCTCCGCGCCGTAGCCGAGCTGCTGGTAGACCTCAGCGAGCTCGGAGCGGGCCGCCGCGTCGTCGGGATCGGCGAACACGGCGTGCTTGAGCAGCTCCGCGGCGAACCGGAGGTCGCCGTCGCGGGCGTAGGCCCGGGCCTTGTCGACCACCGCCTGCCGGCCGCCGATGACGTCGACGTAGCGCACGGCCGCGGCCCGCGGCGGGTGCTGCCACAGCGACGACGGGTTGCCGTCGAACCAGCCCATGTACCGCTGGTAGATCGCCTTGACGTTGTGGCTGACCGAGCCGTAGTAGCCGCGAGCGTGCCACGCGTCCTCGAGGGCCGGGGGCAGCTCGATCTCCTCGGCGATCTCGGCGCCGGTGAGGCCGTTGTTCAGCATGCGCAGGGTCTGGTCGTGCAGGTAGGCGTACAGGTCGCGCTGCTCGGTGAGGAACCGGACGATCTCGGCACCACCCCACGTCGGCCAGTGGTGCGAGGAGAACGCCACGTCGGTGTCGGCGCCGAACAGCTCCGCTGCAGGCTCGGGTTCACCGTGTCGTAGTCGCCGTCCAGGTAGAGGTAGGCGTCCATGTCCCAGACCGGCCGCCCGTCGGCGGCCTTGATCACCCACGGGTCGAGCGCGTCGACGAACCCACGCTCCGCGTTGTCGAAGTCAGTGCGGTCGGCGAAGTCGAGGGGCATGGATCGTCCAATCGGAGAGCGGTCGGGCCGGCCATCAGTCGACCGCCGCCGCTCCGGGCGCCATCACCCGCCGCGGGTGAACCGCGCTACAGCTTGACCAGGGGCACGCTGCCGATCAGCATCAGCCGGATGGTGCCCGCGGTGCCGAAGTCGATGGTGGCCGTCGCCCGCGGGCCGACCCCGTCGGTGGCCACCACGGTGCCCATCCCGTACTTGTCGTGGTTGACCCGGTCGCCGACGTCCAATGACAGCGCCGGCGTGTCCTTCCAGCCCTTCGCCGGGCCGAACGGCGAGCCCGAGGAACCGCGGGAGCGGACGGCCTCCGCCCGGCGCGCGCCCCACGACGTCGGCGCGCTCGGCGCGGCACGCTCCGGCTGGACCCGCCGCCAGTCGATCAGGTCGGCCGGGATCTCGTCGAAGAACCGGGACGGCGGGTTGGTCATCGGCTGGCCCCACGCCGACCGCACGATCGCCCGCGACAGGTACAGCCGCCGCTGCGCCCGGGTGATCCCCACGTAGGCCAGCCGCCGCTCCTCGGCCAGCTCGACCGGATCGCCCAGCGCGCGCATGTGCGGGAAGATCCCGTCCTCCCAGCCGGTGCAGAACACCACCGGGTACTCCAGCCCCTTCGCCGTGTGCAGGGTCATCAGCGTGACCACACCGGAGGACTCGGCGTCCTCGTCGGGGATCTGGTCGGCGTCGGCCACCAGCGACACCCGCTCCAGGAACGCGGCCAGCGAGCCTGGTTCGACACCCGTGTCCGGCTGCGGATCCTCCACGCCGTCCAGCGCGTGGGCGAACTCCCGCGCCACCGTGACCAGCTCGGTGAGGTTCTCCACCCGCGTCGCGTCCTGCGGGTCGTCGCTCTCCTCCAGCTCCGCGCGGTAGCCGGTGCGCTCCAGCACCGCCTCGAGGATCTCGGCCACCTCGTGGCCGCCGTCGACCAGCTCGCGCAGGCCGTCGACAAGCTCGACGAAGCCGGCGATCGCGTTGCGGGAGCGCGGGTTCAGCAGCGCCACCTTGTCCTCGGCGGCCTCGCGCAGCGCGGCGTTGAACGAGATCCGCTCCCGGTCCGCGTGCGCGGTCACGCACGCCTCCGCGCGGTCGCCGATGCCGCGCTTGGGCACGTTGAGGATCCGCCGCAGGCTGACCGTGTCCTCCGGGTTGTTCAGCACCCGCAGATAGGCCAGGGCGTCGCGCACCTCGCGGCGCTCGTAGAACCGGACGCCGCCGACCACCCGGTACGGCAGCCCGAGCCGGACGAAGATCTCCTCGAACACCCGGGACTGGTTGTTGGTGCGGTAGAAGACGGCGACCCCGGCGTAGGTCAGCCCGTCGCCGGAGTCCATCAGCCGGTCGATCTCGCCGGCCACGAACGCGGCCTCGTCGTGGTCGTTGTCGCCGACGTAGCCGACGATCTTCTCCCCGTCGCCGAGCGCGGTCCACAGCCGCTTGTCGCGCCGGTTCGGGTTGCGGGAGATCACCGCGTTGGCCGCGGACAGGATCGTCTGCGTGGAGCGGTAGTTCTGCTCCAGCATGATCGTGGTGGCCTGCGGGTAGTCGCGCTCGAACTCCACGATGTTGCGGATGGTGGCGCCGCGGAACGCGTAGATCGACTGGTCCGCGTCGCCGACCACGCACAGCTCGCCGGGGTCCACGCCCTCGGCGCCGGTGCCGACGAGCTCGCGGACCAGCGTGTACTGCGCGTGGTTGGTGTCCTGGTACTCGTCGACGAGCACGTGCCGGAACCGCCGCCGGTAGTACTCCGCGACCTCCGGGTGGGTCTGCAGCAGCTCGACCGTGCGCATGATCAGGTCGTCGAAGTCGAACGCGTTGGCCAGCCCGAGCCGGCGCTGGTACTCGACGAACACCTCCGCGGCCCGGCGCTCGAAGTCGTTGGCCGCGGCCTCGGTCGCCTCCTCCGGGCCGACCAGCTCGTTCTTCAGGTTGGAGATGTGCGCGGCGAGCCCGCGCGCGGTGTACCGCTTGGGGTCGAGGTCGAGATCGCGGGCCACGAGCGTGACGAGCCGGCGGGTGTCGTCGGCGTCGTACACCGAGAAGCTCGACTTCATGCCCAGCGTGGCGGCGTCGCGGCGCAGCACCCGCACGCACATCGAGTGGAACGTCGACACCCACATCGCGTTGGCCCGGCGGCCGACGAGCTCGACCACGCGTTCGCGCATCTCCGCGGCGGCCTTGTTGGTGAAGGTGATCGCCATGATCTGGCCGGGGTGCACGTCCCGCTCGGCGAGCAGGTAGGCGATGCGGCGGGTGAGCACCCTGGTCTTGCCCGAGCCCGCACCGGCGACCACCAGCAGCGGCGAGCCGGCGTGCTGAACCGCGCGGCGCTGCTGGTCGTTCAGGTCGGCGAGCAGTTCCGCGGAGCGGCGGCGGGGTTGCTTCACAGGTGCTTGGGACGGGAGTTCGAACAGGGCGCTCATGGTGATGGCAACGTTACCGGCCCGCACCGACAACGAGCGGGCGGCGAGCCGGGTCCGCTGGACAGTTCGCAAGTCGTGGTGCCAGAATCCGTCACGTGCGAAGCCACGACTTCGAGTTTTTCTACGGGATCCGGACTCCGGCTCCCGTCGTGGTGTAGCGCCCAACAACGACAGCGAAGCCCCGGAGTCCTCGGACCCCGGGGCTTCTCGCTCGGGGCCGGGGCTCCATCAGACTGAGGACACGACATGCCCCCCACCACCCCGACCGCGGGAGACGAGACGGTGAACGACGAGCCGGGTCTGCCGGCCGATGACCAGATCGCCGAGCTGCGCAAGGAGATCGACTGGCTCGACTCGGAGATCCTGCGCCTGGTGAAGCGCCGGATCGAGGTCTCCAAGACCATCGGCGCGGCGCGGATGGCGGCCGGCGGGCCGCGGATCGTCTACAACCGGGAGATCGACGTGCTCGCCCGCTACCGGGAGCTCGGGCCCGAGGGCCGGCGGCTGGCGATGGCGTTGCTGAACCTCGGCCGGGGTCCGCTCGGCCGCTGAGAGAACGCTCAGAATCAGGGTTGTCACCGATCCCGGGGCGCCGCGATGCGGGCACACTGGAGTCATGCTCAACCTGATCGCCGTCATCATCGCCATCGCCGCCGTGGTGGCCTCCCTCGCCCACGTGGGATACCTCGCGTTGCTGAACTCCGCCGCGAACAAGCGGGCCGGCGGGGCGCCGGTCGCGCGCTACGTGCGGTCGCGCTGGCCGGTCGCCGGCGTCACCACCGCCGGGGCGCTGCTCGCGTGGATCCTCACCAGCGGCAGCGCCTTCCCCGACGTGCTGGCCATCCTGCTCGCCGCGGGCTCCGGCGGCGCGGCGACGAAGGCGCTGCAGTCGACCCAGGAGCGGTACCGCACCGGCGAGTAACACGCTCGGGACCGGCTCATCACTCGGTCGAGTGGTGTGCCGGAAACTTGCGAACCCCACCCGTCAAACGGTGGGCGACCGCATAGTCTTGGCCAGGTGAGCACCCCGATCCCCCCGGGCACCGTGCGATCGGCGCTGGTCGTCGCCGCACACCCGGACGACATCGACTTCGGTGCCGCCGGCACCGTGGCGGTGTGGACAGCCGCCGGCATCGAGGTCACCTACTGCATCTGTACCTCCGGCGAGGCGAGCGGTGACGCCGACCGGGACGCCGGCGAGACGGCGCGCACCCGCGAGGCCGAGCAACGCGCGGCGGCCGCGCAGGTCGGCGTCCGGGACGTCGTCTTCCTCCACCATCCGGACGGCGCGCTGACCGCGTCGATGGAGTTACGCCGCGACATCACCCGGGTCATCCGCCAGGTGCGCCCGGACCGCGTGCTCGCCTGGTCCCCCGAGATCAACTGGGAACGGGTGGCCACCGCGCACCCGGACCACCGGGCCTCCGGCCAGGCCGCCTTCGCCGCGGTCTTCCCCGACTCCCGCAACCCGCACGCGCACCGCGAGCTGCTGGACGAGGAGGGCCTGCGGCCCTGGACGGTGCGCGAGCTGTGGGTGGCCGACGGCCCGGCACCGCTGCGCAACCACGTCGTCGACGTGACCGACACCTTCGACAAGAAGATGGCCGCGCTGCGCTCGCACGCCTCCCAGGTCGGCGAGGCGGTGGAACTGGAGGCCGCGCTGCGCGCCGGCTTCGGGGCCGCGGCCCGGCAGGCCGGACTGGGCGAGGGCCGGTACGCCGAGGTCTTTCAGGTGGTCGACACCAGCTGAATGTGATGTGCTGGTCGCACAGCGTCACGATCTCGAGCGAGAAGGGTCGCACAGCCATGGACAGCGGGGGCTGGCCCGCAGCGGGGTCACGGCACGGCCGACACCGGCACGGGTCGGTGAACTCGGCCTGGACCCCGGTGGTGCGGCCGACCGAGGCCGGGCACCTCCCGTCGCACGCCCGGATCCCGTGGGCGCCACCGCCGGGGGTCGATTCGGTGGTCGAGCAGGCGGAGCACGCCGGAACGGCGTCGACGGCCCTGGTACCCCGGCAACGGGGGCCGGAGGAGGCCGTCGTCCACGTGCTGACCGACACGCCGCCGCGCGGGCTGCGCACGTTCGACCTCGGCAGCGTGCCGGCGTCTGTCACCCCGCCGCGCTCGTGGCGCAGGGCCGCCTGGTTCGCCGTCGGCACGTCCGCGGCGGTGGTCTGCGGGCTCACGGTCGCGGCGGCGCGGCTGGTCGGCACGCCGCCGCCGGGCAGCACGATCGACGCGCTGCCGGCCTTCCCCACCCAGCAGCTGGGCAGCCTGCCGGCGGACGAGACGGCCACGGCGGCGACGGCCACCACGACGCGGACCAGCCCGCCGCCGAGCACGCGTCCGGACACCGCGCACCGCACCGGCGAGGCTCCCCCGCGCGTGACGCATCCGTCCGTGCCCGGCGCGTCGTCGGTCGCCGGCACGACCTCCGGGCCGGTCACGAGCGCCCCGCCGGCCCCGCCACCGCGCACCACGGTCGGTCCCGCCCCGCTGATGCTGACCGATCCCGAGGAGATGGGCGACCGGACCGAGGAGTACTTCGCGCTGGTGACCGAGGACCCGGAGGCGGCTCACGAGATGTGCGCGGGCGGCATGGCCATCGAGGGTCCGGACGGGATCGAGTCCCGGTACGCGGGGGTGGACCACGTGGAGGTCCAGGAGATCACCATCGACCGCAACGCGGCCACGACGACCAGCAAGGTGAAGATCGTCCGCGACGACGGCAACCAGCAGGTCGAGAAGCGCCGGCTGAGGTTCACCTGGGGTGGCAACCCGAAGATCAGCGACGACGCGCCGGCCCCGAGCTGAGCGACTCCATCGCGAATGATTGCGCTTTCAATTGCTCCGATCGAGTGAACTCACCCCCCGCTCACCGACCCGTACGGGTGATCCACTCCGTTTCGCTGGCGCACCGGGCGGGCCGCACGGTACCTAATTGGCCCCGATGCAACGCACGAAGGACCCTCAGAAAGTGGATCGCCTGACGACCGGGCGGCGGCACGCACGCGCCGGCTCGCTCTCCGTCACCGAGCTGATCACCAGGCAGGCCGCCAGACCCGCGCCACCGTCCCCGGTCCGGGCCGCCGCCACGGTGACCGTTTCGGTGCCCGCCGGGCCGACCTCGCACCGGCGCCCGCCCTCGCGCGCCGCCACCCTGGCGAAGATGACCAGTCTCGGCGTGGCCACGGTCATGCTGTGCGGCGCGGTCGCCGTGGCCTCGTCGATCGCGCACCGGCGCACCACCGCCGACGAGGCGGCCGAGCCTCCCGCCGAGCACCCCGCCGAGCAGATCAACGGCGAGCGGGCGCTGCTGCCCGACGAGCTCGACCGCACGCTGACGCCGACCGGCGCGACGGCGGCCCCGCCACCCCGGCCCGCGCCGACCACCTCGGCGGCGCCGAAGCCGACCCCGCCGGCGCCCCGGGCCGGCGCGCCGAAGGAGGCGACCACCGCCGCGGACCACGCGGTACCCGTGGCGCCGGTGTCGGATCTCGATGTCGTCAGGCAGTTCTACGCGCACCTGCCGCGCGACCCGGCCGTCGCGTTCGACCTGATCTCGCCCGATCTGCTGCACTCCACACTCGGGCACTTCCTGGAGTCCTGGTCGCTCGTCCGTTCCGTCGACGTGCTCGACCTTAGACAGCAGGCGGACGGCGTGCTGGCGATCGTCCGGATGCACCTGGCCGACGGCAGCAACCTGCAGCTGCAGCAGTTGCTCACCGTGGCCGAGTCCCCGCGCCGTATCGTGGGCGTGGAACTACTGTCGGCCCAGCGCAACTGATCGTCTAAGCTGTCAATCCGTTGCACACTGTGTGGTCCGCCGTCGTGTGCACAGAGTGAGCGCCTAGCCTGGTGCGGGTCGGCGTACGTGGGTACCCGGCGCGTTACGTGTGGCGATGAACACACCCGCGCCAGCCCGGGAGGTTTCTGTGACCTGCGGTCCAGGTATTCCCATACTTCTGGAGTCGGCATGAGCGATGCCCCGCAGGCAGGGAGGGACTCGGCGCGATGACCGATGAGGGTCGCCTGGTGGCCGGGCGCTACCGGTTGGTCCACCGCATCGGCACCGGTGCGATGGGTGTGGTGTGGCAGGCGCACGACGAGCGGCTGAACCGCACGGTCGCGGTGAAGAGACTCCTGCTGCAGCCGGGCCTGCCACCCGACGAGGCCCAGGAGGCCGTCGACCGCTGCATGCGCGAGGGCCGCATCGCCGCGCGCCTGCACCACCCGAACGCGATCTCGGTGTTCGACGTCGTCGACGAGCACGGCGTGCCCTGCCTGATCATGGAGTACCTGCCGTCGAAGAGCCTCGCGATGGTGATGGCCGAGCGGGGTCCGCTGCCCGCCCGCGAGGTGGCCCGGATCGGCGCGCAGTCCGCCGCCGCGCTCGCCGCCGCGCACGCGGCCGGCATCGTGCACCGCGACGTCAAGCCGGGCAACATCCTGCTCGGCGACGACGGCACGGTGAAGATCACCGACTTCGGCATCTCCCGCGCCACCGACGACGTCACGGTCACCAAGACCGGCATGATCGCCGGCACGCCGGCCTACCTCGCGCCGGAGGCCGCGGTCGGCCAGGAGCCGACGCCCGCGTCGGACGTGTTCTCGCTGGGCTCCACGCTGTACGCGGCGGTCGAGGGGGAGCCGCCGTTCGGGCTCACCGAGAACACCCTGCAACTGCTGCACGCGGTGGCGGCGGGCCGGATCAACCCGCCGCTGCAGTCCGGCCCGCTGACCGGCGTGCTGAACTGGCTGCTGGCCACCGACCCGGAGGACCGCCCGTCCACGTCGCGGTCGCGTGACCTGCTGGCCGCGGTGGCCGCGGGCGAGATGCCGTCCGTGCCGTCGATGCCCAGGGCGCTGCCGGTCAGCGACGCGGCGACCCGGATGGTCGGCTCCTACGACGACTACGACTACAACTACGACCAGGCCACGCAGATGGTCGGCGCGGGCGACCGGACGCGTTCGGTGCGCCCGATGCCGGCCGCGCCGCCGCCGTCGTCCCGCTCGCGCAAGCCGCTGGTGTTCGCCGGCGTCCTGCTGGTGGCGCTGGTCGCGGCGGGCGCCTGGCTGCTGTCCAACCGGAACAACCCCGAGTCGCCGAACACCGACCCGACACAGGTGAACGAGGCGCCGGTCAGCAACACCACCACGACGACCACGCCGCCGCCCACCACGACCACCACGACGGAAAAGCCCACGACGACCACGGAGAAGCCGACGACGACCACGACAACCACCACCACGACAACCACCACCACGACAACCACCACCACCACGACAAGCGAGCCGCCCGCTTCCTCATCGGGAACGCCTGCGTCGTCCCAAGGCGGTAGCTGACGGTGGACCGAAGGTCGGGATCAAGGCGCAGGGGACTGTCGTGACAGGTGAAGGGGGATTCGTCGCCGGCCGGTACCGGCTCGGTCAACGGCTCGGCAGCGGCGCGATGGGGATCGTGTGGCAGGCCCATGACGAGCGCCTGCACCGCACCGTCGCGGTCAAGCAGATGCTGCTGCAGCCCGGCCTGACCGACGCCCAGGCCGAGGAGTCGCGGCGAAGGTGTATGCGGGAGGGGCGCATCGCCGCGCGGCTGGCGCATCCCAACGCGGTCACCGTCTACGACGTCGCCGAGCACGACGGCGACCCGTGGCTCGTCATGGAGTACCTGCCGTCCAAGAGCCTGGCGACCGTGCTCTCCGAGCAGGGCACGCTGTCCCCGCAGGAGGCCGCGCGGATCGGCACGCAGGTGGCCTCGGCGCTGGTGGCCGCGCACGCGGCCGGCATCGTGCACCGGGACATCAAGCCGGCGAACGTGCTGCTCGGCGAGGACGGCACCGTCAAGATCACCGACTTCGGCATCTCCCGGGCCACCGGCGACGTCACGGTCACCGCGACCGGGATGCTGGCCGGCACGCCCGCCTACCTCGCGCCGGAGGTGGCCAAGGGGGAGAACCCGACGCCGGCGGCGGACGTGTTCTCGCTGGGCTCCACGCTCTACACGGCCATCGAGGGCCACTCGCCGTTCGGGCTGAGCGAGAACACGCTGGCCCTGCTCTACGCGGTGGCCGCGGGCAACATCACCCCGCCCCGCCAGGCCGGGCCGCTGACCGCGCTGCTGATGCAGTTGCTGCGGGTGGACCCGGCGGAGCGGCCGTCGCTCACCGCGGCGCGGGACAGCCTCGCCGCGGTGGCCGAGGGCCGGCCGGTGCCGGCGATCATGGACGCGGCGAGCGCGCCGACGAACCGGATCGCGAGCAACAGGCGCCCGCCGATGCCACTCGGCCCGCCGACGCCGCCGCGGGCGGCCCAGCCGCCGCCGTGGGCCCCGGCGCCCAAGGACGCGACCCGGCTGGACGTGCACCCGTTCGCCGAGCCGGTGCCGAGCGGCCCGGGGCCGGCCCAGTACCAGGAGCCGCTGCCGTCCCGCCCCACGACCAGGCCCGGCGGTGCGCGCAGCCGGGTGCGGTCGGTCTTGCTGACCGTCCTGGCGATCGTGGCCGCCATGCTGGTGGGCATCCTGGTGGCGAGCCTGCTGTCCAGCGCCGGCAACAACGACGGCGCCCAGGCCGAACAGCAGACCTCGCCGCAGCAGCAGGTGGTGCCGCGGACGACCGAACCGATCACCACGACGACCGAGGACGACGACAAGAACGAGGACAAGAACGACGACAAGGGCAAGCCGCGCGCGGCGGACTACGAGAAGGCCGTGCGGGACTACTACGCCCTGCTGCCCGGCGACACCGAGCAGGCCTTCCAGCTGCTCACCAAGCGGGCGCAGCGCAAGTCCGGCGGGCGCGACGGCTACGAGCGGTTCTGGAACACGATCGAGTCGGTCCAGGTGACCCGGACCAACACGGCCCGCAACAAGGTCGCCGCGGAGCTGTCCTACAAGGCGAAGTCCGGCGCGAAGGCCAGGGAGAACCGCGTGTTCTCGCTGGTCGAGGAGGACGGCCGGCTGCTGATCGACAGCTTCGGCCTGGCGCGCTCGGGCTGATCCGTCACCGGTTCCCGGCGGCCACCGACTTCGCCGCGCTCGCCAGCGCGTCCAGCAGGCAGCGGACCGCCGGCGCCTCGGCCACCGACTCGCGCACGACGGCGTGGATCACCCGCACCGGCTCGGGGCGGCGCACCCGGCGCACCACCACCCCCGGGTGGCGCTCCACGCCCAGCAGCGGGACCAGGCTGACCCCCAGGCCGGCGGCCACGAACCCCTGCGCGCACGTGTAGTTCTCCGACTCCACCACGAACCCCGGGTCGAACCCCGCCGCAGCGCACGAGTCCAGCACCACCTGCACGCACGGCCCGGGCGGCCACTCGTTGCCGACCCACGGCTCCTCGGCGAGCTCGGACAGGTCGATCACCCGCCGGCCGGCCAGCCGGTGCGCACGCGGCAGCACGAGCCGGTACGGGTCGTCGAGTAGGTGCACCAGGCGCGCCCCGGGCACCGGCGCGGGGTCGGCGGGCAGCACGCAGATCGCCACGTCCGCCTCGCCCCGCACCACCTCCGGGACCGGGCCGGGGAAGTCGAGCTTGAGGTCGAGCTGGACGCCGGGGTGCTCGCGGCGCAGCACGGCCACCGCCGGCGGGATCAGGGCCTGGCCCGCGGTCACGAAGTAGCGGACGGACAGGTGCCCGGTCCGCCCCTCGCGCAGGTCGGCCAGCGCGAGCTCGGCGTCGGCGAGGTGGCGGCCGATGACCTCCGCGCGCTCGGTCAGCAGCCGGCCGGCCGCGGTGGGCCGCACGCCGCGCCCGACCCGCTCCAGCAGCGGCGTCCTGGCCTGCCGTTCCAGGGCCGCCACCTGCTGGCTCACCGCGGACGGCGTGTAGCCGAGGTTGGTCGCCGCCGCGGTGATGGAACCGCTGGTCACCACCGCCCGGAGCACCTGCATCCTGCGCACGTCGAGCATGCGGCCGACCTTACAGAGTCACTGAATGGTCAGCGCACTTCTTTTCACTTGTCCTGGATAGTGGGCTCGGGCACCGTGGTGGCGGAGGAAGGGGGCGCCGTGCGCGGGTCGCTGATCCGGATGGGTCTGATCGCACTGTTCTGGGGGTCGAGCTTCCTGTGGATCAAGCTCGCCCTGACCGGGCTGTCGCCGCTCCAGGTCACCCTGGCCCGGGTCGTGCTCGGCGGCGCGGTACTCACCGCGTTCTGCTTCGCGACCGGCCAACGGCTGCCCGCGGACCGGCGGACCTGGGCACACCTGGTCGTCGCCGCGTTCTTCGGCAACGCCCTGCCGTTCCTGCTGTTCGCGGTCGGCGAGCTGACCGTGCCCAGCGGCGTGGCCGGCATGCTGAACTCGACCACCCCGCTGTGGGCGCTGGTGATCGGCATCCTCGTCGGCACCGAGCGCGACCTGCGGCCGGTCCGGCTCGCCGGGCTGGGCCTCGGGTTCGGCGGGACGCTGCTGATCTTCGCGCCGTGGCGGGCGGGCGACCTCGCCGGCTGGGGCGCGCTCGCGATCCTCGCCGCCGCCGCGAGCTACGCGATCTCCTACACCTACATCGGCCGGTACCTGTCCGGCCGCGGCGGCGCACCGCTGCCGCTGTCCGCCGCGCAGATCCTGACCGCCGCCGGCATCACCACGCTCGCGCTGCCGGCCGGCGGGCTCGCGCCGGTGCACCTGCGCCTCGACGCGCTGATCGCGGTGGTGATCCTCGGCGTGTTCGGCACCGGGGTCGCGTTCGCGCTGAACTACCGGCTGATCGCCGACGAGGGCGCGACGCAGGCGGCCACCGTCGGCTACCTGCTGCCGGTCGTGTCGGTGCTGCTGGGCGCGCTCGTGCTCGACGAGGACCTCAGCCCGCGCGTCATCGCCGGCATGGTGGTCGTGCTCGCCGGGGTCGCGATGACCCGGGTACGCCGGACGGCGGCCATCGAGGTCGCGCCCGCGGTCGCGGCCGGTGGCCGGGCCGGAGGTTAGGGCTGGCGCGGGTACTGCTCCTGCCGGCCGGAGTACGGCTGGTCATGGCCGACCGACGGCTGCGGTCCGGTCGGCGGGCCGCCCGGCTGCACCATCGGCTGCGGGCCGGTCCCCGGCCCGGGCCCCGGGCCGCCCTGGCGGAAGCCCCCGCCGGGCGGGAAGGGCGGCTGGTTCGGCGCCCGACGCTGCGGGGCGGGCGGGATCGCCGGCGGCGCGACGCCCTCCCGCGGGCGCACCACCCCGGCCGCCACGACCAGCAGCAGCGCCAGCACGGCGAGGACGAGGTAGGACTGCAGCTCGCCCGTCTCGTCCTTGCCCATGAGGTTGAACGCGCGGTACCCGACATACCCGCCGAGGCCGAGACCGGCCACGACCAAGATCACCTGGACGATCACCAGGAAGCGTCGCATGGCCGCTGACTCTAGCTCCGCCGCACGCCCCAGCGGGAGAGGCGAAAAGGCTCTTTCAGACCAGCCGGCGGTCCGAGGCCCAGCGGGACAGCTCGTACCGGTTCGACAGCTGCGTCTTGCGCAGGACGCTGGACACGTGCGTCTCGACCGTCTTCACCGAGATGAACAGCTCCGCCGCGATCTCCTTGTACGCGTAGCCCCGGGCGAGTAAACGCAGCACGTCGCGCTCGCGCGGGGTCAGCAGGTCCAGCTCCGGGTCGGAGATCGGCGCCGCCCCCGGCCGGTCGGCGAACGCGTCCAGCACGAAGCCGGCCAGCCGCGGCGAGAACACCGCGTCGCCCTCGGACACCCGCACGACGGCGCGCACCAGCTCGTGGCTGGAGATCGTCTTCGTGACGTAGCCGCGCGCGCCGGCCCGGATCACCGCGATCACGTCCTCGGCCGCGTCGGACACCGACAGGGCCAGGAACACGACCTCCGTGTCGTCCGCCCGCACCCGCCGCAGCACCTCGGCCCCGCCGCCGTCGGGCATGTGCACGTCCAGCAGCACCACGTCCGGCTTGCGGTGCGCGATGCCCGCGACCGCCTCACCGACCGTGCCGGCCTCGCCGACCACCTCCACCTCGTCGGTGATCGAGTCCAGCTCGGCGCGCACGCCGGCCCGGAACAGACCGTGGTCGTCCACCAGGAACACGCGGACCGGACGCTTCTCGCCCTCGCTGGTCACCGGCATCTCCTCCTACGCACCGACCGTCTCCCGCGGCATCAGCAGCGCCAC
Source organism: uncultured Actinomycetota bacterium (assembly GCA_963727495.1). Lineage (GTDB taxonomy): Bacteria > Actinomycetota > Actinomycetes > Mycobacteriales > Pseudonocardiaceae > Actinophytocola. The sequence continues at coordinate 1,738,450 of CAVSGQ010000006.1, read as the reverse complement.
CTCGGTGCCCTCTCCGGGCGCCGTCCGAAGCCGCAGCTCACCGCCGTTGCGCTCCATCCTGCCCCGGATGGAGTCCGCGAGGCCATGCCGGTCGGCCGGAACCGCGCGTTCGTCGAATCCCTTGCCCCGGTCGCGCACGAAAATCGTCACCCGTTCGGGCTCCACCTCGGCGTACACGCTCACCTCGGAGACCTCGGCGTGCTTGGCCGCGTTGACCACCGCCTCGCGGGCCGCGAACACCAGCCCGGCGAGCTTCTCGTCGAGCTCGCAGTCGCCGACGACGACCTGCTGGACCTGGATCGCGAAGTGGTCCTCCACCTCGCCGCAGGCCTGCGCGATGGCCTCGGCGAGCGTCATCGCGTCCGCGCCGTCCTGGGCGCCGTCGGTCTTGCGGCCGTACCCGGCGGGCCCGTACAGCCAGCCGCGCAGCTGGCGCTCCTGCCCGCGGGCCAGCCGCAGCACCTCGCGCGGCGCCTCGGACTGCTTCTGGATCAGCGCGAGCGTCTGCAGCACGGAGTCGTGCAGGTGCGCGGCGATCTCCGCGCGCTCCTCGGTGCGGATGCGGGCGCGCCGCTCCTCGCCCAGGTCGCGGACCAGCCGCAGCCAGAACGGCACGGTCAGCACCGCGACCCCGACCAGCGTGGCCAGCACGGACAGCAGGGCGAACTGCATCTGGTCCAGGTTCACGCTGCGGATCAGGAACACCACGATCCCGGTGACCACCAGCGCCGCCCCGGACAGCACCCGGACCAGCGCGCTGCGCCCGCCGTCGCCGAGGACCGCGGAGAACACGCCGGTGCGCGCCTTGCGGCGGGTCGAGTCGTCGGCCTCGCGCCACACCAGCGTGATGCCGATGAGCGTGACGCCGATGCCGCCCGCCACCCAGCCGTTGAGGCTGCCGGACAGCGTGCCGGCGCCGATGGCCAGCCCGATGCCCAGCGCGAGCAGGCCGCGCGCCTGCTGGCGTTCCCTGGGCGAGACCTCGCGCTGCTTCTGCGCGGCCTCGCGGGACTGCTGCGGCACGAACACCCAGAGCAGGCCGTAGGCGAGCACCCCGGCCCCGCCGAGCGCGGCGAGCAGCGCGAACGCCACCCGCACCCACAGCACCCGCACGTCCAGGTGGTCGGCGATGCCGCCGGCGACCCCGGCGACGGCCCGGCCGTTGCGCCGGCGCCGCATCTTGACCACGTCGTCGACGGTGGCCGGCGGGTTCGGCGCCTTCCGCTCGAGGTCCCGCTGCATGTCCGTGGTCACCACCACCTGTACTGGCACCCGTCCATGGTCACACGCACAGCATGGCCGATTCATCGGGGAAATACCCGGGGGTCAAACATCAGGGTCACTCCCTGATGTGCCACGCGCCGCGGGGACGCATGCTCGATACCGTGAGTGGGACGCAACAGGCTTCCGGCATGGCCGGTGTCGAGGACGCAGTGAAGGACTTCTGGGCGACGCGACCGAGACGGCCGCGCCGGGGTCGAAAGATAGCGGGCGTCGCGGCGGGGATCGCCGACCGCTACCGGATCGACCCGACGCTGGTGCGGGTCGCGCTGGTCGTCGCCACGATCTACGGCGGGGTGGGCATCGTGCTCTACCTGCTCGGCTGGCTGTTCCTGCCCGAGCAGGACGACGAGGTGTCGCCGGCCGAGTCGCTGTTCGGCCGCGGCCGAAGCTCCACGTCGAGCGGGTTCACCGTGCTGCTGTGCCTGGCACTGATCCCGGCCATCGGCGGGTTCTTCGGCGGGTTCCTGCCGGGCTTCTCCGGGTACCTGAGCATCGCCGTGGTGGGCGGGGCGCTGTACCTGCTGCACCGCCACCGCGGGCACCTGGGCCAGCCGCAGGCCGAGGCCGCGGCGGACACCCAGCCGACCTACCCGGCCACACCGTCGGCCTACCCGACGGCGCCCCCGCCCTACCAGGCGGCGGCCACCCCGCCCTCCGGGGGAACGACGGTGCCGCTGCCGCAGGACGAGGCGCCGGTCGACCCGGCGTCCAACGAGCCGCCGCCGATCCCGGAGCGCCGGGCGGCGCAGCCGGAGCCCGAGCCGCGGGAGACGCCGCCGGCCTGGGACCCGCTGGGCGCCGCACCGTTCGCGTGGGACCTGCCGGAGCCGACGCCGCAGCCCGGCTTCGACGACGAGGAGGAGCCGCCGGAGCCGCGCCGCAAGTCCCGGGTGGGCCTGCTGACCGTGGGCATCGCGCTGATCACCGCGGCCTCGCTGTCGATGGTCGCGGGCGGCTGGATCGACGCGCCGCACATCATCGGGATCGTGCTGGCCGTGCTCGGCGCCGGCATGGTCGTCGGCTCGTTCCGGCGGGGCGGGCGCGGGCTGATCGGCCTGGCCGTGCCGCTGGCGGTGGTCGGCATCGGGATGACGACGATCTTCCCGAACGGCCTGAACCACGGCTGGGGCGACATCAAGGAGACGCCGACCTCGCTCGCGCAGGTGCGGTCGGACTACGAGCGGTCGGTCGGCTCGATCGACCTGGACCTGACCGAGCTGCCGGCGTCCGGGGAGGTGGACACCACGGTGCACCTGGACCTGGGCGACGCGAAGGTGACCGTCCCGGAGTCGGCGAACGTCGACCTGACGTGCCAGTCGGGCCTGGGGTCGGTGGAGTGCCTGGGCTATGACAAGTCAGGGGCGGGCGACAACGAGGTGACGGTGTCCGACGAGGGCACCGACGGGTCGGCCGGCCTGAACATCAGGCTGCGGGTCGACGTCGGAACGGGAAGCGTGGAGGTGCGTCGTGGCTGAGAAGACCCGCGACACGGAGACCCGGCGCCGCTGGCCGGACGTGTTCACCCTGCTGATGGGCGTGGCGACGCTGGTCGCCTCGGGCTACATCCTCAGCGACGGCCGGCTGTGGCTGCCCACGGTCGACCCCCGCTGGGCGATCACCGGCGCCGCCCTGCTGGTCGGCATCCTCCTGCTGGCCTCGTCCCTGCGCGGCGGCCGCCGCAAACGCTGACCCCGCGAGTCCCCCACTCCGACCCCGCGAGTCCCCCGTTCCGGTACCGCGAGTCCCCCACTCAACGGGGGACTCGCGGGTCGCGAACGGGGGACTCGCGGGGTCAGTGCCACTCGATGATTCCGGGTGGGGGCTGGGGCGGGTCGTCGCCGGGCTCGTCCTCCGCCGGCTCGGCCGCCTGCTTCCCGGTCCCCGCCCGGTCGGGCTTGCGCTTCTTCTCCCGCGGCTTGCGCGCCGGGCGCCGGGCGGCGACCCGCTGCCGCAGATCCTCCAGGACCCGGTCGAACACCTCGGCGGACAGCGCGCCCGGCCGCCGGTCCCCGGGGTCGGCCTGTGGCGACTGCCCGCGCACCTCGGTCTCGACGACCAGCCCGGACCTGAGGTGGAGGGTCAGCCGCCGCTCGCGGTGCCGCTTGGGGGTCGAACCCACCGTGGCCACCTGGTCGAGCGGGTAGTCGACCGCACCTCCCAGGCTGCGCACCCGCACCCGGTCGGCGTTCACGAACACCCCGGTCAGGTGCAGCCGCCACCAGAAGGCGGTCCACAGCACCAGCGCCGCCAGCACGGCCAGCGCCGGGACGACCGAGAACGCCCCGGCGATCATGGCCCGGACGACCAGCACCGCGAAGAAGACGCCCAGCAGCCCCGGCCACAGGCCGTTGCGTGTCCGTTTCCCTACCCTGCGCCAGGGGATCACTCCCACTCAATCGTGCCGGGAGGCTTGGACGTAACGTCGAGGACGACGCGGTTGACCTCGGGGACCTCGTTGGTGATGCGGGTGGAGATGCGCTCCAGGACGTCGTAGGGCAGCCGGGCCCAGTCCGCGGTCATGGCGTCCTCAGAGGACACCGGGCGCAGCACCACCGGATGCCCGTAGGTCCGGAAGTCGCCCTGGACGCCGACCGAGTGCACGTCGGCGAGCAGCACCACCGGGCACTGCCAGATGTCGCGGTCCAGCTCCGCCGCGGTCAGCTCCTCGCGGGCGATCGCGTCCGCGGCGCGCAGCACCGCCAGGCGCGACGCCGTCACCGCGCCGATGATCCGGATCGCGAGCCCCGGCCCCGGGAACGGCTGGCGGTGCACGATCGTCTCCGGCAGGCCCAGCTCCAGGCCGACCCGCCGCACCTCGTCCTTGAACAGCTCGCGCAGCGGCTCGACCAGCTCGAAGGTCAGGTCATCCGGCAGCCCGCCGACGTTGTGATGGCTCTTGATGTTCGCCGCGCCCGTCCCGCCGCCGGACTCGACCACGTCCGGGTACAGCGTCCCCTGCACGAGGAAGTCGTAGCGCGAGTCGGTCTGCAGGTCCCGCTCGGCCTGCTCGAACACCCGGATGAACTCCCGCCCGATGATCTTCCGCTTCTGCTCCGGGTCGGTCACCTCGTCCAGCGCCGACAGGAACCGGTCCGCCGCGTCCACGGTCACCAGCCGCACCCCGGTCGCCGCCACGAAGTCCCGCTCGACCTGCCCGCGCTCGCCGGCCCGCAGCAGCCCGTGGTCGACGAACACGCAGGTCAGCCGGTCCCCGATGGCCCGCTGCACCAGCGCCGCCGCCACCGCCGAGTCGACCCCGCCGGACAGCCCGCAGATCGCCCGCCCCTCCGGGCCCACCTGCGCACGGATCCGCGCCACCTGCTCGTCCACAATGGACGCGATCGTCCACGAAGGACGCAGCCCCGCGATGTCGTGCAGGAACCGCCGCAGCACCTCCTGCCCGTGCGGCGAGTGCGCCACCTCCGGGTGATACTGGACCCCCGCGAGCCGCCGCGTCACGTCCTCGAACGCCGCGACGGGCGTGCCGGCCGACTCGGCGGTGACGGTGAACCCCGGCGGCGCGGCGGTGACCGAGTCCCCGTGCGACATCCACACCGGGTGCCGCGCGGGCAGGTCGGCGTGCAGCACCCCGCCGGAGGCGCCTAGCTCGGTCCGCCCGAACTCCCGCGTCCCGGTGTGCGCGACCTCCCCGCCGAGCGCCCGCGCCATCGCCTGGAAGCCGTAGCAGATCCCGAACACCGGCACGCCCGCCTCGAACAGCGCCGGGTCGACCGACGGCGCGCCCTGCGCGTAGACCGACGAGGGCCCGCCGGACAGCACGATCGCGAGCGGGTCGCGGGCCAGCATCTCGGCGACCGGAAGCGTGTGCGGCACGACCTCCGAGTACACCTGCGCCTCGCGCACCCGGCGCGCGATGAGCTGGGCATACTGCGCGCCGAAGTCGACCACGAGGACCGGCCGGTGTGGGTGTTGCGTCACGGGGGAAGCATGTCACGGGCCCGGGAACTACGGTGGAGGGCATGAACGCGACAGAGCCGCACCTGCCGACCCCCCGGCCCGTCTACGTCGCCGGCCGCGCGGAGCAGAGCGAGCAGACGCTCAGCGTGCACCATCCCTACGACGGGAACGAGATCGCCACCGTCTGCGTGCCCAGCGCCGAGCAGGTCGAGCGTGCCGTCGCCGCCGCGGAGGCCGCGACGCTGCCCTTCCGCACGACGCCCGCGCACCAGCGTGCGGCGGCGCTGGACCACGTCTCGCGCTCGATCGCGGCCCGGGCGGACGAGGTCGCGGAGATGATCACCGCGGAGAACGGCAAACCGCTCAAGTGGGCGACCATCGAGGTCACCCGCTGCATCTCGACGTTCCGCTTCGCCGCCGAGGAGGCCCGCCGCTTCTCCGGCGAGCTGCAGCGCCTGGACACCGACCCGGCCGCCGAGGGCAGGTTGGCGGTCACCCGGCGGGTCCCGCGCGGGCCGGTGCTCGGCATCGCGCCGTTCAACTTCCCGCTGAACCTGGTCGCGCACAAGATCGCCCCGGCCATCGCCGCCGGTGCCCCGATCATCGTCAAGCCGGCGCCGCGGACCCCGCTGTCCGCGCTGCTGCTGGGTGAGCTGCTCGCCGAGACCGACCTGCCGGAGGGCGCCTTCTCGGTCCTCGCGGTCGGCAACGAGGAGACGGTCGCGCTGGTCAAGGACCCGCGGCTGCCGGTGGTGTCGTTCACCGGCTCGGGCCCGGTCGGCTGGTCGATCATGGACAGCGCGCCGCGCAAGCAGGTCGTGCTGGAGCTCGGCGGCAACGGCGCCGCGGTCGTCTGCGCCGACTGGCCGGACCTGGACTTCGCCGCCAAGCGCATCGCCATGTTCGGCAACTACCAGGCCGGGCAGTCCTGCATCGCGGTGCAGCGCGTGCTGGTCGACAAGGCCGTGGCCGACACGTTCGTGCCCAAGCTGCTCGACGCGGTGAACGCGCTGCGCACCGGCGACCCGCACGACCCCGAGGTCGAGGTCGGCCCGCTGGTCGACGAGCCCGCCGCCGAGCGCGTGGAGAGCTGGGTCAACGAGGCCGTGGCCGCCGGCGGCACGCTGCTCGCGGGCGGCAAGCGCGACGGCGCGTCGGTCTCCCCGACCGTGCTCTCCGAGGTTCCGCACGACGCCAAGGTCTGGGCCGAGGAGATCTTCGGCCCGGTGCTCGTGGTGTCCGTGACCGACGGCCTCGACGACGCGTTCGCCCAGGTCAACGACTCGCAGTACGGCCTGCAGGCCGGCGTGTTCACCCGCGACGTGCAGGTCGCCTTCCGGGCCCGCGCGGAGCTGGACGTGGGCGGCGTGATCGTCGGCGACGTGCCGTCGTTCCGTGCCGACCAGATGCCCTACGGCGGCGTCAAGGGTTCCGGCTTCGGGCGCGAGGGCATCCGCAGCGCCATGAACGACCTCACCGAGGAGCGGATCATGGTGCTCACCGGTCTGGAGTTGTGAGCCCCTGGGCGAAGGCGAACACGCCGTCCGGGTCGTAGCGGTCGGCGACCTGGCGCAGCCGGGTCAGGTTGGTGCCGTAGTACGCCTTCGCCCAGTCCGGCATCTCCGGGTCGATGTAGTTGACGTACCCGTGCCCGCCGGCCAGCTCACCGAGACCGTCGCGGACCTCGCCGACCTGCCGGGTCGCCGCCTGCCTGCCGGCGCCGGTGCCCGCGTAGATCTGCGCGCTCGCCAGCGCGTTGCGGTACGGGAACGCGGTCGCGTCCGGCGCCAGCGCGGACACCGCCCCGCCCAGCGAGTCGAGCAGCAGGTCCAGCCCGCTGCGCCCGTCGAGCAGGGACACCAGCGCGGCCGGGTCGCGCACCGGCTCGGTCAGGATCCGCGAGGACGCCACGAACGACTCCCGCCCCAGCGACCCGCCGGCCGACGCCGGGTGGCACTGCGCGATCGAGCGTTGCGAGCAGCCCGCGAAGTACCGCATCGCGTCCAGGTAGGACTTCGAGGTGACCGACCGCGAGGACGCGGACAGGCCCAGCCGGCGCAGCTGGGTCTCGCACGCCTGCGGCGACCCGGCGAAGCAGCCGCCCACGCGCACGGTCGGCGGCGACCCGGCGGAGATCACGCAGTTGGTCCACATCTCGTTCGGCAGCTGCGCCACCCAGGACTGCCAGGCGCCCACCACGTCCGCGGCCGCGCCGCCGAACCGCAGCGAGAACACCGTCAGGTCCGGCGCGGGCTCGGTGCGGAACGTGAACGACGTGACGATGCCGAAGTTCCCGCCGCCCCCGCCGCGCAGCGCCCAGAGCAGGTCCGGCTCCGCGTCCTGGGAGACGGTGACCAGCGACCCGTCCGCCTTGACGACGTCGGCGGACACCATCCGGTCGCAGGTCAGGCCGAACTTGCGGGTCAGCACGCCGACGCCGCCGCCCAGCGCCAGCCCGGCGATCCCGACCGTCGGGCAGGACCCGGCCGGCAGGCACCGGCCCTCGGCGCCGAGGCCGGAGTACACGTCGATGAGCCGGGTGCCGGCGCCGATGACCGCGTTGTTGCCCTGGACGTCCACTGAGGACATCGGGCCCAGGTCGACGATCAGCGCGCCGTCGGCGTTGCTGTAGCCGGCGTAGCTGTGCCCGCCCGACCGGGCCGCGATCGGCATCCGCGCCGCGGCGGCGACCTCGACGCACGCCTGCACGTCCGCGGGCCGCTCGCAGCGCGCGACGGCGGCCGGCCTGCGATCGTCGAACAGCGGGTTGTAGACCTGCGCCGCGGCCGGGTAGCCGTCGTCGCCGGGCAGCGCGAGCCCGCCGCGCAGCGTGGTGCGCAGCGCCGCCCAGTCCGGCGGCACCGGGGCGGGCCGGCTCGACGGGACGGGCGACGAGGACGTCGGCTGCGGCGTGCTCGCGGCCGGCCGCGGCGAGCCCGCCTCACCGGTGCACGCGGCGGCGGCGCCCGCGACGGTGCTCAGCGCTGCCGCGCCGATGATCGTTCTTCTGCTGACCACGTTCCCCGGCACCTCCTCTCAGGCAGACGTGCGGTCGGCGGATCCGGTTGCCCACCCGGCACGTCCCGGCCGACCGGGTGGACTCGGCGCGCGGCACGGCGTGTGCCGCGCGGGTTGGTTCTACCGTGGGCGCATCCACCCATGAGTGACGAGGAGTGCGCGATGCGTGACCACGAGCCGACCGTGCGGTCGCGGGAGCTGGGCCTGGCGCTGTCGAGGGCCGCGGCGGCGAAGGGCCTCATCGGCCGGGACCTCGCCGAGCGGCTCGGCTGGTCGCCCAGCAAGGTGAGCCGCCTGCTCAGCGGCAAGCGCGGCGCGAACGCCGAGGACATCTCGGCGTTCCTGGCGATCTGCGGCATCACCGGTCCCAAACGCGACGCCCTCCTCCGCCTCACTCGTGACTGCTACGAACCCAGCTGGTGGCTCGAATACGGCGCCCGCCTCCCGTCGGACCTGACCACCCTGACCGACTACGAGAACACCGCCGTCGCGATGACCCACTTCGAGGCGATCATCGTGCCAGGTCTCCTGCAGACCGAGAACTACATGCGCGCACTTTTTCGGTCCAACCCGGTGGTTCCCGACCACGAGATCGATGATCGGGTCGCGCTGAGGCTCAAACGCCAGGACATCCTCGACCGCGCACACCCCGCGAGGTTCCGCTTCTTCCTCGACGACCACGTGGTCACCCGCGGGGTTCGGCGACGGCTCATGTCCGAGCAGGTTCACCACCTGCTCCGGATGGCGGTCCGGCCCCATGTGGAGATCCGCGTGGTCCCCGACGACGCCGGCCTGCACGGCGGCTGCATGCCCTTCAAGCTGATGGAGTTCAGCGAGCTGAAACCGGTGGCGTATGTCGAGAACCTGAACTCCGCCGCTTTCCTGGAACAGAAGGAAACCGTTGCCGGGTATCGGCGTATCGTGGCCGACCTGAACAGGATCGCGCTGGACGAGGGACGGTCCCGCACCTGGCTTGCCAACGTGGCAAGCGCCCTGGGCCGGCCACGGGAGGAGCACGATGAGCACGCCCCACTCGGCGTGGCGGAAGAGTTCTTTCAGCAACACCGGTGACTGCGTGGAGCTGACGCCCACGGCCGTGCGGGACTCGAAGAACCGCTCCGGCCCCACCCTGCGGTTCGCCTCGCTCGCCGGGTTCCTCGCCGCCGCCAGGTCCGGCGGCCTCGACCTACCCCGCTGACCCCCACCCGGTCGCGCGCCGCAGCGCGGCGGTCACCAGCGGGCCGATCGGCCCGGACTCCGGCTCCCTGAGCACCGCCGCGAGGTGCCCGTCCGGCCGGATCAGCGCGAGCGCGCGCGGAGGCAGCCGCAGCGCGGTCGCGAGGTGGTCGTCCTCCTCCTGGTCCAGCGGGACGGGCCGGCCGGCCAGCTCGCGCTCCCACCCGTCCGCCGGCCGCCACGGGCACCAGTGGGTCAGCACCACGAACCCGGGCCCGACCAGCTCGCGCAGCCGCATCCCCCGGTCGAGCCGCCCGTCCGGGCACAGCACGCCCGGCACCGGCGGCCGCGCGACGCCCGGCTCGGTGGGGAACGGCACCCACGACGGGGCGGCCGTGGTCAGCGGCGAGCCGGTGTACCAGAACGGCTCGGCGAGCTTTCCGGAGTCGATCTCGCCGCGCGCCCCGGGGTCGTCGACGGCCCGGGTGAGCACGTCGACGCGGTGCGCCCGCTCCTCGTCGGTGCCCGGCACCAGGAAACGCATGGTCTCGCCGGTGATCCGGAGGTTCTCGGCGGCCGCGGCACCGCGCTCGGCGTCGTAGGACTCCAGCAGCTCCGGGCCGGCCCGTCCGGCGCGGTCCAGCGCGATCTTCCAGGCGGCGTTGTCGGCGTCGCAGATCCCGGAGTTGAGCCCGCGGGCGCCGAACGGGCTCATGGAGTGCGCCGCGTCGCCGGCGAGCAGCACCCTGCCGACCCGCATGCGCGGCACCCGCCGCTGGTGGAACCGGTAGACCGACAGCCAGACGATGTCGTAGTCCGCGTCGCCGACGACGGCGCGGATGCGCTTGTCCAGCCCGCCGGTGTCGCGCTCGGCGGCGAGGTCGAAGTCGTCGGGCACCTGCCAGTCGATGCGCCACACACTGCCCGGCTGCGGGTGCAGCAGGACCTGCCGCCCCGGGTTCCACACCGGGTCGAAGAAGAACCGCCGCTCCGGGACGGAGAAGCCGAGCTCCGCGCGGATGTCTGCGATGAGGAACTTGTCCGGAAAGGACATTCCGTCGAACGGCAGGCCGAGCAGCTCCCGCACCGCCGACCGCCCGCCGTCGGCGGCGATCAGGTGCGTGCCGCGGAGGTCCCCGCCGGTGGTGGACACGAGCACGCCGGGCCCGTCCTGCTCGACGCCGGTGACCGCGTGCCCCCACCACAGCTCGACGAGCGGCTCGTCCGCCACCCGCTGCTCGAGCAGCAGCTCCACGATGGACTGCGGGGTGTTGACGAACGGCGGGAAGGCGCTGTCCCCGACCTCGGGGAAGGTGATCTCCAGGACCTGCTGCTCGCGGTAGTAGGTGCGCCCGCGCGTCCAGGTGACCCCGATGTCGGCGACCTGCGCGCCGAGCCCGACCCGTTCGAGGATGTCGAGCACGTCGCGCTGCACGCAGATCGACCGGCTGCCCTCGGCGGTCCGCGCGTCCTGGGCCTCCAGCAGGATCGACGGGACCCCGTGCCGGGCGAGCAGCAGCGCGGCGGTCATGCCGACGGGCCCGGCCCCGGCGATGAGCACCGGGTCCATCACTGCCCCTGCAGTGCGGCCCAGACCTCGCGGTCCCGCTCAGCGGTCCAGATCCGCGGCCAGTCGACACCGTCCAGCTCGTCCCAGTAGCGCTGGACGTTGAACGGCAGGCAGTGCTCGAAGATCGGCCACCCGCCGAACTGCGGCGCGAGCGCGGCGTGCGCGTCGGCGAACGCCTCGGCGAGCGCACCGCCCCGGTCGTGCACGGCGCGCACGGTGCGCCGCAGCTCGTCCAGGAAGTGCCGGCTCTGCGCGACGGCCGCCCGGACGGCGTCCTCGCCGTGCACGACCGCGCCGCGGCCGCCGACCAGGGCGGTGGCGCCGAGGGCGGCCACGTTGTCCAGGGTGGACGTGGCCCAGTCGTCGTGGAAGGCGTCGCCGGTGTAGAGCGCGGCCTGCGCCTCGACGAGGTCACCGGCGAACAGGACGCGTTCGCGGGGCAGCCAGGCGACGATGTCGCCGGCGGTGTGGCCGCGCCCGCAGTACCGCAGGACGAGCTCGCGGTCGCCGCCGAGCGGGATGACCATCCGGTGGTCGAAGGTCAGCGTGGGCCAGGTGAGGCCCGGGATCGAGCCGGGATCCTCGAACAGCCGGGGCATCCGGCCGAGCTCGGAGTCCCAGTCCGCGCGCCCGCGCTCCGCGATGAGCCGACGGGTCTGCACGTGGGTGATGATCTCGGCGGCACCGAACGCGCTCGCGCCGAGGACGCGCACCGCGTGGTAGTGGCTGAGCACCAGGTAGCGGACGGGCTTGCCGGTACGCTCGCGCAACCGGTCCAGCCACCGGCGCGCGGCCACCGGCGTCGCCCTGGCCTCGAAGCAGACGAGGAAGTCCTCCGCCTCGATCGCCCCGACGTTGGGATCGCCCTCCGCGGTGAGCGCGTAGACCCCCGGTGCGATCTCGGTGAAGGTCTCCGCCTTGGCCTCGGTGTCTCCACTGGATGCGAACGCTTTAGCCACGCCCCCACCCTGCCACCCGCACGCACGGTCCTGGAACCGCCCGGTGCACGGATGCACGAATCAACCGTGAAACTGAACGTATTGACGAAACATCCGGTCACGTTGACGAATGATTCGTCAACGCGCTCACCTACATCCGGCAGCTCGCCGAGGATCCGGACTTCTCCCTGGACGAGTCGCTGCTGCGCGGGCTGCACTTCGTGATGCCCAGGACCCGGACACCGTGCCGGAGTTGGTGGCCACCCGGGTGCGGCCGGTCGACCCGTACGGCACCGGCGGCCCCCCCCCGGCGGCCGGCACGCGCACGGTCGTCACCACGGAGGCGTGGACCGGGTCAGTCGCTCGGGGCGTAGCGCTCGGCGTTGCGCGTCGGGGCCGGGGACACGAACAGCGCGGCCGGGGCGTCGGCCGGGACCACCGGGTCGGCCGGCGGTACCGGGTCCAGCCGCCGGTAGTCCGCGCCGGGCGCCGGGCGGGGGTCGTCCTCGCCCTTGTTGGGCCACAGCGAGAACGCGCGCTCGGCCTGCGCGGTGATCGTCAGCGACGGGTTCACGCCGAGGTTCGCCGAGATCGCCGAGCCGTCCACGACGGACAGCCCCGGGTAGCCGTGCACCCGGTGGTACGGGTCGATCACGCCCTCGACGCCGTCGCGCCGATCGGGCAGCCGCCGATGAAGTGCGCGGTCAGCGGGATGTTGAACACCTCGCCCCAGGTCCCGCCCGCCATGCCGCCGATGTGCTCGGCCGCCAGCCTGTTCGCCTCGTGCCCGGCCGGGATGAACGTCGGGTTCGGCTCGCCGTGCCCCTGCCGGGAGGTGTACCGCCGCCTGCCGAACAGGCCCCGGCGCGTGTAGGTCGTCATCGAGTTGTCCAGGCTCTGCATCACCAGCAGGATCACCGTCCGCTCGCTCCACCGGCGCAGCTTCAGCAGCCGCGCCACCTGCACCGGGTGCCGGAACAGGAACCGCAGCGCCTGCGCCCAGCGCGGCACCGAGGACGCGCCGTCGGTGGAGATGGTCTGCAGCAGGCCCATCGCGTTCGAGCCGTGGCCGTAGCGGACCGGCTCGATGTGGGTGGACTCGTCGGGGTGGATCGAGGACGTGATGGCCACGCCCCGGCTGTAGTCCCGCTCCGGGTCGACCGAGGTGCGCGCCGCGCCGACGATCGCCTCCGAGTTCGTCCGGGTCAGCTCGCCCAGCCGCGGCGACAGGTCCGGCAGCACGCCCGAGTCCCGCATCGCGTGCAGCAGCCGCTGCGTGCCCCACGTCCCGGCCGCGAGCACCACCTGCTGCGCGGTGATCGTCGCGCGCACCCGGCGGCCGGTGCGGCGCAGGTCGACCGCGTACCCGCCGTCCCGCGGGCGCACGGCGGTGACCGTGGTCAGCGGCAGCACCTTCGCCCCGGCCTGCTCGGCCAGGTACAGGTAGTTCTTCACCAGCGTGTTCTTCGCGCCGACCCGGCAGCCGGTCATGCACGAGCCGCACTCGGTGCACCCGGTCCGGGACGGTCCGGCGCCGCCGAAGAACGGGTCGGGCACCGCCTGCCCGGGCGCGCCGAAGAACACGCCGACCGGCGTCGGGTGGAAGGTCTCCGGCACGCCCATGTCGGCGGCCACCTTCTGCATCACCTCGTCCGACGGGGTCACCGTCGGGTTCGTCACGACGCCGAACATCTTCGACGCCTGGTCGTAGTGCGGCGCGAGCTCCGCCTCCCAGTCGGTGATGTGCGCCCACTGCCGGTCGGCGTAGAACTGCCTCAGCGGCCGGTACAGCGTGTTCGCGTACACCAGCGAACCGCCGCCCACCCCGGCCCCGGCGAGGATCATCACGTCCTTGAGCAGGTGGATCCGCTGGATGCCGTAGCAGCCCAGCAACGGCGCCCACAGGTACCTGCGCAGGTCCCACGACGTCTCGGCGAACTCGTCGTCCGCGAAGCGCCGGCCGGCCTCGACCACCGCGACGCGGTAGCCCTTCTCGGTCAGCCGCAGCGCCGCGACGCTGCCACCGAAGCCCGAACCGACAACCACCACGTCGTAGTCCATGCCGCCGTCCATGTGGACGACGCTAGACGACCGCGACCGCGTTAGCTACTGGTCAGTACGAAGCCGCGCGTAGAAGACCAGGTCCCGCCTGCGACCGCCCCGCAGCTGGGCGCCGCGGATCGTGCCGTCCTCGACGAACCCCGCCCTGACCAGCGCACGCCGCTCCGCGACGTTGTCCACGTCGGTGCCCGCCTCGACCCGGTCCAGGTCGGTGGTGGCGAACAGGTGGTCGGCCAGCAGCCGTTGCACGGCCGAGCCGACACCGCGACCGCGCGCCTCCGGCAGCAGGGTGATCCCGATGTTCCAGGCCGCGCAGCCGACCGTGCCGCCGTAGTCCACGGCGTGCCAGCTGGTGACGCCGAGCAGCCGCTCGCCGCCGGCCTCGAGCACGGCGGCGCCGTGCACGATCGGCGCCGGCCACGGCTGCACCCTGCGGTCCGGGTCCACCCCGAACCCACCGTCGTCGGCCTCGATCACCCGCCTGCCCTCGCCGAAGCGCACCTCGCCGAGCACCAGGCCGTCGCGCTCGACGAGGATCCGCCGCTCGCCGTCCGCCCGCGTCAGGTCGGTGCGCAACAGCCCGTAGTGCACCAGGTCGTGCCGCGTGCCGCCGCGCAGCTGGGTCCCGCGCAGCACGCCCTCCCGGCGGAAACCGGCACGCTCCAGCGCCTTCTGCTCCGCGACGTTCTCCACGTCCGTGCCCGCCTCGACCCGGTCCAGCGGCGTGGTGTCGAACAGGTACTCGGCCAGCAGCCGCTGCGCGATCGCGCCCACCCCGCGGCCCCGCGCGGCCGGCAGCAGGCCGATGCCGATGTTCCACGCCGAGCAGCCGAGCGTGCCGCCGTAGTCGACCGCGTGCCAGCTCACCCCGCCGAGCAGCTCCCCGGTCGACGCGTCCAGCACGCTCAGCACCGAGCTGCGCGCCGGCGGCGCCACCCGCGGCCGGTCGTCCCGGTCGACCTCGAAGTCGCCGGCGCCCTGGGCGTAGAACGCCTCCCGCTCGCCCGGGACCGACTCGACCAGGGCCACCCCGTCGCGCGCGACCACCGGGGTTCGCCCGGCGCCCGCGGACGGCACCGCAAGGTCCGAGCGCAGCAGGCCGTACTGGACCATGTCGCGCCGGCGGCCGCCGATCACGTGCGCGCCGCGCAGCACGCCCTCGACGCGGAACCCGGCCTTCGCCAGCGCCCGCTGCGCCGCCCCGTTCTCCGCGTCGGTCTCCGCCTGGATCCGGTCGACCTCGGTGGTGGCCAGCAGGTACTCGGCGAGTGTCCGCAGCGCGCGCACGCCGACGCCCCGCCCGCGCGCCGCCGGTAACAGCCCGATCCCGATGTCCCACGACGTGCACGGGAAGCTGCGGCCGTAACCGGTGGCGTGCCAGCTGAGGGTGCCGACCAGCTCGCCGGCCACGACCACGCCCAGCCGGTGCACCTCCGGCACGTACAGCGGCGGCCGGTCGTCCGCGTCGACGTCGAAGGCGCCGTCGTCCTGCCCGGCCAGCCGTTCCCGGTCCCCGTCGCCCAGCTCGACCAGTGCCAGGTCGCCGGACTCGGCCACCACCTCGCGTTCGATCACGGTGCCCTCACGCCCGCACCGTCAGGCCGACCTTCTGGAACTCCTTCACGTCGGAGTAGCCCGTCTTCGCCATCGCCCGGCGCAGCGCGCCGAACAGGTTGATCAGGCCGTCGGCGTCGGAGGACGGCCCGAACAACAGCGTGCGCAGGTCCACCAGCTCGTCCTCGTCGGCGACCGGGGCGACGCGGCTGCGCGGCAGCGACGGGTGCGCGGCGGCGGCGGTCCAGTACAGGCCCCGGCCCGGCGACTCGGCGGCCATCGCGAGTGGCGCGCCGAGCATCACCGCGTCGGCGCCGCACGCGATGGACTTCGCGAGGTCGCCGCTGCACTCGACGCCACCGTCGGCGATCACGTGCACGTACCGGCCGCCGGTCTCGTCGAGGTAGTCCCGGCGCGCCGCGGCCGCGTCGACGATCGCCGTGGCCATCGGCACGCCGATGCCGAGCACGTTGTCCGTGGTGGTGACCGGGCCCGCCCCGTAGCCGACGAGCACGCCGGCCGCACCGGTGCGCATGAGGTGCATGGCGGTGCGGTAGTCGTGCACGCCGCCCGCGATCACCGGCACGTCCAGGTCGGCGATGAAGCTCTTGAGGTTCAGCGGCTCGTCGCCCTTCGCGACGTGCTCGGCGGAGACGATCGTGCCCTGCACGACGAGGATCTCCACGCCCGCGGCGAGCAGGTCCGGGGTGAGCGCGGCGGCGCGCTGCGGGCTGACCCGCGCGGCCGCGGTGACCCCGGCCTCGGTGACCTTCTTGACCGCCTCGGCGATCAGCTCCGGGCGGATCGGCGCGGCGTGCAGCTCCTGCAGGACGCGGGTGAGCGCGGTGAGGTCGGAGTCGGTCGTCGAGCGAGCCCGCGGCCCGCCGGACCCTGTCCAGCGCCCCCTCCACGTCGGGATGGCGCGCCCACAGACCCTCGGCGTTGAGCACGCCCAGCCCGCCGAGCCCGCCGACGGCGACCGCGGTGGCCGGCGAGACCACCGCGTCGGTCGGGTGGGTGATCAGCGGGATGTCGAAGCGGTAGGCGTCGATCTGCCACGCGGTGGACACGTCCTGGGAGGAACGGGTCCGGCGCGACGGAACGATCTGCACCTCGTCCAGCCCGAACGCGCGGCGGGCCGTCCGGCCCATGCCGATCTCGACAACATCCGGCACCGGGATGTCCTTCCTGACTGCGCCGTCGGCGCGGTGTCAACGAGTGGTGTAGTTGGGCGCCTCGACGGTCATCGTCACGTCGTGCGGGTGGCTCTCCTTGAGCCCGGCCGCGGTGATCCGCACGAGCTGGGCGTTCTGCAGCTCGGGGATCGTGCGCGACCCCGTGTAGCCCATGCCCGACCGCAGGCCGCCGACGAGCTGGTGGACGACCTGGGACAGCGGGCCGCGGAAGGGGATCCGGCCCTCCACGCCCTCCGGCACGAGCTTGTCCTCGCTGAGCACGTCGTCCTGGAAGTAGCGGTCCTTCGAGTACGACTTGCCCTCGGCCCGGGACTGCATCGCGGCGAGCGAGCCCATGCCGCGGTAGGTCTTGAACTGCTTGCCGTTGACCAGGACCACGTCACCGGGCGACTCGGCGGTGCCGGCGAGCAGGCTGCCGAGCATCACCGCCGACGCGCCGGCCGCGATGGCCTTGGCGATGTCGCCGGAGTACTGGATGCCGCCGTCGCCGATGACCGGCACGCCGGCCGGACGGCAGGCGAGGTCGGCGTGGTAGATCGCGGTGATCTGGGGTACTCCCACACCGGCCACCACGCGCGTGGTGCAGATGGACCCGGGGCCGACGCCGACCTTGACGCCATCGGCGCCGGCCTCGACCAACGCCTGGGCGCCCGCGCGGGTGGCCACATTCCCGCCGACGACGTCGACGACGTCGCCGAGCTCCTTCTTCAGGCTCGCCACCATCTCGATCACGCCACGGGAGTGCCCGTGCGCGGTGTCGACCATGAGGACGTCCACGCCCGCGTCGACGAGCGTCATCGCGCGCTTGTAGGCGTCGTCGCCCACGCCGACCGCGGCACCGCAGAGCAGCCGGCCGTCGGGATCCTTGGTGGCGTTGGGGAACTGCTCGGTCTTGACGAAGTCCTTGACCGTGATCAGCCCGCGCAGCTTGCCGGCGTTGTCGATGATCGGCAGCTTCTCGACCTTGTGCCGGCGCAGCAGCCCGAGCGCCGCGTCCGCGGACACGCCGACCTGCGCGGTGACCAGCGGGCCCGGGGTCATGACCTCGCTGACCTGCTTGGTGTGGTCGACCTCGAAGCGCATGTCCCGGTTGGTGATGATGCCGACCAGGGTGCCCTCGGCGTCGGTGACCGGGACGCCGGAGATGCGGTAGCGGGCGCAGAGCGCGTCGACCTCGGCGAGCGTGTCGGTCGGCAGGCAGGTGATCGGGTCGGTGACCATGCCGGCCTCGGAGCGCTTGACGGTCTCCGCCTGGCGGGCCTGCTCCTCGATGGGCAGGTTGCGCTGCAGGATGCCGATGCCGCCCTGGCGGGCCATCGCGATGGCCATGCGCGCCTCGGTGACGGTGTCCATGGCCGCGCTCACCAGCGGGATCCGCAGGGTGACGTTGCGGGTCAGCCGGGTGCTGGTATCCACCTCGCTCGGCACGACGTCGGACTCGGACGGCTGCAGCAGCACGTCGTCGAACGTCAGACCGAGCGTGGCGAACTTGGCCGGGACTCCCTCAGCGGTGGTCATGCGGACCTTCCGTTTGTGCAGGCTGGGCACCGATATCTCATGGTATCTGGACTGCTTGTGGGGTCGGCCCGGTACCGTGCGGGGTCGTGAGGGAAGACGCGATGCCACCGGACCCGTTCGCCGGCGATCCGAACGACCCCGCCCGGGCGCTCGACAGCCCCGAGGAGACCGGCGAGGAGCCGGTGACCGCGCAGGAGCGCGCGGAACTGCTGGCCGACCTGCGCGACCTCGGGGTGTACCAGGCGTTGCTGGAGCAACGGGCGGTGCGCGGCGTCGTGGTCGACTGCGCCGAGTGCCAGGAGCCGCACTATCACGACTGGGCGCTGTTACGGGCGTCGCTCGAGCAACTGCTCAACGACGGCCGGATGCGCCCGCACGAGCCGGCGTTCGACCCGAACCCGGCGGCGTACGTGTCGTGGGAGTACTGCCGCGGCTTCACCGACGGCGTGACCGCCACCGCCAAGCGAGCGCTGACGCCGCAGAAGAACTGAACTAGCGCCGCCGCTCGGTCACCAGGTCGTGGACGTGCCAGCCGTCCTCGCGCGGGCACGGGCGGGCGACCAGACGTCCCAGCGATTCCTTCACCAGCGCCTGCGCGGCCTCCTCGATCAACAGTGCCCGGCCGCCGCACTCCCCGCACCGGGGAGCCTGGCTGTACACGTGACCTGCGATCATGGCACGAATCTAGATCCCGGCCGGCTCAGTTCGCCGAACCGTTCGCGGTGCCGCCGGCCGTGTCGCCGGCCGTGCCCCCCGCGGTGTTCCCGGCGGTGTCCCCGGCCGTGTCGCCCGGGACCGACTGCGCGCCGATGGCGGTCTCGCCCGCGGCCGGCGTCTCCGTGCTGTTGCTGCGGGTCACCGCGGTGGACGACGCTGTAGGGCTGGTCGGCTCCGTCGGGTCGGTGGTCCCGGTGTCCGGCGGCGTGCTCGGGCTCGGCTGGGTCGGGTCGGTCGTCGACGGTGCGTCGGTGCCGGTGCCCTGCGCGGTGGTCGGGTTGGGCTGCGGCGGCTGGGACGCCTCGCCGGACGGGGTGCCCGGGATCTGCGCCATCAGCTGCGCGTGCTGGTGCTCGAGCTGGATCTTGCCATCCTCGCTGGACACCGTCGGCAGCGCGGCGTGGGCCTCCTCGAGCTTGGACTTGGCCTCGTCGACGTCGCCGTCGGTCAGCGCGGCCTGCGCCTCGCGCAGGTCGGCCTTGACCGCCTCGGCGGCCTCGACGGAACGGGCGTGGTCGGAGTAGAGCACGCGCGTCAGCGCCCACAGGGTGTCGCCGGGCTGGGCGTCGCGGGCGGCCAGGCCGATGCCGGCGAACGCGATGGCGAGCACGGCGGCGGCCGCCGCGACGGGAACGAGCATGCGGGGCCGGCGCTTGCGCCGCAGCCGCGCCGCCTGCACCGTCACGGTGGCGAGCTGGTCGTCGATCAGGTCGCCGATGGGCTCGGAGTCGATGTCGCGGCGCCACGACAGGAGCAGCTCGCTCAACTGGTCGTCGGGCGCGCCGTACGGGTCGTCGAGGTCGGCGTTGCTCAGGAAGTCGAGGTACTCGTCGTCGGAGTGCACGAGCGAGAGGTCGTAGTCGGAGGCGTCGAGCCCGGACGGCCGGCCGTCCCGTGGCAGGCCGATCGGCTCACCGTGACTTCTTCGATCACCCATTCAGACCACCTCCTCCGCGGACAACGTCTTCCTCAACCGGGCCAGCGCGCGATGTTGCGCCACCCGAACCGCGCCGGGCGTCGAGCCGACCGCCTCCGCCGTCTCCTCGGCGGACAGTCCCACGACGACCCTGAGCACGACAATCTCCCGCTGCTTCTCCGGCAGCACATCCAGCAGGTCGTTCATCCGTCGACTCAGATCGGCCTGCATGGCGCGCTGTTCCGGACCGGCAGCGGGCTCCGGCTCATCCGGAACGTCGGCCACCGGCTCTGATCGGTTACGTCCGGCGGCACGATGCGCGTCGGCAACCTTGTGTGCGGCAATGCCATACACGAACGCCAGGAATGGTCGCCCCTGGTCGCGGTAGCTGGGCAATGCCGTTAGCACCGCGAGACACACCTCCTGTGCGACGTCGTCTGCCGAAGCGAACGAACGCTCCTGCCTGCCCACTCTCGCGCGGCAGTACCGCACGACCAAGGGCCGGATGGACGCGAGCACCCGGTCAATGGCGTGTGGGTCGCCCTCGACGGCAGCGCCTACAGAAGCGTCCAGTCCGTCCCCCAATGTGGTCATCGCAGCGAGCAGCCTCAGTGTTACGTGCAGGTACAATCAGCCGGCGTCAGACTCCGCCGGGGCGAGTTTCGTCCCTCGCTCCGGGTGTCACCCACCGTACCGTGCAGGACAATCCGCACTCTTACGTGCTGGTGAGCGACACGGGGCCGTGTCTCTGCGTGACCGACCCTCTACGAGCCGTTCCGACCGGCCACGCCAAATGTAGTCCAGAACACACCGACGACGCCCACCCCGCATGGCGTGCGGGTGGCGTCGTCAGGTTCTCATCTCGCGGGTCGGTCAGGAAACCAGGCCCCGCCGGAAGCCGTGCGCGACGGCCTGGGCGCGGTCGCGGACACCGAGCTTGCGGAACAGCCGGCGGGCGTGCGTCTTCACCGTGTCCTCGGACAGGTAGAGCTCGCGGCCGATCTGTCCGTTGCTCTTGCCCATCGCCATGCCGCGAAGCACCTGGAGCTCGCGGTCGGTGAGCTGGACGCCCGGGTCGGACGGCTGCCGGGGCGCGGGCACCGAGGTGCTCGCGAGCGTGTGGGCCAGCGCGGCCACCAACTCGGGGCGCGAGGCGTCCCAGCGGAGGTAGCCGCGCGCACCGCCGGCGATCGCCGCGGCGATGCTGCTGGCGTCGTCCGGGGCACCGAACACGATCACGTTCGCCTGCGGGTTGGCCGACACCAGGCGCCGGGTCGCCTCGACCCCGGTCGGTACCGCACGCTGGGTGCCGACCAGGACGACGTCGACGGGGGCGCGGGAGAACCTGGCGAGCAGCTCGTCACCGTGCGCTACGCAGTCGATGCGACTAACCCCTGGAACCGCGGACATGACACGGGTCAAGCCTTCCCGCACGCCGCGCCGGTCGTCGCAAATCAAGACCGTCGTCACGGGGACTCCTTCCTGCAGCCGAGTGACGTACTCCTCCCTATCGGACGCTTCGGGGCGAACCTTGACACGATCTGGTGGTAATTCTTCCGACCAGTTCGCCCAGATGTCCGTACGTGCCCTGTCACCCGGTTGGGCCAGCGAGCCGAGGTATCCACGGGGAACGTTCGGCCAGCCGCCGGCCGACCGGATCCGATCGACGCAACACGCTCCGTAAAGCTAGCGCCGCCCACCGACAGTGTTGGTCGGCTCGTTCCGGGACGAGATCGGCCATGATCAGTTCACCCGGCCAGACCAGCGAGGACAACTCCAGGTCCTTCGCGTCGTCCACCGCGCGGCCGGCGATCCGGACCGCGTCGGCCCGGCCGCCCCGCGCCGCGAGGGCCGCGCCGAGCACCAGGGCGGACTTGATGCGGTGCCGCACGGAGCCGGACCCGGCGGCCAGCTCGTGGGCGGGCCCGGCGTGCGCGACGGCCTCGGCGGGGCGGCCCGCGCTCAGCTCGATCTCGGCGCCGACCCACCCGCGGCGGACCTGCGCGCGCCAGCCGGCCCGCGGTGCCCGGGTCACGAGCCGGCGCGCCTCGCCGAGCCGGCCGGCGCCGACCGCGTCGGCCGCGAGCCCGAGCAGGACGTCGGACCTGGCCTGCGCCGTCGACTCGTCCGCGTCCGGCAGGCCGGCCAGGCGCGCGTGGCCCGCCGCGTCGAGCACCCGGGCGGCGGCGTGCCCGCCGAGCTGGCGGCGGTGCGAGGCGAGGGTCGCGCAGGCGAGCGCGGCGAGGACCGGGTCGGGGTGCGTGGTCAGCCCGTCGAGCAGCGCGGCGGCGGCCGCGTACCACCCCTGGCCGCCGAGGGCCACGGCGGCCAGCCACCGGTCGTGCGGGGCGGGCGGGGTGCGGGGTACGGGCAGGTCCGGGCGGTCGCCGAAGGCCGCGCGGGCCAGGTCGGTCACGCGCCGACCAGTGACTCGATCCGGTGGACCGTGTCGGCGAGGTCCTCCAGCCGGTCCACCCGATCGGGCAGATCCGCGGTGAACCAGCCGGGTCCGCAGGCGAACAGCCGGACGCGCTGCCTCGTGCGCGGCACCCGGTCGAAGACCTCGCCGGTGACGTGGCGCGGAAGCTGTGCCCAGACGGCGACCGCGGCCGGGCCGGTGCGGCGCACCGCGGCGGCGAGCGCGTCGGCGGGCAGGGCGGCGCCGAGCATCAGGGTGCCGACGCCGGCCCGGGCGAGAGCGGCGTGCAGGACATGCAGCGGGAGACCGTCCGCGTCGCCGGGGGCACAGCACAGCAGGACCGGGCGGGGGTTGGCGGGCGCGGTCACCACGGGCGTGGCGCAGGTCATGGCCGCGATCGCGCACTCGGTGACCAGGCGTTCGACCTCGACGCACTCGCCGGTGTGGGCCCAGCGGCCGGCGAGCGCGGAGAGCACCGGCCGGAGCACGTCGTCCCACACCGCGACCACGCCGAGGCGGGTGATGCCGTCGGCGATCAGCTGCTGGGCGGCGGCGGCGTCCATGGCCATCGCGGCGCGGCTGAGCCGCAGGACCTGGGCGGAGCGGCTGCTGACCTCGGGGAGCAGCGGCTCGCGCGGGGCGACGACGTCGACGTCCTCGTAGACCGGCGCGGAGGTGCGCAGGGCGTAGCTCGCGGCCTCGGCCGGGGTGGCGCCGCGCAGGAGGGCCTGCTGCATGAGCTCGAGCCGGGCGACGTCCTCGGGTGCGTAGCGGCGGTGCCGGCCGGTGGTGTGGTCGCGCGGGCCGATGCCGTAGCGGCGGTCCCAGGTGCGCAGGGTGGCCGGCGCGACCCCGAGCCGCCGGGCCACGGCGGCGACCGGGAGGGTCGGTTCGTCCTCCTCGGCAATGAGCGGGGCCTCGCTCGCCAGCGAAGCCTGATCGCCCACGAACGCCTCCTTCGTCACCACCCTCCCATCGTCGGGTGATCACGAGCGTCCGGCAACTGGATCTGTGAACACGCTGCGTCTACCTGGGCTCCCGATCGGCTGAACTGCCTGATCAATGAGTCGATCACCCTTGAACAAGCATTGGCGCGGTTCTAGCGTTGGTCCCGCTGCACCGAATGGAGTAGCCGGTTACGACAATTTCCGGCGAGGGAGGCGGTCACCATGGCGGACACTCGCAGGCTCCCCGGTCCCAACGCAGACGTCTGGGACTGGCAGCTCGAGGGCTCCTGCCGCGGCATGGACAGTGCGTTCTTCTTTCATCCCGATGGTGAACGCGGCCCGGCCCGGGCGCGGCGCGAGGCCAGAGCCAAGGCGATCTGCCAGGAGTGCCCGGTGCTGGACCTGTGCCGCAGGCACGCGCTGGCGGTGCACGAGCCGTACGGCATCTGGGGCGGCCTCTCGGAGGGCGAGCGGGAGGCGATCATCAAGCTGGAGAAACGCACGTTCGCCGTGGCGACCTGACGGCCCGACCACAGAACGCCGCGCCCGGCATCCCGGGCGCGGCGTTCTGTCTGCCCGGCCCGTTCACACAACCGGGTGGGCCACCCAACCGGGCGCGGGTCAGGACGCCGTGGCGAACTCCAGGGTCGCCTGCGCGAGGTCGGCGAGGAACCGGTCACGGTCGAACGCGGGGTCCTCGGCCGTACCCGGCGGAGGCAGGTGCATGAAGCCGAAGTGACCTGCCTTCGGCACGACGCGCAGGTCGACCGCGGCCGGTGCGCTCGTCAGGTGCCTGGCCTGCTCGACCGGCGTGACGGCGTCCAGCTCGCCGGCGTAGACGAGCATCGGCACCGTCACCGCGTCCAGGGCACCGGGAGCGGCGAACCAGCCGGCCGCGGGCGCGTACAGGACGAGACGGCTGACGCGTGGCTCCCGCGGCACGTCCATCGGCTTCCCGTCACGTCCCCACGGTGTCGCACCGGCGAGGCACAGCGCGGCCCATCCGCCGATCGAGTGGCCGACCACCACGACCTCCGCGTCCGGGGACGCCGACCGGTGGAGCGCCTCCACGAGGCCGAGCGGCCGCGCGAGCAGCTCTGCCGCGGTGGCTTCCCGCGCGACGAGACGCTCGAAGCGGGGCGCGACGACCTGGCAGCCATGGGCCGCGAGGTGCTCCAGGAGCGGGCGGTGACGCTCCGGATCGCCACCGGCGCCGGCGGCGAAGAGCAGCACGCGCCCGGTCCCCGTCGGACCGAGCGTCAGAACGTTCATCTCACTCCTTCACCCACGGCACCCGGTCGCACGGACAGCGAGTGCCGCGCCCGGCCGGAGCCGGGCGCGGCACT
Organism: uncultured Actinomycetota bacterium; assembly: GCA_963727495.1. Lineage (GTDB taxonomy): Bacteria > Actinomycetota > Actinomycetes > Mycobacteriales > Pseudonocardiaceae > Actinophytocola. The sequence goes on along the minus strand of CAVSGQ010000006.1, from coordinate 1,713,872 downwards.
CGCGCACACATATATCGGGGTCAGAAGCCCGGGCCGTGCCCGTGGCCATGGCCGTGGCCATGACCGGCGGCGGCCTCCGGCTCCTCTTCCTTCTTCTCCACGACCGACGCCTCGGTGGTGAGCACCATCCGCGCGATGGACGCCGCGTTGGTGACCGCCGAGCGGGTGACCTTGACCGGGTCGACGACGCCGTCGGCGAGCAGGTCGCCGTAGGTCAGCGTCGCGGCGTTGAAGCCGTGACCCCACTTCAGGTCGCGCACCTTGGACACCACGATGACGCCCTCGAGGCCCGCGTTGGCCGCGATCCAGCTCAGCGGCGCGGCGAGCGCGGACTGCACGATCCGCACACCCGTGGCCTGGTCGCCGGGCAGCGACTCGGCCAGCTTGTCGAGGTCGTTGCCGACGTGCACGAGCGACGCACCGCCGCCGGGCACGATGCCCTCCTCGACGGCGGCCTTGGTCGCCGCGACCGCGTCCTCGATGCGGTGCTTGCGCTCGGCCAGCTCGGTCTCGGTGGCCGCACCGACCCGGATCACGGCGACGCCGCCGGAGAGCTTCGCGAGCCGCTCGGAGAGCTTCTCCCGGTCCCAGTCGGAGTCGGTGGCCTCGATCTCCTTGCGGATCTGCTCGGCGCGCGCGGCGACGTCGGCCTTCGAGCCGGCGCCGTCGACGATCGTCGTGTCGTCCTTGGTGACCGTGATGCGGCGGGCGCTGCCCAGCACGTCCACGTCGACCTCGGCGAGCTTCATGCCCACGTCGGACGACACGACGGTGGCGCCGGTGACGACGGCGAGGTCGTCCAGGAACGCCTTGCGCCGGTCGCCGAAGTAGGGCGCCTTGACCGCGACCGCGCGGATCGTCTTGCGCACGGAGTTGACGACCAGGGTGGACAGCGCCTCCCCGTCGACGTCCTCGGCGACGATCAGCACCGGCTTACCCGCCTGGGCGATCTTCTCCAGGATCGGCAGCAGGTCGTTGAGGGAGGAGATCTTCTCCCGGTGCAGCAGGATGTAGGCACCCTCCAGCACGGCCTCCTGCGCCTCCGGGTCGGTGGCGAAGTAGCCGGACAGGTACCCCTTGTCGAACTGCACACCCTCGGTGATGACGAGCTCGGTGGCCAGCGTGGAGGACTCCTCCACGGTGATCACGCCGTCCTCGCCGACCTTCTCGATGGCCTCGCCGAGCAGCGCGCCGATCGACGCGTCGCGGGAGGCGACCGTGCCCACCTGGGCGATGTTGTCCCGGCCCTTGACCGGGGTGGCCTTCTCCTTGAGCCCGTCCACGACGGCGTCGGCGGCGAGCTGGATGCCCTGGCCGAGCGCGGCCGGGTTGGCCCCCGCGGCGACGTTGCGCATGCCGAAACGGACCATGGCCTGGGCGAGCACCGTGGCCGTGGTCGTGCCGTCACCGGCGACATCGTTGGTCTTCGTCGCCACGTTCTTGGCGAACTGGGCGCCGAGGTTCTCGAACGGGTCCTCGAGCTCGATCTCCCGCGCGATGGTGACACCGTCGTTGGTGACGGTCGGGCCACCGAACTTCTTGGCCAGCACGACGTGCCGGCCGCGCGGGCCGAGCGACACGCGGACCGCGTCGGCGAGCTTGTTCACCCCGCGCTCGAGCGCCCGACGAGCGTCCTCGTCGAAGCTGATCTCCTTGGGCATGTCCTACCTTTCTGAACACAGCGCCCCGGCAGCCCCACTGGGCCACCGGGGCGTGCGTGTGACTTCGCCGGGCGTCAGTTGACGACGGCCAGCACGTCGCGGGCCGAGAGGATGAGGTAGTCCTCGCCGTTGTACTTGACCTCGGTGCCGCCGTACTTGGAGTAGATCACGACGTCGCCGACACTCACGTCCAGCGGGACGCGGTTGCCGTTGTCGTCGATCCGGCCCGGGCCCACGGCCAGAACCTTGCCCTCCTGGGGCTTCTCCTTGGCGGTGTCAGGGATGACGAGGCCGGACGCCGTCGTGGCCTCGGCCTCACTCGCCTGGACAACGATCTTGTCCTCGAGCGGCTTGATGTTCACGCTCACCGCTGTGACCTCCACGGGTCTGTTCGATAGCGTTGGCAGTTACCTGTGTTGCTTGCGGCTCCTGCCACCCCGCCGTCGCGGGTGCCGGGGCGGTGTCGGCGCCGTACGTCTGGCACTCTACCCACGCGACTGCTAACGGTGCAACGAGGGTCCCCGCCGCGGGTCGGAGAGCAGGTCGGCGATCACCCGCCGGTTGACCGTATCCCGCTCCGGATCGCCGGCGAGGGTCAGGAGTGCCTTCCACAGGGCCCAGCCCCGGGCGCGGGCCCAGGTCGCGTCGTCCTGGCCGACCGCGTCCCGGAAGACCTCGCGGCTGCCGCCGTCGAAGAATGTCCAGGCGATGACCAGGTCGCAGGCCGGGTCGCCGACACCGGAGGTCCCGAAGTCGATGACCGCGGCGAGCCGACCGTCCTCGACGAGGAGGTTGCCGGCCGCGACGTCCCCGTGGAACCAGACCGGTTCGGTGTCGTGGCCGGCTTCGAGGGCGGCGTCCCAGACCATCCTGGCCGCCCTGGTGTCCACCCGGCCGTCCAGCGCGGCCAGGCAGCGGCGGGTCTCCTCGTCGTAGTGGGCGGGCGAGGCGCCGCGGTACCAGCTGTGCTCACCGGCCCGCGGCCCGCCCGTGGGGTCGCACTTCTGCAGGGCGCGGACGAACCCGGCCACGTCCTCGGCGAGCTGTGACATGTCGTCGACGCGCGCCCGGTCGGCGGTCTCGCCGGGCAGCCACCCGCGCACGGACCAGGGGAAGGGGTACCCCTCGCCCGGCCGGCCCTCGCCGAGGACGGCCGGTATGGCCACCGGGAGGTGCGGTGCCAGGCGGGGCAGCCAGGTGTTCTCCTTGGCCACGGCCGGGACGTACCCCGTGGCGGTCGGCAGCCGGACAGTCTTGTCGTCGCCGAGCCGGTAGGTCCGGTTGTCCCACCCGTCGGCCTCGACCGGCCTGACGGGGAGGTCGGCCCACTGGGGGAACTGAGCGGCGAGGAGCCTGCGTACGAGGCCGGCGTCGATCCCGGCCCGACCGTCCGGCGGAGTCACGACCCGATGGTGTCCTCCGCCGGACGACCCGGACAACCGGATTTCAGTCGACCCAGATGGGGCGTCCGGAGGCGGTCATGCCCCGTGCGGAGAGCACGGCGGCGGCGGTTGAGTCGAGGAGGGACGGGGCGTAGGTGGTGTGGTCGCGCAGCGGTGCGACTTGCGTCGCTCCATCCGCTGCCCGAGCACGAGCGGGCGCGATGTGGTCGGTGAAGACGGGGCGGAGCCGGACCTGGATGTACTGGCGGACGAACCACAGTTGTGACTCGTGGCCGAGCCCGAGGGCGGCGAGCGCGGCGGCCTGGGTGAGCTTGAACTCGATCGCGTTGTGCGGGCTGTAGGTCGGCGCGGGGATGGGTGCCTCCTCGTCGAAGTCGAACGGCTCGAGTTCGCGGAGGCAGCGGTCCGGTCGGCCGTGGGCGAGGTGCCACCACCCTTGGCAGATCGCGAGGGAGACAGACATGTCCGCGTTGGTCCTGTATTCGACAATGGACCGGAAATCCCGGTCCATTGTGTGGTAGTCAGCGCCGCTGAAGAGCCTGCCGACGGCGCGTCGTCGTAATGCGGCGGATTGGAGTGCCGTTACCGAGGATAGTGAGAGTACATCGTCGTAAAGTTTCTCGGCTTTCGCCCAGTCGCCGTGATCCTGGTAGAGGTTCGCGATGGCGAGGAGCAATGCCGCCCGCGCTCCGTTCGGGCAACCCTCGGTGGTGTCGATCCGGCGACGCACCCGTAACAATGTCGCCTTGAGTAGTGCTGGATGCATCCGGTAGGGCAGGTAGAACAGACTTTGCGCGAGGAATGCCCAGTCGTCGCCCTCGTGCGCTTCGAAAAGATACGGATAGTGAACCGCGAGCGCGTCACCGAGACGTGCGCAGCCGAACGCGAGCGCGGGCGCCCCGGCGTGAAAGTGCCGGCGAGCACTGTGGAACACGTTCTCGGCGATCAGGTCGATCCCGAACCGAAACGTGGGCCGCTGCAACATGCCGAACTTGATCGACCGATCCCGGTGCCGGCTGCTGATCGGAACGAGATTGTCGAACCGGATCGCGGAGGTGTCCTCGTCGAGCGGAATCCAGTCGATCCGCCCCTCGGCGACGGGTCCGTCGACGACACAACTGTCCGGACCGTAGTAGTCCTCCAACTCCCGCCCGAGCAGTGTCTGTCCGGCGCCGTCCTCGGACTCCGTTGCGCTGGGTGGGAATCACCGCACGCGAGCGGCCGACCTCCTCGACCACCTGCCGCACCCCGAGCGCGACCTCCAGCCAGCCGGCGTCCGGGTTGTCCCACGTGCTGATCGGCCGCAGGTCGCGCGGCAGGGCCTGGAACTGCCCGAACGGCATGTGCGCGTAGTCGACGGGCTTGACGAGCACGGGCAGGATGCGCACCCCCTCCTCGTCGTGGCGCCGCAGCGCGGCGGCGAACTCCTTCTCGAAGCAGAACGCCGAGGCGACGAAGTCCGGGGTGACGAGCAGGATCACGATGTCCGCGCTTGCAACTCGTCCTCGATGTCCCGCTCCCAGTCCGAGCCGGGCGCGATGACCCGATTGCACCAGAGGTCGATCAACTGCTCCCGCGCCAACGGCGCCAGATGGACGTCAAGCCGCACCCGCTCCTCTTCGTCCACATGAGAATAGGAAACGAACACCCGGCAGGGCTTGCTGTCCCGCAGAACGCATGTCTCGACCCTCGACCCAATTTCGTGACGACGACACTTGACAGTCGATTCCCATCAGACGGCCCTCCAGTAGGAGCTCTTGTCCAGATTCTGCCCATTCGGTGCGGAGATAGTTTCAGCCGTACCGACACCTTCTTATCACGCCGGAAGCGCGGGTCATGGTGCCATTCGCCACACTCGACTGGACCTGTCGTCCAGCGAGTAGCACCCGCCCTTTGGCCTGAAGTTTCGCTAGCTGAACCAGTAGGGCAAAGATCACAATTAAGCGACGTACGCAGCGCGCGGTTGAGGTGCCAGGCCGCCAGGTCAAGCCGGAATGAACGCCTAACGATCTGATAAGAGTAGGAGTCCTTGAGCTTGCGAGCGAGCAAGATCTGCCCGGCAACGTCCTCCGATCCGTTGCGCTGCGTCGGAATGGCCAGGCGCTAGCGGCCGACCTCCTCGACCACCTGCCCGCACCCCGAGTGCGACCTCCAGCCAGCCGGCGTCCGGGTTGGCCCAGGTGCTGATGGGCCGCAGGTCGCGCGGCAGGGCCTGGAACTGCCCGAACGGCATGTGCGCGTAGTCGACGGGCTTGACCAGCACGGGCAGGATGGGCACCCCTTCCTCGTCGTGGCGCCGCAACGCGGTGGCGAACTCCTTCTCGAAGCAGAACGCCGAGGCAACGAAGTCCGGGGTGACGAGCAGGATCACGATGTCCGCGCTGGCGAGCTCGTCCTCGATGTCCCGCTCCCAGTCCGAGCCGGGCGCGATGACCCGGTTGCACCAGAGGTCGATCAACTGCTCCCGCGCCAACGGCGCCAGATGGACGTCAAGCCGCACCCGCTCCCCTTCGTCCACATGAGAATAGGAAACGAACACCCGGCAGGGCTTGCTGTCCCGCAGAACACATGTCTCGACCCTCGACCCAATTTCGTGACGGCGACAGTTGACAGTCGATTCCCATCAGACGGCCCTCCAGTCGAAGCTCATTGTCCAGCTTTTGGCCATTTGATGGATCGGAGACCATTCTGGCCGGCTGCATAACCCTCTTGACAGCGCCTCTCGGAGCCCCATATCCGACGACCACCATGCGTCTCACCTGCCTCGGTCGCGACCACCCGTACTACGTCATCCTGAAGTCAGACTTATTGTGCTCATGGTAAGGTGCCCGGCCCTATACTTTGCATAACGATATAGCGCCTCTCACGTTGCAGCGTGAGTCATACTTAACCCGCCCCTATGAGAGCCCGGACGATACGGCTGCTGATCGCCGGGGAGGATGAAGTGACAAGCCGCGAAGTCAAGCTAGAAGAAATGCTGAACAGTTTGATCGAGCGCGGCGGATACAGCCGCAACCGGCAGGCAATTCTCGATGCCGTCGGAGTCACCGCCGCCGCGCTGTCACAGTACGCACGCGGCCACACCCGGCCGAGCTTTCAGAAACTCGTCGCCCTGGCCGACTTCTTCGGCGTCAGCCTCGACTACCTCGTCTACGGCGAACCGGTCAGCGCGCCGGTGGATCCCGGTCCGCTCGCCAAGTACGTCGAACACGCACTCGCCGATGTACAGGCGCGCGCGAGCCGCCACTCGGATCTGATGGCGCGCATCGGCCGGGTGCTGACCGACCGCATCGACCATCGTCGCGAACGAACTCGTGAACTCTCGCTCGGCGGGCATGGAGGGCCTCATCGAGCAGGATGAGGTCGTCAGGGTCGAGAGGTACTGCCAACAGGCAGACATCATCGCCACCGACCTCAGGCCGAACATCATTGACATGGCCGATGGCGACGCCGCGGCCGGCCAGTTCTTCCAGGTCGTCACCTCGAACTTGGCGAAGGGCTGCAAGTACCGATTCCTGCTGGCAGGTGAGCTCGGCTCGCGAACCGACGGAGTCACACGCTTCCGCGACATGCTTGCCGCCGTCGTGGGCGGTGATCGGCCTGAACGAGTACTGCTCGTTCCGGCGTACCATCCTTCCGGTCATGGGTGGCGCCGGCCTGTATCGGCTCGACGTCGCAACGCTCGCCATCGAGGAGCCTGCACTGTTCACCCAGTTCAGCGAATATTTGTTGAACGGCGTCTGGCTCGGCTACGTGAACCGGCCCAACGACGAGTCCACAGCGGACATGGTGATGTCGCCCGATCACACGTCGCGTGCCTGCAGCTCCTTCGAGGCCCTGTGGAATGCTGCCGGTACCCGCGTGTGACAGTTTGGTACAATGAGAGCGGAGCATAGGCCGCTTCCGTTAGGTTTGGCGCGGTGCAGATGCAGGCGCAGGTGCAAGTCGTCACCCTAGTAGGCGCGATCGTTGGCCGGGCTCTCGACGTATGGACCCACCCGAACGGCCACAGGCTCTGGATCGCGCGACGTAGATCTCGGTGATGACAGGTGGCCCGTTCAGATCGTCTTCGGTGGCGAGTACCAGGTCAAGCCTGGGGAACTGGTGCCGGTGGCGCCACCTGGCGCTCGAGTGACTGTGCTCCAGAGGCGCAGGGTGATCCGCGCACGAAGAAGATGCGAATCCGCAAGTATCGCGGCCATCCATCACACGGAATGTTGTGCAGCCTGGACGAGCTTGGCTGGTTCTCGGCGGCCCGGACGAAGTCGCGATACTCCGCCGCCTGAAGCCCGGCGACAGTCTCGACGACATACCTCTGGAGCGTCGCGTCGACTTCGTCGCGAGGCCCGATTGCCTATTCAACGCCGAGGCGGCGACCCTGGTGATGGAGGCAATCAGAGATTGCAAGCAGGTACCACAGCCAGACGTGATCATGCGCCAGCCACCCAGTACTCGAGGGTTCGCTGCGCCGGCGCTCGACGCGGTCTGACAGCGGGTAACGAAGTAGCCCGTTTGGCGGCAAAGGATTGACGACGGGGGCCGGCGACAGCAGAGTTACGCAGGTCTGCTCCTCGCCCGTCCCTGGAGGCGTCGATGTCCCGGTCGTCGAAGAGAACGATCGTCAGTGCGAGTGTGGTTGCCCTGAGCCTCGCCGTCGGCATGGCCACGGCTGATGCGGAGGACAAACCCGTCGATCGGCAGCAGGAGTACGCGGCCGCGGCCGCGGAGTTCGGGGTGCCGGAGAGCGTGCTGCTCGGCGTGTCCTACCTGGAGTCGCGGTGGGACACCAACGCGGGGCTGCCCAGCACCAGCGCCGGCTACGGGCCGATGCACCTCACCGACGTCGTCGCGGCCAACGCCGGGACGCACCACGACGCGGGCAGCGAGGACCCGCGCGGGGACGACGCGCGGCCGGCGTTGCACCCGCGCGCGCCGGAGCCTGCCCCGGCAGCGCCGGGGCTGCGCACCGTGGACGAGGCCGCGGAGCTGACCGGGGTCGACCAGGCCACCCTGCGGGAGGACCCGGCGCAGAACATCCGGGGTGGGGCCGCCCTGCTCGCCGAGCATCAGCGGGCCCTGGGGATCACCAGCGACGATCCGGCCGACTGGTACGGCGCGGTCGCCGCCTACAGCGGGGCCTCCGACACCGCGACCGCCGCCGCGTTCGCGGACGAGGTGTTCGGCACGCTGAGCGCGGGCGTCGCGCGGGTGACCGACGACGGGCAGCAGGTGCGGCTCGCCGCGCAGCCGGGGCTGCGGCCCGACACCGGGCAGCTCGGGCGGCTGGGGCTGCGGCACACCGACGCCGGCCAGACCGAGTGCCCGCGCGGGCTGGGGTGCGAGTGGATCCCGGCCCCCTACGAGGACCTCGGGGACGGCGACTACGGCAACCACGACCTCGCCAACCGGCCGCAGTCGCAGAAGATCAAGTACATCATCATCCACGACACCGAGGGCAGCTACAACACCACGATCGGCCTGGTCCAGGACCCGACCTACGTGAGCTGGCAGTACACGCTGCGCTCCGCCGATGGGCACGTCGCCCAGCACCTGAAGGCCAAGGACGTCGCCTGGCAGGCCGGCAACTGGTACATCAACGCCAAGTCCATCGGCCTCGAGCACGAGGGCTACGCCGCCGACGGCGCATGGTTCACCGAGGCGCTCTACCGCAGCTCCGCCAAGCTGGTCGGCTACCTCGCCCACAAGTACGGCATCCCGCTGGACCGCGCGCACATCCTCGGCCACGACAACGTGCCCGGCACCGTCCCGTCGACCGTGCGCGGCATGCACTGGGACCCGGGCCCCTACTGGAACTGGTCGCACTACTTCGACCTGCTCGGCGCGCCCTTCCGCACCAGCGGCACGCCGCGCACCGGCATGGTGACGATCCGGCCGGACTACGACGCCAACAAGCCCGCGTTCACCGGCTGCGTGACCGCCGGCGAGCCGTGCGCGCCGCATGGGTCCGGGTCGGTGATCCTGCACACCGAGCCGCGCGACGACGCGCCGCTGCTCACCGACGTGGGCCTGCACCCCGACGGCACGCCGGGCACCATGCACATCTCCGACCACTCCAGCCGGGTGGAGACCGGCCAGCAGTACGCCGTCGCCGACCGGCAGGGTGACTGGACCGCGATCTGGTACCTCGGGCAGAAGGGCTGGTTCCACAACCCGCGGCGGCACCCGACCGCGCTGTGGTCCACCGGCCTGGTGGCCACGCCGAAGGCCGGCAAGGACAGCATCCCGGTCTACGGCCGGGCCTACCCGGAGGCGTCGGCGTACCCGGAGAACATCCCGCCGCAGGCCGTCACGCCGCTGCAGTACACGCTGCCGGCCGGCCAGAGGTACTCCGTCGGCCAGCTCGCCGGCTCGGAGTACTACTGGGCGGTGACCTACGACGCGTCCAACCACACCGTCGTGCGCGGGCAGACGAAGTACGTGCAGATCCAGTTCGGCCACCGGGTCATGTTCGTCAACGCGGCGGACGTCGACCTGCGGCCGTCAGTGCTGCGGTAGCTCCTCCAGGGTCGTCGGCACGGGGAACGGCGGGCGGCCGGTGCCGCTGATCCGGTACCTCCCCCAGGGGTCCGGATCGGCGAGCCGGCCGTCCGCCTCGCCGTGCGGGGTGCGGATCGTGCCGGCGACCTTGCGGGAGCCGACCAGCTCGGTGAGCTCCGCGTCGGGCAGGACGCGGCCGTACCAGTGGTACTTGCCGTCGATGGGCTCGAAGTTGCCGGCCAGGACCACCTCGACGGCCAGTTCGGTGTCGGCGACGCGGAGGGTCGCGCTGCCCTCGTAGCCGTCCTCGTCGTGCTCGGTCATCATGACATGTTACCGCAAGTAATAGTCATGCAATAACTCGCGGAACGCCATCTCCAGCCGGGGGTGACGGAACGTGAAACCGGTGCGCAGCAACCGCTCGGGCACGGCCCGGACGCTCGCGAGCACGATCTCGTCGGCGACGTCCGCGCCGAACATCCGCCTGGTCAGCGCCCGGGGAAGGGCGATGAACCGGGGCCGGCCGAGCACCCGGGCGAGGATGTCGGCGTACTCGCGGTTGGTCACCGGGTGCGGCGCGACCACGTTGACCGGGCCGGCCAGCGACGGGGTGTTGAGCACGTGGTCGATCGCGCGGACCACGTCGGGCAGCGACACCCAGCTGACGAACTGGCGGCCGGCGCCCGCGCGGATGCCGAGGCCGCGGCGGAACCGGGGCAGCAGCCACGCGAGCGCACCGCCCTCGGCCGACTGGACGATGCCGAACCGCAGGTGCGCGACGCGCAGGCCGGCGCGGTCGGCGATGTCGGCGGCCTCCTCCGCCTCGCGGTGCACCGACGCGAGGAAGCCCTGGCCGGGCGGGCTGAGCTCGGTCAGCGTCTCGTCGCCGCGGTCGCCGTAGTACCCGATGGCCGACGCGCACAGCAGCGTGCGCGGCCCGTGGTCCATCTTGGCGAGCCCCTCGGCGAGCACCCGGGTGCCGCCGACGCGGGACTCGCGGATGGCCTCCCGGTGGTGCTCGGTCCACTTTCCATAGACCCGTTCACCCACGAGGTGGACGACGGCCTGCACGTCGGCGAGACCGTCGGTGTCGAGTTCGGGGTACCAGAGGACCTCGTCCTCGGCCGCGGGCCGGCGCTGCACGAGACGGATCACCCGATGGCCACCGGCGCGCAGATGATCGACAAGCGCGTTACCCAGCAGACCGCTGGACCCGGTGACCGCGACGTTCACCCGGTCGAGCGTACGGGGTCCATGATCCTGGTTTCAGACCGACACCGTGCTGACCGGCAGCGCGGGATCCGCCGACAGGTCCAAAGAGGACGGTCGGACACCGGCGGCAACGAGGTGGGCACCGAGCGCGGCGATCATCGCGCCGTTGTCCGTGCACAGCCGGGGCCGGGGCACCCGCAGCCGGATCCCGGCCTCCGTGCACCGCTGCGCGGCCAGGCTCGACAGCCGCGAGTTCGCCGCGACCCCGCCCGAGACCACCAAGGTGTCGATGCCGAGCTCACCCGCCGCGCGCACCGCCTTCGCGGTCAGCACGTCGGCGACGGCCTCCTGGAACGACGCGGCGACGTCGTCGACCGGGATCGCGCGGCCGTCCCGCTCGCGGTTCTCCACCCAGCGGGCGACCGCGGTCTTCAGGCCGGAGAAGGAGAAGTCGAACGGCGCGTCGCGGGGGCCGGTGAGCCCGCGCGGGAAGCGGATGGCGTCCGGGTCGCCGCGGCGGGCGGCCTTGTCGATGGGCGGGCCGCCCGGGTAGGGCAGGCCGATGATCCGGGCGACCTTGTCGTAGGCCTCGCCGGCCGCGTCGTCGATGGTCGAGCCGATCTCGGTGATCTTGCCCGCGAGCTCGTCGACCCGGAGCAGCTGGGTGTGCCCGCCGGAGACGAGCAGTGCGAGGCACGGCGAGGGCAGCAGGCCGTGCTGCAGCGTGTCCGCGGCGACGTGGCCGGGCAGGTGGTTCACGCCGTAGAGCGGGACGTTCAGCGCGGCGGCGTAGGCCTTCGCGGCCGACACGCCGACGAGCAGCGCGCCGGCGAGGCCCGGCCCGCAGGTGACCGCGATGGCGTCGACGTCGGACAGCTCGAGGCCGGACGCCTCGACCGCGCGCCGCATGATCGGAACGATCGCCTCGAGGTGCGCGCGGCTGGCGACCTCGGGCACGACCCCGCCGAACCGGGCGTGCTGGTCGACGCTGGAGGCCACCTCGTCGGCGAGCAGCTCGACGGTCCCGTCCGTGTGCAGCCGGACGATGCCCACGCCCGTCTCGTCGCAGGAGCTCTCGATGCCCAGGATGATCGTCACGTCGTCCCGTCCTTCTGGGCCTTCCCGCCGGCGTGCGCGGCGCGGGCCATGGTGTACGCGTCGGCGCCCGAGGGCTGGTAGTACCTGCGCCGCAGCCCGATCCGGACGAAGCCGTGCGCCTGGTAGAGCGCGATGGCCGCGGCGTTGTCGGTGCGCACCTCGAGGTAGACGGGCGCGGCGAACTCGTCGGCGACCGCGAGCAGGGCACGCAGCAGCATCCTGCCGATGCCCAGCCGCTGCCAGTCCGGGTCGACGCCGATCGTGTGCACGTTGGCCTCGGCGTCGCGCGTGGTGCCGACCACCGAGACGCCCGCGTAGCCGACCAGGCCCACACCGTCGGCATAGGCGCCGAAGTACTGGTGGCCGTGGTCGAGCTCGGAGCGGAGCGTCCGCTCGCTCCACGGGTCGTCGCCGTCGAACAGGACGCGCTCCAGCTCGGCGCAGCGCTCGAGGTCCGCGTAGTCCAGCGGTGCCAGCCGGACCGCGGTCACGGCGTGGTCACCCGTTTCCGCGCGCCCGGCTCGGTGGCGTCGGGCCGGCGCAGGTACAGCGGGGTGAGCGGCCGTGGTGGCCGGGTCAGGTCCGCGGCGCGCACCAGCCCGGCCGGGGTCGGGTGCTCGCGGCCCGTGTGCGGCATCGTCAGGACGTCGGCGTAGATCGTCGCGCCCGCACGCTTGTTCAGTTGTGGGATGTCTGCCGGCTTGCCGACGACCGGGCCCGTGGTGCGGGCGCCGTGCACGTCGTAGGTGGCCCAGTACAGCTCCTTGCGGCGCGCGTCCGTCGTGACCAGGAGCGGCCCCTGCTCGGCGGCCGCGATGGCGTCGAGCGTGCACACCGGGTGGACCGGCACGTCCAGCGCGTGCCCGAGTGCCGCCGCCGTGGCCATCCCCGCGCGCAGCCCGGTGAACGGCCCGGGCCCGGCACCGCAGACGATCACGTCGACGTCGGCCAGGCGGTGACCGGCGGCGTCGAGCGCCGCGAGGATGTGCGGCGTCAGCAGCTCGCCGTGCGCCTTCGCGTCCACGGTGACGCGTTCGGCGAGCACGTCGAGGCGCGCCGGCTCCGCGGCCCCGTCCGCCGCCCGGTTCAGCGCGACGACTCCCGCGGTGACCGCGGGCGTCGCGGTGTCGACTGCGAGTACCAGCACGGCCATGTAGTGCCCTTCGCCGGAAGTCTGTTGCGTATATCGGTGGACCCAGGTTCTCGCTGGCAAGGCGCCGGTCCGTCCTCGTACTGGATCGTACTTGGGCGGACCGGCAACGCCGCCGGCGGGAAAGCGGCCGCCGAGATATGTGGCGAACTTCCGGTGGAGGGCACTTCCCTGGTGCGGTCAGGCGAGCCAGGTGTCGACCACCTCCTCCAGGTCGGCGAGCCGCTGGATCACGGCATCGGGTTCGACGTCGACGGGCACCTGCTGGTGCGCCGGGATGTCGCTGTGCGGCACCAGCACCGCCCGCATGCCGACCGCCTTCGCGCCGCTGATGTCGTCGTAGGGGCGGTCGCCGACGAAGACGCAGTCGGCCGGGTCGTCCACGCCGACGGCGGCCATGGCGGCACGGAAGGCGGCCTCGTGCGGCTTGGTGTACTCGAGGTCGCTGCTCCAGACGCGCGCGTGGAACAGGTCACGCACGCCGTCGCGCGCCAGGACCTCCTCGTGCCACGCGGCCGGCCACGGGGTCGAGGACAGGATGCCGATGCGTAAGCCCTTGCCGCGTAAGGCGTTCACCAGGGGCGCGACCTCGGGGTCGGTGTGCGTGGCCCGGTCCCAGAAGGTGCGGTAGGCCGCGAACCCGTCGTCGTGCTCGGGCGCCCGGGCCGTGCGCAGCACCTCGCCGATGGTGAAGGCCCGGTGCTCGTCGCGCGCGAGCCGCCAGGCCGCCTCCTCCGCGGCATGGATGGCCGTCGCGACCCGCGTGGCCTGGGTGGCGTCGCCCGGATGCAGCACGTCGGCATAGCTGCGCCAGGCCGCCAGGTAGTCGACGGGTAGCCAGGGGGTGAGCGTGCCACCCCAGTCGAAGATCACCGCTCGCATGGCCACCACGATGCCCGGCACCCCTGACACTCTCAACCGAGTTCGGCCTGGTTGTCCACAACCCGGGAGGTTGTCCACAGGCCCGGGTTCACGGGTCATCTCGCAGCAGGCGGATCAGCTCACCACAGGTCGTCAGGGTCCGGTCCACGCTCGACACCCAGCGAAGCAACACCGACTCGCCGGGCGCCTCGGAGAGGTCGCTCAGCTCGGCGGGGTCGAGCACGACCGGCCGCAGCCGACCACATGCCTCGACGGTCTCCGTGCCCGACGGGTGGTCGCGGTGCGCCGCTCTGATCAGTGCCAGGTGCTTGCCAAGCGGCGCCTGCCGGTCGGTGCGCAGCGCCATCAGCTCCGGGAGCCAGATCTCCGCGACGTCCGACAAGCTGGAAGCGATGCCGCCGGCCCACGGTTCCAGCCGGCGGGCGAACTCGGCCACGACCTCGCGCCCGTCGCGGCGCACCGGTTCGTCCGGTGGCCAGGCCCGATCGAGCCACCGGTCGGTGAACCACGCCTGGATCGTGGCGAGCCTCTCGCGCAGGACCGCCAGCCTCCGTCCGGCGATGTCGCACCGGCGAGCGTGGTCATCGCCCTGCTCGATGTCGATCGGGACGGGCCCGGCCGCACGGACCGCCTCCGCCAGGGAGTCGCACAGGCCGGCCACGACCCGCACGATCTGCTCGGCGAGTTCGGCTCGGGCGGGGCGGGTACGGGTCCACTGGGCTCGGGAGGTCAGGTAGTCCAGCGCCGATCCGCCGATCAGGACCAGGCCGGCGAACCCCGTGACGGCGGACAACAGGTTCGTCAGATAGCCGTCCTCCGACCACAGGCCGCCGATGCCGAGGGCGAGCGACCCGACGAGGACGATGCCGGCCGTCACGGTCACCGGGACCGGCAGCGGAAAGGCGTGCCGGACAAGCCGAGCGGCCATGGCGAGCGAGGTGTCCTGGCGGCGGACGGTGGGTGTGTTCACCTGGTGTCCGTCGCGGACGGGATCCGGGTGTTTCGCCGAGCGGAGCCCACGTAGCGTGGGCGGCATGATCCACGGCGTCCTGTTCGACTTCTCCGGCACCCTGTTCCGGCTCGAGCCCGATCCCGGCTGGAGCGAGGAGCTCATCGGGCTGCTCACCGCGTCCACGCTCGTCGCCGCGCACCTGCCGGACGAGCTGGCGGAGGACTGGGCACGCCGGGACCTCGACCCCGGGCTGCACCGGTCGGTCTACCTCGCCTCGCTGACCGGCAGCCGGCTCGGGCTCACGCACGCCGAGGCGGAGGCGGCCTACGAGCGCATGTTCGAGCCCGCGTCCTGGCAGCCCTACCCCGACACCGTGACCGCGCTGCGACGACTGCGGGAGCGAGACCTGCCCGTCGCCGTGGTGAGCAACATCCCGTGGGACATCCGCGCCGTCTTCCGCCACCACGACGTCGCCGACCTCGTCGACGAGTTCGTGCTGTCCTACACCGAGGGCGTCATGAAGCCCGACCCGAAGATCTTCCTCGTGGCCTGCCAGCGGATCGGGATCACGCCCGCGGACGCGCTGATGGTCGGCGACAGCCCGGAGGCCGACGGGGGCGCGGCCGCCGTGGGCATCCGCACGACGATCCTCGACCACCTGCCCAGCGCGCAGCGGCCGGACGCCCTTCTGTCCACACTGGACGAGCACGGCATCACGGGATAGGCCGGTCCGCCCAGCTCCCGTGCGGCTCGACGGTGGCCAGGCGGGCGTCGTCCTCCCGGCGCTCCAGGCGGATCAGCAGGTGGTCCGCGGACAGCCGCTCGCCGGCGCCCTCGCCCCACTCGATCACCACCGCGGCGTCCACCAGCGACGTGTCCAGATCGAGATCATCGAGCTGGTCGAGATCGCCGCCGAGGCGGTAGGCGTCCACGTGCACCAGCGGGATGCCGCGGCCCTGCGGGGCGGGGCGGTGCTCGCGGGCGATGATGAACGTCGGCGAGCTGACCCGTCCGGTCACCCCCAACCCCTCGGCGATCCCCTTCGCCAGCACGGTCTTCCCGGCGCCGAGCGGCCCGGCCAGCAACACCAGGTCGCCCGCCCGCAGCACGGCACCGACGCGGCGGCCGAACCGCAGCGTGTCGGACTCCTCCGGCAGCGAGACGGGGCTCACCTGCGCCACCACCTCCGATGACCACCCGGCCGGCCGTACGCGCACTGCTGCAGCAGCATCACCAGGTGGTCGTCGACCAGTTGCGGCTGCTCGAGCATCACCATGTGCCCACCGCCGCGCACCCGCACCACCTCCGCGTCCGGCAGCTCGGCCGCGATCCGCTCGGCGTGCGAGAACGCGGTCATCCGGTCCGCGTCGCCGCTGATCACCACCACGTGCGCGTGCTTGAGCCCGGCCAGCGCGGCATAGCGGTTGTGCGTGCCCAGCGTCTCGACGAAGTCCGCGAGCACCCGCACCGGCGTCGCGTCGAGCAGCTCCAGCATGAAGTCCACCAGCGACGGGCTGACGTCGCGGGAGCCGAACGCGAGCGAGCGCACCGCGCGCCGGGTCAGCTGCCCGCCGGCCGCGCGCACGAGCTCGACCATGCCCGGCTGCCAGTCGGCGAGCCGGCCGATGCCCTTGGTCACCGGGTTGTACCGGGACAGCAGCGGGCGGGGCAGGCCGCTCTTGCCGACCTCGCCGGCGGACGTGCCGATCAGCGCCACCCCGCACACCCGGTCGGTGAACAGCTCGGGCCGCTGCTCGGCCAGCGCCATGATCGTCATGCCGCCCATCGAGTGTCCGACCAGGACGGTCGGCCCCTCGATCCCCGCCTTGTCCAGCACCTCGCCGAGGTCCAGGCCGAGCTGGTCGATGGTGCTGGACTGCCGGCTCGCCCGGCCGGACTCGCCGTGGCTGCGCTGGTCGTAGAGCACCTGGCGCACCCGCGGCTCGGTCAGCTGCGCGAGCGCGCGGCGCTGGAAGTGCCAGCTGCGCCGGGACAGCGCGAACCCGTGCACGAACACGACGGTGATCTCGGGCCTGCCGCCCGCGGCCGGGTCGACCTCCTCGACGGCCAGCTCGATCCCGTCGTCGGTGATCACCGTGTACGTGCGGTCGGGGCGCAGCCTGCCCAGCGGCTCGCCCGCGTACGGGTCGTCGGTGCGCGCGCGCCGGCGCGCCGCCACGCCGACCGCCACCGCCGTTCCGGCCGCCGCGACGCCGATCGTGGTGCCGATGATCGCGCCGACCTTCCTGGAGACCGTCACCGGCCGCCCCGGTAGCTGCGAGCCACGCGCGGGCGGTGCATGCCGGTGACGATCTCGTAGTCGATGGTGCCGAGCGTGTCCGCCCACTCGGTGGCGGTCGGCTCGCCCTGCTCGCCGGTGCCGAACAGCACGACCTCGTCGCCGACCGGCACCAGGTCGTCGCCGCAGTCGACGACGATCTGGTCCATGCACACCCGGCCGACCACCGGCCGCCGCCGCCCGGCCAGCCACACGTCCATCCGGCCGGACAGCAGCCGCGGCACGCCGTCGCCGTAGCCGACCGGGACGAGCGCGAGGTTCGTGTCCGCCGCCGCGGTCCACGTCTGTCCATAGGAGACGGACTCGCCGGCGGCGATCCGCTTGGTCAGCGCCACCGACGAGCGGAACGTCATCACCGGCCGCAGATCCTCCCGGTACGGCAACGGGTTCAGCCCGTACATGGCGATGCCGACACGGACCAGGTCGAAGTGCAGGTCCGGCCGGTTCAGCGTGGCGGCCGAGTTCGCCAGGTGCCGCAGCGGCTTGAGCCCGGCCGCCGTGCTCATCTCGTAGGCCTGCTGGAACCGCGCCGCCTGCAGGTCGACCGACGGGTGGCCGGGCTCGTCGGCGCACGCGAGGTGTGACCAGACCGCGACGATCTCGGCGAGCCCGTCGGCCTGCGCCTTGGCGGCGACGTCGACCAGGTCCGGCCACTCCTCGACGGGGCAGCCGTTGCGGGACAACCCGGTGTCGATCTTGAGGTGCACCCGCGGGGTGCGCCCGGCCCGCTGACCGCGCGCCGAGGATGTGACCGAGCTCACGGACACTGGACGCGGTGAGGTCGATGTTCGTGGCGACGCCGGGCACGTAGTCCTCGCCGGCGACCTCGAGCCAGCTCAGGATCGGCGCGGTGATCCCGGCGCCGCGCAGGGCGAGGCCCTCGGCGAGCGAGCACGCACCGAGCCAGGTGGCGCCGGCGTCGAGCGCGGCGCGGGCGACCGGCAGCGCGCCGTGGCCGTAGCCGTCGGCCTTGACGACGGCCATCGTGGCCGCGCCGGACTCCGCCGCCCGCCCGGCGAGCAGCGCGACGTTGTGGTGCAGGGCGTCGAGGTCGACGATCGCCTCGGCCCGCGGTGGATGGAGAGCCATGACGGTTCTCATGCTCGCACAGGGCGCCGGTCAGCGGTCGCGGACCGCCGCCCTCGCCGCCCGGACCGCGTCCGGGATGGCCCGCAGGATCGCCGAGGCCGGCGCCGGCGCCCCGGCGGCCGCCAGGTCGCCGGCCCGCTCGTGCACCCAGGACGCGCAGCCCGCGGCCAGCCACGGGTCCAGCTCGGTCGCGAGCGTCGCGCCGATCAGCCCGGACAGCACGTCGCCCGAGCCGGCCGTGGCGAGCCACGCCGTCGACGCCGGGTTCACCAGCACCCGCCCGGCCGGGTCGGCGATCACCGTCGTGTGGCCCTTGAGCAGCACCACGCAGTCGAGCCGCCGCGCCAGCGCACGCGCGGCCGCCGGCCGGTCGTCACCCAGCTTGATGCCCAGCGGCTCGGCGATGCGGGCGAACTCGCGGTCGTGCGGGGTCAGCACGACCGGGACGTCCGGCTCGCGGTTGTCCCACAGCGCCGGGTCGGCCGCGAGCAGCGTGATCCCGTCGGCGTCCACGCACGTCGGCACGCCGTCCGCGAGGACCGCGGCGAGCACGTCGCGCCCGGCCTGGCCGGTGCCCAGCCCCGGGCCGACGACCCACGCCTGCACCCGGCCGGCGTCCTCGACCGACCCGGTCGCCACCACCTCCGGCCAGCGGGCGCGGACCTCGTCGGCGGCCCAGCCCGCGTAGCGGACCATCCCCGACGTCGCGAGCACCGCGGCGCCGGTGGACAGCACCGCGGCGCCCGGGTAGGTCGCCGAGCCGGCCGCGACGCCGGTCACGCCCTGGCTGTACTTGTCGTCGTCGGGCCCGGGCACCCGCCACAGCCGCCCGACCTCGGCCGGCTCCAGCACCGACAGCGCGGGCTCGTCCAGCCACGGGCCGAGGCCGATGTCCACCAGGTGCACGGTCCCGGACCGGACCGCGCCCTCGGCCAGCACGTGCACCGGCTTGCGCGCGCCGAACGTCACCGTCGCGTCCGCGTACACCGCCGGGCCGCGGGTGGCGCCGGTGTTCGGGTCGACGCCGCTGGGCAGGTCGACGGCCAGGACCGGCGCGTCGGCCGCCTCGACCAGCGTCGCGGCCGCCGGGCGCAGCGGGCCGCGCGCCTGCAGGCCGACGATGCCGTCGATCACCAGGTCGGCGGCGCCGAGCGCGGCGGAGACCTCCGGGGTGGGGACTCGGCGGGCAGCACCTTCCCACCGCCGCGGCGCAGCGCGGCCAGCCCGGCCGGGTGCGCCTTGTCCGGGGCGAGCAGCAGGGCGGTCACCGCGACCGCGCGGCGGCGCAGGAAGTGGCCGGCCCACAGCGCGTCGCCGCCGTTGTTGCCGGCACCCACCAGGAGCACCACCCGCCGCCCGGCCACGCCGCCGGCCCGCGAGCGCAGCATCGCCGCCGCCCGGCACGGCCACGCCGTAGGCGGCCCGGCGCATCAGCGCGCCCTCCGCGGTCCGCGCGAGGAGCTTGTCCTCCGCGGCCCTGACCTGCTCGGTCGTCCACACGCCCAGCACGGCGCCCACTCCCGCCTACTCCACCGTCACCGACTTGGCCAGGTTGCGGGGCTTGTCCACGTCGTACCCGCGGGCCCGGGCGATCTCCGCGGCCAGCACCTGCAGCGGCACGGTCGACACCAGCGGCTGCAGCAGCGTCGGCACGGCCGGCACCTCGACCAGCTCGTCCGCGAACGGCCGCACGGTCTCGTCGCCCTCCTCGGCGATCACGATCGTGCGCGCGCCGCGGGCCTGGATCTCCGAGATGTTCGACAGCAGCTTCGCGTGCAGCACCGCCCGGCCCTTCGGCGAGGGCATCACCACGACGACCGGCAGCCCGTCCTCGATCAGCGCGATCGGCCCGTGCTTGAGCTCGCCCGCGGCGAAGCCCTCGGCGTGCATGTACGCGAGCTCCTTGAGCTTGAGCGCACCCTCCAGCGCCACCGGGTAGCCGACGTGCCGGCCCAGGAACAGCACGGCCTTCGCGTCGGCCAGCGACCGGCCGAGCGAGCGCACCTTCTCGACCGTGCCGAGCACCCGGGCGACCGCCTCGGGCAGGGCGGCGAGCTCGTGGAACTCGCGGGCGACCTCGTCGGGGTACTTGGTGCCGCGGGCCTGCGCGAGGGCCAGGCCGACCAGGTAGTTCGCCGCGATCTGGGCGAGGAACGCCTTCGTGGACGCGACGCCGATCTCGGGGCCGGCGTGGGTGTAGAGCACCGCGTCGGACTCGCGGGGGATCTGCGCGCCGTTGGTGTTGCAGACCGCGAGCACCCGGGCCTTCTGCTCGCGCGCGTGCCGCACGGCCTCCAGGGTGTCGGCGGTCTCGCCGGACTGCGACACGGCGACGACCAGCGTGTCGCGGTCGAGCACCGGGTCGCGGTAGCGGAACTCGGAGGCCAGCTCGACCTCCACGGGCAGCCGGCACCAGTGCTCGATGGCGTACTTGGCGACCAGGCCGGAGTGGTAGGCCGAGCCGCAGGCCACCACGAAGACCTTGTCCACGTCGCGCAGGTCCTGGTCGGACAGCCGCTGCTCGTCGAGGATGATCCGGCCCTCGGCGAAGTGCCCGCGCAGCGTGTCGGCGAGCGCGGCCGGCTGCTCCTCGATCTCCTTGAGCATGAAGTACTCGTAGCCGCCCTTCTCGGCGGCCGAGAGGTCCCAGTTCACGTGGAACGGGCGGGTGGGCGCGTCCTCGCCGAGGAAGTCGGTCACGTGATACCCGTCACGGGTGATCGTGACCACCTGGTCCTGGCCGAGCTCGACGGCGTCGCGGGTGTGCTCGATGAACGCCGCCACGTCGGAGGCGACGAACGTCTCGCCGTCGCCGATGCCCACGACCAGCGGCGAGGACCGGCGCGCGGCGACGATCATGTCCGGCTCGTCGACGTGGGTGAAGACCAGGGTGAACGCGCCGTCCAGGCGGCGGCAGACCGCGCGCACGCTGGCCGGCAGGTCACCGGCGGTCTCCCCGCCGTCGTAGGCCTGCGCGACGAGGTGGGCGACGGTCTCGGTGTCGGTGTCGCTCGCGAACTCCACGCCACCGGCCTCCAGCTCCCGGCGCAGCGACGCGAAGTTCTCGATGATCCCGTTGTGCACGACGGCCACCCGCCGGGTGGCGTCGCGGTGCGGGTGCGAGTTGCGGTCCACCGGCGGTCCGTGGGTGGCCCACCGGGTGTGGCCCATGCCGGCGGTCCCGGCGAACGTCTCGCGGCCGACCTCGGTCAGGCGGTCCTCGAGGTTCGCCAGCCGGCCCGCCTTGCGCTCGACGGCGAGGCCCTTGCCGGCCAGCACGGCCACGCCCGCCGAGTCGTACCCGCGGTACTCCAGCCGTCGCAACCCGTCGAGAACGACGTCCAGCGCCGGGCGATGCCCTACGTATCCCACGATTCCGCACACCCGACGAAGCGTAACCAGGACGCGAACGGGCGTCGGTAGGGCCGTCGGACCCCGATCTCGATAGGGTCAACGACCATGGCGAACAAGGCGAAGCACCTCGCGGAGGAGCTGTCGCACCCGGGGCCGCACCGCGTGCTGCGCGGCGACCTGGCGCTCGTGGGTCTGCCGGGGGTGGTGCTCACCCCGACGGCGGGCCTCGGGCTGCCGGCGATCGCGTTCGGGCACGGGTGGCTGCAGCCGCCGGAGCGCTACCTCGGCCTGCTGCGCCACCTGGCGTCGTGGGGCTTCGTGGTGGCCGCGCCGGCGACCCAGCGCGGTCCGCTGGCGTCGCACCGGCTGTTCGCCGCGGACCTGAGCACGGCGCTGGACGTGTGCGTCGGCGTGCGGCTCGGCGACGGCGCGATCAGCGTCGACCGGGACAAGCTGGGGCTGGCCGGGCACTCGGTGGGCGGCGGCTGCGCGGTGCTCGCGGCCGCGTCGGACCCCCGGATCCGGGCGGTGGCCACGATGGCCGCCACCCAGACCAAGCCGTTCTCCACGGACGCCGCGAGCCGGTGCCGGATGCCGGCGCTGCACCTGGCCGCGGGCGAGGACCTCGTCGCGCCCGCGGTGGGGCACGCCGGGCTGATCGCGTCGAACTGGGGCGGCGAGGCGCAGCTGCGCCTGCTGCCGAAGGCGAACCACCTGGGCTTCACCGAGGGGCGGCACTGGTCGAACCTGCTGCTGCCGGGCAAGTCCGAGCACCGCACGCAGCGGCTGGCGCGGATCCTGCTGACCGGGTTCTTCCTCACCCACCTGGCCGGCAGGACGCAGTACCGGCCGCTGCTCGAGGAGGATATCAAGGGCGCGGTCATCGAGACCGAGGCGGACGAGCTCGTCCGCTGAGGTCGCGACGCCGCGTCAGCGCTTGGGCGCGGGCTTGGGCTTCTCGCTCGGGTCGCGGCCGACCACGCCGCTGAAGTTCGCGGCCGGGTCGGGGTCGTCGAACAGCTGGCCGGTCGTGCGCCACTTGCTCTGCCGGGTCGTGTCGCCGCCCTGGCCGCCGCCGGCGCCCATGCCGCCCATCGGCATGCCGCCCACCGGGCCCTGCTGGCCGGAGCCGGTGCCGCCGCCCGCCGCGCCGGCACCCGCCGAGGCCGCCGCGGGGCGGTCCGCGCCGACGTCCGGCGAGCCGGCGCCGACCATCGCGCCCGGCTGGGCACCGCCACCGCCCGCGGACGTGCCGGGGGTGGCCCCGCCGCCGAACGAACCGCCGCCACCACCGGCACCGCCACCACCGCCGCCGGTGTCGCCTCCACCGCCGAAGTCCCCGCCCGCGGAGCTGCCCGGGGTGGGCACGTCCGGCACGTCCGGCACGGACGGCCGCGACGACTCGGGGATGTCGGGGACGCCGGGCACCGCCGAGTCCGGCCCGAAGTCCACGTCGTAGGTCTGCGGGGTCCCGTCGTCCACGGTCATCTTCAGGTGGTCGTTCGGTCCGGGCAGCTGTTCCAGCGTGATCGCCGCGTCGCCGTCCTGGATCACGGCCTTGCCGTCCTCGGCCCGGATCACGCCGTCCTCGGGCTGCTCACCCGGGTCGTCGGTGAAGTCCACCATGTACTCGCGCGGGTCGCCCTCGCCGTCGTCGACGGTGACCTTGCTGCGGCCGCGGGCGTCGGGCTGGCCGACGGTGATCGTCCGGTCCCCGTCCTTGATCGTCACTTCCTTGGGCGCGCCGCCCGGGGTGCCGGGCGCGCCCGGCGTGCCGAGGCCGCCGGGACCGCTCGCGCCGGGCAGCGGCACGGCCGGCACGCCGGGCGTCCCCGGGGAGCCGGGCACGCTCGGGTCGCCGGCTCCTCCCGGACCGCTCGTGCCGGGCACCTGGCCGGGGCCGGCGAACGACGGGCTCGTCGTGCCGGAGGGGTCGGTGGATCCGGGTGGGGTGGGGATCTCCGGCGGGGTCGGCGGGTCGGGCATCGCCACCGACCCCCCACCACCACCACCGCTGCCGCCACTCGCGCTCGACGGCGGGGTACTCACCGGCGGCGCACCACCACCAGCCGGCATCGTCGACCCACCACCACCGCCAGCCGACGGCGGCGGCGTGTACGACCCACCACCACCGGGCCCACCACCTGGCGCGCGCTCCCGGCGGCGCGGCCGGTGGCGCGGCCGCCGACGCGTCGCCGAACCCGTTCTCATACTCCCCCAAATACGAGTTCAACTCCTCATAATAAGAATCAACCGCCTCCAGCGCATCATCACACGCCTGCTTGAACGTCGCATAAATACTCTCATGCAAATCCTGGTTGAACGAGTCACGAATCCACTTCTTGCACTCCCGCCGCACATACTCCTTGTTCTCGTCGTTCAACCCACAATCATCATCACGAATCGTGTTCTCGATGTCCGACCCACACACCGAGTCCACCCACGCCGCAACCTCCAAAATCTTACCCCGGTCATCCGCACAACCCGCCAACTCCACGACCTTCATCGCGATATCCGGCGTCGCACTCCCCACCGTCGGCTGATACAACCCCATCACCGTGTCCGCCTTCGCCTTACACTCCGCGAACACATTCTGCCACCAACGTATCGATCATCCCCGGACCCTCCGAAAGATAATCGATCAGATCCGACGAGCTCGGCGCGATCCTCTCCGCATAAAACCGATACGACGAATTCGCCGCCGCCCCCGACCACGACCGGTACAACCCATTCAACTCCGACTCCGTCGTCGAACTCAGCTCCGACAACCTCCGATACGCCGACCCGCAACCGCGCCGCATCATCCAAAAACTTCCGAAAACTGATCCCCAACTGCTCCTCAAACCGCGCCGTCACATCCTCCAACGCGATCTTCCCGTACCGCCCCAACGAATCACCCGGCACCTTGTCATTCACCGGAAGAAAATTCTCGAACACCTTCAACGCCGGCCGCGCCAACTCAAAAATCTCATCCGACGACTCCACCCCCGACGACCGACCCTCCTGCGGCGCCTGCAGCCCGGTCAGGGTCGAGGTGTTCTCGGTCGATCTCGTCCTGCGTGAGGCCCGCCGAGTAGCCCCGCTCCTCCGACTCCGCCCGCGCATCCTCATAGATGTCGTCCAACGAGCCCTGGTCGAAGTCACCACCACGAATCGGGTACTGGTCGTAATACCCCCGCACGTCATCAGGCAGATCATCCTCGGTGATGTACGGATACCCCGCGACACTCTCCTTGATATACGCCGCAAGCAGATGCTCCTTCGTATCCGCATCCACGAACGGGTCGTCCAGCAGCGTCTGGACGTCCTCCCACGACCTGCTCATCGGCTACCCCTAACCTGCGTCGAAATCCCCGATCCGCCGAGCAGACGAACCACCACACAACCGACCGTGCCGTCCCGGTCCACCGCGGTGGCCACCGCCACCCGGCCGCGAACGTCCGCGCCCTCGGCGAGCCCGAGCAGCGCGGCCAGCTGGAACGCGCCGGTCGCCGCGCCGGTGTCGCCGATCAGTTCGGCCGGCACGACCACCCGCTCGACCTCCAGTCCCAACGCCTCGTGCACCGCTTCGCGCTCCATCGTCACCGTCGCCGGGTCCGGGCCGGACAGCGCCACCCCCCACACCTCGCTCGGCGCCGTGCCGGCCAGGGCCCGGCGGAGACACTCGACCAGCGCACCGCGTGGCTCCCCCACCAGCGCCAGCCGGGTGTCCAACGCTACGACCTCCGCGAGCGCCGATCGGTTCCCGTCCGCCGCGGGTTCCAGGTACAGCGCGGCACATCCCTCGCCCAGCGGCGCGGCGTTCCCGGCGCGACGTTCCAGCAGCGTGCGCGCCCCGCCGTACTCCTCGGCCGCACCCGCGAACACCGCGCTCGCCCGCCCGGTGCGCAGCAGCCGGCCCGCGTAGCGCAGCGTGGCGACGCCGGAGAGCCGTCCGGCCGCGATGGTCGTGTTCGGACCGGTCAGCCCGTGCCAGCTCGCGCACTGCGCGGCGGCGCTGTTCATCAGCGCGAACGGCATCATCGCCGGGTTGACGAAGTACGGCTTGCGGCGGGTGAGCGAGTCCGCGGTGAACGCGAACTGGGTCGGGGCGCTGCCGCTGGTCGTGCCGAGCACCACGCCGGTGCGCTCGTCGGGCACCACGGTCGCCGGCTCGTCCTTGCGCAGCCGCCCGACCGTGCCGACCGCGAGCGCGGTGGTCCGGTCCATCGAGCTGGTTCCCTTGCGGCCCAGCTGGTCCACGATGTCGAACCCGGGCACGACGTGCGCGGTGTCGGGCCCGGGGAACCAGTCGCCGGAGCGCTCGACGGCCAGCGGCGGGGCGGCCGGTGCGCACGCCTGCGGCGAAGGCGGCGCGGCCGTGGCCGAACGGCGAGGTCGCCGACCAGGCGGTGATCACCGTCGCCATGACATCAGTTCCTGCCGAACAGCACGACGGAGTTGTTGCCGCCGAAGGCGAGCGCGTTGTTCTGCACGACGCGCAGGTCGGCCGGCACGGACACGTTGGGCACGCAGTCGATGCCGCACTCCGGGTCGGTCTCGACGTGGTTGATCGTCGGCGGGACGAACCCCTCGGCGATCGCGAGCGAGCAGGCGATCGCCGACAGCGCGCTCGCCGCGCCCATCGTGTGGCCGAGCATGGACTTCACCGACACCGTGCGCGGCGCGGACGGGCCGAACACGTCGTGGATGGCGCCGCACTCGGTGGCGTCGTTGGCCTTCGTGCCGGTGCCGTGCGCGCAGATCAGGTCGACGTCGCCGGGCGCGACGCCCGCGTCGTCCAGCGCGAGGCGCATGCAGCGGCCGACCGAGTCGCGGTCCGGCGCGACCGGATGGCCGGCGTCGCAGTTCAGCCCGTAGCCGAGCACCTCGGCGTAGATCCGCGCGCCCCGGGCGATCGCCGCGTCCAGCGGTTCGAGCACGAGCAGGCCCGCGCCCTCACCGGTGAGGATGCCCCGCCGGTCCACGTCGAACGGCCGGCAGCGCTCCGGATCGACCGCGCCGAGCCGGTAGAAGCCGGTGAACGTCATGCGGCACAAGGCGTCCGCGCCGCCGCACAGCGCCACGTCCACGTCGCCGGTGGCCACCGCGTCGAACCCGTCACCGATCGCGTAGTTGCCCGCCGCGCACGCGGTCGCGATCGTCGACAACTCCACAGTGGACAGACCGAGCTCGCGGGCGACGCCGACGGACAGCAGCGCGGCCGGCACCCGGCCGGCCTCGGCGGCGGTCACCTCGGTGCCGCGCACCACGGCCTCGGCGATCCGCTCGCCGCGGTCCGAGCCGCCGTCGGTGGTGCCGACCGAGACGAGGGTCCGCGCGCCGTCGAGGTCGAGGCCGGCGTCGCGCACGGCCATCGTCGCGGCGGCCACGGCGAACTGGCCGGCGCGGGGCAGCGTCTCCGGGCGGTCGAGCCAGGCGCCCGGCTCGAAGTCGACGACCTCGCAGCCCATGCTGTGCGCGAAGCCCCCGGTGTCGAACGCGCCGATCGGGCGGGCGCCGCTGCGCCCCTCGCGCAGGCCGCGGGCGAACTCGGCGGCGCCGCTGCCGATGCTCGACACCACCCCGAGTCCGGTGACCGCGACCCTGCGCATCAGTGATCCAGGGCGGCGCTCAACACGCTGTAGACGCCGTCGAGGTCGACCAGCTTCTCGAACTCGGCCGGGTCGACCTCCACGTCGAACTCGATCTCCAGGTTGGCCAGCAGCTCGATCAGCTTCATCGAGTCGGCGCCGAGATCGTCGACGAAGTGGTCGGTGGCGCCGACCTGGTCCTCGTCGACCTCGAGCACCCGGCAGACCACGGCCTTGATCTCCGCGGCCCGCTCGGCGACGGCGGCGTGCATCACTGGTTCCGCATCCACGAGGACTGGTGGGAGAAGTCGTCCTCGTCGTCGAGCTCCTCGCGGGCGTGCGCCGGGCGGCGGGGCCGGCGCGCCGGCGGCGCCTCGGGCGCGGGCGGGGCCGGGGCCGGCTCCTCGGCCACGTCCTCATCGAGGGCGCCGATGCCGCCGGGCGGTGGGTCGGCCTGCGGGCGCGGCGCGGGACGCACGGCGAACTGCTCGCCCGGCTCGTCCTCGGTGCCGAAGCCCATGATGTAGTCCTTGTCCCGCTCGGTCTTCTCGGTCGCCCACCCGCCGGCGGCCCGGCGGCGCCGGCCGAGCTCGCCCATGTGCTTGGCGACCTGCGCGGCGACCGGACCCTGCTTGAGCAGGCTGTCCCGGGCCTTCTCGCGCGCCGCGCGGGCGTTGCGGGTACGCAGGGCGCGCCGCTCGGCCATCTCCTGGCGGACCTGGTCCATCCGGGCCCGCGCCTTCGCGGCCTTGTCCAGAGCACTCATCGCATCTCCTTCTACTGGCGCCCTTCGCCGAACGCGCCGCGCAGCCGGGTGTCGGCCTCGTCGTCGAACAGGTCGCCGGTGGTGCGCCACTGCGCGCCAGTGGTGCGGTCCTGGTCGCCGGAGGTGCCGCCCCCGGCGCCGCCCATCATGGGCATGCCGCCCATCGCGCCGCCGGCGTGCCGGCCCTCGGTGTGCTGGCCGCCCGTCCCGCCGTTGTCGCCGTCGCCCGCGGTGGCGAGACCGGCCTCGCCCGGGTCGTCGGTCGCGGCGTACCGGCCGTGGTCGGGCACGCCGAACGAGCCTGCGTGGCCCGCCGCCCCGCCGTCGGGGTCGGCGAAGAAGCCGCCGCCGTCCGGGGTGAGGCTGGCCTGCGCGCTGGTGGCCGCGAACGCGGGCTCGCCGTACCGGCCCGCGGGGTCACGGTCGAGCGGGCCGGGCGCGTCCGGATCGACGCCGGGCGCCGCGCCCGCCGGGTCGCGGACGACCGAGCCCGGCTCGGTCGCGTACTGGCCGGCCGGATCGCGGTCCAGGGGGCCGACCGCGCCGCGGTCGACGCCCGGCTGGGCGCCCTGCCCGGCCTGCTGCTGGTCCAGGTCGCCGATCACGCCGTCGAGCCGGTCGTCCAGCCGCCGGTACACGGCCTGGGCCTCGCCGTCGTGCGGGGTGGCGGCCGGGCCGTCCGCGCCGGAGTAGTCGAGGTTGTAGGTCGTCGGCTCGCCGGTGCCGTCGTCGACGGTGACCACGACCGTGTCGGCCGAGCCCTCGGGGCGTTCGGCGGTGATGGTGAGGTCGCCGTCGTGCACGACGCACCTGCCGTCCTCGCCGGGCCGGATCGGCTCGTCGAGGTCCGGCGCGCCGCTGCCGCCGGTGCCGACCGACCCCGCCTGGCCCGGCGTGGCCGGGAGCCCCGCGGCGCCGGCGGCCGGGGTGTCTCCCTCGCCGAAGTCGAGGGTGTAGGTCTTCGGGTGGCCGCTGCCGTCGTCGACGGTGACCTTCACCTGGCCCTGGCCGTCCGGGCTGGTCACCGAGATCGAGCGGTCGCCGTCGTCGATGGTGACGGTCTCCTCCTGGCCGGGCGTGGTGGGCGAGGTGCCCGGCGGCACGCCGCCCGGGTCCTGGCCGGCGTCGTCGCCGCCCGTGCCGGAGGGGTCGGTGGATCCGGGTGGGGTGGGGATCTCCGGCGGGGTCGGCGGGTCGGGCATCGCCACCGACCCCCCACCACCGCTGCCGCTGCCGCCACTCGCGCTCGACGGTGGGGTACTCACCGGCGGCGCACCACCACCGGCCGGCATCGTCGACCCACCACCACCGCCTGCCGACGGCGGCGGCGTGTACGACCCACCACCACCGGGCCCACCACCTGGCGCGGCTCCCGGCGGCGCGGCCGGTGGCGCGGCCGCCGACGCGTCGCCGAACCCGTTCTCATACTCCCCCAAATACGAGTTCAACTCCTCATAATAAGAATCAACCGCCTCCAGCGCATCATCACACGCCTGCTTGAACGTCGCATAAATACTCTCATGCAAATCCTGGTTGAACGAGTCACGAATCCACTTCTTGCACTCCCGCCGCACATACTCCTTGTTCTCGTCGTTCAACCCACAATCATCATCACGAATCGTGTTCTCGATGTCCGACCCACACACCGAGTCCACCCACGCCGCAACCTCCAAAATCTTACCCCGGTCATCCGCAGAACCCGCCAACTCCACGACCTTCATCGCGATATCCGGCGTCGCACTCCCCACCGTCGGCTGATACAACCCCATCACCGTGTCCGCCTTCGCCTTACACTCCGCGAACACATTCGCCACCAACGTATCGATCATCCCCGGACCCTCCGACAGATAATCAATCAGATCCGACGAACTCGGCGCGATCCTCTCCGCATAAAACCGATACGACGAATTCGCCGCCGGCCCCGACCACGACCGGTACAACCCATTCAACTCCGACTCCGTCGTCGAACTCAGCTCCGACAACCTCCGATACGCCACCCGCAACCGCGCCGCATCATCCAAAAACTTCCGAAAACTGATCCCCAACTGCTCCTCAAACCGCGCCGTCACATCCTCCAACGCGATCTTCCCGTACCGCCCCAACGAATCACCCGGCACCTTGTCATTCACCGGAAGAAAATTCTCGAACACCTTCAACGCCGGCCGCGCCAACTCAAAAATCTCATCCGACGACTCCACCCCCGACGACTGCCCCTCCTGCGGCGCCTGCAGTTCGGTCAGGGTCGAGGTGTTCCGGTCGATCGCGTCCTGCGTGAGGCCCGCCGAATAGCCGCGCTCCTCCGACTCCGCCCGCGCATCCTCATAAATGTCATCCAACGACCCCTGATCGAAGTCACCACCACGAATCGGGTACCGGTCGTAATACCCCCGCACATCATCAGGCAGATCATCCTCGGTGATGTACGGATACCCCGCGACACTCTCCTTGATATACGCCGCAAGCAGATGCTCCTTCGTATCCGCATCCACGAACGGGTCGTCGAGGAGGGTCTGCACCTCCTGCCACGACTTGCTCACTGCCCACCCCGTGGCGCGGTCACCGTGGTCGCGGCGCCCGAGTCGGTGCTGGAGTAGGACTGGCCGGCGCCGGCGATCTGGCCGGCGAAGGCGGTGAGGTTGTCACACATGGCGGTGGCGCCCTGGCCGAGCTGCTCGATGGCCGCGGCGTAGTCCTTCTGCCACTGGGTGTGCTTCTTGCCGAACTCCGCCTCGGTGAGCTCGGTGGGCTGGGTGTCCTCGACCTCGCCCCTGGCGTCCTCGGCGGCGTCGCCGATGGTGCGGCCGGCTCCGGACATCTGGCCGGTGTCGGTGGTGTAGCCATCCGGCGGCGCGACCCCGCCCGGGTTCGTAGGCGGCGTGTTCATGTCCGGTATCCCCCTTGAGTGGCTCGACCTGGTGACGTCCGTTTCGACGCGCCGCGGCGACCATGGGTGCCGTCGCATCTGCACACAGAATGTACCTATCCGCAGGTGGAAGCGTGCGGAAGCCAGGAATTTGCTTCCCCAAATGCCGAACCTGCGGGTGACTTGGAGGCCGCGCACATAGGTTGGTGGATGCCCGCCGTGATCGAGGTGGATGCGTCGTGGTGCCGCGCACGCGTCGGCATACTGGACCGTACTTCGATGCGTGCGCGGTGCCGCGAGGCGCCGCCTCGGCGCGGCGGGCGCCGCCGTGCCTATGTGCGCGGCCTCTTACCGCAACCAGGTTCGCCCGGACATGTCGTCGTCGCCCTCGGCGGGCGAGCGCCGGGGCGCCGGCTTGGGTGGCGTGCGCTGCTCGGCGGGCCGGGCCTGCTCGGTCTCCTCGCGGTCGTCCGGCGCGCCGAGGCGCAGCGTCCGGCGCGCGGCGGGTGCCTGCGGCTCGTCGGCGTCCCGCGCGGCGTCGGTGGGGCCTGGAGACGCCTCGGCCCGCGGCGCTGGCTGCGGCCCGGGCCGGGCCGCCTGCTCGGCCTCACGGGCCTCGCGGAACTCCTCGGCGCCCAGCGCGAGGGTGCCCGGCTTGGCGGTCGGGCGGTCGGGCGGCTCGGGCTTGTTCTTGTTGCCCTGCTCGACCTGCTCGTCGATGGCCTTCTTCTCGCGCTCCTGGCGCGCGAACATCTCCTCGACCTGCTTGTCGATCTCCTCGGCCCGCCGCGCGCACTCGTTGAGGGCGCGCAGGCCACCGGTGGTGACGGTGTCGATGCGCGCCTGGGTGGCGGCCTGGTCGATCTCGTACAGGGACATCGCGCATCACCTGCCTTCGAGGTCGTCCTCGCCGAGGACACCGTGCATGCTGTAGACGGGATCGCCGTTGTCGAACAGGTCGCCGTGCACGCTCCACCCGGTGCCCGCGCGACCGGCGTCGGCGGCGCCCGCGCCGGCCCCGGCCATCATCGGCATGGCCCCGCCCGCGTCGCCGGCCGGTTCGCCGTCGGCGGCGGTGGCCAGTTCGGCCTCGCCGGTGGACTGGTCGGGCACCAGCGCGCCCGCTGCCGCCTGGGGCGTGGTGACCTGCACCTGCTGGCCGTCGGACGCGCCGCCGGACCGCGCGGCGTCCGGTCCGGGCGCCTCCTCCGCGGCGGCGGGCGCGTCGGTCCGCGCGGCGGGTGCGGCCGTGTCCACGGCGTCCGGCGCGGCCTCGTCGCCGGTGGCGGCGGGCCGGCCGGCCGGCTGATCGGCGTGCTCGGTGCCGGGCGCGTCCGTGGAGGTCTCGTCGAAGTCGAGGGTGTAGATGTTCGGCTCGTTGACCCCGTCGTCGACCTCGAGCTTGATGGTGCCGGGCTCGAACAGCGGCCGCTCGGCCGTGATGGTGACCGGCCCGTCCTTGATGACGCATTTGCCGTTCGACTGGGCCGGGACGTGCTCGGCGTCCGGGTCGCCCTGCCTGCCCGTGGTCTCCGGGTCGCCGGCGGGCGGCCGCGGAGGCATCCCGCTGGCGGCGTCGAAGTCGAGGTCGTAGCTCTTGGTCTTCCCGTCGCCGGTCTCGACGGTGACCTTGACGTGTCCCTCGCCGTCGGGGCTGGTCACCGAGATGGTCCGGTCGCCGTCCGTGATCCGCACGGACTCCCCGGTGCCGGGCGGTGCCGCGTCCTGCGGGCCGGGGTCCGCGGCGGCGGGCTCGACCTGCCCGGGGTCCACCTGCGCCGGATCCGGCCGGGTGGTGGGGTCCACCTGCGCGGGCTCGGCTCCGGGCGGCATGGCCGTCGCGTCGCCACCCGGCGTCCCGCCACCGGGGTGGCCGCCCGGCCCGGGGTCACCCTCACCCGGACCGCCCGGCCCCGGGTCGACCTGGCCCGGACCGCCCTGGCCAGGGTCGCCCGCGCCGGTGGCGCCGGGCACGTTCAGGTGCGAGAAGACGTTCGTCTCGGCCAGGATCCGCAGGTTGCCGAACGAGCTGTCGTAGGCCTTGCCGACGAGGTCGCGCAGGGCGTCGGCCTCCTCGCAGTACGCGACGACCTTCTTGTCGATCGCGTCCCGCTCGTCCTCGGCGCTCTTGACGACGTAGGCGTACTGGCTCACCGCCACCGCCAGGTTGTCCGTGCAGTCCCACTTCTCCAGCTCGTCGTTGAACAGGCGGTTGTTCGTCAGCTTGCCGTCGATGATCGCGACGACGTCGTCCTCGTCGTAGAAGCAGTCGCCGGTGACGCCGTGCCACGAGATGCAGTGGTCGGCGAGGTACTGACCCTTGTCCGCCGACATCTTCCACCAGGTGTCCGGCGGGGCGAGCCTGCCCCAGTTGAAGTGGCTGCCCAGGCAGTGGTCGCGGTAGTTCTGGTAGCCGGTGCGGATGCCGGAGAGCGCGGTGTCCAGGCCGCGGGCGGTGACCTCGACGGCCGCCCGATAGTCGTCGAGGGTCTTCTCCAGGTTCTCGATGTTCGTGCGGAAGGCGTCGTAGGACTTGCCCTTCCAGTCCTGCGCCAACTGGTCCTTGCCGCCCTTGACGACCTGGGAGATGTTCTCGATCGCGGCGGCGAGCCCCCGCAGGCGGGCGATGTCCTTGGCGATCTTGCCGAACGCGAGCCCGCCGAGCCGGTGGTGGCGTTCGTGCGCGGACGTCGCGAGGTGCAGACCGAGCTTCTCGTCGTAGCCCGGGATGGTGTGCTCGACGGCGCGGTTGATCGCCTCGTCGCCGATGATGTCCTTCGAGTGCTCGCTGTCGTCGATCTCGAGACCGGTGTTGTCGATCGGCGGGACCGCGTTCGGATGCTGGAACGTCATTTCTCGCCCCCGAGCTGAGCGTCGATCTCCTTGATGTTCCGCAGCCCCGAGGTCTCCGTCATGATGATCAGCTCCGAGCCCTGGTTCAGCTGGCCGCTGATCTCGGTGAGATGCGTCGAGAGGTTGCCGAGGTCGGCCGCGATGGCGGCCATGTACTTGTCGTACCGCGCACCCTGGTCGTCCGCCCAGGAGTTGCCGAAGTCGGCGGCCTTCGCGTTCGTGTCGGCCATCTTCTCCTGGATCTGGGCGACCTGCCCCGCAGCCTCCGCGATGATCGCGGAATAGGCGGCGACGGCCTCCGGGTCGTACTCCAACCCGTCTCCCATGGCGTCTCCCCCTCAGATCGAGTCGGCGAGCGCAGGCACGGATCGTACGCCTGCGAACACTGCTAGCAACATACCGAGCCGGCCGTCCCCGCACGGCCGAATCGGTACGAACCCGTCGAAGGGAGCTTACATTCGCGCAGGTCAGCCCAGCGAGGACACCACGCCGACCAGACGTTGGGCCGCCGCCTCGGCCGCCTCGTGCGACGGTGCCTCCACCATCACCCGGACCAGCTGCTCGGTGCCGGACGGGCGGAGCAGGACGCGGCCGGTCTCGCCCAGCTCGGCCTCCACCTCGGCGACCGCCGAGGACACCGAGTCGGACCGGGTCACCGCCGTCTTGTCGGCCACCTTCACGTTCACCAGGACCTGCGGGAGACGGGTCATCACGCCGGCCAGGTCGGCGAGCGGGCGGGCGGTCGCCGCCATCCGGGCCATCAGGCGCATCGCGGTCAGCAGGCCGTCGCCGGTGGTGGCGTGTGCGGGCAGCACGACGTGCCCGGACTGCTCGCCGCCGAGGGACAGGTTCGACTGGCGCAGCTCCTCGAGCACGTAGCGGTCGCCGACCGCCGTGGTGCGCAGGTGCACGGCGTGCTCGCGCATGGCCAGGTGCAGGCCGAGGTTGCTCATCACGGTCGCGACCAGCGTGTCGTCCACGAGCTCGCCGGCCTCCTGCATGGCCAGCGCCAGCACCGCCATGATCTGGTCGCCGTCGACGACCTGGCCGGCCGCGTCGACCGCGAGGCACCGGTCGGCGTCGCCGTCGTGGGCGATGCCCAGGTCGGCCTTCTCCGCGAGGACGGCCGCGCGCAGGCCGTCCAGGTGGGTCGAGCCGCAGCCGTCGTTGATGTTCTCGCCGTCGGGCAGCGCGTGGGTCGCGATCACCTCGGCGCCCGCCTCGCGGTAGGCCTGCGGCGCGGCGGCCCAGGCGGCGCCGTTCGCACAGTCGACGACCACCCGCAGGCCCTCCAGCCGGTTCGGCAGGGCCTTGGCCAGGTGGGCGAGGTACCGGTCGAGGGCGTCGCTGATGTCGTAGACGCGGCCGATCCCGGCGCCGGTCGGCCTGCTGAACGTCGCGCCGACCGCGTCCTCGATCTCGTCCTCGATGACGTCGGGCAGCTTCTGCCCGCCGGCCGCGAACAGCTTGATGCCGTTGTCGGGCATCGGGTTGTGGGACGCGGAGATCATCACGCCGAGGTCCGCGTTCAGCTCACCGACCAGGTGCGCGATGGCCGGCGTCGGCAGCACGCCGACCTGCATGACGTCGGCGCCGGCGGAGGCCAGCCCGGCCGCCACGGCGGCCTGCAGCATCTCCCCGCTCGCCCGCGGGTCGCGGCCGACGACCGCCACCGGGCGGTGCGAGCTGTCGTGCTCGGCGAGCACCCTCGCCGCCGCGGCGGCGACGGACAGGGCCAGTTCGGGGCCGAGATCGCCGTTGGCGAGTCCACGTACCCCGTCGGTTCCGAACAGGCGCGCCATCGTTGGGAGAACCTCCAGGACGGGAGACGCAATGAACGCCACGTCCGGTGCATCGTTCGCACCGGACGTGGCGTTCACCGCATGACTGAAGCGTGACCTGTCGTGACAGATCAGCGCTTGCTGTACTGGGGCGCCTTCCGGGCCTTCTTCAGGCCGTACTTCTTGCGCTCCTTGACCCGCGGGTCGCGGGTGAGGAAGCCGGCCTTCTTGAGCGCCGGCCGGTCCTCGCTGTCGATCTCGATCAGCGCGCGGGCGATCGCCAGGCGCAGCGCGCCGGCCTGCCCGGTGATGCCGCCGCCCTTGAGGTTCGCGCGGATGTCGAAGGCCTCGGGCTTCTCGAGGATGACCAGCGGCTCGCGGATGAGCTGCTGGTGCACCTTGTTCGGGAAGTACTCCTCGAGCGACTTGCCGTTCAGCATGAACTTGCCGGTCCCGGCGACCAGCCGCACGCGGACGACGGCCTCCTTGCGGCGGCCGACCGTCTGGGCGGTCTCCCCGGTCACGCGCGGCGTGGTGGGCTGGGCCACCGGCTCGGCGGCGCTGGTCTCAGGGGTAGTCAATGGTCCTCGCTTCGTGCTGGGGGTGGCCTGGCCTTACCGGCTGACCTTGGCGATCTCGAACGGCTTGGGCTGCTGGGCGGCGTGCGGGTGGTCCGGGCCGGCGTAGACCTTCAGCTTCTTGCCCTGGGCGCGGCCGAGCTTGTTCTTCGGCAGCATGCCCTTGACCACCTTCTCCAGCAGCCGCTCCGGCCTGGTGTCCAGGAGCTCGCCGAACGACTGCTTGCGCAGGCCGCCCGGGTAGCCGCTGTGCCGGTAGGCGAACGCCTGGTCGCGCTTGTTGCCGGTGAGCACGACCTTGTCCGCGTTGACGATGACGACGAAGTCGCCCGTGTCGACGTGCGGCGCGAAGGTGGGCTTGTGCTTGCCGCGCAGCAGCGTGGCGACGTGCGACGCGAGCCGGCCGAGCACCACGTCTTCGGCATCGATGACATGCCAGGTGCGAGCCACCTCACCGGGCTTCGGGCTGTACGTGCGCACGGATCTACCTCGTCGTCATTTGCGTCTGGAGTGCCTGCGCGGGCCTGCGCGGGCACGTGCCCACGCCGCGCAACAACTCCTAGAAGATACCTGTCCGCTCCGAGCAGGGTCAAAGCACCCCCTCCCCGGGTTCCCACCCGGGCACGGCCCGGCGGCGCTACCGTGCACCCGGCAGCAGGTTACCTGCCCGGAGGGGGTGTCATGGCTGTCCGACGACCAGGGCGTGCCGCGGCGTTCGCCGCCGTCGTGCTCGTCGGCGGCCACCGGGTGCACGCGGGCCACGGCCGGCACGGCCACGCCCGACCGCGCGGCCGCCGACGCGATCACCGTCAAGGCCGGCATCACGGCGTTCCAGGAGCACTTCGCCGACCTCGGCGACGAGCACGCGAAGGTCTACAACTTCCTCAACTACGGGGACATCCAGCTGACCACCGAGCACGAGTCGTACAAGTACGGAGACCCGCCCATCACGGTGCTCGAGCGGCGCCGCGACAAGGAGTCGGACTCGTCGGCGATCCTGCACCCGCCGGACGACACGATGGACTACGTGCGCCTGGACCAGCGGCACGCGAGCCTGGCGCCGACGCCGTGGGTGGCGGTGCCGACGCTGTACCAGGACGGTTTCCAGACCTGCTTCCTGCTCACCGCGTGGCTGGCCTGCCACCTGGACAACGCGATCTCGCAGACCAGGCTGGACGCGCCGGACCGCCAGCCCGCGCGGGCGCGCGAGACCGGGGACGGGGTCGAGGTGACCACCGGGGCGCTGCTCGGCCAGATGATCGACGAGGGGTTCATCGGGATCCCGACCGACCGGCAGGACGAGATCACCGCGCAGATGCGCGACCAGGTGGTGCCGGTGACGATCAAGCTGGACCGGGACATGAGGTTCACCGGCTTCGAGATCCGCGGCACGGTCGACGACGGCAGGACCGAGCCGCTGGAGCTGCAGATCGGCTACGAGGTGCTCGGCGACTCGCACCCCGACGACTTCCCGGACAAGCCGGTGGCGAGCGACCTGACGGTGATCACCGACCAGGCGAATGCCGACCGGTTCTGGGACGACTTCAACTCCCGCGAGCCGACCGGCTGAGGCTGGTCCAGACCACGAACCCGCAGGTCCAGACCACGCACATCGTCTACTGTGGACCTGTCCGGACACAGCTGTGGGGCCCGGGAGATGCTCCCGGGCCCCACGGCAGTTCGTGCCTCAGCTCACCAGCGGTTGGCGTTGTTGCGCTCGCCGTCGCGGTAGTCCTCGGCCGCGCGCTGCACGGCGGTGCCGATGGCCGCGAGGACCGACTGCAGGTCGGCGGCGGCCTTGTCCCACTGGGCCTGGTGCGCCTGGTACTGCTCCGACGCGGTACCGGTCCAGGTGGCGACCAGCGGCTGGAGGTAGGACTTCAGGTCGTCGAGGGAGCTCTGCACCTTGCCGGCCTGGGTGCTGATGCTGCCGGCGGCCGCCTCGAGACCGCCGAATGTAACCTTGATGCCGTCAGGCATTTCTTTCCCCTTGTCTCAAGTTTGCTGCTGAGTAGCTTTTCCAGGAACGCGGTGGTTGCGCGAGATCAGCCCTCGAGCTGGGCGGACAGGTTGCCGAAGACGTCCTGCTTCGAGTCTTCCTGCTCCTGGTAGGTGCTACCAGCGGCCATGAGCTGCTCGGCGATGGCCTCGAGCGCGGCGTTCAGGTTCTTCGCATCGTCGTCGAAGCGCATCATCATGTTGTGGAACGCGGTGGCCGCCGCACCCTGCCACTGACCCTGCAGGCCGACGACCGTGTCCCACACCTGCTTGAGGGTGGCCTCGACGTCCTCCTTGACACCAACGGTCTTCTGGTGGGCGTTGGTGAACTCGGAAACTGTCCCTGTGTAACCGTCAGGCATTGGGAGCTGCCCCCTTCATCTTTCTGAGTCGGGTCGTACGCTGCTTGGTTCGTACGCCTCTTGCGACGTAGACCCTGCCATGTCCGGTTCCACATTGTCGCCACCTGATCGGAGGTCGTTGCGACCGTGAACGCCGCCCCGACGAAGATCACCGAGTGTTGCGAAAGGACGGGCCGGGCAGCGGAACTCCGTCACCCCAACGACCTTCACCGCAACCGGTCCGAAACCGGGGTTTCTAGCTGGGGTTTTGCTCATCAGGCAAGTCGAACACGGAATCCGGCGCAGGCTCCGGACGGTAGGAATCTGCGGTCGCGTCGATCAGGATTCGCTGTTGCGAAAAGTCCTCATCGTCGTCCCGGGTCCCGGCCGCCCACCCGGGGGGTGAATCGATACCGGGTGCGTCCGGGGCCTCGGATTGGTCGGAGGTCTGGTCCACCACGTGGTCCCCGGGCGCGGGATCGTCCGGGGCGTCGAGATCGAAAAGCACCTTGTGCTGTGAGAAGTCCTCGTCCTCGCGCGGTGGCGCCGGCGCGTCCTCGGCCGGGTCGTCGACGGGCAGGTCGTTGGCGCGGCGGAACTTCTCCGCCTCGGCTCGCGGCTCGGCGGTGGTGGGCGGGTGCGCGCCGCGCGGGGGTCCGGTGCGGGCCCGCGCGGCGAGCTCCTCGTTGCCGCGACGGAACTCCGCGGACTGGGCCCTGGCCTCGGCGGACGCGCGGCGGGCCCGGGTGAGGGCCGCCTCGACCTCGGCCCGGAACCGCGCCGCGGCCGCGCGGAAACCGCCGTCCTGCCCCGTCATGTCGGCACCTCCGCGGCGAGCCTAGCGAGGCTCAGCCCGCCACGGTCAACGTTCGCACAACGGTCTCGCAGGCGGCGGCCACGGCGTCCTGCTCGGCGCCGCCGTTGCTGACCTGGCAGCCGACGCTGACCTGGGTGTGGCCCTCGAACACGACGTACCAGTCGACGGTGGCGCCGGCGAGCCGCTCCCGGTACCGGATGACGTCCCGGCCCGCGTACGAGGCCTGCTCGTCGAACTCGGCGTAGCGGTCGCGGGCCTGCTCGTACTCGGCGCGCAGCCGGTCCACGGCGCGGGAGCGGTCGGCGGTGCTGTCGAAGGACAGCCGCTTCTCCTCGACCAGGACGCGGTCGTCGCCGTCCTCGCGGCCGGTGGGCTTGAGCTCGGTGCGCAGCCGGTCGGGGTCGCCGCCGGTCTGCAGCCAGCCGTCGGGGAGCGCGAACTGGTACTCGTACTGGGCGATCACCCGGCTCGGCTCCGGTTCCGGCGAGGTCGGCCGCGCCTGCGGCTCGGGGCCGCCGCCGCTGAGCGCGACGACCAGCACGATCACGACCGCGACGGCCAGCACGCCGCCGGCGGTGAGCAGCACGGCCGTGCGGCTCACCGCCCGCGCGGGTGGTGTCGCCGGCGGTGGCCCGGGCCGTGCCGGCGGCCCGGTTCCGGCCGGTGCGGCGGGTATGCCGCGGGCCGGCGTCGGCGGGCGCGGAGGCGGCGGCCTGCGGGGTCCGCTCGTGGTCCCCGGCTCGGCCGCGACGGCCCGCAGCGCGCCGCGGGCCACGACGGTCTCCGGCTGGTCCAGCGAGGTGGGCACGACGCCGGTCCGCTGGTGCACCAGCCGGGCGACCAGCGGGATCCGGCTGGACCCGCCGACCAGGAAGATGCCGTCGAGGTCGGCCGGCTTGAGGCCGGCCTCGCGGATGGCGGTGACGGTGAGCCCGGCGGCGCGGTCGAGCTGCTTGGTGACGAGGCCCTCGAGGTCGAGCCGGGTGACGTGGGCGTCCGGGAACGGCGGCGGCATGGGGATGTCGGTGTAGGTGTGGCGGGAGAGGGTCTCCTTCGCGCCGCGGACGTCCTGCCGGATGACCCGCCGCCGGCGGCGGTCCGGGAGGTCGCGGCCCTCGATGAGGGTGTGCCAGGCGTCGGCGTCCGTGCCGGCCACGACCGAGCCCACGTGGTCGAGGAGAAGCTGGTCGACGTCGGCGCCGCCGAAGGTCGGGTCGCCGCGGGTGGCGAGGACCTGGAACGGCGGGCGGCCCGGCGTGGCGCGCACGACGCTGACGTCGATGGTGCCGCCGCCGACGTCGAGGACGGCGAGGGTGCGGCCGGCCGCCAGGGAAGCTCGCGGCGTGGAAGACGGCGGCCGCGACGGGCTCGGGGACCAGTGCGATGCGGCCGGCGAGGCCGTTGGCGGCGTGGCGCAGGACGCGGGTGCGGATGCCGCCCCAGTCGGCCGGGTGGGTGAGCACGAGCTCGTCGACGGAGGCGCCGCCGGCCACGCGCCGGGCCTCGCCGACCGCGCGGGAGAGCACGGCGCGGATGGCGTCCCGGACGCGGACGACGCTGGCGCCGAGGAGGAGCTCGGTCTCGTCGATGCGGCGCTTGGGGTGCGGCTCGTAGCGGGAGGGGTCGACGGCGGCCTGCCGGTCGGCCTCCTGCCCGACGAAGAGGGTGCCGTCCGGCGCCGCGTACACGGCCGAGGACAACAGCGGGTTCCCGTCGACGGCGACGACCTGCGGCTCCCGACCACCCACGGAGATCGCGATGCAGGTGCTGGACGTCCCGAAGTCCACGGCGACCCGCAGCGTCATCCCCACCCCCCGAGGCTCGCGATCCGGACGGACGCCCACCACCCTGCCACCACCGGCGGCGGTCGGGAAACGCAGCACGCCGAGGGGTCGGTGGGCCGGCCCGGTCGGGGTCGCGGTGCCGGGCGTCCCGGCGGGCGGTGCGGGAGGGGCGGACGGCCGAGTGTGGGGACGAGCGGGACCGACCGGTGGTCGGGGTGGCGGGATGAGCCGGATCCAGCGGGCGGCCGGACGTGGCAGGGCGAGCGGCCCGGAGCGCACATGGCGGCCTCGACGTGGGGCGGGCGCCCGCCGGGCCGGGGCCTTGGTGCCCGGCACGTGCCGGGCGGGGATTCACGGCGGCTGGCTGCGCGCGCCGCCATACCCGCGACTCGCGGACCGAGCCCTGCGGGCTCACGCGATCGGAACGGGAACTCGCCGGACCGGAACCGGGGACTCACCCGACCGGAACCGGGGACTCACCGGACCCGAACCGGGGACTCACCCGACCGGAACCGGGGACTCACCCGACCGGAACCGGGGACTCGCGGAACCGGAACCGGGGACTCGCGGAAACGGAGGCCTTCTCCGGTCGGGGGCCGGGGTCGGTGGCCACCACCTGGCCCACCGTCCGTGGTCCGCCGCCCCAGCTCGTGGGGCCGGGGTGAGGGGTCACATCTCGGGGGGGATCCAGGCAATCTGCATCAGCTGCTGGCCGGACTTGCGGCTCACCATCGTGCCCCGGCCCGGGGGAAGGGTCGTGGGCCGGACGGTGCCGATCAGGGCGCCTTCCTCCTTGCTGCCGGAGCCCTGCAGGCCCGGGCTGGCGATCTCCTTCAGCTTGCCGAGCACCGGGTCGTACATCGCGCGGGAGGCGCCGCCGGTGCGGCGCATGGCGACGATGTGCATGCCCACGTCCTTGGCCTGCGGGATGAACTCGTTCAGCGGCTGCAGCGGGTTGTTGCCCTGCGGACACACCAGGTCGTAGTCGTCGACGACGATGAACAGGTCCGGGCCCTTCCACCACGACCGGTTGCGCAGCTGCTCCTGGGTCACGTCCGGCCCGGGCAGGCGCTTGCGCATCGAGCCGGTGATCTCCTTGATCATGCCGGTCAGCTGGTTGCTGGACACCGCGTAGCCGAGCAGGTGGTCGGTCTTCACGAACCCCAGCATCGTGCGGCGGT
Source organism: uncultured Actinomycetota bacterium (assembly GCA_963727495.1). Taxonomy (GTDB): domain Bacteria; phylum Actinomycetota; class Actinomycetes; order Mycobacteriales; family Pseudonocardiaceae; genus Actinophytocola. The sequence goes on along the minus strand of CAVSGQ010000006.1, from coordinate 1,671,739 downwards.
AGTCGATCAGCAGGATCAGCGCTTCCTTCTTCGTGTACCGGTCGATGATGCCCTGCACGATCGTGCGCAGCAGGTTCGTCTTGCCGGACTCGCCGTCCATCAGCGCGAAGAAGTGCGGATCGGCGTCGAAGTCCAGGTACACCGGTGCGAGCGCGTCCTCGTTGACGCCGATCGGAATGGCCCGGCCGCCCCGCTGACCGTCCAGCGTGAGCAGCTCCTCGTACGGCAACACGTCGGGCAGCAGCCGGACCTTCGGTGCGTGCCGGCCCCGCCAGGCCGAGCCGATCCGGGCGATGGCGTCCTGCACCCCGGCCGCCACGTCCTCGTCGTTGCTCGACCCGTCGACGCGTGGCAGGCCCACCAGGAAGTGCAGCTTGTCCCTCGACAGGCCGCGCCCGGGCTGGCCGGACGGGACGTTCACCGCGACCCGTCGGTCCACTTCGGACTCACTCGGGTCACCGAGGCGCAGCTCGAACCGGGTGCCCAGCAGGTCCTTGAGCGCCGGGCGGATCTCCGCCCACCGGTTCGCGGACACCACCAGGTGCACGCCGTAGGACAGGCCCTGCGCCGCCAGGTTGAGCACCTGCGGCTCGATCGTCTCGAACTCCTGGCGGAAGTTCAGCCAGCCGTCGATGATCAGGAAGACGTCGCCCCACTTGTCCTCGGTGAGCTCGCCGCGCCGCTTGCGGTTGCGGAAGTCGGTCATCGAGTCGATGGCCTTGTCCCGGAACAGCTGCTCGCGCTCGTTCATCAGGCCGGTGACCTCGGCGACCATGCGGCGCACCTTGTCCGGGTCGAGCCGGCCCGCGACGCCACCGACGTGCGGCAGCCCCTGCAACGTGCCGAGCGTGCCACCGCCGAGGTCGACGCAGTAGAACTGCACCTCCTCCGCGGTGTGCGTGAGCGCCGTCGACATCACCAGCGTGCGCAGCATCATCGACTTGCCCGACTGCGGCCCACCGGCGACCGCGGCGTGCCCCGAGGCGCCGGAGAAGTCGGCCCACAGCAGGTCGCGGCGCTGCTCGAACGGCTTGTCGATCAGGCCGAGCGGCGGCTGCAGCCGGCCGTTGCCGAAGAACCCGACCGGCGACAGCCCGCGGTCCTCGGTCGGCTGCAGCGGCGGCAGCAACGTGTCCAGCGAGTTCGGGGTGTCCAGCGGCGGCAGCCACACCTCGTGCGCGGGCGGGCCCTGGCCGACCAGCCGCCCCACGACCACGTCCAGCTCGCTGGGCTCGGTCGGCGCGCTGGGCTCCAGGCGCCGCTCCTCCTTGGGCGCCTCGACCGGCGTCTCGGGCTCCTTGGGGATCTCCACGTAGTCCGGCACGAAAAGCTTCGCCCGCCGGTCCCCGCTGACCGGTGCGGCCGGGCCGACCGCCTGGATACCCGCCGGCCGGTACGGACCGGACACGTAGGACGCCTTGAACCGAACCATCGTGGAGGTGTCGAACTTCAGGTAGCCCGACCCCGGCACGGACGGCAGCTCGAACGCGTCCGGCACGCCGATCGCCGCGCGGGACTCCGCCGCGGAGAACGTCTTCAGGCCGATCCGGTAGGACAGGTGCGAGTCCAGACCGCGCAGCTTGCCCTCCTCCAGGCGCTGCGAGGCGAGCAGCATGTGCATCTGCAGCGAGCGGCCCAGCCGGCCGATCGCGACGAACAGGTCGATGAAGTCCGGCTTCGCGGACAGCAGCTCGGAGAACTCGTCGACCACGATGAACAGCGCCGGCAGCGGGTCGAGGTCGGCGCCGTTCTCCCGGGCCTTCTCGTACTCCCAGACGTTCTTGAAGTTGCCGCCGCTCTTCAGCGCCTCCTGTCGCCGGTTCATCTCACCGGCCAGCGCGTCCTTCATGCGGTCGACCAGGGTCAGCTGGTCCTGCAGGTTCGTGATGACGGCGGCGACGTGCGGCGCGGCGTCCAGGCCGAGGAAGGTCGCGCCACCCTTGAAGTCGACGAGCACGAAGTTCAACGTCGACGACGAGTGGGTGGCCAGCATGCCGAGCACCAGCGTGCGCAGGAATTCCGACTTGCCCGACCCGGTGGCGCCGATGCACAGGCCGTGCGGGCCCATGCCCTCCATCGCGGCTTCCTTGATGTCCAGCTCGACCGGCTGGCCGAACTCGCCGACGCCGAACGGCACCCGGTAGCGGTCCCGGATCGGCCGCGGCCGCCAGGCCTGCTGCACGTCGAAGGTCATCGGGTCGCCGGGGATGCCCAGCAGCTCCAGCAGCGTCGGGTTGGACAGCAGCGGCTCCTCGCCGCCCTCGTCGGCCGCCGCCGCGCCCAGCCGGTACGGCGCGAGCTTGCGGGCCAGCGCCTCCGCCTCGGCCACCGTCATCGTGTCGGGCCGGGCGAACCACTCCACGCCGCTCGCGCTGCGGGCGCCGAGCCGGTCCTGCTCGACCACGAGCCGCAGGCCGCGGCGGGCGGTGAGGTTGCCCAGGCTCTCGGACAGGTCCATCAGCGTGACGCCGACGAGCCCCTCCTCCAGGATGATCTGCTCCTCGCGGGTGACCTCGCCGTCGTCGATGACGATCAGCACCTGCGGCTGGTCCGGCTGCGGCGGCGCGTTGCGGGTGAACCGCTGGCGGTCGCGCAGCTCCTCGTCGAGCCACTCCTCCACCTGGGCGAGCGAGCCGGCCATCATCCGCAGCTGGCCGATGCCGTCGACCATGGTCGGGTGCTGGGCGTGCGGCAGCCACTTCGCCCACTCCCACTCGTCCTTGGCCCGGCCGGAGGTGACGACCGCGATCAGCACGTCGTCGGGGGTGTGGAAGGTGACCAGCTGGCCGATCATCGCCCGGGCCAGCCCCCGGGTGAGCTCCTTGTCGCCGGTCAGGCCGACCGCGGCGAACCCGCGGATGGCGATCTGGATGGGCAGCTCGGGCACGATCGAGTGGGCCCGGACGAACCGGCGCAGGGCCAGCGTCGCGATCGGCTCCAGCTCGTCGACCGGCCCGGTCTGCGGCGGCACCAGCCGGGTGGCGAGGCGCTGGCTGCCGCGGCCGGCCCGCAGGTGGCAGAAGTCGGGGTCGGACTGGCGGCGCTCCCACATCCGGCGGCTGGTGGCCATGGACCACAGCGCCTGCGGGTCGGGGTGCACCCACTCCAGCGCCGCCCGCTGGTCCAGCGACGCCTCGCGGGCCCGGTCGCGCATCTGGCCGAGGTAGCGCAGGTAGTCCTTGCGGTCCTCGTTCATCTCGGCCTTCTTCGGGCCGCCTCCCCGGTTCTGGCCGAACATGCCGACCATCGAGAACATCATCATCATCGGGAACAGCAGGGTGATCGGGCTGCGCCCGGCCGCGCCGCCGACCGTGAACAGCAGCGCCACCATGCCGAGCATCGCGACGATCATGATCACCGGCATCAGCTTCATCAGGATGTTGCCGGGGATGACGCGGGGCACCTCGGGCGGCGGCTCCAGGTGGACCTCTCCACCGGGCTGGCGCGGTGCGGCCAGCCGAGGAGATCGCTTGAACTGAACCGTGCTCACCGGAGTGACGCCCCCGTACGTTCTCGAACCGCTCGGACCTCTCCATTTGCCGGAACCGGCGTACGCGCCGGGACCGGTACGGCCATACTAAGGGCCGCCACCGACAGCAAGGGGTGGTTACGGAAGACAGGTCGGGAGGGGCGCGTGGCAACCGGGACGACGGTGTTCAGCCGGGTGACGGTGGTGGCACCGAGAACACGGATCGACGTCGCGCTGCCCGCCGGGGTCGCCGTGGCCGACCTGCTGCCGATGCTGCTGGACATGGCCAAGGAGACCACCCCGGACGGCGGCGCCCGGCACGGCGGCTGGTGCCTGGCCAAGCTCGGTGACGCGCCGCTGGACCCGAGCCGCACGCTCGCCTCGCTCGGCGTGGTGGACGGCGAGCTGCTGCAGCTGCGCCGCCGCGCGGAGAACCCGCCCCCGCCGCTGTACGACGACGTGGTCGACGCGATCGCCGAGTCCTCGCCGGACAGCTACCGGCCGTGGACCAAGCAGACCGCGCGCCGGATCGGCTACATCGCGGGCGTGCTGGCCCTGGTCACCGCCGCGATCACGGTCCTGATGTCCGGCCCGTTGTTCGGCGGCTCGGCCGTCGGCGCCGCGGTCACCGCGGGTGCCACGGCCATCGCCGCGGTGGCGCTCGGCGCGGTGATCGTGCGCGGCTACCAGGAGGAGACCACCGGCGTGCTGATCGCCGCGGCGGGCGGCCTGCCGATGGCGTTCGTGAGCGGGCTCTACATCGTGCCCGGCGACCTGGGCCGGGCGAACCTGCTGCTCGCCAGCGCGCTGGTGCTGATCGTCTCCTCGGCGTCGATCATGCTGCTCGGCGCGGGGGTGACGACGTTCGTGGCGGCCGGCACCGCCGCCATGATCGGCGTGGTGGCCTTCACCGTCGGCACCCTGATCGCCCACCCGGCCGCAGGCATCGCCGCGGGCACCGCCGCGGTCTCGCTGGCCGGCCTGTCGGTGCTGCCGCGGCTGACCATCCAGCTCGCCCGGCTGCCGCTGCCGAACGTGCCGGGCAGCGCCGAGGACCTCAAGGAGGACACCGGCTTCCCGGACTACCGCTCGATCGAGCGGCGGGCCGGTCTGGCGCACGAGTACATGACCGGCATGATCATCGGCTGCGGCGTGGCGGCCGCCATCGCCGCCATCATCACCGCCGGCAAGGGCGACGTGTGGGCGGTCAGCATGGCCATCGCGGCGACCCTGGTGCTGCTGCTGCGGGCGCGCACCTACGCGAACGGCAGCCAGGCCATCGCGCTGCTGGCCACCGGGATGCTGTCCGCCGCGGGCATCATGATCGGCTGGCTGCTCGGCTCGAACACCGTCGACCGGCTGCTGTGGGTGTTCGGCTCGCTGGTCCTGATCGCCGCCGCCGCGCTGGTGCTCGGGGTGATCTTCCCCGAGCAGCGGTTCTCGCCGCCGCTGCGCCGCACCGTGGAGATCATCGAGGCCATCTGCATCGCCGTGCTGCTGCCGCTCGCGCTCGCCGTGATGAACCTCTACGGCACGCTCCGGCACGTCAACATCCTGCCCAACAACTGATCGTGCGCGCCCGCCACACCCTCCGCCTGGCCACGATCGCGGCCGCCGCGTTGCTGGCCCTGGCTCCCGCGACGGCGGTGGCGCAGCCGTCGGGCACGCCGGAGGACACGGACAGCGGCGCCGCCCCGCCGCCGCTGGACGGGGACCGTTCGGTGCCGGCCGACGACGGCCGGCCCGACCTGCCCTACACGCCGAAGGCCGACGAGCCCTGCGTGCGGGCGACGTCGTCGGGTTTCGAGCTGCAGACCATCCCTTGGGGCCAGGACGTGCTGCGCTTCCGCGACCTGCCCCAGTTCGCCAGCGGCCGGGGGCAGACGGTCGCGGTGATCGACACCGGGGTGTCACCGCACGCCTATCTCGGAACGCGGCTGGAGGGTGCGGGCGACTACGTCCAGAACGGCGGCGACGGGCTGGACGACTGCGACGGGCACGGCACCGAGGTGGCCGGCATCATCGCGGCGAACCCCGAGCGCGACGACATCGGCTTCCGCGGCATCGCCCCCGACGCGCGGATCCTGAGCATCCGGCAGTCCAGCGGCCACTTCGAGTTCAAGCCGGCCGACCGGAACGACCCGCGCGCCACGGATGGGGCCGGCAGCGTCGTCACCCTGGCGAAGGCGGTGGTCAGGGCCGCGAAGCGGGGTGCCAGCGTGATCAACATGTCCGTCGACACCTGCCGCCTGGCCAGCAAGCACCCGCCGGGCGGTCCGCTGTCCCCGGCCGAGCGCGACCTGCAACGCGCGCTGCGGTACGCGGTCGAGGACGAGAACGTCGTGCTGGTCGCCGCGGCCGGGAACCTCGGCAAGGACGGGTGCCCCGGGCAGAACACCACGGACACGCGGCACCCGCGCTATATCGTCAGCCCGCCGTGGTTCTCCGACTACGTGCTCTCGGTCGCGGCCGTCGGTCGCGACGGGGCCGTCGCCCCGTTCTCGATGCTCGGCCCGTGGGTGAGCGTCGCCGCGCCCGGCACCGACATCATCTCGCTCGCTCCGGACACCTCCACCCAGCTCGCCAACGAGACCGTCTCGGAGAACGGCGACGCGAGCCGGATCCAGGGCACGAGCTTCGCCGCGCCGTACGTTGCCGGGCTCGCCGCGCTGGTCCGCGAGCGGTTCCCGGACCTGAGGGCCGAGCAGGTGATGAAGCGGATCAAGATCACCGCGTCGCACCCGGCGGCCGCCGGCGGGCACGACAGCCGGGTCGGCTACGGCATGATCAACCCGATCGGCGCGCTCACCGCGATGATCCCGGCCGAGCACGGCATCCCCGGCGACGAGGCGGTCGACACGCCGTTCCGGATGCCCCCGGCGCAGCCGCGCGACTGGGGCCCGGCGCGGGTGGCCGTGATCGGGACGGGCGGTGGGCTCGGCCTGCTGTTGCTGACGTTGTTCGTCGTCCACACCGTCCGCCGCCAGCGGCGGGACCACAGAGGTTCCGCATGACGCCCGCGAAGGATTCGCCAGCCATGGCAGTTACCCGAACCCGGCGGGTGGGCGCCGCGCTCGCCGCCGCGCTCGCGATCGCGACGATGCCGGCGGTGGCCGCGGCCCAGCCGACCTCCGAACCGCCGTCCGGCCGGCAGGACGAGAGCTTCGCGGAACCGCCGCCGCTGCCGCCGGACTTCCCGGTGCCGACCGACGACGGCAGGCCCGACCACAAGTACACGCAGAAGACGCAGTGCGTGGCCTCCAGCGGGCAGGCGATCGAGTTGCAGACCAAACCGTGGGGCCAGGACACGCTCCGCTTCGACGAGCTGAGCAAGTTCGCGACCGGCAAGCGGCAGAAGGTCGCGGTGATCGACACCGGGGTGTCGCCGCACGACTACCTCGGCAAGCGCCTCGAGGGCGGCGGCGACTACGTGGTGGCCAAGGACAACGGCCTGCGGGACTGCGACGGGCACGGCACCGAGGTGGCCGGCATCATCGCGGCGAACCCCCGGCGCGACGACATCGGCTTCCGCGGCGTCGCTCCGGACGCGCGGATCCTGAGCATCCGCCAGTCCAGCGCGAACTACAAGTTCGACGACCCGAACGACCGGGCGAACAGCGTCGACTCGGCCGGCAACCTGGGCACGCTCGCGAAGGCCATCCGGCGGGCGGCGGACAGCGGCGCTACGGTGATCAACATGTCCGTGGACAGCTGCCGTCCGGTGTCGGCCGGCGGCATCACCGACGCGGAGCGGCAGGTGCAGGCCGCGCTGCGCTACGCGGTCGAGGTGAAGGACGTCGTCGCGGTGGCGTCGGCCGGCAACCGGGGCGAGAACAACTGTTCGGAGCAGAACAGCGCGGACCCCAAGCACCCGACCTACATCGTGACGCCGCCCTGGTTCTCCGACTACGTGCTGTCGGTGGCCGCGATGAACAGCAACGGAGACCCGGCCGACTTCTCCATCCAGGGCCCGTGGGTCAGCGTGGCCGCGCCGGGCACCGAGATCATCTCGCTGGACCCGGCGAACCCGGCCGGGCTCGCCAACCAGACGGTGAACAGCCAGGGCCAGGCGTCCCCTATCCAGGGCACGAGCTTCGCCGCGCCCTACGTGGCGGGAGTCGTCGCCCTGGTCCGCGAGCGCTTCCCGAAGCTGGACGCCGAGCAGGTGATGAACCGGATCAAGCAGACCGCGTCGCACCCGGCGGCGGCCGGCGGGCACAACAACCGGGTCGGCTACGGGATGATCAACCCGATCGGCGCGCTGACCACGATGATCCCCGCCGAGGACGGCATCCCCCGCGACGAGGCGCTCGACGTGCCGTTCGAGATGCCCCCGGCGCAGCCGCGCGACTGGTCCCCGGTCCAGGTGGCGATGATCGGCTCCGGCGGCGGGCTCGGCGTGCTGCTGCTGACCCTGTTCATCGTCCACACGGTGCGCCGCAACCGCCGCGACGAGGACCCGGCGCACCCGCGACCACGCGCCTGACCCTGTCCACAACACGACCAGCTGTCCACAGCCCGGCCACACATCACGCTTTCCGTCGGCCCAGCCCGATAGACTGGCAGCACGGGGTGCCCCCGGAGAGGGTGGGGGCTGCGACCGTGCGCGCGAGCGTCGATGCTCGGCGGTGTCGCACGAGGCCACTCGAGTGCCGGTCACGACGTCCGGAGCCTGGCGTCGGTCAGTCCCGGCGGCTGCGGGTACGTCCGGCGAGCCGGCGCACCGCGTCGCGCATCTCCTCGCGGGGCAGGGGGTTCACGCTCATCCAGGCGTCGTCGCCGGCCAGGCGGTAACGGCCGTGCTCGGTGTCGAGCCAGCGCAGCTCCTCACCGACCCGCTGCCACTGGTCCTCGCTGTCGTCGCGGCGTGCCACGCCGGCCTGCCCGTTGCCGAGCACCGGCTGCAGGTAGGACACCATCCGCCGGGTGACCCGGTCGTCGATGCCGTGCGAGCCGAGGAGATCCTCGACCTCCGTCGCCGTCAGCGGCCCCGGCTCGCCGCCGTCCGGGGCACGCGACATCATCGCGGTGAACGCGTCCTCGATCGCCCGGCGCGGCAGGCTGAACGGCGCGATGCGCGGCGGCTCCACGCGCGGGATCAACGCCATCACGTCGTTGACGGCGTCGTCCAGGGTCACCGCCTTCATCCGGATCACACCGTCCGGATCGGACAGTTCCTGGGTCACCAGCAGCGACTCGTCCCGGTGGGTCATCAGCGCCACGGCCACGTCGAGCTTTTCGGTCGCCAGCACCAGGTCCAGCACTCCGGTCGCCGAGCGCAGCAGGAACACGAAGTCCTCGGCGACCCCGAGTGGGCCGTTCTCGTCGGCGAGCCCGCGGTCGGTCAGCTGCTCGCGCGCGTCACGGAACAGCATCCGCTGCTCGACGCCGGTCAGCCCGGATGCCGGGACCTCCAGCGGGAACGGCGGTTCGACCTCCGCGAACGTGCACAGCAGGTCGACCTCGACCGGCAGCAGCCGCTCGCCGGGACCGCCCCGCAGCTCCATGACTAGGCGAACTTGAACTTCGTGGAGTTGTCCCCGTCGACCTGCAGGTACTCGGCGGCGCTGCGCTCCGCGCTGGAGATGAACTCCTCCATGCGCGACAGCGCCGTGGTCAGCTGGCCGTGCAGCCCGCGCTCGCCGCCCATCCGGTCGGTGAACTTCTCCGCGAGCTCCTGCCCGACCGGGCTGGTGCCGAGCATCGGCGCATAGTCCGGAGTGGACAGATCTGCGACCTCAGTGGCGATCTTCTCCAGGTCGCGGCGAACCTGCTCGACGGCGGCGGCGAACTCGCGCACCTGCTCGGGCTCGACCTGCCAGCCGCCGGACGCGTCAACGTACATCTGGCCTCTCCTCTACAGCCCGATGACGGGCGGTGCCGCCTTCATGTCGGTCGCGAACGGATCGTCCTCGAGCGGCACGCGCCTGCGGTGCTCGCCGTCCTCCTCCTCGTCGCGGCGGCTGCCCGGCGCACCCGCGCCGTAGCCACCGCGGCCGGTGGTCGTGCCGGTCCGGCTGAACCGGCCGCGGCCGCGGTACTCCTTGTCGCCTCGCCCACCCGCGCCGTACCCGCCGCCCGCACCGGCGCCGCGCCCCGCGGCCGCGCCGGCGGCCCGGCCGTACGCGCTGCCACCTCGCCCGACGCCGACGCCCCGGCCGCCACCGCGGCCCGCGCCGAGCATGCCACCGCGCCCCACCCCGCCGCGGGTCGCGCCGGTGCCGCCGCGCCCGCCGCCGAGCAGGCTGGGGCCACCGGGGAAGCGGCCGCCACCGACCAGGCCGGGCACGTTGCCGACCGGACCGTTCCCGCCGCCGGCCCCGAGGCCGGGCGGGAGGCTGCCACCGCTCGCGTTCGGGCCGAGACCGGTGATCGACTGCCAGCGCCCCTCCGGGCTGCCGGCGAACGCCGGGTCGGTGGTGTCGTCCACGCCGCCGACCGGGCCGGGCAGCGGCAGACCGGGCCGCGGGCCGGGACCGTTCGAGCCGGGCGGAGGCGCCGAGCCGCCGGGCGTGCCGATACCCGGGTCGGGGTTGCCGACCGGGCCGGTGCCGGGGTCGACGCCGTCGGAGGGCAGGCCGAACTGCGGCGTGGTCTGGTCGACGCCGAGCAGCGCGCCCTCGTAACGCTGCATCGTCTGCACGGCCTTGCGCTTGAGCTTCTTCTTCTTGTTGCCGAAGCCGAACGCGCTCGCGAGGCCGCCGAGCGCCGCGCCGAACGCGGCGCCGATCGGCCCGGCGACCACGAACCCGGCCGCCGCGCCGCCGCCCGCGGAGGCGAGCCAGTTGTCGTGCGGCTTGCCCGGCATGGTGTCCTGCGCCGAGCGCAGCGCGCCGCCGGCATCCTGGATCGGCGCGGACATCTGCTGTGCGGTGCCGCCGAGCTCGGAGATCCACGCGGCGTTGGTGGTCACCTTCTGCAGCGCCTCGTCGGCCGCGGAACCGGACCAGTACCGCATGAGCGTGGACAGCGAGCGGTTCAGGTCCTCGGACGCGCGGACCACGGACTGGCCGTGCCTACTCCACTCGCCCGCGAGCGCGTCGAGCTGTCCGGGACTGGCCCGCTCGGCGACCATCTTGATGAGCGTCTCGAGGCCGTAGCCGTTCCAGTTGACCCCGCCGGTGACGTAGCGGTCGTTCTCCTCGCGGCGGCGCCGGCGGTCCTCGACGGCGTGTTGCGCGGCCTGCACGGCCCGGTTCCTGGCATCCATCGCTTGCTGGACGACCTGCTCGAAAGCACCCACGGCCCCTGCTCCCCACAACATCGATTCCGGTGGTCACGGTAGCGGATCGGGTGATCACAGGGGAGGGCCAAGAGTCTGAATTGTGAGCGACTTTCCGCCGGCAAACGGATCAGCTTCGCAGCTCACCGGCCATCCGGCGCACGCCGTTGGACAGGTCGTTGGCATGCATGGGGTTCACGCTCATCCACTCGCCACCCCGCGCGGCCACCAGCTGGAACCGGCCACGCTCGGTGTCCAGCCAGCGCAGCTCCGCGCCGACGCGGCGCCACTCCATCGCGTAGCCGGCGCGGGTCGCCAGGCCGACCTGGCCGTTGCCGAGGACCGGTTGCAGGTAGCTGACCAGCCGGCGCGCGGTGCGGTCGTCGACGCCGTTGCGGGCCAGCAGTTCGGCCCACTCCTCGGGTTCGAGCCGCGGGCCGGTCAGCAGGGTTCGGTACACCCGGTCCAGCGCGCCGGTGGGCAGGCTGAACGGCGAGGTCATCGCGGCGTCGTGGGGCGGGACGAACCCGAGCAGCTCGTCGACGGCGTCGTCGAGGCGGAGCTCGGCCATCTGGAGCGGTTCGTCCGCGGAGAGCTGCTGGGTGGTGAGGACGGCGATGTCCTGCCTGGCGAGCAGGACGGCGCCGAGCACGTCGGTGCCCACGGACAGGACCATGTCCAGGGCGAGCGTGCAGTCCTGCAGCAGGTAGGCGAACGCCTCCGCGACGCCGAGCGGGCCCCGCTCGTCGGCGAGCCCGCGGGCGGCAAGCTGCTCGCTCGCCAGGCGCAGGACGGTACGGCGCTCGCGGATGGTGGTGCCGGCGGTGCGGATCCGCAGGGGAAAGGGCGGCGCCGAGTTCGCGGCGGCGCACAACAGGTCGACCTCCGCGACACCGACCGGGACCGCGGATCTCGCACTGATGGTCATCTAGCCCCGGTGGCCTTCGCCGGCCGCCACCGGCGGGCGGTCCGCACCGCCGGCCGCGTCCTGATCGCTGCCGTCCGGGTCGGTGCCGGGCCACTGGTCGGCCCCGCCCTCGCCGGCCCCGCCGAACCCGACATCGCCGTGGCCCGAATCGGTTGCGCCGTCCGGCCCGGTGTCTGCGTGATCCGCGCCGGTCCCGCCGTGGCCGGCATCCGGGCCGCCCTGGTCCGCGCTGCCGTGATCCGCGGTGGAGCCACCGTGATCGGCGCCCGAACCGCCCTGGCCGGCCCCGCCCTGGTCGGCCCCCGGGTCGCCGAGACCGCCACCCGGCCCGCCACCGTGCCCGCCGGGTCCCGAACCGGACCCATCGCCCGATCCCGGGCCGCCACCGTCGTGACCCGATCCTCCGTCCGGCCCGGGGCCACCGGAACCCGAACCATCACCCGGGCCACCGTGCCCGGAACCGCCACCGTGGTCGGAACCGCCGTGACCGGATCCCGCGCCGCCGTCATCCGGCCCGTCCCCGGCCCCGTGGTCGTGGTGGTCGTGCTCGTGGTCGTGGTGGCCGTGGTCGTCCCCGTAGTGGTGGTCGTACTTCGAGTCGGTGTCGTCATCGGTCATGATGTCCTGGATGACGTCGGTGAGGATGCCGCCCGAGTCCGGCAGGACACCGTCGAAGGTCTGCCGCTGCGACTCGTCCATCTCCTCGTACGTCCGCGCCGCCGCCTCCGCGCTGGCCACGAACTTCTGCATCCGCTTCATGGCCTCCTCGAGCATCGCCCGCAGGCCGTGTGTCGAGTTGAGACGGTCGTCGAACTTCTTCGCCAGCTGCCTGCCCACCGGGCTGATGCCGAGCTGCGGGGTCAGCTCCGCGCCCTGCATCCGGTCCACCCTCATCTGCACGGCGTCCACATAGGACCGTGCGCGGACCACCGCGTCGCCGAACGCGCGCAGCCGCTCCGGGTCGATCGCCCAGCCGTCGCTCGGCTGGTCGGCCGGCGCGGCGAGCGTGGCGGACTGGTCGGGCATGACCGGCGGCGGGGTCGGCACCGAGTCCGGCATCGTGGGCGGCGGCGCCGGCGCGCCGGCGAGGTCACCGGTCAGCACCCCGCTGCGGTCCACCGCAGCGGGGTGCGCCGGGTCGGCCGCGACCGCCTGCGACGCGGTATCCGCCGCGAAGATCTTGTCTGCTTCCATGGCGCTGGATCCCCTTGTGGCGCGTGCGGTTTCCTCAGAGGCCGATGACCGGCGGCGAAGCCTTCTGACCCGTGTCGAACGGGTCGTCGCCGTCGAACGGCACGCGTCTGCGGTGTGCCTGCGCGCCACCCGCGCCCATCCCGAGGCCGGCCCCCATCGGCGCCGCACCCATCGGTCCGCCGGCGCCGTGCGGTGAGCTCCCGCCGATGACCGCACCCGACGGCGAGGTCGGCAGCGCGCCGCCGCGGGTGGGCACCGCCCCGCCCAGCCGGTCGGCGCTGTCGGCGCCCAGCCCGTCCAGGGACGGCGCGCCGCCGGCGATCGGTCCCAGGCTCATCGACCCGCCGCCGCTGCCGCCGATGCCACCGACACCGGCGAAGCTCCCGGTCAACAGGCCCATGCCGCTGCCGTCGAGCCCGCCGGCCGCACGCTGCGCGGTGGTGGCGTCGATCGGCAGGTTGGTGAGCAGCTTCCAGCGCATGTCGACGCCGGTGGTCGTGGAGATCTGGCTGACCCAGACGCCGCTGCCCGGGTCCAGCACCAGGTCGTCGTCGTGCGAGACCAGCTGGTCGTTCTGGCCGAGGAACCGCGGGGTGGCCCGGTCGATGCCGACCGCGGCGGCCTCGAACCGCTGCATGGTCTCCACCGCGACGCGCTTGGCCTCGGTCTGGGCGGCCTGCGCGGCGAACGCGCTCTCCGAACCCGCGGCGGTGGCGCCGACCGCAGCGCCCAGCGGGCTGCCGGTCAGCGCGGCGGCCCGGTCGGCCGCGATCGGGGCGGAGCCGGGCTGGCCGACCGGCGCGGTCGAGGGCAGCGTGGGCATGGCCTCCTGGGCGGCCTTGAGCGCGCCCGCGGCCTCCTCGATGGGGCCACCCATCTCACGCGCCGTGGTGCCCAGGTTCGAGACCCACTGCGCGTTCAGCGCGACCGTGTGCCGGGCCTTCTCGGCGGACGTGCCGGACCAGTAGTTCATCAGGTCGTCCAGCGCGTCGGCCAGGTAGTCGGCGGCGTCGACCACGCCGTCCCCGGTGGTCCGCCAGTCCAGTGCGAGGCGTTCCAGCTGCGGCACGCTGGCCTGTTCGGCGACCATGGCGACGAGTTGCGGCAGGGTGAAGCCGGACCAGTTCACTCCGCCGCTGACGTAGTAGTCGCTGGCATCGGTGGTCGCCCCGGACCCATTGCTCGGCTGGTCCACCATTCGTGTCAGCTCCCTGCACATATCCCCGACATTCGTGTCCGAGGGTAATGGGTTGCACGCAGTGACGGCACTAGCCTGACTGGACGCCTACTTCCGTACGCTCGGTAGCGTGCCGAAAGTACTGACCGTCTCCGACGAGATCGTGGAACCGCTGTGGACCGAGTGGGTCCACGAGCGGGCCGGGGACGTCGACCTGGTGCTCGGCGCCGGTGACCTGCCGTTCGACTACCTCGAGTACCTGGCCAACGAGCTGAACAAGCCGTGCGTGTTCGTACCGGGAAACCACGACGCCGAGCTGTCCGGCCACGAGCGGCGCGGGCTGTGGATACGCGACGGGCTGCCGGTGGAGTGGCCCGGGCCGACCGGCGGGGTCAACGCGGACGGTCGGGTGGTGGACGTCGCCGGGCTGCGGATCGCCGGCCTCGGCGGGTCCATCCGGTACAACAACGGGCCCAACCAGTGGACCGAGCGCCAGCAGGCCCGCCGGGCGGCGAAGGTGTCCCGGATCGCGGCCCGCCGCCGGCGCCGGGACGGGCGCCGGGTGGACGTGCTGCTCACCCACTCGCCCCCCAAGGGCTGCGGCGACCGCGATGACCCGCCGCATCGGGGGTTCGCCTGTCTGCACACCGCGGTCGAGCGAATGCGACCGCGACTGTTGCTCCACGGACACATCCATCCGCACGGTCAGCCGGTCCCGGACCGGGAGCTCGGAAAAACCCGTGTCCTCAACACCGTCGGTTATCGCATCCTGGACCTACCTGAGGTGGGGGGTACAGATGAATCGTGACACCGGGTTCCCGGTGGCGGACGCCGAGAACGACTTCCTCCGGATGCGCCGGCGCCAGGTCATGTCCAGGCTCGCCCAGTGGCTGCGCCGGTCGCCCGACGACGTGAACGTCATGCTGCCGTTCGACGAGGTGGTCGCCGCGCTCGGGCGCACCGGCGAGCGGCGCCTGGGCCTGCAGGTGATCCAGCTGGACTCGATCGTCGGCAGCGTGGACCGGACCAGGGAGTTCGACCGCCGGTTCCGCCCCACGAGCGGGCAGGTGCGGGAACGCTGGCAGCGGCTGGCGCTGGCGCAGCGGCGCGGCGAGTCGGTTCCGCCGATCGAGGTCTACCGAGTGGGTGACATGCATTTCGTGGTGGACGGCCACCACCGGGTGTCGGTCGCGCACGCACTCGGCCTGAAGACGATCGACGCGTACGTCACCCAGGTGACCACGCGGCTCTCGCCGGAAGGTGTGCGGTATCGCGGGGACCTGCTGATGAAGGACTACCGGCGGCTGTTCCTCGAACGGGTGCCGCTGGCCCGCGAGGCCCGCGCGGCCATCACGCTGAGCGATCCGTGGGAGTACGCGGAGCTCGCCGAGGCGATCGAGGCGTGGGGCTTCCGGCTCATGCAGGACGAGGGCCGGTTCCTCGACCGCACGGAGATCGCCCGCCGCTGGCACGACGAGGAGTTCGTGCCGGTGGTCCGGATGCTGCGCCAGGCCGGCCTGATCGAGACGCAGACCGAGGCGAAGGCATACATGTGGGTCGCGTGCGAGCGGTACAAGCTGATGCGCACCCACCGCTGGGACGACGACGTCATCGAGACCGTCCGGGACAACCGCCGGGGCGCGGCCAGGTCGTGAGTCCGCGACGGCGACGTACCCGCCGTCCCTTACACCTCACGGGTCACGAGCACATCACGCGGGCCGCCGTCTGTGGACAACTCGCCCCCTGTGGACAGTCGTTTTGCCATTCGCTCCCCGCGGGCCACTCTCGATCTCGTCGCGGCCATCCCGGCCGGGACGAACCATCGAGAAGGGAACACGACATGAACAGCACCATCCGGCGAGCGATCACCCTCGTCGCGGCGGCGGGCGCCGCGCTGGTGACCGGGACGGGGGCCGCCGGCGCCACCACCGAGACGGCGCTGTGCGAGCGGGGCGAGTTCTGTGTCTGGCCCGACGAGGACTACGGGGGCGCGATCGTCCGCGTCTCGCTCGACGACGCCGCACCCGGCGAGTGCGTGCCGCTCGCGGAGGGTGTGGACGGGCGCTCGTTCGCCAACCGCTCGCGGCGCCAGATCACCGTCTACCAGGGCCGCGACTGCAGCACCGAGGGCGAGTTCGCCACATATCCGGGGGGCGGCACGTTCGTCCCGCAGGCTCCGTACGTGGTTCGCGGGGTGCAGATCTGGGAGGACTGACCACACACACCGGAACCGCCGTTCCGTCGGGACGGGGCCGCCAGCTTGAGCTGAGGTGTCTCTCAGTTCACATAGGGGAATCTGTAGGAGGGCTTCATGCGTTGATCACCACAGGACTCTGAGGCTGCTGGGGAGTGTGATGGATGTTTCGTCCAGATCACGGGGAACTGCCGAGCGACTGACCAGACGGGGGAGGTGGCTGGGCGGGTTCCTGTTCCTGTCCGCGTGCCTGTCGTTGCTGTCCATCGTCGCGATGATCCGGTCGCTGGTCACGATGACCTATCTCAACATCCACTTCGCCCACGAGGTCGACCCGTTCTCCCGTGCGGTGAGCTACTACGTCTTCTACGGCGACGGCCGGCAGGAGTTCGCGACCTCGGTCACGGTGCTCGCACTCGGCACGGTGCTGATGCTCACCGGCATGTGGGTTGCCGGAATCCGGTTCGGCGGCGCGGCGACGACGCTGTTCGCCGTCTGGTGCACCAGCCTGACGCTGTGCGCGATCTTCCCGACCGACAACAGCAAGTCGATCGTGAGCACGTCCGGACTGATCCATCAGGTCGCCGGGGCGTCACTGTTCGTGAGTCTGCCGCTCGCGGGGGTGAGCCTGGCGAAACGGCTGGCCACGGACGACAGGTGGGCGCGCACCGCCCGCGTGGTGCGGCGGATGGCCAGGGTCGCGGTGGGCCTGGCGGCGGCCTATCTCGCCACCCGGCTGCCGGACATCTTCCCCAGCCTCGCGATTCCTGGTGTGCTGGACGCACGAGGCATCTCCGGACTCGTGCAGCGCGCGTTGTTCGGTCTTGAGATGCTGATGTTGATGGCACTCGCGGTGCGTCTGCTGCGGGTCGTGGTCAGCTCCGCCCGTGAGCGCCGTCACCCAGCGAGAGTCGAGGCCACCGGATGACTGCGCTTGCGATCACGTTCGCCGTACTCGGCGCGTTGTGCAGCGCGATCGGTGCGCAACTTCAGCATCGGGGGGTTCGCACCGAGACCCAGGAATCGGGTCTGCGCCTGCGCACCCTGGGCCGGCTGGTGCACAACCGCACGTGGCTGCTCGGCGTCGCGGTGCTCACCGCGTGCGCGGTGCTGCAGATCCTGGCGCTGGCGCTCGCGCCGGTGACGATCGTCGCGCCGATCGTGGTGCTCGCGCTGCCGGCGGTCGCGATCCTCAACGCCCGCACGTCCGGCGAGCCTCTCGACACGGCCGCGACCGTCGCGGTGGTCGCGAGCACGCTCGGTGTCGCGGTGTTCGTCACGCTCGCGTCCGGGCACGCGAACGCGGTGGAGTTCCCCTCCGCCGCGGTGCTGATGGCCTGCCAGATCATCGCGGGCGCGGTGCTGCTGTTCGGGGCGGTCGGCGCGCTGCGCCAGGGCATCGTGCGCTGCGTGATGCTCGCGACCGGCGCCGGCGCGGCGTACGGGCTGGTGTCCGTGCTGGTCCGGGACGTGACGTACACGTTCCAGACCGAGGGTTTCGCGGGTGTGTCGCCGCTGTCGGCGACGGCACTGGTGGCCTCGTTCGCGATCGGGTCCTGGTACATCCAGCTCGCCTACGCGAGCGGACCGCCGGACATCGTGGTCGGCTGCCAGACGGTGCTGAGCCCGATGGTCGCCACCGCGCTCGCGATAGGGCTGCTGGACGAGACCGCCGACGCGGGCGGCGCCACCGGCCTGGGCATGGTGGCCGGTGCGCTGGTCGCGATGTTCGGCGTCGTGCTCCTGGCCCGGCACCACCCCGAGGCGGCGTCCCGGGCGGCACCGCACGCGGCCGAGCGCCGGCTGTTCCGCACGTCCTCCCGGCACTGACATTCGCCGCGACCGGCCCCGCTCCACGCTCGAAGCCGGCCGCGGCAGGCGAGACGGATCAGCTCCCGCAGCCGAGGCCGTCGTGGTCCTTGGCGCCCGGACCGGGCCGGTCCGGCGGAGGGAGGGAGGCACGCCCGAACGGCACGCCGCCACGCCCCGGCCCCGACAGCATCGACCGTTCCGGCAACGCCGACCGGCCCGGCAACGCCGATCGGCCCGGCAACACCGGGCGGTTCGACAACGCCGACGGACCCGGCAACACCGGCCGGCCCGACGATGCCGGCCGGTCCGGCAGTGTCGGCCGGCGCGGCAACGACGGCGGGACCGCGAGCACCGGCGGCGCGACGCGGGCGCCCTCGTGGGGCCCGACGCACCCCTCGCCCGGCAGCGGGGTCGGCAGCGGGGGCGGCAGCGGAGCCGCCACCGGCATCGCCATCGGCAGGGGGCCCGGCTTGGGCCTGCGGGCCGGTCGCGGCCTGGGCGGCGGGGGTGGCTGCGGGATCGAGGCGGCGACGGTCGTGGTGCTCATCGCCACCGGCACGGCCTCCTGCGGTACGCCGCAACCGGCCAGCGCCGGAATCGCCGCGGCGATCACCGCCAACGCCGGGCGTCGAACGAACCAGAACACCGGACCAACCCCTTCCGGCATGCTTCCTCGCAATCCAGGATTCCGACGTAGTTGAAAGATGAACTCCACATCGTGAAATTCCCAGTTGCCGTTACCATCCCCGCATTCCGGAAAACGCAAACTGAAAACAAACAATGCCGGTTAGCTACCGACGCGCGCCATTCCGGCGCCGCAGCACCAGGAGAATCACCACCGCGAACAGCACGACCGCACCCACCGCGCCGAGCAACCACCACGAGAACCCGGCGACGGATCGCACCACCGGAGCCGAAGCCGGCGCGGGTGTCCACGTCGACCGCGTCGTGGGGGCGGGCGGCGCGCTCGACGGGATGTCCACCGCGGCGTACCGGGGTCCGGCGCCGGCCGATCCGCTCACCGTCAGCGCGATCTCGAACGTCGGCTGCACGTCCGGCACCGCGCTCCCGTCGGTCCACACGGGACTGAGCTTCACCACGACGTAGTACCATCCGGCGGCCGACGCCGGCGCGTACTCGCCGGACCGGTTGGCGTAGGAAACCTCCGGCGTGCCAACGGGTCCCAGCGTCACGGCCCGCCCCGAGTAGTCCGCGGACCTCCACCACCGGTCCCGCAGGCTCGTCCGGGCCGGACCGCGCAGCTCGGTCACCGCCGTCGCCCGCCCCTCGTCCGGGCCGTCGAGGAAGGTCACCCGGTAGGACAGCGCCTGCCCCCAGTCGAGCCACACCTTGTAGACGCTGTACTCGCTGTAGCGCACCCGGTCCAGGTAGCGGCCGGTCCCGGGCAGCGCGGCCGCGTCGTTGAACGAGCCGCCGCCCCACACGATGTCCTGCCCGGTGCCCGGCTCGGTGAACTCCACCGGCTCCGTGCCGGACGCCCCCTGCCCGTCCAGCGCGCGCGGCTCCACGCCCACCAGGATCTCGATCTCGTCGCTGTCCACGGCGTTGCTGTTGTCCCAGGTCACCTCCAGAAAGTGCGGCCCACCCGGATCGCACCGGGAATCGGCGTCCGCGGTCCACGACACCGACGCGGTTTCCGGTCCGTCATAACCGAACTCGCGGAATCCCCGGCCCTTCACGCACGTCCTTTTCGCCGCGTCGACGACGCGCAGGTCGACAGCCGAGTCCACCCGCTCGGCACCGAGCTCGACGGTGTGCACCACGCTGAAATGCCCGGTCGCCCCGTCCGGCACGGACACCTCGTAGTAGTGCGGCTCCCGGCGCCGCACGACATCGCCGTACTGGCCCGGCACCAGGTACTCCGCCTGCTCCGGCGACGGCGCGCCGCTCACCGTCCGCCCGGTCACCGAGTAGTTTCGCAGTGCCCGGTCGGCGATCTCCGGCAGCAGGTCCTCCAGCGTCTTCGCGTCCGGCGCGTCGTGGTACTCCCCGCCCGTCGCCGACGCGATGCACTCCAGCTCCTTGCGTGCCGCCGGGTCGACCTGGAAGCCGACCGTGTGCACCGCGAGCTCCACCCCCGCGCCGGCGAGCGAGCGCGCCACGTCACAGGGCGCGGGCGGCGAACACGTGTCGATCCCGTCCGACACGAGCACGATCGCCCGCGGACCGGACGCCGGCAGCGCCGCGGCGGCCTGCCGCAGCGAGCGGCCGATCGGCGTGTAGCCGCGCGGCCTGATGCCGGCGACCCGCGCGTGCATGGCCTTCCGGTCCACCCGGCCGACCGGCTGCAGGGTCCGCACGTCCCTGCAGCCGGCCGACCCCGGGCAGCTACGCCCGCTACGGCCTCGCCGACCTACTCTGAGTAGGTCAGGTTCTTCCCCGACGACGGGTCGAACAGCTGGACCTTGTCGGCGTCGAACCAGACGTCGACCTTCTCGCCCTCCTTCGCGGCGGACGTCGCGGACAACCGGGTCACCAGCTGCTGGCCGCTGGACGACATGTCGGCCGAACCGGCATCCCGCGCCAGCTCCTCGAGCTCGGCGGACGTCGCGGCCTCGCCCTCGATGGTGAAGTACACGTACTTGTCCGAGCCCATCGACTCCAGCACGTCGACCGTCGCGGTGAACGTGCTGCCGGACTCCTTCGCCACGGCGTCCAGCAGCCTGGCGTCCTCGAAGTGCTCCGGCCGCACGCCGGCGATCACCTCACGGGGCGCCTTGGCCGCCTCGGCCAGCCGCCGCACGCGGTCGGACAGCGTGACGGTGCCGAGACCGGTGGACAGCTCGCCGTTCTCCAGCGTGCCGGGCAGGAAGTTCATCGCCGGTGAGCCGATGAACCCGGCCACGAACAGGTTCGCCGGGTTGTCGTAGAGGAACTGCGGGGAGCCGATCTGCTGCACCACGCCGCCGCGCAGCACCACGACCCGGTCGCCGAGCGTCATCGCCTCGGTCTGGTCGTGCGTGACGTACACGGTCGTCGTGGCCAGCTGCTTCTGCAGCTTCGACACCGACGTGCGCATCTGCACCCGCAGCTTGGCGTCCAAGTTGGACAGTGGTTCGTCCATCAGGAACGCCTTGGGGCTGCGAACGATGGCCCGGCCCATGGCGACCCGCTGGCGCTGGCCACCGGACAGGTTGGCCGGCCGACGCTCCAGGTGCTGGCTCAGGTCGAGGATCTTCGCCGCCTCGTCCACCTTCTGCCGCACCGTGGCGTCGTCCACCTTGGCCAGGCGCAGCGGGAACGCCATGTTCTCCCGCACGGTCATGTGCGGGTACAGCGCGTAGGACTGGAACACCATCGCGATGTCGCGGTCCTTCGGCGCCTTCTCGTTCACCCGCTGGCCGTCGATGCGCAGCTCGCCGGAGGTGATGTCCTCCAGGCCGGCGATCATGTTCAGCATCGTCGACTTGCCGCAGCCGGACGGGCCGACCAGGATGACGAACTCGCCGTCGGTGATCTTCATGTCCACTTCGGACACCGCAAGGGCACCGTCCGGGTACCGCTTGGTCAGCTTGTCAAGGACGATCTCTGCCATTTACCTCAGCCCTTCACGGCGCCAGACGTCAGCCCCGCCACGATGCGACGCTGGAAGAACAACACGAACACGATGATCGGGATGGTGATCACCACGGCGGCCGCGGAGATCGTCCCGGTCGGCGCCTCGAACTGCGAGGCACCGGTGAAGAACGACAGCGCCGCCGGCACCGTCCTCGATCGCTCGGTCGAGGTCAGCGAGATGGCGAAGAGGAAGTCGTTCCAGCAGAAGATGAACACCAGGATCCCGGTGGTGAACACGCCCGGCGCGGCCAGCGGCGCGATCACCCGGCGGAACGCCTGCGCCGGCGTGGCGCCGTCCATCTTCGCCGCCTTCTCCAGCTCCCACGGGATCTCCCGGAAGAACGCCGACAGCGTGTAGATCGCGAGCGGCAGCGCGAACGTGATGTACGGCAGGATCAGGCCGCCCCACGTGTCGAACAGCCCGATGTTGCGCTCCATCTCGAACAGCGGCGACACGAGCGAGACCTGCGGGAACATCGCGATCAGCAGCGACACCCCGACCAGAGCCTGCTTCCCCGGGAAGTCCAGCCGCGCGATGGCGTAGGCGGCCATCGTGCCGAGCACCACCGCGATCAGCGTCGAGATGATCGCGATGCCGATCGAGTTGATCAACGCGCGGATGAACTCGTTGGTGGTGAAGATGTCCCGGTAGTTCTGGAACGTCCACTCGCTGGGGAAGAACTTCTTGTCGGTCTGGGCCTCCGCCGTCTTGAACGACAGCGACAGCGTCCACAACACCGGGATCAGCGCGTACACGACGACCACGATGTCCACAAAGGTCCACCGCGCCTTGCGGCCGGTGGTACTGCCACCGATGACGGCCATCAGCGCCTACCTCCTGGGTCATTGCCGGGCGCCGCGGCACCGAACAGCTTGATGAAGATGAACGCGATGATCGCCACCGCGATGAAGATCAGCACCGACATCGTGGAGCCGATCCCGAGGTTCAGACCCTTGATCAGGTTGTTGTAGGTCTGCATGGACACCGACGACGTGTCGTTGGCGCCCTTGGTGAGCACGAAGATGTTGTCGAAGATGCGGAACGCGTCGAGCGTGCGGAACAGCAGCGCCACCAGGATCGCCGGCTTCATCACCGGGAGCATCACCTTGGTGAACCGCTGCCACGCCGTGGCGCCGTCCATCGATGCCGCCTTGAGCAGGTCGTCGGGCACCAGTGCCAGGCCGGCCATCAGCAGCAGCGCCATGAACGGCGTGGTCTTCCACACCTCGGCGAGGATGATGATCAGCAGCGACGGGATCTGCTTGGTCAGCGGCGCCTCGGCCCCGAACAGGTCGGCCAGGTAGCCGGTGTCGGAGTTCCACGCGTAGAACCAGGAGAACGCCGCCACCACGGTCACGATCCCGTACGGGATCAGCGAGACCGTGCGGACCAGGCCGCGGCCGACGAGCGTCCGGTGCATCACCAGCGCGAGCAGCATGCCGAGCACCAGTTCGATCACCACCGAGACCACGGTGATCAGCGTCGTGACGCCGAACGCGGTCCACCAGTAGCCGTCGGACAGCACGGCCACGTAGTTGCTCAGCCCCACGAACTCACGCTGGTCGGGGAACCGGAGGTCGTAGCGCTGCAGCGACAGCCACACCGAGTAGATGATCGGCCAGCCGGTGACGGCCAGCATCACGATCGCGGCGGGTGCGCAGAGCAGCCAGCCGAGCCGGCGCTCGGCCCGCTTTCCCTCCGACAGCGCAGGCTTCTTCTTCCTCGGCGGTTCGACCTCTGCCGGTGCCTCGGTGTCCACGGTCTGGCTCACGGCAGCACTCCCTTCGAGTCCAGGGCCTTCTGCAGGCCGTCACGAAGTTTCTCCGCCGTGGACTGCGGATCGATGTCCGCGGGCGGGGAGAGCACCTTGGAGGTGATGGTGGACAGGTTCTGGTACACCACGGTCAGCGGCCGAACCGACGCGTCCTTCAACGCCTCCAGGATCGTCTCCTTCATCGGGTACGCGGTCGTCATGCTCGGACGGTCCGAGGACTCCGCGCCGGGGCACGGGTCGATCGGGACGTCGTCGCTGTAGATGCTCTCGATGGTCGGCGGGACACCGTCGCAGATGGCCTGGAACTTCTGGCTGTCCGGACCGCGCAGGCACAGCGCCGCCTCGAACGCCTCCGGCTTGTGCTGGGACAGCGCGCTCACCGCGAGGTTGAAGCCACCGATCGTCGCCTTGCTCGGACCGTCGATCCCGGGGTAGCGGGCCCACTTCAGGTGCTTGGCCCGCTCCGGGTTGCCGGACTGGATCGCGGCGAACACGTAGGGCCAGTTCAGCTCGAAGGCGGCCTTGCTGTCCGGCGCCTCGAACGCCTGCTGGACCTGCTGCTCCTGGGCGTTCGGCATCGACGGGTCGGTGAGGCCGGAGGTGGAGACGTCCTTGAGCAACTCCAGCGCGTCGACGGCACCCTGGTCCATCACGACCTTCTTGCCGTCCTCGGACAGGATCTGCCCGCCCTCGGATGCCACCAGGGTGTTGTACTGGACGACCAGACCCTCGTACTGGGCCCCGGTGAACAGGATCCGGTACGGCTTGCCCTCCTCCTTGAGCTGCTTGGACATGTCCATCATCTCGCTCCAGGTCTGCGGCGGCTGGGAGGTCAGCCGGTCGTCGTACCAGAGGAGCTGGATGTTGGTGTTCTTCGTTGCGCCGTAGAGCTTCCCGTTCCACATCGCGGTCGCCAGTGGACCTTCGAGGACGCCCTGCTCGGCGTCGGACTTGTTCTCGCCCGTCCACTCCTCGAGCCACTTCGCCTCGGCGAACTCGGGAACCCACGTGACGTCGAGGCCGAGGACGTCCAGGCCGGTGTCGCCGGCGGCCAGCCGGCGCACCATCTGCTCACGCTGGCCGTCCGCGTCCCGCGGCAGCTTGCGGTAGACGATCTTGTAGCGCCCGTTCGCCTTCTCGTTGCACCGGTCGACGACCGTCTGGAAATTCTGCTCCGGGGAGAGATATACGTTGATCTCCGTGCCGCTGTCCGACCCGCAGGCCGCGATGGCCGGCACGGCGGCCAGCACGGCGGCGCCCGCGACAACGCCGCGCCATCGGCCCAGACCCCGACCGCCCGTCCGGGTACTGCCCATGATGAAAAACCCTGCCTTCCCTCCCGTGGCGGCGGGAGGTCCAGCGGCACTACACAGCCCACGGCTGGCACCAGCACCTCGACGTGCCTCGGGAACGCGTCACCTGATGCGTTGGTGCACTGAACCTAGGCCCGATGATCACGAGCCGCAAGCGACTCGGGCAACGATTCAGACAAGGCCTGTAACGGCCCGATTCGTTACTCCGTTCGGGGGCGCATGGCCAGCTTGGCGAGCAGATCGCGCCCCTTCTCGGCATTGCGCGGCTGGGCGAGGACGTCGTAGCGGCCGGCCACGAGCTGGCTGGCGGAGGCGATCTCCCGGCCGGTGCTGCGGGTTGTCGCGTACCCGACGGCCGCGAAGACCAGACCGAACACGACCCCGGCGGACAGTCCCGACGAGGATCGGCGCGAACGACATGGTCTGGGAGCTGAACAGTCCGAGCAGCAGGCCGACGAACAGGCCGAACCACGCGCCGGACAGCGCACCGGTGCCGAGCACCTTCGGCCAGCTGAGCCGCCCGATGACGCGCTCCACCAACATCAGGTCGACCCCGACGATCGTGACCTCCTGGACGGGGAACTCGTTCCCGGCGAGGTACTCGACCGCCTGATGGGCCTCCTTGTAGGTGTCGTAGGACCCGATCGGCCAGCCCGACGGGGGCGTCGGGACCCTGGGAAGACCCTGACTCCCTCGTCCCGAGCCGGAGAACGCACCGGTCACCGTTGCTCACCTCTGTTCAGCAGTTGACCACCATCCTGCCAATAAGGGGCAGTGCTACCGACTGCCGGTTCGGTCCACTGCGGTGCTGGCGGTCGCGACACTGCTGCTCGTTGGCGGTGAGGCGTTCGGCCACGTGCCCGGGTAGGTGCGCGGCAATCGCCGACCATGGCTCGGTCTGCCCAGCCGCGAGACCGGTGTAGACCTCGCGCGAGCAGCAGCCCCGGCTGATGATCGTCTTCTGGATCTCGCTCGTGCCCTCGCCGATGAGCAGGAACGGGGCCTCGCGCATCAGCCGCTCGATCTCGTACTCCTTGGAGTAGCCGTAGCCGCCGTGGATGCGGAAGCTCTCCTGCGTCACCTCGGCGCAGTACTCCGAGGCCAGCAGCTTCGCCATGCCCGCCTCGACGTCGTTGCGCTCGCCGGAGTCCTTCAGCCGCGCGGCGTTCACCATCATCAGGTGGGCCGCCTCGACCTTCGTGGCCATCTCCGCGAGCTTGAACGCGATCGCCTGGTGCTGGGCGATCGGCTTGCCGAACGTCTGCCGCTGCTGGGCGTAGTCCATGGCCAGCTCGAAGGCCCGGATCGCGATGCCGCACGCCCGCGCGGCCACGTTGACCCGGCCGACCTCGACCCCGTCCATCATCTGCGCGAAGCCCTTGCCGGGGCGCCTCACCGAGGATCTGGTCGGCGCCGATGCGGTAGCCGGAGAAGACCGCCTCGGTGGTGTCGACGCCCTTGTACCCCATCTTGTCGATCTTGCCGGGGATCGTCAGGCCCGGTGCCACCTCGCCGAAGCCCTCCGGCTTCTCCACCAGGAACGCGGTCAGGTTCTGGTGTGCCTTCTCCGCGCCCTCGTCGGTCCTCACCAGCAGCGCGATCAGGTTCGAGCTGCCACCGTTGGTGAGCCACATCTTGGCGCCGTCGATCACGTAGTCGTCACCGTCGCGCTTCGCCCGGGTCTTGATCGCCGCCACGTCCGAGCCGAGGTCGGGCTCGGACATCGAGAAGCTGCCGCGCACCTCGCCGGTCGCCATCCGTGGCAGCAGGCTCTGCTTCTGCGCCTCGGTCCCGTGCTGGCGCACCATGTGCGCCACGATGAAGTGCGTGTTGATCACCCCGGACACGCTCATCCAGCCCCGTGCGATCTGCTCCACCACGAGCGCGTAGGTCAGCAGCGACTCGCCGAGCCCGCCGTACTCCTCCGGGACGGTGAGGCCGAACAGCCCCATCTCCTTCATCCCGTCGACGATGTCCTGCGGGTAGGCGTCGTCGTGTTCGAGCTGCTGGGCGTGCGGGATGATCTCCTTGTCCACGAAGTCCCGGACCGTCGCGAGGATCTCCTGTTGCACGTCGGTGAGTCCGGCGGTCTGGGCTAGGCGGGCCATGACGGGCGCTCCCTCCGGGCGACACTGGGGTTACCGGTCAGTATCGCGCGGTTAACGCTCGTTCGCGCCAGGAAGGTGCGCAGGGCCACTCAGAACAGTTGGCCGGCGAGCTCCAGACTGGCGCCGCAGCCGCGGCAGTCGTCGGCGAGCACGTAGACGTCCTGGCCGCAACGGCGGCAGGACCGGAAGCTCCGCTCGAACAGGTCGTCGTGGGCGCGGCTCCCGAAGAGCCTTCTTCGCCCCTCCTTGCCGACACGATGCTTTGCCATGACCACACTCTCGCCCGGTGGGGTGGGGGGTCGGCAAGCTTTGACCGTGATCTGTGCGTTATATCACCGCAACCTTCGACGCTCCGTCACGTCCAAATGCCGGGTTGTACTGCGAAACTACTCCACGTCACCGTTACCTTTCGGAGCGTCAACCTCCGGCGGCGTCGCCGGCCCGGGCGTGCCCCGGGCGTGCTCGAGGAAGCGGAGCAGCTCCACCGGGAACGGCAGCACGAGCGTCGAGTTCTTCTCCGCGGCCACCGCGACCACCGTCTCCAGCAGGCGCAGCTGCAGCGCCGCCGGGGTGTCGGCCATGACCCGCGCGGCGTCGGACAGCTTCTGGGAGGCCTGGAACTCGCCGTCCGCGGAGATGATCCGGGCCCGCCGGTCGCGCTCGGCCTCCGCCTGCCGCGACATCGACCGCTTCATCGACTCCGGCAGCGCGACGTCCTTGATCTCCACCCGGTCGATGTGGATGCCCCAGTCCAGCGCCGGGGTGTCGATCATCAGCTCGAGGCCCTGGTTGAGCTTCTCCCGGTTGGACAGCAGGTCGTCGAGCTCGCTCTTGCCGATGATCGACCGCAGCGAGGCCTGCGCGACCTGGCCGATCGCGAACCGGTAGTCCTCGACGTTCACGATGGCCTGCACCGGGTCGATGACCTTGAAGTAGACGACCGCGTCGACCTTGACCGTCACGTTGTCGCGCGTGATGCCCTCCTGGCCGGGCACCGGCATGGTGACGACCTGCATGTTGACCTTCTGCAGCCGGTCGGCGAACGGCGCGATGATCGCGAGCCCCGGGCCGCGCACCGCGGGCCGCACCCGGCCCCAGCGGAACACCAGCCCGCGCTCGTACTGCTTGATCACGCGAACCGTGCTGCTGGCCCAGATTCCGGCGACGATCAGGACCAGGATGAGGATGTAGAGAAAGACCATGGCGCCTCCCGGACCCCGTGATCCCGATGCTACGCCGGAGGAATCACGGTCAGGGCTCCTCGACGGCGGCCGCCAGCTCCAGCACCCGCCGGGCGTTCTCGACGTGCAGGTTCTCGATCATCCGGCCGTCGACCGTGGCCACCCCGCGCCCCTCGCGGCCGGCCTGTTCGAACGCGTCGATGATCCGCCGCGAGCGCTGCACGTCGTCCGGGGACGGCGCGAAGATCCGGTTGCACGGCTCGAGCTGGTTCGGGTGGATCAGCGTCTTGCCGTCGAAGCCGAACTCCCGGCCCTGCCGGCATTCCGCCTCGAACCCCTCGATGTCGCGGACGTCGTTGTAGACGCCGTCGAGGACGACCTTGCCGGCCGCCCGCGCACCGAGCACGCACATCGACAGCGGGCCGAGCAGCGGGGCACGACCGGGCACCTGCTCGGCGAGCATCTCCTTGGCGAGGTCGTTGGTGCCGAGCACGAGGGCGGTCAGCCGCTCGCTCGCGCCGGCGATCACCGCGCAGCGCAGCACGGCCAGCGGGGTCTCGATCATCGCCCAGATCCGGACGGGCTCGGGCAGCGCGGCGGCGATCGCGCGGACCTCGTCGGACGAGCCGACCTTCGGCACGACGACCGCGTCCGGCCGGGCCTCGCCCGCGGCGGCGAGGTCGTCGGCATGCCAGGGGGTGTCGACGGCGTTGACCCGGATCGTCACCTCGCGCCGGCCGTAGGCACGCGACGCCACGGCCGCGCACACCCGGTCGCGGGCGGCGACCTTGGCGTCCGGCGCGACCGCATCCTCGAGGTCGAGGATCAGCGCGTCGGCCGGCAGGGTCCTGGCCTTCTCCAGCGCGCGCTCGTTGGCGCCGGGCATGTAGAGCACGGAGCGGCGGGGCCTCATGCGAGCGCCTCCTTCGTGGCCGCGTCGTAGGCCTCGGCGAGGTCCGGGTCGCGCCTGGCCAGCTCGTCGGCGAGCTCGGCGACCACGTGGCACTGCTTGACCGTGGCGTCGTCCTGCATCTTCCCGTCGATCATCACCGCGCCGGTCCCGTCGCCCATCGCGGCGATGACCCGCCGCGCCCAGGCGACCTCGGACGGCTCGGGCGAGAAGACCCTCTTGGCGATCGCGATCTGCACCGGGTGCAGGCTCCACGCGCCGACACAGCCGAGCAGGTAGGCGTTGCGGAACTGGTCCTCGCAGGCCACGGTGTCGCGGATGTCGCCGAACGGCCCGTAGTAGGGCAGGATCCCGGCGGCCACGCAGGCGTCGACCATGCGGGCGACCGTGTAGTGCCACAGGTCCTGCTGGTAGGTCGTGCGGCCGGACTCGACGTCCTCGCCGGCCGGGTCGCTGCGCACCAGGTAGCCGGGGTGGCCGCCGCCGACCCGCGTCGTCTTCATCCGCCGGCTCGCGGCGAGGTCGGCCGGGCCGAGCGAGATGCCCTGCATGCGGGGGCTGGCCATGGCGATCTCCTCGACGCGGGCGACGCCGCTCGCGGTCTCCAGGATCGCGTGGACCAGCAACGGTTCGCGCAGGCCCGCGCGGGCCTCGAGCTGGGCGAGGAGCCGGTCGACGTAGTGGATGTCCTCCGGTCCCTCGACCTTGGGGACCATGATCACGTCGAGCCGGTCGCCGATCTCGGTGACCAGGGTGAGCAGGTCGTCCAGCGCCCACGGCGAGTCGAGGCTGTTGATCCTGGTCCACAGCTGGGTGTCGGCGAAGTCGGTGTTCCGGGCGATGCGCACCAGCCCGGCACGCGCCGCCTCCTTGCGGTCCGCGGCGACGGCGTCCTCCAGGTTGCCGAGCAGGACGTCGGTCCCGGGCACCATGTCGGGGACCTTGGCGGCCATCTTCTCGTTGCCCGGGTCGAAGAAGTGGATCATCCGCGACGGCCGGAACGGTATCCGCCGCACCGGTTCGGGTGCGCCGACCGCGAGCGGGCGGAAGAAGTCCTTCGGTGAGCGCATCGTTGCCTCCAGCCTGTGCTACCTGCGGGTAACCCTAGGACGCCGGGCGTTCCGTCGCCGTACACATGTCAGCGACGCCACGGCATCATCACCGGGTGACGATTCCCGTTCCCGCGCGGTTCGCCGCCGAACTGGTCGACGAGGGCGGCGACGACGCCCGCCGGTGGCTGGCCGGGCTTCCCGCGCTGGCCGACCGGCTGCTCGCCGCGTGGCGGCTGACCGTCGACGGCCCGCCGATGTTCGGGGCGGCGTCGCTGGTGGTGCCGGTGCGCGCCGGCGCCGAGGCGGCGGTGTTGAAGCTGCCGTGGCCGCACGAGGAAGCCACCCACGAGGCGCTCGCTTTGTCCATGTGGGACGGTCAGGGCGCGGTCCGCCTGCTGGCCCACGATCCGCCGTCGTGGGCGTTGCTGCTGGAGCGCCTGAACCCGGCGCGATCGCTGACCGACACGCCGCTCGACGAGGCGATCGAGGTGATCGCCGGCCTGATCCGCAGGCTGGACCGGCCGGCGCCCGCCGAGATGCGCTCGATGGCCGCGGTGGCCGCCCGGTGGGCACGCGACCTGCCGGACGAGAACCGCGCGGCCGGGTCACCGGTGCCGGAGCCGCTCGTGGACCTGGCCGTGCGGCGCTGCGCCGAACTGGGTCCGGCGGCCGGCGACCGGCTGGTCAACGAGGACCTGCACTACGGGAACGTGCTGGCCGGTACCCGCGAACCGTGGCTGGCGATCGACCCGAAACCGATCGCCGGCGATCCCGAGTTCGGACTGATTCCGTTGCTGTGGAACAGGTTCGACGCAACGGACATCCTCACCCGCCTCGACACCCTGGTGCGGCTGACCGGCCTGGACCCGGTTCGCGCGCGCCGGTGGACGTTCGTCCGCGCGGTCGACACGGCGCTCGAGGGCCCGGGTTTCCCGTCACCGGAGTGCGCCCGGATCGCCGCGGCGCTGGCGGACTGTTGACTCTCGCCTCACCGGACAGCCTCCGGCCGCATCGGCGACCGCAGCCTCACCCCTGCCGACCCGCGGCACCAACCGCCCGCGAGATCACCCGGCCCGCCACGACCGCCGGAATCGCCCGGCCCGTCCCCATCGTCGGGTGATCTGCTGGCCGAACGGCTAGCCTGATCGCCGTGGGCTCCGTGAACAGGGTGTTCGTCGCGCAGCTCGTCGGCCTGCCGGTGTTCGGACCGGACGGCGAGTCCATCGGCAAGATCCGGGACGTGGTGGCGGCCCTGCGCACCGACCACCAGCCGCCGCGCGTGCTCGGTGCGGTCGTCGAGCTGGCGACCCGGCGGCGCATCTTCGTGCCCATGCTCCGGGTGACCTCGATCGACGCCAACGCGATCACCCTCGCCACCGGCTCGGTCAACCTCCGCCGCTTCCACCAGCGGCCCAACGAGGTCCTGGTCGTCGGGCAGCTGCTCGACGCGCGGGTGCAGATCGCGGCGGCCGAGACGGTCGCGGCGGTCGTCGACGCGGCGATGGAGCCGACCCGCACCCGCGACTGGGTGCTGGGCCGCGTGGCGGTCCAGCAGCGCAGCGGCCGGCTCGGCCGGCGCGGCCCGATCCAGGTGCTGCGCTGGGACGAGGTCCGTGGCCCGGGTGTCACCGACCTGTCCTCCGTCCCGCAGGGCACCGACAAGCTGCTTGCCGTCTTCGACACGATGCGGGCCGCCGACGTGGCCGCGGCCATGCGCGAGCTGCCGGCCAAGCGGCGCTACGAGGTGGCCGACGGTCTGGACGACGAACGGCTCGCGGACGTGTTCGAGGAGCTGCCCGAGATCGACCAGAAGGACCTGCTCGCCCACCTCGACGAGGAACGCGCGGCGGACATCCTCGAGGTGATGGACCCCGACGACGCCGCCGACCTGCTCGCCGAGCTGCCCGAGATCGACCAGGACCGGCTGCTGGAGCTGATGGAGTCCGAGGAGTCCGACCCGGTCCGGCGGCTGCTCGCCTACTCCGCCGACACCGCGGGCGGGCTGATGACGCCGGAGCCGATCGTGCTGAGCCCGGACGCCACGATCGCCGAGGCGCTCGCCATGGTCCGCAACCCCGACATCACTCCGGCGCTGGCCAGCATGGTCTTCGTGTGCCGGCCGCCGTCGGCCACGCCCACCGGCCGCTACATCGGCTGCGTCCACCTGCAACGGCTGCTACGCGAACCACCGTCCGAGCTGGTGGCCGGCGCCGTGGACAGCGAGCTGGCCAGGCTGCCGCCCGACGCGTCGCTCACCGACGTGACCCGCTACTTCGCCGCCTACGACCTGGTCTGCGGACCGGTCGTCGACGACACCGAGCACCTGGTCGGCGCGGTCACCGTGGACGACGTGCTGGACCACCTGCTGCCGGCCGGCTGGCGCGAGGGCGCCCCGTGGGAGCCGCTCGAAGCGGAGGGCGAGACCGCCGATGCCTGACCTGCTCTCCCGCCGCAAGCTCGACCAGCCGCGCTCGCGGCGCAGGTTCCGGCTGTCGGTCGATCCGGAGGCGTTCGGCCGGCTCTCCGAGCGGCTCGCCCGGTTCCTCGGCACCGGCAAGTTCCTGTTCTGGCAGACGCTGGTCGTGATCACCTGGATCACCGTCAACCTTGTCGGCCTCTCGCTGCGCTGGGACCCGTACCCGTTCATCCTGCTCAACCTGGTGTTCTCGACACAGGCCGCGTATGCCGCGCCGCTGATCCTGCTCGCCCAGAACCGCCAGGACGACCGCGACCGGGTCTCGCTCGAGGAGGACCGCAACCGCGCGGCGCAGACCAAGGAGGACACCGACTTCCTGGCCCGCGAGCTGGCCGCGCTGCGCCTCGCGATCGGCGAGGTGGCGACGCGGGACTACCTGCGCGGCGAGCTCGAACGGCTGCGCAAGGACCTCAACCCGCGACCGCGCGCGTCCGCCGAGTCGATCCGCGAGGACGCCCGGTGGGCGGACGGCTGACCCGCACACCGGCCACCACTCGGCGGACCGGGACCGTCCGGCGAGCCGGGCCTACTCGGCGAGCCGGGTGCACAATGCGCCGAACCGGTCGAGCTCCTCGGCGTCGAAGTGTTCGACGAAATGGCGCATGACACCGGCCAGGTGGGTACGCGCCGCCTCGCGCAGGGTGTCGACGCCCTTGGTGGTGAGCACCGCAACCACCCCGCGACCGTCGCTCTCGAACCGCTCGCGGGTGACCATGCCGGCCACCTCGAGCCGGTCCACCAGCCGTGTCACCCCCGACCGGGACAGCAACACGGCGTCGGCGAGCTCGGCCATCCGAAGCCGCCGCCCGGGCGCCTCGGCGAGCTGAACCAGCACGTCATAGCCCCCGAGGGACAGCGGATGCTTGGCGACCAGCTCGCTCTCGAGCACACGCACCAACCGCGCGTGCGCCCGGAGGAACGAGCGCCACGCGTCGAGCTCGTTCCCGGTCAACCGCCGGGTCACGGCTGGCTCAGCCATGATCGTGATGTTACGGAATGCGGGTGCGCACCCGCACAACGGCGGATGCGGTCACCGGACCGGTGGTGTAAGAGTGCCCGTAGCATGAACGTGTGACGACCACCGAGCCAACTCAGGTTCCCGACATCGAGGCCGTGCGAGCGGCGCTGGCCCGCGTGGAGGATCCGGAGATCCACAAGCCGATCACCGATCTCGACATGGTCAAGAACGTGACCATCGGCGACAACGGCACCGTTCACGTGGAGATCTACCTGACGGTGTCCGGCTGTCCGCTTCGCGACAAGATCACCCGCGACGTGACCGCGGCCGTGTCCGAGGTCGACGGAGTGCGCCATGTCACAGTCGAGTTGGACGTGATGAGCGACCAGCAGCGCACGGAACTACGCCGCAAGCTCCGCGGCGACGCGGAGGAGCCGCGCATCCCGTTCGCCGAGCCGGGCTCGTTGACGCGGGTGTACTGCGTCGCGTCCGGCAAGGGCGGGGTCGGCAAGTCGAGCCTCACGGTCAACCTCGCCGTGGCGATGGCCGCGCGTGGGGTGTCGGTCGGCGTGGTGGACGCGGACATCTACGGCCACTCGGTCCCCCGCATGCTCGGTGCCGACGGCCGTCCGACCCGGGTGGAGAAGATGATCCTCCCGCCCGAGGCACATGGCGTGAAGGTCATCTCCATCGCCATGTTCACCCAGGGCAACACCCCTGTCGTGTGGCGCGGGCCCATGCTTCACCGGGCACTGCAGCAGTTCCTCTCCGACGTGTTCTGGGGCGACCTCGACGTGCTGCTCCTCGACCTCCCGCCCGGCACCGGCGACATCGCGATCTCGGTGGCCCAGCTGATCCCCAACGCGGAGATCCTCGTGGTCACCACGCCGCAGCAGGCCGCCGCCGAGGTGGCCGAGCGCGCCGGCGCGATCGCCATGCAGACCCGCCAGCGCCTCGCCGGCGTGATCGAGAACATGTCGTGGATGGAGCTGCCTGACGGATCCCGGATGGAGCCCTTCGGCTCCGGCGGCGGCACGGTCGTGGCCGAGTCGCTGTCGAAGTCGCTCGGCGCCGAGGTGCCGCTGCTCGGCAAGGTGCCGCTCGACCCGCGGCTGCGGGAGGCGGGCGACAACGGCACGCCGCTCGTCACGTCGGTGCCGGATGCCGAGGCGTCCAAGGTGCTCACGGACATCGCCACCAGGCTGTCCACGCGCGCACGCGGACTCGCCGGCCGGATGCTGTCGGTCTCACCGGCCTGACCTCACCCCCTCTCCGGCTGCAGGTCGAGAGCGACCAGTTGCACGGCGTCGAGCAGATCCGCGCCGGACGGCACGTTCTGCGGGTCACACAGCCACTGCGCGGCCAACCCGGCCAGCAGGGCCTGGTAGAACGCGCCGATCTTCTCTGCCTCCTCGTCGTCCTCGGTGATGGCGCCGAACAGCTCGGCGAGCGCTATGCGTGCCCGCCTGATGTCGGCGGTGAACGACTCGCGGAGCTCCGGCTCCCGCTCGAGGTGGGCCAGGAACTCGAACTGGATCGCCCATAATTTGGACGAGCGCTCGAAGGAGTCGACCACCCGCTGCCAGGTGCCGGCGAACCGGTTGCGGTTCCCGTCGATCGAGTGGTCGGGAGCACGCAGGACGCGACCGACCTCGTCTCCCCATCTCTCCAGCGAGTGCCGCAGCGCCTGCTTCAGCAACTCCTCCTTCGAGCCGTAGTGATAGCCGATCGCGGCAAGGCTGACCCCGGCAGCCGTGGCGATGTCCCGTGCGGTGGTGCGTGCGTAGCCCTTGTCGTGGAGGCAGCGCTCCGCGCCGTCGAGCAGAGCTTCCCGGTTTCCCATGCGACCACCGTACCACCGTCTCACACATACGTGCGAGACATATGTATTGCACATCTGTGTGAGACACGTGTACCGTCACCGACATGAGGAACTCGCCGCCGGGCGGCGATCAGTGTGGAGGGGTGCTGAGATGCCGGGTCAGGTGGCGTCCGGGTCGAACGGCGGCTTCTCGCCGGGCCGTGGCGCGGTGTCCTCGCTCTTCGCGGGGGTCGGTGCCGGCGGCGTGTGGCCGTTCGCCTTGGTGTGGCCGTTGCCTGTGTCGACGTCCTCGAACAGGTGCTTCGTGACCGCACGGCGCGGGTCGAAGTTGCGCAGCTGCTGGAGGTCCTGCAAGGGCTTGCGGAGTTCCTCGAAGTCGTCGCCCATCTCCGAGCGGAGCTGGTCACGAGCCCCGGTCGCGTACTCGCGGATCTTGCGGACGTTGCGGCCGAGCCAGGCGGCCGCCGAGGGCAGGCGTTCCGGCCCCAGGATGAACAGGCCCGCCACGATGAGAACGAGGATCTCGGCCCAGCCGATGCTGTCGAACACTGTGGCCTACCTCCGCCGCGCCGACTCCTACGTTTTCCAGCGTAGCCAATCAGTCGGACTGGAGGGTGACCTGAACGGTCAGCTCCCTGCCCGACCGTGCCAGCACCACCGGCACCTTGTCGCCCACCTTGTGCGTGCGCACGGCGACGAACAGCTCGGCGACGTCGCCGATCGTCGTGTCCCCGACCTTGGTGATCACGTCGCCCTGCTGGATACCCGCCTTCGCGGCCGCACTGCCGTCCTTGACGTTCTGCACGCGCGCGCCGTCGGAGGTCTCGGCGGACACCGACGCCGCGTTCACGCCGAGATCGGCGTGCTTGACCTCGCCATGCCTGATCAGCGTCTGGATGATGGGCCGGGCGTAGTCGATGGAGATCGCGTAGCCGAGGCCGATGTTGCCGGTGCCGCCGTCCGCGCCCTGGAGGTTGGTGTTGATGCCGACCAGCGCTCCGGTGGAGTCGACCAGCGGGCCGCCGGAGTTGCCCCGGTTGATGGCGGCGTCGGTCTGGATGCCGTCGTAGATGGCCGGTTCGCCGTCCGCGCCGGGCGACACCACCGCACGGTGCAGTGCGCTCACGATGCCCTGGGTGACCGTGTCGGCGAAGCCGAGCGGGGAGCCGATGGCGATCACCGTGTCGCCGACGGACAGGTCCGCCGAGCTGCCCAGCTGAAGGACGGTCGGGTTCGGCACGTCGATCTTGAGCACGGCCAGGTCGGTCTTGGGGTCGCGGCCCACGATCGCCGCCTTCACCCGGGTGCCGTCGTTGAACACCGCGGAGATGTCCTGCCCCTGCTCCACGGAGCCACCGAGGGTGACGACATGGTTGTTGGTGACGATGTAGCCGCTGTCGTCGATCACCGCGCCGGAGCCGGACCCGCCGGAGTCCCCGACCCTGACCTCGACGGACACCACGGCGGGGCGAACCCGGTTGGAGATGTCGGCGACCGAGCCTGCCGCGCGTTCCTTGCCCGGGTTCACCTCGGCGAGCGTGACGTCGCTGTGCAGGGAGTCTCCGCTGCGGGCGAGGTACCAGCCGGCCACGCCGCCCGCGCCGCCGATCAGCAACGCGACCACGGCGAGGGTGAGCAGCGCGGTGACCTTCACCCGGCGTCCGAAGATCAGTTCGGGCAGGCTGAGCAGCTGGCCGGTCGGCCGGCTCCTGGACTTCCGGCCGCCGTCGAGCCGGGCGTCCTCGGCACCGAGTGCCGGCGGTCCGATGACCGCGCCCGCCGCGGGGTCGCGCCAGGGGTCCTTCGCCGCCTCGTCGTCCCACGGGTCGACGCCGCCCGGCGCGTCCTCGACGGGTGGGCGCTGCAGGAGGTCGGTGGAGCCGGCCGGCCGGCCGAACGCGGTGGCCAGCGACTCGGGTGGAGGCGGAGCGACCTTCATCTCGCCGAAGGCCGACCGGGCACCCGCGGGACCGCCGGGCTGCGGAGAGAACGCGCCGTCCACGCCGACCGGGCGGCCGAACATCGCGGCACTGGAGGAGTCCACCGGCGGGCGCTGCAACGGGCGGGGCCCGAGGCGGGGGCGGTCGGAGCCGTCACCATTCGGCTCGGGGGTCACCTGGTCGTTCATCGGTCCCCAGCTTGCCCGACCATTGGTGAAGTTGGCGTAGCGGTCAGTTCGGCGGACCGGTCAGCGTCAGCGACCGGCCGTGCGAAGAGTGACGAAGCCGGCCTGCTGGACGCTGTCCACGCCGGCGACGGCCGGCCGGTTGGCGTCCGGTGGCGCCTGCGGCTTCGGTTCGTCGGAGCCGCTGCTGGTGGTCACGAGCGCGAGCGCGCCGAGCACCAGGCCCGACACCACGACGCCGGCGCCCTGGGCGGCCCGGCGACCGCTACGACGGCCGAGGACCGCGTCCCCCTCACCGAGCTTGGTCGACGAGCCGAGCGGCGCGCTGGACCCAAAAGGGGCGGATGCGGCGGCCTGCATCTGTTCCGGCTTCTGTACCACGACCAGCTGGCCGTCGTCGCTGACCGCGAGGCCGTCGGGAGCCGCGGGCATGCTGACCTGCTGGGGAATGGCGCGCAACGTGGCCAGCAGGCCGGCCGGCACGACCGGCGCGTCGGCCGACTGGACCGCGGACGCGGCCTGCCGCTGCGCGATGATCTCTGCCAGGCAGTGGGGACACCTGGCCATGTGTGCGGCCGCCCGGTCGTGCGCCGTCGGCGACAGCTCGCCGTCGACGAATGCCACCACGGCATCCGGAAGCAGATGCTGTTCGGACAGACCCCAACCGCGCTCGTCGGTCACGACCTACCCTCCGATACCAGTTCCCTGCGCCGCTCCAGCGACGCACGCAAAGCCTGTCGCCCCCGGTGGATCCTGCTCCGAACAGTACCCAACTTCACGCCCAGGGTTGCACCGATCTCCTCGTACGAGAGGCCTTCCACGTCGCACAGGACGACGGCGGCACGGAACTCCGGCGGCAGCTCGTCGAGTGCGTCCTGCAGATCGGGGTCCAGGTGCGTCTCGGCGTAGACCTGCTCGGGGCTCGGATCGTCACCGGCGAGCCGATCGGTGTCCTCGGGCAGCCCTTCCATCCGCAGCCGCGAACGACGGCGCGCCATGTCGAGGAACAGGTTCGTGGTGATGCGGTGCAACCAGCCCTCGAACGTGCCCGGCTTGTAGTTGGCCAGGGAGCGGAACACCCGGATGAACGTCTCCTGGGTGAGGTCCTCGGCGTCGTGAGCGTTGCCGGTGAGGCGGTAGGCGAGCCGGTAGACGCGATCGGCGTGCTCGCGCACGACCTCGTCCCACGACGGCGGCGTCCAGGTCGACTCCTCGTCGAGCTGCACCGGCTGCGGTTCGACGATCACCGAACCGGTCGACTGCGTCTGCATCGGGCGCGTAGCCACCTCCCCGGGGCTGTCTGCCCCACTGCTCTGGTCAACGTCCCGATCGCGCATCGTGTTCCCACCTTCGGCATCCCGGTCCCGGATCACCTGTTACCCCCGTCTTCACCCTTCACATGGATAATCGACGACCTGGGTGTGAACGTAGTGAGAGTCGCCTGAGAGCCTCCTGAGAAATCAACGGGTTACGCTCTCGTCGCGTTCAACCGATTTCTCTCGGACAACGCTAATCTCACACTCCGTGCCATCCGATACGCCGACGATCGACTCGGACGCGCTCAACGCGTACGTCGAGGGTTACCTCACCGAGGACGACGTACTCGCCTCGGCCCGCGCCCGCGGTGTCGAGCTGGGATGCCCGCCCATCGCCTCCGGCGGCGGCGCTGTGCTGCGGTTCCTGGCCACCGCGCTGCGGGCGAAGGCCGTGGTGGAGATCGGCACCGGCGCCGGCGTGAGCGGGCTCTACCTGCTGCGCGGCATGGCCGGTGACGGCGTGCTGACCTCCATCGACGTGGAGCCGGAGCACCAGAACGCGGCGAAGCGGGCATTCGCCGACGCCGGGATCCCCGCCGGGCGCACTCGGTTGATCATGGGCAGGGCGCTGGACGTGCTGCCGCGGCTCACCGAAGAGGCCTACGACCTGCTGTTCGTCGACGCCGCGAAGCCCGAGT
Source organism: uncultured Actinomycetota bacterium (assembly GCA_963727495.1). Lineage (GTDB taxonomy): Bacteria > Actinomycetota > Actinomycetes > Mycobacteriales > Pseudonocardiaceae > Actinophytocola. Next base: position 1,632,490 of record CAVSGQ010000006.1, on the reverse strand, counting down.
ACCCCTCCTACCACGACCAGGGCGTCCGGCTGCTGCGGCCGGGCGGGGTGATCGCGTTCGACAGCGTCTTGTGGTCCGGCCGGGTGGCCAACCCGGCCCGGCGCGACGCCGAGACCGTCGCTCTGCGTGAGGTCGCGCGGGCCGTCCGGGAGGACGACCGGCTGGTCCCGGTCCTGCTGCCGCTGGGCGACGGCCTGCTGGTCGCGGCGAAAGCCGGCTAGCTCGCGGGTCCTGTGCTAGCTCTCCGAGGCCACGAAGCCGCCCACGGCCAGGCCCGCGGCGAGTCCGATCACCACGACCGCCCAGCCGCCGCCGCTCATGTGCGACTCACCGGACCACCAGCCCCAGATGGCACTCGCGACCACCCCGAACGGGGCGAACCCGACCAACCCGGCAATGATGCCGGCCCCCAGCTTGAGGTTGCCCAAACGTTTGCGGCTGGTCGGCCCACCGACCTGGCTCATCTGCCACATCGACCGGTACGGGTCGTTCTCCGGTGGAGGCGGAGGTGGCTGCGCAGGGTCCATGTCACGACCGTAACGCCCGAACCGCTCGAAAAGACGGGATTTACTCGACCCGCTCGCCCTTGCCGAGGACGACCACACCGCCGGGGCTGACCGTGTACCGCTCCCGGTCCGCGGCCAGGTCCACGCCGATCTGCGCACCGTCGGCGACCGTGATGTTCTTGTCGAGGATGGCCCGGCGGACCACCGCGCCCTTGCCGATCCGCACGCCCGGCAGCAGCACGCTGCCCTCGACGTTCGCGCCGTCCTCGATCTGCACGTCCGAGCTGATCACCGAGTCGCGCACCGACGCGCCGGAGACGATCGAGCCCGGTCCGACCATCGACTCGACCGCCGAGCCTGAGTTGACGAACTTGGCCGGCGGCAGCGGCGGCGTCGCCGTACGGATCGGCCAGCGGTGGTTGTAGAGGTTGAACACCGGGTGCACGGAGACCAGGTCCTGGTGCGAGTCGTAGTACGCGTCGAGCGTCCCGACGTCCCGCCAGTACCCGCGGTCCCGCTCGGTCGCGCCGGGCACCTCGTTGTCGTCGAAGTCGTAGACCATCGCGCTGCCGCTGCTTGACCAGCATCGGGATGATGTCCCCGCCCATGTCGTGCATCGACTCGGGGTTGGCCGCGTCCGCGCGCAGCGCCTCGAGCAGCACGTCGGTGCGGAACACGTAGTTGCCCATCGACGCGAAGGTGACCTCCGGGTCGTCCGGCACGTGCGGCGGGTCGGCCGGCTTCTCCAGGAACCGGGTGATCCGGCCGTGCCGGTCGGAGTCGATGCAGCCGAACGCCTTGGCCTCGGCCCGCGGCACCCGGATGCCGGCGACGGTGACCCCCGCCGCGGAGTCGACGTGGTGGGAGACCATCTGCGACGGGTCCATCCGGTACACGTGGTCCGCCCCGAACACCACGATGTGGTCGGGCCGCTCGTCGTAGACGAGGTTCAGGGACTGGAAGATCGCGTCCGCGCTGCCGGTGTACCAGCGCGGCCCGAGCCGCTGCTGCGCCGGCACCGGGGTGATGTACTGCCCGAGCACGCTCGACAGCCGCCAGGTCGTGGAGATGTGCCGGTCCAGCGAGTGCGACTTGTACTGCGTCAGCACGCACAGCCGGTGGTAGCCGGCGTTGACCAGGTTGGACAGGACGAAGTCGATCAGCCGGTAGTTGCCGCCGAACGGCACGGCCGGTTTCGCCCGGTCCGCCGTGAGCGGCCACAGCCGCTTCCCCTCACCACCGGCGAGCACGATGGCGAGCACGTGTGGCTGGCCCTTCACGTGCTGACCCTAACCGCGCGACGGCGGGCGCGGCTACCGTGACGGCGTGCGCATCGGCTTGTTGACCCGCGAGTGGCCGCCGGAGGTATACGGCGGCGCGGGAGTTCACGTCGAGTTCCTCGTCCCGCGGTTGCGCGAGCTCGTCGACGTCGACGTCCACTGCTTCGGTGCGCCCCGGTCCACCGAGGGCGTCCACTCGCACAACCCGGCGCCCGGCCTGGACCACGCGAACCAGGCGCTGCGCACCCTGTCGGCCGACCTGTCGATCACGGCGGCGGTCGACGCCGTCGACCTGGTCCACTCGCACACCTGGTACGCCAACCTCGCCGGGCACCTGGCCAAGATCCTCTACGACATCCCGCACGTGATCACCGCGCACTCCCTCGAGCCCCGCCGGCCGTGGAAGGCCGAGCAGCTCGGCGGCGGTTACCGGCTCTCGTCGTGGGTCGAGAAGACCTGCTACGAGGCGGCCGACGCGATCATCGCGGTCAGCTAGGGCATGCGCGACGACGTGCTCGACTGCTACCCCGAGCTCGACCCCGATCGGGTGAAAGTGGTGCGCAACGGCATCGACTCGGCCGCCTACCACCCGGTCACCGAGGACGACGCGCTGCGCCACTACGGCGTCGACCCGCGACCGGCCGATCGTCGTGTTCGTCGGGCGGATCACCCGGCAGAAGGGCGTCGGCCACCTGATCGCCGCGGCGCACCACATGGACCCGGACGGCGCAGCTCGTGCTGTGCGCGGGCGCGCCGGACACGCCGGAGATCGCCGAGGAGACGCCGGACCGCGGTCTCGGAGCTGGCGGCCGCCCGGCCGGGGGTGCATCTGGCTGCAGAAGATGCTGCAGCCGGCCGAGGTGCGCCAGCTGCTCAGCCACGCGACCGTGTTCGTCTGCCCCTCGGTCTACGAGCCGCTGGGCATCGTCAACCTCGAGGCGATGGCGTGCGGCACGGCGGTCGTCGCCTCCGATGTCGGCGGCATCCCCGAGGTGGTCGACGACGGCCGGACGGGCCTGCTGGTGCACTACGACCCCGCCGACGAGTCGGCCTTCCGGACCGGGCTGGCCGACGCCGTCAACGTCGTCCTCGGCGCCCCGGAACGGGCCCGGCGGATGGGTGCCGCCGGGCGGAAGCGGGCCGAGCAGGAGTTCTCGTGGGCGACCGCGGCCGAGCGGACCGTCGAGGTGTATCGCTCCGTCCTACCCTGAGCCGATCTCGGGCGAAGCCCGGTCGATATCCGGGTCATTCCTGAGAGCTTGTTCAGCGATCACCGGTTAACTTGGCTGTGTGGCGACAACATTGCTGGTCAGGGGCCCGGTACGGATCCGGTTGGCGCGCTTCACCGTAGCGTCCGCCGTGGCGACCGGGATCAGCCAACTGGTCCTGCTGACCGTCTACTGGGTCGGCTGGACGGACGCGACCGCGGCCAGCACGCTCGCCTTCCTCGCCGGCTCGGTGCCGCACTTCCTGATGGTGCGCTTCTGGGCCTGGCGCGACGCCGACCCGGTGCGCCTGCGCCTGCAGCTGAGCACGTACTTCACGGTCACGCTGGTCGGCGGCATCGCCTCGATCGCGCTGACCACGCTCAGCGAACTGTTACTGGTGCCGCTCGTCAGCGGCCAGGGCTGGCGAGCGGTGGTGCTGACGCTGAGCTACCTCGCCGCGAGCGGGCCGGTCTTCCTGGTCAAGTTCGCGCTGTTCGACCGCGCGTTCGCCAACCGGGCTCAGCGTTCGTACCTCGACACCAGCTCGACCAGGGTCCGCGCGGCGAACCCGGTCGCGCCGGCCGTCACCTCGTCGTAGGTCCGCTCCGCCCGGGCCGGACCGGCGATGTCCAGGTGCGCCCAGGGCAGGCCGTCGGTGAACTCGCGCAGGAACATCGCCGCGGCGATCCCGCCCGGCCCGGGTGGGACCTGCCGGACGTCGGCGATGTCGCTGCGGACCGCCTCGGCGAACTCGTCGTGCACCGAGCCCGCGTCCGACGACAGCGGCATCCGCCACCAGCGCTCTCCGGCCCGCTCGCCGGCGGCCAGGACCCGCTCGGCCGCGTCGTCGGTGCTGGCGAAGACCCCGCCGGTGCGCAGGCCGAGCGAGACCTTCATCGCGCCGGTCAGGGTCGCGACGTCGACGAGCAGGTCCGGCGACAGGTGCCGGACGGCGAAGGCCAGCGCGTCGGCCATCACCATGCGGCCCTCGGCGTCGGTGTTGGTGACCTCGGTGGTGCGGCCGCCGTAGTGCCGCACGATGTCGCCGGGGCGGTACGCGGACCCCGACAGGTGGTTCTCCGCACACGGCACGAGCCCGGTGACCCGAACGTCCGGCGCGAGCCGGGCGATCGCGCCGACCGCAGCGATCACGGCGGCGCCACCGGACATGTCGGTGCGCATCAGGTGCATGCCGTCGGCCTTCTTGACCGAGATGCCGCCGGTGTCGAAGGTGATGCCCTTGCCGACGAGCACGACGTGCGGTGCGCCCCGGCGACCCCAGTCGAGCTGCACGAACCGCGGCGGCCGGACCGAGCCGCCGCCGACCGCGAGCACGCCGCCGAACCCCTGTTCGGCGAGCCAGTGATGGTCGCGCACGGTGGCGTCCACGCCGGGGGCGCGGCCGGCGGTCCGGGTGGCCATCCGGGCGAGCCAGGCGGGGTCCTTGACGTTGGACGGGGTGTTGGCGAGGTCGCGGGCGAGCGCCGTCGCCTCGGCGAGTACCGCGGCGCGGTGCGCGGCGGCCGCCAGCTCGGCGTCGCCGTCGGCCGGCACCAGCCGGACCGTCCGCACCCGCGGCTTGCCGGGCTCGCCGCTGACGACGTAGGTGTAGCCACCGAGGCACAGGCCCCACACCAGCTCGGTGATCTGGTCCTCATCCGCGTCCGCCGGCAGTTCGAGCTGCAGGTTCCGGTCCGACCTCGGGCCGCCGTCAGCGATCCGGGCGTTGTGTGCTCTGATCAGCGCCGCACCCGCGGCGCGCCACTGGCCGGGCTCTCCCTCCCCGACCCCGGCCACCCAGCGCACGGCCGAGCCGGCAGGGCCCGGCTGGACCTCGCCGGCCTTGCCGGTGAGCGAGACCGCGCTCATCCACTCGCTGCTGAGCTCCGGGGCCCGGGCTGTCGGCATCGGTGCCGGGTCTCCGGTTCGGCACAACACGGCGAGCGGGGCGGCCCGGCGCGCGGCGGTGCTCACCTCGACCTCGGGAAGTGCGGTCGGTAGAGCAGGCACCGACATTGCAGGTCCTCCAGACTCGACGAAGCGCTAGGCCATGCCCTCCACTCTGGACGTCAGGGCCTCAGCCGGCCGCGGCCTTGAGCGCGTCACCGAGGGCACTGGCCTCCTCCGCCGACATCTCGACGACGAGACGTCCACCACCCTCGAGTGGGACGCGCATCACGATGCCCCTGCCCTCCTTGGTCACCTCGAGGGGACCGTCACCGGTCCGGGGCTTCATGGCCGCCATAGCGTGCTCCCTCCGTCATAGCCTGCCCACTCCGGCCGGGCCGACCGGGCCGAAGTCGGTGACATTCTCCCCTATGCCATCTCGGCCGTGAAATCGAACCGATCAACTGCGTGTCGATGACCGGCCGTTATGCGCGCAGAACCCTCTGGCGCAGGTCCGCCGCAGGCTGGGAGACTCGAAAACCGTGCGAGCCAGGTCCGCGCTGTTCGACGTGTACGGCAGCTACCTCCGAGCCAGAGGTGGCTCGGCCGCCATCGCCGCATTGGTGCGCCTGCTCGAGCCGCTCGGGTTCGAGGCGCCCGCGATCCGCACCGCCGTGTCCAGAATGGTGCGACAGGACTGGCTGCGCCCGGTGCGGCTCACCGACGGCCCCGGGTACGCGCTGACCAGGCGCGCCGAGCGGCGGCTCGACGAGGCCGCGATGCGGATCTACCGGACGAATCCCTCCACTTGGGATGGTCGGTGGCAGGTGCTCGTGCTGGAGGAGCTGCCCACCCGCAGCGCCCGCGAGCGGCTCGACTCGTCGCTGCGGCTGCTCGGTTACGGCCCGCTCGGGCCGACGACCTGGGTCACGCCGCGGCCGTCGCCGGAGCTGCCGGAGATCCTCGAGGCGGAGGGCCTGGCCGGCCGGTCGTTCTACGGCAAGCACGACGGCGACGACGGCGAGCTCGCCGCGCGGGCGTGGGACCTCGAAGCGCTCGGCGCGGACTACGCGAGCTTCGTGACCGAATGGCTACCCAGGGTGTCCGCTGTGGACGGTTCGGCGCCGGCGGAGGCGTTCGCCGCGTCCCAGCTGCTGCTGCACGCGTGGCGGAAGTTCCTGTTCCGCGACCCGGGCCTGCCCTCGTCGCTGCTGCCCGCCGACTGGCCGGGCACCGAGGCGGCGCGGTTCTTCGACCGGGAGACCGCGCGGCTCGCACCGGCCGCCGAGACGTTCCTGTCCGACTGTCTGAACCGAGGTACGCGCGCGAGGTCGAGCGCCTGATCATCTGGAGGTAGAACGTCTTGGCAGCACTGCTGGTCGACGACCGCGACGGGGTCCGCACGCTGACGCTGAACCGGCCGGAGTCGTTCAACTCGCTGACCGTCGAGCTCAAGGAGCTGCTGCTGGCCGCGCTGACCGAGGCGGCGACCGACGACGCGGTGCGGGCCGTGGTGCTGACCGGGGCGGGCAGGGCGTTCTGCGCCGGCCAGGACCTCAAGGAGCACGTGGCCGCGCTGAGGTCGGACGACCCGGCGCCGTTCCGGACAGTCGCCGAGCACTACAACCCGATCGTCCGCGCGCTGACCGGCATGCCGAAGCCGGTGATCGCCGCGGTCAACGGCATGGCCGCGGGCGCCGGCGCGGCGTTCGCGTACGCCTGCGACCTGCGCGTGGTGGGCGAGTCGACGAAGTTCCTGATGGCGTTCGCGACCATCGGCCTGACCGCGGACTCGGGTGCGTCGTGGACGCTGCCGCGACTGATCGGCTACGGCCGGGCGATGGAGATGATGCTGCTGGCGAAGCCGGTCACCGCCGACCGGGCGCTGGACCTGGGCATGGTGACGTCGGTGGTCGCGGACGACGAGGTGCTGTCCTCGGCCGTCGAGCTGGCCTCCCGGATGGCCGCCGGCCCGACGACGGGGTACGGCAAGATCAAGGAGGCCCTGCTGACCGGCGCCGGCGCCGACCTGGAGGCGGCGCTGGCGTGCGAGGGCGCCGGCCAGGCGGTGCTGGGCGCCACGACCGACCACCGCGAGGCCGTGGCCGCCTTCGTGGAGAAGCGCACCCCCACCTTCACCGGCCACTGACGGTTGTCCACAACCCACCCACCTGTCCACAGCCGGCCCGCGAACCCCGTTTCCGTCAGCCCCTGCCGGTAGACTGGATGACGGGGTGCCCCCGGAGAGGGTGGGGGCTTCGGTAGGTGAGTTCTGCACGCGCGCGTGCGTTCGCTGTGTGCGGCTTGTCCACAGGGAGGGGCGGGCGGGCGGAGTTGTCTGGGGTGCTCGGTAGGCTGGATTCCGGGGCCGGAGGCGGAGGCCGCCCTACTTTCCTTCCGGGGACTCCACGGCGGCCAGGGCCGTCTCGATGCGTTCGCGGGCGCCGGCCAGGTGCCGGTCGCAGATCTTGGCCAGGGCCTCGCCCCGTTCCCACAGCGCCAACGAGTCCTCAAGGGACAGCCCGCCGGTCTCCAGCTTGGCGACCACCTCCGCCAGCTGGTCGCGGGCCTGCTCGTAGTCCAGCTCGTCCGTCACTGGGCGGGGGTCTCCAATCGGCTGTGCGAGTTCACCAGGACAGCGGCCACGGCCTGGTCGTAGCCGACGAACGCCTCGGCGAAGTCGGCGCCGTCGCGCTCGTCGACAGCTTCCTCGATGCGGGCGAGCTCGCCGTTCACCCGCTCGCGGTGCTGTGAGCCGCGGCCGAACCACCAGCGCGTGCCGGCGTACACCGACGTCGCCTCGGTCAGCTCGCGGAGCCGGTTCGGCAGCGCCCGCCGACCGGGTGCGTCGCAGCCGGCACACAGGGCCGCCCAGCACTCGGCGGCGGCGGCGTCGGCGCGCCGCGCGCTGACCCGCACCCGCTCCGCGGTCGAGCGCAACGCGGGGGTGTCGACCGTGGCCCGCGCGACCGCGTAGGTCGCGTTGATGGTCAGCGGCAGGAAGGTCGGGTCACGCTCCAGTCTCGGCACCGCTACCTCCACTCGCGCTCGTCACGCCGGACACGGTCGCGTGCACCGCGCCGTCCGAGACGCGCACCCGGAGCAGGGTCCCTTCCGGCGCCTCTTCGGTCGAGCGGAGTACGCGCGGGCGTCCTTCCGGGTCCACCCGCTGCACGACCGCATACCCGCGCGCAAGCGTGGCTGCTGGCCCCAACGTCGTCAAGCGGGCACGAGTGTGTTCCACCGCCGAGCGCTCGGCGTCCACCCGGCCCGTCACCGCCCTCCTGGCCCGTTCGACGAGCGCGCTGACCTGAGAACTCCGCTGTTCGAGCGGGGTGAGCGGGGCCGCCAGGACCGGCCTGCTGCGCAGCGCGTCGAGCAGCCGGCGCTCCCGGTCCACCCACCCGTGGAGCGCCCGGCGGGCCCGGTCGCGCAGCTGGTTCACCCGCGCGATCTCCTCGACGATGTCCGGGACCACCCGCTTGCCCGCATCGGTCGGTGTCGAGCAGCGGACGTCGGCCACGTGGTCGAGCAGCGGGGTGTCCTGCTCGTGGCCGATCGCGGACAGCACCGGCGTGCGGCAGTCGGCCACCGCGCGGCACAGCGTCTCGTCGGAGAACGGCAGCAGGTCCTCGACACTACCGCCGCCCCGCGCGATCACGATCACCTGCACGTTCCGGTCCCGGTCCAGTGCGGACAGCGCGTCGACGATCTGCGGCACCGCGAGCGCGCCCTGCACGGCGACGTTCTCCACCCGGAACCGGACCGCCGGCCACCGTGCGCGGGCGTTGGTCAGCACGTCCTTCTCCGCCGCCGACGCTCGACCGGTGATCAGCCCGACGGTGTGCGGCAGGAACGGCGGCCGCCGCTTGCGCCGCGGGTCGAAGATCCCCTCGGCAGCGAGCAGCTTGCGCAGCCGCTCGATGCGGGCGAGCAGCTCGCCGATGCCGACCGCGCGGATCTCGTCGGCACGCAGGCTCAGTGTGCCGCGGCCGATGAAGAACGCGGGGCGGGCGTGCAGGACGACGCGGGTGCCTTCGGACAGCGGCTGCTCGCGCAGCAGCCCAGTGGTGCAGGTGACGGTCATCGACACGTCGGCCGCCGGGTCGCGCAGGGTGAGGAACGCGGTTCCGGTGCCCGGCCGGTTCGAGATCTGCGTCACCTGGCCCTCGACCCAGATGTCGCCGAGCCGGTTGATCCACTCCGCGATCTTGCGCGCCACCGTCCGCACGGGCCACGGCCGCTCGGGCGTGGTGCTCGGCTCGCTCACTGCTGGTCGCGCACCGTGGCGATGCGGCGGGTCAGCATGCCGACGAACGACGGCCGGTTCGCGTGCGCGCGCTCGTAGTTCAGCAGCTCGGTGAGTTCGGTCACCGAGAAGCGGCGCAGCCGGGCACGCAGCTGGGGCAGGGACAGGCCGTCGTAGTTCTGTGAGTCCGCGAAGTCGTGGTCCTCGGCCTCCTCCTGCGTCTCGCGGGCCTGCGTCTCCTCGGCGAGCGCGCGCTCCTCGGCCACCCACGGGTCGGGGGTGTGGAACCCGTTGCTGCTGGTCAGGTCCCGTTCGGTGTCCGGTTCCAGCGTCTGCTCGCCGACCCGGTCGAACGCGGACGGACGGCTGAAGTCGTAGCGGTCGCCGTTCTCCTCCAGGTCCTCGTCGAAGGTGGCCCATTCGGGCGTCTCCTCCACCGGGCGCAGGCCGGCGAGCACCTCGTCGCCGCGGATGGCCAGCTCGGTGACCTGTTGCTGCACGCGCATGGAGACCTGTAGCGCCTGGCTCGCCACGGTGACCGGGAGGCCGGCGAGCTTGGCGGGAAGGGTGCGCGCTTGCTCCACGGCGGTGACCGCGAGGCCGGCCGCGACTCGCACAGGCAGCGGGAGAGACTTCATGGTGCCTAGCCTGCCGCAGACCGGGCGATCTGCCTACCGACGAGTCCGGTACGTACGCTGGGTGTCATGACCAAGCGAGTCCTGCTGGCCAAACCGCGCGGTTACTGCGCCGGCGTCGACCGGGCGGTGGTGACCGTCGAGAAGGCGCTGGAGACCTACGGGCCACCGGTGTACGTGCGCAAGGAGATCGTGCACAACCGGCACGTGGTCGAGACGCTGACCGAACGTGGCGCGATCTTCGTCGACGAGGCCGACGAGGTGCCCGAGGGCGCGCTGGTGGTGTTCTCCGCGCACGGCGTCGCGCCCGCGGTGCACGAGCAGGCGGCGGCGCGGAGCCTGCGCACGATCGACGCGACGTGCCCGCTGGTCACGAAGGTCCACCAGGAGGCCAAGCGGTTCGCCCGGGACGACTACGACATCCTGCTGATCGGCCACGAGGGGCACGAGGAGGTCGAGGGCACGTCCGGGGAGGCGCCGGCGCACGTCCAGCTCGTGGACCGGCCCGAGGACGTCGACCGCGTCACGGTCCGTGACCCGTCGAAGGTCGTGTGGCTGTCGCAGACCACCCTGTCGGTGGACGAGACGATGGAGCGGGTCGACCAGCTGCGCGGCCGGTTCCCGCAGCTGCAGGACCCGCCCTCGGACGACATCTGCTACGCCACGCAGAACCGCCAGGTCGCGGTGAAGGCAATGGCCGCCGAGTGCGATCTCGTGCTCGTCGTCGGCTCGCGGAACTCGTCGAACTCGAAGCGGCTGGTCGAGGTGGCACTGCAGGCCGGCGCGCGGACGGCGTACCTCGTCGACTACGCGCGCGAGGTCGACGAGGCGTGGCTGGAGGGGGTGTCGACGGTCGGCGTGACCAGCGGGGCGTCGGTGCCGGACGTGCTGGTGATGGACCTGCTGGCCTGGCTGGCGGACCGCGGCTGGGCGGACGTGCAGGAGGTCACGACGGCCAACGAGAAGGTGGCGTTCGCGCTGCCGCGGGAGCTGCGGCGGGCTCTGAAGGAGAGCGTTCGCTGACCGGGCCGCGATGCCGATGACAGCGATGCCGATGACGGCGCGATGCCGATGACAGCCGCGGTGCTGACCGGTCGGCGTCGGTACCACTGCTCAGTGGCTGCGGGGCGGGCGGCTGATGGCCGCGAGCGTTGTGCGGACGGGGTGTGGGCCGACGAGCGCGGGCGGTTTGTCGGGCCTGAGCGGGCCTGGCATGGCGGGACTCTCGCCCGAGTGGCCTGCCTCCGGAGCGGGCCGTCACCTTTTTCGACCTCACCCCGAACGAGCCCCACATCCGTGGCGACTCCCCACTTCCGAAGCGGGCACCCTCCGAGCTGGACCTCGGCGTTCCCGGCGGAGGGATTCACGTTGTCCGAACGGGGGCGGCGAGGTTTGCGCGACGACCCATCCGCCCGAACCTGTGACCCCGAGCTGCCGACTCGGGCGTCCTGAACGGGGGACTCGCACGTCCTGAACGGGGGACTCGCGGGACCTGAACGGGGGACTCGCGGGGCCGGAGTGGGGGACTCGCGAAGTTGGGCGGGGGTGGGTGTTCAGCGGTAGGGGTCCGGGGGGCGGCGGCGGGGTTGCCGTGACGGGGTGCCGCGGTCGGCGGCGTCGCCGCGGGTGGAGCGGTCTTCGCGGCGGGGGGTGGGGTCGCGGCGGCGGGACGGTGGCTCCGCGTCGCGGGTGCGGCCTCGGCCGGCGCGGTCGGCGCCCCGCGTGTCGCGGTCCCGCGTGGTCTGGTCGGGGCGCGGGTCCCGGCCGCGCATGCCCCGGCGCCTCTCCGGCGGGACCTCCGGGTCCGCGTCGGGGCGGGGGCGGCCAGGGCGGTCGCCCTTGCCACGGCCGGGCTCGGGAGCGCCCCGGCGACCACCGGACGCGCCGCCTCGGCGGCCGGGGTCTCGGTCGCGGCGGCCCGCTTCGGGGTCGCCTCGGCGCCCGCCGGAGCCCGGATCACCGCGGCGGCCTTCGGGGTCGCCCCGGCGGGCCGACTCGCGGCGGGGAGGCGTCTCGGACCGTGGCGCGCCCTTGGAGGTGCCTCGGCGGCCGGCGCCACCGGCGCGTGCGGAGTCGCCACGCCGGGCACCCGGCTCGCCCCGGCCGCCGTCGAGGTCGTCCGCGTCGAGGTCGTCCAGGTCGGTGCGGCGGCGCCGGGACGGGGAGGCCCGATCCTTGCCCGGGCGCTCGCGGTCCGGCTTCGGCGGGCGGTTCGGGCGGACGGCCGGGTCGGGGTCGCGCTCGCGCCACAGGCGGAACAGGCCGATCGCCACGGTCACGCCCGTGGTGCCGGCCATCGTCGGGAAGTTGCTGGTCAGCGGCAGCGCGACGGAGAAGAGCAGCCCCTTCAACCCGCCGCCGCCACCGTCGTCCGGCGCCAGCATCACGATCGCGCCGACCGCGGTCACCGCGAACACCAGCGGCGGCTGCACCATCGGGCCGAACAGGCTCCGCCGGCGCACCAGGCAGATCGCCGCCACGCATCCGAGGATGTACGCACCCTGGTAGATGCGCCCCAGCGAGTCCTGTCGCTGCATGTCGAACGTCGCGCCGACCGCCGCCAACCCGAAGGCGAGCAGGACGGCACCCCACCAGGGCAGTCCACGAGACATACCGAGGATCGAGCGCTCGTCCCACGCCGGCTCGGCGTCTTCTTCAGGATCGCTCCGGCGATCGCGGGTCGCGGTCACGGGTGCACACGTTAGTAGGTCGGAGGACCGTGCCGTCCGCCCTTCACGAAACGGCGCCCCCGACCACACCCCAGGATGTGAACCGGAACGCAACCCGCCTACTGTCCGCTGCCAAGGACTCAAGACGGCATCGATTGAGTTATGTGAGGTTAACGGTCGGATGACACCTCCTCCGCGGACACCTCGCCTCCCCTACGCCCCGTGAATGATCACTCGGAGTATGCACACGATCGGGCAATAACTTTCTCTCCTTCCAGCCGTTCGGACCGACCCCGCGACCACCGGATCGCCCAACCGGGGCGCAGCACTCGGCTCACGACGACCGGTGGGCCGTCGCCGCACCGGCCGGACCGTCGGCGGAGAAGTCGTCCGATCATTCGACTCAGAACGGCACCTCCGGATCCGGCAGCTCGACCGGGTCGGGCGGCAGCAGCTCGCGCGCGGACGCCGACCCGTTGACCACCACGTCGTCGGAGCGGCGCACGGCCGCGAGCGGTGTCGGGACCGCCGCCGCCTCGGTGAGCGGGCCCACCGCCCCGGCGAACTGCGTCAGCGCGTCCAGCTCCCGCCGCCTCGCCTGCAGGAACCGCTGCAGATGCGTGCTCGAGACGTTCACCGCGTCCACCGCGCTCTCGGCCGCGCGGTGCGCGGCCGACGCGTGCCCACGCACCGCCTCGATGTCCTCCGCCAGCACCCGCTCGCTGGCCGCCAGCATCGCCGCCGACGCGATCACCGCGAACCCGGTCGGCCCGCACACGAACACCCGGCGGTCCAGCAACCACCGCAGCAGGTCCGGGTCGGCATCCAGGGCGGCCACCACCGCGGCGTCGGACGGGACGAACATGACGGTGCCGTAGATCGCGTCCGCCCAGCGCTGGTAGCCCTTCCCGGCCAGCTCCGCGGCCCGCGAGCGGATGTTGCGCACGTGCACCCGCAGCGCGTCCAGCCGCTCGTCGGCGTCCTCGGTCTCGACCGCCTCGATCCAGCACGCGATGCTCATCTTGGCGTCGACCGGCACCCGCCGGCCGTCGCCGACCAGCAGCAGCATGTCCGGGCGCACCGAGCCCCCGCCGCCGACGTCGGTCTGCACGGTGAAGTGCAGCCCCTCGCGCAGGCCGAGCGAGCGCGCCGTCTCGACCAGCACCTGCTCGCCCAGCTCGCCCCGTCCATGGATCGACGCGAACGTGACCTCGTAGCGGCGCAGCGCGGCCGCGTGCGCGTCGGTGCGCTCGCGCTCCTGCCGCACGGCCGCCGTCGCGGCGTCCAGCCGATGCTGGCTGTCGGCGTAGAGCCGCCGGAACAGCGCCGCACCCGCGGCGAGCACCAGCAGCAGGACGACGGCGACGGTGCCGAACACTGCGGCCACCTCGGCAGCTCCCTTCACGCGACTTCCACGAAGATCGGGTCGGGAGCCATCATGGGCCGGCCCACCGACAATTCCGGGGAGGACGCGGTGACCGACTGGAGCACGCCGGAGTTCGAGGAGTTGTACGCCTCGGTCGGCGGCGATCTCGACCGGGTGCCGTGGGCGCGGCTGGCGCCGAACCCGGCGCTGGCCGAATGGCTGGACGGCCGCACCCCGGGCGGCCGGGCGCTGGTGGTGGCCTGCGGGGTGGGCGACGACGCGGAGGAGCTCGCCCGCCGCGGCTACGAGGTGACCGCGTTCGACGTGTCGGAGACGGCGATCGGCTGGTGCCGCAGGCGGTTCCCGGACTCCCCGGTGGACTACCGGGTCGCCGACCTGCTGACCGCGACCTGGGAGCGCCCGTTCGACCTCGTCGTGGAGCTCTACACGATCCAGTCGCTGCCGCCGGCCATCCGCCGGCGGGTCGTCGGCGCGATCACCGCACCGGTCGCGCCCGGCGGGACGCTGTTCGTCCGCTGCTTCGGCCGCGACGACGACGCGCCCACCGACTCCCGGCCGTGGCCGGTCAGCCGCGCCGAGCTGGCCTGGTTCACCGAGGAGGGCCTGGTCGAGTCGGAGTTCAGGGAGGACGTCGTGGAGTCCACCGGCACCCGCTTCTTCCTCGGCGTGTACACCCGGTAGTGGCGTGGCTCCCCCATTTCGCGGGGCGCCGGCCCTAGCTTGACGGCATGCGGGTGCTGCACACCTCCGACTGGCACGTGGGGCGCATGTTCCACGGCCGCGACCTGCTCGCCGACCAGGAGGCGGTGCTCGGCGGCCTGGCCGACCTGGTGGCCGACGAGCGGATCGACGTCGTCGTGGTGGCCGGGGACCTGTACGACCGGGCGGTGCCCTCCGGTGAGGCGGTGAGCGCGTGCACCCGGATACTCGACCGGATCAGGGCGGCGGGCGCCCGATTGGTTGTCACTCCGGGCAACCACGACTCCGCCCCGCGGCTGGGCGCCTTCGCCGAGTTCGCCGCCGCGGGCGGGCTGCACCTGCGTACCCGGATCGCCGAGCTGGACCGGCCGGTGGTGCTCGACGACCGGCACGGACCCGTGGCGCTGTACGGGATCCCCTACCTGGAGCCGGAGCCGGCCCGGCACTCGCTGGGCATCGACGCGAACGGGCACGCGGGGGTGCTCACCGAGGCCATGCGCCGGGTGCGCGCCGACCTGGCGGGGCGCGGCGAGGGCACCCGGTCGGTGGTACTGGCGCACGCGTTCGTCACCGGCGGTAGCCCGAGCGCCTCGGAGCGGACGATCTCCGTGGGCGGTGTCGAGCAGGTGCCGGGCGCGGTGTTCGGCGGCGTGGACTACGTGGCCCTGGGCCACCTGCACGGACCGCAGCGGCTGGCCGAGCACCTGCGGTACGCGGGCAGCCCGCTCGCGTACTCGTTCTCCGAGGCGCGCCACCACAAGTCGGTGTGGCTGGTCGAGCTGGACGCGCACGGGCTCGCCGGGGTCGAGCGTCGCGCGCTGGCGGTCCCCCGCCCGCTCGCGACGGTCAGCGGCACGCTGGAGTCGCTGCTCACCGCGCCCGAGCACGCGGCGCTGACCGGCCACTACCTGTCGGTCGAGCTGACCGACCGGGTCCGGCCGACCGACGCGCTGCGGCGGCTGCAGGAGCGGTTCCCGCACGCGGTGCACCTGGACTGGCACCCGGACGGCGGCACGGTCGCCGCGTCGTTGCGGTACGCCACGACCGCACGCGGCCGCTCGGATCACGACGTGGCCTGCCAGTTCGTCGACGACTGCCGCGGGTCGGAGCCGAGCGAGGGCGAGCAGGCGTTGCTGCGCGAGGCGCTGGCGGCGGTGGCCAACGAGGAGCGGGCGGAGCTCGCGCAGCAGCGCGGGAACCGCGCGGCATGAGGCTGCACCGGCTGGAGCTGACGGCCTTCGGGCCGTACCCCTCGCGCGAGGTGGTCGACTTCGACCGGCTCGGCGCGGACGGGTTGTTCCTCCTGTACGGCGACACCGGGGCGGGCAAGACCACGCTGCTGGACGCGGTCGCGTTCGCGCTGTTCGGCGCGGTCCCGGGGGTTCGCGACCAGGCCAAACGTTTGCGCTGCGACTACGCCGACCCGGCCGTGGTGACCGAGGTCCGGCTCGAGCTGACCGTGCGCGGGCACCGGCTGCGGCTCGTGCGCAGCCCGGAGTACCAGCGGCCCAAGAAGCGCGGCGGCGGCACCACGAAGCAGCCGGCGAAGGCGTCGCTGACCTGGGTGGGCACCGCGCCGAGCGGGCACGCGCCGGACGGGCTGACCAGGATCGACGACGTCGGCCGCACGGTGGAGCGGTTGCTGGGGATGAGCAAGGACCAGTTCTTCCAGGTGGTGCTGCTGCCGCAGGGCGAGTTCGCCAGGTTCCTCCGCGCGGACACCGACGACCGGGAGAAGCTGCTGGAGAAGCTGTTCGGGACGCAGCACTTCGCGCTGGTCGAGCAGTGGTTCCGGGATCGGCGGGTGCTGGCCGGGCGGGCGCTGTCGGACGCGCGGCGCTCGTCGTGGGAGCTGGTGGCGCGGGTGGCGCAGGTCGTCGGGTCGGAGCCGCCGGACGAGGCCGGTCCGGAGTGGCTGTCCGGTGTGGTGGCGCGTGCCGAGGCGGACGCGGCGGACGCGGTGACGCGGGAGCTGGCCGCGGCGACGGAGCGGGACCGGTGTGAGGCGGCGTACCTGGAGCTGCGGACGCTGGCCGACCGGGTGCGGCGGGTGCGCTCCGCGCGCGAGGAGCTGGCCGTGCTCGACGAGGGGACCGCGGTCCGGGAGGGGTGGCGGGCCGAGCTGGCCGCGGCGCGGCGGGCGGCCGGGGTGGTTCCGGTGGCCGCGGAGGCGGAGCGGGTCCGCGGCGCCGCCCGGGAGGCGGCGGAGGCGGTGGCGGCCCGGCTGGCGGAGGTGCCGGCGGGGGTCGAGTGGGGTTCGGATGCTGTGGGGGCGCCGTGCGAGCCGGCCGGAGAGCGTGGCCGGGGGAGATCGGGGACCGACCCGGCGGCCGAGCGGGCGCGGCTGGTGGCCGGACGGCTCCGGGAGGAGGCCGGGGCGCTGGGCGGGCTCGTCGACGAGGCCGCGCGACAGGAGGCCGACCAGGACGTCCTGGCCGAGCTGGGGCGGGCGGTGGCCCGGGCCGCGCGCCGGGTGGCGGAGCTCGCCGGGCGGGTCGCCGCGCTCCCCGCGGAGATCGAGTCCGGGCGCGACCGGCTCGCCGCCGCGGCCCGGGCCGCCGCGGAGCTGCCCGGCCTGGAGTCCGCGCGCGACGAGCTCGCCGGGCTCGTGGCCGCCGCGCGCCGGGTGCCCGCGGCCGAGGACGACGTGCGGGCGGCGCGCCGATGGCACGCCGGCGCCGTCGACGCGCACCAGCAGGCCCGCGAGGAACTGCTCGACATCCGGCAACGCCGCCTCGACGGGATGGCGGCCGAGCTCGCCGGTGCCCTCGCCGACGGAACGCCCTGCCCCGTCTGCGGCTCCGCCACGCACCCGGCACCCGCCCATGACACCGCCGGCCGGGTCACCGCGGACGACGAGCGGGGCGCCGTCCACCGGGAGGAGCACGCCGGGGCCGCGCGGGCCGCCGCGCAGGACCGGCTCGCGGACGCCGAACGGGCGCTCGCCGCCCTGCTCGAGCGGCTCGGCGACCGCGGCCGCGACGCCGGCGCCGACGACCTCGCCGCCGCCCTGCGCGACGCCGAGGCCGATCACCGTGATGCGGCCGCTACCGCCGCCGCGCACGACTCGCTGCTGGCCGGGGTCCGGGCCCTGGAGGAGGAGGCCGACCAGCTGCGGGAACGTCTGCGCGCCGCGGAGCGGACGGCCGCCGGCCACGAGCACGAACGCACCACCGTCGCGGCGCGGATCGCGGAGCGGGCGGGGCGGCTCGACGCCGCCCGCGGCGAGCACGCCGACGTCGCCGCCCGGCGGGCCCACCTGCTCGACGCCGCCGGGCGGCTGGAGCGGCTCGCCGGGGCGATCGCGGCGCGGGAGGCCGCCGACGCGCGGGTGGCCGAGCAGGACGCGGCGCTCGCCGGCGCGCTGGCCGCCTCCGGCTTCGCGGACGTCCGGGCGGCCACCGCCGCCGCCCGGGACGCGCGCACGGTCGAGCGGCTCGACGCGGACCTCGCCGACGCGCGGGCCCGCACCGCCGGGCTGCGCCGGGTGCTCGCCGACCCGGAGCTGACCGGCGTCGACCCGGACCAGGACGTCGGGCTCGGCGCCGCGGCCGACGCGCTCACCTCCGCGCGGCTGGCGGTCGAGAGCGCGGTCGCGGAGGCCCGCGCCACCGCCCGGGTCGCCAGGGACGTCGCCGAGCTCGCCGGGCGGCTGCGCGCCACCTGGACCGACCTCGCCCCGGCGCTCGCCGCCTACGCCGAGCTCGACGCGCTCACCGACGTCGTCAACGGGCGCGGGCAGAACGCCCGCAAGATGTCGCTGCGCGCCTACGTCCTGGCCGCCCGGCTGGAGGAGGTCGCGGTGGCGGCGACCGCCCGGCTGCGGCGGATGAGCGACGACCGCTTCTCGTTCGTGCACAGCGACGCGGCCGGCCCGCGCGGCAGGCGCGGCGGGCTCGGGCTCGACGTGCTCGACGACTACTCGGGACGCGTCCGCCCCGCCAAGACGCTCTCCGGCGGCGAGACGTTCCTCGCGTCGCTGGCGCTCGCCCTCGGGCTCGCGGACGTCGTCGCCGCGGAGACCGGCGGGGCGCTGCTCGACACGCTGTTCGTCGACGAGGGCTTCGGCATGCTCGACGCGGACACCCTCGACGAGGTGATGAACACCCTCGACGAGCTGCGCGCGGGCGGCCGGGTCGTCGGGCTGGTCTCACACGTGGAGGAGCTGCGGCAGCGCATCCCGACCCGGCTGCGGGTGCGCAAGTCGCGCACCGGCTCGTCCGTCGAGCTCATCTCGGCGTGACCGGGACGACCAGGTCCGCCGCGGACCGGGTCGCGTTGATCAGCACGGCGTTGCGCTCGTCGGAGCCGAACGTCCGCTCGCGGGCCTGCGCCGGCGTGCGGCCGAACGCGAGGTGCCGGTCGACCAGCCACCGCCGCCGGTCGTCCTCGGGCGGGGCCAGGAACCACACCTCGTCCAGCAGCGGGCGGGCCCGGTCCCACGGCGGGTCGGTCAGCAGCAGGTAGTTCCCCTCCGTCACGACCAGGCGGGTCGACGGCGGCACCGGGACCGCGCCGGCGATCGGCTCCTCCAGGTCGCGGCGGAAGCCCGGGGCGTACACGGTCTCCCCCGGCGGGCAGGCCCGCAGGCGCGCCAGCAGGTTCACGTAGCCCGCCGCGTCGAACGTGTCCGGCGCCCCCTTGCGCTCGGTGCGCCCCAGCCGCTCCAGCTCCACCTGGGCCAGGTGGAAGCCGTCCATCCCGATGTGCACCGACAGCGGGCCGAGCGCGGCCACCAGGCCCTCGGCCAACGTCGACTTGCCCGCGCCCGGCGGTCCGCAGATCCCCAGCAGCGCCCGGTCGCGCTCCATGAGCGCGGCCGCGCGCGCCACCAGGTCCGCGAACCTCACGAGGCGAGCCGGCGCATCGGCGCGACCCAGGATCGGGCGCCCTCGTGCCCGATGCGCACCGCGGCCGCGCGGTTCGCGAACTCGATCAGGCCCGGCATGTCCGCCGCCGAGGGCACCCGGCCCAGCCGGGCGACCGCGAGCGCCGCCGCGCCGTGCCACACGTCGCCCGCGCCGACGGTGTCCCGCACCTCGGCCGGCGGCACCTCGACCTCGCCGCTGTCGCCGCCCGCGCGCCAGCTCACCGGGTCCGGGCCGGCCGTGCGGATCACCACCGGGTTGGCCAGCTCGTCCGGCGCCGCGAACGACGACGAGCACGCGCACACGTCCACCAGGGACAGCAGCTCGGCCAGGACCGGCTTCCAGCTGCCCGCGTCCAGCAACACCGGGACGCCCAGCGAGCGGGCGGACCGTGCCGCGCGCAGCGCCAGGTCCGGGTGGTGGCCGTCGAGCAGCAGGCAGCCGGCGCCGGTCAGGTCCACGTCCGCCACCGCCGCCACGCCCGCCGCGTTGTGCGACACCACGGTGCGCTCGCCGTCGGACTCGCGCACCGACACCGCGCTCACCGCGGGCGGCGCCACCCGGTAGGGCAGCACGTCGGTCACCTCGACCCCGCACGCGGCGAGGTCGCGGAACGCCAGCTGCGCCAGCGGGTGCGAGCCGAGCACCGTGGACAACCGCGCGGCCCCGCCGAGCGCGGCCACCGCCACCGCCGCGTTGGCCGCCGGGCCGCCGGCCGCCAGCTCCACGGAGCCGGACTGCACCTTCTCCCCCGGTGCGGGCAGCGCCGGCACCCGCTGCACCAGGTCGACCGTGCACAGGCCGACCGCCACGACCGCGCTCACCGGGCGAGCCCGGTGTGTACCGCTGAATACACGACGTCCACGCCACCATCCTCGTCGATCACCGGGGGCGCGGTCATCGGCCGGTCGGTGCCTGCCTGCTGGTGCGCCCGGCGGTCACCGGTGCCAAGGTGGTGACGGCAGCGCACCAGCGGGGCAGGACCAGGTCGTCCCATGGCGAACCTCCACGGCGAGGCGGATTGGCGGGACGCTATTGATCTCGCTAGCGTTTGCGCAACGAGTTGCGCAAACGCTTGCATCGGAACCGATACAGGAGCTGTCAGTGGTCACCATGCGCGACGTCGCCCGCCTCGCGGGCGTGTCCATCACGACGGTCTCCCACGTCGTCAACTCGACGAGATCGGTCGCGCCGGAGACCAAGGCCAGGGTCCTGGACGCGATCGAGCAGACCGGGTACACCGGCGACGCCATCGCGCGCTCGCTGGTCACCGGCGGGACCCGGTCGCTGGGCGTGGCCATCTCCCTGGTCGCCAACCCGTACTTCGCGGAGCTGATCCGGGCCATCGAGCACGAGACCGCGCGCGCGGGCTACACGGTGGTGCTGGCCGACACGCACGACGAGCCCGAGGCCGAGGAGTCCGCGGTGCGCACGCTGCGTTCCCGCCGGGTGGACGGGCTGATCCTGACGCCGTCGCCGCGCGCGCCCGGGACCGTGCTGCCGGAGCTGCGCCGGGTGGGGACCCCGACCGTGCTGCTGGACCGGCTCACCACCAGCCCGGACATCGACCAGGTGGGCCCGGAGAACGTGTACGCGACCTCCGGGCTGGTGCGCCACCTCGCCGACCTCGGGCACCGGCGTGTCGCGATGGTCAGCGGCCAGGCCGGGCTCGCGACGACCTCGGAGCGGGTGCTCGGCTACCGGCTCGGGCTCGGCCGCTCCCGGCTGTCCTGGGACCCGGAGCTGGTGGTCTCCGGGGAGTCCGCGGCCGGCCCCGCGGCGGACGCGCTGGCCTCGCTGCTGGACCTGGCGGACCCGCCGACCGCGGTGGTCGCCGGGAACAACATGATGCTGTCGGGCGTGCTGCACGAGTGCCGGCGCCGCGGCGTGCGGGTCGGGTCGCAGCTCGCGGTCGTCGGCTACGACGAGGTCGAGTGGGCCGACCTGCTGGACCCACCGGTGACAACGGTTGCGCAACCGATTGCGGAGATGGGCCGCACCGCGGTCCGGCTGCTCCTGGACCGGATCGCGGACCCCGGCCGGGCGGCGGTGACCAAACGTTTGCCCACCACGTTCATGCACCGCCGGTCCTGCGGCTGCCCCTGACCGGGCCGGCGCGGGGTCAGCTCGCCCGCCACAGATACATGCCGGCGTAGGAGCACCACGGGCGCCACGCGCTGCCGCGGGCCACCAGCGCGTCCGGGTCGGTCGGCAGGCCGAGGGCCGCCGCCCCCTTGCGCAGCGCCACGTCCGTGGACAGCAGCACGTCCGGCGAGCCGAGCACCCGCATCCGCACGTAGCCCGCGGTCCACGGGCCCACGCCGGCGAACCCCTGCAGCGCGGCGGACAGCTCGTCCGGGTCCGCGCCGACGTGCACGTCCAGGTCGCCGGCGGCGAGCGCCGCGTTGACGGTCAGCATCGTGTCGATCCGGCGGCGCGGTCCGGTCAGCACGGCCGCGCCCCGCGTGGCGATCGCGGCCGGCTTCGGGAACAGCGTGGTCAGCTCGCCGTCCGGGGTGGGCAGCGGGTCGCCCAGCGCGGCGCTCAGCGCGCCCAGCGCGGTGCGCGCCGCGGCCACCGAGATCTGCTGGCCGACCAGCGCCCGGGTGACGATCTCCGCGCCGTCCACGCAGCCCGGCAGCCGGACGCCGGGCTCCGCGGCCACCGCCGGGGCCAGCGCCGGGTCCGCGCCGAGCACCTCGGCCACCGCGTTCGGGTCGGCGTCCAGGTCGAGCAGGCGGCGCAGCCGGGACACCGCGCTGCCCAGGTCCCGCATGTCGGTCAGCCGCAACGTGCAGAGGAAGTGCCCGCCGGCGGGCCGCAACCGGGCGGTGCCGGTGCCGTGCGGCAGCCGCAGCGCCCGGCCGTACTCGCCGTCCACCACGGACTCCACGCCCGGGATCGCGCGCGCCGCCAGGAACGCCAGGATCCCCTCGGCGTCGTACGGCTCCCGGTACGGCAGCCGCAGCGACACCTTGCCCGCCGCCGGCCCGGCCGTCCGCGAGCGCCGCCGGGCCGCCACCCGCAGCCCGGACGGCGTGGTCGCGAACACCGTGCGGATCGTGTCGTTGAACTGCCGCACGCTGGCGAACCCGGACGCGAACGCGATGTCCGCGAAGTCCAGCGAGGTCGTCTCGATCAGCAGCCGCGCGGAGTGGGCGCGGTGCGCCCTGGCCAGCGCCAGCGGGCCGGCGCCCAGCTCCGCGGTGAGTACCCGGGTCAGGTGCCGCTCCGAGTAGCCGACCCGGCGCGCCAGGCCGGGCACGCCCTCCCGCTCCACCACGCCGTCGCTGATCAACCGCATCGCGCGGCCGGCCAGGTCAGCGCGCAGGTTCCACTCCGGCGAGCCCGGCACCGAGTCCGGCAGGCAGCGCCGGCAGGCCCGGAACCCGGCCTGCTGGGCGGCCGCCGCGGTCGGGAAGAACAGCATGTTCTGCCGCTTGGGCGTGATCGCCGGGCAGGACGGGCGGCAGTAGATCCGGGTGGTCCGCACGGCCACGATGAACTGGCCGTCGAACCGCGCGTCCCGGGAGGCCGACGCCCGGTAGCCCTGCTCCTCGTCTATCCGCACCCGACCCATGCTGCCAGCGCCGACGACCCCTGGCTCGCGGTTTTCCGACGCGGCGCTGGACATGCGCAGGCCGTCCCCGGGCGGACCCGGGGACGGCCTGCAGGGGTGGGCTACGAGGTGACCGACTGGATCACGACGTCACCGCTGCCGACCAGCGCGCCGGAGTCCGTCAGCACCCGGATGGTGCCGAGCAGCACCCGGCCCGCGGCGGGCGCCGCGCCCGGCGTGACCGTGCCGTCCACCGTCCAGGACCCGCCGCCCGGGCGCTCCTGGTCGGTGTCCGCGATCTCGACCGAGCCGAACGACGGACCGGAGAACACGTCCACGTAGTCGTAGGTGGTCGAGCCGGACGGCACCGCGAACCCGAACACGAGCGCGACCCACTGGCCCGCCGCCGGGTTGGTGACCGTCACCTGCTCCTCGGAGTCGCCGTCCGCACTGGACGCCGCCTGCACGCAGGTACCGCTCGTGCAGTTGTAGAGGAACAGGTCGAGGTCGGCGTTGCGGTCGGACGTGTTGCCGATCTTCACCCGCAGCGACGTCGCACCCGCCCCGACCGTGATCGGGTACTGCTGCTGCGCCTCGGCGCCGATGGTCGGCGTGGCGAGCTTCGCGCTACCCAGGTTCGTGCCCTGGGCCCGGCCGGTGAACGGACCGAACGCGTTGCTCAGCGTGTACTGCCGCGAGATCGGCTGGCCGAGCTGGGCGGACGCGATCGTGTCCGGGTTCGGCGAGACGGTCGCGCCCAGCACCGACGCGGTCAACGTGAACGGCGCGAACGCCGTGTCCGAGGTCCGCCGGGCCTCGACCACGATCTCCCACACGCCCGGCAGCGGGTTGGTGAACGTCCGGCTGGTCGGGCTGCCCGCGTCGCAGGCGTTGCCCGGCGGCACCGGCGGGTTGTAGCAGTTCAGCGACGAGGTGCCCTCCAGCGGCACGCCGTACGGGTGGAACCGCAGGAACCGGACCTGGCCCGCACCGGCGGTCGTGCCGCCGCCGGCCAGGTCGACCTTCAGCGCCGGGACGCCTGCCGGAACGCGGACGAAGTAGCTGACCGTGTCGTTGCGGCCGACCTTGCCGCTGTGCTTGACCTGGTACCCGTTGGCCGGGGTGAAGTCCTCGGCCGCCACGACCGTGTTGAGCGTCTGGTACTCGACACCGGTGCTCAGCGGGCTGTCCAGGGTCAGGATCGCCGAGTGCACCCCGGCCGACCGCGGGGAGACCCACACCCGGAACTTGACCGCGCTGCCCTTGCGCAACGTGATCGTGCGCGCCGAGTGGAACGTGCCGTCGTTGCCGACCCACCGCACCCGGTAGGTCATCGGGTGGCTCGGGCCGGAGTTGCGGGTGAACGTGTACTCGCGGGTGTAGTGGTCGCCGCGCTGGACGCCCTCCCGGTCGTAGATGCCGACGCCGACGCCCGGAGTGGCCAGGAAGTCGGACAGCACCGTGTGCACCGGCACGGCCGAGGTGATGTCGGTGACCGACGGGTTCGCCCGGAGCATCTTCCACGCCCTGCGCACGTCGATCAGACCGTTGCCCTGCTCGTAGGCCTGGTAGTGCCGGATGAACCGGGCCGTGGACGTGAACGCCTTGCGCAGCTGCGCCGGGTTGTGCGACACGTGCCGCTGGACCGCGGCGCTCACCAGCAGCGCCGCCGCGCCCGCCGCCTGCGGGGAGGCCATCGAGGTGCCGTTGAGCATCCCGTAGCCCGGGGGCAGCGAGTAGGTGCCGCCGACGGGTGCGCCGTCCATCCAGGTCGGGATGGACGAGATCGCCGCGCCCGGCGCGATCACGTTCGGCTTGAGACCGCCGTCCTCACGCGGGCCGCGCGAGGAGAACGGGTGCATGTTCTCCTGCTGGGCGGAGTCCGAGCCGTAGTTGCGCTGCCAGGTCGCCCGGGTGATGTAGCTGCCGACGCTGATCACCTTGTCGCCCAGCGAGGGCGGGCTCGCGGTGTTGACGCCCGGGCCGTCGTTGCCGGCGGAGATGAACATCTGCACGCCGTAGGTGTCGATCAGCTCGTTGTAGAGCTGCTCGCGCACGCTGTTGCCGTCGTTGACCAGGTCCAGGCCGCCGATCGACATGTTGACCACGTCGACGCCCGCGTCGCGCACCGCGTAGATCATGCCCTCGTCCAGGGCGTGCGAGGTGCAGCCGGCGACGAACAGGCAGGCGCGCACGGACACCAGCTTCGCGCCCGGCGCGGCGCCGCTCATCCGGCCGCCGAACAGCTTGTTGCCGGCGACGATGCCCGCCACGTGCGAGCCGTGCTCACCGGAGACGATGCCGATGTTGACCGACTCGGTCGACGGGCTGGTCTGCACCACGAACGGCATGGACTCGGCGACCGGGGTGGCCGGGTCGTCGGTGCCGAACGTGCCGACGTCGTGGTTGACCTTGTAGTCGGTCATCGGCTGGTCGTCGGCGAAGTTCTTGTTCTGGTTGGTGTCGACCCAGACGGTGTTGGTGGAGGTGTCCCACAGCACGCCGAACGTGCCGATGCTGCCGGCCGGGTTGCCGTCGCGGTCGACGTCGTTGCCCAGCTCGCCGCCCAGGCGCGGGTCGCGCTCGTTGAACAGGCCGAAGCGGTAGGTCGACGGCTGGCCGGGCGCCGGGCTCGACATGTCGATCCACGTCGGGTCGTTGTCGTTGTTGCGCCCGTTGGTGAACCCGGGGTCGGTGTAGGTGACCCAGTCGACGATCTTGCGCTCGCCGGTGCTGGTGGTGTTCAGCGACGGGTGGGCGAGGTCGACGCCGGTGTCCACGATGCCGACGGTCACGCCGCGGCCGTCGTAGCGCGGGTTGTCGTCGACGAACTGGGCCGCGCCGGTGTCACCGGTGGGCATGTACGGGTTGACCCGCGGGGTCCTCGCGCCCGGCGCGGGCTGCGGCGACGGGTCCTGCATGCCCTCCGGACGCGGGTCGTCCAGCACGATCGTGCGGTCCACGTTGATCGCGTCCACGCCCGGCAGCTTCGCCATCTTGTCCACGCTGCCGACCGGCACCTCTGCCCGGATGTAGCCGAGGTCGTCCGCCCGGTACCGGATCTTGGCGCCGGCCTGGGTCAGCTTGCCGACCACGTCCTTGTCCGCCATCAGCTGGACCTCGACGGTGCTCTTGCCGTCCCGCATCGCCTGGGCGACGAGTTCCCGGTCCTGCTTGCCGAGCTCCACACCGATGTCCGGCGCCTTGGGGGCCGCCGGCGCGGCGCCCGCGCTCGACGGTAGAGCCACCAGCGAGGCACCGACGGCGGCCGCAACGAACGCCGCGCCGATTCCGCTTCTGCCCCGCGGGCGTGAGCTACGTTGGGTCATCCCACGTCCTTTTTCTCTACGAGCGACGGCGAGCAGACAGCGCCCGCGCGCGCGAATCCAACCCAGTCAGAGGTGTTCACGGAGTGTTGTTGAGCGCGACCGCCCTTTCCAGCGTCCAAACGGGCTAATCCTTCCCGCGGCCCCGCACGACACACCGTTCCGCGCTGTACGTCGCTCGCGGTAGCTCATTCGCTACCCATCGATTCGGGTGATGCGTGGGCACGGTGAGCAGCCACGTACACTCACACCAGTGAGTTTGACCCTCGGGATCGTCGGATTGCCCAACGTCGGCAAGTCCACCCTTTTCAACGCCCTGACCAGTAACGACGTGCTCGCGGCGAACTACCCGTTCGCGACGATCGAGCCCAACGTCGGGGTCGTCGCCGCTGCCCGAACCCCGCCTCGACGTGCTGTCCACAATGTTCTCCAGCGCGCGGGTGGTGCCGGCCACCGTGTCCTTCGTGGACATCGCCGGGCTGGTCAAGGGCGCGTCGGAGGGCCAGGGGCGGGGCAACAAGTTCCTCGCGAACATCCGCGAGGCGGACGCCATCTGCCAGGTGATCCGCGTGTTCGACGATCCCAATGTGGTGCATGTGGACGGCCGGATCGACCCGTCGAACGACATCGAGACGATCAACACCGAGCTGATCCTCGCCGACCTGCAGACCCTGGAGAAGGCGTTGCCGCGGCTGGAGAAGGAGGCCCGCACCCGCAAGGAGGCGCGCCCGGCCCTGGAGGCGGCCCAGCGGGCCGCGGCGATCCTCGACTCCGGCCGGACCATGTTCTCCGCGCAGTCCGAAGTGGATGGTTCGCTGCTGCGGGAGCTGCACCTGCTGACGACCAAGCCGTTCCTCTACGTCTTCAACGCGGACGAGACCGTGCTCGCCGACGAGGCGCGCCGGGCCGAGCTGACCGAGCTGGTCGCGCCCGCGGACGCGGTCTTCCTGGACGCGAAGGTCGAGGCGGAGCTGCTGGAGCTCGACGACGAGGAGTCGGTGCGCGAGCTGCTGGAGTCGATCGGCCAGGACGAGCCCGGCCTGCACTCCCTCGCCCGGGCGGGCTTCCACACGCTGCGCCTGCAGACCTACCTGACCGCGGGCCCGAAGGAGGCCCGCGCCTGGACGATCCACAAGGGATGGACCGCCCCGCAGGCCGCGGGCGTGATCCACTCCGACTTCGAGCGCGGGTTCATCAAGGCCGAGGTGGTCTCCTACGACGACCTGGTCGAGGCCGGCTCGATGGCCGCGGCCAAGGCGGCGGGCAAGGTCCGCATGGAGGGCAAGGACTACGTGATGGCCGACGGCGACGTGGTGGAGTTCCGCTTCAACGTCTAGCCGGGAGACGCCGATGGCGATGCTGGTCTCGTTCCTCTCCGCGGTGGTGCCCGCGGTCGTGCTGTCGCTGCTCGGCGTGCCGCTCCCGATCGTGGCGTTGGCGGTGGTCGCCGGCGGGGTGACCGGGCTGGTCGTCGCGAACATGGCGAGCGCCGACGAGCGGCGGGAGACCGAACGGATCCAGACCGCGGCGGTCACCCTCGCCGACTGGGCGCACCGCCACGGCGGCCGCTGCGAGACCGACCCGGCGCTGCTGGCGGACGGCGACTGGGAGCTGCCCGGCACGCCGTGGTGTCACGGCGCGGTGATCGCGCTCGGCCGCCGGGACGGTTTCGAGGTCGCGGTCACCTGCTTCCTCGAGACCAGCAGCGAGGGTGCCTCCAGCCCGCACACCGGCTACCTGGTGCGCCTGCCCGGCGACGTGCCGGAGCTGCGGCTGACCCGTGCCCGGCTGCGCCGGATCGGCCGCGGCTCGCGGCGCGAGGATCTCCCCGGCGCGGTCCGCGAGCGGCTGGCCGCCCTGCCGCCGGACGCCGAGTCCCTGGACGTGGTCGACCGGGTGCTGTACCTGGTCCGCCCCCGGTGGCCGCAGTTCGACACCCCCGACGGGCACGTCGACGCCGCGGTGGCGGTCGCGGCGGCGCTCGGCGAGCAGCGCGACCGCGATCCGACCTAGCCAAATGCGCAGGTCATCATGCGCACTGGCATGGCTTGTGACGTAGGTTCGCCGCTGTGAAGTTCGACGAGATCGACGTGTCCGGGTGGACTGTCATGAGCCAGGAAGCTGGCGGAGCCGAACCTAAGGACTGGATAACCCAACCCCAGGACGTCGACCGGCCGACACTCGACCGCATCTGGCTGTACAAGTCAGCCAAGACTGGCAAGACATCCAAGTACCGCCGGTACGACGACGTCGCAGAGCGGCTGGCGTGCGCCCTGGCCAAAGGAATTGGGCTACTGGCGGCAGAGGTCGAGTTCGCTCTGCGAGACGGCGACCAAGGCATCATCTCACGCAACATCACACCGACGGGTTGGGAACTGCATCCGGGCGACACCCTCCTGTCCGAGTGCCCGGGCTACGAGTCCTGCTCCGGGGACGACCGTCCCAAGAACCGTGCCGGTCACAACCTCGTCAACATAGCGTCGGTATTGCGCAGGTGCGGAGGCCCGCCAGGAGACTTCGCACGAGATGCCGCCTTCCCACTGTTCGCCGGCTACCTGGTGTTCGATGCGTGGATCGCGAACACCGATCGGCATGCGATCAACTGGGCCGTGCTGGAGCGTGACGGTGACCGCCTGTTGGCCCCGTCGTTCGATCATGGTAGTGCGCTCGCTTCAGGTGTCGCCGATGCCGACCTCGCACGTCACGATCCGGCCAAGTTGCCCGCGGCGGGATGGCCTCTCGGTTCGAGAACGGTAAGAGGCGCACACTCGTTGATCTCGCCCTCGAAGCAGTCGACCTCGGCGGACCGCCAGCGCGCCGCTGGTTGGAGCGAGTCGCCCGCTTCACTCTCGCACAGCTCGACGAAGTGCTCAGCGCGGCCATGAACACGATGAAGATTGTCGGTGGAGCGCCGTACATTCCTAGAAGCGGTACTTGTGGAGAACCAGGGGAGGCTGAGGACGTGACTATCGCTGAGGCAAGCACCACCGATGTCTGCGCCACGTCGGCAGACTCTTCGCGTCTACTCGTCACCCGGAGGGATCCAGAGACCGCCAGCTACCATCCTCTCGGCTTTCTCACCTTCAGCTCTGGGACGTACACGTTCCGCTACTTGAAGAAGGCCCTGGAGGCCAGCGGTTTCCGGGCGCTACCTGGTCTGAGCGAGGCCACTCGCGCACACACGTCCCATCGTCTGTTCCCCATCTTCGCCGAGCGGGTGATATCAGCACGCCGACCGGACCGGCAAACCTCGATGGAGGCCCTAGGTCTCGACATCGATGCCGCACCGTTCGAAGTGCTGCAGCGCAGCGGTGGCCGGCGGGTCGGAGACATGATCGAACTCGTGCCCGCTCCCACTGCCATGCCCGACAGGTCGCTTGCCGTCGACTTCCTTGTTCACGGTGTGCGCTACCAGCCTCCCGAAGTCCAGGAACGAATCACGCATCTCCGCGCGGGCGAGCAACTCAAGGTCGTGCACGAGACGGAAAACGAGTCAGACCCACGGGCATTGCTCGTTACGGACTGTGACGAGATGCCTTTGGGCTACGTTCCGCGACCGCTACTTGAGGTTGTCCACGAACTGTCCGATCGCTGTGCGACCGTCGTGCGCGCCAATCCTCCCGAAGTCGGGTTCCACTTCCGTCTCCTCGCCCAGATCACCGGCCAGGTCCCGTTCGGTTACCGGCCATTCGAGGGTTCCGAATGGGATGTGGTCGGCTCCGACTGAGCAAGCCATCGGCAACGCGACGGGTTGGCCTTGCGTTGCCGATGGCAATACTCCCG
Source organism: uncultured Actinomycetota bacterium (assembly GCA_963727495.1). Taxonomy (GTDB): domain Bacteria; phylum Actinomycetota; class Actinomycetes; order Mycobacteriales; family Pseudonocardiaceae; genus Actinophytocola. Next base: position 1,602,434 of record CAVSGQ010000006.1, on the reverse strand, counting down.
CCTGACGCCTCCCGGGTCAGGACTCGTCCGACTGCGGGCCGAGCATCGTCGTGAGCGCCTGCTTCGAGGCGGACACGAAGCGGCCCATGGTCACCTTCGGGCCGCCGACGAGCACCAGCAACAACGTGCTGGTCAGCGGGTACACCCCGGCACAGCCGCGGCTGCCCTCGAACGTCACCGCCTCGAACGTGCCGTTGCCCGCCGCCTGGACGAACTGGGCGCCGAGACCGGCGGCCACCGCGGCCATCGCCGAGGTCTTGGTCGCCGTGTCCTCCGGCTCGAAGCGCGCGCGCCGCGGCACGGGGTCGCTCACCGCCGAGGTGGCCTCCATCTCCGGGTCGATGCTGGACGCGACGACCAGGCCGTCGCGGCTCGCGACGATCGCACCCGCGATGCCGTCGACCGAGCCCCGCGTTCGGTCCAGCAGCTCGGTCAGCGCCGCGGGGTCCTGCAGTTGCTGTATCTGTTGCGCCCGACTCATGCGTCGACGAGTTGCTCGACGCGCCGCAGGTGCATGCGCGCCAGAGCCAGGTTCGCACGCTGCCGGTCCAGGACGAGGTACAGGAACAGCTCGCCCTTGGCCTCGGACAGCGGCCGGATGATGTGGTACTGGCGGCCGAGCGTGATCAGGATGTCCTCGATCGCGTCGTTGAGCTGCAGCGCGTGCATCGTCTTCATCTTGGCGCGCATCACCTCGGTGTTGCCCGCGCCGGCCGTCTCGAGGTCGAGCAGCGCACCGCCACCCTGCGTACCGAGAGTCATTCCACTCTCGTAGTCCACGAGCGCGACCCCGACCGCGCCGTCGACCGTCATCGCCTCGCGCAATGCTTCGTCGATGTTCACTCCAGATTCCCCTATCTCTTCTCCCGAAAAACCTCATTACCCGCCCCCGGGTCCGGACAAACACCATTCCGGACATGCGTCACCAGCACTGCAATGCGTCTTGCAGCAGTACTATGCAAATTGCAATTTGCCCCGGTTCGGTGACGTAATCAGTGGGCGTGTCTCACCCACTCGCACTGTCTACATGAGGCGATGGCGGCATGAGAATCCACCGAACGGCCGTATCTGGGAAATTCTGGGAGGGAACGCACAGCACATTTCCGACCACAGCGTGTCACCGTGGCCGGAAATATGGAGAACGGGGTCAGCGCGCGGCGCGGACCGGTTCGGTCGGCGTCATTCCGGCGGCCACGAGCGCGGCGGACCGGATCGCCTCGTGCAGCTGCCAGATCGACTGCGGGGGCAAGTAGAAGCCCTCACCCGGGGGCGGGAGCACGGCGACGCGTCCATCCGAGACGGTGACGACCAGGCTGCGCTGCCGGTCCAGGCCATCGACGACGGGTACGTCCCAGATCATTTGCGGCTCCATGGCCACCTCCGAGTGCGCTGTGACGCTCTGTGGGTCGCCCGGAGGTCAGTGCGTGTTACGGGTGGCCTCCGGACGTCACGGGGAGTCAGTGCAGGAGGGAGCGCGCGGTGGGCGCGAGGTGCAGCTGCTCCGGCGGCCGCGCGAGGTGCTTGGTGAGCAGCGGCAGCAAATCGTGGGTCCAGCGGGTGGACCGGCCGAGCAGCCGGACGTGCTCGAGGTGGGCGTCCTGGTCGGCGAACGCGGCGACCCAGGCGAACACGTTCTCGCCGGTCCGCACCGGCAGCGCGGGGAAGTTGTTCTCGCTCGGGTCGGTGCGCAGGCAGCCGCGCGGGAGCGCGCCCAGGTCCGTGACCAACGGCACCACCTCCCGGACGAACAGCTCGGTGAACTCGTCGCCGCCGCCGGGGGGCAGGTGGTAGATCGTCACCGTGACCAGCGACGTCGGCTCCCCGGCCGGCCGGGTGCCCGACACGTCGAAGCCGGTCTCCGGGGTGGCCGGGCGCAGCAGCAGCACGTCGTCGGAGTCGATCATCGTGGCGTTGGCGGCGTCCCGGTGCTCGCGCCAGACCGGGCCGCCGTAGAACGCGGCGAGCGCCTCGGCGCGGGTGGCCATGTCCGGGAACCCGCGGAACCAGACGAACCGGTCGTCGTCGTCGCGGTCCCGGAACTGCCCGTACACCCGCATGCCGACCGCCTCCTGGGGGTCGACCAGCTCGCGGTCGAACAGGTCGATCAGCGTGTCTCGCCGGCCAGGACGCAGGGTGTACTGCCGAAGCTCGAGAACCTCGTTCATCGCGGCGCCGCTCCTTCCGCGGATGGGGAGACTCGGGTGAGCGACACCCTATTGGGGAAGACCGACACTCAGCCCGTCGGGATCGCCACGTACGGTGCGCCGCCGCACACGTCGATCACATCGCGGGTGGCCGGGGAGTGGGCCGCCTGGGCACGCGCCGCCGGGGTGCCGCCGTGCGGGTCGTGTCCCTGGGTCGGCGCGGCGTCGGCCACCGGTCGAACGGCGCTGGGTGGCGCGGCGGCAGGCAGATCGCGGGCGGCGCCGAACGGGCGAAGCGGTCGTGCGCGGTGTTTCATGTCCGCGAGAGGAGACCCGATGCCGAACCTGTTGCTGGGCCCGCTACTGCGTCACGTGGACACCACGTCGGCGACCGTGTGGGTGGAGACCGACGCGCCGTGCTCCGTCGAGGTCGCGGGTGCTTCCGCGCGGACGTTCACGGTGTCGGACCACCACTACGCCCTCGTGGTGATCAGAGGGCTGGAGCCGGGCACCAGCACGCCCTACTCGGTACGCCTGGACGGCGCGGAGGTCTGGCCGTTACCCGGCGGCGAGTTCCCGCCCAGCCGCATCCGCACCCTCCCCGACGGCGGTGACCCGGACTTCGTCATGGTCTTCGGCTCCTGCCGGATGCCGGAGCCCGACGACCCCGCCGAGCAGCGCCGGATCGGGCCGGACGCGCTCGCCGGGTACGCCGCCCGCATGCGCACCGAGGACGAGCGCGACTGGCCGGACTCGCTGATGCTGCTCGGCGACCAGGTCTACGCGGACGAGACGACCGAACAGACCCAGGAGTGGATCCGCGGCCGGCGCAGCGTCGACGAGCCGCCCGGGACCGAGGTGGCCGACTACGAGGAATACACCCGGCTCTACCACGAGTCCTGGCGCAGCCCGCTGGTCCGCTGGCTGATGTCGACCGTGCCCACCTCGATGATCTTCGACGACCACGACGTGCGTGACGACTGGAACACCTCGCAGACCTGGCGGGACGGCAAGGAGCGCACCGCCTGGTGGCGCGAACGCGAACGCGGCGCGCTCGCCTCGTACTGGGTCTACCAGCACCTCGGCAACCTCGACCCGGCCGACCTCGAGGCCGACGAGACCTACCGCAAGGTCCTCGAGGCGGGACGGGACGGCGACGCGGCCGAGGTGCTGGGCGAGTTCGCCGAGCGCGCGCGGCAGGAGATCAACGGGCGCAAGGGAACCCGGTGGAGCTACCGCCGCGACTTCGGCTCCGTGCGGCTGCTGATGATCGACACCCGGTCCGGCCGCATCCTGTCCGGCGGCGCCCGGTCGATGGTGAGCGACGCGGAGTTCGACTGGATCGAGGAGAACGCCGCGGGCGGCTACGACCACCTGCTGATCGGCTCGTCGCTGCCGTGGCTGATGCCGCACTCGATCAGCCACATCCAGTCGATGAACGAGGTCGCCTGCCGCCGGCCGGGCCGGCGCGGGCGGCTGGCGGAGTGGCTGCGGCAGGCCGCCGACCTCGAACACTGGCCGTCGTTCCGCGCGTCGTCGGACCGGCTGACCCGGATGATCCTGCGCATCGCCCAGGGCGACACCGCGACGGTGTGCGTGCTGTCCGGTGACGTGCACCACGTCTACGCCGCGCGCGCCACGTTCCCGGAGCCGGTGCGCGCCGAGGTCTACCAGCTCACCTGCTCGCCGGTGCACAACCAGGCGCCGCGGTTCATGCGGCCGGTGTTCCGGATCGCCTGGTGGCGGCCGGTGGCCGCGGTGCTGCGCCGGCTCGCCTTCCGCTCGCCGCACATCCGTCCGCAGCCGGTCGACTGGACCAAGGTGTCCGGGCCGTACTTCGGCAACGCCATCGCCACGCTGCGCACCACGGGCCGCACGGCGACGATGGTGGTGGAGCGGGCCGACGGCGCCCCCGGTGAGCAGCCCAGGCTGGTGCCGCTGACGACCGTGCCGCTGACCAGCGCCTGACGCCCTACTCGGGCGGGGTGGCGATGGCGTCGACGATCCCGTCGATCTCCTCGGCCAGGCTCACGTCCGAGTCGGTGATGCCGCCCACGGAGTGGGTCGAGCAGCGGAAGGTCAGCGTCCGCCAGCGGATGTCGATGTCGGGGTGGTGGTTGTTGTTCTCGGCGATCTCGGCGACCCGGTTCACCACCTGGATGGCCTGGGGGAAGTTCGCCAGCTCGACCGTGCGCACGATCGCCCCCTCGTCCAGCCGCCAGTCCTCGAGGCGGCCGAGGGCCTTTCCCTTGTCTTCGTCACTGAGCAGCTCGGGCATGTGTCCATGGTGACGCCTGGCGCCGATCGGCGCACCGGTAGGCTGGACGGGCTCACGGGAGTCCGGTGCCGCCGGGCTGAGAGGAGGGCGCGGAGCCCTCGACCGTCGAACCTGATCCGGGTCATGCCGGCGCAGGGAGGAGGCCCATCATGCGAAGGTTTCCCGTTCTCGTGATCGCGCTGGCCGCGATGCTCACCGGGTGCACGCTGACCGGCGGCTCCGGGGACTCCGGCGACTCCGGAACCCAACGGGTCGTCCTCGTCACGCACGACTCGTTCGCCGCGCCGAAGGAGCTGCTCGACCGGTTCGAGAAGGAGTCGGGCATCACCGTCGACGTGCGCAAGGTCGGCGACGCGGGCGCGCTGACCAACCAGCTGGTGCTCACCAAGGACGACCCGATCGGCGACCTCGCGTACGGGGTGGACAACACGTTCGCCTCGCGCGCGCTCGGCGAGGACGTGTTCGCGGAGTACCGCAGCCCGGATGCGGACAAGGGCCCGCAGCGCTACCAGGTCGACGACTCCGGCCGGCTGACCGCGGTCGACGTCGGCGACGTCTGCGTGAACATCGACCCCGCGGCGCTGGCCGCGAAGGGCCTGCCGGAGCCGAAGACCTACGCCGACCTGACCAAGCGGGAGTACCGGAACATGCTGGTGGTCGAGAACCCGGCCACCTCCTCGCCGGGTCTGGCGTTCCTGCTCGGCACGGTCGCCGCGCTCGACGACGGCTGGCGGGAGTACTGGCTGGCGCTCAAGGGCAACGGCATGCAGGTCGTCAGCGGCTGGGAGGAGGCCTACACGCAGGCGTTCTCCGGCTCGTCGGGCAAGGGCCCGCGGCCGATCGTGGTGTCCTACGCGTCCTCGCCGTCGGCCGAGGTCGGTGACGACGGCAAGCCGCGTACGAAGGCGCTGCTCGACACGTGCTTCCGGCAGGTCGAGTACGCCGGGGTGCTGACCGGGGCCAAGAACGCCGACGGGGCGAAGAAGGTACTGGACTTCCTGCTGTCGGAGAAGTTCCAGGCCGCGGTGCCCGACCAGATGTACGTCTACCCGGCGCGCGAGGGCGTCGCGCTGCCCGACGCGTGGCAGCAGGCGGCGCCGCTGCCGACGTCGCCGGCGACCATGCCGGCGGCCGAGATCACCCGGAATCGGGAGCGATGGATCGACGAGTGGCGCTCGCTCGTCCAGGGCTAGCACCTGCCCTGATCGCGCTGGTCCCGCTCGGGTTCCTCGCGGTCTTCTTCGTGTGGCCGGTGGTCGCGATCCTGCGGCTGGGCGTGCGCGAGGGTGGGGTGCTCTCGGTCCTGGCGAGTGCCGACACGTGGCACCTGGTGGCCTTCACCATCGGGCAGGCGGCCGCGTCGACGGCGCTCGCGCTGGTCGCGGGGCTGCCGGTGGCGTTCCTGCTGGCCCGGACGTCGTTGCCGGGCCTGGGGTTCGTGCGGGTGGTGATCCTGGTGCCGTTCGTGCTGCCGACGGTGGTGGTGGGGCTCGCGTTCCGCACGCTGCTGCCGGGCGGCGGGGTGCTCGCGATCGTGCTGGCGAACAGCTTCTTCAACGTGGCGGTGGTGGCGCGCACGGTGGCCGGGCTGTGGTCGCATCTGGACCGGCGCGCGACCGACGCGGCCCGGTCGCTCGGCGCGTCCCCGCTGCGGGCGTTCACGTCGGTGACCCTCCCCGCGCTGGCACCGGCCGTCGGGTCGGCCGCGGCGGTGGTGTTCCTGTTCTGTGCCACCAGTTTCGGCGTGGTGCTGATCCTCGGCGGGTCGCGGTTGCGGACGCTGGAGACGGAGATCTACCTGCGGACGGTGGAGCTGCTGGACCTGTCCGGCGCGGCGGCGCTGTCGTTGCTGCAGGTGTTGGCGGTGGTGGCGGCGCTGACCGTGGGTGTGGTGGCGCGGCGGCGCCGGGAGACGGCGCTGCGGCTGCGGTCGACCGGGTCGGTGGCACGCCGCCCGGCCGGGGGGCAGTGGGCGGTGGTCGCGGTGGCGCTGGCGGTCGTCGGGGCGCTGCTGCTGCCGATCGTCGTGCTGGTGTCGCGCTCGCTGTCCGGGCACCTCGCGGGCTACCGGGCGCTCGCCGGCACCGGGTACGCGGGGTCGCTGCAGGTGTCCGGGGTGGACGCGGCGCTGAACTCGGTGCGGGCGGCGACGGACGCGACGGTGCTGGCGGTCACCCTCGGCACGCTGGCCAGCGTGGTGCTGGTGTCGCTGTCGCGGAGCCGGGTCCGCCGCGGCGTGATGGAGGCGATGGACACGGCGCTGATGCTGCCGCTGGGGGTGTCGGCGGTGACGGTGGGCTTCGGGTACCTGGTGACGCTGGACGTGCTGCCGGGCGACCTGCGGACCTCGGCGGTGCTGGTGCCGCTGGCGCAGGCGCTGGTGGTGACGCCGCTGGTGATCCGGTTGCTGCTGCCGGTGCTGCGCTCGATCGACGAGCGGCTGCGGCAGGCGGCGGCGTCGCTGGGCGCGTCGCCGTGGCGGGTGTGGCGCGAGGTGGACGTGCCGCTGGCGGGGCGTTCGCTGCTGACCGCCGCCGCGTTCGGCTACGTGGTGGCGCTGGGCGAGTTCGGCGCGACGAGCTTCCTGGCGCGGCCGGACACGGCGACGCTGCCGGTGGCGATCGCGCGGCTGCTGTCCCGGCCGGGTGAGCTGAACAACCAGATGGCCTACGCCGCGTGCACGCTGCTGATCCTGGTGACGATCGCCGCAGTGGCGGTGGTGGAGTCGGTGCGGGTGCCGGGGCGTGCCGCGGTCGGGGAGTTCTGATGGGGCTGTCGGTGCACGACCTCACGGTCCGCTACGGCGACCTCACCGCGGTGTCCGATGTGGACATCGAGGTGCCGGACGGTTCGGTGCTGGCGCTGCTCGGCCCGTCCGGCTGCGGGAAGTCGACGTTGCTGCGGGCGGTGGCCGGGCTGGAGCCGCCGGCCGCCGGCCGGGTGTGCTGGGACGGCGCGGACCTGGCAGGGGTGCCGGTGCACCGCCGCGAGTTCGGCCTGGTGTTCCAGGACGGTCAGCTGTTCCCGCACCGGGACGTGGCCGGCAACGTGGCGTTCGGCCTGCGGATGCGCCGCGACTCGCGGGCCTCGCAGCGCGCCCGGGTGGCGGAGCTGCTGGACCTGGTGGGCCTGGCGGGCTACCAGGGTCGCAAGGCGACCGAGCTGTCCGGCGGCGAGCAGCAGCGGGTGGCCCTGGCGCGGGCGCTGGCCCCCCGGCCGAGGCTGCTGCTGCTGGACGAGCCGCTGTCCTCGCTGGACCGCGCGCTGCGCGAGCAGTTGGCGATCGACCTGGCGCGGGTGCTGGCCGGCACGACCGCGCTGGTGGTGACCCACGACCACGACGAGGCGTTCACCCTGGCCGACCGGGTGGCGGTGATGCGCGCCGGCCGGATCGTGCAGGTCGGCCCGCCGTCGGAGGTGTGGCGGCACCCGGCGGACGAGGAGACCGCGCGGTTCCTCGGCTGTGCGGTGATCGTTCCCGCGACGGTCCGGGACGGGGTGGCCGACTGCGAGCTCGGCGAGGTGGCGGTTCCGTGGGCGGACGACGGCGAGGTGTTGCTGGGCCTGCGCCCCACCGCCCTGCGTCCCGCCGACAGCGGCGTGAAGGGCGAGGTGGTGCAGCGCGTGCACCGGCGGGACCACGTGCGGCTGCGGGTGCGCCTGGAGAACGGCCGCGTGGTCGACGCCGTCGCCGGCGTCCTGGACACCGACGACACGGTCACCCTGGCACTCGACCCGGACGGCGTCGCACTCGTGGACCACCCCGCGTGACGGCGGGGTGCGGCCGGCCGTCCCGGGTGGATGGTCAGCCGTCCCGGGCAGCCATGCGCCCCAGGGCGAGCGAGTAGCCGATCACGATGTAGCAGGCGGCGCGGAGCACTCCTTCCGTGAGCGCGTCGGTCGGCATCGGATCCCGGACGACGTCGGCGAGCTGGGGCCAGCTGGTGGTGATCAGCATCGGGTGCAGCCAGTCCAGCGAGGAGATGGCGGTGAGCACGCTGAAGATGATCACGCCGCCGAGGGTGACGGACAGGACGACCAGCGGGTGGTCGGTCCAGGCCGAGATCGCGAGCGCGACCGCCGCGACGCCCCACATCTGGATCGTGACGAGCGCGGTCAGCAGCGCGATCCGCCCCAGCGACTCGCCGACGGTCAACGTCGAGCCGGAGATGGTCAGCATGCCGTGGCCACCGAGGATCGTCATGCCCGCGATCACCCCGACGACGGACATGACGATGACCGCGGCCAGGCACATCACCGCGACCCCGAAGGCCTTGACGGCGAGCAGCCGGGCCCGACCGACCGGCGCGAGCAGGAGGTTGCGCAGCCCGCCGGCCGCGGCCTCACCGGAGATGGCATCCGCCGACCACATCGTCCCGACCAGCGGGAGCAGCATGGTCATCGACAGCAGCAGGACGAACACCGGCAGGATCAACCCGTTGCCCGCCACGATCGCGGCGATGCCCTGGACTACCTGGTCGGGGTTGTTCTGCGGCGAGGACGCCACCGAGACCCCGATCCCGGCCACGATCGGCACCACCGCCGCGAGCCCGAGCGCGATCATGGTGCGCGGCCGGCGCAGGATGAACCGCAGCTCGGCGCGCAACAACCGGAAGATCGGTGCCTTGGTCCTGGTGGTGACCTGGATCGCGGGAAGCGCAGCCGTGGTCATCGGGACACCTCCCTCACGCTCGGCTGTCGGATGACCGGCCCGGTCACCGGCACTCCACCGTTCGCGGCACGGCGTGCGGGACCGGCCCCGGGTGCCGGCTTCTCCTCGGACGCCGCCGTCCCCGCAGGCACCGTCGGCGCGCTCATCGGGGTGCCTTGCCGGTGTCCAGCTCCCGGGTGTCCACGCCGGACAACCGGGCGTCGGCGGGCTCCGCCTCCGTGAGGCGGGCGAACAGCTCCTCGAGACCGGTGCGCTGACGGTGGACCTCGTGCACCGCCACGCCCGCCCGGACCAGCGTCGCCACCACTTCCGGGGCCGTCGTCGCCGTGAGGTCGACGCGGACACCGTCCGGAGTGGCCCGGGCCGGCATGCGGTTGTCCCGCAGGGCGTTCACCGCGACCGTGGTGTCCGGCGTGGACACCAGCAGACCCGAGTTGCCCGCCTCGAGCAGCTCCGCCAGCTCGCCCTGAGCCACCACCGACCCCTGGTGCAGCACGGCGACGTGCGTGCACGTGGCCTCCACCTCGGCCAGCAGGTGCGAGGACACCAGCACCGTGGTGCCGGCCGCGTGCAGGTCGGCGATCACGCTGCGGACCTCGCGGGTGCCGGCCGGGTCGAGGCCGTTCGTCGGCTCGTCCAGCACGACGAGCCTGCGCGGCAGCAGGAGTGCGGCCGCCAGGCCCAGCCGCTGCTTCATGCCCAGCGAGTAGCCGCGGTAGCGCCGGCCCGCCGCCGCGGACAGGCCGACCCGCTCCAGGGCGTCGGCCACCGCCCGCGGGATGCCCGCGGTCGCCAGGTGTGGCTCGGCCGCGGCGCAGCGCATCAGGTTCTCGCGTCCGGACAGGAACGGGTGAAAGCCGGGACTCTCGACCAGCGCACCCACCTCGGGCAGCGCGTACCCGAGCCCACCGGGTAACTGGTGACCGAGCACCTCGACCGATCCGGCGGTCGGCGTGACCAGCCCGAGCAGCATCCGGATCGTGGTCGTCTTGCCCGACCCGTTGGGCCCCAGCATGCCCAGCACCGAACCGACCGGCACGTCCAGATCGACGTGGTCGACGGCCACCGTCCGCCCGTAGACCTTGCGCAGGTTGCGGGTCCGGGCGGCCAGCCGGGCGGGAGCTCCCGCGGCGGGCGCCGCGAGAGCCTCCGATTCCCCGATCACCATGCCGGTCACGGTAGTCACTTGCCGACTGCCTCGGTGACCACCTGCTCCGGCACGGCGCCGATCGCGACCTTGCCGTCCTCGGTGATCAGCGCGGTGCCGACCTTGGAACTGAGGACCCAGCCCGTGCCGAAGTCGCCGTGCACCTCGCGGCCCAGACGGCTGAGCAGCTCGAGACCGTCGGTCCGGCCGTTGGCGCCCTGCATGGTGAGCGCGCCCTTCGGCAGCGTGCCCGTCAGCACGGTGTCCCATCCCCGGCCGACCGTCTGCACGTCGAGCTGGGAGAGCAGCTGGTCCGGAGACCTGCCCTCGATCCGCTCGTCCGGCTCGTGCTCGGTCACCGTGGCGCCCTCGGGCGGGGTGAACCGGAACAGGCTCGCGTCCTGTGGAGCGTTGTGGAACTCGGTGAAGCCCACCTTCAGCGCGGGGTCGGCCTGCCCGTTGGCGAGCACCTCCAGCTGCAGCGGCACCCGGGTCTCGGAGTCGACCGACACCCGGATCTCACGCAGCAACGTGCGCTCGGTCGGCTTCGGCGCGAGCACCAGCTGATAGACCGGACGGCCGGCGACCCGGGCGGTGCCGTCGACATCGACCGTGCTGTCCTGCTGCATGGCGTTCACGAGGTCGCGGGCGGCCGTCGCCGGGTCGGCGAACTTGCCCTCGACGGGCACCTTGCTCGTGTGGTCGGCGCCGTGCGGCACCTTCAGCACGGACTTCTCCTGGGAGTCCCAGACCCACACGGTCGAGCCGTCGTCGACCACGGTGGTCTCACCGCCCTGGTCGGGCACCGAGATCCGGCCACGTCCCTGGCCGTCGGTGTAGACCCTGATGTGGTCGCCGCCACCCAGGGAGCCCGGCAGGCCGGGGATGGGCAGGCCGAGGTTGTTCTTCAGCTCCACCGAGCCGTCGAGCGCCGGTACCTCGGTGCTCAGCACCGACTCCACCAGCTGATCGGCACCGATCGGCGGCAACGCCGGCGGGGCCTCCCCCGCCCCGGCCGGCGTCGCCAGCAACACGAGGCCGGCCACGCCCGCGGCGGTGCCCACCGCCGCGAACGACAGCGCGGTCTTCTTGGAATTCATCGCGCACCCCTCTTGGTCTGCTCCACGGATTTCCTTCCCGTGTCATTGAGGTTGCACCAGTGCGACTGAGATGACGCTGAGAGTGACAGCGGGAGCTGAGAGTTGACTGAGAGCAGCCGCGCTTTGTCGGTGGATCGCGGCATGCTGGGCACCATGAAACCGCGCGTGCTGGTGGTCGACGACGAGCTCGGGGTGCGCAGGGCACTGCAGCGGGGCCTGTCCGCCGAGGGCATGGACGTCGTCGTCGCCGCGGACGGGCCCGGTGCGCTGCACGTCGCGCGCACCGGGGCATTCGACGTGATCCTGCTGGACATCATGTTGCCGGGGCTGTCCGGCTACCGGGTCCTGCAGCAGTTACGCGCCGAGGGCGTGAGCACGCCCGTGCTGCTCGTGTCGGCCAAGGACGGCGAGGTCGACCAGGCCGACGGGCTCGACCTGGGCGCCGACGGGTACCTGGTGAAGCCGTTCTCGTTCGTCGTGCTGGTCGCGCAGGTGCGGGCGGTCCTGCGACGCGGGGTCGGCGAGAGGGCCGACCGCCGGTTGCGGGTCGGCGATCTGATCGTCGACCGGGCGATGCGTGAGGTGCGGTTCGCCGGTTCGCTGGTGGCGTTGTCACCGCGCGAGTTCGCCGTGCTCGAGGTGCTCGCGAGCCGCGCGGGCACGGTCGTCACCAAGGACGAGCTCTTACGCACGGTATGGGGCGACGAGCAGGCCGCCACGCGCAACGCGGTCGAGGTCTACGTGGGCTACTTACGCCGCAAGTTGGACTCGGCCGGCGCGGGTGGGATCGTGCGTACCGTGCGAGGACACGGATACGTCGCGTCGAGCAGCGAGCTGGACGCGGTGCTGGAACCCGGGCGCGGCCGTTGAGCGGTGCCCTCGGGCGGATCGTCGGGCGCCTGTGGCTGCGGCGGACGTTGCGGTTCCGGATCACCAGCGTCGCGACCGCGGTGACGCTGGTGGTGCTGCTCCTGCTCGCCGTGCAGACCAGCAGGCTGATCGGGCCGCTCATGGTCAGCTCGGCCGACGCGCAGCTGCAGTCCATCCTGGACTCGGCGGTGACGCACGTGCGGGCGGGCACGACGCCGGCGGACTCGCCGGTCGGGGTGCGCGCGCGGGTGCTGGACACCGCGGGCACGCCGACCGACGGCGTCGGCCCGCCGCCGCTGAGCAAGGAGGACATCCGCACGCTGAAGGCGGGCACGCCGGTGCTGCGGCTGAAGGACGACCCGCCGCTGCGCTGGCTGGGCACGGTGGCCACCGCGCCGGACGGCTCGCAACGGCTCGTGGTCGTCGGGACGACGCTGACCGGGTACTTCGCCGCGCAGCACCGGGCGCTGAACTGGCTGGTCGGCGCCGCGCTGCTCGGTTCGGCGGCGGTCGGCATCGCGACCTGGTTCGCGGTGCGCTCGTCGCTGCGGCCGGTGGAGCGGTTGCGCAGCGCGGCGACCCGGCTGCCACCGGGACGCCGGTTGCCGCTGCCCAGCGCGCACGACGAGCTCAGATCCCTCGCGGCGGCGCTGAACGGGCTGCTGGCCCGGCGCGACGAGGCCAGCGATCGGCTGCGCCGGTTCACCGGCGACGCCGCGCACGAGCTGCGCTCGCCGGTCGCGTCGATCCGGGTGCAGGCGGAGGTGGCGGTGGCGAACCCGGACCCGGAGCTCGCCCACGAGGTGCTGGCGGAGGTGGTGCACGAGTCGGAGCGGCTGTCGACCCTGGTGGAGGGCCTGCTGACGTTGGCCAGGTCGGACGCCGGCGAGCTGCCCCGGGCGGAGCCGGTCGAGGTGGTGGCCGCGGCCCGCGAGGCGACGCAGCGGCTGGCCGACGGCGCGCCGGTGGTGTCGGTGAGCTCGCCGAGCGGGGCGTGCTGGGTGTCCGCCGCGCCCGCGGAGGTCGACCTGGTGCTGGACAACCTGCTGCGCAACGCCGCCCGGCACGCGCGGGCCAAGATCACGGTGACGGTGCTGGCGCGGGCGGCGTCGGTCTGGCTGGTGGTGGACGACGACGGGCACGGCATCGCCGAGGAGCACCGCACGCGGGTGTTCGACCGGTTCTACCGAGTGCAGGACGACCGGGCGCGGACGTCGGGCGGGGCGGGGCTCGGCCTGGCGCTGGTGGCCGAGGTCGTGCGGCGCCGGGGCGGGACGGTCGAGGTCGGGGAGTCACCCGAGGGCGGCGCCCGGTTCCAGGTTCGGTGGCGGGGGTTGCGGACATGAGGGTGCTGCGAACCACGCTGCTCGTCGACGCCCCGCCGCGGGTCGTGTCGGCGGCGCTGACCGAACGCGCGCTGTTCGGTGGCGACGGCGTGCTGGCGCCCGGCGACGAGCTCGCGCTGTGCGGCGGCCGGTCGCGGGTCGCCGAGCTCGGCGTCGACGGGCTGCGGCTCGTCCCGGTCGCCGGCCCGGTCCGCGCCGAGCTGCTGGTGCGGCTCGCGCCGACCGCCGCCGGGGTGCTGGTGACCGGCACGGCCGCGTCGCGCACGGCGCTGCACGGCATGGCGTGGCGCCGGCCGCTGCTCGCGCTGCTGACGTCCACCGTGGAGCGGCTCCGCCGGCGCGCGGAGGGTCTCGCGGACGCCACCGTCGTGGTCGGCACGGCCATCGTGCGCGGGCGGGCCGTGCTCGCCCAGCAACGCGCCTACCCGGCCGCGGTCGCCGGTCGCTGGGAGCTGCCCGGCGGCCGCGTGGAGCCCGGCGAATCCGATGTGGACGCGGTGCGCCGGGAGTGCGCCGAGGAGCTCGGCGTCGACGTCCGGGTCGGCGACCCGATCGGCCCGGACGTCGCGCTGGGTCGGAACATGCTGCTGCGCGTGTACCGCGCCGAGCTGGCCGAGCCCGGCGCGCGACCGCACCCGCACGACCACCAGGCGCTGCGGTGGCTGACGCCCGGCCGGCTCGGCAGCGTCGACTGGCTGCCGGCCGACCGGGTGCTGCTGCCCGCCCTGCGCCGGCTGTCAGCCGACACCGGCCAGCCGCCGCGCGGTGGCTAGCCGGTGCGCGCCGCGCTCGGCGGCCAGCTCCGCACCGCGCGCGCGGATCCGGTCCAGCTCGGCGACGTCGGCGAGGAGCTCCCGGGTCCGCTCGCGCACCGGGCGCAGCTCGTCGATCACCGCCTCGGCGACGGCGTCCTTGAGCCGGCCGTAGGACCGGAACCCGGTGGACACCTCGCGCACCGGTTTCCCGGTGCAGGCGGCCAGGATCTCCAGCAGGTTCGCGAGCCCCGGCTGCTCGTCCGGCCGGTACTCCAGCCGGCCGAGCCCGTCGGTCACGGCGCGCTTGATCTTGCGCCGCACCAGGTCCGGCTCGTCCATGACGAACACCACGCCGGCCGACTCGCTCGCGGACTTGTCCATCTTGCGTGCCGGGTTGGCGAGGTCCCGCACCCGGGCGGCGGCGGGCGGGGTGACGGCGGCGGGCACGACGAACGCCTCGCCGAACGTGCCGTTGAACCGTCTGGCGAGAGCCCGCGCGAGCTCGACGTGCTGGGCCTGGTCGTCGCCGACCGGGACCTCGTCGGCCCCCTGCAGCAGGATGTCGGCGGCCATCAGCACCGGGTAGGTGAACAGGCCGACCCGCACCGGGGTGGCCTCGAGCTCGCGCTTGGCGCTCTTCTCCTTGAACTGCGTCATGCGCGCGGCCTCGCCGAACGAGCAGCAACACTCGAGGATCCAGGTCAGTGCCCCGAGCTGGGGCAGCAGGTCGGACTGCACGAACACCTGGTCCGGCTCGATCCCCGAGGCGACGAGCGTGGCGAGCAGTTCCCGGGCGCGGACGCGCAGGCGTTGCGGGTGGTAGGCGCTGGTCATGCCGTGCAGGTCGCTGACGAAGTACAGGTCGCCGGGGCGGCCGTCACGTGCCCAGCGCTGGATGGCCCCGAGGTAGTTGCCGAGCGTGGCGTTGCCGGAGGGGGTGATGCCGGAGAAGCGGGTCATGATGGCCTCCTTGCGGTCGTCGCCCGCTCACCAGAGGCCCTGCACATGACGAAGGCCGCCCGAGCGGGCGGCCTGTGGGTTCAACGCATGCGTCACGGCCGCCGGTCGGCGGCCCACCACATTGCGCTGACGTGCATGGCCTACAGCCTACCGGCTGATCTTCCGCGGTAGTAGCCGCGGTGGCCCGCGAGCGCGGCTACCGTGCGGGCGTGATCATCGTGATTCGCACGCTGCAGGCGTTCCTCATTCTCGCGGCACTCGCGGCCGGCATCGCGACCGTGGCCATGGCGGTCGAGGTGGTCGGCAACGCGAACGCCAAGTGCTCGCTGCCGTACACCTCCGAGGAGCGTGGCGCGCCGAGCGCCGGCTGTGGCGGGATGGGGAAGTTCCAGGCCGAGGCAACCACGACGCTCGCGATCGCGCTGGCCGGTCTCACGACGATGATGGGCGCGGTCGCCCTGAACGGAATGGTGCCGCGGGAGCGGCCGGCGAGGGCACAGCCCGCCTTCGGCGCGCCACCGACCGGTCCCGGCGCCCAGTTCGGACCGGGCGGACCAGCACTCAGGCGGCCTTCCTGAAGTCGGCCTTGGCGCGTTTGAGGGCCAGGACCGGGCAGCGCTTGCAGCGGGACGAGGACCGGCAGCACTTCTTCTTCACCTTGCCGGCCTTCATCAGCTTGCGCACGGTGTCCGCGGGGGACCTGCCGACACCGTGCTTCTTGCCCACCGCTGACTCCATCCGAACTCGACGACAGCTTAGGTTAGGCTAAACTTCCACCGGTCCGCCAGCCCCGGCGGCTATCCTGGACAGCGCCGCGAACCATCTGCGCGCAACCAACGACGCCACACCATGAACCAGGAGCACACGCGCGTGCCTGCCACCCAGACCGGGGCGCCTGCGATCGCCAGGACCGACCTCCGCAACGTCGCGATCGTCGCGCACGTCGACCACGGCAAGACCACGCTGGTCGACGCGATGCTGCGCCAGTCGGGGGCCTTCTCCGCCCGCGCCGAGCCGGTGGACCGCGTCATGGACTCCGGCGAGCTCGAACGCGAGAAGGGCATCACCATCCTCGCGAAGAACACCGCCGTGCACCGCCGCACGCCGGACGGGCCGATCACCATCAACGTGATCGACACCCCGGGCCACGCGGACTTCGGCGGCGAGGTCGAGCGCGGCCTGTCCATGGTCGACGGCGTCCTGCTGCTCGTCGACGCCAGTGAGGGGCCGCTGCCGCAGACCCGCTTCGTCCTGCGCAAGACCCTCGCCGCCGGGCTGCCGGTCGTCCTCGTCGTCAACAAGGTCGACCGGGCCGACGCCCGCATCGAGGAAGTCGTCGCCGAGACCCACGACCTGCTGCTCGACCTGGCCACCGAACTGGACGAGATCGACGGGTTCGACAGCACGAGCATCCTCGACCTGCCCGTCGTCTACGCCTCCGCCCGGGCCGGGCGCGCGAGCCTGAAGGCCCCGGCCGACGGCGACCTGCCCGACAGCGACAACCTCGAGCCCCTCTTCGACACCCTCCTCGAGCACGTCCCGCCGCCCGCCGGCGACCCCGAGGCCCCGCTGCGCGCCCTGGTCACCAACCTCGACGCGTCCAGCTTCCTCGGCCGCATCGCGCTGTGCCGCGTGCACGCCGGCACCATCCGCAAGGGCCAGACCGTCGGCTGGTGCCGCGCGGACGGCAGCGTCACCAACGTCCGGATCACCGAGCTGCTGCTCACCGAGGCCCTCGAGCGCGTCCCGGCCACCCACGCCGAGGCCGGCGACATCGTGGCCATCGCCGGCATCCCGGAGATCACCATCGGCGACACCCTCGCCGACCCCGACGACCCCCGCCCGCTGCCGCGCATCAGCGTCGACGAGCCCGCCATCTCCGTCACCATCGGCGTGAACACCTCGCCGCTGGCCGGCCGGGGCGGCGGCTCCAAGCTCACCGCCCGCCTGCTGCGCAACCGGCTCGACTCCGAGCTCGTCGGCAACGTCTCCGTCCGGGTCCTGCCCACCGAGCGGCCGGACACCTGGGAGGTCCAGGGCCGCGGCGAGCTGGCCCTGGCCATCCTCGTCGAGACCATGCGCCGGGAGGGCTTCGAGCTCACCGTCGGCCGCCCCGAGGTGGTCACCCGCACCGTCGACGGCACCCTCTGCGAGCCCTTCGAACAGCTCACCGTCGACGCGCCCGAGGAGTACCTCGGCTCGATCACCCAGCTGCTCGCCGCGCGCAAGGGCCGCCTCGAGCACATGGGCGGGCACGGCAGCGGCCGGGTCAAGGTCACCTACGTCGTCCCGTCCCGCGGGCTCATCGGCTTCCGCACCGACTTCCTCACCGAGACCCGCGGCACCGGCATCGCCAACGCCATCTTCTCCGGCTACTTCCCGTGGGCCGGCCCGATCCGCGGCCGGCACTCCGGCTCGCTGGTCGCCGACCGGTCCGGCTCGGTCACCGGCTACGCGATGCTCCAGCTCGCCGACCGCGGCACGTTCTTCGTCGAGCCCGGCGCGGAGGTCTACCAGGGCATGGTCGTCGGCGAGAACCCGCGGGCCGAGGACCTCGACGTCAACGTCACCCGGGAGAAGAAGCTGACGAACATGCGCTCCTCCACCGGCGACGAGCTCGAACGGCTCGCCCGGCCGCGCAGGCTGGTGCTGGAGGAGGCCCTGGAGTTCTGCGCGGCCGACGAGTGCGTCGAGGTGGCGCCCGACGTGGTGCGCATCCGCAAGGTGATCCTGGACAGTGTGCAGCGCGCCCGCGAGCGGGCACGGGCCAAGTCCCGCGACGCCTGAGGGAACCAGCGGCCCCGCCCGCACGTCACCGGATCGGGTGATCCGACCGGCCGACGGGCCACCGGAGCTCGTCTGGCAGGGTCACCGGGCACCGGCTGGCTCGAGGGGAGGTGGACCGGCGTGGTTCGGCAGGCCTCGCTGAGCGGCGCGCTGATCGCGGTGACGGTCCTCGCCCTGACCGCCTGCACGCCCGCGCCCCGCTACGTCGACACCCCGGTGACCAGCCCGGTCCCCGACGACGTCGACACCGGCGAGGTCGTCGTCGGCGTCAGCACCCTCGCCGGCGGCTACAACCCGCACGACATCGCCGACCAGTCGGCCATCACCACCGCGCTCGCCGACGTCGTGCTGCCCTCGGTGTTCCGGCCCGGCCCGGACGGCGTCCCCCGGCTGGACCGCACGGTCATGGACTCCGCGACCGTCACCAGCGCCGACCCGTACACGGTCACCTACCGGATCCGCTCCGACGCCTCCTGGTCCGACGCCGCGCCGGTGGCCGCCGAGGACTTCGTCTACCTCTGGCAGCAGATCACCGGCAACCCCGGGACCGTCGACGCCGCGGGCTACCGGCTCATCTCCGACATCAACGCACGCGACGCCGGCAAGGTCGTCGAGGTGGTGTTCGACAAGCCCTACCCCGGCTGGCGCTCGCTGTTCTCCGGCCTGCTGCCCGCGCACCTGCTCAAGGACGCCCCCGGCGGCTGGGCCGGCGCGCTGCAGAACAACTTCCCCGGCACCGCCGGCCCGTACGCGATCAAGACGCTGGACACCGACCGGGGCGAGGTCGTGCTCGAACGCAACGACCGCTACTGGGGCGAGCCGGCCACCCTGGACCGCATCATCCTGCGCCGCGCCGACCAGACCGGCGTGGTCGAGGCCCTGGAGGCCGGGCACGACCAGCTGGCCCTGACGCGGACCGACTCGGTGGGCGCCAACCTCATGGCCGACCTCGGCCCGGTCGTCACCACCAAGACCGTGCCCCGGCCGACCGTGATGACCCTCGCGCTGCGACCCAACCGGCCGCAGCTCACCGACGTCGCGGTCCGCCGGGCCCTCGTGGCACTGCTCGACCGGGACCAGCTGATCACCGTCGGCACCGGCAACGGGCCCGCCGCCGCGCTCAAGGCCGACGCCCAGGTGCTCGCCCCGAGCGCCGCCGGCTACACCCCGACGATCCCGACCGCGGTGGGCGAGGCGGCCGCGGCGCGGCCCGACCCCGCGCTCGCCGGCCAGCTGCTCGACCAGGCCGGCTACACCAAGTCGGCGTCCGGCTGGCGCCGGGCCGGCAAGCCGCTGCGCCTGGTCGTCGCCGCGCCGGAGGAGCGCGAGGCCGCCCAGCGGATCGCGAACGACGTCGCCCGGCAGCTGAGCGCGGCCGGCGTCGACACCGAGGCGCTCACCCTGCCGGCCGACCAGCTGTACGCCGAGCTGTACGCCGCCGCCCGGCAGGGCTCCGACGACGGGCAGGACACCGCCGACGCCTTCGACCTCGCCGTGATCGGCCAGCCCTCCGGCGGGGACGAGGCCACCGTGCTCGCCACGAACTTCGGCTGCGCCCCCGGCTCGCCCGAGGTGCAGCCGGCGGCGGCCAACCCGCTCGGCTTCTGCGACACCGGCCTGCAGGCGACCATGGAGGAGGCCCTCACGGGTGCACTCTCGGTGACCGACGCCCTCGCCGCGGTCGAGCCGGCGCTGTGGCGGGCGGCAGTTTCGGTGCCCTTGTTCCAGGAGGCGGACACCCTCGCCGTCCGGCCGGAGGTGTCCGGTGTGACCGTCGGACCACCGCTCGCTGGTCCGTTCGCCGATGCCGCCACGTGGCAGCGGTCGCCCACATGATCGTCGCCGGATCGTTGCCCGCGGCGCGGCCGTGATCATGGCCGCGGCTCTCCGGTGCGGTGTGGACGATCAACAAAAAGACACCTACCGGACATCTGGGAGTCACGGCCACTACCGCCGAAAGTATGTTCCCACCTGCCATTTAGTACCAAGCGGTAACCATTGCGTCGCATGCCGCCACCACCGTGTCACCCTTTGGTCACGATCGGGTCTTAGTGCGTGACGGCGGATGGTGGAGTTCCTACCGTCCTGCAACGGTGCGTCGGCCATTCGGTGTCGTCGCGTCACAAGATCACCAGTGGGTGCTGATCAGACACGAGGTCCACGACGACGTGCACTAGTAGATACGGCCGCGAGACGGACGGAGCTTTCCCCGACCCGCCCCCGCTTCGCGGTTTACCCCCGCTCCGTGCACGATGTGTCACGACAACACAGGGCGCACGCCCGTCAAGTGCGTGCTCGCTCATGGAGGAATGAACTTGATGAGGAACAAAGCAGCGTGGCTACGAGCCGCCGCGGGCCTTGCGGCCGCGACGCTCGTGCTCACCGCCTGCTCCCAGAAGGAGAACACGGGCACCAGCTCGAACGGCAACGGCGACGAGAAGCCGTCCGCCGGCTGGGAAGAGACGCCGCTCCCCGACATCCAGAAGGGCAAGGTCGGCGGGACCTTCCGGCTCGCCATCACCGAGCCGACCGCCATCGACCCGTACAACGCCCAGGAGTCCGAGGGCATTCTCGTCACGAAGTACCTGTTCACCGGCCTGGTTCAGGCGGATCCCAACGGGGAGATTCTGCCCGGTGTGGCGGACAAGTGGGAAAGCAACGACGACTGCACCGAGTGGACCTTCGACCTGAAGACGGGGACGAAGTTCCACAACGGTGAGGAAGTCACCTCCGAGTCGTTCAAGCGGGGCTGGGAGCGTGTCTCGGCCAAGAAGTCGGCCTCCGAGGTGGCCTACCACCTGGCCGGCATCAAGGGCTTCGACGAGATGCAGGCGGGCACCGCGAACTCCCTGTCCGGCGTGGACGCCTCCGACCCGGCGAAGCTCGTGGTCACGCTGTCGACGCCGAACTGCGAGTTCTACCTGCGCACGTTCCACAGCGTGTTCAGCCCGGTGCCGAAGGCGGCCGGCAGCCCGACGACCAACCGTGCGTACGTCGACGCTCCCATCGGCAACGGTCCGTTCATGATGGACGGCAAGTGGCAGCACGATCGGGGAATCAAGCTCAAGAGGTTCGCCGACTACGGCGCCGGTGACCCGGCCTACCTCGAGAACGTCGAGATCACGATCGCCGCGAACGGCGCCGACGACGAGTACGCCGGCTTCCAGAACGGCACCTTCGACTGGGCCCGCATGCCGACGCCGGTGCTGAGCCAGGCTCGGTCGACCTACCTGCCGAAGAACGAGTGGATCACCCGGAACACCAACGGCATGAACTACCTGCTGCCGATGGTGACCAAGAAGCCGCTCGACTCGGTGGAGGCCCGCAAGGCCATCTCGATGGCGATCAACCGTGACGAGATCATCAACAGCATCTTCCAGGGCTCCCAGACCCCGGCGACCTCGTTCGTCCCGCCGGTGTTCAAGGACGCCTTCCAGGACGGTGTCTGCACGGCCTGCAAGTACGACCTGGACCAGGCCAAGAAGCTCGCCAAGGACTCCGGGCTCACGCCGGGCACCGAGCTGAACATGCAGTTCAACGTGGACGCCGGGCACGACGAGTGGATGGCCGCGGTCAAGGACCAGCTGGAGACCAACCTGGGCCTGAAGATCAATATGACCTCGGTTCCGTTCACCGACATGCTGAACAACGAGCAGCAGCCCACCTCGACCGGCCTGTACCGGGCGGCGTGGGGCGCGGACTACCCGACCCCGGGTAACTTCCTGCAACCGCTGCTGTCCACCGAGGCCATCGGTGCGCCGGCCGACAAGCCGACCGCCGGTGACAACCGTGGCCGCTACAGCAACCCGGAGTTCGACGACCTGCTCAACCAGGCCGCGGCCAGCACGGACGAGGGCGAGCGGACCAAGCTCTACCAGCAGGCCGAGAAGATCGCGATCGGTGACGACCTGGCGGAGATCCCGCTGTGGAACCGTACCCAGCACCGTCTCGCGAACACCGCAGATTTCATCAACGTCCGGATGGACTTCAACGAGAACCCCGACCTTTCGGTCATCAGCATCAAGTGATGTGAGGTAAACCGCGTGGTGGCCGCGGTCCGCTCTGCCGGACCGCGGCCACCTCCGGTCGCTCAGCACCCAGTTGTTCTTCGACGAGATTCTTCGACGATCCGAGGAAGCCGGCACCTCCCATGGGGAAGTTCGTAATCCGCAGGCTCGCCCAGGCCATATTGGTCCTGATCGCGGCGACACTCCTGCTGTTCATCGGCCTGTTCATACTCGGGGACCCGTTCGCCTCGACCGGCGACAAGGTCGTCCCCCCGGAGACGCAGGAGATCCTGCGGCAGAAGTTCGGCATGGACAAGTCACTGCCCATGCAGTACCTGACCTACCTGGGCAACCTGTTCACCGGCGACCTGGGCATCGACTTCAACCAGCGCCGCCCGGTGTCCGAGATGATCGGCACCGCGCTGCCCGCGACCGCGCGCCTCGCGGTGGTCGCCATCATCATCGACGTTGCCATCGGCGTGGCCGCCGGCATCATCGCGGCCGTGTTCCGCTACTCGTTCTGGGACGTGGTGGTCACCATCCTGACCACCCTCGCCATCGGCATCCCGACCTTCGTGATCGGCGTCTGGCTGCGCCAGAAGGTCTCCGGCGTGTGGATATTCCCCGGCGTGCCGAGATCGTTCACCGAAGTGGTGCCGTGGTATCAGGAAGTACTGCTACCGGCGATCACCCTCGCCATCGTCGACGCGGCGTTCATCGCCCGCCTGATGCGCGGCTCCATGCTGGAGGTCCTGCGCACCGACTACATCCGCACCGCGCGCGCGAAGGGCCTGGAGGAACGGGTCGTCATCCTCAAGCACGCCTTCCGCAACTCGATCATTCCGGTGGTGACCTACGTCGGCATCAGTATCGGTATTCTCATGGGCGGCGCGCTCATCACCGAAACACTGTTCCAGTACAACGGCGTCGGTTTCCTGCTGTTCAAGTCCATCCAGCAGAACAACAACCCGGTCATCATGGCGATCGTCACCTTCGCCGTGTTGATCTACGTGTTCCTCAGCATGATCGTCGACATCCTGTACGCATATCTCGATCCGCGGATCCGGCTGAGCTAGGCGAGGTAGACAACCGTGACCACCACACCAGACCCGGCCGACCTGAGCACGCCCGGACAGGCAGTGCTCGTCGAGCCGGCAGAGCACCACGAGCAGGACCCGGAAAACGGCGAGAACGTCAAGAAGAAGTCGCACGGACAGTTCGCCGACTTCTGGCGCCGCTTCCGGCGGAACAAGCTGGCGATGGGCGGCCTCGCCGTCGTCAGCATCCTGGTCCTGCTCGCGCTGCTCCAGCCGCTCATCTCGCCGTACGACCCGTACGACCAGAACCTGATCAACAGCCTCCAGCAGCCCAGCCCGGACCACTGGTTCGGCACCGACGTGCTCGGCCGCGACCTGTACTCGGGCATGCTCTACGGCCTGCGGCTCGCGCTGATCGTCGGCCTGTGCACGATGCTGGGCTCGATGACGCTCGGCGTGCTGCTCGGCGCGCTGGCCGGCTACCGCGGCCGGTTCTCCGACGCGCTGATCATGCGCGTCACCGACCTCTTCCTGGCCTTCCCGTACCTGATCGGCGCCATCCTGGTGGTCCGCACGTTCGGGTCGGGCGTGAAGCAGGTGATCCTCGCGCTGGTGATCCTCGGGTGGCCGACCGCGGCCCGGCTGATGCGCGGGCAGATGCTGTCGCTGCGGGAGTCGGAGTACGTCGAGGCGGCCCGCTCGATCGGCGCCTCGGACACCCGGATCGTGATCCGGCACATCCTGCCCAACGCGATCCAGCCGGTGTTCATCTACTCCTTCACCGGCATCGGTGTGGCCGTGGTCGCCATGGCCTCGCTCGCCTACCTCGGGGTCGGCGTCCCCCCGGACACCCCGGAATGGGGCCGCCTGATCAACCAGGGCATCGAGCAGGTCCAGGTTGCCGGGAAGGACTACCTGTGGATGTTCCCCAGCGCCGCGATCTGCCTCACCACCCTCGCTTTCGCGTTCGTGTCCGACGGCCTGCGTGACGCGCTCGACCCCAAGCTGCGATAACACTCGCTGCCCAATCCAAGGAGATCCCAGAACATGAGCAGCGCTGCGGAGATCGACCTCGAGGGCCCACCGGCGCCCTTGCTCGAGGTCCGCGACCTGCGGGTGCACTTCAAGACCGACTACGGCATGGTCAAGGCCGTGGACGGGGTGTCCTGGCACGTCAACGAGGGCGAGACGCTCGCCATCGTGGGTGAGTCCGGCTCCGGGAAGTCGGTGTCCGCGATGACGATCCTCGGCCTGGTGCCCAGCCCGCCCGCGACCTTCCCCAGCGGGGACGTCCTGCTGCGTGGCCGGTCACTGCTGAAGATGTCGGAGAAACAGCAGCGAAAGCTCCGTGGCAGCCAGATCGCGATGATCTTCCAGGACCCGCTGACCGCGCTGAACCCGGTGTTCAAGGTCGGCGACCAGATCGCGGAGATGGTTCGCGTCCACCAGGACGTGTCCAAGCACAGCGCGAAGAAGCGGGCGCTGGACCTGCTCGGCGAGGTCGGGATCCCCAACCCGGCGGTGCGGCTCAACCAGTACCCGCACGAGTTCTCCGGTGGCATGCGCCAGCGCGCGATGATCGCGATGGCGCTCGCCAACGACCCCCACGTGCTGCTGGCCGACGAGCCGACCACGGCGCTGGACGTGACCGTGCAGGCACAGATCATGGCGCTGCTGGTGAAGCTCCAGGAGGACCGCAACACCGCGATCGTGCTGATCACCCACGACCTCGGGGTGGTCGCGAGCCACGCGGACCGGATCAACGTCATGTACGCCGGGAAGATCGTGGAGACGGGTACCGCGGACGAGATCTTCTACCAGCCGCGGCACGCCTACACCTTCGGCCTGCTCTCCAGCCTGCCGCGGATGGACCGGCGGCGGCAGGAACGCCTGGTGCCGATCAGGGGCCTGCCACCGAGCCTGGCGAACGTCCCGAAGGGCTGCCCGTTCCATCCCCGGTGCACCTTCGCCACCGACGCGTGCCTGCCCGAGGTGCCGGCGCTGCGGACGGTCAACGGTTCCTCGGCCCCGGACGCCCACCAGGCGGCGTGCGTGCACAGTGATCAGGTCGCCATGGCGCACGAGGAGAGGGTCGGCCAATGAGCCAGGGGGCGGAACCTCAGGAGGGTGGGATCGGCGTGGTGGAGCCGGGCGGCCGGCCGATGCTCGAGGTGGACAACCTCGTCAAGCACTTCCCCATCCGCAGCGGGATCTTCATCAAGCGCACCGTCGGCGAGGTGAGGGCCGTCGACGGTGTCAGCCTGGACGTGCACAAGGGGCAGACGGTGGCGCTGGTCGGCGAGTCCGGCTGCGGCAAGTCCACCACGGCCCGGGCGATCCTGCGGCTGGTCGAGCCGACCAGCGGGCGGGTCACCCTGGACGGCGTCGACGTCACCGCGATGAGCAAGGACAAGCTGCGGCGGGCTCGGCGGGACATGCAGATCGTGTTCCAGGACCCCTACGCGTCGCTGAACCCGCGCATGACCGTGCGGCAGGCGCTCACCGAGAAGTTCCAGCTGCTCGGCGCCCAGGTGACCAAGTCGACCATCGGCACGCTGCTCGACACGGTCGGCCTGGCCGAGGAGTACGCCGACCGCTACCCGCACGAGTTCTCCGGCGGGCAGCGCCAGCGCATCGGCATCGCCCGCGCGATCGCGATGAACCCGAAGTTCATCGTGCTCGACGAGCCGGTGTCCGCGCTGGACGTGTCGATCCAGGCGCAGATCGTCAACCTGCTCGAGGACCTGCAGGACGAGCTGGGCCTGACCTACCTGTTCATCGCGCACGACCTGTCCGTGGTCCGGCACATCGCCGACCGCGTCGCGGTGATGTACCTGGGCCACGTGGTGGAGATCGCCGACCGGGACAACCTGTTCGACCGGCCGCACCACCCGTACACCCAGGCGCTGATCTCGGCCGTGCCGATCCCGGACCCGCACCTGGAACGGCGCCGCGAGCGCATCGTGCTGCGCGGCGACGTGCCGAACCCGGCGAACCCCCCGTCGGGCTGCCGGTTCCGGACGCGGTGCTGGAAGTTCGAGCAGCTCTCGGAGAGCGACGCCCGCCGGTGCATCGAGGAGCCACCGCCGCTGTACCAGGTGGGCAGCGGACCGGGGCACGAGGCGTCCTGCCACTACGCGTCGCTGCGTGAAGTGCTCGTCTAGCCGCTCGCGCGCCGGTGACCTCGGTGGCGCGTCGCCGCATCGGGAACCGACGTGATCATCATGGCCGGTGCCGCGCCGTGCACGATACGGCGCGGCACCGCCGCCGGCCGCGGCTGAGCTCGCCGCTGCCGAAGTTCGCCCTGCGCCGGACCGTTCATGCCCTGCTGGTGTTCCTGGTCGCGACGTTCCTCTGCTACGTCGCACTGTTCAAGCTCGGCGACCCGTTCGCCAGTATCGGCGAGAAGACCATGCCGCCGCAGACCAAGGCGATCCTGCACGAGACGTTCGGTCTCGACGAGCCGCTGCCCGTCCAGTACGTGACGTTCCTGGGCAACCTGTTCACCGGCGACCTCGGCATCGACTACGACGCCCGCCGTCCCGTGTTCGACCTGCTGGCCGGCTCGGTGCCCAACACGGCACGGCTCGCCGTGCTGGCGATCACCCTGGAGCTGCTGATCGGCGTCACCGCGGGCGTGCTGGCGGCGGTCCGGCGGACGTCGTTCTGGGACGCGCTGGTCACCACCGGCACGATCATGCTGATGTCCGTGCCGCTGCTGGTGACCGCCACGTTCCTGCGGGACAAGCTGTCCGGCCTGCGGCTGGCGGGCGTCACCGTGTTCCCGCCGCTGCCCGTCACCTTCGGACACGAGCCGCACTGGATCCGCCTCGTCGCGCTGCCCGCGATCGCGCTCGCGGGCGCCTCCGCGGCGTTCACCGCCCGGCTGATCCGCACGTCGATGCTGGAGGTGCTGGAGTCGGACTACGTGCGCACGGCGCGCGCGAAGGGCCTGCCACCACGGACGGTGGTGTTCAAGCACACCCTGCGCAACGCGGTGATCCCGCTCGCGAACCTCGCCGTGATCAACTTCGGCGCGCTGTTCGGCGGGGCGCTCGTCGTCGAGACGATCTTCCAGTTCCCCGGCGTCGGCTACCTCTTCGTGCGGGGCCTGCGCAGCCTGAACACCCCGGTGCTGATCGCGGTCTTCGCCTATTCGGTGATCACGTTCGTGGTGCTGATCGCGCTGCTCGATATCCTCTGCGCGTACCTCGACCCGCGGCTGCGGATCGACTGACCAGACTTGGACCCATCCCCATGACGCTCTCCGCCGCGCCCCGCCTGCTGCTCGTGCACGCGCACCCGGACGACGAGAGCCTGTGGACCGGCGGCACCATCGCCCGCTACGCCGCCGCCGGGGTGCAGGTCACGCTCGTCACCTGCACGCTGGGCGAGGAGGGCGAGATCATCCCCGAGTCGCTGCGCGAGCTCGCCGCCGACTCCGCCGACCAGCTCGGCGGCTACCGCATCGGCGAGCTGCGCTCGGCGTGCGCCGCGCTCGGCGTGTCCGACCACCGCTGGCTCGGCGGGCCCGGCCGCTGGCGCGACTCCGGCATGGCCGGCGTGCCCGCCAACACCCACCCGCGCGCGTTCGCCGGCGGCGACCTCGACCAGCAGGCCGCGGCGCTGGCCGCCGTGCTCGAGGAGGTCCGTCCGCAGGTCGTCGTCACCTACGGCCCGGACGGCGGCTACGGCCACCCCGACCACATCCGCGCGCACGACGTCACGATGGCCGCCTGCGACAAGTCCGACGGCATCGCCCGCATCTTCCACGCGGTGACCTCCCGCGCGGCCACCGAGCGCGGCGTCGCCGCGCTCGGCGAGGTCGCGGACCTGCCCTACCGGCTGCCCGCGCCCGGCGAGCTGCCGGTCACCGACGACTCGCGGATCACCACCACCGTCTCGATCGCCGACGTGCTGTCGGTCAAGCTGCGCGCGCTGCGGGCGCACACGACGCAGGTCAGCGTGTGGCAGTCCGCCCACGGCGCGCTGTGCTACGCGCTGTCCAACGGCATCGCCCAGCCGGTCCCCGACGCCGAGTTCTACGTGCTGGCCGGCGGGGACCCGGCCGGTGCCGGCATCGACCTCTTCGGGGGCATGTAGATGCGCCCTGGCACACCCCCCGCGGGGCCCCCCGCGATGCCGCTGGGCGACCGGGTGCTGGTGGCGGTCCTCATGCTCGACGCGATCGTGCTGGCCGTCGTCGAGCTGCTGTTCCTGCCGCTGGCCTTCGACGGCTACCTGCTGCCCAACCTGGGCGGCCTGCCGCTGCCGCTGATGCCGGTCGTCGCGGCCGTGTCGATGCCGTGGCTCGTCGTGACCGCCGGCCGGCTCTCGCCGCGGCTGTCCGTCGCCGCGGCGCCGCTGCTGGCGTGGATCGTCGCGATTGTCTGGTTCGGCATGTTCGGCCCGGGCGGGGACCTGCTGCTGACCGCGGACTGGCGCTCGCTGCTGCTGTTCGCCGGCGGCGCGCTGCCCGCCGCGATCGTGCTCGGCCGGGTGCTCGCCGACACAGTCGGTCCCACCACTTGAGAGGCGGCCGTCGCCGAGGGGGATACTAGCGGCAGCCGGTAACCTCCGCCTGCAGGCGTAATTCAACAGAAAGAAGCAGGAGAACGCAGTGACTTATGTGATCGCCGAGCCCTGCGTCGATTTGCTCGACAAAGCATGCATCGAAGAGTGCCCGGTCGACTGCATCTACGAAGGGGACCGGATGCTCTACATCCACCCCGACGAGTGCGTGGACTGCGGCGCCTGCGAACCGGTCTGCCCGGTGGAGGCCATCTACTACGAGGACGACGTCCCCGACCAGTGGAAGGAATACACCAAGGCCAACGTCGACTTCTTCGACGAGCTCGGGTCGCCCGGCGGCGCGGCCAAGGTCGGCAAGGTGTCCGCGG
Source organism: uncultured Actinomycetota bacterium (assembly GCA_963727495.1). GTDB lineage: Bacteria > Actinomycetota > Actinomycetes > Mycobacteriales > Pseudonocardiaceae > Actinophytocola. The sequence continues at coordinate 1,573,431 of CAVSGQ010000006.1, read as the reverse complement.
ACCCGCAGTGGATCAAGGATCTGCCGCCGGTCGAGCACGACGAGTGAGCCGGACCCTCCCCACCTACCCCTGGGACTCGCTGGCCGAGGCCGCCGCGCTGGCGCGGGCGCACCCCGACGGCGTCGTCGACCTCTCGATCGGCACGCCCGTCGACCCGGTGCCGCGGATCGTCCAGGACGCGCTGGCCTCGGCCGCCGCCGCTCCGGGATACCCGACCACGCACGGCACCCCGGAGCTGCGCGAGGCGGCGGCCGGGGCGCTGTCCCGGCGACACGGCGTGACGGGACTGCCGGCGGACGCGGTGCTGCCGACGATCGGGTCGAAGGAGCTCGTCGCCTGGCTGCCCACCCTGCTCGGGCTCGGCGCCGGCGACCTCGTCGTGATCCCCTCGCTCGCGTACCCGACCTACGAGGTCGGCGTCCGGCTTGCCGGCGCCCGCCTGCTGCGCGCGGACGGCACGGTCGCCGCCGGGCCGTCCCGGCCGGCTCTGATCTGGCTCAACTCCCCCTCGAACCCGACCGGCAGGGTGCTGCCACCCGAGCACCTGCGCAAGGTCGTCGACTGGGCGCGCGAGCGCGGCACGGTCGTGGCGTCCGACGAGTGCTACCTGACGCTGGGCTGGGAGGACGCGCCGACGTCGATCCTGCACCCGTCGGTGTGCGGCGGCAGCTTCGACGGTCTGCTCGCGGTGCACTCGCTGTCGAAGTGCTCCAGCCTGGCCGGGTACCGGGCCGGCTTCGTGGCCGGCGACCCCGCGCTGGTGGCGCGGCTGCTCGCGACGCGCAAGCAGGCCGGGATGATCGTGCCGCGCCCGGTGCAGGCCGCCATGACCGCGGCGCTGTCCGACGACACGCACGTCGCCGAGCAGCGCGCCCGGTTCGCCGCGCGGCGCGAGGTGCTGCGGTCGGCGCTGCTCGGCGCCGGGTTCCGGATCGAGCACTCGACCGCCGGCCTGTACCTGTGGGCCGGCCGGGACGAGGCCGCGTGGGAGACGGTGGCGTGGCTGGCCGAGCGTGGCGTCCTGGTCGCGCCCGGCACGTTCTACGGTCCGGCCGGCGAGCGTCACGTACGGGTGGCGCTGACGGCCCCGGACGAGCGGGTCGCCTCGGTCGCCGACCGGCTCGGACCCGCCTAAGAGGCCGCGCAGATTGGCTGGTGGATGCCCGCCGTGATCGAGGTGGATGCATCGCGGTGCCGCGCCGGCGTCGGCGTACTGGACCGTACTTCGATGCCGGCGCGGTGTCGCGAGGCGCCGCCTCGGCGCGGCGGGCGCCGCCGTGCCAATCTGCGCGACCTCTAACCCAACCGCCCGGCCAGCCGGTCCACCTCGTCGAACGTGGCCCGCCAGCGGGCCCGGCACGCGGCACGGCGCACCCGTTCCCGCTCGACCAGCCGCCCGGCGACGAACACGGTGTCGACCTCGGGCTCGGGCAGTTCCGCGAGCAGCCGGCGCACCTCCGCCTCGGCGACGACCGTGTCCTGGTGGTCGCCCAGCACGTCCTGGAACGCCTTCGTGGCCTTGATCAGCCGGCGCACCGGCTTGCCGCCGACCGGCTCGACGAGCTCGGCGGCGTAGCGCAAACGTTTGCCTCGGATGCGCAGCGCGTGCAGCTGGTCGTCGGTGGGCTCCTCGGCCATCGCGTGGACGGCCTTGACGAGCTTGCGGTGCGGCCTGATCACGACGTCCAGCAGCGCCGCCCGCCGCTCCCTGCGGCGCAGCGGGTACCCGTCGATGTCGGCGGTCACCAGGGCCGCGAGGGACCGCAGCAGGGCCGTGTACCGGGGCGACCGGAAGGTGTCGAGCATCCGCCGGCGGGCCCGCCGGCGCTCCTCGACCAGCCCGCGCAGCAGCCGGTCCGCGGCGACCTGCTCGTCCTCGGGCAGGTCGGCCGCCTGCGCGCGGAGGTGGCCGAGGAGGACGTCGAGGTCCCGGATCCGCCCCAGGATCCCGCCGAGCCAGCCCAGCTCCGCCTGCGCGGCCTCGACCTCCGGCCCCGCGGCGGCCTTCAGCGCCGCCCGCATCCGCCGCACGGCGACGCGCATCTGGTGCACACCCTCGGGGTCGGTCCCGTCCCGGGCGATCGCCTCCTGTTCGACGAGCGCCCTGACCTGCTGGTCGAGCCGGGCACGAACGTGCGCCGCGGGCGGGTCGTCGACCGACGCCGACCACGGTTCCGGGGGCAGGCCGAGATCGTGGGGACCGACCAGGGAGGAACTCGTCACCGGTTCAATGCTAGGTGAACGGCGGGCGAACACCAGCGGCGATCAGTCGTTCGCGTGCAGCGCCGCGTTCAGCTCGACACCGGTGCCGGACCGCTCCACGACCTCCACCGCACCGCTCGAGGAGTTGCGGCGGAACAGCAGGCCCGGCCGCCCGGAGAGGTCGCGTGCCTTCACCAGCCGCCCGTCCGGCAGCGTCACCTTCGTCCCGGCCGTCACGTACAGGCCGGCCTCCACCACGCAGCCGTCGCCGAGCGAGATGCCCACGCCGGCGTTCGCGCCGACCAGGCAGCCGGTGCCGATCGAGATGGTCTCCCTGCCGCCGCCGGACAGCGTGCCCATGATCGACGCACCGCCGCCCACGTCCGACCCGTCGCCGACGACCACGCCCGCGGAGATGCGGCCCTCGACCATCGACGCGCCCAGCGTGCCGGCGTTGAAGTTGACGAAGCCCTCGTGCATCACCGTCGTGCCGGCCGCCAGGTGCGCGCCCAGCCGCACCCGGTCCGCGTCGCCGATCCGCACGCCGGGCGGCACCACGTAGTCGACCATCCGCGGGAACTTGTCCACGCCGTACACGGTCACCGCGCCGCGGGCGCGCAGCCGCAGCCGCGTCGCCGCGAAGCCCTCCACCCGGCACGGCCCGTGGTTGGTCCACACGACGTTCGTCAGCACCCCGAACAGGCCGTCCAGGTTCAGCCCGTGCGGCCGCACCAGCCGCCCCGACAGCAGGTGCAGGCGCAGGTAGGCGTCGTAGGCGTCGGCCGGCGGGTCGGCCAGCGAGGTGATCCCGGTCCGCACCGCCACCACCTCGACCGACCGGTCGGCGTCCGGGCCGAGCAGCGCCGACACCCCGGCGCCGAGGTCGTCGACCGCCTCCTGCTCGGACAGCGGCTTGGTGCCCGGCATCCGGCCGTCGTCGAGCTTCGGGTGCGGGAACCAGGTGTCGAGCACGGTCCCGTCGTCGGTGACGGTGGCCAGGCCGACGCCCTGGGCGCCGGTGGTCTCCGGGTTCAGGTCAGCGCTGCTCACGCCTGGCAGGTTAGCCCAGGTGGAACCTGGGGTCGGCGGCCAGTTGCGCCAGCCGGTCCGCGGACAGCGGGTCGGCGGCCAGCGGCGGTTTCCCCGAGCCCGCGAAGCCGCTGGACTGGGCGAGGATCACCACCGTGCCGTCCGCGTAGCGGTACGCGGCCCAGCTTTCGGGGTCCGCATCGCCCGTCCCGGTGAACACCCCGACACGCTTGCCGTCCACGACGTGTTCCTCGCAGGTGCTCCCCACGCCCCACATCGTCGGCGACAGCGAGCACCCCTCGCCCACCGTCCGGTTGCCGGACGTGGTCACCCGGACCAGCAGCTCACCCACCCCGGCTCCCTTGGTGACCGGCAGCCCGGCCATGTACTCCCACACCTGCGTCCCGTGCACCGTGTCCTCGTACTGCGCCTGGTGGAAGCGCAGCGGGTCGCCGCCGTAGGACGGGTCCTCGTAGCGGAGGTCCTCGGGCGCCCCGAACCCCGCCGGTACCACCGCGGCCAGCTCGTCGAGCAGCGTGACGCCCTGGTCGTGACGCGCCCCCGAGGTCGCCGTGCGGTCGGTCTGCCCGTCCGGCCAGGACGTCTCCGTGTCCCCCGCGCCTCCCGCGGACCCGCCGCCGGCCCCCGCCATGCCGGCGGACGACCCTCCCGGCTCGCCCGCGACGTACACCGCGCCGGCGACGATCATCGCCACGGCGACAGCGCTGGCCGCGCCCGCCCAGCCGGCCCGCCTGCGACGCACCGAGCGCCGTGCGGCATCCAGCACCGGGGTCTCGTTCATCGGCGCCCGCTCCGGCGCGGCCGTCATCGTGACGCGCAGCGCCCGCCGCAGCTCCTGCTCGTTCATCGCTCTCCTAGTTGGTGAAGGTCGTGGTGGGGACCTGGCCGCGCAGCGCCTCGAGGCCGCGGGCGGTCTGGCTCTTCACGGTCCCCGCGGTGCAGCCCATGACCCGCGCGGTGGCCTCGACGGACAGGTCCTCCCAGAAGCGCAGCACCAGCACGGCGCGCTGCCGGGGCGGCACCGACTCCAGCGCGCGCAGCAGCACGAGCCGGTCCTCGGTGCTGCCGGCCGGCGGGGCGATCGCCTCGGCGGGAACGGCGGTGGGCCGCTCGCGGAAGAAGAACCCGCGGCGGTTCTCGTCCAGGTAGGTGCGGACGAGGATCCGCCGGGTGTAGGCGTCGAGCGTGTCGTGGGCCGCGACCCGGTGCCACGCCCGGTACAGCTTCACGAAGGCGTTCTGGACCAGGTCCTCGGCGCGGTACCAGTCGCCGCACAGCAGGTAGGCGGTCCCGCGCAGGGCGCTCGACCGGCTGGCGAAGTAGTCGGTGAACCCCTGCTCCCGGTCGGACTGAGGGTCGTTCAAAACAGGTCCCCTCTCCACTGAGGTCGCCGATCGGGAGTGTTTCGAACAACCCTCATCATCGACCTCCCAGTACGCGTCCCTGGTCGGAGTTAGTCACGCGCGGTGGCGCGCCCGGGGTTGCATCGTCCCGCCCGGTAGCGTTGCCGATCGTGATCCCGAAGCTGGACCTCGCCGCCGACCCGGCCGACCTCACCGCCGCGCTCGCCGACATCCCGAGCGAGTCGGGCGCCGAGGCCGAGCTCGCCGCCGCCGTCGAGGTGGCGCTGCGCGAGCAGGCCGGGCACCTCGAGGTGGCGCGGTCGGGCAACGCGGTGCTCGCGCGCACGTCGCTGGGCCGGCCCTCGCGGGTGGTGCTGGCCGGGCACCTGGACACCGTCCCGGTCAACGACAACCTGCCGGTCCGCCGGGACGCCGAGCACCTGCACGGCCTCGGCACGTGCGACATGAAGGGCGGCGACGCGGTGATGCTGCACGTCGCCGCCACGGTCACCGAGCCGCGGCACGACCTGACGTTCGTGTTCTACGACTGCGAGGAGATCGAGTCCGAGCGCAACGGCCTGGGCCGCATCGAGCGCGAGGACCCCGGGTGGCTCGCGGGTGACCTGGCGATCGTCTGCGAGCCGTCGAACGCGGTCGTCGAGGCCGGCTGCCAGGGCACGATCCGGGTGGAGCTGCGCACGACCGGGGCGCGGGCGCACACCGCCCGGGCGTGGATGGGGGCGAACGCCATCCACGCGCTGAGCGCCGCGCTGGCCCGGCTGGCGGACTACCGGCCCCGCACGGTCGAGATCGACGGCTGCGTCTACCGCGAGGGCCTGCAGGCGGTCCGGGTGGCCGGCGGGGTCTCCGGCAACGTCGTGCCGGACGAGGCCGTGCTGACCGTGAACCACCGCTTCGCCCCGGACCGCTCGCCGGCCGACGCCGTGGCGCACCTGCGCGAGGTGTTCGCCGGCTACGACCTCGCGGTGACCGACGCGGCCCCCGGCGCCCTGCCCGGCCTGACCGCCCCGGCGGCCGCCGAGCTGGTCACCGCGGCCGGCGGCGACCCGGTGGCCAAGCTCGGCTGGACCGACGTGGCCCGCTTCGCCGCGCTGGGCATGCCCGCGGTCAACTTCGGCCCCGGCGACCCCACGCTGGCCCACACCCGGCAGGAGAACGTGCCGATCGCCGAGGTCCGCCGCTGCGCGGAGGTGCTCAGCCGGTTCCTGCGCGCCTGAACGTCCGCAGCTCCTCGGCGCGGAACCCGTGCGCCGAGGCGAGCGCGACCGCGCCCAGCAGCGTGAGCCAGCGGCCCGGCCCGGTGCCGTGGTCGTCCGGCGGAACCTGCCCCACGACGATCACCCAGACGGCGGTCAGCAGCGCCACCCACACCGTGGCCAGGTGCCCGGCCCGGCTCGGCGGGTCGGTGAGGAACAGCGCGTAGGAGGCGAGCGCGGTGCCGGCCACCAGCGCCAGCATCACCCAGGCCTGCCAGCCCTGCGGGACCAGGCCCCACAGGGTGGACGGGTGCTCGCCGAAGCGGTCGGCGGACCAGGTCGTCGCGGTGAGCACGAGCAGGCCGGTGGCCAGGCTGGTGCCGAGGATCGCGTGGCGCGGCATGCCGGTCGAGCCGCCGTCGGTTTCGGCCATGCCGTGTTGGAGGGTCCACGGCCGGGTCCGGTTCCCCAGGTGGATCCGGGAGCGCACGGAACGACCCGCTGCCGGCGCCCCCGGGTGCATCCGGCGGAGTCGCTCGGCACACTCCTAGACTCGCGGGGGTGACGATCGAGCGATTCGCGCACCAGCCGGACGACGAGCATCCGAAGGAGAAGCAGCGCGGTCCCGTGATACTGCGGCGGTCCAGAAGGGAGGAGCCGACCACGACCGACCAGCGGCTGCTCGACTCGCGTGGCCCGGCCGACTGGGTGCACACCGACCCGTGGCGGGTGCTGCGCATCCAGGCGGAGTTCGTCGAGGGTTTCGGCGCGCTGGCCGAGGTGCCGCGCGCGGTCACCGTGTTCGGCTCCGCGCGCACCAAGCGCGACCAACCCGAGTACCGGCTGGGCGTCGAGCTCGGCGCGGCGCTGGCGAGGGCGGGCTACGCGGCCATGACCGGTGGCGGCCCGGGCTCGATGGAGGCGGTCAACCGCGGCTGCTCGGAGGCCGGCGGGCTGTCCATCGGCCTGGGCATCGAGCTGCCCTTCGAGCAGGGCCTCAACCCGTGGGTGGACCTGGGCGTCAACTTCCGCTACTTCTTCACCCGCAAGACGATGTTCATCAAGTACGCGCAGGCGTTCATCTGCCTGCCCGGCGGTTTCGGCACTCTCGACGAGCTGTTCGAGGCGCTCACCCTGGTGCAGACGAAGAAGGTGACCAAGTTCCCGGTCATCCTCTTCGGACGGTCCTACTGGGAGGGCCTGTACAACTGGGTGCACGACGTCGTCTTCAAGGAGGGCAAGATCGGCGACAAGGACATGGCCCTGCTGCACGTGACCGACGACGTCGACGAGGCCGTCAGCATGGTCGAGGACGCCTACCAGGCCTGGATCGAGACGCACTGACGTTTCGCCGGTGTCACCAATTGTGACCTCGGTGTATCGCAGCGGATTTTCCCACCGGGCGCGTGGCACCATCCGAATGTGGAGACACTACGTTTCGGCAGCCGCACGGTCCCGCAGGACCGCGCCCTGGTGATGGCGATCGTCAACCGCACCCGGGACTCCTTCTACGACCGCGGCGCCACCTACGCCGAGCAGGCCGCGCTGGCCGCGGTCGACCGGCTGGTCGCCGAGGGCGCGGACATCGTCGACATCGGCGGCGTCCGGGCCGGCGCGCACGGCGAGCAGGTCGACGTCGACGAGGAGCTGCGCCGGGTGGTGCCGCTGGTCGAGCGGGTCCGCGAGCGTCACCCGGAGCTGGTGGTCAGCGTGGACACATGGCGCCACGAGGTCGGCCGGGCGGCCTGCGCGGCCGGGGCGGACCTCATCAACGACACCTGGGCGGGCGCCGACCCCCGGCTGGCCGAGGTGGCCGCCGAGTTCGGCGCCGGGATGGTGTGCTCGCACACCGGCGGCGCCACGCCGCGCACCGACCCGCACCGGGTGCGCTACCTGGACGTGGTCGCCGAGGTGACCGCGGAACTGATGGCGCGCGCGGAGCGGCTGGTCGGGCTGGGCGTGCCGGCGCGCGGCGTGCTGATCGACCCGACGCACGACTTCGGCAAGAACACCTGGCACGGGCTGGCGCTGCTGCGCCGGCTCGACGAGCTGGTCGCCACCGGATGGCCGGTGCTGATGGCGTTGTCCAACAAGGACTTCGTCGGCGAGACCCTGGACGCCGGCGTGGCGGACCGGGTGGACGGAACGCTCGCGGCGACCTCGGTGGCCGCCTACGCGGGCGCGCGGGTCTTCCGCGCGCACGAGGTCGGCCGGACCAGGAAGGTGGTCGAGATGGTGGCGAGTATCACCGGGACCCGCCAGCCGGCGCGCTGCCTGCGGGCGCTGGCCTGATGCACCCCGACGCGCGCGCGTGGTTCGCCGGCCGGACCTGGCAGAGTGTCGAGTGGACTGTCGCGGAGCTGTTGGTGGCCAAGGGTTCCCGCCGGATCAGCGTGGTGCTGCCGGCGCTGGACGAGGAGGCGACGGTCGGCGAGGTGATCGCCTCGATCCGGCCGCTGCTCGGCACGCTGGTGGACGAGCTGGTCGTGCTCGACTCCGGCTCGACGGACCGCACGGTCGAGGTGGCCACCGCGGCGGGCGCCCGCGTGGTGCGCCGCACCGAGGTGCTGACCGAGCTGGAACCGTTGCCCGGCAAGGGCGAGGTGCTGTGGCGCTCGCTCGCCGCGACGACCGGCGACCTGCTGGTGTTCGTGGACTCGGACCTGATCGACCCGGACCCGATGTTCGTACCGACGCTGCTCGGACCGTTGCTGCTGACGCCGGATGTCCAGCTGGTCAAGGGTTTCTACCGGCGTCCGCTGTCTACTGAGGACTCCCAGTCCGGGTCGGGCGGGGGCCGGGTCACCGAGCTGATGGCCCGCCCGCTGCTCTCCGCGCTGCGCCCGGAGCTGTCCGGCGTGATCCAGCCGCTGTCCGGCGAGTACGCCGGCACGCGCGCGCTGCTTGAGGCGGTGCCGTTCGCGTCCGGGTACGGGGTGGAGATCGGCCTGCTGCTGGACGCGCACGCGATCGTCGGGCTGCCCGGCATCGCGCAGGTGAACCTGGGCGTGCGGCGGCACCGCAACCAGCCGCTGCCGGCGCTGGGCCTGATGGCCCGGCAGATCCTCGGGACCGCGCTCGCCCGCTGCGGCCTGCTGCCGGACGCTGCGGGTGAGCTGACCCAGTTCGTCCAGGTGGCGGGCGAGTGGCTGCCGGACACGGCGGGCGTGCAGGTCGCGGACCGGCCGCCGATGCGCGAGCTGCTCGTGCGGTGAGTTCTCGTCGGTGGGGTGTGACACGATCCCTGTCGTGACCACCGCCCTGATCTACCTGGTCGTCATGGTGCTCGTGGCGGCCGTGGTTTTCCTGCTCGCCTCGGTCGTGTTCGGCCGGGGCGAGGAGCTGCCCGCCCTGCCGCCCGGCGCGTCGCCGACCCGCCTGCCGTCGACCGGGATCACCGCCGACGACGTGCGTGACGTGCGCTTCCAGCTGGTCGTGCGCGGGTACAAGATGTCCGAGGTCGACTGGGTGCTGCGCCGGGTCGGCGGCGAGCTGGAGGAGCTGCGCGCCGAGGTGACGCAGCTGCGCGAGCGCCTCGAGTCGGCCGGGAGCGAGTCACCGTGAGCGGCGCGACGGCGGGCGCGGACGGGCGGCCGAGGTGCCCGTGGGGCAACTCGGCGCAGGACTACGTCGCGTACCACGACGAGGAGTGGGGGGTGGCGCTGCGCGGGGAGGCGGCACTGTACGAGCGGCTGACGCTGGAGGCGTTCCAGTCCGGGCTGAGCTGGCTGACGATCCTGCGCAAGCGGGAGGGGTTCCGCCGCGCGTTCGCCGGCTTCGAGCCCAAGCGGGTGGCCGAGTTCGGCGACGCCGACGTGGCGCGCCTGATGGCCGACACGTCCATCGTCCGCAACCGCGCCAAGATCGACGCCGCGATCCGCAACGCACGGGCGATCGCCGACCTGGACGTGCCGCTGGACGAGCTGCTGTGGTCCTTCGCCCCCGACCCGGCGACCCGCCCGCGCCCGCGCACGCTGGCCGAGGTCCCCGCCACCACGGCGGAGTCGACGGCGATGGCCAAGGAGCTGAAGAGGCGGGGCTTCGCCTTCGTCGGCCCGACGACCGCGTACGCGCTGATGCAGGCCACCGGCATGGTCGACGATCACGTGGTCGGGTGCTGGCGCGCCAAGTAGCGTCTCATGCTCGAGCTACGAGACAGGCGCAGCGGCCGACACGGCCGAGGCCAGCTCCCGGAACTCCCCCTCGTCCCCGTTCCCCGTGATCACCACGACCACGCCGTCCAGGGAGGCCACCCACGCGACCTCGTCGCGCCGCGACGGGTAGGTCGTCCACGTGACGTCGTCCACCGACACCGTGCCCGTGCGCGGCGACTCCGACCCGGTCTCGGTCGCCACGACGTCGGGGACGCGCCCGCCGGACTGGCTCAGCTGCACGTACCGGCCCGCCGGGGTCAGCCAGCCGACCCGGACCACCACGTCGGCGGCCGCGCCCGTGCCGACGGCGGCGGTCGACGACGAGTTCGGGTGCCAGGACGCCGGCAACTCGGGACGGCGCACCGGGAAGGTCACCGTCGCGGCCGCCTCGCGCAGCTTCGCCGACACGTCGACGCTGGGGGCGGTGTCGCGACCCGCCGACGGCGCGCCGGGGTCGAACGAGCACCCGCGGGTCACCGCCGCCACCACGCCGGCGATCACCAGCAGCACGACCATCGCTCCGATCATGTCCCGCATGCCCAGGCTCGCCCGCCCGGGCGGCCGACCGCTGTCCGTCACGTCCGCCATCCTCGCAGGCCGCCGCCCGCCGGCCGACGACAGGAAGGCGCGGGCGCCGAGATCATGCTCACTCGTACCGCCATCCCGAAATCTGGGAGGATCAGAGGGTTCTTCTTCGGGGCGACATCGGGAGGCGGCATGACCCAGTCCACCGACCAGGCCGGCAACTCGACGCGAGAGGCACCCGACCGCAACCTGGCGCTGGAACTGGTCAGGGTGACCGAGGCGGCGGCGATGGCGGCCGGCCGCTGGGTCGGCCGGGGCGACAAGATCGGCGGGGACGGCGCCGCCGTCGACGCCATGCGCAAGCTCATCGGCACCGTCTCGATGCGCGGGGTCGTGGTGATCGGCGAGGGCGAGAAGGACCAGGCGCCGATGCTGTTCAACGGCGAGGAGGTCGGCAACGGCGACGGCCCGGAGTGCGACGTCGCGGTCGACCCGATCGACGGGACCACGTTGATGGCCAAGGGGATGCCCAACGCGATCGCGGTGCTCGCGGCCACCGAGCGGGGCGCCATGTTCGACCCGTCCGCCGTCTTCTACATGGAGAAGCTCGCCGTCGGCCCGGAGGCGGCCGACGTCGTGGACATCACCGCGCCGGTCGCCGAGAACATCCGGCGGGTCGCCCGGGCGAAGCACTCGGACGCGTCGGACGTCACCGTCTGCATCCTCGACCGGGCCCGGCACGCGGACCTCGTGCGCGAGGTCCGGGAGGCCGGCGCGCGGATCCAGTTCATCACCGACGGCGACGTGGCCGGGGCGATCTCCGCCGCGCGGCCGAACACCGGCGTCGACATGCTGGTCGGCATCGGCGGCACCCCGGAGGGCATCATCGCGGCCTGCGCGCTCAAGTGCATGGGCGGCGCGATCCACGGCCGGCTGTGGCCCAAGGACGACGCCGAGCGCGAGAAGGCCATCGGCGCCGGTCACGACCTGGACCGGGTGCTCACCACCGACGACCTGGTCAGCGGCGACAACGCGTTCTTCTGCGCCACCGGCATCACCGACGGCAGCCTGCTGCGCGGCGTGCAGTACCACAGCGGCGGCTGCACGACCCAGTCGATCGTGATGCGCTCGAAGTCCGGCACGGTGCGGATGATCGACGGCTTCCACCGGCTCACCAAGCTGCGCCAGTACTCGTCGGTCGACTTCGACCGGCTCGAGCAGGCGATGGCCGGCGAGCCGCTGCCGCCACTGCCGTGACACCGGCCTGACGCTGCCCCGACCGACGTTCGTCGGTGACGCTTCCTACCGCGATCGCGGCCGCCGTTGTCGTTCCGTCCGCGTTCGCGGACGACGGTTCCGGCGTCTCGCCGATGATCGTGGGTGGTGGCGACGCCGACCAGACCTACTCGTTCATGGTGTCGCTGCAGGAGGGCAGCCGGCACTTCTGCGGCGGATCGCTGATCGACGCGCAGTGGGTGCTGACCGCGGCGCACTGCGTGCAGGGGACCGCCCCGGACAGCGTCTCGATGCGCATCGGCGGCAACGAGTACCAGTCCGGCGGCGAACAGGCGCAGGCCGCCGAGATCGACGTGCACCCGGGCTACGACGGCGCCTCGCCGGGCAACGACATCGCGCTGGTGAAGCTGGCCGCCCCGGCGACGTCGGCGCCGGTGGCGCTCGCCGCCGACGCCCCGCCGGGCACGTCCTCGCGGCTGCTCGGCTGGGGCCAGACCTGCCCGCGGCCCGGTGCCTGCGGCGCCCCGGACTTCCTGCAGCAACTGGACGTCCAGGTGCTGGACGCGAGCTCGTGCACCGGCATCGACGGCAGCGTCGAGCTGTGCACCAGCAACCCCGACGGCAACGCCGGCGCGTGCTACGGCGACTCCGGCGGCCCGCAGATCGTCGGCGACGGCACCACCTGGTCGCTGATCGGCGTGACCAGCCGCAGCGGCAACGGCGACTCGACCTGCGCGACGGGACCGTCGATCTACACCGACGCCACCGCGTACGCCGACTGGATCGCTCAGACGACCGGGACCTGAGGATCCGCCACGCGGACGGCCGCGTGCGGGGCTCCGCCTCCCCGCACGCGGCCGTCGACTTTCTGTAACGGTTTGTGCACGGACGCCGATAAGCGGGCAACCGGCCGCCGATCATGGTCGTCCTTCGGGGTGAAGGACATGGAGGGAGACTCGGCATGCGTGTGCCCAGGTTGATCGCCGCACTGGCCGTGGCCGGTGCCGGACTCCTCACGGCGTGCGCGTCGGCCGACAACGTCTCCAAGCCCCCGGACCCGGCCACCACGACGCCGACCGTCCCGGTCACCTCCACCAGCGCCAAGCCGACCAGGCCGGGCCCCACCACGCTGCGCGCGCTGCCCGGAATGGTCGAGGCCGACGCCACCATCGTGAAGACCGCGCCGAAGCCGCCGCCGGGCGTGCCGTGCGGCGCGGGCGCGGCCGCGTGCGTCGACCTGTCCGGACAGCACGCGTGGCTGCTCTCCGGCGCGAAGGTCCTCGTCGGCCCGGTGCCGATCACCACCGGCCGGCCCGGCCACGAGACCCCGCCGGGCACCTTCCACGTGCAGTACAAGGACATCGACCACCTGAGCAGGGAGTTCGACAACGCGCCCATGCCGTACTCGGTGTTCTTCAACGGCGGCATCGCGTTCCACGAGGGCAGCCTGAGCGTCCCGTCGCACGGCTGCGTGCACCTGTCGAACTCGGCCGCGCAGTCGTTCTACAACGGGCTCGACGTCGGCGACGTCGTGCAGGTCGTCTCCTGACGTGCAACCCTCCCGCTGTGTCCCGCGTGGGTAACCGGTGACCACGTCGGAAGGGTTTCGATGAGACGTCCGCGCCTCGCGGTGCTCGCGGTGCTGGCCGCGCTGACCGCCGCGTGCAACGCCCAGGCCGAGCCGGACGCCGCGCCGCGGGCCGCGCCCGCACCCCCGGTCACCTCGGTCGCCCCGGCGACCACCACCACGACGACCCCGCCGCCACCCCCGCCGCCGTGCGCGCGGCGCGTGCGGGCGTGCGTCAGCCTGTCCAGGCAGCTGGCCTGGCTGCTGCGCGACGGGGTCGTCGACTACGGCCCGGTCCGCGTCGCGCACGGCGCACCGGCCACCCCGACGCCGACCGGCACCTACGCGGTCTCCTGGAAGGACCGCGACAACACCAGCGGCATCTACGGCACGCCGATGCCCTACTCGGTGTTCTTCGCCCCCGGCGGGATCGCCTTCCACCAGGGCGACGTGCGGACCGGCTCGCACGGTTGCGTGCGACTGCCGGCCGCGGCCGCGCGGGTGTTCTTCAACCGGCTGCGGCCGGGCGCGATCGTGCAGGTGGTGCGGTAGCGTCGGCGGCGTGACGGCGCTGGCCGAGCTGACGATGGCGGTGCACTTCGTGGTGCTGGCCTACATCGTTCTCGGCGCGTACCTGGCGTGGCGCTGGCCGAAGGCGCTGCTCGTGCACCTGCCGTTCGCCCTGTGGGGCCTGGGGATCGCGACGCTCGGCCTCACCTGCCCGCTGACGCTGCTGGAGGACCGCCTGCGCGACCGCTCGGGCCCGGGTTTCATCGAGCGCTACCTCGACGGCGTGCTCTACCCCCAGGAGTACCTGACGCTGTCCCGCGTGGTCGCCGCCGCGGTGGTCGTCGTCGGCTACGCGGGCGCGCTGCTGCTGCTCCGGCGGCGCCGCGCGCGGGCGGTCAGCTGACGTCGCTGGAGTGGCCCGGGAACAGGTGCGCCTCCGGGTTGAGCGCCACCGCGATGTTGTTCACCGCCGTCGCGGCCTCGCCGAAGCCGGTCGCGATCAGCTTGACCTTGCCCGGGTACGCCGCGATGTCGCCGGCCGCGTAGATCAGGTCCCGCGCGGTGCGCATGGTCGTGTCCACGGCCACCGCGCGGCGGGTGATCTCCAGCCCCCACGACTCGATCGGCCCCAGGTCCGCGGTGAAGCCCAGCGCGGCCACCACCGTCTGCGCCGGCAGCACCACCTGCTCGTGCCCCGGGTCCGCCTTGACCTCCAGCTCGACCTCGGCCAGCCGGCCGTCCGCGTCGCCGCGCAGCTCCACGACCTGCGCGTCGGTGATGATCGGCACGCCCAGCTCGCGCACCTGCCGCACGGTCGCGGCGAACGCGCGGAACTTGTTGCGCCGGTGCACCAGCGTCACGCTGCGCGCGATCGGGTGCAGCGAGAGCGCCCAGTCGAACGCCGAGTCGCCGCCGCCGACGATGACCACGTCCTGGTCGCGCAGCGCCTCCAGCTCGGGGACGAAGTTGACCACGCCGCGTCCCGTCCAGCCGTCACCGGCCGGCAGCGGGCGCGGGGTGAACTCGCCCATACCCGCGGTGATCAGGATCGCGCCGGCCCGCACCACCGTGCCGCCGTCCAGGCCGACCTCGAACTTGCCGTCCACTTCGGACAGAGAGCGCGCGCGGCGGCCCAGCAGGTAGGTCGGCTTGAACTGGTCGGCCTGCTCGACCAGCGCGGTGACCAGGTCCCGGCCCAGCACCACGGGAAAACCGGCCACGTCGAAGATCTTCTTCTCCGGGTACATCGCCGTGACCTGTCCGCCCGGCTCCGGCAGGGAGTCCACCACGGCGGTGCTCAGCTCGCGGAAACCGGCGTAGTACGCGGCGAACAGGCCGGTGGGGCCGGCACCCACGATGAGCAGGTCGACTTCGGACGGTGTCTCGGTGGAGCTCATGCACACCTACCTCAAACGGAGCGTGGCCAGCACCACCACAAGCTACCCGGGCGCGCGTCGCCGTGGCACGCCAGACTGGATACGTGAGCGAGAATCAGTTCAGGATCGAGCACGACACGATGGGCGAGGTCAAGGTTCCGGCCGACGCGCTGTGGCAGGCCCAGACGCAGCGAGCGGTGGAGAACTTCCCCATCTCCGGCCGCGGCCTGGAGCGCGCCCAGATCCGCGCGCTCGGCCTGCTCAAGGCCGCCGCCGCCCGGGTCAACCAGCGCCTCGGCCGGCTGGACGCCGACCTCGCCGACGCCATCGCCGCGGCGGCCGAGGAGGTCGCCGAGGGGCGCCACGACGACCAGTTCCCGATCGACGTGTTCCAGACCGGCTCGGGCACCTCGTCGAACATGAACGCCAACGAGGTCATCGCGACGCTCGCGGCCCGCGCCCTGGGCCGGAACGTGCACCCGAACGACCACGTCAACGCCTCGCAGTCGTCCAACGACACCTTCCCCACCGCGATCCACGTCGCCGCCACCGAGGCCGTCGTCCGCGACGTGCTGCCCGCGCTGGACCACCTCGCCGGGGTCATCGAGCGGCGGGCCGGCGAGTGGTCGCAGGTCGTCAAGTCCGGCCGCACGCACCTGATGGACGCGGTGCCGGTCACCCTGGGCCAGGAGGCCGGGGCGTGGGCGGCGCAGGTCCGCTACGGCATCGAGCGGCTCGAGTCGTGCCTGCCGCGGCTGGGCGAGCTGCCGATCGGCGGCACCGCGGTGGGCAGCGGGCTCAACGCGCCGGCGGGCTTCGGCGCGGCGGTCGCGGCCGACCTCGCCGCGCGCACCGACCTGCCGCTCACCGAGGCGCGTGACCACTTCGAGGCCCAGGCCGCGCAGGACGGCGTGGTCGAGGCGTCCGGGCAGCTGCGCACGGTCGCGGTGTCGCTGTACAAGATCGCGAACGACGTGCGGTGGCTGGGCTCCGGGCCGCGCACGGGCCTGGGCGAGCTGGCGCTGCCCGACCTGCAGCCCGGCTCGTCGATCATGCCGGGCAAGGTCAACCCGGTGCTGTGCGAGGCCACGATGATGGTGGTGGCCCAGGTGATGGGCAACGACGCGGCGGTCGCGTTCGCCGGCAGCCAGGGCAACTTCCAGCTGAACGTGATGCTGCCGGTGATCGCGCGCAACGTGCTGGAGTCCGCCCGGCTGCTCGCCGCGGTCTCGCACCTGCTGGCGGACAAGGTCTTCGCGGGCGTGCGGGCCGATGTGGACCGTCAGCGGGAGTACGCGGAGTCGTCGCCGTCGATCGTCACGCCGCTCAACCGCTACCTCGGCTACGAGGAGGCCGCGTCGATCGCAAAGCAGTCGCTCAAGGAGTTCCGGACGATCCGCGAGGTGGTGCTGGAACGCGGCCACGTGGAGGCCGGCAAGCTCACCCTGGAGCAGCTCGACGAGGCCCTCGACGTGCTGCGGATGGCGCGCGGCGGCTGAGGCCGGCCGGCTCGGGGCGTCAGCGGGCCTCGATGTCGGCCAGCACGCAGCTGACGTTGTCCGGGCCACCCGCCTGGTTGGCCAGCTCCACCAGGTGGCCGACCGCCTCCTCCGGCTCGGCGATCGTGGTCAGCACCTCCCGCAGGGTGGTGTCGCTCAGCACCCGGTGCAGGCCGTCGGAGCAGAGCAGGTAGCGGTCGCCCGCCCGGACGTCGCGCAGCTGCACGTCCGGGTCGCCGGTGCCGAGCGCCCGCAGCAGCAGCATCCGCTGCGGGTGGGTGGCCGCCTCGTCCTCGGTCAGCCTGCCCTCGTCGACCATCGCCTGGACGACGGTGTGGTCGTGGGTGATCCGGAACAGCTCGTCGTCGCGCAGGAGGTAGGCGCGGCTGTCCCCGATGTGCACCAGGCCCAGCTGCGAACCGGACCACAGCATCGCGGTCAGCGTCGTGCCGCCGTCCGGCTCCGGCTCACCGGACATCAGGTCGCGGACCGCCTCGGCGGCGCGGCGCCCGGCCTCGGACATGACGTTCAGCAGGTCGCCTGCGGGCAGGTCGAGGCCGCGCAACGCCCCGATCGCGGCCTCGCTGGCGGCGGCGCCCGCGTCGCCGTCGCCGTACCCGTCGGCGACGGCGAGCACCCGTTGCCCGGCGTAGGCCCGGTCCTGGTTCGTGTCGCGGACCAGCCCGCGGTCGGTCCGGACGGCGTAGCGGATGGTCAGCGGTGACGGTGCGGTCATGGCGGGTTCCCTTCCCGAGAGGTGGCCGACGAGGAACTCGGCGAGGTCGCGCCGTGCGGCGGTCTCCGCCTCCACCCGGCTCCAGTAGTCCGCGACGGCCGTCGCGGCGGCCGGGCCCGGCAGGTCGCAGACCTCCTTGATCCGCGCCAGCGGCATGCCGAGCCGCCGCAGCCAGGCCACCAGCCGCGCCCGCTCGAGCTGGGCGGGCTCGTAGAGCCGGTATCCGCTGACCGGGTCCACCCGCGCCGGGCGCAGCAGGCCCAGCTCGTCATAGAGCCGCAACGCCTTCGGCGAGAGCCGCGACGCCCTGGCGAACGTCCCGATGGTCAGCACGACGCACCTCCTCGAACCGGGCGCCGTGCCCGGCACCCGCCACCGTGTGGCCTCCCCCATGGTGAAGGTCAAGCCGCGCGGATCGTCGGTGACCCGGGGCATGATGGCGCGGTGTTGCTCGCTGACGTCGTGCAGACCTCCGCCGCCGTGTCGGCCACCCGCTCCCGGCTGGCCAAGGTCGATGCGCTCGCCGGCCTGCTGCGCGCGGCCGGGGACCAGGTGGGGACCGTGGTCGGGTTCCTCGCCGGCACCCCCCGGCAGGGGCGGATCGGCGCCGGCTGGCGCACCCTCGTCGACCTCGACGAACAGCCCGCGGGGCAGCCGTCGCTGACCGTCGAGGGGGTCGACCGGGCGTTCGACGCGATCGCCGCGACCGGCGGGAAGGGGTCCGCCCAGAAGCGCACCGACCTGCTGCGGGCGCTGTTCGGCAGCGCGACCGTGCCCGAGCAGCGGTTCCTCATGCACCTGCTCACCGGCGAGCTGCGCCAGGGCGCGCTCGAGGGCGTGATGCTCGACGCGATCGCCGCGGCGGCCGGAGTCGGCAAGGAGGCCGTGCGGCGGGCGTTCATGCTCTCCGGCCGCCTGCCCGCCACCGCCACGGCCGCGCTGCGCGGCGGCGAGGCGGAGCTGGCCGGGTTCGGGCTGGAGATCGGCCGGCCGATCCGGCCGATGCTCGCCTCGCCGGGCGAGTCGCTGGCGGACGCGCTGGGCGGCCGGGTGGTCGTGGAGTACAAGCTCGACGGCGCGCGCATCCAGGTGCACAAGGACGGCGACGACGTGCACGTCTACACCCGCACGCTGCGCGAGATCACCCGGTCGGTCCCGGAGCTGGTCGAGCTGGTCCGCGCGCTGCCGGCGAGCCGGACGGTGCTCGACGGCGAGACGCTCGCGCTCAACGACGACGGCCGGCCGCGCCCGTTCCAGGAGACGATGAGCCGCTTCGGCGCCGACGCAGCGAGCGCGAGCTGCTCCTGCACCCGTACTTCTTCGACTGCGTGCACCTCGACGGTGCCGACCTGATCGACGCCCCGCTGCACGAGCGCAACCGGGCGCTGCACCGGGCCGTCGGCGACGCCCTGGTCATCCCCGGCGCCCTCGAGCCCGGCCCGGAGCGGGCGGCGGAGATCCTCGACGCGGCGCTGGCCGCCGGCCACGAGGGCGTGGTGGTCAAGGACCTCGACTCGACCTACCAGGCCGGCCGCCGCGGCAAGGCGTGGCGCAAGGTCAAGCCGGTGCACACGCTCGACCTGGTGGTCCTCGCCGCCGAGTGGGGGCACGGCGGCGCACCGGCTGCCTGTCCAACCTCCACCTCGGCGCCCGCGACCCCGACGGCGGCCGCCGGTCATGGTCGGCAAGACGTTCAAGGGCCTGACCGACGAGCTGCTGGCCTGGCAGACCGAGGAGTTCCCCCGGCACGAGTCGCACCGCACGGACTGGGTCGTGCACCTGCGCCCGCACCTGGTGGTCGAGATCGCGCTGGACGGCGTCCAGGTCAGCTCGCGCTACCCGGGCGGCGTGGCGCTGCGCTTCGCCCGCGTGGTCCGCTACCGCCCGGACAAGCAACCGACCGGAGGCCGACACCATCGACGCCGTGCGCGCCATGCTGCCCACAGTGTCCACAAAGGAGCAACCCGGAGCGTCCGGTGCCACCGCCCCAGGCGGGTGAGCCGACCCGTCACGCAGGTGAGCCGACCCGTCACGCGGGCGAACCGACCCGTGGCGTCGGCGAGTCGGCTCGCGGCGCGGTACCGGCGGCGCAACCGGGCACGGTCACGTGGACTCGCGGAGCCGGGTCGACCCCGCCACGGGCCGGCGCAGGACCGCGGCAACAGACAAAAGCCACCATTAGGGTGACCGGATGGAGCGAAACCCCGCCGCCGAGAGTCGCGCCACCGGTGACCAGCGCTCGGTGTTCGACCGGTTCGTCGAGGTCGCCTACCGCCGGGCCAGCCAGGCGCCGTTCTTCATGGTCTGCGCCGGGATCGTGGTCGTCTGGTTCGCCAGCGTGCCGTTCTGGGCCGACCTCAAGGTCTGGCAGACGGCGATCCACACGGTGGCCAGCGTGGTCACGCTGCTCCTGGTCGCGCTGCTGGAGAACGCCGGGCGGCGGGCGGAGGAGGCCGCCCAGGAGAAGCTCAACGTCATCGCGACCGCGCTCGCCGCGCTCATGGAGTCCCGGGCCGGCGACGACCCGGCGCTGCTCGACGCCACCCGCGCGCTGCGCGAGGCGGTCGGCCTGGAGGAACGGCACTAGGCCGTCGCCGGCCGGCGAAGGAGGGTCGGTGGCCAGGATTCTGGCCGCCGACTGGAACGACGACCTCCCGAAGGTTCGAGG
This sequence comes from uncultured Actinomycetota bacterium, assembly GCA_963727495.1. Classification (GTDB taxonomy): domain Bacteria; phylum Actinomycetota; class Actinomycetes; order Mycobacteriales; family Pseudonocardiaceae; genus Actinophytocola. The sequence goes on along the minus strand of CAVSGQ010000006.1, from coordinate 1,553,348 downwards.
CGCGGAACACTAGTGTCTCGTGTTCGAGGTTGTTTGGCGGTTGCCGGTGATCCAGATCGTTCCTGGCCAGGCGGAGCGAATCCCTCATACCGGGTTGTATTCGGGTTTCGCGACAACGCCGCCAGGGGCGATCTGGGCACCGGCAACCGCAAACGTTCCTCGGACACGGGACACTAGGCTCACGACGTGCGCTTCCTCGACACGCCGCCGGCCCACGACCTGACCTACGACGACGTCTTCCTGGCTCCCAACCGCTCGTCGGTCGAGTCCCGGTTCGACGTCGACCTGTCCACATCGGACGGCACGGGCGCGACGATTCCGGTCGTGGTGGCCAACATGACCGCGGTCGCCGGGCGCCGGATGGCCGAGACGGTGGCCCGCCGGGGCGGTCTGGTGGTGCTGCCGCAGGACGTCGACCCCGCGGTGGTCGCCGACATCGTCGCCTGGGTGAAGTCGCGGCACGCGGTGTGGGACACCCCGCTCGTGCTCACCGCGGGCGACGCGGTGGCCGACGCGCTCAACCTGCTGCCCAAGCGGGCGCACGGCGCCGTGGTCGTGGTCGACGGGGACGGCCGGCCGGTCGGCGTGGTCGACGAGGCCTCCTGCGCGGACGTCGACCGGTTCACCCGGGTCGGCGAGGTGGCCGACCAGGAGCTGGTGACGATGCCGCTGACCACGCCGCCGCGCGAGGTGTTCGACCGGCTGCACGGCCGCACGGCCCGGATCGCCCTCGGCGTGGACGGCGAGGGCCGGCTGGCCGGCGTGCTCACCGAGGTCGGCGCGCTGCGTGCCGGGCTGTACCGGCCCGCGGTGGACACCGGCGGGCGCCTGCGGGTGGCGGCCGCCATCGGGGTCAACGGTGACGTGGCCGCCAAGGCGCAGGCCCTGCTCGCGGCCGAGGTCGACACGCTCGTGGTGGACACCGCGCACGGCCACCAGGAGAAGATGCTCGCCGCGCTCAAGGCGGTCCGCGCCACCGGTCCGGCGGTGCCGCTGGTGGCCGGCAACGTGGTCACCGCCGAGGGCGTGCGTGACCTGGTCGAGGCCGGCGCGGACGTGGTGAAGGTCGGCGTCGGGCCGGGCGCGATGTGCACCACCCGGATGATGACCGGCGTCGGCCGCCCGCAGTTCTCCTCGGTCCTCGAGTGCGCCCGTGCCGCCCGCGCGCTGGGCAGGCGGGTGTGGGCCGACGGCGGCGTGCGCCACCCCCGGGACGTGGCGCTCGCGCTCGCCGCCGGCGCGTCGAGCGTGATGGTCGGCAGCTGGTTCGCCGGCACCTACGAGTCCCCCGGCGACCTGCAGCGCGACGAGCACGGCCTGCCGTACAAGGAGTCGTTCGGCATGGCGTCCAAGCGCGCGGTCACCGCCCGCACCCGCGGCGACGGGGCGTTCGACCGGGCCCGCAAGGCGCTGTTCGAGGAGGGCATCTCCACCTCCCGGATGCGCCTGGACCCGGCCGCCCCGAGCGTCGAGGACCTGCTCGACTCGATCTGCTCCGGCCTGCGCTCCGCCTGCACCTACACCGGGGCCACCACGCTCGAGGAGTTCCACGACAAGGCCGTGGTCGGCGTCCAGTCCATGTCCGGCTTCGCCGAGGGCGCCCCGCTACCGCGCGGCTGGTGACCGGACCCCGCGCCACTCCACCGGGGCGCGGAAGCGCAGCGGCAGCGCGACCAGGTGCGCGAGCAGGGACAGCTCCAGCACGAACAGCACCCGCTGGAACAGCCCGTTCAGCTCCCGCATCAGCTCCGGCATCATCCCGAAGTGGCTGGTCATGAACAGTGCCAGCACCACCACGGTGACGATCACGTTGGCGTACAACCACTTCCGGTGCCGCGCGAGGTAGCCGACGCCGGTCAGCCCGCGGGCCACCAGGAACGTCGCGATCGGCACGCAGAAGAAGACCACGCCCGCCGCGTACCGGTGGATCAGGGCCGAAGTGGACAGTGACTCGCCCAGGTCGGTCCGGAAGATCGCGGCCAGCAGCGAGCCCAGCACCGCGAGCCCGAGCGCGGCGCGCAGCAGGACGCCGTCCAGCAGGCGGATCGCGGCGAGCCCGGCCATCGCGCCGATCCCGGCCACGCACATGCACAGCACCGCGGCACCGAACATCCAGCCGACCCCGGGCACGAAGACGTAGTCGGACATGGTCGTGTCCAGCACGCTCATCCGGTGCCACGCGACGATCGTCAGCTGCGTCATGAACAACGCGGACAGCACGATGCCGGACAGCCCCACCCGCACGGCGAGGACGGACGGTCGCGGGGCGGCGGTGAGGACACGGCGCGGCGCCCGCTCCTGGATCGGAAGGAGGTTGGTCACGAGATCAACGTTCTCGTGACGGCGGCCCGCGAACCATCCGGGAGACTCCCGAAATGACCCGGGGGCTACCCCTACCCCGCCTCAGGTACGGGCGCCGCGCGCGGCCTCAGCTCGCGTGGTCCTCCAGCATCTCGGTCACCAGCGCGGCGATCTGCGAGCGCTCCGACCGGGTCAGCGTGATGTGCGCGAACAGCGGGTGGCCCTTGAGCTTCTCGATCACCGCCGCGACGCCGTCGTGCCGGCCGACGCGCAGGTTGTCCCGCTGCGCCACGTCGTGGGTGAGCACCACCCGCGACCCGGTGCCGAGCCGGGACAGCACGGTCAGCAGCACGTTGCGCTCCAGCGACTGCGCCTCGTCGACGATCACGAACGCGTCGTGCAGCGAGCGGCCGCGGATGTGGGTCAGCGGCAGCACCTCGAGCATGCCCCGGTCGAGCACCTCGTCGATCACGGCCTTGCTGACCAGCGCGCCGAGGGTGTCGAACACCGCCTGCGCCCACGGCTGCATCTTCTCGCTCTCCGAGCCGGGCAGGTAGCCGAGTTCCTGGCCGCCGACCGCGTACACCGGCCGGAACACCACGACCTTGCGGTGCAGCCCGCGCTCCATGACCGCCTCGAGGCCGGCGCACAGCGCGAGCGCCGACTTGCCGGTGCCGGCGCGGCCGCCGAGCGAGACGATGCCGACCTCCTGGTCGAGCAGCAGGTCGAGCGCGACCCGCTGCTCGGCGGAGCGGCCGTGCAGGCCGAACGCCTCGCGGTCGCCGCGGACCAGCCGGACCTGCTTGTCCTTGGTGATCCTGCCGAGCGCGCTCGCCGAGGCCGCGAGCAGCCGCAGGCCGGTGTTGCACGGGTAGTCCACGCCCGCGTCGGCGCCGTAGGTGGCGAGGTCGATCTCGCCGTCCCGGTACAGCGCGTCCAGCGCCTCGGCCGGCAGCTCGAGGTCGGCCATCCCGGTCCAGCCGGACGGGGTGACCTCCTGCGCGCGGTACTCGTCGGCCTCCAGGCCAACGGCCGCCGCCCGCACCCGCAGCGGGATGTCCTTGGTCACCAGCGCGACGCCGTCGGTCTCGGCGGCCAGGTTGAGCGCGCAGGCGAGGATCCGGGCGTCGTTGGAGTCGGCCCGGAAGCCGGGCGGCAGCACGCCCGGGTCGGAGTGGTTCAGCTCCACGTGCAGGGTGCCGCCCGTGGTGCCGATGGGAATCGGCCGGTCGAGCCGGCCGTGCCGTTGTCGCAGGTCGTCGAGCAGGCGGAGAGCCTCCCTGGCGAACCAGCCGAGCTCGGGGTGGTGGCGCTTGCCCTCGAGCTCACCGATCACGACGAGCGGGAGGACGACAGCGTGCTCGGCGAACCGAGTCACCGCCCACGGGTCGGAGAGCAGCACGGACGTGTCGAGAACGTAGGTACGGCGCTGGTCACCCGGGCCTCCTGAGGAACGCGAAGCGGTCACGGCAACTCCCAGGCGAACGCGACACCCACGTCCGCTGCTCGTAGGGCCAGGCACCCACCCAGGCTGGGCGATCAGGTCAGCGCCGAGATACCTCCTCGACGCCGCCGCGTCGCCCACGAGGGCCGGGTGCCGGCCCTCTCGATCGTCACCATCACGACCTGGGCCTCCCGGGACGGACCGCGTGGGCGCGAGCCGTCAACTTCGGACGCTACCCGCGGTTGCGGCTACCCGACAGGCAGCCACGCAGGTGATTTTCGTTTCGTGACCGCACGTGCAGATGCACACCCCAATTACACGGAGTGATCATGACCGCTGACCTGGGGTATCCGCCGTCCGGGCGACCCGTGGCCGGCGTCGAGGGCCTGGCGCCCCGCCGACCTGCCGCTGTCCGCCGCCGGACGCCCGCCCGATGATCACCGAGCAGAGCCGGTTAATCACATGGAAAACCAGAAATGGTGAACATGCGGAAACCTGTAACACGATGGCGTTCTTGCCGCGCGATTCGAATCCGGTACGAGTACCTTGATCGCGACGGAGTGCAGAGAACGGACCCCGTGTTATTTCCCGAAACCCATTGTTGAAGGAGATGGAAACGTGCTGAAGAAGGTTGGCATGGTCGCCGCCGCCGCCGTCGGACTGTCGATGATCGCCGCCCCGGCCATCGCCTCGGCGGACCCGGTCGACGACATCGACGTGCCCGGCATGCTGGTGATGGACGGCACGGACCCGACGTTCGGGGACGCGTACAACACCTTCATCCTGGGTGGCGGTGCGCTCGGCTACGGCGCCGCCGCCCTGGTCGCCGGCGCCTACACCGGCATCGCGACCACCCCGGCGCTGATCGCGGAGTCGTTCGCCGACTGATCTCGCGCAGCGAGAACGGCGAGGGCCCGGAAATCATTCCGGAGCCCTCGCCGTTTTGCGTTTTCAGGACCCGAACCGGCGGTGCCGAATGGCGTAGTCGCGCAATGCGCGCAGAAAGTCGGTGCGCCGGAAGTCCGGCCAGTAGGCCTCGCAGAACCAGAACTCGGAATGCGCGGACTGCCACAGCAGGAATCCGGACAGGCGCTGTTCGCCGGACGTGCGGATGACGAGGTCCGGGTCCGGCTGACCCGAGGTGTAGAGGTGCTCGGCGATGTGGTCGACGTCGAGGACCTCGACCAGCTCCTCGATGGTCGTGCCCTCCTCCGCGTGCTGCTGGAGCAGCTTGCGCACGGCGTCGGCGATCTCCCGGCGGCCGCCGTAGCCCACCGCGATGTTGACCTCCATGCCGGCGCGGTCGTCGGTGCGCCGCGCGGCCGCCACGATGCGGGTGGCGGTCTCGTCGGGCAGCACGTCCAGCGCGCCGATGATCCGCAGCCGCCAGGGGTTGCCCGCCTCGGCGAGCTCGTCGACGACGGCCTCGATGACCTTGAGCAGCGGTTCGAGCTCCTCCTTCGGGCGCATCACGTTGTCCGTGGAGAGCAGCCAGAGCGTGGCAACCTCGACGTGGGCCTCGCGGCACCAGCTGAGCAGCTCCGCGATGCGCCGCGCACCGGCCTGGTACCCGTCCCTGACGTCGGTGAACCCGGCCTCGCGGGCCCAGCGTCTGTTCCCGTCGAGCACCACGCCGACGTGGCGCGGGTGGCGGCCGGCGGCCTGCTGGATCAGGCGCTTGTCGTAGAGGCCGTAGACGAGCTTCGAGGCTTTCCTGCGGAAATTCCGCCAGACGGACGTCACGTCCTCGCAGGGTACGCCGGCAGGCTGTGCGGAGGGCACACTGGACTCATGCAGCGAACCGACATCGATCCGCGGTGGCAGGACCTCTCGGTGATCGAGCGGCTGGTGCGCGAGGCGCGCACGGTCGCGGTCGTCGGGCTGTCGGGCAACCCCGGCCGGCCGAGCTACGGCGTGGCGCGCTACCTGCGCCGATCCGGCCTGCGGATCCTGCCGGTGAACCCGAACGTGTCGGAGTGGGACGGCGTGCCCGCGTACGCGTCGCTGACGGACATACCGGAGAAGGTGGACATCGTGGACGTGTTCCGCCGGTCCGAGCACGTCCCCGCGATCGCCCGCGACGCGGTCGCCATCGGGGCGGGCGCGCTGTGGCTGCAACTGGGCGTGCTCAGCGAGCAGGGCGCGGCGATCGCGGCCGAGGGCGGGCTCGACGTGGTGATGGACCGGTGCCTGGCGGTCGAGCACCGGGAGGTCGTCGGCTGGTCGTGAGGCTGTTCACGCTGGTCGCCGAGCCAACCTACGGTCCCGTAACCTGGGTGCCGTGCCCGCTGCGACGCTGAACCCCCCGCCCGCCCCGCACACCAAGCCGCGAATGCGCGGTGTGATCCACTACTGGTCGTTCCTGGCGTCGGTCGCCACCGGCGCGACCCTGATCGCGGTGTCGGCCGCGACCGTCTCCGCGACCGCCGGCTGGGCGACGGCCGTGTACGGCGCGACCGTCCTCGGGCTGTTCGGGGTGAGCGCGCTGTACCACCGCCGGTGGTGGGTCAGCCTGCGCGTGCGGGCGTGGATGAAGCGCCTCGACCACTCGATGATCTTCCTGTTCATCGCCGGGACGTACACCCCGTTCACCCTGCTCGCCATGCCCCAGCCGACGGGCTACGTGGTGCTGAGCGTGGTGTGGGGCGGGGCGGTGCTGGGGGTCGCGCTCAAGCTGCTGTGGCCGCACGCGCCACGGTGGCTGGGCACGCCGATCTACATCGCGCTGGGCTGGGTGGCCGTGTTCGTGCTGCCGGACCTGCTCCACCACGCCGGCGTGGCGGCCCTGGTACTCCTGCTGGTCGGCGGCGCGTTCTACACGCTGGGCGCGGTCTTCTACGCCACCCGCTGGCCCAACCCGTGGCCCAAGGTCTTCGGCCACCACGAGTTCTTCCACGCGGCCACCGTGCTCGCCGCGCTGGCGCACTACATCGCGATCTGGCTCGCCATCTACCCCTAGCTGCGGTTTTGCGGGTTCGGCGACCTCTCAGGCCGTCTCCAGGCCGTCTCAGGCTGCCCGCCGCCGCCGCTCGGTCAGGAAGCCGTCGATCGCCCGCCGGGTTCTCTCGTGGCTCGTCCGGCATCGGGGGGGTGTAGACGCGCAGGGTGAAGCCGGGTGTTGTTGACCAAGTACCGCGCTAGCGCCTGCACCGACCGCCTACAGTCCACAGGGCCCGCGCCAATCAGGAGACGGCAATCTCACTGTCTGCGTATACGAGAGATGGCAGGCTCTGCCTCGCCCGTAACCACTTCGCAGTTCGATCGAGCGCGGAATTCGAGGTTGACCTCCCCTAGCGTAGCTCTGTCCAGCGAATCGCCATAGCGGAGTGCAACCAGGTAAGCACGGATAAGGATAGGATTGTGCTCGCGCTTGACTTCGCTCTTAATCCACTGTCGATCTCGCGGCACTCGACACTTCCCAAGAACACAAGCAGCGATTGCCCTGAGATGGATACTTGAGTTCTTGTCCCGAACTTGCCTTTCGGCTATCTTTCTCCACTCTGGGTATATTACCTGCGATTCAAGCATGCAGGCAAATACCCACGATCAGGAGGAAGTCCGAGTACAGAGCGTTTCGTCATTCATGAACTCTTCCAGCCGGCGTCGCACCGACTTTCGGCTAATGAAGGGCTTCAAATAAGCTGCTACTACCGAGGCAACAGGAGACAGGTCCTCCAGCTTCGCCAATATCCTTCCTATGACAGAGCTATCTCGGAGTTGAGCGAGCCTCCAAGCACTGAATCGAACGTTTCGTATCCCAATCCGTTCACCCTTTAGCGCGTTGATGAGGATACTCTTAAGAATGGGCCGCGCCTCCTGAAATCGCTGCGCCTTAAAGAAGTACGAAGCATCGTTCATGGCCAAGTCCGACGCCGCAGCCTTAACGAATTCCCCAGCGGGTAGCGCCTTGGTCTTCTCCGAGCTGATCGTAAGCCCTCGTTGACGACAGGCGGTTTCGAACCGTCGAATCCCCGCGATGAGATCCGGCTTCGTCTTGCGAAGATTCTTACGTCGTCCATATACCGCAGATACGTATAACCCAGGTCTGTCATTAGAGAATCGATCTCGGACAGGTAGAAATTGCCAAGAACGCGCGACGCGTTCGGGCCTTGAGGCAAGCCAACCCCTTTGACCGTAGCCCACTTTGAGAGCATCGTTCGCAGAGCACGCAGAGGTTCTCCACTTATCCCAGCAAGCGCGAGCTCCTGGAACAGGATGTCATGAATAACATGTTCAAAGTAGCTGGAAATATCAATCTCGGCAACCCAGTCACCCCGCTCTTCTGCGATAGCCTTCGCGTCTTTCTTGAAACGACCAAACCGACTAGTTCCATGCTGCAGGAAGTGCCGCTTATCGCTGGCCAACCTGGCCGAGTAGACGATGTCGCCTATCTGCTTGTCGAGCACAGGTGCCATCGAGGCAACGACGGCTTGATATGCAACGCGGTCAACAATATCAAGAAGTACGCCCGGTCGTGTGGCAATCGCGTTCTTCGGTATCATGATGTTTTCCGCGGCACCATACTGTTGACGCTCAAATTGAACTTTGGCAGCCTGAGCGAGCAGCTCGCTTTCGTCGAGGAAATCTCGATACCGCAAGACGTCAGGAATCCAAAGTTCCCAGATGTCTGTCGTGCGAACATGCTCGACCGCTTGAACGAAGTTCAGCTTGGTCGAACCTGTTGTCCGCTTAGCCCTTTTCCGTGCCGGTGCTGAATTGGCGACTCGTCAGCGGGTATACTCCACTGTTTACCGAACTTTTGTGCGCCCCACTCCCCTTCGGCGCACCGGCGACGGATAGTCGCGATCGAGAGGTTCAGTTGCTCCGCAACCTCTTCGACCGTCAGAAAGTGCGTATCGCTGATATTCGCCACGCTATGAGCGTAAACGCTCATGTCACATGAGCGCAAACGCTCACTCATGTGGGTGATAGGGACCACTCCTTGCCTGCTGTCTCCACACCTCAGGCGGCCCGCCGTTCGGTCAGGAAGCCGTCGATCGCCCGCCGGGTCCGCTCGTGGCTCGTCGGCAGCAGGTGCGTGTAGACCCGCAGCGTGAAGCCGGGGTCGCTGTGCCCGAGGTACTGAGCCAGCGCCTTGATCGACTCGCCCGCGTCCAGCAGGACCGAGGCGTACAGGTGCCGCAGCGCGTGCATGCCGTGGTCGCGGGTCGGCCCGGCGACACCGGCCCTGGCGAGCGCCGGACGCCACACGTGCGCGTTGAAGTTGCCCCGCCGGCACGGCCGACCGTCATAGTCGACCAGGTACACGCGCACCGTGGTGGGCGCGCCGGCCGGATGCAACCACGGCAACGTCAGGGTCGCCGGCTCGAACCGTTCCGCGTACTCGTCCAGCTCCCGAGCCACCCGGGCCCACAGCGGCACCGTGCGCGTCTTGCCCCGCTTCGGCGGCGCGAACACCGGCTTGTTCTCGACGAGCTCACCCCGCCCGAACTCGAGCGGCAGCATTCCGGCGCACCGGGTGCAGCGGGACTCGCCCGGATGCAGCCGGGCGAAGCGTCGGCACTGGGTGCAGCGCGTTCGGGTGGCCCCCTCTGGCGCCGTGGTTTGGGTTGGTTCTAGCCTTGTCACTGTTCATTCCCCTTGGGATGGACAGCGCAGGAGCGGACGAGGTTGGTAGCCGGGTTTCCGCTTCTGCGCCTACGGTTTCTCTTGCGGCACACAAGCGTGCGGCATCGCCGCACGACCCGCGTGCGTGTTGAGTTATCTACTGTGGACTTCGGCTAAGCGTGGTCTAGTTCGTCCTCGATCTCCCGTGCCCGGCGGATCTCCAGACCCGCGTAGCACTGCGCCTCGTGCCGGTGGGCGAGGTCGACCGTGGCCACCGCGCCGTAGATCTCCGCGCTACGGCGGTGGAACGCCGCCCACACCAACGGCCCCGCGTCCAACCGTGGCCGCTGCCGGCCTACCAGCTGGTGCGCCTCGACCAGCGTCGCCGGCTCACCGGTGCCGTTGGCGCGTAGCGTGTCTGCCACCACTCCTCCCTTCCTGTGTGCTGGTTGGTTGTGGAAGGCGCGGGGCGGGCTCATGGCCTCGCAAACCTGGACACCCGCCCCGCGCCAGCTTCAACACCCCGCGCCCGAGTCGCTGAGCTCGTTGCGCACCAGGGCGTGCCGGGGCCAGGTGGCCTCCGGTTCGGTCGGCTCCCCGTCCGGGTCGATGGTGCGGGCGAGCCGGGACGCTTCGTGCGCCAGCTCGCGGCAGAAGTCGGCCAGCTCGCGCGACCCCTGCGCGGATGGCGGGCTCTGGATGACCATGTTCACCGGGTCGAGGTAGACCACGAGCACCGGCGAGCCGCCCGGCACCCGCGTCATGGCCGCCGCCGCGTTCGGGCCGGGTGAGCAGGCGACCTGGTAGGCCGTGCTGTAGTCGCTCATGCCGCCTTGCCCGCTTCGTTCGCGGGCTTCGCCGAGCCGCCCCGGCTCGTCGACGGGGCCTCCACACCACGCAGGCCGGTCGCGCGGACGACCCAGGTGATCCACTTGGCCTGTCCGGACGCTTCGGCGCGCGGCTGGACGGTCAGGCCCTCCAGCACGACCGGCCGGAAGGGCAGGTTGCCCGCAGCGGCCGGGGGCACCGGCTGCACATCGGCCGCGATCTCCACCGCGATCGACTTGTCACGTTCCTTCTCGGCGGACGGGTCGGCGATGGTCGCGCGGTAGAGCCGCTTGCCAGTCTGCTCGTCCAGACGCGGACGCACCGGACGGTTGCGTGCCTTGTCCTCCTGGGACTGGTACTCGGTCAGCGGCTGAACGTCGCCCATCAGGTAGGCGCCCTGCGGGAACATCGTGTCGAACGAGATCTCGAATCGCGTGCCGTGCGGAACAGCCATGATCACTCACTCCTTGTCGTTGTCTGCGTCGTTGCGGATGCCGAAGCCGGCCCAGCCCTGCGGGCGCTCGTCGAAACTGCGGTTACGGTTCTGGCCCTCGCACCACTCGGCGAACTCACCGGCAGCCGTGGCCAGCGACCGCGCGAACCGAGCGGTGTCGGCCAGGCCGCCGATACGGGCCGGGACCTGCACGGTGAAACCGGCCTGGTCGCTGCCCGCGATGAGCTGCCGGACGCCGGGCGACGGCTCGATGACCTCGGCGCCGTACCCGGCCACGGGCTGGATGACTATGTGCACACTCATTCGCCTTCCGCCGTCCTGGTGGGCACCCCGATGGGTGCGGTGATCCAAGGAAACCGGCGGAAGAGGCCAACGACCCGGACAAACTGTCCGGGTACCTATCTACGGCTGTTGAACAGCGGAAACGATGGTGTCGATGATGGCCGCCCAGGGCAGCTGTTTGCCCGGCGCGGAGCGCGGCTCGTGCAGCGGCCACACGTCGTCGCCCATGACCAGGTGCACCCCGGCCCGCCGGAGCGCGGCGATATGACCGCTCCCACGCGGGCTGGCGTGCGTGAGCAGCGTTGATGCGCGGGAACACGACGATCGGGATCGAGCCGAGGCCGATCGCCTCGCAGACCTGCGTCAGCGCCTGGTTGTCGGCCAGGCCGAGCGCGAGCTTGCCGACCGTGTTGAACGTCGCCGGCACCACGGCGTAGCAGTCCACCGCCGGGTGCGGGCTCTTCTCGCCCGGCAGCCGCGGCTTCGAGCGCACCGGGTAGCCGGTGACCTGCTCGATCTTCTCGATATCGCCCGTGGCGTCCAGCCACGTCGCCGCCGTGGGCGTGAGCGTGACCGCGACGCGCCAGCCGCGGTCCTGCATCGGCTCGATCAGCTTCGGAAGGATCTCCTCCAGGCCGCCGGCCGCGCAGCCGACCAGGCCCAGCACGGGCGAGGCCATCAGCCCTCGCTCACCGCGCGGCACCGCTCGGCCAGCGCCAGCAGCAACGAGGACTTCTTGCCGCCCGTGACCGGTGCCCGCCGGTACATCGTGCGCACGACCTCCCGCGCGATCGCCGAGTGCCGCACGAGCTGCGGCGACTTCTCCTCGGCCGACAGGAGCACCTGCAAGGCGTCATCATCGCGGGCGAGCAGGCTCAACGCCCGCGCGTGGTCGATCAGGTGCGTGACCTGCCGCTCGACCGGCATCGCGGCTGTGTCGACCTCGCCCGCCCGCTCGACCACCACCGGGATATCCCCGAGATCCAGCCCGGCCGACAGCCGATGCAAGGCGACGTTGGTCGGCCCGAACCCGGTCTGCCAGTAGTTCGCGTCCTCCCCGAGCGCCCCGGCGGCGACCTCGGCCTTGCCGAGCAGCTCGTTCGCGATGCCCCGGTCCTGGTGGCGGCCGCCGCGACCGCCGAGCGAAGGTGCAGCATCCCGTACAGGCTCAACGCGGAGGGGTCGCCCTCGCTCATCCGTGGTTCCAGCCACCGCGCCGCCGCGTCGCCGAGCTGCAAGGCGTCATCGAACCGGCCGACCGCCAGCAGCGCATGCGTCCCCGAGCGCGCCGCCGACGCCAGCACCAGCGGATCGTCGGCCGTGTCTGCGGCCTGCATGGCCCGTTCGGCCGCGATCCAGGCCAGATCGGACTCACCGACCTTGCTCAACGTCGTGGCCGCGAGGTGGTGAATCCGCGCCGACACCGCCGCGCACCTGCGCTTATAGGAGCCGTCGCCGCCGGCCGCCTCCATCTGCTGAGCCGTCTTGATCAGCCGCGGAAGCGCTGTGACCACCCGCCCGATCCGGCCGCCCTGGTAGTCCGACCAGGCATCCTCGGTCCACCGCGCCACCGGTCGCGGGTCGACGTACTCCGGCTCGATCGAGCCGCCGAACAGCGTCTTGGAGAGCCGCTGCGGGGCCATCAGGGCGTCACGGATAGCCGGCACGTCGTCGTTCTTGTGCTCGTCCTCCAGGAGCACGGGCTCACCGAGCAGGTCGCCGAGCGTCACCCGCAGGGCGCGTGCTACCTCTACCAGCAGGTCAAGCCGCCGGATCTCCCGCTCGCCCCGCTCGATCTTGCTCAGCCAGTCCTCGGACCGCCCGACCAAGCCCGCGAGCGTGGCCTGGGCAAGCCCCCGCCGACGCCGGTAGAACGCAACACGCTCCCCGACCGTCAACGGATCACCAGCACCACGCATACGACGAGACTAGCAGCACTCACTCATCGTTTACTCGTTGTCATACTCCATCTCATATGCGGATGAATAGCGCTCCTCAAGTGACTCTTCGCTGACCGCGTTCCACGTTTGTTCAAGTCCGGCTGCGGCAATCTCGGCAGTACTCACAAGTTCCAAGCCACAAACCGTGCATGCGAATTCTCGATTTACCAAGAAGACACGCTGTGTGATTAGATCCTCCCCGTCAAATACTTCCCTCTCATACCGCACCGGAAACCCTTGGATGTAGACGTCCACGCCGCACGCAGGGCATTTGACGGATCTTTCCCAACGACCCATAAAGATCTTCTTACCCAGAATCGTCCCCAAGCGCTCCGTGCGTTCTTGTTCAGTTAGCCGCTCTGCAAACTCGCGAGACTTGTTGATCCGCGTCGATATTTGGGTGTGGCTCTTCTGGAGTGATCACGCGGCCTGCGGGATGGTGCCGTTGCGGTAGCGGGTTTCGTGGACGCGTTGCCGTTCTTGGGTGAGGTGGTAGCGCCAGTAGTCGCCGAGGTCACCGTTGCTGCGTAGGGCTCGGAGTTTGAGGATGGCTTCGGCGCCGGTGAGGCCCCAGCGGGCGCCGGTGATGTCCATGCGGTCTTTGACGAGGTGGCGGCAGGCGCCTTCGATGACGCCGGTGGCGATGGGCCAGCCGTTGTGCAGCGCGGTGGGGTAGTCCAGGTAGGGCGCCTTGTTGATCAGGTAGGTGGCGCACGCGTCGGCGCCTGCCCGGTGGGGTGGGTCCAGGCCACCGCGGGTGGCCGCGCGGCGGATCCCCGCGGCGACGCGGATGGCCTTGCCCTGCAGCACGGCGGTCGCCTTGTCGTGCACCCATTCTTCGGCGGCCGGGTCGCCTTCGTCGTGGAATGACCAGGCCGCCTTCCACAGATACTCCAGTACGTGGATGAGGTCGCAGAGGATGGTCACGCCGACACCGCGTTTGCCCGCTTCGGTGTGGATCCGGTCGATCTGGTGGTTGTTACCGTCGACCAGCGCGATCCAGGTCCGCTCGTGGGCGGGGTCGCGGCGGTGGGCTTCGTCGAAGACCTGGCCGACGACGGTGGCGGCGTCGTCGATGACGCTGGCGGTCAGCCACTTGTTCACCGCGACCGGCGCCTCGGAATGTCGGTGTCATCGGTGTTGCGGGCGAGGATGTCGGCGGGAGTGCGCACCACGGGTTCGGCGTCGTAGACAGCGCCGACCTCGGCCAGGCGTTTGCGGTTACGTTTCTCTCCTTTGGACAGTCGCGTGGCTAGCTTCGTCGTCGAGCCGGCGGCGGCGTTGGCGGTGGCCGGGCGCAACGCCTCGGGGCGCATGACGATGCCCTTGCCGTCGACGGACAGGACGAGCACGTCCCGGCCGGTGCCGGCTGGTGGTCGGCGCTGGGCGTAGAAGTCGTCGACGTCGACCGCCGCCCGGCTGGCGAGTTCTTCGACCTGACGCTTGCCCAGCCGGACCCCGGTGGCCCGCTCGATCGCCTCCACCGTGTCATCAAAGGAGCCCCGAGCCGCTTCCACCGCCACCAGTCGCCGCAGACCGTGCGAATGCTTCTCCACCGGCAGGTTCAGCTGGGCGTCGGCGGGATACAGGTTGACATGGCCACGGCGGCGGTAGGCCAGCCTGCTCACCCTCACCTGCCCGAACACCGTGGTCAACGCGCGGGCGTGACCGGCCTCCACACTGCCGCGCGTCACCTGTTCGGCGTCGGTCACCTCCCGCAGCCGCCGTTCGCGCTGCGCCCGCAGGTCCAGATGATCCTGCATCAGCTGACGGAACAACTCCCGCGACCGCGCCGTGAGCACATCCTCCAACTCCGCATGCGTGGCCCGGGCACAGTCCGAACCAGCCAACTCCTCAACCAACGTCTCGAACAACACGCGAGAGGCCTCAAACGCCTCCACGTCCGCGCGTGTCGCGTACTGTGACACCGGGCTCCTTCTTGCAGTTCATGGACATCAAGCACCCACGAACGTAACGGGAAGGAGCCCCTCAAGATCACCCAGGGCACCAAACTCCCTGGTGACGCACCATCTCAGCATCCCTCCAGAAGAGCCGCACCCTCGATATTTCGTGCTTAATTCTCTTGTCTTCGACATCTACCAGATTGCTGGCGTGTTCCAGAAAAGGCTTGCTCAGATAGTCAGATGGTTCTTCCTCAAAATATCCCGCAAGGGTCGTTACCGCACGGAGAAATTTTGGCAACCACGTGTGATCAACGACCCCATCATAGACTGACATGGAGGTGTGCAGCTCTCTATTTCTCAAACCCACGAGAAAGTTGAACATCTTGCTGCACAGATTCGAATCCGTCTACCACCGAAACGAGGCGAGATACCACCGCCTGGTCTTTACAGTCGCGGCTCTCAGTTCCAGGGAAGCCAGCTGCGTGAAGAATGCTATAGCCATCGTCGGCAACGGGGTCAGCGAGAAGAAGAGGATTCACATCGGCAACGGCGCTCGGAGCAAGAATTCGAGACCCAGCGAGCACAAAAGCGCGACCAACTGATCGTCTCCCGAAGCCCCCTCTGCACGCTCGAAGTAAGTCCGTGCTTTGGTGCGGAATTCTTCATCGCTCCACATTACCACTCCTCAATAGCTGTACCCACGCCAGATTACGCGATTGATAGTCGCGTCCACGCCTGGTCGCCTGTGCAGAAATCGCCAATTGTCGAACACCAGAAGCCTACTATTGTCCCATGCAATCGAATGCGACGGCTCCAAGTGTTGCAGCGCAACAGCGATCTCCGCGTCATCCGGTCTTGACGCGTAATGACGCGGGTCCCACCTTCGCAGCCTTACACCGTTCCGCACTTCACTGCATCGAAGTTTCGGAACATCCGTTCGACAGCCAATACCGCAACAGTCGTGCTCTAAGCAGAGCATCGATATCTTCTCGATACGACAAATCTACTAGCTCTGTTGGCGAAGCGCCCGGCGCCACCCGTTGGCCAAGCATTCCTACGTATCGCGGCGGAAAAGAGGCCGACCGGCTCCGTCCGTGTGCCAAGGAAAGTGCCAACGCCCATAGCGACCTGATAAGGTCACCTCCTTTGCCTCATCAACAGAAAGCGGACGCAGTACCGTGTCAAATTTCCTTTTGTAGCATCCAAGATCGCCTAACACTTTCCGAGCAGTCGGAATGTCAGCAGAATCGATGATCACCACGCCCACCCGACGCACGCGCGAGACAGCAGCCTCGCATTCACCAACGCGCTCATCGGATGCCGGTCGCCGCTCTCCCACCCTCCTGCCCTCCTCCATTCCTCGGAGACATATCCGGAGTCGAGACTCTGGCCCCTGTCGTTACTTGCAGAATTCGGCTCTATGGGATCAAGGCGCGCCGCCGGTGGCGGCGCGCTCGGCCCGTCGCCTTGGCAACGTGGACCGCATCCATCGCGGCACGGCCGGCTGCCGCTCCGCTCACGCCGGCCGGCCTGCGCGGCGCAGCCCACAAGCCCGCGACGGCAGCGCCACCACCGGCGGCGCGTCGGAGATGCACGAGCCAGGGTCACCGAGGCCGGCCCCTCATCGCCCGGTCATCGTCTAACACCGGCCCGCCGGCCCCAAGGGCGCCTGACGGCGTCGCTGCGCGATCTCGCTTCGCTCGACCCTTGGCCCCGACGACCCGGTGCTACGGATCGGCAGGGGCGAGGGGAACGGCGACGAGCAGGCGCAGTCCAAGGAGGTCGTGCCATGACGAAGCCCGAGCAGCTGGTGCTCTGGCCGCGCCACCAGCTGACCGAGCTGCCCGCGAGGAGCGCGCCGAGGCGACCAAGATCAGGCCGTCTCCAGGCCGTCAGAGGTCGGGCAGAGCCGAGAATCTGCGAGAACTGTCGGAAGACGTTCACGCAGGTAGATGGGGCCATCAGCCGGTCAACCCGAGGTCGGCGACCAGGCGCGGGCACTACATCGCGATCTGGCTCGCCATCTACCCCTAGCTGCGGTTGTGTGTGCCTCCGGCCGTCTCCGGCGGCCCGGTCAGGAGGCCGTCGGGCGGCCGCCGTCGATGCCGAGCGTCTCGCACAGTGAGGCGATGGTGTCCTCGGCCGACGTCCCGGCCGTGTCCAGCACGACGTGCGGGCGGTCCCACGGTTCGTACTCGCGCTGCAGGATGTCCGTCCAGGTCGGCGGGACCAGGTCCGGGATGTCGACCGTGCGGGTGGTCGCTCGTCGCTCGTGCTCGGCGGGGTCGGAACACACCAGCTCCACCTCGACCAGCCGGGCACCGGCCGTGCGCGCCACGTCCTGCCAGGCATCCCGGGTGATCTTCAGGGGGTTCACGCATTCCGCGAACACGTGCGATCCCTGGGACAGCAGGTCCCCGGCGACCGCACAGGCGACGCCGTACCCGAGACCCCATGTGACGGCGTGGCGCAGCTCCTCGCCCGACTCCTCCCCGGCCGCGAACCGGGCGATCGCCTGCTCGATCGTGTCGATACGGAGGTAGGCGGCGTCGACGCGTCCCGCCACTGCCCGGGCGACGGTCGTCTTGCCGGTCGCGGGCAGGCCGCCGACCACGACCAGGGTGGGCCGGTTCACCGCCGGCCGCCGAACTCCCAGTTGTGGACCTCGATGCCGGCGTACCGGTCCGCCGTCAGGACGGCTCGTGCGCTTTCCGGGTCCGCGGCGCGGACCAGCGCCGCCGTGCCCAGCCAGCCGGCGCCGTCGTCGGACAGCAGCGGTCCGTACGCGATCAGGTCCTGGCCGGGCGGTACCGCGAGGTCGGCGGCCTGCCCTTCGCCGAGCCCGAGCACCAGGTACCGGTTGCCGCCGGCGCGGCCGCCGGGGAAGTCCCACATCGTCCGGCCCAGCGCGTTGCGCCAGCGGCGGATCAGCACGTCCCGGTACGCGCCCGCCTGGTAGCAGGGCTCGTCGAAGGCGAACGCGCGGGCCGTCGCCGGGTCGGCCAGGTCGACGATGTGCACGCTGCCGGTCGGGGTGTCGTCGTCGGTGAAGGTCGGGCCGCGGGCGATCAGCTCGGCCGCGTAACCGTCCATGTAGGACCAGTGCTCCTCCATCAGTTTCTGCCGCAGCGCCGCGGAACCCGGCCGGTCGCGGTGGTAGCAGAAGAACTCCATGCCGGCAGTCTGTCACCCCTGCCTGACGGTGAGCAGGTCCAGGAACGCGCGGACCGAGGGCCGGCGCAGGCGGTCTCGGGTGGTGGCCAGGTAGAGCGGCCAGCGGAGGTCCTCGCCGGGGAGCTCCCGGCGGGTGACGGTCCGCGGGTCGGATGCGACGGTGGCGGGGACGAAGCCGATGCCCAGGCCGGCCGCCACGAAGTCCGGGACCCACGACGTGTCCGCCACCTCCAGCACGACCTCCCGCGCCAGCCCCGCCCGGTTGAACGCCGCGTCCACGATCGTCCGGTTGCCGTAGCCCTCGGGGGCGTCGATCCACGTCTCGCCGGCCAGGTCGGGAAGGGTCAGCGACGCCCGGGCCGACGCGGGATGCCCGGCGGGCAGCAGCAGGGCCATCGGGTCGCGCGCTATCAGGTGCAGCACCAGGCTCGACCGCACCGACTCGGCCACCGACACGAACGCCACGTCCAGCGTCCCCGCCTGCAGCGCCTCGGCCAGGTCCGCCGACCCGCGCGGCTTGACCCGCAGCCCCACCCGCACCAGCGGGTGCACCTCCCGGTACCTGGCCAGGACCGTCGGCAGGTCCACCGGCCCCACCGAGCTCATCACGCCCACGTTCAGCTCGCCACGCAGCTGCGGCCCGCCGCGCACGACCTCGCGCGCCACCCGCGCGGACTCCAGCATCGCCCGGGCCTCGGGCAGCAGCAACCAGCCCGCCTCGGTCAGCGTGGGGCGGCCGGGACCCGCCGAGCGGTCGAACAGCGCCACCCCCAGCTCGCGCTCCAGCGACTTGATCGTGCTGCTCACGCCGGACTGCACGACATGCAGCCGGGCCGCGGCGGCGGTGAACGTGCCGTGCTCGACCACGGCGAGGAAGTACTCCAGCTGGCGCAGCTCCACGACCGTCGAACCATCTCCCTGGGGGATCGATACGATCAGATTTTATCGCTTTTCACGAAGGAGTCGCGCGGTCAGTCTGGAGCCATGAAGCGTGGTTTCTGGACGGTCGCGACGGCCTTCCTGCTGTCGATGGCGTTCTCCACCGTGCCCACCCCGCTCTGGCCGCTCTACCAGGCCCGCGACGGGTTCTCCACCTCGATGGTCGGCGTCGCATTCTCCGCCTACGCGGTCGGCGTGCTGATCAGCCTCTTCCTGGCCGGCCATGTCTCCGACTGGGTCGGCCGGCGGCGGGTCCTGCTGCCGGGCGTCGCGCTGGAGGTGGTCGCCGCCGCGCTGTTCCTCGGCTGGCACTCGCTGCCCGTCCTGATCGTCGCGCGGGTGGTGTGCGGGCTCGGCATCGGGCTGATCACCGCGACCGCCACCGCCTACCTCGGCGAACTGGCGCCGGGGACCCGGACGGGCCACGTCGCGACCGCGGCGAACCTCGGCGGGCTGGGCCTGGGCCCGCTGGTGTCGGGCATCCTCGCCCAGTACGTGCGCGGGCCGCTGACCACCGTCTACGCGGTCTTCCTCGTGCTGCTGGTGGCGTGCGCGGTCGGCGTCGCGATGGTGCCGGAGACCGTCCGGCGGACCGTGCGGCCCTACCGGCCCCAGCGGGTGTCCGTGCCGCGCGCCGCCCGCCCGCGCTACCTCGTCGCCGCGACCGGCGCGTTCGCCGCGTTCGCGCTGTTCGGCCTGTTCACCTCGCTGACGCCGAAGATCCTCGCCACGAGCCTCGGGCAGGCGTCGGTGGCGCTGTCCGGCGTGGTGTCGTGCGTGGTGTTCGTGTTCGCCGTCGCCGGGCAGGTCGGCCTGGGCCGGCTCGAGCCCGACCGGCAGCTGACGATCGGCGTCGGCGCGCTGCTCACCGGGGTCGCCGTGCTGCTGACCGGCGGCGTGGTCGGCTCGCTGTGGCTGTTCCTCGCCGCGGGCGCGCTCGGGGGTGCCGGGGCCGGGGCGCTGTTCAAGGGCGCCATGGGCACCGCGGCCCGGATTGCGCACCCCGCCGCCCGGGGCGAGGCCGCGGCCGGCATCTTCCTCGCCGGCTACCTCGGCCTGACGCTCCCCATCCTGGGCATGGGCCTGGCCGCGAGCGTCGTGTCGCTCGCCACCGGGCTCACCGCGTTCTGCGTGGTCATCCTGGTGGTACTGGCCGCGGTCGGCACCGGCCTGCGCGCCACCGCGTGGACCGGCGGCGCGCCCGGTCGCTGAACCGGACGCGCCGCCGGGGCCGTGGGCGTCAGAGCTCGGGGCCCTGCGCGCGCAGGTCGTCGACCTTGGACATCGCGTCGCGCAGGGACGCGAGCCACTCCTCGGCGTGCTCGCCGACCAGGCGCACGGCCCAGGCCAGCGCCTCCGAGCGGGACCGCGCCACGCCGGCGTCGACCAGCGTGTCGAGGATGAGCCGCTCCTCCTGCCGCAGCCGGGTCATCACCGGCACGGACAGGGTGGTGAACAGCTCCTCGGTGTCGCCGATCTTCGCGCCCCAGGCGACCTTGCGCCCGTAGCGGTGCTCGGCCTGCCGGGCGATCTCGATCCGCTCGTCGCGGGTCTCCTCGCGGAACCGGCTGATCCGGCCGGACTCGGCGGCCGCGCGCGCGGCGTCGTCGTCGAACTCGCCCTCGAGCGGCGGCAGCTGCCCGACGACGGTGATCTCCTCGCGGTCCACGATCACCATCGGCGCCTCGGTGAACCACCCTTCCGGCAGCCGCCCGGCGAACCAGGCGGACGCGTCGTCCGCGGACGGCAGGTCGGCCTGCTGCCAACCGCCGCGTCCCCGGCCGCGACCGCCCGGGCCGCCCCAACCACGCCCCGGACCCCAGCGATGGCCTCTCGGACCCATGAAATCCACCCCGCATCGTGCGAACATGACCAGCCTCCCATTCGGCTGACTTACATGATTACAAGGTTACGCGGGGCTCGCGATTACGCCACCAGGTTCGCCCGTGGCGGAACTGGGTGCACGCGGTCGGCTCGCGCCGGCCGCGAGTCCGAACGCAAGGCGTAGGTCTCGAAGGCGGGCCACCGGGCTCTCGACGAGCAGGGGCAAGGCCCCGGCGACGTCCGTTCGGGAGCGAGGGGATATCCGGTCCGAGAGCGGGGGCGGACGATCGAGGGGCGGCCTCCGGCCCCCGGTCACCATGCTACGGGCGGGCACCGACGGTTCCGGCCGGGCGAGCCGGGCCCTGTGGACAACCGGGGCTGGCGTGGCCTCCGGCCCCCCGATGTCCAGCGTAGCGGCGGCCACCGACGGGAACGGGCGCCGGCGGGGTTGCCTGTGGACAGGTCAGCCCAGGGCGGTCAGCAGCTCGCCGACCTCGGTGACGGGACGGTCGCAGACGTAGCCGCGGCAGACGTAGGCCGCGGCCAGGCCGTCGACCAGGGGCCGGTCGGCCAGCAGGGGCACGTCGTCCGGGGCGCCGGCCAGCACCACCGCGCCGCCGGGCGCGTGGCGCAGCGCCGCGTCGGCCAGCGCCTCGCGGCGGGAGTCGCCCTCCGGACCCACCACGGCCACCTGCACCGGGCCGCGTACCAGCGCCTCGGCGACCGACAGCCAGTGCCCGGCGAAGCGCGGCGCCCGGGACGCCAGCATCCCCGCCCGCCGCACCGCACTCTCGGCCGCCGACCGGTACGTGCCAGCGCGGTCCGGGCCGACCAGCGCGGACGCGGTCAGCAGCGCCCCCGCCGTGGCCGACGCGCCCGACGGGCTCGCGTTGTCGCTCGGGTCCGACGGGCGCCACACCAGGGCGTCGGCGTCGTCGGCGGTGTCGTGGAAGGCGCCCTCGGCCGACGGGTCCGCGAAGTGGGCCAGCGCGGTGTCCAGCAGCCCGACCGCGAGGTCGAGCCAGCGCGCCTCGCCGGTGGCCTGGTGCAGGGCGAGCAGCCCGTCGGCCAGGCAGCCGTAGTCCTCGAGCACCCCGGCCGCGCTACCGGCGGCGCCGTCGCGGGAGGCGCGCCGCAACCGGCCGTCCACCAGGTGCACGCCGGCGATCAGGGACGCCGCACCGGATGCGGCCGCGACCCAGTCGGCGACGCCGAACGCCGACCCGGCGAACGCGAGCGCGCCGATCGCCAGGCCGTTCCACGCGGTGACCACCTTGTCGTCGCGGCCGGGCTGCGGGCGCGCGTCCCGGGCGATCAGCAGCCGTTCGCGCACCCGCGTCCAGCGCGCCGGCACCTCGGGCTCGCGCAGCATCCGCAGGGTGGACGTGCCGTGCTCGAAGGTGCCCTCGGCGCTCACGCCGAGCAGGTCCGCCGCCCACGCGCCGTCGTCCTCGCCCAGCACCTCGACCAGCTGCGCGGGCGTCCACGCGTAGGTCAGCCCCTCGACCCCGTCGGTGTCCGCGTCGAGCGACGCGGCGAAGCCGCCCTGCGGGGTGCGCAGCCGGCGCACCAGGAACTCCGCGGTCTGCGACGCCACCTCGCGGTGCCGCGCCGAACCGCTGCGCAGCGCCAGGTGCGTGTAGACCCGCAGCAGCAACGCGTTGTCGTAGAGCATCTTCTCGAAGTGCGGCACCACCCAGCGGGCGTCCACGCTGTAGCGCGCGAAACCGCCGTCGAGCTGGTCATGGATGCCGCCGGCCGCCATCGCGTCGGCCGTACCCTCCACGATGGACAGCGCCTCGACCGAACCGGTGCGCTCGTGGTGGCGCAGCAGGAACTCCAGCACCATCGACGGCGGGAACTTCGGGGCGGTGCCGAAACCGCCGTGCCGCCGGTCGTACTCCGGCAGCATGGCCAGCGCGGCGCCGTCCAGCGCGTCCTCGTCCACTGTGGACTCCGGGAGCGCGGCGGTCTGCTTGGCCAGCTCGGCCACGATGCGGATGCCGGCCTCGCGCACGTCGGCGTCCCGGTTCGTCCACGCCTCGTCGACGGCGGTGAGCAACTGGCGGAACGACGGCATCCCGGGCCGCGGCGCCGGCGGGTAGTACGTGCCGCAGTGGAACGGCGCGCCCTCGGGGGTCAGGAAGCAGGTCATCGGCCAGCCGCCCTGCCCGGTCATCGCCTGCGTGGCGGTCATGTAGACCGCGTCCACGTCCGGACGCTCCTCGCGGTCGACCTTGACGTTGACGAACCGCGCGTTCATCAGCCCGGCGGTCTCGTCGTCGGAGAACGACTCGTGCGCCATCACGTGACACCAGTGGCACGCCGCGTAACCGACCGAGAGCAGAACCGGCACGTCCCGGCGCCGCGCCTCGGCGAACGCCTCGTCCGACCAGGGCCACCAGTCGACCGGGTTGTCGGCGTGCTGCAGCAGGTAGGGACTCGTCGCGTCGGCCAGCCGGTTCGCCATGCCTCCACCCTCCCAGGCGGTCAGGCCCGCTGCTCGCCGCCCCCGGCGGCGTCCTCGCCGTTCGACGACGGCGCCGTGGGCGCGTCGTCCTCCGCCGGCGGGTCGAAGCTCGCCGGAACCCGCTTGAGGTGCTTGGTCATCGAGCGGACCAGGAACGCCACCGCGACGAAGAACAGCAGCAGGACCAGCAGGCCGACCGGGGAGGACTTGCCGAAGTCCTCCCCCTGCCCGCCGGGGTCCTGCTGC
Organism: uncultured Actinomycetota bacterium; assembly: GCA_963727495.1. GTDB lineage: Bacteria > Actinomycetota > Actinomycetes > Mycobacteriales > Pseudonocardiaceae > Actinophytocola. The sequence goes on along the minus strand of CAVSGQ010000006.1, from coordinate 1,529,974 downwards.
GTGGTCGGCGGCGGCTGGGCGACCACGGCCACCGCGGCGGTGACCTGGTCAGACCCCGGAAGTGTCATGCACTTACCTTCTCGCTGATCCCGGAGAACAGGTCGTCCTCCGGCAGTGTCGTGTCCACAAGGGACCGCACCAGCTCGTACTCCTCGTACGGCCACACGTCACGCTGCACCTCCAGCGGCACGGCGAACCACCGGCTGTCGGGGTCGATCTGCGTGGCGTGCGCCAGCAGCGCGGCGTCCCTCTTCTCGAAGTATTCCCCACATTCGATCCGGGTCGTCACCCGGTCCGCGACGTCGCCGCGCTGCTGGTCCCACTTCTCCAGCCACTCGGCGTAGGGCGACTCCATGCCGCGCGCCAGCAGCGCGTCGTGCATGGCCTGCATCCGCCTGCGGGAGAAGCCGTGCGAGTAGTACAGCTTCAGCGGCGTCCACACCTCGCCCGCCTCCGGGTGCAGGTCCGGGTCGCCGGCCGCGTCGAACGCGGCGACGGACACCTCGTGGCAGCGGATGTGGTCCGGGTGCGGGTAGCCGCCGTTCTCGTCGTAGGTGATCACCACGTGCGGCTTGAACTCACGCATGAGGCGCACCAGCGGCGGCACCGACTCTTCCAGCGGCACCAGCGCGAAGCAGCCGTCGGGCAGCGGCGGCTTCGGGTCCCCCTCCGGCAGCCCCGAGTCGACGAACCCGAGCCATCGGTGCCGCACGCCGAGGATCTCGACCGCGCGGGCCATCTCCTTGCGGCGGTACTCGTTCATGTTCTCCCGCACCTCGGGGCGATCCATCGCGGGGTTGAGGATGTCCCCGCGCTCGCCCCCGGTGCAGGTCACCACCATGACCTCGTGGCCGCCGGCCACGTACTTGGCCATGGTGGCCGCCCCCTTGCTCGACTCGTCGTCCGGATGCGCGTGCACCGCCATCAGCCGCAGCTTCTCCGCCATGATCCCGTCGTCCTCCTGTGAGATTCACCCCGGGCAGACCCCGCCACGCGCCTGCCGGATACTCGACCTGGTTGTTCGAACCAAGACGGCCGGGTGCATTGTTCCCGGCCGGACCGACAATTCCGGTGGAGGGGCCAGCATGACGGTGCCGACCGGAGCATCCGGCACGACCGTGCTGGAGGACCGCTACGGCGCGCGACCTCGCCGGACGTCGCGGCGCACGTACTGGATCCTCGGCGCCTGCGCGCTGCTGCTCGGCGGCCTCGTCGCCTGGGTCGGCTACGCCAACCTCGGCACCGCGCCGATCGAGACCCAGCAGGTCTCGTTCCGGAACCTCCCCGGCAACGCGATGCGGTTCACCTTCGAGGTGACCCGGGACACCCCCGACCGGCCCGCGGTGTGCGTCGTGCGGACCCGGGTACTCAGCGGCGAGGAGGGCGGCCGGCGGGAGGTGCTGGTCCCGCCGGGGGCGGCCGCGGTGCGCGTCACGACGATCATCCACAGCGTCGACGAGCCGGTCACCGCGGACGTTTTCGGGTGCTCGTACCAGGTGCCGGCGTACCTGTCGAAGGACCTGCCGCCATCAGGGTGAACTCGATGTTTCACGCTGGCAAATAGGGTAAATCGGACAGGTGTCAGGGTCTCACCGTGATATCCTGTCTTACCTGCACGGCCCCAGGCGGGGCCGTGTTTTTCCGTTCCGGGTGTTCGCCGCCGCCCGGGAACTTACCGGCCCGAATCCGCGGGACCCGGAAAGTATGAGCGAGGAGTTGGTGACCGTGAGCGACACCCAGGTGACCTGGTTGACCCAGGAGGCCTACAACCGGCTCAAGCAAGAGCTTGACGAGCTCGTTGACAATCGCCCGGTTATCGCCGCGAAGATCAACGCCAGCCGCGAGGAGGGGGACCTCAAGGAGAACGGGGGTTACCACGCGGCGCGCGAGGAGCAGGGCCAGGCGGAGGCCCGCATCCGGCACCTGCAGGAGTTGCTGCGCAACGCCAAGGTCGGCGAGGCGCCGGCCAACGACGGGCTCGCCGAGCCCGGCAAGGTGCTGACCATCCGCTACGAGGGCGACGACGAGACCGAGCGGTTCCTGCTGGCCACCCGCGAGGAGGGTGCGGAGGGCGCGTTGGAGGTCTACTCACCCGAGTCGCCGCTCGGCAAGGCGCTGCTGGGCGCCAAGGAGGGCGAGACCCGCTCCTACGAGCTGCCGAACGGCAGCACCCAGCAGGTCACCCTGGTGAAGGCGGTGCCCTACGCGGGCTGACCCGGCCCGGCCACCCTTTCCAACAGGGGACGAACTCGCGGCGGGATCGGCGTGGACAAGGCGATCGAGGTCGACGTGCGCTGCACCCAGCGCACGTCGACCACCTCGTCGATGACCCGCTGCAGGTCCGCGTTCGACCGCGCCACCATGCGCACCAGCAGGTCGCCCTCGCCGGTGGTGGCGTGCACCTCGCACACCTCGTCGATGGCCGCGAGCCGGCCGGCGACCTCGATCCGCTTGCCCTGCGCGATCTCCAGCACGGCGAACGCGGTCAGCCCGTAGCCGATCGCGGCCAGGTCCACGTCCGGCGGGAAGCCGCGCAGCACGCCCCGGCGCTCCAGCCGGTCCATCCGCGCCTGCACCGTCCCGCGCGCCACCCCCAGCCGCCGCGAGCACTCCAGCACGCCCAGCCGCGGCTCGTCGGACAGCAGGAGCAGCAGGCGTGAGTCCAATGCGTCGAGTGTGCCAAGCGGTTCGCTCATCTACACAGAATGCCTCATCGCGTCCACCCATTCCGGCGAATTCCTGGTCAGGTTGTACATCGATCAGAGCGCCGGTTGCACAGACTGCCCTCTCGACGGATCCTGCGACCACGGCACGTCAGCAGGGAGGACACGATGACCGACACCCTCGGCCAGCGCCAGATGGATGACGTCAGCTTCGACCAGCTGCGCCAGCTCGTCGGGCTCGTCGAACACGACGAGTCCCAGGACCCCTTCCCGGTCCGCGCGATGGACGCGGTGGTGTTCGTGGCCGGCAACGCCACCCAGACCGCGTGGTTCTACCAGGTCGCGTTCGGCATGCGCCTGGTCGCCTACTCCGGCCCGGAGACCGGCAACCGCGACCACAAGTCGTTCGTGCTGAAGTCCGGCTCGGCCCGGTTCGTGATCAACGGCGGGGTCGCCCCGGACAGCCCGCTGCACGACCACCACCGCAAGCACGGCGACGGCGTGGTCGACCTCGCGCTCGAGGTCGCCGACGTCGACCGCTGCATCGAGCACGCCCGCGCCCAGGGCGCCACCGTGCTCGAGGAGCCGCACGACGTGTCCGATCCCGCGCGCCCCGAGCACGGCACGATCCGGCGCGCGGCGATCGCGACGTACGGCGAGACCCGGCACACGCTCGTCGACCGCTCCCGCTACACCGGCCCCTACCTGCCCGGGTACGTGGCCGGGGAGTCCTCGATGCCGGCCCGCAAGCGTTTGTTCCAGGCGATCGACCACTGCGTGGGCAACGTCGAGCTCGGCAGGATGGACTACTGGGTCGACTTCTACAACCGGGTCATGGGCTTCGTGAACATGGCGGAGTTCATCGGCGACGACATCGCCACGGACTACTCGGCGCTGATGAGCAAGGTGGTGTCCAACGGCAACCACCGGGTCAAGTTCCCGCTCAACGAGCCGGCGATCGCGCGGAAGAAGTCGCAGATCGACGAGTACCTCGAGTTCTACGACGGCGCGGGCTGCCAGCACATCGCGCTCGCCACGAACGACATCATCGGCACGGTCGTCGCGATGCGCGAGGCGGGCGTGGAGTTCCTGAACACCCCCGACTCCTACTACGACGACCCCGCGCTGCGCGCCCGGATCGGCGAGGTGCGGGTGCCGATCGAGACGCTCAAGGAGCACCGGATCCTGGTCGACCGGGACGAGGACGGCTACCTGCTGCAGATCTTCACCGCGCCGATCGGCGACCGGCCCACCGTGTTCTACGAGCTGATCGAGCGGCACGGCTCGCTCGGCTTCGGCAAGGGCAACTTCAAGGCGCTGTTCGAGGCGATCGAGCGCGAGCAGGAGCGCCGCGGCAACCTCTGAGACGGCGAAGCGCCGGTGACCGTGGCTCTCGCCCGGTCACCGGCGCGGTACCTCGCCCCCCAGTGCCGTCAAGCATGCCAGGTGCCGCTAACCAACCGCTAACAACGAACGCCGCCACCGGCCGGATGGACAAGCGACCCACGGAAGTTTTTCCGGACGGGTATTCTCGCTGTGCAAGCAGCGCATGGATGGGGCACAGGCATGGCGGTCGGGTCACGGGTCGCGGGACTGCTCCCGCTGGCGGGAGCGTCGTTGGCCGCGGTGGCCCTGGCCGGGGTGGCGGTGTTCAGCGTCCACCAGGCCGGCTGCGGGGACCCGGGCCGCTACGTCCAGCACGACAACGGTCAGGTCGAGCTGGTCGGCAGCTGCGTCGACCCCGCCCAGCTGCCGCCGGTCCAGCGGCCGACGAAGAGCCAGCCCGAACCCGCCGAGCCGGCGATGAACGAGATCACCGCGCAGTAACGGCTCAGCCCAGCGCGTGCAGCAGGTCCTGCACCAGGTCCGCGCCGTCCTCGATGCCCACGGACAGGCGCAGCACGTCGCCCGGCACCTGCAGCGGCGAGCCGGTGGTGCTCGCGTGCGTCATCCGGCCCGGGTGCTCGATCAGCGACTCGACGCCGCCGAGCGACTCGCCCAGGATGAACAGCTTCGTGCGGGACGCGACCTCCAGGGCCGCCTCCTCGCCGCCGGCCACCGCGAACGACACCATGCCGCCGTAGCGGCGCATCTGCTTGCCGGCCAGCTCGTGGCCGGGATGGTCGGACAGGCCCGGGTAGTAGACCTTGGTGACCCGCGGGTGGCCGACGAGCGCCTCGACGACGCGCTCGGCGTTGTCGCTGTGCCGCTCCATGCGCAGTGCCAGCGTCTTCGCGCCGCGCAGCGTGAGCCAGGCGTCGAACGGGCCCGGCACGCCGCCGACCGCGTTGCGCAGGAAGCCGAACTGCTCGTGCAGCTCGTCGTCCGAGGTGATCAGCGCGCCGCCGACGACGTCGGAGTGCCCGCCGAGGTACTTGGTGGTGGAGTGCAGCACCACGTCGGCGCCGAGGCCGAGCGGGGACTGCAGGTACGGCGTGGCGAAGGTGTTGTCGACGACCAGCTTGGCGCCCGCCTCGGCGGCCACGTCGGCCAGCGCGGCGATGTCGGCGATGCCGAGCAGCGGGTTGGTCGGCGTCTCGCACCAGATGACCTTGGTGTTCGGCCGGATCGCGGCCCGCGCGGCGGCCACGTCGGCCAGGTCCGCGGTGGTGTACTCGACGCCCCACAGCTTGAGCACCTTGTCCAGCAGCCGGAAGGTGCCGCCGTAGGCGTCGCCGCCGAGCACCACGTGGTCACCGGGCCGGGTCAGCGCACGCAGCGCGACGTCGCCCGCGGCCATGCCGGACGCGAACGCCAGCCCGTGCCGGCCACCCTCCAAAGAGGCCAGCGACTCCTCCAGCGCGGTGCGCGTCGGGTTCGCGGTGCGGGAGTACTCGTAGCCGCCCTCGCGCACCCCGCCGACGCCGTCCTGCGCGAACGTGGACGTCGCGTAGATCGGCACGATCACCGAGCCGGTGCGCGGATCAGGCCGCTGACCTGCGTGGATAGCCCGGGTCTCGAAACCCCACCGGCTCGTCTCGTCTGCCATGGACACAGGTTATTACCTCTCACTGACGTGCTCAGCATCTGGGAATCGAATCTCGCTCGGTTCAACGCGGAACGCCGCGCGAATAGTCCGTGACGCGAGACGCCGGTGGGCGGGCCCACCGGCGTCTCGTTCAGATCCTGCTCACCACTGCTGCGGCGGGCCACCCTGCTGCGGGGGCTGGCCGAAGCCCTGCGGGGGCTGGCCGCCGAAGCCACCGGGCGGCGGCTGCTGGCCGAAGCCCTGCTGGGGCTGGCCGAAACCCTGCTGCGGCGGCTGGCCGAACCCGCCGGGAGGCGGACCGCCGAAGCCGCCGCCGGGCCCGCCGAGCGCGGACTCGCCGCCGAGGTACTTCCTGGTCTGCGGGAAGAAGCCGAGCGCACCGATGGCGGCGACGACCAATCCGAACAGCAGTGTGAAGACGATCCGGGTCGGCGTCCGGCCGGCCTCGCTCATCAGCAGGATCGAGCCGAGCAACAGCACCGCGCCACCGCCGGCGAGCACGTAGTTCACGAAGCCCTTCTTGAGGTAGATCAGCACGCCGCCGCCGATCGCCGCGAGCGAGCCGACGAGCAGCAGAACCAGGTACACGTAGATCCTGGCGGGCACCTCGACCGAATCGGCGAACTCCTCGCACGCCTGGCGGGCCGACGCAGGCACGTCGTCGCAGGCGTTGCTGCCGCTGACATCGGAGAACAGGGTGATCGTGATGATCGCGCCGATGACCCCGAACACCGCGGCGACACCCGCGAGGATCAGCGGCACCATCGCCATGTTCATGCCCTGGCCGCCGAAGGACGGGCCGCTGCCGAGGCCCTGCTGCTGGGCGAACCCGCCGGGCGGCGGTCCGTAGCCGGGTGGCGGCTGCTGCCCGTACCCGGGCGGCGGCTGCTGCCCGTAACCGGGCGGGGGCTGCTGCCCGTACCCCGGCGGCGGTCCGTAGCCGGGCGGCGGCTGCTGGCCATACCCGGGCGGCGGCTGCTGGCCGAACCCGCCGGGGGCCTGGGGGTCGGCGCCGGGCGGCGGGGAGTACTGCGGCTGCTGGGGCGGCATCGAGCCGGGCGGGACCATCTGCGTCGCGCCGGAGTCGGGCTGCTGGCCGTACTGTCCCGGGGACACGACCTGCGTCGCGCCGGAGTCGCCGGGGGGCTGCTGGCCGGGCTGGATGGCCTGGGTGCGCTCGACCCCGTCCGCGCCGACCTGGCCGGGTTGTCCGGGCTGGAAGGCCTGGGTCGGTCCCGGCGTCGACAACGCCGGGTTGTCCTGTTGTGGCGGCTGGCCGGGGCGCTGCTCCTGGCTCTGCTCACCTTCCCCCTGCTGCGGTGGCTGGCCGCCCTGCCACGGTTGGTTCGGCGGCTGCGGAGCACTCATCGGGTTCCAACCCCTTCAGAAGTCCATCTTGATGTGTGTTCGCGCCAACGCTAGTGCATGGCGGGCACGGTTGACGTCATCGGTCGCGGTGCGCGACCAGGTCATCGGCCTGCGAGAAAACCCAGCAGGTCCTGCCGGGTCACCACGCCGGCGGGCTTCCCGTCGAGCAGTACCAGCGCCCCGTCGGCGGTGGACAGCGCGCTCATCGCCGAGCTCACCTGCTCACCAGCGCCGATGGTGGGCAGCGGCGGCGACATGTGGGTGTCCAGCCGGTCGGCCAGCGCCGCCTTGCCGGTGAACAGCGCCTCCAGCAGGTCCCGCTCGTCGACCGCGCCGACGACCTCGGCGGCCATCACCGGCGGCTCGGCGTTGACGACGGGCATCTGGCAGACCCCGTACTCGCGCAGGATCGCCACCGCGTCGGCCACCGTCTCGGTCGGGTGCGCGTGCACCAGGTCCGGCATCGCGCCGCCGGTGCCCTTGCGCCGCAGCACGTCGCCGACGGTCGCGCCGGAGTGCTCGGGCGGCAGGAAGCCGTAGGAGGCCATCCAGTCGTCGTTGAAGACCTTCGACAGGTAGCCGCGGCCGCCGTCGGGCAGCAGCACCACGACGACGTCGTCCGGGCCGAGCCGCTTCGCGAGCCGGATCGCGGCGGCGGCCGCCATCCCGCACGAGCCGCCGACCAGCAGGCCCTCCTCGCGGGCGAGCCTGCGGGTGACGTCGAACGACTCGGTGTCGGACACCGCGATGATCTCGTCGGCGACGCCGCGGTCGTAGGTCTCCGGCCAGAAGTCCTCGCCGACGCCCTCGACCAGGTACGGCCGGCCGCTGCCGCCGGAGTACACCGAGCCCTCCGGGTCCGCGCCGACGATCCGCACCCGGCCCCCGGAGACCTCCTTGAGGTAGCGCCCGGTGCCGGTGATGGTGCCGCCGGTGCCGACGCCCGCGACGAAGTGGGTGATGCGGCCGTCGGTCTGCCGCCAGATCTCGGGTCCGGTGGACAGGTAGTGGCTCTGCGGGTTCTCCGGGTTGGAGTACTGGTCGGGCTTCCACGCGTTCTCGATCTCGGTGACGAGCCGGTCGGACACGTTGTAGTAGGAGTCCGGGTGCTCGGGCGCGACCGCGGTCGGGCAGACGACGACCTCGGCGCCGTAGGCCTTGAGCGTGTTCCGCTTGTCCTCGCTGACCTTGTCCGGGCAGACGAACACGCAGTGGTAGCCCTTGCGCTGGGCGACCATGGCGAGGCCGACGCCGGTGTTGCCGGAGGTCGGCTCCACGATCGTGCCGCCGGGCTTGAGCTCGCCGGACCGCTCGGCCGCCTCGACCATCCGCAGCGCGATGCGGTCCTTCACACTGCCGCCCGGGTTGAAGTACTCGACCTTCGCGAGCACCGTGGCCGGCACGCCCTCGGCCAGCGCGTTCAGCTTCACCAGCGGCGTGTTGCCGATCAGGTCGACGACATGCTCGACGTACTCCACCTGCACTCCTCAACTCGGAACGTGCCCCCCGGGACACCTCGGCGAGCCTATCGACCGGCTCGTCTACCACGCCCGCCGCCGTTCGCCTATCCGGTTCGAGTCGACCTTGAGCCGCATACTAGTGATGCGGCCCACACTCGGACCGAGCTTCAGTACCCGCCTCGGGAGCGATGTAGGGAGAACCGGGTGCGACGCGAGCTCGTCTCATCAGTACCCGGTGGTCGAGGGAACAGGAGGTGCGGCGATGGCGGGGATGCGAGTCGTTCGAGCACTCATGCTGGGAGCCGGTTCGGTGGGCGGGCTGTCCGGCGCGGCGTACACCCTGCTCAACGGGCAGTCCAAGCGCGCCCGCACCATCATCGGCAAGTCCACCGACCTGCCCCTCAACGCGGACGGCGTGTACCTGCCCGACGGCGCCGGCCCGGTCGCCGACGAGCCGCACGAGGTGCTCACCTTCGCCGTGCTGGGCGACTCGCTCGCCGCCGGCCTCGGCGCGGAGACCACCGACCGGCTGCCCGGCGTGCACCTCGCCCGTGGCCTCGCCGAGGAGGCGCACCGGCCGGTGCGGCTGGTCACGCACGCGATCAGCGGTTCGCGCACGTCGGACCTGGCCGAGCAGGTCGACGTGGCGCTGATCGACCCGCCGGACCTGGCGCTGGTCATCATCGGCGGCAACGACGTGACCACCGGGATGCGCGTCGGCACGTCGGCCGCGCTGCTCGCCACGCAGGTCACGCGGCTGATGCGGGCCGGCACCACGGTCGTCGTCGGCACCTGCCCGGACCTGGACATCATCGAGCCGATCCCGCAGCCGCTGCGCACGATCGCGTCGCGCTGGGGGCTCGCGCTGGCCCGCGCGCAGCGCCGCGAGCTGGACCGGATCGGGGTGCGGTCGGTGTCGCTGGCCGCGCTGCTCGCGCCGGAGTTCCGCCAGCGGGCGGACGAGCTGTTCAGCCCCGATCGCTTCCATCCCAACGGGGCGGGCTACGAGCTCGCGGCGAGCGTGCTGCTGGCCCCGTTGTGTGATGCTGCCGGCTTGACACGGGGTTGGCAGCTTCTTCCCGCGTAGCCTTCTTCTCAGCGTGCGTCTGACGAAGGAGTTGTGCCATGCCAGAGGCGGTCATCGTGTCCGCGGCCCGTTCACCGATCGGCCGGGCCGGCAAGGGCTCGTTGGTGGACATCCGGCCCGACGATCTCGCCGCGCAGATCGTGCGGGCGGCGCTGGACAAGGTGCCGGCGCTGGACCCGGCCCGGATCGACGACCTGATGCTGGGCTGTGGCCTGCCCGGCGGTGAGCAGGGCTTCAACATGGGCCGGGCGCTCGCGGTCGAGCTCGGCTACGACCACCTGCCGGGCTGCACCGTGACCCGGTACTGCGCGTCGAGCCTGCAGACCATCCGGATGGCCTTCCACGCGATCAGGTCCGGCGAGGGCTCGGCGTTCATCAGCGCCGGCGTGGAGACGGTGTCCCGGTTCGCCAAGGGCAGCTCGGACAGCTGGCCGGACACGCACAACCCGGTGTTCGCCGACGCGGAGGCGCGGACGAAGGCCGCGGCCGAGGGCGGCGCGACGGAATGGCACGACCCGCGCGAGGACGGCGCGGTGCCCGACGTCTACATCGCGATGGGCCAGACCGCGGAGAACCTCGCGCTGGCGAAGGGCGTCACCCGCGAGGAGATGGACCACTTCGGGGTCCGCTCGCAGAACCTCGCCGAGGAGGCGATCAAGGCGGGCTTCTGGGCGCGGGAGATCACGCCGGTGACGCTGCCCGACGGCCGGATGGTGGACACCGACGACGGTCCGCGCCCCGGCGTGACGTACGAGAAGACCTCGACGCTCGACCCGGTCTTCCGGCCGAACGGCCGGGTCACGGCGGGCAACTGCTGCCCGCTCAACGACGGCGCGGCGGCCGTGGTCGTGATGTCCGACGAGCTGGCCGCGGAGCTGGGCCTCACCCCGCTGGCCCGGATCGTGGCGACGGGGGTCTCCGGGCTGTCGCCGGAGATCATGGGTCTGGGTCCGGTCGAGGCGTCCCGCCGCGCGCTGGCGCTGGCCGGCATGACCATCGACGACATCGACCTGGTGGAGATCAACGAGGCGTTCGCCGCGCAGGTGATCCCGTCCTACCAGGACCTGGGGATCCCGCTGGACAAGCTGAACGTCAACGGCGGCGCGATCGCCGTGGGCCACCCGTTCGGCATGACCGGCGCGCGCATCGCGACGACGCTCGTCAACTCGCTGCAGTACCACGACAAGCAGTTCGGCCTGGAGACCATGTGCGTGGGCGGCGGCCAGGGCATGGCGATGGTCCTGGAGCGCCTCAGCTGACCTCCGGTCCCTTGTGGACGGCCTGTCCGGCTGTCCACAAGGGAACCGGTTGTCCACAGCCCGCCGCGCGCGGGCGTTTTCGTCGGTGCGGACCGATAGACTGGCGCTGAGGGGTGCCCCCGGAGCGGGTGGGGGCTTGCGTTTCTTGCGTTCCGCACGCGCGCGCGAGCGATCTGCGGGGCGGGCGGTGCGCCGATTCGGGTCCTCCACGTCAGGGCGCGGGGCGGGGTCCTCCCGCGCGGACTACCCGTCCGCGGAGGTCGGGCGGCGCTGCGCGGGGAAGCCGGTCCAACGCAGCTCGGGCGGCAGGTGGGAAAGGTCGTTGAACACGACCACCGACGCCGGCCACCCCGGGCGGTACCGGATGATCGTCAGCGCGGCGTTGGCGGCGTTGATGCCGAGCCAGCGCCACGGCGGCGCGTCGAGCGCCGCGCGGACGAACCAGCACACGACCTGGCTGTGCGCGACGACCAGCTCGCGGCGGTCGTCGTCGGTCGGGGTGGCGAACTCGGCCAGCGCGCGGGCGGCGAGCGCCGGGCCCTCGGCACGTTGGGCCTCGGTGTAGTCGGCGAGGTGGCGCAGCGCCACCGGCCGGAACACCGGCGGCAGCTCGTCGGGTTCGGGCAGGTACGGCGGGTGGTCGGCGACCAGCTCCGACGCCCGCACCGGCACGCCATCGAGCGACTCGGCGACCAGTTCGGCCGTCTGCGCGGCCCGCGGCAGCGGGCTGTGGTGCACCGCCGTCAGCCCCTCGGCCGCGAGCCGCCCGCCCAGCAACGTGGCCTGCCGGCGCCCGGCGGTGGTCAGGTCGCCGTCGGCCTCGCCGTGCCGGGCGAGGTACAGGGTCCTCACACGCTCGGCGCGATCCGGGTGGCGGCGGTGATCATCCGGTCGAACGCGTCGCCGTCCTTCGGGTCGTATAGCCCGGCCAGCAGCTTGAGCACCAGCTTCATCAGCGTGGTGCGCGGCAGCCCGTACTTCGTGGCCGTGCGCATCACCGCCGGGTTGCCGATGAGCCTGCTGAAGATGTTGCCCAGCCGGTAGTACGAGCCGAGCGCCTGCTTGAGCGCCACCGGGTAGCCGGCGAGCGCCCGCTCGCGTGCCGGGCCCTCCGGGCGGGCCAGCGCCTGGACCACGCACTCGGCGGCCAGCTTCGCCGACTCCATCGCGTAGCCGATGCCCTCGCCGTTGAACGGGTTGACCATGCCGCCGGCGTCGCCGACCAGCAGCAGCCCGCGCGAGTAGTGCGGTGTGCGGTTGAAGCCCATCGGCAGCGCCGCGCCGCCGATCTTGCCCACGGCGTTGTGCTCGCGGAAGCCCCACTCCTCCGGCGTCCCGTCCAGCCAGGACCGCAGCAGCGCGCGGTAGTCGGTCCTGCCGAACGCCTTCGAGGTGGACAGGATGCCCAGCCCCACGTTGACCGTGCCGTCGCCCATGCCGAAGATCCAGCCGTAGCCGGGCAGCAGGCGCGGCTCGGCCGGGTCGGAGCGGTCCCACAGCTCCAGGTGCGACTCCAGGTAGTCGTCCTTCGAGCGCGGCGAGGCGTAGTACCGGCGCACCGCGACGCCCATCGGCCGGCTCTCGACCTTGTCCAGGCCGACCGACAGTGCCAGCCGCGCCGAGACCCCGTCGCAGGCCAGCACGACCGGCGCGCGGTAGGTGACGGGCGCGCGGTCCGGCCCGACCTTCGCCGCCACCCCGACGACCCGGCCGCTCCGCTCGTCGGTCACCGCACCGGTCACGGTGGTCCGTTCCAGCAGCCGCGCGCCGGCCCGCTGCGCGGTGCGGGCGAGCATCTCGTCGAAGTCCTGCCGGGTGCGCACCACGCCGTAGGGCGGGAAGGACGCGAGGTCGGGCCAGTCCAGCTCCAGCGTGACCCCGCCGCCGACCACGCGCAGGCCCTTGTTCTGCAGCCAGCCGGCCTCCTCGCGGGTGTCCACACCCAGGTCGATCAGCTGCTTGACGCCGCGCGGGGTGAGGCCGTCGCCGCACACCTTCTCGCGGGGGAAGGTGCTCTTCTCCAGCAGCAGCACGTCGAGTCCGGCCCGCGCCAGGTAGGTCGCGGCGGTCGACCCGGCGGGTCCGGCGCCGACGACGATGACCTCGGCGTCCTCGTCGGCCTTGCGTCGGCTCGGTGTGCCCATTCCGGCGGCTCCTCGGGACGGCTTGTGAAAACGTTCACGAACTGGCTCCATTCTACTGGCGCCGGAACACGGTCATGGCTCACCGAACGCCGGATGAAACGGACAACCACTCACCAGCGATGCTCTGGTGACCGAACGTGCCGACCCTGGGGGTGCCATGACGAGCCCGGACCGCTTACGACCCGGCGGGACGTTGCTGCTCATCCCGCTGCGCGGCCTGGCGACCGCGACGAGCGTCCTGTTCGCGGGAGCGTGCGCGGCGAGCGTGCTCGACTCGTGGGCGGACTGGAACCGGTACGACGTCGCGAACGCCTACGTCGCCGGCGAACCGGGCGTGACCACGACCGACCTCGTCGGCGCGGACGAGACGAGCTTCACCACCGCGACGGTCTACCTGCTCACGATCATCGCCGCGGGCGTGCTGTACCTGGTCTGGCTGTGGCGAGCACGGCTCAACGCCGAGCGCATCGACTGGGACGTCAGCCGGCTGGCCCGGGGCTGGACGATCGGCGGCTGGTTCTGCCCGGTGGTGAACTTCTGGTTCCCGTACCGGATCGTGGGCGAGATCTGGCGGACGAGCCGGCCGGACGGCGTGACGGGTTCGGAGGCCGTCCTGCGCTGGTGGTGGACCGGCTGGGTCGGCGTGTGGGTCGGGTCGATATGGACGCGGGCGGTGGCGCGGGGCGAGGTGTCGGTGGACATGCTGCGCCGGTTGGCCATCGCGGGCACGGTCGCCACGCTGGCGCTGTGCGTGGCCGGGGTGTTCGGGTTCCTCGTCGTCCGGCGGATCACCCGCTGGCAGGAGGTTCCGCGGCCGGCCTGACCGCGCGGTGCAGGGCGACCACCCCGAAGGTCAGGTTGAGCCACTCCACCTCGTCCCAGCCGGCCTCGGCGATCAGCCGCGCCAGGGCGACCTGGTCGTGCCAGTCGCGCATGGACTCGGCCAGGTAGGCGTAGGCCTCCTTGTTCGAGGAGAACGGCCGGGTGATGCGGGGCAGCAGCCGCAGCACGACGTGGTGGTGCAGCCAGCGGATGAGCCGCCAGGTCGGCTGGGACACCTCGCAGACGACCAGCCGTCCGCCCGGCCGGGTCACCCGGCACATCTCGCGCAGCGCCGCGACCGTGTCGTTCATGTTGCGCAGCCCGAAGGTCACCGTCACCGCGTCGAAAACCCCGTCGGCGAACGGCAGGTGGAACGCGTCCGCGGCGACCTTCGGCACCTCGCGGTGCGCGCCGCCGCGCAGCATGCCCAGCGAGAAGTCGGCGGCCACGCACCAGGCACCGGAGCGCGAGTACTCGACGGTGGACACCGCGGTGCCGGCGGCGAGGTCGAGGATCCGCTTGCCGGGCGTCGCGTCGAGGACCCGGCGGGTCTGCCAGCGCCAGCGCCGGTCGAAGCCCAGCGTCATCACGGAGTTCGTGCGGTCGTAGCCGTCGGCCACGCCGTCGAACATCTCGGCCACGTCGCGGGGGTTCTTGTCCAGGCCGGCACGGGGCATGCCGGAAACCCTACGACCACGCGGCGAGCATGGCGGTACTGACCTGGTCGTAGTGGCCGAGCAGCTCGTCGCACACCGCCGGCCAGGTGCGCGCGAGCACCGACGCGCGGGCGGCCGCGCCCATCCGCGCGCGCAGCGGCCCGTGGCGCAGCAGCTCCACACCGGAACGCAGGCCGGCGGCGAAGCGGTCGTCGTCGTGCGGTGCGAGCAGGTAGCCGGTGCGGCCGTGCTCGACGAGGTCGCGCGGGCCGCCCGCGTCGGGGGCGAGCACCGGCAGCCCGGAGGCGAGCGCCTCCTGCGCGGCCTGGCAGAACGTCTCGTGTGGACCGGTGTGCACGAACACGTCGAGGCTCGCGTAGGCGGCGGCGAGCCCGATGCCGGTGCGGAAGCCGAGGAAGGCCGCGTCCGGCAGCAGCGCCCGCAGGGCCGGCTCGTCCGGCCCGTCCCCGACGACGACCAGCCGCACGCCGGGCGTCCCGTGCAGCGCGGCGAGCCGGTGCACCCGCTTCTCCGGCGCGAGCCGGCCGACGTAGCCGACGAGCAGCTCGCCGCGCGGCGCGAGCAGGTGGCGCAGCCGGGGGTCGGCGCGGCCCGGGGCGAACAGGCCGGTGTCGACGCCGCGGGCCCAGCGGTGCACGCGGGGCACGCCGTGCCGGGTCAGCGCGGCGGCGGAGGCTTCGGAGGGGGCGAGGGTGCGGTCGGCGAGGCCGTGCAGCCGGCGGATCCAGCGCCAGGCGGCGCGGGCGCCGTGCCGGAGCCCGTAGGCGGCGGCGAACCCGGCGACGTCGGTCTGGTAGACCGCGACGGTCGGCACGCCCAGCCGGCGGGCGGCGCGCAGCCCGGCGGCGCCGAGCACGAACGGCGAGGCGAGGTGCACCACATCGGGGGCGAACTCGGCGAGCGCGGCGCGCACCTTCGGGGAGGGGACGCCGATGGGCAGCGAGCTGATCACGGGCAGGTCGACCGCGCGGACCCGGCGGATCGCCGCGTGCAGGTACCGGTCCGGCCCGGCGGTGCCCGGCGCGACGACGAGGGCCTGGTGGCCGCGCGCGTGCAGGTGCTCGACGACGCGGAGAACCGAGTTCGTCACGCCGTTCACCTGCGGCAGGAAGCTTTCGGTGACGATGGCGACTCGCACGGTCCGTACCGTGACAACCCGCTCTCTCGCGGGGAGGACAGGGACGTGACGCGAGGGCGAACGTTGCCGGAAGACTGGGCGCCGCACGCGAACCGCCGAACACCCGCCGCGAGGACCCGGCGCCGACGTTCGCACGACCCCGGTACGCAGCCCCCACCCGTTCCCGGGGGCGTCCCGCCTTGCCAGTCTACCGGTGGGGGGTGACGGAAGGGGGGTGTCGGCGGTCGGGTGTGGACAACCGGGGCGCTTGTGGATGCCTCAGGCGTCGTAGTCGACGGTGATCTGCGTCGGAGCGGCGGCAGGGCCTGGCAGGTGAGGACGAACCCGCCGTCCAGCTCGTGCTGTCCTCCAGGGCGTAGTTGCGGCGCATCTCGACCTTGCCGGTCGACCACGCGGGCCCGGCAGGTGCCGCACACCCCGCCCTTGCAGGCGAACGGCAGGTCCGCGCGCACCCGCTGCGCGGCGTCCAGGATCGGGGTGTCCGCGGGCAGCACCAGCGTCGTCTCGCGGCCGTCCAGGATGCACGGTCACCTCGGCGGCCGGACCGTCCACAGCGGACTCGTCCGCGCGGTCCAGCGGCTGGGGGTGGCTCGTCGACGTAGAACAGCTCGCGGTGCACCCGTTCGCGCGGCACGCCGCGCTCGGCCAGCACCGTGTCCGCGTCGTTGAGCATGCCGAAGGGGCCGCACAGCCACCAGTGGTCCACGACCGGACGTCGGCACCAGGGAGTCCAGCAGCGCGGCCAGCCGGGCCGCGTCGAGCCGGCCGGAGAACAGCTCCACGTCCCGCGGCTCGCGGGACAGCACGTGCACCAGCTGCAGCCGCGGCCGGGTAGCGGTCCTTCAGGTCGGCCAGCTCGTCGGCGAACATCACCGTGTCGGTGCGCCGGTTGCCGTAGAGCAGCGTCGACCCGGGTGCTCGTCGTCGGACGGCCAGCACCGCCGCCACGATCGACAGCACCGGGGTGATCCCCGAGCCCGCCGCGATGAACACGTGGTGCCGGCCGCGCCGGTCAGGTCCGGGGTGAACCTGCCCAGCGGCGGCAGCACCTCGAGCGCGTCGCCCGGCCGCAGCTCGTCGCACCAGCCAGCGCGAGAACAGCCCGCCGTCCACCCGCCGCACGCCGATCCGCGGCGCGGCGCCGACGGCGCGGCGCAGATCGAGTACGACCGCCGCTCCTCGACGCCCGTCGACGTCCGGCGCAGCGTCAGGTACTGCCCCGGCCGGAACGCGAACTCCTCGCGCAGCTCGTGGGGCACGGCGAAGGTCACGGCGACCGCGTCCTCGCACAGCCGGTCGACCCGGCGACCGGGCAGCGGGTGGAAGGTCGCGGCGCACTCTCAGATCTCCTTGACGTGCTCGAACGGCTCCCGGCAGGACTCGCAGCGGCGCAGCGCCTTGCACGCGGTGGCGGAGAACCGGGACAGCTCGGTCGTGTCCGCCGACCCGCAGCGCGGGCAGCGCACCCGCGTCACCGGCGGGCGAGAGCCGCAGCGGGACCGGCCCGGACCGCGGGCCGCGCGCGCGGGCGGCGCGATGCCGTGCTCGGCGAGCTTGCGCCGGCCGTCCTCGCTGATCCAGTCGGTGCGTCCACGGCGGGGCCAGCACGGTGCGCACCTCGACGTCGCGGTAGCCCGCGGCACCGAGCCGGCGGCGCAGGTCCGCGCGCATCTCCTCCATGGCCGGGCAGCCGCTGTAGGTCGGGGTGATCGTGACCACCACCCGGTCGCCGTGCTCCTCGACCCCGCGCAGCACGCCGAGGTCGGCCAGCGTCAGCACCGGCAGCTCGGGGTCGAGCGACCGCCTCGCGCCACCGCCCGCGCCGCTCACCAGACGGCTCCGGGCAGCGACCGCGCCAGGTGCTGCATCTCCGCCAGCAGGTAGCCCAGCGCCTCGGTGTGCACGCCGTCCCGGCCGGCCCGGCCCGCCGACCGCGGCCATCGGCGGCACGTCCGGCCGGTCCAGCCCGGCCGCGGTGAACACCTGGTCCAGCACCTCGTCCACTTCGGACCGGACGGTGGCCGGGTCGACCGCCACGCCCGGCAGCCGCTCCTCGACCGGGTGGGTGGCGAACAGCTCGGCACCAGCGGCCACACCCGCTCCAGGCCGGCGACCATCCGCTCGCGCGAGAGCTCCGTGCCGCCGCCCAGCCGCAGCGTCCACTGCGCGGCGTGGTCGCGGTGGTAGGCCAGCTCCTTGACGCCCTTCGCGGCGATCGCGGCGAGCACCGGGTCGACCGACGACGCGAGCTGGGAGAGCACCGCGAGCCGCCACGTCGAGAACACCAGCAGCCGCGCGATCGTCGTCGCGAAGTCGCCGCCCGGCCCGGGGCCGCAGTCGATCTCCACCAGCCGCACGTTGCGGAACTCGTGCTCGTCGCGCAGGTAGGCGAGCGCGTCCTCGTCCCGGCCCGCGCCCTCGACCTCGCCGGCCCGGGACAGCAGCAGCCGGGCCTGGCCGAGCAGGTCGAGCGCGATGTTCGCGAGCGCGACGTCCTCCTCCAGCTCCGGGGCGCGCGAGCACCACTCGGTGAGCCGCTGGGACAGGACCAGCGCGTCGTCGGCGAGCATCAGGCAGTAGGTGGCCACGTCCGCCGGCGTCCACGTCGGGACGGCAGCGCGTGGTCCACACCGGACAGCGGGTCGTCGAAGCCGGTGCCGAAGGCCCAGTGCCGGTCGTCGCCGTCCTCCGTGATCGACTCGTACGCGTTGTCGAAGCTCACGACGCGCCCTCGCGGTCGCCCGGTGACATCGATTCGCTCGCAAGCTCGCTCATAGGTGCGGCACGTCTTCCGGGATCGTGTAGAACGTCGGGTGCCGGTACACCTTGTCCCCGGCCGGCGCGAAGAACGGGTCCTTCTCGTCCGGCGACGACGCGGTGATCGCGGAGGCCGGCACCACCCAGATGCTCACGCCCTCGTTGCGCCGGGTGTAGAGGTCGCGCGCGTTGCGCAGCGCCATCTCGTCGTCCGGCGCGTGCAGCGAGCCGACGTGCACGTGGTTCAGCCCGCGCTTGCCCCGCACGAACACCTCGTACAACGGCCAGCGTCCCGCCTCTCCGGAATCAACCCTGTTGGTCACGCCGTGCGGAGAACGTTCAACGTGACCACGTACTTGTGGCTGAGTTGCGTCACGGTCCCCTGAGGCGGTGGTTGGCACCGGTTTGTCCGTTCGTGTCATGCCACGACCTGCCGTCGGGACCCGTCCGTTTGCTTCGCGGCGTACGCGGTGGCGGCCTCGCGCACCCAGGCGCCGTCGGCGTGCGCGGCGCGCCGGTGCTCGACCCGCTGCTTGCTGCACGGCCCGTTGCCGCCGACGACCTGCCAGAACTCGTCCCAGTCGATCTCGCCGAAGTCGTAGTGCCCGCGCTCGGCGTTCCAGGCCAGCGCCGGGTCGGGCAGCGTCACGCCGAGCGCCTCGGCCTGCGGCACGGTCATGTCGACGAACTTCTGCCGCAGCTCGTCGTTGGTGTGCCGCTTGATCCGCCAGGCCATCGACCGCTCGGTGTTCGACGACGCCTCGTCGGACGGGCCGAACATCATCAGCGACGGCCACCACCAGCGGTCCACCGCGTCCCGCACCATCCGCCGCTGCGCCTCGGTGCCGCGCATCATCGTCATCAGCAGCTCGAAGCCCTGCCGCTGGTGGAAGGACTCCTCCTTGCAGATGCGGATCATCGCGCGGGCGTAGGGGCCGTAGGAGGTGCGGCACAGCGGGACCTGGTTGCAGATCGCCGCGCCGTCGACCAGCCAGCCGATCACGCCGACGTCGGCGAAGTTCAACGTCGGGTAGTTGAAGATCGAGGAGTACTTCTGCCGGCCCTCGACGAGCTTGGTCGTGAGGTCCTCGCGGTCCGCGCCGAGCGTCTCGGTCGCCGCGTACAGGTAGAGCCCGTGACCGGCCTCGTCCTGCACCTTGGCCAGCAGGATCGCCTTGCGGCGCAGCGAGGGCGCGCGGCTGATCCAGTTCGCCTCCGGCTGCATGCCGATGATCTCGGAGTGCGCGTGCTGCGCGATCTGCCGCACGAGCGTGCGGCGGTAGCCCTCGGGCATCCAGTCCCGCGGCTCGATGCGCTGCTCGGACCCGACGATCCGGTCGAACTCCTGCTCCGGTTCCACGGCCCGATGTTACATCTTCGAGCCGGAATTTCAGATAGGTGTCATATGTGACTTCGGGTCGTCGATGCCGCGTGCGGCGGCCCGGCTCGCCCGGCGCAGCGCCCACACCGAGGGCACCAATACCGCCCACACGCCGAGCAGCGTCAGGCCGACGGGCAGCACCGTCAGCACCGCGCCCCGGCCGGCGACCCGCACCAGCTCGGGGTTGTCCCGGCGGTACTCGACCTCGACCACGTCGTTGACCTTGAGGCCGGACGGGTACAGCACGCCGGTCTGCGGGATGTGCTCGGCGCCGTCCGGCGTGTAGAAGCGGACCAGGGTTCGGTTGAACGAGACGGACACGACCTCGGCGTTGGCGTAGCCCGTGGCGCGGTCGATCGAGATGTCCTCGGTCCACGCGGCGACCATGAGCACCACGCCCAGGAAGGTGACGACGCCGCCGAGCGCGAGCAGCACCCGGGCGACGATCCGCCGGATCAGCCTGCGCCGCTGTGCACCCGCGTAGCTCACCCGCTGCACCACCCGATCGAGCCTAGCCGCCCGGTGCCTCGGGAGGGCCGGGCGGCGGCCCGCATGCGGCCAAGTGGAGGAACCATTGCGTTGTACCCCTATCGGATTAGTCCTTTCGTCGGGTCCCGCTCAGATTTCGCGTTACGTAAGATCCGCTCCGCGTTGAGGTCAACCGGCCGGATGACCAGCGTGTATCGAGGGATCCCTGGAGGACGTGTTGCAACGAAGAGTTCTTGTCGGTCTCACCAGTGTCGCCATGGTGGCGGCCGGGATGACCGCACTGGTGACCGGGGCGGACGCCGCGCCCCCGGTCGGCGCGAGTACGACGGTCAACGAGGCCGTCGGCGTCGACGATCTGCCCAGCGCCGCGGAGGAGAAGCGCCGCGCGCTGCGCCAGGAGGCACTGTCCGATGTGCTCTCCGGTAAGGCCAAGGCGGAGAAGCGCGGTTCCAGCACGGTGCTGAAGGTCGGCAAGAAGGCCGCCGCGCCGAGCAAGAGCCGTAAGAAGAGGCACGGCCAGGTCGACCAGTACGTCGAGCTGTCGCGGGAGAAGACCGACAAGATCTTCGTCGTCCTGGTCGAGTTCGGCGACGAGCGCCACCCGAACTACCCCGACCAGGACACCGACCCGAACACCCCGGGCCCGCAGCGGTTCGACGGCCCGCTGCACAACCAGATCCCGGAGCCGGACCGGTCGGAGGACAACTCGACGATCTGGCAGGCCGACTACAGCCGGCAGCACTACCAGGACCTGTACTTCTCGCACGACTCGAACGTCGACTCGCTCGCGAACTACTACGAGAAGCAGTCGTCGGGCCGGTACTCGGTCGACGGCACGGTGAGCGACTGGGTCAAGGTCAAGTACAACGAGGCCCGCTACGGCCGCTCGAACGGCTACCCGTGCGGCGGCAACGTGTGCTCCAACGCGTACAACCTCGTGCAGGACGGCGTCAACGCGTGGTACGACTCGCAGGTCGCGGCCGGCCGGACGCCCGAGCAGATCAAGGCGGACCTCGCGCAGTACGACGTGTGGGACCGCAACGACTACGACGGTGACGGCAACTTCGACGAGCCGGACGGCTACATCGACCACTTCCAGATCGTGCACGCCGGCGGCGACCAGGCCGACGGTGACCCGATCTACGGCGAGGACGCCGCGTGGAGCCACCGCAGCTTCGTCTACTCCGGCACCACCACCGGCCCGGACGGCAACCTCCAGGGCGGCACCCAGGTCGGCGACACCGGCCTGTGGGTCGGCGACTACACGATGCAGCCGGAGAACGGCGGCCTCGGCGTGTTCTGCCACGAGTACGGCCACGACCTCGGCCTGCCGGACCTGTACGACACCTCCGGCGGCGGCAACAACAGCATCAACTGGTGGTCGCTGATGGCCCAGCAGCGGGTCTCCGGCCCGGGCGAGACGCTCGGCTCGCGGGTCAACGACATGGACCCGTGGTCGAAGCTGCAGCTCGGCTGGTTCGACTACGAGACCGTCGTCGCCGGCCAGCACCGGACATTGAACCTCGGACCGCACGAGTACAACTCGCGCAAGGCGCAGGGTGTCGTGGTGGTGCTGCCCGACAAGGACGTCACGTTCGACTACGGCGCGCCGTTCGCGGGCGAGAACCAGTGGTGGTCGACCAGCGGTGACGACCTGGACACCACGATGACCCGCACGGTCGACCTGACCGGGGCGAGCTCGGCGTCGCTGACGCTCAAGGCGCGCTACGACATCGAGTCGGACTTCGACTACCTGTACACGCAGGTGTCGACGGACGGCGGCGAGACGTGGACCTCGCTGGACGGCACGGTCGGCGGCGACCCGTTCGTGCGGGACGCCAACGACGACCCGGCGGTCTCCGGCAGCTCCGGCGACGAGTGGGTGGACATGAACGTCCCGCTGGACTCGGTCGTCGGCGGCGAGGTGCAGCTGCGCTTCCGGTACAAGACCGACGGCGGCGTGGCGCCTCCGGGCTTCTTCGCCGACGAGATCGCGATCAACGTCGACGGGTCGCCGGTGTTCACCGACGGCGCGGAGGACGGCGACAACGGGTGGACGGTCAACGGTTTCCGGACCGCGCAGCAGAACGAGACCCTGCCGTTCGACCAGTTCTACCTGGCGTCGAACCGCACGTACGAGTCCTACGACCAGTACATGAAGACGGGCCCGTACAACTTCGGTGACCCGGCGCGGCCGAACTGGGTGGACCACTTCCCGTACGAGACCGGCCTCGGCGTCTGGTACTGGGACACGTCGCAGTACGACAACAACACCAGCCAGCACCCGGGTGTCGGCATGGTGCTCCCGGTCGACTCGCACCCGAGGCCGATCTACAACCTGGAGGGCCAGGCGTGGCGCGAGCGGATCGCGGGCTACGACGCGCCGTTCTCGCTGCACAAGTCGGCCTCGTTCACGCTGCACGTGAACGGCAAGCCGAGCTACGTGCGGGGCCAGAAAGCGGTGCCGCTGTTCGACGACACCAGGAAGTACTGGTACGCCGAGCAGCCCAACGCGGGCGTGACGCTGCCGGCGACCGGTACGACGATCAAGGTGCTGTCCGAGCACGGCACGTCGATGAAGATCCGGATCGGCACGAAGTAGCCGGTCGGAGTTGAGACACCGGGCCTCCCACAACGACGTGGGAGGCCCGGTTCTCTATTTCCCGACCAGGCGCGCCCAGGCCTCGGTGGGGAAGGTGAGGACGGGGCCGGTGTTCTTGGAGTCCCGCACCGCGGTGGCCCGGTCCACCCAGGCCACCTCCACACAGTTGGCGTCGTCCGAGCTACGGGTGCTCTTGCGCCACTCCAGTTCCCGGGCACTCATGGTCGGCTCCTCGCATCAGGTCAACTCGCCGACGATCCCGGCAATGAACCGCGCCGAGTCCTCCGGCGACAGGGCAATGGAACGAAGTTCCCGCCAGGCGACCTTAACCCGGGCTGACGGCCGGCGTCTCCTCCAGGAAACCGCTCGCGCCACGTATTTCCGCATAGACCAGCGTCGGTTGATCGGCGAACTCCAAAATCATCGCCGGCCCGGCCAGTCCGGGATACTCGCCGACCGCGAACGGCACCACCCGGATGTCGATGTGCGGCCGCTCGGCCATGTTGAGCAGGTGCTGCAACTGGCCACGCATCACCCCGGGCTCGCCGATCGGACGCCGCAGCACCATCTCGTCCACGATGACGCTCACGCTCGGGCCACCGACGCGGCTGAGTATCGACTGCCGCCCCATTCTGGTGCGCACCAACTGTTCCAGCGCACCCTCCGCGTGGTCCCGGTTCATGGCGGCGATCACCGCGCGGGCGTAGTCGCCGGTCTGCAGCAACCCGGGGACGAACAACGGCTCGAAGTTGTGGATCGCGACGGCGTCGTTCTCGATGCGGATCAGGTCGCGCCAGAGCCTCGGCACGCCGGCGACCTGGATCCAGTTGGGCTTGCGGCCGTCGCGGACCAGCTCCAGCAGCTCCTCGCGCAGCCGCGCCGGCGCCTGGAAGAACCCGAGCAGGGTGGCCACGTCATCCGGATACAGGCCGCGCACGCCGGTCTCCATCCGGCTGATCTTGCTCACCGAGCAGTCCAGCGCGTCGGCGACCTGCTGGCAGGTCAGGTTTCGTTCGTGGCGCAGCGCACGCAGCTCGGCGGACACCCGCCGCTGGCGGACCGATGCGCCCTTCTCCCGGTTCATGCCGCCACGATGACCTTTTGCCGCTGTGGCAATAAATGCGGTTCACCCGATAGGAACTGGCGTTCCGGGGTGGCGAAATTCCACGGTGTGGCCATGGAGCAGACCTGGACCGTCAGCGGCAGCTACGCCGACTGGACGATGACCATCACCGCCGTCACCCCGGAACACCTGGATCACCTGGACCTCAAGCAGTTCCCGGACCGGGCGTTCCGGCGCCTCGCCGACCAGTTCGCGGACGCGGTCAGCCTCTACGAGTGCCGGCGCGACCAGGAGACCTGCTGCTGCGCGCGGTTCGGCCTGCATGCCGGGTGAGCTCAGCGCAGCGCGGCCTCGGCGACGGCGGCGCGCAGCCGGGCGTGCAGGTCCCGCAGCAGCGCGCGGTTCGAGCGCACCTCCACCACCCGCAGGCCCCGCGCCGGGGCCAGCGCGGCACGCAGCTCCTCGCGGTCGCGGGCCACCGTGTGCGGCACCCGGTAGCCGGCGCACAGCGCGGCCAGGTCGGCCCCGTGCGGCGTGCCGAACACCCGCTCGAAGCCGCCCTGGTACTCCGCGGCGCCCTGCTCCAGCAGCGTGAAGATCCCGCCGCCGTCGTCGTTGTGCACCACCACGGTCAGGTCCGGGCGGCGCTCCGTCGGGCCGATCAGCAGGCCGTTCAGGTCGTGCAGCAGGGTCAGGTCGCCGACCAGCGCGTACGCGGGAACCTCCCCGGCCAGCGCGACGCCGGCCGCGGTGGACACGTTGCCGTCGATGCCGGCCACCCCGCGGTTGGCGTAGACCCGCAGGTCCGACCGCGGCTCGGCGACCAGGTCGACGTCGCGGACCGGGTTGGACGAGCCGAGGAACAGCGCCGCGCCGGCGGGCAGCGCCTCGATCAGGTCCGCGGCCAGCTGCAGGCCGGTCGGCCACTCCTGTTCGGCGAGCAGCTTGTCCACGGCGGTCACCGCGCTCGCGTCCGCGGCCCGCCAGGCCGGCAGCCAGTCCGTGTCCACACCGTCCACCTGGGACATGTCGTCGAGGTCGAGCCAGCCGCGCACGTGGGTCGCCACGTACTGCGGATCCGTCCACTGTGGATGATCCCCGATGCCGTACACCGGCGCCCGGCCCATCAGCCCGCGCACCCCGCGGGACAGCGTGGGCCGGCCCACCACCACCACCGCGTCCGGGCGCAGCGCGGCCGGCAGCTCGCCCAGCGACAGCAGCAGCGCGCCGCAGCGCAGCACGGCCGCGCCACCGGACATCGCCGCCGCGAGCCCGGACGGCTCGGCCACCGCCGGCCAGCCCGCCGTCGCGGCGACGGTCGCCGCCGCGTGCGCCCGGTCGGCCCGGCCGCTGCCGAACACCATCAGCGTGCGTGCCGGCAGCGGGAAGTCCACCCGGCTGCCGGGCATCGACACCGGCGCGGCGGAGGTCGTCCAGCGCCGCCCGTCCGGCCGGCCGTCGAGCGGCTCGGGCCAGCGCGGCTCGAACGTCGGCACCAGCGGCTCGCGGAACGGGACGTTGAGCTGCACCGGCCGCCCGTGCTCGGCCTGCGCCACCGCCCGGCACACCAGCCCGCGCCACACCTGGTTCTGCCCCTCCCGCCGCTCGGCGACCGGGAACTCCACGGACACCGCGGCCGGGCCGAACAGGCCGCGCTGGTCGATGGTCTGGTTCGCGCCGCTGCCGTGCAGCTCCGGCGGGCGGTCCGCGGTGATCGTCAGCATGCCGACGCCCGAGTGGTGGGCCTCCAGCACCGCCGGGTGCAGGTTGGCCGCGGCCGTGCCGGAGGTGCAGACGACCGCCGCCGGCCGCCCGCCGCCCCGGGTCAGGCCGAGCGCGAGGAACCCGGCGGCGCGCTCGTCGATGCGCACGTGCAGGGTCAGCCGCCCGGCGTCGGCCGCGTCGTTCAGCGCCATCGCCAGCGCCGCGTTGCGCGAGCCGGGGGTCAGCACCACGTGCCGCACGTCGTTGCGGACGAGCTCGTCGACGATCACGCCGGCCTGTGCGGTGGACGGGTTCACCTGGCCAGCTTGGCACGAACGCCGCCCGCCTATGCTCCCGGCGTGGCTGTTTCCGAGCTGTTCGACCCGGCGGCGTGGCGGGTCGTCGAGGGGTTCGACTTCACCGACATCACCTACCACCGGGCGCTGGACACCGGGGCGGTGCGCATCGCGTTCGACCGCCCGGAGGTGCGCAACGCGTTCCGGCCGCACACCGTCGACGAGCTGTACCGGGCGCTGGACCACGCGCGGATGAGCGCGGACGTGGGCGTGGTGCTGCTGACCGGCAACGGGCCGTCCCCGCGCGACGGCGGCTGGGCGTTCTGCTCGGGCGGCGACCAGCGGATCCGCGGGCGGACCGGATACCAGTACGCCGCCGGGGACACCGCCGAGACCGTCGACCCGGCGCGGGCCGGGCGGCTGCACATCCTGGAGTGCCAGCGGCTCATCCGGTTCATGCCGAAGGTGGTCGTCGCGGTGGTGCCGGGCTGGGCGGCCGGCGGCGGGCACAGCCTGCACGTGACCTGTGACCTGACCCTCGCCTCGGCCGAGCACGCCCGCTTCAAGCAGACCGACGCGGACGTGGGCAGCTTCGACGGCGGGTACGGCTCGGCGTACCTGGCGCGGCAGGTCGGGCAGAAGTTCGCGCGCGAGGTGTTCTTCCTGGGCCGGGCCTACTCGGCGGCCGACATGCACCGGATGGGCGCGGTGAACGAGGTCGTGCCGCACGCCTCGCTGGAGGCGGTGGCGCTGGAGTGGGCGAAGGAGATCAACGGCAAGTCGCCGACCGCGCGCCGGATGCTGAAGTACGCGTTCAACCTCATCGACGACGGGCTCGTCGGCCAGCAGCTGTTCGCCGGCGAGACGACCCGGCTCGCGTACATGACCGACGAGGCGACCGAGGGCCGCGACGCGTTCCTGGAGAAGCGCGACCCGGACTGGTCACCGTTCCCGCACTACTACTAGAGCGTGTCCGACACGCTCCAGGCCGGCTCCGCGGCGGCGAGCCACGCGTCGTGGGCCGCGTCGACCCTGGCCCACAACGCGTCCCGGCGCGCGGGGTCCACATCGGACAGCGGGAGGCGGAACACGTCGGCCAGCGCGGCGAACCAGTCCGCGCTCGTGGCGAGCTCGGTACCGGCGCCGGGCTCCTCCACCCGCCGCAGCACCCGGCCGCGCAGCGCGTCGACGCCGTCCGCGTCGCGCCGGAAGACCGCCAGGACGCGCACGAACGGCGAGTCGGGGGCGGCCTGGAGCCAGGCGTGCTTCGCGTCGAAGGCGTGCCGGCGGGCGTCGGTGTCCTCGAAGTCCATGCCGTACAGCGACATCCGCGGGTCGGCGTGGAAGTGCCAGCCGCCCTCGACGGAGGCGGACCGGGCGATCCCGTAGCCGAACGGGCCCTGGGCGTACTCACCCGCGCGCAACGGCATCGGCTCGTGCGGCCCGTCGCCGAGGCCGGTGTCGAGGAACCAGCGGCCGCCCGGGTTGTCCGCGGTGGGCAGCCCGGCGACGGTGATCGCGAGATGGTTGGCGACGGCGCCCGCCGGATCCTCCGGGGTGCCCTGGACACCGCCGACGTGCCGGTGGACGTCGAAGCCGAGCCAGCCCAGCAGCGTCGCGAGGGCGCCGTTGAGGTGGTAGCAGTAGCCGCCGCGCCCGCCGGTGACGTACCGCACGCAGTCCAGCGGCGCGATGCGGCGCCGCTCGCCGAGCCAGATCCAGACCCCTTCGTAGGGGATCCGCTCGACCTGGGCGCGGTGCAGCGCGAACAGCGTCTCGACGTCCGGCTCGGGCGGCGCCGGGAAGCCGAGCCGCCGCAGGTACGCGTCACGCAGCGGCGGGTCGGGCGCCGGGAGCCAGGTCACGCCCCGACCCTAGTGTCTCGTGTTCGAGGTTGTTTGGCGGTTGCCGGTGATCCAGATCGTTCCTGGCCAGGCGGAGCGAATCCCTCATACCGGGTTGTATTCGGGTTTCGCGACAACGCCGCCAGGGGCGATCTGGGCACCGGCAACCGCAAACGTTCCTCGGACACGGGACACTAGTGTCCCGCGCCGGAAATCTGGCAACTAATTCGCTGGCCCAAGTCCCTGCTGGCGGCGTTGCCGATCCGCCCGAGTACGGCCCAGTACGAGGGCGAATCGGCGTCTTGCCAGCAGAAACCTGGATCCACCGACTTAATCACCGAATTTCCGGCGCGGGACACTAGGCGACGCGGGCGACAATCGGGGCATGCGAGAGATCGTGCTGGACGGGCCGGGCGGCGTGCCGGAGCTGGCCGGGGCGCTGCGGGCGGCGCTGGACGGAGGCCCGGCCGTGCTGCCGCTGTCCGCCGCCGACCCGCGGCTGGCCGGCCTGCGCGCCCGGCTGGCGCCCGGCGAGCCCGCCGAGCCGGGCACCGCCGTCGTGGTCGCCACCTCGGGGTCCACCGGCGAGGCCAAGGGCGTGCTGCTGTCCGCGGCCGCGTTGCGGGCCTCGGCCACCGCCACCCACGCGCGGCTCGGCGGCCCGGGCCAGTGGCTGCTGCCGCTGCCCGCGCAGCACGTCGCGGGCGTGCAGGTGATCGTCCGGTCGCTGCTCGCTGGGTACGAGCCGGTGGTCCTGGCCAGGGGGCAAGCGTTTGCGGACGCGGCCGCCGCGCTCGCCGGCGAGCGGCGCTACACCGCGCTCGTGCCGACCCAGCTGACCCGGCTGCTCGAGACCGACCCCGGCACGCTGCGCGGGTTCGACGCGATCCTGCTGGGCGGCGCGGCCACCCCGCCGGCGCTGCTGGCCCGCGCCCGGGACGCGGGCGTGCGGGTGGTCACCACCTACGGCATGTCCGAGACCGCGGGCGGCTGCGTCTACGACGGCGTGCCGCTCGACGGCGTCCGGGTGCGCATCCGCGGCGGGGTCGTGGAGCTGTCCGGGCCGGTGCTGGCGCACGGGTACCGGCGCGACCCGGCGGCCACCGCGCGGGCGTTCACCGGCGGCTGGTTCCGGACCACCGACCTCGGCGTGCTCCACGACGGCGGCACGCTGGAGGTGCTCGGACGGGCCGACTTCGTGATCAACACCGGCGGGGTGAAGGTCGCGCCGGCCGCGGTCGAGGCGGTGCTCACCGCGCACCCCGGCGTCGCCGAGGCGTGCGTGGTGGACCTGCCGTCCGACGAGTGGGGCCAGCTCGTGGCGGCCGCGGTCGTGCCGGCCGGCGAGCCGCCCCGGCGGGCCGACCTGCTCGACGCCGTCCGGGCCGCGCTGGGCGGGCCCGCGGTGCCCAGGCTGCTGCGCTTCGCCGACGCGTTGCCGCTGCGCGGGCCGGGCAAGGTCGACCGGACGGCCGTGCGCGAGCTGCTCAGGACCGGGCAGGGCGCAGCCACGCGCTCGTGTCGTCCTTGAACAGGCTGGTCAGCACCACGATGCCGAGCACGATGTTGCCGATGCCCGCGACGGCCCCGGAGAACAGCGAGATCAGCCCGCTGAGGATGCCCAGCCCCTCGATCACCGCCACCGGGATGCGGGCCCGCTCGACCCGGCGCAGCAGCAGCACCACGCACACCCCCAGCACGACCGCGATGGCCACGGAGAGGTAGCCGATCGTGTAGAGGACGCCGGCGTCGCCGCCGTGGTCCGCCTCGTCGCCCGCCAGCGACAGCAGGAACGCCCCGGCCACGAGGTTCAGCACGACCTGCACGACGATCCCGACCACCGCGTTGACCAGCGCCCTCGGCTTCTTGTCCGACATGCCTCGGACGGTAGGGCCGACCGCCCGGGACCCCTCCCGAGGCGCGCGCCTGCGTTTGACAGACCGGCACCGGGCATCTTGGCTCGACGATCATGAAGTCCAGCCAGTACCTGCTCGCCGGGGCACTGCTCGTGGCCACCAGCAGCGGCCCGGCCGCCGGACCCGCCGACGCGGCCACGGACCCGGGCCGGCGGGTCGACCTCGGCCGGCCCGCCGGCGGCACCACGAACGTGACGACCACCGACGGGGTCCGGCTGGCGTCGGAGGGCAACCGGGCCGCGGAGTCGGTGCGCACCGGCCTCGCGGTGTACCCGCTGGCCCCGGCCGAGCCGGCCAACGTGTTCAGCACCGAGGTCGAGGCCACCGTGCCGGACGGCGCCGAGCTGGCGATCGACGTGCGGGGCCGGGACGGCGAGCGGTGGTCGGAGTGGACGGAGGTGCGCCCGGACGCGCCGGCCGTGCTGCCGGCGGCGACGCGGGACGTGCAGGTGCGGGCGATGCTGAGCGCGCCGGACGGGGTGGCCTCGCCACAGCTGAGGGCGCTGACCGTGACGCCGTCGACGCGGGCGGCGGCGCCCACCGCGGCCGCCGCCGGGGCCGGCCCGACCTACCGGGTGTTCGCCACCCGCGAGGGCCTGGTCGGCGCCACCACGGCGAACGGCCACCGGATCACCCGGCGGGACCATTTCGCGGCGCTGCCGTCGCGGCGTGGGCTGGCGGGCAACTGGCACGGCGACTACAGCGTCCGGGTGTGCGCGCCGAACGGCCGCTGCGAGTGGGCGCCGATCTGGGACGTGGGGCCGTGGAACACCCGCGACGACTACTGGAACCCGCCGCGCGTGCGGCAGAACTGGAAGAACCTGCCGCGCGGCAGGCCGGAGGCGCAGGCCGCGTACCTGCACGGCTATCACGGCGGCAAGGACCAGTTCGGCCGCAAGGTCGCCAACCCGGCCGGAATCGACCTGGCGGACGGCATGTTCTGGGACGGGCTGCGGCTGACCACCAACGGATGGGTGAGCGTGACCTACCAGTGGACCGGGTCCGCCCCGGCGGGCCACGTCGAGATCGACGGCCGCCGCCCGCTGCACGTGCGCCGCGCCCCCACTACCCGCGCGCCGGTGGTCGGCATGGCCGCGAACGACGCCCAGGTGCGCATCGAGTGCCGGACCCGAGGACAGCGGATCGCCGGCACCCAGGGCACCACGAACGTCTGGTACCGGCTGGCCACGGACAAGTTCGTCGCCGCCGCCTACGTCTCCGGCGGCGGCGGGGCGGGCCGCTGCTGAGAGCCGCCCGCCGCCCAGGATGATGGGCACATGGCCGCTACGACAGCAGAGTGGATCGAGGGGGCGCGGGTCCGCACGCTGCCCAACTCGGTCGCCCCCGTGATCGTCGGCGCCGGTGCGGCCGGGGCCGTCGACCGGTTCAGCTGGTGGGCCTCGCTGCTCGCGCTGGTCGTCGCGCTCGCGTTGCAGGTCGGGGTGAACTACGCCAACGACTACTCCGACGGCGTGCGCGGCACGGACGCCGCGCGCGTCGGCCCGCTGCGGCTGGTCGGGTCCGGGGTGGCCACCCCGGCGTCGGTGCGGGCGGCCGCGTTCGCCTGCCTCGGCGTGGCCGGGCTGGCCGGCCTGCTGCTGGTGGCGCTGACCGGGCACTGGTGGCTGCTCGCCGTCGGCGCGGCGTGCATCGCGGGCGCGTGGTTCTACACCGGCGGCTCGCGGCCCTACGGCTACTCCGGCTGGGGCGAGGTGGCGGTGTTCGTGTTCTTCGGGCTGGTGGCCGTGCTGGGCACGCAGTACGTGCAGGCCGGGACCGTCACCTGGGCGGGAGTGGCGGGCGCGGTGGCGCTGGGCTCGTTCTCCGCCGCGGTCCTGGTGGCCAACAACCTGCGCGACGTGCCGACCGACCGGGAGTCGGGCAAGCGGACCCTCGCGGTGCGGCTGGGCGAGCGCGGCACCCGGACCCTCTACTTCGGACTCGTCGCGGTGCCGTTCGCGGTCACCGTGGCGGCGGCGTTCGCGAGCCCGTGGCTGCTGGTGGCGCTGCTCGCGGCCGTCGTGGTGGCCCCGGCGGTGCGCGTCGTGGCGCGGGGGGCGAACGGCCTGGCGCTGATCCCGGTGCTGCGCGACACCGCGCTGGCCATGCTGGCCTGGGCCGTCTTCTTCGGCGTGGCACTCGCCCTCAGCTGACCGACCCGACCCCCGGCACCACCGAACCGACCCCCCACACAGCCGAACCGACCCCCCACGCGGCCGAGCCGACCCCCCTCCCACGCGATCGCCCGATTCCATCGTCACGGGTCGACTCGCCGATGCCAGAGGTCGACACGGCGATGCCAGAGGTCGGACTCGCCGATGCCAGAGGTCGGATCGCCGATGCCAGAGGTCGGATCGCCGATGCCAGGGGTCGGATCGGCGATGTGAGGGGTCGGGTCGGCGAGGTGGGGGCGGAGCGGTGCTTGGCAGGGTGGGCTACTTGGGGTCGGGCCACTCGCCGGTGGCGAGGAAGGAGTCCACCGTGGCGCGGTGCGCGGTCAGGTCCAGGCCCTGGGCGGCGAGCCACGCGTCGGAGTAGTACGTGTTGCCGTAGCGGTCGCCGTGGTCGCACAGCAGGGTGACCACGCTGCCGGACCGGCCGGCCGCACGCAGGTCGGCCACGAGCTGGAACGCGCCCCACAGGTTCGTGCCCGTCGAGCCGCCCACCCGGCGCCCGAGCAGCGGCTCCACGGCGCGGATCGTGGCGAGCGAGGCCGCGTCCGGCACCTTGATCATCCGGTCGATGACCTGCCCGATGAACGACGGCTCCACCCGCGGCCGGCCGATGCCCTCGATCCTCGACCCCCGGCCGGAGGTGAGCTCCGGGTCGGCGTCGCACCAGGCGTCGAAGAAGACCGAGTGCTCGGGGTCCACCACGGCCAGCCGGGTGCCGAGCCGGCGGAAGCGGACGTAGCGGCCGATGGTCGCGCTGGTGCCGCCGGTGCCCGCGCCGACCACGACCCACTCCGGCTCGGGGTGCGGCTCCAGCGCCATCTGCGAGAAGATCGACTCGGCGATGTTGTTGTTCCCCCGCCAGTCGGTGGCCCGCTCGGCGTGGGTGAACTGGTCCATGAAGTGGCCGCCGAGCTCCGCGGCCAGCCGGTGCGACTCGGCGTACAGCCCGCCCGGCTCGTCCACGAAGTGGCACCGGCCGCCCTGGTGCTCGATCAGCCCGACCTTCTCCGCGGACGTGGTGCGCGGCATCACCGCGATGAACGGCAGGCCGAGCATCCGCGCGAAGTACGCCTCCGACACCGCGGTCGAGCCCGAGGAGGCCTCGATCACCGGGGTGCCCTCCACGACCCAGCCGTTGCACAGCGCGTAGAGGAACAGCGAGCGGGCCAGCCGGTGCTTGAGCGAGCCGGTCGGGTGGGTCGACTCGTCCTTCAGGTAGAGCTGGACGTTCCACCGCGCCGGCAGCGGGAACGGGAGCAGGTGGGTGTCCGCGCTGCGGTTCGCGTCCGCCTCGATGATGCGGACCGCCTCGCACACCCAGATCCGGGTCTTGTCGCTGCACCGGTCCACCGTGCGCCCGGCTCCGGTCATGCCTGGTCCGGCGGCGGCACGTCGTCACCGCGCAGCTGCGCGCGCAGCCGCTCCCGCTGCACCTGCCGCTCGGCGCCGCGCTCGGCCAGGCCCGCGGTCACCCGCCGGTTCAGCGAGCGGAAGATCAGCAGGCCCAGCGGGAAGCTCACCACGATCCCGACCGCGAGGGACACCAGCAGCGGCACGCCGAACAGCACCAGCACGACCGTGGCCACGGCGACCAGGCCCAGCCTGGCCAGCGTGTACAGGGTCAGGTCGCGTCCGAGGTCCGTCACGTCCGTGACGCTACTCGTCCGCATCGGCGGCCTCCGAGGTGTTCGGCCTGCCCTCGAACCGGGTGGAGAGCACGAGCGTCGTGCGGGTGCGGGCCACGCCGTCGATGCGGCGCAGCCTGCCCAGCGCGTGCTCCAGCTCGTCGACCGTCGCCACCCGCACCTTGACCACGAACGACTCGTCGCCGGCCACCCGGTAGCAGGACTCCACCTCGGGGAGCAGGGCCAGCGACGCCGCGACGTCCTCGTCGTCGGCCACGTCGGTGGGGTGGATGCCGATCAGCGCGGTCACTCCGAGGCCGACCGCGCTCGGGTCGACGACCGCGTGGTAGCCGGTGATGACCCCGGTCGACTCGAGCTTGCCGACCCGCTCGTGCACGGCCGACGCGGACAGCCCCACCTGCCGCCCCAGCTCGGCGTACGTGGCCCGGCCGTTCTCGCGCAGCGCCGCGATGATCCGGCGGTCGACGGTGTCCACCGCGGCACTCTAGCGCCTGGTGAACCCTGCCCGAACAGGTCGTTTTGTCCCTTACTACCTCTTTACCATAAGACAACCGTTCGAGTACCCGACGGGCGAAGTGACACGATTGGCCTGTCCGGATCCAGCACACCTGAGGAGGACACGGTGACTGCTGCACACGTCGGCGAGCGCCTGTTGACCCCGGGCGAGGTCGCGGCCTTGTTCCGGGTCGACCCGAAGACGGTCACGCGCTGGGCGACCGCCGGCCGGATCGGATCGATCCGCACGCCCGGCGGCCACCGCCGCTTCCGCGAGTCCGAGGTCAAGACCCTGCTCGCGGAGCTCACCACCGAGGCGACGAAGGCCACCTGAACCGAATACGCGCGACGACCCCGAGAATCATGACGCACCGGTCGCCCCCCACGCCCCCGAAAACGGGACAAACGGGCTAACCTCGACAGCAGGACTCTCGGGAGGTGCACGATGCTCTACCTGCTCGCCGCGATCGGCGCCATCAGCGTCGCCGTGTTGCTGTGGCGGGCGTTCGTGTCGAACCCCACCGAGGTCGCCGAACGCCCCGCCCGGCCGAGCCGAAGTCGTCAGGGCCCGGTCGCGCCCGACGACGACCCGGAGTTCCTGCGCAAGCTCGGCCAGCAGAAGCCGCCGCCGTCCGACGCGGACGGCGCACCGCCCGCCTGATCAGCGCACGTAGTAGAACTCGCTCGGGAACGCGTCCGCCACGGTCGCGGCCAGTTCCAGCAGGGCCAGCCGGGTGGCCGGGGCCAGCCGGTCCAGCTCGATCTCGGCGCCCTCTTCCAGGTGCGGGTCGAACGGGATGCGGCAGACCGCCCGGCAGCGCGCGCCGAAGTGCTGCGCCAGCTTGTCCAGGTCGACCGAGCCGGCCCGCGGGCGCACCGAGTTGATCACGGCCACCGACCGGGCCACCAGGTCCCCGTATCCGTGCACGTCGAGCCAGTCCAGCGTCGCCGACGCGCTGCGGGCGCCGTCCACCGAGCCCGAGGACACCACCACGAGCGAGTCCGCCATGTCGAGCACGCCCTTCATGGCCGAGTGCATCAGGCCGGTGCCGCAGTCGGTGAGCACGATGTTGTAGAAGTGCTCCAGCAGCGCCACCGTGCGCCGGTAGTCGTCCTCGCTGAACGCCTCCGACACCGCCGGGTCCTGCTCGCTCGCGAGCACCTCGAGCCGGCTGGGGCCCTGCGAGGTGTAGGCGCGGATGTCGCTGTAGCGGCGGATCCGCTCCGCGTCGCGCAGCAGGTGGCGCACGGTCGCGGTGGTCTCCAGCGGGATCTTCTGGCTCAGCGTGCCGCGGTCGGGGTTGGCGTCGACGGCGATCACCCGGTCGCCGCGCAGCGACGCGAACGTCGAGCCGAGGGTGGTGGTCGTCGTGGTCTTGCCGACGCCGCCCTTGAGGCTCAGCATGGCGATCTTGTAGCACCCGCGCAGCGGCTGGTTGACCCGGGTGATCAGCTCGCGGCGCTGGACGTCCGCCGGGCTCTCCCCGACGTTGATCAGGTGGCCGCTGGCGACGTAGACCGCCTTGCGCCAGCCGGACTGCGGGCGGCGCCTGGTCTGCTTGAGCAGCTTGGCCGACGACAGCTCGTCGGCATGCGTGCGCTGCCGGGGGTGCTGCGGCGGCGGGAACGGCTGCGGGTACCCGGGGGGCGGGTACGGCTGCTGGGCGCCGGGCCGGCCCTGGTCCGGGTACTGGTGCGGGCCGGAGGCCGACGGGTCGACGTAGGAGGGCGGGTGCGGGCCGGACGGCGAGGAGTCCACGTAGGGCCCGGGCTGGAGGTGCGGACCCGACGGCACCGGCTCGACGTACGGCCTCGCGTGCGGACCGGACGGCGCCGGATCGCCGGGCGCGGGGTGCGGGGTGGAGTCGGTGCGCGCCTCCTCGTCGAGCGCCGAGGCGACCGGCCGGGGCCCGAAATCCTCCGAGCTGTTGGCGGCCTGGTCCGTGGGGGTCAGCCACGCGAAGTCGGGCTGGGTAGCCGAATCCTGGCCGGGGCCGGCCACGTCCGGCTCGCCTTCACGCCCACTCACGCTGGGATCCTCCCTGATAAGACTGCCCGAGACCGCCTCCGCACGCGACGGTAGTCGTTGCCGCGGAACGACGTCGACACCGGGGGTTGCCGGTGTTCGCACCAGCAACCAAGGCCGGTCCGGGTAGCCCGCCAGGGTCGGCCGGGCCCGGGAGACTAGCTGCCGAGCAGGTCACCCAGCGGGTCGATCATGGTGAGCGCCGGCTGGTCACCGCCGTTGCCGGTGAGAGTCCCGGTGACCGGGGAGAGGAGGTTGCCGACCGAGTCGGTGACCGGCTGAGCGACGTCACCGACGGTGTCGGCCACCGGTGTCACGACCTGCTCGACCGCGCCGGAGGAGGAGGCCTGCTGCGCGTTCTGCTGCGCGCCGGGCGCCGGGGTGGGGTCCGGTGCGGGTGCCGGGGCCGGGGTGGCCGCCGTGCCGCCGTTCGTGGCGCCGTTCGTGCCGCCGGTGCCGGACACGTGCCGCGCGGCGTCCGTGCCGCCGGTGGACCGCCCGTCGGGCGGGGTGGTGCCGTGGTCGTCGCCGTGCGGCGGGGCGGCCACCGCGGGCGTGCCGATGTCGTCGGGGCCGACGGGTCCGTGGCCGGGGGCCGCGGGCGCGTGCTCCGGGACGTTCTCCCCGGCGACCGGTAAGGAGCCGCCGTTGAGGCCGAGCGCTCCGGCCGCGAACGTGCCGGCGACGAGGAGCGCGCCGGCGGCGACGCCGAACGTGCGCTTCAGGTTGATCCCGTTCACCTCGACGACGTCCACCGGGTCCTCGTAGACCTTGCGCAGGCCGAGGGGGTGCCCCTCCCCCCGCAGCAGTCCGTCCCTGGCCACCCGGTCACGGCCGCGGTAGGCCGCTGCGTACGTCAAGACACACCCTCCTGGACCTATCTCGCTCGCCCGAAAGGACGAACAGGTACGAACCCCGGTGGCGGAGAGTACTGATGTGGACAGAAAATGTCCAACGAACCAGGTCAGACGCCCGCGTACGAGTGCAGCCCGGCGACGACGAGGTTGATGAAGAACAGGTTGAACACCATCACCGCGAAGCCGACGATGTTGATCACCGCGGCCCGGCCCCCGCGCCAGCCGGCGGTCGCCCGGGAGTGGAGGTAGGCGGCGTAGACGATCCAGGCGACGAACGCGACCGTCTCCTTGGGGTCCCAGCCCCAGAACCGGCCCCACGCCGACTCCGCCCAGATGGCGCCGAAGATCACGCCGGCGGTGTAGATCGGGAACGCGAACACCGTGGTGCGGTAGGCGACCTGGTCCAGCACGTCCGCGGCGGGCAGGCGCGTCGCCCAGGCCGGCCGGTGGACCTTCACCAGGTACAGCACGCTCACCACGCCCGGCACCAGCACCATGCCGCTGCCCAGCGCGATCGCGAACACGTGGATGGCCAGCCAGTAGGACTGCAGGGCGGGCTGCACCGGCGCGGCCGTCGTGTAGAGCACGACGCCGCCGAGGAACATCAGCACGACCACCGGCAGCAGCAGCCACACAGACATGCGGCGGATCGCGGGGAACCGGCGCAGCATCACCAGCCACGTGACGACCGCGGCGAGGCTCAGCGTGGCGCCGAACTCGTACATGTTGCCCCACGGAGCCCGCTCGGTGGCGAGCCCGCGCAGCACCAGCGCGGAGAGGTGCAGCAGCGCACCGAGCACGATCAGCGAGGCGGACATCCGGCCGAACCGCTCGGCACGCCCGGCCCGCTCCGGCCCGGCGGTGTCGGGCTCGGCCGGCTCGGCCGGCTCGGCGGGCTCGTCGACCGGGGCGCCGGCGCCGACGAGCTCGCGCGCGGCGGCGGCCGCCGTGACCCGGCGGCCGAAGGCCTGCTCGACGAGGGAGAACAGCATCGCCAGGACGTACACGCCGACCGCGGCGCCGTAGGTCCAGTCGCTGTAGGTGGAGAACGTCTCGTTGACCGGCATCAGGTCTCCCTCCCCGCGTGAGCGAAGCTTGCGAGCGAACCATCAGACGCTGGTGGCGCCTTCCCTGACCGCGCCCTCCGGTGCCAGCTCGGCCAGCAGCTCGTCCGCGAACCGCCGGAACTCCTCGCCGTAGCCGGCCTGGTCGGTGCGCGCCAGGCCGCCGAGCACGACAACCGTACGGCCGCCGCCACCGTCCTCGTCGACCGGCCCGGTCGCGGGAACGGCACGCACCCACAGCCTGCGGCGCTTGACCACCAGCGAGGTGCCCAGGCCCAGCACCAGCAGGATCGCGAAGCCGAGCACCCACACCTGCGCCGGGTCGTGCGAGACCTGCAGGTACACCCA
Source organism: uncultured Actinomycetota bacterium (assembly GCA_963727495.1). Taxonomy (GTDB): domain Bacteria; phylum Actinomycetota; class Actinomycetes; order Mycobacteriales; family Pseudonocardiaceae; genus Actinophytocola. Next base: position 1,491,705 of record CAVSGQ010000006.1, on the reverse strand, counting down.
GCGCTGCACGCCGTCGAAGCGGATCACGGTGCCGTCGTCGAGCCGGGTCTCCTGGCCGGGGCGCAGGTTCTCCCGCGCCACCCGCTCGAGCCGGCCACTGTCCACCATGGACTGGTCGACGGAGTAGATGGACTGGCCGCGGCCGGAGGAGTTGCCGAGGTCGCCGCGCAGCACGTCCACCGCCACGGCCGGGTCGCGCAGGTCCGGGTAGCCGGAGGTGAGCAGCGAGCCGTCGAAGACCGCGGTCGGCGCGAACAGGCCGGTGATCGCCAGCTGCTTCTTGCGCCGCTCCGCCGGGTCGGTGACGCCGGGCGGGTCGAACTTGGTGGCGCCCTCGGACAGGTAGGTGTTGTTGTCCACGGTGCGCCACTGGATGGTGCCGGTGCGCTTCTCGCCGTTGGGGAAGGTGACCGTGAACGTCGGCGCGTAGCCGTTGCCGAGCAGGTACACCCGGTCGCCCACGACGCGCAGCGGGTGGTTGACCTCCAGCGGGTAGTGCCGCCAGGTGCCGGTCGAGAGGTCCTCGCCTGCCTGGTAGCGGATGTCGGCGCGGAAGTAGTCCGACTGGCCGGTCGGCAGGTAGCGCGCGGTGAAGTCGTCGACCTTGACGCAGAACTGGTCGAGGTCGGTGCCGTCGACGCGCAGGCCCGGGGTGAACGAGTCGTAGGCGAACGTGCCGGAGTTGCAGAACTCCGAACCGTCCGCGAGCACCACGACCTGGCCCTCGTAGCTGAACATCTTGCCCAGCGCGAGGGCGACGATCAGGCCGAGCATGGCGAAGTGGAAGACGAGGTTGCCGGTCTCGCGCAGGTAGCCGCGCTCGGCGCTGATGCTGCGGGCGCCGCCGTCCTCCTCGCGTTCGGCCAGCCGCCAGCCGGACAGGCGGCCCCGGGCCCTCGCCATCACCTCGGCCGGGCCGAGCGTGGTCTCGCCCTCGCCGTGGTGGGGCAGGCGGGCGAGGTTGCGCGGGGTGAGCACGGGCCTCGCGCGCAGCGACCGCGCGTACTCGAGGGTGCGCGGGGTGAGGCAGCCGACGAGGGAGACGAACAGCAGCAGGTAGACCGCGGAGAACCAGACGCTGCCGTAGACGTCGAAGAACTCCAGGCGGGCCAGCAGGCGGCCCCACCAGCCGTTGCTCGCGATGAACTCGTCGACCTTGCCCGAGTTGAGGCTGCGCTGCGGGAGCAGGGCGCCGGGCAGCGCGGCGAGGGCGAGCAGGAACAGCAGCACCAGGGCGGTGCGCATGGAGGTGAGGCCGCGCCAGGTGTTGCGCAGGAACGCGACCACCGGCCACCTCATAGGGGAAGCACCGTGTCGGTGACGACGGTGTCCCGCAGCCAGGAGGTGAGCTCACCCCAGAGGCCGGTGACCAGGAGCACGCCGACGACGAACAGGAGGCCGCCGCCGACGAGCTGGATGGTGCGGCTGTGCCGGCGCAGCCAGCCGGACGTGCGGACCGTCCAGCGGGCGCCGAGCGCGATGAGCAGGAACGGCACGCCGAGCCCGAGGCAGTAGACACCGACGAGCAGGAACCCCCGGGCCGCGGTCCCGCCGGTGCTGCTCGCGACGATCATCACGCCGGACAGCGTCGGGCCGAGGCAGGGCGTCCAGCCGAGCCCGAAGATCGCGCCGAGGACGGGCGCGCCGGCCAGGCCGATGCGCGGCACGCGGTGGATGCGGACGTCGCGCTGCAGGCCCGGCACGAGGCCGACGAAGACCAGGGCCATGGCGATGGTGACGACCCCGCCGATGCGCTGCAGCAGGTCCTCGTTGACCAGCAGGGCGTCGGCGAGCCAGACCAGGCTGCCCACGGTGGCCGCGAAGACGAGGGTGAACCCGAGGACGAACAGGCCGACCGCGCCCACGACCCGCCAGCGGCCCGCCGGGGCCGGCTCCTGCTCGTCCCGCGCGGCCGGTCCGCCCGCGGCGACCTTGACCGGCGGGGCGTCCGCGCCGACGAGCGCGGCGAGGTAGGCGAGGTAGCCCGGCACCAGCGGCACCACGCACGGGGAGGCGAAGGAGATCACCCCGGCCAGCAACGCCACCCCGCTGGCCACCAGCAGCGGTCCGTCGACGGCGAGGGCGGTCGGATCCACGGCCTCAGACTAAGCACCGCGCCCGCCCGCGGCGTCGGCGCCTCCCCGCCGACGTGGCGGGCGCAACTGCGTCACTTCTCCGCGAGCAGGCGGTCGACCACCGGGAGCAGGTCGCTCGCCAGCAGGTCGCGCAGGAACACCGCGGCCACCCGGTGCCGCTTGTCCAGCACGATGGTCGACGGCACCACCGACCGGGGGTAGCCCTTCCAGGCCAGCAGCGAGCGGCCGGGCGGGTCGTAGATCGACGGGTAGGTCAGGCCCGTGTCGCGCATGAAGTCCTGCGGCGCGGTGCGGTTCTCGTCGCGGACGTCGATGCCCAGCACCTCGACGCCGTCGGACTTCGTCCGTTCGTAGACCTTCTGCAGCTCCGGCGCCTCGACCCGGCACGGCGGGCACCACGCGCCCCACAGGTTCAGCACCACGACGTCGCCGCGGAAGTCCGACAGCGCGATGTCGGAGCCCTCCGACATCAGGTCCTCACCCGACGTCGGCGGGGCGGGCTGGCGGTCCCCGCCGTCGTAGAAGATCTCCGTCTTCCCGCCCGGGGACACGAACTGGAACTCCGTGCCGCGCTCCACCGCGTCGGTGCCGGTCGAGCACCCCGCGAGCACCAGCAGCACCACCAGCGCGAGGACCCTCATGCGCCGGTCACCTTCGGGCTCGACGCGCCCGCCGGCTCGGTGTACCGGATCGCGACCAGGCGCTCGCCGGTGAACACCAGGCTGGTCAGCGACGCGAGCGAGCACTGGCGCCGCCGCGGGTCGTGCCAGAGCCGGCGGCCCTCCAGGAACCGGCGCAGCGTCCAGATCGGCAGCTGGTGCGACACGCACACCGCCTCGTGCCCTTCCGCGCGCGCCCGCGCCCGGTACACCGCCGCCAGCATCCGCCGCGCGATCTGCACGTACGGCTCGCCCCACGACGGCAGGAACGGGTTGCGCAGCCGCGGCCAGTACCGCGGCGAGCGCAGCGCTCCGTCGCCGACGGCCACCCGCATGCCCTCGAACACGTTGTCCGCCTCGATCAGCTGCTCGTCGGTGTCCAGGGTGAGCCGGTGCGAGTCGGTGATCGGCGCGGCGGTCTGCTGCGCGCGCTCCAGCGGCGAGGCCACCACGTAGCCGATGTCGTTGCCCGCCAGGTGTTCGGCGACCACCAGTGCCTGCCGCTTGCCCAGCTCGGACAGGCCGAACCCGGGCAGCCTGCCGTACAGCACGCCGGTCGGGTTCTCCACCTCCCCGTGCCGCACCAGGTGCACGACCGTGTGCGCGGTCACGGCGTCGCCTCCGCCGCGGCCGCGGCGGCGGCCGGCAGGGCCGAGGCGATCACGTCGAACGCCGCGTCGTCCATCGCCGCGTTGACGAACCACGCCTCGAACGCGCTCGGCGGCGGGTAGACCCCGCGCGCCAGCAGGGCGTGGAAGAACGCGGGGAAGCGCCAGGTCTGCGCGGCCTTCGCCGCCGGGTAGTCGCGCACCGGCTCGTCGGTGAAGAACACCGACACCAGGTTGCCGGCGAACTGCACCCGGTGCGCCACACCGGCCCCGGACAGCGCGGTGCCGATCAGCGCGCCGAGCCGCGTCGCGTTCGCGTTCAGCGCCGTGTACACCGCGGGGGTCGCGGCGCGCAGGGACGCGAGGCCGGCGGCCACCGCCACCGGGTTCCCGGACAGCGTGCCCGCCTGGTAGACCGGCCCGGCCGGGGCCAGCGCGGCCATCACGTCGGCCCGGCCGCCGAACGCGGCCGCGGGCAGCCCGCCGGACATGACCTTGCCGAACGTGTAGAGGTCGCCCGCCACCGCGTCCAGGCCGTACCAGCCCGCGGCGGAGACCCGGAAGCCGGTCATCACCTCGTCCATGACCAGCAGCGCGCCGTGCTCGGTGCACAGCTCGCGCAGCCCCTCGTTGAAGCCGGGCTCGGGCGGGATCGCGCCCATGTTGCCCGCCGCCGCCTCGGTGATCACCGCGGCGACGTCCGGGCCGTGCTCGGCGAACGCCGCCCGGACCGCCGCCAGGTCGTTGTAGGGCAGCACGACCGTGTCCGCGGCGGTGGCGCCGGTGACGCCGGGCGTGGTCGGCAGGCCGAGCGTTGCCACACCGGAGCCGGCGTCGGCGAGCAGTGCGTCCACGTGCCCGTGGTAGCAGCCGGCGAACTTGACGACCTTGCGCCGCCCGGTGAAGCCGCGGGCGAGCCGGATCGCGCTCATCGTCGCCTCGGTGCCCGAGTTCACCAGCCGCACGGCGGCGACCGGGCCGACCCGCTCGACGATCTCCTCCGCGAGGAGGACCTCGCCCTCGGTCGGCGTGCCGAACGACAGGCCCGACGAGGCCGCCGTGCGCACCGCGTCGACCACCGCGGGATGCGCGTGGCCGAGGATCATCGGTCCCCACGAGGCCACCAGGTCGACGTACCTGCCGCCGTCGGCGTCCCACAGGTACGGGCCGTCCCCGCGGACCATGAACCGCGGGGTGCCGCCGACCGCCTGGAACGCGCGCACGGGCGAGTTCACCCCACCGGGAGTGACCGCCCGCGCCCGCTCGAACAGTGCGGCGGACCGCCGGGCCGCCTCCACCTCAGTCGTCACGTGCCACCTTCGAAGATCGCTTCACCCGCTTCGGCCGCGCCCGCACCGCGAGCAGGACCTGCCGCACCGCGTCGACCACGAGCAGCGCGGCGAGCGTGCCGAACCCGATCGCGGCCGCCAGCCAGTTGCCGTAGGTCCGCTGCGAGTCCAGGGCGGTGCCGTCGGAGAGCACCGTGGTGATCGTCGCGAAACCGTGCGGCCACGCCCAGAACGCTCCCCACACCGCCGCACCGGCCGCGAGCAGCTCGACGAGCGCCACCACCGCCCGCACCGGGCGGTGCAACCGCGGCGGCTCGGTCGGCGGGAGCGCGGCCAGTTCCTCGGCGGCCTGCGGTGCTGTCACGACAGCAAGCCTCTCATGGACCGCCTCGCCCGCCGCGCCGGGCGAGGCGGCGCTTGCGGTGCTCGGCGAAGTACTTCGTCGACTCCGGGCGGAACATGTAGATCACCGCGGTGATGGAGAACGCCACGTCGGCGAGGCTCCACATCAGTTCGAGCGCCGCGCCGGTGCTGGCCACGGCGGTCAGGAAGTTCAGCGCGCCGACGACCGCGAACACGGTGAGCACGCCCCGGGCCCAGCCCCGGCCCGCGCGCATCTTCACCGCGAACAGCACGAACAGCGCCGCGAACAGCAGCACGCCGAACCCGAGCGACCCGCGCGCGACGGCGATCCCGGTCGACAGGTCGGCGTCGGTGACCGGACGGCCGGCGTCGGTGAGGACCTGGCGGGCGAACCGTTCGAGCCACTCGCGGTCCAGCAGCACCGTGACGACCGTGGCCACGCTGGCGATCGCCGTGCTGGCGAGGCTCGCCTGGAACGCGGAGTCGATCGCCTTCGGTCGCGGGATCTCCGGGCCGGCGCCGTCGGAGATCGGCCGCATCGGCTCGGGCTGGAAGCCGTCAGAGGCGCCACCACCGGGATTCGACACGTCCTCATTCAACATGACCGGCCTCGGGCTCGACGAGGCGGCGCAACGCCTCCCGCAGTCCCTCGTCGTCGCGCGCCCACGCGAGCGCCACGGTGTCGTCGTCCAGCCGCACCGGAACCGCGGTCGTCTTGCGCGGGATCGCCCACCCGCCACCGAGAACCCGCACCCCGGCCGGCGCGCCGACGTCGGTCACCGCGGCGATCCGCCCGACCGCCAGCCGCTCGCGGCCCTGGGTGAGCGAACCGGTGGTCAGCCGCACCAGGTACACCTTGCGCCGCGCGGAGACCCACACCACCGCGCCGCCGAACAGCCCGCCGCCGACGACGAACCACGCGAGCCAGTGCACCGGCCCGGTGGTCACCTCGAGGAGGATGCCGGCCGCGGCGAACAGCGGGCCCCACAGCAGCGGCCACCACGACGAGCCGTGCTCGGTGAAGAGCACCGGCTCGCCGGGCTCGTCGGTCACCTGACGGTCTGCCGGGGGCCGAAGTACGCGCGCGTGGACGGCAGGTACATCAGCGCGATCGTGACGGCCGCGAACAGCCCGCTGAGCTGACCGAACAGCGTCGGGGCGAAGTAGAAGTAGAACAGCAGCAGGATGACCGTGACGATCAGCGCCATCATCCTGGCCCGCCGCACGCCGTCCTGCGCCTTGTAGGCGAACAGGGTCAGGAACACCCCGAGCGCCACGACGACGACCATGTACAGCCACAGCAGCGAGGTGACCGCGCGCTCGGCCTCGTCGGCGGTCAGCTTCTGCGGGGCGTCGGCCGACTGCGCGCTGCTGACCAGGTCCGCCTTGTGCAGGATGAGGTAGATGCCGCTGACCGCGCCGATCACCGCGGAGGCGAGCGCGAGGTAGAACGCGACGCGCAGGACCGTCGGGCGCTCCATGTCGTCGCGGTCGCGGGCCGCCTCGCGGGCGGTCGGCATCACCGGCTCCTCCTCGGGAGCCGGTGGGGCCTTCTCCAGGTCCGCCATCGCGGGCGCGGGCGGCTCGACCGTCGCCGGCTCGGTGGCCTCGCCGTTCCCGGAAGTGTCGGGCCGCTGGTCGTGTCGCTCGTTACCGTCCGAATTGCCTGGCTTCACGGGCGGCACGTTAGCGCAACCACCCGGCGGCCTCGACGGCCCAGTAGGTGAGGACGACCTCGGCGCCGGCCCGGCGGATCGCGGTGAGCGTCTCGAGGACCGCGGTGCGCCGGTCCAGCCAGCCCGCGGCCGCCGCGGACTCGATCATCGCGTACTCGCCGGAGATCTGGTACGCCGCGACCGGCACGTCGCTGAGCTCGGACACCGCGCGGATCACGTCGAGGTAGAGCATGGCCGGCTTGACCATCACCAGGTCGGCGCCCTCGTCGAGGTCCAGCCGCACCTCGCGCAGCGCCTCCCGGACGTTGCCCGGGTCCTGCTGGTAGGTCCTGCGGTCGCCGGTGAGCTGGGACTCGACCGCGTCGCGGAACGGGCCGTAGAACGCCGAGGAGTACTTCGCCGAGTAGGCGAGGATCCCGGTGCCCTGGTGGCCCGCGCGGTCCAGCGCCTCGCGGATCGCGCCGACCTGGCCGTCCATCATCCCGCTCGGACCGAGCAGGTGCGCGCCCGCCTCGGCCTGCGCGACGGCCATGTCGCCGTACACCCGCAGCGTCGCGTCGTTGTCGACGCCGCCGTCGGCGGCGAGCAGGCCGCAGTGGCCGTGGTCGGTGAACTCGTCCAGGCACAGGTCGGACATGAGCACCGTCTCGTCGCCGAGCTCGGCGCGCAGGTCGCGCAGCGCTACGTTGAGCACGCCGTTCGGGTCGATCCCGCCGGAGCCCTCGGCGTCGCGGGTCGCCGGGACGCCGAACAGCATCAGCCCGCCGACACCCGCCTGCACCGCCTCGACGGCGGCCTTGCGCAGGCTGTCCCGGGTGTGCTGGACGACGCCGGGCATCGTCGCGATCGGCACCGGCTCGGTCGCGCCCTCCTTGACGAACATGGGCAGCACGAGCTGGTTCGGGCGGACGGTGGTCTCGCCGACCAGCCCGCGCATGGCGGCCGTGGTACGCAGCCGGCGCGGTCGGTGGCTGGGGAACATGACGACTCCTGAACGACTAGCGGCGGGCCCGCTTCGTCTTGCGGGGCGGCGGGAGCGCTCCCTCGGCACGGAGCCGGGCGGCGTGCTCGGCGAGCGCGTCGACCAGCGTCGACACCTGGGGGTGCTCCGGCTGGACGTCCACCCGCAGGCCGAACTCCCGCGCGGTCTCCGCGGTCTTCGGGCCGATGCAGGCGACGAGGGTGCGCGTGTGCGGCTTGCCGGCGATGCCGACCAGGTTCCGCACGGTGGACGACGAGGTGAAGCACACCGCGTCGAAGCCACCGGTCTTGATCATCTCGCGGGTCTCGGCGGGCGGTGGCGCGGCACGCACCGTGCGGTACGCGGTCACGTCGTCGATCTCCCAGCCGCGGTCGCGCAGGCCGGCGGCGAGCGTCTCGGTGGCGATGTCGGCCCGCGGCAGCAGCACCCGGTCGACCGGGTCGAGCACGTCGTCGTAGGGCGGGAACTCCTCCAGCAGCCCCTCGCTCGACTGCTCGCCGCTGGGCACCAGCTCGGGGATGATGCCGAAGCCGCGCACCTTCTCCGCGGTGGCCTCCCCGACGCAGGCGATCTTCACGCCGGAGAACGCGCGGGCGTCCAGGCCGAACTCGGCGAACTTCTCCCACACCGCGCGCACCGCGTTGGTCGAGGTGAACACCAGCCACTGGTAGCGGCCGTCCACCAGGCCCTTGACCGAGCGCTCCATCTGCGCGGGGCTGCGCGGCGGCTCGACGGAGATCGTCGGCACCTCCGACGGGATGGCGCCGTGCAGCCGCAGCCGCTCGCTCATCTCGCCCGCCTGGTCCTTGGTCCGCGGCACGAGCACCCGCCAGCCGTACAGCGCGCGGGACTCCCACCAGGACAGCTTCGTCCGGCCGGCGACCGCCTGGCCGACGGTGACCACCAGGTTGCCGGCGATCTCGCCGGCGTCGGCGGCCAGCGAGGCGAGCGTGGTGTCGAGCGTGCGCTGCCCGGAGCCGGTGCCGTCCGCGGTGACCGCGACCGGGGTCTGCGCGGCCAGGCCGTGCTCGACCAGCGCGGACGCCGCCTCGGCCAGGTGGCTCGAGCTCGCCAGCAGCACGAGCGGGCCCGGGGTGGCCGCGAGGCCCGCCCAGTCCACCTCGCCGCGGACGTCGACCTCGGTGTGCGTGGCGCCGAGCGCGATGCCGGCGTAGGAGGGCACCGCGGTGGCCGCGGACACCCCGGGCACCACGTCGAACACGGCGCTGGTGCGGGCCACCGCCTGCGCCTCGGCGACCAGCGCGGAGTGGGTGAGCGGGTCGCCGGAGACCAGGCGGATCACGGTGCGGCCCGCCTTGGCCTCGCCGACCAGGTCCTTCGCCACGTCGGACGGGTCGCCGACCGCGGGCCGGACCTCGGCGTCGGCGGCGGCCTGCTCGAGCACGCCGGGCGGCACGTCGGGGTCGGTCACCACGAGCTCGGCCCGGGCGAGCAGCTCCCTGGCCCGGATGGTGAGGAGCCCGGCGTCGCCGGGCCCGGAGCCCACGAACGCGATGCGCCCGGAGCTCTTGCGGGTACGGGTGGTCATGTCGGCCGCCTCTTTCACAAGCACTGTCTGTCGGAATCAGGACTCGGGGCCGGACAGCACACCGGCTCCGAGCTCGAGCAGCTCGGCGGCCAATGCGCGCCCCAGCTGCTCCCCTTCGGTCATGTCCCCGGTGGCCGACGCCCGCAGCAGGCCGACGGCGGAACCCTCGAGCTCGCCGCCGGCGGTCCAGTTCGCGGCCGCGACCCCGCGCAGGGACAGGCGGTGTACCACCCGGTCCTCGCTGTCGAGGTCCTCGACCACGTCGGCCAGCGCGCCAACCGGAGCGTTGCAGCCGGCCTCCAGCGCGGCCAGCATGGCGCGCTCGGCGGCCACCGCGAGCCGGGTGGCTTCATCATCCACAGTGGACTGGAGCAGGTGCTCGGTGTCCATGTCGTCGACCCGGCACTCCACCGCCAGCGCCCCCTGCGCCGGCGCCGGCAGCACCTGGATCGGGTCCAGCACCTCGGTGATCTCGCCCAGCCTGCCCAACCTGGCGAGCCCCGCCCTGGCCAGCACGACGGCATCGACCTCGCCGTCGGCGACCTTGCGGATCCGGGTGTCCACGTTGCCGCGGATCGGCACGATCCGCAGCCCCAGGCCGAGCGCCTGGATCTGCGCGGCCCGCCGGGGCGAGCCGGTGCCGATCCGGGATCCGGCCGGCAGCTCACCGAGCGTCAGGCCGTTCCTCGCCACCAGCGCGTCCCGGGGGTCGGCGCGCGGCGGTACCGCGGCGAGCGACAGCCTCGGGTCGGGCTTGGTCGGCAGGTCCTTGTAGGAGTGCACGGCGACGTCCACCGTGCCGTCGGCGAGCGCGTCGCGCAGCGCCGAGGTGAACACGCCGACGCCGATCTCGGCGATCGGCGCGGACGAGCGGTCGCCCGGCGTGACGACGGTGACCAGCTCCACCTTCGCGCCCGCCTGCTCGAGCCGTTCGGCGACGGTCCCCGTCTGCGCCAGCGCGAGGGCGCTGCCCCGGGTGCCGATCCGGATGGCACGACTCACGAACCCTCACCGTCCAGCGTCGCGGCGTTCCGCGTGATGACCGTGGGCACGCCCGGGTCGAGCTGGAACAGCTCGCGCAGCGCCTCGGCGTACTCCGCGCCGCCCGGCCCGGAGGCCAGCTCCTTGACGCGCACGGTCGGGGTGTGCAGCAGCTTGTCCACGACGCGGCGGACGGTCTGCGCGACCTCGTCGCGCACCCGGCCGTCGACCTCGGGCAGCCGGGAGTCCAGCCGCAGCAGCTCGGCGTCGACGACCTCGGCGGCCCGGCGGCGCAGCGCGGTGACCGTGGGGGTCACCTCGGCCGAGCGCTGGGTGGCGAGGTAGGCGCGCACCTCGTCGGCGACGATGCCGGTGGCGCGCCGGGTGTCCAGCCCGCTCGGCGACTCGGCGAGGCGGCGCTGCAGGGACTCCAGGTCGATGATCGTGACGCCCGGGTGGGCGGCGACGCCGGCGGCCACGTCCCGCGGCAGGCCGAGGTCGCAGATCACCAGCGGGCCGGTGCGCGGCGCCACGTCGCCGGCGGCGATCACCGTGCCGGTGGCGCCGGTGCAGGAGACCACGAGGTCGGCGGCGGCGATCTCGGCGGCCAGCTCGTCCAGCCCGGTGGCGCGGGCCGCGACGCCCTGGTCGGCGAGCAGGCCGGCCAGCCGGGCGCCGGGCCCCGGGGTCCGGTTGGCGACGACGACCTCGCCGATGCCCGCGCGGCGCAGCGCGGCCGCGGACAGCGAGCCCATCGAGCCGGCGCCGACCAGCAGCGCCCGCTTCCCGGCGAGCCCGCCGAGCCGCGCGTCGGCGTCGGCGAGCGCCTCGGAGACGACCGAACCGCCGGCGCGCGACAGGTCGGTCTCGGTGTGCACCCGCTTGCCGACCCGCAGCGCGCGCTGGATCAGCTCGTGCAGCGTGCGGCCCACGGTGCCGGCCTCGCGGGCGGACCCGTAGGCGGAGCGGACCTGGCCCAGGATCTGGGACTCGCCGACCACCATCGAGTCGAGCCCGGCGGTGACGGAGAACAGGTGCCCGACAGCGGCCTCCGCGTAGTGCACGTAGAGGTGCTCGTAGAGCTCGCCGGAGTCCAGCCCGGAGTGGCGGCCCAGCACGTTCACGATGTCCGCGAGCCCGCCGTGGAAGGCCTGCACGACCGCGTAGACCTCGACCCGGTTGCAGGTGGTCACCAGCGTCGACTCGACGACGTTGTCGCAGCGCACCAGCTCGTCGAGGACCTTGCCGACCTCGCCGGCGGGCACCGTGGCCCGCTCCAGGACGCGCAGGTCGGCCGACCGGTGCGACAGCCCGACCACGATGACACTCACGACCCCACCTCGCAGGCCCGGTGCTGCCGCTCGCGGTCGCCCTGTGACATCGATTCGCTCGCAGGCTCGCTCATTGCGGCATCACCACCCCGCCGCGGGCCACCCCGTTCACCCGGGGTGCGGGCGTGGCGTCCGCGGCCGGCGCGTGGTCGGCGCGGCGGGCCACGTGGAAGGACAGGATCTGCAGCTCGACCGCGAGGTCGACCTTGCGCACCTCGACCGTCTCCGGAACCTGGAGCACGACCGGGGCGAAGTTCAGGATGCACTCGACGCCGGCCTGCACCAGCCGGTCGCAGACGGCCTGCGCGGACGCCGGCGGGGTGGCGATCACGCCGATGGTGATCTCCCGGGCCGCGCACACGGTGGGGATGTCGTCGATGTGGTCGACCGGGATCCCCCCGACGGGCACGCCCATCAGGTCGGGGTCGACATCGAACAACGCGGTCACCGGGAACCCTCTGCCTGGAAAGCCGCCGTAGTTGGCGAGCGCATGTCCGAGGTTACCGATTCCGACCACGGCCACGCTCTGCTCGCGGGTGAGCCCGAGCACCCGCTCGATCTGGTCGATCAGCACCTCGACCTCGTAGCCGACGCCCCGGGTGCCGTAGGAGCCGATGTAGGACAGGTCCTTGCGCAGCTTCGCCGAGTTGACCCCGGCCGCGGCGGACAGCTCCTCGCTGGACACGCTGCCGACGCCCTGCTCGCGCATGCCGGACAGGACCCGGAGGTAGACCGCGAGCCGCGCGACGGCGGCCTCGGGGATGGCCCGGGCGCGGTCCCGCAGGCCGTTGCCGCCGATCGCCGGCATGGGCGTGGTGATCTCGGTCGCGTTCTCGGCGATGTCGCGGCTGGGCGCCCGTGGTGATCTACCGGCTGCGTCGGACTGGCCACGCTGCGCCACGCTGATACTCCTTGACAGTTACGCCCCTGGGATGCGGATAACGGTAGCCGCTTGTGAACGCAGGCACAAAGTCGCACGCCAGGGCCGGATCGGCGGGGTCCACACCATGTGTACTACGGCGCGGTCGCGCCGTTCTTGAGGGGTCGTGCGCTATCTGGTGGTGACCGAGATCGTGTGCCAGCCGGTCGCCCCGTTCGGCGCGGGCGGGGCGTAGGTCTCGGTCTGCGTCGTGCCGTCGCGGCCGGTCGCGCGGACCGCGATCCGGTGCTCGCCGGGCGGCAGCTCGAGGTCGGCCCGCCACATCCGCCAGGTGTTGCGGTCCACGTCCGCGCCCAGCCGCGCGGTCTGCCACCGCCCGTCCGCGCCGACCTCCACCTTCTCGATGCCGACCGACGGCGCCCAGGCCACGCCGGCCACGGTGAACCGGGTGCCGACGGTCGCCCCGTCGCCGGGGCTGTCGATGCGCGACTCGGTCTTGATCGGCCCGAGCGCCGACCAGCCGCGCGGGATCCAGTAGCCCTGGCGGGCCGCGAACGTCGTGAGCTCCAGCTTGGTGAGCCACTTGGTGGCCGAGACGTAGCCGTACAGCCCGGGCACGACCAGGCGGGCGGGGAAGCCGTGCTCCTGCGGCAGCGGCTCGCCGTTCATGCCGATGGCCAGCAGCGCGCCGCGGTCCGGGTCCATGACCACGTCGACCGGGCTGCCGGCGGTGAACCCGTCGACGCTGGTGGACAGCAGCTGGTCGGCGCCGGAGCGCACGCCGGCCTCGGCGAGGATGTCGCGCAGCGGGACGCCGATGAAGTTGGCGGTGGACACCAGCGAGCCGCCGACGTCGTTGGACACGCACGCCATGGTGATCGGCCGCTCGACCAGGTCGCGGTCGCGGATGTCGTCGTAGCCGAGCCTCAGCTCGCGGTCGACCATGCCGTGCACGGTCAGGTGCCAGCCGTCCGCGGTCATCCGCGGGACGGTGAGGGCGGTGTCGATCCGGTAGAAGTCCTGGTTGCTGGTGATGAAGCTGCTGGTGCCGGGGAAGTCCGCGTCGGCCGGGAGCCGGGGGGCGGGCTCGGCGACGCGCAGCCGGCCGACCTGCCGGCGGGACTGCTCGACGTCGACCCGGGAGGCGAGCAGCTCGCCGCCGAGGCCGAGCACGCCGGCCCCGACCACGGCACCCGCGGAGATGCGCATGAACCGGCGGCGGTCGTCGTCGGTCCGCGTGTCGGTCCGCACCGCCTGCCTGTGCAGCCAGCCGAACCCGAGGACGCCGAGGAGCACGCTCGCGGCGGGCGCGAGGACGGCGAGCTGGCCGAGGTCGGGGCGGGTGAGCACGGCGACGAACCCGATGACGCCGAGCCCGGCGGCGACCGCCTGCCCCGGCCAGGCCCTGCGCCGCGAGACCAGGCCCGCGACGACCACGCAGCCGAGGATGACCGCCGCGACGCCGAGGAACAGGACCGTCTTGTCCGCGGTGCCGAACGTGTCCTTGGCCCACTCGGTGACCGGGTGCGGCGAGAGGTCGCGCACCCAGTTGCCGACCGCGACGTACGGCGAGGCGGCCGGGCCGACGAACCCGGCGACGAGGTGCCCGGCGGCCAGCGCGACGAGCAGCGACAGCAGCGCGACCGCCACCGCGCGGCCCCTGCTCAGGGGCGCGGGGGACGCCTCGCCGGGCGTGCGCGCACGGGTGTCGAGTTGCACGTCTCCAGCGTCGGCGCGGCGAGGCCCGCGATACAACCGAAACGGCCTTACGGATGGATTACCGCTGCTGGAGCGCCGCGCGGAGGCGGTCCTCCTCGACCTTCCAGTAGCCGTGCTCCACGCCGTCGACGAGGATCACCGGGACCCGGTCGCCGTACTCGGCGCGCCATCCGGGGTCGGTGTCGACGTCCTCGACCGCCCACTCCACGCCCAGGTCCGCGCAGATCCGCGCCACGTCGGCCTCGGCCACCTCGCAGTTGTGGCAGCCCTGCCTCGACATCACGGTCACCGTCACCGCGACGAGGTTACCCGCGCAGGCTCGCCCGGCGGACCTTGCCGGTCACCGAGTAGGGCAGCTCGTCGACGAACTCGACAACGCGCGGCACCTTGAACCGGGCCAGCCGCCGCGCGCAGTGCTCGCGGACGTCGTCCTCGGTCAGCGTCGCGCCCGGCGCCGGCACGACGACGGCCTTGACGAGCTCGCCGGTCCGCTCGTCGGGCACGCCGACCGCGGCCGACTCGCGCACCCCGTCCAGCTCGTCGAGGACCCGCTCGACCTCGTTGGGGTAGACGTTGAAGCCGTTCACGATGATCAGGTCGCCCGCCCGGTCGACCAGCCGCAGGTCACCGTCGGCGTCGAGGTAGCCGACGTCACCGGTGCGGAACCAGCCGTCCTCGTCCGGGCCGTGCGCGCCGTCCGGCCAGTAGCCGCTGAACAGGTTCGGGCCGCGGGCGGCGACCCGGCCGGTCTCCGAGGCCGCGCCGCCGTCGTCGCCGTCGTCGAGCCAGCCCGGCTCGTCCGGGTCGGGCGCGGCGCCGACCGGCCGGCCGTCCGAGTCGACCAGGGCGAGCTCCACCCCGGGCAGCGGGCGGCCCACCGAGCCCGGCTTCGCGTAGCCGCCGACCAGCGTCGAGGTCAGCACCGGGCCGGTCTCGGTCAGGCCGTAGCCCTCGAACACCGACAGCCCGGTGGCCTGCTTGATCGCGGTGAGCACCGCCGGGGGCAGCGGTGCCGCGCCCGAGGTCAGCAACCGCACCGTGGCCAGCGCCCCGGCGAGCGTCTCGGCCGGTACGGCGGCCAGCGCCTGGTACATCGCGGGCACGCCGACCAGCGCGGTCACCCGGTGCTCGGCGCACGCGGCGAGCGCCCGGTCGACGCCGAAGGTCTCCATGAGCACGGCCGTCGCGCCGGCGGCGGTGACCTGCAGCAGGCCCGGGCCCAGGCCGTAGGCGTGGAACAGCGGGACCACCAGCAGCACCCGGTCGGTCGCGGTCACGGGGGCGGGCTTGAGCGCGGCGCACTGCTCGACGTTGGACAGCAGCGCGCGGTGGGACAGCATCACCCCGCGCGGCACGCCCGCGGTGCCCGAGGTGTAGCAGAGCACCGCGACGTCCTCGCCGCCGCGCGGGCCGTCCGCGGTCAGCCTGACCTCGGCGGTCGCGTCCAGGTCCGGCGCGGAAAGCACGGTCTCGACGCCCGCGACGGACTCCCCCACCAGCACGGCCGCGCCGCTGTCGTCGAGGATCCGGCGCAGCTCCGCGGGCGGCGAGTGCAGCCCGGCCGGTACCGCGATGCCGCCCGCGCGCAGCACGGCGAACAGCGCCACCGCGAACTCGGGGCTGGTCGGCAGCACGATCGCGACCCGGTCACCGGGGACCAGGCCCGCCTGCAACAGGGTCGCGGCGAAGGCGTCGACCGCGGTGTCGACCTGCCGCCAGGTCAGCGCGCGGCCACTGGCATGGTCGACGAGCGCCCGGTGCCCCGGCGCGCGTGCGGCGGCCTCGGCGACCAGATCGGCCACATTGCCGGTCCGAGCGTCGACCATGGCAACCTCACTCTCGTCAACCGTGACCGGACAGTTGTGGCCAATCGATACCTCGATCACGCAACGTTCCCGCAGTGTGGCACGACTCACTTGCGTCATGGTTGACGACCCGACGAGTCTCCACGGAGATCCAGTACCTACTACGAAGTAACAACACGTATGCTGCTCAGGTCTCCGGCCGGCGGTGCGGCCGACCGGGAACTCACGAGGGAGAGACCCATGCCGTCCGTGCGCCCAGCTCAGCGGGACGCATCGGGGGCAACGCCGCCCGCACCCGGCGCGCCCGGAGAGCCGGGCTCGTCGTGGGACCTGGTGCACGCCGCCCAGGACGGGGACCGGTCGGCCTTCGCCGAGCTCTACGACCGGTACGTGGACGTGGTGTTCCGGTACGTGCTGTTCCGGGTCGGCGACCGGGAGCTGGCCGAGGACGTCACCAGCGAGACGTTCCTGCGGGCGCTGCGGCGGATCGAGTCGGTCAGCTACCAGGGACGCGACGTCGGGGCCTGGTTCGTCACGATCGCCCGCAACCTGGTGCTGGACCACGTGAAGTCCAGCCGGTTCCGGCTCGAGGTGGCCACCGCCGAGGTCGACGACACGCGGCGGGTGGAGTCGGGGCCCGAGCAGCAGGTGCTGTCCAAGGTGACCCGCTCCGCGCTGCTGGACTGCGTCGGCCAGCTCGGCGACGACCAGCGCGAATGCATCGTCCTGAGGTTCCTGCAGGGGCTGTCGGTGGCGGAGACGGCGAAGGTGATGGCACGCAACGAGGGGGCGGTGAAGGCGCTGCAGCACCGGGCGGTGCGCAGGCTCGCCCAGCTGCTGCCGCCGGAGCTTCGCTAGATAGGGGAAAATCGCCGTAACGAGCCGTATCCCGGCCCCCCTCGGCTCGTTCACTAGACGAGATCCTGGATTCGGTTACCAGGAACAACACGGAGCACGATGTGGACAGCGGACCGAATCGTCCAGGCACCCGGCACGACCGCACCGTCGTGTCGGCACTGGCGCGGCTCGAACCGCTGACCGCACCGACGGTCGCGGAGCGCGAGCGCATCCGGGAGCGGATCCTCGCCGCCCTCCCTCCGGCCGGCGACGAGGCCGGTTCCGGCGAGGGCACCGCCACGACCACGACGTCCCGGACGCGGCCGACCGCGGCCGGGCGAGCCGCGCGGACACGTCGGGGGCCGCGCGGTCCCAACAACCGGTCGGACAGATCCGGCCGGCCCGCTCGGGAGCCGGCGCGAGCGGTGTCCGGGGCCCGTGGCCGGTTCGCGGTCGCCGCGGTGGCCGTGCTCGCGCTCATCGGCTCGCTGACCGGGATGAGCCTGCTGCTGGCCCGCGACGCGCTGCCCGGTGACGCCCTCTACGGCGTGAAGCGCACCGCCGAGGCCGCGTCGCTCGGGCTCACCTTCGGCGACGAGTCCAAGGCGCTCAAGCACCTCGAGTTCGCCGGTGCGCGGGTGGACGAGATCGAGACCCTCGCGCGCCGCTACCCCGACCGGGACAGCGCGCCGGTCGGCGGCTACCTCACCGCGCTCACCGACTTCGACACCGACGCCGCGGCGGGGTCGCGCCAGCTGATCGCGCTGGCCACCCGTTCCGACGGCCACCAGCTCGACGCGCTGAGCGCCTGGGCACGCCAGCAGAGCTCGCGGCTCGGCGCGGTCACGCCGCAGCTGCCCTCGGCGGCCCGCAACCGGGAGAGCGCGTCGCTGGCGCTGCTGGACAAGATCGCGTCCCGGGCGTCCGCGCTGTTCGCGCGGATGGACTGCTACCAGATCACCTCGGGCTCCGCCGACGACGTGGGCGCGGTGCCCGCGAGCGGCGTCTGCGAGCAGCCGACCGGGTCGCGGCCGGACCCGAACGCACCGGGCGGGAGCACCCCGGGCGACCCGAACGCGTCCGTGCGGCCGACCGTCCCGCCGTCGGACGGCAGCCGGCCCGACGGCGGCAAGCCGACCTCGCCGCTGCCTCCGCTGCCGCCGGTCGGGCGGACCGTGGTGCCCCCGCCACCGGACTCGTCGGGCTCCTCCTCGACCGGTCAGACCGGCACCCAGCCGCCGTCGGACGATTCGGCGATCCAGCTGCCGCTGCCGCTGCCGGGCGTGACGGTTCCCCCGCTGCTGCCCGGACTTCCCGGCATCAGCATCGGCGAGTGACCAGAGGACGCGCGGGCGGCATCGCTACCCTGTCAGTGGAGTACACGTGGTCGAAACACACGGAGGCGACGCCGTGTCCCTGAGGAGGGGCCGTGACAAGGAGCCGGAACTGGACCAGCTGGCCACGCTAGCCGGCGAGGCTTCGGCGGAGGCCGCGGTCGTCCTGGAACCGGCCCCCGGTGGACCGACGGCGCCCGCGGACCTCACCGCGGCCGCGTTCTTCGACGTCGACAACACGATGATGATGGGCGCGTCGATCTTCCACTTCGCCCGCGGCATGGCCGCGCGAAAGTTCTTCACCAGCTCCGACCTCGCCCGCTTCGCGTTCCAGCAGGTCGTGTTCCGCATGGGCGGGCGGGAGACCCACGACGGCATCCGCAACGCCCGCGAGTCCGGGCTGTCCTTCGTCGCCGGCCACTCGGTGGCCGAGCTGATGGCGCACGGCGAGGAGATCTACGACGAGCTGATGGCGGACAAGATCTGGCCGGGCACCCGGGCGCTGGCCCAGATGCACCTCGACGCCGGGCAGCGGGTGTGGCTGGTCACGGCCACCCCGGTGGACCTGGCCACGATCATCGCGCGGCGGCTGGGCCTGACCGGCGCGCTGGGCACGGTGCTGGAGAGCGAGAACGGCGTGTACACCGGCCGGCTGGTCGGCGAGATGCTGCACGGCCCGGCGAAGGCGCACGCGGTCCGCGCGCTGGCCGCCCGGGAGGGCCTGAACCTGCGGCGCTGCACGGCGTACTCGGACTCGGCCAACGACGTGCCGATGCTGTCGGTGGTCGGCACCGCGGTCGCGGTCAACCCCGACGGCTCGCTGCGCGAGACGGCCCGCAAGCGCGGCTGGGAGATCCGCGACTTCCGCACCGGTCGCAAGGCCGCGAAGATCGGCGTGCCCTCCGTGCTCGGCGCGGGTGCGGTGGCCGGCGCCGTGGCCGCCGGCCTCGCCTACCGAAAACGCGAACGTCCCGCCTGACCGCCTCCCCGGAATTCACGGTGTTGGTTGCGTTCCGGCGGAGGGTGCGGTTGGTCGGGTTTCTTGTGGCTGGGTGGCGTCACGGTCCCCTGAGGTTGCGGTTGGCGGCCGCGAGGCCTCCTCAGCCTTGGAAGACGGAGGTTCGGGCGGCTACCTTGCGGTTGAGGGTGGCCTGGATGGTCTCGCGGACCTGGTCGGCGAGCTGCAGCACCAGCGCGTGGTCCTGGTCGGCGTCCGGGGCGGCGCGGTCGGTGCGGATCGGCTCACCGAAGTCGATGGTCCACTTGGTCGGCAGCGGGATCGCGCCGAGCGGGCCCAGCAGCGGGAACAGCGGCGTCACCGGGAAGTACGGCAGCCCGAGCAGCCGGGCCAGCGGCTGGATGTCGGCGATCTTCGGGTAGATCTCCTCCGCCCCGACGATCGAGCACGGGATGATCGGCACCCCGGCCCGCAGCGCGGTGGTGACGAACCCGCCCCGGCCGAACCGCTGCAGGCGGTACCGCTCGCGGAACGGCTTGCCGATCCCCTTGAATCCCTCCGGCCACACGCCCACGACCTCGCCGGCCCGCAGCAGCCGCTGCGCGTCCGCGCCGCACGCGAGCGTCGTGCCCGTCCGGCGCGCGAGGCTGCCCAGCACCGGGATCTGGAACACCAGGTCCGCGCCGAGCATCCGCAGGTGCCGCCGATCCGGGTGGTTGTCGTGCACCGCGATCGCGGTCATCACCGCGTCCCACGGCAGCGTGCCCGAGTGGTTGGCGACCACCAGGGCCCCGGTGCCGGCCGGCAGCCTGCCGGTCACCGACACCCGGAACCACCTGTCGTAGACCGCGCGCAGCGCCGGGAGCAGCGCATCGGTCAGCTCCGGGTCGAAGCCGAACTCGTCGACCGGGTACTCCCCGGTCAGCCGCCGCCGCACGAACCGCGCCGCCCCGGCGAGCAGGCCCGGCGCCGGCGCGGGCCGCGGGTGCAGCTCGGTGACCGGTGCGGGCGGCCCGGTGACCGTCGCGGGGCGCAGGTGCACCGCCCCGTCCAGGGCGCGGCGGGGCAGCGGGATGACGTCGGCCGTGTGACCGTTCACGCGCTCATCTCCTTGTGCGGGGTCCGCACGTAGTCGTCGAAGGCGTCCGCGGTGGACCAGCGCGGGGTGAACCCGAAGGTCGTCTTCAGCCGGGTCGTGTCGATCACCCGGCCGTAGTTCAGCAGCCGCGCGAAGTCCGGCGAGAAGTGCACCGGCGCCGCGCCGCGGACGAGCCGGGCGGCCGCCGGGATCGCGGCGCGCGGCATCGGCAGCGGCACCCGCCCGGCCCGCCGGATCGCCTGGGACAGCAGGATCACGCCGTCGCCGCCCGCGTTGAACACGCCCGGCAGGTCACGCATGACGGCCCGCTCCAGCACCGCCACCGCGTCGTGCGGGTGCAGCAGCTGCACCCGCGCGTCGAAGCCGAGCACGGTCGGCACCACCGGCAGCCGGAAGTAGCGGGCCAGCGCGGTGTCCACGCCCGGGCCGATGAGCTCGGCCAGCCGCACGGTCGTCGAGGTGACGTCGGGTCGCCGGCGGGCGAACCCGCGCACGTACCCCTCGATCTCCGCCGGCTCCCGGTCCCGGCCGGCCGCGAGCGGGTCCTGCTCGGTGAACACCGCGGGTGCGGTGGCGCTCGCGCCGTACACCTCGGCGGTGGACTTGACCACGAGCTTGCGCACCCGCGGTGACCGCTGGCAGGCGGCCAGCAGCTGCATGGTGCCGATGACGTTGCGTTCCTTGATCGCCGACCGCAGCGGCCCGATGCTCGCCTTGGGTGCGGCGTGCACCACCGTGTCCACCCGGGCGGTGTCGATCACCTTGCCGATCCGCGGGTCACGGATGTCGAGCGCCACGTGCTCCACCCGGGCGGGCAGGCCCGCCACGGGGGGCCGGGTGTCCACGCCGAGTACTCGGTCGATGTCGGGACTGGCCGCCAGCCGGGCGGCCAGACGGCCCCCGAGTTGGTCGGACACTCCGGTCACCAGGACGACATTGGGCGCCATGCGACTCCGATGAATCGATCACTTGTGGAGGACGGCCCGACTAGCACGGTGGCGGACCACGGGCGACTGTACAGCCAAATTGTGATCGATTTGTCGCTGGCTACCTGTAATTAACGCAGGTCACACGCATACATCCCGGATGTTCACTCGTTTGGCGGCATCCGGGACGACAGCGTTTTACTACTTCTTCAGCTTCCGGCGCTGGACCCGCGTCTTGCGCAGCAGCTTGCGGTGCTTCTTCTTCGACATGCGCTTGCGGCGCTTCTTGATGACCGAGCCCATGTGGATCCCTTGCTGTAGTCGGTGGTCGATCTTGCCTGGGCGGCTACGACCACTCGACCACAAGGTCACGGACGTGCTCGAAAGAACCAGGCACAACGATCGTCCAGGTTACCCGCACGTCACCCGCGCCCGGTCACCGGCTCCGGCCAGCGGCTCATCCGGCGTCGAAGTAGGCGCCGCGCAGGTAGTCGTTGACCGCCTGCTCCGGCACCCGGAAGGACTTGCCGACCCGCACCGCGGGCAGCTCTCCGTTGTGCACCAAGCGGTACACGGTCATCTTCGACACGCGCATCACCGTGGCCACCTCGGCGACGGTGAGGAACCGCACCTGTGCGAGGCCCTCGGCCTCCGGTTCGTTCTTGTTCGCCGACATGTTCACCGCGTCCTTCGACACGCGTCGCGCCGTCGGCTTCCCCACCGGCGGTATCGACACGCACGTGCTTCTCACGAGAGTAGCGGGACTGGTGTGACTGATGCGACGGTGTGGACGAAAAACCGCCGACCGGTCGGTCCGGGTCACGTCTCGTCGTGCGCGCGGCCGAGCTCCTGCGACCGGTCCCGGGCGGCCTCGATGGCGGCCAGCAGCGCCGCGCGCACGCCGTGCTTCTCCAGCTCGCGGATGGCCATGATGGTCGTCCCGGCCGGCGAGGTGACGGCCTCGCGCAGGATCACCGGGTGCTCGCCGGTCCTGGCCAGCATCGCGGCCGCGCCGACCGCCGACTGGATGATCAGCTTCTCGGACACCGCGCGCGGCAGCCCGAGCAGGATGCCGGCGTCGATCATGGCTTCGACGAGGTAGAAGAAGTAGGCCGGCCCGGAGCCGGACAGCGCGGTGACGGCGTCCTGCTGGGACTCCGGCACCCGCACCACCATGCCGACCGCCGACAGCACGCCCTCGACCACGGCCAGGTGGTCGGCGGTCGCGTACCGGCCGGGCGAGATCGCGCTCATCGCCTCGCCGACGACCATCGGGGTGTTCGGCATGACCCGCACGACCGGCACGCCCTCGGGCAGCCGCCGCTCGTAGAGCGAGGTCGGCAGGCCCGCGCACAGCGAGACGACCAGCGTGTCCTCGTCGGCGGCCGGCACGAGCTCGTCCAGCAGCGGATCGATGTCCTGCGGCTTCACGGCGACGACCAGCACGCCGGCCTCCTTGGCCGCGGTGGCGACGTCGACGCCCCGGACGCCGTACCGGGTGGTCAGCTCCGCGGCCCGTTCCGGGTGCCGCTCGGTGAACATCAGCTCGTCCGGCCGCCGGCCGCCCGCCAGCAGACCGGACAGCAACGCCTCACCGATCTTGCCGGCGCCGAGCACCGCGATGGCCGGCCTGTCACTGCGCATGTCGCCGTCAGTCATGCGCTACAGCCTGCCACGGCCCGCCCGCGACCCCGGCCGGGAACCACCGGTACGGAACAGGCTCGCTGCGCGCCACCGCCCTCAGCGAGCCGACCCCCGGCATAGTCGAGCCGACCCCCCGCATGGTCGAGCCGACCCCTGGCATGGCCGAGCCGACCCCTGGCATCGGCGAGTCGTCCTCTGGCATCGGCGAGTCGGCCCGTGACGGTGGGAGTCAGCGAGTCGGGCGATCACATGAGAGGTCGGCTCGACCGCGCCAGAGGTCGACTCGACCGCGTCGGGGGTCGACTCGGCCGCGTGGGGGGTCGGCTCGACCGCGCGAGAGGTCGACTCGACCGCGTGGGGGGTCGACTCGGCTGGGTGGGGGGTCGGGTCGGCTGGGTGGGGTGGGAGGGGCGGGTGGGTGTCGCCGCGGGTCACGGCGATGTCCGTGCCCGCGGGCTAGGCCTTCGCGGACAGCGCGAGCTGGCGGCACTGGCACACGAGCCGGCCCGTCGCGTCCACCACCGTCGCGTCGGCGTCGAACCACGGGCCGTGCACGGCCCGGCAGTCGACCTGGACGCGCAGCCAGCCCGGGGCGGGGCGGGAGCGCAGCAGCGCGGTCAGCTGGACCGTCGGGCTCCAGCCGAACCGGCCCAGGTTGAACGTGACCGGCATCGAGATGTCCCCCGCCACCAGCGCGAACATCGGGTCGACCTGCTCGCCGCGCGGGCGCACCCACAGGCGCAGCCGCGGCGGGTCACCGGTGTGGCCGTGCAGGAAGCCCGCGCCGTTCGGGTCAAGCCGCACGTCGCAGCTCGCGGTGAGCCGGAACACCGACGCCATCGGCAGCGAGGCGAGGTCCACCGCGTTGCCCGGCGGTTCGGGCGGCTGGTTGGGTAGGTCGGACCAGACGGCCCGCTCCCGGGGGAGCCGGCCGGTGGTGACCACGCCCTCCACGCACGACTGACCCCTCTGTTCCAAGTGGACACCGACCACGGTGGCCTGCCGGCCGGACTTGCGCACGTCGGTGCGCAGCAGCACCGGGCCCACCTCGGGCGGGCGGAGGAACTGCGCGCTGACCGCGAGCGGGTCGGCCATCGGCGAGGACGACCCGGCGGCGGCGACCGCGGACCGCGCCAGGAGGGCGAGCAGGAAACCCCCGTGCGGCTTGCCCCCGACGGTCCACGTGCTGCCGAGCTCAGCGGTGAAGGTGCCGTCCCCGAGCGAACGCACCCTGGACGCCGCGGCGAACGGACCGACGGGCGAACCGGGTCCGCGGGCATCGGCCTGTCCCGCAAAACTGCTCATGATTATTACCCTGCCACGTCGGGTGAAGCTTGATCGGACCGCGTCGGACCAGCCGCGTCACGTGCGGGAAGTCAACGCACGCAAGAAGAACGCGGTGTTCGCGGGCCGTTCGGCTAGGCGCCGCATGAGGTACCCGTACCACTGCACGCCGTAGGGCACGTACACCCGGACCGTGTGCCCGAGCGCGGCCAGCCGGCGTTGCTCCTCCGGCCGGATCCCGTACAGCATCTGGTACTCGAAGCTGCCGGGCTTGCGGCCGTGGAACTCCGCCCTGGCCTCCACGACCGGCACCAGCCGCGGGTCGTGGGTGGCGAACATGGGGTAGCCGTCGCCGGCGAGCAGCACGTTGACGCACCGCACGTAGCTCAGGTTCACCTCGTGGCGGTCCTGGAACGCCACCTCGGCGGGCTCGGCGTAGGCGCCCTTGCACAACCGCACCCGCGAACCGGTGCCGGCCAGCCGCACGGCAGTCCTCCTCCGTGCGGTGCAGGTAGGACTGCAGCACCGCGGCCACCCACGGCCACGTCCGGCGCAGCTCCGCCAGCACCCGCAGGGTGGAGTCGGTCGTGGTGTGGTCCTCCATGTCGAGGGTCACCGTCGTGCCGCACTGCTCGGCCGCGGCGCAGATCCGCGACGCGTTCTCCAGTGCCATCGACTCGTCGAGCAGCTGGCCCACCGCGGTCAGCTTCACGCTGACCTCCGCGCGCTGGGCCAGCCCGCCCGCGTGCAGCGCGTCGAGCAGTTCCAGGTAGGCGCGGACGGTCTGCTCGGCGAGCTCGGAGTCAGTGGTGTCCTCACCCAGATAGTCCAACGTCACGGTGAGTCCGGCGTCGGCGAGCGCACTGCGTCACGCCGATCGCGTCGGCCGTGGTCTCACCGGCGACGAAGCGGCGTACCACGTCCCGGCTCACCGGTGCGGTCGCGACGGCACGACGGATCACGTCGTTGCCGGCCGCGGCCAGGATCAAGCTACGTAGCGGGTTCACGAACGCTCCCATTCCACGCACACACGGGCGACCCGCCCCATCCGACGGGTGCCTCAGCGAGACTTTACGGTGCGCCGGGCAGGGGCGTCTGCCGTCGGCCGTTATTGTCCGAGGTGCAGTCGAGCGAACAGCAGTGCCTCGGCGAGGTCGGTCGCCCGGTCCGCCTGCCCGCGCGCCCGCCGGGTGTTGATCTCGACGACCACCTGGCCGGCGAACCCGCTCGTCACCAGCCACTCGCAGACCTCCGCGCACGGCTGGCCGCCGCGGCCGGGGACCAGGTGCTCGTCGCGCGGCACCCCGGTGCCGTCGGCGAGGTGCAGGTGGGTGAGCCCGGTGCCCATGCGCTTGGCCAGCGCGAGGGCGTCCACCCCCGCGGCCGCGGTGTGCGACAGGTCGAGCGTGTAGTTCGCGTGCCCCACCTCGGTCGGGTCGATCGACGGGTGGAACGCCGACACCGCGCTGCCGAAGCGGCGCACCGGGAACATGTTCTCCACCGCGATCGCCACGCCGCTGTCCTGCTCCAGCGACGCGACGAGGTCGGCGAACCCGTCGGCGTACTTGCGCTGCCAGCGGAACGGCGGGTGGATCACCACGGTCGGCGCCTCCAGCTCCTGGGCGGCCCGCACCGAGCGGCGCAGCCGTTCCTCGGGCCGCGGCGACCAGACCCGCTGGGTGATCAGCAGGCAGGGCGCGTGCACCGCGAGCACGGGCACCCCGGTCTGCCGCGACCGCCTGCGCAGGGCCAGCGGGTCCTGGCTGATCGGGTCCGCCCAGACCATCACCTCGACGCCGTCGTAGCCGAGCTCGGCGGCCAGCTGGAACGCCGACGTCGCGGTCTGCGGCCACACCGACGCCGTCGACACCCCGATCCGGATGCCGGGCACGCCTAGCGCACCGCGCGGGGCACTAGCGGTTCACCAGCAGCAGCACGACCGGGGAGACCGTGGCGAGCAGGCCGACCAGCACGGCGAACACCGTCGTCTGCAGGTCCTCCGCGCGCCGGATCTTCCGCACGATCAGCACCATGCCGGCGATCACCAGCAGCGCGAGCACCAGCGCGGCCTGCGGCAGCGCGCCCCACAGCCAGTTGAACCCGAGCCAGACCGCACCGCCGGCCAGGACGCCGACCGCGAGCTGGCCGACCATGACCAGCCACTCGCGCACCGGCGAGACGTCCCGCAGCTCGTCGTCCTCGTCGAGGTCCTCGTCGGGCTCGATCTCGTCGAAGTCGACGTCGTCGTCCAGCACGTCCGAGCGGTCGTACTCGTCGTCGGGGTCGAAGTCCCCGTCGGTGTAGCCGTCGGCGTAGTCCTCCTCCGGCTCCGCGGGCGGGAACGCGGCGGGCTGCATGCGGGTGCGGCTGCCCGGTCCGGCGGGGCGGTCCGGGCCCGGGCGGCGCGGGTCGGCGACCGGCTCCATCGACGGGTAGGACGGGTACTTGGGCATCTCCTCGGTCATCGGCTCGCGGGCCGGCGCCGGGGGCGCCTCCGCGCTGTCGAGCCGCGAGCGCAGCGATGGCTGCACGCCGCTGCGTTGTCCGGACGGCATGCCGTTCGGCGGTACCCGGGGCGGCACCGGCAGCTGCTGCGAGGGCTGCGGCAGCGACTGCGACGGCTGCGCCCGCGGCGGCCCGGCCGGCGGCGGGCCCTGGCGGTCGCCCCGCACCGGGCGGGTCGGCTCCGGCGGCTGGTGGACCGCGGGCATCCGCGACATCGACGGCGGACCGGCCGCTGGCGGCGGCATGGACTGCGTCGGCGGGCCGGCAGGCAGGCCGGACTGCGGTCCGGACGGTGGCCCGGCGGGCGGGATGGCCTGGGTCGGCGGACCGCCGGCCGGTCCGGGCTGCGGGCCGCCGCGCCGCGGTCCGGGCTGCGGTCGGCGCTGTTGGGACGGTTGCGGCAGCTGCTGGGACGGCTGTGGAAGCTGCTGCGACGGCTGCGGCAGGGGCTGCGATGCCTGCGGTGGCGGCAGCGGTTGCGAGTGCTGCTGGCGCTGCGGGGCGGGCGGCGGCGGGCGGCGGCGCGGTGCCGGCGGCGGCTCGACGGGCCGGTTGAAGCCGGTGTCGGAGCGGTGCCGGTGCGAGGTACGGGTGGGCGGCGGGGTGTCGTCGCGGATGACCGGCATCTCGCCGCTCTCCGCGTTGACCCGATCGATGATCGCCTGGGCGCCCGTGTCGTCCATGTCGTCGGCGCGTCGCCTACGACGGCGCGGTGCCCGGTCTCCGGATTCCGCGCCGTACTTGGCGAGCAACTCAGCGACGGTGCGCTGGGTCGGCTCTGGTCCGCCTTCGTGACTCATTGACTCCACCGTGCCCGGCGGCGGCCGAATCGTCCAGCGCCGGTGCGCTCCTCAAGCGGCCCGCGGGTGCGGCCCGCCGCGTTGACAGCCCACATTATGAATGCTCGCCCGGCGCGGCATTCGCCAAGCATCACGAATCCTCACCGTCGGTCTGGTCCAGCCGTCGCAGGATGACACCTTCCCGCAGCGCCCACGGGCAGATCTCGAGTTCCGGTAGATCCAGTGCGCGCATGGTGGCGTCCGCCACGAGAGCGCCCGCGACCAGCTGGTGGGCGCGGCTCGGGCTGACCCCTTCCAGCTCGGCGAGGTCGGCCGCGGACATCCGCGACACGAACGCGATGAGCTGGCGCAACCCGGGCTCGGTGAGCACCCGGCGAACCCGCGGACCGGCCGAGGACGGCGCCGCGCCGGTCAGCCTGGCGAGCGTACGGAACGTCTTGGAGGTCGCCACCACCCGGTCCGGTTCGCCCTGTTTGGACACCTTCTTCGCGACCGGGGCCAGCTCACCGGCGAGCCATTCCGCGGTCTCGGCCACCTCCTCACGGCCCGGCGGGTCGGCCGAGAAGCGCTCGCGGGTCAGCCGCCCGGCGCCCAGCGGCACCGAGCGGGCGAAGTCGGGCGCCTCGTCCACGCCCATCGCGAGCTCCAGCGAGCCGCCGCCGATGTCGAGCACCAGCAGCTTGCCCGCCGACCAGCCGTACCAGCGGCGGGCGGCGAGGAACGTGAGCCTCGCCTCGTCGGTGCCGGTGAGCACCCTCAGCTCGACCCCGGTCTCGTCGTGGACGCGCGCCAGCACCTCGGCGGCGTTGTCGGCGTCGCGGACCGCGGAGGTCGCGAACGCCATCAGGTCCTCGCAGCCGAGCTTCGCGGCCGACTTCTTGGCGGCGGCCACGGTGTCCACGAGGTCGTCGGCGCCCTCCGCGGAGAGCTTCCCGTCCCTGGTGATCCGCTCGGCGAGGCGCAGCACGGTCTTCTCCGAGCTCGCCGGCATCGGGTGCGCACCGCGATGCGCATCCACGACGAGCAGGTGGACGGTGTTGGAACCGACGTCTAACACCCCTAGGCGCACGGGGCGTCAGGTTACCGGTCGGTCGCGATACGGGAAGAACTTGTTCACGATTCGAACTTGTACCCCAGTCCGCGCACGGTCACCAGATGGCGCGGCGAGGCCGGATCCGGCTCGAGCTTCGAGCGCAAACGTTTGACATGCACGTCGAGGGTCTTGGTGTCGCCGACGTAGTCCGCACCCCACACCCGGTCGATCAGCTGGCCGCGGGTGAGCACCCGCCCGACGTTGCGCAGCAGGTACTCGAGCAGGTCGAACTCCTTGAGCGGCAGCGGGATCTCGCCGCCATCCACGGTCACCACGTGCCGTTCGACGTCCATCCGCACCGGGCCGGCGGCCAGCACCTGCGGCAGCAGTTCGCCGTCGCCGGACTCGCCGCCGCGGCGCAGCACCGCGCGCACCCGCGCGATCAGCTCGCGGGCCGAGTAGGGCTTGGTCACGTAGTCGTCGGCGCCGATCTCCAGCCCGACGACCTTGTCGATCTCGCTGTCCCGGGCGGTGACCATGATCACCGGAACGGTGGAGCGCTGGCGCAGCGCCCGGCACACGTCGGTGCCGCTCATCCCGGGCAGCATCAGGTCGAGCAGCACGATGTCGGCGCCGTTGCGGTCGAACTCGTCGAGCGCCTGCTGGCCGGTGGCGGCGACAGCGGCGGTGAACCCCTCCTTGCGCAGCAGGAACGCGAGCGGGTCGGCGAAGGACTCCTCGTCCTCGACGATCAGCACCCTGGTCACAATGCCGCCTCCCCGGAACTCTTCCGTTCGGTCACGCCGGCCGGTGTCGCCGGCGGTGTGGTCTGCTTCTTGTGGCCGGGTCGCATCACGTTCCCCTGAGGTGCGGTTGGCGAATCGGCGGATTTCCCGCCCGATGGCGAAGCATGGTTCGTCGAACCGCTGCCGGTGTGGACGGGGATGCGCAGCGTGAACGTGGAGCCGGTGCCCGGCCTGCTCCACAGCCTGACCTCGCCCCCGTGGTTGGCCGCGACGTGCTTGACGATCGCGAGCCCGAGGCCGGTGCCGCCGGTGGCCCGCGAGCGCGCCTTGTCCAGGCGGTAGAACCGCTCGAAGACGCGCTGCTGTTCCTCCTCGGGGATCCCGATGCCGCGGTCGGTCACCGCGACCTCCACGAACGTGCCGACCTGGCGGCGGCTGATCGACACCGGACTGCCGGGCGGGGAGTAGGCGACCGCGTTGTCCAGCAGGTTCGCGAGCGCGGTGACCAGCAGGGTGCGGTCGCCCTCGACGAGCAGGCGGCTGTCCGCGTCGGTGGCGATGTCGATGCCGGTGGACTCCTGGGCGAGCTGCGAGCGGCCGAGCGCGTCGCGCACCACGCCGTCGACCTCGACCGCGTTCATCTCCGGGAGCCGCTCGGCGCCCTGCAGCCGGGACAGCGCGATCAGCTCGGTGACCAGCGTGCCCAGCCGGGTGGCCTCGTGCAGGATCTTGGCGGTGAAGTGACGGACCGACTCCGGGTCGTCGGCGGAGTCGAGAACGGCCTCGGCGAGCAGGGCCATCGCGCCGACCGGCGTCTTCAGCTCGTGGCTGACGTTGGCGACGAAGTCGCGCCGGGTCGCCTCCAGGCGGACCGCCTCGGACTCGTCGGCGGCGTCGACGGCGAGGAAGCCGTCGCCGAGCGGGCGGATCTCGCCGCGCACCGCCTCCGGGCCGCGCCCGTGCAGGACGCCCCGCTCGCGCGGGGCGAGCTCGATCTCGACCGGCTCGCCGGTCTCCCGGACCTGCTCGGCGGCCGCGCGCGTGCGGGCGTCCACCCGCCGGTTGCGCACCACGCCGAGCTCGACCGCGCGGGGGTTGTGCTGCACCACGTCGCCGAACTCGTTGAGGATCACGATCGCGTTGTGCGAGGACCTCATGAGCCGCTGGACGAGGATCGAGACGCTGGGGCCGGCCGGTGCCGCGGCGGCCGGCCGGTGTCGAGCCCTGGCGATCCCGAGGCCGGCGAGCAGGCCGGCCAGCAGCGCACCGGCCGTCGGGAGGATCCAGACCATGTCGGTCACGGACGAATCGTAAGCAGGTCAGGGGTGGTGCGGACCAGCCCGGCGCGGCCCGGAGTGACGGTCGCGACATGAATCGCGATGTTGTTCTTTCCGGCGTCAGCCCGCGTTCACCCGATCGTGTCCAACCGGGCCATGTCGTCGGCGCTGAGCGACAGCGCGCCCGCGGCGACGTTCTCCGCCACGTGGTCGGGGTTTCCGGTGCCGGGGATGGCGAGCACGTTCGGCCCCTTGTGCAGCGTCCACGCGAGCCGCACCTGCGCGGTGCTCACCCCGTGCTCGCGCGCGACCTGTTCGGCGGCGCCCTCGGCGGCGCGGTCGCGTTCGGTCTGCTCGCGCGTGCTCGGCCGCCCGCTGACGTTGCCGCCGCGCGCGATGGCGAAGAAGGGCACGAACGCCACGCCGTGCCCGGCGCACAGCTCGATCAGCGGGTCGTCCTCGCGGGCCGTGGTCAGCGAGTACTTGTTCTGCACGCACACCACCGGCGCGATCTCGATCGCCTCCAGCAGGTGCTCCGGCCCGATGTTGGAGACGCCGAGGTTGCGGATCAGCCCGGCCTCGCGGAGCTCCGCGAGCGCGCCGAAGTGCTCGGCGATCGAGCCGTCGCCGCGGTCGAGGCCGGCGCCGATGCGCAGGTTGACGACGTCGAGGTGGTCCAGGCCGAGCTGGCGGATGTTCTCCTCGACCTGGCCGCGCAGCTGCTCGGGCCGGGCGGCGGGCAGCCACTCGCCGTACGGGCCGCGGCCGGGGCCGACCTTGGTGGTGATCACCAGGTCGTCCGGGTAGGGCGCGAGCGCGGTGTTGATCAGCTCGTTGGCCGAGCGCAGGGCGGAGAAGTAGAAGGCCGCGGTGTCGATGTGGTTGACGCCGAGCTCGACGGCACGGCGCAGCACGGCGATCGCGGTGTCGCGGTCGCTGGGCGAGCCGTCGGCCTTGGCCATGAGCCGCATGGCCCCGAAGCCGAGCCGGTTGACGGTGCGGTCGCCGAGCCGCCAGGTCCCCGAGGCGGCGGCGGTGATGGTGTCCGTGGTCATGGGGTTTCCGCCTCCCCGGACTTGACGCTTGTGGTGACCATGGGCCGGCAACCTCCAGTCCGGGACGTACCGGTGGCTGGGTTGCGTCCCGGTCCCCTTGGGTGCGGCCGGCGGCCACGCGGTTCGGGCAGGTCCGACGCGGCTGTACGACCTGACGTCGACTGAGGGAGAGTCATGTCTCCACCCTGGCGCGGCGGCGGCGCGAGCGCCGGGATTGGCAACTTGTTGCCGATCCGCGCGGCGGGGTTGCGGCCGGGGCAGACTTGGGGCATGGAGACGGCCCAGGTCGCGATCGTGCGCGACGAGGAAGAGCTGTTCGCGCGCACCGCGCACCTGTTCGCGGCGGCCGGGGAGATCTCGTGCGCGGCGAACGACCTGAACACCTGGAAGGCGACCCGGCCGCCCGAGGAGACCGGCACCGCGCACGGGAAGGGGATGCGGCTGCGCAAGCTGTACCGGCCGGGGGTGCTGCTGAACCCGTCCACGGCCCAGCACCTGGAGTCGCTGCGCCGGGCCGGGGCGGACATCCGGATCACCCAGGACGAGGTCAACGAGACGATCATCCTCGACCGCCGCGTGGTGATCCTCGCCGGCGACGTGTCGGCCGGGCGGCGCTCGTACAGCGTGATCTCCCGGCCCGAGGTGGTGCAGGGCGTGTCGTCGCTGTTCGAGGCGGCGTGGCGCGGGTCGGTCGAGCTGGCCACCTACGACGCGCAGCTCACCGAGCTTCGCTCGCTGGCGCCGCGGGTGCTGGAGCTGCTGGCGGCGGGCGGCAAGGACGAGTCGGCCGCGCGGACGCTGGGTCTGGGCGTGCGGACCTACCGGCGCCGGGTGGCCGAGCTGATGGCCGCCCTCGGCGCGGACTCCCGCTTCCAGGCCGGCGTCCGCGCCCGCGAGCTGGGCCTGGTCTGACAGCCCGTACCGCCCGGGTTCCGACAGCGCAGCGCCGCAGCTCAGCGCGCCCGCCGACCCCACCCGCAGGCGACGCCACCCGCCGGCCCACCACCCCGTTGCGACCGCGTACCCCGGTCCACGGCCCCCACCCTGTCCCGGGGGCGTCCCGCCTTGCCAGCCTATCGGTGGGAGGTGACGGTGGGGGCACGCAAGATCATCATGTGGACAACCGTGCGGGTTGTGGACAGGTTGGTCAGCGGCCCTGGTTGGCGACCGCGGCGGCGGCCTTCTCGGCGGCCTCGGGGTCGAGGTAGGTGCCGCCCGGAGTGAGGGGCTGCAGGTCCTCGGACAGGTTGTAGCGCAGCGGGATGCCGGTCGGGATGTTGAGGCCGGCGATCGCGTCGTCGGAGATCCGGTCGAGGTACTTGACCAGCGCGCGCAGCGAGTTGCCGTGCGCGGCCACCAGCACCGTCCTGCCGGCCCGCAGGTCCGGCACGATCCCCGACTCCCAGTACGGCAGGAACCGCGCCACCACATCCTTGAGGCACTCGGTCCGCACGGCCGCCGCCTCCGAGCCCGCGTACCGCGGGTCGCCGTCCTGGCTGAACTCGCCGCCCGGCTCGATGGGCGGCGGCGGCGTCGCGTAGGAGCGCCGCCAGAGCATGAACTGCTCCTCGCCGAACTCCTCCATCGTCTGCTTCTTGTTCTTGCCCTGCAGCGCCCCGTAGTGGCGCTCGTTGAGCCGCCAGTCCCTGCGCACGTCGATCCAGTGCCGGTCGGCGACGTCCAGCGCGATGTTCGCGGTGGTGATCGCGCGGCGCAGCAGCGAGGTGTGCACGACGTCGGGCAGCAGGCCGTGCTCGACGAGCATCTCGCCGCCGCGGCGGGCCTCGGCCTCGCCTTTCTCCGACAGGCCGACGTCGACCCAGCCGGTGAACAGGTTCTCCGCGTTCCACAGGCTTTCGCCGTGGCGGAGCAGAATCAGGGTCCCGACGAGGGAGCCGTCCGGGTGCATCGATCCAGCCATACCCGAAGCGTGCCAGATCGTGCGGGCTCGCACCTCACCACCCGTTCGTGGCAAAAGCTGGCCGTATAGATACATGTAGTTGGCTTTTCAACCGCGTTCGTGACCCAATAGTTACCTACGGAACGCAATTAACCCCACGCGGTGTAACCAGTGGCCTTGTGTAACCGGCCGACTTCTGACAGGTTGGCAGCGCCTGACCGGATCAGCTCCCACGCACTCCCTGATCCGAGAAGGCAGCAGTGCGGCTCGTCTCCCCTGCCGAGCCGCGCCCCGCCCGGAATCCCAGGGTGCCCCCCGCCTCAGGGCTCCGACGCGGCGGGAAACCCACGCGGGGCGGCTCGAGATCGCGACTCCCCCCTCGCTCGAGCCGCCCCGCGAGCCCGCCGGCCCGCCTCCCCGGAATTAAAGTGTTCGTTGCGTTCCGGCGTCTGGTGCGGATGGCGAGGTTTCTTGTGGCTGGGTTGCGTCACGGTCCCCTGAGGTTGCGTTGGGGCGCTTCCACGGTCCGCGCAATGATCCGCGGGGGCTGGTGCTAGTCGGGGTTGGTCGGGGTCAGTAGGTGTTCGAACGCCTTGAGGTTCGCCAGCGACTCGCCGCGCGATACCCGCCACTCGTACTCGCGCTGGATCGACGAGGCGAAGCCGATCTCCAGCAGCGTGTTGAAGTCCCCGTCGGCGGCCTCCACCACCTGGCCGAGCACCCGGTCCAGCTCGTCGGCGGTCACCGCGGCCAGGCCGATCCGGCCGACCAGGTAGATGTCGCCGACCTGGTCGATCGTGTAGTGCACGCCGTAGAGCTTCGCGTTGCGCTGCAGCAGGAACCGGTACACCGCCTCGTGCGCCTCGTCGGGCCGCCGGCACACGAACGCCTCGACGACCATCGCGTGCTCGCCGACCTGCAGCCAGCAGTTGGTCTGCAGCTTCTTGGTGCCCGGCAGCGTCACGAAGAACCGGCCGGGTCCCGGATGGTCGTAGGTCAGCTCGCGCTCGTCGAGGGCGGCCGCGATCACCGCGTCGAGCCCGCCGGTCACACCGCCACCCCCGTGTCGAAGACCGCCCGCCGGAACGCGCCCGCCGCCTCGACGTAGCCGGCGACCAGCGCGTCGGTCGTGCGGTCCCAGGAGAACTCGCCCGCGTGCGCCACCGCCGCCGCCGCGAACCGCGCGCGGACCTGCGGGCGCAGCGCGATCCCGGACAGCGCGTCCGCCCAGCCCGCCGGGTCGTGCCCGCGGACCAGCAGCCCGGAGGACCGGTCGGCCACCGCGACCGGCAGCCCGCCGACCGCGGTCGCGACCACCGGCGTGCCGCACGCCTGCGCCTCCAGGGCGACCAGGCCGAACGACTCGTTGTGGCTGGGCACCGCGACGACGTCGGCCGCCCGGTACACGTCGACCAGCTCCGCGCCCCGGCGCGGCGGCAGGAACCGCACCACGTCGGAGATGCCCAGCGCGGCGGCCAGCTCGTGCAGCGAGGTCGGCGCGTCCAGGCCCGATCCGGACGGTCCGCCGGCCACCACGACCGCCAGCCGCTCGCGCGACACGACCCCGCGGGCCAGCAGCTCAGCCGCGGCCCGCAGCAGCACGTCCGGCGCCTTCAGCGGCTGGATGCGGCCGACGAACGCGAGCACGACTGCGTCCGGGCGCAGGCCGAGCGCGACGCGGGCGGCGCGCTGGTCGCCGGGCCGGAACAGGTCCAGGTCGACGCCGGGCGCGACGGTGTTGACCTTCTCCGGCGCGGCGTCGTAGAGGTCGACGAGCTGGCCCGCCTCGACCGCGGTGTTGGCGATCAGCTGGTCGGCCTGGTCGACGACCTGCTGCTCGCCGATCACCCGGGTGCGCGGCTCGGGGGTGTCCCCGTCGGCGAGCGCGGCGTTCTTGACCTTGGCCAGCGTGTGCGGGGAGTAGACCAGCGGCACCCCCCAGCGGTCCCGCGCCAGCCAGCCGACCTGCCCGGACAGCCAGTAGTGCGAGTGCAGGAGGTCGTAGTGGCCGGGCTCGTGGCGGGCCTCGGCCCGCAGCACGCCCGCGGTGAACGCGCACAGCTGTGCGGGCAGCTCGTCCTTGCCGAGGCCCTCGAACGGACCCGCGTGCACGTGCCGCACGAGCACGCCCGGAGCGAGCTCGGCGACCGGCGGCAGGTCCGAGGACGTGGCCCGGGTGAACACCTCCACGGCGATGCCCCGGCGCGCCATCCTGGTCGCGGTCTGGGTGATGTAGACGTTCATCCCGCCGGCGTCACCGGTGCCCGGCTGCTCGAGCGGCGACGTGTGCACCGACAGCACGGCCACCCGGCGGGGCGGCCGGTGGAGCCGGATCACGGCACCGTCGTTGGTTCCTACCCGCACATCCACTCCCGACTAGTGGCTGGTGGCCGACGCCGCGAAGGCAGCCAGGATCGCGTTGAACTCCCCGGCCTGTTCGGCGAACGGCATATGGCCCACGTCCGGTAACCAACGCACGGATGCGCCGGGAATCTTCCCCGCCGCGTACTCGGCCGCCCGCGGGCTGACCACGAGGTCGTCCGTGCCGTGCACGATCAGCGCCGGCACGGACACCGCCGCCAGCACGTCCGCACTGCCGATCGTGCGTCTGAACAGGGCCTTCCGCACGGCGGGCGGCACCCGCAGCATGTCCGCGAGCCGCCGCTGGACCAGCGGGCCCGGGGCCGGCTCGTGGGTCATCCGGCCGGCCAGCGTGGCCAGCGCCGGGACCGCGACCGCCGGGTCCTCGGACAGCGCGGGGCGCATCAGGCCGTCCCACGCCGGGCCGGTCTCCCCGCCGGCCCGGCCCGGCCCGATCTCGGTGAGCGCCCCGGCGTAGACCAGGCCCACGATCCCGTCCTCGCCGCGTTCGCGCAGGTAGTCGGTGATGACCAGGCCGCCGTAGGACCAGCCGACGAGCACCGCGGGCCCGGTGTGCTCGAGCACGGCCGCGATGTCGCCGGCCCAGGTGGCCGGGTCGTCGTAGCCGGTGTCCGGGGTGTCCGACTCGCCGTGGCCGCGCAGGTCGAGCGCCACGACGTGGTGGCGGGCGGCCAGCGGGAGCTGGTTCGCCCAGGCGGTGCCGCTCGAGGCCCAGCCGTGCACGAGCACCACCGGGGGACCGCTGCCCGCCTCGCGGACCGCCAGCCGCGTGCCGCCGGTACCGGTGAGGTACCGCAGCCGCGGTGTCACAGGGCCGACATCGTCTGCCACTGGCCCCACGGGATCAGCCAGTCGAACACGTCGGAGGTGGTCGGGAACTTGATCTTCGAGCCGGTGATCTCGACCGGGTCGCCGATCAGCGCGCTGTCGAAGTACTTCTTGGCGTCGGACTCCAGCAGGTTCACGCAGCCGTGCGAGCTGTTGACCTTGCCGATGTTGGCGCGGTTGTCCTCGTTCTCGTGGATGTACTCGCCGTGGTTGGAGATCCGCACGGCCCACTTCTTCTTGACGTTGGTGTAGCCGTACTTCGGGTTGGAGAAGTCGCCGACCGGCTCCTTGGCCATCACGATCACGGTGCCGGTGGGGGTGTTGCGTTGCGGGTCGGCGTCCTGGCCGTTGCTGGTCGGGTAGCTCGCGTAGAGCGCGCCGTCGCGGTACACGTTCATCTTGTGGTCGGGCGTGTGGATCTTCACGACCTGGTTGCGGCCGATGCTGAACGTGGTGGACAGGTCGGACTTGCCGTACGCGCCGTCGCCGTAGCTCAGGCCGTAGAGCTTGGCGTTCACGGTCACCGTGGTGTTCGCCGGCCAGTAGGCCTGGGGCCGCCAGTCGACCTGCTGGGAGCTGATCCAGGCCCAGGAGCCCTCGACGGGCACCGAGGTCTCGATCGACAGTGCCTTCTCGACGGCGGCCTTGTCGGTGACCGGGCCCTCCGGGAACTTCACGCTGACCGGCATGCCGACGCCGACGGTCGCGTCGTCGTTCGGGTTGATCGTGGCGCGCGGGGTGGAGGCGGGGGCGAGCGTGGTGAAGCTGCCCTCCTCGGTGGACTCGTTGCCGTCCTGCGTCCTCGCGGTCGCCGAGTACTTGTAGGTCTTGCCGTAGCCGAGCACCTCGCCGCTGGTCCAGCTCAGCTTGTCGGGTGCGATCTTGCCGGTGACCTCCTTGCCGGCGGGGCTGGTCACCTCGGCGTCGACGAGCTCGCCGCCCTCGACGGTGATCTTGACCGGGTCGAGCACGGACACGTCCTTGGCGCCGTCCCCGGGGGCAAAGTTGATCTTGGCGGCGGGTTTGTCGTCCTTGCCGCCGGACTGTGCGTTACCCCAATGCCCCTCGGTGCCGGAGTCGGACGAGCACGCTGCGAGCAGCACGAGGCTGGCCAGCGTCGCGACGACCGAACCGAACAACCGCTGTGATCTCACCGTCTAAACCTCCACAGAAAGTCTGGGCGCTCGTTGTGAGGACGCCCGGGAGCCGGTCGAGGTGCGCGTAGAAGAGTGTGACAGTGGTCATACCCGGCTCTGCACCCACCCGGGATACCTCGCGGGGAAGGATCGGTAAACGTGAACAACATCGGCACCGCGATCGTTACCGGAGCCAGCTCGGGGATCGGCGAGGCGACCGCCCGGGGCCTGGCCGCGGCGGGCTTCCGGGTGGTCCTCGGCGCCCGCCGGGCCGACCGTGTCCGCGCCATAGCCTCGGAGATCGGCGGCGTGGGGCTGGCACTTGACGTGACGTCCGCCTCATCGGTCGCGGAGTTCGTGGCCGCGCTGCCCGGCGGGCCGTGCCGGGTGCTGGTCAACAACGCGGGCGGCGCCCGCGGCCTGGAACCGGTCGAGTCGGCCGACGAGGAGCACTGGCGCTGGATGTGGGAGACGAACGTGCTCGGCACGCTGCGGATGACCAAGGCGCTGCTGCCCGCCCTGCGCGAGTCCGGCGACGGGCACGTGGTGACGGTGACGTCGATCGCGGCGTTCGAGGTCTACGACAACGGCGCCGGGTACACCAGCGCGAAGCACGCCCAGTCGGCGCTGCACCGCACGCTGCGCGGCGAGCACCTGGGCGAGCCGATCCGGTTCACCGAGATCCTGCCGGGCATGGTGGAGACGGAGTTCTCCCTGAACCGCTTCGACGGCGACACCGACCGCGCGGACCGGGTCTACGCCGGCATCGCCCCGCTGACCGCCGGGGACGTGGCGGACACGATCACGTTCGCGGTGACCCGCCCGCCGCGCATGAACATCGACCAGATCGTCCTCAAGCCCCGCGCCCAGGCCTCGGCCACGCGCGCCCACCGCGAGTAGAGCGCCCCGCCCATCCACAAGCCGGACCTGACCAGCCCTTTTCGTCGGTGCCCGCCGGTAGAATGGACGACGGGGTGCCCCCGGAGAGGGTGGGGGCCGCCATCCAGAGGGCGCGCGGGGGCGAGGTCAGAGCGTGCAGCCGACCAGCACCGGCTCCGGGTGCAGGTCCACGCCGAACGCGGAGCGGACGCCGTCGCGGACCTCGCGGGCCAGGCCGAGCAGGTCCTCGGTGGTCGCCGTGCCGCGGTTGGTCAGGGCCAGCGTGTGCTTGCCCGACAGCGACACCCGGCCCCCGGCGGTGGTGTAGCCCTTCGCGAAGCCGGCCCGCTCGATCAGCCACGCCGCGGACAGCTTCGACGCGCCGACCCCGGCCGGGTACTGCGGCACCGGCACGTCCGCGCCGACCCGCGCCGCGATCCTCGACAGCACCCCGCCGAGGTCGCGCTTGAGCACGATCGGGTTCGTGAAGAACGACCCAACGCTCCACGTGTCGTGGTCGGCCACGTCGAGCACCATGCCCTTGCCGCGCCGCAGCTCCAGCACCGCCTGCCGGGCCGACTCGACCGGCACCCGCCGGCCCTGCCGCACCCCGAGCACCCGCGCCAGCTCCGTGTAGCGGATCGGCGCGGACAGGCCGCCGTCGGCGAGCTCGAAGCGGACCCGCAGCACCACGGCCCGCTCGGTGCCCTTCAGCACGCTCGTGCGGTAGCCGAGCCCCAGCTCCTCCGCGCCGAGCGTGCGGATCTCGCCGGCCGCGCGGTCCAGCAGGTCCACCGAGATCAGCAGCTGCGCCACCTCGACGCCGTACGCGCCGACGTTCTGCACCGGCGTCGCGCCCACCGAACCGGGGATGCCGGACAGGCACTCGAGCCCGCCGAGCCCGGCCTCGACGGTCCGGCACACGACCGCGTCCCAGTCCTCGCCCGCCTCCACGGTCAGCGCGACCCGCCCGTCGCCCAGTGAGTCGATCTTGCTGCCCTGGTTGGCGACCTGCACGACCGTGCCGTCGAACCCCTCGTCGGCGACCACGAGGTTGGACCCGCCGCCGAGCACCAGCACCGGCTCTCCCCGCCCGTCCGCCGATCTGACCGCGGCGGCGGCGTCCTCGGCGGTGCCGGCGGCCACGAACCGGGCGGCGGGGCCGCCGAGCCGCAGCGTGGTGTACCCGGACAGGGGGACCGCTGGACGGGCCACGATCCCGTCCGCACCGAGGGGGAGGCTGGTCATGGGCTCCAACGGTAACCTCCGTCGCATGGCAAGCAGCCTGGAGCACCGGTCGACGTTCCCCGCGCCGGTCACAGTGGTCTACTCGACCCTCGTCGACGAGGCGTTCCTCACCGAGCGCCTGCGGTCCATCGGCGGCAAGAACGCGGCCCTGCTCGACCACTCGCTCGACGGCACCCGCGCCGCGTTCCGGATGCGCCAGGGCGTCGACGCCGCGCGGCTGCCGGGCGCGGTGCGGTCGATCCTCAGCGGCGATCTCGTGGTGGAGCGCGAGGAGCGCTGGGAGCAGGCCGGGACGGACTACGCGGGGACCAGCCGGGTGACGATCTCCGGGGTGCCCGGCGACATCCGGGGCCGGTCGCGGATCGGCGACGTGCCGGCCGGGGCCGTGCTGGTGGTCACCGCGCAGGTGAAGGTGAGCATCCCGCTGATCGGCGGCAAGCTGGAGAAGGTCGTCGCCGAGCAGGTGGGCAAGCTGCTGGCCGCGGAGGCCGAGTACGCCGAGAAGTGGCTCGCCGAGCGCGCCTGAACCGCCCCCTGGGCTCGCCGACCAGGGGGACGACGAATCCGAACCGGCTGCGCCGCGTCGACCGCTGGATGGTCGGCTCCCCGCTGGTGCGCACCGCGCTGGACGCCGCCTCGCCCCTGGTCGTGGACGTCGGGTACGGCGCCTCGCCGGTGACCACCGTGGAGCTCGCCGCGCGGCTGCGGGCGGTGCGTTCCGACGTGCGGGTGCTGGGCCTGGAGCTGGACCCGGCGCGGGTCGAGGCCGCGGCGGGCGCGGCCGACCCGCCGCACCTGCTGTTCCGGCGCGGCGGGTTCGAGCTGGCCGGCACCCGGCCGGCCCTGGTGCGGGCGTTCAACGTGCTGCGGCAGTACTCCGAGGAGGAGGTCGCCTCGGCCTGGACGGCGATGGCCGGCCGGCTCGCGCCCGGCGGCCTGCTGGTCGAGGGAACCTGCGACGAGCTGGGCAGGCGGTGTTGCTGGGTGACGCTGTCCGCGGCCGGGCCGATGCTGTTCACGCTGGCCTGCCGGCCCGCGGACCTCGACCGCCCGTCGGACCTGGCCGAGCGGCTGCCGAAGTCGCTGATCCACCGCAACGTGCCCGGCGAGCCGGTGCACGCGCTGTTCGCGGCGCTGGACCGCTGCTGGGCGACGGCGGCGCCGTTCTCGGCGTTCGGCCCGTGCCCCCTGGGTCGAGACGGCCCGGCTGCTCGCCGCGGACGGCTGGCCGGTGCGCGACCGGCGCGGGCGCTGGCGGCAGGGCGAGCTGACCCTCGACTGGGCCGCCGTCGTTCCGGCCGGCTGACGCCGGCACCACCCGGACACAATTCACAAACGAACGGCGGAGCTCAATTACCGATCGGCCTCGCGTGTTAACAGC
This sequence comes from uncultured Actinomycetota bacterium, assembly GCA_963727495.1. GTDB lineage: Bacteria > Actinomycetota > Actinomycetes > Mycobacteriales > Pseudonocardiaceae > Actinophytocola. The sequence goes on along the minus strand of CAVSGQ010000006.1, from coordinate 1,450,515 downwards.
CGACCATCGTAGGTCGATGCCATCGTGCGGCAGGCCCAGAAATTCGACGGGGATTCCGGCCGGCTGTCCGACATGAAACTACTGTTGGCACGAGGGAACGAACGTTGAGACGTTTGAAGAATTTGCCGGAACCCGTAGAACTGAGCCGGTTGATCATGGTGGCGACATCCGCCTGGGAGTTGGTCGATGAACCGCAGTCATCAGACCTGCGAGAACAATGCGACAATGCGGCTCGCGGCCACGGCGCTCTCCTGCGCCGACTACTGTCGCCTGCGGCGCCCGGACGAGCGCTCATCGGTTTGGACAGGGACGGGGAAGCCGTCGAGTACGTCGAGGCCGGTTCGGCCGCCAACCACCTGATCGACACACTCGAAAAAGATGTTCGGACGATCTGCGCCGAAGCGCGGACGCGGGTCGACCGTTCACAGTCCAATCGTCGGCACCAGTTGGAGAAGCTGCGGCACCGCGTCGTCCTCGACTCCACGAGGCTGTTCGCGATAGCCGAGTCCGTCCCCCCGACGGCTGCCGGTGACGGCCGCGAGCCGTTCGCCCACCTCATCGCACTGGACCTGCGATTCGACTTCTACCTGGACACTCCGATCTGCCACGTCAGCCTGTCCGTATGGAGTGCCCGGCCGTGGCACGACCGGTATGTGCCGGCGGGCTGGCCCGGCAAACGTGTCCGCCAGCACATCGGCGTGGACGACTTCCAGCCTTACGCGGAACGGTTCCGCGTCATCCTCGGACAGGCGATCAAGGTGCTCGAGCACCATATGTCCGAAGCCGACATGCGGGTGTACCGCCGCAAGCACGTGCTCCCGATCTTCTGGGTCGCGGTTCCAGGAAAGGTCGAACGCGACGCAGGTGCCTATCAGCGCCGGCAGCCGGCGCTGCGCGCCCACCTGGCCAGGGTGTTCCTCGACCTCGGCGACCCCAGCGACTGCGTGGCGACCGAAAGTGTCGTCAACGGCCAGTTCGATGTCCTGCGCCGCTTCCGGCGCGGCATTCGGCAGCACCGGTCGACCGAATCGGACAGGCTCCTTTCGCTCAGCCGCGCCCACTACCTGATCATCCCGGGCCTCCCACCTCACGACGAACCCGTCACCGGCGAAACCCTGCCCCCTTGTCGCGCCGGCACAGGAAGACCTGACAGCGAATGTGATCACCGAACTGACCGATCTGGAGGCCCGCGGAGCGAGCAATCTGCACGAGGTCTACCGCGACCTGCAGATCTGGCGCAACCACCTGGAGATCTATGACCAGGTCGTGGAGCGCGCCGCGTTCCTATGGGACGGAGTGTCGACGCACCTGGTGACCCGTAGCCGGGCACTGCGAAGGGTGCACAAAACCGTGGAACTGTTGCATCAGGTACTACTACAGGGCATCGGCGACCTCGCGCACCTGAGCAACCGCACCCGCGACTGCGTGGCTCACGTCGAGAAGGCGGCAGACCAGCTGCGGACCGCGTACGACGACCAACTCACCGAACGGCATGGCGGCCAGAGCAACGGACTTCGCGGCGCGCTGGCCCGGATCGGTTTGTTCGAGCGTGCGGTGCAGGACGGCCACCAGACGCTGGAAGAAGCCAACCGGGTCAAGGCCATCTATGACGATCTGCTGCGCAGTATCGGCTATGCGTTCGACGAATGGAGGGTGCGCGACGCGGACGTCGTGCAACGCCTCAGCGCAGGGCTGGGCAGAGTCCTCGCATTGTTCGGCATCGTCGCCATTCTCGACGCCACGTTCGATCTCAAACCGGTACCGACGACGACCAATGTCACGATATTCGGTTGGGGCGGCCCGGTCCAAACGGTCGCGGTACTGACGAGCTGGGCAATCGGAGCGTTTCTGCTTGTCACTCTCGCCACCCAAAGTCGGGCTCGAGTCCGCTCCGGACGCCTCGGCTCACGCTACTTCCGTCGCGAGTATTCCGGCCGAAGGCTCATGAGCCGGCACCGCGGACTATGGCGATTGTTGAAAGACATCTCGACCGACGGCCTCACCAGATTGAAACAACAGTACAGGGACAACAAGTCGGAACTGGCCCGCAGCGACGCCGAGCTCGCTGCCCGGTTCGCGGCGTTCTGGGATCGGGCGTCCGCCATGGACAGCACCCATCGACGCAACAGGCTGAGCCGAGACATCAGTGCGCAATCACGTCGAATCGAGCAGTGGGGACTGCACTCCCTCCTGCTCACCGAACGGGCACGGCGGATGCACGAACACATTCTGCCGGTGTTGACCTGCCTATACCGAGCCTGCACACGGCTACCGGGTTCTCCCATCTCCGCCGGGCAGAGCCCACAGAACGTCCGCACGATGATCGACTTCAACGAGTTTGCACTCTGCCTGAAGCCACTCGGGTTTTCGTGGGACGACGCCTACCAGTTGGAACTGTGGCTGCTGCACCGGCGGCCGAGGACCGCAAGACACCTCCTCGCCATCCTGGCGAACGAGGGTCTCGGCGCGAACATGACGCCCGAACAGGCGAAACAAATGATCAAGCGCATGATGTGCGAACTGGACAGAACCGAGCTGTCGGACTATCCACAAGCGTTCGCCGAGGACATCCGACGTTACATGATGTCGGCCGGGTTCACCGGCTGGGATGGCGGCGAGGGAGGCGAGGTCGTCAAGGCGACCGCCCGCCACGGCGGCAGGGAGCACGTCCTCCACGCGTGGACCGAAACGACTCCGACCATGCGTGGACTCGGCGCGCTTCTACGTGAGCGCCGTGGACGGAAAGCCCTCCTGCTCGCCACCGGTGTCGTGCGACCACACATCGCGGTCGCGGCACGCCTGGTCGGCATTCGCACCAGGTCCCTGCGCTGGTCATCGTGATGTGAATACCCAGGGCGGGAGCGGCTCGCACGACGAGCGCCACCGCGCGGGCACGCCCCGGGTGCCGACCCGGGCCGCCACGATCCCGCCGACGATCGCGCACACCGTGTCCACGTCCTCGGCCACCGGCGCGGCCGTCCACACCGCCTCGGCAAAGTCGTCCAGGTGCCGGGCCGCGACCCACAGCGCGAGCGGCACGGTGTCGGCCGCGCTGACCCGCCGGCCGGTGCCGAGCGCCGCGGCGGCGTCGGCCGGGTCGGCCTCGGCGATCGTCGTCGCGACGCGCACGCCGTCGGCCACCTCGCCGGGCGGCGTGTGCGCCAGCACCGCGGCGAACAGCTCGCCCACCGGGGCGCCGCTCGCCGCCAGCGACGCGGCGACCGCGGTCGCGACCGCGCCGGCGACGCCCTCCGGGTGGGTGTGGGTCACCCGCGCGGACACCGCCGCCTCGCGCGCGGCGCTGGCCGGGTCGCCGGCGAACCACGCGCCGAGCGGCGCCACCCGCATCGCGCCGCCGTTGCCCCACGAGCCCGCGCCGCCGAAGCTGCGCGTCGCGAGGTCCCGCAGCGACGCCCCGCCCCGGCCGACCTCGCGCATCATCGCGGCCACGCCGGGGCCGTAGCCGCGGCCGGGGTCGTGGTGGTCGACGAAGCTCGCGGCGAGCGCGTCGGGGTCGAGCCGGCCCGCGGTCGCCAGCACGTGCACGATCGAGCAGGCCATCTCGGTGTCGTCGGTCCACCGCCACGGCTCGGGTGGCAGCAGCCGGCCCGCCGCGTCGGCCACCTGCTCACCGAGGGCGTCGCCGACCGACAGGCCGACCAGGCTGGCCCGTGCACGCCGGAGGCGGTCGCTCATGCCGTGGTTGGTACCACATTCGGTTTGACCTTGACGTTACGTCAACTTCTATCGTGGTCGGCATGGCGTGGTCGATCGCACAGGTGGCGCGGATGTCCAAGGTGACGTCGCGGACCCTGCGGCACTACGACGAGATCGGGCTGCTGGCGCCGGCCCGGGTCGGCGCGAACGGCTACCGCTACTACGAGCGGGAACAGCTGCTGCGGCTGCAGCAGATCCTGGTCATGCGCGAGCTGGGCCTGGGCCTGGACGCGATCGCGGAGATCGTGCACCGGGGCCGCGACCGGCTGGAGGTGCTGGCGATGCACGAGCGGTGGCTGCTCGCCGAGCGCGACCGGTTCCAGCGCCTGGCCGACACGGTGTCCCGCACGATCGAGGAGCTGAGAGGAGGTGAGAACGTGAACGCAAGGTCGATGGACCACTGGTTCGAGGGCTTCGACCCCGCCACCCGGGCCGAGCTCCAGGAGGAGGCCCGGCAGCGGTGGGGCGCCGAGCAGGTGGACGCCGCCGCCGAGCGGGTGCGCGACAGGCCCGACCGGTGGTGGCAGGAGCAGCGCGACGAGTGGGCGGAGCAGCTGACGACGCTGGTCGGGCTGATCGACGCCGGTCACGAACCCGGCGACGCCGAGGTGCAGGACGTGATCGCGGGCCACTACCGGTGGATCACCGCCTACTGGACGCCCGACCGGGAGTCCTACACGGGTCTGGGCGACGTGTACGCCGACGACCCGCGGTTCCGGGCGAACTTCGACCGGACCGACCCGCGGCTGGCGCCGTTCCTGCGCGCGGCGATGGCCGAGTACGCGCGGACGCACCTCGAGTAGGCGTCCGGCCGGGAGAGCCGCGGACCTCCCGGCCGGGCGGCGAGTGGCCCGCCGGTGGGTGCCGGGCCACTATCCTCCACGCGTGGATTTCGCGAGCTACCTCACCCAGATCGAGCGGCAGGCGAGCGCGCTGCGCGCGGGCGCGGTCGCCGCCGGCCCGGACGCCCCGGTGCCGACCTGTCCGAAATGGACGGTCACCGCCATGATCCGGCACATCGCCCGGGTGCACGACTGGGCGCTGCGCTCGCTGCGCACCGATCCGGGCGGCGAGCGCCCCGAGCGGGCCGACCCGCCGTCGGGCTGGGACGAGCTGCTCGCCTGGTGGGACGGGCGGGTCCGGGACCTGCTCGGCGAGCTGCGCGAGCGCGGGCCGGACGGGCGGGCCTGGGTGTTCCACCCCGCCGTCGGGCCGACCGCCGAGTTCTGGGCACGCCGCCAGGCGCACGAGACCGCGATCCACCGGCTCGACGCGGAGCACGCGAGCGCCGGCTCGGCGCTGCCCTCGGCGGTGCCGTCGCTGGTGTTCGAGCCGGACCTGGCCGCGGACGGGATCGACGAGCTGCTGGTGCTGATGGTGCCCCGCAGGCTGGTGGGCGAGCCGCCGGACCTGGCCGGCACGGTGCTGTTCCACGCCGCGGACGCCGGGCGCGCGTGGCTGGTGCGGCTCGAGCCGGGCGAGGTCCCGCAGGTCGGCCCGGCCGGTGACGTCGACGCGGACGCTTCGGTGGTCGGCACCGCCGACGCGGTCTACCGGGCGGCCTGGCGCAGGCCGAGCACCGCCATCGTCAACGGCGACCGCGCCCTGGTCGAGGCGTTGAGAACACCGTGAGCCGCCGCTTCGTGATCACCTTCGGGTGCCCGGACCGCATCGGCATCGTGGCCCGGATCGCGACGTTCCTGGCCGACCTCGGCGGGCTGATCGTCGAGGCGGCCTACCACACCGACCAGGACACCGGCTGGTTCTTCACCCGCCAGGAGATCAGCGCGGACACCGTGCCGATCGAGATCGACGAGCTGCGCGCGCGGTTCGGCGAGGTGGCCGCCACGCTCGCCGAGCAGAGCGACTGGCAGATCAGGGACACCGCGCAGCGCCGCCGGGTGGTGATCCTGGTGTCCCGGGAGGGGCACTGCCTCTACGACATCCTCGGCCGGGTGGCCTCCGGCGAGCTGGACGTCGACGTGCCCGCGGTGATCGGCAACCACCCGGACCTGGCCGCGATCACCGAGGCACACGGCATCCCGTTCCACCACGTGCCGTTCCCCGCGGGTGATCCGGGCGGCAAGCAGGCCGCGTTCGCGCGGCTGCGCGAGCTGGTCGAGGCGAGCGACCCGCACGCGATCGTGCTGGCCCGGTTCATGCAGATCGTGCCGGCGGAGCTGTGCGCGGCGTGGGCCGGGCGCGCGCTGAACATCCACCACAGCTTCCTGCCGTCCTTCGTCGGGGCGAAGCCGTACCACCAGGCGCACCGGCGCGGGGTGAAGCTGATCGGCGCGACGTGCCACTACGTCACCGCCGAGCTGGACGCCGGGCCGATCATCGAGCAGGACGTCATCCGGGTCGGGCACGCGGACTCGATCACCGACATGGTGCGGCGCGGGCGCGACATCGAGAAGATGGTGCTCGCCCGCGGGCTACGCTGGCACCTGGAGAACCGGGTTCTGGTGCACGGCAACAAAACGGTGGTCTTCTGAGAACACAATTCGTAGCTTCCCACGGGCGGACTGACGCGAGGAGTTGAGCTTCGAATTGTGTTCTCTAGTGCTGCCCGTCATCGACATCGCCGACCCGGTCGCGGCCGCCCGCGAGATCGGGCGGGCCTGCCGGGAGACCGGGTTCTTCTACGTCACCGGGCACGGCGTGCCGGCGTCGCTGCGCAGCGGGCTGGACGCGGCGAGCCGGGAGTTCTTCGCGCTGCCGGAGCGGGAGAAGCGGGAGATCGAGATGTCGCGCGGCGGGCGGGCGTGGCGCGGCTACTTCCCGGTCGGCGGCGAGCTGACCTCGGGTGAGCGGGATCTGAAGGAGGGCCTGTACTTCGGTACCGAGCTGCCCGCCGGGCACCCGCTGCCGCTGCACGGCCCGAACCTGTTCCCGCGCCGGGTGCCCGCGCTGCGGTCCGCCGTGCTGTCCTATGTGGACGCGCTGACCGCGGTGGGGCAGAACGTGCTGCGCGGCGTCGCGGCGAGCCTCGACCTGGACCCGGAGTACTTCGCGGCCGGGTACACCGCGTCGCCGACGGTGCTGTTCCGCATCTTCCACTACCCGCCCGCGCCACCGGACGAGCCCGGCTGGGGAGTCGGCGAGCACACCGACTACGGCCTGCTGACGCTGCTGGCGCAGGACGACAACGGCGGGCTGCAGGTGCACACGCCGGACGGGTGGGTCGACGCGCCGCCGCTGCCGGACACGTTCGTGTGCAACATCGGCGACATGCTGGAGCGCCTGACCGGCGGCTGGTACCGCTCGACGCCGCACCGGGTGCGCAACACGAGCGGGCGGGGGCGGCTGTCGTTCCCGTTCTTCCTGGACCCGGCGTTCGACGCGGAGGTGCCGCCGCTGCCCGACCGCGCGGCCACCGACGCGGGCGGGCGGCGGCGCTGGGACGGCGCGAGCCCGACGGCGTTCGAGGGCACCTACGGCGACTACCTGACCGCGAAGGTGGCGAAGGTCTTCCCGCACCTGTACGACGAGGTCACCGGCTGACCCCCGCCTGTGGACAGGTCCCCGGGCACGCGGGGGCCCCCCGCTTTCCAGCCTAACGACGAGGACCGACGATTCGGGGCCGCCCGGCGCGAACCTGTGGACAACTCGCCGTGGGCCCCCCGAAATCCAACGCTATCCGGGGGGACCGACGGTGCCCGGGCGTGGCCGGGTGGGCTGTGGACGGGCGGCTCAGCGGCCGAGGCCCTCCACCACCTCCGCGCCGGGCAGGGCGGCCAGGGTGGGGCCGGGGACCAGGATCTTGCTGCCCCGGATGCCGCTGCCGACGACCAGTTCGGGCGCCTGCGCGACGGCCGGGTCGAGGAGCAGGGGCCAGGCCGCCGGCAGGCCGAGCGGGGTGATGCCGCCGTAGGCCATGCCGGTCAGCTCGACGGCGGTGTCCATCGGGGCGAAGGACGCCTTGCGGACGTCCAGCCGCTTGCGCACCACGCCGTTGACGTCCGCCCGCGTCGTGGCCAGGACCAGGCACGCGGCGAACCGCTCCTCGCCCGCGCGCTTGCCGGCCACCACGACGCAGTTCGCGGACGCCTCGAGCGGTGAGCCGTACGTCTCGCAGAAGGCCGCGGTGTCCGCCAGGTCGGGGTCGATCGCCGCCACGCCGAGGGCATGCGCCTGCTCGGCGGGCAGCCCGGCCACCGCCTTGGCGACCGGGGCGGCGAGCAGGTCGGGGCGATCGACGGCGCGCTCCACCGTCAAGGTTCCGGAGATGGTCCAGCTGGTCACCGGACCAACTTAGAGGCCGGGCCTCTTGTGCCGCATCAAGAACGGTTCGGCACCAAACCTTCCTTGACGCGGCACTCGCAGTTCACCACCGCTGGCCGCGCTGCACCTCGATCAGCCTGGGCCGGATGTCCACGATGTAGACCAGCGCGGCCACCAGCCCCGCGATCCAGAAGAACCAGCCGATGCCCGCGAAGCTGAACAGCAGCAGCGCGGCGGTCGCGCCGCCGGTGATGCCGAGCCAGGCGGGCTTGGTCAGACGGTCGATGGCGGCGTACGCATCCGGTCGCTGGAGCAGCGCGTGGATGAACGCGAACGCACCGACCGGGACTGCCGCCCAGTCGATGATCCGCAGAATCAGCAGCGCTTCGATCGGCACCTCTCCAGCCTACGTGCGCACCGCCGGGAGTGACCAGCGGACCAGGTCACACCGTCGAACACGCATGCGAAAGGCCCCGGCACGCGGAACGTGCCGGGGCCTCGTCGCGGGCGCCCTACTTCTTGGCGGCGCCGTTGCTCTTGCGGGTGCTCGCGCCCGTCCGCGTCGTCGCGGTCTTGCGCGGCGCGGTCCGGTTCGCGGCCTTGCGGGAGGCGCTGCGCACCTCGTGCGCCACGTCCTCGCCCAGCTCCGTCACGGCCTCGGCCGCGTCCGCGCCGGCACGCTCCGCCGCGATGGCGGTCTTCTCGCCGACCGAACGGGTCCGGCGGGTCACCCGGGCCAGCACCTCGTCGGCCACCTCGCGGGCGTCACCCGCGACGTCGCCCACCCGGTCCTGCAGGGCGGCGATGGCCTCCTCGAGCTGGTCCAGCGCCTTGCGGACCTGCGGCTGGGCGCGCAGCTTGTTCAGCGCGTCCTCACCCTGGTCGGCCAGCTTCTGGTACAGCTTCTGCGCGGCCTCGGTGTAGTCGTCGACGAGCTTGCGCAGCTCGGCGGGGTCCAGCCGCTCGCGCACGCCGGCCAGGTCGCGGGGCAGCTCGTCCACCGCGCCACGGGCGGCGTCGGCACCCTCGTTGACCCGGGTCCGGGTCTTGTTCACCGCGTCCCGGACGGCCTGGGTGGCCAGGTCGCCCGCGCCGAGCGCGGCCAGCAGCGGGGTGCGCAGCACCTCGACAGCCTGCTCACGTGCCCTGCGCACATCGTCGGTCTTCGGCAACGCAACCATCTCTCTCACTCCTCAGATACGGGGTCCGTTCGGCTCGACCGCACGTCCACATCGGACCCCTCCACTGTGGACTGTGTTGCTGAGTTCTCGCGGCGGAACGACTCGTAGACGTCCAGCAGGATCTGCTTCTGGCGTTCGGTGAGCGCGTCGTCGGCACGCACCGCGTCGACCACCGGGCCGCCGTGCGGGACATCGAGGATGCCGGCCTGCACGTACAGCGCCTCCGCCGAGATCCGCAGGCCCTTGGCGATCTGCTGGAGAATCTCCGCACTCGGTTTCCGCAGGCCCCGCTCGATCTGGCTGAGGTAGGGGTTGGACACCCCGGCGAGCTTCGACAGCTGGCGCAACGAGATCTTCGCGCTGCTGCGCTGCTGGCGGATGTACTCGCCGATGTCCCGGCCGAGGTCGGCGACCTTGTCGGCGACCTGATCGGCCACCTGGTTGATGGCGCGACCGTGGCCGTCCTGTCCCGGTCCTCCGGTCTCACTCATCGCGGTCACCTCCTCGTCCAACCACCAACGTACGCCGCAGCGCTAGCAGTTGCAAGCACAGTGCTTGCGCAGGTGAAGTGGGTCGCGTCACACCCGTTCGAGGTGGGTGCGGACCCAGGCGGCGACCTGGACGGCGGTGTCCGCGGGCGCGGCGCCGGTGGTGTCGAGCAGGGTCATCGGCGGTGTCGTGTGCGCGGCCTCGGCCAGCACCCAGTCGTTGAACCCGAGCATCTCGGCGATCCGCTCCTCGTCCCATGCCCGCCACACCGGCCGGGCCCGCAACCGCTCCGCGAGCACCGCCGGGTCACAGGTCAGTGCCAGGTAGTGGATGCCGGTGAACAGCGCCCGCTCCGGCCACGGCTCGAACTGCGGCGGCGCGACCGTCCCGCACAGCACGACCGGCCGCCCGCTCTGCTGCACGCTGGCCGCCAGGCGCAGCCAGGTCTGCCGGAACGCCGCCGAGTCGCCCGCCGGGTCGCGCAGCGCGTCGACCCACAGCAGGTCCTGCTCCAGGACCACCGCGACGGAGTCGAGCATCGGCACCAGCAGCCGGCCGACCGTCGACTTGCCGGTGCCCGACGGCCCGGTCAGCGCGAACAGCGGGAGGCGCCGGTACGGCTCGCGGTGTCCACATGAGACACAGTCGAGGACCGTCCCGGCGCCGTCGGCGAGCACGCGGGGTTCGGCGTTCCACATGCCGCAGCCCGCGCAGATCATCGGGTTCACGGGCGAGAAGTCAGTCGAACAGTTGCTCCAGGAAGCTCTTGCGCCTGCGGTGGCCGTGGCCGCCGTGGTAGCCGCGGGGCGAGTCGGGATAGCTGCCGCGGCCGTAGCCCTTCGGCGAGTCCGGGTAGCTGCCCCGGCCGTACCCGCGCGGTGAGTCAGGGTAGTACCCGCGGCCCGGGTCCCCCTGGTACGGCGGCGGCGCGGCGGCGGCCGCGTACTGCTGCTCGGCCCGCAGGATGGACTCCAGCTCGCCGCGGTCCAGGAAGATCCCCCGGCAGCCGTCGCATTGCTCGATGTGGATGCCTTGCCGGTCGGCGGTACGCATCGTGTCCTGACACTTCGGGCAAATCACGCACTCCACCCTACGCATGTCACGCGTGACACGATGACCCCGTGGACGTCCCGACGGACGATCTGGCCGGCAGCGTGCGCCGGCTGCTCGCGCTGCTCGCCGACGACGCGAGCGGCGAGCAGCTCACGCACGTCGCCGTGGACGCGCGGCCCCACCTCGACCCGGCCGGCATGGAGCGGCTGGAGGACGCGACCGAGCTCGCGCTGCGGATCCGGCACACGCTCAGCGAGCACCGGCGCCGCGAGGCCGAGCTGACCGCGCTGTTCGACACCGCCCGCGACCTGTCGAAGCTGCGCGACCTCGACGAGGTGCTGCGCTCGATCGTGCGCCGGGCCCGGCTGCTGCTGCGGGTGGACCTGTCCTACCTCAGCCTCAACGACGAGGCCGCCGGCACGACCTACATGCGGGTCACCGACGGCTCGGTGTCCTCGCTGCTGGCGGGCCTGCGGATCGGGCACGGCGAGGGCCTCGGCGGGCTGGTCGCGCAGACCGCCCGCCCGTACGCGACCGCGGACTACCTGAGCGACCCGCGGTTCGCGCACACCCGGCCGATCGACGCCGCGGTGATCGCCGAACGCATGGTCGGCATCCTCGGCGTGCCGCTGTGCCTGGGCAGCACGGTGATCGGCGTGCTGTTCGCGGCCGACCGGCAGCGCCGCGAGTTCACCGCCGGGGAGGTCACGCTGCTGTCCTCGCTCGCCGACCACGCGGCGATCGCGATCGACAACGCCCAGCTGCTCGCGGAGACGCGGCGCGCCAACGAGACGATCAGCGGGCACAACGAGGCGATGCGCCGCGGCGAGGACGCGCACGACCGGCTGATGGACCTGGTGCTGCGCGGCGGCGACCTGGTCGAGGTGGTCACCGAGGTGGCGGCCGTGCTGGACGGCGGGGTGGTGCTGTTCGACGACGCGGGCGCCGAGCTCGCGCGGGTCTGCGCCGACCCGGTGCCGCTGCCGGAGCAGGCCGTGGCGGCGTCGCGGACCTCCGGCCGGGCGGTGCGGGCCGGGGACCAGTGGGTGTGCACGGCGGTGGCCGGGCCGGAGCTGCTGGGCAGCCTGGTGCTCGCCGGCCGCCCGGAGCTGGGCGAGCAGGACCGGCGGCTGTTCGAGCGGGCCGGCGTGGTGGCCGCGCTGCTGTTGCTGCTGCGGCGTTCGGTGGCCAAGGCCGAGGAGGAGGTCCGCGGCGAGCTGCTGACCGACCTGCTGACCGCACCGTCGCGCAACCCCGGCGGGTTGCTGGCCCGCGGCCGGCGGCTGGGCATCGACCTGGCCGCGCCGCACACCGTGCTGATCGCGCACTGCGACGGGGTGCCGCGGCGGCGCCTGGCGATGGCGTGCGGCCGGTACGCGACGCTGGTCGGTCTGCACGCGGAGCAGGTGGTGCTGCTGGTGGCCGGCGACGGACCGCGGCTCGCGCCGAAGCTGGCCGCCGAGCTGGGGTCCACTGTGGACGCTCCGGTGACGGTCGGCTCGGCGGGGCCGGCGCGCGGGCCGGTGGCGCTGGCGGCGGCCGCGGCGGAGGCGACCCGGTGCGTGCGGACGCTGCTCGCGCTGGGCCGCGCCGGGCAGGGCGCGTCGCTGCCGGACCTCGGGTTCGTGGGCCAGCTCATCGGCGACCGGACCGACCTCGAGGGCTACGTGCACGCGACGCTGGGCCCGGTGCTGGACTACGACGCCCGGCGCGGCACGGACCTGGTGCGCACGCTGCGGGCCTACTTCGACTCCGGCACGAACCTCACCCGCGCGAAGGAGCAGCTGCACGTCCACGTGAACACCGTGGTGCAGCGCCTGGAACGGATCTCCTCGCTGCTCGGCGAGGACTGGCAGCAGCCCGAGCGCGCGCTGGAGATCCAGGTCGCGCTGCGGCTGCACCAGCTGCACGAGTCGCGCGCGTAGGGTCGGTGCCATGGCGGCCGTCCTGCCCTACCTCGTGTTCGCGACCGGGTTCGCCGTGGTCCTGCGCGGCATGTGGTGGTTCGCCGCCCTGGCCAAGCGCCGCGGCATCGGCAACCCGATGATGAACGCGGTCGACGAGCTGTTCCATCCGGCCGCGCACCAGCAGCAGATCGAGCACCACGTCGAGGAGGAGCGCATGGTGCCGCGGGAGAGCCCCGACGACGAGTGACTACAGGTCGACCGCGACCTCGTGGTGGGTGACCTCCTCGTCCCACCGGGAGAGCACCTCGCGGGCCCGATCCTCCACCACCGCCCGCTCCGGATGGGCGCCCGCGAAACCGCGCACCGCCTGCATGCTGGTGAAGAACGTGATCGAGATGAACGCGACCTCGTCGCCCTCCACCCGGCGCAGCAGCCGCGCCCCGCGGAACCCGTGCACCCCGGTGAGGTGCACGGACACCTCGTCCTCGTAGTGCCGCTGGTACTCGTCCGCGTTGTCGTGCGGGGCCCAGCCTCGCCACAGTCGAGCGATCATGCCCGCTCCCTTCGGCGCTCCCACACTATTGTCGGACCGGATGTCCCGGATAGCCCTGCTGATCGCGCTGGGCGTGGACAACCTGGGGTCGGGGCTGTTCCTCCCGCTGACGCTGGTCTACGTGACCAGGGTCGTCGGCCTGCCGCTGGCCACCGCGGGCGCGACCGTCGCGGCCGGCACCGTGGCCGGCCTGCTGGTGCCTCCGGTCGCCGGGCGGCTCGTCGACCGGGTCGGGCCGCGGCCGGTGGTGATCACCGCGCAGCTGGTCCAGGCGGCCGGCGCGGGGCTGTTCCTCGTGGCCGGTGGCGTCGGCGCGGTCGCGGCCGCCGCCGTGGCGCTGGCCGCCGGGCAGCAGATGTTCTACAGCTCGCTGTTCGCGCTGATCTCCGACGTCGCCGGGGACGGTCCGAAGGACCACCCGTTCGCCGTGGTCGCGATGGTCCGCGCGGCGTGCTTCGGCGCGGGCGGGCTGGCCGCGGGCGCGCTGCTGTCCGCGGCCGGGCCGGACGGACTGCGGGTGGCGGTCGCGGCGAACGCGGCCAGCTTCGCGGCGTGCGCGCTGCTGCTGGCCACGCTGGTCCGCACGCCGCACCACGCCGGGCCGGGTCCGGGACGGCCGGGCCGGCTGCGCGCGGACCGCCGGTTCCTGGCCCTGATCGGGATCACCGGACTGGTCGCGCTCGCCGTCGACTTCTACCTCACCGGGATGCCGGTCTACGTGCTCGACGTGCTGCACGGCCCGCCCTGGCTGCCGGGCACCCTGCTGGCGCTGACCACGGCGGTGAACGCGACCTGCGGCACGCTCGCGCTGCGTGCGACCCGCCGGTTCTCCCGCCTCACCGCGATGACGGCCGGTGCCGCGATCGTGATCGCGTGGTGCGCCGCCTGCCTGGCGGCGCTCGCCGTGCCCGCGCGGTGGCTGCCGGCCGAGCTGCTCGCGGCCACGCTGCTGCTGGCGGCGAACGGGCTGCTGTTCGGCAACCGGGTCAACGCGCTGGCCGTCGACCTCGCGCCGGCCGAGGCCCGCGGCCGGTACCTGGCCGCCTTCCAGTACGCGTTCACCGTGCCCGGCGTGCTGGCGCCCGCGGTGGCCGGGCTGTTCGCGGTGACCGCCTGGCTGCCGTGGCTGGTGATCGCCGCCTGCGCGGCCGTGGCGACGGCCGGCCTGCGCCGCTTCACCTGACCCGCCTCGCCCGCCGAGCCAGCGCCACGAGACGACTCGCCGACGCCACGAGTCGACTCGCCAGCGCCACGGGACGACTCGGCGATGCCACGGGACGACTCGCCGATGCCACGGGTCGGGTCGGCAGCGCCACGGGTCGACTCGCCAGCGCCAGGGGTCGACTCGCCGATGCCACGGGTCGGGTCGGCGATGCCACGGGTCGGGTCGGCAGTGCCGGGGGTCGGGGTGGGGTCAGGGGGTGGGCTGGGTCAGCCAGGTCTCCAGCTCGTCGAACGCGGTGCGGAAGTGCGGGGCGATCGGCTCCAGCCGGTCCGGGAACGCGTCGACCAGGGCGTCGACGTGGTTGCCGTTCTCGATGCGGTGGTAGCGGAACAGGCCGCCGCGGCCGGCGTCGCGGATCATCCGGGCGTAGACGTCGGAGTCCTGGCTGATCGGCAGCAGCGAGTCGAGCGTGCCGTGCAGGGTGATCAGCGGCTTGCCGATCCGGCCGGTCAGCCCGATCCGCGCGACCGCCCGGTGCACCGAGCGCGGCCGGGAGGCGTAGTCGTAGTCGGCGTCGCAGTTCGGCGTTCCGCTCGCGCAGTACGGGATCCCGGCGTCGAGGTCGCCGTCGAAGCCCGGGTCGAGCTCCTCGCGGTAGACCCGCTGGGTGAAGTCCCAGTAGACCTGGTCGTGGAACGGCCACAGGAACTCCGAGCCCGGCGCGAAGCCGGCGTCGAGCATGTCCTGGTGCGCCTTCGCCGAACCGGCCGCGTACCGCGGGTAGGCGCGCATCGCGGCCGGCAGGAAGTCGAACAGGTTCGGCCCGGACCCGCGCCAGAGCGTGCCCTCCCAGTCCAGGCCGCCGTCGAACAGCCGCGGGTGGTTCTCCAGCTGCCAGCGCACCAGGTAGCCGCCGTTGGAGATGCCTGCCGCGATCGTGCGCGACGGCAGCCGGCCGTACCGCTGCAGCACCACGGCCTTCGCCGCGATCGCCAGCTGGGTGACCCGGGCGTTCCACTCGGCGATCGCGTCACCGGGGCGGCGGCCGTCGCGGTAGAACTCCAGGCCGGTGTTGCCCTTGTCGGTCGCGGCGAACGCGTATCCCTTGGCCAGCACCGAGTCCGCGATGGCGCGGTCGTTCGCGTACTGCCGGCGGTTGCCCGGCGAGCCGGTGACGACCAGCCCGCCGTTCCACTCGTCCGGCAGCCGCAGCACGAACTGCGAGTCGTGGTTCCAGCCGTTGTTCGTGTTGGTGGTCGACGAGTCGGGGAAGTAGCCGTCCACCTGGATGCCCGGCACGCCGCCGGGCCGCGGCAGCGACGCCTGGGTGAGGCCGGCCCAGTCCGCCTCGACCGTGTGCCCGGACGCGACGGTGCCCGCGGTGGTCAGCTCGTCCAGACAGGACACCTGCTGGCGCTGTGCGAGCGGCACGTGCACCCGGCCGGCGCGCGCACAGTGACCTCCACTGTGGACAGTGTCCGCGGTGACCGCCGGACCGGACATGACGAGGACGGCGGCGGCCAGTACGGCAACCCGGGCGATCATGGCGAACCTCCCTGCGCGACGCTGCGAGGCCAGACGCTAGGCGCCACCGCGTGCCCGGGACATCCGTGCCACCGCCACAATCCGCGCGCCGGATATGGAGATCGCTCACCCGGTGCGCAGCGAGGTGAGCCGGGTGGCGCCGCGCAGGAACGGCAGCGTCAGCGCGGTCACCACCAGCGCCAGCAGCGCGGCCGCACCGGACAGGTACCCGACGCCCGCCCAGTCGACGGCCATCGCCTCACCGGCCAGCCGCACGATCAGCCAGGCCGGCCCCACGCCGGTGAGCACCGCGACCAGCACGCCGAGCGCGATCGGCAGCGCCACCTCGGCGAAGATCACCTTCGGACCGGTGACCAGCGCGCGGGCGACCGCGACCCGCTGGCCCTGGCCGCCGGAGACCTCGCCCGGCCGCTTGGCGGCGACGTCGCCGACCTCGAGCCGGGCGAGCCACTCGCGCGCCACCCCCTCGGCGTCGCGGCGGCGCCGCCCGCCCAGCCGCAGCGGCAGGGCGACGTTCTCCACGCAGGTCAGCTCCGGCACCAGCTGGCCGAACTGGAACACGAAGCCGAACTCGGTGCGGCGCAGCGCGCTGCGCGGCACGTCCGGCATGGCGCCGAGGTCCTGCCCGGCGTAGGTCACGGTGCCGGCGTCGGGCGCGATGATGCCGGCCAGGCAGTGCAGCAGCGTCGACTTGCCCGACCCCGACGGGCCCATCACCGCGACGATCTCGCCGGCCCGGACCGCCATCGAGGCGCCGTCGAGAGCCTTGGTCCGGCCGAAGGACTTGCGGACGGCGTCGGCACGCAGCAGCGGCTCGGTCACGAGCGGACCTGCCTTCCGAGGTCGGCGAGGCGCGCCGCGGTCAGCTCCAGCCAGCGCAGGTCCGCCTCGAGGTGGAACAGGGCGTGGTCGCAGATGAGCTGGTCGGTGAGGTCGCCGCCGCGCTTGCGGGCGGTGAGCTCGCGCATCGCACGCAGGTGGGCGGCGCGCTGGAGGTCCAGGACGTCCTCGGCGTCGCGCGCGGACAGCAGGGCGATGACGACCTTCGTGTAGAGCGTGCTCTGCAGGTAGAGCTCGGGCTTCTCGGGCGTGCCGAGCCAGCGCTCGACGTCGGTGACGCCCTCGGCGGTGACCGCGTACCGCTTGCGGTCCGGACCGCCGCCCTGCTCGACGCCCGACTCCTCGATGAGGCCGCCGCGCAGCAGGCGGGACAGCGTCGCGTAGACCTGGCCGTAGTGCAGCGGCCGGTCGTGCCCGAAGTGCTCGTCGTAGGCGCGCTTGAGGTCGTAGCCGTGCCGTGGGACGCGTTCCAACAAGCCGAGCAAGGTGTGGCCGATTGACATGGCGGCCACTGTACACAGGGTGTATAGCGCACGTCTATACACCCTGTGTCTAGCGGTTCAGCTGCCGTTTCAGCTCTGACAGAGGCAGAACGGGTGGCCGGCCGGGTCGGCGTAGACCCGGAAGGTGCGCTGGGTGTCCAGGTGCGTGGCGCCGACCGCGAGCGCCCGCTCGTGCGCCGCATCCATGTCGTCGACCTGGAAGTCGAGGTGGAACATCTGCGGCCGCTCGGGGTCGGGCCAGGTCGGCGGCCGGTAGTCGGCCGCACGCTGGAACTCGATCATCGCGCCGGCCGGACCCTCGATCGTCGCCCAGCCGTCGTCCGGACGCTTGTTCGGCGGCCAGTCGAGCAGGCGGGCGTAGAAGTCCGCGAGGGCGTGCGGGTCCGGGCAGTCCAGCACGACGGAGCCCAGCCGCGGAACGGCGGTGGTCATCTCGTACCTCCATAACCAGTGTTCTAGTGTCGCGGGTTACCTTACGGGAACAACCGCCAAACCACCTACAGTGGTGTCGTGACCACCACCGATGCCGGCGTGGACGGCGACGTGGCCCTCGTGCTCGACTTCCTGAACACGGTCGACGTGGAGGCCGGCACCGACGTGCTGGCCGACCCGCCCGCGCGGCGCGCCTGGCTGTCCGCCCGCGGGCTGTCCGACGCGGAGTCGGCCGGCGAGACGCGTGCCGCGCTGCGGGCCGCGGTGGGCGAGCCGGCGCGGCGCCCGGTCGGGCTGTCCGCACAGGTCACGGTGTCGCTGGACGCGGCGGGGCCGCGCCTGGTCGCCGAGGACGTCGTGGGCGCGGTGCTGGCCGCGGCGAGCCGGCTGGCGGTGCTGGGCGACTGGGAGCGGGTCAAGATCTGCCCGGCCGACGACTGCCGGTGGGCGTTCTTCGACCGCTCCCGCAACCACTCGCGGACGTGGTGCTCGATGCGGGTGTGCGGCAACCGGGAGAAGGCCCGCGCCTGGCGGGAGCGGGCCCGCACGAACAGTCAGCGCGTCGACGGTGGTGCGAGGTCTTCGGCCGGTCAACGCAACCTCAGGGGACCGTGACGGCACCCGGCCACAATCAACCGCCCATCCGCACCTTTCGCCGGGACGCAACCAACACTGTGAATTCCGGGGAGGCGGATCAGATCAGCTGGGCCACCGTGTAGATCAGCAGACCGGCCAGCGAACCGACGACCGTGCCGTTGATGCGGATGAACTGCAGGTCCCGGCCGACCTGGAGCTCGACCTTCCGGGAGGTCTCCTCCGCGTCCCAGCGCTGCACCGTGTCGGTGATCAGCGTGGTGATCTCGTCGCGGTAGTTGAGCATCACGTACGCCGCCGCGCCCTCGACCCAGCTGTCGACCTTCTCGCGCAGCGAGTCGTCGGCGTGCAGCCGCGTGCCCAGGGAGACCAGGCCCTCGCGGACCCGCTTGCGCAGCTCGCTGGACGGGTCCTCGGCCGCGTCGAGCAGCATGGCCTTCGCGGTCGACCAGGCCGACCCGATCACGTTCTGCACCTCGGGGTGGTCCAGGATCTGCTGCTTGACCGCCTCGGCCCGGTCCATCGTCGCAGGGTCGGTCTGCATGTCCTGGGCGAACTCGGCGAGGAACTTGTCCACCGCGAGCCGCATGGGGTGGTCCGGGTCGGTCTTGACCAGCCACGCGAACGACAGCACCTCGCCGTAGACCTTGTCCGCGACCATCGAGTCGACGAACTTCGGCGACCAGGTCGGCGCCCGGTTGGAGACCACCCGCAGGACCGTCGTGTGGTTGTCCTTGACCCACTCGTAGGCGCGGTCGCACACCAGGTCGACGAGCTTGTGGTGCGCGCCGTCGGCGAACACGCCGGCCAGCAGCTTGCCCAGCGGCGGTCCCCACGGCACGGCCACCACCCGGCGCACCACGGCCTGCTCCATCACGGCCTGCACGTCCTCGTCGCGCAGCACCGCGACCAGGCCGCGCACGACGGTCGACAGCTCGGCGGTCACCCGGTCGGCATTGGCCGGCTGGGACAGCCACCCGCCGAGCCGCCCGGCCACGCCCACCCGGCGCAGCCGCTCCCGGACCACGCCCTCGGACAGGAAGTTGGTGCCCACGAACTCGCCGAGGCTGTCGCCCAGCGCGTCCTTGCGGGTCGGGATGATCGCCGTGTGCGGGATCCGGATGCCCAGCGGGTGGCGGAACAGCGCGGTGACCGCGAACCAGTCGGCGAGCGCGCCCACCATGCCGGCCTCGGCCGCGGCCCGCACGTAGCCGGCCCACGCGGGCGCGCCCGCGGACTGCCAGAACGACATCGCGAGGAAGATCACCGTGGCGCCCAGCAGGAACGAGAGCGCCACCAGCTTCATCTTCCGCAGGCCGCGCTTCTTCTCCGCCTCGCCGGGGACGGGCGCGCTGTCGAGTGTCCTGGTCACAAGGGCCGTCGGTTGCCGCACAAGACCATTGTCCGTGAGACTGCGTGACCGTGCGCCGGAATGCCTTGGTACCCCGTCTCGAGCCCTTCACCTCGACGATCTTCGCCGAGATGACCGCGCTGGCCGCCCGGACCGGGGCGGTGAACCTCGGCCAGGGCTTCCCGGACACCGACGGGCCGCCCGCCATGCTCGCCGCGGCCCAGCAGGCCATCGCGTCCGGGGTGAACCAGTACCCGCCCGGGCCCGGCCGCCCGGAGCTGCGCGCGGCGATCGCCGGGCAGCGCGCCCGGTACGGCACCCGCTTCGACCCGGACACCGAGGTGCTGGTCACCGTCGGCGCGACCGAGGCGATCGCCTCGGCGATGCTGGCCCTGGTGCAGCCGGGCGACGAGGTCGTGCTGTTCGAGCCGTACTACGACTCCTACGCCGCGTCCGTGGCGCTGGCCGGCGCGACCCGGCGGGTGGTGTCGCTGGTCGAGGAGCCGGCGACCGGGCGGTTCGCCGTCGACCTCGACGCGCTGCGGGCCGCGGTCGGGCCGCGGACGCGGGTGCTGCTGCTGAACTCCCCGCACAACCCGACCGGCACCGTGTTCACCCGGGCCGAGCTCGAGGGCATCGCCGCGCTGTGCGTCGAGCACGACCTGATCGCGGTCACCGACGAGGTCTACGAGTGCCTGACCTACTCCGACGGCGGGCAGCGCGTCGAGCACGTCCCGCTCGGCACGCTGCCGGGCATGGCGGCGCGGACGGTGACGATCTCCAGCGCGGGCAAGATGTTCAACTGCACCGGCTGGAAGATCGGCTGGGCCTGCGGGCCGGCCGAGCTGGTGTCCGCGGTGCGCGCGGCCAAGCAGTTCCTGACCTTCGTCGGCGGCGCCCCGTTCCAGCCGGCGGTGGCCTACGCGCTGAACGAGGAGCAGGCGTGGGTGGCGGGGCTGCGCGACGACCTGGAGGCCAAGCGCGACCGGCTGGCCGCGGGCCTGGCGGCGGCCGGCTTCGAGGTCCGGCCCAGCGCCGGCACCTACTTCATCTGCGTGGACGTGCGCCCGCTCGGGTTCGCCGACGGCGCCGAGCTGTGCTGGCAGCTGCCGGAGCGGATCGGGGTGGCCGCCGTGCCGGTCCAGGGGTTCACCGACCACCCGGAACGGTGGCGGCACATCGTGCGGTTCGCGTTCTGCAAGCGTGACGAGGTGCTGGACGAGGCGATCGAGCGGCTGCACAAGCTGGCCTGACAGTGAGGCCTACACGTCGAGCGGGCGGGTGGCGGCCCGGCGCCCGTCCTGCCCGGTGAGCAGCAGCCGGACCGGGCCGGCCGGCGCCTCGGCGGTGAAGTAGCCGGCCGCGGTGACCGGCACCGGCGCGCCGCCCGCGGGCCACCGGAGCTCCAGCCGGGCGCCCGGCGGCGCGAGACCCGCGACGCGCACCGCCCGGCCGACCCGGCGCAGCTCCACCTCCAGCACGGACTCGCCGCCCGGGCGGCCGAGGCGCATCCGGCGCCCCGCGGAGCGGACCGGCGGGATCGTGTCCACGAGCGGCACCAGCAGGCCGGTCGCCGCCGGACCCGCGGCCTCCGCGTCGGCGAGCACCCGCGCGGGCATCGGGTCCACCCGGCGCAGCAGGGCGGCCAGCTCGGCGAGCAGGGCCGGGCCGGTCATCCGGCCGGCTCCTCGCGGACGTCGAAGGTCGCCAGCCGCCGCCGCAGCAGGTCCAGGCACCGCCCGCGGGTGCGGCCGACGCTGTGCACGCTGATCCCGAGCGCGCGGCCCAGCTGCGGATAGGTCAGCTCCGGGGCCTGGGCCAGCAGGGCGAGCAGGTCGCGGCAGCGCCCGGGCAGCGACGCGAACGCCCGCCACAGCTCCCGGTCGCGGGCCGAGCGCAGCACCGCGGGCTCCGGGCAGCCGTCGGCCGGTCCCGGGGCGTCGAGCCGGTCGGCGGGGACCTCCCGGCCGTGCTCCGCGTGGATCTTCAGGCACTCGCGGCGCGCGGTGGTGGCGATCCAGCCGGCCAGCCGGTCCGGGCGGCGCAGCGTGGGCAGCCGCTCGGCCACCGCGACCCAGGTGTTCTGTGCCGCGTCCGCGGCGTCCGCCCGGGACAGCCGGTGCCGCCTGGCCACCGACCAGACCAGCGGCGCGTACCGGCCGACCAGCGCGGACCAGGCGGCGTCGTCCCCGGACAGGACGCGGCGCACGATGTCGCTTCTCGTATCCATGGTCTTCCCCTCCGTAGCCGGACGGTGGGACGTCGCGGCGCGGCGCGCGGAGCCGGACCGCCGGAGAAATGAGTAGGAATACGCGGAGCGTGACGCACGACACCCGGCGACGGACGGCTCACCACGAGTGATCAACATTGGCCTCTACGGCCGATAAGGTGCGCTTTTACCGTCTTTCCGGGTGGAATCGACACGGCTAGGGTGCACATAGTCGGTGCGTTGCTAGATAGTGTGCAATGTCGGACGGCATCCAATGGGTACGTGGCGTGAGCAAGTGGACGGTGGTGGTCGCTGTGGACGGGGCGCACTCCGCACCCGCCGGCCGGCTCCGCCGACTGCTGCGCCGGGGCCTGCTGATCGCCGCGCTCACCGCCGCGGGCTGGCTGCTCGGGGTGCTGTTCGCGACGTCCGCCTCCGCCACCGAGCAGCCCACCGGCACCACACCGGCCGAGGACCCCGCGACGCCGACCGAGCAACCGGCCGAGGACCCGGCCGGACCACCGGCCACCGATCCGGCGGACCAGCCGGACCCGGCCGGCCAGCCCGTCCCCGACCCGTCCGACGACCCGGCCACCGAGCCGGGTGCCCACCCGGCCACCGCAGCCCGCCACCGAGCCCGCCGCGCAGCCCGCCGACGCCCCGGCCGAGACACCGGCGCACTCGGGCGGTCTCGGGAACCTCCTCGGTGACGTGACCGGCACCGTCACCGGCACCGTGGACCACCTGACCGAGGCGGTCACCACGCTCACCTCCGACGTGCTCGACCACGCCGACCAGGCCGTCGAGCCCGTGCTGCACCACCCGCTCCCGCCGCCACCCGAACTCGGGCAGGCCGGCCACCGTCCGCCCGAGCGGCCGGCCGCCGAGCGCGCCGCGCGCGCCCAGGCCGTCCCCCCAGCACCGCCGGCGACCCCGGCACCACCGGCGACCGCCGCCCTCGCGCCGGAGCACACTCCGCGCACGGCGGTCGCCGAGTCTCCGCAGAGCGCCCCCAGCAGGCACGGCGGCTCCGGTGAGCACGCCGACGAGCCCGGCCCCGACCAGCCGGCCAAGTCCCCCGCCCCGGTCGCCCCCGGCGGCACCGTCACCAGCGCGCACGACAGCTCCGGCGGCGAGCGCGGCACCCACGGGGTACCGGCCGCGTCGGCCTCGCTGCCTCCCCTCGCGAACGGGTACACCACCCGCAGTCGCGCGGTGGATGCCGCGGGCCGCGTCACCGGGCTGCCCGACAGCGCGCCGGATTGAGGAACCCGGCTGCGCCGGACCCGTCTGTCCTGACCCGGCCGGTACTACTGCCCCAGCAGCCCACCGGCCCGAACAACCGGCCCGATCGCGTCCGCGGTGTTCCCGCACCGCCCGATCGACTTCGAGAACACAGCTACCCGACCTGCCGACCGCGCCCGGTCAGGTCGGGACCTGGCCCCGGCGCCGCGATGCCCCCGCGGCGCCGGGGCTCCCCCTCTGGCACTCGACCGGCCGGCACAACGAGGGGCTGTGCCGGTTCGGCCCTGCCGAGCCACCAGAGGCGAACAGTGCGCTGGATGGCCGCATCGAACTAGGCCATCCAGCGCACTGCTTTCTACCGTGTGTACGGTGCGTAGCGCTAGTCACGTGACCGGAATAAGCCCGTTGTCCGACATCGGCGCGCGGCTCTCGGCCACCGAGACCGCCGCGAGCGACAGCCTGCGGACCGCCTCGCGCAACGTGTCGGGCGACTCGGTGAACGGCAGCCGCAGCCAGCGCTCCAGCCCGCCGTGCGGGGCGAAGAACGAACCCGGCACCACCCGGACCCCGAAGTTCTGCGCCACCGCGGCGATCCGCGTGCTCACCGGTGCCGGCAGCCGGCACCACAGCGACAGCCCGCCGTCCGGCACCCGGAACGACCAGCCCGGGCACTCCGCGCGCACCGCCCCGGCCAGCACGTCACGCCGCTCGGCGAGCTCTGCCCGGCGCTCGTCGAGCCCGGTCCGCGGGCCGGCCAGCAGCTCGGCCAGCAGCAGCTGCTCGAACACCGGCGAGCCGAGGTCGAGCCCGCGCCGGGCCGCGACGAGCCGGCCGACCAGCTCGGCCGGCGCCCGCAGCCAGCCGACCCGCAGGCCGCCCCAGTGCGACTTCGCGGCCGAGCCGGCCGCGAGCACCAGGTCGCCGGCGAACGCGCCGAGCGGCGCCGGTGGCGGACCGGCCCCGAAGTCCAGCTCGACCTGCGTCTCGTCGACGACCACCGGCGTCCGGGCCCGGCGCAGCGCGGCGCCGAGCCGGGCCCGGCCGGTGTCGTCGAGCCGGAAGCCGGTCGGGTTGTGGAAGTCGACGATCAGGTAGGCCAGCCGTGGCGACGCCTGGCGCAGCGTCGCCTCCAGGCCGTCGAGGTCCCAGCCGTCCTCGCCCATCGCGACCGGCACCGGGAGCGCGTGCGCGGCGCGCACCGCCTCGATGGCGTTGGGGTAGGTCGGCTGCTCGATCAGCACCCGGTCGCCCGGCCCGACCAGCAGCCGCAGCGCGACGGCGAACCCGTGGTGGGCGCCGTTGGTGACGAGGATCTCGTCCGGGCGGGTCGGCAGGCCGCGCTCGGTGTACCGCTCGGCGATGCGCTCGCGCAGCTCCGGCAGGCCCTGCTCGTGGTAACCGTGCCCGGCCAGCTCGCCGGCGAGCCGGGGCAGCACGGCCTGCGCGGCCGCCGCGGTGCCGGAGACCGACGCCGGCACCGCGCGGGCGAGGTCGATCACCCGCGGCGGCGGTTCGCTCTCGTCGAGGCCGCCGCCGCCCGCCGTCCCCCGGGGCAGCGCGGTCCACGACCCGGCGCCGCGCCGGCTGACCACCAGGCCGGCGTCGCGCAGCCGCTCCCACGCGGCGGCCACCATCGTGCGGCTCACGTCCAGCGCGGCGGCCAGCTCCCGCTCGGGCGGCAGACCGGTGCCCGCCGGCAGCCGCCCGTCGAGCACGAGCAGCCGGACACCGGCGGCAAGGTCGGCGGCACCGTGCCGGGAGCCGTGCCGGCGCCAGGTACCGAGCAACTGGGCCAATCGTCGAGCGTTTACCAGTCCGCCTGGTGGGACAACGGTGTTCATGTGGCCAATTCTTCCAAATTGGTTATTGATGTGGAAGACCGGACTTTCTGAAGATGGCCACATGACACAGATCGACCTGAGACCCGTCTCCGTGGCGACCCGCCCGGTACGCCGGCTCCCGCAGCTCGCCGGCGGGCTGGTGCTCTACGGCGCCAGCATGGGCCTGATGATCCGCGGCGGGCTGGGCCTCGACCCGTGGGACGTGCTGCACGACGCGCTGTCCCGGCGCACCGGGCTGACGTTCGGCACGGTCACCGCCGTCGTCGGCGCGCTGGTGCTGGTGTGCTGGATCCCGCTGCGCCAGCGGCCCGGGGTGGGCACGGTGGCCAACGTCCTCGTCATCGCGCTCGCCGTCGACGCGACGCTCGCCCTGCTCGACCCGGCGGGCGCGATCGCCGTGCGGATCGCGCTCATGCTCGCCGGCGTCGTGCTCAACGCCCTGGCCACCGCCGCCTACATCGGCGTGCGGCTCGGCCCCGGCCCGCGCGACGGCCTGATGACCGGGCTGGTGGCCCGCACCGGCGTGTCGGTCCGGGTGATCCGTACCGGGATCGAGCTGACCGTGCTGGCCACCGGCTGGCTGCTCGGCGGCACGGTGGGCGTGGGCACCGTGGTGTACGCGCTGGCCATCGGTCCGCTGACGCAGGCCTTCCTCCCGCTGGTGCGGTGGCGGGGACTCGCGCGGGGCACAATCGTGCGGTGACCGCGTGGACGTGCCCGAAGTGCGCCCGCAGGTTCGGCCGGCGCAACCAGTCGCACGAGTGCGCGCCTGCGATGTCGCTGGAGGAGTACTTCGCCGCCGACGGGCCGCCGTTCGAGCGCCCGATCTTCGACGCGGTCCACGGCCACCTCGCGACGCTGGGACCGCTGCACCTGGAGCCGGTGTCGGTGGGCGTGTTCTTCAAGCGCTCGCGGACCTTCGCCGAGCTGCGCCCGATGACCCGCTGGATGGTGCTCTCGTTCATCCTGTCCCGGCAGGTGGACGATCCTCGCATCACCCGCCGCATCGGCGTCTCCGGCAGCCGGGTCTACCACCAGACCAAGCTGCGCGCCCCCGGCGACGTCGACGACCAGGTGCGGGACTGGCTCACCGAGGCCTACCTGTCCACCCCGCTCTAGACCGTGCCTAGTGTCCCGCGCCGGAACCGGCCAGCCGCGACCGGACCTCGGCGTAGGTGAGCCCGTGTGCGGCGAGCACCTGTGCGGGCCCGCCCTGCCGCGCGGCGAGCGCGAGCAGCAGGTGCTCGTCGCCGATGCGCCGGTCGCCGCGGTCGACGGCCTGGTGCAGCGTCCGGCCCAGCAGGTCCTTCGCGTCGTCGGCGAAGCGGACCCGGCCGCCCCGGGACCGCCGCGGCTCGGCGAGCGCGTTCTCGCCGAGCTCGCGCTCCACCCGGTCGACGACCGCGTCCACGTCGATGCCGAAGGAGCGCAGCGCGCCGGACTCGGCGTCGGTCAGCCCGCCGCGGCGGCGGATCGCGGCGAACGCCTCGAGCAGCACCTCGCGGGTCACGCCCGCCTGCGCCAGCACGGCCGCCGCGCGGGTGTCCGTGCCGAGCAGGGCCAGGGTGAGGTGCTCGCCGGTGACCAGCGGCGCGTGCTCGCGCTCGGCCTCGGCGACCGCCCCGGACACGACCCGGCGCGCGGGCGTGGTGAACCGTTCGAACATGTCAGGACCTCCCGTACTTCTTGTGCACCGCCTGGCGGCTGACTCCCAGCTCGGCCGCGATCTCCTGCCACGACCAGCCGCTGGTCCGCGCGTTGCGGACCTGGACCGCCTCGAGCCTTTCCAGCAGCGTGCGCAGGGCGGCGACGGCCCGCAGGCCCACCCGCGGGTCCCGGTCGCCCGCCGCGCTCGCCAGTTGTGTCGCCTCACTCATACCGTCAACCTACGTTGACACCGCACGACTGTCAACTCAGGTTGACACGTAGGCTGTGGATCATGGACGGTGTCCCCGTGGTCGAGGTGGCCGAGCGGCCCGGTGTCGGGCCGGACGGCCGGCCGCGGCCGAGCGAGGACGTCGTCACGGTCCTGCCCGGCGCGGTCGTGCTGCTGGACGGCGCGACCACGCTGCGTCCCGGGCTCGCGAGCGGCGGCTGGTACGCGAGCCTGCTGGCCGGCCAGCTGGCCGGGCGGCTCACCGGCTACCCCTCGATGGACCTCGCCGACCTGCTCGCCGCGGCGATCCGCGCCGTGGCGCGCGACCACGACCTGGTGCCGGGCGAGTCGCCGTCGAGCACGGTGGCCCTGGTGCGGTGGAACGCCGAGGTCGTCGAGGGCCTGGTGCTGGCCGACAGCCCGGTCGTGGTGTTCACCGAGGACGGCGCGGACGTGCTCGCCGACGACCGGATCGCGCGGCTGCCCCGCCGCGGCCCGGGCTACCGCGGGCGGCTGCGCGAGGGCGCCGGCTACGACGAGTCGCACCTGGTGGCGCTGCGCACCTCGGCGGCGTCGGTCGGGCGGCTGCGCAACACCGAGGGCGGGTTCTGGGTGGCCGAGGCCGACCCGGACGCCGCCTACGAGGCGCGGCGCGCGACCTGGCCGCGCGCGTCGGTCCGGCAGGTGCTGCTGGCCAGCGACGGGGTCTCCTGCGGGGTCGACGACTACGGCATCTTCCCCGGCTGGCCCGCGGTGCTCGCCCTGGCCGCCGAGCGGGGCGCGGACGCGGTGCTCGACGCGGTCCGCCGCGCGGAGGAGGCCGACCCGGACGGCACCCGCTGGCCGCGCCCGAAACCGCACGACGACCAGGCCCTGGCCGTCGTGGACTTCACCGCCGGGGACGCGACCTGAGCCGTCAGTGGCGGCCGAGGCCCTCCCACTGGAAGCCGGCCCGGCGCACCACGTCGGGGTCGAGCAGGTTGCGGGTGTCCACCACCACCGGGCGGCCGACCACGTCCGCGAGCTTGGCCCAGTCCAGCGTGCGGAACTCCGGCCACTCGGTGAGCACGACCAGGGCCTCGACGCCCTCGGCGGCCCGGTACGGGTCGTCGACCAGCGTGATGCCGTCCAGGTCGGCCCGCACGTCGCCGGAGCGCAGCGCCGGGTCGTAGCCGACCAGGTTCGCGCCCGCCTGGCGCAGCAGCGCCGCCACCGCCAGGGCCGGGGAGTCACGCAGGTCGTCGGTGCCGGCCTTGAAGGTCAGGCCGAGCACGCCGAGCCTCACCTTGGACAGCGACCCGCCGCGCTTGCCCGACACCGCCATGCGCACCTTCTCGACCATGCGCTGCCGCTGCCGGTTGTTGGTGTCGATGGTCGCCCGGATGAGCCGGAACTCGAAGTCCGCCGCGTCCGCGAGCTGCAGCATCGCCGAGGTGTCCTTCGGCAGGCAGGAGCCGCCCCAGCCCGGGCCCGGCTGCAGGAACGCCTGGCCGATGCGCTTGTCGTAGCCCATGCCCTCGGTGACGTCGGAGATGTCCGCGCCGAGCCGGTCACACAGCTCGGCGATCGCGTTCACGTAGGACAGCTTCATCGCGAGGAAGCAGTTCGCCGCGTACTTCACCAGCTCCGCGCTCGCGGCGTCGGTCAGCACGGTCGGCGCGCCCAGCCGGGCGTAGAGCGCCGCCACCCGCTCCGCGGCGTCCTGCTGGTCGCAGCCGACGACGATGCGGTCCGGGTTGAGGAAGTCGTGCACCGCGGAGCCCTCGCGGAGGAACTCCGGGTTCGACACGACCGCGACGTCGTCGCGCTCGAGCAGCTCGGCGGTCCGCTGCGCGGTGCCCACCGGCACGGTCGACTTGTTGACCACCACGCTGTTCACCGGCAGCAGCGAGCGGACCTCCTCGACCACCGACTCGACCACCGACAGGTCGGCCACCCCGCCGACGCCCATCGGGGTCGGCACGCACAGGAACACGACCTCGCTGCCCTCGACGGCCGCCGCCGCACCCAGCACGAACGACAGCCGGCCGGCGGCCATGCCCTCCGACACCAGCTCGGCCAGCCGGGGCTCCAGGATGTCGATCTCGCCCGCGGCGAGGCGCTTGACCTTCTCCGCGTCCACGTCCGCGCAGACCACGTGGTGGCCGAGCGAGGCCAGGCACGCGCCGGTGGTGAGCCCGACATACCCCGTACCGATCACCGCGATTCGTCGTACGAACACCCGGGCACTCCCCTCCGTACTGACACGTCAGGTCGAAACTACAGGGGGACCCGCCGTCACCACGTCGCGGACCCTGTGACGGAGTCGGTGACGCTGTGTCGAGGAACCCGGTAACAAGACGCCCCGATCGGCCGACCTACTGAACGAGTCAGGTGCGGCGTAGATGTCACCGCACGACATGCCGGTTCGGGGACCGGCATCGGTTCAAGGTCCGACGGAGGATGCAGCGTGGTGACGTCACGCCCGTTTCGCGCTGCCCGGAATCGGGTGAGTGCATGAAGATCAGTGTTTTCGGGCTCGGCTACGTGGGCTGCGTGTCCGCCGCGTGCCTCGCCGCGCGGGGCAACGAGGTCGTCGGGGTCGACGTGAACCCGACGAAGATCGACCTCATCACGCGTGGGCGCGCGCCGGTCGTGGAGGAGCGCATCGGCGAGCTGACCGCGGAGGTCGTGGACAGCGGCGCGCTGCGCGCGACCACCGACGTCGCCGCCGCGGTCGCCGCCACCGAGGTCTCCCTCGTCTGCGTCGGCACGCCGTCCGCGCCGAACGGCAGCCTGTCCACGGTCTACCTGGAGCGCGTCGCGGAGGAGATCGGCACCGCGCTCAAGAACGCGAGCCACCGGCACACCGTGGTCTTCCGCAGCACGATGCTGCCCGGCACCTGCCTGGAGCTGCTGGTGCCGATCCTGGAGAAGGCGTCCGGCCGGACCGCGGGCGTCGACTTCGGCGTCGCGGTGAACCCCGAGTTCCTGCGCGAGGGCAGCAGCGTCCGCGACTTCTTCGAGCCGCCGAAGACCGTCATCGGCGAGCTGGACGCGGCCAGCGGCGACGTCGTGGCCGCGCTGTACGAGGGCCTGCCCGGCGAGGTGTTCCGGGTGCCGATCCCGGTGGCCGAGGTCACCAAGTACGCGGACAACTCGTTCCACGCGCTGAAGGTCGGCTTCGCCAACGAGATCGGCGCGGTCTGCGCGGCGCTCGGGCTGGACTCGCACAAGGTGATGGACGTCTTCCTCGCCGACACCAAGCTCAACGTCAGCCCCGCCTACCTGCGGCCCGGCTTCGCCTTCGGCGGCTCCTGCCTGCCCAAGGACGTGCGCGGGCTGGTGTACGCCGCGCACCGGGCGGACGTGTCGGTGCCGATCCTCTCGCACCTGCTCGCCTCCAACGAGGAGCACCTCAAGCGGGCGTTCGAGCTGGTCGCGCGCACCGGCAGGCGCAAGGTCGGGCTGTTCGGCCTGTCGTTCAAGCCGGGCACCGACGACCTGCGGGAGAGCCCGCTGGTCGAGCTCGCCGAGCGGCTCCTCGGCAAGGGCTACGACCTGCGCATCTACGACGCCAACGTGACCATGTCCCGGCTGCTGGGCGCGAACCGGGAGTACATCGAGGCCCGGCTGCCCCACCTGGGCCAGCTGCTGTCCGCCTCGGTCGAGGAGGTCCTCGACCACGCCGAGGTGTGCCTGGTCGGCTGCAAGGACCCGGAGGTCCTGGCGGCGCTGCCGCACGGCACCGGGCGGGCCGACGAGAAGACCATCATCGATCTGGTACGCATCCCCGACGCCGAGGCGCGCCGGGCCGAGTCGGGGTACGTGGGCCTTGCCTGGTAGAGCACTGATCCTGGTCGAGAACCTCTCCGTTCCGTTCGACCGCAGGGTGTGGCAGGAGTGCACCACCCTGCGGGACGCGGGCTGGGAGGTACACGTCATCTGTCCACAGGGGAGCAAGCGGGACACCGAGCCCTACGTCGAGCTGGACGGGGTGCGCATCCACCGCTACCCCTGGTTCGAGGCGTCCGGCGGCCCGGCCGGCTACGTCAAGGAGTACGGCTCGGCGATCCGCCACCAGCTGCGCCTGGCCCGCCAGGTCGCCAAGCAGGGCAGGATCGACGTCGTCCACGCCTGCAACCCGCCGGACCTGCTGTTCCTGGTGGCCCGGATGCTCAAGCGGCGCGGCGCGGCGTTCGTGTTCGACCAGCACGACCTGGTGCCCGAGCTGTACCTGTCCCGGTTCGACCGGGGCGAGGACTTCCTCTACCGCGCGGTGCTGCGCGCGGAGCGCGCCACCTACCGGGCCGCCGACGTGGTGATCGCCACGAACGAGAGCTACCGGCAGGTCGCGCTGACCCGCGGCGGCATGCGGCCGGACAAGGTGTTCGTGGTCCGCAGCGCGCCGGCGGTGGAGCGGTTCCGGCAGGTGCCGCCCGAGCCGGAGCTGAAGAAGGGCAAGCCGCACCTGCTGTGCTACCTCGGCGTGATGGGCCCGCAGGACGGCGTGGACTACGCCCTGCGCGCGCTCGCCGCGTTGCGCGACGAGCAGGGCCGCACCGACTGGCACGCGGTGTTCGTCGGCGCCGGTGACACGTTCGACGACATGGTCCGGCTGGCCGCCGCGCTGGGCCTGTCCGACCAGGTGGAGTTCACCGGACGGATCCCGGACGAGGACCTGGTGCGCTACCTGTCCACCGCGGACGTGTGCCTGTCGCCGGACCCGAAGAACCCGCTCAACGACGTGTCGACCATGAACAAGGTCATGGAGTACATGGCGATGGGCAAGCCGATCGTGTCGTTCGAGCTGCGCGAGGCGCGCGTCTCGGCCGGCGAGGCGGCGGTGTACGCGCAGGCCAACGACGTCTCCGAGTTCGCGAAGCTCACCGCCCAGCTGCTCGACGACCCGGCCGAGCGGGCCCGGATGGGCGAGCTCGGCAAGACCCGGGTGGAGGGCGCGCTGTCGTGGTCGAACTCCGCGCAGGCGCTGCTCGCGGCATATGAGTCAGCGGTTGATCACAGTTCGTAAGGCATATGTCCCGATTTGACTAAGAGTCACCGAACAGCTGTAACCCAAGCCGGTTTCGAGGCGACGGGGTTCGTGAGTACCGGCCCGATGTCACCCATCGACACGGGACGAAGTACCTCGAAAGGGGGACCCTCGCAGTGAACGACGACACGGTACGGCTGTCCATGGTTGGGCAGGTTGTCCGGCGGCGGTGGCGGTTACTGATCGTGTTCGCCGTGCTGGGCGCGGTCGTGGGCGCGGGCGCCTCGGTGCTGTTCTCGCCGGGGTACAAGGCCACCGCCAACGTGCTGCTGCAGGGTCCACGCGAGCCGGACGAGCTCGTGACCGAGGCGCAGGTGGCGATGAGCTCCTCGGTGCTGGACAAGGTCGCGGAGGGCCTGAACTGGGGGAAGTCCGGCAACGACCTTCGGGACTCGGTCGAGGCCGCGGTCGCCGACGGCAACATCATCCAGGTCACGAGCGTCGCCGACACCCCCGGGCACGCCCAGCAGCTCGCCGACCGGGTGGCCAACGAGTTCGTGAGCTTCTCCACCCGGCTACTCACCGACACCACCGACCCGGCCGCGCAGGTCTCCCAGGAGCAGCAGCAGTCGCTGCGCCAGCAGGTGGCCGACACCAACCGGCGCATCTCCGACCTGCACGCGGCCGCCGGCAAGGGCAACACCATCGACAGCGTCGGCGTGCGCACCGAGCTGGAGTCGCTGCGCACCACGCTCGCCGAGGCGATGACCAAGATCGACGAGCTCGACGCGGCCGCCGGCCAGACCAAGATGGTCGTGATGGCGCCGGCCGAGAAGCCGACCGGCCCGGCCGCGCCGACCATGACCCACTTCGTCGCGGGCGGGGCGGCCCTGTTCCTGCTGGTGGGCCTGTTCGGCCACCTGTTCCTGGCCCGCAACGACCGGCGGCTGCGGGCGGAGACGCAGATCGCCTCGGCGGTCGGCGCGCCGCTGCTCGGCGGCATCGACGTGCCGGACGAGCCCGACCCGAGCGAGGAGCCCGCCGGCCTGGCCACGCGGCTGCGCAGGCTGGTCGTGGACGACCGGCCGTGGCACCTGCCCGACCTGCCGGCCGCCATCGACGACGAGGGCCTGGACATCCGCTACCGCCGGGTGCTCGCGCGGCTGCGTGAGCACGCGCCGGACACCGGCCTCCCGCCCCGGGTGCTCGTCGTGATCCCCAAGGACGACCCGACCGCGAGCCACGCGGCCGAGCGGCTGGTGCGTACCGCCGCCGAGGGCGGCGCCCGCGAGCGGCTGCGGGTGCTCGAGGTGTCCGCGGAGCGGCCCGTGCTGGCCGACGACTCCACCGCCGCCGGGGTGCTCGCCGTCGTCACCGCCGGAACCCGGACGTCCTGGGAGCTGGTCGAGATCACCGAGGCGTGCACCGACGCCGGGCTGGACGTGCTCGGCGTGCTGGTCGCGCACCGGACCCGGCCGGCCGACCCGCCCGGGCGAGCCGACACACAGGACCACCCGGCCGAGAGCGCACTGGTGGGTTCGGCATGAAAGAGACCGCAGCCATGACCACAGCGACCACCATCCCGGAGCCGCCCGCCACCGCGCCGACCGGCCAGCCGCTGCTCGACCTGAGCCGGCTGGTGCTGGCGATCCGCCGCCGGCGCCGGATGTGGGTCGCCCTCGCCCTGGTCGGCATGCTCGCCGGCGCCGCCCTCGCGGTGCTGCTGCCCGCCCCGCCGACCGCGATCGTGCGGCTGTACGTGGTGCACGAGGACGACCAGCCCTCCGACAGCGGCAACCTCATCCGCACCGACATCGCGCTGATGGACACCGCCAAGATCGCCGGCGCCGCGCTGAAGCAGGTCGGCTCCGCGCAGCGGCCCGAGGACTTCCTCAAGGACTACGACGTCGTCGGCGTGACGAACAACGTGCTCGAGGTGACCGTGCGGGCGAAGACCAACGCCGACGCGGTCAACCGGGCCAAGGCGCTCGCCGACGTGTTCATCGCCGACCACATCGGCCGGATCAAGGCGGGGTCGGACGCCGAGGCGAAGGCCCTCACCGACCAGCGCAACCGGGTCCAGGCCGAGCTCAAGCAGGTCAACAAGCAGATCTCCACGGCGGAGACGCAGGCCCAGGATCAGGCCGACACGCAGGGCCAGGACGGTACCCAGAGCCAGCCGAACGCGGCCGGCCTGGACTCGCTCTACGCCCGCCGCGCCGAGCTCACCTCGCGCGTGTCCGACCTGAGCCAGCAGGCGGAGGAGGCCGGCATCGGCGCGCCGCGGGTGGCCGCCGGCACGCAGATCGTGGACGCGCCGCGCGCGCTGAAGGTCTCCCGCCTGTCCACGCTGGTGGCCAACTCCGCCATCGGCCTGCTGCTCGGGCTCATCGTCGGCTGGATGCTGGCCGCTCTGACCGGGGTGGTCAAGGACCGGCCGGTGCTGCGCAAGGACATCGCGGCCAACCTGGGCGCCTCGGTCATCGCGCAGCTTCCCGCGCCGCGCCGCGGCCTGGCCCGGCTGTGGCGGGGCAGGCGGACCACCCGGGAACGCAGGCGCGTCGCCGGCACCGTCGTGCGGCTCGTGCGCGGCGGCTCCGGCCCGGTGTCGGTGCTCGAGCTCGGCACGCGCCGGATCGCGGCCGCCCTGACGCTGGACGTGGCGACCGAGCTCGCCACCGACCGCGAGGTGGTGATCGTCGAGGATCCGGCCGGCCGGATCGTCGCCGACGACCTGCCCGGGCGCGACCTCGGCCAGCTCACCGGCCGCGCGGACCGGCCGATCCGGATCATCGGCGCGGAGGAGACCACGCCGGCCCGGCGGGGCGAGACGCGCCTCGGCATCGGCTCGGTCACCCCGGGCACCGCGTGGACCGACCTGCGCCACCTCGGCACCGAGACGCTGCTCGTCGTGCGCACCGGGTACGCGAACACCGCGTGGCTGCACACGGTGGCCCGCCAGCTCGCCGACTCCCGGATCCCGATCCTCGGCATCGTGCTGGTGAACCCGGACCCGCGGGACAAGTCGGACGGCACGTTGTGGGACAGCCTGCACACGGCGCTGCGCGGCCGCGCCCGGCAGGCCACCCCGGACGGGGCCTCCCCGGCCATCACCCCGGCGCGGGCACCCGAACCGGCACCGGCACGGACCCGGGCACCGGCCCCCGAGCCGGTCCCGCCGCTCCCCAAGCGGATCCCGGAACGGACCCCGGAGCCGGTGGCCGCACCCGAGCCGGCGATTCCCGAGCCCGCCCAGGAACCGGCGCCGAAGCAGGCGCCGAGGCCGGCGATGCCCTACCCCGCGCCGGTCCCGGCCGGTGGCGTCAACGGCGCGGCCCACGGGAACGCGGAGCCGCCCACCAAGCGGTTCGCGCCGGTCCAGCCGCACCCGGCCAACGGCAACGGCGCCGAGAAGGGCGGCGAGCAGTCCGTCCACGACCTGCCGACCAAGCGGTTCGCCCCGGTCCGGCCGGAGGACGTGGAGGAGCTCGTGCACCGCAGGACCCAGAGCTGAGAGGGCCGAAGTCATCCATGTGCGGCATCGCAGGCACGTATCTCTGGTCCGACGGCGGACCGCTCACCGACCGGCTGACCGACACGCTCGCGCACCGCGGGCCGGACGGCTCGGGCCGCTACGCCCACCGCGTCGGCGCCGGCGGTGAGGTCCACCTGGGACACCGGCGGCTGTCCATCATCGACCTGTCGGAGACCGGCGCGCAGCCGATGGTCTGCGACGGGCTGGCCATCACCTACAACGGCGAGCTCTACAACGCGCCGGAGCTGCGCCGCGAGCTCGAGTCGGCCGGCGTGCGGTTCCGCGGCACCTCGGACACCGAGGTGGTGCTG
This sequence comes from uncultured Actinomycetota bacterium, assembly GCA_963727495.1. GTDB lineage: Bacteria > Actinomycetota > Actinomycetes > Mycobacteriales > Pseudonocardiaceae > Actinophytocola. The sequence continues at coordinate 1,414,972 of CAVSGQ010000006.1, read as the reverse complement.
GAGGCGTTCCGCCGCTGGGGCACGCACTGCCTGCCCCGGCTGCGCGGCATGTTCGCGTTCGGCATCTTCGACGAGCGCAGCGGCGAGCTGACCCTGGTCCGCGACCAGCTCGGCATCAAGCCGCTGTTCCTGGTCCGCCGCGGCCGCGGCACGGTGTTCTCCTCCGAGCTGAAGGCCCTCGCGAACGAGCTCGGCGACGGGCTGACCGTCGACAACGGCGCGCTGGTCGCGTCGCTGCTCTACTACTGGGTGCCCGACCAGCGGTGCGCCTACCGCGAGGCGGAGAAGCTGCCGCCCGGCTCGCTGGCTGCGGCTGCGCCCGGACGGTGGCGCCGAGCGCGGGACGTTCTGGTCCATCAAGGACGTCGCCGCCGAGGCCGAGCACCTGCCGCCGATGGACCTCGACGAGGTGATCGCCGAGTCCACCCGCATGCACCTGCTGTCCGACGTGCCGGTGGCCACGTTCCTGTCCGGCGGGCTCGACTCGAGCTACCTGACCGCGCTCGCCGCGCGCTTCCAGCCCGGGATCTCCGCGTACACGATCGGCTTCCGCAGCGAGGACGCCCGGTTCGAGGCGATGCCGGACGACCTGAAGTACGCGCGGATCGTGGCGGAGAAGTTCGGCGTCGACCTGCACGAGATCGAGATCGCGCCGCAGGTGCTGGACCTGCTGCCGAAGATGACCTACCACCTGGACGAGCCGATCGGCGATCCCGCGGCCATCAACACCTACCTGATCTGCACCGCCGCCCGGGAGGCCGGCGTGAAGGTCATGCTGTCCGGGATGGGTGCCGACGAGCTGTTCGCCGGCTACCGCAAGCACCTCGCGAACCTGCTGGCGCTGCGCTACCAGCAGGTGCCCGGCCTGCTCCGCCGTCCCGTCGAGACGGTCGTGGACCGGCTGCCGGTGGCCACCGCGCGCCGCGGCTACCGGTCGGTGCGCTTCGCCAAGCGGTTCCTGTCCTTCGCCGGGCTGCCGGAGGAGACCGCGTTCCGCCGCAGCTACACGATGTACGACCGCGCCGAGCTGCTCGACCTGGTCAACCCGGACCTGCTCGAGACGGTCGACGACGTGCTGACCGAGCACGCGGACACCTACCACGACAACGCGCTGACCGACCACGTGAACCGGATGTGCCTGGCCGACGCGCGGCTGTTCCTGCCCGGGCTCAACCTCGCCTACACCGACCGGTCGAGCATGGCCGCCTCCACCGAGGTGCGCGTGCCGTTCGTCGACGTCGAGGTGGTCAAGGCCGCGTTCCGCATCCCCGGCAACGGCAAGATCGCCGGCCGGCAGGGCAAGGCGGCGCTCAAGCAGGCCGCCACCTCGATCCTGCCCAAGGAGATCGTCTACCGGCCCAAGGGCCTGTTCAGCGCGCCGCTGCGGGCCTGGATGAGCCGCGACCTGGCGCCGCTGGTGCGCGAGGTCGTCAACGAGGGGCTGCTGGTGAGTTCCGGGCTGCTGCGCAAGGAGGCGCTGCAGCGGCTGGTCGACGAGGACGCCGCCGGCCAGCAGGACCGGTCCAAGCACCTCTGGCACGTACTGACCCTGGAGTACTGGTACCGCGGCGCCACCGAACACACCCCGTCCCGAGCCCTCGCCGAAGGCGCCGCAACCGGCGCGCCCGCCAACCGCACCTGAGGGGAACGGGACGCGAGCCGGCCACAAGTACGTGACCAGAAGAAACGATCGCTGCAAGACGCGACCAACAGTTTTGATTCCGGAGAGGCGGGCCGCATGCGGCAGGTTGTTCAGAATTACAAGAGCGGGGAGCTGACCCTGCTGGACGTGCCGGTGCCGGCGTGCAAGCCCGGCGGTGTCATCGTCCGCACGCTCTACTCGCTGATCTCCACGGGCACCGAGATGATGAAGGTGTCCGAGGCGGGCAAGTCGTTGATCGGCAAGGCGAAGGCCCGTCCGGACCAGGTCGCGAAGGTCATGCAGAGCGTGGCGACCAACGGTCTCGCGGCCACCTACCGCAAGGTCACCAGCAAGCTCGACTCCTACACCCCGCTCGGCTACTCGCTGTGCGGCGTGGTGGAGGAGGTCGGCGCCGGCATCGACGACGTCGCGGTGGGAGACCTGGTGGCCTGCGCGGGCAACGAGCACGCGCTGCACGCCGAGCTGAACTGGGTGCCCAGGAACCTCTACGCCCGGGTGCCGGACGGGGTCGACCCGCGGCACGCGGCGTTCGGCACCGTCGGCTCGATCGCCATGCAGGGCGTGCGCCGCGGCGAGCCGCAGCTCGGTGACGTGGCGCTGGTCGTCGGCCTCGGCCTGATCGGGCAGCTCGTGGTCCAGCTGCTGGTGGCCTCCGGCGTCCGGGTCGTCGGCGTGGACCCCGACCCGTCCCGCTGCGAGCTGGCCGAGCGGCTCGGCGCGCTGGCGTGCAGCCACCCCGACTCGGGGGTCGTCGACACCGCCGTGGGCGAGCTGACCGGCGGGCACGGCGTCGACCAGGTGTACCTGGCGGCGGGCGGCAGCTCGAACGGTCCGGTGGAGCTGGCCGCGAAGCTGGCCCGCGACCGCGGCACGGTCGTCGACATCGGCAAGTGCTCGCTGAACCTGCCGTGGAACGCCTACTACGAGAAGGAGCTGGACGTCCGGTTCTCCCGCTCCTACGGTCCCGGCCGCTACGACCCGTCCTACGAGCTGGAGGGCCGCGACTACCCGATCGGCTACGTGCGCTGGACCGAGCGCCGCAACCTGGAGTGCTTCCTCGACCTCGCCGCCCGCGACAAGATCGACGTCGAGCCGCTGGTCTCGCACGTGGCCGACTTCACCGAGGCCGAGCAGACCTACCAGGCGCTCGACGGCGGCGAGCTCAAGGCCGTCGCCGTGCTGTTCCGCTACGCCGCTTCCGCCGACCACGCGGACACGGTCGCGGCCGCGCCGGTGATCTCGGTCCCGGTGACGGTCACCGACCCGGTGGCCCCGGCCACCGCGCCGAGCCGGCGCGGCGGGCCGCCCCGGCTCGGGTTCGTCGGCGCCGGCAACTACGCCTCCTCGATGCTGCTGCCGCACCTGGTGGAGCGCGAGGACGTGCAGCTGCGCCACGTGGTCACCACGTCCGCGCTGTCCGCGGCCAACGCCCGGCGCAAGTTCGGCTTCGCCGCCGCGTCCACCGACCTGGACGACGTGCTCGCCGACGACGACATCGACGCGGTGTTCGTGGTGACCCGGCACAGCTCGCACGCCGAGCTGACCGCCCGGGCGCTGCGCGCGGGCAAGGCCGTGTTCGTGGAGAAGCCGCTGGCGCTGTCCGAGGCCGAGCTGGCCGTCGTGCTCGACGCGATCGCCGAGACCGGCAACGACCGGCTGCAGGTCGGCTTCAACCGCCGGTTCGCGCCGCTGCTGCGCGCGGCCAAGGCGGAGTTCGGCACCCGGGTCGGCCCGGCGTCGGTGCGCTACCTGGTCAACGCCGGGCGGCTGGACGCGGGCAGCTGGTACAACCAGGCCGGCAGCGAGGGCACCCGGTTCGCCGGCGAGGGCGGCCACTTCGTCGACACGGTGAGCTGGCTGCTCGACGGCGACCCCACCTCGGTGTTCGCCTCCGCCACCCCCGGCCAGGACGACCTGCAGATCCTGCTGCGCTACCCGGACGGCTCGACCGCCGCCATCACCTACGCCACCTCCGGCGCGCCCGGCTTCCCCAAGGAGACGCTGGACCTGCTGGCGGACCGGAAGGTGCTGCGGCTGGACGACTTCGTGAAGGCGTCGGTGCACGCGAAGAAGCGCTGGCTGAGCTCGCGGCTGCCGAAGGGCCGGGACAAGGGCCAGCGGGCCGAGCTGGACGCGTTCCTCGCCGCGGTCGCCCGGCGGCCCGATGCCGGTGCCGGTCGACTCGCTCGTCGCGACCACCCTCGCCACGCTCGCCGTGCAGACGAGCCTGAACACCGGCGCGCCGGTGCGCCTGGAGCGGCCCGCCCGCCCCGGGACGGCGACGGCGTCCGCGAACGGGACGGCGGCCCCGGCCCCGGCCCCGAACGGTTCGCCGGCATGATGTCGCCCGGCTGGTACCTGCGCAGGCTGTCCCGGATGGGGCCGCGCGAGGTCGCCGGCCGCGCGGGGGACGTGTTGCGCAAGCGGCGCTGGCGTGCCGAGTTCGCCGACCCGCTGGCGCCGAGCCCGCTGCGCCACCGCGAGTTCACCGCGCTGCCCGCGCTGCCCGAGATCCCGGCCGACGCGGTCAAGCGGCTCGTCGAGACGGCCGACGAGCTGCTGGCCGGGCGCGCGGAGTTCTTCGGCGTGGTGCGCGAGGACATGGCCGACCCGGACTGGTCGCTCGACCCGAAGACCGGCCGCCGCGCGCCCACCGACGCCTACGCGTTCGACATCCCGTACCGCAGCGAGGACGCCGTCGGCGACATCAAGCAGATCTGGGAGCCCTCGCGCCACCACCACCTCACCGTGCTCGCCGCGGCCTACGCGGTGACCGGCGAGCGAGCGCTACGCCGAGCGGGTCGCCGACCACCTGCGGTCGTGGTGGCTGGCGAACCCGCCGCTGCACGGCGTGCACTGGGTCAGCGGCATCGAGCTCGGCATCCGGCTGATCTCCTGGGTGTGGGTGCGCCGGCTGCTCGACGGCTGGCCGGGCGCGCCGGGGCTGTTCGAGGACAACCCCGAGGCGCTGCACCAGATCTGGCACCACCAGCGCTGGCTGGCGGCGTTCCGCAGCCGCGGCTCGTCGGCCAACAACCACGTGATCGCCGAGACCGCGGGGCAGCTCGCGGCCGCGTCGGCGTTCCCGTGGTTCCCGCAGTCGACCGGCTGGCGGACCGACGCGCTGCACGCGCTCGACTCCCACCTGCGCGCCAACACCTTCGGCTCCGGGCTCAACCGGGAGCTGGCCAGCGAGTACCACGGCCTGGTGCTGGAGCTGGGGCTCGCCGGCACGCTCGAGGCGCACGCCGCCGGGGCGGCGGTGCCGGAGGCGACCCGGCAAGTGCTGGCGGGGATGTGCGACGCGCTCGCCGCGGTCGTGGACGCCCGCCTGCACCCGCCGCGGCAGGGCGACGCCGACGACGGCCACGGGCTGGTGCTCGACGGCGCCGGCACGCACCGGTGGGGCTCGCTGCTGGCCACCGGCGACGCGCTGTTCGGCCGCCGCGAGTGGTGGCCGGCGGTCACCGGGACCGACGTGCGCACCCCGCTGCTGGCCGCGCTCGCCGCCACGGGCGGCGCGGACCGGTTCCGGGTCACCGCGCCCCGGCCGTCGGAGCGGCCGGTGCACCTCACCGACGCCGGCATGACGATCCTGCGCGGCGGCGGCGAGCACGGCGAGATCTGGTGCCGCTGCGACGGCGGCCCGCACGGCTTCCTGTCCATCGCCGCGCACGCGCACGCCGACGCGCTGTCGCTGGAGGTCCGCCACGACGGCGTGGACATCCTCGCCGACCCCGGCACCTACTGCTACCACGGGCAGCCCGGGTGGCGGGCCTACTTCCGCTCCACGCTCGGCCACAACACGCTCGAGCTGGACGGCCGCGACCAGTCGGTCAGCGGCGGGCCGTTCCTGTGGACGAGGCACGCGAACACCGAGGTGCTCCTCGCCGAGGACCACCGCTGGAGCGCCCGGCACGACGGCTACCGGCCGGCGACCCACCGCCGCACGGTGGAGCTCGACGGTACGGCGCTGCGCGTGTCCGACGACGTGCTCGACGACGCGGGCGGCACGCACGACTGCCGGCTCGCCTTCCATCTCGGTCCCGCGGTCGAGGTCGACCTCGACGGCGGCACCGCGCACCTGACCTGGCCCGGCCACGACCGGGACCACTCGGCGGTGCTCGAACTTCCCGCGGACCTCGCCTGGTCCGCACACCGCGGCGAGACCGAGCCCCCGCTGGGCTGGTACTCGCCGGGTTTCGGCCGGCGGGAGCCCGCGTGGCTCCTGCTCGGCAGCGGCAGGGTTCGTGGCGGCGACACCCTGCACACCCTGCTCCGCTTCGACCGCTGACCCTGGAGGATCTACTGTGGACACCCGGCTGTGGACTCGCGTGCGCCGCGTGGCGTTGCTGGGTGCGCTGTCGCCCCTGCTGTTCGCGTGTACCGCGTCCCCCGCCGAGGACGGCAGCGACGGCACCGGCGCCGCGGCCGCCCCGACCGGCCCGGTGGCCGCCGTGTGCGGGCACACCAAGGCGGGTCCCAAGGCCGCGCCGGACGGCGCCGTCGAGGTCGCCCTCGGCGACGACCTGGCGGACGTGACCGAGGACAACCCGGCCGGAACCACGTTCTGGCTGGCCCCGGGCACCCACCGGCTCGGCGACGGCGAGTTCGACCAGGTCGTGCCGAAGGCGGGCGACGTGTACGTCGGCGCGCCCGGCGCGGTGCTCGACGGCCGGGGTGTGAACAAGTACGCGTTCTCCGGCAAGGCCGACGCGGTCACCATCCGGTCCCTGACCGTGCGGGGGTTCGTGCCGCCGCGCGACGAGGGCGTGGTCAACCACGACTCCGGCAACGGCTGGACGATCGAGGACAGCACGATCGAGAAGAACGACGGCGCCGGCATGATGGCCGGCGCGCGCCAGAAGGTGCGCGGGAACTGCCTGCGCGACAACGGCCAGTACGGCATCAACGCCTACCAGGGCGCGAGCGGCATCACCGGGCTCCTGGTGGAGGGCAACGAGATCGTCGGCAACAACACCGGCGACTGGGAGTCCAAGGTGGACGGCTGTGGGTGCAGCGGCGGGGTGAAGTTCTGGGCGGTCGACGGCGCCGACGTCCGCGGCAACTGGGTGCACGACAACCGGGGCGTCGGGCTGTGGGTGGACACCAACAACAACGACTTCCTGATCGAGCACAACGTGATCGAGGACAACGACGGCGCCGCGATCATCTACGAGATCAGCTACAACGCGATCATCCGGTACAACACCGTCCGGAACAACAACATGGTCGACGGCAAGAAGTTCGCCGACCGCGGCGACAACTTCCCGTCCGCCACGATCTACCTGTCCGAGGCCGACGGCGAGCCGCGGGTCAAGGCCCGCACGAAGAAGATCGACGTGTACGGCAACGTGCTGACCGACAACTGGTCGGGGATCACGGTCTGGGAGAACGCCGACCGGTTCTGCAACAGCCCGGCCAACACCTCCGGTGACTGCACGCTGCTGGTCGCGGACAGCGACCGGTGCTCGGCGCCCGCGATCGACGACGAGCCGCTGCTGAGCGACTGCCGGTGGAAGTCGCAGAACGTGGACATCCACGACAACCGGTTCTCCGTCGACACCTCGAAGATGGGCTGCGGCACGCTCTGCGCGCGGATGGCGCTGCTGTCGAACTATGGCAGCTACCCGGACTGGTCGCCGTACAAGGCCGACATGGTGCAGGACGCGATCACCTTCGACCAGAACAACACCTGGCGGGACAACACCTACGCCGGGTCGTGGTCGTTCACCGTGCACGACCCCAGCAGCATGATCCCGTTCGGGCGCTGGCAGTCCACGCCGTACCAGCAGGACCAGAACAGCACCCTCGACAGGTCCGGCGGTTGACATGACCCTGACCACGCACCTCGCGGTCACCAGCGACCGCAACGTCACCGAGACGCGCTCGCCGAAGCTCGTCGGCGTCGTCTGGCTGCTGCTGGTGATCAACACCCTGGGCTCGCAGGGCGCGATCACCGTGGTGCCGATCCCGCGCTCGGTGACCCAGCTCGTGACCATGGGCGCGCTGGTGGCGGCGTTCGGGCTCGCCCTGACGCTGAACCCGCGCTTGCAGGTGCGGCCGAGCGCGTACCTGCTGCTGCTCTCGCTGCTTGTGGTGGTCAGCCTGGTCTCCAGCGCGCAGCTCGAGTCCGGCTACGGCGCGTTCTTCCGGTGCGGGCGCTACGCGGTGTTCGTGGCCACCCTGTGGTTGCTGACCCGGTGGTGGCACGACCCGTTCTCCCTGGTGCGCCACCACATCAGGTCGATCGCGGTGGTGTTGTTCACGGTCGCCGCCGGGCTCGCGATCGCACCGGGCAAGGCGCTGCCGGAGTCCTACGGCGGCCGGCTGGTCGGCGCGATCTGGCCGATGACCCCGCCGCAGATCGGCATGTACTCGGCGACCGTGATCGGGCTGACCCTGCTGCTGTGGCTCGGGAACCGCACGAGCCGGACCAGCCTGCTGGTGGTCGCGCTGCCGGCGCTCGTGCTGCTGCTGCTCAGCCACACCCGCACCGCCACGATCGCGCTGGTCGCCGGGCTCGCGGTCGCGCTGGTCTCGATGGTGTCCAACTCCGGGCGCGCCCGGCGCGTCTTCACCCGGGCGGTCCTGGTGGCCGGGATGGCCGCGGCGTTCCTCGGCCCGGCCATCCAGTCCTGGCTGCGCCGCGGGCAGGACGAGGAGTCGCTGTCCGACCTCACCGGCCGGCAGAAGGTCTGGGACGCCCTGCTGGCCGCGCCGCGCACGGTCAACGAGCAGCTGTTCGGCGTGGGCCTGACCAACAAGTCCTTCGGCGGGCTGCCCATCGACTCGAGCTGGCTGGCCGTGTACCACGAGCAGGGCCTCATCGGCATCGCGATCGTGGCCGGGTTCCTCGCCACCCTGCTGGTGGTGGCCGTGCTGCGGCCGCCCTCGCTCGCCCGGGCCTGCGCGGTGTTCATCATCTTCTACTGCCTGATCGCCTCCTACACCGAGGCCGGGCTCGGCGACGCCTCGCCGTACCTGCTGAACCTGACCATCGCGGCCGCGCTGCTGTCCGCCCGGACGCCGGCGGCCGACCCGGTGGTGGAACCCGGAGTGTCCCGATGAACGACGGCAAGCTGCGTGTGCTGGTGGTGCACAACAGGTACCGGTCGGCGCAGCCGAGCGGCGAGGACGCCGTGGTGGACGCCGAGCTCGCGCTGCTGCGCGACGGCGGCCACGACGCCGAGCTGTTCGAGCGGCGCAGCGACGACATCGCGGGCATGTCGCTGCCGGCCAAGGTGGCGGTGCCGCTGCGGGTGCCGTGGAACCGCGCGGCCCGCGCCGACCTCGCCGCGCGGCTGCGTGCCGCGCGCCCGGACGTGGTGCACGTGCACAACACCTTCCCGCTGCTGTCCCCGTCGGTGCTGGCGGCGTGCGCGGACGCGGGCGTCCCGGTGGTGGCGACGCTGCACAACTACACCCAGGTCTGCCCGACCGGCACGCTCTACCGCGACGGACAGGTGTGCACCGCGTGCGTGGGCCGCCTGCCGCTGCCCGCGGTGCGGCACGGCTGCTACCGCGGGTCGCGGCTGGCCACCGTCCCGATCGCGGCGAACCTGGCCGCGAACCGCGGCCGCTGGCTGTCCACCGTGGAGCGGTTCTTCTGCATCTCGTCCGCGCAGCGCGACACCCTGATCGCGTCCGGCATGCCGGCCGAGCGGCTGACCGTGAAGTACAACTTCGTGCCCGAACCCGGACGCACGCGCGAGGGCGCCGGGGAGCACCTGCTGTTCCTGGGCCGGCTGACCGACGAGAAGGGCGTGCGCCTGCTGATGACGGCGTGGGACCTGCTCGCCGCGGACGGCGGGCCGGGCCTGCCGCTGGTCATCGCCGGCACCGGGCCGCTGCAGGACGAGGTGCGCGGGTGGGCCGCGGACCGGGCCGACGTGCGGTACGTGGGCCTGCAGGACAAGGCCGGCTGCCGGGAGCTGACCGCGCGCGCGGCGGCGGTCGTCGTGCCGTCCACCTGGCTGGAGACGTTCGGCCTGGTCGTGGTCGAGGCGATGGCGGCGGGGGTGCCCGCGGTGGTGGCCGGTCACGGGTCGCTCGCCGAGCTGGTCCGCGACGGGGTCACCGGGCTGACCCACCGCCCGGGCGACGCGGCCTCGCTCGCCGCGGGCCTGCGCCGGGTGGTCGGCGAGCCCGGGCTCGACCAGCGGCTGGGCACGGCCGCGCGAGCGCGCTACGACGCGGAGTTCTCCCCTCGGGTCGGGCTCGCGAACCTGGTGGCCGGCTACCGGTCGGCCATGACGTCCGATGTGGACTCCCGGAGCGTGAAGGAGGGACGGGGTGGCACGCAGACTGTGCGGTGAGGAGAACTACCCGGAGCCGCTGCTCGCGGTGGCCGGCCGCGGGCTGCCGGGCGCGCACCGCCCGTTCCCCGGCGCCCCGCTCGACGACGCGGCCTGGTCCGGGCTGCTCGCCGCCGCGCGCCGGCACCGGCTGCTCGGACAGCTGCGCGCCGCGGTCGACGCGGACGCGCTGCCGGCCACCGCGGCCCAGGCGGAGCAGGCGCGGGCCGTGCACCGCGCGACCCAGCTGCGCGTGCTGTCCCTGGAACGCGGGCTGGTCTCGGTGACCGAGGCGCTGACCGCGGCGGGCGTGGACACCACGGTGCTCAAGGGCAGCGCGTACGCGCACCTGGACTACCCCGAACCGGCGCTGCGCACGTTCATCGACCTCGACCTGCTGTTCCGGCCGGACGACATCGAGCGGGCCGTCGCGGTGCTGGGGTCGCTGGGCTTCGCCCGCACCCTCGCCGAGCCCCGGCCGGGCTTCGACAGCCGGTTCGACAAGGGCACGACGCTGCGCGGCGCGGCCGGCTTCGAGATCGACCTGCACCGCACGTTCGTGCTGGGGCCGTGGGGCGTCCTGGTGGACATCGACGCGCTGTGGGAGGACCGGGAGGAGTTCACCGTGGGCGGGCGCCGGCTGCGCGCGCTGTCGCGGCAGAACCGCTTCCTGCACGCCTGCTACCACGCGGCGCTGGGCGACTGGCCGCTGCGGCTCGGCTCGCTGCGTGACGTGGCGCAGCTGCTGCCGCGCGACGAGCGGGCCGTGTCCGAGGTGGTGGCGCAGGCCACCGCGTGGGGTGTGCGGGCCGTCGTCGCCGCCGCGGTGGCCGACTCGGCGCGGCTGCTGGGCTTCGCCCCGGCGGGCTCGCTGCCCGCGTGGGCGCGCGAGTACCGGCCGAGCAGGCGGGAGCAGGCGTGGCTCGGGCTGCACACCAACGAGAACAAGACGTTCGCCGCGCAGGCGATCGCGACGCTGCCGGTGCTGCCGGGGTTCCGGGACAAGGCGGCGTACCTGCGCGCGTTGGTGCTCCCGGACGGCCGCTACACCGAGGGGCGGCACTCCTCTGCGCTGTCCCGGTTCCGCTTCGGGCTGCGGGAGGCGCTGCGCGGGCGGGGCGCGCGTAGCTGAGGCGAACCGGCGGCGCCGCGCCGGGCGGCTCAGCGCCGCCGGGCCAGCCAGGCCTGCTGCAGCAACGACATCGACGGCGCGTGCGGCGTCGCGGACAGCCAGTTGGCGCGCAGCGCGTCGGGGTCGACCAGGTCGGTGTCCACGCCGCCACCGTCCCAGGAGCGGGCGAACTCCCGGGTGTACCGGCGGAACACCGCGCCGGCGAAGTAGGCCTTGGTCTGCCGCTCCAGCACCGCACGCGGCAGCAGGTCGCCGAACAGCGCGCGCATGGTGGCGGTCCGCCCGGTCCAGCCCCAGAACCCGCCCGCGGCGGCGACCGAGGCGACCATTGCGGGTTCCGCGAACGCCTGCACGTACCCGGTGTCCACCTCGGACGCGAGGACGCGGACCGTCTCGTAGCTGATGCGCGCGCAGCGGCGGGTCGCGAACTGCCAGGTGTTGCGGCCGGCGTGCGCGGCGTAGGCGGCGGCGTCGGCGGCGTCCCGCTCGGCGAGCAGCGCCTCCACCCCGGGGCGCAGCCAGGGCCTGCGGTACCGGTCGCGCAGCGCGGCCCGGCGGCGCAGCGCCGCCGGCATGACCGCGCGGGCGGCGTCCGCGTAGACGCCCAGCGGCGCGCGGCCGCGGGTCTTGAGCACCTTGGTGAGCGGCGTGACCCGCTTGAGACCGAACGTCTCGTCGCCGCCCTCGCCGGTCAGCAGCACCCCGCCGCAGGCCTGCTCGATCATCCGCCAGGTCGGTGCGAAGTTCGGCGGCCACACCAGGCCGTGCCGCGACAGCACCGGCGTGCCGATCGGGCCCAGCGGGTCGTGCTCGTCGCGGACCGTCAGCACGATCCGCTCGCGGACCCCCAGGTGCTCGAGCACCGCGCGCTGCCACTCGGACTCGTCGGTGCCGGCGGCGTCCGGGTAGGACAGGGTGACCGGCACCGGCAGCGGCAGCCCCTCCCGGCGGGCGACGGCGACCGCCGCGGCGAGCAGCACCGAGGAGTCGCGGCCGCCGGAGAACGCGACCAGGCAGGGCGAGCCGGTCAGGTGTGCGAGCAGCATCCGGTCGAGGACCTGGCGCGGTGGCGGGTGCGGTCCGTCCGGAAAGGGCACCGCGTCGTAGCCGTTGACCCACCCGCCGGCGATCTCGAGCGGGTCCATTGTGTACAAGCCCACAGCGGACCCTTCCCTTCACGTCGGAGAGGCCGCGGGGCCGGTGGCCCCGCGGCCGTTCGGTCACGAGTAGTTGTCGTCTCCGAGAATGGGCAGGATCCAGGTCAGGTTGTCGCTCGACTCCCCGAACAAGTGAGCCTGGGTCAGGTCCGTGAGGGATCCCAGCACGGCGATCTCCGGAGCCTCGTAGGGCTGGCGCATATTCACCTCCTAACGGCCACGGTCGCGAAAGGACGCAGGGACGGCGCAGCATGGAGTCCCCCGTGACCCCGGCTACTGGTCGTTACGTCGCGTTTCACGTGATTTCATTACCGCGGGGAGATAACGTTTACCGCAGCGGGTGAGACGTTTTGCGCACCGGTTGTAACGAACACACCGGGTGGGCGGACCTGAGAAGTAGTACCTTTCTCGCTTCCGGAGGACACTCGTTGCGCCTGCGCCGGCTCGCCACCACCCCGCGCCTGATCCTGTCCGCCGCCCGAGAGGTCCGGCGGGCCGATCGCGCGGGCGCGGTCATCGCTTCGGTCTACCAGCTGATCGGCGCCGGCGCGGCCCTCGGCGTGGTCGCGGCCGGCAAGCTCACCTTCGACGCGCTGCTGACCCCGGAGCAGGCCGCGCTCGGCCTGACGCCCGCGCTGCTGCTGCTGGCGCTGATGACGGCGCTGACGGGCTCGGTGAGCCCGCTGCAGGCCCAGCAGCATCGGATCCTCGGCGAGAAGGTGTCCCAGCGGGTGTGGGACCGGCTGCTGGACACCACCGCGCGCGCCGACCTGGTCACCTACGAGTCACCCGGGTTCGCCACCGCGCTGGAACGCATCCAGCAGCACGCGCTGACCCGGCCGTTCGCGGTCACCACGGCGCTGCTGGGGCTGTCCGGCAGCGTGCTCGGCGTGGGGGCGATGTCGGCGGTGCTGGTGAGCGTGGAGCCGCTGCTGGTGCCGGTGCTGCTCGCCGCGGGCGTGCCGGCGGTGCTGCTGTCGCGCTGGGCGAGCCGCACCGAGTTCGCGTTCGCGCACCGGCTGACCGCGCTGTTCCGGCGCCGCAACTACTTCCAGCAGCTGCTCACCCAGCGGCCCTACGCGGCGGAGGTGCGCGCGTTCGACGCCACCGGCCCGCTGCGCGCGCGGCACCGCGGGCTCAACGACGAGGTGAACGTGGCGCTGCGCCGCCAGGTGCGCCGCCGCCAGCTCATCGCCGGGCTGACCACCCTGGGCGTTGCCGCGGCGCTCACCGGGGCGCTGCTGACGATCGTGGCGCTGGTGCGGTCCGGGCGGATCGGCCTGGCCGAGGCCGGCGCCGCGGCGATCGCGGTGCGGATGCTCAGCGGGCAGCTGGGCACGCTGTTCGCCTCGATCGGCGGGCTGCTGGAGTCCGCGCCCTTCCTCGCCGACCTGGAACGGTTCGTGGCCGCGGGGCCGCCCGCGCCGCCGAAGGGACACCGGCGGGCGCTGGCCGACCGGGTGGCGCTGCGGCAGGTGAGCTTCCGCTACCCCGGCCAGGAGCGGCCCGCGGTCGACCGGGTGGACATCGAGGTCCGGGCCGGCGAGGTGGTCGCGCTGGTCGGGGAGAACGGGTCGGGCAAGACCACGCTGGCCAAGATCGTCGCCGGGCTGTACGAACCGGCCGCCGGGCACCGGTGCTGGGACGGCGCCGACGTGCCGGCGCCGGACGTGCGGGCGTCGGTGACGGTGATCTTCCAGGACTTCGTGCGGTACCAGATGACGGTGCGCGACAACATCGTCATCAGCGACGGGGACCACCCCGCGGACCCTGCGGCGGCCGCCGAGGCGGCCGCGACGGCGGGCCTGGACGCCACCGTGCGCGGCCTGCCCGACGGCATGGACACGATGCTGGGCCGCGACCTCGACGAGGGCGTGGACATCTCCGGCGGCCAGTGGCAGCGGGTCGCGCTCGCCCGGGCGCTGTACCGGGACACCCCGCTGATCGTGCTGGACGAGCCGGCGGCGGCGCTGGACCCGCGGGCCGAGCACGACCTGTTCACCAACGTGCGGGCGACCCTGGGCGGCCGGGCGGCGCTGCTGATCTCGCACCGCTTCTCCAGCACCCGGATGGCCGACCGGATCTACGTGATGGACGGCGGCCGGGTGGTGGAGTGCGGCACCCACGACGAGCTGATGGCCTCGGCGGGCCAGTACGCGGAGCTGTACCGCCTCCAGTCGGCCGCCTACCGCTGACCCACCCCGCCGACCCGACCCGCCACCCGACCGACCCGACCCCCCACACCACCGAGCCGACCCCCCACACCACCGACCCGACCCCCCACGCACCACCGAGCCGACCCCTCACGCGACGCCGACTGGCGATGCGGGGATTCGCCCCGGCGCATCGATCGGCCGCGCCACGAGGTCGGCTCGACCGCGCCACGGGTCAGGCTCGACCGCGCCACGGGTCGGCTCGACCGCGCCAGGCGCCACAGGTCGGCTCGACCGCGCCACGAGTCGGGTCGACCGCGCCACGGGTCGGGTCGGCGATGCCAGGGGTCGGGTCAGGGGAGGACGGCGGCGAGGAGGCCGGACAGGACACCGTCGGCGAAGGGCGGGCCCCAGGGGATCGTCGCCTCGAACACCGGCACCCGCTCGACGAGGTCGGCCAGCGACTGGAACGCGGCGCCCAGCGAGTCGGCGTCGGTCCAGCCGAGCACGCGGGGGTAGCGGCTCAGCCGCAGCAGCGCCTCGGCGGGCCCCAGGCGGCGCGCGGTCACCTCGGTGACCTCCCGGCTCGGCCGGGGCACCACGCACGCGGCGAGCGGCAGCGGGGCGTCGGTGCCCGCGCGCGGGCGCAGCGCGAGCCGGCCGTCCGCGGTCTCCCGGACCGCGCCGGCGGGGGCCGTGTCCGCGAGGTCGCGGGCGCTGGGCCGCAGGCGGTTCTCGGTGCCGCCGGGGTGCGCGAGCATCGTGGTGCCGTCCGCGCGGTCCACCCGCAGCAGGTCGTCGGATACCAGGCCGCAGCCCAGCTCGCACAGCGCCGCCGCCAGCGTCGACTTGCCCATCCCGGACGAGCCGACGAACGCGACGGCCCGCCCGTCCACGCGGACCGCGCTCGCGTGCAGCACCAGCTCGTGGCGCAGCATCAGGTGCACGGCCAGCAGCGTCCCGGAGATCAGCACCGACAGCAGGCCCTCGTCCGCCCCGGGCGCGAGGTGCACGGAGACGTCGGCGAGCCGCCGGTCGCCGGTGAACTCGCACACGCCGGGGTAGCGCAGCACCGTGCGCTCGCCGTCGCGGCCGAGCGTGTAGAACACCGAGCCGTCCGCCCGGCAGACCTCGGCGAGCCGGTCCCCGCCCGGCCGCTCGACGGGCACCGGACGGTCCGCGCCGCGGCGCAGGACGAGGTCCGGCTCGCCGCCTCCACCCTCGGGAAGCGGCAGCTCGACATCGCTCGCGATCAGCAGCCCGTAGGCCAGGTAGCACTCGGTCACGGCCGGCCCACCGTGCCCAGCGGGGTGTAGTTCGCCGACTCGGTGTCCAGCGTGCGCCCGGCGATCTCGAGCCACGAGTGCGCGGCGAACTCGCCCGTGGCGTCGCGGCGCACGCCGATGCGCAGCACCGGGCCCAGCCGGCGCAGCCGGTGCCCGATCAGCAGGCAGCGGCGCAGGCAGGTGTCGCCGGCCGGCCAGCGGGCGGCCACCACGCAGGCGGCGAGCACCGCGGGCCGGGTGTTGCGCGGCAGCACGGCGCGCTCGGTCGCGGCCGGCGCGGCGCTTTCCAGGTCGCAGGCGATGCCCAGCCGCCGGCACGTCGCCGGCAGCTCACCGGTGCGCAGCATGACCTCGATCACGGCGATCCAGCACGCCGCGTGGGCCAGCTCGAGCACCACCCGCACCCGGCGGCGCAGGGTCATCCGCTCCGGCACGGTCGCGGTCATCACACGAGCAGCCGCGCGTCGCGCAGCCGGTCGACGAACTTCTCGATGTCGCGGCGCGCGGTCGCGGCGTCGACGTCGTACTCACCGACGACGGTCTCGACGAGCTCGTCCATCGTGCGTTCCTCGCCGAGCAGCTCGAACACCCGGGACCCGATGCCGGTGACCGAGAAGTACCGGGAGTCGGGCAGGCTCAGAACGATGGTCTCACCACCGATTGTCCGGGTGGATAGCTCGGTTGATCGCAGGCGCATCGTGGGTTCCCTTCCGCTCCTTTATGGATTCGGGCCGTAACTGCCCGCCGTTACCGTGGACGCCGGGTCGCGAAACAAACGTGACCTGCGGCGCGACTCACCAGATGTGCGGACCGGTTCGGAGACAAACGGTGACGTGCGTGCTCCGGCGGCCCTGCCGAAATCCGCGCGCCTGCCCCTGGGTGTCGTGTCCGTGCTGTCCGCCGCCGTCGTGGTGGTCCTCGGCGTGCTCTACGCCGGGGCCGCCGAGGGCACCGCGTTCGACGTCTCGGTCCGCGGCGCGCTGCTCGACCTGCACTCGCCGTGGCGCCAGATCGCGCTGATCATCGACTACACCGGCGAGCCCGTCGGCAGCACGCTCGTGCTCGTCACGCTCGTGGTCACCTTCGTGCGGATGGGCCACCGCCGCGGCGCGGTGCTCGCGGTCGCCGGCACCGGCGTGGCGGTCCTCGCGACGACCGCGCTGAAACCGTTGGTGGACCGCACGATCAACGACGGCTTCCTCTCGTTCCCCAGTGGACACACGGCCTCCGCGACGGCCTACGCGTTCGCCGTTGCGTTCGTGCTCGCGCAGCGCCGGCGGCTCGGTGGCACCGCGGCGGCGGTGCTGGTCGCCGCGGTGACCGTGCCCACCGCGGCGGCGATGGCCTGGTCCCAGGTGCTGCTCAACGCGCACTACCCGACCGACACGATCGGCGGCTTCTGCACCGCGCTGGCGGTGGTGCCGCCGACCGCTTGGGCCGTCGACCGGATCGCCGACCGGGTCGCGGACCGGTCCGGCGGGACCGCGACCCGGCGGTGACACCGGCACCGGTCAGCTCGGCACGTACACCTTGATGCCCTCGGCGGCGTCGGCCGTGTCGTAGGGCGCGACCTCGTCCTCGGTGAACTCCGCGAGGTCCGACAGCCGCCGGAAGTCGCGCAGCGCGGTACCGACACATCGCACGTCGGCGCGGGGCGCGCCGGCCCCGTCCCGCACGTCCGCGGCGTGCACGGTGCGGAAGTCGATGCTGTAGCGGGTCGCCGCGCTCGTGTTCGGGATGGACGCGTGCAGCTGGTCGCCGGAGAACAGCATGATCCCGCCCACCGGCGGCACCACGGTGATCCGCGGCTCGTCGGCGCCGAGGGGCTCGAGGGGCGCCGGGTGCACGCGCATGTCCTTGGCGCCGCTGAAGTCCTTGATGCGCCCGCGCCACGCGTTCGCCACGTAGTAGTTGTAGTCCCCGCTGTTGTTGGGGATCTCCCTGCCGAACCAGCGCGGGTAGAACTCCATGATGTTGTTCTCCGCCACCGGCCACACCGGCATCCACCAGTTGATCTGCTGGCCCGGCGCGGCGTACCAGGTGTCGCGATGCGCCTGGAAGGCGTAGGCGATGCCGGTGGACAGACCGCCGGACGGGAACGCCGTGCGCAGCTTGGGCACGTCCGCGTACACCTCGTCCGCGCCCGCGCCGAGCGCGGTCACGATGCGCCGCACGTGCGCGATCGACTCGGGGTGGTGGATGAACTTCGGCTTGAAGTCGATCAGGATGTCGGCCAGCTCGTCCGGGGATCTCCTGGTGTGCACCGATGTCGGCAGGTCCGGGCCCAGCGCGTCGGTGACGAGCTGCCGGGTGAACTCGGCGAACGCCTGGATCTCGGGAACCTTCGTGTAGACGATCACGTCACCGGCGAAGAGCCTGCGGCGACGTTCCCCGTCGTCGAACGAGGGGTCAATGTGGACGTTGGCCATCGGTGCCCTCCCAGGCGTCGCGGTGGGTCTGTTTCCGAGGAATTCGATAGTTCGACTTCGCTCGTTACACTTCGCGACCACACGTCCTGGACTTGCTGCCCGATTGTGCCTTTTGGGCCCCGCTAGGTCCGGATTCTGACTACTCTTCGCTACCGTCGGTATCGACTATGCGATCTCACGCGTACGGGCGCAGCGCCGGCTTCACCGGCCGGCCGCCCATCCACGGGGTCGGGTCGCCCGCGTCGAGCGCGTCCCGGTACACCGCGCACGCCCCCGCCACGACCTCCAGCGTCCGGTCCACGTCCACATCGGTGAGCGCGCTGCTGACCACGAACGAGGGACCGATCACCCCGCCCTTGATGAGCTCGCGCAGGAACACCGTGCGGTACTCCTGGGACGGGCGGCCCTCGGTGTCCAACGTGGCGAACACGAGGTTGCTGTGCCGCCCGCGCACCACCACGTGGTCGGCGATCCCCGCGCCGGCCGCCGCCGCGCGCACCCCGGCCGCCAGCCGCGCCCCGATCGCGTGCAGCCGGTGGGTGATGTCCTCCTCCACGTAGGTGTCCATCACCGCCATCGCGGCCGCGAGCGCGTGGGTCTCCGCGCCGTGCGTGGTGGACAGCAGGAACGCCCGCTCCCGCGAGTCGCGCAGCCCGCCGATCTCCATCAGCTCGCGCCTGCCGGCGAGGGCGGAGACGGCGAAGCCGTTGCCCAGGGCCTTGCCGAACGTCGACAGGTCCGGCGTCACCCCGTACACGCCCTGCGCACCGGCCTCCGACCAGCGGAAGCCGGTGATCATCTCGTCGAAGACCAGCACCACGCCGTGCCGGGTGCACAGCTCGCGCAGGCCCTCCAGGTACCCCGGCGGCGGGTCGGTCTGCGTGGCGGCCTCCAGGATCACGCACGCCACGTCCCCGCCGGACACCAGCGCCTCGACGGCCGGCAGGTCGCCGTAGGGGAAGGTGACCGTCAGGTCCCGGATCGCCGCGGGGATGCCGGCGGCCATCGCCGGTGGTGCCGATGAACCAGTCGTCGGTGGAGAAGAACGGGTGGTCGGCGCAGATCGCCACGCGGGTGCGCCCGGTCGCCGCCCGGGCCAGCCGGACGGCCGCGGTGGTCACGTCCGAGCCGTTCTTCGCGAACTTGACCATCTCCGCGGTCGGCACCGTGGTCAGGAACCGTTGCGCCGCCTCGATCTCGATCACGCTCGGCCGCACGAAGTTGCTGCCCAGCCCCAGCTGGGCCCGCACCGCCTCCACCACCCGCGGGTGGGCGTGCCCGAGGCTGACCGAGCGCAGGCCCGAGCCGTACTCGATGAACTCGTTGCCGTCCACGTCCCAGACGTGTGCGCCGCGCCCGTGCGAGACGACCGGGGCCATCCCCTCCGGGAACTGGTCCTCACCCTTGGCGTAGGTGTGCGCCCCACCGGGCACCAGGTCGTGCAGCCGCTTGTTCGCCTCACCGGAGCGCGTGAAGTCCATGGCCCTAGGTCCCCTTCATACCCGGCGACACCGCCTGCGCGAGCGGTGGTGCCTGCCGGTCCCGTTCGGACATGAGTGCGACGGGGAGCGGCCACGGGACAGCCAGCTCCGGGTCGTCGTAGGCGATGGCGACGTCCTCGGACGGGTCGTGCGGGCGGTCGATCCGGTACGACACGTCCGCCGGGTCGGTGAGCGCCTGGAAGCCGTGCGCGCAGCCGGCCGGCACGTACAGCGTCACCTGGGTGTCGCCGGACAGGTCGAAGCAGCGCATGTTGCGGTAGGTCGACGAGCCCGGCCGCAGGTCGACGACGACGTCGAAGACGCGGCCGTAGGAGCAGCGCACCAGCTTGGCCTCGCCGCGGCCGGACCGCAGGTGCATGCCGCGCACGACACCCCTGGCGGACCGGGAGATGCTGTCCTGCGCGAACGCCGCCGGGTCGATGCAGACGGACCGGGCCGCCTCGGCGTCGAAGGTGCGGCTGAAGAACCCGCGCTCGTCGACGTGCGGCGTCGGCTCGAACAGGAAGGCGCCGACGATCTCGGGTACCGGATGGACCTTCATGCCACCCCCTGCGGGACTCGGGCGGCACGCGGCGTGGCGTGCCGGATGACCGCGGACAGCTCGGCGAACTGCTGCTCGACCCGCCGCGCCGCCTCGAGGTTGCGCGCGGCCAGGGTGGCACTCAGCTCCTCGTGCCGCGACTCGAGCCGGGTGAACTGCTCGACCAGCAGGTCGACGTCGATGTCGCGGGCGTGCTGGCAGAACTCGCCGAGCCCCATGTCGGCCATCAGCACGTCGTTCTTCCTCGCGTAGCCGACCGAGACCGTCGGCTTGCCGAGCTTCAGCGCGCACACCACGTTGTGGTAGCGGGTCGCCACGACGGTGTCGACCTCCGCCATCCCGCGCATCAGCTCGTCCAGAGTGGACAGCTCGGCGGTCTGCACGGCCGGGGAGCCGACCTCCGCCGCGATCTTCTCCGCGACGACCTGGTCGGAGCGGTCCCCGGTGAACAGCCGCACCCGCCGGCCGCCCTCGGCGATGCGTCGGACGAACTCCGTCATCCGCCCGACGTAGGCGGTGTGGATCTCCTCGGCGCGGTCGCGGTCGTCGTTGCTGCCGTGGTAGTCCATGACGCCGACGCCCACGATCCCGGTGGTCCGCGCCGACTGCGGCACCGGCGGGCCGAGCACCAGGTCCGGGTAGACCGGGTCGCGGGCGACGTCGACGCCCATGGTGCGCATCGCCTCGCGGGACAGCTCGTCGCGGTAGGAGCGGTAGCCGGCGAACTTCGCCGCGTACACCACCACCGCCCGGGTCGTCCGGTCCTCGATCACGTTGGCGCCGACGCTGAGCAGCGCCACGCGGGTGCCGAACAGCCTGCCGGCCAGGCTCAGCAGCAGCAGCGAGTACGGGAAACCCCACGGCCGGATGGGCAGCGAGGACTCCAGCACGCCCATCCCCGGCACGATCACCACGTCCTGCCGACGCACCCAGGCGGCCGTGCGGAACGCGTCGACGATCTTGCCCAGTCCCTTGAGGAGGATCGCGCGCGGCCCGGCCGCGGTGCGGTACTCCGCGCGGTACCAGTTCAGCCGCGTGGCCGGCACGCCGAAGCGCTCGGTGACGTCCTCCGGCCCGCTGCAGAACGCCCGCACGGTCGCGTCGGGGTGCTCGGCGCGCAGGTGGCCGAGCACGGCGGCCAGCGAGCCGTCGTTGCCGAAGTTGCCGGTGCCGAGCAGGCCGAACAGGCCGATGCGTGGTCCGGTCAAGAGGTCCTCACCTCCCGTCCGGGCACGATCCCGTCGATGGACAGCAGCGGCACGTCGGGCGCGACCGCCATCCCCTCGTTCGACGCGCCCACCCCGGCCCGTGCCCGGTTGGTCAGGTACTGGGCGAGGTAGCGGTAGCACTGCCGCTTCTCCGCGGCGGTGATCGGCGCGCGCCGGATGATGTCGAGGTAGCCGAGCACGTACTCGGCGAGCAGGCGCACGGCCGGGTTGCGCAGCTTGTCGGCCCGCCGCGGGTCCAGGTTGGCGCAGCGGCTGCGCACGGTCGGGTTCGCCCGCTCGGCCCGGGTGGGATGGTCGCGGCGGAAGTACAGCAGCTCCGGCACCTGCAGGAACGGGCCCTGCATGGCCAGGTCGATGACGAACGTGCGGTCCGCGTGGTGGTAGCTGGCGTGCGGCTTGACCCGGCGCAGCGCGGCCGAGCGGATGACGCCGTAGAAGTCGTCGCCGCCGGGGGCGAACAGCAGGGCGCGGAAGCGCTCCGGGGCGGACGGCGAGTCGGTGGCCATCCGGTAGTCGAACGGCTCGATGACCGTGCCGTCGCCGTCGATCGTCGCGTTCCAGGAGTGCGCGAGGACGATCTCCGGGTGCTCGTCGAGCGCGGCCACGCAGCGGGCCAGCAGCTCGCGGCCGTACAGGTCGTCGTGCGAGGCCCACTTGAACAGCTCGCCGCGGGCGAGGGTGAACACGTAGTTGTGGTTGCCCGCCGCGCCGACGTTCCTGGCCAGCCGCTCGTAGCGCACCCGCGAGTCCGCGGCGACGTACTTGCGGGCGATCTCCTCGGTGCCGTCGGTGGACGCGTTGTCGGTGATGATCAGCTCGAAGTCCGTGAAGCTCTGGCCGAGCAGGGCGTCGAGCGACTCGGCCAGGTACTCCTCGCCGTTGTAGACCGGCAGTCCGATGCTCAACCGGGGCACGGTGGTCATGGCATCCTCATTTCCTGTGCGTGTGGGTGCCGCGACGGTGCCGCCCGCCGGAGCGGGCGACACGGCGGGTGGCGGGGCTCGCGACCGAGCCCCTGATGCGTGGGGCGACCGGGATGGGCGCCGTGAACTCCTCCGTGACCGCGTCGATGGGCTCGGTGACCGCGGGCAGCACGACCGTCATCTCGGAGAGGTGCTCGCGCAGCCCGGCCCGCAGCTGCAGCCACCACAGGGCCGCACCGCACCACATCGCGGTCGTCGAGCCCCAGCTCGCGCCCACGGCCCCGGCGACGAACGCGCCGGCGAGACCGCCGCCGAGGTAGCCGGCGGAGGCGAACAGCTGGGCCCGCAGGCTCCGCCGGGCGGCGCCGAGAGCGCGCAGTCCGGCGGCGGCGCCGGCGACGATGCCGGCCCCGGTGACCGACAGCGTCACCGGGAGGATCAGGGGCGCGGCGGGCTCCCAGACGTCGTTGAGCACCAGCCGGCCGACCGAGTCGGGCATGAACAGCAGGACCATGCCCCAGGCGAGCGCGGCGACCGCCTGCGCGCCGCCGAGCACCAGGCAGAAGCGGAGCAGCCGGTGCGGCGCACTGCGCACCACCCGGGCCGCCTCCGGCACGGAGAACAGGTTCAGCCCCATGAGCAGCGCCAGGAACGGCCCGAGCAGCAGCTCCGCGCCGCGGATCGCGCCGACCCCGGACAGCCCCACGATCGCGCCGACGCCGTACATCCGCAGCTGGGACGCGCCGCTGTTGCTGACGTTCTCGATCATGTACCGCGAGCCGAGGTCGCGGTGGCGGCGCAGCCAGTCGGGGGAGCCGGTCAGCCGGGGCAGGAACCCGCTCTGCACCCAGCCGTACAGCCGCGGCGACCAGCGCCGCGCCGCCCCACGCGAGCACGAAGCCGGCGACGTCGCCGCCGCGCGCGGCGAGCAGCAGCAGCGGGACCATCGCCGCCGCCCAGACGACGTCGTTGAGCAGCGCCTTGTGCCCCTCGCCGTGGGCGAAGAACGCGAAGCGCCAGGCTGTCCTGCAGCAGCAGCCCCGGGGCCACCACGCCGAGCGCGACGAACGCGGAGCCGACCGCGCCGCCCAGCGCGAGCCCGGCGAGCATGCTGAGCAGCCCGAACACCACGCCGACCAGCACCGCGGTGCCGCTCGCGCGCGCCGACGCGGTCCGCCAGGTGCCCTCGGCCACCCCGCTGAACCGCACGGTGAGCGGGTCGGTGGCGAGCCCGCGGGAGACGTTGAGCACCATGCCGTAGGTCACCCAGGCGAGGCTGAACACGCCGAACGCGGCGACCCCCAGCTCGCGGGCCACGAAGACGCCGACGACGAAGTTGCTCAGGCTGGACACCGCCTGGTCGGCGAGCCCCCAGCTCAGCCGCCGCGCTATCCCCCGAATCCCCCCCACGGCCTACTCCTTGACCAGGCCGGCGCCGGCCAGCGCCGCGGCCGCTGTGGCGACGCTGTCGAAGGGCAACCCCGCTCGCTCGGCGATGTCCAGCAGGCTGTGCTCCCCGTCGGAGAGGCTGAGCACCCACAGCATCGCCAGCTGGGCCTGCTTGGCGTCGCTGCGGCCGCCGAGCGAGTCGTACAGCCCGCGCCGGCCGAGCTGGGGCTCGCCGTACGGGGAGAGGTTCACGTAGCGCCGGTCGGCGTCCAGCACGCGGACCGCCTCCCGCAGCACGGCGAGGGTGTCGGCCAGGGAGTCCGGCGACACGAGGTCCGGGTCGTCGCCGGAGGTGTGGTACTCCGGGTACTCCGCGTACGGGGTCCGGGTCAGGCAGCCGACGCCGAGGTCGAAGCCGGGCGAGCAGTACTGCCGCTCGTCGTAGCCGTAGGGCGAGAACGGCCGGATCTCGTGCGGGCGGTCGCGCAGCACGTACGCGAGCACCCGGTCGATCTCGGCGTCGCCGCGGCGGCTCTGCTTGTAGGTCAGCGACCCCCGGTCCCCGGCGCAGGCGAGCACGATCCCGTGCTTGACCTTCTCCACCCGCGCGGCGTTGCGGGCCAGCCAGGTGATCGCGCCGATGGTGCCGGGCGCGAAGATGAACCGGTAGGTGTGGTACGGGTTGTCCAGCGACCGGGCGAGCTCCACGGCGACCGCGACGGCGGCCATGTTGTCGTTGGCCAGCGACGGGTGGCAGACGTGGCAGGAGATGATCACCTCGTCGGCCACCTGGCCCGGCACGACGTGCTCGGCGTAGGTGAGGTGGCCGTCGGCGAGGGTGGAGTCGATGCACACCTCGTAGTCGCCGTCCGGCATGGCGTCCAGCGTTTCCTGCGCGAGGCAGAAGCCCCACGCCGGCGCGTAGTAGCTGGTCCGGTACGGGATCAGCGAGGGCTGGCCGGGCAGCGTGTGCAGGTGCTCGCGCAGCTCGGCGAGCGGCATCGTCTCGTGCACCGGCACGCTGTAGCCGACCACGTGCAGGGCCGACTCGCGGAAGTCGACGACCCGCCGGCCGGTGGCGTCGGCGATGTAGGCGTCGCGGATGTTCCACTCCTGCGGCACCGTCCAGTCGAGCACCTCGGTGCCGGTCGGCACCTCGTGCACGGTCAGCGGCAGGTGCTCGCCGACGACGGCGAGCGTCTCGCGCACGCCGTCGCCGGTGATGCTCCGGCACAGCGGGTACAACCGCCGCACCAGAGCGTGCATCCGCTCGCCTGGATCGCATCACAGCTGCCGCATGGTCTCGTCGATCGTGCCCGCCTCGGACCGGTCCTTGAGCCACGCGAGCCGGGTGAAGCGGTGGGTGAACGAGTCGGTGGTCAGCCCGTGCCGCTGGTAGGCGTCGATCAGCTCGAGCGCGCCCGCCTTGACCGACCACGCGCACTCGAACCCGGGGATCGCCTCGCGGAAGCGGGAGAAGTCGACCCGGTAGGAGCGCGGGTCGGCGCCGGCCTCGCCGGTGATGCGCAGCTTCGAGCCGGGCACCGCCTCGACGACCTCGGCGGCGATCTCGGCGACGGTCACGTTGTTGGCCTCGGTGCCGATGTTGAACGCCTTGTCGTGCACGGCCTCGCGGGGCGCGGTGAGCGCGGCGAGGAAGGCCTGGGCGATGTCGCCGGCGTGCACCAGCGGCCGCCACGGCGTGCCGTCGGAGAGCACCAGCACCTCGCCGGACAGGTAGGCGTGGCCGACCAGGTTGTTCAGCACGATGTCCGCGCGCAGCCGCGGCGAGTAGCCGAACGCGGTGGCGTTGCGCAGGTAGACCGGGGTGAAGTCGGCGTCGGCGAGCTCGTGCAGGTCGTCCTCGACGCGCACCTTCGACTCCGCGTAGGGCGTCACCGGCCGCAGCGGCGCGTCCTCGCCGACCAGGCCGTCACCGCCGGAGGCGCCGTACACCGAGCACGTCGACGCGTACAGGAAGCGGGTGACCCCGGCGTCGCGGGCCAGCCGGGCGAGCCGGACGGCCGCGCGGTGGTTGATGTCGTAGGTCAGCTCGGGGGCGAGCGCGCCGAGCGGGTCGTTCGACAGCGCCGCCAGGTGGATCACGGCGTCCACGCCGGACACGTGCTCGTGCGGTGACGTCACGCAGGTCGACCTGGTGGCCGGGCGGGTCGAGCGGGTCGGCACCCAGCACGCAGTCGGCGAACAGCCCCGAGTCGAGACCGGTCACCTCGTGGCCGGCCGCCGTCGAGCACCGGTGCCATCACCGTGCCCAGGTAGCCCTTGTGGCCCGTCAGCAGGACGCGCATGGATCAGCCCTCCAGGTCGAGAATCTGCTTGGTGACGTGGAAGGCCTCGGCGTACTGGGCCTGGCACTCGATCCCGCGGATCCGTGCCAGACCGAGGAAGACCTCCCGGTCGTACCACGGACGGTGTCGCTGCGAGGCGTAGTGCCGTTGCAGCAGTGCGACCTTTCTCTCCGCCAGCTCCGCCGGCATCGGCTGGTAGCTGTTCGGCCGGCCGAGGTCGCCGTCCCACTTGACGATCTCGTAGCCGAGCGCGAGGTGGTCGCGGAACGCGGTCGGCACGAGCATCGCCAGGCCGCGGTGGTCCTGGTGCGCGTCGTCGGTACGCGGCGCGAACACCAGGTCGGGATCGGTGCGCCGGCGCAGCTCCTCGAGCGCGTCCTTCGCCTCGTCCCAGTGGGCGGGCAGCCGCCCGTCGGGCATCTTCAGCACGGTGACGTCGAGGTCGGCGCCCGGGCAGAACGCGGCGAGCGCGGCGCGCTCCTCGTCCTCCCGCTCGGTGCCGCCGCCGGAGAGCACCAGCGCGTCGACCCGGACCCCCGGCCGGGCGGTGCAGGTCGCGAGCAGCGTGCCGCCCGCGCCGATCGCGATGTCGTCGCAGTGCGCCCCGAGCGCGACCACGCGATCGATCCGCCCGGCCCCCAACCGGATCATGCGGTCCTCACGGGCAGGCGGTCCTCGTCCCACAGCGCCCACGGCCGCTCGCCCCGCGCGTAGCCGGCGTCGAGCGCGGCCTTCTCCTTGACCGTGTCGGTCGGCTTCCAGAACCCGCGGTAGGGGTAGGCGAGCAGCCGGCCGCGCTTGGCGAGCTCCACGCACCCGTCGGCGACCAGGTCGCCGCCCTGCGGGATGTGGTCGAAGACCTCCTGGCGGAGCACGAAGTAGCCGCCGTTCTCCCACATCGGCATCTCGCTGACCGCGGTGATCGAGCCGACCTTGTTGTCCTCGCCCATCTCCACGCAGTGGAACGACGACTGCGGCGGCACCACCATCATCGAGGCGCCCGCGTCGGACTCGCGGAACCTGTCGATCATGATGTCCAGCGGCGCGTCGGTGAGCACGTCGGCGTAGTTGGCGAGGAACATCTCCTCGCCGTCGAAGTGCTCGCGCACCCGGCGCAGCCGCTCGCCGATGGCCGACTCGATGCCGGTCTGCACGAACGTGATCGACCAGTCGGAGATGTCGGTCGAGAGCAGCTCGGCCCGGCCGTTGCGGAGCACGAAGTCGTTGGACGTCGTCTCCTTGTAGTTGAGGAAGAACTCCTTGATGTGGTGCGCCCCGTAGCCCAGGCACAGCACGAAGTCGGTGTGCCCGAAGTGGGCGTAGTAGCGCATGACGTGCCAGATCAGCGGCCGGGGGCCGACCATGGCCATCGGCTTGGGCACGTCGTCGGCGGTCCCGCTACGCATGCGCATCCCGTACCCGCCGCAGAACAGAGCGACCTTCATGGCTTCACCTCGACGATCTCCAGGCTGGGGATGGGGAACACCAACCTGCCGCCCCACTCGCCCACATAGGACAGTTGCTCGGTGAGCTCCGCGCGCAGGTTCCACGGGAGCACCAGCACGTAGTCGGGCCGGTCCTCGGCGATCCGCTCCGGGGGAAGGATCGGGATCCGGGTGCCCGGGGTGAACCGGCCGTGCTTGTAGGGGTTGCGGTCCACCGTGTACGCCAGCAGGTCGGGCCGGATGCCGCAGTGGTTGAGCAGGGTGTTGCCCTTGCCGGGGGCGCCGTAGCCCACGACGGTCTTCCCGCGGGCGGCGGCGGTGGTCAGGAAGCCGAGCAGCTCGCGGCGCACGGTGGCCACCCGCCGGGCGAACTCGGCGTAGCCGGCGAGCTCGTGCAGGCCGGCCGCCTTCTCGCGGGCCAGCACGTCGGCCACCCGCCGGCTCGGCTCGCCGGCGACCTCGGTCGGCCGGGCGAACAGCCGGATGGAGCCGCCGTGCGTGTCCAGCAGCTCGACGTCCACCAGGGCCAGCCCGCCGCTGGCGAGCGCGCGCTGGGCCGAGGCGACCGTGTAGTACTGGAAGTGCTCGTGGTAGATCGTGTCGTACTGGTTGCGCTCGAACAGCGTCAGCAGGTGCTGCACCTCGATGGACACCCAGCCGTCGTCGGCCACCAGCGCGCGCAGGCCCTGGGTGAAGCCCACCACGTCGGGGATGTGCGCGTAGACGTTGTTCGCGACCACGAGGTCGGCCGGTCCGTGCTCGGCACGCACCGAGGCGCCGGTCTCCGGGGACAGGAACGCGGTGACCGTGTCGACGCCCTTGTCCCGCGCGGCGGCGCCGACGTTGACCGACGGCTCGATGCCCAGGCAGCGGATGCCGCCGGCGGCCACGTGCTGGAGCAGGTAGCCGTCGTTGCTGGCGACCTCGACGACGAACGAGTCGGCGCCGAGCCCGAAGCGGGCGACCGCGTCGATGACGAACTTCCGCGCGTGCGCCACCCACGAGGTCGGAGTAGGACGAGAAGTACGCGTACTCGGTGAACGTGTCCTCGGGTGTGATCAGGGGCGGCAGCTGGGCGAGCCAGCAGCTGGTGCACACCCGCAGGTGCAGGGGATAGGTCATCTCCGGCTCGTCGAGCTGCTCCGCGGTGAGGAACAGCTCGCAGGGTGGCGTCGCCCCCAGGTCGACGACACTCGCCAGATCCGTCGAGCCGCACAACCGGCACGTCATCAGTAGGCCCCCTGACCGCCGAGCACCGCTCGGAACGTCTTCCACAAGATCATCGCGTCCATCGCGAGTGACCAGTCCTCCACGTAGCGCAGGTCCAACCGGACCGCCTCCTCCCACGACAGGTCGCTACGGCCGCTGACCTGCCACAATCCGGTCAGGCCGGGCTTGACGAGCAGCCGGCGCCGCATGTCGGGCTCGTAGCGGGCGGACTCCTCGGGCAGCGGCGGCCGGGGCCCCACGAGCGACATCGATCCGGTGAGCACGTTGAACAGCTGCGGCAGCTCGTCGATCGAGTAGCGCCGCAGGATCGCGCCGACCCGGGTGACCCGCGGGTCCTTGCGCATCTTGAACAGCACGCCGGCACCGTCGTTGGCGGCGGCGAGCTCGGCCTTGCGACGGTCGGCGTCGCGGACCATCGTGCGGAACTTGACGATGGTGAACTCCCGGCCGGACTTGCCCACCCGGCGCTGGGTGTAGAACGCCGACCCGCGGCTGTCGAGCACGACGGCCAGCGCGGCGAGCATCATGATCGGCAGGCACATGGCGACGAGCACGAACGCGCCGACCCGGTCGACCACGCCCTTGACGATGCGGCGCATGCCGGTGAACGCCGGCGCGCTGACCCGCAGCAGCGGCATGCCGAGCACGCCGCTGACGTGCAGCCGCGGCCCGGCGACCTCCATGAGCGTGGGCGCGACGACCATCTCGGCGCCGCTGCCCTCGAGCTTCCAGGCGAGCTGCTGGAGGCGCCGGGGCGTCCAGTAGGAGTCGGCGGTGACCGCAACGATCCGGTAACCACCGCGGCGGACGTGCTCAGCCACCTCGTCCAGCCTGCCGACCACACTGACGCCGTCGACGTCGTCGAGGCTGGTGCCGGTGCCGTCGGCGGTGCAGACGGCGGCGACCCGCCAGCCGATGTGCGAGGCGGCGTTGGTGCGTTCGATGAGGTCCTTGACGGTGTCGACGCTGCCGGCGGCCATGACCGGCAGCAGGCACTCGCCGTTGTAGCGGTGGCGGTGCAGGACCTGGCGTAACAGGTAGCGGAAGAGCAGCGCGACCAGGGCGATGGACGGGATGACGATGAACACCCATGGTCGTGTCGACACGACGCCGGTGGCGAGCCCGGCGAGCCCGAGCGCCACGGCCGCGGCGAACATGCCCCGGCCGAGCCGGACGTACTCCTCGGCGCCCTGCCCGAGCACGATGAGGTGCCAGGCCCGGTTCATGGCGAGCGACACGATCACCACGATCACGGTGAGGCCGCCGATGACGAGGTCCTTGAACAGCGCGGCGCCGCTGACGCTGATCAGTCCGCCGACGACGAGCGCCACACACAGCGTGACGACGATGTCGGAGAGGATCACATACCTGCGGTAGGCCGGCTCCCAGCTGGAAACCGGTGGTTGTGCGGGTTCACCTGCGGGAAGAGAGTGGCGGTTGGTGGACAGGCCCCGCAAGAGCGTCGGTCTGCGACGCGGGGCGCGTACTTGCTGGTCACTCATTGTGGTCCCCCCGGCCGCACGCGTTCGCGCATGGCGGGTTGAGGGCATACCCGGTAGCCCGATGTGGTCCGATTCGCGTGCGACCCAACGAATCGGTTTGCCCCTGCCAACCCGTCGTCGCGTTCTCTGATTCGTTCAGGCCCCGGCGACTGTTACACGCACAGTGAGACTCGTATCCCCCACAAAGGGGACCCGCCAGGCCCACTACCAGGGCTAATCGGGTGGTCGGGGGCCGGATTCGGGTTGTCGATCACCCAACGCGATCCCTGTCACCCCTCCGTGGCGCGCCGAACGTGAGCGCTTTCATTCGTGGCGATGATCTCGCCCGCAGCGGTCAATGCCCAGGTAGAGCGGGGGTCGCGGGCCGGCGCGGCGCCGGCCGATACCAACTGAGCATCCTGCTCATAACGGAAAGGTCAAGGCTCACAAGGGGAACACGGCCTCACACACGACAAGGCCCCGGCCGGACGCCGTGTCCGCCGGGGCACCTGTGGCCAGGGGCGGGATCGAACCGCCGACCTACCGCTTTTCAGGCGGTCGCTCATACCAACTGAGCTACCTGGCCAGGAAGATCGACGAACCACGACCCGGGGCGGGGGACGAGATTCCAGGATCTTCGCAACCTGTGCTGGTCCGGACTCGACGACCACGCCGGGTCCGGAGGAGCTCGCACCGTCGGGGGCGTGGGGGGCTCGGCCCCCCAGCGCTACGGCGGAGTGACCCCGGTCGGCACTCTCCGCCGACACAGGCCACCCAGGAACTCCGCGACCCAGACGGGACTCGAACCCGCGACCTTCGCCGTGACAGGGCGACGCGCTAACCAACTGCGCCACTGGGCCTTGCTGTACTACGTGCTCCCAACGGGATTCGAACCCGCGCTGCCGCCTTGAAAGGGCGGAGTCCTAGGCCGCTAGACGATGGGAGCCCGGGTTGCCCGCTTGGGAGCACGGAAAGCATAGGGCACGACCCGCCTCTGCTCCAAAGCGGGTTCCGCCTGCCGTACCGCCCCGGCGAACGCCGGACTCCGTCGCGTCTCGCTACCGCCTGACGGGTGGAACCCCGTCGTCGCCCGGCACGAGGCCGAGCATCTCGAGCAGCTCCTTGCAGTCCTCGACGCTCTGCGCGCTCCGGGCGACCGCCAGCTGCGCGCGGTGCACCTGGTCCTCGGTCACCCGCGAGGTCTCTCCGGACCGTGGGGCGGGCACGCCCCCGATTCCCAGCGAGGGGTCACGGGTCTCCTGCTGTAGCAGGAAGTCACGAACTTCGACCGGTCCGCTCATGTCTCCGCCTCCCCGACCATCCAGGTATTGGCGGAGAGGCTATGAGACGGAAGGCACTGTCCACAGCCCCCCGAGGAGTGAATCCCTAGCCCACGGATAGTAGTCAGCGGTGATCAGAGCCTCCCTCCGACGACCGAGACCATCCGTGTGACGGTCGAGGAATCACTCGAACGGACGTATAACCATCACCGCGCCCCGCCGCGGGCCCACGGAGACGGCGCTCCGCCCCGGCTACTGCCCGCGACCGCCCACCCGGGCCCGCGTGATGACCTGCGGGGATTGGCCACCGGGACAAGCCGACCCGGTTGGGGGACCACCTTCACCTCAAGCGGGCCGCGCGGACCTCCGAAGACTCGGATGGGACCCGGGAGTCCCGCGAAGGAGGAGGAAACCAGCCGTGCCCATGCACACGATCTACAACGTCTACACCGTCGACGGGATGACCTGCGAGCACTGCGCCGCGTCGGTCACCGAGGAGCTGTCCGAACTGGACCACGTCACCGACGTGGCGGTGAACCTGGACACCGGGGCGGTGACCGTGACCAGCGCCGACGAGCTGAGCCTGCCCACCGTCGAGGCGGCGTTGGCCCAGGCCGGCCACCACGTGGCCGGCTGAGCGCCGCACGACCGTTCCGCCCCCCGAAGCGGCGCCAGGGAGGGGCTCGCCGGTCCCGCGGGCGCGAGGTGGAAGAGTCCCCGCACGCGGCGGGGAACAGGTGAATAGTTCTCTCAATTTTTCAGTGCTACCCACTCGCACCGAGCGCGTGCGCGTGCAACAATCGAGTCGCTGACACACCCCCGGTCAGCGCCTGTGGAGATCCCCTCCGGCCCCCGCGTTCCTCCCCCTGGCGCGGGGGCCTCTCCATGTCCGCGGCACTGTCCCGGCACGCTCGAGGGTGCCTCGTTCGTCACTCCGCCGGGGCCCGGCAGGGCCGAAGGACCCAGCTGAGGTGCGACGTTGCCGGTGTCACTCAGCGTGCCGGTGCCCTTACCAGTGAAAAGTGCCCGCCTTGCTTGGTGGGCCGCAACCTCTTCGTTATCCTCTGCTGGTGCTATTCACAGGACGTAGCCGACCGAGCGGCAACGCGGCGGAAGAGACCGTCGTCAACCCGGGACGCCACCGCACCGAGGCCCAGGAGCAGGACGAGAACCTGCCGGACCACGAGCTGGAGTCCTACCTCGCCGCACTCTCTCCCGAAGGCGACCCCGAGACCACCGGTTCAGGACGCCGGTTCGGTGGCGCGCAGGTCTACCAGCTGCGGCTCCCCCTGATGGCCAACGAGCAGCTCCGTGAGCTCGCCGCCCACCACCAGACCTCACCGATGGCGCTCGCCCAGGAATGGGTCCTGCAGCGCCTCGAGTGGGAGGCCCAGCACCTCCACCGACGCTGACCCACCCGACATCGATCCCCGGACGCAAGGCAAGGGCCCCGGTCGCGCAGACCGGGGCCCTTGCCTCACACGCCGGCAAACCTAGAGCGCGCGCACGTTCGTGGCCTGGGGCCCCTTGGTGCCCTGCCCGACCTCGAACTCGACCCGCTGGTTCTCCTCCAGGGTGCGGAAGCCCTTGCCCTGGATCTCCGAGTAGTGCACGAAGACATCAGCCCCGCCGTCGTCGACGGCGATGAAGCCGAAGCCCTTCTCGGAGTTGAACCACTTCACAGTGCCCTGTGCCATCTACCTGCCTCCATCGCAGGATCAGCATGGGGTTACGCCGTGCAACCCCGGCAGCCCCCGGGCGTTGCCCTCGCCAACCTCGACGAAGAAGCCGCACGCCCGCGTTTTCGTTCCGCGAGCGTGGAAAGCACGAACACAGAAACTAACGGCCTGCGCGGCGAAGCTTATCGCGTAGAGCACTCGTAGCACTACCACTTGCATACGGCCGACTACCGCCCCGAGACGATCTCCGCAGGCAAAACGTGGGTGGACATTTGTGATCTGTGTCACATCCGAACGAGCCAACGTCACACCGGGCAAAGGCGTCGAAAGAGATGTGAGGAAGCCGGGGTATCGACAGGGGGACGGGATGGCTGTGCACAGGGGCGGGCGCGCTCACGGAAGGTCGCGGCGGCTGGTGCTGCCGATGATCGCCGTCGGCGTGGTCGCGGCGCTGGGGCTGACCGCGTGCAGCTCCGGCACGCAGGGACACGCGAAGCCGGCGTCCGGCGTCACGTCCCAGGACCGGCCCACGGTCCAGGCCGCCCCCAAGCCGGCCGCCAAGATCGCGTTCCGGCCGGCCGCGGGCGCGAAGAACGTCAGCCCGGTCGCGCCGGTGAAGGTCACCGTCAGCGACGGCACCATCAAGACCCTGACGCTCACGAACCCGGCCGGCAAGAAGGTCGTCGGCACGCTCTCGCCGGACCACACCGCGTGGACCGTCGGCGAGCCGCTCGGCTTCGGCAAGACCTACACCTGGGCCGGCACCGCGGTCGGGGCGGACGGGGAGACCCGCCAGATCTCCGGCGCGTTCACCACGACCACGCCGAACGCGCTGATCGGCACCTCGATCAACACCGGCGACGGGCGGACCTACGGCGTCGCGATGCCGATCGCGGTGACCTTCGACGGGCCGGTCTCGGACAAGGCGGCCGCGGAGCGGGCGATGACCGTGCGCACGTCCGTGCCGGTGCAGGGCTCGTGGGCCTGGCTGGACGACCGGCGGGCGCACTGGCGGCCCAGGACCTACTGGCCGGCCGGCACCCAGGTCACGGTGAACCTCGACCTCTACGCCGTGCCCTACGGCGAGGGCGTGTTCGGCGCGAGCGACATGAGCGCGCACTTCACCATCGGCCGCAACCAGGTCGTGAAGGCGAACACGAAGACCCACCGGGTCAAGGTGTTCCGCGGCGGCAAGCTCGTGCAGAACTTCCCGGCCAGCATGGGCCTCGACTCCGACCCGGGCCGGGTGACCAACAGCGGCACGCACGTCGTGATGTCCAAGCACGAGACCTACAAGATGACCAACCCGAAGTACAAGTACTTCAACGTGGAGGTGCCGTGGGCGGTGCGCATCTCCAACAACGGCGAGTTCATCCACGGGTACGGGCCGTCGGTGTGGGCGCAGGGCAACACGAACGTCTCGCACGGCTGCGTGAACCTGTCCCCGGACAACGCCAGGACCTACTTCGACGAGGCGATGATCGGCGACCCGGTGGAGATCACCGGCAGCACCAAGCAGCTCGACCCGTCCGACGGCGACTACTACGACTGGGCCATCCCGTGGAACCAGTGGGCCGGGATGTCCGCCCTGGCCTGACCCGCCGGGCATAATCGCCCGGGTCAGGGTCCGGCGGCGGGCGGGAGCACGCGATGCAGGGTGGGCAGGCCGGTCCCCGGCGGGTCCCGCCCAACCTGGAACGCCGGTTCGCGGCGCTCTCGGCCGCGCTGGGGTCGCCGCCGCCCGCGAACGGCGCCCCGGAGCGGGAGGCGCCTCCCGCGGACGAGGTGGCCGCCGGCTACCTCGTCGTCCGCGCCTCCGGGGCCAGTGCGGCCCGGCTCGCCATCGACGCGATCCGCGAGCCCGGGCTGGCCAGGAACCGGGCCGAGCCCGACCGGATCCAGCTGGTCATGCGGGCCTCGCTGCCGCGCTACCTGCCGGCCGGCGGGGTGCGCCTGGACTTCCCCGAGTGCGCGCTGCGCGCGCGGCCCGGCGAGCGCCCGGGCCGGCACGGCACGGTGCTGCTGACCGTGGCCACCGGCAAGCTCTCGATCAGCTTCGGCGAGCTGCGGCCGCTGCTGTTCCGCCCGGTGCCGGTCGAGCGGCCGCTGCAGACGCTGTTCGCCGCGGCCGTCGCGCACCTGCTGGTGGTGGCCGGTTCGCTCGACCAGCACGGCATCAAGCCGTACCTGACCGGGCTCGCCGAACTGGTCCTGCGCAGCGCGCTGCGCACCGAGCTGAACCGCGCGGACGCGATCGCCACCCGCCGCCGCGACGCGGTCGAGTACATCAAGGAGAACCTGGCCGACCCGGGGCTGTCCGCCGACCGGATCGCGGACGCGCTGTTCATCTCCCGCCGCCGCCTCTACCAGCTGTTCGACGACGGCGACGGGGTCTCCGGGCGGATCCGGCAGCTGCGCATCGAGCGGGCCAGGGAGCTGCTCGGCGACCCGGCGCACGCGGTGAAGGGCATCGGCGAGATCTCCCGGCAGTGCGGGTTCGCCAACGCCGCGCACTTCTCCCGCACGTTCCGCAAGGTGGTCGGCGAGACCCCGCGCGACTACCGGGACCGCGTGCTGTCCGCTCAGTAGCGCCGGGCGTACCAGGTCGGGGTCTCGCCGAACATGTCCCTGAAGTCGCGCACGAAGTGCGCCTGGTCGGCGTAGCCCAGCTCGGCGGCCAGGGCGGCCCAGTCGATCCCGGCGCCGGCCGCGAGCCGCTCGGTGACCTCGTGCAGCCGGTAGCGGCGGATCACCCACTTCGGCCCGATGCCCACGTACTCGGCGAACAGCCGCTGCAGCTGCCGCACGCTCGTGCCGGCCCCGGCCGCGACGTCGTCGACCCTGGTCAGCCCGGGGTCGGCGGCGATCGCGGCGACGATGTCGGCGGCCGCCGCGGCGCGCGGGTCCGGTTCGGGCAGGTGCGCGCGCAGGAACCGCTCGACCGGCTCCGGGTCGGCCGAGCGCTCCGGCGACCCGGGCAGGTCCGGCCCGAAGACCTCCCGCGCGTCGACCGAGCGGTCCGCCAGCGTCGAGACCGGCGCGCCCAGCACCGGGCGGAAGCAGCCGGGCCGGAACTCCACGCCGAACACGCCGCCGTCGCCCTCCAGCACCCTGATCCGGTACCCGCTCGCGACGCCGTGCACGGTCGCCCGGCCGCCGGAGAAGGTCAGGTCCACGCTCGGGTACGGCACGATCTTCTGCCGGTAGGGCTCGCGGTAGTGCCAGGAGACGACCCAGTGGCGCGCGACGTACCCGGCGAGGTCCGCCGAGGGGGCCGGGAACGCGTGCCGCTGGTGGCGCGTCCAGGCGCCGCCGAGCTCGCGGACGTCCCTCGACACGCGGCGAGTCTACGTCCCGTTCGTCGCGCCCCGGTCGCCGTCGCGTTTGTTCAAGACGGCCCCGGCGCGCGCGTGCCAGCCTTGCGGCCATGTCCGCCACCCACCTCACGACCGCGGCCGCGCCGTTCGTCGAGATCGTCCGCAACGTCGGGCCCGGCCGGCCGGCCGCGCCGACCTCGTGCGCCGAGTACGACGTGCGCGCGCTGGTCAACCACCTGCTGTTCTGGGGACCGTCGCTGACCGGCGCCGCCGACAAGCGCGCCGTGCCGCCGCCCGCCGCCGCCGAGTCCGATGTGGACCTCGCCGGTCCGGGCTGGGCGGCCGCGCTGACCGACCAGACCGAGCGGCTCGTCGCCGCGTGGACCGGGCCCGGCGCGTGGGAGGGCCCGACCCGCATGGGCGATGCGGAGCTGCCCGCCGAGCTGGTCGGCGGCATGGTCGCCGGCGAGCTGGTGGTGCACGGCTGGGACCTCGCGCGGGCGAGCGGCCAGCACCCGGAGTGGGACGAGGACCTGCTGCGCTACGTGCACGGCGAGGTCGCCCGCAGCGCCGCGCAGGGCCGCGAGATCGGCGTCTACGGGCCCGAGGTCCCGGTGCGCCCGGAGCGTCCACACTGGACCGCGTGCTCGGCCTCACCGGACGCGACCCGGCCTGGACGCCCTAACACTCCCTCCCACCCGCCCCCACACACCCGAGTCGACCCCCCACACACCCGAGTCGACCCCCCACGCGGCCGAGTCGACCTCCCACGCGGCCGAGTCGACCCGCCACGCGGCCGAGTCGACCCCTCACGCGGCCGAGTCGCCCTCCCACGCGATCGCCGACTCCCACCCTCACGAGCCGGATCTGCAATGCCAGGGGACGACTCGTCGATGCCAGAGGTCGACTCGACGATGCCAGAGGTCGACTCGACGATGCCAGAGGACGACTCGACGATGCC
This sequence comes from uncultured Actinomycetota bacterium, assembly GCA_963727495.1. Classification (GTDB taxonomy): domain Bacteria; phylum Actinomycetota; class Actinomycetes; order Mycobacteriales; family Pseudonocardiaceae; genus Actinophytocola. The sequence goes on along the minus strand of CAVSGQ010000006.1, from coordinate 1,377,569 downwards.
AGAGGACGACTCGACGATGCCAGAGGACGACTCGACGATGCCAGAGGACGACTCGACGATGCCAGAGGACGACTCGCCGGTACCCGGTAGCACCGGGTCGTGTCCTCTGGATCTGCGGCTCGCGTGGTCCGCGGGGCGGCTCAGCGGCCGCTGGCCACCCGCATCCGCGGGTCGTCCGGTGCGACCTCGAAGTCCACCGACGACACCAGCCTGCCCAGCACCGCGGCGAGCTCGAGCCAGCCGCGCCCGGTCGTGGAGTGCAGGGTGAACACGGCCATCCGCCGGCCCGCCGGGTCGATCGCCACCGCCTGCAGCTGGCAGCCGGAGTGCGGCGGCGGGCCGTCCACCAGCAGCCGCTCGGCGATCACCACCGGGTAGCCGCGCCCGGTGCGCGACTCGGTCACCTCGCGGATGTCCGCGCCCGCCCCGTCGGCCAGGTAGTGGCGCAGCTCGGCCGCCGCGTCCGGGCCGAGCGGCGTGTCCGCGACGACGACCATGCCGACCAGGATCGCGGGGTCGGCGCCCGGGTGGGTCACCACCGCCACCAGGCCCGCGCCGTTCGCGTGCGCCAGCTCGGCGGCGTCCCGGGCGGCCAGCGCGATCCCCGGGTCGTGCGCCACCTCGCGCCCGCGCACCTCGATGATCGCGTCGGTCAGGGCGTGCTCGGTGGCCTCGACCGACCGCACGGACACCGGGGTCACCCCCTCGATCGCGGCGAGCCTCACGAGTCCGCCCGCAGCGGGGTCTCGCCGAGCACGATCGGCTCGCCGGACGGTCCCAGCCCGCCCGCGAACGCGCCGGCGAGCGCGGCCGTGGCGCCGGCCGGTACGGCGCCGGGTGCCGAGCCGGGCGGGCGGAGCAGCCCGCCGAGCGCCGCCGCCGTGCGCGACGCCTCACCCAGCGCGCCGGCGAGCGCCCTGATCGCGGGCCGCTGCCCGGCGGCCGGGACGGGTGCGGCGCCACCGACGGCGGCCAGCTCGTCGGCGACCTCGTCGGCCGCGCGCCGGTGGTCGCGCTCCAGCGCCCGCGCCTCGTCGAGCACCGCGTCGAGCTCGGCCTCCAGCTCGGCGACCCGGCCCTCCGCGGCGGACAGCTCGACGCTCGCGCCGGCCGCGACGCCCGGGGTGGCCGCGAGGTCGAGCGCGTCCTGCTTGTCCTGCACGGCGTCCCGCGCGGCGGACAGCCCGCGGCGCAGCCGGACCGCCGTCGCGTCCAGCTGCTCGGTGTGCCGGCGGTTCGCCGCGAGGCTGCGGGCCCACCGCTCCAGCGCGGCCACGGCGTCGCGCAGCCTCCGCCGGGTGGCGTCGAGGTCCGCGGGGGTGGCCTGCAGCCGGTCGCGGAACGCCGCCGCGGCCTCGCCCTGCCAGCCCGCCGAGTGCCGCTCGGCGTCGCGCAGCGCCGGCTCGACCGCGCCCAGAGCCTCGTCCGCCGCGGTGAGCTGGGCGATCGTGGCCTGCACGGCGTCGGGCCGGCCCGGGGCCGGGTCGAACTCCAGGCCGCGGTAGGGGCCCCGGTGGACCGTCACCGACGATCACCGCCCGCGCGGCGCAGCGCGTCGGCGGCGTCCGCGTCCAGCGCGGCGTACTCGTCGCGGACCGACTCGGCCAGCGCGGCGTCCCCGGTGACCGCGCGCAGCACGCCGGACAGCTCACCGCGGGTGCGGTCGATCAGCTCGCCGGCGACCGCGTCGAGCCGGCCCGGACCCAGCTGCGCGCAGCCTTCCAGCCGGTCGGTCGCGGCGGCGACCGACTCGGCGGCGGCCGCGAGCGAGCGGGCGGCGACCCCGATGGCGGCCAGATCGGCCTCGAACCCGGACACGGCCGCCTCCTCGACTCGAGCTACGCGCCGAACACCGGAGGATAGGCGGGCGGCAGGTCGTCGAACAGGTCGAGACCCTCGTCGTACTTGTTGGTGTGCTCGCCGTCCTCCTCACCCGCGCCGCGGCCCATCGGCATGCCGCCGTACGCGCCGGCACCGCCCCGGGCGCCCGCGCCACCGCCGACCATCCCGCCCGGCCCGCCGAGGACCCCGCCCGGCCCGCGGCCGGCGAGCGCTCCGGCTCCCAGGCCCGCCGCGCCGCCCGCACCGCCGGCCCCGAAGGGCGACCCGGTGCGCAGCGCCTCGGCGCCGCCGCTGCCGGACAGGCTGCCCGGCCCGCCGAACGTGGTGCCGCCCGGCAGCCCGGTTCCGCCGGGACCGACCGGGTCGAGGAAGCTCGCGGCCGTGGTCGAGGCGTTCGCCCCGGGCACCGCGGAGGTCCCGCCGCCCGGCTCGGCCGCGCCGCCGCCACCCGCGCCACCGCCGCCGCCCGGGTCGTCCGCCGGCGTCCACGCCGGGGTGGCCGTGGTCGTCGGCGGCGGGTCGGTGAAGTGCGGCATCTCGTCGTGCACGGCCCTGCTGTGCGACTCGTAGGTCTCCATCACCGCGACCGCCTCGGCCTTGCGGGCGCGGGCCTGCTCGTGGCTGACCATGCCGTCGGAGAGCAGTTGCCTGAGGAAGACCGCGTCGGCCGGCCCGCCGGTCATGGTCACCGTGTAGCCGTCGCGGAAGTTGCGCTCGGCGGTGGCGAACGCCGGTTCCGGCATGCGCCGCTGCGCGGTGGCCACCGCCTCGGAGTAGTCGGACATCCTCGCCGCGACCGTGCCCGCGGTGTGGCTCGCGGCACCCGCCCACTGCATCAGGCCGGTGGTGGCGCTGCCCGCGTTCACCGCGGCCTGGCCCTGCCAGCTCCCCATCACCTGCTGGACGATCCGCTGGACCTCCCCGGTGGTGTGCTCGATGGCGCCGGCCAGGTCCTTCCAGGCGCGGGCCCGCTCGTACATCTGCCGCGGGTCGGCCTTCATGATCATGTTGTAGAGCTCGTCGTGCTGGTAGGCCTCCCAGTTGACCTTGCCGAACCGCCCGGGGGTGCGGTTGCGGTGGCGCTCCGCGGTCCGCCGCCGGGCGTGCCTGCGGTCGGCGGCGTCCTTGTGGTGCGTCTCGTTCCAGGTGTGGTGCCTGCGGTGGCGGTCGTAGTCGTCCGGCGCGTGCATCAGTCGGTGGCCTCCAGGTTGGTGACCCGGTTGAAGCGGGTGACCGCCTCGCCGTCGACGCCCCGGTAGGTGGCCAGGGTGTTCGCGATGGCGTCGCGGACGGCGTCGAGCTCGGCGCGGTAGCGGTACAGCGCGCCCTGCACGCCCTCCTCCAGGTCGGTGCGCTGGGCGAACGCCTTGCGCATCGGGCCGGTCACCGGGCTGGTCCCGTCGGCCAGCGGCGCGTTCAGCTCGGCCGCGGCGGCGAGCTGCCTCTCCAGCTCGCCGCGCAGCGCGAGCAGCTGGTTGTCGGCGGCGCTGAGCTGGTCGAAGTCGGCCGCGATGCCGTCCATGTCCAGCCCGCCGGCACCGTGCACCGGCAGGTGCCCGGCGTGGATGTCCGGCCCGATGTGTGCTCCGTGCCGGTGCCACCTGTGCTCCTGGTACAGCTCCTTCGCCTCGCTGAAGCTGTCCACCCGTTCGCGCGCCATGGCCTTTCCTCCACCCGGTTCCTGCCTGTTGCGCCTCAGCCTGGTCATCCTGGACCGCGCCGACCAGCAAATCCAGCGCGGTGTGCACAGCTGGTCACATCCGCGACTCAGCTGAACAAGCGCGCCGGCAGCAGCAGCCGCGCCAGCTCGCCGGCCAGCGCGGACGAGCGCTCCAGTGCCGGCGTCACCACGTCCAGCACCGAAGGGATGCTCTCCGCGCCGCCCTCGTCGGGCTGCTCGTGTTCGATGGCGCACCTCCCCGGTCGGGTTCCATTCGATCTCCCGGCCGCCGGCCGCGCCCAGGCCGGCTGCTCAGCGGGACACGGCGACGACTCATCCGGGCAACACCGGGCCACTACGCTGGCCCCGTGAGCCGTGTACCACCGCCGTGGCCCCCGGTCGAGGTCGAGCGCCCCGCCCGGCACCCCGAGGCCCCCGAACCGGGCAGCAAGCTCGGGCCCCACTACGCCTACTGCTTCGGCTGCGGCGACGAGGTCGAGCACGGCTTGCACCTGCAGACCGAGGCCGGCGAGGGGCAGACGATCCTCGCCCAGTTCACCGTCACCGACGCGCACCAGGGCGCGCCCGGCCTGGCCCACGGGGGCCTGCTGGCCTGCGCGTTCGACGAGGCGCTCGGCTCGACGGTGGGGCAGCTGCTGCGCCGGCCCGCGGTGACCGGACGGCTGGAGACCGACTTCCTGCGGCCGGTCCCGGTCGGCTCGGTCCTGCACATCGTCGGCCGGCTCGACGGGATCGCCGGGCGCAAGGTGTACGCGAGCGCCGACGGCCGCCTGGACGCGCCGGACGGGCCGGTCGCGCTGCGGGCGCGGGCGCTGTTCGTCACCGTCGAGTTCAACCACTTCGTCGAGCACGGGCGTGCGGAGGAGCTGCGCGCGATCGCCGCGGACCCCGGTCTGCTGCGGGAACGCCGCTTCGACATCAACCCCTGACGGGAGCGCCCCGATGTTCGGCGTGATCCTCGGCGCGCTGTTCGCGCTGATGCACTGGTACCTGTGGAAACGCCTGGTCAAGGACACCACGCGGCCGGGCCGTGGGCGCCGGGCGGCGACCGTCGCGACGGTCGTGCTCGCGCTGCTGGTGTTCGCGACGCTGACGCTGGGCCGGCAGGTCGCCCCGGACATCGGGCAGTGGTTCGTCTGGCCCGGCTACGTCTGGTTCGCGTTGCTGTTCTACCTGTTCCTGATCACGCTGCTGCTGGAGCTGCCCCGGCTCGCGCTGCGCGGCTGGCTGCGCCGCCGCCCGCTGGAGGCGACCGCGACCTCCCCGGACACGGTGGCGCCCGTGCAGCCGCCGGAGCGGGAGGTCGACCAGGGCCGCCGGCTGTTCCTGGCCCGCGGCGCCGGGCTGGTGGCCGGGGTCGCGTCGACCTCGCTGGTCGGGTTCGGCATGTCGAGCGCGCTGGGCAGGCCGGACGTGCTGCGGGTGCCGATCGGGCTGCGCAGGCTGGACCCGGCGTTCGACGGCTTCCGGATCGCGGTGGTCAGCGACACCCACCTGAACGCGATCCTGCGCCGCGCGCACACCGAGCGCCTGGTCCGGATGATCAACGAGGAGGCGCCGGACCTGGTGGCGATCGTCGGCGACCTGGCCGACGGCACGGTGGCCGACCTGCGCGACGCCGCCGCGCCGCTCGCCGACCTCGCGCCGCGCGAGGGCAGCTTCTTCGTCACCGGCAACCACGAGTACTTCGTCGACCCGGACGGGTGGGTCCGCGAGCTGGACCGGCTGGGCGTGCACACGCTGCGCAACGAGCGCACCGCGGTCACCCGCGGCGCCGCGTCGTTCGACCTGGCCGGGGTGACCGACATCAACGGCCGCACGCACGACGACGCCCCGGACTTCGACCGCGCGCTGTCCGGACGCGAGCACGGCCGGCCGGTGGTGCTGCTCGCCCACCAGCCGGTGCAGGTGACCGAGGCGGCGTCGCGGGGGGTGGACCTGCAGCTGTCCGGCCACACCCATGGCGGCCAGCTCTACCCGTTCCACTACGTCGTCTCGCTCGCCCAGCCGTCGCTGGCCGGTCTGTCCAAAGTGGACGACACCTGGCTGTACGTCACCCGGGGCGTCGGTTTCTGGGGTCCGCCGGTCCGGGTGGGCGCGCCGCCGGACATCACGATCGTCGAGCTGGTGAGCGGCCCGTGAGGTTCCTGCTGTTGCTCCCGCTGCTGGCCGCCGGGGTGCTGGCCCGCGCGGTGCTGCGACTGCGCCGGCCCGCGGTGAACAGCCCCCGCGCGTTCCTGGCCCGCGGCGCGGCCGGGAGCCCGCGGGTGGTGTGCGTGGGCGCGAGCACCGTGCGCGGCAACGTCAGCTTCGACATCGTCGGCGAGCTCGCGGACCGCCTGCCGGACCGAGCGTGGATCAACGCCGGCATCAACGGGGAGACCTCGGCCCAGGTCCTCGCCCGGCTGGACGACGTCGTCGCCTGCCGCCCGGACCACGTCGTCGTGCAGGTCGGCGCGAACGACGTGCTGCGGCGGGTGCCACTCGAGGAGTACCGCGCGAACCTCGCCGCGATCGTTGCCCGGCTGCGGTCGGGCACCGATGCGCGGATCGCGCTGATGTCCGTCCAGGTCGTCGGCGACCTTCCGGAGTCGGCCGCCAACCGGGACGTGGACCGGCTCAACGAGATCATCCGGCGAACGGCGGAGGCGACCGGCGCGGGCTACCTTCCGCTGCACGAGCGGCTGCGCGACCTGCTGCGCGAGCATCATCCAGGCGCGCACCGGGAACCGGCGGACTCGGCGGTCGCGCGGGCCATCCTGCTGCGCCTGGGGCTCGGCGTCGGGCTGGACCGGATCGCCGCACTGAACGGCTACGCCATCCACACCGACGGCCTGCACCTCGCCACTGCGGCCGGCCGGGTCGCGGCCGGCCTGATCGAGGACTTCGTGCTCAGGTGAGGGTGCGCGGCCGGATCGAGTTCGCCTTGTCCACCAGCTCGTGGCGCTGCTCGGGGGTGCCGGCCAGCCGGGCCAGTGCGCGGTAGCAGCGCTCCAGCCCGAAGCGCAGCTCGCGCTCGGAGAGCCGGCAGCCCAGCACCATCCGCGCGTCCGAGCCGGCCGGCGCCCCACCGGGCCGGCCGGCGCGCACCCAGCCGTAGGCGGCCTCCAGCACCTCGGCGGCCAGCGCGGTGCGGCGCTCGGCGTCCAGCGCCAGCCGCTCCAGCCTGCGGGCCGCGTCGTGCAGGTCGTGCTCGCCGAGGGCGGCGACCTCGTCCGCGCGAGTCTTGATCTTGATGGCGGCGACCTGCGCGGCGACGTGGTGGCTGGAGGTGTCCGGCACGGCCTCCAGCACCTCGATCGCGCTGACCCGCCCGCCCTGCGCGAGGTACATCCGCGCCAGGCCGAACGCGGCGCTGACCCACGACCGGTCGGTGCGCCACACCAGCTCGTAGTAGCGCGCGGCCCAGAAGTGGTTGCCGGTGTACTCCGCGCTGATGCCCAGCGCCAGCTTCGGCGGGATCTCCCCCGGCACCGCGTCGTAGACCTTCTCGAACGCCGCGGTCGCGTCGGCCGGACGCCGGGTGGCGAGCGCGATCAGGCCCTCGTACCAGTCCGGCCGCCAGTCCGCGGGGTCGGTGACCAGCCGGCGCGCGGCCTCCAGCTCCGCCGTGGCCGCCCGCATGTCGCCGAGCTCGAGCCGGGCGCGCACCATGCGAAGACGGACCTCGATGGAGTCCTGCGGCGCGGAGGCCAGCGCGGCGACCATCTCGGCCGGCTCGGTGGCGGTGATGCTCGCGAGCATGCTGGCCGCGTGGTCGCCGGTGTCGACCAGCGGCAGCGGCAGGATCGAGGCGACCTCCTGCGGGTCCGGCAGGGGCAGCGAGCCAGCGTCGCCGACGACCAGGCCGGAGCCGAACGTCCTGGTCTCCATGGCGAAGACGGCCGACTGCCCGGGCCGCGGCCGGCCGGTGCCGAGCGCCATCACCTCGCGCAGCACGCCGGTGAGCTGGTCGGCCATCTCCTCGGCGGAGGCGAAGCGCAGCGCGGGGTTCTTGTGGGTCGCGCGCTTGAGGATCCGGTAGAAGGAGCCGAACAGCGCGAACAGCGGCTCCTCCTCCGGGCCGGGCAGGGTGTGCTTGTGCCGCGTGGTGTAGCCGCCGAACTCGATCGCGAGGACGGCGAGCGTCCGGCCGACGGTGTAGATGTCGGAGGCGACGGTCGCGCCGTCGGTGGCGAGCTCCGGGGCGGAGTAGCCGAGGGTGAAGAACAGCGGGGACTCGTAGTCGTCGGCCTGCCGGACCGCGCCGAGGTCGATCAGCTTGAGCTGCTCGCCGGACTGGATCACGTTGTCCGGCTTGAGGTCGCAGTAGAGCATGCCGATGCTGTGCAGGTAGCCGATGGCGGGCAGGATCTCCAGCCCGTAGGCGATGACCTGGCCGATGGGCAGCGGCTCCGCGCGGCCGGTCTCCCGGTGGTGGGAGAGGGCGAGCTGGCGCAGCGACTGGCCGCCGACGTACTCCATCACGATGTAGCCGGCGAGGGTGCCGGTCTTCGGGTCCGGGTGCTGGACGAAGTTGTAGATGCGCACCACGTTCGGGTGCTCGACCTCGGCCAGGAACCGCCGCTCGGCGACCGCGGAGGCCATCGAGGTCGTGTCCCCGGTGTCGATCATGCCCTTGAGCACGACCCACCGGTCGGAGACGTTGTGGTCCTTGGCGAGGTAGATCCAGCCGAGGCCGCCGTAGGCCAGGCAGCCGAGCACCTCGTACTGGCCGCCGACGACGTCGCCGTGGAACAGCCGGGGGCGGAAGTTGAACGGGGTGCCGCAGGAGTCGCACTCGCCCTCGGTGGCGCCGGGCCGGCCGTCCGTGCCGCGGCCGACCTCCGCGCCGCAGTTGCTGCAGAAGCGTTTGTTCTCGCTGACGGCCGGGTCGGTCAGCACCGCGGACGCGGGATCCTTGACCGGCACGACGGGCACCTCGACCAGGCCGGCACCGAGCCGGCCGCGGCCGGTGCCGCGCGAGGAGGTGCGGCGGCCGGTCGGGAACGAGCTCGACCCGGTGCTGTGCAGGCTGTCCGGGGTGGCGAGCGCGGTGGCGGGTCCCCCCTCGACCCCGTCGGACGCCTCGCGTTCGTCCGCCTGTTCCCCGGCCTGTTCCTCTGCTTGCTTCTCTGCTTGTTTCTCGGCCTGCGGTGGCTCGATGCTCGACGTCTCGGGGATGTCGCCGAGGACGCTCGTGGGCTGCGGATCGTCGTCGGAGAGCGCGTTCGGCGGCCGCACCCCGGCGGGCCGCGGCGCCACGTCGGGCATCCGCCCCCACGACGACTGTCCTGGTTGGACATCGAGCTGCGGCTGCGCGCTCCAGAACTGCACCGGCCGGACCGCGCCCTGCCACTCCCCCAGCCGAGAGGTCCACTCCGGCTGCCCCGGCGCCGCATGCTGCCCCGCCCGATGCTGCGCGGCGCGGTGCTGCCCGGCGCGGTGCTCCGCCTGCGTCCGCTCGGCCTGCTCCGGGCCGGTCCGGTCCTGGGCCTGGGTCCGCTCCGCCTGGCCCCGCGATCCCTCCTGGACCTGCGTCCGCTCGGCTTCGTCCGGACGCCCCCGGCCCCCCTCCTGAACCTGCGTCCGCTCAGCCTCATCCGGAAGCCCCTGCCTCGCCTGAACCTGTGTCCGCTCCACCTCATCCGGAAGCCCCTGCCTCGCCTGAACCTGTGTCCGCTCGGCTTCGTCCGGAAGCCCCTGCCTCGCCTGAACCTGCGTCCGCTCGGCCTCGTCCGGACGCCCCCGGCCCGTCTGGACCTGTGTCCGCTCGGCTTCATCCGGACGCCCCCGGCCCCCTTCCTGAACCTGTGTCCGCTCCGCCTCGTCCGGACGCCCCTGCCTCGCCTGAACCTGTGTCCGCTCCGCCTCGTCCATACCGCCCCGGCCCCGCGTCCCTTCCTGAACCTGCGTCCGCTCCGCCTCGTCCAGAGGGCTCCGGCCTTGCCGGCCACGTGGCTGTTCCTGGACCTGCGTGCGCTCGTCCTCATACAGCGGGCCGCGGCCGCGCTGCCCGCCCGGTCCCCCCTGAACCTGCGTCCGCTCGGTCTCATCCGGTCGGCCCTGGTCCTGAGGGAGCCCGGCCCCCTCGGGACGGCCCTGCCGGCGCAGTCCCCCCACCGGTTGGGCCTGCTCGTCGTGCCCGGGCCGGTCCCGCTGCGCTTCTCCTTGCTCCCGCGGTCCCTCACCCGGCGGCCCCTCGGCCTGCCCCTCCGACGGCTGCGCCCCGTCGGGCTCGACCCTGCTCCGCCTGGCCTCCCGGCCCGTCACCGGCCGGCGCTCCGCCGGTCGGCCCGGCCGCCGGGGCCGCCGCCGCGGGGGCGCCCGGCGAGTCCGGCATGCGGTGCGCGCCACCCGGCCGCACCGGCGCACTGAGGTCCTCGGGCGTCTGGAACCACGCCGTCCCGGACGCCTTCTCCGCCGCCGCGCGCAGCCGGGCCGCCTGCTCCTCGGCGATCCGGCGCAGCCGCTCCGCCTCCTGGTCGGCCGGCGGCGCCACGGCGATCCCGCACACCTGGCAGTTGCCGTCCACGACCTCACCGGTGCAGCCCGGTCGCGGGCACCTGGTCATCCCCATCCTCAGTTCCGGTAGTTCGGCGTCGGGGGCTCCGGCCGCGGCTCGCCGGTCCGTCCCAGCCACCGGTCGTAGCTGCGCGCCCACGAGCCGCTCGCCACGGACTCCTCCAGCACGCCGTTGACGAACCGCACCATGTCCTCGTTCTCCTTCGGGATCCCGATCCCGTAGGGCTCCTGGGTGAACCGCGGCCCCGTCATCTTGACGTTCGGGTCCTGCGCGACCATTCCCGACAGGATGGTGTCGTCGGTCGACATCGCCGCGACCTGGCCCTGCTGCAGCAGCACGAGGCAGTCCGACCAGTTGTCGACCTGCACGGGGATCGGGTTCGCCTTGTGGTCGGCGATCGTCTTGATCGACGTGGATCCCTTGGCGGCACACACCTTCTTGCCGCCGAGCTGGTCCAGGCTCGTCACCTTCGACGAGCGGTCGACGAGCAGCCGTTGCCCGGCGACGTAGTAGATGGCCGAGAAGTTGATGTCCTGCCACCGGGTGCAGGTCGCGGTCATCGTGCGCACCACGACGTCCACCTGCCCGCTCTTGAGCGCGTCGATGCGCCCGGCCGAGGTGACGACCTTGAACTGGACCTTGTTCTCGTCCCCGAAGATCGCTTTCGCCAGCTCGTGTACCCGGTCGATGTCAAAGCCTTCGAGCGTGTTGGTGATCGGGTTGCGGAAGCCGAACAAGAACGTGTTCTGGTCGACGCCGGCGACCAGCTTACCGTTGTCCTGGATCTTCTTCATCGTCGAGCCGTCCGGCATGTTCCCCGGCTCCGGCAGCGGGCCCAGCGGGCGGAAGCTCGCCGTCGGGTCGCACTTCGGCGCGGGTGCGGCGGAGGTCGACGGCGGCGCGGGGTTCTCCTCGACCCCGACGGGCTCCGGCCGGTCCACGGAGTCCACTGTGGCCAGATCGACCGGACGGGCCCCGCCGGCGCACCCCGTCACGCCGACCAGCAGTAACGCCAACACCGCGACGCGGTTCGCCCTGAGCCTCACCGGTACTCCTGCAGTCGTTCTCTGATGCCCATTGTCACCCCCGCGGCGGCCAGCAGCGCCAGCGCCACGATTCCGGGCACCAGGGCGGTGAGCGCCGAGCTCGCCGCGCCGGTCTCGTCGGCGAACACCGTGCGGCCGTCGTTGATCGCCCGCAGCAGGTTCTGGTCCAGCTCGTTGAACGCCGCCGCGGCGCCGTCCTCGGAGTTTCCGATCGCCAGCGCCACGGCCTCCTGGTAGGAACCGCCGTCGTCGAGCTCGCGCACCCGGTCGTGCGCGTCGAGCCAGTCGCTGAGGTTCTGCCGGGCCGCGTCGACCACGTGGTCGTCGCCCGCCAGGCTCTCGGTGTGCCCGAGGAGGCTGTCCTCGCCGGAGACCTGCTTGGCGAGCTGCTTCCAGTCCGCCTCGTACTCGGCGCCGTCGCCCCGCGCGACCAGGGTGAGCGTCTCGTTCGCGCGCATCTTCAGCGCGGTGATCCGGGCCTGCACGGCGAGCTCGACCTGCCGGGTACCGGAGTCGTGCCCCTTCGCCACGCTGCCCGAGCCGATCAGCAGCGCGACCGTGCCCCAGGCGAGCCCGAGGATCACCGCGATCGTGGCGACCAGCAGCCCGACGTTGAGCAGCCGGTTGGTGCGCCGCGTCAGGTACATCTGGACGGCCACGAGCGCGACCAGCAGCGCGAGCACCAGACCCGCGGTGACCCACGGGAACGACCGGGCCGACTGCTGCTCCTCGGCGAGCCGGGTGAAGTCGATGGAGTACAGCTGCTGCGCCGCGGGCAGCAGCTTCGCGCGCATCAGCCCGGACGCCTCACGCAGGTACGCGGCACCGGCCGGGAAACCCTGCCGGTTGTAGGCCCGCGCGGTCTCGACCAGTCCGGTGTAGACGGGCAGCTGCTGGGTCAGCGCGTCGGCCTGCGTCTCGGCCTCGGTGACCCCGGCGACGTCGGCGGACGCCTTCGCCAGGTTCGACCCGGCCTGTGCGATGTCGAGTTCGTAACGGTCGCGTAACGCGGCGGGCGGGGTACCCCCGGAGAGGAAGGCGCTGGCCGCGATGGCGTCGGCGTCGGACAGCGAGCGGTAGATCTGCTGCGAGGCGGCGGCCACCGGCTCGCGGTGCGCGATCAGGTTGTCGATCGTGGCCTGCTTCTGCTGCAGGGCGACCGCCCCGGTCACCCCGGTGAGCAGCGCGAGCACGACGAGGCCGACACCCATCACGAACAGGCGTCCGGGCGTGCTCGCGGCCGACGTGCGCGCGCGGCGGACCGCGGTGACCGGTAGCCCCCAGACTCTCCGGCGTGAATCCGCGCCGGTCACCGAATCGGGTGGCGACATGGTCACCATCAGTGACCCCGACGCAGTGTCCACGCCGAATGAGTCAACACCACGCGACCACTCGTCACGTCCGCATTCCCCTCGCAGTTACCGGCCTGTGATTTGCAAAGGAACCTAGTGCAGCGTTCGCACGGCGGCCACCGCCACACCACAGGATATGCACACGCAGTAACGAAACGGGGATGTTGACCTGCGGGTAATCGCTCGGTTGCGCTCTGGAATTCCCGACGCCGGTCTGCGAATCTCGAAGGTGAGCGCCCGCCCCCCCGATGCCCCCCAGGTGGAGAAAATGGACACTCGCCCCAACCTCCAGCACATCGCCACCTTCTGCGGCGAATGCAGCTGCGGATGCCCGACGCTCTGGGTCGACCCCGACGCCGTGTCGAGCCAGCGTGTCGAGATCACCGACGACTTCGGCCAGCGGATCCAGATGAGCCTCGCCCAGCTCGCGAACATCGTGGACGACGCCAAGAAGGGGGTCCTGGACGGCCTGCTCCGTCCGGCCAGTTGAGCGTGGAGGTCTGGCTCCGCTGGACCGCCACCGCCGCGTTCCTCGCGGTGGCCGGGTACTGCGTCGCCCGGCTCGCCGCCGCACACCGCGGACCGGCCGGCTACCCCGGCCGGCACCGCGCGGTTGACGTCGCCCACGTGCTGATGGGCGTCGGGATGGCCGCCATGGCCTCACCGGTGGGTGGCCCGCTGCCGATGGCCGCCTGGCAGACCATCTTCCTGCTGATCACCGCGTGGTTCGCCGGCTCGTGGTGGCGCGAGCGGCGCGCCGGCCCGCCGGTGCGCGACGGGATGGGGTGGCACGGCACCGGCCTGCACCACGCGGTCGCGGCGCTCGCGATGCTCTACATGCTGATGGCGATGCCGCACGGCGCCGGGCACGACACGGCACCCTGGCTGCCCGGTCACCTCGAGCCGGGGATCGCGGTGCCGGTCGTCGGCTGGACGCTGGCCGCCTACTTCATGGTGTCGGCCGCGTTGCTGGTCGCTCGCCGCGAAGCGCGGACGGCGCCCCCCTCGGCGGCGCAGTCGATCCTGCTCACCCCGCGGCTCATCGCGGCCTGCCAGGTGACGATGGCGCTGGGCAACGGTTACCTGCTGCTCGCGATGCTGGGCTGATCGTCCTATCGCGACTGTCTACTGCGGATTGTTCAGCCGGTGAGCCCGAGGAACGCGGCAAGCACTCGAGCCTGGTGGTCGAACCACACCTCGAGGTCGGTGATGGTGTTGTTGAACCGGCCGAAGAGCTCGAAGCTGATCGCGCCGAACAGCTCGGTCCAGGCGATCAGCCCGCGGGCCATGACCGCCTCGCCGACCGCCGGCGCGACGACGTCGCGGACCACCCCGAGCTCCGGGCGCAGCACCGGCTCGGGCTCGAGCAGGTGGGTGGTCGCCAACCGGCTGGCGGTGTGCGCGTCGTCGAGGATGGCGCCGAGCACGACGACCGGGCGGATCGAGGGTTCGACGGTGTCCTGGGGTGCGGCGTAGCCGGGTACCGGGCTGCCGTAGATCAGCGCGTACTCGTGCGGGTGGGCGACCGCCCAGCTCCGCAGGGCGTGCGCCACCGCGAGCCAGCGACCCAGGTAGTCCCCGCGGTCCCGGACCGACGCGCCGGCCTTCTCGGCCGCCTCGCCCATCGCGTTGTAGGCGTCGAGGATGAGCGCGGTGAGCAGGTCGTCCCGGCTGGCGACGTAGCGGTAGATGGCCGAGGAGACCATGCCCATGTCACGCGCGACGGCACGCAGGGAGAGGTTGGCGCCGACCTCGGCGAGGTGGCGGCGCGCGACCTCCTTGATCTCGTCGAGCATCTCCGCCCGAACCCGTGCGCGGATGGATCCCGCGGTGCGCTCAGCCATGAGCGAGAGTATTGCACACATTCGAGAGCACTGCTCTTGACAGAGAGCGCCCTCAAACGTGACTATTGATCCGAACCGAGAGCACTGCTCTCGAACCAGAGAGATAGGAACCTCCCATGGCGCTTCACGTGATCGTCGGCGCGGGCCCGGTCGGCACCGCGACCGCAACTCTGCTGGCGGACCGCGGCGAGCAGGTCAGGGTCGTCACCCGCAGCGGCGGCGGCCCGGAGCACCCGTCGGTCGAGCGGGTCCGGGCGGACGCGACCGACGCCGACCGGCTGGCGTCGCTGGCCGAGGGCGCGGCGGCGCTGTACAACTGCGCGAACCCGCTGTACCACCGCTGGCTGACGGACTGGCCACCGCTGGCGGCGGCGTTGCTGGCCGCGGCGGAGCGCAGCGGAGCAGTGCTCGCGACCGCGAGCAACCTGTACGGCTACGGGGAGGTCCACGGTCCGATCACCGCGGAGACCCCGCTGTCCGCGACGCACCCGAAGCTGCGGCTGCGGGCGGACATGTGGCGTGCGGCGCTGGCCGCGCACGAGGCGGGGCGGATCCGCGCCACGGAGGTACGCGCGAGCGACTACATCGAAGCGAACTCGATCTTCAGCGTGGCGCTGGCGAAGCCGCTGCGGGCCGGGAAGCGCGGGTACGTGCCGGCGGCGCTGGACGTCGCGCACAGCTGGACGTCGATCGCGGACGTGGCCCGCACCCTGGTCACGGCGGCGACGACGGAGCGTGCGTGGGGCGAGGCGTGGCTGGTTCCGACGAACCCGCCGCTGACCGTGCGCGAGCTGGCAACCCGCTTCACCGCGGCGAACGGCCTGCCGCAGGCGAAGGTGTCGTCGCTGCCGTACGCGGTGCTGTGGACGGCGGGCGTGTTCTCCCCACTGCTCCGCGAGCTGCGGGCGACGCACTACCAGTTCGCCCGGCCGTTCGTGATCGACGCCTCGCACACCGAGCAGACCTTCTCCCTGACCCCGACGAACCTCGACGCGGCCCTCAAGAACGTCGCGTGACGCACCCGGCGCATCGCCCTGCCGACCCCCGACAGGGCGATGGGCCCGCCGGCCAGGCGGCCCACCGGGGAGCCGAGACCAGCCCCCACGAGCTCGCCCACCAGCGGCACGCGCGCACGCCCGCGCGTTCGCGGGCCCCGCCCACTCCGGGGGCTCCCCAAGGTCCATTCTATCGGGGGTGGGGGACGGTGCCGGCTGGTTGGACCGGGGTTGTGGACAGGGTGGTGGGCTGTGGACAACCGGGGCCGGGTCAGGGCTCGTTCAGGTGTTCCAGCTTGTCGGCCACCTGGCGGATCCACTCTTCCGACCAGGTCAGTTCACCCGCTCGGAGTTCCTCCACCACGCCGGTGATCCAGCGCAGCTCGGCCTCCCGCACGGCGAGCAGGTACTCGTCGTCCAGGCGGAACAGGCGGGGTAGCTCGGGGATCGCCGCCAGCTCCGCCCGGGTGGCCTCGACCTCGGCGGACAGGGCCGCGGCCCGGGTGGCCAGCTGTTCCAGCACGTCGTCGGGGGCCAGGAGCATCAGCGAGGCCAGCGCGGCCGGGAACTCCGGGTACTCGCGCGCCGGCGCCGCCAGCATCCCCCGGGTCCACTCGTGCAGCGCGTCCCAGCCCAAGTCGGTCAGCTCGTAGACCGTGCGTTCCGGGCGGCGCTCGTCGCGGGAGGTCTCGCGGATCCCGATCAGCCCGGCGCGCTGCAGGCGGTCGATCGTCTGGTACACGCTGTTGCGCGCCGCCACGTTGGCGATCTTGTCCTTGCCGCGCTGCTTGATCATCTGCTGCATCCGGTACGGGTGCATCGGCTCCTCGGCCAGCAGCGCGAGCAGCACCAGCGCGAGTGTCGAACGTCGATCTGAACTCCGGGCCACGACCGCCACCCTAATTGCCCCTTGTATGAGCAGTCATTTTATGTATAGTCATTGTATGACCAAGAATATCAGGGCGCTCGTCATCGGCGGGGGCGTGGCCGGGCCGGTCACCGCCATGGCGCTCAGGCAGGCAGGCATCGACGCGACCGTCTACGAGGCCTACGACCGCACCGCCGACGGCGTGGGCGCGTTCCTCACGCTCGCGGTCAACGGCATGGCCGCCCTGCGCGAGCTCGGCCTCGACCACCTCGTCCGCGGGAAGGGCTTCGACACCCCGACGATGGTCGCCGAGATGGACGGCAGGCGGCTGATCGAGTTCTCCTTCGGCGAGCCGCTGCCGGACGGCAGCCACAACCAGACCATCACCCGCGCCGACCTCTACGGCGTGCTGCGCGACGAGGCCGTGCGCCGGGGCGTGCCGATCGAGTACGGCAAGCGGCTCGTCGCCGCCGAGCCGGCCGGCGGCGGCGTGCTGGCCACCTTCGCCGACGGCACCACGGCGGCCGGCGACCTGCTCATCGGCGCGGACGGCCTCCGCTCGGTCACCCGGACGATCATCGACCCGCACGCGCCGGCACCGCGCTACGTGCCGCTGCTCAACGCCGGCGGGTACGCGCGCGGCGGCGACCTCGGCGGCGACCTCGGCGAACCCGGCGTGATGCACATGTTCTTCGGCCGCCGCTGCTTCTTCAGCTACGTCGTGCGCCCCGGCGGCGAGGTGTGGTGGTTCGCCAACCCGCCCCAGCAGCGCGAGCTGCCGGCGCGCGAGCTGGCCGCGATCACCCCCGGACAGTGGCGCGCGAGGCTGCGCGACCTGTTCGCCCGCGACGACTTCCCCGCCCTGCGGGTGATCGACGCGACCGAGCACATCTTCGCCGGCTGGAGCACCTACGACTTCCCGAAGGTGCCCGTCTGGCACCGCGACCGCATGATCATCGTCGGCGACGCGGCACACGCCACCTCGCCGGCCTCCGGGCAGGGCGCCTCGATGGCGCTGGAGGACGCGGTGACCCTCGGCAAGTGCCTGCGCGACCTGCCCGACGTGCCGGCCGCGTTCTCCGCCTACGAGAACCTGCGCCGCGCCCGGGTGGAACGCGTGGTGGCACAGGGAAAGCGCAACGGCGACGGCAAGGCCGCCGGCCGGATCGGCCGCATGCTCCTGCCGATCGTCTTCAAGTTCGTCGCCAGGGCGGCGAACAGGCAGGGCTGGCTCTACGACCACCGCATCGACTGGAACGAGCCGGTTCCGGTCGGCTGAGGCACAGGGTGGCGCGGGCGGACGACGCTGGCCGCCCGCCCCACCCCGCTCCCCGGGCGCGCACCCGGGTCAGCGCGCCCGCGCGGCGCAGGTGCGGCACCGGACCGGCCGGGGCCAGCCCGACCGGCCGCCCCACATCGGCCAGGCCACCCCGGCCAGCGTGCGCAGCACGCAGTGCCGGCACGGCAGCCGGGCCATCAGTTGTATCCCCGGATGAGGTGGTCCTCCGAGCGGTCGGCCCCGGCGGACCGCTGCCGGCCGTCCCTGGGCTGGGCGCCCGTCCCGGTCCGCTCCTGCTCGCGTTCGACGAGTTGCTGGTTGCTCATGCCCGAGCTCCTGTCTCTCGATGGGCCCAGGCTGGGTTCGGCGGCTCGAGGATGGCTCAAGACCCGGCCGAGCCCACTGGACAGACCCGGCCGCGGCACCCGCGGCCCCGCCGCATGCGGGCGGGTCGAACCATGGTCAAAGAACGCTGACGACCTCCGGCCCGCGCCGTACCCGGTGCAACCATGTGATGTCGAGAGATGGCCACCGAGTAGTCGCGATCTTGGGTCGGGAGTTTCCATGCAGAATCGTCACACCGGAGCAGAGGCCGCATCGCTGTTATCGCTCCAGCTCGGCACCCAGCCGGTAGAGACGAACCGCATCGAACGACGGATGCTGCCGGGCGAGGAGTCGGCCGGCGCGATCACGCTCGGCCTGCTCGGCCCGCTCGTGCTCGAGCGCGGCGCCGTCGTGGTCACCCCGTCCGCGCCGAAGCTGCGCCAGGTGCTCTCGCTGCTCGCGGTGCAGGCCAACTCGGTGACCCGGGTGGACCAGCTCGTCGAGGAGCTGTGGGACGAGAGCCCGCCGCAGAGCGCGCTCACCACCGTGCAGACCTACATCTACCAGCTGCGCAAGCTGCTCAAGCTCGACGACCGGCCGTCCGACGGGCACGCCGCGCCCACCCTGGTCCGGCACCCGGGCGGCTACATCCTCCAGCTGCCCGACCTCGACCACATCGACGCGAACCGCTTCGAGCTGCTGACCCGGCGCGGCCGCCAGGAGCTGCTCGGCCAGCGGTTCGAGGCCGCGTCGGAGACCCTCCGTGAGGCGCTCGTGCTGTGGCGCGGCGGCTTCCTCGAGGACGTCTCCACCGGCCCGCTGCTGTACTCGCACGCCACCCGCCTCGACGAGCTGCGCCGCACCGTGCTCGCGCTGCGCATCGAGGCGGACCTGCAGCTCGGCCGGCACCAGGAGATCGTCGGCGAGCTGACCAGCCTGGTCAGCGCGGAGCCGACCCGCGAGGACCTGTCCGCCAAGCTCATGATCGCGCTGTACCGCAGCGGCCGGCGCGCCGAGGCGCTCGGCGTGTACCAGCGGATCCGCGCCGCGCTGGTGGACGAGCTCGGCCTCGACCCGGCCACCGAGCTGCAGCGGCTGCACCAGCTGATGCTGGAGGCCGACCCGGAGCTGGACCTCCCCGGCGCACCGGCCGTCCAGCAGCTGCCGCACCAGCAGGCCACCGTCCACACCGGACACCCGGCGCCCGCGCAGCTGCCCGCGGAGATCCCCGACTTCGTCGGCCGCCGGCACGAGATCGACCGCTTCACCCGGCTGCTCACCGGCCCGGACGTGCAGGGCCTGCGGGTGATCAACGTGGTCGGCCGGCCGGGCATCGGCAAGAGCGCGTTCGTCGCCAAGGCCGCCCGGGGCGTGCGCGAGCACTTCCCCGACGGGCAGCTCTACGTCGACCTGACCGGCGAGGACGGCCGGCCGATGCCCATCCGGCACGTGCTGACCGGCATGCTGACGGCGATCGGCGCCGACGAGGCCGACGTGCCCAACGGCGTGGCCGAGGCGGCGCTGATGTTCCGCAGCTGGACCGCGGACCGGCGGCTGCTCGTCGTGCTGGACAAGGCCCGCTCGACCGACTCGCTGCGGCACCTGTTCCCCAGCGGCTCCGGATGCGCGCTGGTGGTGGTCGGCCGCGCGCCCATCGACGCGCTGCCCGGCGCGGTGCGGCTGCGGCTGCCGGTGCTGAGCGTCGCCGACTCGACCCGGCTGCTGGCCGACACCGTGGGCGAGAGCCGGGTCAGCCAGGAGCTCGACGCGGCCGAGCGGCTCGCCGAGCTCGCCGACCGGCTGCCGCTGGCGCTGCGCGCGATCGGCGCGAAGCTCGCCGGCCGGCCGAGCTGGCACCTGTCCCGCATGGTCGCCCGGATGACCGACGAGCGGAACCGGATGAACGAGCTGAGCTACGCCGGGTTCGACGTGTTCGACCGCCTCGCCGAGGCGTACCAGACGCTGTCGGCCCGGCAGCGCTGGGTGTTCCGCCGGCTGGCCGCCGCGGACGGCGAGCCGCTCACCACCGGCGAGATCGCCGAGCGGGTCGGCATGAGCGCCGCCGCCGCGCAGACCGTGCTGGACGAGCTGATCGACGCGGACCTGGTGGAGGAGCTGGACGCGAACTCGCCGCAGCCGCGGCACGCGGTGCCCGCGCTGATCCGCCTGGTCGCGCTGTCCGGGGTGCTCAGCGGCTCCTGGTGGGGCAGCACCGGCGGCCGGCCCGGCTGACCGCCGGCGGCTCGAGCCGGAGTCGAGCGGGTCACCAAGCCACCCGCTTACCTTGGCCTGAACGACCGCTGTGGGTCGGGCCGGCGCGAGAAGAGGAACCGCTGTGCAGTCCGAGATGCGGGCCGAGGATCGGCCGAACAGACCGGCTGCCGGCGCCGGACCGGACATCTCCGTGCTCGCCGGCATACCCGGCGAGGCGAGCTCCGGGCACGGCGCCCTGCGGCTGGGCGCCCGGGTGTTCCCGCTGCGGCGCTGGATGGCCCGCCGGATCCCGATGGTCGGCACCGAGGTCGCCGTCACCGCGAGCCTGCTCGACCAGCTGCCGTCCGGCCCGACCGTGGTGATCGTGGTCGCTCCTGACGTCGCCGCGGACGCGGTGGTGGACCAGCTGCTCCCGGCCGCGCACGGCATGCTGTCCCGGCACGGCGCGGACACCGGCCCGCTCACCGTGGGCATCGCGAGCCCCGAGCCGGTGCGCTCGGCCACCGCGGGCACCCTCGCCATGTACAACCAGCACCTCGACGCGCTGCCCGAGGCGCTCGTCGAGTCGGTGGCCGCCGGGCGGCGCTGCGGCCTGGTCACCGCGCACGGCAACTGCGTGCTGCTGCTGCAGCGCTTCGTCCCGGCCACCGCGTCCGCCGTGGTGCACGCGAGCCCCTCGCGGGCCGTGCCGGTGCACGTGGACGGGCGCTGGGGGCTCACCGAGGCCAGCTCGCCCGCGGACACCTTCGAGGTCCCGGCGGACGGCGCCAGGATCCGCGAGCAGCTCGCCTGGAAGCCGAACGCGCACGTCGTCGCGCACGGCGGCACCCACTCGGTCAGCCTGCCGGAGAGCTGGCGCCGCCGGTACTCGCTCGGCCGCGGCACGGTCCGCCGGCTGGCCGCCCTGGCCCGCAACGCGGCGGTGACCGCGGGCCGGCCGCTCACCCTGGACGTCGCGCTCGGCGGGCACGGACCGGTCGTGCTCAGGTGCCGCCCCACCAGGGGCTGACGTCCCACTCGAATGGGCACTGCTCCCGCTTCGAGGTGACTTCCAGCCCCGGCGCCAATCATCGGTGGGTACGTGCAGACACCCAGGCCAGCCGTCGGAGGTCATCCGTGACCCGCGCAGTCACCGTGGAACACGCCGAATGCTCGACCGGAACCTGCGAGCACTACCAGGAGATGGTGCGGCTGCGGCGCAACCTGCACGACGGCCTCGGTCCCGGGCTGGCTGGGATCATGATGCGCGCCGACATCCTCGGCAAGCTCATGACCGCCAACCGGGGCGCCGCCGAGGAGGTGCTGCGCGAGCTGCGCCACGAGGCGGCCGCCTTCATGACCGAGTTCCGCCGGGTGCTGGCCGACCAGAGCCCGGCCGAGCTGGACGGGCGGCGGCTCGAGGACGCGCTGCGCACGCTCGCGGAGCGGATGAGCCCGGCGCTGTCCTGCGACGTCCGCGTCGACCCGGCCGCGGCCGGCGCCGACCGGGCCGTGCAGGTGGCCGCGTTCTGGATCGCCAAGGAGGCGCTGACCAACGTCGTCAAGCACGCCCGGGCGCGCACCTGCCGGATCCGCGTGCGGGTGGCCGGCGCCGACCTCCGTCTGTCCATCGTGGACGACGGGGTCGGTGGCGCCGGGCTCGCGCGGCGCGGGGTCGGCCTGAGCTCGATGCGCGGGCGGGCCGCGGAGCTCGGCGGGCGGTGCGAGGTGACCGGCAACGACCCGGGCACCGGGGTGACCGTGCGCGCGCACTTCCCGCTGACCGCAACGGAGGTCCCCCAGTGACTGCCGCACTCGACGCTCCCCCCGAGACCGTCCGCGTCCTGATCGCCGACGACCACCCGGTGTACCTGTCCGGGCTGCGCATGCTGCTCGACCACATCGGCACCGTCGAGGTGGTCGGCGAGGCGCGCACCGGCACCGAGGCGCTGTCGGAGATCTACCGCCTGCGCCCGCACCTGGCGCTGATGGACGTGAACATGCCCGGCACCAACGGCATCGAGGTGACCAAGACCATCACCGGCCGCTGCCCGGACACGTCGGTGATCATGCTGAGCATGCTCGAGGACTGCGACACCTTCCTCGCCGCCATGCGCGCCGGCGCCCGGGGCTACCTGGTCAAGGGCGCAGGCTCGGACGACATCGGCCAGGCCATCGGCACCGTCCGCCGCGGCGGGGTGGTGTTCGGCCCCGAGGTCGCCGACTGGGCGCTGGACTACCTGAACAAGCCGCGCGAGTCGGCCAAGCCGTTCCCCGAGCTGACCGACCGGGAGCGGGCCGTGCTGGAACTGGTGGCCGACGGCCTCGGCAACGCCTCCATCGCGCGGCGGCTGGGGCTGTCCATCAAGACCGTGCGCAACTACCTGTCCCGCATCTTCGCCAAGCTGCAGATCGCCGACCGCACCGAGGCCGCCGTCCAGGCCCGCCGCGCCGGCCTGGGCAACTGACGAACCGCCGAGTCCCCCGTTCCGGTGTTCGGAACGGGGGACTCGCGGGTCCCGGAGCGGGGGACTCGCGGGTCCGGAATGTTGGACTCGCGGGTCGGGGGCGTTGGACTCGCGGGGGTCAGAGGGAGTGGGTGGCGGGGATGAGGTCGGCGAGGGCCTCCATGGAGGACTCGGTCCACGGGTGGAACAGGACCACGTGGCGGGTGCCGTAGCCGGACAGGACCGCGCAGCGCTCGGCGAAGGCCTCGGGGGTCTCGCCCTCGATGAAGCGGGTGCTCACGGTCTTGTCGATCTCGTCGAAGGAGTGGCCGACGTCCTCGCAGTGGCGGGCCAGCACGGACAGCTTGTGCCGGATCGTGGCGCCCTGGTCGGGCTTGTCCGACAGGTTGCACGCGTCGGCGTACCGCGCCACCAGGCGCAGCGTCTTCTTCTCCCCCACGCCGCCGATCAGCACCGGCGGGTGCGGCGTCTGCAGCGCGGCCGGGCTGTTGATCGGGTTCGCCAGCCGGTAGTGCGCGCCGGCGAACTCCGAGGTGTCCCCGGACCACATCCGGAAGGCGATGCGCAGCGCCTCCGACAGCCGCTCGAAGCGCTCGGCGACCGGCGGGAACGGCAGGCCCATGTCGGCCGCCTCGCCCTCGCCGTAGCCCGCGCCGATGCCGAACCAGGCGCGGCCGCCGGAGAGCACGTCGAGGGTGGTGACCGCCTTGACCACGGCGGCCGGCCACCGGTAGGACACCGGCGTCACCATCGCGCCCAGGCGCACCCGCTCGGTCCGGGCGGCGAGGAACCCGAGCGTCGTGTACGTCTCGAGGATCTCCGCGTCCGGCCGGCTGTGCGGGTTGGCCTGGATGAGGTGGTCGGGCAGCCAGATCGTGTGCACCCCGGCCCGGTCGGCGGTCTCGGCGATGCGGCCCAGCCGCTTGGCGATCTCCGCCGGACCACCCGGCCAGGAGTAGTCGCTGACACTGACGCTGACCCGCATCGGCTTCTCCCTTCCGGCCATGGCCGGCTCAGTAGGTGATCCAGACGAGCTTGCCGAACGACTCCGCGTCGTCGAGGTGCCCGACGATGTAGTCCGCCAGGTCGGCCCGGGAGATCCCGGACGAGGGACCCGGCTCGCCGGTGGACACCCGGTAGGTGCCGGTGTGCTCCTTGTCCGACAGCCGCGGCGGGCGGACCACCGTCCAGTCCACATCGGACTCCGCCAGCTCGCGCTCCATCTCCAGCATGTCGCTGTAGAGGTTGCGCAGGATCCTGGCGACCACGAGCGCGGTCACCAGGCGCTGGCCGATGTTGACCTTCGGGTTGGGCTCGACGCCGTCCGCGGACAGCGCGATGATGCGGCGCGGACCGTCGGCCTTCATCGCGCGCAGCATGTTGCCCACACCCTCGGAGTACACCCGCGTCGGCTTGCGGCGGTCGGCGACGCCGAGCACCGAGACGACCGCGTCCGCGCCGGCCACCGCCCGCTCCACGCTCGCCGGGTCGAGCACGTCGCCCTGCACCACGGTCAGCCGCTCGCGCTCACCCGGCACGTCGGCGGCGTTCCGGGCGACCGCGGTCACCTCGTGACCCGCCGCCAGCGCCTGGTCCACCACGTGCTTTCCGGTACCGCCGGTCGCGCCGAAAACGGTCACCTTCACGGCATTTCCTCCTCGGTTCTGCTCAACGCGGACGGCGTGCGAGCTGCACGCCCGCGGCGCCGCTGACCAGTAGCGACAACATGTGCCCGATCGGGAGTGCCATCAGGGCCTCCTTCTTCAGCAGCGCCAGCGGTCCCAGGATCCCGATCGGCGCGCTCACCAGCGAGGCGATCGCCAGCGGCCGGGGCAGCCTGCCGGTGCGCAGCGCGGCCACGCCGAGCGCGCCGGACAGCAGGCCGTAGCCGACCCCGTGCACCGGCCCACCGACCAGGTAGGACACCTGGCGCAGGTCGGCGGTGGTCTGCGGGTGGTTGTCCTTGCTCGTGTTCGCGGCGGTCGCCGCCGCCGACACGGCCTGGGTGGCGACGGCGAACGCGCCGCCGGTCAGCGCGGCCGCCTGCAGCGCCCGCGACCCAGCGCCGGACCGGCCGGACAGCCGCGCCACCGCGCCGGTGAACTTCGCGAGCCCCCAGGTGGACACCGCGAGGCCGGCCACCGACATCCGCGCGGACGTGGCGCTCTCGGTGAAGTACTTCTGGACCACCTCCGGCTCGGCACCGGGGCGCGGGTACTCCGACTTCTCGGTGGCCTTCGCGGCCGCGATGCCACCGAAGAAGCCGAGACCGGCGAGCAGGCCGCCGACCGCGCCGGGAACCCGGTTGCCGGCAAGGCTGGACGTCATGTGCGTTCCTCCTCCGCGGCCGGATCGTCACGACCCGGCGAACAGGGGTGTCGTGGCGCTCAGTGTCGTGCCGCGGGCGGGTGTTTGGCACGGCCTGCCGAGGCAGCCTGTGCTCGTGCTCGAGGCACCCGCGAGCCACCCTGGCTAGCGTTCTGCCTGCGCGATTCCGCGATCTCCCAACGGGTTCACGTCCCGGGGGTCCGATGCGAACGGTGGAAGGGGACGGCGGATGGTACGGGCGGGCGGGGTGAGCCGGCGGACGCTGCTGGGCCTGGGGGCGGGCGCGGCCGGGCTCGCGGTGGCCGGGCTGCCGTGGAGCGCGGCGGCCGCGCCGCGGACGAGGTGGGACGCGCTGGCGCGGTGCCTGACCGGCGACCTGGTGCTGCCGGATGACACGAGCTACCCGACGGCCAAGCAGCTCGACAGCGGCTACTACGACAGCGTCGACCCGGCGGCGGTCGCCTACTGCGAGACCGTCCGCGACGTCCGCGCCTGCCTGCTCTTCGCGCAGGACAACGACATCCGGGTCGCGCCGCGCAGCGGCGGGCACTCCTCGTCCGGCTACTCGACGACGACCGGTCTGGTGCTCGACGTCTCGCGGCTCGACGCCGTCGAGGTCGGCCCGGACCGGGTGGCGCTCGGACCGGGCACGCAGACCGTCGACGCGGTCGCCGCGCTCGCCCCGGCCGGCCTCTCGCTGGTCAGCGGGAACGGCGCGACCGTGTGCGCGGGCGGGTTCCTGCAGGGCGGCGGGCTCGGGGTGCAGACCCGCATGTCCGGCGTGGCGTGCGACCGGCTGGTGGCGGCGGACGTGGTGCTGGCGAGCGGCGAGGCGGTGCGCTGCTCGGCGGCCGACCACCCGGACCTGTTCTGGGCGCTGCGCGGCGGCGGTGGCGGGAACTTCGGCGTGGTCACCCGGTTCGAGCTGCGGCCCACGACCGTCACCCGCCAGGTGATGTTCTCGCTGGTCTGGCCGTGGGACCGGGCCGCCTCGGTGTTCTCGGCGTTCCAGGCGTTCCTGGCCGGCGCGCCGGACGAGCTGGCGCCGAACCTCACCCTGCTGCACCAGGACGCGGCACCCGGCACGCAGCCGACCGTGCTGGTCTCCGGCGCCTGGTTCGGCGACCCGGAGGCGCTCGCGCCGTACCTGGACGGGCTGGTCGCGAACGCCGGGGCCGCGCCGGCGAGCCGCACCGTCGACGACCTGACCTACCAGCAGGCGATGATGCGCACGTTCGGCTGCGCGGACACGACCGTCGACGCGTGCCACCGGGTCGGCGACAACCCCGCCGCGCGGCTGCCGCGGCGCGGCTACAGCGTCGAACAGGGCCGGATGGTGGACACGCCGCTCGGCGCCGCCGCGATCGAGGAGGCGCTCGCGGCGTTCACCGCCGAGCCCGCGGCCGGCCAGTTCCGGGTGCTGAACCTCAACGGGCTCGGCGGCGCGGTCAACCGCGTCGAGCGGACCGCGACCGCCTACGTGCACCGCACGGCGATGTTCTACCTGTCCTACTCCGCGTCGGTCCCGGACTTCACGCCGACGCCCGGGCAGCGCGCGTCGATCGACTCGTGGCTCGGCGGCGGCGCCGAGGTCGCGCGGCGGTACGGCAACGGCGAGAGCTACGTGAACGTCATCAGCCCGCGGCTGCGCGACTGGCGCACCGCCTACTACGCGGAGAACTACCCGCGCCTGGTGGCGGTCAAGCGCGCCTACGACCCGCACGCGTTCTTCCGTTTCCCGCAGGCGATCGGCTCGTAGCGGGCGGCTCGCACGGTGGTGCACGGCGGCTCGAGACGCCACCGGCACACCCGCGCGCGAGGTGGCGCCGGGCGCTAGCCTGAGGCTCCTTGCGAAGTCTCGTGGAAGGAAGGTGCGCATGGCATCCGCCGAGGCCGAAACCGACCGGGGAGCCGTGTCGGGTCTGCTGGCCGCCGTCACGTTCGTCGGTGCGATCGCGGGCGGCATCAAGATGGCCGAGTCGCGGATCCCCCGCCCCGGTTCGGACGCCGACGCCGTCCGGGAGTACTGGGAGGGCAGCAAGAACGCGGCCCGGTACAGCGCCACCGTCCAGCTGGTGTCGGTGGGCTGGCTGGCCCGGTTCGTGCTCTCGGTGGTCAAGCTGGCCAACCGGGCGGGCGGCCGGGCGCTGAAGGCCGCGGCGGTCTCCGGCGGCGCGCTCGCGGTCGGCTCGCTCGCGCTCTCCGCGACGACGAACCTGCTGCTCACCGGCAAGGCCAAGGACGACGACGAGAAGGCGGTCCGGATGGCCGACCGGATGTTCAACTCCGGCGGTCCCATCCACGGCGTCGGGTTCGGCGTGCTGACCGGCGCGCTCGCGCTGGCCGGGGACCGCACCGGCGAGCTGCCCAAGCCGCTGGTCGTGACCGGCCTGGTGTCCGCGGCGACCAGCATCGCCTCGCCGCTGTACTTCCTGTGGGAGCCGGCCGGCTGGCTGATCCCGGTCGGCCGGTTCAGCGGGCTGATCGTCAGCGCCGTCGCGGGCGTCAAGCTGGCCCGCCACCCGGGCTGACCATCACGCGAAAAGCCCTGAATGCCTGTAATCGGGCATTCAGGGCTTTTGTGTGTTCTTGCCGAACCGTCTCGCACTCGACTCGAGAACGATTCGAATGACGTCCTATTGCGCCCGTTTTGCCGTAATTTCGCGTTGCCAATTCACACGATCTGGCCTTCGCTGGGATTCGGGACCCACGACTGTGGGAACTCCTTGCCGGACGATCGAGCTCGGCCCCCGGTACCCGACTGGTGGTTCACCGGATTCGAACGAGTCCTTCCGTGGCCCATCGTGGATGCGACACCTCAGGTCCAGGGACCGGCCACGAGCGCGAAGGAGACAGGCATGAGCAGCGCGGTGCAGGACAAGGGTGGTGCCCCGCCACCGTTGGAGCGCCAGGTGATCGTGGTGGCGGTGACCGTCGTGGTCGGGGCGATCATGACGATCCTGGACGCCACCATCGTCGGCGTCGCGATCGACACGCTGGGCAAGGACTTCGACTCGCCGCTGTCGACGATTCAGTGGGTCATGACCGCCTACGTGCTGGCGCTCGCCGCGGTCATCCCGATCACCGGCTGGGCCGGCGACCGGTTCGGCGGCAAGCGGCTGTGGATGTTCTCGCTGAGCCTGTTCATCGCCGGCTCGGTGCTGTGCGGGCTGGCGTGGTCGGCCGGCGTGCTGATCTTCTTCCGGGTGCTGCAGGGGCTGGGCGGCGGCATGGTCGCGCCCGCCGGCATGGCACTGGTGGCGCAGGCCGCGGGCCCGCAGCGGATGGGGCGCGCGATGAGCCTCGTCGGCGTGCCGATGATGCTCGGCCCGGTCGTCGGGCCGGTGCTCGGCGGCGTGCTGGTGTCGACCGTGTCGTGGCACTGGATCTTCTACATCAACATGCCCATCGGCGCAGTGGCCCTGCTGATGTCGTGGAAGTACATGGACGACGCCCCGGGCCGGCACAGCGAGCGGCTCGACTGGATCGGCATGCTGCTGCTCCCGCCGGGCCTGGTGGCGCTGGTCTACGGGCTGTCCCAGCTGTCCACTCAGGACGGCCTGGACGCGGCGGGCACGCAGGTCGCGCTCGGCGCGGGCGTGGTCCTGCTCGTGGCGTTCGCGGTGTACGCGCTGCGGGCGCGCAACCCGCTGCTGAACCTGCGGCAGCTGAAGAACAAGACGTTCGCCGCGGCGTCGACCATGCAGTTGCTGCTCGGCGCGCCGCTGATCGGCTCGATGCTGCTGCTGCCGCTGTACTACCAGGTGGTGCGCGGCGAGGAGCCGTTCGCGGCCGGCCTGCTGCTGGTGCCGCAGGGCATCGGCGCGGCGATCGCGATGTCGCTCACCGGGCGCCTGGTGGACCGGGGCCTGGGCAAGCCGCTGATGCTGATCGGCGTGCCGGTGATGGCCGCCGGGTTCATCGCCTACACCCAGTCCGGCACGGACACGAGCTACGTGCTGATGTCCGCGTCGCTGCTGGTGATGGGCCTGGGCACCGGCTGCCTGGTGTCGCCGATCATGTCCGCGGCCTACCAGGCGGTGGACCGCTCCGACATCCCGCGGGCGACCTCGATGCTGAACGTCACCCAGCGGATCGGTGGTGCGCTCGGCACCGCGCTGTTCGCGGTGGTCCTGCAGCACAACCTGCTGCAGGCGCGGGCCGGCGGCGCCTCGCCGGGCGCGGTCGCGGACGCCTTCGGTGCGACGTTCTGGCTGCCGCTGCTGATCACCGCCGCCGCGTTCCTGCCGGCGCTGCTGATGCCGAAGGGCAGGCCGCGCCGGCACGGCGCGCCGCAGAAGTCCGAGGCGAAGCGCTCCCCGGAGCCCGCCGCGACGAGCAAGGACTGACCGGGGCTGCCCGGTGCGGCGACCGGCGAAGGCCGGTCGCCGCACTAGCATCTGTGCGTGCTGGTCGGGCGGGAGAGCGAGCAGAAGGACATCGAGGAGATGATCTCCCGTGCCCGCTCGCACCGCGGCGCCGGGCTGGTCGTGCGGGGTGAGCCGGGCATCGGGAAGTCGGCGCTGCTGGAGTACGCGGCGCGGCGCGCGGAGGGCATGCGGGTGCTGCGCGCGGTCGGCGTCGAGGCCGAGTCGACGCTCGCGTACGCGGCGCTGCACCAGCTGCTGCTGCCGCTGCTGGACCGCCTCGACGCGCTGCCCGAGCCGCAGGCCGCGGCGCTGCGCACGGCGTTCGGGCTGACCGCCGGCGAGCCGACGCAGCCGTTCCTGGTCTCGGTGGCCGCGCTGACGCTGCTCTCCGAGGCCGGGCCGGTGCTGTGCCTGGTCGACGACGCGCACTGGTGCGATGGGCCGTCGCTGGACGCGTTCGCGTTCGTGGCCCGGCGGCTCGACGCGGAGGCCGTCTGCCTGCTGCTCGCCGCGCGGGACGGGGAGGGCCGGGAGGTGGACGCCGCGGGCCTCGCGGAGCTGGGGCTCACCGGGCTCGCGCCGGACGCCGCCGCGGCGCTGCTCGGCGACCGGGTCGCGCCCGCGCTGCGGGACCGGTTCGTGGCGAGCACCGGCGGCAACCCGCTCGCGCTGATCGAGCTGCCCGGCGCGTCCGGGCGGCTGGCCGTGCCCGCGGGGCCCGAGCCCGTGCCGCTCACCGGCACGCTCGAGAGCGCCTTCCTCGACCGCACCCGCAAGCTCGCCGCGCCGGCGCGGAGCGTGCTGCTGGTGGCCGCGGCGGACGGCTCCGGGCGGCGCGCCCCCATCGCCCGCGCGGCCGGGCACATCGGCGTGCCCGCCGGGGTGCTCGACTCCGACGAGCTCGCCCCGCTGCTGCGGGTGGAGGCCGACGCCGTCGCGTTCCGCCACCCGCTGATCCGCTCGGCGGTCTACCACGGCGCCTCGGCCGGGGCCCGCCGCGACGCGCACCGCGCCCTGGCCGGCGCCCTCACCGGCGACGACTCCCAGGCCGACCGCCGGGCCTGGCACCGGGCCAAGGCCGCGGAGGGGCCCGACGAGGAGGTCGCCGCCGAGCTGGAGGAGACCGCCGAGAAGGCGCTGCGCCGCTCCGGGTACACCGCGGCGGTCGCCACGCTGGAGCGCGCCGCGGAGCTGAGCCCGGCCCCCGAGGACCGTGCGCGGCGGCTGGCCGCGGCCGCGGGCGCGGCGTGGCGGGGCGGGGACACCGGCTCCGCGCTGAGCCTGCTCGACCGGGTGGACGAGCTGCCGCCCGGCGACCCGGCCGTGACGCTGCGGGTGCGGTACCTGCGCGGCGAGATCGAGCTGCGGACCGGCGCACCGGCAGACGCGCTCGCGAACCTGCTGCCCACCGCGGCCGGCGCGGTGGACGTCGACCAGCGCCTGGCCCTGCGGGTGCTGCTGCTGGCCCGCGAGGCCGCGTACAGCTCCGGCGAGACCGGCGCGCTCGCCGAGGTGGACCGGACCGTGGCCCGGCTGTCCACGTTCGACCGGCCGGACGACGCGCTGATCGCCCGCGCGCTGCTGTTCCGGCCCAGCGTCACCCGCCCCGACCAGGCGCCTGCCGTGGCCGGGGACCTGGCCCGCCTCGACGACCTGGACGATCCGGACCTGCTGCTGACCGCGGGCGGGATCGCGCTGTGGGTCGGCGACCACGCGGCCGGGCGGCGGCTGCGGGTCAAGGCGGTGGCCCGCGCCCGGGCGCTGGGCGCGGCCGGCACGCTGGCGCTCGCGCTGGAGTACCTGGTGCCCGAGGAGACCGAACGCGGGCAGTTCGGCGCGGCCGAGGCGCTGGCCGAGGAGGGCAGGCGGCTCGCGCTGGAGACCGGCAGGCGCAACAGCGCCGCGCTGCACCGGGCGTATCTGGCCTACCTGGCCGGCCTGCGCGGGCGCGAGGAGGAGGCCGTCGAGCTCGCCGAGCGAGGCGATCGCGGAGGCGGTCTCGCGCAGCCTGATCAAGGTCTCCGACGTCGCGCTGCGCGCCAAGGGCCTGACCGCGCTGGCCGCGCGCCGGCCGGAGGACGCGCTGACCGCGTTCGAGGCGCTGCTCGGCGACGGCCCGGTGCCGGTGAGCCCGAGCCGCTCGACCGGCGCGACGCCGGACTACATCGAGGCGGCCGTGCGGGCCGGCGAGGCCGGCAAGGCCGCCGCGGCGCTCGAGCCGTACCTGGCGTGGAGCGCGCGGTCCGGGACGCCCGGGCTTCCGGCGCTCGCCGCGCGGAGCCGGGCGCTGCTCGCCTCCGCAGGCGACCCGGCCGCCGCGGACGCGCTGTTCGGCGAGGCGCTGTCCCGGCACGCCGGCACCAGCCGGCCGTTCGACCACGCGCGCACCCAGCTGCTCTACGGCGAGTTCCTGCGCCGGGGGAAGCGGCGCACCCAGGCCCGCACGCAGCTGCGGGCCGCGTTGGACACGTTCACCCGGCTCGGCGCGCCGGTGTGGGCGCGGCGGGCGGAGGGCGAGCTGCGCGCCACCGGCGAGACCGCCCGCGAGCGCGACCCGAACGCCCTGCTCGAGCTCACCCCGCAGGAGCTGCAGATCGCCCAGGCGGTCGGCGAGGGCGCGACCAACCGGGAGATCGCGAGCCAGCTGTTCATCAGCCCGCGCACCGTCGACTACCACCTGGGGAAGGTGTTCCGCAAGCTCAACATCAGCTCCCGGCGCGACCTGATCCGCCTCTCCACGAGCTCGGCCGAGGGCGGGTGAGGAATACCGCCGTCGCGATCAGCCAGACCAACGCGAGGAATCGGCCGAGCGGGATGAGCGCGGTGGCCGGCGCGGCCTCGGTGAGGAACGTCAGCGTGGACAGCAGCCCGGCGGCGGCGAGCACCAGGCTCGCGATGCCGTACCAGCGCGGCACCAGCCCGGCCAGCATGGCCGGGATGCTCACCCCGGCGACCAGCAGGCCGAGCCCGGCGACGTGGCCGAAGCCGCCCAGCCCGAAGTACAGGAACTCGAACGCGCGGCGCACGGCCGGGTCCCCGCTGACCGACGGGTGCGACAGCGACCACTGCACGAGGCTGTTGAGCGCCATGCAGACCGAGGCGAGCACGCCGCCGGCCACCGCGACGTAGGCCGGGGCGGCGAGCGGCGGGACCAGCGCGCGCAGCCGTGCCCACACCGCCGCGGTGAACACGGCGAGCGCGACGGCCGCGGCGAACTGGAGGAAGGCGACCAGCTGGATCAGGGTCGTGTTGTCCGCGTAGATCCGCTCGATCCCCGGGTCCTGCTCGGCGAACGGCGAACCGTAGAGGCTGCCGTTGGCGGCCACGAGGGCGACGCCGACCACGAACAGCGCGGCGGTGACGACGGCGGAGACGACGAGGGTGGACCCGGCTCGCGACTGTTCCGCCTCCCCGGAATCCACACTTGTGGTCACCGTGGGCCGCCGACTTCCCGTTCGGCGCGTACCGGTGGTCGGGCTGCGTCCCGTTCCCCTTGGGTGCGGTTGGCGGTCACGAAGCGTCAAGGTCCACACTCTCCCGAATTCCGATGGTGCAGTGGAAATCCTTCGCGAAGTTCGATGATAGGAAACGCGGCGCGACTCCCGATCTTTCCCGACCGGTCCTCGAGTCGTTCCCGATCACTCGGCGGGCACGCGCACTCGGGCGTCACTAGGCTCTGAGAACAGATCCGGCGGAACGGTTTGACGGTTCGTTTCGGTGTTTTCGATGATGAGATGTCCTGACCGGGATCCGAAAGGAAGCAGCAACGATGAGCGAGCGAGAGGTTCTCGACCTGATTCAGCGCTGGGCCGAGGTCGAGCTCAAGGGCGACGCCGACGGCTACGGTGACCTGCTCTCCGCGGACTTCGCCGGGGTGGGTCCGGTCGGCTTCGTGCTCGACAGGGAACAGTGGGCCGGGCGGCACCGCGGGGACATGCACAACGAGCGCTTCGAGATCGTCGAGCCGACGGTGCGCCTCTACGGCGACGACACCGCGGTCGTGCTGGGCGTTCAGGACCAGACGACCAAGGTCATGGGGCACGACACGAGCGGGAGGTTCCGGCTCGTCGCGGTCGTGGTGCGCCAGGACGGCCACTGGGTCATCTCCCACCTGCAGCTGAGCGGGCCGCTGCGCGAGGAGGGCGGCATGCCGGACTTCGCCAAGAAGGAAGGCTGAGACCACACGCGGACGAGGGAGGCGGCCGGACCGGCCGCCTCCCTCTCTGTCTACTGTGGACTACAGCGCCTGCGAGGGCGTGACCGTGAAGTGGTGCACGATCACGTCGTACCACTGCGCCAGCGACCCGCCGGTCATGTAGTGCTCGTCCGGGGCGGACGGGTCGCAGATGGACCCGATCACCCGCGCCCTGGCCGGCGCCGCGAGCCAGTCCCGCACCGCGTCCGGCGCCGGCGCGCGCAGGTTCAGCACGAACCGCGGCGTCCCGTTGTTGCTGAACGGACGCTCGGCGAAGCCCGCCGCCGGGGGCGGGCAGGCCAGCGGGCGGCTGGTGAACGGCGGCGCGCTCCACCCGGAGTTCACCTCGCCGTGGTCGAAGGTGAGGCCGATCGAGAAGTACCCGTCCCCGAACAGCTCCGCCAGGTGACCACCGGTCGGCTTGAGGGCGATGGTGCCCCGCGGCGGCACCGAGATCGTCAGCTCCGCCGAGCGCACGCTGTGCGCGTTGGTGGACCAGTAGACGATCCGGTCCCCGGTGTGCTGGTGCCACCAGCGCAGGTTCTCGGCCATCTTCTCGTCCCGGTAGCCGTCGTCCACCAGGTGGAAGGCGTAGTGCTCGTAGAACGCCACGATCTGCCGGACGTGCTGGACCACCAGGTCGTGCCCGGGGTCGCCGTCCGCGTGCGGGATCTCCTGCACCAGCCGCAGCGCCTGCCGGGCCCGCTCGACGTAGGGCGCCTTCTCCTGGACCTGCATGATGAACCACGGCACGTGGTCCTCGCGCGCCGGGCGGATCAGCTCGAAGATCTCCGCCAGCTCGCCCGCCACGTCCGGGGCGGCCGCCTCGACGTAGCGGGTCACCTCGTCGTAGACGGCGGGTTTGGTGTCGATCACGCCGACCCCGACGAACCGCACCAGGTCGTCCGGGTGCGCCTCGTTGCGCGCGCGGATCCACTCGATCGCGTCGCGCATCTCGCCGACCCGCCATGGCACGCCGGCGGACTTGACCAGCGTGTCGAGGTCGCCCTCACCGGTGAGCACGTACCGGTTCACCTCGAGCGCGATGTCCCAGTCCTCCTCGGTGGCCACGGACCGGAAACCCAGCTCCTCCACCAGGTACCGGACCAGCCGGTGGCCGAAGGTGAACTGCTCGTGCGCGCCGTAGGTCGACCCGCCGAGGCCGACCACGACCGCGTCGCCGACCAGCTCGCGCAGCGACGCGAGCTCGGCGTGCGGCCCGTCCGGCTCGCTGGTGTTCAGCGGCCGGCCGCGCTGGCGGACCCAGTTCGCCACCTCCTCCTCGACCGCCGCGGAGTCGTTCGCGGAAGCGTCGGGGCTGGGCAGTCTGTGCGCCACGTCCATCACTCCTTAGTGGACCGATCAGGCCGCGGTGGCGACGATCAGGTCCGTCGGGCCCTGCGGCCACATCTCGCGGGTGTCCGCCAGGCGCAGGCCGGCCGGGCCGAGGACCTTCTCCCACTCGGCGAGCGTGCGGATGCCACCGCGGTGCAGCGCGAGCTGGGTGACGTCCAGCAGCTTGCCGGGGTGCGGGTCGTTGCCCTCGGGCAGGATCGGCTCCAGGATGAGCACCCTCCCGCCCGGCACCATGGCCTTGCGGATGTTGGACAGGATCTTGACCACGTCGTCGTCGTCGTAGCTGAACAGGATCGACGACAGCACGTAGACGTCGGCGCCGTCCGGCACGGACTCGAACATGTCGCCGCCGGCCGCGTCGCACCGGTCGGCCACCCCGGCCCGCGCGAACACCTCGGCCGCGCCCTTCACCACGTGCGGCTCGTCGAACACGGTGGCCTTCAGGTTCGGGTAGTGCGGGGCGAGCGAGGCGATCAGCCACCCCTCGCCGCCGGCGATGTCGATCAGGTACTGCGCGCCGGACAGGTCGTAGTTGCGGAACGCGACCGAGTGCGCCTCGCTGGCCAGGTTGCCCATGGCCTTGCCGAACAGCGCGACCTCCTCGGGGTGCGACTGCAGGTAGGCCCACATGCTGATGCCGTGCGCGTGGTCGAAGGCCGGCTTGCCGGTCCGCACGCTGTACTTGAGCTCGGAGTAGGCCAGCAGCCGGGTGCGCCCGCCGACGTCCTGCGCGATCTCCTTCATCGTGCCGGGCACGCCGGAGCGCAGCGTCTGCGCCAGCGGGGTCAGCTCGAACGTGCGCGGCGTGGTCTCGGCGAACACGCCCAGCCCGGCCAGGCCGCGCAGCAGCCGGAACAGGCCGTCCGGGTTCGTCTCGGTGGCCGCGGCCAGCTCGTCGACCGGCCGGGGCCCGTCGGCGAGCAGGTCGGCGACGCCAAGCTCGGCCGCGACGGAGATCATCTGCGTGGCCAGCGCGCCGTACAGCATCTCCATCATCTGCATGGGCGGCGGCGCGTCCTGTGTGTACGGAAGGGCGTTGGAGCCGGTCATGTGACTGCCTTTCTTCTTCACTGCGAGGCGGACAGGCCACCGTCCACGTAGAGGATCTGGCCGGTGACGAACGACGAGCGGGGGCTGGCCAGGTAGGCCGCCGCGTTCGCGACCTCCTGGATCTCCGAGACCCGGCCGAGCGGGGTGCGCTGGGCGACCATGCTCGCGAAGTCCTGGTTCTGCAGCAGCGCCTGGTTCAACGCGGTGCGCACGAACCCGGAGCCGACCGCGTTCACCGAGATCTGGTGCGGGCCCCACTCCGTGGCGAGCTGCTTGACCAGCAGGTGCACGCCGGCCTTGCTCGACCCGTAGGCGCTCCAGCCGCCGACGTTGAGGCCGAGGATGGCGCGCACCGAGGTCAGGTGGACGATCCGGCCGCCGTTGCCGCCGGCGATCATCATCTTCCCGGCGGCCTGCGAGATCAGGAACGCGCCGGTGAGGTTGACGTCGACGACCTTGCGGAACTGCTCGGGGTCGAACGTGTCCGACGGCCCGATGCTGAGGATGCCGGCGCAGTTCACCAGCACGTCGATCCCGCCCCACGACTCGGTGAGGTCGGTGGCGAGCTGGTCCACGCTCGCCGGATCGGTGATGTCGAACTGGTGGGCGCTGGTCCGGTTGTCCCCGGTGGCCAGGCGTTCCGCGACCTCCTTGCACGGGCCCAGCTCGATGCCGGCGATCGCGACGTCGGCGCCGTCCGCGGCCAGCGTCTCGCTGATCACGGCGCCGATCTCGCCCTCGCCGCCGGCCACCAGCACCCGCCGGCCCCGAAGCGTCCCGGTCATCCCGGCGATCGTGTCGCTCATGGTCTGCTCCTGTCTCAGTCGGCCGGCACGGCCTCGATGATCGAGAACGCGGTGTCGGTCGGCACGACGCGCTCCAGGCGGTACCCGGCCTGGGCGAAGACGTTCGCGAAGTCCTCGTCCGTGCGCAGGAACCCGGCCATGGTCACCAGCATGATCAGGTCGAAGTTCCGCACGAACCGCGAGACGCCCGGGCGGGCGACCAGCTCGGCGGCCGCCACGCGGGCGTTCGGCGAGGCGTCCCGGCACCGCTTGAGCAGCGCGACCAGCCGCTCGTCGTTCCACGAGTGGGTGATCTGCTTGCAGGTGTAGAGGTCCACGCCGGTCGGCACGTCGGCGAAGAAGTCGCCGGGGAAGAAGTCGATCCGCCCGTCCAGCTCCGCGAGGTCGGGGTTGGTCCGCGCCTGCTCGATCACCGACGGCTGGTCCACCAGCACGCCCCGGGACACCGACGGGTAGGCGGACAGGATGTTCGCGAGGAACGTGCCCTGCCCGCCGCCGAGGTCGGCGACCACGCCGGCCTCGCCGAACCGCGGGTAGGACCGCGCGATGCTCGGCCCGACGGTGGCGGAGAACTCGTTCATGGCGTCGTTGAACTGCTTGCCCTTCAACGGGTTGCGGCCCATCCACGCCCACAGGTTGGTGCCGTAGATCTCGTCGAACGCGGCCTCGCCGGTGGACACGCTGCGGCTCAGCTGCGCGTAGCAGGCCCACAGCCAGTCCGCGCCGGCGAACTGCGCCATGGTGTGCTGGGAGTTCGCCACGCCGGCCCGCAGCAGCTCCGAGCGCGGCGTGTTCGCCCACACGTCCGGCTCGACCTCGGTGAAGATGTCGTCGTCGGCGAGGATGTGCAGCGCCATCCGCAGCGCGCCGGCCTTGCTGCCGGTGCGGGCGGCCAGCTCGGTGACCGGCAGCGGCCCGTCGGCCAGCTGGTCGGCGAGGTTCAGCTCCGCCGCGACCCGGATGCACTGCCCGGCCGCGGGGAACATCAGCTCGTGCAAGGTGGTGATGTGCTCTGCCGCCTCCCCGGAATTCTCCCGCGTGGCGACGTCGTGCCGGGATCGATCCGTCTGGCGGGTGTCCGTGGCCGGTTTGCGTTCCGTTCCCCTTGGGTGCGGTTGGGAAGCACTCGGCTCATGCTTGTTCGCTGCGTTGCTCACGTTCGGTTCCTCTCAGGCCTCGTGGATCGCGAGGGCGAAGCCGCCGCCCGGGTTCTCCCGGAAGCCGGGCACCTCGCCGCCGACCGTGACGTGCCGGACCCCGGACAGTCCCAGCCGGGCCGGGACGAGGCGGTTGTCCGTGCCGCCCACGCCCAGCTCGCCGTGGCCGTTGCAGCCCCAGCTCCAGACGCTGCCGTCCTCGAGCAGGGCCAGGTTGTGGCCGTAGCCGCCGGGGTTGTCGTCACCGCCGCCGCCGATGCAGACCACCTGGCGGACCCCGCGCAGGTCGCCGACCTCGACCGGCTCGGTGCTGTCGGTGGTGGTGCCGTTGCCCAGCTGGCCCTGGTCGTTCTTGCCGAAGGCGCGCAGCGTGCCGTCCTCGAGCAGCGCCACGGTGTGGTGGTAGGCGCCGGCGACCGAGCGCACGCCGGAGATGTTGGCCTTGGTGGGGCTCTTCAGGTGCCCGGTGGTGCCGTCCCCGCACTGGCCGCAGTCGTTGGAGCCGAAGGCGTAGAGGTTGCCGTCGCGGGTCACCGCCAGGCTGTGCCCGCCGCCCGCGGCGACGAACGCGATGTCCTCCAGGCCGAGGACCTGGGCGGCGACCGGGCGGACCGGGTACTCCCGGCCGGCGTGCGCCTGGTGGATCGTGCCCTCGCGCCTGCCCCACTCCTCGCCGTCGCCGAGCTGGCCCACGTCGTCGCGGCCCCAGCTCCACACCGTCCCGTCGGCCAGCAGCGCGAGCCCCTGGCTGCCGCCGGAGACGAGCTGGGTGACCTCGGCCGGGAACTCGACGCCGACCGGCACCGGCACCGGGTGCACCCGCATGTTCTCGGTGCCCAGCATGCCGAAGAAGCCCGCGCCGCAGCCCCACACGGTGCCGTCCTCGCGCAGCAGCAGGGTGTGCCCGCCGCCGGGCGCGACGTCCTTGATGCCGTCCAGCTTCACCTTCGACGGGGTCAGCCCGTTGCCCGTGGTGCCGTCGCCGACCTGACCGAATGCGTTGCGGCCCCACGCGTACGCGGTGCCGTCCTCCAGCAGGGCGATGATGTGCCCGCTGCCGGCCTCGACCTTGCGGACGGCGCCCTCGATGCCGGCCACCGCGGCCGGTTCGTGGCGCTCGGTCGTCGTGCCGTCCCCGAGCTGGCCGTTCGAGTTGTCGCCCCACGCACTGACGATGTGGTTCATGCGTTCCCTCTCCTTCGCGGCGTCCTGCGACCGGTGCGGCGTCGACCCGCCAGGCCGGGCGGTCGTCCTCCCCCATGCTGTTCGGCGGCCGTCCCGCCGTCATGGGCCGGGAATCACGGCCCCCTCGGGATCCCATCCCCTGGCGGGCGCCCGGGCCTCGGGTCGAGGTCCCGGGCGCCCGCGGGGGTCGGCGGTGGCTCAGAGGCCGAAGGCGAGCAGCACCGGGCCGCCCGACCCGTCGGTGTAGAACGGGTGGTAGCCGGCGTGCACGTAGAGCATGCCGTCGGAGATCACCGCGCCGCCGTTGCCGGAGATGCCGGTGCCCTGGCCGGGCAGGCCGTTGACACCCTGGTAGTCGCGGACCGCGTCGAAGGTCCACACGATCCGGCCGGTGCGCGCCGACAGGATGCGGATCTTGCCGTCCGAGCTGCCCGCGTAGACCAGCCCGGGAGTGACGCTGACCGCCGAGATGAACGCCATCTCGCACCCGGCGTCGGGGTAGTTCGCCGCGCCGCCGGTGGAGCACCCGTCGGTCGGGTTCTCCGTCTCCCACTGGATGTCGCCGGTCGCCGGGTCGAGCCGGAACACCTTGCCGGGGTCACCGCGCCAGGTCGACACGTACAGCGACCGGCCGTCGTAGGCGCTGCCCCACTCGATGCCCTGGCTGCCCGGGTCGTTGTGCGTCAGGTCCGGCTCGGCGAGCCGCTTCTCCCAGACGACCTCACCGGTCCGCGCGTCCAGGGCGTGGTACATGCCACCCTTCTGCCCGACGGTCACCAGCGTGCGCCCGCGCACGTCGATGATGTTGGCGGTGGCGCCGACGTCCATGTTCTTCGCGGTGGTGCCGAAGCCCGGGCACCACGGGTTCACCTCGTGGTGCAGCACGCACATGTAGGTCTGCGTGTCCGGGAAGACGAAACGGTGCTTCCAGCGCACGGTGCCGTTGTCGATGTTCAGGGCGAGCAGGCTGTCGATGTCGCCCTCCTCGCCGGTGTAGTTGTTCCCGGTGCCCACGTAGAGGGTGCGCGAGCGCGGGTCGATGACCGGGCTGGACCACACGCTGCCGCCGGACGGGCCGTACTTCGCCTTGCCGTTGGGCCAGGTGCCGATCCGCTCGGCCGGCCGCATGGTGTAGTAGCGCCACTCGATCGCGCCGGTCCGCGCGTTGATCGCGACCATCTGGCCGCGGTGCACGCAGCACTCGTTCGACGGGTTGTCCGGGTCGTCGCGGCCGAAGCCGCCCTCGTAGCTGGACACTCCGATGTAGACGGTGCCGTCGAAGACCAGCGGCGAGCTCGTCATCCGGGTGTCCGGGTGGTTGTCCATCCGCCCGGTCGCCCAGTTCAGCTTGCCGGTGTGCTTGTTCACCGAGTACACCCGGCCGGTGCTGTCACCGAAGTAGACGGAGTTCCCGGACACCGACGGGCCGTCGCGCAGCTGGGCCGACTCGCCGTCGACGGGGCCGGTCACGCCGCGGATGTCGTAGGCCCACTTGTCGGCGCCTGTCCTGGCGTCCAGCGCGCGCATCTTCCCGTCCGGGCCACCGACGTAGAGCACGCCGTCCTGCACGGCCGGCTGGCTGCCGACGTTGGAGTACGGGATGTTCGGGAACGCGTAGGCCCACTTCAGCTTCAGGTCGCCGACGGTGTGCGGGTTGATCTTCCGCTCGGCGCCGTTGAACCGCGAGCCGAAGATGTTCTTCTGCCACGTGGTCCAGTCGGCCGACTGGCCGTGGCGTGCGGTGTCCAGGTCGCTGCCACCGACCTCGGCGGGCGCCGCGGTGCACGCGGAAATCGCGGTCAGCGCCGCCAGACCGGCGAGTACGGCTGTGATTCTGTGCCTGTTCTTCCCAGTTCCTAATCGCACGGGAAACCTCCTGTACGCGCGTTGTCTGTTGATCGCGCTCCGCGGAAAACACCATTGGCGGTGACGGAAAACGAGCTCGTGCGGCTACGCGTCTGCGAGGGTGCCAGGAATGTCGAAAATGGTCGCCGTATCACGAGTGGGCGTTGAGTGGCCCACTGCCGACGGTGACCGGTTGTGGTGTTTCGTGTTCGCTGCGAAGTCCGCGCGGGCACGACGACGGGCACGACGACGGGCACGACGACGGGCACGACGACGCCCGCGAGCCCCCCGTGGGACGCACGGGGGGCTCGCGGGTGGACGGTGCCGGGCGCTACAGGCCGAACGCCAGCAGCACGCCGCCCTTGTCGGTCGGGTAGAACGGGTAGTAGCCGGCCTCCACGTAGACCATGCCGTCCGCGATGACCGCGCCGCCGGTGCCGGAGACGCCGGTGCCGTGACCGGTCACCCCGTCGACGCCGGCGAAGTCCCGCACCGCGTCGAAGGTCCACAGCACCCGGCCGTCCTCGGCGGAGAACACGCGGACCTTGCCGTCCGCGCTGCCCTCGTAGATCAGCCCCGGCGTGCCGCTCACCGCCGGGGTGAACGCCAGCTCGCACTGGTCGGGGTAGGCCGCGGCGCCACCGGTGGAGCAGCCGTTCGCCGGGTGGTCGGTGCGCCACACGATCCGGCCGGTCGCCGCGTCGAGCTTGTAGAGCTTGCCGGGGTTGCCGCGCTGGGTGGCCGCGTAGAGGTAGCGCCCGTCGAACACGCTGCCCCACTCCACGCCGTCGCTGCCCGGGTCGGGGGCGTCGAGGTCCGCCGTCTCCAGGCGCGTCTGCCAGACCGTGTCGCCGGTGCGCGCGTCGAAGGCGTAGAACATGCCA
Organism: uncultured Actinomycetota bacterium; assembly: GCA_963727495.1. GTDB lineage: Bacteria > Actinomycetota > Actinomycetes > Mycobacteriales > Pseudonocardiaceae > Actinophytocola. Next base: position 1,335,996 of record CAVSGQ010000006.1, on the reverse strand, counting down.
CCCTTCTGCCCGATCGTCACCAGCGTGCGCCGGCCGACGTGGATCACGTTGGCCGAGGCGCCGAAGTCCTCGTCCAGCGCGTAGGAACCCTTGCCGGGGCAGTACTCCGTCGGCTCCGTCGCCGCGCCGCACGCGGCGGTGAACACGTCCGGGTAGGTGGTCTGGTGCTTCCACCGCGCCGTGCCGGTGTCCACGTCGATGGCGAGCAGGCTGTCGGTGTCGCCCACCTCACCGGTCATCGAGTTGCCGGTGCCCACGAACAGCGTGCGGGTCGCGGCGTCGACCACCGGGGTGGACCACACGCTGCCGCCGGACGGCGAGTACTTCGCCGCGCCGCTGGGCCAGGTGCCCACCTTCTTGGCGGGCGGCATCGTGTAGTACCGCCAGTCGACCGCGCCGGTGCCGGCGTCCAGCGCCACGACCTGGCCGCGGTGGGTGCAGCACGGGTAGTTCGGGTCGCGCGGCAGGCCGCCCTCGGTGGTGGACTCGCCGATGTAGACCCTGCCGTCGAAGACCAGCGGCGACCCGGTCATCGCCGAGGCCGGGTGGGTGCTGATCCGCGTCGACCAGGCCAGCGTGCCGGTCTCCTTGTGCAGCGCGTACACCCGCCCGGTGCTGTCGCCGAAGTACACCTTGTCGCCGACCACCGACGCGCCGTCGCGCACGTCGTTGGTGCCCGAGCCGGCCACCGAGGACAGGTCGAACGTCCACCGGGTGGCGCCGGTGCGGGCGTCCAGCGCGAGGAACTTGTGGTCCGGCGCGCCGACGTAGAGCGTGCCGTCGACGACCGCCGGCTGGCTGCCGTGTGCCGCGTTCGCGACCGGCGCGTACGCGTAGGCCCACTTCAGCTTCAGCCCGCCCACCGTGGCCGGGTTGATCGCCGTCTCGGCCACGTCGAACCGGCTGCCGTCCGGGCCGCGCTGCCACATGGGCCAGTCCGCGGACCCGAGGTGCCCGGCCTCCTGCCCGCCCGCGGTGCCGGCCGCCGCCACGTCGGCGAAGGCCACCGTGCACACCGCCGCCAGGGCCAGGACCAGCCGGCGGGACCTGCTGCTGCGCAAACTCATCGTCGAATCGCCTCCGAGCCTCACACCGCCGCGACGGCGCCGATGTAGGCGGCCACCGCGAGGATGGCGAAGTAGGTACGGACCTGGTGCGCGAGATGCCAGGTGTGCCGCTTCTGGGACCAGTTCTCGTCGTCGACCGTGTCGACGCTCCACTTCTCGATCTGCCGCCAGATCGGGCGGTTCACGCCCTCGGACGTCAGGCCGACGCCGAGCATGCCGAGCGAGCCGATCAGGAAGAACACCGTCGCGGCGGCCGACGAGGTGACGAACGCCGCCACGACCCCGATCGCTCCGGCGACGACACCGCTCCACACCGCGATCGGGTGGAACACGTGCATGTCGATGAGCTGGCAGGTGTTGACGTACCGGCTGTACGGCAACGTGTTGAGCAGCGGCAGGATCGACAACTTCATGATCCAGAGCGTGCCCAGCTGGATGCCGGACGCGGCGAGCACCCAGATGCCCATGATGGTGAGGGTCGTGTCCATTTCTTCTCCTACTCAGCCGGCCAGCCGGGTGGTGGTCCTGCCGGTCTCTTCGCGGATCTCGAACTTGATCGACCTGGCCTCGGTCATGCACGCCCGCATCGGTCCGGCCAACTCGCGGTGGCCCGGGCTCTGCTCCCAGGCCACGAAGTGGTCCAGGGACTCCCACTCGCTGGTGATGAGCCACTGCTCGGGATCGGTCGTGGACTGGCACACCTGGTCCAGCACGTGCCCGGGCACACCCCCGGCCACCTGGTAGCGGATCCGCTCGTAGGCGGCCAGGAAGCGCTCGGCGTCCTCCTCGGGCACCCGGACCAGGAACACGATCCGCGCGCGTGCGGGTGCGTCACCCATGTCGCCTCCTACCCTTCGTTGTCCGGCTCGTAGCGGCCGACGGCGAGTGCGGTGTTGTACCCGTCGAAGCCGCGCGCGTTGATCAGCGCCAGCGACGTGCGCCGCGCGGTCGGGGTGCGCACGACGTTGAGCTCGCAGCCCGGCGCCGGGTCGGCCGGCCCGGGGGTGGCGGGCAGCATGTCGTAGCGCATCGCCTGCAGCGCCGTGGCCACGTCGACCGCCGCGCCGCCCTGGTACATCCGGCCGGTGAGGCCCTTCTGCGTGGTCACCGGCACGTCGTCGCCGAACACCTCGCGGATCGCGGCCGCCTCGACCCGGTCGCACTCGCGCACGCCGACCGCGTCCGGGAACACGACGTCCACATCGGACGCGTCGCGGCCGGCGCGCTGCAGCGCGAGCCGCATCGCCCGCGCCACCTGCCGCTGGTCACCGCCGTAGCCGGCCCGGCTGGCGCGCCCGTCGTGGGTGGCGCCCCAGCCGAGCACCTCGCCGTGGATGTCCGCGCCGCGTGCCTTCGCGTGCTCCAGGTCCTCCACGACCAGCACCGCACCGCCCTCGCCGGCGACGTAGCCCGAGGCCGCCGCGCCGAAGGGCAGGTAGGCGCGCTCCGGGTCGGTGCCGGCCGACAGCCGGCCGCTGCTCAGCTGGCAGGTCAGCGCGTACGGCGAGAGCGGGCCCTCGGTGCCGCCGGCGAGCACCATCGTGGTGCCGCGCCGGATCGTCCGGGTGGCCTGCGCGAAGCTGTCCAGCCCGCCCGCGCTCTCCGCGACCAGCACGCTGCACTGACCCTTGAGCTGGTGCAGGATCGAGATCTGCCCGACGCTCGCCGCGTAGAACCAGGCGATCGACTGGTACACGCTGACCTTGCCGTCCGGCTCCGACCACAGCGCCTGCAGCTCGCCCTGGCCGAACTCGTTGCCGCCCGAGGAGCTGGCCAGCGCGACCGCGGTGTCGTACGGGTCCAGTGTGGACAGATCGATGCCGGAGTCGTCGAGCGCCTCCTGCGTCGCGGCGAACCCGTGCCAGGTCCAGCGGTCGGTGGCCACCCGCAGCCGGGTGGTGACGTAGGCGTCCGGGTCGAACTCGGGCACCTCGCCGGCCAGCGTGACCGGGTAGCTCGACGGGTCGAACCTGGTGATGCGCCCGATCCGGTTCTCGCCGTCCAGGATGGACTTCCAGTGCGCGTCGGCACCGATCCCGGACGGAGCGACGACCCCCAACCCGGTGATCACCGCACGTGGAGCCGTCATGCTGCCTCCTTCAACCGGCTGAACACCATCGCCGACTGGAACCCGCCGAACCCGCTGCCGACCGACAGCGCGACGTCGACCTTGGCCTCGCGCGCGGTGTTCGGCGTGTAGTCCAGGTCGCACTCCGGGTCGCGCTGCGCCCAGTTGGCGGTCGGCGCGATCGCGCCGCGGTCGATGGCCAGCGCGCACGCGGCCATCTCGATCGCGCCGATGGCGCCGAGCGAGTGGCCGATCATCGACTTGATCGAGCTGACCGGCGTGGCGTACGCGTGCTCGCCCAGCGACCGCTTGAACGCGGCGGTCTCGTGCCGGTCGTTCTGCTTGGTGCCCGAGCCGTGCGCGCAGATGTAGTCCACGTCGGTCGGGTCGGTGCGGCCCTGGTCCAGCGACACCCGGATGGCCTCGGCCATCTCCAGGCCGTCCGGGCGCAGCCCGGTCATGTGGAACCCGTTGGACCGGCTGGCGTACCCGGTGACCTCGCAGTAGATCTTCGCGCCGCGCCGCTTGGCGTGCTCGAGCTCCTCGAGGATCAGCACCGCGCCGCCCTCGCCCATGACGAAGCCCTTGCGGGTGGCGTCGAACGGGCGGGAGGCGTGCTCCGGGTCGTCGTTCTCCGGCGTGGTCGCCTTGATCGCGTCGAACGAGGAGACCGTCACCGGGGAGATCGGGCTGTCCGAGGCCCCGGCGATGACCACGTCCGCCTCGCCGTCCTGCACGAGGTTCCAGGCGTAGCCGATCGCGTCGATGCCCGACGTGCAGCCGGTGGACACCACCTGGGCCGGCCCGTGCGTGCCGTACCGGTGCGCGATGTCGCCGGCCAGGCTGCTCGGGATCAGCGCCTGGTAGAGGAACGGGCCGCCGTAGGTGTGGTCGACCAGCCACTGCCTGCCGGTGTCGGACACCGCGACGTACTCGTCCTCCAGCGCCATCGTGCCGCCGACCGCGGAGCCCATCACCACGCCGGTGGCCTCCAGCGTCCGCTCGTCGAGCTCCAGGCCGGACTCGGCCAGCGCCTCGGCCGCGCACGCCAGCCCGAACTGCACGTAGCGGTCCGCGCGGCGGATCTCCTGCGCGCTCAGGCCGGCGGCCACCGGGTCGAAGTCCGCCTCGGCGGCCACCCTGGACCGGAACTTGCTGGCGTCGAAGAAGGTGATCTTCCTGGTCGCGGTGCGGCCGGCGGTCAGCGTGTCCCAGAACGCCTCGCGCGTGACGCCACCGGGGGCGACCACGCCGACCCCGGTGACGACCACCCTGCGGTGTGCACTCATGCGGCCTGCTTCCGCCTGGCGGCGAGGATGCGGGCGGCCACCTCGGCCGCCTCCTCGCGCGTCTCGGTGTCCTGGTGGCCCAGCTCCGGGCGCGGCGCGAGCGGGCCCAGGTGGAACACGCAGAAGACCTCGCCGTCGCCGACGTTGCGCAGCCGGTGCCGCTGCTCCTTCGGCACGAGGATCGCGCTGCCCGCGGGGACGGGGATGACCTTGTCCTCCACGTCGACCTCGAGCTCGCCGCGGATGCAGAACACGAACTCCTCGCTGTACGGGTGCAGGTGCTCGGCGATCGCCTCGCCCGGCGCCAGCGTCGCGCCGCCCATGAAGCCGGACGTGCTGGCGACCGTGCGCGGGGACAGCAGGGTCTGGATGGTGCCGCCGCGGCGGTGGTCCTGCGGACAGTCGTGGATGGACACCACGTTGTCCGCCGACGCCCGGCGCGAGTGGTGCACCTTCTCGATCTTGTCCTTGATGATCTGCATCTGGACCTTGGAGTTCTTGTTGATGTTGTTGGTCATCCACTCGTCGTCCACCGGCGCGGAGTCCTTCATGTGGAAGTCCTGCACCCAGCGCAGCACGACGCCGCCCTCGACCTCCTCGTAGTACCAGTCGAGGTTCATGTACTCGAACGGCCCGGTCTCGATGCGGTGCGAGTGCGTGCGCTTCTCGTCCGGGTAGCGGGTGCGCTCGCTGACCCAGCTCCACACCTGCCCGTTGTCGTCCGGGTACATGGTGAGCCGGAAGGTGATCGTGTCGCCGTCCTCGCTGACCACCTCGGTGGCCGCGTACTCGGTGAACAGGTCCGGCCAGTTCGGGACGTCGTTGGTGATGTCCCAGACCAGCTGGAACGGCGCCTCGATGCGGATCTGGTTGTCGGTGTGCCCGGCCATGTCGGCCCTCCTTCGCTACGCCGCCTGCTCGGAGGCCTGGTTGATGAACTCGACGATCTCGCCGACGGTCAGCTCGCCCGACTCGTCGGGGATCTCGACCCCGTACTGCTTGGTGACCACGATCTGCAGCTCGAGGACCGCGAGCGAGTCGAGTCCCAGCTCCTCCAGCGTGTCGTCCGGCTTGTCGGCCAGCACCTGCTCGGCCAGGCCGACCTTCGAGACCAACAGCGACTCGATGTCGGAGAACGTCACGTCCGCCATGGTGGCTCTCCCTATTTCTCGTAGGTGTAGAAGCACTGAGCCTGGGCATCCTTGGGCGAACGCCAGGTCGACAGGTAGGGCGAGATGAACTCGCTGAGCCGGTCGCTGATGCGCACGAACTCGGGGTGCCCCTTGATGCGGTTGATGGTTTCCTGCCCCGGGTTCTCGGTCTCCAGCAGCTGGATGTACACGTCCCCGAGCGTCCACAGTGAACGGTGCGTCACGCCCGCGAGCCGGGGCAGCTCGGTCGCGTCGGACTCGCCCCAGATCTCGGCGACCTGGTCGGTCGAGTCCGGCATCATTCGCGCGACTATCAATGATCGGTGCACGCCAGTCACTCCAGCCTCGATAGCGCCCCGTGGCGTCGTTCTCCACACTCGAGCGGCAGCTTTCGGTTGTCTCTTCCGAGCATGCGTGCTCACCCGTCCCATGGTCATGAGTCGGGCGTCCCGCCCGGCTGGGCGGTTGACCCGGGACGCGGTCGCGCCCGGACGCGCGAACGGCGCCTTCCGTCCGGGAAGGCGCCGTTCACACGGGACGGTCAGGCGGTGCAGTCGAGCACGATCTTGCCGGTGACCCCGCGCTCGAGGTCGGCGAACGCGCTCGCGGTCCGCGCCAGCGGGACGGTGCGCACCGACCGCGGCGCGATCTTGTCCGCGGACAGCAGGTTCAGCACCTCGGTGAGGTCCTCCCGGTAGGCGTGCGGCTGGCTCTTCTCCAGCGCCCAGGCGTTGTAGAACCCGGTCCGGCGGCCGTCCGGGCGCAGCTTCGGCAGCAGGATGCCGCCGAGGAACCCGAGCGCGCCGACGAACGTGTTCGGCTTGCCGTCGCGCATCGCGTCGTTCTGCCCGTAGGCGACCAGCCGGCCGCCCCGGCGCAGCACGCTGTAGGAGCGCCAGAAGTGCGCGCCGCCGATGGGGTCGAACGCCGCGTCCACGGTGCCGGGCCGGTCGTAGGCGGTCACCGGCTCGAGCTCGCCGTCGGCGCCGACCGAGCCGCGCACGACGTTGGCGAAGTCCTGGGCGCGGTAGTCGATGGCGATCGCGCCGTGCCGGCGCACCACGTCCAGGTTGGCCGCGGAGGCCGTGCCGAACACGGTGACGCCGCCGATGTGCTCGGCCAGCTGCAGGAACGCGAGGCCCACGCCGCCGGACGCGCCGTGCACGAGGATCCGCTGTCCGGAGCGGACCTCCGCGACCCGGTGCAGCATCTGGTGGGCGATGAAGTAGTTCAGCGTCACGGCGGCCACGCTGACCGCGTCGACGCCGTCGGGCACCGGCACCACGCGCTCGGCCGGCACGTTCACCGCCGTGCTGTACCCGCCGGAGACGACAAGCGCGGTCACCCGGCGGCCCGGCTCCAGGCCGGTGACGCCCGCGCCGACGGACTCGACGACTCCGGTGAGGTCGCAGCCGGGCACGAAGGGCGGCTTCGGGCCGCCGGGCACCACGCCGCGCTGGAACAGCAGGTCGCCGTAGGAGACGCCGGCCGCCTCGACCTTGATCCGCACGTGGCCCGCGGGCGGCTCCGCGATCTCCTCGGTGCGAACCTCGAGGCAGTTCGTCGTGTCCCGGTTGACCGCGTAAACCTGGGTGGTCTGCATCTCGGCCTCCGTCGAAGACATTCAAATTCCGAACGAACGTAACACCGCCCTGATTACGCCAACAAGAAATCCGGGCGCAGTTCCCGACGGTCGCGGGCGGTTTTCCCGACCGGCTGGGACGACAGGGAGAAGACTCCGGGAATTGCCGGCGAATATGGTGAGCTTCGCAAATCTGCCAACGCGTCCGCGGAGGTTTCGAGGATGTCCGAAGAGAACATCGATCTGGTCCGGTACGTGACCGAAGAGGGACTGAACAAGGGAAATCTCGGGTTCGTCGACGACGTATTCTCCGCGGACTACGAGGTGCACACGGCGGGCCTGGCGCTGCCGAAGGGCCCGGAGGCGTTCCGGATGGCGGTCCAGTTCTGGAAGCGCGCCTTCCCGGACTTCACCTGCGGCATCCAGGACATGTTCGCCAGCGACGACCTGGTCGGGCTGCGGTTCCGCACCACCGGCACGCACACCGGACCGCTGATGTGGATGCCGCCGACCGGCAACACGTTCGTGGTCGAGGGCGTCGACCTGCACCGGGTGCGCGAAGGCAAGGTCGTCGAGTCGTGGATCAGCGACGACTTCCCGCGGATCCTGTTCGAGCTCGGCATCGTCGCCGAGCCGGAGCCCCCCGCCGGGGCCGCGCCGCCCGAGGGTGTCGCGGTACCCGAAGCGAAGGCGAGCTGATGGCGGGCAGGATCGCCTTCATCGGCCTGGGCGCGATGGGCGGCGGCATGGCGTCGCGGCTGCTCGCCGCCGGGCGGAGCGTGACGGTCTACAACCGCACCCGCTCGCGCGGCGAGGCGCTGGCCGAGCAGGGCGCGGTGCTGGCCGACACGCCCGCCGCCGCGGCGGCCGGCGCGGACGTGGTGTTCCTGTCGCTGGCCACGAGCGAGGTCGTCGAGGCGCTGCTGTTCGGATCGGACGGCGCGGTGCACGCGCTGGGCGAGGGCGCGATCGTGGCGGACATGTCCACGGTCGCGCCGGAGTTCGCGCAGTCGCTGCAGGAGCGGCTGGCCTCGACCGGGCACCGCGGCCTGGACGCCTGCGTGCTCGGCAACGCCCAGCACGCGAGGGACGGCGAGCTGCGGTTCATGATCGGCGGCGAGGCGGCGGACGTCGCCGACCTGGAGCCGGTGATCGAGCCGCTGGCCAAGGAGGTCGTCCACCTGGGACCGGGCGGCATGGGCGCGACCGCCAAGCTGGCGCTCAACCTGCTGATGGGCGTGCAGATGCTGGCGCTGACCGAGGCGATCGTGTTCGGCGAGCGGGCCGGGCTGGACCGCGGCGCGCTGATCCGGCTGATCGCGGCCGGCGGGTACAGCTCGCCGATGATGAAGTTCAAGGCCGGCGCGATGGCCCGGCGGGCGTTCGAGAAGGCCGACTTCCGGCTCAAGCTGATGCGCAAGGACCTCGGCCTGGTGCTCGCCGAGACCCAGCGCCTCGGCGTGCCGATGCCCACCACGGCCGCGAGCTACGACTGGCTGACCGCGGCCACGAACGCCGGCCTCGGCGAGCACGACGTCGCCGCGCTGCTGGCCTACATGGAGCAGATCTCCGGCCTGTCCCACTACCCACCTCCCGGCGAAGCCGCCGCCTGAACACTCGCGTGTCCAACGTCCACGACCCGCGAGTACAACATTCGCGACCATCGTGAGTGTCGGACTCGCGGGTCCGGAGCGTTGGACTCGCGGGTCCGGAGCGTTGGACTCGCGAGTTACTCGTAGGCGATGGCCGACAGGACGTCGACCTTGGCGGCGCGGGCGGAGGGGGCGAGCGCCGCGACCAGGCCGGCGACCACGGCCAGCGCGAGGAACACGGCCATCGACGTCCACGGCACGGCCAGCTCGGCCAGGCCGGCCACCGCGACGACCGCCGCGCCCGCGAGCCCGCCGAACAGCAGGCCCAGCAGACCACCGAACACGGCCATCACCAGCGACTCGGCGACCACCATGTGCACCATGTGCGAGCGCCGCATGCCGACCGCGCGCAGCAGCCCCAGCTCGCGCGTGCGCTCCAGGATGGACAGTGCCATCGTGTTGATGATGCCGAGGATGCCGATCACCACCGACAGTCCCAGCAGGACGTAGAGCATCAGCTCGGCCACGTCGACCTGGCTGGACGCCGCGTCCGCAGCCTGGGTCTGGTCCTGGACCGACACCTCGGGGTTGTCCGCCAGCAGGTCCGCGATCGCCTTCTTGGTGGCGGCCACGTCCGCGCCCGGCGCCAGCGTGACGTACCCCATCGCGGGCAGCGTGGACACGAACTGCGTGGCCGCGTCCCGCGGCGACAGCACCGGCCCGCTCAGCAGGAAGTTCGGCCGGTAGCTGCCGACGATCCGGTAGGAGTGCCAGCCGCCGCGCTGGGTCGCCAGCCGCACCGTGCCGCCGACCGTCAGGCCGCGGTCGGCGAGCGTGCGGGTGTCCACCACGACCTCGCCGGGGCGCAGGTCGCCCAGCCGCCCGGCGGCCCTCTCCAGGCCGAGCACGCCGGCCAGCTCGTCCAGCGAGCCCGCGTTGGCCGGGCTGGTCCCCGGCGTGCCGCCGGCGCCGTCGATCCGCGCGGTGTCCACGTACTGCGCGGTGGCCTGCGCGACCCCGGGCAGCGAGCGCGCGCGCTCGATCACGGACGGCTGGAAGGTCGGCATGATGCGCCCGTCCGCGGCCGTCGGCGGGCCGCCGCCCTGACCGCCCGCCTTGCCGCTGACGCCGTCTCCGGAGATCACGAAGTCGGCCGCCAGGTCCGAGCCCACCCGGGTGGTCACGTCCGCGCGCAGCGACTCCGCCACCACGCCGACGCCGCCGACCAGGCCGAGCGTGACCACCAGCGTGGCCACCGTGATGGCCGTGCGGCGCGGGTTGCGCTCGGCGTTGCGCCGGCCCAGCTTGCCCGGCATCGACCAGCTCAGCAGCCGCCCCACCACCGGCAGCAGCGCCCGGCTCGCCACCGGGGTCAGCAGCGCCAGCCCGAGCAGGGCCACCACGATGCCGCCGCCCAGCGCGGCCCACCGGTAGCCGCCGAGATCGCCGAGCACGCTCGCGACCACCGCGGCGGCGCCGAGCACCGCAGGCACCGAACCCAGCACGGTGATCCGGCGCAGCGAGCGCTGCTCCGCGGCCGAGGCGCGCATCGCCGCCACCGGCGGGATCCGCGAGGCCCGCACCGCCGGCAGCAGCGCGGCCACCAAGGTGACCCCGACGCCCAGCACGAACGCCAGCACCAGGTCGCCCGCCGGTACGATCAGCCCGACCGGCAGCTGCGCCCCGCTGTTGGCCTCCATGACGGACTTGAGCAGCACCGACACCCCCAGCCCGGCCCCGATGCCGGCGACCGAGGCTACCGAGCCCACGAGCGTGGCCTCGACCAGCACCGCGCCGACGATCTGCCGCCGCCGGGCGCCGAGCGCGGCCATCAGGGCCAGCTCGCCGGTGCGCTGGGCGACCAGGATCGAGAACGTGTTGAGGATCAGGAAGATGCCGACCAGCAGCGAGAGCCCGGAGAAGCCGAGCAGCACGATGCGGACGATGTCGAGGAACGCCTTGCCGTCGGCCGCGGTCTCGGCGGCCAGCGCCTCGCCGGTGCGCGTGAGGTAGCCCGGCCCGATCGCGCCGGCGATCCGGTCGCGCAGCTGCTCGGGCGTCACGCCCTCGTCGGCGGTGACCGTGATCGAGCTGAACATCCCGCGCCTGCCGAGCATCAGCTGCTGCGCCACCGGCTCGGTGAACGCGACCTCCGTGCTGCCGCCCAGCGTGCCGAGCCCGTTGCTGAACCCGTAGACGCCGACGACCCGAAACGTCCTGCGCGGCTGCAGGGTCAGCACGTCGATCGTGCCGCCGACCCGGTACCCGCCGAGCTCGGCCAGGCCCGCGTTGATCGCGACCTCGTCCGCCGCGCGCGGCCCGCGGCCCTCGCGCAGCCGCACCATGCCGGTCTCGCCGTGCCAGGCGCGGCCGGTGCGCGGCGGCCCCTGCACGCTGATCACCTTGCCGTCCGGCCCGATCGGGCGCGCGCCGTCGGCCGACACCTCGCCGACCGCGGACGCCACGCCGGGCACGTCCGCCACCTGCCCGACGAGGGAGGCCGGCACCGGCGGCGCGAACCCCTTGCCGCCCATCCCGGTGTCCACGTTGGACTTCCCGGAGACGGACACGTCCACGTCGGAGTTGATGGTCTGGAAGATCGAGTCGAAGCCACTGCCGATCGTCGTGGTGGTGATCATGGCGGCGGACACGGCCATCACGCCGAGCACCACGGACAGCCCGGCCAGGGTCAGCCGCAGCTTGCGTGCGAGCAGCCCCTTCAACGCTGCCTTCAGCATCACTGCCCCGATTCGTCGTGCGCGTAGGAGTCCAGCGCCTTCAGGGTGTCCAGCACCTGCTCGGCCGCCGGGTCGTGCAGCTCGTGCACCAGCCGGCCGTCGAGCAGGAACACCACCCGGTCGGCGTGGGCTGCGGCGTTCGCGTCGTGGGTGACCATCACGATGGTCTGGTTGAACTCGCGCACCGACCGGCGCAGGAAGCGCAGGATCTCGGTGCTCGACCGCGAGTCGAGGTTGCCGGTCGGCTCGTCGGCGAAGATCACGTCCGGCTTGCCCATCAGCGCGCGGGCGCACGCGACGCGCTGCTGCTGGCCGCCGGACAGCTCGCTCGGCCGGTGGGTGAGGCGATCCGCGAGCCCGACCGCGTCCACCACCGTGGCGAACCAGTCCGGGTCGACCCGGCGCTTCGCGATCGCCAGCGGCAGCGTGATGTTCTCCTCCGCGGTCAGCGTCGGCAGCAGGTTGAAATGCTGGAAGATGAACCCGACGCGGTTGCGCCGCAGGTCGGCGAGCCCGCGGTCGCCCAGATCGTTCAGCAGCGTCTCGCCGATCCGGATCTCCCCGGCGTCCACGGTGTCCAGCCCCGCCAGGCAGTGCATCAGGGTGGACTTGCCGGACCCGGACGGGCCCATGATCGCGGTGAACCGGCCGCGCCCGACCTCGACTGAGATGTCGTCGAGGGCGGTGACGGTGGCGGCACCGGTCCCGTAGGCCTTGGTGACGCCGGACGCGCTGGCCGCGTGGCCGGTGACGGTTTCCTGCGCAACGGTGGTCATGACGTCTCCTGTGCTCGGCGCCAGTTGATGCGGCCCCAGGGTTTGATGATCGAGAGCACCGCGGCGGTGAGGCCCAGGGTGGCGATCACGGCCATCATCCCGGCGAGGCTGAGGGCGTCGCCGCCGGTGACCGGCCGCGCGCCGGCCGCCAGGTCCGCGGCGGTCTGCAACGAGTCGTTGAGGGTGAACGCGCTGGCCACGAACAGCAGCAGGCCGATGACCAGCTTCACGAACACCCAGTAGTACCGGGCGATTCCCCACTTCGTGCCCAGTCCGAGCACGAGCCCGGTGAGCACCACGAGCACCGACGCGGGCATCAGCATCGTGTCCGCCAGCACCGACGCGGAGGTGAACACCGCGCGCACCGTCGCCGGGTCGCCGGAGGTCATGCCGGTCAGGCACAGCGCCAGCGCGGCGACCTCGATGCCGAGCCAGCCCACGGAGCTGACGACGTGCAGGACCGTCCAGACCTGACGAACCCGTCTGGGCAGCGGCTGCATCCTGATCCCTGCGGTGCCCTGCGTGGAGATCTTCACGGTTGCTCCCCGGTACTAGTCGATCCTCCATGGTGGCCCGTCCCCCTGACGCCCCCATGGACCACGCGGCGGACCTCCGCCCGCCCTCGACCAGTACACGAGTCGCGCGTGCAGCAGCAGGCTGCCGAACAGGAAGAACATCGGGAACGCCGGGAAGAAGAACGGCACGTCCAAGGTCGCCCACCGCACGATCAACAGCACCGACACCACGACGGCGACTGCCGCGTGCACCCGCAGGCGGACCGGGAAGCGGCCGGGGCCGGGGTCCGGTGCGGGGCCACGCCGCCGGTCGTCCGGCAGGTCGGCCACATGCTGGTTCAGCTCGTGCCGGAACCTGGTGGCGTAGATGAGCTCCAGGCGTTCCTCGGCCTCGCCGAGGGTCAGCCGGCCCTCGCCCGCGGCATCGCTCACGATCTTCGCGACACGCTCCCGCTCGGCGTCGGAGGCGCGCACGGCGCTGGTTTCACGGATCTCGTTCATGCCACCGAATGTCCTCGTCGGAGGCGGTTTCGTCGTCGCACGGCGGGGGGCAGTCCGGTTACCCCGCGCGGCGGCGGCGACCCGCGCGGCGTACTCCCCGGGGCGTAGGCGAGAACACTCCGACGCACGAAGTGCCTGGTCGGGGTGCGCTCAACTACCGTTCTGGGCATGGCACAACCGTGGCGACCACCGTGGGCGCAGGCATGGGGCCCGCCGCTCGGGGCGATCCCCCCGTGGGTGGTCGTGCTGCCGATCGCCGCGTTCGAGGTGGTGGGCACGTTCGGCGCCGGGCGCAACCAGCCGGACGTGGTGCTCAACCCGCTCACCGTGCTGGTGCTGCTGGCGGGCTCGGCGTGCCTGGTGGCGCGCCGGCGCCACCCGGTGCCCACGCTGGTCGCGGTGCTCGCGATCACGCTGGTCTACTTCATGCTGCGCTTCCCGCTCGGCCCGGTGTTCCTGAGCGTGGTGGTCGCGCTGTTCAACGCGGTGCTGCTCGGCCCGCGGCTCGCGGCCTGGGTCACCGCGTGGACCGGCGTCGCCGCGGTGCTGGTGGTGCTGAACCTCACCCGGGCGGACTTCCACCCGAGCCTGGCCCAGATCGGCGCCAACGCGGCCTGGCTGACCACGGTCATGGTGATCGCCGAGGTGGCGCGGACCCGCCGGGAGAAGATGCTGCAGGCGCGGGCGACCCAGCAGGAGCAGAGCCGCCGGCAGGTCACCGAGGAGCGGCTGCGGATCGCCCGCGAGGTGCACGACGTGCTGGCGCACCACGTGTCGCTGATCAACGTGCAGTCCGGGGTCGCGCTGCACGTGCTCGACGAGCAGCCGGAGCAGGCCAGGGAGGCGCTGACCGCGATCAAGCAGTCCAGCAAGGAGGTCCTGGTCGAGCTGCGCAACATCCTCGGCGTGCTGCGCGACGTGGACCGCGGCGACGAGGCACCGCGCGAGCCGGTGGCCAACCTCGGCCAGCTCGACGGGCTGCTGGAGCGGATGCGCACGGCCGGGCTGGCGGTGCGCCTCGAGGTCGACGGCGAGCGCCGCCCGGTACCCAGCGGGGTGGACGCCGCCGCGTTGCGGATCGTGCAGGAGTCGCTGACCAACACCTACCGGCACGCCGGCCCGAGCGAGGCGACCGTGCGGCTGAGCTACCTGCCGGACGGGCTGCGCGTGGACGTCGAGGACAACGGCCGCGGCAGCACGTTCCACGAGGGCACCGGGAACGGGCTCACCGGCATGCGGCAACGGGCCGAGGCGCTCAACGGTACGTTCGACGCCGGGCCGCGGCCGGGCGGCGGGTTCCGGGTCACCGCGACGCTGCCGACCGGCAAGCCGCGGGCAGCCGTGACCAGAGCCGAGGACGGGACCGCATGATTCGAGTCGTGCTCGCCGACGACCAGGCGCTGGTGCGCGCCGGCTTCCGCGTGCTGCTCGGCGCGCAGGAGGACATCGAGGTGGTCGGCGAGGCCGCGAACGGCGCCGAGGCGGTGGCGCTGGCCACCGAGCACCGGCCGGACGTGATCCTGATGGACATCCGGATGCCGGACGTGGACGGGCTGGAGGCGACCCGGCGCATCTCGGCCAACCCGGACCTGGCCGGCGTGCACATCCTCATCCTCACCACGTTCGAGGAGGACGAGTACGTCTTCGAGGCGATCCGCTTCGGCGCCAGCGGGTTCCTGGTGAAGGACACCGAGCCGGTCGAGCTGCTGCACGCGGTGCGGGTCGTCGCGCGCGGCGACGCGCTGCTCTCGCCCGGCGTGACCCGGCGGCTCATCGGCGAGTTCGCCGCGAAGGCGAAGAAGGTGCCCAGCACGTCCACCCTGGACGTGCTGACCGAGCGGGAGCGCGAGGTGGTCGCGCTGGTCGGCGAGGGCCTCACGAACGACGAGATCGCCGCGCGCCTGGTGGTCAGCCCGGCCACCGCCAAGACCCACGTGAGCCGCGCGATGATCAAGCTGAACGCGCGGGACCGCGCGCAGCTGGTGGTGCTGGCCTACGAGTCCGGGCTGGTCCGTCCCGGCTGGGCGCAGTGACGCCCGGACCGACGCCCGGGTTCGGCGACCGCCGGTGAACTCTGGGACAGTGGAGGCATGGTCCAGCTGAACCACACCATCGTGCAGGCCCGGGACCGGGAGGCGTCGGCGGCGTTCTACCGCGAGATCCTCGGGCTGGAGATCGCCGGGCGGATGGGTCCGTTCGTGGTCGTGGCGCCGTCCAACGAGGTGACCCTCGACTTCGTGTCCGTCGGCGACGCGCCGATCCACTCCCAGCACTACGCGTTCCTGGTGTCCGACGCCGAGTTCGACGAGATCTTCGGCCGGATCAAGGAGCGCGGCATGCCGTACTGGGCCGACCCGTTCCACCGGCAGCCGGGCGAGCACAACACCGAGTTCGGCGGCCGGGGCGTCTACTTCGACGACCCGGACGGCCACAACCTGGAGATCATCACGACTCCCTACGAGCTCCGGTAGCGCCGACCAGGGGCTCCTACCACACCGCACTCGGGCCGGCCCAGCGCCGCCGAGTCGCCTTCGAACCCTCCTTGAGCAGACCTTGAGTGTCGCGGCCGAACCTTGCTGCGACACGGTCCCCGGGCATGCGACGCCGGATGCGGTCTGCTGGAGGAGTTCCATGAGCAGCGAGACGAAGCAGTCGAACCGGCACGCGCGGCCGGCCGCGCAGCAGCCGGACTGGGGCGAGCCCGAGCTCGTCGCACAGGTGCGCGACGAGCTGGCGGAGCTGCCCGGCCTGGTCACCGCGGCCGACGTCGACGCGCTGTCCGGCGCGCTCGCCGAGGTCGCCGCGGGCCGGGCGCAGGTCCTGCAGGCGGGCGACTGCGCCGAGGACCCGGCCGAGTGCACGCCGAGCCACCTCGCGCGCAAGACCGGCCTGCTGGACGCGCTGGCCGGCGTGGTCAAGATCGGCGGGCGCCGGCCGGTGGTGCGGGTGGGCCGGATCGCCGGCCAGTTCGCCAAGCCGCGCTCGCAGGCCACCGAGGTGGTCGGCGGGGTCGAGCTGCCGGTCTACCGCGGGCACATGGTCAACGCGCCGGACGCGGACGCCGACTCGCGGCGGCCGGACCCGAAGCGGCTGCTGCTCGGCTACTGGGCGGCGAGCACGGCGATGGACGTGCTGCGCCCCGCCGGCGGGCACACCGGGATCGAGGCTCCACTGTGGACCAGCCACGAGGCGCTGCTGCTGGACTACGAGCAGCCGATGCTGCGCCGGACCGCGGACGGCCGGCTGCTGCTGTCGTCCACGCACTGGCCGTGGATCGGCGACCGGACCCGCCAGCCGGACGGCGCGCACGTGGCGCTGCTGGCCACGGTGGCGAACCCGGTGGCCTGCAAGGTGGGGCCCGGCATGGGGGCCGACGAGCTGCGCACGGTCGCCGCGCTGCTCGATCCGCGCCGCGAGCCGGGCCGGCTCACGCTGATCGCCCGGATGGGCGCGGACCAGGTGGCCGACCGGCTGCCGCCGCTGGTGGCGGCCGTGCGCGCGAGCGGGCACCCGGCGATCTGGCTGTGCGATCCCATGCACGGCAACACGATCAGCGTGGACGGCCGCAAGACCCGGCTGCTGCACACCATGATCCGCGAGATCGACGGCTTCCGGGCCGCGGTCGCCGCGGCCGGCGGGGTGGCCGGCGGGCTGCACCTGGAGGTCACCCCCGCCGAGGTGACCGAGTGCGTCACCGATCTGTCCGAACTGGACTTCGCGGACCGGAGCTGCACCACGTTCTGCGATCCCCGACTGAGCCCGCGGCAGGCGATCGAGGTCGTCTCCGCGTGGCACGGCTGACAAGGAGCCCGATGAGCTTCCCAGAGATGTCCGGCCGGGTCGCCCTGGTCACCGGCGCGGCAGGCGGCATGGGGTCGGTGATCGCCGCCCGGCTCGGCGCCGAGGGCGCGACCGTCGCCCTGGTCGACCGCAGCGCGGAGGGCCTGCGGTTGCTGGCCAAGGAGCTGGCCGAGGACGGCGTCACGGCCGCGGCGTTCCCCGCGGACGTGCGGTCCAGTGTGGACGTCGAGGCCGCGGTGGCGGGGATCGAGGAACGGCTCGGCCCGATCGACTACCTGGTCAACGCGGCGGGGGTGCTGCGGACCGGCGAGGCGCGTTCGCTCAGCGACGAGGACTGGGCGCTGACGTTCGGGGTGAACACCGACGGGGTGTTCTTCACCTCGCGCGCGGTGGTCAACCGGATGGTGGCCCGGGGCCGGGGCGCGCTGGTGACGGTGGCGTCGAACGCCGCCGGCACCGCGCGTACCGAGATGGCCGCCTACGCCGCGTCCAAGGCGGCCACCACGATGCTCACCAAGGTCCTCGGCCTGGAGGTGGCCCGGTTCGGCATCCGCTGCAACGTGGTGGCGCCGGGCTCGACGGACACCCCGATGCTCAGCGCGCTGTGGGAGGGCGGCGACTGGGCGCGCGCGTCGATCGACGGCGTGGCCGAGGCGTTCCGGGTCGGCATCCCGCTCGGCAAGGTGGCCCAGCCGTCGGACGTCGCCGACGCCGTGCTGTTCCTGCTGTCCGACCGGGCCGGCCACATCACCATGCACCACCTGACCGTCGACGGCGGCGCCGCGCTCGGTCACTAGCTCGCGAGGAGAAAGCCATGCCGGGGATCCCCGAGATCACGCCGTACCCGATGCCGTCGGCGGGCGACCTGCCGCCGAACATCGCGCCGTGGACGGTCGACCCGCGCCGCGCGGTGCTGCTGGTGCACGACATGCAGCGGTTCTTCCTGCGCCCGTTCCCCCCGGGTGAGTCGCCGGTGGTGGAGCTGACCGCGAACGCCACCCGGCTGCGCCGCCGGTGCGCGGAGCTGGGTGTCCCGGTCGCCTACACCGCGCAGCCCGGCGGCATGACGGCGCGCCAGCGCGGGCTGCTCGCCGACTTCTGGGGCCCGGGCATGACCCCGGCGCCCGCCGACCGGCAGGTGGTCGACCCGCTCGCCCCGGCCGACGACGACTGGCTGCTGACGAAGTGGCGCTACAGCGCGTTCTTCAACACCGAGCTGCGCTCGCTGATGCGCGCGAGCGGGCGCGACCAGCTGGTGCTGTGCGGGATCTACGCGCACGTCGGCGTGCTGATGACCGCCGTGGAGGCGTTCACCTACGACATCCAGCCGTTCCTGGTGGCCGACGCGGTCGCCGACTTCACCCCCGCCGACCACCGGATGGCGCTGGACTACGCGGCCGGCCGGTGCGCGGTGGTCACCACCGCCGACGAGGTGCTCGCCCAGCTGCCACTGGAGGTCGCCGCATGACCCCGCTCGACACGGTGCTGGCCGCCACGCCGCCGGCGTTCGCGCTGCTGCACCGCCCGCACTCCGGCGGCGGTATCGACGGTATCGACGGGATCGACGTGCTGATCGGCGAGGTGTCCGAGGTGGACACCCTGGCCGAGCTGCCGGTGCGGGAGTCCGGCAGCGGGCACGACGTGCTCGCGCTGGTGCCCTACCGGCAGGTCGCCGAGCGCGGGTTCGCCGCACCGGACGACGGCACCCCGCTGCTCGCGATGTCGGTCACCGAGCAGGACGTGGTGGCGGTGGCCGAGGTGACCCGGCGGATCGCCGACGTGCCCATCGCGCTGACCGGCGGCCGGTTCGACATCGACGACGACGCCTACGCCGCCATCGTGCGCCGGGTCGTCGCCGACGAGATCGGCCGGGGCAAGGGCGCGAACTTCGTCATCAAGCGGTCGTTCGTCGCCGACATCACCGGCTACTCGCCGCGGGCCGCGCTGACGCTGTTCCGCCGCCTGCTGGCCGGCGAGTCCGGCGCGTACTGGACGTTCGTGGTGCACACCGGTGCCCGCACGCTGGTCGGCGCGAGCCCGGAGCGGCACGTGAGCGTGCGCGACGGCGCCGCGGTGATGAACCCGATCAGCGGCACCTACCGCTACCCGGCGTCCGGCCCGACGCTCGACGAGGTGATCGAGTTCCTCGCCGACCGCAAGGAGACCGACGAGCTGTTCATGGTGGTCGACGAGGAGCTCAAGATGATGTCGCGGGTGTGCGACGCGCCGCGGGTGCTCGGGCCGTACCTGAAGGAGATGTCCCGGCTGGCGCACACCGAGTACTTCATCGAGGGCCGGACCACCCGCGACGTGCGGGAGATCCTGCGGGAGACCATGTTCGCGCCGACGGTCACCGGCAGCCCGCTGGAGAGCGCGAGCCGGGTGATCGGCGAGTACGAGCCGCACGGGCGGGGCTACTACAGCGGGGTGGCCGCGCTGATCGGCTGGGACGGGCGGGGCGGGCGCACGCTGGACTCGTCGATCCTGATCCGGACCGCGGACATCTCCGCGGCGGGCCGGGTGCGGATCGGGGTGGGCGCCACCCTGGTGCGGCACTCGAACCCGCTCGCGGAGGTCGAGGAGACCAAGGCCAAGGCGGCCGGGGTGCTGGCCGCGCTGACCGCGCCGGCGACCGGCGGGTTCGGCACCCACCCCCGGGTGCGCCGGGCGCTCGAGTCGCGCAACGACGCGATCGCCGGGTTCTGGCTGGACCCGGGGACGGACCCGGCGCCCGACCCCGTGCTGGCCGGCCGGCGGGTGCTGGTGGTGGACGCGGAGGACACGTTCACGTCGATGATCGCCCAGCAGCTGCGCTCGCTCGGCCTGGCGGTGACCGTGCGCCGGTTCGACGAGCCGTACGCGGTGGACGGCTACGACCTGGTGGTGATGGGCCCCGGCCCGGGCGACCCGCGCGCGCTGGCCGACCCGAAGATCGCGCACCTGCGCGACACCCTGCGCGGGCTGCTGACCGAGCGCCGGCCGTTCGTCGCGGTGTGCCTGAGCCACCAGGTGCTCAGCACGCTGCTCGGCCTGGACCTGGTGCGCCGGGCGGAGCCGAACCAGGGCGTGCAGAGGGAGATCGACCTGTTCGGCGCCCGCGTGCGGGTGGGCTTCTACAACACGTTCGCGAGCCGCTGCGACACCGCGGTCACCCAGTGCGTCGGGCTGCCGGACCTGGTCGAGGTGAGCCGGGACGAGGACACCGGGCAGGTGCACGCGCTGCGCTCGGCCGGGTTCCGGTCCATGCAGTTCCACGCGGAGTCGGTGCTCAGCCCCGACGGGCTGGCGATCGTGCGGGAGATGCTGGTGGAGCTGCTGGCGCCGGCGGGGACCCGGGCGGCGGGGGCGGAGCGGGCCTCGTAACGGGCATGATCGGGGCATGACCGACGTGCTGCGCTACGCCGCGTTCACCACCGACCCGGCGGGCGGCAACCCCGCCGGGGTGGTGCCGGACGCGGACGGGCTGGCCGACGCCGCGATGCGGCGGATCGCGGCGGAGGTCGGCTTCTCCGAGACCGCGTTCCTCACCCCGCTCGACCCGGCGGCCCGGCGGTACCGGTTGCGCTACTTCAGCCCGCTGGCCGAGGTCGCGTTCTGCGGCCACGCCACGATCGCCACCGGCGTCGCGCTGGCCGAGCGCGACGGCCCCGGCGAGCTGGTGTTCGAGACCCCGGCCGGCACCGTCCCGGTGCACGCCGAGCAGGGCGCGGGGGGCCCGCTCGCGAGCCTGCTCAGCGTGCCGACCCGGTCCCGGCCGCTGCCCGGCGCGGAGCTCGCCGCGCTGCTGGCCGCGCTGCGCTGGCCGGCCGCCGACCTCGACCCGGCGTGGCCGCCGCACGTCGCGTTCGCCGGCAACGACCACCCGGTGCTGGCGGTCGCCACCCGGGAGCGGCTCGCCGACCTGGACTACGACTTCGACGCCCTGCAGCGCCTGATGACCGAGCGGGGCTGGACGACGATCCAGCTGTTCCGCCCGCGCGACGAGCACACCGTGGACGCCCGCGACCCGTTCCCGGTCGGCGGCGTGGTCGAGGACCCGGCGACCGGCGCCGCCGCGGCCGCGTTCGGCGGCTACCTGCGGGAGCTGGGCCGGATACCCGCGGGCGGGCGGCTCACCATCGTGCAGGGCGAGGACCTGGGCCGGCGCGGCGAACTGCTCGTCGACGTCCGCGCGGACGACCCGCGGGTCACCGTGTCCGGTGCGGCCACCCGGATGCCGGGCTGAGGTGGGTGCGGTCCGGTCGCCCACAGCGGGGCCGGCCGGGCCGCGCGCGCCGGTCACCGATGTCTCGTGGCACGACGCGGTCCGGTTCTGCAACCTGCTCTCCCGGGCGGCGGGCCTCGAGCCCTGCTACCCGCCGGGCGCGGATCCGGACGGGCGGGAAAGGACACCGTCCCATGGCGACAGAATCCGCCGGCGCGCTCGGCCGGGACGAACTGATCGAGGCGTACCGGACATCGCCTGCGACTGGGCTGCCGACGGCTACCGCCTGCCGTCCGAGGCCGAGTGGGAGTACGCGTGCCGGGCCGGCAGCACCGGTGTGCGCCACGGGGACCTGGACGAGATCGCCTGGTACCGCGGGAACTCCGGCGGCGAGGTGCACGACGTCGCGACCAGGGCGCCGAACGCGTGGGGGCTGCACGACATGATCGGCAACGTGTGGGAGTGGTACTGGGACCTCTTCGACCCGCGCCTCCCGGTCGTCGAGGCAGGTACACCGGTACCTCACCGGTCGTGGCTGTCCGTCACGCCCTATCGATCGAGTGAAACCGTTGCGACGCAAGGGAAAGAGCCGGCAGCGCGGGTAGACTTGCCATGTGTTCGTTCCCGTGGCCGACATCCCGTCCGGCGGCACCCAGGATGCGGTGCCGCTCGCGATGGCGCACGCCATGCAGCGGGTCACCTGGCAGGCCGAGGGCCACGCGCTGGAACAGCTTGCCCACTACGCCGCCCGCGCCGATGCCGAGTTCGCCGCGCTCGAGGTGGCGGCGCTCTTCCGCATGTCGGTCCGCGCCGCGCGGCAACGCCTGGATCTCGCCGTCACGCTGACCGCCCGGCTGCCGCGCACGCTGGCCGCGATGAAGGACGGACGGCTGGACGGCCACCGCGCGCGCACGATCGCCGACGCGGTGGCGCTGCTGTCCGACCAGGACGCGGCCGCCGTGGAGAGCGAGGTCGTCGACCAGGTCGAGGACCTCGCACCCGCACCGCTCCGACGGCTGCTGACCAGAGCGATCCGGCGGCTGGACGCGACCGCGCTGGAGCGGCGACACGAGAAGCGGGTGGCGGAGCGGCGGGTCGACGCGTATCCGACCGAGGACGGCTGCGCGGCGCTCACCGTGCACGGCGCGGCCGCGCGGGTCCAGATCGCCGACCGGCGCGTGGACGCCATCGCGCGCCGGTTGCGCGACACGGGCGCGTCCGAGGGCCGGACGCTGGACCAGCTCCGCGCCGACGTGGCCCTGGACCTGCTGGCCGGCAAGGACTACGACAACGCCACGGTCACCGTGCTGCTCACCATGCCCGCCACCACCGCGCTGGGCGTGGACGGCAGGCCGGCCCACCTGGTGGGGTACGGCGACATCCCCGCCCGGCAGGCGATCGATCTCGCCTACCACACCGACGCCACGTGGCGGCGCATCCTCACCGAACCCGCCACCGGCCGCGTCCTGGACGTGGGCCGCCGCCGCTACCGGCCACCCATCGCGCTGCGCGACCACGTCCGCGCCGACAGTCCCACCTGCACCGGCCCCGGCTGTTCCCGACCCGCACAGCAGTGCGACCTCGACCACCGCGTGCCCTTCCCCGAGGGCACCACCAGCAAGGACAACCTGCACCCCGCCTGCCGGCGACACCATCGCGCCAAGACACTCGGCGGCTGGAGAACGACCAAGGACCGCCGCGGGTTGCTCTGGATCTCCCCCTGCGGATACCGCTACCGCCACCAACCGGACCCCATCGCGGATCCCGAGCCTGCTCCACCGTTCTGAACACCGGGACCCGCCGACCGGGAGTCCCGGAGCCCGCTCCACCGTTCTGA
Organism: uncultured Actinomycetota bacterium; assembly: GCA_963727495.1. GTDB lineage: Bacteria > Actinomycetota > Actinomycetes > Mycobacteriales > Pseudonocardiaceae > Actinophytocola. The sequence continues at coordinate 1,312,875 of CAVSGQ010000006.1, read as the reverse complement.
ACACCAGGACCGCGGACCGAGCTTCACGCCCGGACGGCGGCCTCGGCGTCGTAGTCGAACAGCCACGCGCGCTGGCGCAGACCGAAGTCCTCGGCCATGTGCTCGTCGCGGGCCTGCGCGTCGTCGTCCTCGACGTGGTGGTTGCGCTCGTTGCTCTGGATGAACTCGTGCACGTCGTGGATCCGCGCGCGGCGCACCCGCTCGTAGGCCCGCAGCGCCGCGGGCAGGGTGTCGACCGTGGCGTCGCGCAGCGCCACGGCCAGCGCGAGCGCGTCCTCGATGCCCTGGCTCGCGCCCTGCGCGCCGAACGGCAGCATGGGGTGCGCCGCGTCGCCGATCAGCATGACCCGCGACGTGCCCCAGCCCGGCACCGCCTCCCGGTCGTAGAGCAGGTACACCGACACCTCAGCGGTCGCCGACAGCAGCCCGCGCGCCACCGGGCTCCAGCCGTCGTAGGCGGCGAGCACCTCCGCCGACGACGCCCGCGAGGTCCACGACTCGCCGTGCGCCTCGTCCGCGGGCGACGACGCGGCGAAGCTGACCAGCTTGCCGGCCGAGATGGGGTAGCTCACGCAGTGCTGGCCCGGGCCCATCCAGATGACGACCTTGTTCTGCGCGGCCAGGTCCGGCACCGCGCTCGCGTCCACGAGGCCGCGGAAGATCGCGTGGCCGGAGAAGCGCGGGCGGTCGTCGAGGAGCCCGGCGCGCACCGTCGAGCGGATGCCGTCCGCGCCGAGCACCAGGTCCGCCTCGGCGGTGGCGCCGTCGGCGAACCTCAGCGACACCGCGCGGTCGTCCTCGGCCACCCCCACGCACCGCCTGTCCAGGTGGATCACGTCCGGGTCCACGAGCGACAGCAGGCCGGCGTGCAGGTCGGCGCGGTGCAGCGTGTAGTACGGCACCCCGTACATCCGCTCGCACGCGGCGCCGAGCGGCGTGACCGCCAGCGGCTCGTCGTCGTTCCAGCGCCGGACCTCGATCGCGTCCGGCCGCACCGCCACCCGGTCCAGCGCGGGCGCCATGCCGAGCCGGTGCAGCAGCCGCGCCCCGTTCGGCGACACCTGGATGCCGGCGCCGACCTCCTTCAGCTCGTCGGCCTGCTCGTAGACCCGGCAGGACACCCCGGCCCGGTGCAGCGCCGCGGCCGCGGCGAGCCCGGAGATCCCGCCTCCGATGATGGCGACCCGCATGAGAGATCAGCTCCTCACTGGTACAGGAGCGCCTTGCTCCAGTCCTCGTCCGCGCCGAACAGGCTGCGCGGCTTGACCACGTCGTGGATGCCGGTGAACACCTCCGTCGGCACGAGCGTCCCCACCGGGACCCCGGTGACCGAGGCCGGGCAGCCGAACGTCGCGTCGATCTTCGCGGCGAGCGCCGCGCACGCGGCCTCCCGGTGCTCGTCGGGCACCTCGATCTCGACGCGCAGCAGCGACCGTTCCGCCCGGCCGCGCCAGAACAGCACCCGGTGCTCGATCGGCAGCTCGAAGACCAGGTCCTCCAGCTCGCTCTGGGTGACCCGGGCGTCCCCGACCGGGTGGCCGAAGCCGGCCCGGCCGAGCACCCGCACGGTCGGCAGGTGCCAGCCGCAGGGGCAGTCGTCGACCAGGCTGATCTCCACCTCGTCGCCGATGTTGTAGCGCAGCAGCGGCATCGCCTCGCGGTAGAGCTGGGTGACCACGAGCTGGCCGCGGCCGTCCTGGCGCAGCTGCCCGGTCTCCGGGTCGAACACCTCGTAGACGGCCTGGTCGGCCCACAGGTGCATGCGGCCCTGCGGGCACTGCCCGCCCAGGCACGGCGTCTCGGTGGCGCCGTACTCCTCGACCACCGGCACGCCCCACAGCTCGCTGATCCGCTTGCCCCGGTTGGGGCTCAGCGGCTCGCCGCCGACGAACAGCGCGCGCAGCGCGGGGAAGTCGGTGCGGGTGTCGTAGCCGTGCGCCCACGCGGCGGCCGCCCACATCAGCGGCTCGGTCGGCATCGACCAGCTCAGCGTCACGCCGAGGTCGTGCAGCACCCGCAGCACCCGCGAGTACGGCATCGCGAGCGACCGGTTGTCGCCCGGCACCACCAGCGCGCCGCATGCCCGGGCCGCCGCGTGCGCCATGTTGCCGCTGATCATCAGCGCGTACGGGGTGCGCACCAGGAACACGTCGTCGCCGGTGATGCCGGTCCACTTGCGCGCGTAGTTGTCGTTGATGGTCTGCCAGTCGCGCTCGGTGTAGTACGAGGCGGTCGGCATGCCGGCGGTGCCGCTGGACTCGTGATAGGTCGCGAGCGCGGTCTTCGGCACGGCCAGCAGGCCGAACGGGTAGGCGTCGCGCAGGTCCTGCTTGGACGTCAGCGGCACGGTCTCGAGGTCGGCCGCGGGTGCGCAGCTGGGCGGCCCGCGCGCCGCAGCCGCGCGCGTGTAGAACGGCGAGTTCGCCACGCCGCGCAGCAGTTCCGGCAGCGCCTTGTCCTGGATGGCGGCCAGCTCGTCGATGCTCGACCAGTTGCCGAAGCTCATCACTGTTCTCCCAGCTTGTCCCGAACGGCCGCCAGCTCGTCGATACCCGACCAGGAACCGAGGCCCATCACTCTTCTCCCAACAGCCGGAGCGTGTTCGTGCGTTGGATGCGATCGAGGTCGGCCGCCGGCAGGCCGAGCGCGTCGAACTTGGCCAGCTCGACCGACGGGTGCTGGTGCGGCGCCTCGCTGCCGAACAGCAGCCGGGACGGCCCGAGCCGCTCGTAGGCGATCCGCAGCAGCACCGTGTACCCGCCGGAGGTCTCCACCAGGATGTTGTCCACATCGGACACCAGGTCGATCGCGTAGGTGTCGATCAGGTCGACGCCGCAGGTGCCCGAGGATGAACGTGGTGTCCGGGAACTTCCCGGCCAGCGCGACGAGGTCGGCGACCGTGTCGCCGGGCCGGTACAGGCACACCGTGTAGACGGGGTGCCCGGCCGACGCCGCCGCCGCGACCAGCTCGACGGTGCGCGGGTCGGTGAGCGCCACGCCGTGCACGGCCGGCGAGATCTCGACGCCGCGGAACTCGGCGGCCCGGTCGAGGTAGGCCGGCGGGGTCGCGGTGCGGGTTGGCGAAGAAGAACGGCACCAGCCGCCCGCCGGTCGCGTCCCGCGCGGCGAGCGCGGCGTCGTTGTCCGCGTCCGCGGTGACCCCGCCGCCCTCCGCGAGCTGGCGGGCCAGCCGGTCCAGGTCGATCACGCCGCCGGCCACCACGACCGCCCGCCCGATCCCGCAGCCGTCCATCATGGACAGCAGCCGGTCGCGGGCGGCCGTGGTGGGGCCGAGCCTGGCGTGCGCGTCGACGATCACCGGCTACTTCTCCAGGCAGAACTCGGCGATCGGGTAGCCGACGTGCCGGTCCTCGGTCGGCAGGTAGCCGAGCACCTTGTCGCCGGGCTTGAGCTCGGTGCTGTTGAGCACCGTGCCGCCCGGGCCGAGCACCCGCACGTGCCAGTCGTCCTGCAGGATCAGGTTGACCGTCACGCCGTTGGGCGCGACCGCGTCGATGGCCAGCAGCGGCCGCGACTCGATCTTCACCCGGCCGACGGTGACCACCCGGGTGTCGCCCTTGATGTCCACGGCGAGCACCTTGCTGCCCGACTTGAGCTCCGACAGGTAGTTGGTGCGGCTGTTCTGCGACACCGTGTAGGAGTGGATCGCGCCGGCGTTCACCCGGAACGGCCGGGTCGGCATGTAGGGCAGCGGGTGGGTCTCGCTGACGCAGAGGATCATGCCCTTGGAGTGCGAGCCGACCAGGATGCCCTCGTCCTCGCGCAGGTGCGTGCAGGTGTCCACGCAGGCCCGCTCGCCCATGCCCACGTGCGAGGTCTCGGTGACGGTCAGCTCGACGAGCTCCAGGTTGCCCGGCTCGGCGGTGGCGGCCAGCTTGAGCGCGGTGGCGTCGCCGACCGCGGCCGGCGCGAGCATCACGCCGTCCGAGCCGTGCTCCAGCACGCCGAAGATGATCTCCGCCTCCTCGACGTCCGCGGCGACGGTGATGTTGCTGCCGTCCGCGCTGTCCGCCGCGGCGAGCACGATCTCCAGCGGGATCTTGGTCGGGTCGCGGAACTGCAGGACGCTCCAGCGCTCCTTCGCGGCCGCGTCGCACGCCACGTCGAGGGTGTCCTTGTCCACGATCTCGACGAACCTGCCGAACTCCACGCCCGGGTGGTCGATGGACAGCTCCGCGGTGCTCGGGTGCTCCTGGCCGACGACGACCACGTCCGCGCCGGTGAAGTCCCCGGGCAGCTCGCGGCCCGCCAGCAGCAGCACCTTCTTGACCGTCGGGGGCAGCCCGTCGAAGTCGGCGAGGTCGGCACTGACCACGCCGTCGATGCGCTGGTGCACGGCCTCTTCGATGATCGCCGCCTTGGCGGCGCCCACGGATCGCAGATCCAGCCAACACAGTTTCACGACAACACGCTCCTTCTCAACTGGCCTGGGGTAGGGACTCGAGCGTCCCGGCGGCGCCGGCCGGGCGGACGCCGTGCACCAGGTCGGCGACCTCGCGGGCCATCAGACCGGGATCCGGGGCCTGGAAGATGTTGCGCCCCATGGCGACACCCGCCACGCCGCCGTCGAGCGCCTCCGACACGTAGGACAGGACGTCGTCGGAGGTGCCCTTGGCCGGGCCGCCGGCGACGATCAACGGGATCGGGCACGCCTCGGTGATGTCGCGCATCTCGGCCGCGGTGCCGACGAACGGCGTCTTCACGATGTCCGCGCCGAGGTCCGCGGCCAGCGTCGCGGCGTGGCCCACCAGGTCGGGGTCGCGCGGGTTGGTGATCCGCGGGCCGCGCGGGTAGACCATGGCCATCAGCGGCACGTTCCACTGGTCGCACACGTCGGACACCGCGCCGAGGTCGGCGATCTGCCGGCGCTCGTCGAGCGAGCCGAGGTTGACGTGCACGCTGACCGCGTCCGCGCCCAGCCGCAGCGACTCCTCCACCCGGCTCACCAGGTACTTGGCGTCCGGGTCCGCGGCGTGCATGGTGCTGGCGCTCAGGTGGATGATCAGCGACATGTGCGCGAAGCGCTTGTGCGAGACGTAGCGCAGGCTGCCCTTGTGCAGCACCACCGCGTCCACGCCGTTGACCGCCATCTGGCCGATCAGGCTGTCCATCGCCTTGCCGCGGATCACCGGGCCGTCGCTGATCGGGTGGTCGAGCGGGACCACCACCAGCCGCTGCCCGCCGAAGCGGAACAGCCGGCGGAACCGCAGCTCCCGTGCGAAGTGATTGGCCGTCACTGTCCCGCCTCCCCGAAATGAACCCTGTTGGTCACGTTGGTCTGGTGCCCTCCGGTCGGGTGCGTACTCGTGGCCGGGTTGCGCCCCGTTCCCCTTGGGTGCGGTTGGGAGGCGCGCGGCTCGTCCAGTGTCATGCGGCCATCCCCGTCTCCTCGGGCGCCAGGCCAAACTCGGTGTGCAGCAGCCTTACGGCGTCGACGACCCGGTCGCGCGGCACCGTCACCGATGCCCGGACCTGCGAGGTGAACACCCAGCTGGTCGGAATGTCCACTGTGGACAGTGCGCCGATCATGCGCGCGACGTAGGTCGGGCGGCTGAGCAGGCCCATGCCGATCAGCGACACCTTCGCCACGTTCTCGTCCACGCGCACCGCGCCGTCGCGGCTGCCAGCCGCCCGCTCCAGCGCCGCCTTCACCTCGCCGATGTCGCTGCGCCGCACGGTGAAGCCCATCCGGAACTCGTCCTCGTGCGGGCCGGACCGCGCGATCAGGTCCACCGGCACCGAGTTGCGGGCGAGGATGTCGAGCACCTCCGCGGCCAGGTCGGCCCGCCCGTTGCTGCGCACCAGCACCCTGGCCACGTCCAGGTCGTGGGTGACGGCGAGGACGGGGCTGCTGGTCTCCAGGGACCCCGGCACCTCCGGCGTCCCGCCCTCGTCCAGCGCGACCACGGTGCCCAGCTCGGCACCGGTCGAGCTGCGCACGTGCACCGCGACCTGCTTCATCGCGGCCAGCTCCACCGCCCGCGAGTGCAGCACGCCCGCGCCGGCGAACGCCATCTCGGCCATCACGTCCGGTCCGATGTTCGGCACCTTGCGCGCGGCCGGCACGATCCGCGGGTCGGCGGTGTAGATGCCGTCCACGTCGGTGTAGATCTCGCACTCGCGCGCGCCGACCGCGGCGGCCAGCGCCACCGCGGTGGTGTCCGACCCGCCCCGGCCCAGGGTGATCATGTCGCCGAGCTCGTTGACCCCGTGGAAGCCGCCGACCACGACGACGTTGCCGGCGGCCAGCAGCCCGGTGATGCGGGTGGTGTCGATGGTGTCGATGACGCCTGCGCCGTGCCGGCCGGTCACCCGGATGCCGGCCTGCCGCCCGGACAGCGACACCGCCGGCACGTCCAGGCAGCCCAGCGCCATCGCCAGCTGCGCGGCGGACGCGCACTCGCCGGTGACCAGCAGGTGGTCGATCTCCCGCGCGGTCGCCGGGGTCTCCGGCAGGTCGCCGATGTCGCGGGCCAACCGCAGCAGCTCGTCGGTGGTGTCGCCGCGGGCCGACACGACCACCAGGGTCGGCCGCCCGGCCAGGTGCTCGGTCGCCACCCGGCGCGCCACGGCGCGCAGCTTGTCCATCGTGGACAGAGAGCTGCCGCCGTACTTCTGCACCAATACAACCACGGAACCCAGCATCGGCGGGGCCGGTCCCGCCGTCGTGAGCACGATGTCCACCCGGGCCGGGACATCCGGCTCACGACGGTGGGACGGCGAGCGGCGACCGTGGTCGGTGTGACAGTGCTCATCGTCGGCGCCGGCCCGGTCGGCGCGGTCCTCGCCCTCGAGCTCGCCCGCCACGGCGTGCCGAGCACGGTGGTCGAACGCTCGCACGCGGCCCCGCTGTTCCCCAAGATGGACTTCCTCAACGGCCGCACGATGGAGCTGCTGCGCCGGCTCGGCCTGGCGGACCGGGTGCGGGAGGTCGGCGTCGGCCAGGAGCACGGCGCCGACTTCGTGTGGACCGCCGGGCTCGACCGGCCGCCGATCGCGGTCTGGGAGTACGGCTCGCCCGCCGGGCTCGCCGCGCGCGCGGCCGGGGTCACCGACGGGTCCGCGCCGCTCGAGCCCTACCAGCGCATCCCCGGCTCGGTGCTGGAGGACATGCTGCGCGCGACGCTGCGCCGGCACCCGCTGGTGGACCTGCGCGAGGGCTGGCGGTGCACCGGGGTCGAGCAGTCCGGCGGCGTGGTCGCCGCCACCGTCCGGGAGGAGGCCACCGGCGCCGAGCGGCGGCTGGAGGCGCGCTTCCTGGCCGGCTGCGACGGCGCCGGCAGCACGGTGCGCCGCGCGCTGGACGTGGCGATGCCGGTGACCGCGCCGCCCACCCGGCGCTGCTCGGTGTACTTCCGCTCGACCGACCCGGCGCTGCGCGCGCACGGCCGGGCGTTCGTCACCACCAGCTCCACCGGCGTGACGCTGGTGTCGCGCGACGAGCGGGACGCGTGGACCGCGTCCTTCCAGGTCGACACCGATCCGTCCGAGGTGGACGACCCGGTGGCGCGGCTGCGCGAGCGGCTGCGGGTGGACCTGGCGATCGACGAGGTGCTCGCGGTCAGCTCGTGGCAGGGCGCGCTCGCGGTGGCGCAGGCCTACCGGTCCGGCTCGGTGTTCCTCGCCGGCGACGCGGCCCACCAGTACTACCCGTTCGGCGGGCACGGCGCGAACACCGGCATCGCCGACGCCGTCGACCTCGGCTGGAAGCTCGCCGCGGTGCTGCGCGGCTGGGGCGGCCCGGCGCTGCTGGACAGCTACCAGGCCGAGCGCCGCCCGGTGGCGCTGTTCAACCGGGAGATGTGCGCGAACATGCTGGAGGTGGCGCGCCGCTTCGCGCAGCTGTCCGCGGACGGCGCGTCGGCCGCGCACCTGGCCGGGTTCCTCGCGCAGGAGACCGCGCAGGTGGACAACATCGGCATCCACTTCGGCTACCGCTACACCGCCTCCCCGGTGGTCGCCCACGAGCCGGGCCCGCAGCCGCCCTGGGAGTGGCGGCGGATCGTGCCGACGACCTGGCCGGGCGGGCGCCCGCCGTCGCTGCGCACGGCCGGCGGCGCGCTGTTCGACCGGTTCGGCACCGGCTTCACGCTGGTGGACACGTCCGGCACGGACGCGGGCGCGGTGGCCGTCAAGGAGGCGGTGCGCCGCGGAGTCCCGATGACGCACCTGGCCGTCGACGACCCGGCGGTGCGCGCGGCGTGGGAGCGCGCGCTGGTGCTGGTGCGGCCCGACCAGCACGTGGCCTGGCGGGGCGATGCCGCACCGGAGGACTGGACCGCGGTGCTGGACCTGGTCACCGGCCGCTGACTCCACCCGCGCTCGAGCCGTTCTCGAGCACGCGGCCCGAGTTCACGAGACGATGAAGTGCTGCCGGTTGCAACGAGTAAGGAGTCGTGATGACCGCCACCGAACTCGGCCGGGACGCGGCCGGCCGGGCCGCCCGCAGCCCGTGGCCGGCCTTCGCCGTGCTCGCGGGCGCCCAGTTCCTGCTGGTGCTCGACGTCAGCGTGGTGCTGGTCGCGCTGCCCTCCATCGAGGACTCGATCGGGTTCTCGCGCAGCGGGCTGGCCTGGGTGCTCAACGCCTACGGGCTGACCTTCGGCGGGTTCCTGCTGCTCGGCGGGCGCGCGGCGGACGTGTTCGGCTACCGGCGGGTGCTGGCCGGCGGGTTGCTGGCGCTGACCGCCACCTCGACGCTGTGCGCGCTGTCCACCGAGCCCTGGCAGCTGGTCGCCGCGCGCGCCGGCCAGGGACTGTCCGCGGCGGTGGCCTGCCCGGCGGCGATGGCGCTGGTGCTCGGGCTGTTCACCGACCAGCGCGACCGCAACAAGGGCCTGTCGATCTTCGCGAGCGTCGGCTCGGTGGCCGGGGTGCTCGGCACCGCGTCCGGCGGCCCGCTCACCGCGGTCGGCTGGCAGTGGGTGTTCCTGTTCAACGCGCCGATCGCGGTCGTGCTGCTGGTGCTCACGCTGCGCCTGGTGCCGGCGCTGCCGGCCCGCGCGGCGGGCGGGATGGACCTGCTCGGCTCGGTCACCGCCACCGCCGGCATGTGCGCGCTGATCTACGCGGTGATGCACGGCGGCGACGCGGGCTGGCTCACCGCGCCGACGCTGGCCGGCTTCGGCGCCGCGGTGGTGCTGCTCGCGCTGTTCGCGGTGCGGCAGCGCACGGCCGCCGCGCCGCTGGTGCCGCGCGAGCTGTTCCGGCTGCCGAACGTGGTGCTGGGCAACCTGGCCAACCTGATGGTCGGCGCGCTCATGTTCGGCATCTTCATGGTGCTGACCCTGCACCTGCAGCAGGACCGCGGGTTCAGCCCGGTGCAGGCCTCCGTGACGACGCTGCCGATCTGCGTGGCGCTGTTCGCCGGCTCGCAGTCGCTGCCGCGGGTGCTCGGCCGGGTCTCGCCGCCGATGGCGCTGGCCGGGGCGCTGGCCGTGCTGGGGCTGGGGCTGCTGTGGTGGACCTCGGTGCTGAGCACCGACGGGAGCATCGTCACCGCGTTCATGCTGCCCGGCATGGTGTGGAGCTTCGGCGCGGGCGCGGGGATCGTCGCCGGGTACGTGGTGTGCACGTCCGGTGTGGACGGTCCGGCCGCCGGGGCCGCGTCCGGGCTGGTGAACACCACGCTGCAGGTGGGTGGCGTGATCGGGATCGCGGTGTTCAGCACGATCGCGGTCAGCCGCTCCGCGTCGGTGCGCGCCGCCGGGGCGGGCGGGAACGACGCGCTGGTGTCCGGCAACGCGGCCGCGTTCGCCGGCGGCATCGCGCTCGCGGTGGTGGGCGTGCTGCTGGCGGTCGCCCTCGCCCGCACCGGCCGGCGCGCGCCGGGCGCGGCGTAGCGGCCGCGCCGGTCAGCCCGCGTGCCGGGCCCGGCGCACGGGCGCGGTCGACACGACCAGGCCGTGGGCCGCGGAGGCGAGCGTGATGTGCCGGTGCCAGCCGCCGTAGGAGCGGCCGGCGAAGTCCCGGATGCCGACCCGCTCGGCGATGTCCGCGCGGTCGCGCTCCACCCGGTCCACCAGCCCGGTCAGCCGCACCAGGTCCGCGGGACGGGCGGCGGCCAGGTCGGTCAGCCACACCTCACCCGGCCACGGCCCGCCGAGCTCGGCGGTGCCGAGCAGCAGCAGGTCGGCCGCGGCGTCGAGGCGGACCCGCGCGGCGGCGGCCAGCCGGGTCGTGGTCACGGTGTCCGGCCCGGTCCAGGAGACCGGCCGGCGCCGGTGCTGTGCGGCCACCAGCACCGCGGCGGCCGGCACCGGGTCGGCGCCGTGCCCTGGCCGGGTGACGCGGACGGGGGTGTGTGCGGCGACCCTGGCCAGGAACGGCACCCGAGCCGCGCGCAGCCTGCGGACGGCCCCGGCCAGGTCGAGGTACCGCGCGTCGAGCACGACCGGCCGGTCCGGCGACTCGGGCCACCCGGCCGCCTCCAGCAGCGCGCTGACCCCGGCGGCGCCGAACGACTCGGCGCGCAGGCCGTCCGGGATGGACATCCGGCGGCGGCGGTCGGGGTCGGCGAGCCACTCGGCGGACAGGTGCAGCCCCCAGTGCACCGGGTAGCTCGACTCGTCGTCCGCCGCCCACACGCCGACCGCCCGCTGCGCCGTGGTGGTGTGGCCGCGCCGGGCCTCGAAGTGCCGGCCGACGCCGACGGAGTGGCTGCCCGCCCGGGGGATCAGCAGCGGGCGCAGCACCCAGGCCAGCGGCGGCCGCCGTTCGGCGAGGTGGCCGGCGAGCGCCCGGCGCACCGGCATCCAGTCCCATGTGGACTCACTGACGAAGTGGTGCAGGCGCTGCTCGTTCGCCGCCTCCCCGGCCGCCGCGGCGATGCCGCGGATCGACTTGCGCCCCTCCGCGCGCAGCAGCCCGCGCAGGTAGGCGACGCCGCGGGCGCGCTGGTCGGTCCGGCGCAGCGACGCGAACAGCACCGCGCCGAGCTCACCGACCGCGGCGTCGGCTGCGTCTGTCCGGAGCGGCATGTGCCCATGGTCCCCGCGACCGCTCGTGACACGCTCGAAGGCGTGGCGTGAACCGGGCAACGCCGGGGAGCGCTCGGCGCAGTGCCGCGTCAAGTAACGTTGGTGCGGTTATCGGTGGTCCAGGTGGTCGCCGGCAAGGCGCCGGGAAGTCCTCGTACCGGGTTGTACTCGGGCTTTCCGGCAACGCCGCCGGCGGGCGCCTGGGCCGCCGAGAAACGTGCTGAACGTTGCTTGACGTGGCGCTAGTGTCTCGTGTTCGAGGTTGTTTGGCGGTTGCCGGTGATCCAGATCGTTCCTGGCCAGGCGGAGCGAATCCCTCATACCGGGTTGTATTCGGGTTTCGCGACAACGCCGCCAGGGGCGATCTGGGCGCCGGCAACCGCAAACGTTCCTCGGACACGGGACACTAGTGTCCCGCGCCGGAAATTCGGTGATTAAGTCGGTGGATCCAGGTTTCTGCTGGCAAGACGCCGATTCGCCCTCGTACTGGGCCGTACTTGGGCGGATCGGCAACGCCGCCAGCAGGGACTTGGGCCAGCGAATTAGTTGCCAGATTTCCGGCGCGGGACACTAGGTTGGCGGGATGAGCGCATCGCACTCCTGGCCCGACGCCGTCGCCGGGCTCGCCGCCGCCGTCGAGGGTGCCGTGGCACTGCCCGGGGAACGCGGCTACGAGGTGGCCGCGGACCTGTTCAACACGGTGACCACGCAGCGCCCGGCGGTGGTCGTCGGCGCGCGGTCGGCGGCCGACGTGGCGGCGGCGGTGCGGTTCGCCGCGGCGCGGTCGCTGCCGGTCGCGGTGCAGTCCACCGGCCACGGGCTCGCCGCGCCGGCCGACGACGCGGTGCTGGTCAGCACCCGCGAGCTGCGCGGCGTGCGGGTGGACGCGGCCGCCGGCACCGCGCGCGTCGAGGCCGGCGTGCGCTCCGGGGAGCTGGTCGCCGCTGCCGCGGCCGCCGGGCTGGCGCCGCTCAACGGCGCGTCACCGGTGGTCGGCACGGTCGGCTACACCCTCGGCGGCGGGCTCGGCCCGCTCGGGCGGCGCTACGGCTACGCGGCCGACCACGTGCGCGAGCTGGAGGTGGTGACCGCGGCCGGGGAGATCGTCACCGCCGGCCCCGAGCGGCATCCGGACCTGTTCTGGGCGAGCCGCGGCGGCAAGGGCAACTTCGGCGTGGTCACCGCGCTGGTCACCGACCTGGTGCCGGTGACCAGGCTCTACGGCGGCGGGATCTTCTTCCCCGGCGAGGCGGCGGCCGACCTGCTGGCCGCCTACCGCGAGTGGACGTCGTCCGTGCCCGACGAGATGGGCTCGTCGGTCGCGCTGCTGCGGCTGCCGCCGTTCGAGCAGATCCCCGAGCCGCTGCGCGGGAAGTTCGTGGTGCACCTGCGGATCGCCTACACCGGCTCCGCCGCGGACGGCGAGCGCCTGGTGCGCCCGCTGCGGGAGGTGGCGCCCGCGCTGGTCGACGACGTCGGCGAGATGCCCTACACGGACGTGGCACGCATCCACCAGGACCCGACCGACCCGGCCCCGGTGGCGGACCGCTCCGGGCTGCTCCGCACCCTCGAACCGGAGACGATCGAGGTCCTGCTCGACCGCGTGGGCCCGGCCGCGGACGCGCCGGTCACCGTGGTGGAGCTGCGCCACCTCGGCGGCGCCCTGGCCGGCCCGCCGGCCCGGCCGAGCGCGGTCGGGCACCGCGACGCCGCGTTCAGCCTGTTCACCGCGGGCATGGCGGTGCCCGACGCGGCGGCCGCGGTCCGCGCCTGCCAGGCCGACCTGCTGGCCGCGCTCGCGCCGTGGCGGGTCGGCGGCCCGTTCGTGTGCTTCCTCGGCCGCGACGACACCGACCCCCGCGAGGTCGCGGCCGCCTACGAGCCCGCCGACCACCGGCGCCTGCGCGAGATCAAGGCGGCCTACGACCCGGCCAACCTGTTCCGGGTCAACCACAACATCCCGCCTGCCTAGAGCGTGTCCGACGGATCCCCGGCCGCGCGATTCGTGATCCGTCGGACCGTCTGGTCCCAGGTCAGCGCGCGGTCCACCAGCAGCCCCGCACCGCCGGTGTAGGCGGTGGGGTCGCACAGGCCGGCCAGCTCGTCGCGGGAGAACCGGCCGGGAACGTGCTCGGCCAGCGACTCCGCCAGCACGTCGGCCAGCGGGCGGCCGGTGCGCTCCGCCGTGCCGGCCGCCTCGGTGAGCAGCCGCCTGGCCTCGGCCTTGCCGGTGTGCGGTGCCAGCACCGCCGCGATCCGCTCGGTGACCACCTGCCCGCCGGTGAGGTCCAGGTTCGCGCGCATCCGGTCCGGGTGTACCGCCAGGCCGGCGGTCAGCTCGACGGCGGTGTGCGCGGCGCCGCCGGCCAGCCGCAGGCACTCGCGCAGCAGCTGCCACTCGGCGTGCCAGCCGCCCGCGGAGCGCTCGTCCTCGCCGAGCATGCACTGGGTCAGGCCCGCCGCGAGCACCGGAACCTGCAGCGCCGCGGAGCGGATCATGGTGGCCAGCACCGGGTTGCGCTTGTGCGGCATGGCCGACGAGGCGCCCCGGCCGGCCACCGCGGGCTCGGCCACCTCGCCGACCTCGGTGCGGGCCAGCGACTGCACGTCGACCGCGAGCTTGCCGAGCGCGCCCGCGGTGAACGCGAGCGCGGCGGCCAGGTCGGCGACCGGGGTGCGCAGCGCGTGCCAGGGCAGCACCGGGCGGGCCAGCCCGGTCTCCACGGCGAACGCGTCGACCAGGTCGGCGAGGTAGCCGGCGGGCGCGGCGCCGGTGTCGAGGCGGGCGTACTCCAGGTAGCCGGCGAGCGTGCCGGCCGCCCCGCCGAGGGACACCGGCAGGCCGCGGCCGAGCAGCGCGTCGACCCGGACGAGCGCCTCGAGCAGCAGCTGGCGCCAGCCGGCCGCCTTGAGGCCGAACGTCGTGGGCACCGCGTGCAGCGCGAGCGTGCGGCCGGCCATCGGCGTGTCCCGGTGCTCGGCCGCGAGCACGCCGAGCGACCCGGCCGCGGCGACCAGGTCGGCGCGCAGGATCCGCAGCGTCCGGGCGCACACCAGCATCGCGCCGGTGTCCAGGATGTCCTGGCTGGTGGACCCCCGGTGCACGTACTCGCGGGCGTCCGGCGGCACCACCCGGGTGAACGCCTGGACCAGCCCGACCACCGGGTTCGCCGTCTCCCGCGCCCCCACCGCGACCGCCTCGAGGTCGAGGCGCTCCGCCCGGGCGGCGGCGGTGATCGCCGCGGCGGCGGCCGGTGGCACGGTGCCGAGCTTGGCCTGGGCCCGGGCGAGCGCGGCCTCGGCGTCGAGCATCGCCTGCAGCCACGCGTGGTCGCTCGTCGCGGCCTCGGCCGGGGTGCCGGCGCGCACCGGGGACAGCAGGCCCACGTCGGTGCCCGTCACACGATCACCCCGGTCAGGTCGGTCTCGAGGTCGGTCTCGGTCGCCGACGGGCGCACCTCGAACGGCACCCGGGTCACCGGCGGCAGCGCGAGCGCGGCGCGCGCGATCGCGTCCGAGTCGGCGAGCGTCACCGAGTCCACGCCCGGCCGGATGCCCGCCGCGGTCGCCCAGTGCACCGCCTCGGTCGGCACGCCGTAGGCGAACCGGCGCGGGTGCGGCCGGCCCTGCGCGTCCAGCAGCCGGTAGGGCCGCTCGGTCACCGCGAGCCCGCCGGTCTCGTAGACCGTGCCGTTCGACCCGGCGATCCGGTACGGCGCGGCCTGGTCGGTGTCGATCAGGTGGCGCAGCAGCGGGTCGACGGTCCGGCGCAGGTCGGGCTCGGGCAGCCGCGCCTCGATCAGCACCCTCGACCGCACCGGCGGCCCGGGCACCTCGGTGGACGCGGCGACGAAGGTGGGCTCGGCGGTGTTGATCCGGATCTGCGTGCCGGGACCGGTCAGCTCCAGCACGCCGGCCTCGATCAGCGCGATCATCTCCTCGATCCGCGATGCCGGCGGGCCGATCGACAGGTAGGCGTTGAGCGGCGTGTACCAGCCCTCCAGGTCGTCGCGATGCGAGTTGCCCTCCAGCCCGCCGTGGTCGACCGCGAGCCGCACCTCGTTGCGCAGGTCGCGCAGCACGTCCAGGGCGGCCTTCAGCGGGCCGCGCACGTTGCCCGCCCGCGCGTGCGCCACGTCGGCGGCGAGGTAGCCGAGCAGCCAGGCGCGGAACTCCGCGCGGTCGGCGAAGGTCCGGCCGCGGTGCGGCCGGGCGACCAGCTCCCAGTCCCAGCGCCGCGCCGGCTCGATCCGGTAGGCGTCCAGCAGCGGACCGGGGTCCGCGTCGAGCGGCTCGGCGAGGTACTTCTCCACGAACGCGGCGCGCTCCGCGCCCCGGCCGTCCGCCTCCAGCAGCGTCTCGTAGTAGACGCTCTCCACCTCGCGCGAGATCAGCGGCCACAGGTCGGCCGAGAAGCGCACCGGCCGCCCGGCCGCGGCGCGCTCGCGCAGCCCGGCGACCCGCTGCGGGGTGAGCAGCCGGGGCAGGTACCGGCCGAACGCGCCCTTCTCGTTCTCGCCGCGGGCGTGGTACGGCACGCCGCGCCGCGAGCTCGCGTACAGCTTCGGCTCGCGGCCGGACGGGTGGTAGGCCAGCGCCGCGCCGCGCCGTTCGAAGCGGCCGCCGCGCCCCGCGGTGAACAGCGCCATGTAGTCGAAGAAGTTCAGCCCGAGCCCGCGCAGCAGCACCGGCTCGCCCGGCTCGATGCCGGACAGGTCCACCTCGGCCGGGTTGGCCGGCGTCAGGTAGGTGAGGTGGTGGATCCGCGCGAGGCTCGCGGTGCGCTCCTGCCGCGGGGTGAGCCGGGCGGACACGTGCCCCTGGGCGAGCACGATCGAGTCCAGCTCGTTGAGCCGGGTGCCGTTGGCGAGCCGGATCCCCTGCGGTCCGCCGGGCACGCCGTGCGCGTCGGCCATCGCGACCGCGTGCGAGCGGTGCGCGACGACGGTGACGTGGGCGGGCGCGCGGTCGATCACCCGGCGGAAGCTGTCCCGCAGGTAGGCGCCGTAGAAGGCGCGGGTCGGGTAGGAGTTCGGGCCGAGCGCGCGGGCCTCGGCCACGGTGGCGCCGTCGTGCTCGCCCGGCTCCAGGCCGGCCGCCCACTCCCACAGCGTCGGCCCCGGCTCGATCGGGCCCTCGATGCGCGCGCTGTCGTCGGTGTAGACGGTGATCTGCGAGGCGACCGTGTTCATCAGCAGGAACCGGGACTGGTCGGTGCGCCACACCGAGCCCGCGCCGGGCGCGGCCGGGTCGACCACGTGCACGGTGATCGCCTCGTGTGCCGGCGCGGCCCGCTCGTTGGCGCACAGCCGCTCCAGCACGGACAGCCCGCGCGGGCCGGCCCCGACGATGCCGACCTGGAAGGCGCTCGCGGGCTCGCTCATGCGGCCCGGTCCCGGGAGCCGCCCAACCTCCTGGCCAGCTCGAGGCGCTTGATCTTGGTGGTGGCGGTCTGCGGCAGCTCGTCCAGGCGCAGCCGCACGGGCTCGGCCATGGGCGGCAGCGACGCTGCCGCGGCACGCCACCGGGCCGGGTCGATCGGCACGTCGTCCTTCGTGCACACCACGGGCACCGCCAGCCCGTCCGGGCCGGGGATGATGATGGCCTCGGTGAGCTCGTCCAGCTCGGTGAACAGGGTGTCCTCGGCGGCCAGCGTGCTGCCGAAGCCGGGGATCAGGTCGACCTCGCGGTCCAGCAGGTGCACGCAGCCCCACCGGGTGCGGTACCCGACGTCGCCCATGCGCCACCAGCCGTCGTCGACCTGCTTGCGGTACCGCTCGTCCTCGCCGAGGTAGGTGACGATCCGGCCGTCGCTGCGGATCTCGATGAAGCCGGGGTTCTCCTTCGACGGCGGCCGCCCGCCGCGGCTGACCACCCGGGCCTGGGTCATGCCGAGGAACGGCATCCCGACGCAGCGGCCGTCCGCGTCCGGGGCGCGCCGCCGGGTGAAGGCGCGGACCACGGTCGGGCCGATCTCGCTCTGCCCGTACAGCTGGCCCCACAGCGGCAGCCGCCGCCGCGAGGCACGCAGCAGCCGTTGCACGGTCCGCGGGTGGATCGCGTCGAAGGTGCTGGAGAACAGCTTCACGTTGGCCAGCGGCTCGCGCGGGTCGTCGGCCAGCTCCTCCCAGGACATGAAGGAGTTGGGGTGCGCCTCGAGGATGCCGGGCCGCTGCTCGGCGAACAGGTCGGCCGCGTGCGCCGGGTCGGAGTCGGCGAGCACGATGATCGGAAACCCGCGGTAGAGCGAGATGGCGAGCGCGGTGAACAGCCGGGAGTGCACGAACGACACGTGGATCGCGATCGTCTCCCGCCGCGGCAGGATCGGCCGCACGACGCTGGCCTGCGGGCGGTAGCGCGCCTGCAGCGTCCGTCCGGTGTGCACGGCCAGCTTCGGGACGCCGGTGGTGCCGGAGGTGTGCGTGACCAGCGTCGGGTGGTCCGGCGACAGGGTGACCGGGGCGACCCGCGGCGCGCGGGTGAACGACGCCAGCGGCACGGCCTTCTCGTGGCGCCCGGAGGTCAGCAGCACCGACGAGGCGAGCTCGAACACCGAGCGCGGCAGCTCGCCGGCGAGCTTTGCCCCGTCGGTGACCAGGTGCGGGCGCTCGGCGCGGCGCACCAGCCGGGCGACCGTCGCGCCGTCCAGCTTGGGCGACAGCAGCACCGGGACCGCGCCGATGCGCGCCACCGCGCACGCGAGCAGCGTGATGTCGAAGCCGTCGGACTTGTAGACCACCACCCGCTCGCCCGGCCGGACGTTCGCCGCCCACAGCCGGGACGCGACGTCGGCGACCAGCTCGGCCAGCCGCGCGACGGTGGTGCGGCGGCCGATCTCCGGCGCGATGTCGAGGTCGTGGTCCAGGGTGACGACGTTGTCCGGGTGCCTGGCCGCGGCCCGCTCGAACATGCGGCCGAGCCGGATCCCACGATTTCCTATGCGCTGCAGAAACATCCGTCCATCCCGCCCGGTCTCATGCGTGTTCGACGACGGTCCTGATCCGCTCGAGCGTCGCCGCGAGGTCCTTCTCGAGCTTCGCCCCCCAGTCGGCGAAGAACTGCTTGCGCAGCGTCTCGTCCATGTCCGCGGTGATGCCGCGGATGCCCTCGGTGGCCCGGCCCATCCGGAAGCGGTGGGTGAGCACGCTGCCCCCGGGCGACGGCTCGACGTCGAACGACCAGACGCTGTCCTGCCGCTCGCCCGCCGAGTCGCGCATCGACCAGCTGAACGTGCGGGCCGGCTCGGCCTCGACGACCTCGGCGAAGGTGGTCCAGGTGCCGCGCACGACCGGGGCCCAGGCGACGACGTCCTCGCCGCGGTGGTTCTCGCCGCGGAAGACCGCGCCCACCGTCGCCGGCGTGCCGGACACCCACTGCCCGCCGGTGCACTCCTCGCTCCACTCGCCGCTGCGCGGCAGGTCGGTCACCACGCCGTAGACCCGCTCCGGCGGCGCCGAAATGTCCACGCTCACCCGGACCTGGAACAGCGGTCCATTTCCGTTGCTTGTCTCGGCCATGGCAAAAATGCTCCGGAACAATTGCGTGACGGTCAACGGAAACTCCTCGGGTCTGTCAGGTCACCGGCGAAACGTCGACCATTCCCCGAGTGCGTTTCGAGCATCGATTTGGAACAATTCGGCATCATGCGAGCAGCGTTCATCGAGCGACTCGGCCCACCCGGCGAGATCACCTACGGCGAGCTGCCGGCGCCGGTCCCCGGCCCCACCGACGTGCTGGTCGACGTCACGGCCACCACGGTCAACCCGGTCGACACGTTCGTCCGGTCGGGGCGGTTCCGCACCGCGCTGCCCTTCCCGTTCGTCATCGGCCGCGACCTGGTCGGCACGGTGGCCGCGGCCGGGCCCGGCGCGAGCGGGTTCGCCGCCGGCGATCTCGTGTGGAGCAACAGCCTCGGCCACGGCGGCCGGCAGGGCGCGGCGGCCGAGCAGGCGGTGGTGCCGGCCGACCGGCTCTACCCCCTGCCGTCCGGAGTGGACCCGATCGGCGCGGTGGCCACGGTGCACCCGGCGGGCACCGCGCACCTGGCCCTGTTCCGGCACGGGCGGTTGCGGCCCGGCGAGACCGTGCTGGTCGCGGGCGCGGCCGGCAACGTCGGCGCGGCCCTGGTGGTGCTGGCCGCCGACGCGGGCGCGCGGGTGATCGCCACCGCGGCGCCGCGCGACGCCGAGTACTGCCGCTCGCTGGGCGCGGCGGAGGTGTTCGACTACCGCGACCCCGGCCTGACCGGGCGGATCGCCGCGGCCTGCCCCGGCGGCGTCGACCTGCACCTGGACACGGCCGGGGTGAACGACCTGGCCGCCGCGGTCGAGCTGCTCGCCTTCCGCGGCCGGATCGTGCTGCTCGCCGGCGCGGCGGCCCGGCCGGAGCTGCCGGTCGGGCCGCTGTACATGAAGGACGGTTCGGTCGTCGGCTTCGTCATCTCCCGCGCCACCTCCGCCGAGCTCGCGGAGGCCGCCCGGGCCGTCAACCGCCTGCTCGCCGCCGGCCTGCTGCGCCCGCGCGCGGTCGAGACCGCACCGCTGCGCGCCGCGGCCGACGCGCACCGCCGGATGGAGGCCGGCGACCTGCACGGCCGCCGCCTGGTCCTGCTCCCCGAACCGCCCACCGCCTGACCCGCGGGGTCAGATCATGACCTTGCCGCCGGCGATGTCCGTGGTCTCGCCGGTGATCCAGGACGAGGCGTCCGAGGCGAGGAACAGCGCGGCGTTCGCGCAGTCGGCGGGGGTGCCCCAGCGGCCGATCACGAAGTGGTCCTCGACCACCTTGTCGCGGATGGCCGCGGGGAACTTGGCCTCCTGCTTCTTGGTCAGGATCGCCGACGGGGCCAGCGCGTTCACCCGCACGTTGAACTTGCCGACGTCCTGCGCGACGCGGCGGGTCAGCATCAGGATGCCGGCCTTCGCGGTCGCGTAGGCGTAGGCCGACCAGCCCGGCAGCCGGCCCGCGGCCGACGACATCGTGATGATCGAGCCCGACTCGCGCTCGATCATGCCCGGCAGGAACGCCTTGAGGGTGAGGAACGTGGCGGTGAGGTTGCCGTCGATGGTCTCCCGCCAGTCCGCCTCGGACACCTGGTCCAGCGGCCGCGGGCCCGGGTCGCCGCCGGCGTAGGCGCACAGCACGTCGACCGGGCCGAACTCCGTCTCGGTGGCCTCGCGCAGCCCGTCGAGCGCACCGCTGTCCAGGCAGTCCGCGGGCACGCCGATCGCCTCGCCGCCGTCCGCGCGGATGCTCGAGACGACGGCCTCGAGCGCGTCCTTGTCCCGCCCGCTGACGACGACCTTCATCCCGTTGGCCGCGAAGAACCGGCCGGTCTGCGCGCCGATCTCGCCGGAACCGCCGGTGATGACGGCGACCTTGCCGGCCAGGTCGGGAAAGCGCGGAATGGAACTGGTCATGGCGAATCGATACCTTTCTCTCGTCACTCGAAGCGGTATTCGGTGAAATCGGCCAGCTTCCGGTATCCCACCTTCTCCACCACGGCCAACATCGACTCGTACTTCAGGAAATGCGTGCACACGCAGGCCTGCGCGCCGCCCTCCAGCGCCCGGGCGGTCACCTCGCCGAGCAGCAGCGTCGCGTAGCCGCCGGAGCGGCGCTCCGGGTCGACGAACACGCCGGCCGGGCGCACCACGCCGGCGATCTCCAGCCCCCAGCCGGCCGCGCCGACCGGGACGCCGTCCTCGTCCTCCCAGACGATCTGCCGCCGGCCGGCGATCTGCCCGCCGGCCAGCTGCCGGGCGCGCTGCGCGATCTGCTCGGGCGGCAGCCCGCTGTCGCGCATGCCGGCCATGAACCACTCGCCGACCGTGTCCAGATCGTCCTCAGTGGACATCCGGGCTCCGCCCGCCGCGCCGTCCGGCCGGGTCGTCTCGGTGCAGACCATCAGCCACTGGTCGCGTTCACGGTGCGCGTCCTTGCCGGTCAGCTCGGCCCACCGGGCGGCGAACTCCTTGGCCGTGTCGGCCGGACCGGCGACACCCTCCAGCCCCGGCAGCTCGGTGACCAGGTGCTCGGCGAGCTCGCGGGCGGCCTCGGCCGGCATCTCCGACAGCGGCATCCGGTAGGGCAGCCGGTCGAAGCCGGCGCCGACCACCGCGCCGGCGGAGTCGGTGACCCAGGCGAACACCGGGTCGCCCTGCCCCGGTGGCACCCCGTTCGGGTCGAGGGCGTGCACGAGGAGCACGTTGTTCCGCGCCGGGTTCTGCTTGAGCCAGTCCCCGGCCGCCTCGGCGAACACCTCGGGGCTCGACGTCGTGTGTACAGCCATGCGACCAGTCTCGCCCGGCGGGTTCCCCCGGTCATGAGCCTGCAGTCCCGGCCGCGCTGGGACTGTTCACGGCGGCGGAACTCATCCGTACACGGCCGCGCCATACTGGATGCCGCCGCACATGTCACTTCTTGCGCCGCCGATTGCGCACCACGAGTATGGGCACTCGTGGAGGAGACGACGCAGGTACTGATATCGGGGGGCAGTTCGGTCGGCATGTCGACCGCCCTGTTCCTGTCCCGTCACGGAGTTCCGTGCGTGGTGATCGAGAAGAAACCCGGACCTTCCAGCCATCCCGGATTTCGCGGGCTTTCCGCCCGGACGATGGAGTTGTACCGGCAGGCCGGAATCGAGGACGCCATCCACGACACCGCGGGCGAGCAGCACCGCACCGGGTCGGTGGCCCGGGCGCGCAACCTCGCCGACCCGGACGTGCGCTGGATGGACGCGGTGCTGCCCTGGTCCGACGGCGCCGACCGGCTCAGCCCGTGCGTCTACACCACCTGCGACCAGGACGTGCTGGAGCCGATCCTCGGCGACCGGGCCGCCGCGCTCGGCGCGGACATCCGGTTCGACACCGAGCTGGCCGAGTTCGCCCAGGACGAGGACGGCATCCGGGCGGTCGCGCGGCACCTCGCCGACGGCACCGAGCGGATCGTGCACGCGAGGTATCTGGTGGCCGCGGACGGCATGCGCAGCCCGGTGCGCGAGGCGCTGGGCATCTCCCAGACCGGGCCCGGCGTGCTGGAGCACCGGCTGAACGTGATGTTCACCTGCGACCTGGAGCCCACGCTGCAGGGCCGCAAGCTCACCGCGTGCCTGGTCTCCGACATCAACGGCACCATCGGGCCGCGCGAGAACGGCCCGTGGCTGATGAGCGTGGCCTACCGGCCGCAGGAGGGCGAGCGGGTGGAGGACTTCACCCAGCAACGCTGCCTCGAGCTGATCCACACCGCGACCGGCCGCCCCGACCTGGCCGCCACCGTCACCGACGTGCTGCCGTGGCGGCCGGCCGCGCTGATGGCCGACCGGTTCTCGCGCGGCCGGGTGTTCCTGGCCGGCGACGCCGCGCACGTGATGCCCCCGACCGGCGGGTTCGGCGGCAACAACGGCATCCAGGGCGCGCACAACCTGGCCTGGAAGCTCGCCGCCGTGCTGCGCGGCCACGCCGGCCCCGCGCTGCTGGACACCTACGAGGCCGAGCGCCGGCCGGTGGCCGAGGCGACCAGCGAGGAGTCGTTGCTGCGCATGCGGTCCTGGTTCAAGGTCGACGTGGCGCTGCCGGACCGGGAGCCGATGCTGGACAACACGGTCATGTTCGGCTACCGGTACCGCTCCGCCGCGGTCGTCGCCGAGGAGCCCGACGACGGCGAGCTGTTCGAGCACGTCCACCTGCTGACCTCCCGGCCCGGCACGCGCGCCCCGCACCTGCGCCTGGAGCTCTCCGGCGAGGAGATCTCCGCGCTGGACCTGTTCGGCCGCGAGTTCGTGCTGCTCGCCGGGCCCGGGGCGGACGGGTGGCAGGACGGCGGGCAGCGCATCGCCGGCGACCCGGGCGCGAAGGTGGCCACCTACCGGATCGGCACCCAGCTGTCCGATGTGGACGAACGGTGGGCGGTCACCTACCAGGTGTCCGCGGCCGGCGCGGTGCTGGTGCGCCCGGACGGCTTCATCGCCTGGCGCGCCGCCGGGCCGCCCGAGGGCGACCCGGCACGGACGCTGCGCCTGGTACTGGACCGGGTGCTGGGCAGCCCGGTCGCCGCCCCCGCCGAGCACGCACCCGCCCCCTGAGTCACGCCGCCGCCTGCTCCTCCGGCTCGCCGGCCGGGGCGTCCTGCGGTGGGGCGCCGTGCCCGTGGCCGCCGTCGCGCAGCTTCGTGTTGGGCAGGAAGAAGCTGAGCACGAACGCCACCGCCATGAGCGGCACGCCGACCACGAACACCGTCTGCAGCGCGTCGGCGAACACGCCGACGACCTCGCCGTAGGCACCCGGCGCGGTGGTGGCCAGCCGCTTGATCGAGGCCGGGTCGTCGAAGAGCACCCCGGCGCCGTCGGGCAGCTGGGCGGCGGCCCGCGCGGAGATGTCGCGGGTCCACGCGGACCCGAGCTCGGCGGCGAGCACCGCGCCGAGCGCGGCGGTCCCGATGGCCGAGCCGATGATCCGGAAGAACGCCGCCTGCGCGGTGATCGTGCCGATCTCCTTGCCGCTGACGCTGTTCTGCATGGCGATGATGAGCTTCGAGATCACCATGCCCAGGCCGATGCCCATCACGCCCTGGTAGGCCCACAGCTGCCAGGCCGGGGTCGCCGCGTCGAGCAGCGAGAACAGGTAGAGCCCCGTGGTCATCACGGCGATGCCGGTGATCACCACGATCTTCATCCGGCCGGACACCGCGGCGATGAACCAGCCGCTCGCGCCGGAGCCGATCATCACCGCGATCATCAGCGGCAGCAGGTTCAGCCCGGCCGTGGTCGGGTCGTCGCCGCGCACCACCTGCAGGTAGATCGGCAGGAAGTAGTACCCGCCGATGGTGGCGACGCCGATGATGAACGTGATCACCAGCGCCAGCCGGATCTCCGCGTTGCGGAACAGCGCCGGCGGGATGATCGGCTCGGCGGCGCGCCGCTCGCGGATCACCAGCAGCACGACCAGCGCCACGCCGACGGCCACGAGGCCGAGGATCGGCGCGGACAGCCACGGGTAGGTGCCGCCGCCCCAGATGGTGATCAGGGTGACGGTGGAGACGACCGCGACGAGCAGGGTGGCGCCGAGGTAGTCGACGGCCGCGTCGCGGCGGACCTTCGGCAGCTTGAGCATCGTGGCCAGCGCGACCAGCCCGCCGATGCCGATCGGCACGTTGATCAGGAAGCACCAGCGCCACGAGGCGTACTCGGTCAGCGCGCCGCCGGCCAGCGGGCCGAGCAGCGAGGCCAGCGCGTACATCGCGCCGACCAGTCCCTGGATGCGGCCGAGCTGGCGGGGCGGCACGACGGTGGCCGAGACGGTGAACGCCATCACCACCAGCCCGCCGGCGCCGGCGCCCTGCAGCGCCCGGAACGCCACCAGCTGGGTCATGTCCTGGGCCAGCCCGATCAGCAGCGACGCGCCGGTGAAGATCCCGATCGCGGCCATGTAGACGGGTTTGGCCCCGTAGAGGTCGCCGAGCTTGCCGTACAGCGCGGTCGACGCCGTCGTGGTCAGCAGGAACGACGTGACGACCAGCGAGAAGCTGTCCAGGTGGCCGAACTCGCCGACCATGGTGGGCAGCGCGGTGCCGACGATGGTCTGGTCGAGCGCGGACAGCAGCTGGCCGGACAGCAGCACGGTCAGCACGGTCCGCAGCTGCCAGCGGGACAGGCGGACCGCAGCCGTGTCCGGCGTCGCTGCGGCGTTTTCTCCGGGCATGGGTCCTCCTCGTCGACCGGCGGCACACCCACCTCTCGAGCAACGGTCCCCCGTGGCGGTCCCACCGGCATCTCACCCCGGTCCCGGCGGAGCGGAATCGAATCCCGGCGCATGGATGACCGGAGACCCGCGACGGTGGGCGCGCCGTCCGCACAATTGAACTCGACTTCATGAATACCCATTTGTCTGGTCTGACGTGAATTCGAGGAATCCCATGGACCGTCGCATGATGTACGGATTGTTCCTGCCCCTCTACATGAGCCAGTACCTCGGAATCGGCTTCCTGTTCACCGCGCTGGCCGCGATCACCCGGGAGCGCGGCGGCGACCTGGAGCAGATCGGCGTGATCTACGTGCTGGGCCTGGTGTGGGCGGTGAAGTTCCTGTGGGCGCCGCTGGTCGACCGGTTCGGCTCGCGCCGGCTCGGGCACTACCGGTCCTGGCTGCTGGTCACCCAGCCGGCGACCGCACTGGCCGTGGTGATGATCGCGCCGTTCGACGTGATCGACAACCTCGGCCTGATCGTCCTGGCGCTGGGCGTGGTCGCGGTGCTCTCGTCCACACAGGACATCGCGACTGACGCGCTGGCGGTGCGCACCATGCACGGCGGCGCTCGGGGCGGGGTCAACGGCCTGCAGGTCGGCGCCGGCTTCGTCGGCGACATCGTCGGCGGCGGCGGGGTGCTCGTGGTGTACGACCTGTTCGGCTGGGTGCCGGCGGTGCTGACCCTGGCGGCGATCACCGCGGTCCCGGTCTGGTTCATCAAGCGGTTCCGCGAGCCGGTGCCCGACGAGACCGCGCGGCCGGTCGAGCCCGCGAACCGGGTGCGCCGCGGGTCGATCCGCTCGCTGTTCCGCCGCCCGGGCCTGCCGCGCTGGATGCTCGTCGTCACGCCGCTGCTGTCGCTGGGCATGCCCGGCGCGACCGCGCTGCTCGCCCCCATCCTGATCGACTCCGGCGTGACGATCGGCCTGGTCGGCGTGCTCACCAACGTGGTCGGCGGCGGCGTCAGCATCGTCGCCGCGCTCGCCGCGGGCGCGACGATCCAGCGGCTGGGCCGCAAGCGCGCGCTGGTGATCTACGGAATCGGCCAGGTGGCGGCCATCGCGTCGGTGCTGCCGCTGGCCGCGAGCGGCGGGATCGGCTGGGCGCTGCTGGCCATCGTGCTCATCAACGTGTTCACCGCCGCGAGCTACGTGGCCATGTACACGGTCAACATGGACAACGCCCGGCCGGACAACGCGGGCTCGGACTTCACGCTGCAGGTCAGCATCTCCTACTTCGTGCGCTTCGCGATCACCGGTGTGATCGTCGGGCTGGCCGGCGGACTCGGCTACGCGCCCGCGCTCGTGGTCTGCCTCGTGCTCGGCGTCGCCGGCGTGGTCGCCGCGCTCACGCTGTTCACCGAGCGCGCCGCCGAGCCGGTGCCGCTGGATCGGCCGGAGCAGACCTCGCTGCCGCGCGCCGCGTAGCACGCTGACTCACCCTGCACCGGGTCTCGAGTCGCCGTGTGTACAACGAAGAGTGCGAGTTTCCCTCCTCAGCTAGGAGTCTCCATGTCGGACACGAAACCGTTCCTGTGCGGGCCGGGTGAAGGCCGAGCCATCTGGCACTTCGGTTCGCTGGTCGTGTTCAGGGCGACCGGCGAAGACACCGACGGCCAGTACTGGCTCGCGGAGCTGACCTGCAACCGCGGCTACGGCTCCCCCGTGCACGTGCACGGCCGCGAGGACGAGCTGTTCCACATCCTCGAGGGCGAGATGAGCATCGAGGTCGGCGGCCAGATGTTCGACGCGACGGCCGGCTCGTCGGTCTTCCTGCCACGCAACATCCCGCACTCCTACAAGGTCGAGTCCGACTCGGTGCGCGCGCTGGTGCTCGGCACCCCGGCCGGCTACGAGAACTGGTTCATCGAGACCGGCGCACCGGCCGAGCGGCTGGAGGTCCCGCCGTTCGACCCGAGCACGTTCCCCGACTTCGGCGCGGTGATGGCCTCCACGCAGAAGTACGGCGGCCAGGTGCTCGGCCCGCCGCGGGACTGAGGGCCCATGACCATCGACGTGCACGGGCATGTCACCCCGCCCGAGCTGCTCAGGAAGTTCCCCATGCCGCCCAGCCTGGGCGACATCGACGGCATGCTGGAGCGCAAGGCCGCGCTCGGCATCACCACGACCGTGGTCGGCAGCCCGGTCGGCTACGGCACGATGCTCCCGGTTCCCGGCAACGACAACTACGCGCAGTCCCCGGACTCGCTCGCGCGTTTCCACGAGTGGGTGGCGGAGACGGTGCGGGAGAAGTCCGGCGCGCTCACCGGGTACGTCTACGCCAACCCGTTCTCCGCCGACGACGTGGCGCGGGCCGCGGAATGGTTGGCGGAGAACGAGTTCTCCGGCCTGATCGTGAACTCCTCGGTGCGCGGGGAGTTCCTGAACGACTCGCGCACCGACGAGTTCTTCGCGATGGCCGAGCGGGCCGGGGCGCCGGTGCTGCTGCACCCGCCCGCGGTGCCGGTCGGGTCCGACGCCATGAAGGCGGTCGGCGCGATCGAGCACGTGGTGCGGCCGTGCGACATCACCATGGGCGTCGCCGCGATCCTGCTCGCCGGGCGGCTGCGGCGCTTCCCCGGGCTGAAGCTGGTGGCGCCCAACGCGGGCGGGGCGCTGGCCCTGCTCGCCGAGAAGCTCGACATGGCCCAGCGCCGGGACGGCATCGAGGGACCGCCGGTCAGCGAGCAGCTGCGGGAGATCTACGTCGACACGGCGACCCCGTCGCCGGCGGCGCTGCGCGCCGCGCTCGAGGTGTTCGGGCCGGACCGGATGCTGTTCGGCACCGACTCGCCGCCGCTGGCCACCCCGCTGGACGCCGCGCTCGCCGCGGTCGACGCGCTCGGTCTGTCCGAACAGGACCGGGCGAAGGTGCTGGGCGGCAACGCGGCCGGGCTGTTCGGGATCGGGCGGGCCGAGTTGAGGAGGGCGTCGTGACCGATCGGCAGCGGGTACTGGTCGTCGGCGGGTACGGCGGGCTGGGCGCGGTGATCTGCGAGCAGCTCGCCGGGCAGGGCGCGGCCGTCGCGGTCGCCGGCCGGTCGCTCGACAAGGCCGCCGAGCTCGCCGAGAAGCTGGCCGCGAACGGCGGCACCGCGCTCGCGCT
This sequence comes from uncultured Actinomycetota bacterium, assembly GCA_963727495.1. Taxonomy (GTDB): domain Bacteria; phylum Actinomycetota; class Actinomycetes; order Mycobacteriales; family Pseudonocardiaceae; genus Actinophytocola. Next base: position 1,285,029 of record CAVSGQ010000006.1, on the reverse strand, counting down.
GGCCGTCGACGTGACCGACTCGGCCTCCGTCGACCGGGCGGTCGCGGAGGTCGACGAGCGGTGGGGCGGCGTGGACGTCCTGGTCAACTCGGCCAGCAAGCTCGTCACCGTGCCGGCCGAGCACTTCGACGAGGCACAGTGGACGGAGGTGGTGCGGGCCAACCTGGTCGGCGCGTTCCTGCTGTCCCGCTCGGTCGGCCGGCACATGCTCGACCGCGGCGGCGGCCGGATCATCCACCTGTCCTCGGTGCGCGGGGACGCCGGCGGGCGCATGGGCTTCTCCGCGTACGGCGCCAGCAAGGCCGGGGTCAACCTCCTGGTCAAGCAGCTGGCCACGGAGTGGGGCGGCCGCGGCGTCACGGTGAACGCCGTCGCCCCGGGGTTCATGCGCACGGACTTCGTCGAGGCCGCGCAGCAGAACGAGCAGTTCGTCGCGCGGCTGCGCCAACGCATCCCCATCGGCCGGTTCGCCGAGCCGGAGGAGGTCGCGAGCGCCGTGACCTACCTGGCGTCGCCGCTGGCCCGGTTCATCAACGGGCAGGTCATCTACGTCGACGGCGGCGTCACCGCAAGCCACTAGCTATCCGGAGGAATGAGAATGTCCACCTGGCACGCGCTGTTCTACCCGATCAAGGCGGGCAGCGAGGAGACCGTCAAGGAGCTGTTCCGCACCAGCGGACGGCCCGACTTCGAGGTCACCGACGGCGAGGGCAAGGTCGTCGGCAAGCTGCTGGCCACCATGGCCTTCGTCGGCAAGGAGGCGGCGATCCGGGTGATCCACGTCGAGGGCCCGCTGCCGCTGGTCGCCGCGCACATGAGCCGCCAGCCCGAGGTCCGCGAGTTCGAGCGGCAGCTGGAGGAGCACCTGACCGTGCCGCGCGACATGGTCAGCCCCGAGGGCGCGCGCGCCTTCTTCCAGCTCGCCGGCATGGAGAACGTGCTCAACCGCACCGCGCCGGGCCACGAGGCCGCGGCCTGACCGGAAGAGGGAACTCCACGATGGACATCGGTGTCGGTCTGCCGACGGTGATCAAGGGTGTGCCCGGGGAGACCGTGCTGGAATGGGCGGTCGAGGCCGACCGGGCGGGTTTCTCCAGCCTGGCCACCCTGGACCGCCTCGTGTACGACAACTACGACAGCCTGACCACGCTGGCCGCGGCCGCCGCGGTCACCGAGCGGGCCAGGCTGATGACCTCGATCCTGATCTCCCCGCTGTACCGCAACACCGCGGTGCTGGCCAAGCAGGTGGCCACCGTCGACCGGCTCAGCGGCGGCCGCGTGGTGCTCGGCGTCGCCGCCGGCTCGCGGCCGGACGACTTCCGGGCGAGCAAGGTGGAGATGAACGGCCGCGGCACGGTGCTGGAGGAGCAGATCCAGGAGGCCCGGGCGATCTGGGCCGGCGAGCGGCGCGGCTTCGCCGGGGGCATCGGCCCGGTGCCGGCGAGCCCGGGCGGCCCGCCGGTGCTGATCGGCGGGCACTCGCCGCGGGCGATCGAGCGCTCCGCCCGGCTGGCCGACGGCTGGATCTCCGGCGGCGGCGGGGTCGGCATGTTCAAGCAGGGCGCGTCGGCGTTCCGGCTGGCCTGGCGCGAGCAGGGCCGCACCGGCGAGCCGCGGCTCGTGGCGCTGGCCTACTACGCGCTCGGCGCGGACGCCGAGGAGCTGGCCGACCGGTACCTGAGCGACTACTACGGCTTCGCGCCGCCCTACGCCCAGCTGGTGCTGCGCAACGCCCTGGTGGGCGAGGCCCGGCTGCGCGCGGCGCTCACCGAGTTCGCCGAGGCCGGCTGCGACGAGGTCCTGCTCGCCCCGTGCGGCCACGACCCCGCCCAGCTCAAGCACCTCCGCGCAGTCGTCGACAAGTAGCCGCGAGTCCAACCCTCCAGACCCGCGAGTCCAACCCTCCAGACCCGCGAGTCCAACAGTCCGGACCCGCGAGTCCGACGTTCACGAAGTCGCGAATGTTGGACTCGCGGGTTCTGGGCGTTGGACTCGCGAGTTCAGGCGGCCTTGTGGTCGGGGCGGGCGAGGATCTGGGCGCGGAGGGCGTTCTTGTCGACCTTGCCGACGCCGGTGAGGGGGAAGTCGGCCACGACCTCCAGCTGCTCGGGGATCTTGAACTTGGCCACGCCGAGGCGGGTGAACAGCTCGCGCACCTCGGCGAGCGTCAGCGTCCGGCCCCGGTGCAGCACCACGCACACGCAGACCAGCTCGCCGTAGGCCGGGTCCGGCAGGGCGATCGCGCTGGACCGGCGGACCTGCGGCAGGGTGTCCACCACCGCCTCCACCTCGGGCGCGGAGATCTTCTCGCCGCCCCGGTTGATCAGGTCCTTGACCCGGCCCTCCACCACGAGGTTGCCCGACGCGTCCCAGCGGACCAGGTCGCCGCTGCGGTACCAGCCGTCCGCGGTGAACGCGCGCGCGTTGTGCTCGGGCGCGCGGAAGTACCCGCGCGGCGTGTACGGGCCGCGGGTCAGCAGCTCGCCGGTGCCGCCCTCGGGCACCGGCTCGCCGGCCTCGTCGACGAGCAGCACCTCGTCGTCCGGGCTGATCGGCCTGCCCTGGGTGTGGTTGACCATCGCCGCGTCGTCGTCCGGCCGGGTGTAGTTCAGCAGCCCCTCGGCCATGCCGTACACCTGCTGCAGCGTCGCGCCCAGCGCCGGGCCGATGCGCGCGGCGAACGCCGGGTCCAGCACCGAGCCGCCCACCTGCACCAGCCGCAGGCTGGACAGGTCGTGGCCGGTCCGTTCGGCCGCCTCCACCCAGCGCTGGGCGATCGCCGGCACCAGCGAGGTGACCGTCGGGCGCTCGCGCTCGATCACCGGGAAGGCCACCTCCGGCTTGGGCGAGCGCAGGATCACCACCCGCCCGCCGTGGATCAGGGTGGCCAGGATCCCCGGCGAGCCGAGCGGGAAGTTGTGCCCCACCGGCAGCGTCACCAGGTACACGGTGTCCTCGCCGAACCCGCACACCGCGCCGCTGCACCGGGCGTTGTACTCGTAGTCCTGGTGCGTCCGGGCGATGATCTTCGGGGTCCCGGTGGTGCCGCCGGACAGCAGGAACAGCGCCACCTCGCCGGCGTCCGGCGCGCTCGCGTCCAGGCGGGCCCGCAGCCGGGCCGGGTTGCGCGGGCGCTCCAGCAGCGCCCGCAGGTCCAGCGCGGACTCCCCGGGCTCGCCGAGCACGACGACCGGGCAGGCACCCTCCCGGCTCGCGGCGAGGTCGGTGGCCAGCCGCTGGTGGTCGAAGCCCTGCCAGGAGTCCGGCACCACGAAGGCCCGGACGTCCGCGAGGTCGGCGAGGTAGCGCAGCTCGTGCTCGCGGTGGGCCATCAGCGCCAGCACCGGCGCCACCCCGAGGCGCTGGCAGGCGAGGAAGAGCGCGGCGAACTCCCAGCAGTTGGGCAGCTGCACGAGGATGTTGTCGCCGTCGCGCAGCCCGAGGTCGGCGAGCCGGTCGGCCAGCGCGTCCGCGTGCTCGGCGAGCTCGGTGTAGGAGACCGAGCGGTCGCCGTCGACGATCGCCACCCGGTCGCCGTACCGGTCGGCCCAGGTCCACATCCAGTGGCCGAGCGGCCTGCCGCGCCAGTACCCCTTCGCCACGTACCGCTCGGCGAACTCCGCCGGCCAGGGCGTCACTCCGTCACGCTTCATGGGTTCCTCCGATTCGTCCGGGGGCTCAGGCCGCCACCGCGGGCGGCAGCGGGCTGTCCGGTGGGTCGCCGGGGTCGTCCGCCGCGGGCGGCGGCACCAGCAGCCCGGCGAGGAACTCGCCGATCGCCAGCACCGTCGGCCGGTTCCACAGCAGCGTGGCCGGCAGGCTCACCCGGAACAGCCGCTCCAGGCGGCTGCGGACGATCTGGGTCATCACCGAGTCCAGACCCATCTCGATCAGCGGCCGGCGCACGTCGAGCTCGTCGGGCGCCAGCTTCAACTCGGCGGCCACCTGGGCGGCGACCTCCCCGACGAGGTGGTCGCGCAGCTCACCGTCGCGCAGCTCGGCCCACGGCGCCGCGCTCGCCTCCGGCGCCGGGGTGTCCTCGGTGGACAGCTCGCCGAGCAGGGCCGGGCGGCGCATGCCGGGCACCTTCGGGATGGTGCGCAGCACGGCGACGTGGCGCAGGTCGTGCCGCGCGGCCAACTCCCAGGCGCGGAACGCCTCCGCGGCGGTGATGTCCGCGGTGCCCCGGGCCGCGAGCTCCGCGTCGATGGCCGCCGACGAGGTGGACATGCCCAGCCCGCGCCAGGACGTCCAGCCGAGGCTCTGCGTGTCCGCGCCGCGGTGCGCGGCCAGCGCGTCGAGCACCGCGTTGCCGGCCGCGTAGCTCGCCTGCCCGGGCAGGCCGAGCAGCAGCCCGGCGGAGGAGAACAGGGCGAGGAAGTCCAGGCTCCCCGGCGGGTACAGCTCGTGCAGGGCCAGCGCGCCGGCCACCTTGGGCCGCATGACCCGGGCCAGCGACTCCTCGTCGACGTCCGCGGCCATCCGGTTGTCCAGCACCCCGGCGGCGTGCACCACGCCGCGCACCGGCGGCAGGCCCAGCGCGTCCGGCGCGAGCGCGGCGGCCAGCGCGTCCCGGTCGGCGACGTCCACCGCGACCGCGCGCACCGTGACACCGGCCGACTCCAGCCGGCGCACCGCCTCGATCCGCGCGCGCACCGCCGGGTCGGTGACGGCGTCCCACTCCGCCCGCGGCGGCAGCCCGGACCGCCCGGCCAGCACCAGCCGCCGGGCCCCGCGGCCGGCCAGCCACCCCGCCACCTCCAGGCCCAGCGCGCCGAGGCCGCCGGTGACCAGGTACGTGCCGTCCGGGCGGCAGTGCAGCTCGCCCCGGCCCGGCGCGCCGTCCACCGGCACCAGCCGGGCGACCTCGGCCCGCGCGCCGCGCAGGGCGAGCACGTCGTCCTTCGGCCGCGCGGCGAGCACCGCGCGCAGGGTCGCGGCCGAGCCGGCCGGGTCGCCGCCGTCCAGGTCCACGATGCCGCCCCACAGCCGCGGATACTCCCCGGCCAGCACCCGGCCGAGACCCCACAGCGCGGCGTCGCCGACCGCCGCGGGCCGCGCCGCCTCGCGCACCCCGCGGGTCAGGCACCACACCGCCGGCGGTGCGTCCCGGCCGGACAGGTGCCGCACGGTCCGGGTCACCAGCGCGGCCGCGGCCAGCGAGTGCCGCCACACGTCGTCGGTGTCCCGTGGCGGCGCCACGAGCACCGCGGTCCCGGCCGGCACCCCGTCCAGCTCGGACGGGTCGGCGACCGCCCGCCACGCCGTCCCGTCCCCGGCGAGCGAGTCGCCCAGCTCGGCGGCCAGCTCGCGGTCGCCGACGAACACCACCCGGTCCGGCGCGCGGCCGCGGCGGGACAGCTCCAGCTCGCGCCAGGCCACCGCGTGCACCAGCCGCCGCGGGCTGGCCGGCGCGCCCACGTCGCCGTCCAGCACGCCGTAGCGCAGGCCCGCCAGGATGGCCACGACCGTGCCGTCCGGCGTGGCGATGTGCACGTCCGCGGTGTCCGCCGAGCCCGGCAGCGCCCGCACGCTGATCAGCGCCTCGGCCGGCGGCCGGCCGCCGATGTCGACCCGCCGGATGTGCGCCGGCATGCGCAGCGTGGCCGGGCCGTCGAACACCACCGAGGCGGCGGACAGCGCGGCGTCCAGGACGGACGCCCAGGTGCGCGGCGGGGGGCCGGCCGGGTCGGCGACCACGCGGACGAACAGCTCGCCCTCGCCGCGCCGGATCCGGTCGATCCGCCAGGGAAAGCCCATCTCCTCGACCCCGATGGAGGCCAGCCGGTCCACCACGAACTCGGGGTCGAGCCGCTCGGTGCACCGGCTGCGCAGCTCCTCGGCGGGCAGCGTGCCGACGCCGCCGAGGTCGGCCACCGACGGCACCGTCGCGGTGGTGTGCGTCAGCCAGCCCGCGTCCTCGGTCTCCGCGGGCGCCTCGTCCGGCAGCCGCGAGCACAGCCGCAGCACGCCGTCCATGAGCACCACCTGCAGCTCGCGCGGGGCGGACACGGACACCGGCACCCGCAGCGACACGTCGGCGAGCACGTGCCCGCCCGCGGCGGCGAAGAACGTGGTGAGCAGCACGGCCGCCGGCACGATCTCCACGCCCTGCACCGGGTGGTTGCCCGGGTAGGGCCGGCTGTCGTGGTCGAGGCGGGTCTGCCACAGCCGCACCGCGGACGTGCCGTTCACCGTGAGCGGCGCGCCGAGCAGGGTGTGCTCGTCCACGTCGTGCAGTCGCGAGTAGACACTCGGCGGGGCAGGCACCTCGGGCCGGTAGGCGCGGTGCCGCCAGGCCACCCGGGGCAGCGGGACCAGCCGCCCGCCGGGGTGGGACGCGGTCCAGTCGACCGGCACCCCGTGGCAGTGCAGGGCGGCGAGGTTGTCCAGCAGCGTGGCCTGCTCGGGCCGGTTGCGGCGCAGGGTGTGCGTCACCACCGCGTCGGCGATCCCCTCGGCGGCGAGCACCTCGTTGATCGAGTACGTGACCACCGGGTGCGGGGAGATCTCCACGAACGCCCGGTAGCCGTCGGCCACGGCCGCGCTCACCGCGCCCGCGAACCGCACCGGGTTGCGCAGGTTGCCCGCCCAGTAGGCGCCGTCGCGGGGGGCGTCCGCGCGCGGGTCGTCCAGCGAGGTCGAGTACACCGGCAGCTCGGGCGGGCCCGGCGCCAGGTCCGGCACGGCCGAGGCGAGCGCGCCGACGAGCGGGTCCATGTGGTGGCTGTGGAACGCCACGTCGGAGTTGACCCGCTGGATGTGCAGGTCCGGGTCGGCCTCCCACTGCCGCACGACCCGGTCCAGCGCGGCGGTGTCCCCGGCGATCACCGTGGAGGCGGGCGCGGCGGCGATCGCCGCGGTGACCCCCTCGTGCCCGGCCAGCCGCCGCCGCGCCTCGTCGAACGGGAGGTTGACCATGGCCATGGCGCCCTCGCCGGCGACCCGGCGCAGCAGCGCGGAGCGGCGGCAGATCAGCCGGGCGCCGTCGGCGACGCCGAGCACGCCGGCCACCACCGCGGCGGCGATCTCGCCGACCGAGTGACCGATCACCGCGGCCGGCCGCAGCCCGCGTTCGTACCAGACCTCGGCGAGCGCCAGCTGCATCGCGAAGATCATCATCTGGATGCGGTCGGTGTCCCGCAGGTCCCCCTCCAGCAGCGCCTCGCGCGGCGAGAGCCCGGCCTCGGCCCGGTACACCGGCTCCAGCTCGTCGAGCACCCGGCCGAACGCCGGCTCGGTGGCCAGCAGCTCGCGGCCCATGCCGATCCACTGCGAGCCGTGCCCGGAGAACACCCACACCGCGCCGTTCTCCGCGCCGTCGAGCGGGTGGCCCACCGCCGCGTCCACGTCGAGCTGGCGCAGTCCGGTCACCAGGTCCGCGAGCCCCGACGCGACGACCGCGGCGCGGCAGGCGAGGTGGCTGCGCCGCAGCGTGAGCGTGTAGGCCACGTCGGCGAGCTCGGCGCCGGCCGAGCGCGGGCCGTCGCCGGCGAGCCAGTCGGCGAGCGCGCCGGCCTGCGCGCCGACCGCCTCGGGCGAGGCGCCGGACAGCGGGTAGACGCGCAGCGCGGTGCCCCGGTCCGGCGCGAGCACCGCCACCTCGGGGCGCGGCGCCTGCTCGAGCACGAGGTGGGCGATGGTGCCGCCGTAGCCGTAGCCGGACACGCCGGCCCGGCGCGGGCCGCCGGTGCTCGGCCACGGGGTCAGCTCGGTGGCCACCCGCAGCCCCGACTCCCGCCACGGGATGTCCGGGTTGGGCTCGTCGAGGTTCAGGCTGGGCGGGATGGCCGCGTGCTCGACGGCCAGCACCGCCTTGATCACCCCGGCGATGCCGGACGCGGCCTCCAGGTGGCCGATGTTGGTCTTCACCGAGCCGATGAGACACGGCCGGTCGGCGGGGCGGCCGGAGCCGTAGACCGCGGCGATCGCGCCGGCCTCGACCGGGTCGCCGGCCCGGGTGCCGGTGCCGTGCGCCTCCACGTAGTCCACCGACTCGGGCGCCACGCCGGCCTGCACGCACGCCCGGCGCAGCATGTGCTCCTGGGCGTCGCGGCTGGGCGCCATGATCCCGTTGGTGCGCCCGTCCTGGTTGACCGCGCTGCCGCGGATCACCGCGAGCACCGGGTCGCCGTCGCGCCGCGCCGCGGACAGCAGCTTGAGCACGACCATGCCGCAGCCCTCGCCCCGGCCGTAGCCGTCGGCCGCGGCGTCGAACGACTTGGACCGCCCGTCCGGGGCGAGCGCGCCCGCGGCGTCCATCACCATGGTCAGGCCCGGCGCCAGCATCAGCATCACGCCGCCGGCGAGCGCGACCGGGCTCTCGCCGGACCGCAGGCTCTGGCACGCCAGGTGCAGCGCGACCAGCGAGGACGAGCAGGCGGTGTCCACCACCATGCTCGGGCCGCGCAGGTCCAGCGCGTAGGAGACCCGGTTGGCCACCGCGCACATCGACGACCCGATCCCGGTCCACGCCTCGATGCGCGGCAGGTCCTCCAGCAGCTTGCGGCCGTGGTCGTCGGTGTTGACGCCGACGAACACGCCGGCGTTGGTGCCGGCCAGCGCGGCGGGCACGATGCCGGCGTGCTCCAGCGCCTCCCAGCTGACCTCCAGCGCCATCCGCTGCTGCGGGTCCATCAGCGTCGCCTCGCGCGGGGAGAGGCCGAAGAACGCCGCGTCGAAGTCGTCCACACCGGACACGAACCCGCCCATCCGGGTCGTCCTGCGGACCGCGGCGGCGTTCTCGGGACTCGACCGGTAGTGCTCCCAGCGCTGCGGCGGCACCTCGCCGATGGCGTCCAGACCGTCCACCAGGGACTCCCAGAACGACTCCGGCGAGGTGATGCCGCCGGGTAACCGGCAGCCCATGCCGACGATCGCGACGGGCTCGGTCCCGCTCGTGGTCGCCATGCCGGGTCAGGAGCTCCGCTCGCGGCGCAGCAGGTAGGCCACCCCGACCGTCCACAGCAGCGTGGTGAACCGGCCGATCGGGATCAGCGTGGTCGCCGCCTCGCTGAGGAAGGTGAGCGTGGACAGGCCGGACACCGCGGCGGCGACCAGGCTGGCCGCGACGAACCAGCGCGGCAGCAGGCCGGTGCGCTGCGCGGCGAACGTGGTGCCGGCGACCAGCAGGCCGACGGCCGCGACGTGTGCGAAGCCGCCGAGGCCGAAGAACAGGTAGTGCAGGGCGCGGCGCACCTCGGGCTGGGCGATGACCGACGCGTGCGTGAGCACCCACAGCACCAGCGCGTTGAGCGCGAGGAACGCGGCGCCGGTGATGCCGCCGATCGCCGCGGCGTTGGTGGCCGTGGCCGACTCCGGCGCGAGCACGCGCAGCCGTGACCAGAGCACGGCGGTGAACACGGCGAGCGCCACCGCGGCGGCGAACTGGAAGAACGCCATGAACGCGATCGTGGTGCCGTTGCCGGCGAAGAACGCCTGGATGTCGCCGTCGTCGACGAACGGCGAGGCGTAGGCCCGCCCGCCGAACGCCAGCCCGACGAGCAGGCTGACCACGAACAGCGCGACGGACGCGAGGGCCGAGTTGGTCAGCGACGAGCCGGTCCTGGCGCCCGTGACGGGAGCGGTGGTGGTCATGGTGGGGCTGCCTCCTCGTTAGTAGGCGATCTCGATCGTGCCGGCGAACGTCGTGGCGTCGGCGGCGTGCGCGAGCAGGTAGTGCGCGACGTCCGCGCGGGAGATCGACCAGCAGCCGGCCAGCTTCTCGTTCCGCGCGGTCCGGTACCTGCCGGTGCGCGGGCCCCGGGTGAGCCGGGCCGCGCGGACCAGCGTCCAGTCGGTGTCGCTCTCGCGCACGTGGCGCTCCATCAGCGCCATGTCCGCGTAGGGCTTGCGGAGGATGTTGTGCAGCAGAAGCCGCGCGAGCGCCCACTCCGGCAGCCGACGCGGGCTGGGGACCTCCAGCGACGAGGTGGACACCACGAGCAGCCGGCGCAGCCCCTCGGCGCGCATGGCGGCGATGATGTTCGCGGTGCCCTGGGAGTAGACGGTGGTGGCGTGCCGGTGCATGCCGATGCCCAGCGCGGAGACCGCCACCTCCGCGCCCTCGGTCGCCCGCGCCACGTCCGCCGGGTCGAGCACGTCCCCGGTCACCACGGTGATCCGCCCGGCCAGGTCGCCGAGCCGCTCGGGGCGGCGGACCAGCGCGGTCACCTTGTCACCCGCGTCGAGCGCCTGCTCGATCACGCTGAGCCCGGTGCCCCCGGTCGCTCCGAACAACGCCAGCCGCACAGCTTCCTCCTCCGCTGCCCCACCCCGCGAGTCCAACCCTCCGGACGACCCGCGAGTCCAACCCTCCGGACCCGCGTGTCCGACATTCCGGTCCACGCGAGCGTCGGACTCGGCGGTCGCGAGCGTTGGACTCGCGGGTCGCGGGCGTTGGACTCGCGGGGTCAGGCGGCCTGCCGGCTCTCCGCCGCGCCGCGCACGGCGGCGACCAGGTCCGCTCGGTTCGCGCCGGGCAGCTGCGGCGGCGGACCGCCCGCCAGCGCCCGGCCGACCCGCTCCTTGATCTCGTCACTGGCGTACAGCTCGGCGGGGGACACCAGCGACATCATCACCCGCGCCACCCGGCGCCAGACCGTCGCGTCCTTTGTGGACGCCGCGACCACGGTGCCGAAGGTGACCATGCCCGGCGGTGGCTGCTGCGGCCGCTCGCCGGCCACGGTCGCCGCCCACAGCCCGGCCCGGCCGCGGTCGTTGGCGATCGACTCGCCGAGCCACGGCGCGAGCAGCGCCTTGCCGGCGCCCGCGAACGCCGCGGCCTGCGCCCGGTCCACCTGGGGGTGGGCGGCGAGCAGGTCGACGAGCTCGAAGACGTGCGCCAGCGCGAGCGACACCCCGCGCCCGTAGGCCGGGTTCGTGGTGCACACCGAGTCGCCGAGGCCGTAGAACCCGACCGGCAGGTCGCCGGCGGGATCGGCCAGCCGCGAGCTGTTGTCCAGCCCGCCCATCGCGTACACCGGGGAGATCGGCTCGGAGTCGCCGGGCGCGACCCAGCCGGCGAGCAGGGGGGTCGCCCTGATCGCCGCGGTGAACGCCTCTTCGGTGCGCAGTGCCTTCATCTCCTTGTCGTCCGGCAGGACGCCCAGGGAGATGGAGAACGTGTCCCCGTCGCCGAGGAACAGCACCGCCGTGTAGCTGTCCCACAGCCCCCCGGCGCCGAACCCGCGGTTGAGCGGGCCGGGCGGGGCCGCGGACAGGCGGCGGTAGTAGCGGGTGTAGTAGGTGATCCGGCAGCTCTCGCTGGTCTGCTCGGGCACCGGCAGCCCGGCCGAGCCGAGCCACTGCGCGGCGGCGCTCTTGCGGCCGCTCGCGTCGAGCACCAGGTCGGCGGTCAGCTCGGTGCCGTCGTCCAGGCGCACGCCGGTGACCCGGTCCCCGTCGGTGACCAGGCCGCGGACGGTGGCGCCGCCGCGCACCGACACGCCGTCGCGGGACAGCGCGCGGTCGCGCAGCACCCACTCGAACACCGAGCGGCGGACGGTCAGCATGTTCAGCTCGTCGTCGGACGGCTCGCGCTCGAAGTCGGCCAGCATCGGCGGCGGGAAGTCGGCCAGGTTGACCGTCCCCGCGCCGGCCGCGACGAGCGCGTCGTACACATCCGGCAGCCGGTCGTGCAGCAGGTTCGTGCCGCGCGAGCCGAACGCGTGCGAGTGCGCGGCCTGCGGCACGGTCGGCCGCGCCCAGCCGTCCGCCGCCTCGTCCAGTGTGGACGGCGGGGTGGCGGCCTCGCGCTCGACCAGGAGCACCTCGTGCCCGGCGTCGGCCAGCGCGGCCGCGGCGGCCAGGCCGGTGACGCTGGCGCCAACAGCGATGATCTTCATGGGGCTCACGCGTTCCAGAACTCGTCGATCGCGTACACGTCGTTCGGGTAGGTCCAGAACTCCTTGATCTTGCCGTCGACGATCCGCGCCACGTTGATGAACGGCATCTCCAGCACCCGGCCCTTGCGCTCGTAGCGGGTGTGCAGGATGGCGAACGCGTGACCGTCGCTGGCGCCGATCTCGGTGACCTCCATGTGCAGGTTGCCGTTGGTCAGCTCCCACATCTTGTTCGCGAAGGCGGTGGAGTCCTCGATGCCGACGTGCTCGCCGGACAACGGGTTGCGGCCCGGGTAGTGGTGCACCGAGTCCTCGTGCCAGTAGGTGCCCGCGGTCTCCACGTCGCCGCTGCCGAACGCGGCGTACACCTTCTCCATGAGCTCGACGTTCGGGTGATCGACCATTGTTCTGTCCACCTTTCGGTTCAGGAGGCCTTGCTGAGCGTGGTGCCGAGGGTCGAGCGGACCGCGTCGGCGATCTTGGCGGCGTTCGGCGGGAACGCGTCCTCGAGCACCGGGCTGAACGGCACCGGCGCGTGCGGCCCGGTGACCGTGCGCACCGCCGCGGACAACGACGAGAACCGGTTCTCCGCGACCGCGCCGGCGATGTCGGTGGCGACCGAGCAGCGCGGGCTCGACTCGTCCACGACGACCAGCCGGCTCGTCTTCTCCACGCTCGCGTAGACCGAGTCGAAGTCGAACGGGGACAGCGTGCGCGGGTCGACGACCTCGCACTGCACGCCCTCGGCGGCCAGCTGCTCGGCGGCGGCCAGCGCCTCGTTCACCATCCGTCCGATCGCGACGATCGTGACGTCGCCGCCCTCGCGGGCGATGCGCGCCTCGCCGAGCGGCACCGTGTACCGGTCCTCGGGCACCACACCGCGGCTGCCGAAGTAGAGCATCTTGTGTTCGAAGAAGACCACCGGGTCGTCGTCCTGGATGGACGCCGCCAGCAGGCCCTTGGCGTCGGCCGGGTTGGACGGCGCCACCACCTTCAGCCCGGGGATGTGCGTGAACAGCGAGTACAGCGACTGGGAGTGCTGGGCGCCGCGGCGCATCCCGGTGCCCCACATGGCGCGCAGCACCAGCGGCACGCTCGCCTTGCCGCCGACCATGTAGCGCAGCTTCGCGGCCTGGTTGAGGATCTGGTCGAAGCAGACGCCGGCGAAGTCGACGAACAGCAGGTCGGCCACCGGGCGCAGGCCGGTCGCGGCGGCGCCGACCGCGGCGCCGACGAACGCGGCCTCGGTGATCGGCGCGTCGAACACCTTGTCCGGGAACTGGTTGTGCAGCCCGCGGGTGGGACCCCAGGCGTGCCCGAGCGTGCCGTCGCAGCCGGTGCCGCCGATGTTGTCCTCGCCGAACACGACCACCGACGGGTCCGCGGCCATCTCCTGCGCAAGCGCCTCGTTCAGTGCCTCCAGGTAGGAGAGCACCCGTTGCGGCTGAGTCATCGAAGACCTCTCAGTAGCTCACGTACACGTCGGTCAGCAGCTCGGTCAGCTCGGGGTCGGGCGCGGCCTTCGCGTCGGCGACGGCCACCTCGATCGCCGCGTCGACGGTCGCGTCGACGGCGGTGCGGTCCTCGGCGGGCAGCGCGGCCGCCGCGGCGAACCTCGCCAGGCAGTCGGCCTCCGCGCGCAGCCGCTCGACCTCGCCCTCGCCGCGGTAGCCCTGGGTGTCGAAGCCCTCCATGTGGCCGAAGAACCGGCCGGCCTTGCACTCGACGAGCGACGGTCCGCCACCCGAGCGGGCGCGCGCCACCGCCTCCTCGGCGGCCGCGCGCACCGCGAAGTAGTCCGTGCCGTCCACGACGGCAGCCGGCATGCCGTGGGCCTCGGCGCGGCGCGCCACGTCCAGCCCGCGCAGGTGGTAGCGGGTGCCGGTGGCCTGCGCGTAGCCGTTGTCCTCCACCACGAACACGACCGGCAGCTGCCAGACCGTGGCGAGGTTCAGGCTCTCCGCGAACGAGCCCTGGTTGGCCGCGCCGTCGCCGACGAAGGCCACCGAGACGTCGCCGCGGCCGAGCACCTTGGCCGACAGCGCCGAGCCGCAGGCCAGCGGCGCGCCACCGGCGGCGACCCCGTTCGCGCCGAGCATGCCGCGTTCGAAGTCGGCGATGTGCATCGAGCCGCCCTTGCCGTTGCACGCACCGCCCGCCTTGCCGTACAGCTCGCGCATCATGGCGCCGATGTCGCAGCCCTTGGCGATCGCGTGGCCGTGCCCGCGGTGCGTGCTCGCGATGTGGTCCCCCTCACGCAGCGCGCCGCACACGCCGGCGGCAACGGCCTCCTGACCGGCGTAGAGGTGCACCGCACCGGGCAGCTCGCCGGAGGAGAACTCCGCGTGGACGCGTTCCTCGAAGGCGCGGATGGTCCGCATGACGCGGTACGCCTCGATCAGTTCGTCCCGGCCGAGCGCGCCGGCGGATTCTGTCGCCATGGGACGGTGTCCTTTCCGAGATTCTCGCGGGGAGATTCGTGCGCCGCACCCGAGGCTAGGTCCGATCCGGGCGGTTCCCGAGCGGCGTCGAGCCACCCTCGACCGGGTGTGCGGGAGCACTGTCAGGTGCTCGTCAGCGGTTTTCCGCCGTAGTGTGGAAATGACCCACGCGCACCGAGGAGGCCCAGTGCACAGCAGCGACGACTCGCGGATCGAGACCCTCGCCGTCCACGGCGGTGAGCAGCGGCCGGGCCCCGAGGGCTCCATGGTCTTCCCCATCTACCAGGGCACGGTGTACGCCACCCGGCCCGGGGAGAGCTACCACGACATCCAGTACATCCGGCTGAACTCGACCCCGTCGCAGAACTACCTGCACGGCAAGCTGGCCGCGCTGGAGGGAGCGGACGCCGCGCTCGCGACGGCGTCGGGGATGGCCGCGGTCACCACGATCCTGCACGCCCTGCTGAACGCCGGCGACCACCTGCTGGTCGGCGACACCCTCTACGGCGGCACGCACAACTTCCTCACCGGCCATGCCGAGGGCCTCGGCTGGAGCTACACGTTCGTCGACCCGCACGACCCGTCGTCGTGGGCGGCCGCGCGCCGGCCCAACACCCGGGCGTTCCTGGTGGAGACGATCACCAACCCGCTGATGCGGGTGGGGAACCTGCGCGAGGTGGCGGCGTTCGCGAAGGCGGAGGGCCTGGTCAGCGTCGTGGACAACACGTTCGCCAGCCCGGTCAACTTCCGCCCGGTGGCGGCCGGCTTCGACCTGCTGTTCCACAGCGCCACGAAGTACCTGGGCGGCCACTCCGACCTGGTGGCCGGCGTCGTGGCGGGGTCTGCCGAGCTGGTCGACCGGGTGCGCCACACGCTCAACATCTACGGCGGCTCGCTCGACCCGCACGCCGGGTTCCTGCTGGCCAGGGGCCTCAAGACGCTGGCGCTGCGGGTCCGTGCGCAGAACGCGAACGCCCAGGCGCTGGCCGAGTTCCTCGCGGCGAGCGACAAGGTCGCCGCGGTCAACTACGCCGGGCTGCCCGGCCACCCCGACCACGCGCACGCCGCGCGGCTGCTGTCCGGTTTCGGCGGCATGCTCAGCTTCCGGCTGGCCGGGGGCGTGCAGGCGGCCGAGGCGTTCCTGGAGGCGCTGCGCCTGCCGGTGGTCGCGCCGAGCCTGGGCGGCGTCGAGTCGCTGGTCACCCGCCCGGCGATCACCTCGCACGCCGGCATGAGCCCCGCGGACCGGGAGAAGGTCGGGGTGACCGACGACCTCATCCGGTTCAGCTGCGGCATCGAGCACCCGGACGACCTGGTCGGCGACATCGCCCAGGCCCTGGACAAGATCTAGTGCGGCGACTCGGGGGCCGAACCTCAGGCCGCTGAGGTTCGCGGGGCGAGCTGGACCACGAGCTTGGCGTCCAACGCGTGGGCGAGCCGTTCGAGCACCGGGATCGTCGGCATGGTGCCGCCGGCCTCGAAGCGGGCCACCGCGGGCTGGGTCATGTCCGACGCGTCGGCGAGCTGAGCCTGAGTCCAGCCCCGCTGCACCCGCATCTGCCGGACCGCTGCGCCCAACTCGAAGGCCAGGCGGGCATTCTCGTACGCATCCTCGGCGCCGGGCTCCCTCAGGCGCCGGTCCCGAACCTCTTGCCACTCGGTGCGCTCATCCATCGTTACTCCCGCTGAACTCCTCCACCGAGTGTTGCTCGTTGACACACCGTCCGAACGCTCGTCGTGCCCGCTCGAGAAGCACGATCCGCCGTCCTGACGCGATCCAGTACGCAACACGCACCGCCTCGTCGTTGAGGTTCGACCGAACCCAACCCATACCATCGATGGTATACGCATCGGATCTCATTCGCCGATGTACCGGGGCTAGGACACACAGCCACCCGCCCGGTCCGGGCGGACGTGCGGGCGCATCAGGTTCGCGGTGCCGGCGTGCGCGTACGGGTCGACGCCGGCCACCAGCTCGACGTCGCGGTGGTCGAGGCGGCCCATCGGGGTGCCCGGCGCGGGCGGGAACCAGGGCAGCAGCGACTCGGCGCTCATGTAGTGGTTGACCAGCGCCCGGCGCAGGCCCGCGCGCCGGGTGTTGGGCAGCGAGCGGTGCAGCAGGTAGCCGTTGAAGATCACCGCGGCGCCGGCCGGGACCTCCACCGGGACCGCGTCGGCGTCGGTGAAGCCGTGCGCCTCCTGGGTGCAGTCGAACCGCGGGTCGTCCTGGTCGCGCACCGGGTGGAGCACCCCGGCGCGGTGCGAGCCGGGCAGCACCCACAGGCAGCCGTTGTCGACGGTCGCGTCGTCCAGCGCGATCCACGCCGCGGTGAGCGAGCGGTCCCGGGTCGGGATGTGCGTCTCGTCCTGGTGCCAGGCCTGGCCCGGCTTCCCGGCTGCCTTGATGAACAGCATCGACTGCATCATCTTCACGTTCGGCCCGATCACGTCGGTGAGCACCGTGGTGAGCGCGGGCAGCGCGGCGACCTCGCGCAGCAGCGGCGAGACCTTGTGCGGGAAGTGCACGCACAGGTAGCGGCGCAGCACGTCCTCGTCCGGGCCGCCGGCCGGCGTCACGCCGTCGATCGCGCCGCGCTCGCCGCGGCAGATCGCGGTGGCCTCGGCCCGCACCGCGGCGAGCAGCGGCGCGTCGAACACGCCGGGAACCACCACGTAGCCGTCCCGCTCGTACATCCCGCCTCCCTTGTCCGAATGTCCTCATGGTCGGCCAGGCTCACCCGCAGCGGAATGCGCGGATGTCACCGGTACTTGTCAGAATGTGCACATGGACCGGCCGGCGACCGCCGACTACCCGCCCGGCGCGCGGCTGCCGCAGCGGGTGATCGACGACTTCGAGCTCGTCTGGATGCTGCGCGGCCGGGCCCGGTTCGTGACCGCGGACGGCGCGGTGCCGCTCGACCCGGGCCGGCTGCTGCTGGTCCCGCCCGGCCTGCGGCACGGCTTCGACTGGGACCCGCGGCGGCCCAGCCGGCACGGGTACGTCCACTTCGGACCGTCCGACGCGGACGCGGCGGCCCGGCCGGTGCTGGTGGCGGTGTCCGGCGACGACCCGCTCGCCGGCCTCGCCGCCTACCTGCTGTGGCTCGGCGCGGCGCAGCCGGACGGCTGGCACCGCCAGGCCCGCCGCACGCTGGGGCTGGTCGTCGACCTGATGCGTTCGGGCCCGCTGCCCGCCCGGGACGAGGCGCCCCGCCCGGCCCCCGCGGCCCGCGCCGCGGTCGGGGTGCTGCGCCGCGAGTGGGCGGAACTGCCGCTGCGCCGCATCGGCGTGGCCGAGCTGGCCGGCACGGTGCGGGTCTCGCGCGGCTACCTCAACCGGGTGTTCCGGGCGGCCTTCGGCCTCGGCGCGGCGGAGGCGCTGGAGGGCCTGCGGCTGTCCCGCGCGGAGGCGCTGCTGCTGCGCACCGACCTGACCCTCGACGCGATCGCCCGCCAGTGCGGGTTCGCCGACCTCAGCCACTTCTCCCACCGGTTCACCGCCCGGCACGGCGTGGCACCCGGCCACTACCGCGCGGCCGGGACCGGTCCGTCCACTCTGGACCACCCGGGCGTGCGACGGCTCGCCGGCCTGGTCTGGGACGGCACCGCCGGCGGGTGAGCCGCCGCCTACCGGTCGGCCGGCCGGTGGCCGGCCCGGGTGATCGCCGACTCGACCGCCGCCACCCGGTCGGCGAGCAGGCCCACCGCGCCGACCGCGCGGGTCATCGGGTCGTCGTCCGCGCCGCCGAGCGCCTTCTCGCGCTGGAACGCGGCCTTCACCTCGGCCCACCGGGCGGCCTGCGCCGGGGTGAGCCTGCCGCGCAGCTCGGCCAGCTTCAACAGGTTCGCCTCCGCGCCCGCGCTGAGCGTCTGCGCCTCGCCGAGGTAGTGGTCGTCGATGACGGCCGCCAGCTCGGCGTCGTTCATCACCGGCACGATCCGCTCGGCGAGCTTGTTCATGTTCCGGTACGAGCCCTGCAGCTGGAACGGCGGCTCGGTGCGCGCCGAGTCCGCCTGCGCCGCCGAGGCGATGTAGGCCTGGTTGTTCGCCAGCACCACCCGCTGCACCGCCAGCAGCTTGCGCAGCACCGAGAGCACCTGGTCCAGCTCCACCGCCGAGTAGGAGTGGGAGAGCCGGTCGGCGCGCACCGACTCGTCGCCGCGGGCCAGCCGCACCAGCAGGTCCACGTCGGCGCGGTCGCGGGTGGACAGCGGGGCGAGCACGGGGTTGGACGTCAGCGCGTTCTCGATGTAGCTCAACGCGAACAGCTCGTCCCGGCCGGACAGCACGTCGCCCAGGTTCCACACGTCCGCGCGGTTCGCCAGCATGTCCGGGATCCGGAAACGCTTGCCCTGCCCGGTGTACGGGTTGCCGGCCATGCACACCGCGAACCGCTTGCCGCGCAGGTCGTAGGTCCGGCTCCGCCCGTCGCGGACGCCCTCCATCCGGCGCTGCGCGTCGCACAGCGAGATGAACCTGCCCAGCAGCTCGGGCGAGGTGTGCTGGATGTCGTCGAGGTAGAGCAGCGCGTTGTTGCCCAGCTCCAGCGCGAAGGTGATCTTCTCGACCTCCTGCCGCGCGGTGGCGTCCGGCGCCCGCGCCGGGTCGAGCGAGGTCACCTGGTGGCCCAGCGCCGGCCCGTCGACCTTGACGAACACCAGCCCGAGCCGGTTGGCGACGTACTCCATGAGCGTCGTCTTGCCGTAGCCGGGCGGGGAGATGAGCAGCAGCAGGCCCATCTGGTCGGTGCGCCGGGCGTCCCCGGCCGCGCCCAGCTGCTTGGCGAGGTTGTCCCCGATCAGCGGCAGGTACACCTCGTCGAGCAGCCGGTTGCGCACGAACGCGCTCATCACCTTCGGCCGGTACTCGTCCAGCCGCAGCCGCGCCCGCTCGCGGGCCACCAGGTCGTTGCGCAGCTTCTGGTAGGCCCGGAACGCCGGCACCCGCTCGGTGCGGAACCGCCGGGTGCGGGTGAGCACCTCGTCGAGGCGCAGCGTCAGGCGCCGGTCGGTGATCCGCGGGTGGCTGCCGAGCAGCCCCTCGACGGTGCACGACAGGGTGGCCGAGGAGTCGTGCCGCGGCAGGTCCGCGAGCAGCAGCGCCACCGCCTCGGGCAGGTCGTCGGCCGCGAGGTCGGGGGCCGTGGCGGTGAACGCGGCCAGCCAGGCGTGCGCCAGCTGGTGGCGCGCCACCAGGTCGTCGCCGAGCGCGCGCAGGTCACCGTCGAGATCCTTGCGCCCGCCGCGCCGGAACCGCTCGACGATCGCCCGTGCGCCCGCGCCGGTGACGAACCCGGCCGGCACGCGGGCGAGCTCCTCGAACAGGTACTCGGCCGCGAGGTCCGGGTCGGCGACGGCGAGCGGGAAGTCCCGCAGCGCCGCGGCCAGCTCGGCGCACAGCTCGCCGATCGCGGCCACCGGGCCGAACGCGGTGCGGGCCCGCGCCAGCGACCCGGCCCGCGTCGACCACAGCTCCCTGCCCGCCTCGTCGGTCCCGAACGCCCAGAACAGCTGGGCCGCCGCGCGGGCGGCGGGCGGGTAGCGCAGCAGCCCGGCCCCGGCCTGCAGGCGCAGCAGCTCGGTGAGGATCGCGGCGGCGTCGTGGTCGTGCACGCCCCGCTCGTAGCCCTCGTCGTAGCGCTCCTCCGCCGCCCGGCGCACCACCTCGAGCGGGTCGGCGTCCGGGGCGACGCCCTGCGCGAGCACCGACGCGGCGAGGTGCTCGGCCCGGTACACCCCGGCCGACTCGGAGACCAGCAGCTGGTCCCAGAACGGCTTCGTGGCCTCGAAGTCCGGGTCGGTCACCGGCTCCCGGAAGTCCGTGCCGGTGATCGCGAGCGACATCCGGCCGTCCTTGGGCACCAGGGTGAGGTCGACGGCCTGGGTGTTGACCGCGAACGTGTGCCGGCCCAGCCGGACGGTCTCGCCGCCGTCGGAGTACAGGTCGGCGCGGTCGCGCAGGGACCGGCCGGCCTCCTGCCGCGCGGCCTTGAGCCGGCCCGCCAGCTCCTCGGCCCGCACCGAGTCGTCCAGCGCGCGCAGCTCGTCGGAGACGGCGCGGACCTTGGCGACCATGGGGTCGGAGGCGAAGTAGGTGTTGATCTCGTCGAGCGAGGACAGCGCGCCGGCCCGGCGGTCGATGCCGGCGAGGATCCGCTCGGCGGAGTCGGCCAGGCGGTCCGCGCGCCGGGCCCGCTCGTCGACCAGCGCCTGCTTGCGGGAGGAGAACGCCTCGTAGACGTCGGTGCGCTTCTCCGCGAGCTCGGCGAGGAAGTCGTCGAACTCGGCGAACCGCGACTCCAGGTTCTCCAGCGCCAGCAGCAGCCTGCCGAGCCCGTCGTCGCAGCGCCGCGGGGTGTCCGCGGCCGCGAGCGCGCCGGTGACCGCCTGGCCGAGCAGCGCGAACTCGGCGGCGAACGCGGCCCGGCCCTCGGTGGACAGCAGGGCCTTGCGCCGGCCGTCGAGCGTGGCACGAGCCCGGTTGACGCCGCCGAGCACCTCGGCGATCCGCTCCAGGATGTGCGTGCGCACGGTCGCGTCGGTGACCTCCAGCGAGCCGACGACGTCGGTGACGACCTCCAGGCCGCCGGCCTGCTCGGCGAGCCGCTCGGCCACCGGGCCGGCCTCGGCCACGGTCCGGATCGCCTCCGCGTCCGCGACCAGCGCCTCGATCCGTTCGTGGTAGCCGGCGAACGCGTCCGGCCCGCGCAGGAACTCCACCGCCCGGCGGGCCGTCGCGTCCAGCTCGGACTCCAGCGTCGCGGCCAGCTCGTCGACCCGCGCCGCGTCGACGTGGCGCAGCTCGCGCACCGTCACCAGCCGGCCCTGCGCGCGGCGCAGCTCGGCGAGCTGGGCCACCCACTGGTCGGCCGACCTGGGCGCCTCGCCGCGGACCAGCCGCACCAGCGACGCCACGTCCTCGGCGACCCCGGCGAGCCGCGCGGCCGCGGTCTCGGTCAGCTGCTGGACGTTCTCGAACTCGCCCAGCACCTGCTCGGCGGTGGCCCGCACGTCGGTGACCGGGGTGCGCAGGTCGCCCAGCTCCGGGTCGCCGAGCCAGTGGTAGTTGTCGAACACCCGCGCGCAGGCCGCGATCAGGCCCTCGAACATCGCCGTCGACGGCGCCATCTCGTCGATCATCCGGGTGATCGACAGGCTGTCGGAGATGCCGCGCACCAGGTCGGCGTTGCCCACCCGCTCCAGCGGCCCGGTGCCGGCCGGCTGCGCGGCGGCGAAGCCGTCGGAGGTGTAGGGCGTCTGCCACACCTGCATCGGGTGCACCCGGGTCGGCTCGTCGGAGGTGGCCCGGAACGCGACCAGGGTGCCGTCGGCGAACAGCGAGTACCCGTGGCAGGGCAGCGGGGTGGCGACCTCCTTGCGGATCACGTTGTACGGCAGCAGCAGCGTGCGGCCCTCGCGCCGGGCGTGGAAGGCGTAGAGCACGTCCTCGCCGTTGGGCGAGCGGATCACCCGCTCGAACTCGAGGTCGCCGGTGTCGGTGTCGAACGTGCGGGACACGCCGGTGGCCAGGTAGTAGCCGCCGGGGAAGATCAGGCCCTGGTCCTCGGGCAGCCGCTGGCAGGCCTGCCCGATGCCGTCGAGGCGCACCACGGTCCTCGTGCGGGTGTTGAACACGAGGTGGCGCCAGGTCTTCTCGTTGTAGGGCAGGATCCTCAGCAGGATCAGCGGGCCGACCCTGGCGTAGCGCACGTCGGCGTCGGCGAGGCTCTGCAGCGGCTCGTCGACGGGCTCGGTGTAGATGCCCTCGCCGGTCTCGGTGTTGTTCTCGACCTTGATGGTCAGGTCGCCGTCGACGGTCTCGATGAAGACCTCGTCCTCGATCGAGATGTGCGGGTGGCGGCCGAGCACGTGGTGCTCGCGGGTGGTCTCGACCCACTCGAAGTCGTGCGAGGGCGGGAAGACGTGGTCGCGCTCGCCCGCGTTGTCCAGGTAGGAGATCGAGCCGTCGGCGCCCACCGCCCAGCGCAGCACCTTGATGTCCGCGACCCGCGGGCCGGTCCGGAACACCGCCAGCAGCTTGCCCTCGACCGGGCGCAGCTGCATCAGCCGGGTCTCCCGGTAGTAGCGGTACAGCTCGGTGAAGTCGCGCCGGAACCGCTCGTCGCGCAGCAGTTCCGGGCGCTCGTCGCGGCCCGCGTCGGAGAACCGGAACGCGTCGCCGTCGCGGGTGAACCGGTGCAGCGAGAACACGTCGTCGACGGTGGTCTCGGGCTTGAGACCGATGAAGACGTTGTAGCCGAACAGCATCAGGCCGCTGCTGGCGAGCTCGTCGCCGTCCGGGACGGACACGATGTCGCGCGGCACGCAGTTGTGCTCGGTGCGGATCCGCTCCGAGCCGACCAGCCGCAGCTCGGTGCTGCCGAACACCTCCAGCCGGCTGGCGTTGAGCGCCTCGGCGCGCCGGTGCAGCTCCGCGGCCGCCTCGGCGAGCCGGGCGCGCAGCACCTCGTAGGTGCGCGCGTCCAGCCCGTCCCGGGCGCCGGTGGTGGCCTCCGTCGTGGCCGGGGCCTGCTCGGTCGCCGTCACTTCTTCTGCGGCGTGATCGCGGCCGACGGCTCGTCGGAGACGGTGACCGGCAGCGTCTTCACGTCGACACCGTCGCGCATCATCTTCATCAGCATCGCCGACACGGACAGGTTCTTGACGTCGTCGCTGCCCAGCGAGGCGAGGATCCGGCGGACGTCCTCGGGGAAGCTCGCGTCACCGTTGAGCCACGGGCCGGCGAGCGCCTTGGCCACGTCGGAGCTGTCCACGAACCCGTCCACGCTCTTGCCGAGCGAGATCGAGCCCATGAGCTTGTCGAAGAACACCGAGTCGCCGCCGACGATGTCGATGTCGGCCGTCTCCAAGCCCTTCGCGAGCACCGATGCCTGGGCCTCGGCGACCTCGCGCTGCGCCTGGATGCCGGCCAGCCGGATGTCCTTCTCGGACTCCAGGCGCAGCCGGAACTCCTCGTGTCCCCGGGACGCGTCGTCCAGCGCGGCCATCGCGGCGGCCTTCTCGGTGAGCCCCTCGGCCTCGCCCTTGAGCCTCTCGCGCAGCGCGTCGGCACCGGCGAGCGCCTTCTCGCGGATCGCCACGGCCTCGGCGCGGCCCTCCTTCTCGATGACCTCCGCGCCGCGCTCGCGCACCTGCACGTCGGCGAGCCCCGCGGCGGCCGACTCGGCCTGGATGCCCTCGGCGAGCCGGATCTTCGCCGTCGCGTCGAGGTCCGCGGCCTGCTGGCGGGCCTCGGCGAGCAGCAGTTCCTCGCGGGCCTTGAACTTGGCCGACGCCTCCGCGGCCTCGGCGGCCTTGATGTCCTTGACCAGGTTCTCCTGCGCCTGGGCCTCGGCCCTGATGACGATCGCCTGCGCGGGACCGCTCGGCCTCCTCGACCGCGCGCAGCCGCTTGATGTTCTCCTCCTGCTCGGCCACGGTCTTGTCGACCGCGACGCGCTCGCGCACCACCTCGGCGACCGAACGGCGCTCGACCTCGACCTCCTTCTCCTTGGCGGCGTTGGCGAGCGCGATCTCCCGCTCCCGCGCGATGACCTCGAGCTGGCGGTCCTTCTCGATCCGCTCGCTCTCGATGGCGATGACCCGCTCGCGGTTCTTCTCCGCGACGGCCACCTCGCGGGCCCGGTTCTGGTCCTGGATGCCCAGCTGCTCGTCGGTGCGCAGCTGCGCGGCCTGCGCCTTGAGCCGCTCCTCGGCCTGCACCTTCGCGGTCTCCGCCTCCTCGCGGGCGCGCATGGTCTCGACCTCGCGGCGCTGCCGGTTCTCCGCGTCGGCCTGCCGGCGCTCCAGCTCGAGGATGGCCTCCCGGGCGTCGACGTCCTGCCGGGTGATCTCCTTCTCCTCGTGCCGCCTGAACTCGTTGGTGCGCACGTGCTCGATCGCGGTCAGCTCGGTGATCTTCTTGATGCCCTGCGCGTCGAGGATGTTGTTGCCGTCGAGCTGCTCCAGCGGGGTCTGCTCGAGGAAGTCGATGGCCGCGTCCTCGAGGCTGTAGCCGTTGAGGTCGGTGCCGATGACCTCGATGATCCGGTCGCGGAACTCGTCGCGCTTGGTGTAGAGGTCGACGAAGTCGAGCTGCTTGCCGACGGTCTTGAGCGCCTCGGAGAACTTGGCGTTGAACAGCGTCTGCAGCGTGGCCTGGTCGCTGGCCCGCTCGGTGCCGATCGCCTGCGCCACCTTGATGACGTCCTCGCTGGTCTTGTTGACCCGGACGAAGAACGTGATCCGGATGTCGGCGCGGATGTTGTCCTGGCAGATGAGCCCTTCCTGGCCGGTGCGCTCGATCTCGATCGTCTTGACGGAGATGTCCATCATCTCCGCCTTGTGCAGCACCGGCAACACGACCGCGCCGGTGAACGTGACGTGCACGTTGCGCACCTTGGACACGATCAGCGCCTTGCCCTGCTCGACCTTGCGGAACAGGCGGCTGATGGCGATGAGCAGGATCAGCAGAACGGCGAGAACGACGCCGATCGCGATGAGAACGGGCTCCATCGTGGACCTTTCTTGCCTCAGGTGGCCGGCGCTACCCAGAAGAACTCGCCGTCGGTGTCGTAGTCGAAGATCAGTGCCCGGTGGCCGGCGGCCAGCTCGTGCTCGCCGGTCTGGCGGACCTGGATTACCGCGGAGGAGCCGTCGGCGGCGGTGACCTCGGCCTGGCCGAAGTCGGTGGAGACGCGTCCGGTGCGGATGACGCACTGCCGCCCGACGAAGTCGGCGCGGGACGGCTCGAGGCCGGAGGCGTAGAGCCCGCGCAGCGGCACGGCGACCAGCCGCGCGGCGAGCAGGCCGCCGAGCAGCGCCAGCACGAGGACGGCCGCGCGGAACAGCGCCCCGGCGGCACCGTCGACATCGGACAGCAGCAGGCCGCCGACGAGGCTGACGAACCAGGCGAAGACGATCAGCACGGACAGCGTCACGGTGACGGGCACGCCGCCGAGCCCGAGCCCGTCGAGGACGCCGCCGTCGTCACCGTGATCGCCGTGGTCGCCGCCCAGGTCGAAGTCGAGCGTGCCGAGCACGACCAGCAGCCAGTAGAGGACGACGACGGCGAGCAGGAAGGTGAACAGTACGGCGGGGAAGGACAGCGTGGCGTCGAGGAACTCACCCATGCGCCCCGCCTCCCCGCCCACCCCTGGCGGCCCCCAGCCGTCCGCCGTAGGCGGACTATATCGGGAAAAGCTGGCGGCTCATCGCGAATATCGCGAAATGTGCCACCGGTCGGATACCGGGCGTCACCGGGGCTGTCGGCTGCGCGCGCCGGAGAGCAGCGACACCCCGCCGCCGGCGAAGATGATCTGCAGCGCGAGCTCGGTCCAGTCGACGCCCGGGGTGTCCGCGACGCCGAGCATGCCCGCCACGCCGGTGCCCGCGACCGCGGCGACGATGCCGACCAGGATCGTCGCGAGCAGCGACAGCCGGTGGCGGCCGGGCACGACCGCGCGCCCGAGGCCGCCGATGACGGCGCCGAAGATGATGGCCGTGATGAGCCCGGTGATCTCCACGAGAGTCCTCCTCCACCCGAGGGCGCCGGTCCACGGGCGCCCACCTCAGCATCCGTCGGCGGCGGCCCGGCGGCATCGGGCATCACCCGGAGACCGACCCTGATCCGACCACGATGTGGACGCCCGTTGCGCGCGCCCGCGCGGGGGCGTCGACTTGCCGCATGTCTGTCACCGACGAACTGCTCGCCAACAACGCCACCTACGCCGAGACCTTCTCCGGCCCGCTGCCGCTGCCGCCCGCGAGGCACGTGGCCGTCGTCGCCTGCATGGACGCGCGGCTCAACGTCTACGGCGCGCTCGGCCTGCGGGAGGGGGACGCGCACGTCATCCGCAACGCGGGCGGCGTCATCACCGAGGACGAGATCCGGTCGCTCGCGATCAGCCAGCGACTGCTCGGCACCGAGGAGATCGTCCTGATCCACCACACCGACTGCGGCATGCTCACGTTCACCGACGACGAGTTCAAGCAGTCGATCCTCGACGAGGTCGGGGTGAAGCCCGCGTGGGCGGCCGAGGCGTTCGCCGACCTGGAGACCGACGTGCGCCAGTCGATCGCGCGGATCATGGCCAGCCCGTTCGTCCCGAAGAAGGAGTCGGTGCGCGGGTTCGTGTTCGACGTGGCCACCGGGAGGCTCGACGAGGTGAGCTGAGCACCGCGGGATCCTCAGGCCACCGAGCGGATGCGGTAGACGAGCACCGCCCCGGCCAGGCCGACCGCGGCCGCCAGGCCGTAGAGCACCGGGTAGCCGCCCAGGTAGGTGACGATCGGGGCGGCGAGCACCGGCGCGAGCACCTGGGGCAGCGCGTTCGCCACGTTGATCACGCCGAGGTCCTTGCCGCGGTCGACCGCCTTCGGCAGCACCTCGGTCATCAGCGCGAAGTCGACCGAGGTGTACACGCCGAACCCGAGGCCCAGCACCGCCGCGGCCACCACCGCGCCCGCGAACGTGGGGAACAGCGCCAGCAGCAGCGCGGCGACCGACATGACGATGCCCGCCCAGCACACGAACCCGCGCCGGCGCCCCACCCGGTCCGACCAGATGCCGCTGACCACCACGGTGGACAGCAGCGTCACCGCGTAGATCGCGGTCAGCACGAACACGCCGCCGTCCGGGTCGGCGTAGCCGACCGCGTCCTGCAGGAAGTACAGCAGGTACACGATCGCGATGCTGTTGCCGAGGTTCATCAGGAAACGGGTCAGCCACGCCCAGCCGAAGTCCGGGAACCGCCGCGGGCTGATCCAGAACCCGCGCCAGTCGAACGGCGGCCGCGCCTCGATCACGGTGTCCCGGCGCAGCCCCAGGTACGGCACGGTGGCCACGACCAGGAACGCC
The DNA here is from genome assembly GCA_963727495.1 of uncultured Actinomycetota bacterium. Lineage (GTDB taxonomy): Bacteria > Actinomycetota > Actinomycetes > Mycobacteriales > Pseudonocardiaceae > Actinophytocola. Next base: position 1,257,886 of record CAVSGQ010000006.1, on the reverse strand, counting down.
GCGCACACGAGGTACCCCGCCGTCAGCCCGCCGACCGCGGCCGCGAGCCCGGAGCCGACCACGATGCCGAGCGTCTGGCCGACCCCGAACCAGCCGCCGACCATGCCGCGCTGCGCGTGCGGCACCTGGTCGGGCACCGCGGCCACGAGCGCGGCGAGCATCGCGTTCAGGGTCAGCTGCGCGAGGCACCAGCCCAGCGCCATCACCGCGATGTTCGGCGCGACGGCCAGCACCACCAGGCTCACCGCGCCGCCGGCCGCGCCGATCGCGGTCCACGGGAGCCGCCGGCCCAGCCGCCAGGTCGTCCGGTCGGAGATGGCGCCGAACAGCGGGTTGGACACCATCGAGATGGCCGCGCCGAGCCCGACGACCAGACCGAGCGCGAGCTCCTTGTTCTCCGGCGCCAGCTCCTGCGCCTGCTTGCCGAGCAGCACCTGGATCGGCCCGTAGAACGCGGTGAACAGGCCGAGCCCGGCGAGCGAGAGCAGCGCGGTCCAGCGCGCCGGCACCTTCTCGGTGGGCTCGGCGAGCGCGGTCATCGCTGCGCCCGGATCAGCTCGCGGTACCAGTGGTAGGAGTCCTTCGGGGTGCGCGCGAGCGTCTCGTAGTCCACGTGCACCAGGCCGAACCGCTGCGAGTAGCCGACCGCCCACTCGAAGTTGTCCATGATGGACCACACGAAGTAGCCGCGCAGGTCGACGCCGTCGTCGATGGCCTGGCGCGCCGCGCGCACGTGCCCGTCCAGGTAGTCGATGCGCCGCGCGTCGGCGATCCGGCCGTCCTCGTCCGGCCCGTCGTTGTAGGCGCAGCCGCTCTCGGTGACGTAGATCGGCGGCAGCGCCTCGCCGTAGCGCCGCGTGAGCGTGGTCAGCACCTCGCGCAGCCCGTCGGGCACCACCGGCCAGCCGAAGTCGGTCAGCGGGTAGCCGTCGATCAGCGGGAACTCGAACGGCAGCCCCTCCGGCAGCGTCACGCCGTCGATCACCGCGGCGGCGGTCACCGGCTGCGGGGCGCCGACCCGGCTCGGCTGGTAGTAGTTGACGCCGTACCAGTCCAGCGGGGTGGAGATCAGCTTCAGGTCCTCGGCGACCGGCCCGGGCATCGCGGCCGCGAACGCGGGGTCGGGGTACTCCCCGCGCAGCACCGGCGCCGCGAACAGGTCGTTGACGAGCGCGTCGTAGCCCTGCGCCGCGCCCTGGTCGGCGGCCGCCTCGGACGCCGGCCACACCGGGACGTGGTGGTTGGCGATGCCGATGTTCGTCGCGCCCGCGGCGCGCAGCGCCTGGGTCGCGAGGCCGTGCCCGAGCAGCTGGTGGTGCGCGACGGGCAGCGCCTCGTACATCAGCTGCCAGCCGGGCGCATGCGCGCCGACGGCGTAGCCGAACAGGGTGAGCACCATCGGCTCGTTGAGCGGCATCCACATCCGCACCCGGTCAGCGAGCTTCGCGCCGACGACCGTCGCGTAGTCGGCGAAGCGGTAGGCGGTGTCGCGGGACAGCCAGCCGCCCGCGTCCTCGACCACCTGCGGGGTGTCCCAGTGGAAGAGCGTCACGGCGGGCGCGATGCCGGCCGCGCAGAGCTCGTCGACGAGCCGGTCGTAGAAGTCCAGCCCGGCCTGGTTCACCCGGCCCCAGCCGGCCGGCAGCACCCGCGGCCAGGCGATGGAGAACCGGTAGGCGTCGACGCCGAGGTCGCGCATCAGCGTGACGTCCTCGCGGTAGCGGTGGTAGTGGTCGGTCGCCACCGCGCCGGTGTCCCCGCCCAGCACGGTGTTCGGCCGGGCGCAGAACGTGTCCCATGTGGACGGACCGCGCCCGTCCGCGGCCGCCGCCCCCTCGATCTGGTAGGCCGAGGAGGAAACCCCCCACACGAACCCTTCGGGGAAAGGGGGAATGGCGGGTGGCGTCATAGTTCAGGCAGCTTGGACTGTGCCACCCGCACGGTCAAGGTTCCGTTTGTGACCTTGAAAAGAGGTTAATCACCGCCATGCGTGTCCGGCCGTTGAGAATTCCGCTCGCGGTGGCGCAGGTGCCGGCCGGTTGCGGGCCCGATCAGGCCGACCGACCGGCCGCGGTCCGGCTCACCGAGGTCGCGCTCCCCGGCGGAGGCCAGCCGTTGGTACTCACCCCTGTGGGTGACTCCCTGCTCGACCTGTGGCGGTTCGCGGGCACGCTGTGCGTGGCGGCCGGCGGGCGGTTGTGGCAGGCGGACGTGCAGGGCAGCTGCCGGCGGCGGACGGGTTGCTCGGCGTGTGCTGACGACGGACCCGATTCCTTTCCGGCTCGTCCGGGGTCTGTCCGTCATGACCACAGCGACAACAGACCCCAACCGCGCACTGTGGGAGGCGTGGGCGCGCGGTGAGCAGACCCCGGCCTGGGAGACCCTGGCCACGGAGCCGGACGACGTTGAGGCCGAGGCGGTGGACGCACCGGCCGGACTGTGGCTGCGTCCGCCGGGCGCCCCTGTCGGGCCGGCGATCCTGGCGATCCATGGGGGCGGTTTCGTGAGCGGATCGGCGGCCACTCATCGCCGAATGTTCGGCCATCTGGCACGGGCTGCCGGGGTGCGCACGTTCGCCGTCGAGTACGGCCTCGCGCCCGAGCATGTGTTCCCCAGTCAGCTCGATACCGTGAGGGCGGCCTACCGGTGGCTGCTCGGCGGCGGCGCCGGTCCGATCGGCGTGGTCGGCGACTCCTGCGGCGCGACGCTGGCGGTCGGCCTTGCGGCGTGCATCCGTGAGGAAGACCTGCCGGCGCCGGCGTGCTTGTTGTTGCTGTCGGCATGGACGGATCTCGACGCCGACGGCGCCTCATACGACACGGGCAGCGACCCGTTCTTCACCCGGACGCTGGTGCGTGGGCTGGCAGCCGGCTACCTGGCCGGGGCGGACCCGCATGCCCCGCCGGCGGCGCCGATGCACACCGATCTGCATGGGCTGCCGCCGACGTATCTTCAGGTCGGTGCGGAGGAGGCGTTGCTGGACGACAGCAGAGGGTTGGCTCGGAGGATGCGGGCCTCCGGTGTCGAGGTGCGTCTCGACGAGTTCCCGAACCAGGTCCACACGTTCCAGATGGGGGCCGGTCGCACAACCGTGGCCGACGATGCGATCAGGGAGGCGGGATCGTGGCTGCGGTCGATACTGGTCCGGTGACGGAGTTCGTGCAGGCGGCGGCCCCGCTGCGCGGCGAACTGCTGGCACACAGCTACCGGATGCTCGGGTCGTGGCATGAGGCGGAAGACGCGGTCCAGGAGACCTACCTGCGCGGCTGGCGCGGCTGGGAGGGCTTCGAGGAACGGTCCTCGGTGCGAACGTGGCTGCACCGCATCGCGACCAACGTCTGCCTCAACGCCGCACGGGATCGTGGCCGGCGTGCCCTGCCATCGGGCCTCGGCGCCCCCGGCGACGACATGGACGGGCCACCGGACGTGCTGCCACCGGAGACGTGGATCGAACCGTTCCCGGGCGACCGCTCCGACCTACGGCTGGCGTTGATCGCCGCTATACAGACACTGCCACCCGCCCAGCGGGCCGTGCTGCTGCTCCGCGACGTGCTGGCGTTCTCCGCCGCCGATGTCGCCGAAGTGATGGACATGTCCGTCGCCGCCGTGAAGAGCAGCCTGCAACGCGCCCGTGCCCGGCTGGCTGCCGTCGATGTCGATCCAGACGACGTCGTCGAGCCCAGCTCCCCGCAGGCGCGGCGGCTGCTCGACGCGTACGTGACCGCGTTCGAGACTGCGAACGTCAACGCCTTGACGACCGCGCTCCGTGCGGATGCGACGCTGGAGCTGCTGCCGAACCGAACGTGGTTCGCAGGCATGGCTGACTGTTCCCGGGTATTCGCCGCAGCGGCAGGTCGCCCTGGCGACTGGCGGATGGACCGCCTGATCGTCAACGGCCAACCCGCGGTCGCCGCCTACCTGCACGGGCAACCGTTCGGCATCGCGGTGCTCGACGTTCGCCGGGACGGCATCGCCGGCGTGACCGTCTTCGGCGACCCCACGCTCGTCCACCGCATCACGGCCAGTGCTACTTGACGGCACGCCTCGGCTGGCCTGGTGGACGAGTCCTGTCCCGGTCCGTCCGATCGAGTGACGTTCGGGCTGGTCGAACGAGTGGGTTGGTCGAATGAGTGGGCCTTACGCACCAGCATAAGAACCGCTCGATACACGACAGCGACCGACGGAACCACGCTGAGTCAGGACCAACCGCACCGAGGGGTCTGCGGGGGTCGCCCCCGCAGAACAATGACGACCGACCCGGCGAAGGTGGCGAAGCCACCGAGCAGCGTCAGCCAGAGGTCGTGGGCCGCCTGGGGCTCGAACCCAGAACCTACGGATTAAAAGTCCGCAGCTCTACCAATTGAGCTAACGGCCCGTGGCGCCCCATGCTACCGAGGGGGCACCACGGGTGTCCGGTATGGGTGTTCCTCAGCTCGGCGGCGCGAAGATGCCCTGGCCCGGGGTGAGCACGTGGCGCGGGTCGAAGCGGAGCTTGTTCAGGGCGACCTCCGGGTAGCGGGCACCGTAGTGGGCGCGCCAGTCCGCCGGGGTCAGCGGGATCGCGCTGACCGGGTACTGGGTGCCGCCCACCGCGCGAGCACGGTCGTACAGCGTGCGGTTGTCCGCGAGGAGGCGCCGCACGTCCGCGTCGTTCGGGGGGCTGACCGCGCGCAGGATCGCCAGCAGGAACACCACCGGGCTGTTCGGCAGGCGCACCAGCGGCCGGTGGAACTCCGCGCGCGGCACCGGGTACAGCAGCACCACCCCGCCGGCGTCGGCCGGGTCCAGGTCGGCCAGCACGTCCGCGACGTAGGCGTCGGTCGCCTCGTCGGGCAGGAAGAGGTTGATCCACGGGCCGGGCAGGCGCAGCGGCTTGAGCTGCTGCACCAGGTCGTAGATCCGGTTCAGCCACGCGAAGTACGGCAGCTCGGAGATCTGGCTCGACGCGGGGTTCAGCCCCGCCAGCAGCGCCGCGTCGTCCGGAGTGGACGGTGGGGTGTAGTACGCGACACCTTCCAGCATGTACTGCCAACCACCGCCATCGGCGGGGATCAGCTGGCCCTCCAGGTAGCTGAACCGGCGGTCGGCGAGCGCGGTGCGCTGCGCGGCGGTCATCGACTCCAGGTCGGCGAAGAACAGGTTGTACACCCGCGCCGTGGTCTCCGCCGGCACCAGCCGCACGGTCGCCCGCACGATGATCGCGTACTGCCCGAGCCCGCCGAGCACCGTGCGGAACAGCTCCGGCCGCTCGGCCGGCGAGCAGCGCAGCAGCCGCCCGTCCCCGGTGACGACCTCCAGGGCCAGCACGTTGTCCACCAGCATCCCGAAGTGCGAGCTCGCGCCGCCGATGCCGCCCACCGACAGTGTGCCGCCGACCGACAGCCCGAGGTAGTCCGTCGCGACCGGCGGGGTCAGGCCCCGCGCGAGCGTGGCCTGGATGAGGTCCAGCCACTGCACCCCGGCGTCCACCACCGCGCGGTCGCCCGCGATGCCGTGGATCGTGGCGAGCGTGCGCGAGTCGATCACCACGCCGCCGCCCGCCTGCGCCTGCCCATACGTCGAGTGGCCCTGGCCGCGCATCGCCACGTGCAGCGCGTGCTTGTTCGCGAACCGCACCATCCGCACGACGTCGCGCACCGAGCCCGGCCGCAGCACGGCCAGCGGGTAGCGGTGCACGATGTGGCCGTAGTCGTCCGCGGCCTCGGTGCGCGACTCCTCGTCGACGACCAGCTCGCCGTCGAGTCCGGGCACGACGATCCCACCCGGACTCGCGTCGGCCTCGGTGACCCAGCCGAGCCCGCCCGGATCGAACGCCACCACCGCCACGGCGGCCGCACCGGTCAGGAAGGCGCGACGGCCGAGCCGAGAATCCATGTGTACTCCCCAAACGAGTTCGCCGGACGCGGCGCACCATAGCTCACCATCCAGGCCCATGGTTCGCCCTTCTGCCGCGTCCAGTGTGGCCGAACGTGCCCTCCCGCGCCCGTCCTGGTCACCCGGCCACCGCCGTCACGAACACCGGGGTGTCGGTCAGCATCGTGCGCAGCTCACCCCCGGCCACCTCGACCTCGTGCGGGTCGCCGAACGCGTCGACCGCGGTCGCGGCGGGGGCGGTCCACGGCACCCGGACCGACACGGCCGGCTTGTCCTCGCCGTCGAACGGGTCGCGGTGGTCCCACAGCACGAGCAGCGGCGGGCGGCCGTCGCGCTCGACGTCGAACACGTACCCGCCCTCGCTCCTGGTGACCGCCGTGGTGCCCGCGAGCTGCTCGGCGACCAGCGCGAACGTGTCCGCGGCGGGGTTGCGGCGGGTGAGCGCGGTGCCCTCGTAGCCGAGCAGGACGAGCTTGCCGAACAGCAGGTGCATCATCTGGTACGGCTCCAGCTCGCCGGGCACCTCGGGCGCGAGGTTCCAGTACGCGGCGACGCGGACGCCGGCGCAGAGCGCGAGCAGGGTGCGGGTGACGATCTGCCGGCGGTTGATCCGGTCGCGCCGGGCCGCGAGCTGCGGCGGGCAACCCTCGAGGAACATACGCAGCCGGTCCGGCAGCTCCGCCGCGCGCTCGTAGAGCGAGACCATCGCGCGGCGTTCCGGGGAGTCCTGACCGACCCGCTCCGCGAGCTCGCCGACGCTGCTGCCGCCCGGCGCCTGCTCGGCGAACGCGGTCATCATCGTCTGCTGCAGGATCGGCTCCACCTCGGGGAACTCGAACAGCACGGGTCCCGCGAACTCGCCGGCCACCACCGGCTTCTCGTAACCGTGTGCCCGCATCATCTTCCGCACCTCGTCCACATAGGACGGAATGTTCGCCGGGTCGCCGTAGAGGTGGACGTCGAACACGTCGAAGGCGTCGCGTCCCGCGTCGACCAGGTGCGCGAAGAACCGCCGCGGCTCGCTGCCGGGCGGGCTGGACAGCACGTCGTAGCCGCAGCCGCCGAGGACGACGGTGGCGGCCGGGTCCGCCACCGTGACCGCGGCGTGGAACGCGCTGAGCTGGGTGACGTACTCCCCGGCCGTGCCCGCCCAGAGCAGGCCGGTGTTGCTCGGTTCGTTGTCGCACTGCCAGTACCTGACGCGCCCGGCGCAGTGCTCGACCAGGCGGCGGACGAACTCGCCGTACCGCTCGGTGTCCTTCGCCGGCGACGGCGGCAGGAAGTCGGTCGGCGTGCGGGTGGCCCACGGTGAGCTGGAGCAGGTCGTGAGCCAGACCTCGGTGCCGGCGTCGAGTTGGGCGAGCAGCGCGTCGGGGACGCGGAAGTCGTACTCGCCGGGACGCGGTTCGACCTGCCCCCAGTACAGGTATGCGCGCACCAGGCCGGCGCCGAGCGCGCGAGCCTGCGGCACGAACTCGTCGGGCTCCTTGAAGAGCCCGTAGCTGATCCCCCGAACGATTCCCATTCGCATGTTTACAACATATACCACATCTATATGTTGTATACTCGCCGTGTGTCGATCTGGAGCGAACCACCCGCCCGCCGGCCGGGCCTCGACCGCGAGCGGATCGTCGAGGCGGCCGTCGCGGTGGCCGACGAGTCCGGCGCCGCCGCGGTGACGATGAAGGCGGTCGCGGCCCGCCTGGGCGTTACGCCGATGGCGCTGTACCGGTACGTGCGCAACAAGGAGGGCCTGGTCGACCTGATGCTGGACGCCGGGGCGGCCGAGGTAACGCTGGTTCCCGGCGCGTGGCGCGACGCCCTGCGCGGCCTGGCCCTCGCCACCCGGGCGATGATCAAGCGGCACCCGTGGTTCGCCGAGCTGGTGCACACGAGGCCGCCGGCGGGCCCGAACCAGATGCGCCGCCTGGAGTTCGTGCTCACGATCCTCACCGACCACGGCGCGACGCTGCCGATGGCCATGACCCAGGCGGCGATGCTGGACCGGCACGTCTTCGGCGCCGGTCTGCAGGAGGCGACGGAGGCCCGCTTCGGCACCGCCGACGACCCGACGGCCCTGCACGCCGCGATGACCGACATGCGGGCTCGCGCGCAGGGCGAGTTCCCGAACCTGGCGCGCTGGCTGTCCGCCCCGAGCGGCCCGTCCCCGGACGACCAGTTCGAGCTGGTGCTGGGCTTCCTGCTGGACGGCATCGCCACCCAGCTACCGGCCTGGCCTCCGAGCGGAGGCGGAGGGATTTGAACCCCCGGACCCGTGAAGGTCTCCTGTTTTCAAGACAGGTGCATTCGGCCGCTCTGCCACGCCTCCCTGCCCCAGCAGGGTAGCGGGCGGCGCCCCGGTGCGGCAGTCGGCGTCAGGTGCGCAACTCGTGGAGGTGTTCGAGGACGCGGTCGAAGATGGTGGCCAGGGTGGCCTGCTCGTCGGTGGTCATGAGGTCGACCAGGTGGGCGCGTACGCCGTCGAGGTGGGTGGGGGCGGTGTCGCGGAGGAGGGCCATGCCCTTGTCGGTCAGCTCGGCGAACACGCCGCGGGCGTCGTCGCCGCAGTCGACGCGGCGGACCAGGCCGGCGTGCTCCATGCGGGTGATCTGGTGGGACAGCCTGCTCTTCGACGACGCCACCTCGCCCGCCAGCTGGGCCATCCGCATCCGCCGACCGTCCGGTTCGGACAGCCGGACGAGCACCTCGTAGTCGGCCAGCGTCAGTCCGTGACGATCCTGCAGCTCGCGGTTGAGCTGCTTGCGCAACAGTTCGCTACCGATCACGTACGCGCGCCACGCGCGCATCTCGCCATCGTCGAGCCAACGCGGTTCATCCGCCGGCGATGTCACAGCGACAAGAGTAGTTCGGGTCTGGAAATCCCCGCTCGCGGCGTGCAGACTGCGTCCCGCGTCCGCGTGGGAGTACCGGGCGCCTGGACGGAGGATCATGAAGGTGTTCACCAGCTTCGCGCGGCGCGCCGCCGCGGTGACCGTGGCCGCGGTCGCCGTCGCCGGTCTCGGCGCGACCGACGCGAGCGCGGCCGCGCCGCGCACCACGGATGTCAGGCTCATCGCGATCAACGACTTCCACGGCAACCTCACCCCGCCCGCGGGCTCGTCCGGACGGGTCACCCTGCCGGACGGCAGCACGGTCGACGCGGGCGGCGCGGCGTACCTCGCCACGCACGTCAAGCAGCTCAAGGCCGAGGCCAGGAACTCGATGGTGCTCTCCGCGGGCGACAACATCGGGGCCTCGCCGCTGAACTCGGCGCTGTTCCACGACGAGCCGACCATCGACCTGCTCAACCAGCTGGGCGTCAAGGCCTCGACCATCGGCAACCACGAGCTCGACGAGGGCTACCGCGAGCTGCTGCGCATGCAGTTCGGCGGCTGCCACCCGACCGACGGCTGCCAGTTCGACAAGCGGTACAAGGGCGCGCGCTTCCCGTTCCTCGGCGCGAACGTCTACTTCGACAACGGCGCGCCGGCCGCGCTGCCGTTCACCATCCAGGTCTCCGGCGGCGTGCCGATCGGCATCATCGGCGTGACGCTCAAGGACCTGCCGCTGGTCGTCACCCCGGAGGCCATCAAGGGCCTGAAGTTCGGCGACGAGGTCGAGGCGATCAACCGCTCCTCGCGGATCCTCGACCGGCTCGGCATCAAGACCCAGGTCGTCCTCATGCACCAGGGCGACAACACCGAGGGCGGCGGGCCGAACGACTGCAACACCGTCCCGGGCCCCGCGGAGGCCATCGCCCAGCACGCGTCCGCGTCCGTCGACGTGATCTTCACCGGGCACAGCCACCAGCAGTACAACTGCACCTTCGACGACCCGGCCGGCAACCCGCGCACGGTCATCCAGGGCGCGTCGTTCGGCCGCCTGCTGTCCGTTGTGGACCTCAAGATCGACAGGCGCACCCGCGACGTCGTGCGGGACCGGAGCAGCGCGCACAACGAGATCGTCACCCGCACGGTCACCCCGGACCCGGCCGCCCAGGCCCTGGTCGACGCGGCCACCACGAAGTCGGCGCCGATCGCCAACGCCCAGGTCGGCACCATCACCACCGACATCGTCCGGGCCGCACCCGAGTCGGGCGAGTCGCCGCTGGGTGACGTCATCGCCGACGGCCAGCTGGCGGCGACGCAGTCGAACAACGCGGTCATCGCGGTCACCAACCCCGGCGGCATCCGCACCGACCTCAACTACGCCGGCTCCTCGGCGGGCGAGGGCGACGGCGTGGTGACCTACGGCGAGGCGTTCGCGGTACAGCCGTTCAGCAACATCATGCAGACGATGACGCTGACCGGCGCGCAGCTGAAGACCGTGCTGGAACAGCAGTGGCAGCCGCAGTCGGACGGCTCGGTCACCGTGCGCATCCTGCAGATCTCCTCGACGCTGCACTACACCTGGTCGCGCTCGGCCGCGATCGGCTCGAAGGTCTCCGACATCACCGTGTCGGGCCAGCCGGTCGACCCGAACGGCACCTACCGGATCTCGGTGAACAACTTCCTCGCCGCGGGCGGGGACGGCTTCGCCGAGTTCAAGAACGGTACGGACATCGCGGGCGGACCGGTGGACCTGGACGCGTTCACGGGCTACCTGACCGCGAACCCGAACCTGTCGCCGCCTCCGGCGGATCGCATCACCGTGGCGCCGTAGCGTCACGCAGCGCGGACGGACAAGCGCCGCCGTCGCCCGGTCGGGCGGCGGCGGCGCGTCTCGTCGGGCCCGTCCGAATGGACCGTCCCGACCGGAGCATCGACTGTCCGTATCAGACAGTAGCGGCGGATTTCACCAGTTCAGGTCGGTGCCGTGGGGTTGTAACGGCGTGGTCACGGGTGCATCCTGGAGGTACGGCCGGCCGTCGGAGAACACGTCGCGGGCCCGCCGGGAGAGGCCAGGTGGTGCCGTGGCGATGCGGGACAAGGACGTAGTGGGAAGTCGTTCGCTGCGACCCCGCGGCTGAGCCGAGCAGAACTCGTCCGGTCGCGACAGCGGAGCAGCAACAGGGTTCGGGTGCACTCGTGCGCACAACGCACCTGCGTGCACGTCGACGATGTTGATTCCCCCGTCGGGCAGCGTTCCAGGCGTTGCCAGTCGGAATCCACGCCAGCCTGGAGGACGACCTCCCACTACTCGACTTCGACACCCTGGGTGCGGCAGCCACGACGGCGCCGCACCCAGGCCATTGTCGGGGCCTTCAGGAGGCGCGCAGCGCCACCCGCGAGACCGTCCCGTCGGTCGGCGTCACGGAGCTGACCACCGGCGGAACCCGCAGGTCATCGGCCTCGAAGGCGGATCGGATCCGGTCCGGCGCCACCTTCGGGTCCGCGAGCAGCGCGGCCAGCTCGTCCATCCGCGCGGCGGTCGCCTCGTCCGGCCCGCGGACCGGGTCGGAGCTCTCCAGCAGCCCCCACCCGTCCCAGAGGATCATCTCGTGCTTGTTCAGCGCCGCGAGGTCCAGCACCACGTTGTGCAGCAGGTAGGGCCAGCCGCGCAGGTCGGGCATCGCCAGCCGCGGCGCGACCACGAACCGCTCCGGGTCGGCGGCCCCCGACCGGCACGCCCGCCACGCGTCCGGACCCACCAGGAACCGGTCCCGGGGCACATCCAGCACGTCCAGCACGGTCCCGTCGGCCGGATCGACGTGCCCGGCCGGCATCTCCGGCTCGACCAGGCGCCACCGCCGCCCGTCCCACACCTCGGCGATCACGTGGTCGAGCGCCCAGCCGGGCACGAGGTAGGTGGCGAACCCGACCCGCGCCCGCGCCGGCACGCCGTGGTGGCGGGCCATCGCGAGGAACAGCACGGTGAAGTCCCGGCAGCACCCCAGGACCCGCTCGGTGACCGTTCGGTCCGCCCCGGGCACGGCCGGGCTCAGCTCGCGCAGGCGCGCGAGCTGGGCGTCGGCGTAGCGGAGGTTGATCTCCGCCAGGCGTTCCGGCGCGAAGCCGTGCCCGGCCACGTCGCCGTGCGCCCGGTAGTGGAACACCAGGCGCGACGACGCCTCCCGCAGGGCCGCGAGGCCGGTCTCGGGCATCTCGTCCAGCCAGGACGCCAGCCGGCCGGGGTCGGTGAACCTGCTCTGCGTCCGGTAGTGCTCGGCGGCGGCGGGCACCGCTCCTACAGCTCGCGGTCGAGCGGCACGGCCTGCACCGACATCGTGCGGGCCTGCGCGGCCCGGGTCTTGGCCCGGGCCTTGCGCGGCGGCACGCCGTTGATGTCCTCGGTGCTGATGGCGTAGGTGCCGAGCACGAACGCGACCGCGTCCGCGTTGCGGTCCAGGGCCGCCCGGTCGACGTTGCCCAGGTTGTCGCACGCCTGGTGGTAGCACGGGTCGAACGCCTCGCCCGCGACGCCGCCCCACTTGGCCACCTGCGCCTCGGTCTTGACCATCTCGGCCCCGGTGAACAGCCCGCCGGCCGGGATGCCGTTGAGGATGAACTCGCCGTAGTCCGACCGGCCGTCGAAGTCCTTGCCCTCGGTCGGCACGCCGGCCGCGTCGAAGAAGTCCTGGAACGCCGTCTCGATCTGGGCCGAGCCGTACGGGCCGGGGCCCGCGCCGACGCCGTCCGAGTCGTCGCCGTCGAACACGAAGTACCCGGCGTTCGGCGAGCCGATCATGTCGAAGTTCAGGTACAGCGCGATGTCCAGCTGCTCGTCGAACGACAGGTTCTGCACGTAGTACTCGGAGCCGACCAGGCCGAGCTCCTCGGCGCTCCACCAGGCGAACCGCACCGCGTTGTTGACCTTCGGCCGGGAGCCGAGCTGCAGCGCGGTCTCCAGCAGCGTCGCGCTGCCGCTGCCGTTGTCGTTGATGCCCGGTCCGGCGGGCACGCTGTCCAGGTGCGAGCCGGCCATCACCACGTTGTCGTGCCGGCCGGTCTGGGTCTCGGCGATCACGTTGTAGGTCGTCCGGTCCTCGACCACGCCCTGCAGGTCCAGCGTCACGGTGGCGCCGTCCTGCCCGGCCAGCGTCGCGCCGTCGGCCTGGGAGATGCCGCCGGCCGGGGCGCCGCCCTCGACCGGGCCGCCGAGGTTGCCGCCCAGCGCGCCCGGGACGTTGTTGTAGATCAGCACGCCCGCCGCGCCGGCCTGGCCGGCGACCGCCGACTTCTGGCCGAAGGTGCAGGCCCCGCGGCTGACCAGGACGATCGCGCCCTCGGCGGGCAGGCCGTCGTAGTCGGCCACCTCGCAGCCCGGCGTGTCGTCGGCCGGGACCACGACGAGCGGGGCGGTGAGGCCGCCCTCGGGGGTGGAGGCGCTGTAGGTCATCCGCCGGACCGGCACGTCGGTGCCGTCCACGGTCAGCGACTGGCCGAGCGTCTGGTCGAAGATGAAGGGGAACTCCTGCCGGGTCACCACGAAGCCGGCGTCCTCGAGCCTGGTCGCGACGTACTCCGCCGACGCGGCGTGCCCGTCGGTGCCCGCGGCGCGGGTGCCGTCGTTGCGGTCGGCGAGACGCTGCAGGGCGATCAGGTGCCGGTTGATCCCCCCGACCGTGACCTTCTTGACCAGCTTGCGCGCCAGCTTCGGGCCGTCGGGCAACGTCTGCGGGCCCGCGGACGCGGGGGCCGCGGTCAGGCTGAGACCGATCGCGGCCGCCAGCAGCGCCACCCCGGTTCGGACAGTCGTCCTGGCAGACGGCATGTGGGTTCCTCTCCTCGGTCGAACGAGGACACACCTAAGCCGGTACCTAGTCGCTGGTCAAGACCCACACCCGGTCAACTATTCACTCCGGTTACCGTCTTTCCCATGCACGCCATCACGATCAGCGAACCAGGCGGACCGGACGTTTTGACCTGGATGGAGCAACCGGACCCGCGGCCGGGGCCGGGTGAGGTCGTGCTCGACGTGGCCGCCGCCGGGGTGAACCGCGCGGACCTGCTGCAACGCCGCGGCCTCTACCCGCCGCCCGCCGGGGTGAGCGAGGTGCCGGGGCTGGAGTGCTCGGGCACGGTCGCCGAGGTCGGCGAGGGCGTCACCGACCTGCGGGTGGGCACGCGGGTGTGCGCGCTGCTGGCCGGCGGCGGGTACGCGGAGAAGGTCGTGGTGCCGGCCGGGCAGGTGCTGCCGGTGCCGAGCGGGGTCGACCTGGTGACGGCGGCGTCGCTGCCGGAGGTGGCCTGCACCGTGTGGTCCAACGTGGTGCTGACCGCGGGCCTGGTGGCCGGCGAGACGCTGCTGGTGCACGGCGGCGCGGGCGGCATCGGCACGCACGCGATCCAGGTGGGCAAGGCGCTGGGCGCGCGGGTGGCGGTCACCGCCGGGTCGGCGCAGCGGCTCGAGCGGTGCGCGGAGCTGGGCGCGGACGTGCTGGTCAACTACCGCGAGCAGGACTTCGTCGACCAGGTCCGCGCCGCCACCGACGGCCGGGGCGCGGACGTGGTGCTGGACAACATGGGCGCCAGGTACCTGCCACGCAACGTCTCGGTGCTGGCCCGCAACGGGCGCCTGGTGGTCATCGGCATGCAGGGCGGGGTGACCGGCGAGCTGAACCTCGCCGAGCTGCTGGGCAAGTGCGGGTCGGTGACCGCCACGACGCTGCGGCACCGCCCGGTGGAGGAGAAGTCGGCCATCGTGGCGGAGGTCGCCACCCAGCTGTGGCCGCTGGTGGAGGCGGGCACCGTGACGCCGATCGTGCAGGAGGTGCTGCCGGTCGAGCGGGCCGCCGACGCGCACCGCGCGCTCGAGGAGGGCGCGGTCTTCGGCAAGCTGATCCTCGCGATGCCCGAACGGGCCGCCTAACCGACCGAGGTGAGGCCGGCGACGGCCTCGACGAGCGCGTCGACCTCGGCGGACGTGGTGTAGTGCGCCAGCCCGATCCGCACCGCGCCGCCGACCTCGGCGACCCCGAGCGCGGCGAACACGCCGCTCGGCACGTCGTCGGCGAACGCGCAGATGCCGCGGTCGGCCAGGTGCCCGACGGCCTGCGAGGCCTTCACGTCCGCCACGGTGAACGCCAGCGCGGGGATGCGGCGCATCGCGTCGCCGATCACGGTCACGTGCAGCAGCCCGCGCAGCTCGGAGATCAGCTTGCCCAGCATCCCCGCCTGGTAGGACTTCGCCGAGCCGATGGAGGTCTGCAGCCGCTCCCGCCTGCTGCCGGTGGCGGCGTCGTCCAGGCCCGCCAGGTAGTCGATGGACGCGACCAGGCCGGCCAGCAGGGGGTACGCGTGCTGGCCCAGCTCCAGCCGGCCCGGGCCGCTGACGTTGGGGCCGAGCGAGCAGGCCGGCAAACGGTCCGGCAGCGACGGGTCGGCGAACGCGAGCGCGCCGACCGTGGTGCCGCCCCACGCGGTCGCCGACAGCGCGACCACGTCGGCCCCCATGGCCCGGATGTCCATCGGGACGAAGGGCGCCGAGTTGGTCGCGTCCACCACGACCAGCGCCTCCGACTCCCGGGCCAGCGAGGTGATCTTCGACAGGTCGGGGCGGGTGCCGACGACCCCCGATGCCGCGGTCACCGCGACGACCTTGGTGCGGTGCGAGATCAGGCTCTCGTACTGCCAGGCGGGCAGCTCGCAGGTCTCGATGTCGATCTCCGCCCAGCGCACCGTCGCGCCCGCCCGCTGCGCGACGCCCAGCCAGGGCGCGATGTTCTGCTGGTGGTCCAGGCGCGACACGACGACCTCGTCGCCGATGACCCAGCCGCTGCCCATCGCCTCGGCCAGGCGCGCCAGCAGCACCGCGGGGTTCGGGCCGAGCACCACGCCGGCCGGGTCGCAGCCGACCAGGTCGGCCACCGCGCGGCGGGCCGCGTCGACGATCGCCTCGGCGCGCTGCGAGGCCGGGAACACGCCGCCGGGACCGGAGACCGGCGCCCGCAACGCGGTGGACACGGCGGTCGCGACCTGCTCCGGGACCTGCATGCCGGCCGGGGCGTCCAGGTGGATCCAGCCGTCCCCCAACGCGGGAAACTGTCCCCGGATCGCAGCGACGTCGAACGCCATGGGCCACACCGTACGGACGGCGGCCGCGACGCCGCTTCGGGGGGCATCCGACGAGCTGGCGGCACCGGACGGTGGCTACCCTCGAAGGCGTGACGAACCAGGCAGGCGACCCCGAGCGGGACTCCAACGGCGACCGGGCCGAGCAGCCGCAGCACGTGATGGTGATGGGGCCGGACGGCTCGCCGCTGGGTACCGCGAAGATTCCCGACGGCCAGGACGGCCCCGCCGGCGCCGAGGCGATCGGCGACATGGTCGAGCAGCCCGCGAAGGTCATGCGCATCGGCACGATGATCAAGCAGCTGCTCGAGGAGGTCCGCGCCGCGCCGCTCGACGACGCGAGCCGCAACCGGCTCCGCGAGATCCACAAGCGGTCGATCGCGGAGCTCGAGGACGGGCTCGCGCCGGAGCTGCGCGAGGAGCTGGAACGGCTCTCGCTGCCGCTCACCGAGGAGAACTCCCCGTCCGACGCGGAGCTGCGGATCGCCCAGGCACAGCTCGTCGGCTGGCTCGAGGGGCTCTTCCACGGCATCCAGACGGCGCTGTTCGCCCAGCAGATGGCCGCGCGCGTGCAGCTCGAGCAGATGCGTCGCGGGCTGCCGCCGGGCGCCGGTGGCGACCACCCGGAGGGGCCGGGCATCCGCGGCACGGGGCAGTACCTCTGACGGAAAGAAACCCACCAGGCCCGCCGGCACACCCGCCGGCGGGCTTTTCCTGTCACCCGCGGACAAATAGTTGCGTCGTCAATATACGTCCGGATGATCCGTCTTACTGACAGTGATTGACCAACTCGGTATTGTAGACGAAGACATTCGGCTCTTTGGCGCTGTTCGGGGCATATTGTTCCGCCAAAAGGCAGATCCACGGAAGATCGTTCGGTCTAACTGTCCACCGGGGACGCACATCGGAGGTCACCGACACTTAGCCTGTCGGGACTCGCTCATGTCATTCCCGAGGAGCACCTTGTACCGCCGGTTTTGTCGCGCAATTCGCCCGCGATGACTCCCCTCACGACCGTCAGCCGCTTCGCGGAGGTCGCGAAGCGACTCAGTGATCGCCAGGCAGTTGTGGACACCGGGACCGGCCTGTCCTATGCGGACCTCGCCGCGGCCGCCGGTGCCCGGGCGCGGGCGCTCGCCGCGGCCGGCGCGCGGCCCGGGGACCGGGTCGGGCTGCTCACCGCGCACGGCGCGGAGACGATCGCCGCCATCCTCGGCACGCTCGCCGCCGGCTGCGCCTACGTCCCGCTCGACCCCGGCTTCCCCCGGCCGCGACTGTCCTCGATGGTCGACGCGGCCGGCGTCTCGCTCGTGCTGGCGAACCGGGAGCACGAGGACCTCGCGCGCGTGCTGGCCGGCCGGGTCGTGCTCGCCGCCGGCCTGCCGCCGACCCCGCTCGAGCCGGCCGGCGGCGGGCTCGACGAGGTCGCCTACGTGCTGTTCACCTCGGGCTCCACCGGCCGGCCCAAGGCGGTCGCGCAGACCCATCGCAACCTGCTGCACGTGGTGGACAACCAGATCTCCACGCTCGGCATCACCCCCGCCGACCGGCTGAGCCTGCTCGCCTCGTTCGGCTTCGACGCCGCGATCCCCGACCTGTTCCCCGCGCTGCTCACCGGCGCCGCGGTCGTCCCGGTCGACGTGCGCACGCACGGCCTCGCGCACACCGCAGCCGCGCTGGCCCGCCACCGGGTCACGGTGTTCCACTCGACACCGACGGTGTACCGCTACCTGCTCGACGCGCTCGGCGGCGCCGACGGGCCCGGCAGGCTCGACTCCGTGCGCACCGTCCTACTGGGCGGCGAGCAGGCCACCTACGCCGACGTGCGCGCCGGCCGCGACCGGTTCGCGCCGGGCTGCGTGTTCGTCAACGGCTACGGCGCCACCGAGGTCACCTTCGCCGCGCAGTACCGGCTCGCGGCGTCCGAAGTGGACGACACGGCGACCGGTCCGCTGCCGATCGGGACCGCGCTGCCCGGCTACGAGCTGCGGCTCGGCGCCGACGGGGAGATCACCGTCCACGGCCGGTACCTGGTCGGCGGGTACGCCGACGGCACCGCGGGCGCGTTCACCACCGGTGCGGACGGGGTGCGCAGCTACCGCACCGGCGACC
This sequence comes from uncultured Actinomycetota bacterium, assembly GCA_963727495.1. Taxonomy (GTDB): domain Bacteria; phylum Actinomycetota; class Actinomycetes; order Mycobacteriales; family Pseudonocardiaceae; genus Actinophytocola. The sequence goes on along the minus strand of CAVSGQ010000006.1, from coordinate 1,239,947 downwards.
TGGGACGGTCCCTGCCGGACGGTCGGCTCGTCTGCCTGGGCCGGCTGGACCGGCAGGTCAACGTGCGCGGCTTCCGGGTGGAGCCGGCCGAGGTCGAGGCGGCGCTGCTGGACCGTCCGGGGGTCGGCGCCGCGCGGGTGATCGCGCGCGACGGGGACCTGCTGGGCTACGTGGTGGGCACGGCGGACGGGGCGGACCTGCGCCGTGCGCTCGCCGCGACGCTGCCCGGCTACGCGGTGCCGCGCGCGGTGGTCGTGCTCGACGAGTTCCCGCTGACCGTGACCGGCAAGCTCGACGAGCGCGCGCTGCCCGACCCGCCGCGCCGGCCCGGTACCGGCCGCACGCTCACCGCCGCCGAGCGGCGGGTGCACGACGTCTGGTGCGCGGTGCTGCGGGTGGACGCGCTCGCGCCGGACGACAGCTTCTTCGACGTCGGCGGCCACTCGCTGCTGCTCGGCCAGGTCCAGCAGCGGCTCGTGGCCGAGTTCGACACCGACGTCCCGCTGCTGCGCCTGTTCGAACACCCGACGATCGCCGCGCAGGCCGGGTTCCTCGAGGGCGAGCGCGCCTCCGCCACGCCGCAGCGGCACCCGCTGCTCGTGCCCGGCGCGGACCGCCCGCCCGCCGAGTACACCGGCGAGGAGATCGCGGTCGTCGGCATGGCCGGCCGCTTCCCCGGCGCGGCCGACGTCGACGCGTTCTGGTGGAACCTGTGCGCCGGCGTGGACGCCATCCACGACTACTCCGACGCCGAGCTTGCCGCGCTCGGCATCGGGCCGGGCCTGCGCGGCGACCCGCGGCACGTGCGCGCGGGCGGGCGGCTGGACGGCGTCGCCGACTTCGACGCGGAGTTCTTCTCCTTCGGCGCCGACGAGGCCGCCCGCACCGACCCGCAGCACCGGCTGTTCCTGGAGACCGCCTGGGAGGCGCTGGAGAACGCCGGCCACGCGCCCGGCACGGACGACGCGCGGACCGCGGTCGGCGTGTTCGCCGCCACCTCGGCGAACCGCTACTTCCTGTTCCACCTGTTCGGCAACCCCGCGGTGACCGACGCCGACCCCGACGACTGGGAGGCCCGGCTGCTGGGCCGCCAGTTCACCGACCACCTGCCCGGCCAGGTCGCCTACCGGCTCGGGCTGACCGGCCCGGCGCTCGCCGTGCAGTCCGCCTGCTCCAGCTCGCTGGCCGCGGTGGTGCTCGCCGCGCAGAGCCTCGCCGACTACCGCTGCGACCTCGCGCTGGCCGGCGGGGTCAGCGTGACCTGGCCGCGGTACCGCCACGTGCCGGGCGGCATGGCCTCGCCCGACGGCCGGTGCCGGGCGTTCGACGAGGCGGCGAGCGGGTCCGGGTTCAGCTCCGGTGTCGGCGTGGTGGCGCTGCGCAGGCTCGCCGACGCGCTCGACGACCGCGACCACGTCTACGCCGTGCTGCCCGGCTGGGGCATGACCAACGACGGCGCCGACCGCGCCGGGTTCGCGGTGCCGGGGCCGGGCGGCCAGGCCGCCGCGATCGCCGAGGCGCTGGCCACCGCGGAGGTCGCGCCCGAGGAGGTCCGCTTCGTCGAGGCGCACGGCAGCGGCACCCCGCTCGGCGACGCCATCGAGGTCGCCGCGCTCAACGAGGTCTTCGCGGGCGCGCCGCCCGAGTCCTGCGCGCTCGGCTCGGTGAAGACCGGCATCGGCCACCTGGACGCCGCCGCCGGCATCGCCGGGCTGATCAAGACCGTGCTCGCGGTGCGCGACGGGATCATCCCGCCGAACCTGCACTTCAGCCGGCCGCACCCGGAGGTCGACCTGGCCGGCGGACCGTTCTACGTGCCGACCAAGGTGCGCGACTGGCCGGACGCGCTTCGCCGGATGGCCGGGGTCAGCTCGTTCGGCATGGGCGGCACCGACGTGCACGTGCTGGTCGCCGAGCCGCCCGCGGACAGGGACACGGACACCGCCGAGCCGGGCGAGGAGGACACCGGCGAGTACGTGCTGCCGGTCTCCGCGCGCGACCCCGCCGCGCTGCGCGAGGCCGCCGCCCGGCTGCGCGACCACCTCGCCGCGCACCGGCCCGCGCTCGCCGACGTGGCGCACACCCTCGCCGCCGGGCGCCGCGCGTTCGGCTGCCGCGCCGCGGTCGTGGCGGCGGGCGTGGACGAGGCGGTGCGCGCCCTCGACTCGCTCGCGCCCGGCCAGGTCGCCGGCGCGGGCGCGCTGCGCGCGGCCGCCCGGAGCTGGGTGGACGGCGCGCCCGAACTGCCCGGTACCGGCGGACGGCGGATCCCGCTGCCGACATACCCGTTCCAGCGCACCAGGTTCTGGATCGACGCCCCAGCCCGAGGAGGTCAGCGGTGAACTGGTTCGTGTGCCCACAGCCACGACCGGGTGCGGCGGCGCAGCTGTTCTGCCTGCCCTATGCCGGGGCCGGGGCGAGCGCGTACCACCGCTGGCCCGCGGCGATCGGCCCGGACGTCGAGGTGCTGGCCGTGCAGCTGCCCGGCCGGGAGAACCGCATCGCCGAGGACCCGGACTTCGACCTCGGCGAGCTGGCCGGGGCGATCGCGGACCGGGCGGCCGGGCCGTTCGCGCTCTACGGCCACTCGCTGGGCGGCCGGTACGCCTTCGAGATCGTGCGCCACCTGCACCGCACCGGCGGCCCGCTGCCGGTGCGGCTCTACGTCGGCGGCTGCCGCGCGCCGCACATCCGCGCCTCCGGGCCGTTCGACGGGCTGTCCCGGGTGGACGACGCGGAGCTGCTGCGCCGGGTCGCCGAGGGCGGCGGGCTGTCCGAGGCGGTGCTCGCCGAGCCGGAGCTGGTCGAGCTGCTGGTGCCGGTGCTGCGCGCCGACTTCCGCCGGCTGGACGACTACGTGTTCGCCGAGGGGCGGCCGCTGCCGGTGCCGGTCGTCGCGTTCGCCGGCCGGGCGGACCGCGCGGTGCCGCTCGCCGACGTCGAGGCCTGGGACCGGCACGCCGGCGCCGGGCTGACCGTGCATCGGGTCGACGGCGACCACTTCTTCCTGAACCATCCCGGCGAGGTGGCCGGCCTGCTGGCGCGGGACCTGCTCGCCACGGTCCGGAGCGAGGTCGCCGCGCATGACCGGTGAGTCACGGCTGCCGCTCGGTGACACCGGCTGGCTGGTGTGGCGCGACGCCCTGCTGCGCTCGGCCGGCTTCCCCGCCGACGGCCTGACCACGCTGTCCACTCCCGGGGCCGCGGCGGCCGCCGACGCGCTGCTGCGCGGCGAGCCGGACCCCGGCTTCGACGCGGCGTTCGCGGACGCGATCGCGCACAACGCCGCGCGGCTGCGGGAGATCGCCGCCGACCCGCTCGTGCGCGAGGCGGTCACCTGGCAGAACACCAACGCGCTGTACGCGCTGACCGGTCTGGCCGCGACCCCGCCGGACGGGCCGCGCAACGCCAAGCGGCGCGAGCGGGAGAAGGCGGTGGTCAAGTACTGGCAGCGCTACTGCGGCAAGAACGAGACGGTCGGCTTCTTCGGCCCGAGCTGCTGGGTGACGATCGACCCCGACCTGGACGTCCCGGCCCGCGTGGCGGCGGGGCCGGCGCTGACCCGCAGGCGCTGGGTGAGGTTCGAGGCCTGGGCGGTGCGCGCCTACGCCGACGCGATCAGCGCCGACGACGCGGTGCGCCGCTGGTGGCCGCCGATGCTCTGCCCGCACCTCGCGCTCGACGGCCGGCTGCTGCGCCGCCCGGGCCGCCCGCCGGTCGCGCTGTCCGCGGCCGAGGCGGCGCTGCTCGCGGCGTGCGACGGCAAGCAGCCGGCCGCCGCCGTGGTCGCCGACCCGTCGATCGGGCTGCGCCGCGAGGACGACGGCTACACGATGCTCGCCCACCTCGCCGAGCGCGAGCTGATCACCTGGGACGCGAGCCTGCCCAACACCCCGGCCGCGGAGGCGGTGCTGCGCCAGCGGATCGCGGCGATCGGCGAGGACGCGCCGCGGGCCACCGCGACCGCCGGGCTGGACCGGCTGTGCGCGGCCCGCGACGCGGTGGCGGCCGCGGCCGGCGACCCGGACGCGCTCGCCACCGCGCTGTCCACATTGGACTCCGTGTTCACGGAGCTGACCGGCGCGGCCCCGCGCAGGCGCGGCGGCGAGGCCTACGCCGGGCGCACGCTGTGCTACGAGGACACCGCGCGGGACCTGGACGTCACGTTCGGCCGCCCGCTGCTCGACGAGCTCGCCGCCCCGCTGGACCTGCTGCTGCGCGCCACCCGCTGGCTCGCCGGCTCGCTCGAGGCGGCCTACGCCGGCGCGCTGCGCGAGCTGTTCGAGGAGCTGCGCGCGGACGCCGGTGGCGGGCCGGTGCTGCTCGCCGACCTGTGGTACCTCGCGCAGGGCCTGTTCTGGGCCGCCACCGGGGACCGGCCGGTCGACGCGGTGGCCGCCGAGTTCGCCCGGCGCTGGGCGGCGCTGTTCGACCTGGCGCACGCGGACGGCCCGGTCGAGGTGTCCGCGCACGACCTCGCGCCGCGCGTCGACGCCGCGTTCCCCCGGCCGCGCCCGGCCTGGTCGGCGGCCCGGCTGCACAGCCCGGACCTGCAGATCTGCGCGGCCGGCCCGGAGCAGCTGGCGCGCGGGGAGTACACGGTCGTGCTCGGCGAGATGCACGCCGCGTGGGCCTCGTTCGACAACGAGGTGTTCACCCCGGCGCACCCGGACCCGGAGCGGCTGCGCACGATGCTCGCCGAGGACCTCGGCCAGCGCCGGGTCCGCCCGCTCTACCCGCTGGACTGGCCGCGGCGCACCAGCCGGGTGGCGGAGAGCCTGGTCGGCCCGACCGACGTGCAGCTGGGCTTCGCCGCCGCGCCGGGCGCCGAGGCCGACCGGCTGGTGCCGACCACCGCGGTCGAGGTGTCCGAGGTGGACGGCGCGCTGGTCGCGGTCGACCGGGACGGCCGGCGCTGGCCGCTGGTGGAGGTGTTCTCGCAGCTGATCGCCACGCACGCGGTGGACGCGTTCAAGCTGACCTCGCCGACCGCGCACACGCCGCGGATCACCGTCGACCGGCTGGTGGTGAGCCGGGAGACCTGGCGGACCACGGCCGGCGCGACCGGGCTCGGGACGGTCACCGGCGAGCGCGCCCGGTTCCTCGCGGTGCGCCGCTGGCGGCACGAGCTGGGCCTGCCGGAGGCGGTGTTCGTCAAGATCGGCACCGAGATCAAGCCGTGCTACCTGGACCTGACCGCCCCGCGGTACGCGGCGCTGCTGTGCGGCATGATCCGCGCCGCGATCGTCGACGGCGGCGAGGACGTGTCGGTGGTGGCGAGCGAGCTGCTGCCCGGGCCGGAGCTGGCGTGGGTGCCCGACGCGGCCGGCCGCCGGTACGTGAGCGAGCTGCGCCTGCACATCGTGGACTCCACCGTGGACTCCACCGCCGGCTCCACCGTGGACGGTGGCTCGTGAGTCACCTGCTCCCGTTACCCGGCACCGAGTGGTCGGTGTGGCGCGACATGCTGCTGCGCACCGCCGGCTTCCCCGCCGGCGGGCTGGACCGCTTCACCGCGCCCGAGGCCGCGGCCGCGGCGGACGCGCTGCTCGCCGGGATGGGGCAGGGCGCCGGGGACGCCGAGGTCTTCGGCAAGGCGTTCGCCGAGGCGCTGCGCGCGGGAGCGGCGGCCGCGAGCGAGATCGCCGCGGACGCGCTGTTCCGCGAGGCGGTCACCTGGCAGAACCCGGGCGTGCTGGCCGCCCTGGACGGGCTGGTCGCGGGCGGGCCGGACGCGGCGCGCAACGTCCGCCGCCGGGACCGGGAGAAGGCGCTGGTGCGGTACTGGCAGCGCTACTGCGCCAAGAGCGAGACGATCGGCTTCTTCGGCCCGGTGTGCTGGGGCACGGTCGATGACACCGCCGCGACCGCGGTGCGCACCGGCCCCGGCCTGGTCCGCGACCGCGGGGTGTACTTCGAGGCCTGGGCGCTGATCGAGTTCGCCGACCGGCTCGCCGCCGACCTGGACGTGCGCCGCTGGTGGGCGCCCGCGCTGCCGCCGCAGCTGACCGTCGAGGGCCGCCGGCTGCACCGGCCGATGCTGGCTCCGGTGGAGCTGTCCGCCGGGGACGCCGCGGTGCTCGCCCGCTGCGACGGCACCACCCCGGCCCGCGAGGTGGTCGCCGCGCTGCGCGCGGACCCGGCCGGGCCGCGCACCGAGGCGGACGGCTACCTGCTGCTGGACCGGCTGGTGGCGCGGGAGCTGCTGGTGTGGGACGCCGGGCTGCCGCTGTCGCCGGCCGCCGAGCCGGTGCTGCGCGAGCGGATCGCGGCGATCGGCGGGGACGCGGCCCGCGCGGGCGCGGCGGAGCGGTTCGACCGGCTGTGCGCGGCGCGCGACGCGGTGGCCGCGGCCGCCGGGGACCCGGCCGCCCTGCGCACCGCACTGTCCACTCTGGACGCGGAGTTCACGGCGGCCACCGGGCGGCCGGCCGGCCGGCGTGCGGGCCAGATGTACGCCGGGCGCACCCTGACCTACGCCGACACCACCCGCGACGCCGACCCGGTGGTGGGCCGCGGGCTGCTGGAGTCCCTCGCCGCGCCGCTGGACATCGTGCTGCGCGCGGCGCGCTGGCTGTCCGCCGAGTTCGGCGCGGCGTGCGAGCGGATCACCGCCGACCTGGTCGCCGAGTCGGCGGGGCCGGTGCGCCTGTCCGAGCTGTGGAACCTGGTGCAGAGCGTCCTGTTCGACGCCGACGCGGGCCCGCTGCGCGCGGTCGGCGCCGAGTTCACCGCGAGGTGGGCGACGCTGTTCGGCCTGGACGCCGCCACCGCGGCCGAGCCCGAGCTGCGGTTCTCCGCCGCCGAGCTGGCCGGTCCGGCGGCGAGGCTGTTCGCCACGCACGGTCCCGGCTGGCCGTCCGCGCGGGTGCACAGCGTGGACGTCCAGGCGTGCGCCCGCGACGCCGCCGAGCTTGACCGGGACACCACGCTGCTGGTGCTCGGCGAGCTGCACCCGGCCTACAACCCGTTCGACAGCGCGCTGTTCGCGCCGTGGCACCCGGACCCGGCCGGGCTGCGGGCGGCGCACGAGGCGCAGTTCGGGCCGCGGATCCGGCTGCTGTACCCCGACGACGCGCCCCGCAACACCGGCCGCGCCCGGCACTGGCTGACCGGTCCGCACGACCGCGAGCTGGGCATCGCCCCGGCCCGCGGCGCGGACCGCGACCACCTGGTGGCGGCGAGCGCGATCCTCGTCGAGGAGCGCGGCGGCGACCTGACCGCGGTGCTGCCGGACGGGCGGGCCTGGCCGCTGGTCGAGGTGTTCGGCAACCTGCTCACGGTCCTGCTGCTGGACAGCTTCAAGCTCGTCGGCCCGGCCGCGACCAGCCCGCGGATCGTCGTGGACAACCTCGTGGTGGCCCGGCGCACCTGGCGCACCACGGTCGGCGCGACCGGCCTCGCGGACGTCACCGGCGAGCGGGAGCGCTTCCTCGCCGCCCGCCGGCTGCGCCGCGACCTCGGCCTGCCCGACCGGGTGTTCGTCAAGGTCGGCACCGAGACCAAGCCCTGCTACGCCGACCTCGCCGGCCCGGCCTACGTGCAGGCGCTGTGCACGATGCTGCGCACCGCCGCCCGGACGGGCTCCGGCGACGACACCGGCGTCACCTTCAGCGAGCAGCTGCCCGCGACGGAGGACTCCTGGCTGACCGACGCCGCCGGGCGCCGGTACGTCAGCGAGCTCCGGCTGCAGCTCACCGATCCGGCCGCCTACCTACCGAGGGGAGCACGATGACGACCGTCCCCGACCTGATCCCGGACCTGATCACCGCCCAGGCGCGGCGCACGCCCGACGCGGTGGCGGTGCGGCAGTGGGACGACCGCCTCACCTACCGCGAGCTCGTCGAGCGCGCCGCGGGGCTGGCCGGCGCGCTGCGGGAGCTGGGGGTGGCGCCGGAGACCCGGGTGGGCGTCTGCGCCACCCGCGACGTGGACTACGTCGCGACGGTGCTCGGCGTGCTGGCCTCCGGCGGCTGCTACGTGCCGCTGGAGCCGGGCGGGCCGCGGCGGCGCCTGCGCGAGATCGCCGGGGACAGCGGGGTGTCGATCGTGGCCGGGAACGCGGCGGCGGCCGAGTTCGGCGACGTGCCGGGCATCCGCACGCTCGCGCCACCCCCGCCGGCGACCCCGCGCCCGTGCCCGGCCACCGGGCTCAACACGTTCCACGTGGTCTACACCTCCGGCTCCACCGGCCGGCCCAAGGGCGTGGTCACCACCCACCGCAACATGGCGGCGTTCGTCGCCGGGTGGCGCGAGCGGTTCCCGATCGACGCGGGCGCCCGGGTGCTCGCGATCTCCTCGCTGGGCTTCGACGCCTCCGCGATCGACCTGTACGTGCCGCTGACCGTGGGCGCCACGGTGGCGCTGGTGTCCGACTCCGACCGCACCGACCCGGAGCGGCTGCGCCGGTTCCTGGTGGCGCACGAGGTCCAGCGCGGCGTGATCACGCCGACCATGCTGTCCATGGTGGACCCGGCGGACGTGCCGGGCTGGACGCTGGTCAACTGCGGCGGCGAGGCGGTGCCCGCCGAGCTGGCCGCCCGCTGGGCGCCCGGGCGGCGCTTCGCCAACACCTACGGGCCGACCGAGACGACCGTCGCGGTGCTCACCGAGGACCTCACCGAGGACACCACCGACCCGGTGCCGATCGGCACGCCCACCCCCGGCCACCGCGCGCACGTGGTGGACGCGAGCTTCCGGCCGGTGCCCCGGGGCGAGGTGGGCGAGCTGCTCATCGGCGGGCCCGGCGTCGCGCGCGGCTACCTCGACCGGCCGGGCCTGACCGCCGAGCGGTTCGTGCCCGACCCGTTCGGCGGGCCCGGCGAGCGGCTCTACCGCACCGGCGACCAGGTCTACGAGGACGACCACGGCCGCATCGTCTACCTGGGACGGTCCGACCGGCAGGTGAAGATCCGCGGCCAGCGCATCGAGCTGGGCGAGGTCGAGGCGGTCCTCGGCGAGCACCCGGACGTGCGGCAGGCCGCGGTCGAGGCGGTGCCCGGCCCCGGCGGCGCCCGGCTGGTGGCGTTCCTCGCGCCGGCCACCGCGCCGTCCGACGCGGACCTGCTGGCGTACGCGAAGGACCGGCTGACCGGCGCGATGCTCCCGTCCCTGATCGTGCGGCGCGACGAGCTGGCGTTCCACCCGGTGTCGGGCAAGCTGGACCGCACCGCGCTGCGCGAGCTCGCGCGGGGGGCCGTGGCCGGGCTCGCCGGCACCGGCCGGGAGCCGGACGGCACGCCGGCCGAGCGCGCGGTGGCCCGGGTGTGGGCCCGGGTGCTGGGCCGGGTCCCCGGCCGCGACACGAACTTCTTCTCCGGCGGCGGCAACTCGATCGCGGCGATGCGGCTGGTCGCCGGGCTGCGGGTGGAGCTGGGCCGGCAGGTCAGCGTGGAGGACCTGTTCGCCGCGCCGACCGTGGCCGGCCTCGCCGAGCGGGTGGCGGCGGCGCCGCCGGTGCACGGGCCGCGGCTCACCACCGGGAACCCGCCGACGCTCGCGCCGCCGCAGCGCCGGCTGTGGTTCACCGACCAGCTCGCGCCCGAGGACGCGCCGTACAACATCGCGATGGCCGACCGGCTGCGCGGCGAGCTGGACCTGCCCGCGCTGCGGGCCGCGCTGCGCGCGGTGTCCGACCGGCACGACGTGCTGCGCTGGCGGATCCGGCAGGCCGAGGGCGTGCCCTACGCCGAGTGCGCGCCGCCCGCGGACGTGCCGGTGGAGGTCGTCGACCTGACCGCCACGGCGGACCGGGAGGACGTGCTGGCCCGGCTGCTCGCGGCCGGCGCGCGGCACGTGTTCGACCTCGCCACCGGCCCGGCCTGGCAGGTGACCCTCTACCGGCTGGGCGACGTGGACGGAGCCGACGAGCACGTGCTGGCGGTGACCGTGCACCACGCGGTGTTCGACGGCTGGTCGCAGGCGGTGCTGCACGCCGACCTCGCGGCGGCCTACCGGCAGGCGCTGGCCGGTGACCGCCCCGCGCTGCCACCGCTGCCGGCCACCTACGCCGACTACGCGGTCTGGCGTGCCGGACGGGACGCCCGGCACGGCGCGAGCGACCTCGACTGGTGGACCGGGCACCTGGCCGGCGCGCCCACGGTCCTCGACCTGCCGCGGGACCGGCCGCGGCCGGCCGTGCAGACCTACGCCGGGGCGGAGGCGAGCGCACCCCTGCCGTCCGATGTGGACGCCCGGGTGCGGCGGCTGGCCGCGCGGCTGGACACCACCCCGGCCGGGGTGCTGCTCGCCGCGTTCGGCGAGCTGCTGGCCCGGCTCACCGGGACCGCCGACCACGTGGTCGGCGCCGTCGTCGCGGACCGCGCGCTGGCCGAGTTCGACGACGTGCTCGGCTTCTTCATCGACACCGTGCCGGTGCGCCTGCGCGCGGCGGAGACGTTCGCCGGCGCGGTCCGGGCGAGCGCGGACGAGCTGCGCGCGGCCACCGCGCACCCGGGCGCGCCGCTGGAGCGGATCGTCGAGGCGCTCGGCGTGGCCCGCGACACCTCGCGCGCCCCGCTGGTGCAGGTGCTGTTCAACGTCCTGAACTTCACCGCGCCGGCACTCGAGCTGCCGGGCCTCGCGGCCGAGCCGGTCGAGGTGGCCAAGCCGGGCTCGCCGTTCGACCTCACCGTCTACGTGGCCGAGCGGGACGGCACCGTCGCGTTCGACTCCGTCTACAACCCCGACCTGTTCGACGCCGCCCGCGTCACCGGCCTGCTCGCCGACCTGGCCGGGCTGGTCGGCGCGCTCACCGCCGCGCCGGACGCGCCGGTGTCCGGGGTCGCGCCGCACCTGCCGCGGCCCGCGGTGCGGGCCGCGGCGGCGGGTGCGATGACCGTCGCCGCCCCGGACGTGCCGGCCCACCCCGCGGTGCCGGCCCCGGAGCCCGGCGAGACCACCGAGACCGAGCGGCTGATCGCCGGCATCTGGCGCGAGGTGCTGGAGCGCGACTCGGTCGGCGTGGCGGACAACTTCTTCGACATCGGCGGGCACTCGCTCGCGGTCGCGGCGGTGCACGGCCGGCTCACCGCGGCCACCGGACGGACCATCCGGATGCTGGACCTGTTCCGGTACCCGAACATCCGCGCGCTCGCGGCGCACCTGGACGGCACCGCCGAGAAACCCGAGCTCGCCAGGGCGGCACTCCGGGCCGCCGCCCGCCGCAACCGCGCCGCGGGCCGCAGCAGGCGCAACCCACCACGCCGCGTCAGCGGCACCGCGCAGTAGAGGGGACCGACGAAGATGGATCAGCCGTACGAGATCGGCACGCCGGGGGAGCAGGACGGCAGCGAGCCGATCGCGATCGTCGGCCTCGCCGCGCGGGTGCCCGGGGCGAACGACGTGCACCAGTTCTGGCGCAACCTGGTCGACGGGGTCGAGTCGGTCACCACGTTCACCCGCGAGGAGCAGCTCGCCCGCGGCGCGACCGAGGCGGAGGTGGACGACCCCGGCTGGGTGTCCGCCGCACCGGTGGTCGACGGGTTCGACCAGTTCGACGCGGGCCTGTTCGGGATGACCGACCGCGAGGCGCAGCTGATGAGCCCGCAGCACCGGTTGTTCCTGGAGACCTGCTACAGCACGCTGCAGGACGCGGGCTACGACCCGGCCCGCTACCCCGGCGCGATCGGCGTGTACGCGGGCGTCGGCGGCAACTCCTACCTCTGGGAGAACATCAAGCGCAACGCCGCGGCCAGCGGCTCGCCGCACAACGCCGTCTCGCTCGCCACCGGCAACCAGCCGAACTACGTGGCCACGCTGCCGTCCTACAAGCTGGACCTGCGCGGGCCCAGCATGACCGTGGCGACCGCGTGCTCCACCTCGCTGGTCGCGCTGCACCTGGCGTGCGAGGCGCTGCGCGGCGGCGAGTGCGACATGGCCATCGCCGGCGGGGTGAACCTCGAGCACCCGCAGGGCGTCGGCTACCTCGGCATGGAGGGCTTCACCTCGCCGGACGCGCACTGCCGGCCGTTGGACGCCGGCGCGAACGGCACCGTGTGGGGCAGCGGCGTCGGCGCGGTGCTGGTCAAGCGGCTGTCCGACGCGGTCGCCGACGGCGACACGATCCGCGCGGTGGTGCTCGGCAACGCCATCAACAACGACGGCGGCAACAAGGTCGGCTTCACCGCGCCCAGCGTGGACGGCCAGGTCGAGGCGGTCGCGCAGGCGGTGGCGATGGCCGGGGTCGACCCGCGCACGATCACCTACGTCGAGGCGCACGGCACCGGCACCGCCATGGGCGACCCGATCGAGGTCACCGCGCTGTCCACGGTGTACGCCGCGGACACCGACGCGCGGGAGTGGTGCGGGATCGGCTCGGTGAAGTCGAACATCGGGCACCTCAGCCAGTCCGCCGGCATCATCAGCGTGATCAAGGCGGTGCTCGCCATCGAGCACGGGATGATCCCGCCGACCATCAACTTCGAGCGGCCCAACCCGGCGATCGACTTCGCGGACACGCCGTTCTACGTCAACACCACGCTGACCAAGTGGGACACCGACGGGATCCCGCGCACCGCGGGCGTGAGCTCCTTCGGCATCGGCGGCACCAACGCGCACGTCGTGCTGCAGGAGCCCGCGGAGGCACTACGCCCCCGGCGGGACACGGTCGCGCCGCAGCTGCTGTGCGTCTCCGCCCGGTCCGAGGCGGCGCTGGGCGCGGCGGTCACCCGGCTCGCCGACCACCTCGAGGCCGCCCCGCACGCCGCGGACCACCTGGCCGACGTGGCGCACACGCTGCGGGTCGGCCGGCCCGAGTACGCGCACCGGGCGTGCGTGGTGGCCACCGACCTGCCGGACGCGGTCGCCGCGCTGCGCGCCGGGCGGCGCCGCCGGCAGGGGGTGGCCGAGGGCACGGCGCCGCGGGTGGCGTTGCTGTTCTCCGGCCAGGGCGCCCAGCACGCGGGCATGGGCGCGGAGCTCTACGCGGCGCGGCCGGAGTTCGCGGCCGTCGTCGACGAGTGCGCCGCGCTGCTCGCACCGGAGCTGGGTTGCGACATCCGCGACCTGATCCTCGGCCGGGACCCCGAGGCCGAGGCCCGGCTGCGCGAGACGCGGTTCACCCAGCCGGCGCTGTTCGTCGTGGAGTACGCGCTCGCCGCGCTGTGGCGCGCCATGGGGGTGCGGCCGGCGGCGATGATCGGCCACTCCGTCGGCGAGTACGTGGCGGCGACCGTGGCCGGCGTGTTCACCCTGCCCGACGCGCTGCGCGTGGTGGCAGCCCGCGGCCGGCTGATGCAGTCGGTGCCGCCCGGCGCGATGCTCGCCGTCCAGCTCGACGAGTCCGACGTGGACCTGCCGGACGGGCTGTCCGTGGCGACGGTGAACGGTCCGGGGACCTGCGTGGTGGCCGGGCCGGCCGAGCGGGTCGCCGGGTACGCCGAGCAGCTGAAGGCACGCGGCGTCAAGGCGAAGGAGCTGCGCACCTCGCACGCGTTCCACTCGCCGATGATGGACCCGATCCTGGCCGAGTTCACCGCCCTGATGCGCGGGGTCGCGCTGGCCGCGCCGGCGGCCCGGTTCCTGTCCGACGTGTCCGGTGAGTGGATCACCGACGCGCAGGCCACCGACCCGGAGTACTGGGCGGCGCACATCCGCAGGCCGGTCCGGTTCGGCGCGTGCGTGGCCACCCTGCTCGCCGACGGGGAGCGCTGGGCGCTGGTCGAGTGCGGGCCGGGCCGCCAGCTCGCCGGGCTGGCCCGCATGCAGGTGGCGAAGGCGTCGCCGGCGCAGCGGGCGCTGGTGCCGCTGGCGAGCCTGCCCGCGCCGGGCGAGCCGGCCGGGGACCTCGCCACGCTGGCCGCGACGGCGGGCGCGCTGTGGGCCGACGGGGTCGCGGTGCGGCCCGGGTCCGAGCCGGACGCGCGCCGGGTGCCGCTGCCGGTGTACCCGTTCGAGCGCAGGCGGCACTGGGTGGACCCGGACCCGGTGGACGCGGCGGCGAAGCCCAGACGGCGCGGGCCGCAACCGGTGGCCGACTGGTTCGCGGTGCCGGCCTGGCGGCAGGCCGCGCCCGACCCGCGGACCGTCCCGTTCGGACGGTGCCTGGTGTTCGCGGACGGCCCGCGCGGCACCGCGCTGGCCCGCGCGCTGACCGCCGCGGGCGCCGAGGTGGTCCCGGTGGCCGCCGGCACGGCGTTCGCCGCCGCCGGGGCCGGGTTCACCGTGCGGCCCGGGTCGCGCGAGGACCACGACGCCCTGGTCGCCGCGCTCGGCGAGCCGGTCACCCGGATCGTGCACGCGTTCGCGCTGGACGGCCTGCCGGCCGGCGCGGACATCGCGGCCGCGTGGCAGGCCCAGGACCGCGGCTTCTTCTCGGTGCTGCACCTGGTGCAGGCGCTGGCCGGGGCGGACCGGACCGGCGGGGTGCACCTGGACCTGATCTCCGCCGGCACCTGCGACGTCACCGGCACCGACCTGACCCGCCCCGAGCAGGCCACGCTGGCGGGCCTGGCCCGCGTGCTCCCGGTGGAGCTGTCCGGCCTGACCGTGCGCCGCGTCGACGCCGATCCGGCGACCGAGGACGTCCGGGCCGTGGTCGCCGAGCTGCGCCGCCCGGTCGAGCCGCGGCGCGCGGAGGTCGCGCTGCGCTCGGGCCGGGTGTGGGTCGGCGGTTACGAGCAGGTGTCGCTGCCCACCCCGCGGGGCGGCGCGATCCGCGACGGCGGCCGGTACCTGATCACCGGCGGGCTGGGCGGCGTGGGCATCACGCTCGCCGAGGACTTCGCCGTGCGCGCCCGGGCGAACCTGGTGCTGCTCGCCCGCTCCGGCCTGCCGCCGCGCGAGGACTGGGACACCCATCTCGCGGTGCACGGCAGCGCGCCGACCGACCGGGTCGGCCGGGGCATCGCGGCGATCCGGCGGATGGAGGCGGCCGGCGCGCGGGTGCTGGTCGTGGCCGCGGACGTGACCGACCCCGAGGACCTGCAGCGGGTGCGGGCGCAGGCGCGGGAGGCCTTCGGCGGGCTGGACGGCATCGTGCACGCCGCGGGCCTGCCGGGCGGCGGCATGGCGGAGATCAAGCAGCGGGCCGAGGCCGAGCGGGTGCTCGCGCCGAAGCTCGCCGGCACGCTCGCGCTGGCCCAGACCTTCGGCGACGACGAGCTGGACTTCCTCGTGCTGTGCTCCTCGGTCACCGCGGTGGCCGGCGGGTTCGGCCAGGTCGACTACTGCGCGGCGAACAACTTCCTGGACGCCTACGCGCGCGGCACCAACGGCTGGCGGGCCCCGGTGCTGAGCCAGGACTGGGGCGGCTGGGCCGAGGTCGGCATGGCGGTCGAGACCGCCGCGCCCGCCGCGTTCCGCGCGCTCGCCGGCGCCGACAGCGCCGACCGCGCCACCCGCCCGCTGGACCACCCGGTGCTCACCACGCTGGCCGAGGTCGGCGAGCACACGGTGGCCCGCGGCCTGGTCTCGGCCGGCACGCACTGGCTGCTCGACGAGCACCGGATCGGCGGCGTGCCGGTGGTGCCCGGCACCGGGCACCTGGAATGCGCGCGGGCCGCGACCGCGGCGATCCTGCCCGGCCCGGCCGGCGGCGCGGTCGAGCTGCGGGACGTGGCGTTCACCGAGCCGTTCGCGGTGCCCGACGGCACCCCGGCGCAGTACCAGGTGGTCACCACGCCGGCCGAGGACGGGCTGGACCTGGAGATCCGCAGCGTCGCCGCCGGCGTGACCCGCACCCACGCGCGGGGGTCGGCCGGCTGGGCCGGCGACGCGCCGGGGCCGGACCTGGACGTCAACGGGATCATCGCCCGCTGCCGGCGGGTCGACGGCGAAGGCTCGTTCGGCCGCGGCCGCACCAGCATGCTGACCTTCGGCCCGCGGTGGAACGCCCTGGCCGAGCACCACCTCGGCGACGGCGAGGAGCTCGCGCGCATCGTCGCGCCCGGCGACGCCGAGCCGGGCTGGGGCCTGCAGCCGGCGCTGCTGGACGTGGCCACCGCGTTCGGCCGCGGCCGGGGCGAGGGCACCTACCTGCCGCTGTCCTACGGCCGGATCGTGGTGCGCGCGCCGCTGCCGCGGGAGTTCTACAGCCACCTCACCCACCGCGACACCGGCTCGGGCGGCACCGGCGACATCGTCACCGCGGACCTGCGGCTGGTCGACCCGGCCGGCCGCGAGCTCGTGGCGATCAGCGAGTTCGTGCTGCGCAGGGTGGACCGGAACGCCGTGCAGGGCGGCCTGGCGGCACCGCCGCCGCGAGCCCCGCGCCGGCCACCCGGACCGAGGACATCACCCCGGCCGACGGCGCCGAGGCGTTCCACCGCAGCCTCGCCGGCAGCCTCGAGGGCGACCTGGGCAGCCAGATCGTGATCACCACCCACCCCGTCGCCGACATCCTGGCCCGGGCCCGGGAGGTCACCACCGACACGATCGCCACCGACCTCGACGGCGCCGCGGACGGCCCGCTGCTGCCCGGTGACTCCGCCGGCGGCGCCACGCCGCCGCGCACCGAGCTGGAGGCGACGATCGTGCGGGTGTGGCGCGAGGCGCTGGGTGTCGAGGCGATCGGTGTCGACGACGACTTCTTCGGCCTGGGCGGCAACTCGCTGGTCGCCGTGCAGCTGATCGCCGCGCTGCGCAAGGCGGTCGGCGTGCGGCTGCCGATGCGCAGCCTGTTCGAGACGCCGACCGTGGCCGGCCTGGCCGCGCGCATCGAGGAGATCCGCGCGGAGGAGGCCCGCGCGCAGACCGCCGAGGCCACCGAGACCGCGGCCGAGCCGCAACCGCCGAGGACGACCATCCCCCGACTCCCCCGGACCTGAGGAGACATCTCCGATGAGCACCCCGACCGCGACGACCCTGCCGCACGTGGTGGGCAGCGGTGACGACACCGGCACCGACGTGCTGGAGCTGATCGGCGAGCGCCGCGCCGAGCTGCGCGCGGCCCTGGCCGAGCACGGCGCCCTGCTGCTGCGCGGCTTCGACATCGGCGGCGTGGACGGCTTCGACGAGGTCGTGCGCGCGCTGGCCGGCGAGCCGCTGACCTACACCGAGCGGTCCTCACCCCGGCACTCGATCAAGGGGAAGGTCTACACCTCGACCGACTACCCGCCGGAGGAGGAGATCTTCCTGCACAACGAGAACTCCTACCAGGCGGCCTGGCCGCTGACGCTGTTCTTCCACTGCGTCACCCCGCCGGACTCGCGGGGCGCGACGCCGCTGGCCGACGTGCGCCGGGTCTACCGCGAGCTCGACCCGGCGGTGCGCGGCGAGTTCGAGCGCCGCGGCTGGCGGCTGGTGCGTAACTTCCACCCCGACTTCGGCACCACCTGGCAGCACGTGTTCGACACCTCCAGCCGCGACGAGGTCGCCGCGTACTGCGCGCGCAACGGCATCGAGATCGAGTGGCGCGGCAAGGACGGGCTGCGCACCACCGCGGTCCGCCGGGCCGTGCATCTGCGGCCGGGCAGCGACGAGCCCCGCTGGTTCAACCACGCCACGTTCTTCCACGTCAGCACGCTGCCGCGGGACCTGCAGGAGGGCCTGCTGGCGATGTTCGGCGAGGAGGACCTGCCCACCAACACCTACTACGGCGACGGCGAGCCCATCCCCGCCGACGTGATGGACCACCTGCGGGCGACCTACCGGGCGGCGAGCGTCCGGTTCGACTACCACCGCGACGACGTGCTGGTGGTGGACAACATGACCGCGGCGCACGGCCGCGAGCCGTTCACCGGCCCGCGCCGGATCGCGGTCGCGATGGCCGAAGCCCACCAGCCTGCCCGGGAGAAGTGATGAGTGAGGAACGGTTCGTCGTGGTGCGCAACGACGAGGAGCAGTACTCCATCTGGCCGGCGGGCCGCGAGCTGCCGGCCGGCTGGTACGACGCCGGGTTCACCGGCAGCAAGGCCGACTGCCTGTCCCATGTGGACACCGTGTGGACGGACATGCGGCCGAAGTCGCTGCGCGAGGTGACCGGATGACGGACGAACCCGGGCAGTGGACGTTCCCCGCCTCCTACGCCCAGGAACGGGTCTGGCTCGCCAACCAGCTCGACCCCGGCTCGCCCGTCTACAACGTGTCCCGGCCGGTGGACCTCCCCGCCGCGCTGACCGTCCAGCAGTCCTGCGAGGTGCTCGGCGGGGTCGTGGCCCGGCACGAGGCGCTGCGCACCCACCTGCGGGCCGACGGCGACGCGCTGGTGCAGGTGGTGCGCGCGGCCACGCCGGTGAGCCTGGACGTCGTGGACCTGACCTCGCTCGCCGGCGCCGAGCAGCAGCGGCGGCTCGGCGCGCTGGCCGAGGAGCTGGCCCGCGAGCCGATCCCGCTGGACCACCCGCCGCTGTGGCGCGCCAAGCTGGTCCGCCGCACCGGGGACGGCGCGAGGACACCGGCGAGGACGGCATGGTGCTGCTGTTCGTCGCGCACCACGCGGTGTTCGACAGCCACTCGGCCGTCGTGTTCTCCCAGGAGGTCACCGAGCTGGCCGGTGCGCTGGCCGCCGGGCGCGAGCCGCGGCTGCCGGCACTGGACATCCAGTACGCGGACTTCGCCGCCTGGCAGCGCGACCAGCTGGCCGGCGCCGAGCTGGACGGCCGGCTCGAGTTCTGGCGCGACCGGCTGGCCGGCGCGCCGGCGGTGATCGGCCTGCCGACCGACCGGCCCCGGCCACCGCGCCTGGGCTTCGCGGGCGACGAGGTGTGGTTCGACATGCCGGCGGGACTGCTCGACGCGGTCGGCGAGCTCGGCCGGCAGCACTCCGCGACCCCGCAGATGGTGCTGCTCACCGGCTACGCCGCGCTGCTCGCCCGGCTGGCCGGCACCGACGACGTGGTGATCGGCGTGTCCACCGCCGGCCGCGACCTGCCCGAGCTGGCGCCGCTGATCGGCATGTTCGTCAACCCGGTGGCGCTGCGGGTGGACGCGAGCGGCGACCCGGCGTTCGGCGAGCTGCTCGCCCGGGTGCGGGCCGCGCTGCTGGACGCGATGGAGCACTGGCACACGCCGTTCCAGAAGATCGTCGAGGCCGTGGCGCCGCAGCGGGACCCGTCCGTGCAGCCGGTGTTCCAGGTGGCGTTCAACTACATCCCGGACTCCGGGTTCGACGCGATCACCCTCGGCACCACCAAGGACGACCTGGCGTTCGACGTGACCGGCGGGCGGAGCCGCCTGCTCTACCGCACCGACCTGTTCGACCGGACCACCGCCGAGGCCGTCGTGGACCGCTACCTGCGGCTGCTCGCGGCCGGGGTGGCCGACCCGGCGCGGGCCGTCGCGGACCTGCCGCTGCTGACCGGCGCCGAGCACGACCTGGTGACGCGCACCTGGCCGGCCGGCCCGCAGCCGGCCCGCGCGGTGCCCGACGCGACCCTCCCGGAGCTGGTCGAGCGCCAGGTGGCGGCCACCCCGGAGCGCACGGCGCTGGTCGCCGGGGACACCACGCTGAGCTACGCGCAGCTCGACGCGGCCGCGAACCGGCTGGCCCGCACGCTGGTGGAGCGCGGCGCCGGACCGGAGTCGCTGGTGGCGCTGGCGCTGCCGCGCGGCGCGGACCTGGTGGTCGCGATCCTCGCGGTGCTCAAGTCCGGCGCGGGCTACCTGCCGCTGGACACCGGCCACCCGGCCGAGCGGATCGCGTTCATGCTGGCCGACGCCGCCCCGACGCTGGTCGTCGCGGACGCGGACACCCCGACCCCGCCGGGCGTCCCGCGGCTGACCGTCCCCGCCGAACCGTCCGGTGTGGACACCGAGGTGACGGACGCGGACCGGCGGGTCCCGCTGCGCGGCGCGCACCCGGCCTACGTCCTCTACACCTCGGGCTCCACCGGCCGGCCGAAGGGCGTCGTCGTCGAGCACCGCTCGGTGGTGGCCTACCTGGCCTACGCGCGCGAGGCGTACCCGAGCCTGGCGGGCACGGTGCTGTGCCACTCGCCGGTGTCGTTCGACCTGACCGTCACCACGCTGCTCGGCCCGCTCACCGCGGGCGGCACGGTCCGGCTGGCCGCCATCGACGACCCGGCCGCGCGGGCCGGCGGCGCGCCCGACCTGGTCAAGGCCACTCCGGGCACGCTGCCGCTGCTGGACGCCGGGCTGTCCCCGGGCGGCGAGCTGGTGGTCGGCGGCGAGGCGCTGGCGAGCGAGACGCTGGGCGCGTGGCGCGACGCGCACCCCGGCGCCACCGTGGTCAACGAGTACGGCCCGACCGAGGCCACCGTCGGCTGCGTGGCCGCGCGCATCGAGTTCGGCCAGGCGCTGCCGCCGGGCCCGGTGAGCATCGGCACGCCCGTCCCCGGCATGCGCGCCTACGTGCTGGACGAGCGGCTGGCGCCGGTGGCGCCCGGCGTGGTCGGCGAGCTGTACGTGGCCGGCCCGCAGGTGGCCCGCGGCTACCTGAACCGGCCGGGCCTGACCGCCGAGCGGTTCCTGCCCTGCCCGTTCGGCCCGGCCGGCACCCGGATGTACCGCACCGGCGACCTGGCCCGCTGGCGCCAGGACGGCACGCTGGACTTCCTGGGCCGCGCCGACCAGCAGGTGAAGATCCGCGGCATGCGGGTGGAGCTGGAGGAGATCGCCTCGGCGATGCTCGCGAACCCGGACGTGCGCGAGGCCGTCGCGGTGCTGCGCGGGGAGACGCTGGTCGGCTACGCCGTCGGCGCGGCGGGCGCCCCGGACGTGACGGCACTGGGCACCGAGCTGGCCCGGACGCTGCCCGAGCACATGGTCCCGTCGGCGTTCGTCGTGCTGGACAGCCTGCCGCGCACCCCCAACGGGAAGCTCGACCGCGACGCGCTGCCCGAGCCGGTCGTCGCGCCGGCCGCGGCCTACCTCGCGCCGCGCACCGACGCGGAGACGCTGGTGGCCGAGGTGTTCGCGGAGATCCTCGGGGTGGACAAGGTCGGCGCGCTGGACAACTTCCTCGACCTGGGCGGCAACTCGCTGCGCGGCATGCGCGCGATGGCGAAGATCCGCGCGCAGATCGAGGTGGACGTGCCGATGCGGGCGCTGTTCCAGTTCCCGGTGGTCGCCGACCTCGCCGCCGAGGTCGAGCGGCTCCTCGACGCCGAGCTGGACGCCCTGTCCGACGACGAGGTGGCCGCGTTGCTGGCCGAGGAGAACGACTGACCCATGACCGCCCTGCCCGAAGCCACCGACCGGCGCGCGGCCCGCGCCGCGCTGCTGGCCCGCAAGCTCCGCGCGAGCGCGGACACCCCGGCGCGACACGGCATCCGGCCGCGCCCCGAGGCCGCCCCGGTGCCGCTGTCCTACGCCCAGGAGCGGGTCTGGTTCATGGACCAGCTCGCCCCGGGTGAGGCGGCGTACCACATCGCGGTGCCGCTGCGGATCCGCGGCGCGCTGGACGTGGCCACGCTGCGGGCCGCGCTGGCCGGGCTGGTCGAGCGGCACGAGTCGCTGCGCACCCGGTTCCCGGCCGACGCCGACGGCAGGCCGGTGGTGGTCGTCGCCGACCACCTGGAGGTGCCGCTGCGGATCGTGTCCGCGCCGGACGAGGCGGCCGCGCAGCGGCTGGTGGACGAGGCCGCGGTCGAGCCGTTCGACCTGGCCGCCGGCCCGCTGCTGCGCGCGCTGCTCGTCGAGCTGGCGCCCGCGGACCACGTGCTGCTGCTCTCCCAGCACCACATCGTCGGTGACGGCTGGTCGGTGGACGTGCTGCTGCGCGACCTGATCACGCTCTATCGCGGCGGGTCGCTGCCGGCGCTGCCGGTGCAGTACGGCGACTTCGCGGTGTGGGAGGCCGAGCAGCTCGCCGGCCCGGCCGCCCAGTCCCACGTGGACTACTGGAAGCGGCGGCTGGCCGGCATCGAGCCGCTGGAGCTGCCGACCGACCGGCCGCGCCCGGCGACCCAGACCTACCACGGCGACTTCGTGGAGCTGACCGTCGACCGGGCGACCACCGACGCGCTGGGCGAGCTGTCCCGGCGCGGCGGCGGCACCCTGTTCATGACGCTGCTCGCCGCCCACCAGGTGTTCCTGGCCCGGCACGCCCGCCGGCACGACTTCGCGGTCGGCGCGTCGGTGGCCGGCCGGTCCGCACCGGAGCTCGAGGACGTCGTCGGCATGTTCATCAACATGCTGCCGCTGCGCGCGGACCTGTCCGCCGACCCGACGTTCACCGAGCTGCTGGCGGCGACCCAGCGCAGCGTGCTGGACGGGTTCGAGCACGCCGACGTGCCGTTCGCCAAGGTGGTCCAGGAGCTGGGGCTGGTGCGCGACGTGTCGCGCTCGCCGGTGTTCCAGGCCATGTTCGTGCTGCAGAACTACGAGATGGGCCGGTTCGGCGAGGCCGCGGCGGGCTCGGGGGACGGCACGGACGTGTCGTTCGAGTGGACGCCGATGGAGCTGCGGGCCACCCGGTTCGACTTCGAGCTGCACCTGGTCGAGGTCTCCTCCGGGCTGTGGGGAAAGCTCGTCTACAACACCGACCTGTTCGACCGGTCCACCGTGGAGCGGATGGCCGGGCGGCTGCGCGCGCTGCTGGCCTCGGTCGCGGCGAACCCGGACACCCCGGTGTCCCGGCTGGCCGTCATGGACGACGCGG
Source organism: uncultured Actinomycetota bacterium (assembly GCA_963727495.1). GTDB lineage: Bacteria > Actinomycetota > Actinomycetes > Mycobacteriales > Pseudonocardiaceae > Actinophytocola. The sequence goes on along the minus strand of CAVSGQ010000006.1, from coordinate 1,217,446 downwards.
AGGCCGCGCTCGTCGTGCACGGCTGGAACGACACCGACGCGGCCTTCCCCGACGCGGCGACCCTGCACGGGATCATCGAGCAGCAGGCGCTGCGCACGCCGGACGCCCCCGCGGTCACCTTCGAGGGCGAGACGCTCAACTACGCGCAGCTCAACGCGATGGCCAACCGGGTCGCGCACCGGCTGCGCGAGGTCGGCGCCGGGCCGGAGACGCTGGTCGGCGTGTGCGCGGAGCGGTCCCTGGAGCTGGTCGCCGGGCTGCTCGGCGTGCTGAAGGCGGGCGCCGCCTACCTGCCGCTGGACCCGGAGTACCCCGCCGACCGGCTGGCGTTCATGCTGTCCGACGCGGCCGCGCCCGTCGTGCTGGTGCAGAGCGACCTGCAGGACCAGCTGCCGCCGACCGCCGCGCGGGTGCTGGTGCTCGACCACGAGCAGGAGTGGCACGGCCGGCCGATCCACAACCCGCCGCCCACCACGGCCGACCACCTCGCCTACGTGATCTACACGTCCGGCTCCACCGGGCGGCCGAAGGGCGTGGCGAACACCCACCGCGGCATCGTGAACCGGCTGGACTGGATGCAGCGCCGCTACCGGCTCGGCGCGGACGACGCGGTGCTGCAGAAGACCCCGGCGAGCTTCGACGTGTCGGTGTGGGAGTTCTTCTGGCCGCTGCAGACCGGCGCGCGGCTGGTGCTGGCCAAGCCGGGCGGGCACAAGGACGCCGGCTACCTGCGCGACCTGCTCGCCGCCGAGCGGATCACCACCGCGCACTTCGTGCCGTCGATGCTCACGGTGTTCCTCGGCGAGGAGGGCATCGAGGCGGCCACGGCGCTGCGCCGGGTGATCTGCTCGGGCGAGGAGCTGCCGCACGCCGCCGCGGTCGAGTTCACCGCCCGGTTCCCCGGCTGCGAGCTGCACAACCTGTACGGGCCGACGGAGGCGGCGATCGACGTCAGCTCCTGGCACTGCGACCCGACCGCGCTCGCGGACGTGACCAGCGTGCCGATCGGCGGGCCGATCGCGAACCTGCGGCTGTACGTGCTCGACGACGCGGGCGACCCGGTGCCGGCCGGCGTGGCCGGCGAGCTGTACATCGGCGGCGTGGGCCTGGCCCGCGGCTACCACCGCCGCCCGGCGCTCACCGCCGAGAAGTTCGTGCCGGACCCGTTCTCCGGCGAGCCGGGCGCGCGGCTGTACCGCACCGGCGACCTGGCCCGGTGGCGCCCGGACGGCACGCTCGACTTCCTCGGCCGGATCGACCACCAGGTGAAGCTGCGCGGCCTGCGCATCGAGCTGGGCGAGATCGAGGCGGCGCTGCGCGAGCGGGACGGCGTGGCCGACGCGGCGGTGATCGTCCGCGAGGACAACCCCGGCGACAAGCGGCTCGTCGCCTACGTGGTCGGGTCGGCGTCCACCGCGGACCTGAAGGCGGCGCTGAAGGACACGCTGCCCGAGTACATGGTGCCGGCGGCGTTCGTGGATCTCGACGTGCTTCCGTTGACCCCCAACGGAAAGCTCGACCGCAAGGCGCTGCCGGCCCCGGTGGTGACCCGGGACGCGGGCGCCGAGCTGGTCGAGCCCCGAACCGGCACCGAGCGGCTGCTGGCCGCGATCTGGTCGGAGGTCCTGGCCGTGCCGGCGCTGGGCATCGACGACGACTTCTTCGACCTGGGCGGCCACTCGATGCTCGCCACCCAGGTGGTGGCCCGCATCCGCAAGGAGTCGGCCGGCACCCGCGCGGTCGGCGTGATGGACCTGTTCACCCACCGCACGATCCGCGACCTCGCGTCCTTCATGGACGGTGACGCGGTCGAGGACACCCCGCGCGGGCTGCTCTACGACCTGACCAGGCGGCGCGGCCGGCCCGAGCTGACCTACGTGTGCGTGCCCTACGGCGGCGGCAGCGCGATCGTCTACCAGCCGCTGGCCGACGCCCTGCCCGACACCTGCGCGCTGTACTCGGTCGCGATCCCCGGCCACGACGTGGGCCTGGAGGAGTCCGCGCTGCCGTTCGACGAGCTGACCACGCGGATCGCCGACGAGGTGGCCGAGCGGGTCGAGGGGCGCCTCGCGCTCTACGGCCACTGCGGGGTCGGCTCGGCGATCGTCGCGGAGGTGGCCCGCAAGCTGGAGGCGGCCGGGCGGGAGATCGAGGTCGTCTACATCGGCGCGATGTTCCCGTTCGCCCGGCCGAAGGGCGCGTTCGCCGCGCTGCGCACGCGGCTGGAGATGCTCAAGAGCAACCGGCACTACGCCTCGTGGCTCAAGTCGATGGGCGTGGACACCGACGAGCTGGACCCGGAGCAGGCCGACCGCATCATCTCCAACATGCGGGCCGACTCGCGCGCCTCGGAGGACTACTTCACCGGGCTGCTGGACCGGCGGGCCGCCAAGCTGCGCGCGCCGATCGTGTCGGTGGTCGGCTCCGAGGACCCGGTCACCGACTACTACGCCGAGCGGTACGCGGAGTGGCAGTTCCTGTCCGACACGCTCGGGCTGGTGGTGCTGGACCAGGCGGGCCACTTCTTCCTGAAGTACCGGGCCGACGAGCTCGCCGAGATCGTCACCTCGGTGCACCCGGCGATCGAGCGCGGCGAGACGGCCCCGCTGTCGCGGCAGGCGCGCGGCCCGGACGCGCCGTGGGACCTGCGGTCCTGGCAGCGCATCGGCGAGCCGGACGCGGGCACGGCGGTCAGGCCGAGCATGGCCCGGTTCGTCGCGGTCACCCTCGGCCAGCTGGTGTCCACGACCGGGTCGCTGCTGACCTCGTTCGCGCTGCCGATCTGGCTCTACACCCGCACCGGGTCGGTCACCGACCTCGGCCTGCTGTGGGCACTCGCGCTGATCTTCGGCGTGCTCACGCTGCCGGTGGCCGGCGCGATCACCGACCGGGTGGACCGGCGCAAGGTCATGATGCTGGCGAGCTGCCTGTCCGGCTCGATCCAGCTGGTGCTCGCGACCCTGCTGTTCACCGGCGGGCTGTCGCTGTGGCAGGTCTACGTGCTGGTGTCGCTGTCCCAGGTGGGTGGTTCGTTCCAGCGGATCGCGTTCCAGTCGGCGGTGCCGCAGCTGGTGCCGAAACGGTTCCTCGGGCACGCGATGGGCATCGTGCAGCTGTCCACGGGCACCGCGCAGCTGCTGATGCCGGTGCTCGCCGCCGGCCTGTACGCGGCCATCGGCCTGCGCGGCATCCTGCTGATCGACGTGGGGAGCTACCTGTTCGCCATCGGCGCGCTGCTGCTCGTGCGGTTCCCGGACCTGATGGGCTGGCGCCCGCGCGAGCCGCTCATGGTCGCGATCGTCAACGGCATGCGGTACTCCTGGAGCCACCGGGGCTTCCGCACGATGCTGACCTACTTCGCGCTGGGCAACGTCTTCCTGGCACCCGCGCTGGTGCTCGTCACCCCGCTGGTGCTGTCCTTCGCCGGCACCACCCAGGTCGCCCAGGTGGCGATCGCCGAGGCGGCGGGCGCCATCACCGGCGGCGTGCTGATGTCGGTGTGGGGCGGCCCGCGCCGGCGCCGGATGATCGGCGTGCTGGTCGCGAACCTCGGCACGGCGATCGGCTGCCTGGTGATCGGCCTGGACGCGTCGGTGACCGTGGTGTTCTGCGGCATGTTCTTCATGGCCGGCTCGATGGCCACCGCGCAGGGCATCTACGCGACGCTGGTGCAGGTGAAGGTGCCGCAGCGCTACCACGGCCGGGTGTTCGCGCTGAACCAGACGATCACCTGGTCGACGCTGCCGATCGGCTTCGCGGTGCTGGCGCCCGGTGCCACCGCGCTGTTCGAGCCGCTGATGGCGCCGGACGGCGCGCTGGCCGGGTCGGTGGGCGCGCTGATCGGGGTGGGCGAGGGCCGCGGGATCGGGCTGGGCTACGTGGTGTTCGGCCTGATGCTGGTGCTGATCACGCTCGGCGGGTTCGCGGTCCGGCTGCTGCGCCGCTTCGACACCGAGGTCGAGGACTCGCTGCCGGACGACCTGGTCGGCGCGCAGGAGCGCGAGCGGAAGCTGGCCGCGCACGCCACGGACGAGCCGCGGGTGGCCGCGGCGGCCTGACCCGCGGGGTCAGGCCGTCGCGCCGGCCCGGCCCGAGCGGGCCCGCCACCCGGGTGGCGGGTCCTCGCCGACCCGCCGGGGTGTCGGTCATGGCGCCACGGTAGCGGTGGGGTCGGGCACTTTCCGCCGGGCGGCGCGGAAAACCAGTGGTCGCCCCGGGGCGGCGGTGCGAGTGTGGAGCCCGGAGGTGGACGATGTTCTCGATTTCCCTGGGCGCCGACGGCGCGCAGCTGCGGCCGCTGGAACCGTGGCAGGCCGAGGAGTTCCTGGCCCACATGGACCGCGGCCGGGAGTTCGTCGGGCAGCACATCGGGCTGGCCGACGCCGTCACGGACCTGGCTTCGAGCCGCTCGTTCCTCCAGGGCTACGCGGACAGGGCCGCGGCCGACACCGGGCGGATCTACGGCACGTGGGTGGACGGCACGCTGGTCGGCGGCGTGCTGTTCCGGACGATGGACGTCGAGCACGGCACCGCGGAGGCGGGCTGCTGGCTCGAGCCGTCCGCGGCCGGCCGCGGACTGGCCACCCGGGCGGCCCGGGTGATCATCGACTGGGCGGTGGAGCAGCGCGGCATCCACCGGGTGGAGTGGCTGGTCTCGGCCGAGAACGCCGCCAGCGTCGCGGTGGCCCGGCGGCTGGGGATGACCCGGGACGGCGTGCTGCGCGAACACTACCCGCGGCACGGGAAGCGGCACGACGTGGAGGTCTGGTCGGTGCTCGCCCCGGACTGGCGGGCCGGCCGGGGACGGTCCTGACGCGAACGACAGCGTGGCCGGAGCCGTCGGGCGGCCCCGGCCACGCATGATCCCCCGCCAACAGGTCACATGGGCAGGTCGATGTCGTTCAGCGCGTCGTGCACCCGGGCGTCCACGTCGGCGTGGAAGTCCTGGTGCTGGTCGACGTCGGCGTCCTGCACCTGGGTCTGGTCGCTGTCCAGGTCCTGGTCGATGTCGTTGTGCTGGTCCAGGTCCTGGTCGCTGGTCTGGTCGGCGTCCACGTCCACGTCCGAGGTCGCGTTGCCGCCGTTGCCGCCACTGGCGTCCGCGTTCCCGCCGAAGCCACCGTGGCCGCCGACACCCACACCGTCACCGGCGGTCGAGTCACCGAAGTTGATGTTGAACTTGCCGGCCTGCGAGATGTCGCCGGCGTCCCCGCCGATGCCCAGCCCGGAGCCGCCGTTCGCGCTACCGCCCACCGCGACGCCGCCGTTGCCGCCGTCGCCGGCCACGGTCGTGGTGTCGGTGGTGGTGTTCTGGTCCTGGTTGTTGTCCTGCGCGCCGACCTGCGTGTTGTCAGCGGTCGCGTGCTGCTCGTCGATCTGCGCGGCCTGCTGCTCCTGCGCGGTGTCCTGGTCGAGAACCGCGGCCAGGTCGACGTTGGCGACCGACTGGAGCATCTCGGAAAGGTTGAAGCCCGGGTTCGACATCGTGCACTCCTCATGTTCATCTGCGAGGCGCAACGACCCTTTCGTGGCGCCCGGGGGACCCTCCGTCCCGCTGACACCAAAGTTAGGTTCGCGGAAGGCCCCTGCCATCCGGGCAATCCCCCTCGCTGCACACCCCGGTACGGGGGTCCCCGTGGGGGGCACCGGGACCACACCGGGATTTTCCCGGCCCCGGGCGTGCCCGGCTGCGGGACGGGACCCGTCCCCGCCGGCTCACAGGCCGTGCCGGCGCGTTCCCGCGACCAGCGCGGCGACCCGCGCCTCGGACTGCGCGGTGAACGGGTCCCGGAGCTCGGCGACCGCCCGCCGCGTCTCCTCGCCGACCAGGTCGGCGTTGATCTGGGCGGCCGCGAGCGCACCGGCCGCCGCGGCGGAGCCGACCTGGGCGGACGGGTCGGTGACGTTGCCGGCCACCCACACGCCGGGCATGTCGGTGCGCCCGGTCGCGTCCGCCGGGAGGTGCTCGCCGAGCCCCGACGGGTGCTCGACCGGGCGCAGCCCGAGGTCGGCGAGGAAGCCGGCCCGCGCGACCACCGTGCGCGGCGACACCGCCAGCGCCTCGACGCCGACGACCGTGCCGTCGGCGAGCCGCACGCCGGTGAGCCGGTCGTCGTGGACCTCCAGCGCGGTCACCTCGCCGTCGACCACGCGGACGCCGCGCGCGGCGAGCTGCTCCGCCTCCTCGCCGGCCGGCGGCGCGGTGTGCGCGAAGACCGTGACCTCGGCGCTCAGCTGGCGGAACAGCAGCGCCTGGTGCACGGTCCGCGGGCCGGTGGCCAGCACGCCGACGGCCTGGTCGCGGACCTCCCAGCCGTGGCAGTACGGGCAGTGCACGACCTCGCGGCCCCACCGTTCGCGCAGCCCCGCCACCTCCGGGCAGCTCGTCGACCAGCCCGGTGGCCACCAGCAGCCGGCGGGCCCGCACCGTGCGGCCGTCGGCCAGGGACACGGCGAACCCGGCCCCGTCCCGCCGCACGGCGCTCACCTCGCCGGGCACCACCTGGCCGCCGTAGCTCACGGACCTCCGCGCGGCCGCGCGCCAGCAGTTCGGCCGGCGGGGTCCCGTCCCGGGCCAGCAGCCCGTGCACCGCCGCGGCCGGGGCGTTGCGCGGGGCGCCCGCGTCGAGCACCACCACCGAGCGCCGCGACCGGGCGAGCATCAGCGCCCCGTTCAGCCCGGCGGCGCCACCGCCGACCACCACCACGTCGTAGCCGTCCGACACCTGATCGGTCATCGCGATCACCTCCGCCGCCCACCATGCGCGATCCTCGGTCAGACTGGCAAGCTCAATTGCCGATATGGCAATCTGGACGGCATGGACGACGACCTCGACCGGGCTCTCGACGCGGTCGGCCCCCGGCTGCGCGAGCTGCGCCGGCGGCGCGAGACCACGCTGGCCGACCTGTCCGCGGCGACCGGCATCTCGGTGAGCACGCTGTCCCGCCTGGAGTCCGGAGCCCGCCGGCCGACCCTGGAGCAGCTGCTCCCCCTGGCCCGGGCGCACGGCGTCACGCTCGACGAGCTCGTCGACGCGCCGCCCACCGGAGACCCGCGCATCCACCTGCGCCCGGTGCTGCGTCATGGCATGACCATGGTCCCGCTGACCCGGCGGGCCGGCGGAATCCAGGCCTACAAGCTGGTCATCCAGCCCGACGGCGGCCGGCGCGACCCCGACCCGAAGACCCACGAGGGCTACGAGTGGCTGTACGTGCTCAACGGCCGCCTGCGGGTCGTGCTCGGCGAGCACGACCTGGTGCTCTCCCCGGGCGAGGCGGCCGAGTTCGACACCCGCACCCCGCACTGGTTCGGCGCCGCGCCGACGCCGACCCGGTCGAGTTCCTCAGCCTGTTCGGCAAGCAGGGCGAGCGCGCCCACCTGCGCGCCGCTCCCCGGGCCGCCCGCGCCCGCTGACCCGCGCTCAGCGGGCGCGGTGCGGCGGTGACGTCGTGTACAGGCGGGTGCCAGGGCTAGGAATCCCGACCGATGTCGATGCGACGCAGGCCGCTGCGAGACACGACGTACAGGAACGGGCCGGGGGTGGCGGCGCAGGTCGCGGTGAGCTTGTCGAGCACGGCCAGGTACAGCTGCGCCATCTCCCCAGCGCGAAGGTTTCCACTGGTCAGGCAGAATGCCCGCACACGGTGGTCGACGAGTGCAGCCCGCTCGGCCGGGCGGTAGCGGATGCGCTCATCCTTCATGAGCACGACCCATCCCTCGCTGCCGGCGCGAGCGAGCCAGTCGACATCGGCGATGGTCTCATCGGCCGGGATGCCGTACACCTCGGCAAGCGTGTGCAGATGCAGCCCGGCCGTGCGGAGTAGGTCGGGGACCTGCCGCCTGCCGAGGCTGCGGTCGAGGAAGAGTGTGGGCAGGCCGTCGGGATGCCCAGTCGTCATCTCAGGCCGCTGACCGTGTCGCGATGCGGACCGCGTCTTCCAGGTGGTCGCGCGGGATGCCGTACTCGTCGGCAACCACGTCGAGGGGCTCGCCGGCGCGGAACAGTCCCAGTGCGTCTTCGAGCCGGGCACCACCGCGGACGAAGATCGGTTGGCCGAACCCGCGGGTGGGGTCGACCACGATCTCGGCGACCTCGTAGGCGGGAAGCCTGATCAGACGCACGTAGCCGCGGTCGTCGAACTCCAAACGCCGGAGGTAGGCGGCCACAACCTCGTTGAACACCCGCTGACCGTTGCGCACCACCACCAGGTCGCGTGCGGCGCGAACCAGGTCAGGGTCGTCGGTCGCCTCGGCGTAGTCGAACAAGACCTCAGCACCGTCGGTGTACAGACGTCGACTCGCCAGCGCGTGGGACAGTCCGATCTGTGTGTCGAGCTGCTCCAGGGCCGGGCGGATGCGTTGCATCGGCACGCCGCTGCGGCGGATCGCGGTCAACACCGCCCCTTCGGCCAAGCCGATGAACGGAATGATCGGCATCCGCACGGCACGACGAGGAAGCGTGGTGAGGATCGGCGCACCGACCACCTCTCGTCGACCGGGCGGACGATTCCGGTAGCCGTGAGCCCACGAGCTCAATGTGCTCGTAGGAACATCCAGGTAGCGCGCGGCTTCGGGAGCCGTGTACAGCGCCGTGGAGAACCGATCGAGAAAATCGGCGCGCTCGTCGACGACGCTCATGCGGCTCACCACCCTTCCGCCGCCACCTCGGGCTCACATCATCTCGGCTTCGGCCACGCGGCGACGTCCACGACACGCCGCCGCGGCAGTCACCCCTAATTGTCCACTCAGAGGTGGAGGTCGCGTCAGGTCACCTTCCGGCAGAGCCCCGTTCTTCGGTCAACCCGCGCAGCCGGGGTCCGCGAAAGCACGATTGTCGCGCCCGCCGACGCTTCCGCCGACAGGCTCAGAGCAGGGCGGGGGTGCCGGCCTCCAGCGCGAGGAGGAAGCGCTTGCGCGGGAGGCCGCCACCATAGCCGGTGAGGCTGCCGGACGTGCCGATCACCCGGTGGCACGGGATGACGATGCTGATCGGGTTGTGGCCGTTGGCGTGCCCGACCGCGCGGAACGCCGTCGGGCGGCCGATCGTCGCGGCCAGCTCGCCGTAGGTGGTCGTCTCGCCGTAGGGCACCTCGCGCAGCGCCGACCACACCCGCCGCTGGAACGGCGTCCCCCGCGGCGCCAGCTCGAGGTCGAACTCCGTGCGGGTGCCGGCGAAGTACTCCGCCAGCTGCGCGGCGGCCTCCGGGAACGCGCCGTCGTCTCGCCGGCCGAACGACGGTGGGGCGTAGCGCTGGTCGGCCATGTACAGGCCGGTCAGCGCGCCGCCCTCGCCGACCACCGTGAGCGGTCCGACGGGGCTGTCCAGCACGGCGTGCACCATGGTGTCCACAGTGCTCCCTCCCGAGTCGTCCGGCTGGCGGGAATCGGTCCTGGCCGTCGGCGAGGCTCGTTTCTGTCGGTGGGCCGTGCTGGAGTGGCGGCATGACCGACGAGTTCCGCGCACTGCACACCGGCCGCCCGCTCATCCTGCCCAACGCCTGGGACGTCGCCAGTGCCCGCGTCATCGAACGCGCGGGCGCCCGGGCGATCGCCACCACCAGCGCCGGCGTGGCGTGGAGCCTCGGCGCCCCGGACGGCGACCGGCTCTCCCGCGAGCGGGCCGTCGACCTGGTGGCGCGCGTCGCCGCCGGTGCCGGGGTGCCGGTGACCGCCGACATCGAGTCCGGCTTCGGCGCGACGCCGGGCGAGGTCGGCGACACCGTGCGCGCGGTGGCCGACGCCGGCGCGGCCGGCGTCAACATCGAGGACGGTGTCCGCCCCGGCGTGCGCCCGGTGGACGAGCAGGCCGCGCGCATCGCCGCCGCGCGCGACGCGGCGCCGCTGTTCGTGAACGCCCGCATCGACACCTACCTGTTCGGCGTCGGCGACCCGGACACCCGGCTGGCCGACACGGTGGCCCGCGCCAAGGCGTTCGTGGCCGCCGGGGCCGACGGCGTGTTCGTACCCGGCGTCGTCGATCCGGAGATCATCGCGTCGCTGGCCTCCCAGATACCGGCGCCGCTGAACGTGTTGGCCGGGCCCGGCGCGCCGCCGGTGGCCGCGCTCGCCGAGCTGGGCGTGGCGCGGGTGAGCATCGGCTCGGGGATCGCGCAGGCCGCGTACGCGCTTGCCGCACGGTGTGCGGAGGAGATGCTGACCGCCGGGACGTACGGCGCGCAGGCCGGCGGGCTGGACTACGGGGAGCTGAACGCACTGATGCCCTGACCTGCGAAGATCCACTAAAAGAAACCGGCTGGTCGGTATTGACATACCATGCGGTCGGTTATTGAATGGTGATAGGCGCGCGCCCCAGAACCGTTCGAACATCCGTCGAACTCCGTTGGGGACGATCATGACTCACCCGATCACGAACCGCCCTGCCCCGTGGTGGCTGCGCGAGCTCGCGCACGGCCGTGCCGCGTACGAGGAACAGCTCGGCTGGCCGGTCTCCGTACAGGTCGGCGACCGCGTGCTGATCGTGGCGATCGGCTCGTCGATCGCCGCGATGACCATGCCGGCCGCCCTCGGCGCCTCGGTGCGCTCGGAATTATGCCTCGCGATGCAGTGCGGGCCGGTGCTCACCGACCCGCCCGGTCTCAAGTGGACATTCCTGACCCGGCCCCCGGAAGTGTTGCGTCCCGGGGTGACCACGGACCTCGCGAGGGCGCAGGTGACGCTGGCGGCCCGCGGCGGGCACGTGGTGGTGCCGACCGCGCCGACCAACCGGCCGGCCCCGGTGGGCACGGCGTGGCGCTGGGTCGAGCCGCCCACGCCCGGGCACCCGCTGCCGCCGGCCTACCCGGTCATCGCGGTCGCCCGCCGCCTCACCGAACACGCCGACCTGGCGGCCTAGACACCGGGCGGCCGGGCCTCGCCCGTTCCGCCGCGGACACCGGGCCGGACGCCACCACCCCCAGGCGACCGCCCCCGGGCCGCCCATCACCGCGGCCCACGACGACCCGCCCACCCGGACGCGCCGACATCGCGCCCACACACGCCGGGGTGGTGGCCGCCCACGAGGCGACCACCACCCCGGCGCGGCACTCAGGCGTTCGACATCTCCCACGGCGCGTTCCTGCCGTGGTTCTCCCTGTGGCTCGAGTCGGAGATGTCGCTGGTCAGCTGGGGCCAGTGACCCTGCGGGAAGCCCTCGCTGGACTGGACCCGCTGGTTGAGGTCCTTGATCGCGGGCAGCAGCGTGCTCGCCACGAACGCCTCCAGCACCGCCAGCGCGGCGGACACCAGCCCCCACACCTTGGCGGCCGACACGCCCGCGGCCGCGGCGGCGGGCGGTGCCCCGACACCGGTGGCCGCCGCGCCGGCCTCCGCGGTCAGCTCGATGACGAACGACACGACCGCCGAGACCACCGCCAGCCACGCGACGCCGATCGCGATGGCCATCTTGGTGAGCACGTCGTCGACCTCGTCGGTGGCGGACTTGATCGCGCCGAGCGCCTTCTGCTGCTGCGGCAGCACGTTCTTGTACGCCGTCGCCGCGCTGCCCGACCACTGGTCGTCGGTCTCCATCGCGCCGAGGGTGAACGAGTCCTGCCAGTTGCTCGCCTTGGCGCCGACGTCGTTGGTCCACGAGCTACCGTGATTCCACAGCGTCCACGGCACCCCCGGCTCGGTGACGAACTTGCCGATCTCGGTGAGCACCTTGCCGATGAAGTCCGCGACCGCGTTCAGCGCGTCCCTGATCCGGTCCATGACCCAGCCGGGCAGCCAGCCGAGCACGCTGTTGATGTTGTCAACCAGCCGCTGGAACTCCTTGGGGATCTGGTCCAGCGCATCCCGCACGCGGCGCAGGATGTCCTCGAAGTCGGCCTGCCCCAACACGTCGCCCATGTCGATCTTCCCCTCACCAGACGTTGTTCATGCGGTGGACGCCGGACTCTTCTTCTTGCTGGTAGGTCTGCGCCGAGCTGCGCAGCGCCGCCGCGACCGCGGCCGACATCGTCTGGCCCTCGCCGAGCAGGCCGACCATCTTCGCCTGGAACTGGTGGTACAGCGCGGTCACGCCGAGCTTGTCGGCCACGTAGGAGAAGTGCAGCGCCTCCAGGTCGAGGCCGTCCGCGGTGCTCATGGCGGCGCCGAGGTCGCCGGCGCACTGGTCCCAGGTGTCCGCGTCGTCGCGCAGTGCCTGCAGCGCGACCTGGTACTGCTCGGGGGTCGGGGCCATCGGGTCCCTCCTGTCTTCGGTTGTCGGGGGTCGGGGTCAGGCGTGCGGGAGGTGCCGCACGCCGAAGAGCTTCGCGACGAACTGCTGCGGGTCGGCGGTGAGCGCCTGCAGTTCGGTGATGGCGCTGTTGGCGCGGCGGCGCGGCGTGGCCTCGGCGACGTTCTCGTACGCGGCGGCGAACGCGCTGCGCAGCTCGCCGGCGATCTCCAGGTGGTTGGCGGTGCCGATCCAGCGGGTGTCGGTCTCGATCCGGACCTCGACCACCTGCGTGCCGTCCATCGCGACGGTGACATGCCCGCCGTCGCTGTGGCCCTTGACGGGCCTGCGCCGCGCCTGGGCGGCGGCCGCCGCGGCCCTGGCCTCCGCCTCGGCCTCGCCTCCCGCGCGGTGCAGCAGGTAGAGCAGCTGGTCGATCATCGCGCCGGACGGGTTGATCTCGAACGGCTCGGCCGCGGCCACCGGTGCCGCCGGTGCGCTCGCCGCGGCCGGCTCGCTCTCCTGCGCCTCGGCCACCTTCTCCGCCCAGCCGGTCAGCCGCGCGACCCCCGCCGCCTCGACCGCCGCCACCACCGCCGCGCCCAGCCGGCGCGCGTCGACCACGTCGTACCACTCACGGTCGAGCCGGAAGTCGACGGCCACCCCGGTGCCGTCGACCACCGCGTGCACGGTTCCCGACTCGTCGTGCCCCTCGTAGGTGGCGGCGGGGTCCTCGGCGGCCCCGAGGACCCGGCTCATCCGCTCGGCCTCCCCCCGCAGTCCGTGCAGTGCCTCGAAGCCCGCGGGCATGGTCATCGCCGCCTCCTCTGAAGTTGCCGGAGCGTACGACGAGGGGTCCCGGAGGAACGTTCCGGCGCCCGGCCATCCGTTGCCGATGCAAACTGGGAACCGCCGGCAGGGCGGTCACATCTACTCTCAGCGCAGCCCATCCTGAACGGGGGAGACATGCCCGACATCGAGTACCGGTTCGGCACCGGCGAGGGTGACCCGCACATCCACCACTCGCAGGCGGACGTCGATGTCGACGGGGACGGCACGGCCGACGGTGTCGCGCTCGACTTCGACGGTGACGGCCGGGTGGACGACGTCATGTGGGACTCCGACGGCGACGGCGCCGCCGACACCGCGGTGCTGGACCTGAACGACGACGGGGTGGCCGAGTCCGAGTACTCCGACCCGACCGGGATGGGCACCTGGAACGAGCACGGCCGGGGCACGGACGCGGGCGACACCGCCAGCCAGCCCCAGCCGCAGCCCTCACCGGGCCCGGCCCCCGAGCCGGCCCCGGCCCCGGCCCCCGACGACGGCGGCGACTACGAGCCCTACGACGGCGGTGCGGACAGCGGCGGCGGGGACGGCGGTGCGGAGCCGAGCTCCGACGAGGACACCCCGGACCTGCCCGGCATCGGCTCGGACGGTGACTACGGCCCCCGGGCCGACGAGGACGACGACACCGGGGAGGGCTCCGGCCTGTTCGACAACGTCGACGACGCCCCGGACGTCGACCGCGACGCGATCAGCGACTGGTACGACGACCTGGGCTGACCATCCTGCCGGCCGCGGCTACGCGTCCGGGTCGGACGCGGCCGTGCGGCCGTTGTTGTTGCGCCACCGGCGGCGCACCGGCAGCAGGAACCACAGCGTGCCGAACAACGCCGCCGCGCACACCGAGATCGTCACCCCGCCCCAGGTCCCGAGCACCTGGCTGGTCAGCAGCAGCACGGTGAACACCATCGAGACCGCCAGGCACACCATGCCGCCGATGGCGAACCGGTTCGCCATCTCGATGATCACCGGCCGCTCGCCCTGCCGGAACAGCACCCGGTGCCACGCGGCGGGCGCGCTCAGCAGCGCCACCGCGACGGTCGCGAAGATCACCGCGGTCAGGTGCACCACGTGCTGGAACGTCGTCGCGCGCGCGTAGACCTGGGTGAACGCGACCGCCAGCAGGAAGCCGAACAGGAACTGCACGCCCGCCTGGGCCACCCGCAGCTCCTGCAGCAGCTCGTTGACGTTGCGGGTGAGCCGCTGGTGCTCGGTCTCCTCGCGGGCGGCCGCGCGGTCCTCGCGGTCGTCGGTGTGTGCGGCCATCCGGTGCGGGTACCCCGTCCGGCCCGCCCGGGAAACCCGCGGGTCAAGCGGGCGTGTCGCGGCGGCGGGGCCGGTCGAGCAGGCGCAGGTCGGGCGGCACCAGCGTGGTGGACCGGACGAGCGCCCGGATGAGGTTGTCGTTGAGCTTGTTGCCGACCGGCTCGCCGACCTCCTCCCTGGTCAGCCCGGCGACACCGGCCCGGGACAGGCGATCGCGGACGCCGGCGAGCAGGTGCTCGACCTTGCGGTGCGTCCAGCCGGCGCGGGGCTGCAGCTCCACCAGCTGCTGCGCGACCTGCTGGCGGGTCAGCGGCTGCGGGTCGGACTCGTGCAGCAGGTAGCGCTGGCCGAGCAGGGCCAGCGCGAGCCGCTCGTCGGGCAGCAGCCGCCAGGTCCGCGGCGGGTCCGTGACCGCGTCGTGCCTGGTCACCGGGCGCTCGCCGTCCGCCCCGGCCACGAACAGCTCCAGCAGGTGCTCGCGGCCGCGGGTGCCGGGCACGAACAGCGGCGTGTAGCCCTCGGCCAGCGGCATCGACTCCTCGCGGGCGAACAGCCACTGCGAGCCGGGCAGCCGGATCGGCACCCGTCCGGTGTTGCTCACCCACCACCTGCCCTGCCGGTGGACCAGGATCCCGTGCTGGCGGCTCACCCGGCGGTCGTCCTCGCCGATGCAGACGTGTACCTCGGGCCTGTTGCGGCCGAACACCACCGTGCGGCCCTCGCTCGGGCCCATCGTGACGCCCCCGCCGATGGACAGCGCGTAGATCGCTCCCGGCGCCGGGCCCGGCACGCCGTGCGCCAGGCTCTCGTGGTCCCGCGGGAGACGCTGCCCCTCCACCCCGACCGTGCTCACATGTCCTCCTACCCCCGTGCGCCGCACCGCGTTCAGTATGCGGACGGCGGTTCGGGACCTGTCCCCGACATCTCGAAACCCAGCACCGTCAGGCCGACCGGGACCGTGCCGGGAGTGTGCGGCGGCCGGGCCAGCTCGTGCATCTCGGTGGTCAGGTCGTGCAAACGTTTGCGGGTATCGGCCCACTGCTCCGGGGTGAGCCACAGGTCCGCGTCGCTGACGACCGCGCCGCAACCGGGCCGCCAGGCCGCGACGCGGCCACGCAGGTTGGTGATCATCGCCTCGACGAGCAGCGGCGAGGCCTCCCGGCGGTCGGACAGCGGGCTGCCCTTCACCGTGCGGTAGAGCCGTTCGCGGCCGCCGCGCTTGGGCCGGACCTCGGCGAGCTCGACCAGGCCCGCGCGGTCGAGCCGGCGCAGGTGCTGGCTGGCCAGGCCGTGCGAGATGCCCAGCTCGGCGGCGAGTCCGGCGGCGGACATCGGGCCGCTCCACATCATCGTCAGCATCCGCAGCCGGGTCGGATGGCCGAGCGCGCGCAGCACCGGGTCGACGTCCATCGGGCGATTATCTCACCCCCTAGTGATTGCTAGGGTGTTGGCGTGGACTTCCGTCGGGTGTGGCTCGCGGACGCGATCAGCCAGCTGGGGACCCGGATGACGTTCCTCGCCGCGCCACTGGTGGCGGTGCTGTCGCTGCACGCGTCGGCGTTCGAGGTCTCGCTGGTGCGGGCGTGCGAGTCGTTGGGGGCGCTGCTGTCCGGGCTGGTCGCCGGGGCGTGGGTGGACCGGCTGCGCTGCCGGCCGGTGCTGCTGGTCACCGACGTCGGCCGGTTCGCCGTGCTGGTCACGATCCCCGCCGCGGCCGTGCTCGGGGCGCTGACCCTGGGCCAGCTGTACGCGGTGATGTTCGTGGTGGGCACCCTGTCGATCTGGTTCGACGTCGCGCGCCAGTCCTACCTGCCGCGGCTGCTGCCGGCCGCGCGGCTGGTGTCGGCCAACGCGAAGCTCTCGGTGAACACGTCGGTCGCCGCGCTGGGCGGGGCGAGCGCGGGCGGCCTGCTGGTGCAGCTGCTCACCGCGCCGCTGGTGTTCACCGTGGACTCGCTGAGCTACCTGTGGTCGGCGCTGTGGCTGCGCTCGGTGCGCCACCGCGAGCCCCGCCTGGCGCGGCGGCCCGACCGCCACCTCGGCCGCGAGATCGCCACCGGCCTGCGGTTCGTGACGCGCCAGCCGCTGCTGCGGGCGATCGCGGGGAACACCGCGACGTTCGTGCTGTGGCAGTCGGCGAGCTCCGCGGTGATCGTGGTGTTCCTGGTGCGCGAGATCGGCCTGTCGGCCGGTGCGATCGGCGTGCTCAGCACGGTCGGGCTCACCGGCGCGCTGCTGGCGGCCGCGGTCACCCGGCGGTTGACGGCGCGGTTCGGCCAGGCCCCCGCGCTGGCGGCGGCGGCGGTCACGCTGGGGCCGGCCTACGTCGTGCAGGCGTTCACCACGCCGGGCTGGGGGCTGGCCTGGTTCGTGGCGGGCATGTTCGTCGCGTGCTTCGGCATCGTGCTGATCGGCGTCACGGAGATGACCTGCCGGCAGGTGGTCTGCCCGCCGGAGCTGCTGGGCCGGGTGAACGCGACGATGGAGTTCACCATGTGGGCGGCGATGCCGGTGGGCGCGGTGCTCGGCGGCGGGCTGGCCACCTGGCTCGGCCTGCGCGAGACGCTCGTCATCGCCGGTGTGGGCGCGTGCTTCGCGGCGCTGTGGGTGGTGTTCTCCCCGCTGCCCCGGATGCGCGACTTCGCGGCTTGCGACAATGGGTGACGTGCAGCCCGCCGCCAGCCCCCTGCGGATCGGCCCCTACCCGGTCGACCCGCCGGTGGTGCTCGCCCCGATGGCGGGGATCACGAACGTCGCCTTCCGCCGGCTGTGCCGCGAGTACGGCGCCGGCCTGTACGTCTGCGAGATGATCACGGCCCGGGCGCTGGTCGAGCGCGACCCGAAGACCCGGCACATGATGGCCTTCGACGAGGGCGAGTCGCCGCGCTCGATGCAGCTCTACGGCGTCGACCCGGCCACCATGCGGGAGGCCGTGAAGATCATCGTCGGCGAGGGGCTGGCCGACCACGTCGACACCAACTGGGGCTGCCCGGTGGCCAAGGTGACCCGCCGGGGCGGCGGCGCGGCGCTGCCCTACAAGCGGCGGCTGTTCGCGAACATCATCGCCGCGTGCGTCGAGGCCGCCGCCCCGCACGGCGTCCCGGTGACCGCGAAGTTCCGGGTGGGCATCGACGACGAGCACCACACCTACCTCGACGCGGGCCGCATCGCCGAGGCGGAGGGCGCCGCGGCGGTGGCGCTGCACGCGCGGACGGCCGCGCAGCGCTACTCGGGCCACGCGGACTGGTCGCACATCGCCCGGCTCAAGCAGGCCGTGACCTCGATTCCCGTGCTGGGCAACGGTGACATCTTCACCGCGGCCGACGCGCTGGCGATGATGGCGAGGACCGGCTGCGACGGCGTGGTGGTGGGCCGCGGGTGCCTAGGCCGTCCGTGGCTGTTCGGCGAGCTGCAGGCGGCGTTCGCGGGTGCGCCGGAACCGCCGGGCCCGCGCCTGGGCGAGGTGACGCGGGTGCTGCGCCGGCACGCCGAACTGCTGGTGGAGCACGACGGTCCGGACAAGGGGCTGCGCGACCTGCGCAAGCACATGGCCTGGTACCTCATGGGTTTCCCGGTCGGCTCCGAGCAGCGACGCCGGCTGGCGATGATCACCAGTATCGCCGAGCTGGACGCGCTGCTGGCCCAGCTCGACCACGACGCCCCGTTCCCGGCCGCGGGCGAGGGCCCGCGCGGCCGCCAGGGCTCGCCGGGAAAGGTGACGCTGCCGCACGGCTGGCTGGCGGACCCGGACGACCCGAGCGTCCCGTTCGGCGCCGACCTCATGCACTCGGGCGGCTGAGCCGGTTCCCCCGGTCCTGACGGGGATCCCACGACGCGCGGCTAACCTGCGTGCAGGACATGGATATCGGGGGACAGCATGCGACGCACCCGGTGGCACCTCGCTCTCGCCGCGCTGGGACTGCTCCTGGCCGGCTGCAGCACGCAGGTGGCGGGCCGCGCGGTCCCGGCGACGTCGAGCTCGCCCGGCGACGACCGGGGGCTGGTCGAGCGGTACTTCGACGAGCTGAACGCCTCCGGTGACGACGGCGCGCGTACCCAGCGCGCCTTCCTGCGCCGCACCCAGCACCCGGACTACTCCGACCGGCTGTGCGACCTCGGCGACCTGATCCTGCACATCGAGCCGGCGATGTCGACCTTCCGTGCCGACCCCGACTGGGTGCCGCCGGACTCCCGGTCCGGCGACCGTCCGCGCGGCACCGTGTACGTGCTCGGGGTGTCGGTGAGCATCCGCCAGCAGGGCGCGTTGCTGGGCGAGCAGATCGGCTCGGAGCGGGTCGTCGTGCTGGACGGTAAGGCCTACGGCTTCTCGCCGTGCCCCACGGGGTGAGCCGGACGAGGGCCGCACAGATCGTCATCGCGTTCCGCGAGGGACATCGGCGGCGGCCTCACTGGTTTGGAGCAGTGAGGGTTCCACCAGTAGAGGGAAATCGGAATCCGCTCCCCGAAGTCCTCAAGACGGCTTCCCGCCGGGACGACAAGTCCTAGGTAGGGAGGTGACCGCCTTGGCGGTACTGGACCAGGGACTGGCCCAGCCGGGACCATCCCGGCGAAGCTCCACCCGACAGGACGCCGCCTGGCGGGAACGGCGACTCAACGAGCCAACGGTACCGATCCAGCCCCCGGGTCGGCATCTCGAGACGCCCCCCGGCCGGGACGACACCCAGGACGACCCCAGCCTCGTCGAGCTGTACCAGTCCGTCGCCGAACTGCTCGCCTCGCGCGGTGAGTGGCGCCAGGCCTACGAGCACCTGCGCCACGCCCTCGACATCGCCACCGCCGAGAGGTCCCTGCCGCCGCAGGTGCCCCAGCAGTTCCGCCAGGAGGTGGCCCGGCTGCGCCGCGAGCACGCCGAGGCCCGCGAACAGAGCATCCGCGACGCGCTCACCGCCAGCTACAACCGGCGCTACCTCGACCAGCGCCTGGTGGAGGTGGTCGAGCAGCAGGGCGCCGGCGCGCACTCCGCCGGGCTGGCCGTCGCGCTGGTCGACCTGGACTGGTTCAAGAGCGTGAACGACACCTACGGCCACCTCGTGGGCGACCGGGTGCTGCGCCAGGTCGTCGAGCTGCTGCAGGTGGGGCTGCCGGACGGCGGGTTCTGCGCCCGCTACGGCGGCGAGGAGTTCGTGCTGATGCTGCCGGGCGTCGACGGTTCCGCGGCGATCGCGGTGGCCGAGTCCGCCCGCGCGCGCGTCGAGCAGTACCCCTGGTCGACGATCGTGCTCGGCCTGCGGGTGACGGTCAGCATCGGCGTGGCGCACCAGCCCGCGACCGGCGGGCGCGCGATCACCAGCCCCGAGCAGCAGCTGCGCAGCGCCGACGGCCTGCTCTACACGGCCAAGCAGTCGGGCCGCAACGCCGTCGCGTACCGGGTCGGCGGGGAGGTCCGGCTGTCCGGCGCCCCGGTCCGTCGGCCACGTTGACGAAAACTCTCAGCGGCAGTTCGATAACGTTTGATCTAGGGACATCACTAACCCGTTCGGAGTAGTGACGAGCGGCCGAACGCGCACAGAAAGTGGCCGAAAAGGGATCTGCAGTCGTCACGGGTGCCATCCATCCGTACTATCTGGCCCGAGAACGACACCGAGAGCGGAAACCGATCGGCTGTCTACAACGTCTTGATTAAGAAAGCGGCACGAACTGTGCTGTTGCGTAGGACCGCGCGAGCTGGAAGGAGACCGGGTGCCCGACGATGAACGGCCAGGCGGCACCCACTTCTCCGCCGACGACTCCCACGGGTACGGCCGCCGCCACCGCAGGGCCGAGGAGCCCCCGGAGCAGCCCCGCAGACGCCGCCGCTCCATGGAGGACGGCCCGGGCGGCCTGAGCGTCGCGGACCTCGTGCAGCGCCACTCCGGCTCCCGGCAGAACCTGCCTCCGATCCCGCCGGCCGAGCCCCAGGGCCACCGCGCCGTGCCGCCGGCCGCCCAGCCGACGCGCCGCCGTCCCGCCGAGGGGCAGGCGCCCGGACGTTCCGGCGGGCGCCGCCCGGGCGAGGCGACCGGTGGGCCGCAGTGGGCCGACCAGGGTCCACGGCCGGCCGGCCCGCACCCCGGTCACCATCCGGACGCCCCCGGCCGCCGTGTCGTGCCGCCCGCCCCGGGCCAGGCCACCGGCCGCCGGGCGATGCCCGAGCCGCCGCCCCCCGGGCAGGCCACGGGACGCCGCGCCATGCCGGATCCGCAGGGCTTCCCGCCCGGGCAGGCCACCGGCCGCCCGCCACGCCCGGAGCCGCCCGGCTACCCGCCGACCGACCTTCCCCCGGTGCAGGCCGCCGGCCGCCGGGCCAGGCCCGACGACCCGCTGCCGCCGCCCGGTCAGGGCTCCGGCTACCGGCCGATCCCCGACCCGCCGCCCGGCAGGCGGGGCGTGCCCGACGAGCTTCGCGGCCAGGGCTCCGGCTACCGGGCCGTCCCTGAGCCACCGCCCGGCAGGCCCGCCGGCCATCCCGGCCAGGGTTCGGGCCACCTGCCGATCCCCGACGACGGCTTCGGCCCGCCCCCCGGGCAGAACACCGGCCGCCGGTCGCTGCCGGACCCGCCGCCCGGCCAGGCCACCGGCCGCCGCGGCGTGCCCGACGAGCCGCGCGGGCAGGGTTCGGGCTACCGGGCCGTGCCGCCGCGCCCGTCCGCCCCGCCGCCGGCGGAGCCCGCGGGCCCGCCGCCCGGACGGCACCCGTCCGGGCCGATCCCCCGCGAACCGATGCCGGGCGGGCGGCACCCGTCCGGCCCGATCCCGCGCGAGCCGGCCGGCCCCGGCCCGGACGCGGAGGAGCTGCCCCGCCGCCGCGGGCGGGCGAGGCCGGCGCGAAGGTCCCGCTGCCCCCGCCGCGCCGTTCGGGCGAGGACGCCATCTCGATGACCACCGAGATGGACGCCATCGGCGAGGACGTGCAGAAGCGCCGCGGCATCGACCACACGCTCGCCCGCTTCTCCGCCGTGCACGACGAGATCCAGGCCGAGGAGCGGCAGCGGAAGGCCAAGCGCCGCAAGCTGATGCCGTGGCGGCACGACGACGACGACATGGACCGCCTCGACGAGCTGGTCGCCGGCCAGACCATCGCCGTGCCGCAGTCCTCGGGCGAGCCCGGGGAGCTCGCCGAGCTGCTCCCGCCGCCGGACGCCGACGGCTCCACCCGGCCGCAGGAGAAGAAGACCCGCAGGCGCACCCGCTCGGCGGTCGCCGTGCGGGTGTTCGCCGCCACCGCCGCGATCCTGGTGTTCGTCGCGACCGGCATCGCGTGGGGCTTCAAGAGCTGGGTCGACGCGAGCTCGCAGCAGGTCGACGCGCTCGACCCGAACTCGGACGCGATCCAGGACGCCGCCAAGCAGCGCGGCGACGAGAACTTCCTGCTGGTCGGGTCGGACACCCGGGCGGGCGCGGAGGCCGAGGACGGGGTCGGCAGCGAGGACGAGATCGTCGGTGCCCGCTCGGACACGGTGATGGTCGCGCACATCCCGGCCAACCGGCAGCGCGCCGTGGTGGTGTCCTTCCCGCGCGACCTGGAGGTCACCCGCCCGGCCTGCGAGGGCTGGGACCCCAAGACCGGGGACTACACCGGTGAGAAGAAGCCGGCCGCGGAGCACGTCAAGCTGAACACCGCATACCAGGTGGGCGGCCCGAAGTGCGTGACGAAGCTGGTCCAGCAGCTGTCCGGCCTGGCGATCAACCACTTCGCCGGCATCGACTTCCACGGCTTCAAGGACATGGTCGACGCGGTGCACGGCGTGCAGGTGTGCGTGGAGCAGCCGCTGAAGGACAGCATCCTCGGCACGGTCGTGCCGGTGGCGGGCAAGAACGTCACGCTGAGCGGGAACCAGGCGCTGAACTTCGTGCGGGCCCGGCACGTGCAGGGCGACCTGACGTCGGACTACGGCCGGATCAAGCGCCAGCAGCGGTTCCTGTCGTCGTTGCTGCGCAAGGCGATGTCGAGCGAGGTGCTGCTCGACCCGCGCAAGCTCACCGGTTTCGTGGAGGCGTTCTCGAAGTCGACGTTCGGTGACAACATCGGCATCGACCAGATGATGGTGCTCGGCCGGTCGCTGCAGGGCATCGAGGCCGGTCGGGTCACGTTCATCACCGTGCCGACCGTCGGCGAGGCGAACGAGAACGGCAACGAGGACCTGCGGGTCGACGACACCAACTCGCTGTTCGCGGCGATCCGCGAGGACAGCCCGCTGCCCGGGGAGAAGCCGGAGGGCGGCACCCAGCAGGTGCAGGCCGGGCTGCGGGCGGCGCCGAGCAAGCCGCTCGACCCGAAGACCATCAAGCTGCAGGTGCTCAACGGCGGCAACCCGACGGGCGGTATCGCCGGCGACACGGCGGACGACCTGGCCGGGTTCGGGTACCAGATCGTGTGGGTGGACACCGCGCCGGAGACGGTGAACCACACGATCATCAAGTACTCCAAGGACAGCGAGGCGGCCGCGCGGACGGTGAAGTCGTCGGTGCCGGACTCGGAGCTCGTCGAGGACCCGTCGCTGGCGGGCGCCGTACAGCTGATCATCGGCCCGGGTTTCGACCGCACCGTGGTGGCCCCAGGGAAGGGCGGCGGCAAGGCCGCCGACCCGCTGCCGAAGGATCTCTCCACGATCAACGGCGGGGACGTTTCCTGCGCCTGACCTGGTGTTCAATTCGTCGCCAGGGGTTCACCAGGGATTCATCGGGCGATGCCGTCCGCCGCCGGCGGCGGCCGTAGGCTGGTCGCCATGCGTGAGGCCTACCAAGTCGAACTCGGCCAGCTCGTCGTGGAGCTCGCCGGCATGTGCTCCATGGTCGCGACGGCCATGGAGCTCGCCACCCGGTCGTTGCTGGAGGTCGATCTGGGCCTGGCCGAACAGGTGATCGGCGACGACGCGAAGGTGGACGACGCGAGGTCGGCGTGCGAGGAGCACGCGTACGCGCTGCTGGCGTTGCAGGCCCCGGTGGCCACCGACCTGCGCAGCGTGCTGGCGGCGATCCACGCGGCGGAGAGCCTGGAGCGGATGGGCGACCTGGCGCTGCACGTGGCGAAGGCCGCGCGGCGGCGGCACCCGCAGGCGGTGCTGCCCGAGCAGGTGCGCCCGTACTTCGCGGAGATGGGCCGGGTCGCGGTCGAGCTGGCGCGGGAGGCCGAGCAGGTCATCCTGAGCAAGGACATCCAGCAGGCACACTCCCTGGAGCAGGCCGACGACGAGATGGACGACCTGCACCGGCACCTGTTCTCGGTGATCATGGACAAGGACTGGCCGCACGGCGTCGCGTCGGCCGTGGACGTGACCCTGCTGGGCCGGTTCTACGAGCGCTTCGCCGACCACGCCGTCTCGGTGGCCAAGCGCGTGGTCTTCGTGGTGACCGGCCGCATGCCCGGCGCCGCCCACGACGACGTCCTCTGAGCGCCCGCCCAGACTCCACCACGACGGCGCTGGCCCTGCGCGCCCCCTCGACCCACCTGGGCCCACCTCAGCGTGGCCTCCGGCCCCCGATCACCACCGTACCGGCGACCACCGACACGAACGCCGCCCCACGACGACGCCTGTGGACAACCCCCGGCCACGCGGAGGCCCCCCGCTTTCCAGCGTATGCGGGGGGACCGACGGAAACGGGGGCGTGGCGGGTGGGGTGTGGACAGGTCAGTGGGCGGGGGCGACCGACTCGATCATCTCGCTCAGGGAGTGGGTGAGGCGGGTGGTGTCGGCCGGGGAGAAGGTGCTGGTGACGCCGCCGTCCTCGTCCGGGGGGCGGGACAGGGACAGGTAGCGGCCCGCGTCGGTGTCCAGCCAGGTCAGGCCGCCGGCGCGGACCTCGCGGCCGTGGCGGTCGCGGCCGGAGACCGCGAAGAAGCCCGTGCCCGTCCGCGGGCGGGTCAGGTAGCTCGTGGCGGCGCGCATCTGCTGTTCGGTCGTCGCGCGGACGTCGTCGAACAGGCTCTCGCCCGGCTCGGGGGCGCGGTGCTTCGCCGGCGGGGGGCGGCGGATCGTCACCGACTGGCCGGGGCCCGCCTGCGCCTTCGGCAGCAGGCCCACCAGGGTCAGCGCCAGCGCGGTCGGACGGATCAGCTCGAGGCGAAGGCTCTGCTCGTCCTTCACCGCCAGCACACCCGTCTCGCCGGTGGCCGACGCCCGCGCGTAGATCTCCCGGTTCTTCTCCACCGTCCCCATCACCGCCACCGCGATGACGTAGTCCGACAGCGCCCGCATCGCCCGCTCGAGGTCCGGGTCCAGGCCGCCGTGCCGCACGAGGCCGCGCCCGGACAGGTCCGCGAACACCGCGCGGGCGATCCGCAGCCGGTCCTCCTGGAACTGGCCGACACTCGGGATGTCGAACGGGAACAGCCGGATGTTCACCCCGAGCAGCTGCGCCACGATGTCCGCCGCGGCGAGCGACAGCGTGAACGTCCGGGCCATCACTCGCCGATCACGGGTGGCGCGGTCATCTCGTCGGTGCCGAACACGGCGTCCGGGTCGCCCTCGACCAGGAACGACGGCCGCTGGTGCTCCTCGTCCTCGTCGCCCTGGCCGCGCACGCCGTGACCCATCGCGCCCATGCCCGCCCCGCCGCGGCCACCGGCGGCCGCGCCGCCGCGCATCGCCGCGCCCTCCGCGGCCGACGCGCCGCCGGAGCCCATGCCGCCGCCCGGACCCATGCCACGGCCGCCGACACCCGAACCGCCGGCACCACCACCCGAACCCGAGCCGTACCCGCCACCCGTGCCACCACCGGTGCCGGTGCCGAAGCCGCCGGGACCGAACCCGCGCCCGCCGGGACCGAAACGGCCGCCGCCGCGCTCGAAGTCGTCGCCCGGCAGGCCGCCCAGGCCGATCGGCAGCGCGCCGCCACCGGGGATGTTCGTCCCGGAACCGCCGGGGACCTGGCCGCCGCCGGGTACCGAGGTCCCGGACGGCAGCGGGAGCCCGCCCGGACCACCGGGCAGCCCGCCGCCACCGCTCGGGCTGGTGCCGCCGGTCGACCCGCCGCCCGGCAGGCCCGGGACACCACCGGTACCGCCGGAACCGCCGGGGATGCCTCCCGTGCCACCGGACCCGCCACCCGAGCCACCGCCGGAACCACCGCCGGAACCACCGGGGATGCCGCCCGTGCCGCCCGACCCGCCACCCGAACCACCGCCGGAACCACCGCCCGAGCCGCCCGAGCCGCCGCCCGAGGGCGTCGGGATCTGCGAGACGCCACCGCCGCCGCCCGACGAGCCGGACGAGCCCGTCGAGCCGGACGAGGTGCCGCCGTCCGGGGTGAGGCCGGGGTCGGTCCCCGTGCTGCCGACGCGCCGGCCGCTGATCCGGGCGGCCGTGCCGCTCCCACCGTTCATCGTCGGCGGCTCGGCGAACGCGGGCATGGTGCTCGCCGACGCCAGGTTCGTGTCGTAGGTCGTCACCACCCGGGCGGCCTGCTGGTGCGCCTCCTGCTGCGCGTTGTACTGCGCCATGTAGGTGTTGTACTTGTCCATCAGCGCGACCGGGTCGGTCGTCGACTGCAGGTCGCGGTTCGCGGCCGCCACGTCGAAGTCGACCGGCTCGGGCATCGAGCGCTTGGCCTCGGCGAGCGCGGAGGCCTGGATGTTCGTCTGCGTGCCGGCGAGCTGGGCGCTCTGCCCCGCGTTGCCCACCCAGTTGCCGACGTCGGCCATGAACGTGCGGGCGGCGTTGCCTGCCTCGCCCTGCCAGTCGGCCTCGCTGTTGTTGATCGCGGACGCGACGCCGGTCTGGAAGCGGACCATCGCGTTGCCCGCCTCGATCCAGGTGTCGCCCATCTCGCCCACCGCGTCGGGGTCCACGCCGTCGGTGACCATCTGCTTGAGCTCGGGGTGCGGGTTGGCCAGGTAGTTCGCCGGTGCGATCGACGGGGGTTGGCGGGTTTCCACGCCCTGCGCGAGCTCCTGCGCCTGCGTGGAGAGCTCCTGGTTGTAGGCGGTGTCGACCCGCCCGTTGCGGGTGAAGATGTGGATGATCTGCTCGAGCAGGCCGTCGCCTGCCTCCTGGTCGTCGGCCGTCTGCTCGGCGTGCTGGTGGACCTGCTCGCCGGTGTCCGAGGTCTCACCGCGGTCGATGTAGTACCGGCTGTTCGGATCGCGGGTCGGGTCGTACCGGCTGTCGGGGTCCGAGCCGGGCGAGTGGGTCAAGCCACGCCGTGCCATCGCTGTCTACTCCCGCTTCACCTCAGGGCAATTTGGGTTCTACCAGTTCCGCCGCCTGCTTGGCGACGGCGCAGGCCGCGGTCATGTCGCCACCGGCCACCCCCGACACGTCCACGCGGGACGAGTCGGTGACGCCGATGGCGATCGCGCACGTGCTCACGCCGCCGCTGGCCTGCACCGCGGCGTGCGAGCCGACCTTCATCGGCGTCGTGGCGCCGCTGGACACCACGTCGTCGAGGCCGAGGTCGTCGAAGATGCCGACGGTGATCGTGTGCCGGCCGGACGCCTGCCACTGGCAGGCGCGCGCGGACCCGATCTTCTCCTCGACGCCGGGGCCGACGTCGAAGGTCGCCTGGTCGGCGGAGGAGAGCAGGTCACAGGGCCGCAGGGCGGCGGTACCCGAGCCCGTGCCGGAGCCGGTCGACTCGGGTGGCGGCGCCGTGCTCGTGTCCCCGGTCGGAATCGTCGGCCGGTTCGTGGCGTCGGCCGCCGTCGCGTCGCCGGGGGTCTGCTGGGAGCACCCGGCGAGGCAGACGGCCAGCACCGCCACCACGGCGACGAGCGGAGCCCTCACTGTGTCCCCTTCTCAGGCCTCGGCCGTGTACTGCCGGGCGATACCGTGGTCCATGGTGTGGTAGTTGCCCATGGCGTCGTTGATGCCCTGCTCGGCGTCGTCGAGCGAGGCCCGGAACGCGCCGAGCATCGTGATGAAACCCTGCTGGTCGCCGGCCACGTCCTGCACGTAGGGCTTCATGGCCTGGGCACCGTGGCTGCCGCCGAGCTGTGGTTCCTGCTGGAGGTAGTACAGGCGGGAGTCCTGGGAGTCGATCCAGTCCTTCATCTGGCGGATGGCCTCGAGGAGCGCGCGGCCACCGCTCTCGCTCACCGAGAACGACCCGTCCGCCGCGGCCTTCGCGAAGCTCGCCGCGCCCTGGGCGACCGCCGCCACCGCGGCACTCATACCACCCGCGTCAAGCATGATCCGGCCCCTGTCTCACCGCGTCGACCCCGCCCGCACGTTACCAATGAGCATCCGCGCGGGTCCTCATTGTGACGTAACTCGGTGGCGCGGGGTTCCCACTCGTGAACGGTGGAACGCGGCGATCAGCCGAAACGGCCGGAGATGTAGTCCTCGGTCGCCTTCTCCGACGGGTTGGAGAAGATCTTCTCCGTCACGTCGGTCTCGATCAGCTTGCCCGGCTGGCCGACCCCGGCGAGGTTGAAGAACGCGGTCTGGTCGCTCACCCGCGCGGCCTGCTGCATGTTGTGCGTGACGATGACGATCGTGTAGTCCTTCTTGAGCTCACCGATCAGGTCCTCGATCGCGAGGGTCGAGATCGGGTCGAGCGCGGAGCACGGCTCGTCCATCAGCACCACGTCCGGCTGCACGGCGATCGCCCGCGCGATGCACAGCCGCTGCTGCTGCCCGCCGGACAGGCTGCCGCCGGGCTTGTTCAACCGGTCCTTGACCTCCGTCCACAGGTTCGCTCCGCGCAGCGCGCGCTCGGCCACCTCGTCCAGATGCCTGCGGTTCCGCTCGCCGGCCAGCCGCAGCCCCGCCACCACGTTGTCCCGGATGGACATCGTGGGGAACGGGTTGGGCCGCTGGAAGACCATGCCGATGGTGCGGCGGACCGACACCGGGTCCACCGACGACCCGTACACGTCCTCGCCGTCCAGCATCACCTTGCCCTCGACGCGCGCGCCGGGGACCACCTCGTGCATGCGGTTGAGCGAGCGGAGCATGGTGGACTTGCCGCACCCGGACGGACCGATCAACGCGGTCACGTTCCGCGGCGGGATCGACAGGGTGACCCCGGCCACGGCGTGGAACTTGCCGTAGTACAGGTTGAGGTCCTTGACCTCGATGCGCTTGGCCATGTCGGTGCTACCGCCCACTCACTTCGTCTTGATCGCGGAGAACCGCGAGATGATGGCCGCCAACAGGTTGAAGAACATGATCACGATGATCAGGGTGAGCGCCGCGCCCCAGACGCGTTGCACTCCGGCCGGCTCGGGGTTGGTCAGCTCGGTGTAGATCAGCAGCGGCAGCGAGGCCATGTTGCCGTCGAAGATGTCGAAGTTGATCGAGCGGCTGTAGCCGACCAGCACCAGTACCGGCGCGGTCTCGCCCATCACCCTCGCCAGCGCCAGCATGACTCCGGTGACGATGCCCGACAGCGCGGTCGGCAGCACGATCTTCACGATCGTCTTCCACTTGGGAATGCCCAGCGCGAGGGACGCCTCGCGCAGCTCGTCGGGGACCAGCCGGAGCATCTCCTCGGTGGAGCGGACCACCACCGGCAGCATCAGCAGCACCAGCGCGAGCGACACCGCGAACGCGCTCTGCGGGAAGCCGAAGATGCTGACCCACAGCGCGAACACGAAGATCGCGGCGACGATCGAGGGCACGCCGGAGAGGATGTCCACCATGAAGGTGGTGATCCTGGCGAGCCGCCCGCGGCCGTACTCCACCAGGTAGACGGCGGCCATGATGCCCAGCGGCACCGCGAACAGCGCGCACACCAGGCCCTGCACCAGGGTGCCGAACAGCGCGTGGTAGACGCCGCCGGCGAACTGCTCCGGCAGCACGCCCTTGAGCGAGTGCGTCCACCAGGTGCTGGACACGATCGCCTTGGCGCCCTTGGCGATCACGGTGATCAGCAGCCAGACCAGCGGCACGGTGGCGACCAGGAACGCCAGCGTCACCAGCACCGTCGCGGCCCGGTCCTTGACCTTGCGGGTGGTGGTGATGCGCTGGAAGGCCGGCATCCGGGCGGGACGGTCCAGCGTGGACTCGGGAATGGTCATGAGCGGTGCGCCTTTCCGCCCGCGATCGCCCGCGCGATCGCGTTGACCAGGAACGTGAGCAGGAACAGCACCAGGCCGGCGGCGATGTAGGCGCCGGTCGGCAACGGTTCGCTGAACTCCCCGGCCGCCGAGGCGATCTTCGACGCGAACGTGTAGCCGCCGTCGAAGAAGGAGAGGGTCGACGGGCTCGACGCGGCCCGCAGGATGATCAGCACGGCCACGGTCTCGCCGAGCGCCCGGCCGAGCCCCAGCATCGACGCGGCGACGTAGCCGCTGCGCCCGAACGGCAGCACCGTGGTGCGGATCATCTCCCACCGGGTGGCGCCCAGCGCCAGCGCGCCCTCGATCTGCGTGTCCGGGGTCTGCCGGAACACCTCCCGGGTCACCGCCGTGATGATCGGCAGGATCATCACGGCCAGCACCACCCCGGCGGTGAAGATCGTGCCGCCGCCGGCGATGGACACGTTGCCGGTGGAGAACAGCGGGAACCAGCCGAGCGTGTCGTTGAGCCACCGCGCGACCGGGCGCAGCGCCGGCGCGAGAACCTTGATGCCCCACAGGCCGAACACGATCGAGGGCACCGCGGCGAGCAGGTCGATGACGTAGGCGAAGGGCCGCATCAACCCCTTCGGCGCGTAGTGGGTCAGGAACAGCGCGATGCCGAGCGCGACGGGCATCGCGAGCAGCAGCGCCAGGGCCGACGACAGCACCGTGACGATCAGCAGGTCCCGGATGCCGAACCGCAGGTTCCCCGGGTCGGTGGTGACGAAGTCGGGGCTGAGCAGGAAGTTGACCTTGTCGGCGTTCAGCGACGGAACCGCCTGGATCAACAGGAAGAGCCCGATCAGGGCGATCGCGGCGACGATCGCCAGTCCGGATCCGACGGCGAGGCCACGGAACACCGCGTCACCCCGGCGGCGGCGCGGGCCGCGGTCGGCGAGTGTGTGGCCGGGATCGTCTGTCATGGCACCCATCATGCTGGACCTGCCCTGATCGTCCGGTGAGGCCGGACGATCAGGGCGGGTACCAGTTCTGTTGCGCTCGGTCATGTCCTGCCGGCCGCGTCGCAGACCGTCAGGAGATCGCGTCGATGGCGCCGGTCAGCTTCTCCTTGAAGGAGTCCGGCAGCGGGATGTAGCCGTTGTCCTCCAGACCATTCTGCCCGTCGGTCACCGCGACGTTCAGGAACGCCTTGACCGCCTTCGCGACATCGGCGTCGGAGTACTTCGAGCACACGATCTCGTAGGTCGCGAGCACCAGCGGGTAGGCACCCTCGGTGCTGGTCCCGTATATCGACTTCAGGTCGAGGACCAGGTCGTTGCCCTCACCCGCGACCTGCGCGGCCTCGATGGCCTTGCCGGCGCTCTGCGAGCTCAGCTCGACGGGCTCGCCGCCGCCGC
The DNA here is from genome assembly GCA_963727495.1 of uncultured Actinomycetota bacterium. GTDB lineage: Bacteria > Actinomycetota > Actinomycetes > Mycobacteriales > Pseudonocardiaceae > Actinophytocola. The sequence goes on along the minus strand of CAVSGQ010000006.1, from coordinate 1,186,817 downwards.
TGTTGACGATCTTCGCGATCTGCAGCTGCTGCTGCTTGGCGAAGGACCACTCGTTGTAGGTGATCGAGTTCGGCGTGCTCTTGATGGCGGCCGAGGTGCCCTCGTTGCCCTTCGCGCCCTCGCCGACCCCGCCGTTGAAGGTCTTGCCGGTGCCCTTGGTCCAGCCACCGTCCGACGCGGCCTCGAGGTACTTCTGCATGTTGTCCGTGGTGCCGGACTCGTCGGAGCGGAAGATGACCACGATCTTGTCGCCGGGCAGCGTGACGCCGTCGTTGAGCGCGGCGATCGCCGGGTCGTCCCAGGTCGTCACCTGGCCGCTGAAGATCTTGGCCAGCGTCGGGCCGTCGAGCGCGAGGCCGTCCACCCCGGACAGGTTGTAGGTGATGGCGATCGGCCCGAACACCGTCGGCAGGTTCCACGCGGGGTTGCCGTCGCAGCGCGCCTTAGCGTCGTCGACCTCGCCCTTGTCGGGGTTCAGCGGCGAGTCCGAGCCGCCGAAGTCGGTCTGCCCGCCGATGAACTCGGACACGCCCTTGCCCGAGCCGATGGAGGAGTAGTCGAGCGTGGCCGGGTCGCAGGTGGCCTCGTAGGCGGTGACGAACCGGGTCATGGCGTTGGCCTGCGCGGAGGAGCCGCTCGACTTCAGGGTCTCCTTGCCACCGCAGGCGATGTCCGACTCGCTGCCGGCGTTGCTCGGCTGGTCGCCGCCCGCCGGCGTGTTCTCGTCGCTGCCACAGGCGGACAGCAGAAGGGCGCCCGCGACGAGAAACGAGAGCGCAGCACCATGCCGCTTGATCTTCACGTGTTCCTCCGTACCAGGAGTGGGTCACAAGTCGCGACGTGAAGCCGCCGCTCGCCCGGGACGCTAGGCATCGCCGGTGGACGGAGTGCAGGGTCCACATGAACGGCAGGTGAACATGCCACCGAGAGTGATCAGCGGCACGATCCCGACGTCACCACGTGACCCACACGTGACCTGCGGGTCCGCGCAACGTCACCGACCGTTCGCAGCCGGTGAGGTCGCGTACTGCACGTCCACGTGCCACTTGAGGAAACCCAGCCGGGTGTAGACCGCCACCGCGGGGGCGTTGTCGGACTCGACGTAGAGGATCACGTCGCGCGGCCCGGAGCGCCGCAGGTGGTGCAGGCCGGCGAGGGTGAGCGCGCGGCCGAGGCCACCGCCCTGCGCGCCCGGGTCCACGCCGACCACGTACACCTCGCCGACCGGCGGGTCGCCCGCGTGCACCTTGGTCCAGTGGAAGCCGAGCACGCGGTCCTCGCCGGCCGCTGTCTCGTCGACGGCGAGGAAGAAGCCGGCCGGGTCGAACCACGCCTCCCGCTCGGTTTCGACCAGCTCGCGAACGTCGAGCCGGCCCTGCTCGGGGTGCCAGTCGAAGGCGCGGCGGTTGACCGCGACCACCGCCTCCTCGTCCCGGCCAGGCACGAACGTGCGCACGCCGACGCCGTGCGGCCACACCGGCTCGGGCAGCGCGGCCGAGGCGTCCAGCCGCATCGTCAGCAGCTCGCGCACGCGCGCGAGGCCGGCCCGTCCGGCGATGCGGGCGGCGGCCGGATGGTCGCCGTGCGACCAGATGCGCAGCTTGTCGCCGGCCCGGTCGAGGACCGCGGCGGCCAGCCGGGTGCCGTGGCCGCGGCGGCGGTGTGCCGGGTGCACGATCAGCTCGGCGACCTGGTTGCCGAGCGCGTCGCCGTCCGTGTCGAGGTGGGCATAGCCGACCAGGCCGGTTCCCTCGTGGGCCAGCGCGTGCGAGCCGCCGCGGAACTCCCGCGGCAGCGGGCCGTCCGGTTCGACCTCGGGCCGGCCGTCGTGCTCGCGCGCCGCGAGCAGCAGCGCCCGCACGTCGTCACCGGGACCGGAGTCCTGCCAGGTCACGTTCACGCCGACGACGGTACCGATCCCGGCGGGCGCCGGTGCCGGCGCGCGTCAGGGCAGGGCGCCGACCTGGCTGTCCTCGGCGGGGTCGGCGGCGGAGACCTGCTTCGGGGGCTGCACGAACTTGTAGCCCACGTTGCGCACGGTGCCGATCATCTGCTCGTGCTCGGTGCCGAGCTTGGCCCGCAGGCGCCGCACGTGCACGTCCACCGTGCGGGTGCCGCCGAAGAAGTCGTAGCCCCACACCTCCTGCAGCAGCTGCGCGCGGGTGAACACCCGTCCCGCGTGCTGTGCGAGGTACTTGAGCAGCTCGAACTCCTTGTAGGTCAGGTCCAGCGGGCGCCCGCGCAGCCGCGCCATGTAGGTCGCCTCGTCGATCACCAGCTCGCCCAGGCGCAGCGCGCCGTCGGAGCCGGGGGAACCGGACGGGCCCCGGGAGGTCAGCAGCCGCAGCCGGGCGTCCACCTCGGCCGGGCCCGCGGTCGGCAGCACGAGGTCGTCCACCCGCCACTCGGCGTTGACCGCGACGAGCCCGCCCTCGTTGACGATGGCGACGACGGGGACGTTGTCGCCCCCGCTGGTGAGCAGCCGGCACAGGCTCTTCGCCGCCGCCAGGTCCACCCGCGCGTCCACCAGGACGACGTCCCGGGAGCCGGCGTCGAGCAGTGCGGTCACTTCGGGCGCCTGGGTGCGCACGTGGTGGGGCAGCAACATCAGGGATGGCACGACCGAGCCCGGCGTTGGGTCCGCGGTGAGCAGCAGCAGGTCGAGGCTCATGTGGGCCCGCCTCTCTGGGTACGCTCCGTGGCTTTCCGGGAGAATAACCGGTGTGCCCGCCAAATGTCCTGGTCGTGACGCATGTGTCACACGAGTGCACCAGCGCACGGCCGACGATGTGAGGCTCACGGGACTGATGTTGCGACGGAAACACTGCCGTAACGACCTGGCGGTCGTGGTGGGCCACGGCTTCACCAACCACGTCCGCAAACCCTTCGTCGCGCGGATCCTGCACCGGCTCGCGCTGCGGCACACGGTGATCGCGCTCGACTTCCGCGGGCACGGCCGCTCGGGCGGTCGGTCGTCCGCCGGGCCGGGCGAGGTCCACGATCTGGACGCGGCCGTGCGGCTGGCGCGCGACCACGGCCACGGGCGGGTGGCCACGCTCGGCTTCTCGATGGGCGGCTCGGTCGCCGTGCTGCACGCGGCGGCCGGTGCGCACCGGCCGGACGCGGTGGTCGCGGTCAGCGCCGCGGCGCGCTGGTGGACCCGGGACACCGAGGCGATGCGCCGGCTGTTCTGGCTGGCCGAGCTGCCGCACGGGCGGCTCGCGATGCGTGCGCTGCGGGTCCGGATCGCACCGCCCATGATCGAGCTACCGGACAGCCCGGTCGAGGTCGCGCACCGGATCGCACCGACCCCCTTACTTCTGGTGCACGGCGACCGGGATCATTACGTGGGCGTGGACCACCCGATGGCCCTGCGCCGGGCCACCGGTGGCCACGCGGAACTGTGGCTCGAGCACGGCATGCGGCACGCCGAGACGGCGATGACCCCGCAGCTGGTGGACCGGATGGCGGCGTGGCTCGCGGACCGGTGCGAGAGCCGAACGAGCGAATCGGAGCGAACGGCGGCATGACGACCACGACGGACCCCGGCAAGCCCCGCACCGCGCCCCGGCGGCGACGGCGGACCCGCAGGCTCGTCATCACGCTGCTGGTGCTGGTCGCCCTGCTGGTGGCCGCCGACTTCGGCGCCGCCGCGATCTTCGAGTACCAGGTCTCCAAGCGGGCCCGCGAGCAGTTCCACCTCACCGACGACCCGGCGGTGAAGGTGCACGGGTTCTCCTTCCTGGCCCAGGCGATCTCCGGCGAGTACGACCACGTGTCCATCGACGCGAAGGGCGTGCCGGTGCAGGACACGCTGCGCGACCTGGAGGTGCACGTCGACCTGATGGGCGTGCTCGCGCCGCTCGGCGACATGGTGTCCGGCTCGCTCAAGGAGGTCCACATCCGCGAGGTCGAGGGCCAGGTCCGGGTGAAGGCCTCCGACGTCAGCCGGGCGATCCTGGAGAACAAGAACCCGCTGATCTCCTCGATCACCAACCTCACCATCGACCCGATCAGCGAGGCGGACGCGCAGTCCAACCCGGACGACCGCACCGAGGAGGAGCAGGCCGAGGCCGAGCGCTCCGAGGAGCTCGAGGACGACGACGACACCAAGGCCGGCGCGAAGATCTGCGCGTCCGGCGACATCGGCGGCGAGGAGACCGACTTCTGCGCCTACGGGCTGATCAACCTGGTCGAGGCCGCCAAGGCGAAGTTCACCCCGTCGCGGCTCGAGGTGCGCAACAGCGTGCTCGGCAGCGGCAAGCTGCCCAAGCGGTTCGAGGCGGGGATCCTGCAGATGCTGACCGTCACGCTCGACCCCGGTGAGCTGCCGTTCACCGTCACGCCCACGGCGGTGAACGTCGAGCCGGGCGTACTGTCGGTCAAGGGCAAGGCCTTCGATGTCGTGCTCGGCGGGAGTGGTGGATGACCGGTGTGCTGGTGCTCGCCGGCACGCTCGTGCTCGCGAGCGTGCTGGGCCTGACCCTGCGCGCCCGCGCCGGCCGGATCCGCTCGGCGGCGGGTGAGGCGACCGGGCTGCCCGAGGACGTGCGCCGCGCGCTGGCCCCGGTCGGGATCACCCTGGTCCAGCTGTCCACCACGTTCTGCGCGCCGTGCCGGCACACCCGGGTGCTGCTGGCCGACCTCGCCGGACGCACCGACGGGCTGCACCACGCCGAGCTCGACCTCACCGACCGCCCCGACCTGGCGCGCGAGCTGTCCGTGCTGCGCACGCCGACCACGCTCGCGATCGACGATCGCGGCACGGAGCTGCTCCGGGTCGGCGGGGTGCCGCGCCGCGAGGCGCTGCTCGAGGCGCTCCGCCCGCACCTCACAGCCGCCTGACCTGCGGAAATCACCCGTTCGTGTCGTCCCACATCGTGGACGGCACTCCCAAGGGCAGGGAGCCGGCGGTAATGTGGCCGACGTGTTCACGTTCCTGACCAGGCGCCGCGCGGTGGACTACTGCCGCGTCGACTCGAGCCTGTGTCTGGCCGCTGACTGACGGGCGGACCCCTGTCCGCGGCCTCCGCCCGTGCCGGTCACCGTCGCCCAGCCGTCCCGGTCAGGAGGTCGTCCCATGCCCGCAGGTCCAGCCGTCGATCCGCGTGGTCCCCGGTTCGCCGCGTGGGTCACCACCGCCGTTCTCGCGGTCGTGCTGGCCACCTCGTGGTGGCCGCTGCTCGCCGCGCAGGCCGTGGTGTTCGCGATCGGCGCGTTCGCCGGGCTGCGGGTCGCGCCGTACTCGCTGGTCTACAGGCACCTGGTCGCGCCCCGGCTGCGGGCCACGGGCGAGCGCGAGGACGCCGGGCCGCTGCGCTTCGCCCAGGGCGTCGGGTTCGGGTTCGCCGTGCTCGGCACGCTCGGCTACGCCCTCGACGTGCCGGGGCTCGGGGCGGTCGCGACCGCGTTCGCGCTGGCCGCGGCGTTCCTCAACGCGGCGTTCGCGTTCTGCCTCGGCTGCGAGACCTATCTGCTGATCCGCCGATTCAACCCAACGAAGGAGAGAGCGCTCCGATGAGCCGCGAAGACGTGCTGGTCACGGCCGACTGGGCCGAAGAGAACCTCGGGACCGCGGGGGTGGTGTTCGTCGAGGTGGACGAGGACACGTCCGCGTACGACGGCGGGCACATCCCCGGCGCCGTCAGGATCGACTGGAAGACCGAGCTGCAGGACCCGGTGCGCCGCGACTTCGTCGACCGTGCCGGCTTCGAGAAGCTGCTGTCCGCCAAGGGCATCGCCAACTCCGACCGGGTCGTGCTCTACGGCGGCAACAACAACTGGTTCGCCGCGTACGCGTACTGGTACTTCAAGCTCTACGGCCACGACGCGGTGCAGCTGCTCGACGGCGGCCGCAAGAAGTGGGAGCTCGACGGCCGCCCGCTGTCCACCGACGCGGTGACCCGCGAGGAGACGAGCTACTCGGCCAAGGAGCAGGACTCCACGATCCGCGCGTTCCGCGACGAGGTCGTCGCCGCGATCAACGCGAAGAACCTGGTCGACGTCCGCTCGCCCGACGAGTTCTCCGGCAAGCTGCTCGCGCCCGCCCACCTGCCGCAGGAGCAGGCGCAGCGCGCCGGGCACATCCCGTCGGCGATCAACGTGCCGTGGAGCAAGGCGGCGAACGAGGACGGCACGTTCAAGTCCGCCGACGAGCTGCGCGAGCTGTACAAGGCGGCCGGGATCGACGAGGGCAAGGCCACCATCGCGTACTGCCGCATCGGCGAGCGCAGCTCGCACACCTGGTTCGCGCTGCACGAGCTGCTCGACTACCCGGACGTGAAGAACTACGACGGCTCGTGGACGGAGTACGGCTCGCTGGTCGGCGTGCCGGTCGAGATCGGCCCTGGTGCCCACTGAACAACCCTGAGGAGAAGCCATGAGTGACGGATGCGCCGCGCCGGAGCAGACCGCGGAGCTGCCGGCGGGCATCGACCCGCAGAAGGAGATCGTGCTCGGCGGCAAGGTGACCGCGGACGGCGGCGCGCCGGTCGGCGGCGCGTACGTGCGGCTGCTCGACTCGACCGGCGAGTTCACCGCGGAGGTCGTGTCCTCCCCGGACGGTGACTTCCGGTTCTTCGCCGCGCCCGGCCACTGGACGGTGCGGGTGCTGCACCGCAGCGGCAACGGCGAGACCAGCGTGACCGCGGACGGCCCCGGGGTGCACCCGGTGGCGGTGGTCGTCGGCTGAGCAGACCTGTCACCGGACCGCGGGACGGCCGTGCGATCGGCCGTCCCGCGGTCGCATATCCTCGGCCGGGTGGAACTGTTCTGGACCGCTTCGCTGATCATCGGGACACTCGCCGCCACCGCGTTCCTCGGCCGGCTCGCCCACCGGCTGGCCACGACCCCCGAGCTCGAGCCCAGCCCCGCCGGGGAGGCGGGCCGGTGAGCCAGGAGAGCCCGGTCCCGGGCAGCGGGGACGCGGCACTGCGGGCGGCGGCCGAGCGGGCGGCCACCACGCGCGAGCGGAACCTGCCGCAGTGGGAGGACCTGCCGATCCCGAACGACACCGCGAACCTGCGCGACGGCGCGCCGCTGCACGACGCGCTGCTGCCGCTGCTGCCGCTGATCGGCGTGTGGCGCGGTGAGGGCGAGGTGGTCTACCCGACGATCGAGTCGCAGCACTTCGGCCAGCAGGTCACCTTCGCGCACGACGGCCGGCCGTTCGTGACCTACGAGTCGCGCGCGTGGCTGCTCGACGCGGACGGGAAGGTGATCCGCCCGGCGGCCCGCGAGGTCGGCTGGTGGCGCCCGCAGCCGGACGAGAAGATCGAGCTGCTGCTGGCCCACCCGACGGGCATCGTGGAGATCTTCTACGGCGAGCCGCGCACGCAGACATCGTGGGAGCTCGCCACGGACGTGACCATGCGGACCTCCTCGGCCAAGGAGGTCTCCGGCGCGAAGCGCCTCTACGGCCTGGTCAACAACGGCGACCTGGCCTACGTCGAGGAGCGGGCCATGGTCGGCCGGCCCCTCCAGCCGCACACGTCGGCCTACCTGCGCCGCGTCGCCGGCTGACCCAGGCCCGCACGCACCGCTCCACTCGCACCGCCGACCTGTCCACAACCACCCCGCGACCAGCCGCTTTGGCAGTGATCACCAGTAGACTGGTGAACGGGGTGCCCCCCGGAGAGGGTGGGGGCCGCCATCCAGAGGGCTGCTGAACGCGACGTGGTCGGGCACCGCTGCCGGGTGGGGCGAGGTCTGACGCGTCGTTCCCCGGTGAGCGGGTCAGGCGTACTCGGACTCGTAGAGGGCGTCGAGCTCGGTGTGCAGGGCGGTCGTGTCGGGCAGCGCCTCGCCGTCCAGGGTGTGCACGCGGGTGATCTTGCGGACGCTCGAGGCCAGGAACAGGCCGTCCGCCGCCCGCAGCTCGGGCCGCGTCAGCGGCTCCACCTTGGTCACCCAGCCGGCCTGCTCGGCGGCCCGGAACAGCGCGCCCTGCGTCGTCCCGCGCAGGACGCCGCTGGACGGCGGGGTGGTGCGCAGCATCCGGCCCTGCGCGATCACCACGTTCGACGTCGGGCCCTCCAGCACCGAGCCGTCCGCGGCGATGAAGATCGCCTCCTCGGCGCCGCGCGACTCCACGTACCGCAGCGCGGCCATGTTCACCGCGTACGACAGCGACTTCGCGCCCAGCAGCAGCCACGGCGCCCGCGCCACGATCTCCGGCTCGTAGCCGCGGTCCAGCGTCACCGCGTGTACCCCGGTGACCCGGTTGCGCAGCGCCTTCTCGGCGATCGGCAGGCCCATCGCGAAGCCGGTCGGCGTGCCGTCGCCGAACTCGGGACCGCGGGTGTAGACGAGCTTGAGTGCCATCTCCGCCGGGCCGTGCCACGCGTCGAGCACGACCCGAACGCACCGCTCCCAGGCGGCCCGGTCCGGCGGCGGCAGCTCCAGCATCGCCGCCGAGCGCGCCAGCCGGTCGAGATGCGGACCCAGCTCGCGCGGCCTGCCATCCACCACCAGCACCGTCTCGAAGATCCCGTCGCCGCGCATCAGGCCCAGGTCGTCCACCCGGATGTGCGGCGCCTCGGGATCGGCCAGGGTTCCGTCCAGCATCGCAAGCACGCGCATGCCGAAAGCCTACTCAGCCTACGATTCATGACGTGGAGACCGCGAGGATGCGCAACATCGAAGCGGAACGGGACCAGCTGCGCGAGACGCTGCACCGCCGCGGCATGCGGATGACTCCGCAGCGCCAGCTCGTCCTCGACGCCCTGCTCGAGCTCGAGCACGCCACCCCCGAGCAGGTCCACCAGCGCGTCCAGCTGCGCACGCCGACGGTCAACATCACCACGATCTACCGCACGCTCGAGCTGCTCGAGAGCCTCGCCATCGTGCGGCACACCCACCTCGGCCACGGCGCGCCGACCTACTCGGTCCACGAGCACCGGCACGTCCACCTGGTCTGCCACCACTGCGGCAACGTGATCGAGGCGCCGTGCGAGGTGATGAACGAGCTGCGCGGAACACTGCGCTCCCGCTACGGGTTCGCACTGGATGCCAGCCATCTCGCTCTGTCCGGCATCTGCCGGAACTGCTCCGGGGAGACCTCGTGAACGATGCCGTGACACTCGACCTGCCGGGCGCCGTGGCGCCCCCCGACGGCGCACCCGACCAGGGCGTGCCGTGGCACTTCGGCGACCCGTTCGCCGAGCAGCGGGCGGCCGCGCGCACGGTGGCCGTGGTCGACCGGTCGCACCGGGAGCTGATCGCGGTCACCGGCGAGGAGCGGCTGTCCTGGCTGCACCTGGTCATCTCCCAGCACGTGAGCGCGCTGCCGCCGGACACCGGCACCGAGGCGCTGGTGCTGGACAGCCAGGGCCGGGTCGACGCGCACATGATGCTCGCGTACACCGGCGACACCGTGTGGCTGGACACCGAGCCCGGCGCGACCGCCACCGGCGCGCGCGGCGGGCGGGTGCCGCTGCTGGAGTACCTCGAGTCGATGGTGTTCTGGTCCAAGGTCACCCCGCGGGACGCGACCGCCGAGCGGGCCGTGCTCTCCGTCGTCGGTCCTCGGACGCCGGAGCTGCTCACCGAGGCGGGCCTGCCGCTGCCGGAGGGCGACTACGGGGTCGCGACCGGCTCGGACGTGATCGTGCGGCGGATGCCGTGGCCCGGACCGGTCGCCGCCGACCTGCTCGTCCCGCGCGCCGAGCTGGCCGCGTGGTGGGCCCGGCTCACCGGCGCGGGTGCGCGGCCGATGGGCTCGTGGGGGTTCGACGCGCTGCGGGTGGAGGCTGTCCGCGCCCGGCTCGGCGTGGACACCGACGAGCGCACGATCCCGCACGAGGTCGGCTGGGTGCACGTGGCGGCGCACGTGGCGAAGGGCTGCTACCGCGGCCAGGAGACCGTGTCGAAGGTGCACAACGTGGGCCGGCCGCCACGCCGGATGCTGCTGCTGCACCTGGACGGCTCGCCGGAGGTGCTGCCGGAGACCGGCGACCCGGTGCTGCTCGGCGAGCGGACCGTGGGCCGGGTCGGGTCGGTCGCCCGGCACCACGAGCTGGGGCCGGTCGCGCTGGCGCTGGTGAAGTACTCGGTGCCGGTGGACGCGGAGCTGCACGCCGGGGCGGGCGACCGCGTCGTGCAGGCCGCCATCGATCCCGACTCGGTCCCGGAGGCCACCCCCGGACTCGGCCGGGAGGCCGCCCGGCGGCTGCGCGGCTGACTAGTGTCCCGCGCCGGAAATCTGGCAACTAATTCGCTGGCCCACGTCCCTGCTGGCGGCGTTGCCGATCCGCCCAAGTACGGCCCAGTACGAGGGCGAATCGGCGTCTTGCCAGCAGAAACCTGGATCCACCGACTTAATCACCGAATTTCCGGCGCGGGACACTAGGCTCCGGTTCCATGACAGGGACCCTGATCACCGTCGCGCCGACGGGCGCCGAGCACGCCAAGACCGACGTGCCGAACCTGCCGGTCACCCTGGAGGAGCTGGTCGCCGAGGCGAAGGCCTGCGAGGCCGCCGGCGCCGCGATGATCCACGTGCACATCCGCGGCGCGGACGCCCGGCCAACGCTGGACCTGCAGCGGCTGAAGGACACGGTCGCGGCGTTGCGGGCCGAGACGAACCTGGTGGTCCAGCTGTCCACCGGCGGCGCGGTGACCGACCCGGAGGCCGACCGGCTGCGCGTGCTCGAGGCGCTGCCCGACTCGGCGTCCTGCACGATGGGCACGGTCAACTTCGGTGACGACGTGTTCATGAACCGCTGGGAGTTCATCGTCGAGCTGCACCGGCGGATGCGGGAGCGGCGGATCGTCCCGGAGTACGAGATCTTCGACGTCGGCCAGCTCGCGACGCTGCGCCGGCTGCTGGACGAGCACGGCCTGCCCGCGGGTGGGCACGTGCACGTGGACCTGGTGATGGGCGTGCCCGGCGGCATGCCCGGCGACGCGGAGACGCTGGTCGCGGCGCTGCGCGCGATCCCGGACGGGGCGACGTTCTCGGCGACCGGGATCGGGCGCAGCACGCTGCCGGTGCTGCTGGCGTCGCTGTCCGCGGGCGGGCACCTGCGGGTCGGCATGGAGGACACGGTGTCGTTCGCCCGCGGCGAGCGGGTGCGCGACAACGCCCAGCTCGTGGCCCGGGCGGCCGAGTTCGCGTCGCTGGCGCAGCGGCCGCCGCTCTCGGCGGACGAGGTCCGGTCGCTGATAAAGGTTGCGGAAAGCAACTGACCCGCCCAGGTTGGCGACGGACCCCTCGGTACCGGAGGATGGCAGCGTGATCGAAGTCCGACCAGGCGGTCGCAGGCGAATAGACCGGGTACTCGCGCCGGACTACGTGGCCGACCTGCGCCGGCTCGACCTGGGAGAGGTCCGCGCGCGCCGCGACGACGCCGCGCAGGAGGAGACCGACCTGTCCTACGTGCGCCGCCTGCTGCACGGGCGGATCGACATCGTGCGCGCGGAGCAGAAGCGGCGCGCGGAGGGCGGCTCGAGCTCGGTGGTCGAGCGGCTGGTGGAGATCCTCTCGGACAACGCGGTCGGCCCCGCCCCCGCCGGCTCCGGGCGGCACCAGCCGCTGGAGCCCTCGCGCGCGGAGGCGCACCGCCGCCACGTCGAGGCGCTCGTCTCCGACGCCGACCTGTCGGACGTGAGCTCGCTGCCGGCCGAGCGGCTGGACCTGGCGCTGCGGACCTACGTGGCCGAGGAGGCGTCGGTGTCCCAGCGCCGGCGCGAGGTGCAGAAGGTCGTGGACCTGCTCAACGACGAGATCGGCGCCCGCTACCGGGCGGGCAGCGCCTCGGTGGACACCCTGCTGGCCGCCGAACGCGGCGAGGACCGGACCGACTGAACCCTCCGTTCGCGGCCCGGAGTTGTCCACAGGCCCGCGCGACCACCGGCCCCCAGCACCCCACCCCGATACGATGGACTCACGGGGTGCCCCCGGAGAGGGTGGGGGCTTGCGTTTCTTGCGTTCCACACGCGCGCGCGTGTGTCGGTGGGGCGCTCAGTTGAAGCGTTCGCGGACGGCGAGGTCGCCCCAGAAGTCCCGGAGGCGCTCGAAGCGGCCGGCGATCTCCTCCACGTTCTCCCGCTCCAGCGCGTCCACGATGGCGTTCACGTCCGTCGCCGAGGTGTCCTCCACCAGCTCCTCGTCGTCCAGCAGCTGGACCAGGCCGCCGTAGTCCAGCTCGACCGCCGAGTGCGGGTGGAAGTGCTCCAGCCACCGCCCGGTGTCCTCCAGCACCTTCGTCGGCCCCTGGTCGCCCAGCACCCGCTCGGCCAGCGAGTGCGCCTTGGCCACCCGCCGGCGCGCGTCGGCCATGGCCACCCGCCAGCAGACCTGCCGGCGGGCGTCCTCTCGGGTCGCGACCACGACGTGCCGCTGTGCGGGGTCCACCAGGGTGAACCACGGCAGCGGCACCGTCCACGTGGTCGACACGATGTGCACCGCGCCCCCCGGCAGCTCCGAGAGCACCTCCGCGGCCTTCTCCCGCACCGACTCCATGGACGCGGTCAGCGCCACCTCGCGCAGCGCGGGGTGCGACGAGGTCAGGAAGCCGACCAGCGCCGCCGCGGCACGGGCGCGCACGTCCAGCGGGCACACCAGCGGGCCGGGCCCGACGGTCGCCTGTTCGACGGGCACCTCGGCCGGGTCGAGCACGAGCACGTCGCGCAGCGCGCGCGGGGACGGGTCGCCGTTCGCGAGCTCGCCGGGCAGCAGCGTCGGCGGCATCGACAGCTGTGATCTGAGCCACATGTCCCGTTCGCGCTCGCCGACGGCGGCGTAGTCCATGTGGCCGATCTCGAGGGCCTCGCGCAGCCGTCCGGCGACCGGCTCGCCGAAGGCGGACAGCGGTTCGTACACCCGGAGGTAGGCGACGAACGGTCGGGGCACGGGTGGCATCGTGTCACGGACTGCCGGGCCTGGGGCCACAGGGCGATCACAGTCCGGCAAGGGTCGTCCAATGACCGAGCGAACGCCGTGCCCCTTCGCACAGAACCCCGTCGGCACGGTACGGTAGTTGGTAGGAACCAAATGTCGAGATCTACGGGGCCGCCGTTTCCCCCGGCCGCCCCGTCACTGTGCGAGGGGGTCGAGCCATGGGGCGCGGCCGGGCAAAGGCTAAGCAGACCAAGGTAGCCCGAGAGCTCAAATACAGCACTCCCCACACGGACTTCGAGGCTCTGCAACGCGAGCTTTCGAACCAGTCCCCAGCGGGCGGAAACGGTGAGGACCGTTTCGACGAGGACGACTACGAGGACGACGACTACCGTCGTTGACCGTCTGGTTCAGGGGCGACCCAGGTAGCGCACCTGGTCCGACTTCGCCTTGTCCAGCGTCTGGCGTGCATCGGTGACGGCCGGGTACTCCGAGTGCTCCGGCACGCCGACCTCCCACCACGCGCCCGCGTCCGTCCACGAGGACGGGTGAGTGCGGATCACCACGACGGCCACCCGGCCGGCTCGTGCGTGCTCGCGTGCCTGCCGGTAGGCGGGGCGCAGGCCGGCGAGGTCGGGGACGGACAGCACCGCGCAGCCGAGCGACGCCGCGTGGGAGGCGAAGTCGACCCGGGGCGGCTGCGCCCACAGCGAACGCGCGTCGGCGTACATGTTGTTGAACCCCGGTGCGCCGTTGCCGCGCTGCAGCCGGTCGATCACCGCGTACCCGTCGTTGTCGCAGACGACCGCGACGAACCCGTGCCCGGCGAACGCCGCGGAGAACAGCTCCGAGTTCAGCATCAGGTACGAGCCGTCCCCCAGCAGCGTGGTGACCACTCCGGACGGCCGGGCCATCGCCGCGCCCCACGCGCCGGCGATCTCGTAGCCCATGCAGGAGAACCCGTACTCGACGTCCATGCCCGGCCCGGACCCCGCCGCGCGCCAGCCGCCGATCAGCTCGCCGGGCAGCCCGCCGGACGCGGTCATCACGTAGTCGTCCGGACCGCTCTCCTCGTTGACCACGCCCACCACCTGCGCGTAGGTCGCCGGCCCGGCCGCCGGCGCGCGCAGGCCGTCGACGTAGGCGTCCCAGCGGGACCGTTCCGCCGCGGCCCGGTCGGTCCAGGTCGCCGAGACCCGCCAGGTGTCCAGCAGGCCGGCGAGCTCGCCGAGCGCCTCGCCGGCGTCCGCGACCAGGGCGAGCGCGCCGTGCTTGACCGCGTCGAACCGCGCGGTGTTCACCGTGACCAGCCGGACGTCCGGGGCGAACACCGACCAGGACGCGGTGGTGAAGTCCTGCAGCCGGGTGCCGACCGCGAGCACCAGGTCGGCCTCGGCGGCCAGCGCGTTGGCCGAGGCCGAGCCGGTGATGCCCAGCGGGCCGGCGTGCAGCGGGTGGTCGTGCGGCACCAGGGTGCGCCCGGCGGTCGTCTCGGCCAGCGGCACGCCGTGCCGCTCGGCCAGCGCCAGCGCCTCGCGGACGGCACCGGAGTAGCGCACCCCACCGCCCAGCACCAGCAGCGGCCGGTGCGCGGCGGCGATCACGTCGGCGGCCCGGCCCAGCGCGTGCCGGTCCGGGCGCGGCCGCTGCGGGTGGTGGGTGACCGGCTCGAACAGCGCGGCCGGGAAGTCGTACGCCTCGGCCTGCACGTCCTGGGGCAGCGCCAGGGTGACCGGGCCACAGCTCCGCCGGGTCGGTGAGCACCCGCGCCACCTGCGGCAGCGTCGCGACCAGCTGCTCGGGCCGCACGATCCGGTCGAACCAGCGGCTGACCGCCCGGAACGCGTCGTTGACCGTAGCCGTCGCGTCGCCGAACGGCTCGACCTGCTGCAGCACCGGGTCCGGCGCGCGGTTGACGAACGTGTCGCCGGGCAGCAGGAGCAGTGGCAGCCGGTTGGCGTGCGCCACGCCGGCCGCGGTGACCATGTTCAGCGCGCCCGGCCCGATCGACGAGGTGGCGACGCCGACCTGGCGGCGGTGGGTCGCCTTCGCGTAGCCCACCGCCGCCAGCGCCATGCCCTGCTCGTTGTGACCGCGCCACACCGGCGGGGCCGCGGTCTCGGCCAGCGCGGTCCCCAGACCCAGCACGTTGCCGTGCCCGAAGATCGCGAACACGCCCGGGAACAGCGGCGCCTCGGTGCCGTCCATCAGGACGGTGCGCTGCGCCGCCAGCCAGCGGACCAGCGCCTGCGCGGTGGTGAGCCTCATGCGCCGGTGACCTCCCGCAGCTCGTGCTGCAGCGCCTCCAGCTCGGCGCCGCCCGCCATCTGCCGGGTCAGCTCCTCCAGGGTGATGTCCTTCTTCTCCGTCGAGCCGAGGCTGCGGCCCCGCTTGAGGATGAGGAACCGGTCGCCGACCGGGTAGGCGTGGTGCGGGTTGTGCGTGATCAGCACGACGCCCAGCCCCCGTTCCCGGGCACGCGCGACGTAGCGCAGCACCACGCCGGACTGCTTGACGCCCAGCGCCGCCGTCGGCTCGTCCAGGATCAGCACCTTCGCGCCGAAGTGGACGGCCCGGGCGATCGCCACGCACTGCCGCTCGCCGCCGGAGAGGGTGCCCACCGGCTGCTCGACGTCGCGCAGGTCGATGCCCATCTCGGCGAGCGCGGCGCGTGCGGTCTCCCGGCCCGTGCGGCGGTCCAGCCGCTGCAGCGGCCCGCCGCCCCGGGTCGGCTCGGAGCCGAGGAAGAAGTTGCGCCACACGCTCATCAGCGGCACCACGGCCAGGTCCTGGTAGACCGTCGCGATGCCGAGGTCGAGCGCCTCGCGCGGCGAGGACAGCCGCACCGGCCGCCCCTCGACCAGGAACCGGCCGGCGTCGTGCCGGTGCACCCCGGCGAGGATCTTGATCAGGGTGGACTTGCCGGCGCCGTTGTCGCCCAGCACGCAGGTGACCTCGCCGGCGTTGACCACCGTGGACACGTCGCGCAGCGCGATCACGCTGCCGTAGTTCTTGCCGATCTCGTCGACCTCGATGAGAGGCAGTCTGCGTGGTCGTCATCGCCGGACCCTTTCCGCTCGCCGCCGGAAGGTGTTGTTCACCAGCACCGCGCCGAGCAGCATGATGCCGAGGAAGAGCATGAACCAGTCGCTGTTCCAGTTGGCGAACACGATGCCCTGGCGGGCCATGCCGAAGATCAGCGCGCCGATCGCGGCGCCGATGGCCGAGCCGAACCCGCCGGTGAGCAGGCAGCCGCCGATCACCGCCGCGATGATGAACTGGAACTCCAGCCCGATGCCCTGGTTGGCCTGCACGGTGGTGAACCGCAGGATGTTGATCGAGCCCACCAGCCACCCCGCGGTGGCGGTGCCCATGAACAGCAGCACCTTGGTGCGCGCCACCGGCACGCCGACCGCCCGCGCGCTCAGCGCGGCGCCGCCGACCGCGAAGATCCAGTTGCCGAACTTGGTGCGCAGCAGGATCCACGCGGCGAGCGCGGTGAACCCGAGCCACCACACGATCGAGATCTGGAACCGGGTCTCCCCGATGGTGATCCAGGACGCGAACACGAAGCCGGCCGACTCGTAGCCGTCCGCGGCGCGCATCCCGGTCACCTGCACCGAGTCGGTGATCAGCCGGGTGACGCCGAGGTTGAGGCCCTGCAGCGCGAGGAACGTGCCGAGCGTGACGATGAAGCTGGGCAGCCCGGTCCGCACCACCAGCCAGCCGTTGAGCGCGCCCACGCCGAGCGCGAAGACCAGCGACAGCAGCAGCGCGAGCCACACGTTCAGCCCGACCTGGGTGGCGAAGATCGCGGTGACCAGTGCGGTCGACGCGGTCATCACCCCGGCCGACAGGTCGAACTCGCCGCCGATCATCAGCATCGCCACGGCGACCGCCATGATCCCGAGCGTCGCGGAGTCGTCGAGCCAGGTCGCCACCCCGCTCAGGGTGAGGAACTTGTCCGCGACGACCGAGAAGAAGACGAACACCACCAGCGCGCCCAGCAACGCGCCGATCTCCGGCCGGACCACCAGCCGGTTGACCATGGACGGGGAGGACAGCCGCTCGTCGACGGCCGCGGGTTCCGGGTCGGGCCCTACAGTCGTGGTAACCATGGGAGCTCCTCAGCGCGTGCCGCGTCGGGTGTACGGACGCACCAGGTCCGCATTGGACTTGTCGACGAACCCGGGGCCGGTCAGCACCGACTGCCCGCCGCCGAGCGTGTTCCCGTTCTGCCGGTACAGCTTGAGCATCATGATCGGCAGGTAGCCCTGCTCGTACTGCTGCTGGTCCACGGCGAACAGGATGCGGCCGTCGCGGACCGCGTCGACCACGCCGGTGTTGAGGTCGAACGTGGCGATCTCGGCCGACGAGCCCGCGCCCTGCGCTGCGGTGACCGCACGGTCGGCGACCTGCGAGGACAGCGTCAGCACGCCGTCGACGTCGGGGTTGGTCTGCAGCGCGCCCTTGATGCGGGCCTCGATGTCGGTGGGGTTGCTGATGTCGACCTGGAGGTTGTCCACCCGGCCGCCGAAGCCCTCGCGGGCACCGTCGCAGCGGTCGTTCAGCCCGGTGTTGCCGGCCTCGTGGATCACGCACAGCAGGTGCTTCCTGCCGGCGTCCGCGAACCGCGCGCCCGCGGCCCGGCCGGCGATCTTCTCGTCCTGGCCGACGTGGGCGATCGCGCCGAACTCCTTGCTGCGGTCCGCGCCGGAGTTGATCGTGACGACCGGGATGCCCGCCTTCACCGCGGCCTCGACCGAGGACTTGAGCGCGTCCGGGTTGGCCATCGACACGACCAGACCGGTCTTGCCCTGCGCCACGGCGTTGTCGATGAGCTTGGCCTGCGCACCGGGGTCGCCGTCGGACACGTAGGTCACCCTGACCCCGAGCTCGCGGCCGGCCGCCTCGGCGCCGTTCTTCACCACGCTCCAGAAGGCGTCGCCCTCAGTGCCGTGGGTGATGACCGCGAAGTCGAGCGGCGCGTCCGGGTCGAACCGCCCGCCCCCGCCGGTGCCGCCCGAGGTGGTCTCCGACTGCGCGGACGGCCCCGTGCACGCGGCCAGGATCATGGTCAGGGCCGCCAGCGCGGCGGCCAGGGCCGTGGGCGTTCGTCGCCCTCGAGTGGACATCGTCGTCTCTCCTGTCTGTCCTTAGGGGACCGAGGCCAGGAAGGCCAGGCTGCGCGCGGTGGCCTGCCGCGGCAGCCGGTCGGCGCCGGTGTCGTCCTCGGGCAACGCGGTGTCCTGCTCGAGCACGTACCAGCCGTCGTAGTCGTTGTCCCGCAGCAGCGCGAGCAGCCCGGCGAGGTCGACGTCCCCCTCGCCGAGCGGCACGTACACGCCGCGCGCGACGGCGTCGGTGTAGCCGATCCGCCCGTCCCGCACCCGCTCGGCGAGGTCGGCGCGGACATCCTTGAGGTGCACGTGGCCGACCCGGCGCGGGTGGGCGCGCACGAGCTCGACCGGGTCGGTGCCGCCGATCAGCAGGTGGCCGGTGTCCACGCACAGCGGCAGGTCGCAGTCGGCCAGGAACCGCTCGACCTCGGCGGTGGTCTCCACGTGCGTGCCGACGTGCGGGTGCAGCACGGTGCGCAGGCCGGCCCGCGCGGCCGCGTCGCGCACGGCGGTGGCGGTCCGCACCAGCGTGCGCCACTGCCGGGGGGTGAGCGGCGGGCGCTCGTCGTAGCCGTCGAGCCCGGTCGCCGCGGCGAGCACCAGCACCTCCGCGCCGGCCGCCGCCAGCAGCCCGGCGGTGCGCGCCGCCTGGTCCATTGTGGACTCCAGCGAGGCGTCGTCGTGCAGCGGGACGGCGAGGAAGCCGCCGACCAGGCCGAGCCGGTTCGCCGCCAGCATCGCGCGCAGCCCGGCGGCCTCGGTCGGCAGGTAGCCGGGCGGGCCCAGCTCGGTGGCGGTGATGCCCAGACCGGCCATCTCCGCGAGCACGGTCACCGGGTCGAGCACCCGGCCCCAGCCGGGCACCTCGCAGACGCCCCAGGAGATCGGTGCCGCGGCGATCCTCACGGGATGCTCCCCTCGTCGGGGCGTACCGGGGCGCCGGTGCGCCGCGAGCGCTCGCACGCCTCGGCGAGGCGCAGGCTGACCAGGCTGTCCCGGGCGGGCGACGGGTTGCCGGCCCGGCCGCGGACCACGTCGGCGAACACCCGCATCTCGTTGAGGTAGGCGCGCCGGAACCGTTGCGGGAAGCCGGTGTAGGCGTCCGGGCGGACCTGCGGGCCGTCCGGTTCCAGCGAGGTGAGCGGGGTGCGCGGGTCGAGCCCGACGACCACCGAGTCCTTCCCGCCGAGCACCTCGATGCGATGGTCGTAGCCGAGCGGGTCGTGCCGCCCGGCGGCGAGGACCGCGTGCGCGCCGCCGCGGAACCGCAGCAGCACCACGGCGTTGTCCACGTCGTCGGCGTCCGCGAAGGCCTGGTCGACGAGCACCGAGCCGGACGCGTAGACCTCGGCGACCGGCTCGCCGACCAGCCACGGCACGGCGTCGAGGTCGTGGATCAGCAGGTCGCGGAAGATGCCGCCGGAGGCGGGCAGGTAGCCGGGGTCGGGCGGCTCGGCGTCGAAGCCGGTGGTGCGGACGTGGTAGACCGGGCCGAGCTCGCCGGTGGCGATGCGCCTGCGCAGCTCGACGACCGCGGGGTCGAACCGGCGCTGGAACCCGACCAGGACCGGGGTGTCGCCGGCCTCGATCTCCTCGACGAGCCGGGTCATCTCGGCGAGGTCCCCGGCGATGGGCTTCTCGCACAGCGCGGGCGTGCCGGCGGCGAGGCAGCCGCGGACGAGCGCCGGGTGGGTGTCGGTCGGGGTGGCGACGAGCACGCCGTCCGACGACTCCAGCAGCTCGCCGACCTCGCCGGTGGCGCGGGCCTTGCCGAGGGTGCCCGCGGCCTGCTCGGCGCGGCCGTCCACGGGGTCGTAGAGCAGCACCTCGTCGACGGCGGCGAGCGACGCGAGGTGCGCCGCGTGCATGGTCCCGATCCGGCCGACTCCCGCGACACCGATGCGCATGGGCTCGCTTCCGCCTCGTCGTTAGAGCGCTCTAACACCTCCATCCTGTAATGTCCGTCACACCCGCGTCAAGGAGTGTGCTGCTTGGGGCGACCGACGATCGAGGACGTTGCCGCGCGGGCCGGCGTGTCCCGGGCACTGGTCTCGCTGGTCATGCGCGGCTCGCCGAAGGTGAGCGAGCTGCGCCGGGCGGCGGTGCTGAAGGCGGCCGAGGACCTGGGCTACTCGCCGCACGCGATGGCGCGGTCGCTGGCGAGCCGGACCTCGCACGTGCTCGGCGTGATGGTCTCGGACCTGCACAACCCGTTCTGGGCCGAGGTGGTGGACGGGCTCGACGCGGACGCGCGGGCGGCGGGCTTCGAGCTGGTGTTCACCACCGGGGGGCGCCGGCCGGGCCGGGAGGGCCAGGCGCTGGCCGGGCTGCTGTCGTTCCGCCCGGCCGGCATCGCGCTGCTGGGCCCGGTGGTCCCGGCGGGCGCGATCGCCGCGGCGGCGGCGCACACCCCGGTGGTGCTGGTCTCCCGGTCCTCCCGCAAGTCCACGGTGGACACCGTGAACGACGACGGCCGGGCGGGCTCGGCGATGGCGGTGGACCACCTGGTGTCGCTGGGCCACCGGGAGATCGTGCACATCGACGGCGGCGGCGGTTCGCAGGCGGCGCCGCGGCGGACCGGGTACGTGGCGGCGATGCGCCGGCACGGCCTGACCCCGAGGGTGGTGCGCGGCGAGTACACCGAGGCGGCGGGCGCGGCGGCGGCCCGCGAGCTGCTGGACGCCCCGCCGACCGCGGTGGTGGCGGCGAACGACCTCAACGCGGTCGGCGTGCTGTCCGCGCTGGCGGCGGCGGGCCTGGCGGTGCCGGCGGACGTGTCGGTGGTCGGCTACGACAACACGTGGCTGGCCGCGCTGCGGCACGTCTCGCTGACCACGATCGACCAGCCCCGGGTGGAGATGGGCAGGCTGGCGGCGCAGGCGCTGGTCCAGCGGGTGCGCGGCGAGCGCGCGACCCCGGCCCGACACCTGCTGCGCCCGCGGCTCGTGGTCCGCGCCAGCACGGCCGCGCCGCGCTGACCCCGGCTCACCGCGGCGCCTCGACCCGGCGGGACGCCGGCCGCAGCGCCCAGGACAGCACGGTCAGCCCGAGGAGGGGGACCAGCACCGCCAGCTCGCCGAGCTGGTACCCGGTGGACAGGTGGGAGGCGATGGCGCCGGTGTAGGTGAAGACCACGCCGGCGTAGGCCCACTCCTTGACCAGCGGCAGCCGCGGGGCCAGCAGCGCGGCCGCGCCGAGCAGCTTCCACACGCCGAGGATGACCAGCAGGTACTCCGGGTAGCCGAGCCCCACGACGACGTCGCGGAACACCGGCAGCCGGGCGACGTCCCCGGCGCCGCCGGCGGCGAGCTCGGCGGCGACCAGCGCGGTGGCCGCCCAGTAGTAGGCGGCCGTCCTGGTCGCCGTCCCGGCGGTGAGCGAAGCGGTCATCGTGTGGCCTCCCGAATCGTCCCTCACCGGTATGACGGATCCGGGCCGGGCGGTGTGACCGCGCCGCGCGGCTCAGCCGGCCATGGCCGCCGCGACCACGGACGCCATGCCCGCCATGCCCGTCGCGTTCGGGTGCAGCGGGGCGGCGATGTTCTCCGGGATGAACGGCTCGGTCCAGCGGACCGACGCGGACGTGCAGACGTCCTTGCCGATTCCCGGCGTGCGGATGTCCACATAGGACGCGCCGTGCGCGGCGGCCGCGTCGGCGAGCACCTGGTTGAGCTGGTCGATCTTCGCCTGGATGTAGTTCGCGTCCCGCGCCCAGACCTGCACCCGCGGGTAGCAGCCGTTCGGCGGCAGGTAGGTGGTGTAGCCGACCACGAACACCCGGGCGGCGGGCGCGCGCTGGTGGATGCCGTCCAGCACGGCGGCGACCTTCGGCGCCACGCCGGCCACCCGCTCGCCGTACACGTCGTGGCCGCCGGCCGTGTTCTCCCGCTGGCAGGAGGTGCCGAACGGGGACGGCAGCAGGTTCAGGCAGGACTCCGCGAGCCCGACGAGGCCCGCGTCGTTGCCGCCGATCTGCAGGGTGACCAGCGCGGTGTCCGCGGCGAGCGCGTCGAGCTGCGGCGCGACGGTGCCGAGGTCGGTGTGCTGCGGGCTGGTCATGTCGCCGGTGTCCGCGCCGGAGCAGGTCACGTCCGTGATCGGCACCCCCAGCCGGCGCGCGGCCAGCTTCGGGTAGTTCGCGGTGGACCGGAAGCAGCCGGGCGCGGACAGGTCCGGCAGCGGGATCAGCGGCCCGGACGCCGCCGAGTCGCCGAGCGCGACGTAGCGGCCGGGCGCGGCCTGGGCGACGCCGGCCGGCAGGAGCGCGGCGATCGCGGCGAGCAGAACGGGCAACACCAACCGACGTGACAGCATCGTCGACGCACCTCCAGCCGGGACCGGACGTGAATGAGTGTCAGCTCCGCCCCGGTAGCTTGTCCATCACCCACTAGTGTCCCGCGCCGGAAATTCGGTGATTAAGTCGGTGGATCCAGGTTTCTGCTGGCAAGACGCCGATTCGCCCTCGTACTGGGCCGTACTCGGGCGGATCGGCAACGCCGCCAGCAGGGACCTGGGCCAGCGAATTAGTTGCCAGATTTCCGGCGCGGGACACTCGGAGGCAGTCGCGTCAGTCCACTCGGCGGCACGGTGTCAGGCGGGGGCGAACGCGCAGCCGGTGACCTCCAGGTACTCGCCCTCGGTGGTGGTGAACCGGGTCGGGCCGGCGGAGACGTCGTTGGCGATGATGTCCTCGCCCGCGTCGTCGCGCAGGCGGGCCCAGTAGCACAGGCCCGGGCCGTCCGGGTCGGGGCCGTCGGAGTGGTAGGTGCCGGCCGCGATGTCGGTCCCGACGAGGTAGGTGCCGTCGGCGAAGGTGGTCGCCGGCTCGCCCGGCGCGGTCACCGGCGCCGCGGTCACGGTGATGGTCCGGGTCGGCGGGACGACGGTCACGGTGGCGGTCACGGCGGCCGCCGGCGGGTCGGCCGCGGCCGGTCCGTGCAGCCCGGTCGCGCCCACGGCGATGCCGACCAGCCCCGCCACGACGACGCCGAAGACCCAGAGCCAGGTGCGCCGCGTGCGCGTGGGTTCCCACTCGGTGTGCTGAGACATCACGATCCTCCGCCGCCGTGGCCCCCTGTCTCCGTTCCATCGGCCGGGTCGCGGCGGAGCTGAGCGCGGGCCGTGGACGGCTCACTCGTCGCCGGTGCCGTGGCGGCGGCGCTTGGTCTGGCTGCGGCGGCGCTTGTCCGCGAGGCGGCGTTCGCGGGAGCCGCGGGTCGGCTTGGTGGGCCGGCGCTTCGGCGGCGGTGGCTCGGCGGCCGCGCGCAGCAGTGCGGCCAGCCGCTCGCGGGCCGCGTTGCGGTTGGCCAGCTGGGCGCGGTGCTCGCGGGCCACGACCGTCAGCACGCCGTCCACCAGGCGCGACGACAGCCGGGCCAGCAGCCGGTCGCGCAGCCACGGCGGCACCGACGGCGAGCGCGCCACGTCGAACGACAGCTCCACCCTGCTGTCGGTCGTGTTCACCCCCTGCCCGCCCGGCCCGGACGCGCGGGAGAAGCGCTCCCGCAGCTCGGCCGCCGGGATCACCAGGTGGCGGTTCACCTCCAGGTCCGGCATCAGCCCGCGAACCGCAGCTCGGGGATCGTCGCCAGGGTGGCCAGCGTTCCGGCGTCCACCACCGGGAGCGGGTCCGCCGGGCCCTTGCCCTTCGCGCGCCGGCGGTCCGACAGGTTCGTCGCGATCGCGGTGACCCTGGTGCCGTCGGCGCGGACCGCGACCACGATGTACCGCTTCTCGCCGGTCCGGTGGTCCGTCGACGTGCCCACCGCGACCGTGACCCCGCGCACGGTCCGGACCTCGCAGCCGTAGTTCGCGTCGCCGATCTGCGCGCAGTCCGCCCGGGTCACCGGGTCGGCGCGGCCGACCGACACCGACAGCGCGCCCTCCGCGGACGGCGAGAGCACGTCCGTGCGCAGCTCGTAGGCCTGGTCGCCGGCCCGGAACGCCACCTCCCCGCCGTCGGCCCTGGTCAGCTTCAGCTGCGCGGCCAGCACCCCGGACGCGTCCAGCACCGACGTCAGCCGCACCGCCTGGTGCGGGGACAGCGCGGTGCGGACCGGCGTCGACGGCGGCGAGTACGCCGTGGTGGGCGGGACCGGGTGGCCGCCGCGGCTCGCCGCGGGCGGGACGTCCCGCCCCGGCTCCCCGGCGACCAGGCCGGTCAGCAGCACCGCGCCGACCGCGGCCGCCACCACCCCGGCGATCGCGCCCCCGGTGGAGAGCAGCCGCCGGCGGCGCAGCCCGCGCCGGCCCTGCCGGAACACCTCGTCCCGGTCCAGCCGCAGCGGCGGCTCGCCGGCCAGCGCGCGGCCGAGCAGCGCCTTGACCTCGTCGGTGCCGGAGGGGTCGTCGGGAGTGCTCACGGCTCACCCGCCCTCGCGCGATCGCTCGCCGCGGGCTCGGACAACGCCCGGCGCAACGCCGCCAGCCCCTTGGCCGCCTGGCTCTTGACCGTCCCCTCGCTGCGGCCGAGCGCCGCCGCGGTCTCCGCGACCGACAGGTCCTCCCAGTAGCGCAGCACCACCACCGCGCGCTGGCCGGCCGGCAGCCGGGCCAGCGCCCGCCGCACGTCGACCGCGTCCTCGATGTCGCCGCCCGGCGGGGCCTGCGCCTCCGGCAGCTCCCCGACCACCGCCTCGCGCCGCCGGTACGCCCGCCGGGACTCGTCGATGGCCGCGCGCACCATGATCTTGCGGGAGTACGCGTCCACGCTCCCGTCCCGCCTGATCCGCGACCACGCGACGTAGATCTTCGTCAACGTGGTCTGCACGAGATCCTCCGCCCGGTGCCAGTCGCCACCGCACAGCAGGTACGCGATCCGGCGCATGACGACCGCACGGCTCTCGAGGTACTCCCCGAACTCCGCGTCCCGGTCTGGCACGAACCCGCGTTCCTCTCATCCCCCCGTGATACGGCGCCGGCCCGGTTCCGGTTGCCCCACGCGACGCTCTAGAACCGCGGGTGGTCGCCGATCAGCCGGCCGCGCGGGGCGTCCGGGTCGTCGCCGAGCGGGGTGACCTCGCCCAGCACCCAGGCCGGCACGTGCCGTGCGGTGAGCACCGCCAGCGCCCGGTCGACGTCCTCCGGGGCCACGACGGCCACCATCCCGACGCCCATGTTGAACGTGCGCTCCATCTCCAGCCGCTCGACCCGGCCGCGCTGCGCGATCAGCGAGAACACCGGCGCGGGCGTCCAGGTGCCGCGGTCGAGCACGGCCCGCAGCCCGGGCGGGATCACCCGCGCCACGTTCGACGCCATGCCGCCGCCGGTGACGTGCGCGAACGTGCGGACGTCGGCCTCCGCGACGACCGCGAGGCAGTCCTTGGTGTAGATGCGGGTCGGTTCCAGCAGCTCCTCGCCGAGCGTCCGGCCGAACTCCTCGACCTGCCCCTCCAGCGGCATCCGGCCGATGTCCAGCAGCACGTGCCGGGCCAGCGAGTAGCCGTTGGAGTGCAGCCCCGAGGACGCCATGCCGATCACCACGTCGCCCGGCCGCACCCGCTCCGGCCCGAGCACCGCGTCCGCCTCGACCAGGCCGACGCCGGTGGCCGACAGGTCGTACGCGCCGTCGGCCATCAGGCCCGGGTGCTCGGCGGTCTCCCCGCCCAGCAGCGCGCAGCCGGCCTGCACGCAGCCGTCCGAGATGCCCTTGACCAGCGCGGCGATCCGCTCCGGGACGACCGTGCCGACCGCGATGTAGTCCTGCAGGAACATCGGCTCCGCGCCGCACACCACGAGGTCGTCGACCACCATGGCGACGAGGTCGATGCCGACCGTGTCGTGCATGTCGAGCGCCTGGGCCACCGCGATCTTGGTGCCGACGCCGTCGGTGGCGGCGGCGATGATCGGTTCCCGCCAGCGGTCCAGCTTGAGCTTGAACAGTCCGGCGAACCCGCCGATGCCGGCGAGCACCTCGGGCCGGACCGCCTTCTCGGCGAACGGGCGCATCTGCTCGACCGCCTGCTCACCGGCCTCGATGCTCACCCCCGCGGCGGCATAGGTCGCGTGCGGGGTGTTGCTGGTGTCGGTCATGGTTCCCGGTTCAGGGTCGCTGGAGTGCGTCCTCCGCACCATATCCGGCGGGCACGACCGGGGCGGCGGAGCCCGCGACACCTTTCTCCAGCCCCTCGAGGAGGTGCTTGCCGATCAGCGCCTCGTCCGGCAGCTCGATCGGGTACTTGCCGTCGAAGCAGGCCATGCACAGCCGGCTGCGCGGCTGCTCGCTGGCCGCGACCAGGCCGTCCAGCGACACGTAGCCCAGCGTGTCGGCGCCGATCGAGCGGCGGATGTCCTCGGTCTCCATGCCGTTCGCGATGAGCTCGGCGCGGGAGGCGAAGTCGATGCCGTAGAAGCACGGCCAGCGCACCGGCGGCGACGCGATCCGCACGTGCACCTCGACCGCGCCGGACTCGCGCAGCATCCGCACCAGCGCCCGCTGGGTGTTGCCGCGCACGATCGAGTCGTCGACGACGACCAGCCGCTTGCCGCGGATGACGTCCTTGAGCGGGTTGAGCTTGAGCCGGATGCCCAGCTGGCGGATGGTCTGCGAGGGCTGGATGAACGTGCGGCCCACGTAGGCGTTCTTCACCAGGCCGGAGCCGTACGGGATCTCCGAGCCCTGCGCGTAGCCGATCGCGGCCGGCGTGCCGGACTCGGGCACCGGGATGACCAGGTCGGCCTCGGCGGGCGCCTCCAGCGCGAGCCGCCGGCCGATCTCCACCCGGGTGGCGTGCACCGAGCGGCCGGAGATCGTGGTGTCCGGCCGGGCCAGGTAGACGTACTCGAACAGGCAGCCCTTCGGCTCGGGGTTGCCGAACCGGGACGAGCGCAGCCCGTTCTGGTCGATGGCCAGCAGCTCGCCGGGCTCGACCTCGCGCACGAACGACGCGCCGACGATGTCCAGCGCGGCGGTCTCGCTCGCCACCACCCAGCCGCGCTGCAGCCGGCCGATCACGAGCGGCCGCACGCCGTGCGCGTCGCGGGCCGCGTACAGCGTGGTCTCGTCCGCGAACACCAGGCAGAACGCCCCGCGCACGGCCGGCAGCAGCTCGAGCGCGGCCTGCTCGATGCCGCGGTCGGCGGCCCCGGCCGCGAGCAGCCCGCAGAGCAGGTCGGAGTCGGTGGTCGCCCCGTTGTTGGTGCGGATACCGGCCGCCCGGGCCCGGTCCAGCAGCTCGGCGGTGTTGACGAGGTTGCCGTTGTGGCCGAGGGACAACCCGCCGCCGTCGACGGTGTTGCGGAACGTCGGCTGCGCGTTCTCCCACGTCGTCGAGCCGGTGGTGGAGTAGCGGCAGTGCCCGACCGCGACGTGCCCGCGCAGCGAGGACAGGGTCTGCTCGTCGAACACCTGGCTGACCAGGCCGAGATCCTTGAACACCACGATCTGCCGGCCGTCGGACACCGAGATGCCCGCGGCCTCCTGCCCGCGGTGCTGCAGCGCGTAGAGCCCGTAGAAGGTGAGCTTGGCGACCTCCTCGCCCTGGGCCCACACCCCGAACACGCCGCACTCCTCGCGGGGCTCGGGTTCCGGCACGTCGATCTGGTCGGTGACCACCGAGGCTGCTCCCCTGCGGACGGCGTCAGGTGTGTCCAGTGTAGGTCGCCGCCGGCCGGAACAGCGCGACGCGCCGGAGTGGCGGTCAGCTCATTCTGAGTGCGTGCAGCACCGCGGTGTCACCCGAACCGGTGAGCTGCATGCGGTTCCACAGCTGGTAGAGCAGGTTCTCGGTTCGGCCGGTCAGGTGAGCGGCGGCCGGCTCGCCGCGCACCGCGGGCCGAACCAGGGGCACCTCGCCGGGGGCGAGGCGGACGAACCACTCCCGCGGACCGTCCGTGCCGGACACCACCGCGGTGCCCGCGGCAGTCGGCGGGGAGTCGGTCAGCAGCCGCGCGGCGAGCAGCGTGCCGAGCAGCTCGTCGACGGCGTCCGCGGCCTGCTCCCGGTCGGTCGGCACCAGCGTGCGCAGCGCGGCCTGGGCGTCCCAGCGGCGCAGGTTCAGCTCGTGCGCGGCACGGCGGTGCCACACCCGGGCGAGGTCCGGCGCCGCCGGCGAGAACGTCCACACGGGACGGTTGCCCGGAATGGCCGCGAGCACCTCGGTGGCCGCGACCAGCTGCTCGTCGAGGTGGCCGAGCGGGTCGGCCGGCAGCCCGGCCGGGGGCGGGCGCAGCCGGACCGGGCTGCCGCCGGCGAGGTAGCGGCGGACCTGCTCGAGGAACCGTCCGACGTGCACGGTCAGCTCGGTGAACGTCCAGCCCGGACAGGACGGCACGTCGGCGGCGGGGTCCGCGCGCCCGACCGCCTCGCGGAACATCGCCGCCTGCGCGGTGAACACCTCCAGCCACCGCGCCGTGGTCCACACCGGCATGCCCGCCCTCCCGTCCGCTCGTGCGCACATGCACACAGTGCGCGCCAAGACACACTACGCACCCGTGTTGTCGGTTAATTTCAGAGCGCACCCGGTATGGGAGGTCGTCGTGGCCGATGGTTACCAGGTGGACCCGGCGGCGCTGCGGGGCGCGTCGCGCGAGGTCCACGCCGGATCGGACGCGGTCGGTGACGCCGCGTCACTGCTCTCGTCGGCGCAGCTGGTGCCGGCCGCGCTGGGCGAGGTCCCCGCGGCCGACGAGCTGGCCGGCGCGTTCGCGAGGTTCGTCGGCGAGCACGCCGAGGACCTGCGGCACGGCAGCGAGTGGGTCGGCGACGCGGCCGACGGGCTGGTCGCCGGCGCGGGCGACTACGAGCGCCGCGACGACGGCGCGGCCGCGGGCGTGCTCCGCGCCGCGCGGGAGCCGGCATGATCGACCCCGAGGAGCTGTACGCGCGGCTGGCCGGCGGCGACCCGGGACGGATCCGCACCGCCGCCGAACCGGTGACCGCCGCGATGTCGGCGCTGACGCTGGCCCGGTCCGCGCTGGACGGCGGTGCCGCGAGCGCCGCGGCCGGCTGGCGGGGCGCGGCGGCCGACGCGTTCGCCGCCCGCTCGTCGCTGTCCGCGGCGGCCACGTCGGCGGCGCACGGGCGGCTCGACCGGGCCGCGCGGGTGATCGAGGCGGCGGCCGGTGCCTGCGGGACCATGCGCACGGCGGCGGACGCCGCGATCGCGGCGTGGCGGTCGCGGCCCGCGGGCATGACCGCCGCGGCCGAGGCGGCGCTCGCCTGGCGGGTCGGCCGGGCGCTCGGCACCATCCGCGACGGGTACGAGCAGACGCTGCGCGCCTACGCCGGGGCGCTCGGCGAGATCCGGCCCGCCTTCGCGGAGACCGCGGGCGCGTCCCGGGGCGGCACCGCGCGGCAGGCGGGCCCGGCCGTGCCACCGCCGGGGTCCGACCCGCGCGCGGTGGCCGCGTGGTGGCGGGGCGTGTCGCAGGCCGAACGGGACCGGCTGGCGGCGTCCCGGTTCGACGAGCTGGGCCGGCTGCGCGGGCTGCCGGCCGAGGTGCTCGACGGCGCGAACCGGCGGCGGATCGAGGCCGACCGCACCCGGCTGGGTGCCGCGCACGCCGGCCTGGACGCGCGGATCGCCCGGCGGGCCGGCGAGCTGGGCATCGACCCGGCCGACGAGAGCGCGCTGCGGGCCGACCCGGCGCTGGCCGACCTGCTCGACCGGCGGCAGGACGTGAACCGCCGGCTGGACAACGCCACCGCCGCCGCGCAGCGGGTCGCCGACGCGCGGTCGCGCGCGCCGGACGAGGTGTACGTGCTGTCCTACGACCCGGTCGGGCCGGGCCGCCAGGACGGCACGCTGGCGGTGGCGTTCGGCAACCCGGACACCGCGGACAACCTCGCGGTCACCGTGCCCGGGGTCGGCACAACGCTGGACAACGGGTTCCCGAACGGCCAGGCCCTCGAGCTGCGCGAGCAGATGGACGCCGCCGCGCCGGGATCGCACAACGCGACCGTGGCGTGGCTGGACTACGACGCCCCGTCCTGGGACCCGAACGCCACCTCGGCCGACGCCGCCCGCGCGGGCGGCGGGTACCTGGTGTCCGATGTGGACGGCTACCGGGCGGCGGCCGAGGCGGCCGGGCACGACCCGCACGTGACCGCGCTGGGCCACAGCTACGGCAGCGTGGCGGTGGGGTACGCGGCCATGCACGGGCTCGCCGCGGACGACATCGCGTTCCTCGGCTCGCCCGGGGTCGGGGCGTCCGGCGTGGACCAGCTCTCGCCGGGCGCCGGGCACGTGTGGGCGGGGATGACCGAGCACGACCCGATCGTGCAGGCCACCAGCGGCGACTGGTTCACCGAGGA
Source organism: uncultured Actinomycetota bacterium (assembly GCA_963727495.1). Classification (GTDB taxonomy): domain Bacteria; phylum Actinomycetota; class Actinomycetes; order Mycobacteriales; family Pseudonocardiaceae; genus Actinophytocola. The sequence goes on along the minus strand of CAVSGQ010000006.1, from coordinate 1,156,606 downwards.
CGGCTCGTCGACCTCGCCGTACGACGACGCGTTCGGCGCCGACCTGTTCGGCGCCGGCACCGAGGAGAACCTGCTGGGCGCGCACAGCGCCTACTACCAGGACGGCTCGGAGTCGCTGCGCAACCTCGGCGACATCGCGACGGGCCACTACGACGCGGTGACCGGTCCGCGCTGGCAGGACTCCCCGCTGCCGCCGTCGCTGCCCGGCTCGGACCTGCCGGTGGTCGGCCCGGCGATCGACGGCGTGGGGAACCTCGGCAAGGAGGCCGTGGACGTCGTCGACGACGTGGGCGGCGGCCTGTGGGACGCGGGTGGCGACGCGCTGCACGGCGACTGGGACGCCGCGTGGGACGAGCTGCGCGACACCGGCGGCGAGCTGCTGAACGACGCGGGCGACGTCGTGGTGGGCACGCTCGGCGACGTCGTGGAGGGTGGCCGGGACGTGTACGAGAACACGCTGGGCCGGCTGTTCTGAGCCCGGGCCAGGAACGTACAAGCGCGCCGGGCCCGTCCCGGTGCACGATCGGGGCATGCAGACACGACCGGTCAACCTGACCGAGGCGCTCGCGTCCTTCGACGACGTCTACAGCCCTCGGATCGTGGCCCGCATGAACGACTACGACGTCCGGATCGCGCACACCAGGGGTGAGCACGTCTGGCACGTGCACGACGACACCGACGAGTTCTTCCTCGTCCTCGACGGCCGCTTCGACATCGCCCTGCGCGACGCCGACGGCCGCGAGACCACGGTCGTCCTCGGCAGGGGCGACACGTTCGTGGTGCCGAAGGGCACCGAGCACAAGCCGTCCTCGCCCGGCGGCGCGATCCTCATGTTCGAGCCGGCGGGCACCTCGACGACCGGCGACCGCCACGAGGGCGAGATCCCCGGGCACGTGCACAGCACCACCGGGCGGGCGCTGGGCTGACGCCCCTCAGGGCAGGCGCAGCAGCGGGAGGTGCGCGGAGAGGTCGGCCCGGTTGCCCGACGCGGTGATCCGGCCGGCCGCGACCGCGTCGGGCCAGCTCAGCGCGCCGGTGGCCAGCTCGAGCCACGTCCGCGGGTCGGTCTCCACCACGTTGGGCGGGGTTCCTCGGGTGTGCCGCGGTCCCTCGACGCACTGCACGGCCGCGAACGGCGGCACGCGCACCTCGACGCTGCGCCCGGGGGCGTCCTGGGCCAGGGTGCGCAGGCTGAGCCGGACGGCGGCGGCCAGGGCCGGCCGCGGGGGCTGCCCGGCGGTGCCGGCCAGCCACGGGGCGACCGCGAGGACGGCCTCGCGGAGCTCGTGCGGGTCGACGTGTCTCGCGGTCAGGACGCGGCCTCGCGGACGACCTCGTCGAGCAGCTCCTCGACGTGGTGGGTGAGGTTGCGCGCGTCGGCCGGCGAGATGGTGGTCCACAGGGCGCCGTCCGGCGCCGGGCGGCGGATCTGCACGTAGCGCCCGTCCTCGGTGTCGAAGAACGACACCACGCGCTCGGCTCGCCGCCGCCGCCCGAACCGGTCACGCGCCGCGGCGCCGAAGTTGCCCGTCCCGGACACGTCCTTGATCATCTCCGCCAGCGCCAGCGCGTCGTCGGTGCGGACCCCCCGGTCCAGCAGCGCCTTCCGGAACCCCTCGCGGGTGCCCTCCGAGCCGTGTGCCGACGCCTCGAAGTCCTCGGTGCGCAGCGTCACCGACCGCCCCGGGCCTGCCGGGGACGCGGGCAGGGCCGCGAGCGCCGCGGCGCCCAGACCGGTCGCCGACGTCCGGCGCAGCGTGACCTGGTCCTCGCTGAGCTCGGCCACCCCGGCCAGGTCGCCGGTCGCCGCCGCCAGCACGCGCACGTGGCGCCCGGCGTACGCGCGCGCGTCGACCTCGCGGTCCGGCTTGGCCAGCACCGACAGGATGTCCTCGATGACCGGGTGCATCTCCACCGGCCTGCCCAGCCCACGCTCCTCCAGCCCGGCCCACGCCTGCTGTTCGAGGTGGGCGCGCTCGTCGTAGGTCTTGCCCGGCGAGGGCACCTTCACCACCAGCGGCAGCTGCCCGAGCCGCAGGTGCTCCCACAGCACGTCGAACTCGAGCGCGGACAGGACGATCGGCTCGGTGTCCCGGTCACCGATCGGGAACGTGCTGGTCACCAGCCCAACCTTACTCAGCGAAACGGGGCGGGACGCCGCCTTCGCGACGCCCCGCCCCGACCGTGTGGTTGTCGCCGCTACTGCTCCGGCGTGGGCTCCCCGATGACGGTGGGCGAGACCCGGCGGTCGTCGCCGAACACGTCCTCGGTCTCCAGCAGGTAGTTCGGCGCGAAGCGCTCGTCCTCGTCCTCGCCGTCGGCGCGCCGGCCCCCGGCGCCCATCGGGCCGTTCACGCCACGGCGGGCACCGGCCTCCGCCGCGCCCCGGCCGCCGGCCGCGCTCGCCGCACCCGGGCGGCCGCGGACCGCGGCGCTCTCGCCGGGCACCGCGCCGCCGGCACCGGCCCCGCCGCGGAACGGCGAGTTGGACCGGACGCCGTCGGCCTCGAGTCCCGCGGCACCCGGCAGGCCGCCGCGCAGCGGCACCCCCCGGCGCGCGACGTTGCCCGCGTTCTCGCCCGGCCCGCCGGTGAGCGGGCCACGGGTGCCGCCGGTCAGCGGTCCGCGCGTGCCACCCTCGACCGGACCGCGACCGCCGCCCTCGAACGGGGTGACCCGGTTGCCGCCGATGATCGGTCCGCGGTTGCCGCCGGTGAGCGGGCCCTCGCCGACCGGCAGCTTGGTGTTCGTGTTGCCGAAGGTCGGCAGCACCGTGTTGGTGTTCGACGGGAGCGGGTTGCCCGTGTTGAGCGTCGGCGTGGGCACGCCGGGCCCGGGCTGGGTGGTGACCGGCGGCGGGGCGGTCGCCGGCAGCACGCCGGACGGCGTCGTCGCGGCCGCGGGCGGGGCCGACACGGACCCGCCCGGCGGCACCTGGGTGCTCGGCGGTTGCGTGGTGCCGCCGTGGGGCACCAGGGTGCCGGTGGGGCTGTTGGTGCCGTTGCCGGTCGGCACGGTGGCGCTGCTGCTCGACGTCGACTGGGTGCTGCCCTGCGCGTGGGGACCGGCGTGGCTCGCCACCGGGGCCACCGCACCCGGCGTGCCGCCCTGCGGCGCCGGCGTGGCGATGACCACGTCCGGCGGCGCGACGAACGTGCCGAGCGTGTCCCGGTTCCAGGTGCTGCTGCTCTCGTAGGTCTGCATGGTCTGCACGGCCTTCTGCTCGGCCTCGTTCTGTGCGGACTCCTGCGCCTCGTGGTCTGCCGCCTGGGAGGCGACCGCCACGGCGGGCCCCGGGTTGCCGGTGAGCGCTCCGGCGGCGGCCGCGGCCATCTGCCAGCCGGACGGCGCCGGCGTGGTGACCTCGACCGGCTCGGGCATCTGCGCCCGCGCGTCGGAGATGTAGTCGGCCTGCAGCTCCGCCGAGGTCTGCATCACCGACGAGCCGGACTCGGCGTCGCTGGCCCACGCGGCGAGCGGGGTGAGGCCGCTCTGCGCGCTCTCGGCCGCCTGGCCCTCCCAGGAGGCGCCCATGTCGGTGAGCTTCTTGTTCAGCGTCTCGTCGACCTGGCCGAGCTCCTCGGTGAGGCCCTTCCAGTAGCTCGACTGCGGCTCGGATGCGGCCGGCCCCAGACCGCTGTTGATCATTTCGTAGAGCTGGGAGTGCCCGTAGCCCCGCCAACGGTGGTGACCCATGGAGATCGATCCTTCGCGTGCTGACTGGTGGTTGGCCTGGTCCTGGTCGGCCTAGTTGTACTTGCCCCAGCGGTCCGTGTTGGTCCCCTCGATCGCCAGGTACTCGGCGTGCGCCTGCTCCAGCGAGTCGATCGCGTTGCGGAGCTGTTCCTCGTAACCGGTGAGGCAGGCGATCGCCGAGTCGGCGCCGCCGCCGTTGGTCCGTTGGGTGAACACCGTCGCCGTCTCACCGCTGACCGGGTCTCCCGCCCACTTGTCCACGGGCAGCGAACCCAGCTGGTCGACCTTCTTCAGGACGCGCTCGTGCGCCTCCCGGAAGGCCGTGAGCGCCTGTGGGATCGCGGAGGGCTCGATGCGCAGGCGCTGAGTGCCCGTGAACGTCGGTCCCGCAGGGGCGGCCCCGGAACCACCGTCCTGTAGATACACGGTTCGTCTCCCTCAGTGTGTGCACGTGCGACGACCTTATCTCTGATGCCGCCCGCCGTGTTGTGGTTCCCACAAGCAAGCGGTCGACATCGAAAACTTTCCTCTGGGACGTGAGCGCCGCCCGACCTGACGTCAGCCGATCGCCGCGATCGCCGAGGCCGCGATCCTCGGCACGGTCTCGCAGAGCCGGCTCATCGGCGTGATCGGCTTGCGGGTGGCGATCCCGTTGCCGTACGCGATCCAGATGAACTGGCCGTCATGCACGTCGAGGACGCCGAAACAGTGGGTCAGGGCGGAGTCGGGCCGGAGCACCGACAGCGGGTAGCCCTGCGCGTCGAAGTCGCTGACCTCGGCGTCGGCGGTGGAGACGAAGTCGCGGGCGTCCCGGTCGGTGACCGCGATCAGGGTCAGCGCCAGGTTCGTGTGGAAGCCCTCGGAGAAGCAGTCCTTCGCACCCGGGAAGATCTGCGACGTGCCGCCGACCGGGGGCCGGTCGTCGTCGATGCCGTAGGTGCGCCGCGGCACCTTCTTCAGGACCCGGCAGATGTCGACCTTGGTGAGGTCGATGTCCTTCGGCCGCCTCGGCCGATCGCCCGGCGTCGAACCGCCGGACGTTCCGGGCGTTGCGGACGTCCGTGTCGGCTCCTGCGTGGCCCCGGTGCCCTGCCCGGGCCCGCCGGCGACCCTCGGCTCGCCCGCCTCCACCGTGGAACAGCCCGCGACCAACAGCAGCGAGGCGAGCGCGATGCGTAGCGTCCGCATGCCCGCCAACCTACCCATTGGGCCGAACGGCCCTACGATGTGGACTCATGTCGGAGCAGTTGATTCCCCCGGAGATCACGGCCGAGATGCGTGCCGCCGCGCGGGCCAACCCGGGCACCTGGCTCTACGTGATCGACCCGGCCTTCGACGCGGACGCGGACATCCCGCCGTGGGGCGTGGTCGGCGCGTACCCGGTGAACCCGCGGGGGGAGATCGGCGCGGCGTTCCGGCGCAACACCGAGTACCGGCCGTCGCCGACCGCGCTGCGGATGCCGGAGCCGGCCAGCGACCTGGAGCGCACGCTGCAGCTGATCCGGTCCGGGCACGCCGACCAGGCGACGCTGCCGGGCGCCGTGCTGGAGGCGTCGCTGCTGCTCTACGCGGGCTCGCCGGAGGATCGCTCGGTGACCGGGTTCCCGGCCCGGCACGGCACGGTCATGGTGCCGGCCTGCACGTCGGTCGCCTGCGTGCCGTCGGCCTGGCCGGGGTGGCGGGAGGTCCGCGGGCGGGACCTGGCGCCGCTGCTGTACGGCCACCCGCTCGTGCTCAACCCGGCCGGGCCCATCTCGGCGATGATCCCGGCCGTGCACCTCACGCGAGCCAGTGGCTGACCTCCTCCGGCGGGCCGGGCTTGGCGTAGAGCCAGCCCTGCGCGGAGTCGGCGCCGATCGCCCGTAGCCGTTCGGCCTGGTCGTGGGTCTCCACGCCCTCCGCGATCACGTCCAGCTTCAGCGTGTGCGCGAGCGAGACCAGCGCGGTGACGATCCGGGCGTCGACCGAGTCCGGCTCGCCGGCCCGCAGCCCCTCGACGAACGAGCCGGCGATCTTCAGCGCGTGCACCGGCAGGTGGCGCAGGTAGGCCAGGTTCGAGTAGCCGGTGCCGAAGTCGTCGATCGCGATCCGGATGCCGAGGTCCACGAGCTTGCGCAGGGCGGCCAGCGGCTCGCCGGTGGTGCCCATGATCGCGCTCTCGGTGAGCTCCAGCTGCAGGCTCGTCGGCGGCAGGCCGGCCGTGCGCAGCACCGCGGCGATGTCGTCGACCAGGCCCGGCTCGGCGACCTGGCGCGCCGCGAGGTTCACGCTCACCACCGGTTCGATCCCGCCGAGCCGGGCCCATGCCGCGGCCTGCGTGCACGCCTCGGCGAGCACCCAGTGCCCGAGCGGCACGATCAGCCCGGTCTCCTCGGCGAGCCCGATGAACCGGTCCGGGCCGAGCCGGCCGAACTCCGGGTGCGCCCAGCGCACGAGCGCCTCGACGCCGAGCAGCCGGCCGTCGGTGAGCCGCACGATCGGCTGGTACTCGACGTAGAACTCGCGGCGCTCCAGGGCGGCCGGCATCGCCGCCGAGAGCGTGATGCGGGCGATCTCCCGCGCGTTGCGCTCGGGGTCGAAGCGGGCCCACCGGTTCTTGCCGTCGACCTTGGCCCAGTGCAGCGTCACGTCCGCGTCGCGCATCGTGTCGGCCGGCGTGGACGTCGCCACCGGTCGCTCCACGATCCCCACGCTCGCCGACACGGTCAGCCGGTGGCCGCCGACCCGCACGGGCTCGGCCACCCCGGCCAGGATCCGCTCCGCCAGCGCGGCCAGCTCGGGCAGGCCGTCGGTCTGCTCCACCAGCACGACGAACTCGTCGCCGCCGACCCGGGCGACCAGCCGGCCCGGCGCGGAGACCAGCCGGTGCAGCCGGTCGGCCACCTGCACGAGCAGCTGGTCGCCGACGACGTGGCCGAGCGTGTCGTTGACCGCCTTGAAGCCGTCGAGGTCCAGGTAGCACAGGCCGACCCGGGTGCCGTTGCCCGCGGCGAACGCGGCGTTCAGCCGCTCGGTGAACAGCGCGCGGTTGCCCAGCCCGGTCAGCGGGTCGTGGTTGGCCTGGTGGCGCAGCTTCTCCGACAGCACGTGCCGCTCGGTGTTGTCCTCGACCATGCCGACGAGGAACTGCGGCGCGCCGTCCTCGTCGCGCACCAGCGAGACCGTCACGTTCGTCCACAGTGGAGTGCCGTCGCGCTTGCGGAAGCGGCGCTCGATCCGGTAGTGGTCGCGCTGCCCGGCCACCATCTCGTTGAAGAAGCGGCGCAGTTCGGGCGGATCGTCGGGGTGCAGGTACTCCACGAGGTTGCGGTCGAGCATCTGCTCGGGCCGCAGGTCCAGCATGGCCCCCATGGCCGCGTTGACCTCGAGCAGCCGGCCCGCGGTGTCGGTGATGCCGATGCCGATGGCGGCGTCGGAGAACATCGCGCGGAAGCGGGCCTCGCTCGTCCGGCGGGCGGCCTCGGCGCCGTCGCGGGCCTCCAGCGCGGAGCGCCGCAGCGACTCCTGCTCGCGGAAGATCCACTCGTGCGCCGCGCGGACGAAGCCGGACGCCAGCGCCGCCTGCACGTCGGGCAGCCGGTCCGAGCCGGCCAGCCGGCCCGACACCAGCCGCATCGTGGCGGCGAGCGCCTCCGGGGCGACGAACCGCATCCGGACGATCTCCGCGCCGACCCACTCCACGTGCGCCGGCTCGAACGCCGGCTCGGCCACGGCGGCCGCCAGCGCGTCGGCGAGCTCGCCCAGCCGGTCCAGCAGGGCGGCCCGCTCGGCGGTCACGAACGCGGTCTCCGAGAGCGCACCGGCCCACGCCGCCACGAATGCCTCGCGGCCGGACCCTGTCGCGCCTGCCACCGTCACACCTTCCGGCACAGTTTCCTGTCGGACAACCTGCTCCGAGGTATCCCGAAGGATACGGCTGCCGTCACACTCCGTCCACGCACCGTTCCCGACCGTCATCGGCGATCGCGCAGGTCGTCGGCGAAGGGACGGCCGGCCACCGCAGAGCTTAGGTGCACCGCCGCCACCCGATCGAGGCGCTCAAAACGTTACCGAAGCGGTTGTTACTAACTAACCAAAAGACGTGACAAACCGGTACTCCACGACCACAATCGGTATCTTGGCAGCTCCGGCCCGTGAGCTGCGTCACGCGAGGGCGATTGAGAAAGGGCACACGAAATGATCCGTATCCTCCGCGACCGGCGTCGCGGAATGTTCGCGGCCGGCGCCGTGGCCGCAAGCCTCGTTCTGGCCGGGGTGGCAGCCCCGGCACTGGCCGACCAGACCGCCTCCCCTGCCGGCGGTCAGTCCTCGGCCGACGCGATGGTCAGGATGTACGACCACCCGATGGGCTCCCAGATCCGCAAGCACGAGGGCACCGCCCAGATGCCCCGGACCGTCGACCCCGCCGATGTCGGCGTCCTGGCGTCGGTGGCCGGCATCGACGTCAGCGGCTGGCAGGGCAACGTGGACTGGGCCGCGCAGTGGAACGCGGGCAAGCGGTTCGTCTGGGTCAAGGCGACCGAGGGCACCGGGTACACGAGCCCGTACTTCAACCAGCAGTACAACGGCTCCTACAACCAGGGGTTCATCCGCGGCGCGTACCACTTCGCGCGGCCGGACGTGTCCAGCGGAGCGACCCAGGCGAACTACTTCGGCAGCCACGGCGGCGGCTGGTCGGCCGACGGCAAGACGCTGCCCGGCGCGCTGGACATGGAGTACAACCCGTACGGGTCGACCTGCTACGGCCTGTCGAAGTCCGCGATGACCCAGTGGATCCTGGACTTCAGCGACACCTACAAGGCGCGGTGGAACAAGTACCCGGCGATCTACACCTCGACCAGCTGGTGGAGCCAGTGCGTCAGCGGTGACTTCAGCAGCACCAACCCGCTGTGGGTGGCCCGGTACGCCTCGACGGTCGGCACGCTGCCCTACAACTGGGGCTTCTACACGGTGTGGCAGTACAGCTCCTCGCCGATCGACCAGGACACCTTCAACGGCGCCTACAGCCAGCTGCAGGTGTTCGCCACCAACCACGACTGATCACCGGTCCCGACCCCTCGGAGGGGGCCTTGCGCCCACCAGCGGAGCGAAGGCCCCCTTCGTCCCTTTAAGCTCCCGCGTGAGCAGGGAACGGAGTTCCCCGTACGCACGTCGGACATCCGGGCAGGGACAGGAACTCCGGGGAGGGACCCGCAGCATGACGTACCCACAGCAGCCGTACGGCCAGCAGCCGGACCCGTACGGCCAGGGCCAGCAACCCGGCCGTCGGCAGGGCCAGTACGGCGGCTACCCGCAGACGCCGTCGGGTGGCTACCCGCAGACGCCGTCCGGCGGGTACCAGCAGCCGCAGGGCGGGTACCAGCAGCCGGGGGGCCAGTACGGCGGGTACGACCCGACCGCGCAGTACGGCGGGTTCCCCGGCGGCCAGTACGGCGGCTACGGCGGACCGCCCCCGCCGCCGAAGAAGAACACCGGCATGATCGTGGCGATCGTGGCCATCGTCGTGCTGCTGCTCGGCGGCATCGGCATCACCGGGTTCGTCGCGCCCGGCTTCTTCCTCAGCGACGACAAGAAGAACGCGGGCGGCGGCGGGGGCGAGACGACCTCCAACGACAACGGCGCCGACGCGTTCGTCGACGACCTCGTCAAGGCCGCCGACGACAAGGACTCGTCCGCGCTGAAGGACCTGGCCTGCTCCGACGCCGAGTCGAACGTCCAGTCGGCGATCGACGACATCGACGAGATCTCCGGCGCGAAGCTGAAGGACACCAAGAAGGTCTCCGACTCCCAGGTGACCGCGGTCCTCGACATCGAGGTCAACGGCGACAACGCCGACTACGACGCCAGCGTCGTCAAGAACGGCAAGGACTGGTGCTGGAACGACATCACGCTGAGCTCCGGCGGCGGCGGCCTGCCGACCGAGTCGACCGAGCCGACCGCCACCAGCGAGGAGCCGACCACCGGCGGCGGGAGCTCCGGCGGCGACGGCGAGCAGTTCGTGCAGGGCTTCCTCGACCTGGTCAACGGCGGCGACGCGGCGGCCGCGAAGGGCAAGCTGTGCCCGGACAGCACCAGCCAGGGCGACATCGACGACGCCGTCAAGGGCAAGGCGAGCCTCGAGATGGACACCGCCGGCATGGAGTCCCAGGCGGAGTACGTGGGCGTCGACCTGAAGGGCACGCTCAACGGGGCCCCCACCTCGGCGGCGCGCACCAGCGCGTTCCTCGAGGACGGCGGGTGGTGCATCTTCACCTTCTACGCCTTCTGACGCGCGCGGTGAGCGTCCCGATGCCGCGGGCGGTCGGCGGGTGTCGCCGGTGAACGTCGTGTTCATCGTGCTCGGCATCGTCGCGATCGCCTGCGGCGTCGGCGTGTTCGTGGTCTGGACCGCGCGCGCCCGGGACATGCAACACCTGCGGCTCGTCGGCACGGTGCTGCTCGCGTTCGGGGCGCTCGCGCTGGTCACCGGCTGGCTGATGACCGGCCCGGACGCCGACCGGGGCGAGGCGGTGAAGACCGGTGGGCTCGCGGCGGGCTCGGTCGTGGCGTTGTACGCGCTGTGGCTCAACGACCGCAGGCGCCAGGTGGACGAGGAGCGCCAGGATCTCGAACGCAGCCGCCAGGCGTTGGAGAGCAGGCGGGCCGAGCACGACCGGGAGCGCGCGGCCGACGAGCGGTTCCTGCGCGCGGTCGAGCTGCTGGGCGACGACGCCGACCAGGTGCGGGTCGGCGCGCTGCACGCGCTGGCCGGGCTGGCGCGCGGCCGCCCGGAGTACACCCAGGACGTGCTGGACGTGATCTGCTCGTACCTGCGGCGGCCGTTCGACCACCCGCGGCACGCCGAGGCGCGCGGGCCGGCGCCGCCGCCGGACACCGCCGAGGAGCGGGCGAGGCGCGCGGAGGCGGACCGGTGGCTGCAGGTCCGGCTGACCGCGCAGCGGCTGATCGCCGACCTGCTGCCGGCGGCGGACCGGGCGGACGCGCCGACGTACGACCTGGACCTGCACGGCGCCACCCTCGAGTACTTCGACGTCTCGCACCGGGTGATCGGCCAGCTGCGGGCGCGCGAGCTGAACCTGTACGAGGCGAACTCGTTCCACCACTGCGTCGTGCGCAAGGCGGCGTGGTTCACCGGCGCCACCAGCTGGGGCCGGCTCTACCTGCACGACACGGTGTTCACCGACCGGTCGTGGTTCAGCCGTTTCACCGCGCGCGGCCCAGGTCGACCTCGCCCGCACGGTCTTCCACGGCGACACCAAGTTCGCGTCGTCGTCGTGGGAGGACCGGGTGTCGTTCCAGGACGCGGAGTTCGACCGCAACGTGGACTTCACCGGCGCCTCCTTCCGCGGCGACCTGGACCTGCGGGTGATCGGCGGGCTCACCGGCCGCACCATCGGGATGACCGTGTCGCTGCGCCACCGGCACGACCTCCCGCCCGGCTGGCAGGTCGACACCTCCCGCGACGACGAGACCGGCCTGGTGCGTTCCTGATCTTGACAGCTCGTCACGCGTATGGGTGACTTTGCGATCACCAGATCGGGTGCGCAGCGTTGCGGAGGGCTGGCCGATGCGAGGGGTGGTCGTCGGGGCGGTCGTGGTCGCGCTGGCGACCACCGGGTGCGAGCCGGCCGACGGCTCGCAGTACGTCCCCGGGTCCTACAGCGTGCGCGAGTCCGGCGTGTCGCTGCGCACCGGCGGTTCGGCCTGCGGGGCGGTGCCGGGCACCGGCAACTGCCCGACCGTGCTGGCGGGCCTGCGCCCGGGCAACAAGCTCTACCCGCTCTGCCAGCGGCGCGGTCAGCTGGTCGGCCGCAACTCGTGGTGGGTCTACGTGGACGCGCCGGGCGGCAACCGCGGGTGGGTGGCCAGCTGGTTCCTGACCTGCCCCACCAACCGGCTGCCCGGCATCGACGACTGCACCGCCGACGAGCTCACCTGAACGTCAGCCGAACAGCGCCGGCAGCGTCGCCTCCCACGCGGTCCGCAGCTCGGCCAGCGGCAGCGGCATAAGCCCGCCGATCGCCAGCTCCTGGTCGGGTACGACCGTGCCCAGCCGCCGCCACGGCAGGCCGAGCCCGGTGCAGCGCCCGGTGAACGCGTCCACCTCCGCCGGCGGCACCGCCACCAGCACCCGGGCCGACGACTCGCTGAACAGCGCCACGAACGGGTCGCCGTCCAGCGACACCCGGCAGCCGTGGCCGCCGACCAGGCACGCCTCGACCAGCGCCTGCGCCAGCCCGCCCTCCGACAGGTCGTGCGCCGCCGACACCCCGCCGGAGCGCAGCGCCTCCGCGAGCAGCCGCTCCCGCTCCAGGTCCACCGCCGGCGGGCGTCCGCCGAGGTGGCCGTGCGCCACGTGCGCCCACTCGGACCCGCCGAGCTCCTCGCGGGTCTCGCCGAGCAGCAGCAGGACGTCGCCGGGGGCGCCGATCCCGGTCGGGATCCGGGTGCGCACGTCGTCGATCACGCCCAGCACGCCGACCACCGGGGTCGGCAGGATGGGCGTCCCGCCGGTCTGGTTGTAGAAGCTGACGTTGCCGCCGGTCACCGGGATGCCCAGCGCGGCGCAGCCGTCCGCCAGGCCGCGGACCGCCTGCTCGAACTGCCACATCACGCCCGGGTCCTCCGGCGAGCCGAAGTTGAGGCAGTTCGTCACCGCCACCGGACGCGCGCCGGACGCCGCGACGTTGCGGTAGGCCTCGGCGAGCGCGAGCTGGGTCCCGGTGTAGGGGTCCAGCCGCACGAACCTGGCGTTGCAGTCGCAGGACATCGCGACGCCGCGCCCGGTGGTCTCGTCGATGCGGATCATGCCGGCGTCCGCGGGCTGCGCGAGCACGGTGCCGCCGCGCACGTACCGGTCGTACTGCTCGGTGACCCACCGCCGCGACGCGAGGTTCGGCGAGCCGGCCATCCGCAGGACCTCGGCGCGCAGGTCGGCCGGCCGCGGCAGCGCCGACGGCCCGTCCGCGACCACCCGGTCCTGGTCGGCGGGCCGCACGACCGGCCGCCGGTACACCGGGCCCTCGTGCGCCACGGTGCGCGGCGGCACGTCCACCACGGTCTCGCCGTGCCAGGTGATCACCAGCCGGTCGCCGTCGGTGACCTCGCCGATCTCGGTCGCGGTGACGTCCCACTTCGCGCACACCCGCAGGAAGGCGTCCACATCGGACGGTCGGACCACCGCGCACATCCGCTCCTGCGACTCCGAGGACAGGATCTCGGCCGGCGTCATGCCCTTGGCCCGCAACGGAACCCGGTCCAGCTCGACGTGCATGCCGCCGTCGCCGGCCGAGGCCAGCTCGCTCGTCGCGCAGGACAGGCCCGCGCCGCCCAGGTCCTGGATGCCGACCACCAGCCCGGCGCCGAACAGCTCCAGGCAGCACTCGATCAGCACCTTCTCGGTGAACGGGTCGCCGACCTGCACGCTGGGCAGCTTCTTGCGCCCGGAGCCGCCGTCGCCGGCGAAGGTCTCCGACGCGAGCACGGACACCCCGCCGATGCCGTCCAGCCCGGTCCGCGCGCCGAACAGCATGATCTTGTTGCCGGTCCCGGTGGCGTGCGCGAGGTGCAGGTCGCCGACCCGCATCGCCCCCACGCACAGCGCGTTGACCAGCGGGTTACCCTGGTAGGACTCGTCGAACACGACCTCGCCGCCGATGTTGGGCAGGCCGAGGCAGTTCCCGTAGCCGCCGATGCCGGCCACCACGCCGGGCAGCACCCGCCGGGTGTCCGGCGCGTCCGCGGCGCCGAACCGCAGCGGGTCCATCACCGCGAGCGGGCGCGCGCCCATCGCCAGGATGTCCCGCACGATGCCGCCGACGCCCGTCGCCGCGCCCTGGTAGGGCTCCACATAGGACGGATGGTTGTGCGACTCGACCTTGAACGTGACCGCCCAGCCGTCGCCGATGTCCACCACGCCGGCGTTCTCGCCGATGCCGGCCAGCATGGCGGCGCGCATCTCGTCGGTGGTGGTCTCGCCGAAGTAGCGCAGGTGCACCTTGGACGACTTGTAGGAGCAGTGCTCGCTCCACATCACCGAGTACATGGCCAGCTCGGCGTCGGTGGGCCGGCGGCCGAGGATCTCGCGGATCCGCGCGTACTCCTCGTCCTTGAGGCCCAGCTCGAGGTAGGGCTGCGGAAGCTCGGGCGTCGCCTCGGCCACCGCGACGGTGTCGACCTGCACGGTCAGTGTCATGACGGTTCCGCCTCCCCGGGATCAACCCTCGTGGTCACCATGAGTTGGCACCATCCGGTTCGGCACGAACCGGTGGTCGGGCCGCGTCCCGTTCCCCTTGGGTGCGGCTGGCGGCCACGCGATCCGGGCAGCTCCCGGGCCGCCGCACGATCCGGCGGTGACACAGCGAGGGTCATGCCGACACCACCGCGTCCAGCACCGACCGGAACATGCCGAGGCCGTCCGCGCTCGGTCCGGTCAGCGGGTCGATCGCGTGCTCGGGATGCGGCATCAGGCCGACGATCCGCCCGTCCGCCGAGCTGATCCCGGCGATGTCGCGGACCGAGCCGTTGGGGTTCGACCCGGCGTAGCGGAACACCACCCTGCCCTCGCCCTCCAGCTCGTCCACAGTGGACTCCGCGGCGGTGAACCGGCCGTCCATGTTCTTCACCGGGACGACGATCTCCGCGCCCTCGGCGAACCCGCCGGTCCACGCGGTCGAGGTGCGCTCCACCCGCAGCGGCTGGTCGCGGCAGACGAAGTGCAGCCCGCCGTTGCGCAGCAGCGCGCCGGGCAGCAGGCCCGCCTCGCACAGGATCTGGAAGCCGTTGCAGATGCCGAGCACCGGCATGCCGCCGCGCGCCGCGCCGACCACCGAGGTCATCACCGGCGCGAACCGGGCGATCGCGCCTGCTCGCAGGTAGTCGCCGTAGGAGAAGCCGCCCGGCACCACGACCGCGTCGACCCCGCGCAGGTCGGCGTCGCCGTGCCAGAGCGCGACCGGCTCGGCGCCGGCGTGGCGCACCGCGCGGGCCGCGTCGGCGTCGTCGAGCGTACCGGGGAAGGTGATCACGCCGATCTTCACGCGTCGACCCTCCGGACCGTGAAGTCCTCGATCACCGGGTTGGACAGGAAGCCTTCGGCGATCTTGGCGAGCGCCTCGTCGTCGACGGAGTCGTCCACCTCCAGCTCGAAGTGCTTGCCCTGGCGGACATCGGAGATGCCGGAGAAGCCGAGCCGCGGCAGGGCGTTGGCGACCGCCTGTCCCTGCGGGTCGAGGATCTCGGGCTTGGGCATGACGTCGACGACGACTCGGGCCACGACGGGGTGCTCCTGAAACTCGAGTGGGTCGGTACTGCCGAAGCCTACCTGAGCTGCGGGTTCACCCGTTCGAGGCGCCCCGCCTCGGTGACCCAGGACGCCAGCAGCCGCAACGCCTCCTCGTCGGGCGAGCCCGGCTCGGCGAACTGGCAGACCAGCGACTGGTCGGGCGCGTCGGGCAGCCGAAACGACTCGTAGTGCAGGGTGAGCTCGCCGACGACCGGGTGGCGGTAGCGGTGGCTACCGCGGCACTTCTCCTTCACCCGGTGGCTCGCCCACAGCCGCACGAAGTCGGGGCTCTTCATGGACAGCTCGCCGACGAGCGCGGCCAGCACCGCGTCGTCCGGGTCGACGCCGGTGGCCATCCGCAGCTGCGCGACGAGGTCGCGGGCCTTGCCCTCCCAGTCGGCGAACCGGGACGCCACCTCGGGGTCGAGGAAGACCAGCCTCGGCATGTTCCGCTCCTGCGGCGCCAGCACGCCGAAGTCGGTGACCAGCGCGGCGGCCAGCGCGTTCCAGGCGAGCACCTCGCCGCGGCGGCCGTAGATCGCGGCCGGCACGTCGGCGGCGTCGAGCAGCGCCTGCAGGACCGGCCGGACCGTGGGCGTCGGGGCCGGCGCGGGGCGCGGGCGGGCGAGGTTGTGCAGGTGGCGGCGCTCGGCCTCGTCGAGGTCGAGCGCGGTCGCCACCGCGTCGACCACCGACTCCGACGGGTTGCGCAGCCGGCCCTGCTCGAGCCGCACGTAGTAGTCGACTGAGAGCGCGGCGGCCTGGGCCAGCTCCTCGCGGCGCAGCCCGGGCACCCGGCGGCGCCCGGCCACCGGGGACAGCCCGAGGTCCTCCGGACGGCGGCGAGCGCGCCACGACCGCAGGAACTCGGTCAGCTCGCTGCGGCGGTCCATGCCGCCGAGTATCCCCGACCCGCGCCGGCCCAGCCTGGGTCTGGCGGACCCATGGTCGGCGCGGCCCACGGCAGAACGCAGACCTGGGCAGGCGGCGGGCGGGCCCGCAGCATCGTCGGCGTCACACACGTTCCGTGAGGAGAAGACCGACATGCGACGACGTTCGCTCCTGACCGCCGCGACGACGGCCCTGGCGCTCGGCCTGGGCCTGGTCGCGGCACCCGCCACCGCCACCCCGGCGCACCTGCCCACGGTGCTGGCCCCGGCGGCGGCCGACCAGTTCCCGGAGGGGGTGGCGTGGGACCCGTCCCGGCGGGCGCTGCTCACCGGGTCGTTCGCCACGCCCGCCCGGATCACCGCCACCGGCCGGGACGGCACCGCCCGGACGGTGGTGTCCGACCCCGGCCTGCCGGGTTTCGTCGGCATCAAGGTCGACGCGCGGCGCCACCGGATCGTGGCCGCCTACGGCAACCCCGCCACGCCGGGCCCGTCCGGCGTGGCGATGTACGACCTGGCCACCGGCCGGCGCATCCGGCTGGTCGACCTGTCCGGGCCGTCCGGGGGCGCGGTCAACGACCTCGCCCTCGACCCGCGCGGCACCGCGTACGTGACCGACGCGCAGGCCGGCGCGGTCTACCGGGTCGAGCCCGACGGGCACGCCTCGATACTGGTCAGCGACCCGCGGCTGCTGCCCGCGATCGGCGCGAACGGCATCGTGTGGCACCCGGGCGGCTACCTCGTGGTGGTCAACTACACGACCGGCCTGCTGTACCGGATCGACCCGCGGCACCGGCGACTGGCCGAGGTGCGGACGCCGGCGCCGCTGGTCGGCGGGGACGGGATGGCGCTGCGGCCGGACGGCACGCTGATCGTGGTCACCAACGCGCTCGCCGGGCTGGCGGGCAGCCGGGCGGCGGTGCACGAGCTGGCGCTGCGGGCCGGCGGCCGGGTCGCGGTCCCGCTGCGCGACCGGGCGTGGCCGGACCCCGCGCCGACGACGGTCGCGGTCACCCCGTCCGGGGCCTACGTGCTCGACGGCCGGCTGGACCGGTTCCTCGCCGGTGGGCACGCGGCCGACTTCGTGCTGCGGCGGATCTGACGCGAGGCGCGTTCGCCCACCGCGAGAACACTGGCGGCGGGCGGCGCGGGCGGGACAGGGTGGGCCTCATGCGACTTCTGGTTCTCGGTGGAACGATCTTCGTGGGGTTCGCGGTGGCGACCGAGGCGCTGCGCCGCGGCCACGAGGTGGTGTGCGCCGCGCGGGGCACCTCCGGTTCGGTACCCGACGGCGCGCGGCTGGTCGCGGTGGACCGCGACGCCGAGGACGGGCTCGGCCCGCTCGCCGGCGAGCGCTTCGACGCGGTGGTCGACGTGGCCCCCCTGTCCTACCCGTGGGTCGACCGTGCGCTGCGCGCGCTCGGCGACCGCGCGGGGCACTGGACGTTCGTGTCGACGGTGAACGTGTACGCCGACTCGGGGACGCCCGGGCAGACCCCGGCCACCGGCCCGCTGGTGCCGGCGCTGTCCCGGCACGCCACCCGCGAGGAGATGGCCGCCGCGGGCGAGGACGGCGTGCGGCTCTACGGCGGGATCAAGGTGGCGAGCGAGAACGCCGTGCGCGAGGCGATGGGCGAGCACGCGTTCGTGGTCCGGCCCGGGCTGGTCACCGGCTCGTGGGACCGCAGCGACCGGTTCGGGTACTGGCCGGGCCGGTTCGCCCGGGGCGGGCGGGTGCTGGTGCCGGACGTGCCCGCGCAGCCCGTGCAGTACATCGACGTGCGGGACCTGGCGACGTGGATCGTGGACGCGGGCGAGAAGGACCTGGCCGGCACCTACGACGCGGTGGGCCCGCACGCGCCGCTGAGCGAGGTGCTCGAGGGCATCGCGGCGGCCGTCGGCGCCGACGTCGAGCTGGTGCGGGCCACCCCGGAGCAGCTGACCGAGGCGAAGGTGAACCCGTGGGGCGGGCCGCGCTCGCTGCCGATGTGGCTGCCGCCGGACCACGACGGCATGCAGACCCACGACGTGTCGCCGTCGCTGGCGGCCGGCATGCCGGTCCGCCCGCTGGCCGATGCGGCCGCCGACGCGCTCGAGCGGGAACGCGAGCTCGGCCTGGACCGCGTGCCGCGCCAGGCGGGCCTGTCGGCGACCGAGGAGCAGGAGGTCCTCGCGAAGCTGTAGCGGTGGTGGCAGTCTCCAGGGTGACCGGTGGGTCGGCGCGAGGAGGCGGCGATGACCGAGACCTTCGACTACGTCGTGGTCGGCGCGGGCAGCGCGGGATGCGTGCTGGCCAACCGGCTGACCGAGGACGCGGCGGTCAGGGTGCTGCTGCTGGAGGCGGGCGGCGAGGACGACGCCGACGAGATCCACATCCCGCTGGCGTTCTCCACGCTGTTCAAGACCCGGTTCGACTGGAACTACGAGACCGTCGAGCAGAAGCACCTCGGTGACCGGCGGGCGTACTGGCCGCGGGCGAAGGTGCTCGGCGGCTGCTCGTCGATGAACGCGATGATCTACATCCGCGGCAACCGGGCGGACTACGACGGCTGGGCGTCCGCGCGCGGCGCCACCGGCTGGGGCTACGACGACGTGCTGCCGTACTTCGTGCGGGCCGAGCACAACACCCGGCTGTCCGGGCCGCTGCACGGCACCGAGGGGCCGCTGCACGTGGAGGACCGGCGGTACACCCACGAGCTGTCCCACGCGTGGGTGGACGCGGCGGTGTCGTGGGGCCTCAAGCCGACCGACGACTTCAACGGCGCGAGCCAGGAGGGCGCCGGGCTGTACCAGGTGACCTGCCGGGGTGGCAGGCGCTGGTCGGCGGCGGACGCCTACCTGCGGCCGGCACTGGAGCGGTCCAACCTGACCGTGCGCACCGACGCCCTGGTGACCAGGGTGCTGCTGGAGGGCACGCGGGCGGTCGGGGTGCGATATTCCCGGTACGGCCAGGAGACAGACGTGCGCGTGGACGGTGAGGTCATCCTGTCCGGCGGCGCGGTCAACTCCCCGCAGGTGCTGATGCTGTCGGGCATCGGGCCCGCCGAGCACCTGCGGTCGCTCGGCATCGACGTCGCGGTGAACCTGCCGGGGGTCGGCGAGAACCTGCACGACCACCCGGCAGCCGGGATCATCTGGCGGACGAAGGGGACCTCGGACCTGACCGGGCTCGCCGGCGCCGGCGCGCTCCTGCGCTGGAAGCTGGCCGGCCGCGGGCCGATGACGTCCAACGTGGCCGAGGCGGGCGCCTTCCTCACCACACGGGAGGGGCTGGCCGCACCGGACATGCAGGTGCACGTGGCGCCGACGCTGTTCTACGACAACGGCTTGCACGAACCGTCCGCGGACGGGTTCACCGCGGGCGCCACGCTGGTGGACGTGGCGAGCCGCGGCAGGCTGCGGCTGCGCTCGGCGGACCCGCGATGGCGGCCGGAGATCGACCCCGCGTACTACAGCGAACCGGCCGACCTGGACGCGATGGTCTCGGCTTTGCGGTCGCTGATCGAGATCGGCGCGCGGGCACCGCTCGCGGGGTTCCTGGCCGGGCCGTACCTGCCGGAACGGCTGTCCGGCGTCACCGACGAGGAGTTGCGCGCGCACGTCCGCGAGGTGACCCAGACGCTGTACCACCCGGTCGGCACGTGCTCGATCGGAACGGTCGTGGACCCGGCGCTGCGGGTGCACGGCGTGGACGGGCTGCGGGTGGTGGACGCCTCGGTGATGCCGGTGGTGCCGCGGGGCAACACGAACGCACCGACGATCATGGTCGCGGAGAAGGCGGCGGACCTGATCCGCGGCTGACCGGACGCTCCTGACGGGACGTCCGCCGTTCCTCCGCGCGCAGCCACAGGGCCGACGCGATGAGAACCATCGCGGCGAAGACCACCAGGGTTCCCGGCCACGACATGCCGACCGACCACGCCAGGCCCACGGCCGCCGCCAGCAGCCCCCACAAGGCGGGCAGCCAGCGGGGAACGCGCCCGCGTGACACGAGAACCAGCAGTCCGGTCACGCCGACCAGGACGATTCGCCAGTACTCGCCGAGCACCGCCCACATGGCCGCACCACCCCCCGGGGGCCCTCATCATCCCACGGGCGGCCCGGTGCCGGAGTTCACGTTTCCGGGGTGAGGCGCGCGAACGCGGCGAGCGGGTAGTCGGGGAAGCCCACCACGACACCGCCCGCCGTGCCGCCCGCCACCCACAGCGTCTCCTCGCGCCATGCGGTGGCGAACAGGTCGATCGGCACCCCGTCGAGGCGCGCGGTGGCCCGGTGGCCGTCGGGGAAGCGCAAGGTGATGGTCCCATCGCCGATTCCGTCGCGGCGATGGGTCCAGGACGGGACGGCGGCGTCGGCGCGCCGCCACGGGCCCGCGTCACGCAACCTGGCGGCCCGCCGCAACTCACGTGCCACGACAGCGGCGCATCCCGCACCGCACATCGCCGCGCCCACCGCGAGCCACACACCGTCAGCCCGTGCCGCGATCGCGGTCACGACGGCGGTGGCCACGACCACGAACCAGAGATCCCCGCGCGCGCGAACCACGAGGTGGCGCGCCCAGGCGGTCACGACCGGCTCAGTGGTGGGCACCGCGGGACCGGCCTTCCTGGCGCGCACCCGCCGTGCGGGCCACGGGGCCTGCAGGCCGGCGACGCGCACCGCGAGCCAGCCGTCGGTGTCCGGCCCGACCACCCAGACCCGGCGGGTGCGCACGACGACCTCGCGAACCGGTGCCGGGAGGCCGTAGGCCCGCACGTGCGCGCCGTCCGGCAGGGCCAGCACGGTACGACGGGTGCCGAGCACGGTCACCGGTGTCTCGCGCCACGGCTGGTCGACGAGCAGCCTGCGCGCCGCCGCCACCCACTGAAGCCCTCCCGGCGTCGCGCACCGCACCGACTGCCAGGTGAGCACCAGCGCGAAGGCGACCGTGGCGACGGCGAACACCGGCAGTGTGGACCACAGGAGCAGCGCAAGCGCGGCCACCCCGACAGCAGACAACGGCGCGAACACGGCCGTCCGTACCCGGATCACGGACTGCTCGAAGAGCCGGGCGGTGACGTCGTCGTCGAGCGCCGGTTGATCGGTTGAGGCCACACCAATCCATCGACTGTCCGGGAAATCTGTTACGCACAGCGCATGGTGCAAGGCCGTCGCCGACGAGCGCTACCTGCTGGTCAGCCGTTCCCGAGCACCGCGACCGTCAGCGGCGCTTGCCGTGCAGCAAGGTGATCAGCTTCGCGACCGTCGCGTCCGTCTTCGCCGAGCGGTTGAACGTCGTCAGCAGCAACGGTGGACGGAAGCGCTGGCGTGCGATGGCCTTCGGGCGGGCGAACTCGCGCAGCCCTTCCGGACCGTGGATGCGGCCGAAGCCCGACTCGCCGATGCCGCCGAACGGCAGCGAGGGGATGCCGGCGAAGCTGATCACGCCGTTGACCGCGGTCATCCCGGACCGCAGCCGGCGGGCCAGCTCCATCCCGCGCGCCTTCGAGAACACCGTGGACGCCAGGCCGTAGCGGGAGTCGTTGGCCTTCGCGACCGCCTCGTCCATGTCGCGGACCTTCGCGATGGTCAGCGTGGGCCCGAACGTCTCCTCGCGCACCGCGGCCGAGTCCTCCGGGACGTCGACCAGCACCGTGGGCTGCGCGTACCGGTCACCGACCGCGTCCGCGCCGCCGATCAGCGCCTTGCCGCCGCGGGCCAGGGCGTCCGCGATGTGCCGCTTGATGATCGTGAGCTGGCCGGGCATGGTGATCGGGCCGATGTCGGCCTCCGCGTCGGACCCGGCGCGCACCGTGCGGGCCACGTCGACGACCTTCGCCACGAACTCGTCGTAGACCCGCTCGTGCACGTACACCCGCTCGACGCCCACGCACGTCTGGCCGGCGTTCGACATGCCGCCCCACACCGCCGCGTCGGCGGCCGCGGCGATGTTCGCGTCCGCGTCCACCAGCAGCGCGTCCTTGCCGCCCGCCTCGATCAGCACCGGCGTGAGGGTCTCCGCGCACGCGGCCATGATCTTGCGGCCGGTCCCCGGCGAACCGGTGAACGCGAGCTTGTCCACCCCGGCCCGGCACAGCGCCGCGCCGGTCTCGCCGAACCCGGTGAGCAGCTGGAACACCGGCTGCTCGGGCACCACCTCGGCGAAGGACTCGGCGAGCCACCGGCCGACCCCGGGGGTGTACTCGGACGGCTTGAACACGACCGCGTTGCCGGCCGCGAGCGCGTAGGCGATCGAGCCCATCGGCGTGAACACCGGGTAGTTCCACGGCCCGATCACGCCGACGACGCCGAGCGGCTGGTACTCCACGGTCGCCGCCTGGTTGGCCATCAGCAGCCCGGCCGAGCGCCGCCGCGAGCCCAGCACCGTGCGCGCGTGCTTCGCCGACCACGCCGTGTGGTCGATGGCCAGCACGATCTCGAGCATCGCGTCGCCGTGCGGCTTGCCGGTCTCCTCGTGCACGACCTCGGCGAGCTGGGCCGCCCGCCGGGTCAGCACGCCCTTCCAGCGCTGCAGCCGTTCGGCGCGGCCGGCGAAGCCGAGACCCGCCCACCAGGCCGCGGCGGCCCGGGCGCGCTCGACCGCGGCGGCGACGTCGGCCTCCGTGTGCACCGGATAGGTGCCGACGACCTCGTCGGTGGCCGGGTCGAGGGAGTCGAACGTCTCGCGTGCGGTCGGTTCGCCGGTGGTCGCGGACTCGGCCCGGACACTGGTCATGCTGGCCTCCCTGGTCGGCTTCGCGGCCATTACGCTACTCGTCGGTAGTGCGCCGCGCGACTAGCCTGGCGTCCGTGCAGATCGTTCACTTCGGACACTCGTGCGTACTGCTGGACACCGGCTCGGCCCGGCTGCTGTTCGACCCCGGGACGTTCTCCGCCGGGTTCGAACAGGTCCGCGACCTCGACGCCGTCCTGATCACCCACCAGCACTTCGACCACCTCGACACCGAGCGGCTGCCGGCCCTGGTCGCGGCCAACCCGCAGGCGGCGCTGATCGTCGACCCGGGCTCGGTCGAGGAGACCGGCAAGCTCGGCCTCGCCGCGGACCAGGCCTCGCCCGGCGACGTGCTCACCGTCGCCGGCGCGGAGGTCGCGGTGATCGGCGGCGAGCACGCGATCATCCACCCGAGCGTGCCGATGCCGCCCAACGTCGGCTACCTCGTCGACGGCGGCGCGTTCTACCACCCCGGCGACTCGCTGCTGGTGCCCGAGCAGCAGGTGGGCGTGCTCGGCCTGCCGACCGCGGCGCCGTGGCTGAAGACCGGCGAGGCCGTGGACTTCCTGCGGGCGGTCGCCCCGCGCGTGGCCGTGCCGATCCACCAGGGCCTGCTCAACGACGTCGGCACGCGGCTGACCTACGGCTGGTTCTCCCGCACCGCCCCGGACGGCACCGAGGTGCGGGTCCTCACGCCGCGCGAGCCGGCCGAGGTCTGACCAGGTCGGGGTAGGTGACCGCGCGGGCGCCGTGGTGCAGCGCGATGTCCACGGCGTCCAGCAGCGCCTGCCGCGGGCCGGACCGCCGCAGGTCGGCGGTGTCCACGGCGAGGCGCACCAGGCCACCCCGGCGCGCGGTCCGCGCCGCGCCCATGACCAGCGCGAAGCACCACCACGGCTCGGTCCGCTCGCCGGACCCGAAGCCCTGCACACGTCCTCTGTGGACGGTCCCGGTGCGCAGGTCCCGCACGCCGATCAGGTCCGCGCACAGCGCGAACCCGCGGCGCCGCAGCGCGACCAGCGTGCCCGGCGAGGCCAGCCAGCGGGGCGGCACGAAGCCCTCCGGATCGAGGTCGAGGCGCTCCATCGTGGTGCCGGCGGCGGCCAGCCGCAGGCCCGCCTCGTGCGCGGGCAGCGCGGCGAACTCGGCCCGCCGGCGGATCGCGATCGCCCGCTCCCGCGGCCCGGCGGCCGGGTCGTAGCCGTGCTGGAGCAGCGCGTCGCCCCCGGCGCGGCGCGCGCGGACCCAGCCGAGCACCGGGGCCCGCTGGTCGGCGCCGGCCACCCGGGGCGCCACCAGCAGCGACAGCGGGACGCCGCGGGCGGCGAGCCGGTCGCCGAGGTCGGCGCCGCGGTCCAACGTCCGGGCGTCGATCCCGGACAGCGACACCAGCAGTCGAGCGGTCACGCTCCCATCAGGCCATGCCGCGGTGACGGCCGGCCGACACCGGGGTGACACCCGGGCACCGGTCCGGCGAACCTTTCAGGGCCGGGCGAACAACAGCAGCACCTGGTCCCCGGGCACCGCGCTGAAGTCGGCGGCCGCCGAGCCGCCGTCGATCGCGAGCGCGACCCGCCCGGCCGCGTCGACGTAGACCAGCAGCGTCTCCGGCGGGGCGTCGCGGAACGTGCGACCGACCATCGCGGTCACCGAGCGGCCGCCGAGGTTGGCGTGCACGGAGAAGCCCGGCACGGCGCCCGCCGCGTCGAGGTCCGCGCCGGTGGCGGCGAGCTGGACGTTGCCGAAGCTGTCCACACCGAGGATCTCCGTGGTCAGCTTGCCCGGCTCCACCCGGGTCCGCGGCTCGGGCAGCCGGACGAGCGTGCCGACGTCGACCGCCGCGCCGAAGTTCTCCGGCGCGATCCCGGCGGCCAGGTGCGCCGCGGCCGGCGCGAACACGTCCCGGCCGTGGAAGGTCGCCGAGACCCGGGAGAGCTGGTAGGCGGGCTCGGTGAGCTCGTAGGCCTCGCGCGTGCCGCCGAGCATCTCGGCCGCGGGCACGAGCAGCCCGTTGTCCGGACCGACCAGCATCCCCTCGGCCGCCACCAGCACCACCCCGCGCCGGGTGGTGCCCACCCCCGGGTCCACCACCGCCAGGTGCACGGCGGAGGGCAGGTAGGGCACCGCCTGGGCCAGGATCGCGCTGCCGCGGCGCACGTCCTGGGGCGGCACCGTGTGGCTGACGTGCAGCACCCGCGGCCCGGGCGTGATCCGGGCGATCACCCCCTCGCACGCCGCGACGAACCCGTCATCGATGCCGTAGTCGGTCGTGAACGAGATCCAGTCGTAGCTCATCGGTCCAGTCTGGACGACCCGGCCCGCGGCGTGGGGATCAGTCGGTGACGAGCTCGTCACCGACGCGGATCGTGCCGGGCACGTCGACGGCGAGCTTGATGCCGAAGCTCACCCCGCCGTCGGGCTCGCGGCGGAACGTCGCCAGCGTGCGGACCGGCTCGGGGCCGTCCGGCTCGCCGCGGTCCTGGTCGACCATGGTGACCTGGCAGCGCACGTCCGGCTTGACGTAGCGCAGCGCCGCACCGCCGGCCCGGACCGACCGGACGCCGTCCTCGGTGAACGGCCTCGCCCAGCCCGCGACGACGATGTTCGGCCGGAACCGCGCCATCGGCACCGGCTGTGCGCCGCGCTCGAGGATCCGCGCGTTCAGGTCGTCCAGCGAGGACAGCGAGGTCAGGTGCAGCGGCGTGGAGTCGGAGTAGCCGATCGGGCCGTGCGTCGCGTCGACCCGGCGCTCGTGGTCGGGCGGCACCCGCACCAGGCGCACCGGCTCGCCGAGCAGCGCGCTGCCCCACGCTGCGGCGTCGTCGCCCTGGTCGATGCCGGAGCCGCTCCAGGCGTGCACGGTCACCGGCCGGCGCGGGCCGTCCGGGCGCACGTCCACGGTGAGCTCCGGGTGGCCGGCCGCGGCGAGGGTGAGCTTGGCGCCGCCGTGCACCACCGCGGGCCGCACGAGCGCGAGGCGCGGGTTGCGGCGCTGGCAGCGGAACGTGCCCTCGGGCGTGACGAACATGAAGGCACGATCGTGCACGGGCCCGGTCTCGACGATGTCCAGCTGCTGCGCGGGCACCCCGGCGCAGCCCTTGACCGGGTAGTAGATCAACGCGGATACGGTCGCCACGCCGCCCACGGTAGCCGCGGCTACAGGATCTCCGCCGGTGAGTACCCGGCGGCGTCGCCGAACCGGCCGACCACCTCGCCGACCCGCTTGACCACCGAGGCCACCTGCGCGCCGGCCACCCCGGTGAACGACAGCCGGTCGGTGAGCAGCCCGTCGAGCCGGGCGCGGTCCAGCGGGATCCGCGGGTCGGCGGCCAGCCGGTCGAGCAGGTCGTTGCGCTCCTGCCCCCGCTCCCGCATCGCGAGCGCGACGGCCACTGCGTGCTCCTTGATCGCCTCGTGCGCGGTCTCCCGGCCGACGCCCGCGCGCACCAGTGCCATCAGCACCTTGGTGGTGGCCAGGAACGGCAGGTACCGGTCGAGCTCGCGGGCGATCACCGCCGGGTAGGCGCCGAAGCCGTCGAGCACCGTCAGGAACGTCTCGACCAGCCCGTCGAGCGCGAAGAAGGCGTCCGGCAGCGCGACCCGGCGCACCACCGAGCACGACACGTCGCCCTCGTTCCACTGGTCGCCGGCCAGCTCGCCGGCCATCGAGGCGTAGCCGCGCAGGATCACCGCGAAGCCGTTGACCCGCTCGCTGGAGCGGGTGTTCATCTTGTGCGGCATGG
The DNA here is from genome assembly GCA_963727495.1 of uncultured Actinomycetota bacterium. Classification (GTDB taxonomy): domain Bacteria; phylum Actinomycetota; class Actinomycetes; order Mycobacteriales; family Pseudonocardiaceae; genus Actinophytocola. The sequence continues at coordinate 1,130,281 of CAVSGQ010000006.1, read as the reverse complement.
CCGACGAGCCGACCTGGCCGGCGCGGAAGCCCTCGGTGGCCAGCTCGTGGCCGACCATCAGCCGGATCGTCTTCGCGAGCGACGACGGCGCCGCCGCCACCTGGACCAGCGTGGACACCACGTCGTGGTCCAGCGAGCGCGGGTAGACCTGGCCGACGCTGTCGAAGGTCCGGGCGAACCCCAGGTGGGCCGCGACCCGGCGCTGCAGCTCGTCCAGCTTCGACACGTCGCCGCCGAACAGGTCGAGCATGTCCTGCGCGGTGCCGACCGGGCCCTGGATGCCGCGCAGCGGGTAGCGCTCGATCAGGCCGTCCAGCCGCTCGAACGCGACGAGCAGCTCGTCGGCGGCCGACGCGAAGCGCTTGCCGAGCGTGGTGGCCTGCGCGGCCACGTTGTGCGAGCGGCCGGCCATGACCAGGTCGGTGTGCTCGGCGGCGAGCGCGGCGAGCCGGGCGAGCATCGCCACCACCCGGCCGCGCACCAGCACCAGCGAGTCGCGGATCTGCAGCTGCTCGACGTTCTCGGTGAGGTCGCGCGAGGTCATGCCCTTGTGGATCTCCTCGTGCCCGGCGAGCGCGCCGAACTCCTCGATCCTGGCCTTGACGTCGTGCAGCGTGACCCGCTCCCGGGCGGCGATCGAGGCGAGGTCGACCCGGTCCACCACGCGCTCGTGGTCCGCGATCACCGACTCGCCGACCGGGACGCCGAGCTCGGCCTGCGCGCGCAGCACCGCGATCCACAGCCGCCGTTCGAGCCTGATCTTGTGCTCGGCGGACCAGAGGGTGGCGAGCTCGGCGGAGGCGTACCGCTCGGCGAGCACGTTGGGGATGCGCGGCTTGGACGTCACGTCTGCCCAGCTTACCGAGCACACCGCCCCCGCCGTGGCGGCCGCCGGATCGGGCCCGGGAGGTCGCACGCTCAGCGAGCGAGGAACTCGCGCAGCATGCGGCGGGCGGCCGCCCGGGGGTCCGGGTCGATCTCGATCAGCGCGTTGACCACGGCGCCGTCGACGAGCGCGATGAGCTGCTCGACCCGCCGCCTCCCGGCGTCGATGCCGGATCTGGTGAGGACCTCGAGCAGCAGGCCGCGCAGCTCGGCGCCGAGCGTGTGCATCAGCGGCCGCAGGTAGGGGCGGCGGAAGGTGGCGACGAGGCGCTCGTAGCGCAGCAGTACCAGCTCGGCGTCCCGGTCGCCGGCGGGCGGGCCGAGCAGCTGGTCGAGCACGAGGTCGATGACCGAGTCGACGCCGCGCGGCCGGGTCGGCAGCGCGGCGAGCAGCGCGGCGCCGCGGACCAGCTCGGCGCGGCCGTGGTGCTCGACGGCGGCGGTGACCAGGTCGTCGAGCGAGTCGAAGTAGTAGGTGGTCGACGACAGCGGCAGGCCGGCACGCTCGGCGACCGCGCGGTGCCGGACCCCGTCGAAGCCGCCCTCGACCAGGAGCTCCGCGGCGGCCTCGACCAGGGCCTGCCGGCGGCGCTCACCCTTGGGCGTGCTGGCGGCGGTCATGTCCGCACAGATCGTGCCAGGTCGGCGTCGCGGTCAGTACCACCGGGCAAGCTCGTTGGCGATCTGTTGCACGTCGGTGCCGAACGGGGCGAACTCACCGTCCGAGCGGGGTTCGCTGAGTACCACGACCGTCCGGCCGTCGTCCGCGGTCGCCTCGCCGCGCTGGGTGCCGCGCGGGAGGTTGGTCCATTCGGGTGGTGTGATGTTCGCCGGCACGACGACCGCGGAGAACGTCCCCGACTGGCCGCTGTCCACCACGTAGAACATGGCGCCGAGCGCACCGGCCGGGCAGCGCAGCTCGACGGACACGGCATCGGAGGCTTCGACGTTTGCGGCGGCCGGGAGCTCGCCCGCGAGGGCAGCAGCGAGCTCCCGGTCCGCCTGTTCGCACCCGCTAGGGGTGCTGCCGGGCCCCGCAGGCCCGGCGTCCCCACTCGAAGGGCGTCCCTGCTTACGCGTCTCCGAGGGGGTGTCTTGGGGGACAGCCTCACGCTCCGCTTTCGGCGCGTCCGCACTGTCCTCTTGTGGTAACTCGTCCGGAGCAGCGCTTCCGTTACCGGCCGCTGCCGCCGTGTCCGCGTCGTTCGTCTGTTCGGCCGAGTGTGGCCCTGTCCACAATGCCACGCCGAGCGCCGTCGCGCTCGCCAGGAGCACCACACCAAAGGCGGAACCTGTGAGAATCCCGTTCCGGCGGCGGACCCGCCGGCGCTCCGACTCCCGGGCGACATCGTGCTGGTCGAAGGACGGCGGCGGGGTGTCGGCGACCGCGTCACGCAGCAGTTCGCCCAGCTTGCGCTCGTCCATCGACCTCCACCTCCCTCGTCCGCCTCGCACCCGTCGCGACCTTCGTCACATCCGCCGTCACATGGCCGACTTGAGGTCGTCGGCCGTGTCCCCGAGCGCCGCCCGCAGCGCGGTCAGCCCCCGGGCCGTCTGGCTCTTCACGGTGCCTTCGGAGCACTTGAGTGCCGTGGCCGTGGCCGCGACGTCCAGCCCCTCGAGGAACCGCAGCACGAGCACCGCCCGTTGCCGGGGCGGCACCCGCCGCAGGCCGTCGAGCAGCGCGGCCCGTGTGGCGACCGCGTCGCCGATCTCGCCGGCACCGTCGTCGCCGGGCCGCGCCACCTCGGGCAGCTCGTCGACGAACCGCTCCCGCCGCCACGGGCGGCGGACTCGTCGATCACCGCGCGCACCAGCGTCCGGCGGACGTAGGCGTCCAGGGCCCCGTGGTCCCGGATCTTGCGCCATCTCCGGTGCAGCGCGACGAACGCGGTCTGGGCGAAGTCGTCCGCGCGGTGCCAGTCGCCACAGAGCAGGTACGCGGACCGCCGCACGGCGTCACGCCGCGCCACGAAGTACTCCGCGAAGTCCTTCTCGTCGCGCTCGTCCACGCGGACTCTCTCCGCTCGTCGTCTGCATACCGGGGACGGAACGTCCGGTGTCCACGGTTGCACGGACCGTCAGTCGAGTTCTACGCCACCCCATTGGACGTGTCAGGTGCCCCCGAGGATGCCCGCGTTGCCATGTGGTGTGATCGGATCGTGACATACACGAGGCAGATCGATCTTCGCTCGGACACGGTCACCCAGCCCGACGAGGCGATGCGGCTCGCGATGTCGGCTGCCGAGGTCGGCGACGACGTGCTGGACCGTGACCCGACGATGCGGAGACTGGAGGAGAGGGTCGCCGACCTGTTAGGGGTCGAGGCCGCGCTGTGGGTGCCCAGCGGGTCGATGGGAAACCTGATCGCGCTGGTCGTGCACCTCGACCGAGGCGACCGGTTCCTGGCCGCTCGCGGCTCGCACGTGCTGGACAACGAGCTCGGGGCCGGCTCGTGGCTGTCCGGCGGCGTGCCGGAGCCGATCGAGTGGGGCGACCGGCCCGGCGGCATCCCGGCGGAGGCGGTGCGGGCCGCGGGCGGAAGCGGCGGGCCGTACTACGCCTTGCGCACGACGCTGCTGTGCCTGGAGAACACGCACAACGCGGGAGGCGGGGTGGTCACGCCGCCGGACGAGCACGCGAAGCTGGTGGCCACCGCGCGCGACGTGGGCCTGCGGGTGCACCTGGACGGCGCCCGGCTCTGGCACGCGTCGGTCGCGCTGGAGGTGCCGCCGGCCGCGCTCACCGTCGGGGTGGACACCGTCCAGGTGTGCCTGTCGAAGGGCCTGGGCGCGCCGGTCGGCTCGGTGGTCGCCGGCTCGGCGGCGTTCGTCGAGCAGGCGCGGCGGGTGCGCAAGATGCTCGGCGGCGGCGTACGGCAGGGTGGTGTGCTGGCGGCGGCCGGGCTGGTCGCGCTGGAGCGGATCCCCTCGCTGGTGACCGATCACGCGAACGCCACGGCGTTGGCGTCCGGGCTGGCAGGCCTCGGCTGGGAGGTCAACCGCCCGGAGACCAACATCGTGCTGGCGTCCGCACCCGACGTCGGGATGATGATCAGCTCACTCGCGCAGGTCGGCGTGCGTGCCGTACCGATGGCGGGCAAGATCCGCTTCATCACCCACCGGGACGTCTCGGCCGCGGACGTCGGCGAGGCGCTCGACCGCATCGCGAAGCTGCAGTCGTAGCTCGGAGATCTCCGAGCGCAGCTCACCGACGGCGGCGTCGGTGCGGTCCGCCGCGCTGTTCTCCGCGCCCTCGAGCACGCGCACGAACCACGACGCGACGAGACCGGTGACCACACCGAGCAGGGCGATCCCGCCGACCATCAGGGTCGCCGCGACGAGCCTGCCCTCGGAGGTGACCGGGTAGCGGTCCCCGTAGCCGACCGTGGTGATCGTGGTGAGCGTCCACCACGCGGCGTCCGGGAAGGACGTGATGGTCGCGTCGGGCGAGTGGCGCTCGGCGTCCAGCACGGCCAGCGACGCGCACAGGCCGATCAGCAGGGTCGCGCCGCTGGTGTAGAGCGCGACCCGCTGCTGCAGCGAGTGGATGAGCCGCCGGTTCAGCAGGGTCACCACCGTGATCACCCGCAGCACCCGCAGCTGGCGCAGCATCGGCAGCACCACGACGGCGAGGTCGAACGGGTTGCGCAGGACGAACCGGCCCTTGCGCCGGGCCAGCGTGAACCGGGTGACGTAGTCGACGACGAACACCGCCCAGATGGCCCAGATGCCTCGCTCGAACCAGGCGTGCAGCGCGGGCGGGGCGCTCACGTAGAGCACCTCGGTCGCGTACAGCACCAGGAACAGCGCCGCGAGGGCGGTCAGCGGCCAGTCCGTCCACCGCCGCCAGGCGCGCAGCCGCGGCTCGTCGGCCAGCCATGCCGGAAAGTTCGGTTCCCTAGCCATCCGGCCATTGTGCGGGTGTTGGGTCAGCGAATCTGCTTGCGGTCCGATCCACCCTTGACCAGTGCGTAGCCGACGCCTCCGACGACGGCGACCACGGCGCCGACGATCAACAGCGTGAGCACCGCCTTGAACACGAAGCCGAGCACGGCGAACGCCAGCCAGATGACGATGATCGCACCGATGATCTTCAACAGCATCTAGGTCTCTACCTCCCCGAACCGGGTCTTGTGACCTCACCGGAGCAACGATCGGCGCTCCCCGGTGGTTCCCTTGTCAGTCAACCAGAGCGGACCGGTCCGGCACATCGGGGAAGACCCCTCAGGGTCGCAGCCAGGAACCGAGGCGGCGCAGCGCCTCCGGGATGTCCCCGGGCGGTCCGGCGAAGGACATGCGGACGAAGTGGTGGCCCTCGACCGGGTCGAAGTCGATGCCCGGCACGATGGCGAGCCCGGTGTCGGCGAGCAGGCGCTGGCAGAAGCTCATCGAGTCGCCGGTCAGGTGCGCGACGTCGGCGTAGACGTAGAACGCGCCGTCCACCGGGGCGAGGCGGTCGATGCCCAGCTCGCGCAGGCCGGTGACCAGGCGGTCCCGGTTCTCCCGGTAGGTCGCGACATGGGCGTCCAGCTCGGCGTGGGCGTCGAATGCGGCGACCGCGGCGAGCTGGGACAGGGTGGGCGGGCAGATGGTGAAGTTGCCGGTCAGGCAGTCCACCGCGCGGTGCAGCCGGTCGGGCACCAGCAGCCAGCCCAGCCGCCAGCCGGTCATCGCGAAGTACTTCGAGAAGGAGTTGACCACCAGGGCCTCGCGGGAGAACTGCCACGCCGAGGCCGGGTCGTCGTCGCGGTAGTGGATGCCGTGGTAGATCTCGTCGCTGACGAGCTGGACGCCGTGCTCGGCGCACCACCCGGCGATGGCCGCCAGCTCGCCCGCGGCCAGCATCGAGCCCGTCGGGTTGGCCGGGCTCGCGACCACCAGGCCGTCGATCGGCCTCGGCGTCGTCGAGCATCGCCACCGTCGGCTGGAAGCCGGTGTCCGGGCCGCACGGCAGCTCCACGACCTCGCAGCCCAGCGCGGAGAGGATGTTGCGGTACGCCGGGTAGCCCGGGCGGACCAGGGCGACCCGGTCGCCGGTGTCGAACGCGGCCAGGAAGCTCAGCAGGAACCCGCCCGACGAGCCGGTGGTGAGCACCACGTCCTTCGGCTCGACCGCCAGCGCGTGGCGGCGCTCGTAGTGGGCGGCGACCGCCTCGCGCAGCTCCGGGATGCCGAGCTGCTCGGTGTAGCCCAGCCGGTGGCTGCCGAGCGCCGCGGCGGCCGCCTCGCGGACGAGCCGTGGTGCCGCGGCCGAGGGCTGCCCCGCGGCCAGCGACACCACGTCGCCCTTCGCCCGCTGCCGGGAGTTGGCGGCGGAGAGCACATCCATCACGTGGAACGGCGGGATCGACGCGCGCTCGGCCACCGTCAACAGAGGCTGTCGCATGGGCCAAGCCTGGCGGTACCCGGCCGCACCCGCATCAGGGGGTCTCGGCGCACACCCGCGCCGGCGCCGCCCCCACCGGTTCCGTGTCCGGGTCGGTGTCCGGCTCCCGCTGCCCCGCGGGGCGGCGCAGGACGACCACGGCGAGCAGCGCGGCGAGGGCGACCAGGGCCGCGCCGACGCCGAAGGCGAGCCGGTACCCGCTGGTCAGCGCCTCGGCGGGGGCCTCGCCGGCGGCGAGCAGGCCGTTGCTGCGCGAGGTGGACAGGGTGGCCAGCACCGCGAGCCCGAGCGCGCCGCCGACCTGCTGGGTGGTGTTCACCAGGCCGGATGCGAGACCGGAGTCCTCCTCGGTGGCGCCGGACATCGCGAGCGACATCAGCGCGGGGAAGCCCAGCCCGGCGCCGACGCCCATCAGCACCATCGAGGGCAGCAGGTCGGCCAGGTAGCCGCCGGTCACCGGCGCCCGGGTCAGCAGCGCCAGCCCGGCGAACACCAGCAGCAGCGCGACCACCAGCACGGCGCGCTCGCCGAACCGCGCGTTCACCCGGGCCGACACGCCCAGCGACAGCGCCCCGATGCCGACCGCCACCGGCAGGAAGGCCAGCCCGATCCGCAGCGGGTCGTAGCCGAGCACCTTCTCCAGGTAGAGCGCGCCGAGGAAGAACATGCCGAACATGCCCGCGATCATCAGCACCTGGATGAGGTTCGCGCCGGCCACCGCGCGCGAGGCGAGGATCCGCAGCGGCAGCAGCGGGTTCGCCACCCGGGCCTGGCGCAGCACGAACGCGACGAGCAGCCCCACCGCGACCGCGCCGGTCACCAGCGTCCGCGCCGAGCCCCAGCCGAAGTCGGCGGCCTTGACGATCGTGTAGACGCCGAGCATCAGCCCGGCCGTGGCGAGCACCGCGCCGAGCACGTCCGCCCCGGCGCGCAGGCCGATGCCGCGCTCGGCCGGCACCACGCGCAGCGCGAGCAGGAAGGCTGCGACGCCGATCGGCACGTTGACGAAGAAGATCCAGTGCCAGCTGATCGACTGGGTGAGCACGCCGCCGGCGAGCAGGCCGATCGAGCCGCCGGCCGCGGCGACGAAGCTGAACACGCCGATCGCGCGGGACTGCTCGTCCCTGCCGGGGAACATCGTGACGATCATGCCGAGGATGACCGCGGCGGCTATCGCGCCGCCGATGCCCTGCACGAACCGGGCCGCGATCAGCAGTTCCTGGCTGCCGGCGAGCCCGCACAGCAGCGAGGCCGCGGTGAACACGACCAGCCCGGACAGGAACATCCGCGGGCGGCCGAGCAGGTCACCGGCGCGGCCGGCGAGCAGCAGCAGGCCGCCGAAGGGGATGAGGTAGGCGTTCACCACCCACGCCAGGCCGGACTGGCTGAACCCGAGGTCGGCCTGGATGGCCGGCAGGGCCACGTTCACGATGGTGCCGTCGAGGATGATCATCAGCATCCCCGCGCACAGCACGACCAGCGCGAACCAGCGTGCGTCGCGCCGGGTGCCGGCCAGGGTGCCGGAGATCTGGGACATGGGGTCGCCTCCCGGATAGTGGTTCCGGGAACGACGCTAACAGATAGTCTCGTAGTAGACGATCTGCTGTGGGATTAACTACATCCGGCGGCGGGGCGCGCGCTCGCACTGCACGGGGGTGGACAGCCGGTCGCCGACCAGCCGGACCAGGCCGTTCACCAGGCCGTCGCGGTCGCGCTCGGGCAGCGCGGACAGCACGTCGCGGTAGACGCCGTCGACGATCGTCCCGGCCCGGGCGAGCACGTCGCGGCCGGCGCCGGTGAGCACGATGAGCCGCGCGCGCCGGTCGGTCGGGGACGGCCGGCGCTCGACCAGGCCGGCCTTCTCGAGCTCGTCGATGGTGACGACCATCGTGGTCTTGTCCATCTGGCACTGCTCGGCGAGCTTGATCTGGGTGCGGTCGCCGTCGATCGCCTTCGACAGCACGCAGTACCCGCGCTGGGTGATGCCGAGCTCCTCGAGCCGCGCGGTCAGCTCGGTGGTCAGTACATGGCTGGCGTGGCCGAGCAGGAACGCGAGGTCGGCGGCCGGCGGCGTTGCCCGAGTCATGCCCCGAGGGTACGCCGGTTAGGTCCGCACGCAGATTATCTAGTAGCCGACGTAACTCCCGCCGCCCTCGGTCGCTCGGATGCCGGGCACGTTGGCCAGCGAGCCGTAGCGGGAGATCGCGTAGTTCACGCCGGCGCAGATGTTGTCGACCGGGTTCCAGATGTCGTTGTGGCCGGGCAGCTTGTAGGAGTTGAACGTCGGGTCGATCGTCTGCATCAGGCCCTTCGACGGCGTGCCCTTGGCCGCGTTGGAGTCCCAGTCGTTGATCGCGTGCGGGTTGCCGCCGGACTCGTGCTGGATGATCTGCCAGATGCGCTGCGCGTCGGCCTCGGTGACGTTGATGCCCCGCTTGCGCAGCTCCTCGATGGCCTGCTTGATCCACTCCTGCACGTTGCCGGGCGGCGGGCCACCGGCCGGCGGGCCACCGCTGGACGGCCCGGAGTAGCCGCCGCCTCCCGAGTAGCCGCCACCGCCACCGGATCGCCACCGGATCCCCGGTGCCGCCGGAGTTCCCGGTGAACGCGTGCGTCGCGGGCGGGGTGTGCCCGTCCGCGCCGGCCGGCCTGGTCTGCTCCTGCGGCGTCGGCGTCCACTGCACGGACTGACCCGGCCGCGGGGTGAACGGCTGGCTGTTCGGCTCGGCGAGCGCGGAGAAGGTCGAGGCCGGCGTCGTGGCGCCGTCGAGGGTGCCGAGCGCGGCCGCGAGCGTCTGCTCGGTGCCCTCCAGGTGGGTGTCGACGTCGCCGGCGACCTCGGCGCAGACGCCCCCGGTGTAGTCGTCGAGCTGCGCCTGGGTGGCCTGCGGGTTGTCGTCGAGCCAGGACCTGATCTCGCGCAGGGCCTGGTCGCAGCGGGTGGAGACGAAGTGCTTGGCGTCGTCGATGGCCCCGGCCACGTCGCCCAGCGCGCCCGCGGCGTCGGTCATCGCGGTGGCGATGTCGGTGCCCGCCTTCTCGAAGCCGGCCATGTAGGCGACGAACGCGTCGGCGGAGCTGCCCTCCCAGGCCGCGTCGAGCTGCGTGACGCCGCCCTTGACCTCGCCGCCGTAGGTGCCGGCGTTGGTGGCCGCGTCGGTGAGCCGGGTGGCGGCCTCGGTGATGGTGCCGCTGTCGGCGTTCTCGACCTTCGCGGCGGCGGCCGCGACGGCGTCGCCGCCCGCGTAGGCGGCCAGGGACTCGGCGGCGGTCACGGTCACGTCCTCCCGTCAGACCTGCTGGTCATGGCGTCGGCGTGTGCCTGGTCGGTGTCACCCACCGTCCGCGACACGGCGTCGAGCGCGCGGGCGACACCGTCCAGGCGGTTCTCGGCGGCCCCGAACTCGGTGTTGAGCATGCTGTTGAGCGCGTCGACGGCGCTGGAGACGGCCGCGGAGCTGGGCAGCTCGCCGTAGGCCGTGGACACCGAGCACACCTGCGGGAAGGTGTCCGCGATCTCGCCGAACTTCGGCTGGTAGTCCTGCGCCTTCTGCATGCAGGTGTTGATCGCGTCGATGTTGTACTTCGCCATGTCCACCCCTTCGCGCCACGCTTGTGACGGCTCGCCCCGCCCGCCGGTTCCCGGTTCACCCCACGAGCTCAGACCTCGTCGAGAAGTTCCCGCACGCACGTCGCGAGCCGCTGGTTGTCGGCCGGCGTGATGGTGCTCCACATCCGGCCGTCGTTGTTGGGTTTGGCCAGGTAGACGTACCGCCCGCGGTCGGTGTCGTGGAAGGAGACGACCCGGTCGGCGCGGGCCAGGCGCTGGTCGCGTCGCTGGCGCGAGGCGCCGAACTGGCCGCGCAGGCCCATCCCGTCGACCATGGCGCCGAGGGTCTTGGCGTCCGGGCCGGGCACGCCTTTGCGCATCAGGGCGGCGGCGAGCTCGCGCCGGTCGCCGCGGGCCTCCTTGTCCGCGGCCAGCAGCGCGTCGGTGGGCACGCTCACCGAGTAGCCCGGGCCCGGCGCCGTGTCGCCCGCGACGGACACCGCGGCCTCGGCGAGCGCCGTGTCCCGCGCGGGGATCAGCCAGACCTCGGGCCCGTCGACGGCCGCGAGCAGCGCGGTGCTGCCGGACAGGACGGCGAGGGAGGAGATCCGGTGGTCGGTCCAGACCCAGCTGTCGATGCAGACCTGCGGGTGGGCGAGCAGGCTGAGCTGGTCGGCGAGGTCCGGGACGGCGCGCTCGCCGTCGGACAGGCCGCGCTCGCGGAGCCCGGCGAGCGCGTCGGCGACCAGCCGGGCGCGCTCGGTGTGCGTCTTGCCGGGGCTGGGCACGCCGAGCGCCTCGTGCTTGCGCGGCAGCCGCTCGCGTTCCCACAGCACGTCGAACTCGAGGGTGGAGAGGACGACGGTCCCACGACCGGTCAAGGACGGTCGTCCGGCTCGTCGCCGATCGACTCGGGGGCGACCACGCGATCGTCGTCGAACACGTCGCCGGAGTCGATGCCGTAGCGGCGCACGTGGTCCTCGTCCTCCTCGCCCTCGCCGCGCCGGCCACCGGCGGCGGCGGGTTGCATGATCGAGGAGCCCGGCCGGCCGGTGCGGGCGCCGAACCGCTCGGCACTGCGGGCCGCGCGGGCCTCCTCCTCGGGAGCGGCGCCGAGCGGGGTGCCGCCCTTGCCCGGGGTCCGGGTGGCGCCCGGGGTGCCGCCGCCGCGGACGGTGCGCTCCCCCTGGGCGGCCGCGCCGGCGCCGCCCGCGCCGCCGGCCCCCATGACCGCGGCGGCCTCACCCATCGCGAGCGGGCTGAGCGGGGTGCGCAGGCCGCCCGGGCCCGCGCCGGGGACGGTGGGGCTGCCGGAGGTGCCGAACGGCCCGACGCCGGTGGTGTTGCCGGGCAACCCGCCGGGGTTGCCGGCACCGGGCAGCCCGCCGGAGGTCGGCAACCCACCGCCGCTGCCGGTCGGCACGGGCGCGCCCGGCCCGCCTCCGGTGACGGGGCCGCCGCCGGCGGGGTTGAGCCCGCCGCCGGGGGTGAAGCCCTGGACGTGCGTGGTGCCTATCGGCTGTTCCACCGGCTGCGCGACGAGGTTCATCCCGGGCGGGACGGGGAGGGCCTGCGAGCCCCGCAGGGCGGCCGAGGAGCTGGACTGGTAGTTGTTGAGGCCGTCGACGGCCTGGTCGCGGGCCTGGTTGGTGGCCCGGACGTCCTTGGCGTGGTCGGTGGTGTGCCCGAACAGGCCGGCCACCTTGTCACCGAGGCTCTCCTCGGTGGGGCCGCGCAGCACGCCGGAGTCGGGGGCGGCGTTGCGGGTGGTGGAGAAGGTGGCGCCCTGGCTGTCGACGCTCTTGGCGGAGTCCTGCACCGGGCTGGTGGCCTCGTCGGCGTAGATGGAGGCGTTCTCGGTGGCGTCGGTGCCGCCGCCGGCCGCCTCCCCCTGCCAGCTGACGCCGATCTCCTTGAGCTGCGCGCGCAGCGTCTTGTCGGTCTCCGCGAGCCCCTCGGCCAGGCTCACCAACGCGCCGACCGCGTTGTAGAACGTCTCCGGCCCGGCCCCGTCCCGCAGACCGTCGACCTGGGCCGCGAGATCGCTGTTGGTGTATCCGGTGAAGCGCAGGTCGCTGAGTCCGTAGTCCCCGTCCATTACTTCCTCACTTCAACGTCTGCAGTGTCTGCAACGCCATGGCGGCGGCCTTCTCACTCATCGGGCACAGCTTCCGGTAGTCGACCTCGTCGAGCGGCGCCAGGTCGACCAGAAGCTGCTGTCCGTCGGCGACATCGACCGTGGTCACACACTCCCTGGTCGTCGACACCCTTGGTCTTGAAGTCGACCGCGGGGTAGTCACGCACCGACACCAACCACGCGTCGACGTTCTTGGTGCCCGTGAGCCACGTGTCAATGCCCATGTCGGTGACCAGTTGGGCGGTGTAGCTGTAGTAGGGCTCCTTCGAAGCCACGTCCAACGCACAGGTCGGCCCGGCCAGCTTGCCGCCGTTCCCACCGGCCCGTGGGTCCCAGTCCACGCCGAGTTCGGCGAGCTGAGCATCGGTGAACAAGGCGCACGGATTGACCCCGTCCAGCGCCAGCTCCGCCGGACGCTGCGGAATTTCCACAGTTGGCTCGGCTCCGCTCGACGAAGGTTCCGGCTGGTCGCTGCGGGTCGGTCGAGCCGCCCGGGTTTTCCGTCGGCACTGCCTCGCCTGGTTGCTGGTCGGTGCAACTCGTCAAAGCCACCAGAGCGAGCACGCCGGCAATGGCGGATGCCGCCCTCCTACGCACCGTGCCCCCGAAAGGCCGCCTCGATCTGGTCCTCGGTGTACCCGTATGCCTTTGCCGTGTCACCCAGCTGCACAGCGAGCTTCTTCAGGCTCTTGATGTAGTCGCGCACGCGGTTGGCGTAGGAGTCGTCGTCCTCGACGAGCCGATCGTTCCACGCCGGCGCGATGCGCTGACTGATGTCGTCGTTGCCCGGCGCCTCGACGAACAGAGCTCGCCGCGGCGCCGACTTGAGGCGCTCGAACAATGCGTCGGCCTGGGTTTCGATGATCTTGGCGGCGGCGATGACGTTGTGCTGGTTCACCGTGAAGGTGCCGGAGGTGACGCCCTGGGTGGCCTGTTCCACCTGGCGGAAGGCCTCGTTGATGCCGCGGCCGAAGTCGCCCATGATCTGCATCCCCGACGCTCCCCACTGGTTGTGACTGAACCGTCCCCCTCCGCAGGCTACCAAGGCGACGGCAGGGCCATCCTGAACTTTGACGAAGACCCGGTGGTCACGGTTCCGCTGATCGGCTGAACCTCGCCGATCCCCTGCTACAGGACCGAGACCTCGCCCCGCACGGCGCGCAGCGCGATGTCCGTGCGGTGGTGGGAGCCGGCCAGGTGCACGGCCTCGACCTTGCGGTACGCCTCGTCCCGGGCGGCGGACAGCGTGGCGGCCTCGCCGACCACGGACAGGACCCGGCCGCCCGCCGAGACGATCGCGCCGTCGTCGCGGCGGCGGGTGCCGGCGTGCAGGACCCCGTCCGCCTCCGCGCCGGTGATCACGTCGCCGGAGCGGGCGATGCCGGGGTAGCCCTCGGCCGCGATCACCACGGTCACCGCCGCGCCGTCGGACCACTCCAGGGGCGGGTGGGCGGCCAGCGTGCCGGTCGCGGTCGCGTGCAGCAGACCCGCGAGCGGGGTGCGCAGCAGGGCGAGCACCGCCTGCGTCTCCGGGTCCCCGAAACGGCAGTTGAACTCGATCACCTGCGGCCCCGACGCGGTCAGCGCCAGGCCCGCGTACAGCAGCCCGGTGAACGGTGCGCCCCGGCCGGCCAGTTCCGCGGCCACCGGCTGGACGATCTTCGCGACGACCTCCTCGACCAGGCCGGGCGGCGCCCACGGCAGCGGCGCGTAGGCACCCATCCCGCCGGTGTTCGGCCCGGCGTCGCCGTCGCCGACGCGCTTGAAGTCCTGCGCGGGCAGCAGCGGCACCACCGTGCTGCCGTCCACCAGGCAGAACAGCGACGCCTCCGGCCCCTCGAGGTAGGTCTCCAGCAGCACCGGGTGCCCGCCGTCGAGCAGCGTCATCGCGTGGGACCGGGCCGCCGCGAGGTCCTCGGTGACCGCCACGCCCTTGCCCGCCGCCAGGCCGTCGTCCTTCACCACCCACGTCGGGCCGAAGCGGCGCAGTGCCGCGTCCAGCTTCGCCGGGTTGTCCACGATCTCGCCGTGCGCGGTCGGCACCCCGGCGGCCGCCATCACGTCCTTCGCGAACGCCTTCGACCCCTCGATGCGGGCCGCCGCGGCGGCCGGGCCGAAGCACGCGATCCCCCTGGCGCGCACGGCATCCGCGGCCCCGGCGACCAGCGGCACCTCCGGGCCGATCACCACCAGGTCGGCCCGCCACTCGACGGCGAGGTCGGCCACGGACGCGGGATCGGCCACGTCCACGCCGTAGGACTCGGCCAGCGCCGCGGTGCCGGCGTTGCCCGGCGCGCACGCCAGCGCGACGACCGCTGGGTCGTGCGACAGCGCGAGCAGCAGTGCGTGCTCGCGCGCGCCGGACCCGATAATCAGGACTCGCACGACCAAAGAGACTAGTTGCCGGCAGGCCGATCTGCGCCCTCAGGTGGGCGGACAGATGCCCGCCCGAGGGCGTTATCCCTCCGTTACCTTCCCTGCCCCGCGAAGTTTGCCCGTGTCCGCCACGATGCGCAGGCCTTTCGATCGAGGAGGACCCTGTGAGTACGAAATTCCTACGCGTTGCGGTCGCCGCGGCCGCCGCGCTGACCCTGGTCGGCGCCGCACCGGCGACGGCCGACCGGACGGCGGCCGACCGGACCGGCGGGCACGGCGAGCACTTCACCGTGGTGGGCCACCGGGGCACCGCCGGCTACCGGCCCGAGCACACTCTCGCCTCCTACGAGCTGGCGGCCCGGATGGGCGCCGACTACATCGAGCCGGACCTGGTCACCACCAAGGACGGCGTGCTGGTCGCCCGGCACGAGCCGGAGATCAGCGGGACCACCGACGTCGCCGACCACCCAGAGTTCGCCGCCCGCAAGACGACCAAGTCCCTCGACGGCGTGGCCACCACGGGCTGGTTCACCGAGGACTTCACGCTGGCCGAGCTGAAGACGTTGCGCGCCAAGGAACGCATCCCGGACATCCGCCAGCACAACACGATCTACGACGGCCGTTACCAGATCCCGACCTTCCAGGAGGTCATCGACCTGGTGAAACGGCTGTCCCGACAGCTGCACCGGCAGATCGGCATCTACCCGGAGACCAAGCACCCGACCTACTTCCGCAAGCAGGGCCTGGCGCTAGAGCCCAAGCTCGTGTCGATCCTCGACCGCAACGGGCTGAACCGCCGCGGCGCCAAGGTGTTCGTGCAGTCGTTCGAGGTGTCGAACCTCAAGGCGCTGGACCGCGAGCTGAACGTGCCGCTGGTGCAGCTCACCTCCGCGACCGGCGCGCCGTTCGACTTCGTCGACACCGGTGACCCGCGCACCTACGCCGATCTGGTCACCCCGGCCGGCCTGCGCGAGGTGGCCCGCTACGCCGACGGGATCGGCCCGGACAAGAACCAGGTCATCCCGCGCGACGCGGCGGGCTTCCTGCTCTCGCCGACCTCGCTGGTGCGCGACGCGCACCGGGCCGGGCTCGTGGTGCACCCGTACACGTTCCGGGCGGAGAACACGTTCCTGCCGGCGGACTTCCGCTCGTCCGACGTGCCGACCGACTACGGCGACCTGTTCGGCGAGATCGCCGCGTTCCGCGCGGCGGGCGTCGACGGACTGTTCACCGACAACTCCGACATCGCCGTCGCCCAGCGCGACGACCGGCTCGCGGCGTAGCCCGGCCACGACGGAGCCGCCCCCACCCGGGTGAGGGCGGCTCCTCCGTGTCACGGCACCGGCGTCAGCCGGTCATCGAATGGCGGACGATCGTCTGGTCGCGGCCCGGGCCCACGCCGACCGCGGAGATCCGCGCACCGGACAGCTCCTCCAGCCGCAGCACGTACGACCGCGCGTTCGCCGGCAGCTCGTCGAACGAGCGGCACTCGGAGATGTCCTCCCACCAGCCCGGCATCTCCTCGTAGACCGGCACCGCGTGGTGCACGTCGGTCTGCGTCATCGGCATGTCCGACACGGTCGAGCCGTTGAGCTTGTAGCCGACGCAGATCGGCACGGTGTCCACACCGGACAGCACGTCGAGCTTGGTGAGGAAGTAGTCGGTGATCCCGTTGACCCGCGCCGCGTAGCGGGCGATCACCGCGTCGAACCAGCCCGTGCGGCGCGACCGCCCCGTCGTCACGCCGAACTCGCCGCCGGTCTTGCGCAGCCGCTCGCCCATCTCGTCGTGCAGCTCGGTCGGGAACGGGCCGGAGCCGACCCGCGTGGTGTACGCCTTGAGGATCCCGATCACGGTGGTGATCCTGGTCGGGCCGATGCCCGAGCCCGCCGCGGCGCCGCCCGCGGTCGGGTTCGACGACGTGACGAACGGGTACGTGCCGTGGTCGACGTCGAGCAGCGTGCCCTGCGAGCCCTCCAGCAGCACGGTCTCGCCGCGTTCCAGCGCCTGGTTCAGCAGCAGCCGGGTGTCCGCGATCCGGTGCGAGAACCGCTCGCCCGCCTCCAGCACGGAGTCCACGACCTGCTCGGGGTCGAGGCCCTTGCGGTTGTAGACCTTGACCAGGATCTGGTTCTTCACGTCGAGCGCGGCCTCGACCTTCTGCCGCAGGATCTTCTCGTCGAGCAGGTCCTGCACCCGCACACCGACGCGGGACACCTTGTCCTGGTAGGCGGGCCCGATGCCGCGCCCGGTGGTGCCGATCTTCGCCTTGCCGAGGTAGCGCTCGGTCACCCTGTCGATGGCCACGTGGTACGGCATGATCAGGTGCGCGTCCGCGGACAGCAGCAGCCGCGCGGTGTCCACGCCGCGGGCCTCCAGCCCGGCGAGCTCCTCGAGCAGCACCCCGGGGTCGACCACCACGCCGTTGCCGATCACGTTGGTCACGCCCGGGGTGAGGATCCCGGACGGGATGAGGTGCAGGGCGAAGTCCTGCCCGTCGGGCAGCACGACCGTGTGCCCGGCGTTGTTGCCGCCCTGGTAGCGCACCACCCACTGGACCTGCTCGCCGAGCAGGTCGGTGGCCTTACCCTTCCCTTCGTCGCCCCACTGGGCGCCGATGAGCACGATGGCCGGCATGGTGAGACTCCCCGGGGTTGCGCAGGGACGGTTTCTTGCAGGCGAAATGCCGGTGTTCGAGCGTAGACCAGGAGATCACGGGTGGCTGCATTGATGCTGGGTTGCGGCCCGGCCGTTACGAGCGGGGTATGGCGGAAGTTGGCCGCACGCTCGGGATCCACCGCGCACGAGATCCCCGCCACACCGGGTCGGTCCGATGTGGATCCGCTGGTCAGCGGCGTGACCGACGGTCACATCGTGGTTCACGGCAGTGATGCGGACCTCGCCGCCGTGGTGCTGCGGCTGGTGCGCACCGAGCGACTGGACGTGCCGGTGGGCTACGTGCCGACCGACCCCGACTCCCCGGTCGCCCGCCTCTGGGCACTGCCGGCGGACGCCGTCGCCGCGGCCGTCGACGGACGGGTCGGCGCGCTGCCGCTGGTCCGCGACGACTCCGGCGGGGTCCTCGTCGGGCTCGGCGTGCTCGCCCCGGTGCGCGGCACGGTGTTCTGCGACGACGAGATCCCGCTGCGCGCGGACACCGCGCTGCGGGTCGAGGTCACCCCCGACCCGCGGCTCGGCCTGCGCGTGCGGATCGTCCGCAAGGGCTTGCTGCGCAACAGGGTCGGCACGCTCACCGCCCGCGCGGTGCAGTTCGGCGGCGACCCGGTGACTCCGGTGCGCGACGGTGTCACCCATCCGCGGGCACTGAACCGGTGGACCTGGTACCGGCACACCGAGGACCTCCGGGTGGTCCGCTGAGCAACGGTCTTGCCCGTCCGCGCAGTGCCGCGTGACGCGCCCGGACGGACGCCGTGCGCTGGACGCACGACCCACGACCGGGAGGTATCACCGTGCGCCCCCTGCGCGCCATCGTGCTGACCGCCGCGCTCGCCGCGGTCACCGTCACCACCGTGCCCGCGAACCCCGCGGGCGCGGCCACCCCGAGCGACACGATCACCGGCGACCGCGCCACGGTCCGGGACGCGCCCGCGCGGCTCGTGCTCGCCAACGCCCGCGGCGGCGACCCCGCCGAGGTGACCGCCTACTGCGGCGACTGGGTGCGCGTGCGCGTCAGCCCGCCGCACGCGATGTCCACGCCGGTGGGCTGGGTGTTGCGCAGCCACCTGACCAGGGCGAGCCGGCCCGGCGGCCTGGACGGCGTGCCGAAGCGGTGCGGCACCGACACCGGCCGCTGGCGCGACTGGGTCGGCGCGATCAACGCGCCGTTCCGCTCGCTGCGCCAGGTCGACGGCCGGTGGCGGCGGATCACCTTCGGCACCGGCGTGACCCTGGCGCCGGGCCCGGACTGCGTGCCGTCGCTGAACTACACCCGCGAGCCGGCCGGCCCGGACGTCATCGACCCCGCCCAGCGCGTGGCGGGTCTGGACATGTCCAGGGTCAGCTTCCGGTACGTGACCGTCGACGGCTCGATCGCGCTGGTCAGCGCGCCGCGCCCGGGCGGGAGCTACGGCGTGTGGAGCTTCGTGCCGGCCGGTTGCGTGCAGCCGAAGGGCCGCGCGCACGTCTACTTCGACGAGCCGGTGGTGCAGTTGGAGGACCTGTCCGGGCTGCACGGCGGCGTCGGCTACCCGGACGCGACGATCCGCTCCCGGGGCTGCTCGGCCGCGCTGGCGAGCCCGGGCCTCCCGCGGTTCGGCTACTGGCCGGACCCGATGCCGCGGCACCGGCCGGCCTGCCCGGTCTAGCCGGGAGGGGCGCGCGGCGGCGGGACCGGGAGGGGGTTCCGCCGCCGCATTCCGTTGCCTGCCGCGGAAAGTTCGCCAACGCAACCGCTCCCGGACACCTCCGTGCGCGACAGTGGACTGCGCAACCGTGATCCCTGCCACGGAGGTTCGACCATGCGCAAGTTCAGAACCCTGCTCGTCTCGACGGTGCTCGCGGTCGCGGGCACCGTCTTCGTCTCCGCGAGCGCGAGCGCGACCCCGCCCAACATCCCCAGCGAGTCGACCGCGCGCTACGAGCTCTACAACCTCGACGTCGCGCCGGACGGGTCGTCGAGCGGGTACTCCCGCGACAAGTTCCCGCACTGGATCACGATCTCCGGCTCGTGCAACACCCGCGAGACCGTGCTCAAGCGGGACGGCAGCGGCGTGGTGACCGACTCGTCGTGCTACCCCACGTCGGGCAGCTGGTACAGCCCGTACGACGGCGCGACCTGGTACGCGGCGTCCGATGTGGACATCGACCATGTGGTGCCGCTGGCGAACGCGTGGCGCACCGGTGCGTCGTCGTGGACGACGGCCCAGCGCCGGCAGTTCGCCAACGACCTGTCCAACCCGCAGCTGATCGCGGTGACGGACAACGTGAACCAGTCCAAGGGTGACCAGTCGCCGGCGACGTGGAAGCCGCCGCGCACGGCGTACTGGTGCACCTACGCGAAGATGTGGATCCACGTGAAGTACCGGTACTCGCTGACGATCAACTCGACCGAGGAGGACCAGCTGTACCGGATGCTCAGCTACTGCTGAACGCGCGTTCGCGAACGCCCTGGACCGCTCGGCGGCCCGGGGCGTTCGCCCGTTCGGCTCCCGCCGATCGTCTGGACTTTCCGCAGCCCACCAGGCATTCCACGTTCAGTTACCGAGCAGTATTGATCGGGTCACCTCCGTGTCGCACAGTCAGTGAAGATCTCACGTGATCAGTCACACGGAGGAGACTCATGTTCACCAGGTCGGGGAAAGTGCGGGTATTCGGTGCGGCGTTACTTCTCGCCGCCGGCACGACGGTCGTGGTCGGCGGCGGTTCGGCGAACGCGATCCCGCCGGGCATTCCGGACGCCGGCACGGCGGAGTCGGAGCTGGCCCGGCTGACGGTCGCGCCGGACGGTTCGATGGACGGCTACAGCCGGGACGAGTTCCCGCACTGGCACACGGTCGAGGGCAACTGCAACACCCGCGAGATGGTCCTGCAGCGCGACGGAGACGGCGTCGAGGTCGGCACGGACTGCGCGCCGACGTCGGGCAGCTGGTACAGCCCGTACGACGGCGAGACGTGGACGGCGACGGGCGATGTCGACATCGACCACATGGTGCCGCTGGCCGACGCGTGGCGCACCGGGGCGTCGGAGTGGACGACCGACGAGCGCGAGGCGTTCGCGAACGACCTCGACTCGCCGCAGCTGTGGGCGGTGACCGACAACGTGAACCAGTCGAAGGGCGACCAGACGCCGGAGACGTGGAAGCCGCCGCTGGAGTCGGAGTGGTGTGAGTACGCGCGGGCGTACACGCACGTGAAGTTCGTCTACGAGCTGACGGTGACCTCCGCCGAGCAGGGTGAGCTGTCGTCCATGCTGGGGACGTGCTGAACTCGTACAACTCCCCGCTGGTCGCCGGTCCCGGCGGCGTGATGACCGAGGAGGTCGGCGTCGTGACCGGCGACCTGGAGCTGCGGACCACAGTGGACTCGTCCGGCGTGGTCACCGCGAAGGTGCGCTACGCCGGTGCGGACGAGTGGTACCGGGTGCGCGGCGGCACGTGCCGGCTCAGCGACGAGCGCGACCACGCCGCCGTGCACTCGCTCCTGGTGGGCGTGCTCAACCGCCCCGCCGGCTGACGTCCCAGCCGCGCCCGAGCCGGGCACCCGCCGGGCCGGACGCCGCCCGAAACGCTCGGTCACGCAACCCCGCCGACCCCCGGCAGAACCACCCCCACCCGCGACCCCCGCGAATGCCCCCTCTGGATAGCGGCCCCCACCCTCTCCGGGGGCACCCCGTCATCCATCCTATCGGTGGGGGCTGACGGGGAGGGCTGGTCGGCGGGGGGCTGTGGATGGCTGGGGCGGTTGTGGACAGCTCGGGCCGCGGGGCCGGCGCGGTGGGCTGTCAGGCCAGGCCGACCTGGGCGGGGGCGTCCGGGTCGGAGTCGGTGAGGAACTGGATGCAGCGGTCGTACTCCTCGGTCTCCCCGATGGCCTGTGCCGCCCGGGCCAGGGCGGCCAGCGCGCGCAGGAAGCCGCGGTTCGGGCGGTGTGACCACGGGATCGGGCCGTGCCCCTTCCAGCCGGCCCGGCGCAGCTGGTCCAGGCCGCGGTGGTAGCCGGTGCGGGCGTACGCGTACGCGGCGACCGGGTTGTTCTCCGTCAGCGCCAGCTCGGCCAGGGCCGCCCAGCCCTCGCTGAAGTCCGGCCAGCGGGTGACCACCTTCGCCGGCTCCGTGCCCGACTCGATCGCGGCCTGCGGCTCGGGGCGGTCCGGCAGCTGGGTGGCGGGTGGGCCGCCGAACAGGTTCTCTTGCAGCGTCATGCCGACATCCTGCCCGACGGCCCGCGGGCGCTCAGCCGGCCAGCATCCGGCCCGTCGACTTGAGGTTCTCGCACGCCTGCGTGACGCGCGCCGCCATGCCCTGCTCGG
Organism: uncultured Actinomycetota bacterium; assembly: GCA_963727495.1. Classification (GTDB taxonomy): domain Bacteria; phylum Actinomycetota; class Actinomycetes; order Mycobacteriales; family Pseudonocardiaceae; genus Actinophytocola. The sequence goes on along the minus strand of CAVSGQ010000006.1, from coordinate 1,108,957 downwards.
CCGCCTTCAGGTAGCTGCGCGGGTCGTAGGCCTTCTTGTTGCCGACCTCGCCGTCGATCTTCAGCACGCCGTCGTAGTTGGTGAACATGTGGCCCACCACCGGACGGGTGAACGCGTACTGCGTGTCCGTGTCGACGTTCATCTTCACCACGCCGTAGGACACCGCCTCGTGGATCTCCTCCAGCAGCGAGCCCGAACCGCCGTGGAACACCAGCTCGAACGGCTTCGAGCCGGCCGGCAGGCCGAGCTTCTCGCCGGCCACCTCCTGGCCGCGCCTGAGCACCTCCGGGCGCAGCTTCACGTTGCCCGGCTTGTACACGCCGTGCACGTTGCCGAACGTCGCCGCCAGCAGGTAGCGGCCCTTCTCGCCGGCGCCGAGCGCGTCGACGGTCTTCAGGAAGTCGCCGTCGGCGGTGTAGAGCTTCTCGTTGATCTCGTGGGCGACCCCGTCCTCCTCGCCGCCGACGACGCCGATCTCCACCTCGAGGATGATCTTCGCCTTGGCCGTCGCGTCCAGCAGCTCGGCGGCGATCGTGAGGTTCTCGTCCAGGTCGATGGCCGACCCGTCCCACATGTGCGACTGGAACAGCGGCTCCCTGCCGGCGGCCACCCGCTCCTGGCTCAGCGCGACCAGCGGCCGCACGAAGCCGTCCAGCTTGTCCTTCGGGCAGTGATCGGTGTGCAGCGCGACGGTCACCGGGTACTTCGCGGCGACCACGTGCGCGTACTCGGCGAGCGCGACCGCACCGGTGACCATGTCCTTGACCTTGGTGCCGGAGGCGAACTCCGCACCCCCCGTGGAGACCTGGACGATGCCGTCGCTCTCGGCCTCGGCGAAGCCCCGCAGTGCGGCGTTGAGCGTCTCGGAGGAGGTCACGTTGATGGCGGGAAATGCGAACTCGTTCGCCTTCGCCCGGTCCAGCATCTCCGCGTAGACCTCGGGTGTGGCGATGGGCATCGGTACGTCCTCCTCGGGGCTGGACAGGGCCGTCGGGCAAATCCTACGAGCCCCGCACCTCGACGCCGTCGCGGCTGGGACGAGACCGGCCCGGCGACCGCTCAGGTCAGGGCCGGGGCGAGCCTGCGCAGCGTACCGAGCTTGTCGGGGTTGAGCACCTGCAGCAGCACCTGGTCCGCCCCGGCCACCCGGTGCTCCTCGACCCGGGCGCGGATCGCGTCCTCGCCGCCCCACGCGACCATGGCGTCCACCAGCCGGTCGCTGCCGCCGTCCGCCAGGTCGTCGTCGGTGAAGCCCAGCCGGCGCCAGTTGTTCGTGTAGTTCTCCAGTTCGAGGTACGAGCCGAGCCGCCTGCGGGCGAGCTCGCGCGCGATGCCGGGATCGGTGCCCAGCACGACCTTCTGCTCCGGGACGAGCAACGGCCCCGCGCCGAGGATCTCCCGGGCCCGGGCGGTGTGCTCGGGGGTGACCAGGTACGGGTGTGCGCCGGCGGTACGCTCGGCGGCCAGCCGCAGCACCCGCGGGCCGAGCGCGGCGAGCATCCGGGCTCGCCGCGGCACCCCGCCCGCGTCGAGGTCGTCGAGGTAGCGCACGAGCTTCTCGTACGGCCGGCCGTAGGCCTCGCCGACCGCGAGCCGGTGCCCGGCGCCGACCCCGAGCAGCAGCCGGTCCGACGCGATCCGCCGGTAGGAGGCCGCGGCGACCTCGGCCGGCGCCTCCCACACGTTCACGATGCCGGTCGCCACCACGAGCCGGGTGGACCCGGCGAGCAGCCGCTCCGGGAACTCCAGGTCGGCCGGCGGCGACGCGCCGACCCACACCGCGCGGTACCCAAGCTCCTCCAGCTCGGCCGCCGCGCCGGGCTCGCTCAGCCAGCCCGCGTGCCGCGTCTCCCACACGCCCACCCCGTCGATGTCCATGCCGGGAACAACGACGGGCCGGGAGAGGTCAATTCCCGGCGGGCACGCCCTGGAACGCCTCGGTGCGGGCCTGGCCGTCCCACCCGCCGTCCGGCGCGGGCAGCCCGAACAGCGACGCCACGGTCGGCGCCACGTCGAGCGTGCGGGCGGGAGCCGACGACACCTGGCCGCGGCGCACCGACGGGTGACCGCCGGAGATCACGAACGGGATCGGCTCGGTGGCCGGGTGGCCGTGGTTGCCCGGGATGGGGTTGGAGATCACGCTCGGGTCGGTGAAGCGCCAGCCCGGCTTGCAGTAGACGACCACGTCGCCCGCGTTCGTGCCCAGCCGCAGCTCCGCCGGGTCGTGCACGGACAGCACGCCGGGCGCGGCCTGCGCGATCTGTCGCATGCGGACGGTCGCCTCGGCGCGGGAGTCCTCGGGTCCGGTCCAGTACAGCAGGTCCGCGCCGCCGTTCTGGGCGATCCGCACGTTCCCGGCCAGCAGCGGGTCGTCGTCGAGCCGGCCCGTCAGGTTGATCAGCGACAGCGGCAGCGACCAGTCCATCGAGTGGTCGGCCAGCAGGATCACCACCGAACGCGCCCAGCGACCCGAGTCGCGCAGGTGGCCGACGAACTGGGCCAGCTGCGCGTCGGTGTCGATCAGCGCGAGCGTGCGCAGCAGCCGGATCGAGGTCCCGGACAGGTCCGCGTGGCCGAACCGGTCCACGTCGCCGAGGTTGACGAACATCAGCGCCGGGTCGTGGTCGTCGATCATGTCCAGCGCCGCGCCCATGGTGAACACGTCCGGCGCGTGGTTGGTGACCGGCAGCATCGGCTCCGGCGTCCACCGCAGCGACGCGCGCTCGCCGAACACGCCGAACAGGTAGTCCTTCGACAGCACGCTCGCCGTGGTCAGCCCCAGCTCGGCGGGCAGCCGCTCGAGCAGCGTCGGCGCCCGCAGGTCCGACGGCAGCGCCAGGTCTCGGACCTCGCCGCGCTCCGGGTCCCACACCGCGTTGGCCGGCACGCCGGACCGCTGCGGGTACACGCCGGTCATCATCGCCACGTGGTTCGGGATCGTCTCCGCCACGGCGATGGCCCTGGCCGCGGTGAACGAGGTGCCCTGCGCGGCCAGCGACCGCACGGTCGGCAGGTACGCGCCGGCCGCCTCGTCCGGCCGGCAGCCGTCCACCACCAGCACGTACACCCGCAGGTCGCCGGCGGCTCGCGCGGACGCGGCGGTGAGCGCGCCGAGCGCGCCCAACGCCGCCGCGCCCGCGGCGCCCCCGAGCAGCGTCCGCCGGGAGAGCGTGCCCGCCATCACGCGCCGCCCGACCCGGCCGGCGAGCCGACCCGCTGCACCTTCTGCGTGCCGGCCCGCACCCGGTAGGACCGCGCGTGGGACAGCGCGCTCGCCGGGTCCTCCTTGTTCGCCAGGAAGTACCAGTCCATCTGCGCCGCGGCCGGGGTCACGTCCAGCACGCAGGCGCCGTGGGAGTCGACCTCGACCCACTTGACGTGCCGGTTCAGCGTGGTCAGCGCGCCCTCGACGACCGGGCCGAGCGTCCGCGGCGGCACGCCGGCGAGGTCGTCGATGTTGTCCGAGGTGACCGAGGTGGCGACGAACTCCACGGCCACCGACGGCGAGAGCGGGTAGAGCCCGGCGTCACGCGGGATGTCGCAGGCCCACGAGGAGTGGATGTCGCCGGTGAGGAACACCGTGTCGCGGATGCCGTTGCCGGCGATCGTGTCGAGCAGCCTGCGGCGGTCGGCGGTGTAGCCGTCCCACTGGTCGGGGTTGACCACGCCGCCGTCGCGCGGCAGGCCGAGCAGCTCCAGCAGCGGGCCGAGCAGCTCGCTGGGCAGCGGCGGCACCAGCACCGGGGAGATCATCACCGAGTTGCCGACCAGCTTCCACTGCGCGCCACTGGAGGTCAGCCCGTCGCGCAGCCAGGCCATCTGCTCGGCGCCGGTGATGGTCCGGTCCGGGTCGTCGACGTGGCCGTCGAACGGCTTGGCCTGCTGCGAGCGGTAGCTGCGCAGGTCCAGCATGGACAGCTCGGCGAGCAGCCCGAAGCGCAGCCGCCGGTAGATCTTGTCGGCCTCGTTGCGCACCGGCATCCACTCGAAGTACGCCCGGTGCGCGGCGGCCTTGCGGGTCGCGTAGTCGCCCTCGGTGTCGGGCTGGTGGTTCTCCGCCCCGCCGGACCAGGCGTCGTTGGCGACCTCGTGGTCGTCCCAGGTGGCGATGACCGGGACGGCCGCGTGCAGCCGCCGCAGGTGCTCGTCGGTCTTGTACTGCGCGTGCCGCTGGCGGTAGTCGGCGAGCGTGATGATCTCGTGCGGCGGCTGGTGCGGGCGCACGCCGGAGCCGCCGCCCTCGTAGATGTAGTCACCGAGGTGCAGCACCGCGTCCAGGTCGCCGCGCTCGGCGAGGTAGCGGTAGGCGGCGAAGTGACCCTGGGGCAGGTTCGAGCAGGAGACGACGCCGAACCGCAGCCGGGAGACCGCGGCCGTCGCGGCGGGCGCGGTGCGGGTGGTGCCGACGCCGGAGACCGCGTCACCGAGGCGGAAGCGGTAGTAGTAGGTCGTGGCCGGGGCCAGGCCGGTCGCGTCGGCCTTGACCGTGTGGTCCCGGTCCGGGCCGGTCGCCACGCCGCCCGAGCCGACGACCGTGCCGAACCCCGGGTCGGTGGCGATCTCCCAGGTCACGGTGACCGCGGGGCCCTGGCCCGAGCCGGGCACGGAGTCCGGCGTGGGGGTGACGCGGGTCCACAGCAGCACCGCGCCGGGCAGCGGGTCGCCGGAGGCCACGCCGTGCGCGAAGACCGGGTCGGTGGGCTCCGCCCACATGGCCGGGGCGGCGGCGACCGTGCCGCCGACCGCGACCCCCACCGCGGCCACACCGGATGCCTTCAGGACCGAACGACGATCGAATACCTGTGACATGGTCCCGAATCTTGTCGCACCCACGGCCGGTTACATACAGCCGTTCTTCGTAAACATTCGGTACACATTTGCCATGTACTCACGGTAGGTTACTCATGGTAAGTTCAGCCCGGACTCTCGGCGAGGAGGCGGCATGGTCGGCAGGAGGAACGTGCGCGGGAAGGTCGTGCTGATCACCGGGGCGGCGCGGGGCATCGGCGCCGGCGTGGCCCGGGACCTGGCCGGCCGCGGCGCGAAGCTCGCGCTGGTCGGGCTGGAGGCCGAGGAGCTGGCGACGGTCGCCGCCGACTGCGGGCAGGACGCGGGCGCGTGGGAGGCTGACGTGACGCGCTGGGCCGACCTCGAGCGCGCGGTGGCCGCCGTGGTCGAGCGCTACGGCCGGATCGACGTGGTGCTGGCCAACGCCGGCATCGCGGCCACCGGGTTCACCCGCTCCATCGACCGCGACGCGTTCGAGCGGGTGATCGAGGTCGACCTGCTCGGTGTGTGGCGCACGGTCCGGGTCACGCTGCCGCACCTGATCGAGTCGAAGGGCTACGCGCTGCTGGTGTCCTCGGCCGCGGCGATCGTGCACATCCCGGGCAACGCGGCGTACTCGGCGGCCAAGGCGGGCGTGGAGGCGTTCGGGAACTCGCTGCGCGCGGAGGTCCGGCACCTCGGTGTCGACATCGGGGTCGCGCACCCCACGTGGATCGCCACCGACATGGTCGGCAACGCCGACGCGCACCCGGTGTTCGGCACGCTGCGCCGGGCGAGCAAGGGGCTGGCCGGCCGGACCTACCCGCTGTCGGTGGCGGTCGACCTGATCAGCGCCGGCATCGCGAAGCGGGCCCGGGCGGTGCACGTGCCGGGCTGGGTCGGCGTGGCGAAGCTGGTCCGCGCGCTGCTGCCGCGGCTGGTCGAGCGGCAGGCGCGCGCGGTCGTGCCGGCCGCCGACGAGGCGGTGCTGGCCGACATCGCCGAGCGCGGCGCGGTCGAGTCGAGCCTGGTCGGCCCCGGCGGCCGGGCGGCCGCACGCAGCGCGGGTGCGCTATAACCGAGGCTCACCGGCAGCGGGAGGCGCGGATGTCACGACGGGCGCAGATCGTCCTGACCACCGAGGAGATCGGCGACCTCCTCGCCGGCGGCAGGGTCGCGAGCATCGCGACGATCGGCCCGAACGGCCGGCCACACCTGGTGCCGCTGTGGTACTTCCCGCGCGGGGACGGCATCGCGACCTGGACCTACCGCAAGTCGCAGAAGGCGGCCAACCTGCGCCGGCTCGCGCAGGCGACGGTGCTGGTCGAGACGGGCGAGAGCTACGACCAGCTGCGCGGGGTGTCCATGGAGTGCGACGTCGAGCTGGTCGAGGACACCGAGAAGGTCGCGCTGATCGGCACCGAGCTGATGCGCCGGTACAACCCGAGCGAGCAGGCCGCCACCGCGGCGACCCAGTTCGTCCGGTTGCAGGCGCCCAAGCGGGTGGGGCTGATCTGCACGCCGACGCGGACCGTCAGCTGGGACCACCGCAAGCTGGGCGGAACCTACTGAGCCCAGCTACCGAGCAGCAGCTTCCATTCGTGGACCACACGCCCCACCGCCACGCCGCCTGTGGTGTAGGGGTCCTCGTCGAGCAGCCGGTCCAGCTCGGCACGGTCGGCGACCCGGTAGATCGCGAACCCGGCGGAGTCGTCGGCCCACGGTCCGGCGGCGGTCACCGTGCCCCGCTCGACGAGCCGCCCCAGGTACTCGCGGTGGCGCGGCCGCACGGCGGCGAGCCGGTCCCGGTCGTCGGTGTAGGTGGTCTCCACGGTGAACCAGGCCATCCGCGGCCTCCCTCGGCTCGATCTTTCCGCCCCGAACGCTACTTCCGCACGCGGAGTCACTGTCCGCGACCCGTGCCGACCGATAGGGTTTCGACGTGAACGGGGACGGGGCATTCAGCGGGAGCGCGGAGCGCAGCGTCGAACGCACGCTCGGGCACCTCCGGGCCATCGACACGGGCAGCTTCGCGGTACCCGGCAAGGAGCCGGCGCCGCTCACCCTCGAGGACCTGTACCGGACCCACCGCATGCGCCTGGTGCGGCTGGCCGTGCTGCTGGTCGACGAGCCGGCGACGGCCGAGGACGTGGTGCAGGAGGCGTTCACCGGCCTGCACCGCAACTGGGGCAACCTGCGCGACGCCGCCGCGGCGCTGGGCTACCTGCGCACCGCGGTGGTCAACGGCTCCCGCAGCGTCCTGCGCAGGCGCAAGACCGCACGCGAGTACACCCCGCCGCACCAGGTGAACGCCCGCTCCGCGGAGAGCCTGGCGATGCTGACCGCCGAGCACCAGTCGGTGGTCCGGGCGCTCTCGCAGCTTCCCCCGCGGCAGCGCGAGGTGCTGGTGCTGCGGTACTACGGCGACCTGTCCGAGGCGGAGATCGCCGACGCCGCCGGGATCTCGAAGGGCACGGTGAAGTCGACCGCGAGCCGCGCCCTGGACGCGCTGCAGAAGATCATGCGCCAGCCCGGCTGAGCCGCGAGCGAGGCTCTGTTCTCCGAGGTCGGGCCGGGAGCGCGCCGGTGCGGGCCGCCGTGCCGAGGACGGCGTGGCGCGCACGACCGGCCGCCGTCCCGACCACCCGCGGGACCCGGCGGGTCACCCGATGGCGGTTACCGTTGACCCAATCCCATTGATACCTTGTTAATCGTCCCCACATCGTCGAGAGCGGCTATGGTATAGACCAATAGGGTCGGGTCGCGGTGCAAGGGAGTGGCATGGCTGCGCAGCTCATCGCCGGGGGCAGGGTCGCTACGCCGGACGGCGTACTCGACCCCGGCTGGGTGCTCGTCGAGGACGGCGCCATCGGCTCCGTCGGCGACGGCGCCCCGCCCGACCGGCCCGACGCCACGACGACCGACGCCCGGGGAGCCTGGGTGGTCCCCGGGTTCGTCGACATCCACTGCCACGGCGGCGGGGGCGCGTCGTTCACCGACGCCGGCCAGGTGCGGCAGGCCGTCGAGGCGCACCGCCGGCACGGCACCACCACCATGCTCGCCAGCCTGGTCTCCCGGCCGATCCCCGAACTGGCCGCGCAGGTGGCCGCGCTGCGCGAGTTCGTCACCGGCGGGCTGCTCGCCGGCGTCCACCTGGAGGGCCCCTTCCTGTCCGCGGCCCGCTGCGGCGCGCACGACCCGGCGGTGCTCCGGGCGCCGGACGCCGCGTCGGTCGACACGCTGCTCGCCGCGGGGCAGGGCACCATCCGGATGGTCACCATCGCCCCCGAGCTCGACGGGGCGGTGCCCGCGGTGAAGCGGCTGGTCGACGCCGGGGTGCTGGCCGCGGTGGGGCACACCGACGCGCTGGCCGAGGACGTGGTGCCGGCCGTGGACGCCGGCGCGAGCGTGGCGACCCACCTGTTCAACGGCATGCGCCCGCTGCACCACCGCGAGCCCGGCCCGATCGGCACGCTGCTCGACGACGAGCGGGTCACGATCGAGCTGATCTGCGACCTCGTCCACCTGCACCCGACGGTCGTGCGGCTGGCCGCCCGGCACGCCGGCGCCGGGCGGACCGTGCTGATCACCGACGCCATCGCCGCCGCGGGCGCCGGGGACGGCGACTACGACATCGGCGGGCTCGAGGTCACGGTCACCGAGGGGGTGCCCACGCTCGCCGGCGGCGACTCGCTGGCCGGCAGCACGCTGACCATGGACGTGGCCTTCCGCAACCTCGTGCACGCCTGCGGGCTCGGCGTCGGTGAGGCCGTCACCGCCACCTCCACCCGGCCCGCGGAGCTGCTCGGCCTGGGCGCGGTCACCGGCCGGATCGCACCGGGGCTCGCCGCCGACCTGGTGATGCTCGACGAGACGCTGCACCCGTGCGCGGTCATGAAGGCCGGCGAGTGGGTAGTAGCGTCGCAGGTGTGACCGACGATCCGGAGCGCCTGGTCGCCGAGGCACTGCGCGCGCACGCGGCCCGCACGCCGCTGCCGGAACCCGAACACGTCGACCCGACCGGACCCGTGCTCGGCGGCTACGGCCTGCTGGCCGGCGAGGACGTCGCGCCGCCCGCAGCCGACCCGCCCACGGTCCGCACGATGCGCCCGCCCGAGCGGACCAGCCGGCTCGACGAGCCGGACCGCGCGGTGGCCGTCGGCTGGGTCATCCTGCTGGCCGTGCTGCTCGGCCTGGCCGCCGGTGCGGTCGTCGGCCTGCTGACCCTCCTCTAGTGTCCCGTGTTCGGTACCTTGGGCATCGTGACGCTTGCGACCGCCACCGTGCACACCATGTCGATCCTGCCGTCCTGGCTTGACCCGGAGGTCATCCTGCGCGGGATGGGCGGCTGGGCGGTGGCCGTCGCCTGCCTGATCATCTTCGCCGAGTGCGGCCTGCTCGTCGGGTTCTTCATGCCGGGCGACTCGCTGCTGTTCACCGCGGGCCTGTTCGTGGCCACCGGGGCGATCGCGACCCCGCTGTGGCTGGTCTGCGTGCTGGTCACGGTCTGCGCGTTCGCCGGCAACGTGTGCGGGTACTGGATCGGCGCGAAGGTCGGGCCCACCCTGTTCACCAGACCGGACTCGCGGCTGTTCAAGCAGGAGTACGTGGACAAGACGCACCAGTTCTTCGACAAGTACGGCGCCCGGGCCATCGTGCTGGCCCGGTTCGTGCCGATCGTGCGGACGTTCATCACCGCGATGGCCGGCGTCGGCCGGATGGACCCCCGCCGGTACTTCGCCTACTCGGCGGTCGGCGGCGTGCTGTGGGCCACCGGCGTCACGATCCTGGGCTTCTTCCTCGGCAAGGTCGAGTTCGTCCGGGCGAACATCGAGGCCATGGCGATCCTGATCGTGCTCGTCTCGGTCATCCCGATCATCATCGAGCTGATCAGGTCGCGCCGGGAGCGCAAACGCTTGGCGCGGGTCGCGGCCGACGAGGCGGCCGAGGTCACCGAGCACCTCTGAGGTCGCCGGACGGTTCCCGGGGCCGTTCTCAGGGCGGTTCTCAGGGCATCGAGAACATCGAGCCAGGGTTGAACAGGGTGCCCGGGTCGAGCGCGGCCTTGATCGTGCGGTGCACCCGCATGCCGACCGGGCCGATCTCACGCTCCAGCCACTCCTGCTTGATCCTGCCGATGCCGTGCTCGCCGGTGACCGTGCCGCCGAGCGCGAGGCCCATCGCCAGGATGTCGCGGAACGCCTGGTCGGCGCGCTCGAACTCGCCCGCCGAGGACGGGTCGTAGACGATCGTCGGGTGCATGTTGCCGTCGCCGGCGTGCCCGACGACCGCGACCCGCAGCCCGACCCGCTCGCCGATCCGCTCGCACCCCGAGATCAGGTCCGCGATCCTCGTCCGCGGCACGCACACGTCGTCGGTCATCCAGGCGCCCAGGCCGTCCAGCGCGTTCAGCACCGCGCGCCGCGCGGCCAGCAGCATCCGGCCCTCGGCCGGGTCGAACGTGGCGTGCACCAGGTCCGCGCCCACGTCGGAGCACACCTGCTCGATGGCCCGCAGCTCCTGGCGCGCCGCCTCGCCGCCCGAGTCGGACTGGCACAGCAGCAGCGCGGCGCACCCCCTGCCGGCGCCGAGCTGGGTGTTCAGGTGGGCCTCCACCGCCGCGATCGACGTCGCGTCCATGATCTCCATCAGCGACGGGACGATGCCCTCGCGGACGATGCGGCTCACCGCGGCTCCCGCGGCGGCGAGCGCCGGGAACGCGGCGACCAGGGTGCCCGGCGCCTGGGGCAGCGGCCGCAGCGCGAGCGTCGCCTGGGTGATCACGCCGAGCGTGCCCTCGCTGCCGACGAACAGCTTCGTCAGGTCGTAGCCCGCGACGCCCTTGACCGTGCGCCGGCCGGTCCGCAGCAGCTCACCGTCCGCGAGCACGACCTCCAGGCCCAGTACCGAGTCCGTCGTCACTCCGTACTTGACACAGCACAGTCCGCCCGCGTTCGTGGACAGGTTGCCGCCGATCGTGCACCAGTCGTAGCTGGACGGGTCGGGCGGGTAGAACAGCCCGTGCTTCTCCACCGCGCCGCGCAGGTCGAGGTTGACCACGCCCGGCTGCACGACGGCGAGCCGGTTGTCCGGGTCGACCTCGACGATCTCGTTCATCCTCGTCGTCACGAGCACCACGCAGCCGTCGACGGCGTTGGCCGCGCCGGACAGGCCGCTGCCCGCGCCGCGCGGCACGATCGGCACGCCCGCGGCCGCGCAGGCACGCACCACCACCTGCACCTCCGCGGCGTCGGCCGGGAGCACGACGGCCAGCGGGTCGCCGGACGGGGCGAGCGGCATCATGTCGCGCCGGTAACCGCCGGTGACGTCCGCGTCGGCGAGCACCGCGCCCGCGCCCAGCTTCGCGGCGAGTTCGGCCGGCAGGTCGTGGTGCGGCCCGGTTCGCGTGGTCACGACTCGACCGTATCCGCCGGCTTGAGCGTATTTCGAGTGGCTCGACCCACTCTTGAGTCACGACACCTGAATCCAACCGGTGCAGAACCGAGATCGCGTCCGCGACTTTCGGAGGATCGAACCGCCACGTCGATGATTTACAGTCAGAGATGTCTGCTCAGTGTCGACGGACGAGGAGGTGGTGCGCGATGGTGCGGCCGAACCGTGTCGATCCGCCCGCCGGCCCGGCTGTCGGCGGCCACATCGACGCCCTCCTCGACCAGCCCCCGAGCCCGGTCCCGACCACGCCCAGCGTGCAGAGCCGGGCTCTCGCGCAACTGCTGATGAGCGGCCTGCGGCCGATCGGCGACCGGCTGCGGATCACCCGCCACCCCGCGCTGCGGATGGTGCGCGACGCGTTCGACACGGTGGGCTGGACGCCGGTGCCGCGCGGCACCCGGTTCCGCACGGTCGACGGCGGCGACGTGGGCGGCGTGTGGATCACCGGACGGCACGCGCGGGAGAGCGCCGGGGTGCTGCTCTACCTGCACGGCGGCGGCTTCGTGTTCGGCTCGCGGCGCACCCACCGGCACTTCGTGGCGGCACTGTCGTCCGCGACCGGGCGCCCCGCGTTCCTCGCCGACTACCGGCGCGCCCCCGAGCACCCGTTCCCGGCCGCCGCGGACGACGCCGTGGCCGCGTACCGCTGGCTGCTCGACGCCGGCTACCGGGCCGACCAGATCGTGGTGGCCGGCGACTCGGCGGGCGGGCACCTCACCGCCGGCCTGCTCGCGGACCTGTCCCGGCGGCGGCTGCCGATGCCGGCCGCGGCGGTGCTGTTCTCCCCGTTCCTGGACCTCACCGGCGCCGAGCTCGACGACCGCGACGCGGTGCGCCGCGACCCGTTCGTGCCGCCGCAGCGGGCTCGCGAGTGCGGCCGGATCTACGCGGGCGAGCACGCGCCGGACAGCCGCAGGCTGAACGTGCTGGGCGCGCCGAAGCGCCGCTGGCCGCCGGTGCTGATCCAGGTCGGCGACACCGAATGCCTGCTGGGCGACTCCGAACGGATGGCGGAGAGCCTGCGCGCCGCGGGCGTGCCCTGCGAGCTGCAGGTCTGGCCCGGTCAGGTGCACGTGTTCCCGGCGTTCTACCCGGTGCTGCCCGAGGGCCGCGCCGCGATCCGCTACGTCGGCGACTTCCTGCACGCGACCGCGGCGGTCACCGTCGCGGCATGAGAATCGTGCCGGAAATCACCGCCCGGGTGATCCGCGCGCGCTCCGGGTGGTCGACCGGCCGCCGGACGGTAACCGAGGCGACCACAAGGTTGAGGATGGGCGAATAGGGCCCGGTTCCCGCAGTGTCCCTGCGCCGGGGGACGTACGCTACCTGTCGTGTCCACAGTCCTGGCCGACGCGAGCGTGCTGGCATCCGGCGTGCTCGAGTCGGCCGGGCCGGTCATGGTGTGGGTCATCGTGCTGGGCTTCGTGTTCACCGAGTGCGCCTTCATCGTCGGCCTGTTCCTGCCCGGCGACTCCCTGCTCTTCGCCGCCGGGGTGGTGCTCGCCCAGCACGGCAACGAAGCCAGCGCGTGGGCCCTGTCGTTCACCGCCGTCGCCGTCGCCGTCGTCGGCAACATGGTCGGGTACTACATCGGACACAAGACCGGCAACGCGCTGATCGCGCGCCGCGGCGGCAGGGTGCTCAACTTCGCGAACCTGGCCCGGGCCCGGGACTTCCTCGACCGGCGCGGGCTCTGGGCGATCGTGCTGGCCCGGTGGCTGCCGTGGATCCGCACGCTGGCCCCGCTGATCGCGGGCGCGGCGAGCATGGACCGGCGGCGCTTCCTGTTCGCCACCTCGCTCGGCGGGCTGGCCTGGGTGCCCTCGCTCGTCCTGGTCGGCTACTACGCCGCAGGGCTGATCGACAACCTCCCGTGGCTCAAGGCGGTCGCCCTGTGGGCGAGCATCGCGTTCTTCGTGGTCGGCACCGTGTGGGGCGTGGTGCGCTACCGCCAGGAGATGCACCGGCCGATCGAGACGCCGGCGGTCGCCGCCAAGACCGGTGACTGAGCGGCTCGGTCTCGGCCTGCAAAAGATCCAGTAACAGCGGCCGTTTCGTCATCCGGCTGGGGCAGTATTGCTGGGTCGGCCCACCCCCGAACGGGCCGGAAAGGACTCTGATGCCCACGTTGACCGGGGTTCACCATGTCGCGCTCACCGTGACCGACGTGGATCGGAGCGTCCCGTGGTACGAGCGGGTGCTCGGGTTCTCCACCATCGGCCGGGACGACGCGGATTCCGGGCGGCGCAAGGTCTTCCTGCGCGGGCCGGGTTTCGGCATCACGCTGACGCTGGTGCAGCACCCCGACGCGGAGCGGACGCTGTTCGACGAGCGCCGGCCCGGGTTGGACCACCTGTCGTTCAGCGTGCCCAACAACACCTGCTTACGGGAGTGGACCGACCGGCTCACCGAGCACGGCGTGACGTTCTCGCCGATCACCGAGGAACAGTCCGCACCGGGCACCGAGGTGATCGCCCTGCGCGACCCGGACGGCATCCAGCTCGTCCTGTGGGCCCGCGAGGCCTGACCGGCTCAGAAGCCGCCGCTGATCGGCAGCACCGCGCCGGTCACGAACGACGCGGCCGGCGAGAGCAGCCACACCACGCCCTCGGCGATCTCCTCCGGCCGGCCCGCGCGCAGCATCGGGATCAGCGGTGCGCGGCGCTCGATCCGGTCCGGCAGGCCGGCGGCCGCGTGCAGCCCGGTCTCCACCAGGCCGGGCGCGACCGCGTTGACCCGGATGCCCTCGGCGGCGACCTCGATCGCGAGCCCGCGGGTGAGCGTCTCGACCGCCGCCTTGCTGGCCGCGTAGTGCACCCACTCGCCGGGTGAGCCGCGCCCGGCGGCGGTCGAGGACACGTTGACGATCGCGCCGCCGCGCCCGCCGTGGCGGGTGGACATGCGCCGCACGGCCTCGCGGGCGCACAGGAACACGCCGAGCACGTTGACGTCCAGCACCCGGCGCACGACGGCCGCGTCCTGCTCGTCGAGGCGGCCCGGGGTGTTGCCGGTGATGCCGGCGTTGCTCACCACGGCGGCCGGCTCGCCGAGCTCCGCGGCCCGGTCGAACAGCCGCCGCACGTCGTGCTCGTCGGCCACGTCGCCGGCCACGGTGACCGCGGTTCCGCCCGCCCGCTCGACGTCCCCGCGCACGCCCTCGGCGGCCGCCTCGTCGCTGGCGTAGTTGATCACCACGGAGTAGCCCCGGGCGGCCACCAGGCGGCACACGGCCGCGCCGATGCCCCGCCCGCCCCCGGTCACGATCGCCACACCCGGCGCCGTCACGGTTCGCTCACGTGCTCGCTCACGCGGAGGAACCTATCCGCTCCAGCGTCGCCGCCGCCTCCAGCACCATCCACCCGGACAGCTGCACGGACAGGTCCCGCTCCACCCGCCGCTGCCCGGCCGAGCGCGGCACCTGCGCGGGCCGCGACCACTCCGGCCCGAACAGCGGCCCGGCGCGGGCCGGCGCCCGGTTCTTCCAGGCCGCCTCCGCCGAGGCGAGCACCAGCCGCCGCGCGGTGGCCGCCGCGTCCCGCGCGCCGAGCGCCGGCAGCCGGATCGCCGCCAGGGTGAGGTAGCGGGCCAGGATGCCGGCGAACAGCCCACCGTCCCCGCCGCCGCGGCCGCGCAGCACGTCGTCGTCGCACAGGTGCGCGGCGACCGCCGCGACCGTCCGCTCGGCGCGCGACACCCACATGCCCGAGGTGTCGCCGTCGGCGAGCTCGACGCACACGCCGAGGAACACGCCCTGGCAGTAGGTGTAGACGGTCCGCACGACGTCCCGGATCGCACCGTCGGGCAGCACGTACAGCCCGTCCCAGAGCAGGCCGGTCTTCGGGTCGACGAGGACCTGCTCCATCCACTCGGTCATCGACCGCGCCCGCTGCCGGTCGGCCCGCTCGCCGCCGGCGTCCGCCCACCGGGAGAACAGGATCGCGGCCGGGCCGTTGGCCGGCACGTTCTTGAAGTCGCCGCCGCGGCGCCACCAGATGCCGCCGCCGGCGTGGTCGGTCCACTCGCCGCGCAGCTGCTCGGCGATCCGGGTCAGCGCGTTGCCGACCGGGATCTCCTCGCACTCGTGGGCGCGCAGCAGCGCGAGGCCGAACCAGGAGATGTCGTCGTTGAGGTCGTTGGTCCACGAGCCGAGGTTGCGCAGCCGCACGCCGCGGACGAGCCGGCTGATCGTCGAGGCGCGGCCGGGGTGCGGCTGGCGGTGCTGGGCGTCGACGAGGCAGTCGAGCAGGTGCGCCTGCCACCAGTAGTTCCAGTTCCAGTGCAGGCGCTGGCGGAAGGTGGGCGGCCAGCCGGCCAGGCCGAGGCGGGTGCCGGGCAGCGCCCAGACCCGGCGCAGGTGCCGGGTGAGGACGGCGCGTTCGGCGACGGCCGCGCGCGCCGCCCACAGCGACGGCGACGCCGAGGCGGAGCTCTCCGCGTAGTCCGCTCGCTGACTCACGACACCCCCTCGCCGGTCCGCGCTACGCTCACGACTCCATCGTGGTGGCTGGATCGGTTCCGAAGTGTCCGCCGGACGAGTGATGTCACCGTCCTGTGCAACAGTTGTGTTCATGACGACTGCGCACGTGACCTGTCCGTTGTGCGAGGCGACGTGCGGGTTGACGGTGACGCTCGACGGTCCCCGGGTCACCGGGGTCCGGGGCGACGCCGCGGACACCTTCTCGCACGGGTTCATCTGCCCCAAGGGCGCCTCGCTGGGCGCTCTGCACCACGACCCGGACCGGCTGCGGGCACCGCTGGTCCGGCGCGACGGCGAGCTGGTCGAGGTCTCCTGGGACGAGGCGTTCGCCGAGATCGAGCGGCGGCTGCCGCCGCTGCTCGCCGAGCACGGCCGGGACGCGGTCGCGATCTACGCCGGCAACCCGTCGGTGCACAACACGTCGACGGCGCTGTACGGGACCGCGTTCTTCAAGGCGGTCGGCACCCGGAACTTCTACACCGCGAGCACCGTGGACCAGCTGCCCAAGCACTTCTCGGCCGGGCTGATGTTCGGCCACCCGCTGACCATCCCGGTGCCGGACCTGGACCGCACCGAGTACCTGCTGATGCTCGGCGCGAACCCGCTGGTCTCCAACGGCAGCCTGATGACCGCGCCGGACGCGCGCGGGCGGCTGCGCGCCATCCGCGACCGCGGCGGCCGGATCGTCGTGGTCGACCCGAAGCGCTCGCGCACCGCCGAGCTCGCCGACGAGCACCACGCGATCCGCCCCGGGACCGACGCGCTGCTGCTGTTCGCCCTGGTCAACGTGCTGTTCGCGGAGGAGCTGGCGGACCTCGGCGGGATGGCCCCGCACGTCGCGGGCGTCGAGTCGGTGCGCGAGCTGGCCGCGCCGTTCACGCCAGACGCCGTCGCGGGTGCCACCGGGCTCGACGCGGAGGTGATCCGGCGGCTGGCCCGCGAGCTGGCCGCCGCGCCGCGGGCCGCGGTGTACGGCCGGATCGGCACCACGACGCAGGCGTTCGGCACGCTGGCGAGCTGGCTCGTCGACGTGCTGAACGTGCTGACCGGCAACCTCGACCGGGCGGGCGGGGCGATGTTCCCGCTGGCCGCGGCGGGCCAGGCGAACGCCCGGCCGGGCAGGCGCCGCCCGTGGACGGTCGGCCGCTGGCGCAGCCGGGTGCGCGAGCTGCCGGAGGTGATGGGCGAGCTGCCGGTGGCGACGCTGGCCGACGAGATCCTCACCCCGGGCCCGGGTCAGGTGCGGGCGCTGGTGACGGTGTGCGGCAACCCGTGCCTGTCGACGCCCAACGCCGGGCGGCTCACCGAGGCGCTGGCCGGGCTGGACTTCATGGTGTCGCTGGACGTCTACCTCAACGAGACCAGCCGGCACGCGGACGTGGTGCTGCCCGGGCCGACGCCGCTGGAGCGTCCGCACTACGACATCGCGCTCTACCAGCTGGCGGTGCGCAACGTGGCGAACTGGACGCCCGCCGCGCTGCCGGCGCAGGTGCCGCAGGAGTGGGAGACGCTGCTGCGGCTGGCCGCGATCGCCGGCGGGCTGGGCGCGTCGGCCCCCCTGGCGGAGCTGGACGACGCGGTGGCCGCGGAGGCCGCGCGGCGGGCGGGCGTGGACGTGTCGCTGGCCGCGGGCCGGACCGGTCCGGAGCGGATCATCGACCTGCTGCTGCGCGGCGGCCCCTACGAGCTGACCCTGGCCGACCTGGAGGCCGCGCCGCACGGCGTGGACCTGGGGCCGCTCACCCCGCGGCTGCCCGACGTGCTGTCCACCGAGAGCGGGCTGGTCGAGCTGGCGCCCGGCGAGATCGTGGCCGACGTACCGCGGCTGGCGGCGTTCCTCGCCGAGCCGCCCGACGGCCGGCTGGTGCTCATCGGCCGGCGCCAGCTCGGGTCGAACAACTCGTGGATGCACAACCTGGAACCGTTGGTGCGCGGGCAGAACCGGTGCACCGCCCAGCTGCATCCCGACGACGCGGCGCGGCTCGGCCTGACCGACGGCGCGCGGGCCGTGGTGCGGTCGCGGGCCGGCAAGGTGGAGATCCCGGTGGAGGTCACCGACGCCATCCGCCCCGGCGTGGTCAGCATCCCGCACGGGTGGGGCCACGACGTGGACGGCACCCGGGCGGCGGTGGCGAGCGCGCACGCGGGGGTCAACACCAACCTGCTGGCCGACGACACGCTGCTGGACGCGCTGTCCGGCACCGCCGTGCTCAACGGCATCCCGGTAGAGGTGGAGCCGGTCACCACGCTCGGGTGAGGTCCGCGTGCCGGCAGACCCAGGCGTGCATGACGATGCCGGCGGCGACGCCCGCGTTGATGGAGCGGGTGGAGCCGAACTGCGCGATCGACACGACGGTGGCGGCGGCCGCGCGGGCCTGCTCGGTGAGGCCGGGGCCCTCCTGGCCGAACAGGAGCACGGCCCGCCGCGGCAGCTCGGCGGTCTCCAGCCGCAGCGCGCCGGGCGTGTTGTCGACCGCGACGACCGTCAGGTCCGCGTCGGCGGCGAACGCCAGCAGGCTCGCGACGTCGGCGTGGTGGTGGATGTGCTGGTACCGGTCGGTGACCATGGCGCCGCGCCGGTTCCAGCGGCGGCGGCCGACGATGTGCACCGCCCTCGCGGCGAAGGCGTTGGCGGTGCGGACGACGGTGCCGATGTTGTGGTCGTGCCCGAAGTTCTCGATGGCGACGTGGAAGTCGTGCCGGCGCCGGTCGAGGTCGGCGACGACGGCGTCGCGGCGCCAGTAGCGGTAGGCGTCGACCACGTTGCGCCGGTCGCCCTCCGCGAGCAGCGCCGGGTCGTAGCGGTCGTCGGTGGGCCGGTCACCGGGCCACGGGCCGACGCCGACCGGCTCGCCGAACTCCCACTCGGTCGGCCCGGTCCCGGCGTTCACCGCGCCGCGGGGACGGTGTGCCGGTTGCGCCACCGCACGTAGACGCCGACGTAGGACACGACCAGCAGTATGACCGCCCCGACCGCGACGACCGGCAACAGGGCGCTCGGGATGATGCGGTCGTAGATGTAGTACTCGTTGAAGCCGCCGGGCAGCGGCCCGAGACCCTGCTGGGCGCGGAAGTGGTCCTCCAGCGCGGTGAGCGGGCAGATGAGGCCCGGGACGGTGTTGATCGCGATGCCCCAGACCGCGAAGAACACGTGCACGAAGATCGTCTTCGGCCAGCGCCAGGCGAGGAACCCGCCCAGTCCGATGTAGAGCAGCGCCGCGAAGTGCGCCACCATCGTGACGCCCGCGAGGAACGCTGCCATGGCACCGAATGTACCGGGAAACGCCTAGTCAGGGAGTGGTTCACGAAACCGCGGGACGGCCCCGCACGGCATATCCTGGACCGGCCGGCCGATGGGGGTCACCATGCGCGTCGAGGAACTGCTGACCGGGCGCGACCACGTGCTGCTGGCGTTCGACGGGCCGGTCGCCGTGCTGCCGCCCATCCAGTCGCCGGCCGCCCGGCTGCGGACGATGGTGGCCGAGGCGCCGATGCCGCCCGCGGTCGTGGACACCGGGGATCCGTTCGCCGTGATCGCGCACGCGGCGGCGATCGGACCGGCCACCGGGCGTGCGGTGTACGCGCAGCTGTGCCGGATCGAGTACGAGCGGGTGGCGGACGCGCGGGTCACGCCCGGTGTGCGGGAGGCGCTCGCGGTGCTGGCCGCGGCCGGCACGCAGACCACCGTCGTCAGCGGGATGGACGTCGCGCCGGTGCGCACGTTCCTGGTGCTGCACGACCTGGCCGGGCACGTGCGCAACCTGGTCGCCCGCACCGGACCGCACGACGCAAAGCTGCCGCCGGCACCGGATCTCGTGGTGCGGGCGGTGCGCGAACGTGCCGTCCCGGTGGGGTCGTGCCTGTTCGTCGGAACCACCGACGCCGACCTGATCGCCGCCCGGGCCGCGGGCGTCGACGTGCTGCGCCACGACATCCGGCCGCCCGCGGGCGGTCCGGACGACTGGTTCGCCGCGCTGCCGTCCCCGGCGGGCGGCTGACTGGTCAGTTCTGCGGCGGCTGCCCCGGGGGCGGGCCCTGCGGGGGCTGGATCGGCGGCGGGGGCGGCTGCCGGCCGACCATCGGCTGGCCGATCGGCGGCGTCGGGGTGACCGTGTCGGACAGGCTGTCGAAGGCGCCCTTGAGCGACGGCGCGGCCCGCACCTGCGGGTCGTCGACCTCGTAGTACTCCTTCTTCTGGAACCTGCCCATGTTCGCGATCATGCTCGACGGGAACGTGTCGAACCGGGTGTTGAACGCGCGCACGTTGCCGTTGTAGAAGCGGCGCCCGGCGGCGATGCGGTCCTCGCATTCCACCATCTGCTGCTGCAGGTAGAGGAAGTCCTGGTTCGCCTTCAGGTTCGGGTACTGCTCGGCCACCGCGAAGAAGTTGGCCAGCGCGCCGTTCAGCGACCGCTCCGCGTTGCCCTGGGCGGCCGGGCCGGCGCCCTGCGCCGCGATCGCCTGGCTGCGCGCCTGGACGACCTGGGTCAGCGTCTGCTGCTCGAACTTCGCGGCCGCCTTGGTGACCTCGACGAGGTTCCCGATCAGATCGTGCCGGCGCTGCAGCTCGACATCGATCTGGCGCCAGGACTCCTCGATGGTGTTGCGCTGCCTGGCGAACTTGTTGTAGCTCCCGATGAACGCCACCACGGCGATCACGACGAGCGCCACCACGACCAGAATGATGATCACTGCTGCGTTCACCCCGGCAGGCTATCGCGTCGCGAAGGGCCGCGCGGGGCGGAAAGCCGATCTCACAGCCCGAGGTCGGACAGGTTCAGCAGGTAGCGGTAGGGCAGGCCGCGCGCCTCGATCGCCTCGCGCGCGCCGGTGTCGCGGTCGACCACCGTGGCCACGCCGACGACCGTGGCCCCGGCCTCGGTCAGCGCGTCGACCGCGGTGAGCACGCTGCCGCCGGTGGTCGAGGTGTCCTCCACGGCGAGCACCGGCTGGCCGGCCACCTCGATGCCCTCGATGCGCCGCTGCATGCCGTGCTCCTTGGCCGCCTTGCGCACCACGAACACGTCCAGCACCTCGCCGGCCGCGGCGGCGGCGTGCATCATCGCGCACGCCACCGGGTCCGCGCCCAGCGTCAGCCCGCCGGCCGCGACGTAGTCCCAGTCGGCGGTGAGCTGCCGCAGCAGCCGGCCGATCAGGGGCGCCGCCGCGTGGTGCAGCGTGGCGCGCCGGAGGTCGACGTAGTAGTCGGCCTCCTTGCCGGAGGACAGCACGACCCTGCCGTGCATCACGGCCAGCTCGGACACCAGCCGGGCCAGCTCGCCCTTCGCCGTCAGGTCAACACCAGGAGCGGTTCGCACAGGTCGGAAGCCTCTCACGGGGGACCGACGATCCGGGGGCGGCGCGCCCGACGTCACACCTCACCCGAGGCCGCGGTCGTCCTGCTTCAGCGCGGTGTCCACGGTCAGCGCGGACCCGACGACGAGGCTCGCCAGCGGGTCGGCGAGCGGCCGGTGGATCTGCACCACGTAGTTGTCGGCCGTGGTGAACATCGTCTTGGCGAAGCCCTCCCACGTCTTGGTGATCCGGGCGATCTCGGTGCCGGCGTGGTCGAGCACCGCGAAGTTCCACGCGCGCCAGTTCTCCGCCTGGATGCCGCCGATCTGCTGCTCGCCCACCAGGAAGCTGAACCGGATCTTGCCGAACACGTTGTCCTGCACGATCTGGCCGATCTCGCTGCCGTCCGGCCGCGCCACGATCACCCGGGACTTGAACACCTTCGCCGGCCGGGTCAGCATCAGCACCGGCTGGTGGTCGGCGTCGCGCACCTCGAGCCGGTGGGTGAGGAACTGGTCGTAGCTGGTGAAGAACCGGATGGCCTTCTTCACCGCGGACTGGCCGACCTGGGCCACCGACCCGATCTGGCGGCCGTGCTGGTCGAACACGGCGTACTCGTTGGCCATCTCGATGAGCTTGACCTTCTGGTTCACCACGAGCACCGGCTCGGTGAACAGCGTGCCGCCGCCCTGGCCGACCTGCCCGACCCCGGCGGCGCGGGTCTGCGTGCGGATCCTGTCCGGGTCCGGGCCGCGGCCGATCGGCACCTCCCAGGCGCTCGCGTCACCGCGCGGCTGCTGCTGCGGTTGCGGCGCGCCCTGCTGCTGGGTGTGCTGGGTCCACTGGTTTCCGTCCCACCAGCGCAGGATCGTCGAGCCGGGCTGTTCCGGGTACCACCCGGGTGGCTGCGTCATGGCGTAGGTCCTCTCCCCCCGAAATCACGATTTCCAGACGAAGCTTGGCACCTTGTCCACCACGTCGCAGAGATATTCGAGCATCCAGCCGACCTTGTGCAGCTCGATCTTGCTGCGGTCCCAGGTCATCAGGTCGCCGCGCTCGAAACGGAACGGCGTGGACAGCGCGCGCTGGTCGGCGAGCATCCACTCCATCATCCGCGGGTGCAGCACGTCGTAGGCGAACTTCTGGGCCACCGTGCCGCCCTCGGTCTTGATGTGGAAGGTCTCGTTGAACTGCTCGCTCTCCAGCTGCAGGTCCCGCACGCCGACGAAGCCGAGTAGCTTGCGGCCGAAGCCCTCCCGGCCGACCTGCAGGGTCGGCACGGCACGCGGGACGGACAGCGCGACGACCGTGTGCGTGTAGGTCTCGGTGCGCCGGTCGTTGCCGCTGCCGTGGGTCTCCTTGTAGCTGTACTCGAACGCCATGATCGGCCGGCCGCGGTGCTCGCCGCGCAGCACGTGCTCGGCGTTGCGGCTGTGCCCCTGGCCGAACGGCTCGCCCACGAACCGGTCGACGAGCGACCGGTCCCGCACGGCGTAGTGCCAGCCGCACTGCGCGGCGAACGCGGTGAACTCGGCGATCTTCTTCTGCCGCGCCTTGTGCTGCAGGTACAGCACCAGGGCGATGACGGCGAGCACGCCGATGACGAGCAGCACCGTGCCGGTGTTCCCCATGTGTCGTCCCCCTCGTGACGGCTCAGGTGCGGTCGCGCCCCGCGGAGGCCCGGGTCTCGAAGCGGCGCAGCACCGAGCGCGGCAGCAGGCGCGGCACGGCCAGCAGCGCCTTGTACGCCAGGCCGGGCACCGAGCGCTGCCGGCCGCGGCGCAGGTCGCGCAGGCAGTCGGCGACGACCTGGTCGGCGTCGAGCCAGAGCTGGTCGGGCAGGGTGGACATGTCGTCGCCGGCCCGGTCGTGGAACTCGGTGCGGGTGAAGCCGGGCTCCAGGGCGATGATCCGCACGCCGGTGCCGGCCAGGTTCGCGGCCATGCCCTCGGAGAACGTCGACACCCACGCCTTGCTCGCGGAGTAGGTCGGGCCGGTGCCGGGGAAGTGGCCGGCGATGCTGGACACGTTGATCACGCCACCGTGGCCGCGGGCGAGCATGCCGGGCAGCACCGCGCGGGTCAGCCGCAGCACGGCGGTCACGTTCACGTCGAGCTGCGCCTGCAGGTGCTCGGGGTCGGACTCGGCGAACGCGCCGCGGGTGCCGAAGCCGGCGTTGTTGACCAGCAGGTCGATCGGCTTGTCCTGGTCGGCGAGCCGCTCCTCGACGCGCTTGCGGGCGCGGGTGGTGGACAGGTCGGCGGTCATCGGCTGGACGTCGACGCCGTGTGCCTCGGCCAGATCGGCCGCGACCTCCTTGAGCCGCTCTCTGGTGCGAGCCACGATCACCAGGTCGTACCCCTCGGCGGCGAGCTTTCGGGCGAACGCGGCCCCGATCCCGGCCGTCGCCCCGGTGACGAGCGCAGTTGGCATGTGGACACGTTAATGGCTCACCCATCGGATGAGTCCACGAACCGCCGTGCTACTCCCGGCGCTCGCCGTGCCGCCCGGTCGGGTGCTCGTGCTCGCCCACCGGGTCGATCTCGGCGTCGAACGGGTCGATCACGTCGGCGACCTCGCCGATCCCGCGCAGCAGGCGCTCCAGGCGGGCCGGGCTCGCGTTCGGCGCGGCACCGGCGAGCACCCAGCCGCCCTCGATCCAGGCGACCGCGATGTCCGCGCCGATCTCCTCGGTGGCGTCGACGAGGTCCGGGGTGATCAGCCCGCGCGCGGCGGTGAGCTCGGAGACGAAGGCGTAGCGCTGGCCGACCGGGCCGAGCAGCTCGGGCATGTGCTCGCGCTGGAAGGGCGCGCTGGGCAGCCAGAGCTCGACGATGGCGGGCAGCGTGCGCCGGCACTGCACGGCGGCGACGACCGCGGTGACCCGGCCGGCGGTCTCCAGGTCGAAGACGTAGACGCGGCGGCGGCCGTCGGCGGTGAACGTCGAGCCCGCCACCACGTCGCGCGCGATGCCGCCGCCGTGGAAGGCGATCGCGCCGCCGGTCCACTGGTCGGGCAGGACGTGGTCGCTGTCGGCGAACTGCCAGCCGCGCAGCGCGGCCCAGCGGCGGCGCTCCCGGTTGCGGGAGGTCAGCCGGGCCCGGTCGCGCAGCAGTACCAGGGCGCCGGCGATCGCGAGGACGGCGGCGACGGCGAACCAGACCCATGCCGGTATTCCCACGCGGCAGAGCGTAGTAGGCGGGGCCGGCCGCCCAAGATCCGGCGCGCCCTTGACAACCGATTGGTTGACAAAGAACCCGCGCCGTCGCTATGTTTTGTCAACCAGTTGGTTGTAGAAGGAGGCGACAGGTGGCCGAGGACCGGCTCTCCCGGATATTCGGGGCCCTGGCGGACCCGACCCGGCGGGACATCGTGGCGAGGCTCGCGTCCGGGGACGCGACGGTCGGCCGGCTGGCCGAGCCCTACGAGGTGTCGGTCCAGGCGGTCTCCAAGCACGTGAAGGTGCTGGAGGACGCCGGGCTGGTGACCCGGTCGCGGGACGCGCAGCGGCGCCCGTGCCACCTCGAGGCGGAGGTGTTCGACCTGATGACCAAGTGGATCGAGCGTTACCGGCGCGCGGCCGAGGAGCGGTTCCGCCGCCTCGACGCCGTGCTCGCCGACCTTGCCGAGGACCCCGACGAGCAACGAGGAGAAGCATCATGACCAGCACGACGACCCCGGAGACCCGCATCGAGGCGGACGAGGCGGTGCCGGTGATCCGCATCGTCCGCGAGTTCGACGCGCCGCCGGAGCGGGTGTTCCGCGCGTTCGCGGACCCCGACCTGCTCGCCCGCTGGCTCGGCCCGGCGACGACGTCGGTGCGGCTGGACAGGTGGGACGCGGTGACCGGCGGCAGCTACCGGTTCACGATGCTGCGCGGGGAGGAGGAGCTGGCCACGTTCTGGGGCTCGTTCCACGAGCTGCGCGCGCCGGACCGGATGGTGCGGACGCAGTCGATGGAGGGCATGGGCGACGGGGCGGTCCTCAACACGCTGACGTTCGAGGCGCTGCCGGACGGCCGCACGCGGTTCACCGACCTGACGCTGATCGACAGCTTCGAGGGCCGGGACATGATCCTGTCCAGCGGCATGGACGAGGGCGTGATCGCGGGCTACCGGAAGCTGGACGAGCTGCTGGCGGAGGGCTGAGCGGGCCGCCCGTGGGCCCACCAGGAATCCATGCGCGGGAGCACCGGGGCGTCGCGGCCCTCGCGCAGGACCCGTTCGGCCCGGAAGAGGAAGGCGGCGATGCCGGCCGCGCCCTGCAGCCAGCCGACGCCCGGCGGGAGCAGGGGGTCGGGCGACCGGTGCTCGACGAACCGCCAGCAGGCGCGGTCCCCGTCGAGCATCGCGCGCTCGACCAGGGTGTCGGCCAGGCGCAGGCCGAACTCGAGGTCGTCGAGGTGGCCGGCGCGCTGCCAGGAGTCGAGGAAGACCTCGCCGACACCGGCCGTGCCGCAGCAGCGGCCGTCGTTGTCCCAGAAGCCGGGGTGGGTGCGGGCGGGCAGGCCGCTGGTGCGGGTGCTGTGCAGGCACCGGCGCTGCCAGGTGTCCGGCGGCGCCCCGGCGACGTCCGTGATGCCGGCCCGGTCCAGGGCGGGGAAGAGCAGCGAGGTGCCGGTGGGGCCGTGGCACCAGGAGTAGGTGACCTCGTCCTCGTCGCGGTCGCCGTGCGGGATGTAGTGCGGGACGGTGAAGCCGCGGCCGCGCGTGTCGCCGAGGGTGACCAGGTGCTCGGCGCCCCGGCGCGCGGCGTCGGACAGGTCGGGCCGGCCGAGCTCGGCGCCGGCGAGCGCGAGCGCGGTGGCGATGCCCGCGACGCCGTGGGAGAAGTTGGGCATCCGGGTGTCGGCGTCGGTGCGGAACCGCGACGGCACGAACGGCCAGTCCAGCCCGGCGGCCGTCGGCTCGGCCTCGGCGAGCAGCACGCCGGCGGCCCGGTCGGCCAGCGACGACGAGCCGGGCACGCCCGCGCGGTGGGCCCAGACCGCGCCGAGCAGGACGCCGGCGGTGCCGAGGACGACGTCGTTGACGCGGGCGCCGGGCCGGAAACGCGGCGGGGTAAGGAAGGCCTGCGGCCAGCCGTCCGGCGTGGCGAGCAGGTGCAACCGGGCGACCGCGGCCCCGACCCGGCCGTCACCGGTGGGGTCGGTGCCGCGGTGCCGTTCGGCACTGCCGGCCCCACCGGACGCACCGGCCGGACCCGACCGGCCTCGTCGGGGCCGAGCGCGATGAGCACGCCGATCGTGCTGACCAGCCCGTCGAAGAAGCCGTAGTCGGTGGTGGTGACGATGTTCGCACGCAGCCGCGCGGCGATCGCGTCCGCGAGGCCCCGCTCCTCGCCGGTCCATGGCCGGGTGAGGCGGATGTCGGCGAGCGCGAGCCCCAGACCGCCGATCCCGCTGTGCATGCCGTCCCGGTAGGCCGGGACCATCTCCGGCTCGCCGTCGAGGGGAACCGACTCCGGGATCCACGGCCCCGCGTCGTCGTGGCGCACCTGGTCGAGCACCCACCGCCAGCCGGCCTCGGCAACGACGCGAACGCTCTCCGGACTCCGCCCCACCCGCCCGATGATGGCACCACACCCCACACCCACCCCAAGAGCCACACGCGCAAGCGCGACCCTTTGGATGGCGGCCCCCACCCTCTCCGGGGGCACCCCTCAGCGCCAGCCTATCGGTCGGGGGTGACGGAGAGGGGGTGTCCGGGGCGGGGTGTGGACAACCGGGTCGCTTGTGGACAACCAGGGGCCCGCGCGCCGGCTCGCGCGGACCCCTGTGCGGTCAGAGGGCTCGGCCGACGATCAGGGCGGAGCTGTCGTCGGTGATGTCCACGCGGACCGTGTCGCCGTCGCGGATCTCGCCGGCCAGCAGGGCCTTCGCCAGCTGGTCACCGATGGCCGACTGCACCAGCCGGCGCAGCGGGCGGGCGCCGTAGACCGGGTCGAAGCCGTTGAGCGCCAGCCACTCCCGGGCCGCCGGCGATGACGTCCAGCGTGAGCCGCCGCTGCGCCAGCCGCTGGCCGAGCGCGCCGACCTGGATGTCGACGATCCGGACGTCAGCTCCTCGGTGGCGAGCGCGTGGAACACCACGACGTCGTCGAGCCGGTTGAGGAACTCCGGCTTGAAGTGGCGCCGCACCACCGCCGAGCACCGCGTCCCTGCGCTGCCGCTCGTCCAGCGTTCGCGTCCGCGATCGCCTGCGAGCCCAGGTTGGAGGTCAGCACCAGGATCGTGTTGCGGAAGTCGACCGTGCGGCCCTGGCCGTCGGTCAGCCGACCGTCGTCGAGCACCTGCAGCAGCACGTCGAACACGTCCGGGTGCGCCTTCTCCACCTCGTCGAGCAGCACCACGCGTGTACGGGCGGCGCCGCACCGCCTCGGTCAGCTGGCCGCCCTGGTCGTAGCCGACGTACCCGGGCGGCGCGCCGACCAGCCGGGCGACCGAGTGCTTCTCGGAGTACTCGCTCATGTCGATGCGGACCATCGCCCGCTCGTCGTCGAACAGGAACTCCGCCAGCGCCTTGGCCAGCTCGGTCTTGCCGACGCCGGTCGGGCCGAGGAACAGGAACGAGCCGGTCGGCCGGTCCGGGTCGGCGACCCCGGCCCGCGCCCGGCGCACGGCGTCGGACACCGCGCGCACCGCCTCGGCCTGGCCGACGACGCGCGCGCCCGAGCTCGTCCTCCATGCGCAGCAGCTTCGCGGTCTCGCCCTCCAGCAGCCGGCCGGCCGGGATGCCGGTCCACGCCGACACGACGTCCGCGACGTCGTCCGGGCCGACCTCCTCCTTGAGCATCACGCCCTCGACGGGCAGCTCCGCGGTCCGCGTCGCCGCCTCGAGCGTCCTTCTCCAGCGCCGGGATCCGGCCGTAGCGCAGCTCGGCGGCGCGCCCGAGGTCGCCGTCGCGCTCGGCCCGCTCGGACTCGCCGCGCAGCTGCTCGAGCTGCTCCTTGAGCTCGCGGACCTTCTCGATCGCGCCCTTCTCGTTCTGCCAGCGGGCGGTCAGCGCGGACAGCTCCTCGCGCTTCTCGGCGAGCTCGGCGCGCAGCGCGGCGAGCCGCTCCTTCGACGCCGGGTCCTCCTCCTTCTCCAGCGCCATCTCCTCGATCTCCAGGCGCCGCACGGCACGCTCGACCTCGTCGATCTCGACCGGCCGGGAGTCGATCTCCATGCGCAGCCGGGAGGCGGCCTCGTCGACCAGGTCGATGGCCTTGTCCGGCAGGAAGCGGGCGGTGATGTAGCGGTCGGACAGCGTGGCGGCGGCGACCAGCGCGGCGTCGGTGATCCGCACGCCGTGGTGCACCTCGTAGCGCTCCTTGAGCCCGCGCAGGATGCCGATGGTGTCCTCGACGCTCGGCTCGCCGACCAGCACCTGCTGGAAGCGGCGCTCCAGCGCCGGGTCCTTCTCGATGTGCTGGCGGTACTCGTCGAGCGTGGTGGCGCCGACCATCCGCAGCTCGCCGCGGGCGAGCATCGGCTTGATCATGTTGCCGGCGTCCATGGCGCCCTCGCCGGTCGCGCCGGCGCCGACGATCGTGTGCAGCTCGTCGATGAACGTGATGACCTGGCCCGCGGAGTCGGTGATCTCCTTGAGGACGGCCTTGAGCCGCTCCTCGAACTCGCCGCGGTACTTCGCGCCGGCGACCATCGAGCCGAGGTCGAGCGCGACCACCCGCTTGCCGAGCAGCGACTCGGGCACGTCGCCGGCGACGATCCGCTGGGCGAGGCCCTCGACGATCGCGGTCTTGCCGACGCCCGGCTCGCCGATGAGCACCGGGTTGTTCTTGGTGCGCCGGGACAGCACCTGCACGACGCGGCGGATCTCGGTGTCGCGGCCGATCACCGGGTCGAGCTCGCCCTTGCGGGCCCGCTCGGTGAGGTCGACGCCGTACTTCTCCAGCGCCTGGTAGGTGCCCTCGGGGTCCGGCGCTGGTGACCCGGGCCGAGCCGCGCACCTTGCGCGAACGCGTCACGCAGGGCGTCCGGCGTGGCGCCGTGCCGGTCGAGCAGGTCGCGCGACCGGCCCGCCCTCGGCGGCCAGCCCGACCAGCAGGTGCTCGGTGGAGACGTACTCGTCGCCCATCTCCGTGGCCAGCTTCTGCGCGTGCGTGACCGCGCGCAGCGCCTGGCCGTCGAGCTGCGGCGCGGACACGGTGGCGCCGGTGCGCCGACGGCAGCCCGTTGGCCAGCTGCGTCGAGCTCCTTGCGGACCACCGCCTGGGTCGGCGCCGACCGCCGTCAGCAGCGGTGCGGCGATGCCGTCGCCCTGCGCGAGCAGCGCGCCGAGCAGGTGCACCGGCTTGACGTCCGGGTTGCCCGCCACCGTCGCGGCCTGTGCCGCCGCCGAGATGGCCTGCTGGGTCTTCGTCGTCGGGTTGAAAGCGTCCAATTCCCCTCACCTCACGTACGCAACGTTGCCTCACTAACTCAACGTCAGCAAAGTTGAGTGAGTTCCACTCAACCCTGTTTTCATAGCGTGATGGCCGCCGCCGCGGTTCTCACCCACATGTACCAATAGTGCTGTCCACAGGCGATGTCCACCTGTCCACAATCCCCAGGTCCTTATCCACAGGTGGGTGTGCACCGGGCCGGGCGGGCGCCGGCCGGCACCGCCACCCGGGTGATCCGCTGGTGGTGTCAGCGTGCGGTCGCGCCCTGACGAGCGCGGACGCCGAAGTAGTCGCCACCCTTGCGCGGCCCGTCGTCGGTGCCCCAGTCGCGGTTGCGCGGCACCGGCTGCATCCGCGGGATGTGCTTGCGGCAGTGCACGTAGGCCTCCTCGACGTGCACGACCACCCAGCGCTCGGGGGTGCGCCCGCGCTCGAACTCCGCGGGCAGCCCGGGCGAGTCGGCGCGCAGGTCGGGGTCCTCGACGATCCGGGCCCGGCCGTTGACGTGCAGGCCGATCAGGTCCTCGGTGAAGTCGATCATCAGCATGCCGACGTGCGGGTTCTCGCTGATGTTGCCGAGGCTCGCGAGCACGCCGTTGCCGCGGTACTCGGGATAGGCGATCCGGCGCTCGTCGAGCACGTGCAGGAAGCCGGGTGGGCCGGCACGCAGGCTCGAGTCGCACTCGCCGCCGGCGTCGGCCGTGCCGATGAAGGTCATCTCCATGCGGCCGACGAAGTCGATCATGTCCGCGTTGAGGTGGTCGAGGACCTGGTCGCGGTGGAAGCGCCGGGCGCGGTCCGCGGTGCCGTAGGCGCACTGCAGCAGGCGCTCGCCCGCCGAGCCGGGGCCGGGCTCGCCGTCCGGTTCCGGAAGCGGGGGCCGGGGGGCCGGCCGGCCGGCAGTGTTCGGCGGGCGGTGGGGCCGCCCGGTGGGCTGGCGGCCCGCCTGCTGACCGCCCGGCGGCGGGCCCGGCCAGACGGCGTGCGGCCGCGGGCCGCCCGGTTGCGGCGGGGGCTGGCCGGGGCCGGCTGACGGCCGCGGCGGGCCGGTGACCGGGGGCCGCTGCGGGCGCGGCTGGGCCGGACGTTGCAGCGGGTGCTGGGCCGGTCGCTGCGCGACACGGGTCGGGTCGGTCGAGGAGGTTGCCCCGATCGGGTGAAGTTTGTCGGTCGGGCCGTCGGCAGGCGAGCCGGCGGCAGTGGCCGACGTCACCGGCGCGGCCGGGCGCGGCACCGCGGACGGCACCGTGGGAGGCGAAGGAACCTGCTGGTGATCGGCGAATTCGAGGTCCAGCAACGCTGGATCGGCCACACCGACGGGAGTTACCCGGTCTGGTCGCACGGCCGACACGTTGTCATGCCGGACCGGGCGACGCGAACCCCCATCCGGCGATGTCGCCCGATCGTCCCAAAGCGACCACTGTCCGTATTAGCGCCTCACACGAAAGTGCCACGAGGGCGGACAACCGGGGAGATTCCGTCTAGTGTCCTCATGTCGGGGACGGATGACCGCGAAGTGAACACGTGGCGTCGCCCCCGGGACGCCAAGAGGTGGAGTCTGTGCCCCGACCATGACTGCCAATGCCGTTGTGAGCCCCGTACCGCACCACGACAGCCCCGAGCCGACCACGGATCCGGTGCAGACGATGGTGCGGCTCGTCCGTGAAAGCTGGGCGGTCGTCGAGCCGCACGCGGGCAAGGTGGCCGAGTTCTTCTACGCGACGCTGTTCAGCATCGCTCCGACCGCCCGGGAGCTGTTCCCGATCAACATGCAGGTGCAACGTTCGCGCCTGCTGCGGGCGCTGGTGCACGTGGTGCAGATGGTGGACCGGCCGGACGACCTCATCCCGTTCCTGCGCCAGCTGGGCCGCGACCACCGGAAGTTCGGGGTCGTGGCGAGCCACTACGAGGCGGTCGGCATGGCGCTGCTGGCCGGCGTGAAGCAGTTCGCGCGCGCGGCGTGGACCGACGAGGTCGAGCGTGCCTGGGCGGAGGCCTACACGATCATGGCCCGGGCGATGCTGGAGTCGGCGGCCGCCGACGACGGCCCGGCGTGGTGGAACGGCCAGGTCGTGGAGCGCCGGCGGCTCAACCGGGACCTCGCGATCGTGTGGGTGCAGCCGGACTACGCGGTGCCCTACCACCCGGGGCAGTACGTGAGCGTGGAGACGCCGCAACGGCCGCGGATGTGGCGCTACCTGACGCCGGCGACCGCGCCGCGCGAGGACGGGCTGCTGGAGTTCCATGTGCGGGCCGTCGACCGCGGCTGGGTGAGCCGGTCGATCGTGGCCACCGCGCAGCCGGGCGACCAGTGGCGGATGGGCCCGCCGATGGGCCGGCTGCGGGTGGACCGCAACGCCGGCCAGGACGTGCTGATGATCGCCGGCGGCACGGGCGTCGCGCCGATGCGGGCGATCGTCGAGCATCTGGCGCAGTGGGGCGAGAACCCGCGGGTGCAGCTGTTCTACGGCGGGCGGGTGCGTGAGGACCTCTACGACCTGGAGCACCTGCAGCAGATCGCGGCGACCAACCCGTGGCTGTCGGTGGTGCCGGTGCTGGAGGCCGAGTCGACGCTGCCGGGCGTGGAGCGCGGCACGCTGGCGGAGGTGGTGACCCGGCACGGCGCGTGGCCCGATCACGAGGTGCTGGTGTCCGGGTCGCCGCAGATGGTCCGGTCGACCGTGTCGCGGATGCTCGTGGCGGGCACGGCCCTGGACCGGATCACGTACGACCCGTTCACGGCGGACTGACCGCCGGACCGTCTCGGGCGGTCGAGACCCGGCGTCGGAACGCGCGGCCTATCCAGGACGACGTCGCCGTCCGGACGACTCGGGGTCTCCGCGACGGGCCTGCCGTGCGGCGACATCGGCCTCCGGCCCCCGAGATCAACTCTACCGGCGGACACCGACAGCCCCGGCCCGCTCCGGTCGCGCCTGTGGACAACCCCGGACTCGCGGGGCCCCCCGCTTTCCAGTCTATTCGGGGGGACCGACATTCTCGGGGGGTTGCCGTGGGGGTGTGGACAACGCGGACGGTTGGGCGCCCGCGCGGGGTTCGCTACCTGCGGGGCTTCCAGACGACCAGGGCGGTCTGCCGGCGGACGGGGACCAGCTCGTTGCGGTAGGAGCGGTGGATGGCGGCCGCGGCCTGCTCCGCCGCCGCGTGCACGGCGGCCAGCTCCTCGGTCAGCTCGGCCAAACGATTGCGTAAGGCGCCGACCTCGTGTTCCAGCTCGATGATGCGCTTGATCCCCGCCAGGTTGACCCCCTGCTCCTGGGACAACCGCTGCACCTCGCGCAGCAGGGCGATGTCGCGCATCGAGTAGCGGCGGCCACCACCGGTGGTCCGGCCCGGCGAGACCAGGCCCAGCCGGTCGTAGCCGCGCAGCGTCTGGGCGTGCAGCCCGGACAGCTGCGCGGCCACCGAGATGACGAACATCGGAGTGTCCTCGTCCGCGCCCGGCGGGAACGGGATACCGGTCATCACTGGCTCCGTTGCTGCAGCATCGCCGTCAGGTCCGGCCGGGGGTCGTGCCCGGGGTGGCCGCCGCGGTACTCCTCCAGCGCCTTCCTCGCCTCTCGTCCATGCTGGACGGCACCGCGACCTGCAGGGTCACCAGCAGGTCACCGGTCTGGCCGTCGCGCCGGGCGATTCCCTTGCCGCGCACGCGCAGCACCCGCCCGCTCGACGTGCCCGGCGGCACCCGCAGCGAGACCTTGCCGTCCAGCGTCGGCACGGTCGAGCGTGGTGCCCAGCGCGAGCTCCGGGAAGGTCACGGGCACCTTGACCGTCAGGTCGTTGCCTCGACCGGCCGAACACCGGGTGCGGGGTGACGTGCACCCGGACGTACAGGTCACCCGCGGGCCCGCCGCTCATGCCCGGCTCGCCCTGGCCGGCCAGCCGGATCCGCTGGTCGTCGTCGACCCCCGCGGGGATCCGCACGGTGAGCGTGCGGGTCCGGGTGCTCACCCCGTCGCCACCGCACTCCGGGCACGGGTCGTCGACGATGCGGCCGGTCCCGCGGCAGTCCCGGCACGGCTCGCTGAACGCGAACGCGCCCTGGCTGCGGTTGACCAGCCCGCGCCCCGGCGCACGTCGGGCACGTGCGCGGCGAGGTGCCGGGCCTGGCACCGGAGCCGTGACACGTCTCGCAGCGTCGACGGGCTCGACAGGCGCAGCGGCACCGTGGCGCCCTTGACCGCCTCGACGAAGTCGATCCGGACCTCGGTCTCCACGTCGGCGCCCGCGGCGCGGCCGGTTGGCCGCGCTCGCGGTCCCGCCGCGGCGCGCCGAACAGGTTGCCCAGCAGGTCGCCGAGGCCACCGCCGCCCTGGGCACCGGCGGTCTGCTGACCGAACAGGTCGCCGAAGTCGAACGTCGCCCCCACCGCGCCACCACCGCCGAAGCCGCCGGGAAGCCGCCCGCCACCCGCCGGCGAACAGCCGGCGCGCCTCGTCGTACTGCTTGCGCTTCTCCGCGTCCCCGAGCACCCCGTAGGCCTCGGACACCGCCTTGAAGCGGGCCTCGGCCTGGGCGTTGCCCGGGTTGGCGTCCGGGTGCAGCTCGCGCGCGAGCTTCCGGTACGCCTTCTTGATCTCCGCGTCGGTGGCGTCGGACGAGACGCCCAGCTCGCGGTAGAAGTCCTTCTCGATCCAGTCCCTCGCACTCACCGGACGTCCCCTCCTCCCGAATCGATCTGGTCGTTCGCGCGGTCCGCCGACGGGTCGCCGTCGGACGGAGCGAACCAGTCGCTCGAGGCCCCCTCGTCCGGCCGTGCCCCGTCGGCGGGCGGCTCGGGCTCCGCCTCGGCGGCCGGATCGTGATCGGTGACCACCGACCAGCGCGGCCCGCACGACGCGGTCGCCGAAGCGGTAGCCGCGGCGCAGCACCGCGGTCACCGTCGGCCCCCCGACGTCCGGTGAGGTGTCGTGCTGGACCGCCTCGTGCACCGACGGGTCGAACGGCTCGCCCTCGTGCCCGAAGGACTCGAGCCCGAGCGCTCGAGGGTGGCCACGAGCTTGTCCGCCACGGCCTTGAACGCGCCGGTGAGGTCGCCGTGCTGCTGCCGCCCGCTCGATGTCGTCGAGCACCGACAGCAGCTCGCTGGGCGATCGACGCCTTCGCCGTGTTGACCACGACCTCGCGGTCGCGGTCGATCCGCTTGCGGTAGTTGGCGTACTCGGCCTGCAGCCGCTGCAGGTCCGCGGTCCGCTCGTCGAGCTGCGGCCTTCAGCTCGGCCTCCTGGCTGGGGCGGCGCCTCCGGCGCCGGCCACCGGCCCGCGGGGGTGGCCGGCTCCGGCTGCGCTACCTGCGCCGGGTCGGGCGCCGGGCCGGACCTGGCCGGTGTCGGGGTCGATCCGGCGCCGGTCGCGCACCACGACTCGCGGCTCCTCTCCGGAGTTCTCGTCGGCCCGATGGTCCGAACTCACTTCTTGTCCTCGTCGACGATCTCGGCGTCCACGACGTCCTCGGCACCCGGCGTGGCCTGCTCGCCGCCGGCGGCGTCCGCGCCCGCGCCGGCGTCACCGGCGCCGGATGCCTGCGCGCCCGACTGCGCGTACATGCGCCGAGCCCATGGCCTGCGACTCGGTGGCGAGCTTCTCCATCGCGGCCTTGATGGCCGCGGTGTCGGTGCCCTTGAGCGCCTCCTGCGCGTCCTTGAGCGCGGGGTTGACCTTGTCCTTGACCTCGGACGGGATCTTGTCGTCGTTCTCCTTGACGAACTTCTCCGTCTGGTAGACGAGCGTCTCGGCCTGGTTGCGGACCTCGGCCTCCTCGCGGCGCTTCTTGTCCTCCTCGGCGTGCGCCTCGGCGTCCTTGACCATCCGGTCGATGTCGTCCTTCGGCAGCGCCGAGCCGCCGGTGATGGTCATCGACTGCTCCTTGCCGGTGCCCAGGTCCTTCGCGTTGACGTGCACGATGCCGTTCGCGTCGATGTCGAAGGTGACCTCGATCTGCGGCACGCCCCGGGGTGCCGGCGGCATGCCGGTGAGGTCGAAGATGCCCAGCTTCTTGTTGTGCACCGCGATCTCGCGCTCACCCTGGAAGACCTGGATGCCGACCGTGGGCTGGTCGTCGTCGGCGGTGGAGAAGATCTCCGAGCGCTTGGTCGGGATCGTCGTGTTCCGCTCGATGAGCTTGGTCAACACGCCGCCCTTGGTCTCGATGCCCAGCGACAGCGGGGTGACGTCCAGCAGCAGCACGTCCTTGACCTCGCCGCGCAGCACGCCGGCCTGCAGGGTCGCGCCGATGGCGACGACCTCGTCCGGGTTCACGCCCTTGTTCGGCTCCTGGCCGCCGGTCAGCTCCTTGACCAGGTCGGACACCGCGGGCATGCGGGTGGAGCCGCCGACGAGCACGACGTGGTCGATGTCGCCGACCTTGATGCTGGCGTCCTTGATCACGTTGTTGAACGGCGCCCGGGTGCGGTCCAGCAGGTCGCTGGTGATCCGCTGGAACTCGGCCCTGGTCAGGGTCTCGTCCAGGAACATCGGGTTCTTCTCGGCGTCGACCGTGATGTAGGGCAGGTTGATGTTGGCGCTGTTCGAGCTGGACAGCTCGATCTTGGCCTTCTCCGCCGCCTCGCGGATGCGCTGCAGCGCCATCTTGTCCTTGTTCAGGTCGATGCCCGCGGACTGCTTGAACTTGTCCACCAGCCAGTCGACGATCCGCTGGTCCCAGTCGTCGCCACCGAGGTGGTTGTCACCGCTGGTGGCGCGGACCTCGACGACGCCCTCGCCGATCTCCAGCAGCGACACGTCGAACGTGCCACCACCGAGGTCGAAGACCAGGATCGTCTGCTCCTTCTCGCCCTTGTCCAGACCGTAGGCCAGCGCCGCCGCGGTCGGCTCGTTCACGATCCGCAGCACGTTCAGGCCGGCGATCTGCCCGGCCTCCTTGGTGGCCTGCCGCTGGGCGTCCTCGAAGTAGGCGGGGACGGTGATGACCGCGTCGGTGATCGGCTCACCGAGGTAGGACTCCGCGTCGCGCTTCAGCTTCATCAGCACGCGCGCGCTGATCTCCTGCGCGGAATACGTCTTGCCGTCGACCTCGGTCTTCCAGTCCGTGCCCATGTGCCGCTTGACCGACCGGACCGTGCGGTCCACGTTGGTGACCGCCTGGTTCTTCGCCGGCTGGCCGACCAGCACCTCGCCGTTCTTGGCGAATGCCACGATCGACGGGGTCGTCCGCGAACCCTCGGAGTTGGCGATCACCGTCGGCTCACCGCCCTCGAGGACGGCGACGACGGAGTTGGTCGTCCCCAGGTCGATTCCGACCGCTCGCGCCATGTGGTTCTCCTCCTGCTGCTCTTCCTGTGTGGGTTGAGTGCTTCCCGCTCAAGTCTGCCGTCGGAGTCGATCTGCCGTCAAACCAGACTTGAGTCCTCTCCGCTCAACCTTCCTGCCACCCTCAACGCGCGGTGTGCGTGGAAGGTTCCCGGCCGCCGCTCAGGACCGGGTCACGGTGATGTTCCCGCTGTCCGTGTGCAGGTCGAGCTGGTGATCGCCGGACGCGTCGTCGTCGATGTCGCTGTCGACGTTGCCGCTGTCCGTGCTGGTCTTCACCCGGTAGGCACCCTGCGGGACGGTCACGTCGACATTGCCGGACTCGGCGTGCACGCGCACGTCGGCGGCGGTGGTGAGCTCCACCACGACGTTGCCGGAGGAGGCGTCGACGTCGGCCGCGCCACCGACGCCACGGGCCTCCACGCTGCCGGAGGAGGCCTGCAGGGTGACGTCGCCGCGCACGTTCTCCGCGGTGATGCGGCCAGAGTCGGCCTTCACCACGGCGGCGCCGCCGATGCCGGACAGCTCGACCGAGCCCGAGTCGGCCTCGACGTTGACCGCGCCGGCCACGTCCCGGACCGACACCTTCCCGGAGCTGGCCCGCACGTTGACCTCGGCGACACCGGAGATGTCGGCGCTGCCGGAGTCGAGCTGGCCGCTCACCTTGGTGCCGGCGGGCACGGTGACCTCGTAGTCGATCCAGCAGTTGCGCTTGTCGCAGGAGTCCAGCTCCAGGACACCCCGCTTCACGCGGAAGGTGTGGTCACTGGGCTTCTCGTCGTTGTAATGGACCTCGCGCCGGACCGAGGCGGTGTCCCCGGAGCGGATGGTGACGTTGCCGGAGTCGGTGCCGAACCCGACGCTCGTGAACGCGCCGGCGACCTCGTTCGAGTCGGAGTAGGACTCGGTCGCGATGTGCCAGTCGCACGCGGCGAGCAAACCCAGGCCGGTGATGCCGATGGCGGCCGCCGCGACGGCCCGTGCGATCCCCATGTCGAAAGCCCCTCTGCTCAGTAAAGCTGCGTCGGGTCGACGCTATGGCGCCGGCCGGCGGGCGGACATCAGGGAGGCCCCCGAATCGACCCTGGGGCTGACCCCAGTATCCAACATGTGGGAAACTATTCCCACGATACAGGAAGGATTGGCTAGCGTGCCGGTATGCCCGGACGGTGGTTCATCCTCGCCGTGGGGATCGCCGCGCAGGCGACCACGTCGAGCTTCCTGTACGGGCTGCCGTTCCTGATCCCGGAGCTGCGGCGCGGGGTCGGGGTCTCGCTGACCGAGGCGGGCGTGCTGGTGTCGACACCGCTGCTCGGGCTGCTGCTGGCGCTGATCGCGTGGGGCGCGGCGGCGGACCGGCACGGCGAGCGGGTGGTGATGGCGGCCGGCCTCGCGGGTACGGGCGGGCTGCTGCTGGCGAGCATCGCGCTGCCGGGACTGGTGGCGTTCGGCGCGGGGCTGTTCCTCGCCGGCGGCTGCGCGGCGTCGGTGAACGCGGCGAGCGGGCGGGTGGTGCTGGGCTGGTTCACCGCGGCGGAGCGCGGGCTCGCGATGGGCATCCGGCAGACCGCGCAGCCGATCGGCGTGGGGATCGCGGCGGCGACGCTGCCGGCGATCGGGCACCGGTGGGGCTTCGCGCCGGCGGTCGCGCTGCCCGCGGTGCTGTGCCTGGTGTCGGCGGTGCTGGTGCTGCTCGTGGTGATCGACCCGCCGAGGCCGCCGGCCACCGCGGTCGCGACCGCGTCGCCGTACCGCGACGAGCCGGCGTCGACGCTGGTGCGGCTGCACTCGGCGAGCGCGCTGCTGGTCGCGCCGCAGTTCGTGGCCGCGACGTTCGCCGTGACGTTCCTGGTGTCCGAGCACGGGTGGAGCCCGGTGGCCGCCGGCCGGCTCGTCGCGGTCGTGCAGGTGGTGGGGGCGGCCGGCCGGATCGCGGCCGGGGTGTGGTCGGACCGGGTGGGCAACCGGATGGGCCCGATGCGGATCGTGGCGGTCACCGCGGCGCTGACGATGGTGCTGTGGGGCGTCGGGGGGCCGTCGTGGCTGTCGGTCGCCGCGCTGGTGGCCGCGCTGGTGGTGACCGTGACCGACAACGGCCTGGGGTTCACCGCGACCGCGGAGCTGGCCGGGCCGTTCTGGGCGGGGCGAGCGCTGGGCGTGCAGAACACGGCGCAGAACGTCGTCGCGATGGCGACCGCGCCGGTGTTCGGCGCGCTGATCACGGTGCTGGGCTATCCGGCGGCGCTGGTGATCGCGGCGGTGTTCCCGCTGGCCGGTGCCGCGCTGACGCCGGTGGCGGGCGAGCGGCGGCTCAGCGCCGCGTATCCACGCGGTGGAAGTTGAGGTGCGCGCGGGAGGGGGTCGGGCCACGCTGGCCCTGGTAGCGCGAGCCGGCGGCGGCCGAGCCGTACGGGTTCTCGGCGGCGCTGGACAGGCGGAACAGGCACAGCTGGCCGATCTTCATGCCGGGCCAGAGGGTGATCGGCAGGTTGGCGACGTTGGACAGCTCCAGGGTGATGTGGCCCTCGAAGCCGGGGTCGATGAAGCCCGCGGTCGAGTGGGTGAGCAGGCCCAGCCGCCCGAGGCTCGACTTGCCTTCGAGCCGACCGGCGAGGTCGTCGGGCAGCCGCGCCATCTCGAAGGTCGACCCGAGCACGAACTCCCCCGGATGCAGGACGAACGGCTCGTCCCCGTCGGCCTCGACGAGCGAGGTGAGGTCGTCCTGCTGCCGGCTGGGGTCGATGTGGGTGTACCTGGTGTTGTTGAAGACCCGGAAGAAGCGGTCCAGCCGCACGTCGATGCTGGACGGCTGGAGCATGGCCTCGTCGAACGGGTCGAGCCCGAGGCGCCCGGACTCCAGCTCCTTGCGCAGGTCCCGATCGCTCAACAACACCCGCTCACCCTAGCCAGCGTGCCGTGTATCCTCGGCGGGGCCCGCCGAGCGGGCCGTGCGGATGTAGTTCAATGGTAGAACATCAGCTTCCCAAGCTGAGAACGCGGGTTCGATTCCCGTCATCCGCTCCACAACCAGAAGCCCCAGGCCACAGCACGTCTACTGTGGACCGGGGGCTTCCGTCGTTTCATGATCGGTCGGGCAACGTCCGGCGGTCCGGAAGGGTTTCCCCGGCGTGCTTGCTCAGCCGGTCGGTGCGAGGGCCTCGGTGGTGTCGTCGTCGGGGTGCCGGCTGTTCGTGGCCTTGCGGTACTCGTCGAGCTGGGGTGGGGGCGGGCCAGCGGGGGCCTGACGGGTCGCGTGCTGGTCGATGAGCGCGGCGCGCATCTCCTCGTGGCACATGGTCACTTCTTGCGGGCCTCGTTGAACCGCAGCATGTTGCCGGCGGGGTCGCGGAACGCGCAGTCGCGGACGCCGTAGGGCTGGTCCATCGGCTCCTGCAGCACCTCGCCGCCCCCGGCTCGGATGCGTTCGAACGTCGCGTCGACATCGTCGGTGGTGAAGATGACGGCGCGCAGCAGGCCCTTCGCCAGCAGCGTCGCCCCGGCCTCCTTGTCGGCGGCCGAGGCGTTCGGGTCCGCGACGGGCGGTTCGAGGACGATGCTCATGTCGGGCTGCGACGGCGCGCCGACGGTCACCCAGCGCATTCCCTCGAAGCTGACGTCGTTGCGCACCTCCAGGCCGAGGACGTCCCGGTAGAAGGCGAGCGCCCTGTCGTGGTCGTCGACGGGGATGAAGCAGGTCGAAAGCGTGATGTCCATGCGATGGACGCTACGGCCGGGGCGCGGGTTTCGCTTCTCCGTTCCTGACCGGTCGCGTGTAGATCTTGGCGACGCACGGCGGGATCGCGGCGCTCTCGTCGTGCGGGCGGGCCCGGTACGAGCTCGGGCTCTCGCCGACCAGCTCGGTGAACCGCGAGCTGAACGACCCCAGCGAGGTACAGCCCACCGCGAAGCAGACCTCCGTCACCGTCAGGTCACCCCGCCGCAGCAGTGCCTTGGCCCGCTCGATCCGGCGCGTCATCAGGTGGCTGTAGGGCGTCTCCCCGTACGCCGCGCGAAAGCTGCGCGAGAAGTGGCCCGGCGACATGAGCGCGACGCGCGCCAGCGCCGGCACGTCGAGCGGCTCGGCGTACTCGCGGTCCATCATGTCGCGAGCCCGGCGCAGCCGGACCAGATCCTCCAGCATCACAGGACCACCATCCCACAACACCGGCACCACGGGGACGGCATCGATCGATGGCGCTTCGCCTGACAACCGCACCCGGGTGGCGCCTGCGCCGGTTCGACCGGCCGCACATCCCCGACGTCACCATTGCCGCGAGCCGCGCGGCCGCACCGGCCGGCTGACCGCATACCCGGGCGCCGCGGACCGCGTCATCCGGATCGCGTCGCGGAACTCGCCTGCCACCTGGTGATGGGCCCGGACGACACCCCGCTCGACGAAGCCGCAGCGGCGGCCCGTGGCGAGCGACGCCTCGTTCCACGGCTCGGCGAACAGCTCCAGCTCCACGTGGCCGTTCGCCGACGCCCAGTCGACCAGCAGGCCCAGCGCCCGCGACGCGAGACCCCGGCCGCGGGCGTCCGGCACCAGCCAGTAGCCGACCGAGGCGACGTCGTCGCGGGGCCACAGGCCGATCTGGCCGACGGCCCGCACCGGGTGGCAGATCGCGAACGAGTAGCCCAGGCTGGACCGGGCCCGGTCCCACTGGCGCCGGACGAAGGCGCGGCCCGCCTGCTCGCCGCCCGTCGCCGGCACGGTCGTGATCTGCGGGATGTACGGGTCCGCGGCGGCCGCCAGCACCACCGGCACGTCCGCCATCGACCAGGCGCGCAGCAGCAGGTCCCCCGCGCGCAGGGTGGGCACCTCGAACAAGGTCTCAGGCCATGCGGTCGCGCATCGCCGGGATCGCGAACTCGCGCACCGCCGTGAGCACCTCGCGGGCCAGCGAGTCGAACGGCCTGCCGACCTCCAACTCCCACCACAGCTCGCCGATGGGGTGGCCGGCGACCGTCACCAGCTCGCCGATCGGCGCCTGCCAGCCGGTGCCCGTCGTCTGCACGTGGCCACCCTTGCCGGCCGGGTAGTACGGCCGTACCCGCAGCTGCGCGGCCCACTCGTCACGCGAGATCACGCCCACGTGCACGGTGAAGCGGACCGCCCGCGCGGTGAACGAGCGGGCCTGCTCGACCACCACCTCGCCCCAGTGGCGGGTGCTCTCGATCCGGAACCGGCGGCCGACCCCGAAGAACCCGAGCGCGCGCAGGCCCGGGGCCAGGTTCGTGTCCACCATGAACCTGAACCACTCCTGGGCGTTGCGCTCGAGCTCGGAATCCACAGTGCCACCAACAGTAGCCGCCCGATGCCTCCGAGTGCTAAGTGTTCGTTATCCCCATTTGGCTACAAAATCTCGTCCGCGATCGGCGTCACACCCGGGCCGTCCCGAAGTCCCTGAGTCAGACACATGCCAGGGCAGGAGGACGGGATGACCGTGACCACCCAACAACCACCCGCTCGCGCGACCGGAACCGTCGGCGTGGCGCTCATCGACGGGACCCCGCTCGTCCGGGAAGGGTTGTCCGCGCTCGTCACCCGCACCACGGGGCTGCGCTGGCTCGGGTCCGCCGAGTCCGCCACCCTCGGCCTGCGGTTGTGCCAGCGGCTGCGCCCGGACGTCGTCCTGGTCGACGCGGCGCTCGACCCGCGCGGGCAGCTTGCCCACATGCTCTCCGCGTCCGGCCGCGACATCGCCGTCATCCTGCTCATCGACGACGCCCACCGCACCACCCAGTACATCGCGGGAGCGCTCGCCGCCGGGGTGGCCGGGGTGCTGCGCCGCTCCGCGCAGCCGGTCGAGCTGCTGCGCGCGATCCAGTCCGCGCACGCCGAGGGCCGCTTCCTCGACCCCGCCCTCGCCCCCACGCTGGCCGCCCCCGCGCCCCCCACCCAGCAGCCGCGCCAGCCCCTGTCCAAGCGTGAGCACCAGGTCCTCCAGCTGATCGCCGACGGCCTGGAGAACCAGGCCATCGCCGACATCCTCTACGTCTCGGTGGAGACCGTGCGCACCCACGTGAAGAGCATCCTGCGCAAGCTCTCCTCGCGGGACCGCACGCACGCGGTCGCCGTCGCGTTCCGGTCCGGAGTCCTGGTCGTGGACGGGACCGCCCCGGGGTCGAGACCCGCTCGCGACTGATCCCGCGGGCACACCGGTCCATGTGCAATGGACGGCAGGTTCGAGAAGTTTCCTTGCCGGACGCTACCGGCAAGTAATATTCTCTATGTTACTGCCGAGTAGGGGACTCCGAGACGGGGAGCGATCACATGGGCCACTACCAGAGCAACGTCCGTGACCTCGAGTTCAACTTGTTCGAGGTGCTGAAGGTCCAGCAGCGGCTGGGCGCGGGCGTGCTGGCCGAGGCCGACGAGGACACCGTGCGCGGTGTGCTCGGCGAGCTCGACAACCTGGCGACCGGACCGTTCGCCGACTCCTTCGTGGACAGCGACCGCAACCCGCCGGTGTTCGACCCCAAGACCCACTCGGTGACACTGTCCGAGGCGTTCCGCAAGTCCTACCAGCAGCTCTGGGACGGCGAGTGGTGGCGGCTGGGGCTGACCAACGAGCTCGGCGGCTTGGGCCTGCCGCCGACGGTGCAGTGGGCCGCGGCGGAGCTCATCCTCGGCGCGAACCCGGCGCTGTTCATGTACCTGTCCGGGCCGAACATGGCCCAGGTGCTCCACCGCAACGGCACCGAGGAGCAGCGGCACTGGGGCGAGCTCATGATCGAGAAGGGCTGGGGCTCCACGATGGTGCTCACCGAGCCAGACGCGGGCTCGGACGTGGGCGCCGGCCGGACCAGGGCGATCAGGCAGGACGACGGCTCGTGGCACATCGACGGCGTGAAGCGCTTCATCACCTCCGCCGAGCACGACCTGTCCGAGAACATCGTGCACATCGTGCTCGCCCGGCCGGAGGGCCACGGCCCGGGCACCAAGGGCCTGTCGATGTTCATCGTGCCCAAGTTCCACTTCGACTCGAAGACCGGTGAGCTCGGCGAGCGCAACGGCGTGTTCGTCACCGGCGTCGAGCACAAGATGGGGCTGAAGGTCTCCACGACCTGCGAGCTCTCGTTCGGCCAGCACGGCGTGCCCGCCAAGGGCTGGCTGGTCGGCGAGGTGCACGACGGCATCGCGCAGATGTTCCAGATCATCGAGTACGCCCGGATGATGGTCGGCACCAAGGCGATCGCGACGCTGTCCACCGGCTACCTGAACGCGCTG
Organism: uncultured Actinomycetota bacterium; assembly: GCA_963727495.1. Taxonomy (GTDB): domain Bacteria; phylum Actinomycetota; class Actinomycetes; order Mycobacteriales; family Pseudonocardiaceae; genus Actinophytocola. The sequence continues at coordinate 1,065,058 of CAVSGQ010000006.1, read as the reverse complement.
AGCTACGCCAAGGAGCGGGTGCAGGGCGCGGACCTCACGCAGATGCTGGACAAGACCGCGCCGCGGGTCGCGATCACCCGCCACCCGGACGTGCGCCGCAGCCTGATGCTGCAGAAGTGCTACGCCGAGGGCCTGCGCGCGGTGTACCTCTACACCGCGTCGCTGCAGGACGTGGCCTGGACCGGCGAGGGCGACGAGGAGTCGCGGGAGCTGGCCGCGCGGGTGAACGACCTGCTGCTGCCGATCGTCAAGGGCGTCGGCTCCGAGCGCGCCTACGAGCAGCTCGCGCAGTCGCTGCAGACGCTCGGCGGCTCCGGCTTCCTGCAGGACTACCCGATCGAGCAGTACATCCGCGACTCGAAGATCGACTCGCTGTACGAGGGCACCACGGCCATCCAGTCGCTGGACTTCTTCTTCCGCAAGATCGTGCGGGACAAGGGCGCGGCGCTGACCCACCTGGCCGGCGAGATCACCGCGTTCATCGAGGCGGAGAGCGGCAACGGCCGGCTCAAGGAGGAGCGAGCGCTGCTCAAGCAGGCGCTCGAGGACGTGCAGGGCATGGTCGGCGCGATGATCGGCTACCTGACCGGATCGCAGAACGACCCGCAGAGCGTCTACAAGGTCGGCCAGCACAGCGTGCGGCTGCTGATGGCCGCCGGTGACCTCCTGGTCGGGTGGCTGCTGCAGCGGCAGGCCGAGGTCGCGATCGCGGCGCTGGACTCCGGTGCCACGGGCAAGGACAAGGCGTTCTACGAAGGCAAGATCGCCGCCGCGTCCTTCTTCGCGCGCACCGTGCTGCCCGAGCTGTCCGCCCGCCGCCGGATCGTCGAGTCCGCCGACAACGCGCTGATGGAGCTGGACGAGGCCGCGTTCTGATCGTGACCGTCGGCCAGGTGTGGTGACCCCGGTTCCGTGGTACTCCGGGGTCACCATTCCATTCGCTGAGGGAGCGGCCATGTGGTCCGTCGGCTCGATTATCGGCTTACTCATCGCGGGGATCGTGCTGGGCATTCTCGGGCGGCTCGTCGCCCCCGGACGCCAGCCGATTCCGTTCTGGTTGACCATCCTCGCCGGCATCGTCGGCGCGCTGGTCGGCAACTGGCTGGCCTCGGCGGTGGGCGTGCGCCACACCGAGGGCATCGACTGGATCCGGCACATCTTCCAGGTCGTCGTGGCGGCCATCGCGGTGGTGCTCGCGACGTCGCTCTACGGTCGATCCCGAACGCGGGCCTGACCCCACCCGACGAGAGGCCCCCGGCGCGCGCCGGGGGCCTCGTCGCGTCACGTGGCCGGCGGTTTGCCGCAGACGATCTTGGGGTGCGAGTTGTAGCGGACAGTGCGGGTCTTGCGGCTGACCTCCGCGCCGGTCTTCGCGTCCCGGATGATGCGGGTGTCGCTGGTGGTGAAGCCCTGGCCGCCGGTGCTCGGGTGGCAGTTCTCCGCCGGACCCTGCTTGGTCTCCGGCTCGGTGAAGTTCGTCCGGTCGCCGGTGACCGACTCGACCTCGAAGTGCTTGGTGCCCCAGATCTTCACCGTGATCGAGCTGGGCGTCCAGATCGTCTGGATGGCGATCCCGGTCGGCGACTGGTTGGTGAACTTCAGGTCGATCACGCTGCTGCCGTCGGGGTTCTGGAACACCGTCGCCTCGCGGGCCGCCGGGTAGCGGCTGATGTAGTAGCTGTGCTCCCGGTGCCCCGCGTCGGTCATCGCGGCGAAGTACGCGGCGTTGTAGAGGGTGGTGGCGAACTGCGAGATGCCGCCGCCGACCTCGCGGCTCGGCGCGCCGTTCTCGATGACGCCGGCCTCGACGTACCCCTGCGCGGCGGTCCGCGGTCCGGTGTGGCCGTTGAGGCTGAAGGTGTCGCCGGGCTTGACGATCGCGCCGTCGACCTCATCGGCCACGGTGCGGATGTTGACGCCGGAGTCGCTCGCGAAGCCGCCGGTGGTGAACTCCCCGATGACCTCCTTGATGCCCAGCTTCTTGGCCGCGTCGGTGGTCACCTTCGCCGGCTTGGCCGCGTAGGTGGCGGTGAGCTCCCGGTCCCGGGTCTTCCTCAGCACGTCGAGCAGCGGGTTCAGGCTCTTCTTCCAGTTCACGCCCTCGCCGTTCACCGACGGCTCGATGGTCGGCGCGCCGCTGCCGAACACGATCTGCGCGTCCTTGCCCTCGACCTCGGTGGAGGCGAGCTGCGGGCGCAGCGCGCCGACGACCTTCTTGTGGTTGATCTTCGCGGTCAGCCTGCCCTTGCCGTCCGGGGAGAACGTGAGCGCTCGGGCGATGGCCGGCGGCTCGAGCCGCGCGTCCTTGCCCTTGCCGTGCACGACGACCGGGCCGGAGACCGCGGGGGTGGCGATCTCGTCGAGCGCCCGCCGCACGCCCTCGTGGGTGGTCTTCACCGGGGTCGTGTCGACCGGCAGATCGACGGTGTCGCCGGTGGCCCAGCCGTCGATCAGCGCCCGGCGCGCCCCGGGGGCGTCGAGGTGCAGGCCCTCCTTCGGCTCGACGGCGACCGGGGTCACGCCGTCGAACCTGATGCCGCCCTCCGCCGGCGCGCGGTCGGTCTTCACCCGCAGCGCCTCGACGGCGGCGGTGAGCGCGGCGTTGTCGGCGGTGGTGGCGACGCCGACCTCGCGGCTGGTGAACAGCGAGGTGAGCCGGGTGATCGGGTTCAGCGGCTGGTCGCCCGCGCGGTCGAGGGTGCCCTGCCAGTCGATGGTCAGGCCGGCCTTCACCGGGTCGACGCGGGCGGACTCGTCGCCGATCGCGACGTCGACCGGCTCGGTGAGGCGCGGTTCGATGGCGTCGCGCAGCGCCTGCTCGGCGTCCACGCGCGACTCGCCGCCGATGTCCACGCCGGCGACGGTGACCCCGCGCGGCACGTCGCCGCTGCTGAGCAGCAGGTCGACGGTGTAGAGCACGGCGAGCGCGCCGAACACCGCGCCGGCCACGATCCCCGCCGTACGCAGGCCCGGCTTGCGGCCGCCCCCGGGCCGCTTGATCTTGACGGTCGGCTCGTCACCGGTCGGCGGCGTGGGCGGGGGCGGGGTGATCGGCGTGGTCGCGGACCCGGGCACGGGGGCGGGGCGCACCGGCATGAGGACGTCGGTCTGCTCGGCGTGCGACGTCGGCCACTGGTAGTCCACGGGTCGCCCTTCCCCTTACAGGTACAAACCTGTGCCGTGCTCGGTGCGCTCGCTGGCGATCGCGTGCAGGTCCCGCTCCCGGATCACCAGGTAGGTCTGCCCCTTGACCTCGACCTCGAGCTGGTCGTCCGGGTTGAACAGCACCCGGTCGCCGACCTTCACGTTCCGGACGTTGGTGCCGGCGCCGAGCACGTCGCCCCACGCCAGCCGCCTCGCCATCTGCGCCGTCGCCGGGATGACGATGCCACCGCTGCTGCGCCGCTCCCCCTCCTCGGGAGTCAGGCGCACGAGAACCCGGTCGTGCAGCATCTGAATCTCGAGTTTGAGTTCGGGCACCGAGGCATGGTAACCGTCGGCACCGACGGCCCTTCCACCCGTCAGCGCAGGAGCCGCTCGACCGCGGCGACCACCTCTCCCGCGCCGTCCTCCCCGGCGATGCGCGCCGCCAGCCGCTCGGCGCCGGCCCGGTAGGAGGGCTCGGTGAGCGCGGCGTCGACGGCGGTGGCGAGGCGCTCGACGGTCAGCCGGCGGCGGGACAGCGGCGGCGGACCGACGCCGAGCTCGCGCAGGCGGCGGGCCCAGAACGGCTGGTCACCGACGGGCTCGGGAATCGGGATCGCCGGCACCCCCGCCCGCAGGCCGGCCGCGGTAGTCCCGGCCCCGCAGGCGTGCGCGACCGCGGCCACCTTGCCGAACAGCCAGTCGTGCGGGACGTCGCCGATCGTCAGGATGTCCTCGGAGCCGGCGTCCAGGCCGGCCCAGCCGGCCTGGACCACGCCGCGCACCCCGGCCGCCCGCAGCGCCGGGCCGACCAGCTCCGCCAGCCGCACGGACTCCGCCCTGGTCATCACGACGCTGCCCCGGCTCAGGAACACCGGCGGGGCGCCGGCCTCGAGGAAGGACACGAGCTCCCCGGGGGGCTGCCAGCCCAGGGGCCGGGGCGGCCACCAGTAGCCCACGACCTCCAGGCCGGGCCGCCAGTCCCGCGGGCGCGGGACGACGCCGGGCGAGAACCCGTGCAGGATCGGCCACCCGGCCTCGGTGCGGCGCCGCCGCGCCGCCCGCGCGGACATCCGGGGCAGCCCCAGCCGGTCGCGGAACGCGGCGACGGTGCCCGAGTACACCCGGTCGACGGCCGCGGTGGCCAGGCGCCCGGCGGTGCGGTTGAGCACCGGTCCCGCCGACCACGCGCCGAGGATGGCCGGCGGGTGCCGCCCGGTGGTGGACAGCGGCTGGAGCCGGACGCCCAGGCTGGGGATGCCCCGGGCCTCGGCCAGCGGGTGCCCGGCGAGCTCGGCGAACGGCGAGAGCACCAGCATGTCGGCGGGCTCGTCGCGCAGCGCGGACAGCAGCGCCTCGCCGGTCGCGCGCATCCCGCTCGGGGACAGGAACCGCATGGCGGCCTTGCGCGGGTTCACGTCCGAGAGGTCGACGTCGATGCCGAGGTCCACGTCGTGCGGCACGCACCGCAGGCCGCACCCGGCGATCAGCTCGCCGAACTCGGACGGTGCGGACAGCACCACCTTGTGCCCCGCCTGCTCGAGGCGCCGGCCGATCCCCGTCAGCGGGGCCACGTCACCCCGCGTGCCGAACGCCGCGATCACCACCGTGGCCATCAGGGCCTCCTCGTCGCCGTGTCGAACAGGGTCACCAGCTCCTCGGCGTAGCCGAGCACGTCGAACTCCCGGTCCCGGGCGACCTCGAGCACCGCGCCGTTGAGCGCGCCCTGGACCGCGACGGCGACGTGGCGCGTGTTCATCGATCGGAACTCGCCGCTGTCCAGCCCGCCGCGCAGGATGGCCTCCAGGTCCAGCTTCGCCAGGTCGGCGAGCAGGGCGGGATCGATCTCCAGCTGGTCGAGCCGCCCGCCGTCGGCCGACCGGTAGTTCAGCCCGATGTCCAGCAGCGCCATGTACTGCGTCGTGTGCGCGGCGAGGAACGCCGCGTTCGCCCGGATGAAGGCGCGCAACCTGCCCGCGGCCGTCGTCTCGGCCTCCACCGGCGGCACGACCGTCGCCACCGCCGACCGGTAGGCCCGCGTGACGACGGCGCCGACCAGCTCGTCCTTGTTCGCGAAGTGGTACAGCACGACGCTCATCGCGACCCCCACCCGCTCCGCGATCCTGCGGATCGACGTCTGGGCGTAGCCGAGCTCGGCCACCACCTCGATCGCGCTCTCCACGATCTGCGCCCGCCGCGCGCGCTCGGTGAAGGTCGCCGGGCGTTTCGATCGCATGATCTGATTTTAGATCGACTGATCTAAGATCGCCATTCCCCGTTCCCGCTCGGAGACCGCCGGACGGGTGCCGGCGGAGATCCACCACGGGACTAGCTGGAGCGGCGCAGCATGCGGGTCAGGCCGGCGGCGACGGTGGTCGCCAGGATCCAGCCGGCGGCGATCAGGCCGGCCGCGACCCACTGCGACGCGCCGGTGAGGTGCCAGCGGTTCTTGTGGCCGAAGTCGACGATCGGCACCAGCTGGTCGATGGTGAACAGCACCGGGTTCCACACCAGGTGGTCGTCCGCGTTGGCCTCCACCGGGGCCGGGTGCAGCGCGAACCAGACCGTGCCCAGCACCAGCAGCAGGGCCAGCGACAGCAACGCCCGCATCGGCTTGTAGCCGTAGCCGACCACGTAGCGCTGCAGCCAGCTCCACACCCGCACCACCGGCCCCAGCACCCGGTAGCCCTCGGCCAGCGCGTTGTACCGCCACCGCTGCTTGGCGATCAGCACCGTCGACGCGTGCTCCTCGTTGCCGCTCGCGCGCAGCATCGCGGCGAACTGGTCGTACGGGCCCGGCCGGTAGCCACCGCCCATCGCCGTGCGCAGCAGGCGCAGCCGCCGGACGATCTGCGCGTCGTCGTCCAGCTCGATCGGGGTGGCGAGCGCGTCGTAGCGGAAGTCGTCGAGCTCGATGTGGCCGGTGGCGTCCCAGAACGTGTCGTTGTCGAGCAGCGAGGCGCACCGCGCGTGCCGGAGGTTGACCTTGCCCCGCGGCGCCACCGCCACGTCCAGCCGCAGCTCCTGGGTCACCAGCGCGAACGCGTTGATCGCCGTGGCGTTGAGGCTGGAACCGACCTCCGCGCCCTGGAAGTTGGTCTGCCGGCCGACCTCCGCGCGCCGGATGCGGATCTCGCCGTGCGCGGAGAACGCCTGGTGCTCCCGCTCGCCGACCGCGCACACCAGGTCCCGGCCGATCTGCGCGGACCGCAGGTCCACCGACGGCTTGCGGGAGCGGTCCCGCCGGTACCGGCCGGGGTCGACGAACCGGCTGGCACGCAGGTCGAGGTTCGCACCGATGCCGGCCTCGGGCAGCAGCACCGAGCCGAACACGCTGACCCCGCGCGCGTCGAGGTTGCCGCCGGTGGTGAACCGCCGGCCCTCCACCACGTCGCCGTTGCGGTTGCACAGCACCGCGCCGTCGAGGATCACGCTGCCCCGCGCGGACACGTCGACCACCCGCAGCTGGCCGGCGATCCGCGCGTCGCGGGCGTCGATGCCGCCGTCGATCTGCGAGCCGTCGAGGTGCAGCGCGCGGTAGCCGTACGGACCGGGCGCGGGCTTGCCGGTCAGCTCCGCGAACGGCTCCCTGCCCTCCGACAGGTCGATCCGCGCGCCGGTGAGCCGCATCGAGCCGCCGATCCGCGCGTTGACCATGCGGATCGTGCCGGTCGACTCGAAGCCCTGGTCGAGGTCGACGTTGCCGGACACCTGGAACCGGTCGGCGATGAGCGAGACGCGCGGGTCGTAGAACCGCTCGTGGCCGTTGACCCGGCTGCTGTCCACCGTCGCCGGCACCAGCTTCGCGCCGCGCAGCGAGAAGTCGCTGTCGATCCGCGCGCTCGGCAGGTACAGCCAGCCCTCCGAGGTGAACCGGCGCTTCGGGGTCGGCACGCACTGCAGGTTCCCGCCGATGTGCACCCCGTTGCCGTCCAGGGCGAAGTCGTCCGGGTTGTGCAGCGTGGCGCCGGCCAGGTTGACGTTGCCGCCGGAGCGCAGGCCCGGCATCCGCAACTGGCCGGTCACCTCGATGTTCGCGGCGAGCAGCGCGCCGTCGAGCTGGAGGCGGTCGGCGTGCAGGGCATAGCCGCCCGGGTTGTCCAGCCGGGACCCGGTGAGCTCCAGCGAGCCGGAGATCTCGGCGTCGGTGAGGTCGACCCGGCCGCGTACCCGGGTGCCGCCGATGAGCCGGACGTCGTTGTCGCTGTAGAGGTTGTGCGCCTCCAGGCCGGGCAGCCAGCACTCGTAGAACTCGCAGCCGGCGAGCTTGGTCTGGCGCACGTCCGGCGGGGAGTCGAAGCGGCAGCGGACGAACTCCAGCAGGTGCGGGAACTCCACCGCACGGAGGTCGACCACGCCCACCACATAGCTGTCGGTGAACCGCAGCACCGGCGGGGTGGTGGCACGGCGCCGGATCCGACCACCGGTGCCCGGCTCGAACTCGAAGATCTGCCGGACGATGTCCTCCGCCCGCACCGTCGCCCAGCCGGGTGGCTGCGGGTCGAACGGGTCCAGCCAGCGGCCGGACCGGTCATCGTCGGTCATCGAATCCCCCGGTGCGCGAGAAAGGTCCGCCCGGTGGGACGAACCATGGTCACGCGCGGTTCCACCACGACCGCGCGCCGTCGCACCATGCTCACCCGGCCGGCCCGGGACCGGTCCCTAGTGCAGAACCTTGCCCAGGAAGGACTTCGTGCGCTCGTGCTGCGGGGCGGCCAGCACCTCCCGCGGCGCACCCTGCTCGACCACCACGCCGCCGTCCATGAACACCAGCGTGTCGCCGACCTCGCGGGCGAAGCCCATCTCGTGGGTCACCACGATCATCGTCATACCGTCGTCGGCCAGCCCGCGCATGGCGGTGAGCACCTCGCCGACCAGCTCGGGGTCCAGCGCCGAGGTGGGTTCGTCGAACAGCATCAGCTTCGGCTCCATCGCCAGCGCCCGGGCGATCGCGACCCGCTGCTGCTGGCCGCCGGACAGCTCGCGCGGGTAGGCCTTGGCCTTCTCCGCCAGGCCGACGCGCTCCAGCATCGCGAGCGCCCGCTGCCGGGCCGACGACTTCGACTCGCCGCGCACCTGGATCGGCGCCTCCATCACGTTCTCGCACGCGGTCATGTGCGGGAACAGGTTGAACCGCTGGAAGACCATGCCGATCTCGCGCCGCTTCGCGGCCACCTCGCGATCGCGCAGCTCGTAGAGCTTGTCGCCCTTCTGCCGGTAGCCGACCAGCTCGCCGTCGACCCACAGCTTGCCGGCGGTGAGCTTCTCCAGGTGGTTGATGCAGCGCAGGAACGTGGACTTGCCCGACCCGGAGGGGCCGATCACGCACATCACCTCGCCGGGCATCACCTGCAGGTCGATGCCCTTGAGCACCTCGAGGCGGCCGAAGTACTTGTGCACGCCCTCGGACTTGACCATGGGTACCGGTTCGGTCATGCCATCCCCGATTTCGGCCGGCCGAACCCGAACAGCCCGCCCTGGCGGGCGGGCACCGCGCCGCGCGAGTACCGGCGTTCGATGAAGTACTGGACGATCGACAGCAGCGAGGTCAGCACCAGGTACCAGATGCTCGCCACCACCAGCAGCGGAATCTGCTGCAGGTTGCCGCCGTAGATCAGCTGGACCTGGGTGAACAGGTCGCCGACCGCGATGACGCTGACGAGCGAGGTGGTCTTGAGCATCGAGATCGTCTCGTTGCCGGTCGGCGGGATGATCACCCGCATGGCCTGCGGCAGCACGATCCGGCGCAGGATCCTCAGCCGGTTCATGCCGAGCGCCTCGGCCGCCTCCGTCTGCCCGGAGTCCACCGACAGGATGCCGGCGCGGACGATCTCGGACATGTAGGCGGCCTCGTTCAGCCCGAAGCCGAGCACCGCGCCCACGAAGATCGGGATCAGCAGGTTCGAGTCGAAGTACACGAACTCCGGCCCGAACGGGATCCCGATCGAGATGATCGGGTACAGGATCGCGATGAACGACCAGAAGATGACCTGCACCAGCACCGGCGTGCCGCGGAAGAACCAGGCGTAGAGCCAGGCGATCGTGGAGACGATCGGGTTCGGCGACAGCCGCATCACCGCGATGATGACGCCCAGCACGATGCCGATGACCATCGCCAGCAGGGTCAGCTCGATGGTCAGCCACAGGCCGGACAGCACCCGGCTGGAGAACATGAACTGCCAGACCACGTCCCAGCGCCAGGCCGGGTTGGTCAGCAGGCTGTGCACCAGCATGGCGGCCAGCACCAGCAGGACGCCGGCCGCCACCCACCGCCCCGGGTGGCGGACCGGCACCGCGACTATCTGCTCCGGCGGGGTCCGCGCCGCGTCCTCGGACGTCTCCCCGGCCGGGGTCGTGACCTCGGTCTCCGCCGTCCGGTCCGGACCGTCGGTCATGCTCAGTAGACCGCTCCGTTGATCTTGGACTCGTCGATGCCGCCGGTGCTGCCCCAGTTGTCGAGGATCTTCTGGTAGGCGCCGTCGCTGATCAGCTGCTGCACGGCGCCCTGCACGGCTTCCTTCATGCCCGGCGCGTTCTTCGGGATCGCGATGCCGTACGGCGCGGCGTCGGTGTCCTCGCCGGTCTTCTCGAACGCGTCACCGGTCTTCTTCACCGCGTAGTTCACCACCGGGGTGTCCGCGAGGTACGCGTCGATCCGGTTGGCCTGCAGCGCCGCGTTGACGTCGGTCTGCTTCGGGAAGCCCTGCCCCTTCGGCGGCTCCTTGCCCGCGTTCGCGCACACCTTGACGATCGAGCCCTCGGCGTCCTCCTTGGTCAGCTGGTCGAGCTGCACGGTGCCGTTCTCCGCGCCGACCGCCTTGCCGCAGAGGTCCTCGATGGAGTTGATGCCCTTCGGGTTGCACTTGCGGACCATGGTCGACGTGCCCGCCTCGAGGTAGGTCACGAAGTCGACGGTCTGCTCGCGCTCCTTGGTGTCGGTGAACGACGACATGCCGATCTCGTAGCGGCCGGCGTTGAGGCCGGCGAGGATGCCGTCGAAGGAGGCGTTGACGAACTGGACCTCGACGCCGAGGACCTTGCCGATCGCCTTGCCGAGGTCGACGTCCATGCCGACGATCTCGTCGGAGCCCTCCTCGGTGAACTCGTTGGGCGCGTAGGAGGCGTCCGCCGCGGCGATGATCTTGCCGTCCGCCTTCACCTTGGCGGGCACCATCTTGGCCAGCGCGTCGTCGGCCGGCACGTCGACTTCGAGCGGCGAGGGGTCGGGCACGTCGGAGACCTCGCCGGGGGTGCACTCGTTCCCGCCGCCACCGCCACCGCCGCCGTTGTCGCTCTGCGGCTTGTCGGTGGTCGCGCCGCAGCCCGCGGCGAGCAGGCTCGCCGCGCACAGCGCGGTGAGAACGGACAGTCGGGTACGTCGGGACACTTCGTCACTCCCTCGAGCCTTACGGTCTGAGTTCAGCGCATCCTGCCATCGGTGGTGCACGGCGGACAGCATCAGCATGTTACGGACGGGTCACCATGTCCTGTTCCGGCCGGGCCAGCCCGAGAGGAGCACGGCGACCAGCGCGGTCCATCCCGTCTGGTGGGTCGCGCCGAGCCCCTCTCCCGTGTCACCGTCGAAGTACTCACTGAACGTGACGTGGCCGGCCCACAGCGGAGAGTCGCCGGACTCGACCCGCTTGCCGTCCGCGGGTCTTCGCCCGTCCGGTCCCGGCAGGAACAACGCGGCGAGCCGGCGGGACAGCTCGCGGCCCGCGGCGCCGAGCGTCACCTGCCGGCCCGAGCCGGTGGGCAGCTCGACGGTGAGGTCCTCGCCGTGGAACGAGTCGATCGTGTGCAGCGCCTGGACCAGCAGCCCGTTGGTGGGGAACCAGACCGGGCCGCGCCAGTTGGAGTTGCCGCCGAACATCGGGGTGCGCGACTCGCCGGGCTCGTAGCCGACCCAGTGGTGCCGGCCGGCGACCTCGACGTGCAGGCCGTCGCGGTGCGCGGCGGACATGGAGCGGATGCCGTGCGGGGAGAGGAACTCGGCCTCGTCGAGCATGCGGGACAGGACCCGGCGCAGCTTGCCCTCGTCGAGCAGCGACAGCAGCGCGCGCCGGTCACCCTCGGTGCGCCAGCTGATGAACTGGCCGAACTCCGGCTGGTGGTGGAGCAGGTAGTTGAGCCGCGCGGCGAAGTGCGGCAGCTCGGTGAACACCCACGGCTCGAGCACGGCGGAGGCGAGCAGCGGGATGAGCCCGACCATCGAGCGCACCCGGACCGGCATCGACTCCACGCTGCCGTCGCCGTGGGTGCGCGAGACCAGGTCGTAGCAGAAGCCGTCCTCCTCGTCCCAGATGCCGCGCGAGGCGGAGCCGAACTGCGCGGAGACCTGGGCGATGGACAGGAAGTGCTCGACGAACTTCGTGGCGACGTCCTCGTAGGCCTCGTCGTGGCGGGCGAGCTCGAGCGCCATCTGCATCAGGTGCAGGGCGTAGGTGGCCATCCAGGAGGTGGCGTCGGACTGCTCGAAGCGCCAGCCCTCGCCGAGCTGTTCGGAGCGGTTGACCGGGCCGATGTTGTCCATGCCGAGGAAGCCGCCCTCGAACAGGTAGTTGCCCTCGGGGTCCTTGCGGTTGACCCACCAGGAGAAGTTGAGCAGCAGCTTGTGGAACACCCGGGCGAGGAAGACCCGGTCGGGCCGCTTCTCCGAGCGGTAGACCTGCAGCGCGGCCCAGGCGTGCACGGGCGGGTTGACGTCGCCGAACTCCCACTCGTAGGCGGGCAGCTGGCCGTCGGGGTGCATCAGCCACTCCCGGCACAGCAACAGCAGCTGGTCCTTGGCGAAGGCCGGGTCGACGGTGGCGAAGGGGACCATGTGGAAGGCGAGGTCCCAGGCGGCGAACCAGGGGTACTCCCACTCGTCGGGCATGGAGATGACGTCGGCGACGTCGAGGTGGCGCCAGTGCTGGTTGCGAGCGCCGGGCAGCCGGCGTTCGTGTGGTGACGGCGGGTTGGCGGGGTCGCCCTCGAGCCAGTGCCGCAGCCGGAACCGGTAGACCTGCTTCGTCCACAGCAGACCGGCGTAGGCGCGCCGGGCGACGTCGCGTTCCTCCGGTGCGGTGGCCGTGATGACCCCGTCGTAGAACTCGTCGGCCTCCTTGCGGCGCTGCTCCATCGCGGTGCGGAAGGTCCGGCCGAACGCGCGGCCGTGCCCGTTGCCGGCGATGAGTCGCAGTTGGACATTGCGGGACCCGCCGGGCTCGACGGCGTCGAAGTGGTACCAGGCGGCGGCCTTCGTGCCCGGCTGCGAGGCGGTGCCGGGCTCGACGACCTGGCAGGCGTCCGGGTCGCCGCGGACGAGCAGGTCGTCGAAGCCGCCCTTGGTGTAGCGGCTGGGGTTGCGGCCGCGGCCGAACAGCGCGATCTCGTCGGTCTCGTTGTCGGTGACGAGCATCGTGGGGCTGCCGCTCGCGTGCAGCGTGTAGCGGCCGAGGCGGGAGTGCTCGGCGACCACCCGGGCCCATCCCTTGGCGGTGGAGGCGATGAGCGCGGGCCGGCGGGCGTCGCGGCCCCAGGACCAGGTGTTGCGGAACCACAGCTGCGGCAGCAGGTGCAGCGGCCGGGGCTCGGGGCCGTGGTTGGTGGCGGTGATGTCGACGCAGATGTCGTCCGGGCCCGCCTTGGCGTAGGTGACGGTGACGTCGAAGAACCGGTTCTCGGCGAGCACGCCGGTGTCGGCGAGCTCCGGCTCGCGCTCGTGGCGGCCGGCCTGCCGGGCCAGCTCGCGCAGCTGGGCGTAGGGGAACGCCTGTTGCGGGTAGCGGTAGACGGTGCGCATGTAGGAGTGGGTGGGAGTGCCGTCGAGGACCCACCAGTACTCCTTGACGTCCTCGCCGTGGTTGCCCTCGCCGTTGGTCAGGCCGAAGTAGCGCTCCTTGAGGATGTCGTCCTCGCCGTTCCACAGGGCGACGGCGAGATTGAGGAACCCGTGCCGGTCGCAGATGCCGGCGATGCCGTCCTCGCCCCACCGGTAGGCGCGGGTGCGGGCCTGGTCGAAGGTGAAGTACCCCCAGGCGTCGCCGTGGGCCGAGTAGTCCTCCCGGACCGTCCCCCACTGCCGCGCGGCGAGGTACGGCCCCCAGAGCCGCCACGGCGAGGACATCTCCGCCGAGCCGGCCAGCCTGTCCCACTCGGCGCCGCGCGCACTCATGCCCACCATCATGGCAACGCCCGGCTCGAGCCCCGCTCGGCCCCGTCGATGCCACCCGGTCGAGGGCCCGAAGCGGCCACCCCGGGACGGTGGGATGGCGTACCCTCAGCTACCGAACGCAGCCCGCGGGTCACCGGCTGCTGTGGGGGACGGGGAGATGGACGGACAGGCACACCGCGACGACATCCGCGCCGAGCTGGGCGGCTTCTTCACCGGGCACGCCGAGGGCACCGTCACCGGCGGCAGCTTCGCCTTCGACGAGGACACCCTCCGCGGCCTGGTCACCGACTGGCTCGACCTGGCCCGGACGTACCAGAAGTCGGTGAACGACGCGGCGTACATGGCACAGGTGGAGGGACCGGGACTGGACTTCGCCAGCCAGGCGCACGCGGAGGCGGCGAACGCGTCGGGGCGCTCGTACCTCGCCTACCTCCAGCAGAACGGCGACTACTGCCTCCAGCAGGCCCAGCTGTTCCAGAACGCGCTCGACGACTACCTCGGCGTCGAGCACCGGAACGTCGCGGCCATCGACAAGTCCGGGCCGCAGGCGGGGATCTGACCATGCGTGTTCGCCCACCGGCCCTCCTGCTGGCCCTGCTGTGCGCGGTCCTGACGGCCGCCTGCACGACGACGAGCCAGGGGGAACCGGGCCCGGCCACGACCGTGAGAGACACGACCGGCTCGCCTCCGTCGTCGGGGTCGGCCGACCCGGACGGTGATGATCTCCCCACCGACGGCGCCCCGGCGGTCCGCGACCCGCTCGACACCACGCTGTTCCAGCAGGACCCGTGCCGGGCCCTCACCCCGGCCCAGTCGCAGGAGCTCAACGTCGGTTCCGCGGGCGAACCGCACGACAGCACCCTGGGAAAGGGCTGCGAATGGTTCAACTCGCAGACGCGCGGCGAGGCGGACGTCACGTTCCTGGATCGTGACCCGCGCGGACTGAGCGCCCTGTACCTGGCGAACAAGAAGGGCAAGTGGGCCTACTTCGATGAGCTGGCGCCCATCGAGGGCTACCCCGCGATCATCCGCGACATCGTCGACGACCGGGACAAGGGCGTGTGCAAGGTGATCGTCGGCGTGTCCGACGAGGTCGCGTTCGAGACGATCGTCCAGCTGTCGCGGGCCAACGTGAGGAAGAAGGACCCGTGTGAGGTCGCCGCGCAGGTGGCCGGGATGGCGCTGCGGACCATGAAGCAAGGGGGCTGAAATGCCGGAGGGCTTCTGGGGCCTGACCCCGCACGAGATCTACGAGCAGCTCACCGGCGGGCCCGGCTCCCCGCTGCTCGACGCGGCGCAGGACGCCACCCGATCGGAGTGGGAGCGGGAGGACGACCGGGCGCAGATGATCCGCAAGCTCGGCGAGAAGATCCGGATCGGGTGGCAGGGCGAGGCGAGTGACGCGGCGTTCGGCGCCGCGCGGCCGCTGGCGGCCGCCGCGCTGGCCGGGGCGGACAAGCTGAACACCTCCCAGGACCTGCTGAGCAGGCAGAGCGGGTCGTTCCACGACGCGGCGAACAGCGTGCGGCCGGTGCCGCCGCACCCGCCGGAGAACGACATCGTCAACGCGGCCATCCCGTTCGAGACCGACCTGGACCGGGAGATCACGGCCTACCAGAACGACGCACAGCACAACATCGACGTCTTTCACGGCTACGACGACGCCAGCCGGTACAACGAGACGAACATGCCCCGGGAGTACTCGACGATCAGCCATTCCGGCGGCACCGTCTCGGTGAAGTCGCCCGGTGGGGACACGGACGGTGACACCGGTCGCGACTCCGGGCCCGGGGACGGCGGGCCCGGGAGATCTGGCGGACCGGGGACTCCGGGTGGGCCGGGCGGCTCCGGTGGACCGGGCGGCTCCGGTGGACCGGGCGGCCCCGGTGGACCGGGCGCGTCGGGCGGCGCCGGCGGTGTGGACGGCCCCGGCGGGTCACCGGCCGGTGGGACCGCGTCCGGAGGTGCGCCGGGGACCGGGCGGACGAGTCCCAGCGAGGTCGGCGGGGCGTTCCCGCAGGGCCCGGCGGCCCGGCAGGGCGGCCTGCCGGACCGAACCGCGCCGGGCGGCGGGCTCGGTGCCGGGCCGGCGGGTGGGTTCCCGGGCGGCGGTCCCGGGATCCGGATGTCCGGCGGATCGGGCGCCGGCGGGTCCGGGGGTCGTGGCGGCGGTGGGCCGGGCGGACCCGGAACCGGTGGGCCGGGCGGCGGGTCGCGCGGGGCCGGCGGGCCGGGACCGCGGGGCGCCGGGCCGGGCGTGGGTGCCGGCGCACCGGCGGCCGAGGAGGCCGTGACGCGGCGTGGCGGGCCCGCCGCGTCCGGGGCCCGCGGCGGCACCCCGGCGGGCGCGATGGGCGCCGGGCGCGGCAAGGGTGACGAGGACGGCGAGCACGAGCGGAAGGTCCTGATCGAGGAGGACGCCGAGGGCGTCTTCGGCAGCGACGTGCTCACCGCGCCGCAGGTCATCGGGGACGACGAGTACGAGGACTAGGCCGATGACGGGGGACACGATGCGCGGGGGACGCGTGGTCGAGCTGTCGGTGCTGCCGCTGATGAGCCTGCTGCGGCGGGAGAACCTGGGTGACCCGCACGCGATCTTCGCCGGCGGTGAGCGGTACGTCTCGCACCGGTTCGCCGACCAGGCCGCCGACGAGCTGCGCAAGGAGCTCGCGGGGGCCGGGCTCGGGGACCGGGACGCGCTGCGCGAGTTCGTCCACACGCTGTCGCTCGTGCAGCGCTGCGGCACCGAGTTCTACGGATGGGTCGACGGCGCCGAGCGCTACGCGGTGCTCGTCGCCTCGCTGGGGCGGCGGGGCGTCGCGGTCGTCCGGACCGGGGACCGGGTGCGGTTCGAGGCCGCCGACCCGGACCGGCTCGTCGAAGACCTGGTGCGGCGGCTGCCGGACATGCGGGCGGGGACCGGGGAGCCGGTGTCGCTGCCGGCCACCGAGCTCGGCAGGCGGGCAGGCCGCCGGCCGGACTCGATCATGCGGCGGTCGGGGTCCGGGCGGTCGGACGCGGCCCGGCGGCTGGACGTCCTGCTGCACGAGCCGCGGCTCGGCGGGGCGAAGCTGTACGCCGCCGCGCGCGACCGCACCGGGGTGCGGCGCCGGTCGGCGGAGTGGCTCACCGTGCTCGACGTGCTCTCCGGGCGGTGGGTCATCCACCCGACGCTGGGCCGCGGCGAGCGGGCCGTCACCGCGGTGCCCGCCACCCCGCGGGTGCTCGCCGCCAAGCTCGACGAGCTACGGCGCACGATCCGCTGACCGGCGGGTCGAGGCCAGGAACACGACCGCGATCACGACGTAGAGCGCCATCGCGGCGGTGAGCCCCTGGTGGTCGGCGATCACGCCGATCGCGAGCGGCGTCAGCACGCCCACGTTGCCCACCGCCTCCGCGACCGCCGACGTGGTGCCCGCCTGGCCCGGCCGCAGCGTCATGTACCCGGCCTGCACGATGATCCACGCGAGGTTCACCGCCGCGCCGACCGCCGCGGTGCCCACCGCCGCGGCCACGACGTTCGGCACCAGCAGGAGCAGCAGGATGCCGGCGAGCAGCAGCACGGCGCACGAGCGCAGGCCGACCCGGCGCCGGCTCGTGCGGCTCGCCCATCCGGCGGCCGCGATGCCGCCCACCATGCCGGCGCCCGCGGCGAGGGTGGCCACGGCCGGGGTCAGCCCGCGGTCGGTGGTCAGGAACGCGACGGCGAAGCCGACGAACGTGTCGTCGAAGGCCACGATGAGCGCGACGAACAGGCCGGCCACGAGCACCCGGCGGTCGCGGGCGACCTCGAGGAAGGTGCGCCACGGCCGGCGTTCCTCGTCCTCGTCGCCGCCGCCGGCGGCGGGGGGTGGCAGGGGCTGGGTGGCGAGCAGCAGGCCGTAGCCGAGCATCATCGCGGCGGCCGCCCAGAAGGCCGCGCGCCAGCCGAGACCGGTGCCGAGTGCCGCGGCCAGCAGGAGCGGGCCGACCAGGTCGCCGATCGCGCCGAGCAGGTTCGAGCGGGCGAGCGCGGGCTCGATCCTGTCGCCCGCGACATCGACCAGCGCCACCTCGACGGCCCGCACGAGCGCGTCGCCCGCCAGGCCCATGAGGACGACCGCGACGAACAGGGTGCCGAAGTCGCGCGCGGCGGCGAACAGGCAGAGCCCGACGCCGTACCCGATCCCGCCGGCGGCCGCCATCACCCGGCGGCTGACGTAGTCGACGACCACGCCGAGCGGGGTGGCGAGCAGCCCGATGCCCGGGTAGAGCGCGAGCAGGAAGCCGGCCTGGACGTAGCTGATGCCGACGTCCTCGCGAATGGACTCGACGGCGCCGTAGGGCAGGAACGCCACCGTCTCGTCGGCGAAACCGACGAGCAGCAGCGACGCCACCAACGTCGCCGGAAAGCGGGGGGCTAGTTCAGTTCACCATCGAAACCAGGCACGCATGACCCCAGGCTACGGATGCCCACCACCGATTTTCCGCACGAGCCCGCGGTCAACGGCGCACCCGGTAGCGCAGGTGAAGCACCCGGTTGCCCCGAACCACCACGTCCGGATCCTCCAGCAGGTGCCGCGCGTCGACCGACCCGAAGTAGCGTTTGCCGGACCCGAACACCACCGGCACCACATCCATGCGCACCTCGTCGACCAGGCCCGCGGCAAGCACCTGGCCACCGACGTCGCCAGCGGCGACCTCGACCGTGCGGTCACCCGCGAGCTCCTGCGCCCTGGCCACGGCCGCCTCGACGCCGTCGACGAAGTGGAACGGCGCCTCGGGGTCCCAGCCCTCGGGCTCCGGCCGGTGCGTCACCACGACCACGTGGTCGATCCCACCCGGAGGCTTCCCGCCCCAGCCGTCCGTCATGTCGAAGACGTGGCGGCCGACGACGGTCACCCCGATCTGGTCCCAGTACGAGCGGGTGTGATCGTAGGAGGTCTGCGACACCGTCAACTCGCCGCTTTCGTCCAACGGGACCTCACCGCCCGTCAACCAGTCGAACAGCGGTCCGGGCTGGTCGTCCTCGTCCGCGACGAAACCGTCCACCGACACCGAGCTGTACATGACCACCGTGCCCACAGGGCTCTCCTCTGCTTCGGGGTGCCCCGAGTTGGCGTGTCGTGAGCCGTCGCTCTGGTGGGAATCAGTCGGCAGACAGCGGCCCCCACGTCCAGCCGGCCGGTCACGCAGCTGTGGACGGTCAGGCGCGGGCGTGGGCGGCCAGGATGTGGGCGACCGCCTCGGTGACGCGCTTCGCGTGGGACACGTTGAGCCACTCGTCCGGCACGTGGGCGTTGCTGTCCGGGGCCAGCGCGCCGGTGACCACGAACTGCGCCTGCGGGTAGTGGTCGGCGAGGGTGCCCATGAACGGGATCGAGCCGCCCAGCCGGATCGTCAGCCACGGGTTGCCGGCGAACACGTTCTCGCTCACCGAGTCCAGTGTGGACCGCAGCCAGGGGGCGATCGGCGGGGAGTTCCAGCCCGGGCCCTCCTCCGAGCGGGACAGCTCCACGTGCGCGCCGTAGGGCACGTCCGTGGTCAGCGTCTTCTCCAGCGCCGCGAGCGCCGCCTTCGGGTCGGCGGTCGGCGGCAGCCGGAAGCTCAGCGTGAACGTCGTCTCCGTGCGCAGCACGTTGCCGGCCTCCGCGGGCAGCGGGAAGCCCGCCCCGCCGATCACCGACAGGGTCGGCCGCCACGAGTTGTTCAGCATCAGCTCGACGTCGTCGTCCGACGCCGGGCTCATGCCCGCCACCAGCGGGAACGCGGCGCCGGCCGCGCCCGGTGCGAGGGCGGCCAGGCTCTCGATCTCCGCCATCCGCTCCGCCGGGACCTCGCCGTGCATCTCCGCCACCAGCACCCGGCCGGTCGCCGAGTCCTCGAGCCGGTCCAGCAGGATGCGCATGATCCGGAACGAGCTCGGCACGATCCCCGACGCCGTCCCGGAGTGCTGCCCGGACTCCAGCACCTGCACGGTCACCGTCGTCGACGCCAGACCGCGCAGCGACGTGGTCAGCCACAGCCGCTCGTAGTCCTGACCACCGGAGTCCAGGCACACCACCAGCGACACCGGACCGAGCCGGTCGGCGTAGCGCTCCAGGTAGGCGGGCAGGTCGGGACTGCCGGACTCCTCGCTCGTCTCCAGCAGCACCACGCACCGCGCGTGCGGGCCGCCGGCCTCGCGCACCGCCTCGATCGCGGCCGTCGCCGCGTAGCCGGAGTAGCCGTCGTCGGCCGCGCCCCGTCCGTACAGCCGGCCGTCGCGCAGGACCGGGTTCCACGGGCCGAGCCCCTCGCCCCAGCCGCCGACCGGGGGCTGCTTGTCGAGGTGGCCGTACAGCAGCACCGTGCCGGCTTCGGCCCGGGCCCCGCCCGCCGGCGGGACGTCGAACAGCAGCACCGGGCTCTTGTCCGGCAGCCGGAGCACCTCCGCGGTCGCGCCCTCGATCTCCCGCGCCACCAGCCAGCGCCGCACGTGCTCGACGGCGGCGTCGAGGTGCCCGGCGGCCGCCCAGCCCTCGTCGAACATCGGGGAGAGCGCGGGGATGGCGACCAGTTCGGCGAGGCTGGTCAGGACCGCGCCGTCCCAGATGCGCTCTACCGTGCCGTGTACCCGTGCGGAGTCGATCGCGGTGTCGTTTGGCCTGTCCACCCGCCCGATACTGCCACGGCCGCGGCGGGCGACCCGCTACCAGGCGTCGCGCAGGATGGGGCGCTCCGGCTCGTCGGTCATCACCGGCGGCGCGGGCGGCTCATGCGGGGCGGCCGCCCGCTGCGCGTCGGCGATGATCTCGTCCGCGGTGCGCACCGCGGCGGCCAACGCCGCTTCGGCCTGACGGACGCGGGCGTCCTTCCAGCTGTCGTCGGCCATGCGGGAAGCGTAGGCGAACTGGATCGGCGGTCGAGCCGAACGGACTAGGATGGCTGTGACGCAGATCACCGGCGCTCGGAGGACCTCGTCACGGCGACGGCGGCGGGTTACGGGGTCCGCTCGGTCCCCGCCCCGCGACCGGCCCGCGGCGGGCGCTCTGAGCTGCCGCGTTCACCGCTCGCCAGGAGGTGGTCAGCCTTCACCCGAATGCCTCAGGCTGACGCCCAACTGTCGGTTGTCCTACAGTTTCCGCAGCTCAGCGCATCACGGAACGGTTCGGACCGCCATCCGGACCTCACCGGATCGAGGTAACGCATGCCAGGATGGAGCCCGAAAACCGTCAGCGCCGCCAGTGGCTCGACCGTCCATCACCCGGGCCGGTAGTCACCGACGGCGCGGCCGGTAGCGACGCCACAAGCGAGCGCCCGGCGCCGACACCAAGGAGAACGCATGTCGTCCCCAGAACAGTGGACGCACCCGGAACCGGGGGTCGGTCCGGCCGCCACCGCGGCCAGGCCCACCGCAGAGCAGGTGATCGCGGGATTGCGCGCAACAAGCGAAGGTGGCCCGGAGCTGGTCCAGCTCCTCACCCCGGAAGGTGAACGGGTCGAGAACCCCGACTGGGATCCCTACGTCGCCGACGTCACCGCCGAGGACCTGCGCAGCCTCTACCGCGACATGGTCCTCACCCGGCGGGTGGACCGCGAGGCGAACGCCCTGCAACGGCAGGGGCAGCTCGGGATCTGGGTGCCGCTGCTCGGCCAGGAGGCCGCGCAGGTCGGCGCCGGCCGGGCACTCAAGCCGAACGACATGGTCTTCCCCAGCTATCGCGAGCACGGCGTCGCGTGGTGCCGGGGCGTGCACCCGACCGAGCTGCTCGGCATCTTCCGGGGCACCGACCACGGCAGCTGGGACCCGATCGCCACCCGCTTCCACCTGTACACCATCGTCATCGGCAACCAGGTGCTCAACGCCGCCGGGTACGCGATGGGCCAGCGGTTCGAGGGCAAGGTCGGCGACGTCGACGGCGAGGCCACGATGGTCTTCTTCGGCGACGGCGCGACCAGCCAGGGCGACGTGCACGAGGGCTTCGTGTGGGCGTCGGTCTACGACGCGCCGCTCGTCTTCTTCTGCCAGAACAACCAGTGGGCGATCTCCGAGCCGACCGAGCGCCAGAGCAGGCTCCCGCTCTACCAGCGCGCCCGCGGCTACGGCTTCCCCGGCATGCGGGTGGACGGCAACGACGTGCTCGCCTCGCTCGCGGTGTCCCGCTGGGCGCTCGACGAGTGCCGGCACGGCAACGGCCCGGTGCTGATCGAGGCCTACACGTACCGGATGGACGCGCACACCACGACCGACGACCCGACCCGTTACCGGCTCGCGGACGAGCTGGAGGCGTGGAAGCTCAAGGACCCGATCGAGCGGGTGCGGGTGAACCTGGTCCGGCACGAGCACGCCGACCACGACTTCTTCGACTCCGTCCAGGCCGACGCCGACGCGCTCGCCGCCGAGCTGCGCGACTTCTGCGTGAACATGCCGGATCCGCCGAAGGAGCGGATGTTCTCCCAGGTCTACGAGGACGGCAGTGCGTCGGTGGCCGACCAGCGCGACGCCTACCTCGAGTACGCCGCCGGCTTCGCGGGAGGTGAGCACTGATGGCGACCCCGGTGCTGAACCAGGCCAGCGACGCCGCGGCGAGGTCCACGCGGACGGTCACGCTCGGCAAGAGCCTCAACCTCGGGCTGCGGGCGGCGATGGAGGCCGACCCGAAGGTCATCGTGATGGGCGAGGACGTCGGCAAGCTCGGCGGCGTCTTCCGGATCACCGACGGGCTGCAGAAGGACTTCGGCGAGCACCGCGTGCTGGACACCCCGCTCGCCGAGTCGGGGATCGTCGGCACCGCGGTCGGGCTGGCCATCCGCGGCTTCCGTCCGGTGTGCGAGATCCAGTTCGACGGCTTCATCTTCCCGGCGTTCGACCAGCTGGTCTCGCAGGTGTCGAAGCTGCACTTCCGCAGCCAGGGCAGGATCAAGCTGCCGATGGTGATCCGGGTGCCGTTCGGCGGCGGGATCGGTGCCGTCGAGCACCACTCCGAGTCCCCCGAGTCCTACTTCGCGCACACCGCCGGCCTCAAGGTCGTGTCCTGCTCGAACGCGGTCGACGCGTACTGGATGATCCAGCAGGCCATCCGCTGCGACGACCCGGTGCTGTTCTTCGAGCCCAAGCGGCGCTACTACGAGAAGGGCGAGCTGGACGTCGACGCGGCGCCCGAACCGCTGTTCACCTCGCGGGTGCTGCGCTCCGGCACGGCCGCCACGCTGGTGGGCTACGGCCCGATGGTGAAGACCTGCCTGGAGTCCGCCGCCGCGGCCGCCGAGGAGGGCACCGAGCTCGAGGTGATCGACCTGCGCGCGCTCTCGCCGATGGACCTGGGCCCGGTGTTCGAGTCGGTGCGCCGGACCGGGCATCTCGTGGTGGTCAGCGAGGCGCCGGGCGAGGCGTCGATCTCCTCGGAGATCGCCGCGCGGGTGCAGCAGGAGTGCTTCTACTCGCTGGAGGCGCCGGTGCTGCGGGTGACCGGGTTCGACACGCCGTACCCGCCGTCGAAGCTCGAGGAGGACTTCCTCCCCGGCCTCGACCGGGTGCTGGACGCCGTCGACCGTTCGCTGGGCTGGTGAGGCATGCCTGACTTCAAGGTCTTCCCCCTGCCCGACACGGCCGAGGGCCTGGTCGAGGCGGAGATCCTGGCCTGGCACGTCAAGCCGGGCGACGAGGTCGCGGTCAACCAGATCATCGTGGAGATCGAGACCGCCAAGGCGGCGGTGGAGCTGCCCTGCCCGTGGGCCGGCGTGATCACCGAGCTGCACGCGCAGGCCGGCGACACGGTCAACGTGGGCAGCCCGATCGTGACGATCGACATCGACCCGGGTGGCGCGGCCGCACCGCAGCCCGCCGCCGCGGCACCGGCCGCCGCCGAGCAGAACGGCCAGGCCGCCATGCTCGTCGGCTACGGACCGAAGGCGGCGACCACCAAGCGCCGGCCGCGCAAGGCCCCGGTGGCCGCGACCCCGGCGGCCACCACCGCCACCGCGCCCGTCGAGACCGCCGAGCCACCCGAGCCGCCCGAACCGGCCGTGCCGGACACCCCGGCGGCGCCGGTCGAGCCGCGCGCCCTGGTTCCGCTGGCCAAGCCGCCGGTCCGCAAGCTCGCCAAGGACCTCGGGATCGACCTGCGCACGCTCGCCGGTTCCGGGGACCGCGGCGTCATCACCCGGGACGACGTGCAGCGGGCGGCGGCCCCGGAGCCGGTCGAGGTGCCCACTGCGCCCACCGTGTCCACTGTGGACGCGGGCGCCCGCGAGCGGCGGGTGCCGGTCAAGGGCGTGCGCCGGATGACCGCGCAGGCCGTGGTCGACTCGGCGTTCACCGCGCCGCACGTCACGGAGTTCCTGACCGTCGACGTGACGCCGATGATGGAGCTGCGCGCGCGGCTCAAGGAGCATCCGGCGTTCCGCGGCGTGAAGATCACCCCGCTGACGTTCGCGGCGAAGGCCGTGTGCCTCGCGGCGCGGCGCACCCCGGACGTGAACGCCGTGTGGGACGGCGAGGAGATCGTCTACAAGGACTACGTGCACCTGGGCATCGCGGCGGCCACGCCGCGCGGCCTGATCGTGCCGAAGGTCCGGGACGCGGACGGCATGTCGCTGCGCGAGCTAGCCGAGGCGATCGACGCGCTGACCGCGACCGCCCGCGACGGTAAGACCCCGCCCGCGGACATGGTGAATGGGACGTTCACGATCACCAACGTCGGCGTGTTCGGTGTGGACACCGGCACGCCGATCATCAACCCGGGCGAGTCCGCGATCCTGGCGCTGGGCGCGATCAGGGACATGCCGTGGGTGGTGGACGGGCAGATCGTGCCGCGCAAGGTCTGCCAGCTGGCGCTGAGCTTCGACCACCGCCTGATCGACGGCCAGCAGGGCTCCCAGTTCCTGGCCGACGTGGGCGCCGTCCTGGCCGACCCGGCCATGGCGATCACCTACTGAGCGGGCGGGGGGGTGCCGTCGCGCGCGACGGCACCCCCCCCGCCCGCCAGATGCGCTCCGGGAGCGGCAGTTCCACGGCCGCGTCGTGCGCGACGATCCGCCGCACCAGCAGTGACGGGTGGCGGTAGTCCGCCGGCCGGATGCGCAGCTCACCGCCCCGCACGGTCACGTCCGTCACCACCACCCGCCCGTTCGCCATGGCGGCGTTGTCCATCGCCAGGTGGCGTCGCCGGTGAACGTCGAGCCGTCGAAGGTGACGTTCCCGCGGAAGTGCAGCCCGCCGAAGTCCGCGTTCGCGATGCCGGTGAATTCGAGGCGCTGCCAGGCCACCCGGTACCAGGTCATCCTCACCCCAGGGAATCCGCCGCAGCCTGGCGGTTCTCAGGGCTTGGGCAGGTCGAAGTAGTTGATCAGGCCGGCGGCGAAGGGGAGGTCGCCGCGGACCTTGACCTTGCCGCGCATGAACAGCAGGGCCACGTTGACCGTGCCGGTGACCGCGCGAAGGAAGTCCACCGGGGACAGGGTCAGCGTGACGCGCGGGTCGCCGGTCGGGTGGCGGCCCGACGAGCAGGCGCCGGACTCGATGCGGGTCTGGAACCGGTCGTAGCCGTCGTCGCCGGTGCCCCCGGTGAAGCGCCAGTGCACCACCGCGCGCAGCTCACCCACGCGGACCGGGTCCAGGTGCTCGCTCATCCGGCGGAAGATCTCCGCGAACACCACGTGCCGCAGGTGGTGGTGCGCCATCAGCTGCTCGAGCTGCGGTCCGGACGCGCGGGAGACGAACCAGACGAACGTGTCCGTGCGCATCCGCGCCAGCTCGATGCCGGTGCCGGCCCGGCCGAGCATGTCCAGCACGTCGATGAGCTGCACGAACTCCGCCTCGTCCAGCCGCTGCGGGTCGACCGCCCGGGCGAACGCGTCGATGTCCACGCCCGGCTCGGCGAGCAGCGGATCCGGTTCGGGCCGGGTTTTCCGCCTGAATCGCATGTCCCATTGTCTACTCACGGGTAACACTACGTCTCGGTAGGTACCCTGGCGCGGGGACCTCAGGAGGACAAGTGACGGTTGAAGAACGGCGGCGCGTGAAGCGGTTGCCCCGCCACGTGCGCGAGCGGCAGATCCTCGACGCCGCGGTCCACGTGTTCTCCGCCCGCGGCTACCACAGCGCCTCGATGGACGAGATCTCCGACGTCGCGGGCGTCTCCAAGCCGATGATCTACGCCTACCTCGGGTCCAAGGAGGACCTGTTCGCGGCGTGCATCCACCGCGAGGCGACCAACCTGCTCGAGGCGGTCACCCGCGGGGTGCGCGCCGAGCTGCCGCCGGACATGCAGCTGTGGCACGGGCTGCGCGCGTTCTTCGACTTCGTCGGCGAGCAGCGGGAGGGCTGGCAGGTGCTGCACCGCCAGGCGATCTCCCAGGGCGGGCCGTTCAGCGAGGAGCTGCTCGCCATGCGGGACCGGGCGATCAACCTGGTGGACACGCTGCTCGTGCGCGTGGCCACCCGGGAGGGCCTCGACGACAACGCCACCGAGGCCCTCGCCGCCGCGCTGGTCGGTGCCGCCGAGTCCCTCGCCGACTGGTGGCTCGACCACCCGGACGTGCCCGGCAAGGCCGTCGCGTCCAGGCTGATGAACCTCGCCTGGATGGGCTTCGGCGACCTCGTCGAGGGCAACACCTGGCACCCGGCGGACTAGACGTGTCCGACGCCCTAATCGGCCGGCGGGGTGAACACGCCGAAGTGGTTGCCCGCGGGGTCCTGCAGGTCCGCGAAGGTCAGCCCGGTCGGCGTGGTGGTCGGCGGGTTGACGACCTTTCCGCCGAGCCGTTCGGTCTCGGCCACCGCCTTGGCCACGTCCGGCACGATCACCAGGAAGATCGCGCGGTTGGGCGACTTCCCCCGGGTGTCGAAGATCCCGCCGTGTGCCCGGTCGGCGCCCGTGAGGGTGGCCAGGTGGTAAGTGCCGTCGCCGTTCGGGTCCGGCGCGAACGTCCAGTCGAACAGCTCGCCGTAGAACCGCTGGGCGGTCTCGGGGTCGTCGGTGTCGACCTGGATCCAGCCGATCGTTCCGTTGCTCATCCGATGCCTCCTGTGTCGTCGGGACACCAGGATCGGGCGGGAGCGCGACAGCACCCTGTCGGTGTTTTCAGGCGAGCGCGGCGACCTGCGTCACATGGTCCGGCAGGCACCCGTCGAGCGCCCGTGCGGGCCGCGCGGGCGCCGGACGCCCGGTGTCGTACCCGGCGACTATGCGGTCGAGCCGGAACGCGCGCAGGTCCTCGCGTAACCGGCACCAGGCGACCAGGTACCAGCCACGCTCCCCGGCGAGGAACATGACCGGCTCGACCTCGCGTTCGGTCGGCACGCCGTGCTTGTCGACGTAGTCGATCCGCAGCACCCGCCGCGCGGCGACGGCGTTCTCGATGATCAGCGGGATGCCCGCAGGCTCGCGCGCGCCGGCCGGGGTGAGGAAGCCGACCCGCCCGGCCAGGTCCTGCGCGGCGGACGCCTGCCGGGCGGGCATCGCCGCCATGATCTTGCGCAGCGCGCCGCGTGCCTCGCGGGCGAACGGGGAGCCGGCCGCGCCGCGCAGGGCGACGGACACCGCGACCGCCTCGGCCGGGGTGAAGTTCAGCGGTGGCAGCGTCATCGCCGGGTCGATCGCGTACCCGCCGCGCCGGCCGGGGTCGGCGAAGATGGGCACGCCGGCCTGCTGCAGGGCGCCGATGTCGCGCTCGATGGTCCGCACGCTGACCTCGTAGCGCTCCGCGAGCAGCCGGGCCGGCCGGCGCCGCGGTGCGACGGCGCGCAGGTCCTCGACGATCGCGTACAACCGGTCCGTTCGGTTCATGCCGCGGACGCTAACCGGCGGCACCGACACAATCAGGAGATCGTGCCCGCCAGGTGCGGTCTGCCGTCGCGGGCGCCGAAGAGCTCGAAACGCCAGCCCTCCCCGTCCGGCTCGGCGGCGAAGCCGACCTTCGACGGCAGCGGCACGGGCACCTTGAACCGGACGTCGACGGTGTACGCGGGCGGCAGCCGGCCCTCGAACGCCGCGAGGCAGCGCGCCTTCGTCCACATGCCGTGCGCGATCGCCCGGGGGTAGCCGAACATCCTCGCGGTCAACCGGTGCAGGTGGATCGGGTTGCGGTCGCCGGAGACCTCGCCGTAGCGCCGGCCGGCGTCCTCGGGCACGGACCAGACCGCGGTCGGCGCGGGCGGTTCGCGGCGCTCCCGGTCGCCGCCGGAGCTCGAGCGCTCGCGCCGCAGGTAGGTGCTGACGTCGGTCCACACGACGTCGCCGCCGACCAGCGCCTCGGAGACCATGTCGAACTGCCGGCCGCGGGGGTGGTCGCGCAGGCCGGCCGCGTGCACGCGCAGCTCCAGCTCGTCGCCGAGGAGCAGCGGCCGGGTGCGGGCGATCCGGTTGGCCACGTGTACCGAGCCGGCCGGCGGGAACGGGAAGTCGCCGGCCGTCATCAGCTTGATCTGCAGGGGGAAGGTGAGCACGTGCGGGTAGGTGGCGGGCAGCTCGTCGCCGAGCCGGAAGCCGCAGACCCGGTCGTAGGCGGCGAGGTGCTCCGGATCGACGCGGACGCCGGTCAGCGAGTAGGCGGTGTCGGGCAGCTCCCCGCCGCCGTGCCGGCGCAGCCCGGACAGCACGGCCTTCGGGTACAGGGCGGCGAGGCTCGGCGGGCCCGGTAGCTCGGTGATGGCCATGTCAGGCCCCCAGCAGGCTCTGGCCGCAGACCCGCACGACGTTGCCGTTCACCGCGGCCGAGGCCGGGTTCGCGTACCAGGCGATGGTCTCCGCGACGTCCACCGGCAGGCCGCCCTGCGACATGCTGTTCATCCGCCGGCCCGCCTCGCGGATGAACAGCGGGACCGCCGCGGTCATCCTGGTCTCGATGAACCCCGGCGCCACGGCGTTGACCGTCGATCCGCGCTCGGCGAGGACCGGGGCGTAGGCGTCGACCATGCCGATCACGCCGGCCTTGCTGGTGGCGTAGTTCGTCTGGCCGACGTTGCCGGCGATGCCCGCGATCGAGGAGACGCCGACGATCCGGCCGTTGTCCCGCAGCGTGCCGGCCTCGAGCAGCGCGTCGTCGACCGCGAGCTGGCTCGCGAGGTTGACCGCGAGCACCGCGTCCCACGCCGCGGGCGTCATCCGGCCCAGCGTCTTGTCCCGGGTGATGCCGGCGTTGTGCACGACGACGTCGACGCCGCCGTGCCGCTCGGTGAGGTACGTGACGAGCTGCGCCGGGGCGTCCGGCGCCGTGACGTCGAGCTGCAGCGCGGTGCCGCGGACCCGGTTCGCGACCGCGGAGAGCTCGTCGCCCTGGGCGGGGATGTCGAGCGCGACGACGTGCGCGCCGTCGCGGGCGAGCACGTCGGCGATCGACGCGCCGATGCCCCGGGACGCGCCGGTGACCAGCGCGACCTTGCCGTCCAGCGGGCGCTCCCAGTCGTCCGGCTCGGCCGCGGACGTGCGGTGCGTGCCGACCCGGATCACCTGCGCGTCGACGTAGGCGGACTTGGCCGAGAGCAGGAAGCGCAGCGTCGACTCGGTGGCGGCCTCGGCGCCGGGCGCCACGTGGACGAGCTGGGCGGTGGCGCCGCGCCTGAGCTCCTTGCCGACGGAGCGGGTGAACCCCTCGAGCGCGCGCTGGGCGATCGCGGCCCGGGGGCCGCCGGCCGACTCGGGCGGGGTGCCGAGCACGACCACCCGGCCGCAGGTGCCGACCGTGCGGATCACCGGCTGGAAGAACTCGTACATCTCGCGCAGCCGTTCCGGCCGGTCGATGCCGCTCGCGTCGAACACCAGGGCGGCGTGCCGGGCCCGCTCGCCCTCGGGAGCGGTCAGCGGCTCGGTGAGGACGTCGATCCCGGCCGACTTGAGCACCGAGTGCACGGTGTCGCGCAGGCGGCCGCCGGAGGCGGCACCGACCAGCGCGGGGCCGTTGAGCGCCGGATCGCCCGGCCGGTGCCGGCGCAGCGGGGTCGGGTTGGGCAGGCCGAGCCGGCGAACGACCTGCCGGCCGAGCCCGGACCGGGCGAACTGCTGGTAGCGGTCGGGCATGATGCTCCGTTTCGTGTTCGGCGCCTCATTCGACGCCGAGCCTACTCGCGAGTAGGTTAGGATGGCCAACCGGACGACGTCGTGGGACCTCGTGGGGAAGTGATCGACAGATGGACCAGGTGCGCAGGGTCGCGATCGTCGGGGGCAACCGGATCCCGTTCGCGCGGTCCAACGGCCGGTACGCGACGGCGACCAACCAGGACATGTTCACCGCCGCCCTCGATGGTCTCGTGAGCCGGTTCGGGCTGCAGGGCGAGCGGCTCGGCGAGGTCGCCGCGGGCGCGGTGCTCAAGCACAGCCGGGACTTCAACCTGGCGCGGGAGAGCGTGCTCGGCTCGACGCTGTCGCCGCAGACGCCGGCCAACGACGTGCAGCAGGCGTGTGGCACCGGGCTGCAGGCGGTGGTGCAGGTCGCCAACAAGATCGCCCTGGGCCAGATCGAGTCCGGGGTCGCCGGTGGCGTGGACACCACGAGCGACGCGCCGCTGGGGGTGAACGAGGACCTGCGGCAGATCTTCCTCGAGCTCAACCGGGCGAGGAGCGTCGGCGCCCGGCTGCGCGCGCTGGCGAGGATCCGGCCGACGCAGATCGTGCCGGACATCCCGCGCAACGCCGAGCCGCGCACCGGCCTGTCGATGGGCGAGCACGCGGCGGTCACCGCCCGCGAGTGGGGCGTGTCCCGGGAGGCCCAGGACGAGCTGGCCGCGGCGTCGCACCAGAAGCTGGCCGCGGCGTACGAGCGGGGGTTCTTCGGTGACCTGCTGACGCCGTACCTCGGGCTGACCCGCGACGCGAACCTGCGGCCCGACTCGACGGCGGACAAGCTCGCGAGGCTCGAGCCGGTGTTCGGCGGGTCCGAGGGGACGATGACCGCCGGCAACTCGACGCCGCTGACCGACGGCGCGTCGACGGTGCTGCTGGCCTCGCAGGAGTGGGCGGCCGCGCGACGCCTGCCGGTGCTGGCCTACCTGACGCATTCGGAGACCGCGGCGGTGGACTACGTGCACGGCGACGAGGGCCTGCTGATGGCGCCGGCGTACGCGGTGCCGCGGATGCTCGCGCGGGCCGGGCTGTCGTTGGCGGACTTCGACTTCTACGAGATGCACGAGGCGTTCGCGTCACAGGTGCTGGCCACCCTCGCGGCGTGGGAAAGTGCCGACTTCGCGAAGGAGCGGCTGGGCCTGGACGAGCCGCCGGGCCCGATCGACCGCTCGAAGCTGAACGTCAACGGCTCGTCGCTGGCCGCCGGCCACCCGTTCGCGGCGACCGGCGGGCGGATCGTGGCCACGCTGGCGAAGCTGCTGGCGGAGAAGGGGTCGGGCCGGGGTCTGATCTCCATCTGCGCCGCGGGCGGCCAGGGCGTCACCGCGATCCTGGAAGCCGCGTAGCGGAGTTGTCCACAACCCGCCCGGTTGTCCACACCCACCCCGCGACCGGCCCGTTCTGTCACCCCCGACCGATACGCTGGCGCTGAGGGGTGCCCCCGGAGAGGGTGGGGGCTTTCGGTAGGTGAGTTCTGCACGCGCGCGTGAGCGGTCGTTGGTTGGCCGGCCGGTCGGGTCGACGAGGGTGCCGGTGGCTGGGTGAGTGCGCCTGGCCGCAATCGCTTGCGCGGCGGGATGCCGCGGATCGAGTGCCACGGGCATGGCCGGGTGTCGGGCCGCCGGGGCGCGACACGCCGGTAGGGGTTTCTGGCGCAATATCGGGATGGCGCTAGAAAGCTCGATACGGTGCGATCGTGGACCCGGTGCGCAACCCGTTCGCCCCCGGTGCGGGGCAGCGTCCTCCCGAGCTCGCCGGCCGGGAGAAGGAGGTCGCGGCGTTCGACGTGGTGCTCGAGCGGGTGGCGCGGGGGCGGCCGGAGCGCAGCCTCGTGCTCACCGGGCTGCGCGGCGTCGGCAAGACCGTGCTGCTCGGCGAGCTGCGGTCGATGGCGGTCCGCCGGGGGTGGGGCGCCGGCAAGATCGAGGCGCGGCCGGACGCGGGGCTGCGCCGGCCGCTGTCCGCCGCGCTGCACCGGGCCGTGCGGGATCTCGCCGTCCGGCACCGCGCGCCGGACCGGGTGGAGCAGGTGCTCGGCGTGCTCAAGGCGTTCGCGCTGCGGGCGAACCCCAGCGACTCCAAGATGCGCGATCGCTGGCAGCCCGGCATCGACGTGCCGCCGACGCAGGGCCGGGCCGACTCCGGTGACATCGAGATCGACCTGGTCGAGCTGTTCACCGACGTCGCCGAGCTCGCCCAGGACGTCGGGACCGGGGTGGCGCTGCTCATCGACGAGATGCAGGACGTCATCGCCGACGACATCTCCGCGTTGTGCGCCGCCTGCCACGAGCTGTCCCAGTCCGGCGCGCCGTTCGTCGTGGTCGGTGCCGGGCTGCCGCACCTGCCGGCCGTGCTGTCGGCCTCCAAGTCCTACTCCGAGCGCCTCTTCCGGTACGTGCGCATCGACCGGCTGGACCGGGCCGACGCGGACCGCGCGGTCATCGCGCCCGTGTCGCGGGAGGACGCGGGCATCACCGACGAGGCGCTCGACGCGCTGTTCGACGCGGCCGGCGGGTACCCCTACTTCATCCAGGCCTACGGCAAGGCCGCCTGGGACGCCGCGCCGAGCGACCCCATCACCGCGGAGGACGTCGGGGTCGCGGCGCCCGAGGCGGAGGCGGAGCTCGCGGTCGGCTTCTTCGGCTCGCGCTACGAGCGCGCGACCCCCGCCGAGCGGGAGTACCTGCGGGCGATGGCGGAGCTGACCAAGGGCAAGACCGACGAGGGCGCGGCCACCGCGGACATCGCCTCGCATCTGTCCCGCAAGCCCTCCTCGCTCTCGCCGGCCCGGGACTCGCTGATCAAGAAGGGGCTCATCTACTCGGCCGAGCGCGGCCGGATCGCGTTCACCGTGCCGCACTTCGGCCGGTACCTGCTGACGATGGACGACTAGCGTCCTCTGCCGCTTTCTCGCGGCGTCTAGCGATCTTGCTAGACGCACGGATACTCCTGCATCGACCCCCCGGCACGTCCTGGATACGTTCGGTAAGTTCACCTGTTGACCGAGGAATCCTCAGCTTGTGCGCCTACTCACCGAATAAACGGGTGACCTGATGCGTTGTAACGGGCAGAATGGTCAGTAGCTGGAGGAACCAGCAGAACAGCCGAAGGAGATGCAGAACCCGATGAACCTCACCGCCAAGCTCCGCGCCCGTCGCGTCGAGGCCCGCAACCGCCGGGCGGTGAACCGCGCGGTCGCGCAGGCGAACACGCCCGCCATGCGGGACGAGATCCTGATCATGGCCCAGCGCCAGGCGTCGCGGATTCGATAAGTCCCCAAACTTTCTTCGCGGCCCTGTAACGCCCGGCGGGCAGGCCACGATGAACCGTTTGACCCCGTAGTGCTGGCGGACCCCCGACCTGGCAGCACTGCGGGGTTTCCACATGTCCGGACACTGGTCGGACAACTTCTCACCGTCCGCTTGTGTCGCAGGTGATCCACCCAGCACAGTGCCTGGCATGGCTGCAGTGTCCGCGGAGTCGACCGAGCTGTTCGCCGGGACGGTCGCCGCTCCGCTCCAGGTTGTCCGGGTGTCCTTCGCCGGGGCCGGCCCGGCCCGGGTGCACGTCGAGGGCCGGGGGCTGTCCACCCCCGCGCCGGCCGACGTGCTCGCCGAGGGCGAGACCGGCGTCGAGGTCGGTGTCGACACCGGCGGCGCCGCGCCCGGAACCACCCTGCCCGCCCGCGCGGTCGTCGCCTCCGGGACCGACCGGGCCGAGCTCGACTTCGCGCTCGTGGTCGCCGAGCCCGGGTGGACCATGCACATGGTCAGCCACTTCCACTACGACCCCGTCTGGTGGAACACCCAGGCCGCCTACACCGTCGCCTGGGACGAGCTCGACTTCCCCGGCTCGCACCGCGGCGCCCGCCAGCTCGCCGGCTTCGACCTGGTCCGCGCGCACCTCGACCTCGCGCTCGCCGAGCCCGCCTACCGCTTCGTGCTCGCCGAGGTCGACTACCTCAAGCCCTACTGGGACACCCACCCCGCCGACCGCGCGGTGCTGCGCCGGCTGATCGCCGAGGGCCGGGTCGAGGTCATGGGCGGCGCCTACAACGAGCCCAACACCAACCTCACCGACCCCGAGACGACGGTCCGCAACTTCGTGCACGGCATGGGCTTCCAGCGCGACGTCCTCGGCGGCGACCCCGCCACCGCCTGGCAGCTCGACGCGTTCGGCCACGACCCCGCGTTCCCCGGTCTCGCCGCGGACGCCGGCCTGACCTCGACCTCGTGGGCGCGCGGGCCGTTCCACCAGTGGGGCCCGATGATCGGCGGCGGCGACCCCGCCCGCATGCAGTTCCCCAGCGAGTTCGAGTGGGTCTCGCCGTCCGGGCGCGGGCTGCTGACCTCCTACATGACCGACCACTACGGCTCCGGCTGGAAGCTCGACTCCGCGCCCGACCTCGCGGCCGCCGGCGAGGCCGCGTACGCGATCTTCCGCGAGCTGCGCAGGGTCGCCACCACCCGCCAGGTCATGCTGCCGGTCGGCGGCGACTACACGCCGCCCAACAAGTGGGTCACCGAGGTGCACCACGACTGGGCGCGGCGCTACGTCTGGCCCCGCTTCGTGTGCTCGCTGCCCCGCGACTTCTTCGCCGCCGTCCGGGCCGACCTCGCCGAGCGCGGCGAGCAGCCGACGCCGCAGACCCGGGACATGAACCCGATCTACACCGGCAAGGACGTCTCCTACATCGACACCAAGCAGGCCCAGCGGGCCGCCGAGGCCGCGGTGCTGGAGGCCGAGCCGTTCGCCGTGTTCGCCACGCTGCTCGCCGGTTCGTCCTATCCGGACGCCGCGCTCGCGAAGGCGTGGGTGCAGCTCGCCTACGGCGCGCACCACGACGGGATCACCGGGTCCGAGTCCGACCAGGTGTACCTGGACCTGCTCACCAGCTGGCGGGACGCGCACGACCTCGCCAGCGAGGTCCGCGACAACGCCCTGGCCGCGCTGTCCGCACACGTTTGCGTGGCGGGCGAGGGCCGGCCGGTCGTCGTGTGGAACCCGCTGAACCACGAGCGCGCCGACCTGGTGACCGTCCGGCTGGCCGAGCCGCTGACCGGTGTCGAGGTGCTCGACGACGCCGGCACCGCGCTGCCCGCGCTGGTCGAGCACGGCGGGCACTCGGTCACCTTCCGGGCCACCGGCGTGCCGCCACTCGGCTGGCGTGGCTACCGCCTCCGGCCGTCCACCCGCGACGACCAGGGCTGGCTGCCGGCCGAGGGGGTGACCGCGGCGTCGGACCGCTTCCGGGTCACCGTCGACCCGGCGCGCGGCGGCGGGGTGGCGAGCCTGCTCGACGGCGACCGCGAGCTGATCGCCGAGGGCCGGGTGGGCAACGAGCTCGCGGTGTACGAGGAGTACGCCGACCACCCGGACTTCGGCGAGGGGCCGTGGCACCTGATGCCCAGCGGGCCGGTGGTGACCTCGGCGTCCGGGCCGGCCGGCGTGTCGGTCGAGCGGGGCCCGCTCGGCGAGCGGGTGACGGTGACCGGCGCGGTCGGGCCCGTCCGGTACACGCAGACGATCACCCTGTGGACCGGCGCCGACCGGGTCGAGTGCACCACGACGGTCGACGAGTTCACCGGGTCCGACCAGCTGCTGCGGGTGCGCTGGCCGTGCCCGGTGCCGGGCGCGCTGCCGGTCAGCGAGGTCGGCAACGCCGTGGTGGGGCGCGGTTTCGGGTTGGTCGACGTGGACTCCGCGCGGCACCCGTGGACGCTGGACAACCCGGCGCACACCTGGTTCGGGCTGTCGTCCGCGGCGGCGCTGCGGCTCGCCGACGGGGTGCTGGCGCCGGTCGGCGTCGCGGAGATCGTGGTGCCCTCGCTCGCCGACGGTGCCCCGCTGGCCCGCCCGCTGGCCGCCGCGCTGGCCCGCTGCGGGGTGACCTCGACCGTCTCGGCCGCGTCCGGCCCGCGCTACGGCGACCTCGACGTGGACTCGAACCTGCCCGACGTGCGGATCTCGCTGGGCGACGCGGAGACGAACGCGTTCTCCGCGACCGTGCTCGACGGGAGGGACGCCGACGGCCTCGCCTGGGTGCCGCCGGACAAGCCGCTGGAGGAGGTCTGGCGGCCGGGCGCGGACCTGCGCGACGACCGCGCGCTCGGCGTCCTCGTCCTGTCCGCCCCGCGCGCCCGGCTGGCCGAGCTGGTCGGGTCCGTGGTGGACGACCTGGCCGACCACGTGATCGAGGTCGGCTCGGGCGACCCGGGGCGGCCGCCCTTCGCGGAGCGGACGGTGGCCGTGCTCAACCGGGGGCTGCCGGGCTTCGCGGTGGACCCGGTCGGGACGCTGCACACCTCGCTGCTGCGATCGTGCACCGGCTGGCCGTCCGGGGTGTGGGTGGACCCGCCGCGGCGGACCGTGCCGGACGGGTCGAGCTTCCAGCTGCAGCACTGGACGCACGAGTTCCGCTACGCGCTGGCCGCCGGGCCTGGTGACTGGCGGTCGGCCGGGATCGCGGCGGCGAGCGCGGAGTTCAGCCGGCCGCTGCACGCGGTGCTCGCCGAGCCAGGGCCGGGCACGCTGGCGGCGTCCGGGTCGCTGCTGCGCGCCGAGCCGGCCGGGGCGGTGCGCCTCGCCGCGGTGAAGGCGGCCGGCAACCCGCTGGTGCGCGGCGTCACCGAGCCGGCCGACCCGCGCCGGCGGCTCGCGGTGCGGCTGGTCGCGCGCACCGGCTCGCCGGTGACCGCGCGGCTGGAGTCGGACGTGGTCCGGCTGACCGGCCTGGTGGCCGCGAACCTGCTGGAGGAACCGGGCGCGGCGCTCGGCGAGACCGTCGAGGTCGGCGGGTGCGACGCGGTGACCGTGCTGGCCACGCCCGCCGTCGACGCCCCGGCGGACGGCGGCGCCGCGCTCGGTGCCGAGGAGGAGCCGGCCGGGCCGCTGTTCGCGAAGTACTGGCTGCACAACCGCGGTCCGGCGCCGCTGGGCGGGCTGCCGCTCGCGGTGCACCTGGACCCGACGCGGGCCGGGGTCCGGCCGGGCGGGCCGGTCGTGCTGCGGCTGGCCGTCGCGTCCGACTGCACGGACGCCGCCCTGCACGGCGTCGTCCGGCTCGCGCCGCCCGCCGGGTGGGCGGCCGACCCGCCCGAGGTGCCGTTCGGCCTGCCGGCCGGCGGGCACCTCTGCACCGACGTGACCGTGCGCGCGCCGCTGGACGCGCCGGCCGGCCGGTACCCGGTGCGGGCGCTGATGGCACCGGCCGGGTCGCCCGGCCTGCCGGCGAGCTGGCGCCAGGTGGTCGAGGACGTGGCGGTGCTGACCGTGGGCGAGGTCACCGGCGAGCTGATGCGGCTGGCCGCCGACCCGGCCCCGGTGCGGGTGCGGGCGGGCGCGCGCACCCGGCTCGCGGTGCGGGTGGCGTCCGGAGCCGCCGCGGCGATCGCGGTGGAGGCGTCGGTGATCAGCCCGTGGGGGACGTGGGACTGCGTCGGGCCGCGGATCGCCGGCGCGTCGCTGCCCGCGTACGGCGAGGTGGAGCTGGGGTTCGACGTCGCGCCGCCGCCGTGGGCGCCGCCGGGGCGGTGGTGGGCGCTGGTGCGGGTGGCCGGCGCCGGGCGGGTGCTGTACTCACCCGCGGTGCCGCTGGAGGTGCTGGGATGACCGCGGTCGCGGCCTGGGTGTCCGGCGAACCGGTCGCCGTGTCCGATGTGGACGAACGGGAGGCCGGGCTGCGGGCCGGCCCGGTGGCGGCCACCCTGCCGCGGCCGGGCACCCGCGAGGGGCGCCAGCTGCGGCGCTGGCTGGTGCAGGTGCTCGTCGCGGAACGGCTGGTGGACGGCGAGGCGCGGGCGCGCGGCGTCCGGGCGGCGGGCGCACCGGAGCTGGCCGAGCTGGCACCGGACCGGGCGGCGCTGCTCGGGCTGGGCAGCGTGGCCGCCGACCTGCTGACCCGCAGCGCGCCGGCGCGGGCGGTGTTCGCCGCGGTCACCGCGGGGGTGTCGGTCGGGCAGGCGGAGGTCGAGCGCTACTACCGCGCCAACCCCGAGTGCCACCGGGTGCCCGAGGAGCGGGTGGTGCGGCTGGACGGGCGGCGCCGGACGCTGCGGCGCGGGGAGCTGGCCGGCCCGGTCGAGGACGCGGTGTTCGCCGCCCGCGCGGGCGAGGTGCTCGGGCCGGTGGCCGACCCGCTCGGCGAGCACACGGTCGAGGTGCTCGAGGTGCGGCCGGCCCGGGTGCGGCCGCAGGCCGAGGCCGGAGCGCGGATCGCCGAGCGGCTGCGGTCGGCGGCGCGGCGGCGGGCGTTCACCGCGTGGCTCGACGAGCGGGTCGCGGCGCGGGTCCGGTTGGCGCCCGGCTTCGAACACCCCGGCGACCCCCGCCAGCCCGACAACACCCACCGGCACTGACGCCCGCCCGGCCGCACTGGCGTTCCGCACCACCCGAGACATATGTTTGCCTCAGTCAAGCAATTGTTTCACGGGAAACCGGGGGTTGCCGATGCCCACAGAAGTGCCGGTAGAACGAATCTTCGCCGTCCGAGCATTCAACCGCAGCTACACCAAGTTCCTCGGTGCGCTCAACGGCCACCTGCTCAGCACACCCTATTCATTGACTGAAGCAAGGGTTCTGTTCGAGCTGGGCCAGCGGGACGAGACCGAGGTCGCCGACCTGCGGCGGGCGATCGGGCTGGACGCGGGCTACCTGAGCCGGCTGCTCGGCCGGTTCGAGGAGAGCGGGCTGCTGCGGCGCGAGCGGTCCACGTCCGACGCGCGCCGGCAGCTGATCCGGCTGACCGCCGAGGGCCGGGACACGTTCCGGATGCTCGACACCAAGTCGATCGCGCAGATCCGGTCGCTGCTCGGCGACCTCACCGAGGACGAGCAGCGGCGCCTGGTCGACGCGATGGACATGATTCGCCGCCGGCTGGCCCGCGCCGAGGCCCGGCCGGACGTGCGCCTGCGCGCGCCCGGGCCCGGCGACCACGGCTGGGTGATCGAGCGCAACGGCGCCCTCTACGCGCAGGAGCACGGCTGGGACGCGACGTACGAGGCGCTGGTCGCCCGGATCGTCGCCGGCTACCTCGACGGGCACGACCCGGAGCGCGAGGCCGCCTGGGTGGCCGAGTTGCACGGCGAGCGGGTCGGCGCGATCTTCTGCGTGCGCAAGGACGACGAGACGGCCAAGCTGCGGCTGCTGCACGTGGAGCCGGGTGCGCGCGGCGCCGGTGTCGGCACGGTGCTGGTCGACGAGTGCGTGGACTTCGCGCGGAAGGCGGGCTACCGGGCGGTCGAGCTGTGGACGGTGTCGGTGCTGGCGCCGGCCCGGCGGATCTACCAGCGGGCCGGGTTCGAGCTGGTGGACGAGGACGCCGCGGACCGGTTCGGGCACCGGCTCACCGGGCAGACGTGGCGGCTGGACCTAGTGCCGCGTCCAGGGGGAGTGGGGCGTTTGTCCGTGGATCCAGGTGGTCGTTGGCAAGGCGGAGGATCGCCCTCATATCGGGCATATTCGGGCGTGTCCGACAACGCGGCCAGCGGCCGCCTGGGCCGCGGAGAAACGTCCTGACTCCTCCGGGACGTGGCACTAGCCGCGGGGTAGCCGGCCCATCAGGTAGAACTCGTCGTTGGGGCGCAGCGCGGTCAGGTGCGCGATCCGGTTGGACAGCGCGAACAGCGCGGTGATCGCGCCGACGTCCCAGATCTCCTCGTCGCTCAGGCCCGAGTCCCGGGCGGTGTCGAGGTCCTCGGAGCCGAACGTGGCCGGGTCGACGGCGAGCGCGAGGGCCAGGTCGACGATCGCGCGCTGCCGCTCGGTCAGCTCGACGGTCCACGGGTTGGTCGCGACGCGGTCGGCGAGCTGGGGGTCCTTGGCGCGGATGCGCAGGATGGCGCCGTGCGCGACGACGCAGTAGGTGCAGCTGTTCGCGCCGGAGGTGGCGACGACGACGAGCTCGCGCTCGGCCCTGCTGAGCCCGGAGTCGCGTTCCATCACCGCGTCGTGGAAGTCCAGGAACGCGCGCAGCTCGGCCGGCCGGTGCCCGAGCGCGCGGAAGACGTTGGGCACGAACCCGGACTTGTCCGCGATCGCGCCGATCCGCTCGCGCAGGTCGCCGGGCAGCTCGTCGAGCTCGACGACGGGGAACCTGCTCACATCCTCGGCCACGGTCCACACCGTACGTGATGCGGTCACGCGGACCTGTGGACAGCCTGGGGAACGGTCGCCCGGCCCTTGTGGAGGGCGGGCGCGAGGCCCGGTGCGGCCGGATGCCGCAGCGCAGGCCGAGCCGGGCGGACCCGGTCCCCAACCTGTGCACAGCGTTGTCCACAGACTGTGGACAACACTGGTGGACAACCCGGCCGGGTCAGGCGCCGATGCGGTGGTGGTCGGCCAGGTGGTCGCCCACGATCAGCAGGCAGGCCAGGCACCGCGACCCCGAGTGGGACCGCGTGGTCTTGTCGATGGGCACGCTGTGGCTGCACGCGGCCTCGACGAAGCTCGCCGGGCGGCCGTCGCTCTCGAAGGCGTGCACCCGGTCGTCGTAACGGGACGTCCGCCAGCTCCACCTGTCGCACTTGCCGGTCTCGCACATGGTCCGACCTCCCCACGATCTGGCGCACTACCTACGGTGCAGACGCCACTACCCCGGAACCATGATGCAACTTGCAGAAAGTCGGGGGGCCCACTTCGCGAGTGGTCCCCCCGATCGATACCAAACCTCAGCCGAGTCGCTGCTTGAGCACCTCCAGTTCGGCGCGCAGCACCGTCGGCAGCTTGTCGCCGACCTTCTCGAACCACTCCTCGATCAGCGGCACCTCGGCGCGCCACTCGTCGGGGTCGACCTTCAGCGAGGCCTCGACGCGCTCCGGCGACTCGTCGAGGCCGGACAGGTCCAGGTCCGCCGCGGTCGGCACCCAGCCGATCGGGGTCTCGGTGGCCGCCGCGGCCTTGCCCTCGATGCGCTCGATGGCCCACTTCAGCACCCGGCAGTTCTCGCCGAAGCCCGGCCACAGGAACTTCTTGTCCTCGTCGCGCCGGAACCAGTTCACGTAGAAGATCTTCGGCAGCTTGTCCGCGTCGGCCCGCTTGCCGGTGTCGATCCAGTGCTGGAAGTAGTCAGCCGCGTGGTAGCCGATGAACGGCAGCATCGCCATCGGGTCGCGGCGGACCACGCCGACCTTGCCCTTGGCGGCGGCCGTGGTCTTCCGATGACAGCGTGGCGCCCATGAAGGTGCCGTGCTGCCAGTCCCGCGACTCGGTGACCAGCGGGATCGTGGTGGCCTTGCGGCGGCCGCCGAAGAAGATCGCCGAGATCGGCACGCCCTTCGGGTCGTCCCACTCCGGGCGCGAGCATCGGGCACTGCGACATCGGCGTGCAGTACCGCGAGTTCGGGTGCGCCGCGGCCGTCTCGCAGGCCGGGGTCCAGTCCTGCTTCTTCCACGACGTCGCGTGCGCAGGCGGCTCTCCCATGCCCTCCCACCAGATGTCGCCGTCGTCGGTCAGCGCGATGTTGGTGAACAGCGAGTTGCCCGCGCTCGATCGTGCGCATCGCGTTCGGGTTGGTGTGACCAGTTCGTGCCCGGCGCGACGCCGAAGAAGCCGGCCTCCGGGTTCACCGCGTACAGCCGGCCGTCGTCCCCGAACCGCATCCACGCGATGTCGTCGCCGAGCGTCTGGACCTTCCAGCCCGGGACGGTCGGCTGCCAGCATCGCGAGGTTGGTCTTGCCGCACGCGCTCGGGAACGCCGCCGCGACGTAGTAGACCTTCTTCTCCGGGCGAGATCAGCTTGAGGATCAGCATGTGCTCGGCGAGCCAGCCCTCGTCGCGGCCGATCACCGAGGCGATGCGCAGCGAGTAGCACTTCTTGCCGAGCAGCGCGTTGCCGCCGTAGCCCGAGCCGTAGCTCCAGATCTCCCGCTCCTCGGGGAAGTGGGTGATGTACTTGGTCTCGTTGCACGGCCAGGGCACGTCCTGCTCGCCCGGGCTCGAGCGGGGCGCCGACCGAGTGCAGGGCCGGCACGAAGTCGCGCTCGTTGCCCTCGTCGTCGAAGAACTTCGCGAGCACCTCGGGTGCCCATCCGGGTCATGATCTTCATCGACGCGACGACGTACGCCGAGTCGGTGATCTCCACGCCCAGCATCGGCTTCGTCGGCGGTCGAGCGGGCCCATGCAGAACGGGATCACGTACATCGTCCGACCACGCATCGAGCCGCGGTACAGCTCGGTCATGATCGCCTTCATCTCGGCCGGGTCCATCCAGTTGTTGGTGGGCCCGGCGTCGGCGGGATCCTGACGAGCAGATGAAGGTCCGCTCCTCGACGCGTGCCACGTCGTCGGGGTCGGACGCGGCCCAGAACGAGTTCGGCTTCTTGGCAAGCCGGGTGAAGGTGCCGGCCTCGACGAGCTCGGCCGTCAGCCGTTCCACTCCTCGTCGGAGCCGTCGCACCCAGACCACCTGGTCCGGCGTGGTCAGCTCAGCCACCTCACGCACCCATGACAGGAGCCGCTGGTGCGTCGTCGGTGCGGTGTCCACACCTGGAATTGCCACTGCCGTCATCTCGTCTCGTCTCCTGACTGACGCCGAAAGTCATTCAGGACGCCGTTGTCCACCACCTGGGGACGTCGGCGTCCTGAATGAACGGCAAGGCCCCCGCCCGAAGCTCGGACGGGTCATGCCGCGTTGGGATGTATTGAGGTTAACCAGATGAACGCCACCTAACCGAGCCCTGTCGTGTCGGCTCCCTCACAAGACCGATTCTGGAATCGATTCAGCACACCAACGTACGAGTGTGCCTGCCCACAGAGATCGATCCCGGCGTCCGCGAGGGCGCCGGGACCGATCGTTGTGCGTTGTTGGGCGGGTTTCGCTCAGCGCTGCGCCCAGACCGAGTCCGAGCCGGCGCCGGTGTCCGAACCCGTGCTCGAGGCGCCACCGTCCGTGGAGTAGGTGCCGTCCGGGTTGAGGTGACCCTCCTCGGTGACGGTCCACTCGTCCTCGCCGGTGTGCTCGGCCACGGTCACGTCGCCGTCCGACTCGATCACGACGGCCTGGTCGGCGGAGCCGTCGCCGTCGGTGTCGGTGAACGCGTAGGTCGTGCCGTCGGTGTCGGTGACGACCGCGGTGTCGTTGGTGCCGTCACCGTCGGTGTCGTAGGTGGCCGGGCCCGCGTCGACGTCCTCGCCCGGCATGTCGACGGTGATGTCGCCCTCGGCGGTCGACGCGTCGCCGGAGGTGTCGGTCGTGTCCGTGGCGTCCGTGCCGTCGGAGGAGCCGGTGCCGGTGGCGTCGTCCGCGCCGTCGCCGGACGGGGTCGGCAGCGAGTCGACGCTCTCCTCGCGCCACTCCCCGGTGGTCTGGTCGTACTCCGCCCCCGTCACGACCTTGCCCTGCTCGTCGTACTGCACCGCCACGTCGGCCGTGCCGTCACCGTCGGTGTCCGCGTACGCCATGTACCCGTCCTCGGTCTGCACGACCGCGGTGTCGTTGGCGCCGTCGCCGTCCATGTCGTAGTTCTCTTCGACCTCGTAGTCCTCGCCGTCGACCTCGACGGTCAGCTCGTCGTGACCCGCGGTGTCGGTCCCGGTCGTCGAGGTGTCGTCGGTGGCGGTGTCGTCGTCCACGTACACGGTTGCCCCCTCCAGGGAAGTCCTGATGTGTTGTCGCGCCCACTATGACTGACCGTGGGCCCGTACGGTTCCCGATCCCGTCAGGCGCGGTCCCGGACCGACCGGATGCTCGCGAGGAGCTTCTCCGCCCGGTCGCGTCCGGCGCCGACCTCGGACAGCCGCTTGTTTACCACGCCGAGGCGCTTCGAGCGCTCGGAAGCGTCGAGTCGTAATGCCTTGTCCACCTCGCGGAGCTCCT
The DNA here is from genome assembly GCA_963727495.1 of uncultured Actinomycetota bacterium. Taxonomy (GTDB): domain Bacteria; phylum Actinomycetota; class Actinomycetes; order Mycobacteriales; family Pseudonocardiaceae; genus Actinophytocola. Next base: position 1,021,917 of record CAVSGQ010000006.1, on the reverse strand, counting down.
CCTCGATGCCCGCGATCCGCCTGCCGAGCGCCTCGTCCAGCGCGAGCGCGAGCTGGGACTCGGCCTCGATCAGCTGCTCGGACACCAGCTGATCCAATGTGGACCGGGCGTCCGCGATCGACTCGGACAGCCACTGCTTCATGTGCTGCTTGTCCGCGGTGTGCTTGCGGGTGCGCTGCAGCCACCAGCCCGCGCCCAGGCCGATGATCGCGACGGGCGCCAGCGCGAGCATGGTCGCGCCGATGCTCGCGCTGGCGCCGACCGCGCCGACGCCGGGCAGGAACCGCGCCACCATCGATCCCGCGCCGAGCCCACCGGTGGCGCCGGTGAACACCAGCAGCTTGTCCTCGGTGGTCGGCTGGCGCCGCTCCGGCGGGCGCAGCACGACCGGCGGGTGGCCGGCCCGGGCGAACTGCGCGCGGATCATCTCCACCTCGTCGGTGGAGAACAGGTCGGCCAGCACGGTCTCGGTGACCCGGTGCAGCCGCGCGGCCACCGACGCGCCGATCCGGCCGGACACCATCTGCATCGCGGCGTCGACCTGGCCGGGCAGCGTCGGCAGCACGTCCCGGTCGGCGGAGTCGATGGCCTGCCGGAACCAGGACTGCAGGTCGCGCATCTGGCGGGCGACCTCGTGGTTGTTCTCCAGCCGGGCGCGCTGGATCTCGCTGCGCATCCGGACCTGCCAGCCCTTGGTGGACGAGCGCCGCTCGCCGGTCAGCTCCTCCTTGCGGGCCCGCAGCGACTCGGCCTCCTCCTCGCCGGTGGACAGCGCCCGCCGCTCGGACTCCAGCTTGATGCCGAGCTCACCGAGCGCGGTCGCCAGCGCGCGCATGGTGTTCGCCTCGGTGAGCATGATCGAGCGGCCCACCAGGAGGTCGGCGAGCGCGTCGCGCAACGCGTCGACCCCGGAGCGCTCGCGCAGCATGGCCGCCGCCTCGGCGCTGGGCGCCTTGCCGGCCATCTCGTACATCCGCGCCGACACCGGGTGGAACCGCGCCCCGGCGAAGCGCGGCGCGTGCTCGGCGAGCAGCGCCTGGTCGGCCTCGAGCACCTGCCGCCAGCCGCGGAACTGATCCACTTTGGACAGGGCGAACACGATCGTCTCGACCCGCTCGCCCACGTTCGACAGGAAGTTCAGCTCGCCCAGCGTGAACGGCGCCGAGGCGTCGACGACGAACAGCAGGGCGGTGGCCGACGCGGCGGCCTCCGCGGCCAGCTCGCCGTGCATCGAGTCGAGCCCGCCGACACCCGGGGTGTCCACGATGGACAGCTTCTCCAGCAGCTCGACCGGGCCGTCCACCTCGACGTAGCGCGGCGGCAGCTCGCCGGCCGGGAGCTGGTGCGCGTCGGACACCCAGTGGACCAGCTCGCCGAGGTCCACCGGGACCGGCGCGAGCTGGCCGGGGTAGCAGGCGCGCGCCTCCCAGGTCTCCGCGTGGCCGAACACCAGGTACGTCGCGGTGGCCACGTCGGCATCCACGGGGGACAGACCGGGCCGCCCGAGCAGGGCGTTGACCAGCGAGCTCTTGCCCCGGTTGGTCTCGCCCACCACGACCGCGGACGGCGTGGCGCGGCGCTTGGCGCGGATCTCCTCGACCCAGCGCGCCGCGTCCTCGTCGGACTCGCGCAACACGGTGAGCAGCTGCTCGCGCGCCTGCGCGACCTGCTTGGGCAACGACAGCTGCTGCTTGGCCGGGGCGCTCATGGGGCCGCCTTGCTGTACACGGTCACGATCGGCGCCCGCAGCACCTCGCCGCGGTCGGAGAAGCCGACCACCTCGGTCTCCGCGACCAGCCCGTCGAGGGTCTCGTCGGTCGTCGCCACGGTGCCGCCGGCCTCGTGGAACGCCGGGTCGAACCGGATCCCCTCCGGCCGCACCGCGGTGACGCCGACCCCGGCCAGGCCCTCCTCGAGCCGCTCGGCCACCCCGGCGCTGCGCGCCCGGTCCAGCGCGTAGAGGCACAGCTGCACCAGCGACCTGCGCTCGGCGAGCGCCAGGTCGAGCAGCGGAGCGGCGTCCGCGGCCGGCTCGGCCGGCGGGTCGGCGGCGAAGTCGCCGCCGGTGACCAGGCCGTCCGCGGCGATGCCCGCCTGCGTGCCGACCCGGCTGGGCGGCGCGCCCGCCCGGGCCGCCTCGGCGATCACGTGCGCCTTGACCTCGATCGTGGACTCCGCGGAGTCGGCGTCGAGCCCGCCGGTTGTGTCCGCGTCGCCCTTGCCGCGCTTGAACCAGGAAGCCATGTCCCACTCACCCCGCCTGCTCGCGAAGTTGTTGCCAGATCAGGAAGTATGCGCGATGCACCACGTGCGCGACCCGGCTTTGCGCGGGTGTGGCGCCGAACGAGGCGAACGAGCGCCACCAGCCGGCCCGCTCCAGGGCGTAGGCGGACAGCTCCTTGTGCGGACGGCCCTTGAGCCCGAGCTGCTCGCCGACGTCGGCGGTGCTGCCCACCCGCAGCACCTCCTCGGCCAGGTCCTGCGGCATCGCCACGGCGCCCGAGGTGACCAGCGTGAGCGCCTCGAGCAGCCGCAGCTGGTGCGCCTCGGGCTTGGCCAGCAACACCTCGATCGCGTCGTGCACGCGCTGGCGCTCGCCGGGATCGCCGGACGCGTGCGCGAGCGCGGTGACCGACGCCAGCGCGGCCGCGGCCTTGATGCCGTCGGCCCGGGCGCGGAACACCGCGTCGAGCCGGCCACGCACGCCGGCCAGCCCGGAGGCGTTGAGCAGCGTGCGGCGCAGCGAGCCCGCGGTCAGCTCCGGGTCGGCGCGCAGCGCGTCGACCGCGACCCGGATGCCGTACAGGTCGAGCGTCTCCAGCAGCCGGGTCCTGGTGCCGGCCGGGACCTCGCACTCCCAGGTGGCGAAGATGTCCGCGGACATCAGCATCGTCTCCCAGGTCGCGTCGTCCAGTTTGGACAGCGAGCGGAGCGCGTCGGCGTCGGCGGAGGTGAACCCGCCGGACTCGGCGGACTCGGCGATCAGGCCGATGACCGGGATGACGTCGGCCACCCGCGGCTTGAGCGTCTGCGCCTGCTTCTCGGCGAGCAGGCTGGCGGCCCGCCACACGTCGCCGTCCGAGCCGGTCACCGACTCGGGCGTGATCGTGTCGGCCTTGTTGAGCACGGCGATGGCGTTGACCGGGCCGGCCTCGCGGCTCGCGGTGGCTGCAGTGAACGCGGCGAGCGCCTGCTGGTCGTCGGCGCGCACTCCCTGGGTGACGACGTAGAGCACGGCCTCCGCGCCGGCGACGGCGTTGCGGGAGGTCGGGTCGAGCTCGTCGTCGGCGCCGTCGGCGGGCTCCCCGTCCTGCTCGTCGTCCTTGCGGTGCTTGGCCGCGCCGAGCAGCTGCTCGGTGCGCTTGACCGAGGCGTCGTCCAGCGAGCCCAGGCCCGGGGTGTCGATCACCGTGAGGTCGCGCAGCACCGCGTTGGTCAGGTAGGCCTCCAGGTGCGAGACCTGGTCGAAGTCGACCTCGAGGTCGCCCGGGATCATGCCGCCCGCGTCGAACGGCAACACCTGCTTGCGGCCGTCGGTGAACACCAGCTCGACGCGGTCCACGGTGCCGTACTGGAAGCGGGTGACCAGCCGGGTGCACTCGCCGACGTCGGTGGGCGCGACCCGGCGCCCGATCAGCGCGTTCACGAGCGTCGACTTGCCCGACTTGATCCGCCCGGCGACGGCGACCTGCAGCGGCGCGGACAGCCTGCGCAGCACCTCGCGGAACCCGGCGGCGGTGCGCGCGGACACCTGCGGTTGCAGCCGCGTGCACAGGTTGGCCACCGCGGCCGACAACGGTCCGGCGAGATGCTGCTGCTCGGCAGCCGTCGTCACGTGTCACTCCCCTCGCACGGGCCTACCTCAGTGATCGTGCCATGGCGGGACCGCGTCCGGCGCCTGGTCCGGCACATCCACCGGCCAGGCCGCGAGCACCGCGTCGGCGGCCGAGCGCGGGTCCGCGCCGAGCGCCGCGGCCCGCGCCGCGTAGTCCGCGGCGAGGGCGGCGAGCGGGCCGGGATCCGGGGCGGGCGCCGCCGCGACCACGGTGCCCGCGCGGCGCGCGGTGTGCAGCACGCCGACGGCCTCCAGCTCGCGGTAGACCCGGGCGACCGTGCCGGCGGCCAGCCCGAGGTCGCCGGCCAGCTGGCGGATGGCCGGCAGCCGGGCACCCACCGGCAGCGCGCCGGTGCGTACCAGGTGCACCAGCTGGTCGCGCACCTGCCGCCAGGGCGCGACCCCGCTGTCCGGGTCGACGACGATCCGGGGTGCGGTCACCGGGCGAGGGAACGGCGACCGGGCATCGCGAGCCACATCCAGCACGCGACGGCCGCAACGAACACGACGAACGCGGCGATCTCCAGAACCTGATGGACGGCCGGCCCGGCCGGGCGATCATCGCCGAGCAGGGTGATTCGCCCGAGGCCCTGCGCACCCGCCGTCACCGACGCCGCGAGCCAGCCGAACCCGATGGCCACCCCGACCCGCGCGGTGCGGGTGCGCAGTGCCCGGTCGACCGCCGGATCGGCCACCGCGGGGCGGCGGACCGCGAGGTGCACGAGCGCGAGCACGACGGCCAGGCACGCCGCGGTGCTCGTGAGCACCGGCCAGCCGGCCGGTGCGGCGGTCGCGCCGCCGGGCCCGGAGGCCAGGAGCCCGGCCACCGCGGTCCCCACCGCCAGCGCGGTGAGCACGGCGGTGACCGCGACCGCCCACCGCGGCACCAGGTCACGCCAGCTGCGCGGGTTCAGCGACGCGGTGCGCGGACCGCGGGCCGGCCGCAGCACCGCGACCAGCTCGGCGATGACCATCGCGGCGAGTAGCGGCACGAGGATGTCGGCCGACGTCCCGGTGCTCGGCGCGTCCGGCCACCACAGTCGGGTCGCCTGCGGCACCGCGACGAACAGCGCCACGGCGAGCACGCGGCGCCGGCGCAGGTAGCCGACCGCCTCGGCGACCTGTGGCGCGGTGGGCACGGGGATCCCCCAGGTCCGGAGCAACCGGGCGCCGCTGTTGCGCGTCGGCCACAGCACGAGCAGCAGCACCGCCGCCGCGATCAGCGACGAGACGAGCGTGTTGCGCAGCAGGGTGGCGTCCACGACCGAACCTCTTTGTATCGACTGTTTGATACAAAGATAGCCGGGCCGTCAACCGCGCGGCGTAGTGCCCGTGCGACCCCGGCAGGACGCGCCCGGCCCCGCTCGCTGCCTACGCTTCGTCCGTGCGCCGGTTGAGCCTGTGGATGAAGGCACACCCCATGGCCGGGGACAGCCTGCTCGCGGGCCTGCTCGCGTTCCTGGACCTGATGATCTTCGTGAGCAGGGCGGCCGGCCCGGCGGAGGTGCCCTGGTACGTCACCGTCCTGCTGGTCCTGGGCGTCGTCGTGCCGCTGGTGTTCCGCCGCAGGTACCCGGTCCCGGCCGCGTGGGTGGTGCTCGCCGTCAGCATCCCGCACTCCGCGCTGGAGCTGGGCGTGGCCGGCCTGGCCGCCACCTGCATCGCGCTCTACACCCTGGTCGTGTACGTGGGCCGCAGGCCGGCGTTGCTCTACGCCGCGGCCAACCTGGTGATCAGCGTGGCGCAGCTGTGGATCCAGACGGACACGACCGCCGAGCTGGTGGTCGGGCTGACCGTGTCGGTCCTGTCGATCGCGCTGTGGTGGGCGCTCGGCGAGTTCGCCGGCGCCCGCCGGGCCTACCACGCCGAACTGGAGCGGCGGCTCGCGCTGCTGGAGGTCGAGCGCGACCACCAGGCGCGGATCGCGGTGGCCGCCGAGCGTGCCCGGATCGCCCGCGAGCTGCACGACGTCGTGGCGCACGCGGTGAGCGTGATCGTGGTGCAGGCCGACGGCGCCGCCTACGCCGTGCACTCCCGGCCCGACCTCGCCGAGCGCGCGGTGGCGACGATCTCCTCGACCGGCCGGGAGGCGCTGGCCGAGCTGCGCAGGCTGCTGGGCGTGCTGCGCAGCGACGACGCGGCGGGCGAGCTGACCCCGCTGCCGGGCACGCGGTCGCTGTCCGAGCTCGCCGAGCGGGTGCGTGCGGTCGGCCTGCCGGTGCGGCTGGAGATCGTCGGCGACGTGGACGACCTGCCGGCCGGCGTGGGGCTGGGGATCTACCGCATCGTGCAGGAGGCGCTCACGAACTCGATCAAGCACGCCGGCCCCGGGACGAAGTCCGTGGTGCGGGTCGAGCGCGCCGGCGAGCACGTCGACCTCGACATCACCGACGACGGCCGGCGCGGCGAGCGCGCGCTCGCCGTCGTCTCCGGCGGCAACGGGCTGATCGGGATGCGCGAGCGGGCGCTGGTGTTCGGCGGCACGCTCGAGGCCGGGCCCGGCGCGGGCGGCGGCTGGCGGGTCCGGGCGAGGCTGCCCCTGGCCGCGGACTGAGCAGGCTACGTTGGCCTCCGTGATCAGGGTGGTGCTCGTCGACGACCAGGAGCTCATGCGCGTCGGGTTCCGGATGGTGCTCGGCGCGCAGGAGGACATGGAGGTCGTCGGCGAGGCCGGCAACGGCGAGGACGCGGTCGCGCTGGCCGGCGAGCTGCGCCCGGACGTGGTGCTGATGGACGTGCGGATGCCGGTGCTCGACGGCGTCGAGGCCACCAGGCTGATCACCGAGCGGGAGTTCGCCAGGGTGCTCGTGATGACCACGTTCGACCTCGACGAGTACGCGCTGTCCGCGTTGCGCAACGGGGCCAGCGGCTTCCTGCTCAAGGACACCCCGCCCGCGCAGCTGGTGTCCGCGCTGCGCTCGGTGGCCAGCGGCGACGCGGTGGTCTCGCCGAGCGTCACCCGGCGGCTGCTGGACCGCTTCCTCGGCGCCTCCGGCGGCCGGCTGCGGGACGCGTCCGTGCTCGACGTGCTGACCGACCGGGAGCGCGAGGTCCTCCTGCTGGTCGCGCAGGGCCTGTCCAACACCGAGATCGCCGGCCGGCTGTTCCTGTCCGAGGCGACGGTGAAGACCCACGTCGGCCGCGTGCTGTCCAAACTGGACCTGCGGGACCGGGTGCAGGCCGTGGTGCTCGCGTACGAGACCGGCGCCGTCCGCCCCGGCGCGCACTGAGGACGCGGCGAACGCTGAGAAAGAACTCAGCTCGGGTAGGCCAGACTCCGGCCGGACCCCTACCTCGGGGTGACCGCGAATCAGGGTCGGTCTCAGGGTCGTAACGGATACCACCACCCTTCGGGTTGATGGACGCTACTCCCAGAAGTTGACCTGAACTGGCGACCACAGGTGGACGTGCGAAACCCCCTCGTACCGCCACCATCTGCGTCAAGGGGAAACAAGCAACCAGGGAGAGACCATGATTGAGGCAACAGGCCTCAGCAAGCGCTACGGGAAGACGGTCGCCGTCGACGACCTGTCGTTCACCGTGCAGGCCGGTCGGGTCACCGGCTTCCTCGGCCCGAACGGGGCCGGCAAGTCCACCACGATGCGGATGATCCTGGGCCTGGACGCGCCCACCGCGGGGGGCGTCCGCATCGACGGCAGGCGCTACCGGGAGCTGCACGAGCCGCTGCGCACCGTGGGCGCGCTGCTGGACGCGAAGTGGGTGCACCCCAACCGCTCCGCCCGCGCGCACCTGCGCTGGCTGGCGCGGTCCAACAAGCTCCCGGCCAAGCGGGTCGACGAGGTGCTGGACCTGGTGGGCCTGACGAACGTCGCGAACCGCCGCGCCGGCGGGTTCTCGCTGGGCATGTCCCAGCGGCTCGGCATCGCGGCCGCGCTGCTCGGCGACCCGCAGGTGCTGCTGTTCGACGAGCCGGTCAACGGCCTGGACCCGGAGGGCATCCTGTGGATCCGCCGGTTCATGCACCGGCTGGCCGACGAGGGGCGGACCGTGTTCGTGTCCAGCCACCTGCTCTCGGAGATGGCGCTGACCGCGCAGGAGCTCGTGGTGATCGGCCGCGGCAGGCTGATCGCGCAGTGCAGCACCGACGAGTTCGTCGCGCAGGCGACGGAGAGCACGGTCCTGGTGCGCAGCCCGCAGCTCGCGCTGCTGCGCTCCGCGCTCGGCCAGCAGGGCGCCACCGTCCGGGACGAGGGCGAGCACCTCGTGGTGACCGGAATGGACACCGCGGCCATCGGTGAGCTGGCCGCCGCCCAGGGTGCCGTGCTGCACGAGCTGAGCCCGCAGCGCGGCTCGCTCGAGGAGGCCTTCATCCAGCTCACCGGCGACTCCGTCGAGTACCACGCCGCCACCGGGGCCGACCCCGACCGGGACGCGGCCGCCGCCGACCTCATGCCAGCCGGGAAGTGAACCGATGACTCTGCTCGCCGTTGAACGGATCAAGCTCTTCACCACGCGCTCGCCGCTGTGGTCCACGCTCGTGGCCCTCGGGGTCACCATCGGGTTCGCCGCGCTGATCGCCGGCGTCGACAACGACAACCCGCCGACGATCGCCTCCAGCCAGTTCGGCTACGGCTTCGGGCTGGTGGTGATCATGGTGATGGCCGCGCTGGCGATCACCACGGAGTACCGCTTCGGCACGATCAAGGCGACGTTCCAGGCGATCCCGAACCGGACCGCCACGCTGCTCGCCAAGACCGCCGTCGTGGCGCTGTTCGCCGCGCTGATCGGCGAGGTGTCCGCGTTCGGCTCGGTGGCCATCTCGAAGCTGATCAAGTCCGGGGCGGACCTGGGCATCAACACCGCCTTCGAGTGGCGCGCCACGGCCGGCATCGGGCTGGTCTACGCGGGTGCCGCGGTGATCGCGCTGGCGGTCGGCATCCTGGTCCGGCACTCGGCCGGCGCGGTGTCGCTGGTGCTGATCTACTCCCAGCTCGTCGAGAGCCTCGTCTCGCTGATACCGAAGGTCGGCGACGACATCCAGAAGTGGATGCCGTTCTACGTGGCCAACAAGTTCCTGACCGGCGACCCGGACCCGACCGGCCGGCTGGTCAGCGAGGGCCCGCCGCCGTCGAACGCGGTGCTGAGCCCGTGGTGGGCGGCCGCCTACTTCGTCGGCTTCGCGCTGGTGATGCTCACCGTCGCGCTGGTGGTGGCGAACCGGCGGGACGCGTGAGCGCGACGAGCACGCCATGACCACGCCGTGGACCGCCGCAGGGAGCGAATCGGGGACGCGAGGCGGCGGTCCGCGGTAGCCAGGGGGGAGAGCCCGGGTCACCTTTTCGGGGGGTGGCCCGGGCTCCGTGCTGCCGCCATTCGGATGAAGAACGCCGTTCGAGCGCCCGGAATGTCGCGATGAGGTAACGGGCGAACGCTCGCGTCCGATGGGTGAGATGGACGGGGCCACGTGTTGTACACCACACGGCGCGGTAAAGACCACGTTAAGCCGCTGTGACCTCGGCCACAGCGTGCGGACAGGGCGCCTGCTCGCGGAGTCATATCAAAGCAGCGGCCCCGAACCGCGCCCGACTTCATAACGTGGGCGTCCTTGGAGGTGGACTTGTGACGGTGGTTGACACCGGCCCGTTTTCCGAAGCCGCCGCGGCGGCTGAGCAACGACGCTCGTCCAACCCATCGTCGATGTCTTCCTCGTCGTCGTCACCAGCCGGCATCCTGCGCGTCGAGCCCATGATCGGTCTCGAGTGGTCGCAGGCGATCGAGCAGTGGGGCGTCGAGGACGCGACCGCGCCTGCGCAGGCCAGGAGATCCTGGCTGCACCGGGCGCCCGAGCAGCAGGTCGTCGCGCTCTACCAGACGATCCGGCGGGCCGACCCGGCCGCGCCCGCGCCGTGGTGGCTGCGCGCGATCGCGGCCGGCAACCTGGAGACCCGCGCCGAGGGCTTCGCGGTCGAGGACCGGGTGGCCAAGCTGCTGTCCGCGCGCCCGGGCTGGGTGTACGTGCCGTGGAACACCGACGGCGACTCCGGCTACTGGGAGTACGTACCCTCGGAGCGCAAGCTCACCGAGCCGGGCGTGCCGACCACGCTGATGCTCACCGACCGCCACCCGGGCTGGATCGACGTGTACCGGGTGCACGCCGGGCCGGCGCCGGACCCGGTGGCCGTGGCCGGGCTCGCCGACCTGCGCGCGAACCTCGCACGCCTGGAGTCGATGCCCCCGGCCTAGGAGTGTGCTGATCAACCCCGCCGGATGCACCCGGTGATCCAGGTTCTCGCCGGCAAGGCGGAGGGCGGACCTCGTACCGGGTCGTACTCGGATCGTCCGACAACGCCGCCGGCGGGAAGCTGGGCGCCGGGGGCGCCGGCAGCGGGTTGTTCAGTGCGCTCCTAGGCTCGCCCGGGTGGAGACGCCCCCGGACCTGAACCACCGGCGCACGGTGGTCAGCTTCGTCAACCGCGGCGGCCGGATGACCGCCGGCCAGACCCGCGCCTGGGACCGGTTGTGGCCCTCGCTCGGCCGCGACGTCGCGGCGCTGCCGCCCGGCCCGCTCGACGTCGACGGCTGGTTCGGCCGTGCGGCGCCCACGCTGCTGGAGATCGGCCCCGGGATGGGCGAGACGACCGCGGCGCTCGCGCGGGCCGCGCCCGAGGTCGACCACCTGGCCGTCGACGTGTTCCAGGCCGGCCTCGCGCAGCTGATGATGCGCGTGGAGGCGATGGGCATCGCGAACCTGCGCCTGCTGCGCGGCGACGCGGTCGTGCTGCTGGAGAGCCACCTGCCGCCGGGGTCGCTGGCCGGTGTGCGGATCTTCTACCCGGACCCGTGGCCGAAGAAGAAGCACCACAAGCGCCGGCTGGTGCAGCCGGGGTTCATCGCGCTGGTCGCGTCCCGCCTCGAGCGCGGCGCCCGGGTGCACCTGGCCACCGACTGGGCCGAGTACGCCGAGCAGATGCTGGCGGTCTGCTCGGCCGAGCCGAGGCTGCGCAACGTGCACGACGGGTGGGCGCCGCGGCCGGACTGGCGGCCGCGGACCAAGTTCGAGAGCCGGGCCGAGCAGGAGGGGCGGGTCAGCCGGGACCTCATCTTTGAACGGGAGTGATATGCCCGTTTTGCGGTTCACCGTGCGTAACTCTCGGCTGCGATGTGCTACACGACCAGGTAATTGAGCCCTTCCCGAGCGGGGCCGATACCCACAAGTGTGACCGCACTGCGCGACGAGGCCCTGCCGTCCTCACACCCTCTCGCCACCGCCGGGCGATACCCACAGCCGTCCGGCGATCCCCGCCACCTGTCCACCTATGCCGAGGCCGAGGACTTCCTGCGCGCGTTCCACCGCGCGCGCCCCAAGGCCGGCCAGGTGGAGGCGCGCCTGGCGAAGGTGCGCGCGGAGATCGCCGCCACCGGTACCTACCGGCACAGGCCCGCCGAGCTGGCCTTCGGCGCTCGGCTCGCGCTGCGGGACAGCGGCTGGTGTCCGGCCGACGTGCCGTGGCGCGGGCTGCTCGTCCGGGACCTGCGGGAGATCCGGGACAGCGCGGCGGTGGCCGCGCAGTGCGTGCAGCACCTGCGCGCGGCGACCAACGGCGGCCGGGTCCGGCCGATGGTCAGCGTGTTCGCGCCGGACACCCCGTGGCGGCCGGGCCCGCGGATCCGCAACGACCAGCTGGTCCGCTACGCCGGGTACGCCGAGCAGGGGCGGGTGCTCGGCGACCGCCGCTACGTCGAGTTCACCAGGGCGGTATGCCGGCTGGGCTGGCGGCCGCCGACCGGGCGCAGCGCGTTCGACAAGCTGCCGCTGGTCGTGCAGACCGCGCACGAGGGGGTGTCGCTGCACCCGATCCCGCGGGACGTGGTGCGCGAGGTGCCGCTGGAGCACCCGGACCTGCCGTGGTTCGTCGGGCTGGGACTGCGCTGGCACGCGGTACCGGTGATCAGCAACATGCGCCTGGTCATCGGCGGCATCGGCTACCCGGCCGCGCCGTACAACGGCGTCTACATCTGCCAGGCGATCGGCGAGGACGTGCTGGCCGACGACGGGGCGTACGGGCTGGTGCGGCACATCGCCGAGCGGCTGGGCCTGGACCTGTCCTCGGAGCGCACGCTGTGGCGGGACCGGGCGATCGTCGAGCTGAACCGCGCGGTGGTGCACTCGTTCGACGCCGCGGGCGTGACGATCGAGCACGCGATCGACGGGTTCCAGCCCGCGGCGTCGGCGCCGGGCCGCCCGGCGTTCGTCGCCTGGGACGGTGAGCCGCCGCACTGAGCCGCTCGGCGCCGGCTCGCGGGCGCACCTGGCAGGATCGCGCGCATGCGTCTGCGTGCCCCCGTCGTGCTGCCCTGTGACCCCGCCTGCTCGGTGCTCCGCGACGCCGTCGTGGACATCGAGGCGGACGGCCGGCTCGGCTACGTCGGCCCCGCCGCGTCCGCGCCTGCCACGGACGACGCCGTGCGGTCGCTGCCGGGCATCCTGCTGCCGGGCCTGATCAACACGCACGCGCACAGCCCGATGACGGTGCTGCGGGGCATGGGCGGCGACCTGCCGCTGTTGCGCTGGTTGCAGGAGGTCGTGTGGCCGGCGGAGGCGAAGCTGACCCCGCCGGACATCGAGGCGGGCATGCTGCTCGGTTCGGTGGAGATGCTCCGCGGCGGGATCACGACGAGTGTCGAGCAGTACTTCCAGACCGATCACCTGGTGCGCGCGCTGTCGGCGACGGGCCAGCGGGCGTTGCTGGGACCGGCGGTGGTGGACACGCCGGGCTACAACTGGCGTGCGCAGCTGGACGAGATCAGCGCCCGGATCGACGTCGACGGCCGGTTCTGCGGGCGGGACGGCCGGATCGAGCTCGGCTACGGGCCGCACTCGGCGTACACGCTGCCGCCGGAGGCGCTGACGCTGGTCGGGGAGGCGGCGCGGGCCCGGGACGCGCTGGTGCTGATCCACGTCGCGGAGTCGGCGGAGGAGGACGCGGCGCAGCGGCGAAGGTACGGCTCGGTGCCCCGGATGCTGGCGGAGGTCGGGCTCTACGGCGGCCGGGTGCTCGCCGCGCACTCGGTGCATCTGTCCGATGAGGACATCGCGGAGTTCGCCGCCGCGGGGGTCGGGGTGGCGCACTGCCCGGGGTCGAACGCGAAGCTGACGTCGGGCATCGCGCGGGTGCCGGCCATGCGCGCGGCCGGGGTGCGGGTGGGCCTGGGCACGGACGGCCCGGCGAGCAACGACGACCTGGACCTGTGGGAGGAGATGCGCCTGGCGGCCCTGTTCGCCCGGCTGTCCACGATGGACTCGACCGCGCTGGTGGCGGCGGACGTGCTGTCGATGGCGACGCGTGGTGGTGCGGACGCGGTGGGGCGGTCCGACATCGGCGCGCTGGAGCCGGGCCGGTGGGCGGACGTGGTGCACGTCGGCGTGGACGACCCGGCGTTCTCGGCGGGGCTGGACGTGCCCGACGAGCACCTGCTGGCGAACCTGGTGTGGGCGGCCGGCGCGCGCCTGGTGCAGGACGTGTGGGTGGGCGGCGAGCAGGTGATCGCCGGCCGCGAACCGACCACTGTGGACCGTGCCAAGGTGCAGGCGGCCGCCGGTGAGGTGACCCGCCGCCTGCGGTGAGCCCGGCGGGCGGGCACGGCTCAGGGGCGTTGGCGGATGACCAGCTCGTGGACGTGGGCGTCGGGCGGGGTGGTGAGGGCCGCGTGGACCATGTGGGCCACCGAGGCCGGGTCCATGTACTTCTCCGGCTCGAAGTCGCCGCCCTCGAAGGTGCGCACCTGCCGCTGCATGTCGGTGGCCGTGCGTCCCGGGTGGACGGACGTGACGCGCAGCGCCGGCTCCTCCGCGCGCAGCACGTCGCCGAACGCGCGCAGGGCGAACTTGCTCGCCGCGTAGGCCCCCCACCGGGGGTTGGCGCGCAGGCCCGACCCCGAGTTGATCAGCACCACGTGCCCCGCCGCCGCCCGCAGCGCCGGCAGCAGCAGCCGGGTCAGCTCGGCCACCGCGACCACGTTGACCTCGAAGGAGTCCCGCCACGCCGCGGCCGGCAGGTCGGCTACCGGACCGAGCCGGGCGATGCCCGCGGAGTGCACCAGCACGTCCAGGCGGTCCAGTCCGGCCGTCGCCTCCCGCACCGCCGCGAGGTCGGTCAGCTCCACCGGCCACGGGCGGGCGCTCGGCAGGTCGGCCGCCACGGCGGACAGCGCCGCCTCGTCCCGGCCGCCGAGCAGCAGGTCGTGGGTGTCCGCCAGGGCGGTCGCCACCGCGCGGCCGATGCCGCGCGACGCGCCGGTGATCAGGGCGAGGGGCCGGTCGGTCATGGTCACCACGGTACGAAAGCGCCACGCCGCACGGGAGCGGGGCCCCGCCGGATCAGGCGATCGCCGACTCCAGGACCCGGCCCCGCGCGTCCCGCGCGGTGTAGGCGAAGCCGTCGTGCGCACCGCCGAAGTCGGCCAGGAACGCGACCGCGCTGCCGGTGCGGTCGAACTCGGTCACCGCCACCTCGGTCCCGTCGCCGCGCCGCACGCTCAGCCTCGTCACCCGCGGGTCGGCCAGGAACACCAGCCGGTTCGCCAGCATCCCGCTGTTGTCCGCGGGGTCGCCGTTGAGCACCTCGCGGCTCTGCACCAGCAGGTCCTCGGGTCCCGAGGGCCACCGCGGCACCGGCTCGCAGGTCGGCCGGACGGTGCCGCTCTCCCCGGGCACCAGGACCGCGGTGCAGTACCGGCTCCCCCGCAGGTAGCCCAGCGCCTGCCAGGAGCGGCCGTCGCGGCTGAACCGGCCGAGCTCGAACAGCCGGCCGCGGCCGTCCGGCGCGGTCGGCGCCGCCGAGCCGGTGGGTGCCGCCGAGCCGGTCGGCGTCCCGTCCGGGGCGGGCCCGGTGCGGCCGGACATCGCCGGCACGGACACCGCGACCACCACCAGCGCCGCCGCGGCGGCGGTCAGCGCCGGCGCGCGGTGCCGCGCCCGCCGGCGCGCCGCGAGCCGCCGGTCCAGCTCGGCGTGCGGGTCCTCGCTCGATCCGACCTCGTCGGCCAGCGCACCGAGCGCGGTGCGCAGCCGGTCCTCGACCTCGGGCATCAGCCGTCCTCCCCGTCGGGCCACGCCTTGCGCAGGTTCGCGAGCGCGTGGCTGCTGGTGGCCTTCACCGTGCCGACCGCGATGCCCAGGGTCGCCGCGATCTCGCTCTGCTCCAGGTCGAGCCAGTACCGCAGCACGAGCACCTGCCGCTGCCGCGGTGGAAGGCCGGCGAGCGCCTCGCGCAGCCGGCGGTGGTCCTGCCCGGCCAGCGCCTGGGACTCCGCGGACGCCGCGTCGGGCGGCCGCTCGGCCGGCGCGCGCCGCACCACCCGCAGGTGCCGCAGCCGCGAGCGGGACAGGTTGACCACCGTGCGGCGCAGGTAGGGCAGCGCCTTGTCGGCGCTCGCGAGCGTGCGCCACCGGTGGTGCAGCCGGACGAACGACTCCTGGGCGATGTTCTCCGGGTCGTCCGCGCCCAGCAGGTAGGCCAGCCGCTTCATCGGCTCGAACGCCTCGTCGAACAACGCCCTGAAGTCGCGAGCGAGCCCCGTGCCGGTGCCGGCACGGGGCTCGCTCGCACTGCCGGTCGCCGTGTTCACGCCCACTTGACGCCCGCCACGGCCGCCGGGTTTAGCCCGCTTGGCGGTCCACCTCGCCCGCGATGAACCGCTCCACCGCGTCATAGGCCTCGGTGTCGGAGTACTGCTCCGGCGGTGACTTCATGAAGTACGACGACGCCGAGAGGATCGGGCCGCCGATGCCGCGGTCGAGGGCGATCTTGGCGGCACGCACCGCGTCGATGATCACGCCTGCGGAGTTGGGCGAGTCCCAGACCTCGAGCTTGTACTCCAGGGTCAGCGGCACGTCGCCGAACGCCTTGCCCTCCAGCCGCACGAACGCCAACTTGCGGTCGTCCAGCCACGGCACGTGGTCGGACGGGCCGATGTGCACGTCGGCCTTGGCCATCTCGTGCGGGATCTGCGAGGTCACCGACTGCGTCTTGGAGATCTTCTTGGACTGGAGCCGCTTGCGCTCCAGCATGTTCATGAAGTCCATGTTGCCGCCGACGTTGAGCTGGTACGTGCGCAGCAGCTCCACCCCGCGGTCCTCGAAGAGCTTGGCCATCACCCGGTGCGTGATCGTGGCACCCACCTGGGACTTGATGTCGTCGCCCACGATCGGCACGCCGGCCTCGGTGAACTTGGCCGCCCACGCCGGGTCCGACGCGATGAACACCGGCAGCGCGTTGACGAACGCGACCCCGGCGTCGATGGCGCACTGGGCGTAGAACCGGTCCGCCTCCTCCGACCCGACCGGCAGGTAGGACACCAGCACGTCGGCCCGCGCCTCGCGGAGCGTGGCCACGACGTCCACCGGGGACTCGTCGGACTCGGTGATGATGTCCCGGTAGTACTCGCCGAGACCGTCGAAGGTGTGCCCGCGCTGCACGCTCACCCCGAGCGGCGGCACGTCGCAGATCTTGATGGTGTTGTTCTCGCTGGCCACGATCGCCTCGGACAGGTCGCGACCCACCTTCTTGGCGTCGACGTCGAACGCGGCGACGAACTCGACGTCACGCACGTGGTAGTCCCCGAACTGCACGTGCATCAGGCCGGGTACGCGAGAGGCCGGGTCGGCGTCACGGTAGTAGTGCACGCCCTGCACCAGCGACGCCGCGCAGTTGCCCACGCCGACGATCGCCACCCGGACACTGCGGCGCTGTTCGCCCATGCCGGTTCTCCTTCTCACTGTGTGATCCAACTGTCCCTGGTTTCCAGGTCCGCGCTGACCTGTCGGCGCTCACTCGCCGGATGACCCGTGATCGCCGTCCTGCCGTTCCTTCTGTTCCCGCTGCTCGGTCGCGATCAGCTCGTTGAGCCAGCGGACCTCCCGTTCGCTGTGCTCCAGACCGAGCCGGTGCAGCTCGCGGGTGTAGCGGTCGATCTGCTCACCCGCCCGCGCCATCGACGAGCGCAGCCCCTCGCGCCGCTCCTCCACCCGACGCCGGCGGCCCTCCAGGATGCGCATCCTGACCTCGGCCGGCGTGCGGGAGAAGAACGCCATGTGCACGCCGAAGCCCTCGTCGTCGTAGGCCTGCGGCCCGACGTCGGCGAGCATCTCGGCGAACCGTTCCTTGCCCTCGGCGGTCAGCTTGTAGACCCGCTTGGCCCGCTTTCCCCAGCTCCTGGCCCCGCGCTCGTCGACGACCTGCCGGCCGTCGGCCGGTGGTGTGTCCTCGACGATCAGGCCGGCGCGGAGCAGCCGGCGCAGCGTCGGGTACAGCGAGCCGTAGGAGAACGCCCGCAACGTGCCGAGCATGTCGAACAGCCGTTTGCGCAGCTCGTAGCCGTGCATCGGGGCCTCATGCAACAGCCCGAGGATCGCGAACTCGAGCACCGGTGCCCTTTCTCCTGCGTGCTGACCTACTCAACCACTATATCGCACCGATACATCAGAGTGGTGTTTTCGACGTGGACGTGGTGTTGATCACGACTTTTCCGCGGATCTGCCGGTGACCGTCCGGCGACGTTCGGGCATGATCGCTGGTCAGATCACGGGTACGACGCAGAGTGGCGGACTGCCCGCGCGCCGTATGCCAATGACGGTCTCGACGTGATAACGGCGCCGCGTACGCTGTGGGCGTGCGAACCCAGCGGCAGGTGGTCGACTACGCGCTGCAGCGCAAGGCGCTGCTCGCGGACGTCTACGCTGGCCGCGTCGGCACCATGGAGGTGTGCGACGCCAACCCCTACCTGCTGCGTGCGGCGAAGTTTCACGGCGCGCCGAGCGACGTGACCTGCCCCGTCTGCCGCAAGGAGCCCGTGACCAGGGTTTCCTGGGTCTATGGTGACGACCTGAAACACGCCTCGGGCTCCGCGAGGGCCCCGGAGGAACTCGCCAGAATGGCGAACCTCTTCGAGGAGTTCACCGTGTATGTGGTGGAGGTATGTCGTACCTGCGGGTGGAACCACCTGGTGCAGTCATACGTCCTGGGTACGCGTGGACTCGAGACCCGTAAGCCACGCAGAAGGACAGCGGCGGAGTGAGAGATCGCGACGTCGCGGATGACCACCGCACGGCGCGCTCGCCCATCGCGCCGCCCTGGGAGGCCTGTACGTGAACGACCACCATAGCCACCGGCGCCGCTCCAGCCCGCCGGCGTGGCCTACTGGCGACGACCCCGACGCGTCCGCGAACCGCGACCAGCAGTCCCAGGAGCGAACCGGTTTCTGGAGCCCGCTGTGGGAGGACGACAACGACCAGCCCCGCTCCGGTGGGCGGTCCAACGGCTCCAACGGCGCGCACCACGCACGGTCGAACGGGTCCCACGGCTCGAACGGCCGGGGTGGTCACCGGCTGCCCGACAACGGCCTCCGCGGCGGGCAGCACGCCGCCCCGCCGCCGCGCCCGGCCCGCCCCTCGTCCGGTCCCGCGTGGCCGACCGCGGAGCCGCCGGCCGGCCCCCAGCGTCCCGGCCGCCCCGGTGGTCCGGGCGGCGGCCGCCCACAGGCCGGCCCGCCGACCCGCGCGGTGCGTCCGCGCCCGCCGGGCCCGCAGCGTCCCCCCGGCCCGGGCGGTCCCGGCGGGATCCCGGACGGTCCCACCGAGCACCTGCCGCCGCTGCACGGGTTCAACGGCCCCGAACCCCAGCTGCTGACCCACCGCGAGCTCGACTACGACGACGACCCGTACGCCGAGCCGGACCTCGAACCGCAGCGCGTCCTCGATGACGAGGACGCACCGCTCACCGACGGCGAACGCCGCAGGCGCCGCAAGAAGATCTGGCGCCGGGCCCGCCGCACGGCCTACGTGCTGACCGCGTTGATGATCATCGGGCCGATGGTCGGGTTCTTCGTCGCCTACCAGATTGTCGACGTGCCCTCGCCGGAGTCGGTCCGGCAGAGCCAGAGCCAGGTCGTCACGCTGCAGTACGCGAACAAGGCCCAGATGGGCAAGGTGGTCCCGCAGGGGGGCCAGAACCGCGTCATGGTCAAGTACGAGGACATTCCGCAGGACGTGCTGCACGCGGTGTTCGCCGCGGAGGACGCGGAGTTCATGACCAACCCGGGCTTCGACATCACCGGTGTGCTGCGGGCCGGGTGGAACCAGGTCACCGGTGGTGAGGGTGGCGGCTCGACGATCACCCAGCAGTACGTCAAGAAGGCCACGGGCAAAGAGGAGAAGACCGTCACGCGCAAGGCGCTCGAGGTGGTCACGGCCTACAAGATGAACAACACCTACTCCAAGGAAGACATCGTCACGGCCTACCTCAACACCATCTACTTCGGCCGTAGCGCCTACGGCATCTCCGCGGCCGCCCAGGCCTACTACGGCAAGAACCTCAAGGACGTCACCGCCTCGGAGGCGGCCCTGCTCGCCGGCATGATCCAGAACCCCAGCCGGTACGAGGAGCAGGACTACATGCAGCGCCGCTGGAACTACGTGATGGACCAGATGGTGTCGCACAACTGGCTCAAGTCCGACGAGCGCCAGGCCGCGAAGTTCCCGAAGATGATCCCGCTGGAGAAGTCCCGCCCGCAGGCGATCACCGGGCCGCGCGCGCACATCAAGGACGCGGTGATCAAGGAGCTCCGCGACGAGGCCGGCATCTCGGAGGAGGAGCTCTACCAGCGCGGGTACACGATCCGCACCACGATCGACCCGCGCGCGCAGCGGATCGCCGAGCAGTCGGTGCGCGACGTGGTGAAGGGCGAGCCGAAGAACATCCGGCCGGCGCTCGTGGCGGTCAACCCGAAGACCGGCGCGGTGCTCGCCTACTACGGCGGCGAGAACGGCGTCGGCCTGGACTGGGCCGCGGCGCCGCAGGAGCCCGGTTCCTCGTTCAAGCCGTTCGACCTGGTCGCGCTGCTCGAGCAGGGCAAGGGGCTCGCCGAGAAGTACGACGGCACGTCGGGCCGGATGTTCCCGGGCCGCGATGCGCCGGTGCGCAACTCCGGCGGCGCCTCCTGCGGCAAGGAGTGCACGGTCGCGGAGGCGATGAAGCGCTCGATCAACACGGTGTTCTACGACGTCGCGGTGAACACGGTCGGCACGAACAAGGTGCTCGCCGCCGCGCGCCAGGCCGGCATCACCTCGGACCTGAACGGCAAGAAGGACAACAACGTGCCGCCGGACGGCAACATCGCCATCGGCGGTGGCGACACCCGGGTGACGACGCTGGAGATGGCCTCGGCCTACGCGACGTTCGCCGCGGACGGCATCTACCGCAAGCCGCACCTGGTCTCGCAGGTCCTCTTCCCGGACGGCAAGATCCGCTGGCAGGCGCCGGACGTGGAGAAGCAGGCGTTCGACTCGAACTCGGAGAAGAACCACCAGATCGCCCGCAACGTCACCGAGTCGCTCAAGCCGGTGGTCGAGTACTCGCACCTGCACTGCGACAACGACCGCCCGTGCGCCGGCAAGACCGGCACCCACCAGCTCGGCACCACCGAGGACAACGCGAAGGCGTGGATGGTCGGCTACACCCCGCAGCTGTCCGCCGCGGTGTCCATGGGCGCCGAGACGCCGAAGGGCAAACAGATGCCGCTGCGCACGGCCGACGGGCGCATCGTCTACGGCAGCGGACTCCCCGGGAAGATCTGGGAGGAGTTCATGAACCGGTACCTGGCGAAGGCCCCGATGGAGGAGTTCGGCGACTTCGAGCCGATCGGCGAGGACTACCACGACGCGACGAGCACGTCGAACCCGCCGTCCACGGAGTCCAGCAAGGAGCACAAGAAGACCAGGGGCCGCAACACCAAGCCCAGCACGCCGGACAACACGCAGACCCAGACCAGCGACCCGGGTACGCAGACGCAGACCAGTGACACGGGCCTGCCGCCCGATCCGTCGTTCCCGTTCACCCGGAACAACGGCGTGCCCGGTGGCTGAGGTGGCCCGCGGCGCGGCCGGCGGTGCCCCGTAGCATCGCCGGCGTGCCAGGCGAAGCGGATCATCCGGATGACGGGGCCGGCGGATCGGTCGGGGTCGACGGCGAGGTCGAGGACACCGCGACGCTGACGCCTGCCCAGCGCGTGGTGCCGACGTGGACCGAGCCGCTGGCGAAGGCGGCGAGCGCGCCGATCGGCGGCCCGCTCGGCAGCCACGCGACGATCGGCCGGCACTGGTTCTGGACGCCGCTGCGGGTGGCGCTGCTGCTCGCGGTGATCGGCCTGGCGATCGGCTGGTTCGGCAAGGCCGCGTGCGTCCAGCAGTACTACAACGAGGATCAGAAGAAGCTCGAGCTCGACTGGCGGTCGAACCGTCCGTTCACCGCGATGTGCTATTCGGACATCATCCCGCTGTACTCGGCGGAGCGGCTGAACGAGGGCGGCTTCCCGTACCGGACCAGCTGGATCGACGACGAGGGCAAGCCGACCGCGCACGTGCGGTACATGGAGTACCCGGTGCTGACCGGGCTGTTCCAGTGGGTCAACGCGAAGCTGACGGACGGCTGGCTGTCGATCGCCGACGCCGGCTGGCTGCCGACCGGGCTGGCCGTCACGGTGTTCTTCGACCTGTCGGCGTTCTGGCTGGCGCTGGCCTGGCTGGTGACGGTCTGGGCGGTGACCAGAACCGCGCGGGCACGCCCGTGGGACGCGGCCCTGATCGCGGCGTCACCGCTGGTGCTCGTGCACGCGTTCACCAACTTCGACGCGCTGGCGACCGCGTTCGCCGCGACCGGCCTGCTCGCCTGGGCGCGGCGCAGACCGGTGCTGGCCGGCGTGCTGCTCGGCCTGGGCGGCGCGGCGAAGCTGTACCCGCTGTTCCTGCTGGGGCCGTTGTTCCTGTTGTGCCTGCGCGCCGGCCGGACCCGGGACTGGGCGCGCACCACGCTCGCCGCGGTCCTCACGTGGGCGGCGGTCAACGCGCCGATCCTGATCGCCTACCCGCGCGGCTGGTGGGAGTTCTTCCACCGCAACAGCCTGCGCGGCGCCGACCCGGACTCGCTGTACAACGTGATCACCCAGTTCACCGGCTGGGCGGGCTTCGACGGTCCGCTGGGTTTCGGGGAGACCCCGGTGTGGCTCAACACGGTGAGCGCACTGCTGTTCGCGGTGTGCTGCGTCGGGATCGCGTTCGTGGCGCTGCACGCGCCGGTGCGGCCGCGGCTGGCGCAGCTGTGTTTCCTCGTGGTGGCCGCGTTCCTGGTGACGAACAAGGTGTGGAGCCCGCAGTACTCGCTGTGGCTGGTACCGCTGGCGGTGCTCGCGGTGCCACGGTGGCGGATCCTGCTGGCCTGGATGACGGTCGACGCGCTGGTGTGGGCGCCCCGGATGGCGTTCTATCTGGGCGACGACAAGAAGGGCCTGCCGATCGACTGGTTCCTGTCGTTCGTGGTGCTGCGCGACCTGGCCGTGGTCGGCCTGTGCGTGCTGGTCGTCTACGAGATCTACCACCCGGCGCGCGACCTCGTCCGCCGCGGCGGCGACATCCTGGTCGACGACCCGGGCGGCGGCGTGCTCGACGGCGCACCGGACCGGTTCACGCTGACGGTGGACCGCTTCCGCGGACGGGCCGAGGTCGGCGCGGGCGCTCCGTAGCGCGACCGCGGCCGACCCTGGCCGAGTCGATCAAGCCTGTGGACAACTCCCCGAACTCGCGGGGCCCCCCGCTTTCCAGTCTAGGAGCGATCTCCGACAGGAGCGGTGCGGTGCGGTGGGGTTGTGGACAGCTGTCCGTCGCGAATGGAGCGGGTCGCGGGGAGGGACCGGCCGGAACGGAGGACTCGCGGGACCGGAGCGGGGGACTCGCGGTCAGGTGGCGGCGGGGGTGGGGTCGGGGTGGCGGGTGTCGGCGGCCGGCGGGAGGGGGTCGGCGTCCACCGTGGACTCGGCGACGAGGAAGGCGTAGAACAGGCCGACCAGGAGGGCGGCGCGGCCCCACACGCCGACCATGACCGCCTGGGCGGCCAGGCCGTCGTAGATCCCGCCGTGCTTGCCGTAGAAGATCTCGTAGTACCAGCGGAAGATGCCGATGCCCATCGCCAGGTCGGCGAGGAAGTACGCCAGGATCCAGCCCCAGCGGATCCGCAGGAGCACGAACATCGGCACCAGCCAGAGCGTGTACTGCGGCGAGTGCACCTTGTGCAGCAGCAGGAACCCGCACAGCATCGCCGCGGACACCGCCACCCAGGGGTAGGTGCCCTCCTTCTGGTACCGCCGCCAGCCGAGCAGGCAGGCGATCACGAACGACACGAGCATCAGCGTCGGCGACAGCACGCCGATCAGCGCCTGCACCGGCTCGTTGTCCGGGTCGGAGTCCGGCCGCAGCCCCCAGAACCAGATCGAGTTCGTCGTGATGTCGGCCTTGCGCTGCAACTGGAAGGTGAACGAGGCCTTCAGCCCCTCGAACCCGACCAGCGCGAACGGCACGTTCACCGCCACCGCGGTGCCCAGCGCGACCGCGCCCACCCGCACCGCGCCGAGCCAGTCGTAGGCCCTCCGGCCCAGCCGCCCGGCGAACTCCCGGCCGCCGCGGCCGCCGGTCAGCACGTAGAGCATCAGCGGCAGGACGAAGATCGCCGGGTACACCTTGAACGCGAAGCCGAGCCCGAGCAGCACCGCGGACGCCGTGGCCCGGGCCAGCAGCGCCCGGTCCACACCACGCTTGCCCCACCCGCGGTGCACCACGTAGACCGCGGCGACCGCGCACAGCACGACCGGGAGCTCCCAGTTGTGGAACGCGTAGAGGATCAGCGGCGGGCCGATCGCCCACAGCAGCGCCCGCCACCGCGCGAGCTTGCCCAGCAGCCACGCGGTGAGCAGCCCGAACGGGGCCAGCACGAGCGCGGACAGCAGCAGGAACTGCGCGTCGGTGTTGGCGAACAGCGCGGACGCCCAGATGATCACGCCGGTCAGCACCGGGTACTCGACGACCCCGCCGACCGGTTGGCCGTCGTCGGTCAGCTTGCCGTCGACGTAGGGGAACACGTGCCGGTCGATGTCCCGGCCGATCCACAGGAACTGGATGTCGGAGTAGCACACGTCCTGCTTGCTGCGCAGGTCGTAGTCCGGGCCGCTGCGGCCGAGCGCGTCGTACTCCGGCCCGGTGCACCGGGCCTTGTTGAGAAAGCCCAGTACGAGCGTGATGCCGCAGAGCGCCACCAGCACGACGAGGGACAGCGTGCCGAACCGGATGGCCGGCCGGGTCGGCCGGGCACGCGGCGGAGCGCCGCCGCCCAGTACGTCCTCGGACACCGGCTCGTCCGCCATCCCTGACGAGTTCCTCTCCTCCGCCGCCGCGCCGGCCGGCAGGGTGCTCACCGTCCCGTGGCCTCGCGCAGGAACGCGATGTCCTCCGCCTGGCCGTCGGCCGGCGTCTCCACGACGACCGGCGAGCCCGCCTCCTTCGCCACGGCCGCCAGCAGCTCGGGCTCGATCATGCCAGTCTTGATGTTGGCGTGCCGGTCCCGGGCCGAGTCGAACTCGTCGCGGGAGCTGTTCAGGTGCACCAGGTCGATCCGGCCGGTGATGGCCTTCACCCGGTCGACGATGCCGGCCAGGTCCTCCCCGGCCGCGTGCGCGTGGCACGTGTCGAGGCAGAAGCCGGCGCCGAACTCGCCGACCTGGTCCCAGAGTCTGGCCAGCATGTCGAACTTGCGCGCCATCGCGTTGTCGCCGCCGGCCGTGTTCTCGATCAGGATCGGCAGCGGGAAGCCGCCCGCGTCGGCCTGGCGCTCGAAGAACTTGCGCCAGTTGACCAGGCCCTGTGCCGGATCCTCGCCCTGGGTGACGTGCCCCCCGTGCACGATGAGGCCCTTCGCGCCGGTGGCCGCGGCCGACTCCGCGTACTGGGTCACCGTCTTGCGCGACGGGATCCGGATGCGGTTGTTGGTCGAGGCGATGTTGACCGGGTACGGGGAGTGGACGAACACGTCGACGCCGGCCTCGCGCAGGGCGTCGGCCTGGGGATGGGGCGGCTGCGCCTTCCAGCTCTGCGGGTCACCGAGGAAGAACTGGACAACATCCGCGTCTCGCTCGCGCGCGGCGCCGAGCGGGTCGTCGCTGTGGATGTGGGCGCCGATGCTCATGGCCCGCGAGCGTAGTCGGCGCGTCCGACGGGAACGGGAGGTGCCCGCCCGCATTCGACTGCTCCATACGGAGTACCCCGGACGGGTCCAGCCGGTGCCGAGAATCGATTTGCCTGGTCACCGTCACCGGAGCGGGTTACCTTCGTTAGATCCTGTAGGTGCTTACCCCACTGGTGTGCGATCAGGAGGGCTACATGCGAGGGCGCGTGCGTGGTGTGGTGGCGACGGCCGCACTCGTCCTCGGCATCTCCGCGACCGGCCTGCTGACCGGCGGCTCCGCCAGCGCCGCCGAGCCCATCGTCGTGGGTGACTGCTCCACCAGTGTCCAGGGCTCTCCCGGCACGCCACTGGCACTGAGCCCGTCCGCGGTACTGGCGCCGGTGGTCAACGTCGTCCGGGCAGTGGACATCACCGGCCTGCTGGCGAGCCAGGTGAGCTCCCGCGTATCGAGCATGCAGAACATTCCGCTGGGCACGCTGCCCAGTGCCGACACATCGATATCGGGCGCGACCATCGCCGCTGCTGCAGTCCCGAAGATCAAGACTGCGATCCAGGGCATCCCGCTGATCGGTGGCGTGCTCGCGCAGATTGTCAGCGGCGTGCAGAGCGCGCTGACCTCCGGCTGCGGCATCGTCGTGGACGTGGTGAACGAGGTCGCGGCACCGGTGCAGGACGGCACCAAGGCCGTCGCCGACGCCTCCGAGGAAGCCGTCAGCAAGGTGGTGCCCGGTGGCGGCGGGTCGGCGCCCGGCGGCGGCAGCCCGGGCACCGAGTCCCCGGGCGGGGGCTCCGGCTCGGGTGGCGGCACCCCCAGCAGCGGCATGCCCGGTCCCAACCAGCCGCCGGTCGGCGGCTACCAGCCGGGTGGCTGGTCGCTCTACCAGCCGGGCCTGTGGAACTTCGGCCGCTGGCCGATGGCCGACTACGGCTCGGTGCCCTACGCCCAGGCCGGCCTGTTCGCCCCCTCGCCGGGCGTCCGGTACGGCGGCAGCGTGCCGGGCTACACCCCCGAGTTCGGCATCCTCGGCACCGACAACGCCCGGCGACGGCGTGCAGGCGGCGGGCCGGGCCGAGGCGCTGACCCCGCCCGAGGGCCAGAAGATCGCCCTCCCGGTGCTGCTCGCGGTGCTCGCGCTGTCCGTGGTGACCGCCGCGCTGGTGCGCACCTGGGTGCTGCGCCGGGCGCCGGGCGCGGCCCTGTAGCCTGTCTCTCGCAAGACCCCTCCTGCCACGGAGAGTCCGTGGCCGCCGAGTCCACAGGAGGTGAGTGGTCTTCATGCGTCATTACGAGGTCATGGTCATCCTCGATCCCACTCTCGACGAGCGCACGGTCGCGCCGTCGCTCGACACGTTCCTCAACGTCATCCGCACATCCGGCGGGAACGTGGAGAAGGTCGACGTCTGGGGCAAGCGCCGGTTGTCGTTCGAGATCAACAAGCACACCGAGGGCATCTACGCGGTGCTCGACGTGAACGCCGATCCGGACGCGGTGAAGGAGCTGGACCGCCAACTCGGCCTCCAAGAGTCGGTGCTGCGGACCAAGGTCCTGCGGCGCGACCCCGCCGGGGCCTGAGACCGGGAGGTACACCAATGGCCGGCGACACAGTCATCACCGTGATCGGCAACCTCACCGCCGACCCGGAGCTGCGGTTCACGCAGTCCGGCGCCGCGGTGGCCAACTTCACCGTCGCGTCGACGCCTCGCACGTTCGACCGTCAGAGCGGCGAGTGGAAGGACGGCGAGGCACTCTTCCTCCGCTGCAACATCTGGCGGCAGTCCGCCGAGAACGTGGCGGAGTCGCTCACCCGCGGCGCTCGCGTGATCGTCAGCGGCCGCCTCAAGCAGCGCTCCTTCGAGACCCGTGAGGGTGAGAAGCGCACCGTGGTCGAGCTCGAGGTCGACGAGATCGGCCCGTCCCTGCGGTACGCCACCGCGAAGGTCAACAAGGTCAGTCGCGGCAGCGGCGGGGGCGGCTTCGGCGGCGGCTCCGGCTCCGGCTCCGGTGGCGGCGCGCCCGCCGACGACCCGTGGGGCTCCGCGCCGCCCGCCGGCTCCGGCGGCGGCTTCAGCGACGAGCCCCCGTTCTGACCAGCACAGACCACTGACTGACTATCCGGGAGACCCATCGTGGCGAAGCCACCCATCCGCAAACCCAAGAAGAAGGTTTGCGTGTTCTGCAAGTCGAAGAAGTCCGACGCGCAGATGATCGACTACAAGGACACCACGCTGCTGCGGAAGTACATCTCCGACCGCGGCAAGATCCGCGCTCGCCGGGTCACCGGCAACTGCAGCCAGCACCAGCGCGACGTCGCCATCGCGGTGAAGAACGCGCGGGAGATGGCGCTGCTGCCCTACACCTCGACCGCGCGCTGACCAGGAGTCCCGAAGATGAAACTCATCCTCACCGCCGATGTGTCCGGCCTCGGTGGGCCGGGCGACATCGTGGAGGTCAAGGACGGCTACGGGCGCAACTACCTGCTGCCCCGCCGGCTCGCGATCGTCGCCACCAAGGGCGCGGAGAAGCAGGTGCAGACGATCCGTCGCGCCCAGCAGGCGCGGTCGATCCGGGGCCTGGACCACGCGCAGGAGGTCAAGGCCGCGCTGGAGAACATCGACCCGGTGCCGCTGAAGGCCAAGGCCGCCGCCGGCTCCGGCAAGCTGTTCGGCTCGGTCACCACGGCCGACATCGTCACCGCCGTCAAGGCGGCCGGCGGCCCGGTGCTCGACAAGCGCACCGTCGAGCTGCCGGGCCACATCAAGACCGTCGGTAAGCACCCGGTCAGCGTCCGGCTGCATCCCGAGGTCACCGTCGCGTTCAAGGTCGACGTCACCGCCGGCTGAGCTGACGGAGAGTAACGTCAGTCGTCTCAGCCCCGTGCCGGGTTCACCGATCCCGACACGGGGCTGTTGCTGTCCACCGAGTTGTCCACATGTGGGTCAACCCTGCGCAGAGCACTCCGAACGACACGCCGATGAGGCGATTTCACGCGACACGCCGCGTTCGCAACGGTTAGTTTTTCCACAACCTGTACACAGGCTCCTACCTGCGTTTACGTCGCGGGTTGGGGTAGCTGTCCACAGGTTGTCCCCATGTTCGGACCGCCTTGTGGTTCGTTGCCCGGCGGCATCCCCAGGCTGTCCACAGGGGCGTCCCCAGCACGGTTTGGCACGACCCGATCACGACCTCTAACCTCTCGCGAGGCTCCTCGCTCTGCGTAGGCGACGGAACGATCCGGGGGAACGGCGACACGCCGATGATCCTGGGGTTCTTTGCGCCCGCACCGCGGTTGCCTACCGTGTAGTATCGAACACCCGTGCGATTATCTAGGAGGGGTTCTCGGTGGCGTTGACCGATGACCGTCCGTCCGCAGCCCCCGCGGAAGGTGCGCTCGACCGGCAGCCGCCCCAGGATCTCGCCGCGGAGCAGAGCGTGCTCGGCGGCATGATGCTGTCGAAGGACGCCATCGCCGACGTCGTCGAGGTGCTGCGCCCCGGCGACTTCTACCGGCCCGCGCACCAGGCGGTCTACGACTGCGTGCTCGACCTGTACGGCCGCGGCGAGCCCGCCGACGCGGTCACCGTGTCGGCCGAGCTGGAGCGGCGGGGGGAGCTGCGCCGGGTCGGCGGCGCGCCCTACCTGCACACGCTGATCGCCGCCGTGCCCACCGCGGCCAACGCCGGGTACTACGCGGAGATCGTCGCGGAGAAGGCGATCCTGCGCAGGCTGGTCGAGGCCGGCACCAGGATCGTGCAGCTGGGCTACGCCGGCGCCGAGGGCGCGGACGTCAACGAGGTGGTCGACCGCGCGCAGTCGTCGATCTACGAGGTCACCGAGCGGCGGATGAGCGAGGACTACGTCGCGCTCGAGGAACTGCTGCAGCCGACGATGGACGAGATCGACGCCATCGCCTCGCGCGGCGGCTCCTCGCTCGGGGTGCCGACGGGCTTCGAGGACCTGGACGCGGTGACCAACGGGCTGCACCCGGGACAGATGGTGATCGTCGCCGCCCGCCCCGGCATCGGAAAGGCGCTGGCCCTGGACACCCCGCTGGCGACGTCCACCGGGTGGACGACCATGGGTGCCGTCGAGGTGGGCGACCACCTGATGGGGGCGGACGGGCGCCCCACCCGCGTCGTCGCTGCCACCGAGGTGATGCACGACCGCCCCTGTTTCGAGGTCGAGTTCTCCGACGGCACGGTCGTCGTCGCCGACGCCGAGCACCAGTGGCTGACCGAGACCCGGGCATCACGCCGGTCCGCGCGGGCAGCGTCGGTGGTGGGCGACCGGCAGCAGGACCGGAGCACGGTCGCCGCGGTGCGGACCACCGCGGAGCTCCGCCGTGACACCGCCGACCGCGGGCCGACCCACTCGATCACCAACGCCGAGCCGCTGGACCTACCGGAGCGCGACCTGCCGCTGCCGCCGTACACGCTCGGCGTATGGCTCGGCGACGGCCACTCGGCCGGCGCCCGAATCACGACCTCGGACCCGGAGATCGTCTGGCACATCGAGGAAGAGGGGCTGACGGTCCTCCCCCGGGGCGACCTCCGTCGCGATCACCACGGGCCGGTGGGTGCCGTCCTCCGCACCGTGGACGTGCCCGGCGACAAGCGGATTCCCGTCGACTACCTGCGTGCCGGGGAAGCCCAGCGCCGTGCGCTGCTCGCCGGTCTGCTCGACGCGGGCGGCACGGTCCGGCCGGACCGGCGCCGTACGGCTCTCCGTCGCCAACCAGCGGCTGGCGGAGGACACCTGCGAACTGATCGTCAGCCTCGGATACCGGTGCTCGTCGACCACCGAGAGGGTGAACGGACGCTCCTCGACGGCGCACACGATCACGTTCGGCACCGAGGACGACGTGTTCCGGCTCGAGCGAAAGCGCCTGCTGCACAAGCAGCGCCACCGGGGCGGGAATCCGGCACGCACCGGTTCCCGCCACATCGTGGACGTGCGTCCCGTGCCGAGCGTGCCGGTGCGGTGCGTCGAGGTGGACGCGGCCGACCACCTCTACCTGGCCGGCCGGTCGATGATCCCCACCCACAACTCGACCCTGGGCCTGGACTTCTCCCGGTCCTGCTCGGTGCGGCACGGCATGACCAGCGTCATCTTCTCGCTGGAGATGAGCCGGACCGAGATCGTCATGCGCATGCTGTCCGCGGAGGCCAAGATCCGCCTGGCCGACATGCGCGGCGGCCGGATGACCGACGACGACTGGACCCGGCTGGCCCGGCGGATGAGCGAGGTCAGCGAGGCGCCGATGTTCGTGGACGACTCGCCGAACATGACGATGATGGAGATCCGCGCCAAGGCCCGGCGCCTCAAGCAGCGCCACGACCTGAAGCTGATCGTGGTCGACTACATGCAGCTGATGACCTCCGGCAAGCGGGTCGAGTCCCGCCAGCAGGAGGTCTCCGAGTTCTCCCGCCAGCTCAAGCTGCTGGCCAAGGAGCTCGAGGTGCCGGTGGTGGCGATCAGCCAGCTCAACCGCGGTCCCGAGCAGCGCACCGACAAGCGCCCGATGCTGGCCGACCTGCGCGAGTCCGGCTCCCTGGAGCAGGACGCCGACATGGTGATCCTCATCCACCGCCCGGACGCCTGGGAGCGCGACGACCCGCGGGCGGGCGAGGCCGACCTGATCCTGGCCAAGCACCGGGCGGGCCCGACCACCACGGTGACCGTGGCCCACCAGCTGCACTACTCGCGCTTCACCGACCTGGCTCAGGGCTGAGCGGCCGGGCCGCGTACAGGTCGCGGAGCAGTGCCGCCTCGGCGCCGTGGTGGACGAGCTCGTCGATGACGTGCAGGGCGAACGAGCGGCGGGTGGACTCGCGGTAGTGACCGGCGATCGGGCCGATCGGCAGGCCGAGCGACTCGTCGGTGGTGCCGGCCAGGACGTCCCGCCAGCATCGGTGCGCCTCGTCGAGCGCGGCCAGCGCGTCCGCGGCGGTCCCCGGGTCGCCGGGCTGCTCGCGGGGTGGCGGCGCGGGCCGGCCGAGCCACGGGCCGTTGCGGTCCTCGCGCAGCAGGCCGGCGATGTGGCACAGGCGCCAGGCCAGCGTGGTGAAGGTGGCGGCATCGCCCGGGCCGGCGGGACCGTCGGAGCGGAACGTGCCGTCCGCGCCGCGCCGGACGGTGCGGCAACCCGCCACCGGCTCCCAGAGGTACTCGGCGTCGGTGAGCCCGGCCATCCGCCGCTCGAGACGGTGCCAGGCGTAGTCGGACAGGTCGACGAGGTCGTCGCGGCAGGAGCGGCCCACGGTGGCGAGGCTACCCACGGCGAGGGGCCCGGGAGCGTGCCGCTCCCGGGCCCCTCCTCACCGGTCCGGTCAGCCCATCGGCCTGACGGCGAACAGGTTGGCCAGCGCCGCCCGGGTGGCGGACAGCGAGGCGTCGTTCATCGCCGACGTGGAGTCCAGGCCGGGCATCGCCGGCGTGGCCACCGGCAGGGCGTCCAGCGTCGGGGCCTGCACGGCCGGCACCGCGCCGACCGCGGGCACGGCCGGCAGCACCGCGGTGGGTGCGGCGACGTCGGGCACCGCCGGGAGGCCCGGCATCTGAGTGGAGACGCCGCCCAGCCCGCCCGGCAGGGCCGGCAGGGCCGGCAGACCCGGCACCGCGGGCACCGCGGGCAGCCCGGCGGTCGGCAGGCCGCCGCCCACCGGCAGGCCGCCCGGCACGTTCACCGACTGGCCCGTGGCGGCGCCGAACAGGTCACCGCTGACCGACTGGAACGGGTTGCCCGCGGCCGCGCGGGGCAGCGGGGAGGGCAGCACCCGGTTCGCGGGCATCCCGCCGGTGACCCCGTCGAGCACGCCGCTGAACACGCCGGCGTCCGGGATGATGCCGTCGGCCGGCGTCGTGACGCCGCGCCGCATCGAGCGGCTCGAGCTGGACAGAGACGGCAGCTCGGTCGGCGACAGGCCGCCGGTCACCGGGACGTTCAGCTGTGCCGCGTCCTCGCCGACCGACAGGTCGCTGCTGTCGTACGAGTCGGTCATCGCCTCGGCGAGCACCTCGGCCGGCACGTCGTAGATCGGCGCGTCGGCGCCGATCGGGATCGTGCCGTCGATGCCGGACAGCGAGCCCGCCTCGCCGCTCGTGGTGGACGTGCCACCCGCCGAGGCGTCGCTCACGTTGTCGCCGGCCGCCTCGGAGTGGCTGCCGATCGCGGCGACCGCGTCGCCGAACGGCTGCGCGACCACGCCGGCCGGCACGTCGAGCAGGTTGCCGGCGAGGAAGCCCTCGTCGCCCGCGGTGGTGATGTCGCCGCCGGAGGACGCGGTGGACGTGTTGTCCGCCGTCGACGAGTTGACCCCGCCGAGCCCCGACGCCACGGCCGCGAAGCTCTGCGCCACCGGCAGTGCCTGCGGGCTCACCACGTTGCCCGTGCCGAGACCGGAGGTGCCGTCGGTGTCGACGTCGCCGCCCGCCACGGAGGTGGTGCCCGAGGAGGCGTCCGCCTGGTTGGCGCCGAGCACCGCCGCCGACTCGCCGAACGTCTGGGCCGCCGAGCCGACCGGCCCGGAGACCACGTTGCCGGCGAGCAGCCCGTCCTGGCCCTCGGTCATCGCGTCGCCGCCGGCGTACATGCCGGTGTTGTTGACCGCGGTCTGGTGACCGCCGGCCAGGACGCTCGCGCCGGTGCCGAACACCTGCGCGGGCAGCGCGACCGGCGCCTGGGCGATGTTGCCCGAGCCGGTGGCGGCCGCACCGGTGGCCTCCGCGTCGCCACCGGACTGGATCTCGGTGTCGGTGTCCGCGTAGGAGTCGGTGAACGCCACCGCGCCCGCGCCGTTGCCGAACGCCTGCACGGCGCTCGCGACCGGGGCGGTCACGTTGTTGGACGCCAGGACCCCGTTGTCGTCGGCGGTGCTGCCGCCGCCACCGTTGTCGGCGGTCGTCTTGACCTCCGTGGCGGAGGCCTCCGCGCCGCCGATCGCGCCCGCCACGTTGCCGAAGCCCTCGACCGGGGTGACGACCGGGACGGTGGCCATGTTGCCGCCGCCCACGGAGCTGTCGCCGGTGGTGCCGACGTGGCCGCTGGTGCCCAGGTTGGCGACCTGGCTGGCGGTGGCGGCCGCGGAGCCGGCGGCGGCCGCGGCGTTGCCGAACACGTCGATCGGCCCGCTCGGCGCGACGCTGGCCACCGTGCCGCCCGCGATGCTGTCGTGCCCGCGGGTGTAGGAGTCGCCGCCGGCGATCGGGGTGACCGTGTTGTCGGCCACCGCCTCGGCGGAGCCCACGCCGGCCGCGGCGTTGCCGAAGCCCTCGATCGGCACCGCCACCGGGCTGGTGGCGCCGGCGCCGGACAGGATCGAGTCCGCGCCGGAGCTGCGGGTGGTGCCGCCCGCCGTGGTGGTGGTCGTGCTCGTGCAGTCCGCCGTCGCCGTGCCCACGAGCGTGCCCGCGTTGCCGCACAGCAGCATCAGCGGCCCGCTCACCGGGGTCTCGGCGATGTTGCCGGAGCCCAGCGCCGACTCCCCGCTCGTCTCCAGGTAGGTCGGCACGTTGTAGAGGCCGTCCCGCAGCGCGCCGGCGGTCGCGGTGGCCGACGACACCGACGTGGCGTCCGCGTTGCCCGCACCGGAGATCGCGTTGCCGTTGACCTCGACCGGGGTGGCGAGCGGGACTCCGGCGATGTTGCCGGAGCCGGCGCCGTCCTCACCGGAGGTGAGCACGGTGCCGCCCGAGCTGGCGACGGTGTCGGCCGTCGAGTCGGTCTCCGAGCTGCCGGCGCCGGCGATCGCGTTGCCGGTCACCTGCAGCGGGGTGGCCCAGTGGCCGGCCAGCACGTTGCCGGACAGCAGGCCGTCGCTGCCGTCGGTGGTGACGTCGCTGGTGACGGACGTGTCCTGGGTCGCGGTGCTCGTCGAGGAGGCGGTGCCCAGGCCGGAGATGGCGTTGCCGGTGATCTGCACCGGGAGCGCCCAGTCGAGGTCGACCACGTTGCCCGAGAGGAACTGCCCCGAGCCGTCGGTGGTGACGGTCTCGGAGTCGCTGTAGGACTGCGCGGAGTCGTTGTCCACGGTCGCCTCGCCCAGCAGGGCGATCGCGTTGCCGGAGATGTCGACCGGGACGACCAGGTCGCCGTCCACGCGGTTGCCCTCGAACGCGCCGTCCGTGTCGGGGATCGACAGCGTCGGCAGCTCGGGCACGGGCGGGACGTCCGCCCGCTCGGTGGTGGTGTTGACCTTGCCGGTCAGCGAGTCGGCGCGGTCGGTGACCGGCCGGGCCTGCCCGGCGACGTCGCCCAGGGCCGGGTTGGCCTGGCGGGACGCCATGCCGGTGACCGGGGCCGCGACGTCCTGTGCCTGGCCGACCACCGGCGCGACGGCCGGTGTGGCGCTGCCGGCCATCGGCACGGCGCCGGCCAGGTCGGCGACGTCGATCCGCAGCTCGCGGTCGAGGCTCGGGAGGTCCTTCTGGCCCATCGGGGTGCCGAGCGCGTTGTTGTCCAGGTGGACGGGGACGCGGATGGACCCGTCGAGCGGCGATGCCGGTCGGTCCGGGTTGACGTCCTCGTCGGCAGAAGCGATGCCGGTACCCAGCATCAGCAAACCACCGGTGACTAGCGCGGTCTGGAGACCCCGCTTCGCCCAGGTTTGCATCGTGTGATGCTCCTTTCGTATTCCCTCTAGGGGGTTGTGGCGGGTGGCCGGGACGCGTCGACGTGGGACGCGCCGGGGCAGGCGGCCACCCGGGTCGGGGGAGCGGGACGGGCCCGCGGTATGAGGCGCGGCACCTGGGCGGCACGTGGCCGCGGTGCACCCGGCTGCGGGCACTCGGGTGCCCCGGCCGGTCGCGCCGCTCAGTCAGTCAGGGGTGACGCCAGGCTGGGCGCCGACGCGCCCGACGGTGACCACCTCGGTCGCCGGCACGGTCAGACCGCGCACGAGCGCCGGGGTGCGGTCCTGCCACGGCAGCGCCGCGAACAGGGACGAGTCGGCCGGGCCGGCGGTGGAGCCGTTGTGGCCCGGTGCGGGGGGCGCGGCCGGAGCCGGCCAGTTCGGGAAGTCGGGGAGGGACGGCACGCCCGGCGCTGGTGAGCCACGCCGGGACATGCCGCCCGAGTACGCGCGACCGGTCGCGGTGCGCTCTGCCGTGTCGTCCGGGTCGGCACCCGGATCGGCGGTCCCGGCGGGCGCTGCGGACCGTGCCGGGGGTGTCGCGGGCGCGGCGGCCGGCGCGGGTGACGGGCTGTCGGACCGGCCGAGACCGGTCCGGTCACCCGGCGCCGGCGCCTCGCTGCGGCCGAGGCCGTCGAGCCCGCACAGCGGGCCGGCGCACTCGGGCAGCTGCTCCTTCGCCCGCTCGGTGACGCTGTTCGCGGCCTTCTCGACCCGCTCGCCCAGCTGCTCCAGGGGGTCCGCCCGGGGCGGGTCCGGCAGCCGGTCGGCGACCGAGGCCAGCGTCCCGGAGACCGGCGAGACGATCGTCTCGACGACCGGGATCGCGGAGGTCTGCGGCGTGCCGAGGTCGGTGATGTCGGTGATGTCCCCGGTGTCGGCGGACGCGGCGGCCGTGGACAGGCACCAGGCGATGGCGGTTCCGGCGGCGGCGCCGCCCACGACCGTCAACGTGCGCAGGACGACGCGCCGCGCGAACGCGGCCGTCTCCCGCACACTGCTGGTCGCCTGATCCACCAAGAATCCTCGCCTGGGTCGGGGAGCTCCGCCGCGAACGTTGCGCACTCGTGCGCTCACGTTCGGTTCCGGCGGGCCGTGCAGCAGTGAGGTTTTCATCCGGGCGGCGCGCATCGCACGCCCAAGTCGGGGTAAACCCCTGATCGTGTGACGAACACAGAGTGTGTCCACACGTCACATGACGTAGTCAGCACAGGAGGAGCGCCATGCGAACGAGACACTGTCCACAGGCCGACTTCGTGGCGCTCCGCCACGCGATCGCCTGCCGAACGTCCGATTCCCTCGATAACGTTCGAAGGTGACCACAACTCGCCGCGCGGGCAAGGCCCCGCGCAAGCCCCCTGCCGACGTCACGGAGCTGGTACCCACCGGGCTGCGCGTCGGCGCGGCGCTGGCGTGGCGGTTCATCGTCGTGATCGCGGCCCTGTACGTGATCGTGTGGCTGGCCGGCTACTTCTCCCAGGTCCTCATCCCGATCGCGATCGCCCTGCTGCTCGCCGCCCTGATGGCGCCGGGCGTCGACCGGCTGTCGAAGGCGGGCGTGCCGCGTGGCCCGGCCGCGGCGATCGTCCTGGTCGCGGGCATCGCGGTGCTCGGCGGCCTGATCACGTTCGTGATCATCACGTTCACCAACGGGCTGCCGCAGCTGCAGCAGCAGGTGTCCGATTCGCTCGACCAGATCCGCGACTGGCTCACCACGGGGCCGCTGCACCTGCAGAAGACGCAGATCCAGGACATCATCGACAACGCGATCGGCGCGATCCAGGACAACCAGGCGGCGATCACCCAGGGCGCGATCACCACCGCGACGACCATCGGCGAGATCCTCACCGGGCTGCTGCTCACGATCTTCGTGCTGATCTTCTTCCTCTACGACGGCGGGGGCATCTGGACGTTCGTCGCCCGCGGCGTGCCGGCCCGGGTCCGCAACCGCGTGGACGTGGCCGGCCGGCGCGGGTTCGCCGCCCTGGTCAGCTACGTGCGGGCGACCGCGGCGGTGGCGCTGGTCGACGCGGTCGGCATCGGCATCGGCATCGCGGTGGTCGGCGTGCCGCTGGTGATCCCGCTGTCCGCCCTGGTGTTCCTGTCGGCGTTCGTGCCGATCATCGGTGCCTTCGTGGCCGGCACGGTCGCCGTGCTGATCGCGCTGGTGGCGAACGGGTTCATCGCGGCGCTGATCGTGCTCGGCATCGTGATCGGCGTGATGCAGCTGGAGAGCCACGTGCTGCAGCCGTTGCTGCTCGGCCGCGCGGTGCGGCTGCACCCGCTGGCCGTGGTGCTGGCCATCGCCGCCGGCCTGATCGCGGCCGGCATCGCGGGCGCGCTGCTCGCCGTGCCCCTGCTGGCCGTGCTCAACGCGGGCATCAAGTCGCTGCTGCACGAGGACGAGACGGACCCGGACGAGATCGACGTGCTGCACCAGCCGGAGACCACGGCGCCGGAGACCGCGGAGACCGAGGAGGAAAAGGGGGACGACACCAAGGCCACGTGGCAGCCGTGAGCCCGGCGGTGAGCCCGGTGGCGGCGGGCAAGGACCCGACGGTCCCGCTGTGGCGGGCGGCGGTGCTGCTGCGGGTGCTCACCCTGCTGTTCGCCGCCGGCGTCGTGCTGGTCTACCTCGACGAGTACGCGCGGCCGTGGCTCGCGCTGGTGACGGTCGGCGCGATGACCGCGTGGACCGCGGTGATCGCGGTGCGGTACCTGCGGCCGACCGGCCGGCTGCTCGGCTTCACCGTGCTCGACCTGGCCGTCTGCTGCGCGACGATGTGCGTGTCGCGCCTGGTGCTCACGCCCGACCAGCTGGCCGTGGCCGCCGTGCCGCTCGTTCCCACGATCTGGGTGACCGGCGCGGTGGCGGCCGGGGCGGTGTGCGCGGGGCCGGCCGTGGGGGCGGTGTTCGGGGTGGTGGTGGCCGCGTTCAACTACGGCGTGCGCGGCTACGTCGACACGGACCTGACCCGGGACCTGATGCTGCTCGTCGGGGTGGGCTTCGTGCTCGGCCTGGCGGCGGCCTCGTCGCGCCGCTCGGCCGCGCGGCTCGCGGCGGCGCTGCGCGCGGAGGCCGCGACGGCCGAGCGGGAACGCCTGGCGCGCTCCATCCACGACGGCGTGCTGCAGGTGCTGGCGCGGGTGCGCAGGCGCGGCGCCGAGCTCGGCGGGGAGGCCGCGGAGCTCGCCCGCCTGGCCGGCGAGCAGGAGATCGCGCTGCGCGCGCTGATGTCCACCGGGCCGCAGACCACGGCACCCGACGGCACGGAGGGCACCGCGGACCTGGCCGCCCGGCTGCGGCTGCTCGCCTCGGGGCGCACGGAGGTGTCGGTGCCGGCCACCGTGGTGCGGGTGCCGGAGGCGGTGGCCGGTGAGCTGGAGTCGGTGGTGCGCGAGGCGCTGACCAACGTCGCCGAGCACGCGGGACCGGATGCGCGGGCCTGGGTGCTGCTCGAGGATCTCGGCGGGGAGATCGTGGTCAGCGTCCGCGACGATGGTGTCGGCCTGGCGCCGGACCGGGTCGAGGAGGCGGAGCGGGAGGGCCGGATGGGGATCGCACGCTCGATGCGGGGCCGGGTGAGCGACCTCGGCGGCACGCTGGAGCTGGGCAGCGCGCCGGGCGCCGGCGTGGAGTGGGAGCTGCGGGTGCCGCGCCGGGACGGGGCCCGCCGGTGATCAGCGTCATGGTCGTGGACGACCACCCGATGTGGCGCGACGGCGTGGCCCGGGACCTGGCCGAGCGCGGCTTCGACGTGCGGGCCACCGCCGGCGACGGCGAGGCGGCGGTGCGCATCGCCGGCACGGTGCGGCCGGACGTGGTGCTGATGGACCTCAACCTGGGCCTGGCCGACCGGCAGCGGGCGTCCGGGGTGGCGGCGATCCGCCGGATCACCGGCGCGCTGCCGCGGACCCGGGTGCTGGTGCTGTCCGCGAGCGGCGAGCACGCGGACGTGCTGGAGGCGGTGAAGGCGGGCGCGTCGGGCTACCTGGTCAAGTCGGCGTCCGTGGCCGAGCTCGTGGCGGCGGTGCGGCGGACCGCGGCGGGCGACGCGGTGTTCACGCCGGGCCTGGCGGGCCTGGTGCTCGGCGAGTACCGGCGGATGGCGGCCGAGCCGCGCGCGGGCGAGCCCACCCTGACCCAGCGGGAGACCGAGGTGCTCCGCCTGGTGGCCAAGGGGCTGACCGCGCGGCAGATCGCGAACCGGCTGACCCTCTCGCACCGCACGGTCGAGAACCACGTGCAGTCCACGCTGCGCAAGCTCCAGCTGCACAACCGCGTCGAGCTGGCCCGCTACGCCATCGAGCACGGGCTGGACGAGGAACCGCCCCGCGACCGGCAATAGGCTGGTCCCATGCATGACCCGCGCGTCCTCCTCGACCCGGCCACGGACGCGGTGCGCAGGCTCGCGCGCCGCGGCCACCACCTCGACCTGCCGGCGCTGGAGAGCCTGTTCGCCCAGCGCACCGCGACCGTGCAGGCGGCCGACGAGGCGCGCGCGGAGTCCAACCGGGTCGCCAAGCAGGTCGGCGCGGCCGCCCGCGGCGGCGAGGACGTGACCGCGCTGCGCGAGCACGCGCGGACGCTCAAGGCGCGCATCGCCGAGCTCGAGGAGCGGCACCGCAAGCTCGCCGGCGAGCTCGACGAGCTGCTGCTGGGCGTGCCGAACCTGCCGGCCGACGAGATCCCGGACGGCACCACGGACGCCGACGCCGAGGAGGTCGCCCGCTGGGGCGAGCCGCAGGCGTTCGACTTCACCCCCGCCGACCACGTCGACCTCGGCGAGCGGCTGGGCATCCTCGACCTGCCCCGCGCGACCAGGCTCGCCGGCCCGCGGTTCGCGGTGCTGCGCGGCGCGGGCGCCCGGCTCGAGCGCGGCATCGCGCAGTTCCTGCTGGAGCTGCACACCGAGCGGCACGGGTACACCGAGTACTCGGTGCCGGTGCTGGTGAACCGGCCGACCATGACCGGCACCGGCCAGCTGCCGAAGTTCGAGGCCGACCTGTTCCGCACCGGGGTGGCCGACCGGGAGCTGTTCCTGATCCCGACCGCCGAGGTCCCGCTGACGAACCTGCACGCGGGCGAGACGCTGGCCGCCGGGGACCTGCCGCTGGCCTACACCGCCAACACGCCGTGCTTCCGCTCCGAGGCGGGCTCGTACGGCAAGGACACCCGCGGGCTGATCCGCCTGCACCAGTTCGCGAAGGTCGAGCTGGTCCGGTTCTGCGCGCCGGAGAACGCGGCCGCGGAGCTGGAGGCGCTGCGCGGCCACGCCGAGCAGGCGCTGCGCGAGCTCGGGCTGGCCTACCGCGTGGTGAAGCTCGCCGCGGGCGACACCGGCTTCTCCGCCCGGTTCACCTACGACCTGGAGGTCTGGCTGCCCGGCCAGCAGCGCTACCGGGAGATTTCCAGCGTGTCGGACTTCGGCACGTTCCAGGCCCGGCGGGCGGGCATCCGCACGAAGGCCAAGGACGGCACCCGCGGCTTCGCGAACACCCTCAACGGGTCCGGGCTGCCGATCGGCCGCACGCTGGTCGCGGTCCTCGAGCAGAACCAGCGCGCCGACGGCTCGGTCCGGATCCCGGACGCGCTCGTGCCGTACGTGCGTTTCGAAACGATCAACGCGGACGGCTCCCTCGGCTGAGCGGGTGCCGGATGGCATAACGTGGTGGCGTGAACGAACCGGCGCCGATCGACCCGCGGGAGCTCCGCGTGTCCGACGCCGAGCGCGAGCACGTGGTCCAGGTCCTGCAGAAGGCGATCGGCCGCGGCCTGCTCACGCTCGACGAGTTCACCGAGCGCACCGACAGCGCGCTGGCGGCGAGGACCCGGGCCGAGCTGAACGCGGTCCTGGTCGACCTGCCGGGCGTGACGCACCAGGACCCCGACTCGCCGGTGCGGGAGAAGCCGGTCGAGCTGCGGGCCAACATGTCGACCCTGCGGCGGACCGGGCGCTGGACGGTGCCCCGGGAGCTGATCATCCAGAACCGGCTGGCGTCCACCGACCTCGACTTCAGCGAGGCGGTCATCGCCCACGACGAGGTGCGCATCACGCTGAACGTCAGCGGCGGCTCGGTGAAGCTGCTGCTGCCCGAGCGGGCGTCGGTGGTGACCGACGACGTCCGGGTGACCGCGGGGTCCATCAAGGACAAGGTCGGGGGCGGCGGCGGACGACCGAGGTTCGTGCTGGCGGGCACGCTCACCGCGGGCTCGCTGCAGCTGCGCCGGGCGAGCTACGTGCGGATCGGCAGCATGCTGATCCGGTCGCCGTGGAAGATCAGCCGCGCGGCGGACTAGAGACACGACTGCGGAGGAACATGTGAAGGCTCTGGTCAAGGGCGCCCAGGGACCTGGTCTGACACTCACCGACGTGCCGGAGCCGCGGCCCGGGCCGACCGACGTCAAGCTGCGCGTGCTGCGCACCGGCATCTGCGGCACCGACCTGCACATCGAGGCCTGGGACGAGTGGGCCGCCGCGACGATCACCCCGCCGCTGGTGCTGGGCCACGAGTTCGTCGGCGAGGTCGTCGAGGTGGGCGAGGCGGTCACCAAGGTCAAGGTGGGCGACCTGGTCAGCGGCGAGGGCCACCTGGTGTGCGGCGAGTGCCGCAACTGCAAGGCCGGCCGCCGGCACCTGTGCGCGAACACCATCGGCCTCGGCGTGCAGGCCGCGGGCGCGTTCGCCGAGTACGCGGTGCTGCCCGAGCAGAACGCGTGGGTGCACACCCACCAGGTGGACCTGGACGTGGCGGCGATCTTCGACCCGTTCGGCAACGCGGTGCACACCGCCCTGTCGTTCCCGGTGCTGGGCGAGGACGTGCTGATCACCGGTGCCGGGCCGATCGGGCTGATGGCCGCGGCGGTGGCCAAGCACGCCGGCGCGCGGCACGTGGTGATCACCGACGTGAGCGAGCCGCGGCTGGAGCTGGCCCGCAAGATCGGCGTGGACCTCGCGCTGGACGTCGGCCGGCACGCGATCGGCGAGGTGTACCCCGAGCTGGACATGTCCGAGGGCTTCGACGTCGGCATGGAGATGTCCGGCCAGCCGACCGCGTTACGCGAGATGATCGCGAACATGACCCACGGCGGGCGCATCGCGATGCTCGGCCTGCCGGCCGCGGAGATCGCCGTGGACTGGAGCCGGGTCGTCCTCAAGATGCTGACCATCAAGGGGATCTACGGCCGGGAGATGTTCGAGACCTGGTACGCGATGTCCGTGCTGTTGCAGGCCGGCCTGGACATCTCGCCGGTGATCACCCACCGGTTCGCCCACACCGACCACGAGCGGGCGTTCGCCACCGCCCGCGAGGGCCGGTGCGGCAAGGTCATTCTCGACTGGACGGAGGCCTGATGTACGGCGCGATGCGGGACGGGCTGCTGGCGGAGCTGGAGGAGATCCGCGCGGCGGGGTTGTACAAGGCCGAGCGGGTGATCAGCACCCCGCAGAACGCCGCGGTCCGGGTCGGGTCGCATCCCGAGGTGCTGAACTTCTGCGCGAACAACTACCTCGGGCTGGCGGACCATCCGGTGCTCGTCGCGGCGGCGAAGGAGGCGCTGGACCGGTGGGGGTTCGGGATGGCCTCGGTGCGGTTCATCTGCGGCACGCAGGAGCCGCACAAGGACCTGGAGGCGCGGCTGTCGCGGTTCCTCGGCACCGAGGACACGATCCTCTACAGCTCGTGCTTCGACGCGAACGCCGGGCTGTTCGAGACGCTGCTGGGCCCGGACGACGCGGTGATCTCCGACGAGCTCAACCACGCCTCGGTGATCGACGGCATCCGGCTGTGCAAGGCCAGGCGGCTGCGGTACCGGAACCGGGACATGGCCGACCTGGAGCGGCAGCTCAAGGAGGCGGCCGACGCCCGCTACCGGCTGGTCGCGACGGACGGCGTGTTCTCGATGGACGGCTACCTCGCGCCGCTGGACGAGATCTGCGACCTGGCCGACGCGCTACGACGCGCTGGTGATGGTGGACGACTCGCACGCGGTGGGCTTCGTCGGCCCGACCGGGCGGGGAACCCCGGAGCTGTTCGGCGTGTCCGACCGGGTGGACGTGCTGACCGGCACCCTCGGCAAGGCGCTGGGTGGGGCGAGCGGCGGGTACACGTCCGGGCGGGCGGAGATCGTGGCGATGCTGCGCCAGCGGTCCCGGCCGTACCTGTTCTCCAACTCGCTGGCGCCGGCGATCACCTCGGCCGCGCTGGCCGCGCTGGACCTGCTGGACTCCTCCGGCGAGCTGCTCGAGCGGCTGCGGACGAACACCGCGCTGTTCCGCTCCCGGATGACCGAGGCGGGCTTCGACCTGCTGCCCGGCGAGCACCCGATCATCCCGGTGATGATCGGTGACGCCGCACTGGCCGGCCGGATGGCGGACCTGCTGCTCGAGCAGGGCGTCTACGTGATCGGCTTCTCCTACCCCGTCGTGCCGCACGGGAAGGCCCGCATCCGCACCCAGATGTCGGCCGCACACTCCACGGCGGACGTCGACCGCGCGGTCGACGCGTTCGTCGCGGCCCGCGCCAAGTTGTAAGCCGGCTTTCCCTTTGCCCGCGCACAGACTTCGGAACTGACACACCCGGCCGCACTCCCTGTCGTGCTCCGGGTGGTGTTGAC
This sequence comes from uncultured Actinomycetota bacterium, assembly GCA_963727495.1. Taxonomy (GTDB): domain Bacteria; phylum Actinomycetota; class Actinomycetes; order Mycobacteriales; family Pseudonocardiaceae; genus Actinophytocola. Next base: position 978,815 of record CAVSGQ010000006.1, on the reverse strand, counting down.
CATCGCGTTCAGCGACGACCTGGTCGACGCGTGGATCGACTCGAACGCGAGCGCGAAGGCACTGCCCCGGGCCGCTGATGGTGATCGACATCCTGGTGGCCATGCTGCCCGTGGCGGCGATCGTGCTGCTGTCCACGGGCGCGGCGAACCGCTTCTTCGCGGCCCGAGCTATATCCGTCAGTTGACCGATGTCTCGCACTCCCGACGGTACGAGGCTTGCCCAGTCCGAAACGGCGGAAGCAGAGGCCGGAACCCACGTCGGCACGCTGTGGAGTCGCTCGGATACGACATCGTGGCTATCGTGCGCAAGTGCTAACGATTGGTTAGCGCAGGCGACCCGTGATGCCACAATGTTCGTCAACTCTGACAGGTGGCGTCGACGGGAGACCTGAAGCGTCACAGTCAGAGCCCAACGCCGGCGGAGCATGCCAGCGTCGGGGTCCGGCCGGCCCAGCAGGCATCGGCCGGGCTTCGCGCCGCCGGTACCGGTCGCGTAGCCCCCCGAGCGATCGGTGCCGGCGGCGCGGTCCGTCCGCGGCAGCCGCGGTCCGGACCTCCGATCGAGGTCCCGGACGCGTGGCGCCGCCCGGGATGGATCCGCGGCTTGGGCTGACCCGAACCCCGGTCCGTTGGCGAACGGTCGTGCAACGACGTGCTGGCGGTAGTCCAGCAGCCACGACAGCCGGCGAAGCGGTCCCCTTTGTCCTCGAGGACCTCTGGCGTGCCGCGCTGCCCGTCGCTGCTGGCCGGACAGGGATTCGAGGGTCTGAGTTGTCCATGGTGCGGAGAAAGGCGAGTGATCTTCTCCTGGCGATCGCGCTGCTGCACGGCGCCGATCACCTCGCCGGTGCCCACATCCAGCAGGACCAGCAACGGGGCGGGGTCGTGACGGTCGTGGTCCGGGTGCTGCCGTCCCGCTACCCCGGGCAGCGCCAGCACCCCCGCCGGGCGCGGCTGGACGCCAACGCCCGGCAGATCCCGCCGCGGGCCTACAGGACCACGTTCACCAGGCGGCCGGGCACCACGATGATCTTGCGCGGCTGGTTCCCGTTGACCAGGGCCGCGATGCGCTCCTCGGCCAGGGCCGCCGCCTTGACCTGGTCGGTGTCCGCGGAGGCGGGCACCGTCACCCGGGAGCGGACCTTGCCGTTGACCTGGATCGGGTACTCGATCGTGTCCTCCACCAGGTAGCGCTCGTCCGCCCGCGGGAACGGGCCGCGCGCCAGCGACGCCTCGTGGCCCAGCGCCCTCCACAGCTCCTCGGCGATGTGCGGGCACAGCGGCGCCAGCATCAGCACCATCGGCTCGACCACGGCGCGCGGCACCGGCCGGCCGGCGTAGGCCTTCGTCACGTGGTTGTTCAGCTCGATCAGCTTGGCGCCGGCGGTGTTGAAGCGCATGTTCGCGTAGTCCGTGTGCACCCCGGCGATCGCCTTGTGCAGCGCGCGCAGCGTCGCCTCGTCCGGCTCGCCCGCGGTCTCGCCGTCGGCCACCCGGATCGCGCCGGTCTCCTCGTCGACGACGTTGCGCCACAGGCGCTGCAGGAACCGGTGCGCGCCGACGACGTCCTTGGTGGCCCATGGCCGGGACACGTCCATCGGACCCATGGCCATCTCGTAGAACCGGAAGGTGTCCGCGCCGTACCGCTCGCACATCTCGTCCGGGGTGACCACGTTCTTCAGGCTCTTGCCCATCTTGCCGTACTCCTGGCGGACCTCCTCGCCGTTCCAGACGTACCTGCCGTCCACCTCGGAGACCTCCTCGGCGGGCACGTAGACGCCCCGGGGGTCGGTGTAGGCGTAGGCCTGGATGTAGCCCTGGTTGAACAGCCTGCGGTACGGCTCGGGGGCCGAGACGTGGCCCAGGTCGTACAGCACCTTCTGCCAGAAGCGGGAGTACAGCAGGTGCAGCACGGCGTGCTCGATGCCGCCGATGTACAGGTCGACCCCGCCCGGGTCGTGCGGGCCGTGCTCGGCGGGGCGCGGGCCCAGCCAGTACGCCTCGTTCTCCGGCTCGCAGAACCGCACGTCGTCGGTCGGGTCCACGTAGCGCAGCTGGTACCAGCACGACCCCGCCCACTGCGGCATCACGTTGGCGTCGCGGCGGTAGCGCTTGCGGCCCTCGCCCAGGTCCAGCTCGACCTCGATCCAGTCGGCCGCGCGGGACAGCGGCGGCGACGGCTCGGTGTCCGCGTCGTCGGGGTCGTAGGTGCGGGGCGCGTAGTCGTCCACCTCGGGCAGCTCGACCGGCAGCATGCTGTCCGGCAGCGGGATCGGCATGTCGTTCTCGTCGTAGACGATCGGGAACGGCTCGCCCCAGTAGCGCTGCCGGGCGAACAGCCAGTCGCGCAGCTTGTACTGCAGCCTGCCCTCGCCGTGGCCGTGCTCCTCCAGCCAAGTGATGATCGCCTTCTTCGCCTGGTCGATGTCCAGCCCGTCCAGGAAGCTCGAGTTGATCGCCGGGCCCTCGCCGGTGAACGCCTCGCCGTCGAAGCCCGCGGCGGGCTGCACGGTGCGGACGATAGGCAGCCCGAACACCGTCGCGAAGTCCCAGTCACGCTGGTCCTGGCCGGGCACCGCCATGATCGCGCCGGTGCCGTAGCCCATCAGCACGTAGTCGGCGATGAACACCGGGATCGGGGCGTCGTTGACCGGGTTGGTGGCGTGGGCGCCCACGAACACGCCCGTCTTGTCCTTGTTCTCCTGGCGGTCCAGCTCGGACTTCTGCGACGCGGTCCGGCGGTAGGCGGCGACCGCCTCGGCCGGGGTGGCCGCGCCGCCGGTCCACCGCTCGTCGGTGCCCGCCGGCCAGGCGCCCGCCACGATCTCGTCGACCAGCGGGTGCTCCGGCGCCAGCACCATGTAGGTCGCGCCGAACACGGTGTCCGGCCGGGTGGTGAACACCTCGATCGCCCGCCCGGCGTCGTCGCCGACCGGGAACCGGATGTGCGCGCCCGACGAGCGGCCGATCCAGTTCCGCTGCATGGTCTTGACCTTCTCCGGCCAGTCCAGCAGGTCCAGGTCGTCGATCAGGCGGTCGGCGTAGGCGGTGATCCGCATCATCCACTGGCGCAGGTTCTTGCGGAACACCGGGAAGTTGCCGCGGTCGCTGCGACCGTCCGCGGTGACCTCCTCGTTGGCCACCACGGTGCCCAGACCCGGGCACCAGTTGACCGGGGCGTCGGACTGGTAGACCAGCCGGTGGGAGTCGACGATGCGCCGCTGCTCCACCCGGGTCAGCGACTCCCACGGCCGGCCGTCCGGAGTGGACCGCCGGTGCGCCGCGAACTCCGCCTCCAGCTCGGCGATCGGCCGGGCCTTGTCCGCCGTCTCGTCGTACCAGGCGTTGTAGATCTGCAGGAAGATCCACTGCGTCCAGCGGTAGTAGGTCAGGTCGGTGGTGGCGATGCGCCGCCGCTCGTCGTGGCCCAGGCCCAGCCTGCGGATCTGGCTCAGGTACCGCTGGATGTTGTCCTCGGTGGTCTTGCGCGGGTGCTGTCCGGTCTGCACCGCGTACTGCTCGGCCGGCAGGCCGAACGCGTCGAACCCCATCGTGTGCAGCACGTTGCGCCCGGTCATCCGGTGGTAGCGGGCGAAGACGTCGGTGCCGATGAACCCCAGCGGGTGGCCGACGTGCAGCCCCGCACCGGACGGGTACGGGAACATGTCCTGCACGAACAGCTTGTCCGCCGGAACCGGGCCGGCCAGCGGGCCGACGGGGTTGGGCGTCTGGAAGGTGCCGTGCTCCTCCCAGTACTCCTGCCAGCGCGGCTCGATCGAGTTGGCCAGCGCGGCGGTGTAGCGGTGGGCCGGCACCGACTCGGCGGCATCGCTGGGCGTGGGGCTCATCGTGGGGTCCTTCCCTGGTGCTTGCTCCGAACACAACAAAACCCCTCTGCCGAAGGCATGAGGGGTTCGCCGCGCCGACCGCCGGTCAGCGCGGCCCGCTAAGGAGCAGGCGTGCGGTGCTCATGCACCCAGGATAGCGCGAGGGGCCAACACCCTTTCCGGCCGCCGGGGTGGCCCTCACGGCACGTTCGACGTGGGCACTTACCATCGGGCCGTGCATCTTCTCGCGCTCGTGCCGCTGGTCGTCGGCCTCGTGGTGACCCCGGTCGGGCTTCTCGGCCTGCGGGAGCGGCTGCCGCGCAACCGGTTCGCCGGGGTGCGCACGCCGGCGACGCTGCGCAGCGAGCGGGCGTTCCGGGTGGCGAACAAGGTCGCCGGGCTGCCGGTGACGGTGGCCGGGGCGGTCGGCGTGGCCGGCGGTGCGGCGGGGCTCGCCGCCGGGCCGGTGGTCGCGATCGTGAGCCTCGTCGGCATGCTCGCCATCGCCGTGGCCGGCGGGATGCTCGGGCACCGGGCCGCGGTGGCCCTTCCCGACCAACCGCCCGAGCGGCGGCCGCAACTGCCCGAGGGCTGCCGCGGCTGCGCCTGCGGCGGCTGCGACCTGGCCGCCGCGGCGCGCGGCGGGTCAGTTGGTCCGGACGTCCCCGGGGTGGGTGGCGAGTAGCGCCAGCGGCATGCCCTGCCGGCGCAGCACCCGGCCCCACAGGTCCTGGTCGGCGGGCGCGACCACGTCGTTGGGCAGGGCCGGCACCACGATCCAGTCGCCGCGCTCGATCTCGCCCGCCACCTGCCCGATGTCCCAGCCCGCATACCCGGCGAACACCCGCAGGCCCTTGAACTTCGGCACCAGGATGTCGGGGTCCGCGTCGAGGTCGACCAGCGCCACCGGGCCGCGGACGCCGATCAGGCCCTTCACCCCGTTGGGCTCCTCGCCGGTGCGCAGCGCCGCGAGGCACAGCGCCGTCTTCTGGTCGACCGGGCCGCCCACGAAGACCGAGCCGGGGTTGGTCACGTGCGGGCCCCAGTTCGGCAGCACGTCGTCGACCGGGACCTCGCTGGGCCGGTTCAGCACCACGCCGAGGGTGCCCTCACCACGGTGGTCGATCACGAACACCACGGTGCGGCGGAAGTTGGAGTCCGTCAGGCTGGGCGCCGCTACGAGCAGCGTCCCCGGCTCCACGGCTGCGTCGGGGGCGTCGGATCGCACACGCACATGATCCCACCCGCCCAATGTGAAACCAGCGGCCGGATGGCTCATGGGGAACAATGGGGCGTGCCGGCACGTTGGTGCTGGTGGCTGGAGTGCCATTGAGTCCCCCGGGCCCAACCAAGAACCGCCGTCGTGGAATACCGTCCGGCTGGAGCCACGACGCGCCACACCGCCGAGAGGCGACCGGGCACTCCACCGCCGAAGGGCGTGCACCTCACGGGGTGCACGCCCTTCGGTACTTCCACGACCCCGCCGTAGGCTGACGTGCCGTGAGCACGTCGGCGCAGGATGCGAACGAAGTCACCCGCGTGGGTGACTCGGAGTCCGCGCATCACCTGCGTCTCGGCACCCGCAGGCTGCTCGCGTTCGCCGGCTTCCGGCGCCTGCTGTTCAGCCGTTTCGCCTCGCAGTGGGGCAGCGGGCTGTTCCAGACGGGCCTGGCCGGCGCGGTCGTGTTCAACCCGGAGCGCCAGGTCTCGCCGACCGCCATCGCCGCCGGGTTCCTCGTGCTGCTGCTCCCGTACTCGATCGTCGGGCCGTTCGCGGGGGCGCTGCTCGACCGCTGGGACCGCCGGCGGGTGCTGGTCGCCGCGAACCTGCTGCAGAGCGTGCTCATCATCGCCTCGGCCGTCTGCGTGGCGGCCGGTGTCGGCGGGCTCTCGCTGCTGATGCTCGCCCTGGTCGTGATCGGGATCAGCCGGTTCATCGGCGCCGGGCTCTCCGCGGCGCTGCCGCACGTGGTGCCCACGCCCAACCTGGTCGAGGCCAACGCGCTGTCGGTCACCCTCGGCGCGGTGGTGTCGGTCGCGGGGGCCGGCTGCGCGGTCGTGCTGCGTGAGCTGCTCGGCGACGGCGACGCGGGCTCCGGCGGGACCACCGCGTTCGCCGTGCTCGGCTCGGTGCTCGCCGCCTGGCTCGCGGCCCGCTTCGCCCGCGGCGCGCTGGGCCCGGACGAGGTGGACGAGCCGGCCACCGCGATGGCCGCGGTCGCGCACGGGCTCTTCGACGGCGCCCGGGTCGCGGCCCGCACGCCGAGCGTGGCCGCGGGGTTCTGCGCACTGCTCGCGCACCGCGCGTCGTTCGGCATCTCGCTGCTGCTCACGGTGCTGCTGATGCGCTTCAGCTTCCACGACTTCGGGCCGGTCAAGGCCGGCCTGCCCGGCCTGGGCGTGGTGCTCGGCTCCGGCGCACTGGGCATCTTCGTGGCCGGGCTGACCACCGCGCGGCTGGTCACCGGCATCGGCCGCAAGCGGACCGTGATCGGCTCGCTCGCGCTGGCCGCGGCCGCCCAGCTCGGGCTCGGCCTGCCGATGGTGCTGCCGACCGCGCTGGCCGCCGCGTTCCTCATCGCCTTCGCCGGCCAGGTGATCAAGCTGTGCGTGGACGCGTCCGTGCAGCGCGACATCGGCGACGAGACCCGCGGCCGGGTGTTCGCGCTCTACGACATGCTGTTCAACATCACCCAGGTGCTCGCCGTGGCGGTGGCCGCGGTGGTGATCCCGCCGAACGGCGAGTCGGCCGTGCTGATCGTCGCCGCGACCGTGCTCTACCTCGTCGGCATGGTGGGCTTCGAACTGGTCACCCGCCGGGATCCGGCTCCGGAGAGGTGACGCCCCGCTCGGCGGCCCAGCGGCGCAGCTCGGCGACCGCCTCGTCGTGCTCGAGCGGACCGCGGTCCAGGCGCAGGTCCTTGAGGAAGCGCCAGGCCTGGCCGACCAGCGGACCGGGCGGCAGGCCGAGCAGCCGCATGATCTCGTTGCCGTCCAGGTCCGGGCGCACCCGCGCGAGGTCCTCCTCGGCGGCGATGCGCGCGATCCGCTCCTCGAGGTTGTCGTAGGTGCGCTGCAGCGCGGCCGCCTTGCGCCGGTTGCGGGTGGTGCAGTCGGCCCGGACCAGCTTGTGCAGCCGGGGCAGCAGGGTGCCGGCGTCGGTGACGTAGCGGCGCACCGCCGAGTCGGTCCACTCGCCCCGCCCGTAGCCGTGGAACCGCAGGTGCAGGTAGACCAGCTGGGCCACGTCCTCGATGATCTCCTTCGAGTACCGCAGCGCCCGCAAGCGTTTGCGGGCCATCTTGGCGCCGACCACCTCGTGGTGGTGGAAGCTCACCCCGCCGCCCGGGACGAACCGCCGGGTCGCGGGCTTGCCGATGTCGTGCAGCAGCGCGGCGAGCCGCAGCACCAGGTCCGGCGAGGCGTCCGGGTCCTCGAGTGCGATCGCCTGGTCCAGCACCACCAGGGAGTGCTGGTAGACGTCCTTGTGCTGGTGATGTTCGTCGATCTCCAGGCGCATCGCCGGCACCTCGGGGAGCACGTGGTCGGCGAGGCCGGTCTCGACCATCAGCTCGATCCCGCGCCGCGGGTGGCGCCCGCACAGCAGCTTCGACAGCTCGGCCTGGATCCGTTCGGCGGTGATCCGGGCGATCTCGTCGCGCATCTCGGCGATGGCCGCCGTCACCCGCGGCTGCGGGGTGAAGCCGAGCTGGCTGACGAACCGGGCCGCGCGCATCATCCGCAACGGGTCGTCGGCGAAGGACTCCTGCGGGGTCGCCGGGGTGTCCAGCCGCTTCCTGGCCAGCGCGGACAGCCCGTCGTGCGGATCGATGAATGTCTTTGTCGACAAGTCGACGGCCATCGCGTTGACCGTGAAGTCGCGCCTGACCAGGTCTTCCTCGATCGAGTCGCCGAAGCGGACCTCGGGGTTGCGGCTCTTGCGGTCGTAGGTGTCGGCCCGGAACGTGGTGATCTCGCAGTCCGTGCCGCGGCGGCGCGCGCCGATCGTGCCGAAGGCGATCCCGGTGTCCCACACCGCGTCGGCCCACCCGCTCACGATCCGCCGCACCTGTTCGGGGCGGGCGTCGGTGGCGAAGTCGAGATCGCCGGCCAGCCTGCCCAGCACGGCGTCGCGGACGCTCCCGCCGACGAGGTAGAGCCGGTGTCCGGCCGCGGCGAACCGCTCGGCGAGTTCGTCCGCCACCGGAAAGTGCAGGTGCTCCGCCATGGCTCGGGGTCCGGCATCGTGTTGGGTCAGGTTGGACACGGGGAACGAGCGTAACCGGAGGGCGTGGCCGTGCCGGGGCCCGGCCGGACCGTGAACCGCCGACCCGCCGGTCCGTGCCGCACTACGATCGCGTGCATGCCCTCGTCGTCCGGCAGGCCCCGGGGCGCCCGGTCGGGGCGTCGCGGGCGACGCCGTGGTCAGCGCCACGCACACCGGATGGCCGCGGTCGACGAGACGTCGGCGGGCGGGGTGGTGATCAGCGCCGACCGGACCCGGGTCGTGCTCATCGGCCGGCTCGACCGGCGCGGCCGGCTGCTGTGGTCGCTGCCGAAGGGCCACATCGAGGAGGGTGAGACGCCCGAGCAGACCGCCGTGCGGGAGGTGGCCGAGGAGACCGGCATCCAGGGCGGGATAATCCGGCCACTCGGCACGATCGACTACTGGTTCGTCGCCGACCGCCGCCGGATCCACAAGACCGTGCACCACTTCTTGATGACCGAGCGCGGCGGTGAACTGTCCGACGACGACGTCGAGGTGACCGAGGTCGCCTGGGTCCCCCTCGACGAGCTGGAGGAGCGGCTTGCCTACGCCGACGAGCGCCGGCTGGTGCTGCGCGCGCTCGAACTGCTGCGGGTGCGTCCGCCGTCCCCGGACGGCGCGGCCCCGGACGCCGGCGGCGAGACCGCGGCGGCGGGCGAGGAGCGGGCCAAGGCGGACGGGGGCTGAGCGGGCGTGACCAGGTGGAAGGCCGGCGCCGGCGTCCTCGCGACGGCGCTGACGGCACTCGCGCCGCTGCTCGTCCCGGCGGCGTTGCCCGTGGGGTCGCCCACCGGATCACCCGTGGCACCGGCCGCCGCGGCGGACCCGATCGGCCACCCGGTGCAGCCCTCCGGCGGCACGCAGGCGCTGCGGCTCGAGGTCGACACGCTGGCGCCGCGGGTGGTCACCTCCGCCACCCCGAAGGTCACCGTGACCGGCCGGATCACCAACACCGGCGACCGGCGGGTGGAGGACGTCCAGGTGAAGGTGCAGCGGGGTGAACCGGTCGAGAGCGACGCCGAGCTGCGCGGCCTGACCTCGCTGGAGACCGACTCGGCCAGCTCGGCGTTCGTGGACGTGGCCGGCTCGCTGGAGCGCGGCGACTCCGCGTCGTTCAAGGTCGTCGTCGCGGCGCGCGGCGCGGAGCTGTCGCTCGCGCTGAGCAAGCCGGGCGTCTACCCGGTGCTGGTCAACGTGAACGGCCGGCCCGACTACGGCGGCCAGGCCCGCCTCGCCGCGGTGTCGCTGCCGCTGCCCGTGCTGTCCGTGCCCGGCGGCCCGGCGGCCAAGCCGCGGTCGCCCGCGCCGGGCATCACGATGCTCTGGCCGCTGCTGGACACCCAGCCGCGCAGGCTGCCCACCACCGACGGGCAGACCCTGCTCTCCGACGACGACCTCGCCGGCTCGCTGTCGGTCGGCGGGCGGTTGTTCGGCCTGCTCAACTCCGTCAGCACGGCCGCCGCCGCGAACAGCACGCTGCTCCACTCGCTGTGCTACGCGGTCGACCCGGACCTGCTGCAGACCGTGGCCGCGATGAGCCACGGCTACCAGGTACGCACCCGGGGCGGGCAGACGCGCACCGGCTCCGGCGCCGCGGTGGCCGCGGACTGGCTGGAGCGGCTGCGCGAGCTCACCCGCGGCCAGTGCGTGATCTCGGTGCCCTTCGCGGACGCCGACCTGGTGGCGCTGTCCCGGGCCGGCGCGGTGGACCTCACCCAGCTCTCGCTCGCCAGCAGCGAGGTCGTCGCCAGGACCCTCGACCCGGTGCAGCCGGTGAAGAACATGTACTGGCCGGCCGGCGGCTCCCTCGACCAGCGCACGCTCGTCGACCTGGCCGCGGTCGGGCCGGCCACCGTGCTCGCCGACCCGGGCCACCTGCGGGCCGCGCACGGGACGCCGCCCTACCGGATCACCGGCCTGGAGACCGCGCACGCGGTGCGGGTGCTGCCGCAGGACTCCCTGGTGTCCGGCTCGCTGGCGGCCACCGGGGGCGACGGCGCGCTGCAGGACGGGCTCGCCGCGCTCGCGTTCCGCACGCTGTTCGACGGCCGGCGCGGGGACCAGGTCATCGTCGCGCCGCCGCGGCGGTGGACCGCGTCGGTCGGCGAGCTCGGCGTCTACCTCGGTCTCGTGCAGCAGCTGTTCGCCGGCGGCTACGCGACCCCGCGGTCGCTGATGGAGGTGTCCTCCGGGGCGGACCAGGGCACCGCGACCGGGCTGACGTACACCCCGCAGGACAGCGGCCAGGAGATCCCCGCCGCCGTCACCGCCGACGTGGTGCGCATCAACCGGACCAAGCGGGACCTGCTCGCCGCGATGGACGACGACAACACCAGCGACGTCGACCCCAACGAGCTGCTCACGCCGATGCAGTACGGCCTGCTGCGGGGCATGTCCACCGCCTGGCGCGGCCACCCCGAGCGCGCCGCCGCCGCGGTCGAGGTCGTCGACGAGCAGGTCGCGGCGCTGAGCGGAAAGGTCTTCGTGAACGACGCGGGCCGGCCGCTGACGCTCGCCTCCGGGGACAGCCCGATCCCGCTCACCATCTCCAACAAGCTGCCGGTCACGATCGTCGTGCGGGTGCACCTCGTGGCGCCCGCCGGGCTGAGCCCGCAGCGCGTCCCGGACATCCGGATCCCTCCGTTGAGCTCGCGGACCCGCTACATCCCGACCGAGGTGATCCGGGCCGGCCGGTTCACCGTGGACGCCTCACTGACCACGCCGGGCGGCACCAAGCTCGGCAGCACCGCACGCCTGGAGCTCACGTCGACCTCCTACGGGGTCATCACGGTCACGATCACCGGGGTCGCGGGCGGCGCCCTCGTGCTGCTGGTGATCATCCGGCTCGTCCGCCGGGCGCGCGGCGCCCGGGCCGGCGAAGGGCGGAAACGACCCCGGAGCTCCCGTTGACGTCTAGCGGCAGTACAGAATCGATGACCGTGACCAGACGGACCGGCGACGCCCAGCCATCGCTCGCCCGCGCGAGCGGCTCGATGGCGATCGCGACCCTGGTCAGCCGCATCACCGGGTTCGCCTGGAAGGTCATGCTGGCGTGGGCGGCGAGCCTGGGCGTGGTCAACGACTCGTTCACGGTGGCCAACACGCTGCCGAACATCGTCTACGAGCTGCTGCTGGGCGGCGTGCTGGCGAGCATCGTGGTGCCGTTGCTGGTCCGTGCCCAGGACGACGGCGACGGCGGCGCGGCCTACACCCAGCGGCTGCTGACCGTGGCGATGACGATGCTGCTGGCCGGCACGATCGTCGCGGTCGCGCTGGCGCCGCTGTTCACCCGGCTCTACATGGACGGCTCGACCGGCGAGGCCAACCCGGCGCTCGCCACCGCGTTCGCCTACCTGCTGCTGCCGGAGATCGTCTTCTACGGACTGTTCGCGCTCCTGTCGGCGATCCTGCAGGCCAAGCACGTGTTCGGCCCCCCGGCCTGGGCGCCGGTGATGAACAACCTGATCGTCATGCTGACCATCGGCGTGTACGCGATCATGCCCGGCGAGATCTCGCTCAACCCGGTCCGGATGGGCGACGCGAAGCTGCTCGTGCTCGGCATCGGGGTCACCCTCGGCATCGCCGTGCAGGCGCTCGTGCTGCTGCCGGCGCTGCGCCGGATCGGCTTCCGGTTCCGCTGGAACTGGGGCCTCGACGCGCGGCTGCGCGAGTTCGGCGGCCTGGCGCTGTGGATCGTCGGGTACGTGGCGGTCAGCCAGATCGGCATGATCTTCACGACCCGGGTGCTGACCGCGGCGGCGTCAGGCGGCGCGGCCATCTACTCGAACGCCTGGCTGCTGTTCCAGCTGCCCTACGGCGTCATCGGGGTCTCGCTGCTGACCGCGATCATGCCGCGGCTGTCCCGGTCGGCGGCCGACGGCGACACCCACCGGCTGGTCGGCGACCTGTCGCTGGCGAGCCGGCTGTCCGCGGTGATGCTGGTGCCGATCAGCGCGGTGCTCACCATCGCGGGCTCGGCGATCGGCGTCGCGCTGTTCAACTACGGCAACGCCGACGTCGCCGACGCCCAGCGGCTCGGCAACGCGCTGGCCTTCTCGGCGTTCGGCATCCTCCCGTACGCGCTGGTCATGCTGCAGCTGCGGGTGTTCTACGCGATGAAGGACGCGCGCACCCCGACGGTGATCATGATCGTGATGACCGTGGTGAAGATCCCGCTGCTGTTCCTGTGCCGCGACCAGCTGCGCCCCGACGACGTGGTGATCGGGGTGATGCTGGTCAACGCGCTGACGTTCGTCGTGGGCGCGGTGCTCGGTCAGATGTGGCTGTGGGTGCGGCTGGGCAGGCTGCAGAGCATGCGGGTGGTCCGGGTGATCGTGCTGAGCGTGGTCGCGGGCGGCGTGGGCGTGCTGGTCGCGTTCGGCGCGACGCTGCTCGTCGACCTGGTGCTCGCGGACGGGTTCGGGGCCACCGCGACGGCCTGGGTGAAGCTGCTCGTGCAGGGTCTGCTGACGACCGTGGTCGCGTTCGGCCTGCTCGCCGCGTTCAAGGTGCCCGAGCTCGACCCCGCGGTGCAACGAATCACCCGTCTGATGCGTCGAGGGTAGAGACGAACAGCGCGAAGAACCTGCGCAACTCACGTAGGCTCGTTTCGATCGGCAAACGAGAGCGGTGTCCGTCGCGCGATCTTGCCCGGCCGGTGCGCCGGGCGTGGAGAGAAGAGTGACCACGAGGCGAACAGACTCCCTCACCGGAGAGTTGAGCCCCGGCGGCGGCGCCGGGGAGAACTTCCTGTTGCCGGGTGCCGTGATCGGCGACGGTCGATACCGGCTGCTCGCCCAGTTCGGCGTCGACGAGCGGGTCGACGCGCACCTGTGGCGGGCCCGCGACAACCAGCTTCGCCGCGATGTGGCGCTCACCGTGCTCGCGGGCGAGCCGGGCGACGCCGCCCGGGCCCAGGACGCCCGGCGCACGCTGGAGCGGGCCATGCACGTCGCCCGCTTCAACCACCCCGGCATGGCCCGGGTGATCGACGTGCTCAGCCTCGGCAACGGGGTGTCCGCGGGCGAGGGCCTGCTCGGCATCGTGGTCGCCGACTGGTCGGCCGGCACCGACCTGGTCGACGTGATCGCCGAGCACCCGCTGCCGCCCGGCACCGCCGCCCGCCTGCTCGAGCCGCTCGCCGCGGCCGTGGAGCGCGCGCACGTGGCCGGCCTGGTCCTGGGTGTCGACCACCCGCAGCGCATCCGGGTCACCCCGGAAGGCACGCTGCGGCTGGCCTTCCCGGGCGCGCTGCCCGAGGCGGTGCCGCGCGACGACGTGAAGGGCCTCGGCGCGATCCTCTACCTGCTGCTCACCGGCCGGTGGCCGCTGCCCGGCGGTCCGCGGGCGATCCCGCAGGCGCCGCTCGCGCCGGACGGCTCGATCGTGGCGCCGGAGACGCTGACCCAGGTGCCGCACGAGCTGTCCGCGGTCGCGCTGCGCAGCCTGGAGGACACCTCCATCGGCGGCATCCGCAACAGCGCGACGCTGCTGTCGGTGCTGGAGGAGGCCGCCCGGTCGGTGGAGGAGACCGACAACCTGCGGCCGGTGGTGCCCGGCACCGAGGACGACGACGGCCCGGTCTGGACGACCCGGCCGCCGGTCCGGGACAGGTCGCGCCGGCGCAAGCTCGCCGTCGGCGTCACCGTGCTCGCCGTGGCCACCGTCGCGGTGCTCGCCTGGGTGGGCATGCTGCTGATCGACTTCTTCGGCGACGACTCCGGCGGCTCGGGCGCCCCGGTCACCATCAGCCAGCCGCCGCCCGAGCAGGGCCAGTCCGCGCCGCCGAAGCCGAAGGCGGCCGGTCCGATCGACCCGGCCGGGGTGGCCGAGTACAACCCCAAGGGCACCGAGGACGACGAGAAGAACGCGAGCAACGTCACCGACGGCGACCCGGGCACGCTGTGGGAGACCGACACCTACAAGCAGCAGTTCCCGGCGCTGAAGCCGGGCGTCGGGATCCTCGCGTCCTTCGCCGACTCGGTCCGCTTCGCCTCGGTGGAGATCGACTCGCCGAGCCCCGGCACGGTCGTGGAGATCCGCACCGCGCCGTCGGCGAACCCCGACCTCGACGCGACCAAGGTGATCGCCAAGGGCGAGCTGCAGGGCGGCAAGACCAAGATCGAGCTACCCAACGCCGAGCCCACCCAGTACCTGATCGTCTGGGTCACCAAGCTCGGCGACGGCAACAAGTCCGCCATCGGCGAGCTGACCTTCGTGCGCGCCAAGTGAGTGTGCGGGGCCACACCTCCGGTCGCTGACCGGGCGACCGATATCCTCATCGCGTGACCACCGCCGCCAGCTCGGACGCCGACCTCATCGCGGCGCACGCCGCCGGTGACCCGCGTGCCTTCGCCGAGCTGGTCCGCCGCCACCGGGACCGGATGTGGGCCGTCGCGCTGCGCACCCTGCGCGATCCCGAGGAGGCCTCCGACGCGCTGCAGGAGGCGTTCATCTCGGCGTTCCGCGCGGCCGGCTCGTTCCGGGCGGAGTCGCAGGTCACCACGTGGCTGCACCGGATCGTGGTGAACGCCTGCCTGGACCGGGTGCGCCGCCGGCAGGCCCGGCCGACCGTGCCGCTGCCGGAGACCGGGCCGGGCGAGCCGGTGGCCCCGCGCGACTCGATGTCCGAACGGGAGACCCGGCTCGTCGTGCAGAACGCGCTCAACCAGCTGTCCGAGGACCAGCGGGTGCCGATCGTGCTGGTCGACGTGGAGGGCTACTCGGTCGCCGAGACCGCCAAGATGCTCGGGATCGCGGAGGGAACGGTGAAGAGCCGGTGTGCGCGGGGTCGCGCCAAGCTGGCCAAAGTTCTCGGTCATCTCCGGAACCCCGATGCCGAGGCGAGCGTCCCAGATGGCGCAGTTGAAGGGCGAAGTGTGCCGGCCAGGCGCCGCTGGGAGGGACGATGACGGACAGCGTGAAGGGGGCGGGTGGTCCACCGGGGCCTCCGTGGTCCGTCGACCTCCTCGCCGACCTGCACGCCGGCGTCCTCGACCCGGCGGAGTCCGCGCGGCTGTGGCCGCGGGTCAACGCCGACCCGGAGGCCCGGGCCGTGCTCGCCGCGCTGGACGAGGTCAAGATCGGTCTCGGCCGGCTGGGCGCCGCCGCCCCGGCCGAGCCGATGCCCGCGCAGTACGCCACCCGGCTCGACGCGGCGCTGCAGGCCGAGGCCCGCGCCAGCGGCCGGGTCGCCACCGCGGCCGCACCCCGGCGGGCACCGGCGCTGCCGGCACCCCCGATGGCGCCCGTCACCGACCTCGCCGCGGCGCGCAGGCGGCGCAACCGGATGGCCGCATGGGGAGCGGGCGTGCTGACCGCGGCGGCCGCCGCCGTGGCGGTCGCGTTCGTGGCGCTGCCCGGCAACGAGACCGGTGGCACGCCGCAGGCCGAGAACGGCGGCACCCCGACGAACACCGAGACGCCGGGCGCCGACCGCGACGCCGCCGCTGGCGCTGTCGAAGGGCAACCTCGCGGCGGCGATCGGACCGCTGACCGACTCGTCCGACTACGGCGGGCTCAAGGACGAGCAGGGCCTGCGGGAGTGTCTCGCCGCGCACGACGTGCCCGCCGGTGACACCGTGGGCGTCAGCCCCGTCACGCTCGACGGCGAGGACGGGGTCGCGGCGCTGCTGGGCGCCGGCACCCAGCCGGGCAAGTTCCGGATCATCGTCGTCCAGCCGACCTGCTCGGCCGACGATCCCGGCACGGTCCTCGCGAACTCCACGGTGCCCTGATCCGGCCACCGCTCGACCACCGGCCGCGGGTTCGACCCGCGGCCTTCTCCGTGCGTGCGGGTGCCGCCCGTCACCCGAGCGGGGCGGAACAACCGGCCCCTACGATCGTGTTACACCGCATGAAGTCCTCATGCCTGGTATCCGGAGGTCAGATGCCCACCGACAGCACCGCATCGCCGGTTCGCAACGTGATCGTGGTCGGGTCCGGCCCGGCCGGTTACACCGCGGCCGTCTACGCCGCGCGTGCCCAGCTCGAGCCGCTGGTGTTCGAGGGCACCCAGTTCGGCGGCGCGCTGATGACCACGACCGAGGTCGAGAACTACCCCGGCTTCCGCGACGCGATCATGGGCCCCGACCTGATGGAGCAGATGCGCGCGCAGGCCGAGCGGTTCGGCGCCGAGCTGCGCGCCGAGGACGTGGAGGAGATCCAGCTCGACGGGCCGGTCAAGTACGTGACCGCGAACGGTGTCCGGTACGCCGCCCGGGCGATCATCCTGGCCATGGGCGCGGCCGCGCGGTACCTGAACGTGCCGGGCGAGCAGAAGCTGCTCGGGCACGGCGTGTCCGCCTGTGCCACCTGTGACGGGTTCTTCTTCCGCGACCAGGACATCGCCGTGGTCGGCGGCGGCGACTCCGCGATGGAGGAGGCCACGTTCCTCACCCGGTTCGCCCGCTCGGTGACGATCATCCACCGGCGCCGCGAGTTCCGGGCGTCGAGGATCATGCTGGAGCGTGCCCGGGCCAACGAGAAGATCCGCTGGCAGCTGGACTCGCAGGTCACCGAGGTGCTCGGGGAGAACTCGGTCACCGGCGTGCGGCTGCGCGACACGGGCACCGGTGAGGAGTCCGTGCTGGACGTCACCGGCGTGTTCATGGCGATCGGCCACGACCCGCGCAGCGGGTTGGTCAAGGGCCAGGTCGAGGTGGACGAGGACGGCTACGTGCAGACCATGGGGCAGTCGACCTACACCGGCATCGACGGCGTGTTCGCCGCCGGTGACCTGGTGGACCGCACCTACCGGCAGGCGGTGACCGCCGCCGGTTCCGGGTGCTCGGCCGCCATCGACGCCGAACGCTGGCTCGCCGAGCACGGGGCCGCGGACGCCAAGGTGGCACCCGAGCTCGTCGGCGGCGGCTACGCCCCGACCCAGAACTGACGCACACCCCCCACAAGGAGAGAAGATGGCCGGAAACACCGTCACCGTGACCGACGCCTCGTTCGCCGACGACGTGCTGGGCAGCGACAAGCTGGTGCTCGTGGACTTCTGGGCGACGTGGTGCGGTCCGTGCCGGATGGTCGCCCCGGTGCTCGAGGAGATCGCCGGCGAGCACGCGGACAAGATCACCATTGCCAAGCTGGACGTCGACGCGAACCCGACCGTGGCCCGCGACTACCAGGTGCTCTCGATCCCGACGCTGATCCTGTTCAAGGGCGGCGAGCCGGTCAAGCAGATCGTCGGCGCGAAGCCGAAGGCGGCGCTGCTCGCGGACCTGTCCGACTACCTGGGCTGACGCGCAACCATCGGCACCCTTCGTGACGTCCAACGAATGTTGGCCTAGTGTCGAGGTCACTGGACGGACGCACCAGGTGACCCTCCGCGCCGGAAGGACACCGGCAAGGCACAATGGTTCGCAGTCGCCAAGATTTCGCAGACGTTATCTCGCACCGACGCAGAGTTGGTGCCCGACTCGAGCGAGGGGTGCATGCGGGTACTCCGCCGTGGTGAGGATGGACCGGCCGTAGCCGAGGTCCGGTCCACGCTCACAGCGCTTGGACTGTTGCCGTCCACCAATGGGTCGGGGGAACCGAAGTCACTGTTCGACGAGGCCGTCGAACACGCGGTACGCACATTCCAGCAGCGGCGCGGGCTGATCACGGACGGCGTGGTCGGCCCCGCCACCTACGGGGCGCTGCGCGACGCCACCTACCAGCTGGGCGCGCGCCCGCTGGCCTACCTGGTGTCGTCGCCGGTGTCCGGCGACGACGTGCTGACACTCCAGGAACGGCTGCTCGAGCTGGGCTACGACGCCGGCCGGCCCAACGGGGTGTTCGGCGTGCAGACCGAGGCGGCGCTGCGCAACTTCCAGCGCGACTACGGGCTGAACGTCGACGGCATCTGCGGCCCGGAGACGCTGCGCGCGCTGCGCCAGCTGTCCCCGCGGGCCCGGGGCGGCTCACCGGTGCTGCTGCGCGAGCAGGAGCGGGTGCGCCGGGCCGGGCCCCGGCTGCGCGGCAAGCGGATCGTCATCGACCCGGGCCACGGGGGCACCGACCCCGGCGTGACGGTCGGCGACCTGCGCGAGGCGGACCTGGTGTGGGACCTGGCCAGACGCCTGGAGGGTCGCATGGTGGCCACCGGCATGCAGGCCCTCCTGTCCCGCGGGGGCGACCAGTGCCCCACCGAGGCCGACCGCGCCGGCTTCGCCAACGACGTCGGCGCGGACCTGTTCCTGTCGCTGCACTCGGACGCCAACCGCTCGCCGCTGGCCCAGGGCGTGGCGAGCTTCCACTTCGGCACCGCGGGCGGCAGCACGTCCACGATCGGCGAGACGCTGGCCGGCTTCGTGCAGCGCGAGCTGGCGGTGCGCACGGGGCTGCGGGACTGCCACGCCCACCCGAAGACCTGGGACACGCTGCGGCTGACCCGTTGCCCGGCGGTCCGCATCGAGATCGGCTACCTGACCAACCTCGACGACCGGCGGCGCCTGGCCGACCCGGCGTTCCGCGACGTGGTGGCCGAGGGCATCCTCGTCGCGGTCAAGCGCCTGTACCTGCTCGGCGAGAACGACCAGCCGACCGGCACCTTCACCTTCGCCGACGTCCTGCGCCACGAGCTCGCGAAAGCCGAGTAGACCACAGGGTTGTCCACAGCTCACGAGGTTGTCCACAGCCTGTCTGTGGACAACCTCGTGCGTGCCGGGCTCAGCGCTGCAGGACCGGGCTCGCCGTGCTGACGCTGACGGTGCCGAGCAGCCGCTCGAGGGCCGCCTCGACGTCTTCCTTCCACGAGATGGCGCTGCGCAGCTCCAGCCGCAACCGGGGCCAGCGGGGGTGCTGGCGGACGGTCTTGAAGCCGACCCGCAGCAGGAAGTCCGCGGGGACCACGCAGGTCTGCTCGTCCTCGTCGGGGCGGGCGTCGCCGAACGCCTCGATCGCCTTCACGCCGCGCCGGGTGAGGTCCTTGGCCACCGCCTGGATCAGCATCCGGCCGAGCCCGCCGCCACGGAACTCCGGGAGCACGTGGAAGCCGGTCAGCAGCACGGCGTCCGGGCTGGGCGGCGACGTGGGGAACGCCGACGCGCGCGGCACGGCGGTCGGCGGGGCGTAGAGCACGAAGCCCACCGGAAGCTTGTCGCTGTAGACGATGCGGCCGCAGGAACCCCACTCCAGGAGCACGCTGGAGACCCAGGCCTCCTTCTCGAGCTCCGCGGTGCCGAACTCCTCCGCCTGCTCCCGCAGGTGCGGCGCCAGCTCCCAGTACACGCAGGCTCTGCTGTGCTTGGGCAGATCCTCGAGGTTGTCCAGCGTGACGCCGATGACGCGTCGCGACACCCTGACCTCCCACACGGTGTGCACTGCCTCGCGGAGCAAAGAACACGCGGTTCACACGCGTGCCGCACGCCAGGATAAGCCCTGGCGACGTGAGGAGAAACAATCCGGCCCGGATCGCGACCACGGTTACACTCGATCGATCTACCCGGCCGACCCTCGGCACCGATCCGCACGGAGCCCGCATGACCTCGGTGGGACCGCCGCCCGACGCACCGGGCAGCCGCAGCCTCGACCCCCATCTGCGCAGGTACGCCGCCCGTGCGGCCGGCATGACGGCCTCCGAGGTACGGGCGCTGTTCGCGGTGGCGAGCCGGCCCGAGGTCGTCTCGCTGGCCGGCGGCATGCCCAACCTGACCGCGCTGCCACTCGACTCGCTCTCCGGTGAGGTCGCGGACCTGATCCGGGCGGACGGGCTGGTGGCGCTGCAGTACGGGTCCGCGCACGGCCTGCCGGAGCTGCGGGACCAGATCTGCGAGGTCATGGCCCTGGAGGGGGTGCGTGGCCACCCGGACGACGTCGTGGTGACCGTCGGCTCGCAGATGGCGCTGGACATGGTCACCCGGATCTTCTGTGACCCCGGCGACGTCGTGCTGGCCGAGGGGCCCTCCTACGTCGGCGCGCTCGGCACGTTCACCGCCTACCAGGTCGGCGTGGTGCACGTGGCGATGGACGAGCACGGCCTGGTGCCCGAGGCGCTGCGCGAGGCCCTGGCGGCGTGCGAGGCGGCGGGCAAGCGGGTCAAGTTCCTCTACACGATCCCGAACTTCCACAACCCCGCGGGCGTGACGCTGAGCGTGCCGCGGCGGGCGGAGGTTCTGGAGATCTGCGCGCGGCACCGGGTCCTGGTGGTCGAGGACAACCCGTACGGGCTGCTGGGCTTCGACGGCCAGACCTACCCGGCACTGCGCTCGATGGACCGGGACAACGTGGTGTACCTCGGCTCGTTCTCGAAGACCTTCGCGGCCGGGCTGCGGGTCGGCTGGGCGCTCGCGCCGCACGCGGTGCGGGAGAAGCTGATGCTCGCCGCCGAGTCCGCCACGCTGTGCCCGCCCACGCTGAACCAGATGATCGTCTCCCGCTACCTGGCGACCCACGACTGGCGCGGCCAGATCAAGTCGTTCCAGCAGGCCTACCGGGAGCGGCGGGACGCGATGGTCTCCGCGCTGGAGCAGCACCTGCCGGCCGGCTGCTCGTGGACCGTGCCCGACGGCGGCTTCTTCGTGTGGCTCACCGTGCCCGACGGCGTCGACACCAAGGCGATGCTGCCCCGCGCGGTGACCGCCCGGGTCGCGTACGTGTCCGGCACCGGGTTCTACGCTGACGGCCTGGGCAGCCGCCAGATGCGGTTGTCGTTCTGCTACCCGACCCCGGAGCGGATCACCGAGGGCGTGCGCCGGCTCGCCGCCGTGCTGTCCGACGAGCTGGAGCTCGCGGCCACGTTCGGCCCGATCAACCAGCGGCCGGGCTCCGGCCCGCAGGTACCCGCACCGGACACCGCGTAACACCTTGCCTGGCAGGAGAACGGTGACCGGAGAGCACTAGGAACGGTCACAATGGACGGTCCATTGTGGAGGATGAGGAGCGTCTCGTGTCCGATCGCTGTGTTGCCGTGCTGTCCGGTGGGCTCTCCCACGAGCGGGACGTGTCGCTGCGCTCGGGCCGCCGGCTGTCGGCCGCGCTGCGCTCGTCCGGGGTGACCGTCGAGGAGTGGGACGCCGACGCCTCGCTGCTGCCGCGGCTGCGCGAGCACCGGCCGGACGCGGTGCTGGTCGCGCTGCACGGCGGCGAGGGCGAGGGCGGCTCGGTCCAGACGGTGCTGGAGATGCTCGACGTCCCGTACGTCGGTGCCGACTCGCACGCCTGCCGGCGGGCCTGGGACAAGCCGACCGCGAAGACCGAGCTGGCCCGCGCGGGCCTCGCGACGCCGGAGTGGGTGGTGCTGCCGCACAGCACGTTCCGCGAGCTCGGCGCGCAGCCGGTGCTGACCGCGATGGTCGACCGGCTGGGGCTGCCGATGATGCTCAAGCCGGAGCAGGGCGGCTCGGCGCTGGGTGCGCAGGTGGTGCGGGACGCGGCGGACCTGCCGGCCGCGATGGTCGGCTGCCTCGCGTACTCCGAGACCGTGCTGGCCGAGCGGTTCGTCGAGGGCGTCGAGGTGGCGGTCACCGTGATCGACGGGCCGGACGGGCCGGAGGCGCTGCCGGCGGTGGAGATCGTTCCGGAGAGCGGCGTCTACGACTACACCGCCCGGTACACCGCCGGTCTGACCACCTTCCACACGCCGGCCCGGCTCGACGATCGCGCGGCCGCCGAGGTCGCCGACCTCGCGGTGGCCGCGCACCGGCTGCTCGGGTTGCGTGACGTCTCGCGAACCGACGCGATCGTCGCCGGCGACGGGACCGTGCACTTCCTCGAGGTCAACTCCTCGCCCGGACTGACCGAGACGTCGCTGCTGCCGATGGCGATCGAGGTCGCCGGACGCTCGCTCGGCGACATCTACGCCGGCCTGATCGAGCGCGCGGTCGAGCGTGCGCAGTCTCACATCGAGTGATCTGTCGGACACTCTCCGTCTTCGTCACCGTGACGTAAATGCCTGGTGTGATCCCTAGCCGGACTCCGATGTCCGGTTTGCCCCGTTTTTCGACATCAGTTCGACGATTCGCTCGAGATCGTCCACGGAGCCGAACTCGACCACGATCTTGCCCTTGCGACGGCCGAGCTCGACCTTCACCCGGGTGTCGAACGTGTTGGACAGGCGCTCCGCGACGTCCTGCAGACCCGGCGCCTGCATCGGCTTGCGGGGTGCCTGCTTCGGCTTGGGCGGGGCCGCGTTCTTCTGCAGGGTCACCGTTTCCTCGGTGGCGCGGACCGACAGCCCCTCGGCCACGATCCGCGCCGCCAGCTCCTCCTGCGCGCCCGCGTCGTCCAGGCTGAGCAACGCGCGGGCGTGGCCGGAGGACAGCACGCCGGCAGCGACCCGCCGCTGTACGGGGAGGGGGAGCTTCAGCAGGCGGATCGTGTTGGTGATCACCGGCCGGCTGCGCCCGATGCGCGAGGCCAGCTCGTCGTGCGTCACCTCGAACTCGTCGAGCAGCTGCTGGTAGGCCGCCGCCTCCTCGAGCGGGTTCAGCTGGACCCGGTGGATGTTCTCCAGCAGCGCGTCGCGGAGCATCGCGTCGTCCGCGGTCTGCCGGACGATGGCCGGAATGGTGGCCATCTCCGCCTGCTGGGCCGCACGCAGCCGGCGCTCGCCCATGACGAGCTCGTACGCGACGGTCCCGGACTCGCCTGCGAGCTCGCGCACGACGATGGGCTGCATGAGGCCGAACTCGCGGATCGAGTGCTCGAGCTCGCCGAGCGCCTCCTCGTCGAACACCTGGCGAGGCTGCTTCGGGTTCGCCTGGATCGCGTCGGTCGGGATCTCCCGGTAGACGGCCCCGGCCACCGAACCGCTCGGCGCCGGCAGGGCACCACCGCCGGTCGCCGGCCGGGCGTGTGGCGCCGGCAGCTTCACCGCGCCGTCGGCCGTCCCGGTCGGGCCCTGCGGAATCAGTGCGGCGAGCCCTCGGCCCAGCCCGCCCTTGCGCTCAGTCATGCTGTGCTACTCCTCGCCGAACCCGCGTTCGGCCATCTCCCGCGCCGCGTCCAGGTAGCTCATCGCACCCCGGGAGCCGGGGTCGTACGCGAGCACCGTCTGCCCGAAGCCCGGTGCCTCGGACACCTTCACGCTCCTGGGGATCACAGTACGCAAGACCGTGTCGCCGAAGTGCCGCCGGACCTCGGCGGTCACCTGATCGGCGAGCTTGGTCCGCCCGTCATACATGGTGAGGAGGATGGTCGACACCTGGAGGCTGGGGTTCAGGTGGTTCTGCACCAGCTCGATGTTGCGCAGCAGCTGCGAGAGACCCTCCAGCGCGTAGTACTCACACTGGATCGGGATGAGCACCTCCTCGGCCGCGACCATCGCGTTGATGGTGAGCAGGCCGAGCGACGGCGGGCAGTCGATGAACACGTAGTCCGGGTTCAGCCGGTCCAGCGCGCCGGTCGGCAGCGCCTCCTTCAGCCGGGCCTCCCGCCCCTCCATGGAGACGAGCTCGATCTCCGCGCCGGCGAGGTCGATGGTGGCGGGGACGCAGTAGAGGTTGTCCGACTGGTCGCTCACCGCGGCGGCGTCCGCGAGCGACACCTCGCCGATGAGCACCTCGTAGATCGAGGGCACGCCGGACCGGTGGTCCACGCCGAGCGCGGTGCTGGCGTTCCCCTGCGGGTCGAGGTCGATCACGAGCACCTTGAGCCCGTGCATGGCGAGCGCCGCGGCGAGGTTGACCGCACTGGTCGTCTTGCCCACGCCGCCCTTCTGGTTGGCCACCGTCATCACCCGGCGCCGCGGCGGGCGGGGGAGCATGTCCTTCGGGTGCAGCATGCGGGTCGCGCGCTCCGCCTCCTCGGCGATCGGCGTCCACCCGGACACCGCCTGCGCGGCCTCGACCGTCTCGTGCATGGTCTGCTCGGACTGCTGAACGTGTCGTCCGGTCACTGGTCGGCCCACCTCGGTTTCACGTGAAACATCCATCGCTCCGATCGTTGGTCAGCAGGACCCGGGTAGCGCTACCGCGGTCGCTGCGGCTGATCCTTCCTGGTGCGTCGCGGACGACGGCCACGGACCCCCTCGCGCCCCTGCGCGTCGACGCGCTCCACCACGATGATGGTCGCCGGCACCTCCAGCAGCCCGGCGCCACACCGCTCGACCGCCGGACGCGAGCCGCCGGCCCGGCGGACCGCGTCACCGTCGCGAGCCACCTCGGTCTCGGCGCTCTCCCCCTTGAGCGCCACCAGCCGGCCGCCGTGCCGAAGCAGGGGAGCGGCCCAGCCCCACAAGCGGTCCAGCGGGGCCACCGCCCGCGCAACGACGACATCGGCACCCACGAGCCGCTGCTTGATGCTCGGCTCCTCGGCGCGTCCGCGCACCACGGTCGCCGGCAGCCGGAGCGTGTCGACGACCTCCTCGAGCCACGCCACCCGACGAGCCATCGGCTCCAACAGTGTGACGTCCAGATCCGGTCTCGCCAAGCTCAGCGGGACACCCGGGAGCCCGGCACCCGATCCGATGTCGATGACGCGCGCGCCCTTCGGGATCCGCTCGCCGACCACGGCCGAGTTCAGAAGATGGCGATCCCACAGCCGATCGACCTCACGGGGTCCGATCAGCCCTCGCTCGATGCCGACGGCGGCGAGCAGTTCAGCGAACTGCACCGCCGCCGGCATGGCGTCGCCGAAGATGGTCGAAGCGGACTCCGGGGGAGCGGGCGCTGATGGCGTCTGGGCCACCCTCGCAGTCTCCTCGCCTGGTCCGTTGTTTCACGTGAAACGACGCGAGCGAGTCAGGGCTTGCGGAACACCACGACGCGTCGCCGGGGGTCCTCGCCCTCGCTCTCGCTGTGCACGCCGTCGATCGTGGCCACCGCGTCGTGGACGACCTTGCGCTCGAACGGCGTCATCGGCTGCAGCCGGATCCGGTCGTCGCCGGCGAGCACGCGCTCAGCGGTCGCCCTACCCAGATCGCGAAGCTCCTGCCGACGGTCCGCCCGCCAGCCGGCGACGTCGAGCATCAACCGGCTACGCGCTCCCGTCTCCTGCTGCACCGCGAGCCGGGTCAGCTCCTGGAGCGCCTCGAGCACGTTCCCGCGCGGACCGACGAGCTTCTCCAGATCGTCGCCGCCGTCGATGCTCACCACCGCACGCCCGGCCTCCACGTCGAGGTCGATGTCGCCGTCGTAGTCGACGAGGTCGAGCAGCCGCTCGAGATAGTCGCCGGCGATGTCGCCCTCCCGTACGAGGAGGTCCTCGTTCGAGCTCCCCGAGCGATCGTCCTCGCCGTCCGTCTCGTCCGCGTCCGCCTCGTCGCCGTCCATCCCGTCGTCGGAGTCATCCGCGTCGGACTCGACGGCCACCTCTCCGTCGGTCGCCGCGTCCTCCCCGGCCGGCTCCACGGCCTCGTCCTGCTCGGGCTCCGACTCCTGCACCGTCTCCGGCACGGCTTCTCCTCTCCAGGTCCGGAATATGCCGCGTCAGCGATTCTTCCGGCCTGTGTTCTTCTTACGGGATCGGTCTGCGCTCAGACCGGAAACTGTGCTGCCGTCGCCCGCGGTCTCGTCCGCGGCGCCGTTGCCGGCCGCCTTCGCGGAGTCCCCGGTCGACCCGGCGGTGCCGGACTTGGTCGTTCCCGTCTTCGCGGTGCCGGGCTTGGCCGCCCGGGGCTTGGCGGTGCCGGACCGCGTGGTGCCGGGCTTGGCCGTGCCGGGCTTGGCCGTGCCCGGCTTGGCCGTGCCGGTCCGGGCGGTGCCCTGCTTCGTCGCGTCCTGCTTCGCGGTGCCGCCCTGCTTCGTGGTGCCATCCGCCGGCGCCCCGCCGGTCGCCGGGCGCTTCTTCGCCTGGGTCGGCCGCTGGCCGGGCTTCGGCGCGAGGCTGGTCCGCTTCTCGATCGCGGCTGCCTTCTTCTCCTGTTCCTCCGCGTCGATCCGGCGGTACACGATGCGCTGCTGCATCAGCGTCCAGGTGTTGTTGGCGAGCCAGTAGAGCAGCAGGCCGATGGGGAAGAACAGACCGAACAGCAGCACGCCCATCGGGAAGATGTACATGGTCAGCTTGTTCATGATCGCGGTCTGCGTGGTGGCCGCCTCGGGGTTCTGCCGCGCCACCGAGTGCCGAGCGGTCAGGTGCGTCAGCACGCTCGCGAGGATCATCAGCGGGATCGACACGATGATGACCGAGGTGCGGTTCGCGCCCAGCGCCTCCAGCGCCTGCTGCGGCTGGGTGATGAAGTTCGACAGCCGCGCACCGAAGAGGTTCGCGTCGAGGTAGGAGTCGACACCCGCCTTGTCGAAGAAGTAGTTCTCGGTGTGCCCCGGCACGAACGAACGCAGCACGTGGTACAGACCGATGAACACCGGGATCTGCAGCAACATCGGCAGGCAGCCGCCGAGCGGGCTGAACCCGTGCTCGCGCTGGAGCTTCTGCATCTCCTGCGCCTGGCGCTGCCGGTCGTTGGCGTACTTCTTCTGGATCTTCTTCATCTCGGGCGCGAACTGCTGCATCGCGCGCATCGAGCGGACCTGCTTCACGAACGGCTTGAACATGATCGCGCGCAGGGTGAAGACCAGGAACATGATGCCCAGCGCCCAGGCGATGCCGCTGTTGGTCCCGAAGACGTGCCCGAACACCCAATGCCAGCACCACAGGATGAAGGACACGGGGTAGTAGATGAAGTCGAGCACGGAGCTACTCCTTGGCGAGGGTGTGACGGGCCTGGTCCGGCGTCCCCGGTCCGTCGGGTTCGATGTCCGTGGGTACGGCGCCTCGCGGCGGCGGTACCGGGTCGTACCCGGCACGGCCCCACGGGGCGCAGCGGGCGAGCCGGTGGACGGTGAGCCAGGAGCCGCGCAGCGCGCCGTGGGTCGTCAACGCCTCGACGGCGTACGCGCTGCAGCTCGGCTCGAACCGGCAGGTGGGCGGAAGCACCGGCGAGATCCATCGCCGGTAGAAGTTGATCGGCACGAGCAGCACCCGGGCCACCGGACCGGGGCGCGCGGGGACGTCCGTGTCATGCGTGACACTCACTGCGCACCACCGTCATCGCCGACGCGATCGCCGGCCCCGAGCCGCAACCGCCGCAGGGCCGAGTCGATGTCCTTGCCGAGATCCGCGCTCGCCGCCGAAGCCGCCTGCGGCAGCGCTCGGACGACCAACGTGCAACCCGGCGCCACGGTTCCCAGGCGGGCCCGCAGCAGGTGGCGCAGGCGTCGCGTGACGCGATGACGAACCACCGAGTTCCCCACGGCCTTGCTGACCACGAACCCGACCCGGGTGTTCGCGGACGCGGCCACACCGAGCCGAGCGACCTCTTCGGCCGTGATCGCATGAACGACGAGCCTGGGCCGGCCCACTCGCCGGCCCTTCCTGGTCACCAGCCGAAAGTCGTCGCCACCGGTCAGTCGAGCGGACGCGGGGAGCAAGCGAGTCAGGCGGACAGGCGCTTGCGGCCCTTGCTGCGGCGAGCAGCGAGGATCGCCCGCCCAGCCCGGGTGCGCATGCGCAGCCGGAACCCGTGGGTCCGCGACCGGCGACGGTTGTTCGGCTGGAAAGTACGCTTGCTCACGGTGGATCTCCCGGGTAATGGCTCGCCACGTTTCTCGTCCCCACCGACGTCCGGCGTCCCGGCCACCTCGCCCGGTTCACCGTCGGACGGCGCGCAGAACTCACCCACACCTCGCGGGAGACCTTACAAGGTTACGCACCCCTGCTCGCCGGGTCTAATCCGGGTGCCGTTTGCCGGGTCCCGGGCGCCGCTCGGCGACACGCCGCGCACGGTCAGATGCTTGCTACGGAACACATCTTGTGGCATAGCGCGGCGCTTGTTAGCGTGCGTGCTCTTGGTTGGCCGGATGGGAGTGGGAGCCCTGCTGCGCCGCGCTGGTTATGTCGAGCCTTCGGTGGGTTCCGCTGCGGCTCGTCGTACCTTCGTGCACAGTTGTGGACAACCCTGTGGATGCTTCCCGTGTGTCGGGGCGCGACCGAGCTCGCCGTTGCGGTGAGCGGTTCGGGGTGTGGTCGGAGGGTTGGACATGACCGAAGGCCGACGAGGGGAGGGGAGCTCGTAGGTGTCCGAGCAGATGAACCTGGGAGTGGTCTGGGAGCAGGTCGTGCGGGAGCTGTCCGCCGGAACGCTCTCCCCCCAGCAGCGAGCGTGGATGCGGGTCACCCGGCCCATCGGGCTTCTCGACGGAACCGCGTTGCTCGCCGCCCCGAGCGACTTTGCCAAGGACGCGATCGAACGAGCTCTGCGCGAGCCGATCACCGACGCGCTGTCCCGGCGGCTGGGCCGCGCGGTCTCCCTCGCGGTAAAGGTCGACCCGATGACGCCGGCCCCGGCACCGATGACTCAGCCCGCCGTGGCCCAGCCGACCGCACCGTCCAATGGGGACAGTGTGGACGGCGTGCCGTTGCGTGGCGAGCCGCACGCGCCCCGTACCGCGATCCTGCCGCCGGTCGGCGAGTCCGACGCGGAGGTCGACGGCGCCGGCGAGATCGGCGCCGACGGTGAGGAGGTGGACGAGGAGAGCGAGGCGCTCGCCACCGTCCACGAGATCTGGCCGACCTTCACCGGCGGCCAGCCGCCGAGCGGTCAGCCGTTCACCGCGCCCGCGCAACCGCAGACCTCCAAGACGCGGCTGAACGAGAAGTACACCTTCGACACGTTCGTCATCGGCGCCTCCAACCGTTTCGCCCACGCGGCCGCGGTCGCCGTCGCCGAGGCTCCGGCGCGCGCGTACAACCCGTTGTTCATCTGGGGCGAGTCCGGGCTCGGCAAGACGCACCTGCTGCACGCGGTCGGCCACTACGCGCAACGCCTGTTCCCCGGCATGCGCGTGCGGTACGTGTCGACCGAGGAGTTCACCAACGACTTCATCAACTCGCTGCGCGACGACCGCAAGGTCGCGTTCCAGCGGCGCTACCGCGACATCGACATCCTGCTCGTCGACGACATCCAGTTCCTGGAAGGGAAGGAAGGAACCCAGGAGGAGTTCTTCCACACCTTCAACACGCTGCACAACGCCAACAAGCAGATCGTGGTGTCGTCGGACCGGCCGCCGAAGCGGTTGGAGACTCTCGAGGACCGCCTCCGCACCCGGTTCGAGTGGGGGCTCATCACCGACATCCAGCCGCCGGAACTCGAGACGCGGATCGCCATCCTGCGCAAGAAGGCCGCGCAGGACCGGCTCGCCGCACCGGCCGAGGTGCTGGAGTTCATCGCCGCCCGCATCGAGCACAACATCCGCGAGCTCGAGGGCGCGCTGATCCGGGTGACCGCGTTCGCCTCCCTCAACCAGCAACCGGTCGACGTCGGTCTCGCAGAGATCGTGTTGCGGGACCTGATTCCCGACTCGCAGGTGCCGGAGATCAGCGCCGCCACGATCATGGCGGTGACCGCCGAGTTCTTCAGCGTGTCGATCGATGATCTTTGCGGCCCAGGCAAAACCAAGGCGCTCGCGCAGGCGCGGCAGATCTCCATGTACCTGTGCCGCGAGCTGACCGACCTGTCCCTGCCGAAGATCGGGCAGACCTTCGGCGGCCGCGACCACACCACGGTCATGCACGCGGAGAAGAAGATCCGCAAGGAGATGGCCGAACGGCGCCGGATCTACGACCAGGTCCAGGAGCTCACCTCGCGGATCAAGCAACGCGCCCGCGGCTGATCCCGAACTTCCTTGTGTGACACGACATGTGGACACGGTGCTCGCGCAACCCTTTGCGTCACCCGGAAAGGGGATTCATGACCGTCCCCGAGCCTGTGCACGACCTGGGTACGAACCGGGCCGGTTCTGGGGAGCGCGCTGTGGGCAACCGGGGTCGGTGTGTGGACAACTCACGCACGCCGGCGAACCATCCACCGGCCGGCCGAGCTGTCCACCGGTCGCACACCGGGTCCATCCACAACCGGCCGCGCGCGGCGACGTGCGCGGACGAGCGTTGTCCACACAACCCACAGGACCTATCACTACGTCTGTTCTTCTCTCTTCTCTTCATCAACAAAGAAAAGACAGGGGCCGCGAGTCAGCGAGCGACGAACCGACCACACACCGCCGAAACCACCCGGCCCCGAGTACCGCGCCGGGGCGGCACGCCGTACGGTGGCGGTCTACGTCGTGAGCTCTCCCGGGATGGAACCCGCCCGCCCGCGGCTCCTTCTCGTGTCTGGAAAGGACAGTCATGAAGATCCGCGTCGAGCGCGACGGCCTCGCCGACGCCGTCGCCTGGGTCGCGCGCAGCCTGCCGTCCCGGCCGCCGGTTCCGGTACTCGGCGGGATCCTGCTGGATGCAGGAAACTCCGACGCCGGCTCGTCGGATGCGCTGACGATCTCCGGATTCGACTACGAGGTCTCGGCGACGGTCGGCGTCGCGGCGACGATCGCCGACGGCGGGCGCACGCTCGTGTCCGGCCGGTTGCTCGCCGACATCACCCGATCCCTGCCGGCGCAACCGGTCGAGATCATGGTCGACGGCGCGCGCGTGTCGATCACGTGCGGCAGCGCGAAGTTCAGCCTGCCGACCATGCCGGTCGAGGACTACCCGCAGCTGCCGGCGATGCCGCCGCACGCGGGCGAGCTCGCCGGCGAGGTGTTCGGGCTCGCGGTGAGCCAGGTCGCGGTCGCGGCCGGCAAGGACGACACGCTGCCGATGCTCACCGGCGTGCGGGTCGAGATCGACGGCGACAAGCTGACCCTGGTCGCCACCGACCGGTTCCGCCTCGCCATGCGCGAGTTCACCTGGAAGCCCGACGAGAGCATCGTGGGCGCGGGCGAGCTCGCCGTGCTGGTGCCCGCGCGCACGCTCGCCGACGCGGCCAAGTCCCTCGGCACGGCGGGCACGACGGTCGAGCTGTCGCTGGCCCCCGGCGACGGGCTGATCGGCCTGTCCGGGTCCGGCCGGCGCACCACCAGCCGGCTGCTCGACACCGAGTTCCCGCGCTACCGCCAGCTGCTGCCCTCCGAGCAGACCGCCACCGCGATCATGGACGTGGCCCCGCTCGTGGAGGCGATCAAGCGCGTGTCACTCGTCGCCGAGCGCGGCACCCAGGTGCGGATGGAGTTCGGCGAGTACGGGCTGCGGCTGTCCGCCGGCGGCGACGACGAGGGCAGCGCCGAGGAGGAGCTCGCCGTGGACTACACCGGCGAGCCCGTCACGATCGCGTTCAACCCGTCGTTCCTGTCCGAGGGGCTCGGCGCGCTGCACGCGGACCGGGCCGAGCTGTCCTTCACCACGGCCAGCCGCCCGGCGCTGATCAAGCCGGTCGGCGAGGATGGCACCGTGGCCCCGGGGTACCTGCATCTTCTGATGCCGGTGCGCCTGCCCGGCTGATCGGAGGACGTACGCAGTGGCAAGCAGGATCCAGCTCGGTCTCGTCGGTCTCGGCAAGATGGGCTTCAACATGCGCGACCGGGTTCGCGCGGCCGGTCACGACGTGGTCGGCTACGACCGCAACCCGGACGTCAGCGACGCGGCCTCGCTCGCCGACCTGGTCGACCGGCTCACCGCGCCGCGGATCATCTGGGTCATGGTGCCCGCGGGCGAGCCGACCCGCCAGACGGTCGCCGAGCTCGCCGGGCTGCTCTCGGCGGGCGACCTGGTGATCGACGGCGGCAACTCGCGCTTCACCGAGGACCGGCAGAACTCCGAGCTGCTCGACGGCAAGGCGATCGGCTACCTCGACTGCGGGGTGTCCGGCGGCGTGTGGGGCAAGGACAACGGCTACGGGCTCATGGTCGGCGGCGCGGCCGCCCACGTCGAGCGGGCGATGCCGGTCTTCGACGCGCTGCGCCCGGACGGGCCGCGCGAGGAGGGCTTCGCGCACGCCGGCGGCGTCGGCGCGGGCCACTACGCGAAGATGATCCACAACGGCATCGAGTACGGGTTGATGCAGGCCTACGCCGAGGGGTTCGAGCTGCTCGACACCGCGAAGGTCGTGGAGAACGTGCCGGCGGTGATCAAGGCGTGGCAGCGCGGGACCGTGGTGCGGTCGTGGCTGCTCGACCTCCTGGTGCGCGCGCTCGACTCGGACCCGGAGCTCGACGACCTGCGTGGCTACGTCGACGACTCCGGCGAGGGCCGGTGGACGGTCGAGGAGGCGATCAAGCTCGCGGTTCCGGCGCCGGTGATCTCGGCCGCGCTGTTCTCCCGGTTCCGCTCGCGGCAGGAGGACTCGCCGGCCATGCGGGCGGTCGCGGCGCTGCGCAACCAGTTCGGCGGCCACGCGGTGCACCAGGCCGGGCCGACCTCCGGCGCGGGCAGCACGCAAGGCTGACGTTGTACGTCCGGCACTTACAGGTCAGCGACTTCCGGTCGTGGGAACACGCGGACCTGGAGTTCACCCCCGGCGCGAACGTCCTCATCGGACAGAACGGGCAGGGTAAGACGAACCTGATCGAGGCGATCGGCTACACGGCCACGCTCGGCTCGCACCGGGTCGCGGCCGACCTGCCGCTGATCCGGCACGGCTGCTCGCGCGCGATCGTGCGCACCGCGGTCGTCAACGCGGGACGGGAGCTGACCGTCGAGCTGGAGATCACCGCCGGCAAGGCCAACCGGGCACGGGTCAACCGCGGCCCGGTGCCGAGGACGCGCGACGTGCTGGGGATCCTGCGCACCGTGTTGTTCGCGCCCGAGGACCTCGCGCTCGTGCGCGGCGACCCGGCCGAGCGGCGCCGGTTCCTCGACGAGCTGCTGGTGCTGCGCACGCCCCGCTACGCCGGGGTGCGGGCGGACTACGACCGGGTGCTGCGCCAGCGCAACGCGTTGCTCAAGTCGTCGGGGCACGCGCGGCGCGCGGGTTCCCAGGGCGGCGGCTCCGACGCGCTGAGCACGCTCGACGTGTGGGACGGCCACCTCGCCCGGCACGGCGCCGAGCTGCTCGCCGCGCGGCTGGACCTGGTCGCCGACCTGGCCGGGCACGTCACCGCGGCCTACGCCGGGGTCGCGCCCGAGTCGCGGCCGGCCCGGATCCGCTACCGGTCGGGGATCGCCGGGTCGTTCCCCGCCGAGTACGGCACGCCCGCCGCGCGTGCGGAGACCGAGGTGCTGGTCGACGCGTTGCTCGCCGCCATGACCGCCGGGCGCGACGCCGAGCTCGAGCGCGGGGTGAGCCTGGTCGGCCCGCACCGCGACGAGCTGGAGCTCACCATCGACGACGTCGCCGCGAAGGGCTACGCCAGCCACGGCGAGTCGTGGTCGTTCGCGCTCGCCCTGCGGCTGGGCTCCTACGAGCTGCTGCGCGCGGACGGCAACGAGCCGGTCCTGCTGCTCGACGACGTGTTCGCCGAGCTCGACCGGCGGCGCCGGCAGCGACTCGCCGACGTGGCCGCGAACGCCGAACAGGTCCTCGTGACGGCCGCGGTGGAGGAGGATGTCCCCGACGAGCTCGTCGGTGCTCGCTATGTCGTGTCGAACGGGGAGGTTCCCGTGCCGGACCGGTCGCCCGATGATCGCCCGCGAGCCACGAGCAGTGATGTGAGTCGTCCCACATCTGGGGACAAACCTGTGGATAGTGTGGATAACGCTGTCACGGTGCGCCCCGACCAGGCGATTTCTCCTGCCCTGAACACCCGAAAGGGCGTTGTCGATGATCGGTCGCCGGCCCCGGCGACCGACAGTGACTATCCACAGCTACGTGGCTCCGACCTGGCACGCGCCGCGCTGCGGGCCGCCCGGGAGGCCTCCGGCGGGCCGGCCGGGGCGTCGGCGAGCGCGCGGAACAAGCAGGTCAAGCGCGTCACGGGGGCGCGGGTCGCGGCGGCGCAGGCGCTGGTCTGGAGCCCGTGCGGACGACCGGGACCCGCAGCCGCTCGGCCGGCTCGCCTCCCGGCTCGCCGCGGACCGCGGGTGGACCGGCCGGCTCACCACGGGGCGGCTGTTCGGCAGGTGGAGCGAGATCGTCGGCGAGGACGTCGCCGAACACGCCCGGCCGGTCTCGCTGCGGGACGGCGAGCTGGTCGTCCAGGCGGAGTCGACCGCGTGGGCGACCCAGCTGCGGCTGCTGCAGCGCCAGCTCCTCGCCAAGATCGCCGCGGGCGTGGGCAACGGGGTGGTCAAGCGGCTGAAGGTGCACGGTCCGTCCACCCCGAGCTGGCGTTACGGGCCCAGACATGTACGCGGAAGAGGGCCTCGGGACACCTACGGGTGAACCGGAGGCCGGAAAGCTGTCAGAACGCCCGCTGACGATACCGGTCAGAGTCCTCTCTCACGGCCGCTTGCGAGAGCGCGTCTGTGGCGACGCTAGGGGTGTCCTTGCCCCACTCCTGCGCGACCGCACCAGTACCATTGACAGAGGGAGTTTTGCGCCCGTTCCTGACGAGGGAGACACCACCCCGTGGCAGCCACGACCAAGCATGAATACAACGCGTCCTCGATCACGGTCCTGGAGGGGCTCGAGGCCGTCCGCAAACGGCCCGGCATGTACATCGGCTCCACCGGCGAGAGCGGCCTGCACCACCTGATCACCGAGGTCGTGGACAACGCGGTCGACGAGGCGATGGCGGGCTACGCGACCCGGGTCGAGGTCACGCTGCTCGCCGACGGCGGCGTCCGCGTCGTCGACGACGGCCGCGGCATCCCGGTCGAGCTGCACCCGGTCCACCGGAAGCCGACGCTGGAGATCGTGCTGACCACGCTGCACGCGGGCGGCAAGTTCGACAGCGACAGCTATGCGGTGTCCGGCGGCCTGCACGGCGTCGGCATCTCGGTGGTGAACGCCCTGTCCACCAGGCTGGACGTGGAGATCCACTACAAGGGCAAGGTGTGGTCGCAGCACTACCAGAACTCCGTGCCCGGCGCGCTGCACGAGGGCGAGACCACCGACCGCTCCGGCACGTCGGTCACCTTCTGGGCAGACCCGACGATCTTCGAGACCACGACGTACAGCGCGGAGACCGTCGCCCGCCGGCTGCAGGAGATGGCGTTCCTCAACAAGGGCCTCACGATCGTGCTCCGCGACGAGCGGGTGTCCGATGAGGACAGTGAGGCGGACGCCGAGGGCAAGGCCGCCCGCGTCAAGGAGCGGACCTACCACTACCCGGGCGGGCTCGGGGACTTCGTCAAGCACATCAACCACACCCGCGAGGCGATCCACAAGAACGTGATCTCCTTCGAGGCCAAGGGCGACGGCCTCGAGGTCGAGGTGGCGATGCAGTGGAACACCGGGTACAGCGAGTCGGTGTACACGTTCGCCAACACGATCAACACCGCCGAGGGCGGCACCCACGAGGAGGGCTTCCGCGCCGCGCTGACCCGGGTGGTCAACGTCTACGCGCGGGAGAAGAAGCTGCTCAAGGAGAAGGACACCAACCTCACCGGCGACGACGTGCGCGAGGGGCTGGCCGCGATCATCTCGATCAAGCTGGCGGAGCCGCAGTTCGAGGGCCAGACCAAGCAGAAGCTGGGCAACACCGAGGCGAAGTCGTTCGTGCAGACGACGTGCAACGAGATGCTCGCCGACTGGTTCGAGCGCAACCCGACCGACGCGCGGACGATCGTGACGAAGGCGGTCTCCTCGGCGCAGGCCCGCATCGCCGCCCGCAAGGCCAAGGAGCTGGTACGCCGCAAGGGCGCGCTGGACATCGGCGGCCTGCCGGGCAAGCTGAACGACTGCCGGTCGACCGACCCGGAGGAGTGCGAGCTCTACATCGTCGAGGGCGACTCCGCCGGCGGCTCGGCCAAGGAGGGCCGCGACTCGATGTTCCAGGCGATCCTGCCGATCCGCGGCAAGATCATCAACGTGGAGAAGGCGCGCATCGACCGGGTGCTCAAGAACACCGAGGTCCAGAGCCTGATCACCGCGCTGGGCACCGGCATCCACGAGGACTTCGAGCTCACCAAGCTGCGGTACCACAAGATCGTGCTGATGGCCGACGCGGACGTGGACGGCCAGCACATCCGCACGCTGCTGCTGACCCTGCTGTTCCGCTTCATGCGGCCGCTGGTCGAGGCCGGTCACGTCTACCTCGCGCAGCCGCCGCTCTACAAGATCAAGTGGCAGCGCACGGATCCGGAGTTCGCCTACTCCGACCGGGAGCGCGACGGCCTGCTCAAGGCCGGCCTGGAGGCCGGCAAGAAGATCAACCGGGACGACGGGATCCAGCGCTACAAGGGTCTCGGCGAGATGAACGCCGACGAGCTGTGGGAGACCACCATGGACCCGGCGAACCGCCTGCTGCTCCAGGTCACCCTCGACGACGCCGCCACCGCGGACGAGCTGTTCAGCGTCCTGATGGGTGAGGACGTCGAGGCCCGCCGCTCGTTCATCACCCGCAACGCCAAGGACGTCCGCTTCCTCGACGTGTAGTTCACCAAGCCCGGTCTACGGAAAAGGAACCAGAGTTCGTGACCGAAACCTTGCCGCCGGAGGGCGACCGCGTCGAGCCGGTCGACATCCAGCAGGAGATGCAGCGCTCCTACATCGACTACGCGATGAGCGTGATCGTCAGCCGCGCGCTGCCGGACGTCCGCGACGGCCTCAAGCCGGTGCACCGGCGCGTCCTGTACTCGATGTACGACACCGGCCTGCGGCCGGAGCGCAGCCACGTCAAGTGCTCGCGCATCGTCGGCGACGTCATGGGCAACTACCACCCGCACGGCGACTCCGCGATCTACGACGCGCTCGTCCGGCTGGCCCAGCCGTGGTCGATGCGGTACCCGCTGATCGACGGCCAGGGCAACTTCGGCTCCCCGGGCAACGACCCGCAGGCCGCCATGCGCTACACCGAGGCGCGGATGGCGCCGCTGGCGATGGCGATGCTGGCCGACATCAACGAGGAGACCGTCGACTTCGGCGACAACTACGACGGCAAGACCCAGGAACCGGTCGTCCTGCCGGCGCGCATCCCCAACCTGCTGGTCAACGGCAGCGGCGGCATCGCGGTCGGCATGGCCACCAACATCCCGCCGCACAACCTGCGCGAGGTCGCCGACGGCGTCGTGTGGGCGCTGGAGAACCCGGAGGCGTCCGAGGACGAGACCCTGGCCGCGATGCTGATGCGGATCAAGGGCCCGGACTTCCCGACGCACGGCCTGATCCTCGGCCGCGCAGGGCATCGAGGACGCCTACCGCACCGGTCGCGGCTCGGTCCGGATGCGTGCCGTCGTCGAGGTCGAGGAGGACGCCAAGGGCCGCACCATCCTGGTCGTCACCGAGCTGCCCTACCAGGTCAACCCGGACAACCTCATCGAGAACATCGCGCAGCTGGTCCGCGACGGCAAGCTCGCCGGGATCGCCGAGGTCGACGACGAGTCCAGCAAGCGCATCGGCATGCGGATCGTGGTCACGCTGCAAGCGGGACGCGGTCGCCAAGGTCGTGCTGAACAACCTGTACAAGCACACCCAGCTGCAGCACGACTTCGGCGTGAACATGCTGGCCCTGGTCGACGGCGTGCCGCGCACGCTGCGCCTGGACCAGATGATCCGGCACTACGTCCGCCACCAGGTCGAGGTCATCGTCCGGCGCACCCGCTACCGGCTGCGCAAGGCCGAGGAGCGCGCCCACATCCTGCGCGGCTACGTCAAGGCGCTCGACATGCTGGACGAGGTCATCGCGCTGATCCGCCGCTCGCCGACGGTCGAGGACTCCCGCACCGGCCTGATGGCAGCTGCTCGACGTCGACGAGATCCAGGCCAACGCGATCCTCGACATGCAGCTGCGCCGGCTCGCCGCACTGGAACGCCAGAAGATCATCGACGAGCTGGCCGAGATCGAGCTGGTCATCGCCGACCTGCAGGACATCCTGGCCAACCCGGAGCGGCAGCGGCACGATCGTCCGCGACGAGCTGATGGAGATCGTCGACAAGCACGGCGACGACCGGCGCACGCAGATCATCCCGTACGACGGCGACGTGTCGATCGAGGACCTGATCGCGGTCGAGGACGTGGTCGTCACGATCACCCGCACCGGCTACGCCAAGCGCACGAAGACCGACCTGTACCGCGCGCAGAAGCGCGGCGGCAAGGGCGTGCAGGGCGCCGGGCTCAAGCAGGACGACATCGTCGCGCACTTCTTCGTGTGCTCCACCCACGACTGGATCCTGTTCTTCACCAACAAGGGCCGGGTGTACCGGGCGAAGGCCTACGAGCTGCCGGAGGCCAACCGCAACGCCCGCGGCCAGCACGTGGCCAACCTGCTCGCCTTCCAGCCCGACGAGCACATCGCCCAGGTCATCCAGATCAAGGACTACGAGGTCGCGCCGTACCTGGTGCTCGCGACCAAGAGCGGCCTGGTCAAGAAGAGCAGGCTGTCGGACTTCGACTGCAACCGCGCGGGCGGCCTGATCGGTGTCAACCTGCGTGACGAGGACGAGCTGGTCGGCGCCGTGCTGTGCAGCGCCGAGGAGGACCTGCTGCTGGTGTCCGCCGGCGGCCAGTCCATCCGGTTCCAGGCCACCGACGAGGCGCTGCGGCCGATGGGCCGGGCCACCTCCGGCGTGCTCGGCATGCGGTTCAACTCCGGTGACGAGCTGCTCACCCTCGGTGTCGTCCGCGAGGGACAGTTCCTGCTGGTGGCCACGGACGGGGGGTATGCCAAGCGCACCCCGATCGAGGACTACCCCGTGCAGGGCCGGGGCGGCAAGGGCGTGCTCACCATTCAGCAGGACTCGAAGCGTGGCAGGCTGGTGGGGGCGCTCATCGTCGACGTGGACGACGAGCTGTACGCCATCACCTCGTCGGGCGGCGTCATCCGGACCAATGCCCGCGAGGTGCGCAAGGCGGGCCGGCAGACGAAGGGAGTGCGGTTGATGAACCTGGGCGAAGGGACGACCCTGGTCGCAGTCGCACGCAGTGCGGAGGAGCCGTCGGACAACGGCGCAACCCCCGCCCCACCCGAGACGTCCAGCAACGGTCAGCAGCCGCAAGAGCCTCCGCAGTAAGCCGCGAGAACACGTAGGGGATCCTCGTGACACCACCTGACAAGTCCGGAAGCACCGGCCGGAACACCGAGCGCGACACGGACCGCACGTCCGGGGTCGCCACGGACGGCCAGGCCAAGCCGGTCGAGCGGGCGACCGGTGGCGATCACGGCGGCGAGAAGAACGGCACACCCGGCGGCAACCACGACCGCGCGCACGAGACCAACGGCCGGCCGGCGGACGACGAGCCGACGGCCCGGGTGGCCACCTCCGACGACCTGGAGCTCAGCCACGGCACCCCGCCGCCCTGGCAGCGGGTGTCCGGCGACAACCCGTCGCCGAGTGCGCCGTCGGGCAAGCCGTCGGGTCCGCCACCGGACTCCCCGAACTCGGTGGGCAGGCCACCCGAGGTCGGGCTGTTCACCCCGGCCATCGACCCGGACGCCGCGCCGTCGCACGACGAGACCACCCCGTCGGCCACCTCGCACGGCGAGGAGACGGTGTCGATCGAACGCCCGGTCGTCACCGGCGCGGCGGCCGCCCGCCTGTTCGCCGACGGCCTGCCGACCGCGGCCACCATGCCTGCCCCGGGCATGCCGCACGGCGGTGCCACGGCGTCGCGCACCACGGTGCACCTGGAGGGCTCGGGCCCGTCCACCGGCCCGCTGCGCACCAGCGCGGCCGCGACCCCGAGCGCGCTGCGCCGGCCGGGCCGGGGGCCGCGCCGGGCCAACCTGCAGATCAAGCGGTTCGACCCGTGGTCGGTGCTGAAGCTGTCCCTGGTGCTGAGCGTGGCGCTGTTCTTCGTGTGGCTGGTCGCTGTCGGCGTGCTGTACGCGGTGCTGGACGGCATGGGCGTCTGGGACAAGCTGAACGGCATCTCCAGCGAGATCCTCCAGCCGACCGACAACGGCGGTGGCGAGCCCCTGATCAGCGCCGGGCGCGTGTTCGGCGTCGCGGCCATCATCGGCGCGGTGAACATCGTGTTGTTCAGCGCGCTGTCCACGGTGGGCGCGTTCATCTACAACGTCTCGGCCGACCTGGCCGGCGGCCTCGAGGTCACCCTGGCCGAGCGGGAGTAGCCGCATACCGGTTGGGTGTAGTTCGACTGGAGTGAGGCGTGCTGTTCTGTGACCTGCGGGGTTTCCGGCCCTGATCATGAAGAAGGGGCTCCTTCCCACTACGTTCTTAGGTGCTTACGCCAAGGACGTGGTCAAAGAAGGAGCCCGGGTGCCAGCATACGGTGCGCAGGACAAGTCAGGGGCGTTCACCCGGTCGTTCGAGGTGTTCGCGTCGATGGTGGCCGAGTTGGAGGACGCTGACAGTCAGGTCTGGACCCATGCCAGGCTGGAGGATCACCTCACTGAGCGGTCCCGTGAGTTGATGCGCCAGCTCTACCAAGACCGTCTGGACCTGCACACCCTCCGTGAACAACGCCGGACCGACATTGTCGGCGCCGATCAGGTGGCACGCACCCGGGTCGAACACGGCCACCAGCGTGGGTTGAGCACGGTGTTCGGGAAGGTCACGGTTACCCGTATCGCTTACCGTGCCCCGAAAGCAGTGAACCTGTATCCGACCGATGACATATTGAACTTGCCGGAAGGCAAACATTCCGACGGGCTGGCCAAGCTCGCCGTCATCGAGTCGGTGCGTGGTTCATTCGACACCACGATCCAGGCCATCACCCGCGCCACCGGTGTGGTGCTGGGCAAGCCACAACTCCTGGCCCTCGTGCGGCAAGCCGCCACCGATGTCGGTGACTTTTACACCAGCCGCCGCCCCGATCCCAGCCCGGACACCGACGTGCTGGTCATGACCAACGATGGCAAGGGCATCCGCATGCGCCCCGACGGGCTACGCGAGATCACCCGCAAAGCCGCTGCCACCACCACGAACAAGCTCACCACCCGGCTCTCGCCCGGCGAGAAATCCGGTCGTAAAAGGATGGCCGAACTCGGCGCGGTCTACGACATCACCCCCGCACCCCGGACCGCCGCCGACGTCATCGCCCACCGACCACCACGACTGGCACACCACCACCAGATAGCACCCGAGGGCGAAGACCCCGCGCACGCGGTAAGTGGCTCACCGCGTCGGTCACCGACGACATCCCCACCGTGGTCGCGGCCACCTTCGCCGAAGCGACCCGCCGTGACCCCGACCACCGCCGCACCTGGATCGCGCTGGTCGACGGCAACAACCAACAAATCCAGGCCATCACCGCCGAAGCCACTCAGTCGCGGCAACGTCGTCACCATCCTCATCGACTTCATTCATGTCCTGGAGTACGTGTGGACCGCGGCCTGGTCGTTCTTCGACAAAGGAGACCCCGACGTCGAAACCTGGGTCGCCGATCAAGCCACCAAGATCCTCAACGGACGATCCGGCGACGTCGCCGTCGGGAATCCGGCGACGCGCCACCCGCTTCGGGTACTCCGCCACGGAACGCAAAGGCGCCGACGACGCCGCAACCTACCTGACCAACAAGAAGCCCTACCTCGACTATGCCACCGCTCTGGGAGCCGGCTGGCCGATCGCCACCGGCATCATCGAAGGCGCCTGCCGACACCTCGTCAAAGACCGCTTCGACATCACCGGCGCCCGATGGGGCCTCGACGGAGCCCAACCATCCTCACCCTCCGAGCACTCACCATCAACGGCGACCTCGCCGACTACTGGACCTACCACCTACTCAAAGAACACCACCGCCGCCACGAAACCCGCTACGCCCACCAGCAAAACGACTACTGCCATACCGTTTGGGCGCGCGGGACGCCGTGCGATAGTCTCGTCGCGCTGTTGGGGCCTATAGCTCAGGCGGTTAGAGCGCTTCGCTGATAACGAAGAAGTCGGAGGTTCAAGTCCTCCTAGGCCCACCGGATCAGGCCCTGTCCGCGGATGTGGACGGGGCCTGACCTGTGAGGGCTGCGTCCCCCTCCGGGGCCAGGGCGCTTGTGGCAGACTTGTGGCCTCGCTGCGGGACGTGGCAGGGGTCGCAGCAGGTTCATACGTGTGGTTTTGCCGAAGGAGGCAATGGACGTGAAGAAGCTTCTCGCTCTGGTGGCTGTGGCCGGCGGTGTGCTGTTCGTGGTGCGTCGCAACAAGTCGGCCAAGGCGCAGGACGACCTGTGGCGCGAGGCGACCGCTCCGGCTTCTGGCTCGAACAACGCCAAGAAGGCCTGAGGCCCCGAGCGCTCACACGCACACCGGTACGGGCGACGCCCGCACCGGCAAGGGGACGTAGCTCAATTGGCAGAGCACTGCCTTTGCAAGGCAGGGGTTAGGGGTTCGATTCCCCTCGTCTCCACGGCTCTGCCACGGGCGGGTCGCGTCCCGTACACGCCAGTCGCTGCTGATCCGGAACGGCTGGGGAATGACCGTCTTCGTCAGTCATTCGTTCGAGAACAAGCCGGAGTTCGAGAACGTCGCGGCCTGGCTGCGCCAGCTGGGTGTCGGCTACTGGCGGCCCGAGGACGTCAAGCCGGGCGGCTCGCTGCGCGACCAGCTCCGACAGGCCGTCAACCGGTGCAGTGTGTGCGTCTTCGTGGCGACCCACAGCTCGGTGCGATCCGGCTGGTGCAACGCCGAGCTCGGCGCGTTCTGGGGCGCCGGCCGCCCGATCGTCGTCCATCTCGCGGACTCCTCGCTGGCCAGGCAGGACCTGCCGGCGATCGTCGAGGGCGACGTCTACGAGCGGGAGCTGTCGAAGGTCGCCGCCCGCGCCGCGGAGTTGTCCCACGACGTCGGTCCCGGGCCCGGGTCGGCGCCGCAGGACGCCACGCTGTCCGACATCACGGTGGCGCAGTTCGAGAAGCTGGTCGCGGGTGCGGTCTCGCTGGTCATGGCCGGCGAGGAGAGGGACGGCGGCCCCCGCGCGGGAACCGGCGCGGCGACGCGTGACGCCGCGGGTCAGGTGTTCCGCGCGGCCAGCGCGACGAACCGGCTCGGCGTGCGAGCGGGCCTCGACCAGCCGCGCCAGATCCTGTGGGTCGACGACCGGACGGAGAACAACGTCAACGAACGCCAGGTCTTCGAGTCGCTCGGCTTCTCCGTCACCGTCGCCGGTGTCCACCCGGCAGGCGCTGCAGGTCCTCCGGACGCACGACGTTTGCGGCGATCATCTCGGACATGGGACGGCCGGAAGGCCCGGACGCGGGCTACGTCCTGCTCGAGGCCGTTCGGGCGCACGACGGCCGGACCCCGTTCTTCATCTACACGGGTTCGGACTCCCCGGAGCACCGCCGGGAGGCCGCCCGGCGAGGTGCGCAGGGCTTCACCAGCAGGCCGGCCGAGCTGGTCGACATGGTGGTCGGGGCGCTGCGGTAGCCGGAACCGGCGTCACCGTGGGCATGTGATTGACTACCTGGCCTATGAAACGCGCCCTGTTACTCGGTCCTCTGCTGATCGTGCTCGCCGCGTGCAACTCCGAAGCCGGCGCGGACGATCCGACCGTGATCACCCCGGAGGACACCCCCGCGAGCAGCGCGGCACCGCCCGCCGCCGAGCCGCCGGCCGAGCCGAAGCCGGCCGCGGACGGGCCCTGCCCCTACCTCGAGCAGGCGTTCGTCGAGGAGACCAACGGGCAGCACATCGGCGACATCAAGGTCTCCAAGGGCCGCCCGCCGACCTGCTTCTTCTACCGCCCGGACGGCGGCGTCCAGATGACGGTGCGGGTCTACCAGGGTGACGCCGCGGTGGCGAAGGCGCTCGTCGACCAGGCCGCGCCGGTGGACACGTCCAACCCGGCCGAGCTGGCCGGCGGCTGGACCGGCGGCGCCCAGCCGACCGACGACGGGGCGGTGTTCGCCGTCGCCAAGGACGCGAACGCGGTGGTCGTCACCACCAACCAGGAGCAGACCATCAAGGCCAAGCTGGTCGCCCAGGAGGCCATCTCCGCGCTCGGGCTCTGAACGCGGTCCGGCCCGCCAGGCCCACGGCCTGGCGGGCCGGACGTGCCCGGTCAGCTCTTCGTGGTCGTCGACTTCTGCGGCCGCTGACCGTTCGCGGCCGACGACG
Source organism: uncultured Actinomycetota bacterium (assembly GCA_963727495.1). Classification (GTDB taxonomy): domain Bacteria; phylum Actinomycetota; class Actinomycetes; order Mycobacteriales; family Pseudonocardiaceae; genus Actinophytocola. The sequence continues at coordinate 934,969 of CAVSGQ010000006.1, read as the reverse complement.
AGTCGTCCGGTGACGTCTCGCTGTCGCGGCTGCGCGGCTCCGGAACCGGGGTCGGCTGGTGTGCCGCGGACCTGCTGCGCACCGCGACCGCGACCCCGGCCGCGATACCGGCGAGCAGCAACAGCTTCGGCCACCGGCGCTTCTTCGGCGACTCCTTCTTCATGGCCGCCGCCTGCTCCTTGGCCTGGGTCTTCAACCGGGCCATCTCGGCCTTCAACGACGCCTGCATCTCCTTGGCGTCCTTGTGGACCTGCTTGGCAGACTTCGTCGCCCGCCTGGCGGGCTTGCTCTTCTTGGCGTCCTTGCGCGCCTGCTTCGCCGCCTTGGCGAGCTCCTTGCGGGTGTGCTTGGCCTTGCGCGCCAACTTCTTGCGCGCCCGGCGCGTGGTCTTCACAACCTCCTGACGCGCTACCTCGGCGCCTTCGGCCAGCGCCACGGCCAGCTGCTGCGGAGCGACACCGCGCTCGGTCAGCTTCCGGTCCGCGGCGTGGGCCGCCTTCGTCGTGGCGTCCGCACTCGCTTGACCAGCGCGTTTGGCGCTCCGGCGGACCGCCAGCCAGCCCGAGCCGACCGCCTTGCCGACCGTCTCTCCGGCCCGGTTCATGGCCTTCACATCGTTCATAGGGTGCTCCAGGGTGGCTTTATCGGACAGTGACTATCCTGCCCCTTCCGGACCGATCCTGCTGCGGATGGCACGATGACCGGGTGGCAGACAGCAATGGATCCCTCGTCGGAGTGAAGGTCTCGGCAACCCTGCACACCTCGCGGGGTGACATCAGGGTCAACCTCTTCCCTGATCAGGCGCCCAAGACCGTGTCGAACTTCGTCGGCCTGGCCGACGGCACCAAGCAGTACTCGCAGCGCAACGCCCGGGGGGAGACCTCCGGCCCGTTCTACGACGGCATGATCTTCCACCGGGTCATCGACGGCTTCATGATCCAGACCGGCGACCCGACCGGCACCGGTCGCGGTGGACCCGGCTACCAGTTCGCCGACGAGTTCCACCCGGACCTGCAGTTCAACAAGCCCTACCTGCTCGGTATGGCCAACCCGGGCATCGCGGACAGCAACGGCTCGCAGTTCTTCGTCACGGTCGCGCCGACGACCTGGCTGAACTTCAAGCACACGATCTTCGGCGAGGTGGCCGACCAGGAGTCGCGCAACGTCGTCGACGGGATCGCGCACACCCCGACGGGCCCGAACGACAAGCCGGTCGAGGACATCGTGGTGGAGCGGGTGTCCGTCGAGCGCTCCGAGGGCTGAGTGGCGGTCAACCGGCAGCAGGACCTGCCGGCCTGCGTCCGGCACCCGGACCGGCCGACCGGGCTGCGCTGCGTGCGCTGCGACCGGCCGGCCTGCCCGGACTGCCTGCGCGAGGCCTCGGTCGGCTACCAGTGCGTCGACTGCGTGTCCGAGGGTTCCCGCACGGTCCGTACGCCGCGCACGATCGGCGGCGCGCGGGCCACCCGGTCCCGCAAGCTCGTCGTGGTGCCCGCGCTGATCCTGGTCAACGTCGCCGTCTTCGCCGCGACCGCCGTCCAGGCCGGCAGCATCGTCTCGAACGAGAAGTCCTCGCTGTTCGTGGACGGCACGCTGGTGCCCGCGTACGTCTCCGCCGGCGAGTGGTGGCGCCTGGTCACCTCCGGCTTCCTGCACTTCGGCAACTACGGCGGCTACGGGCCGGTCCACCTGCTGTTCAACATGTTCGCGCTGTGGGTGATCGGCCGTGACCTCGAGGTCGCCCTCGGCCGCGGCCGGTTCCTCGCCGTCTACCTGATCTCGCTGCTCGGCGGGTCGACTTCGGTGATGCTGTTCGGCGACCCGGGCGGCGGTGTGGCGGGTGCCTCCGGCGCCGTCTACGGCCTGTTCGGCGGCATCGCGGTCGTCGTGTTCAAGGCCAGGCTCAACCCCACCCCGGTGCTCACGCTGATCGCGATCAACGTCTTCCTCAGCGTGACGCTGCCGGGGATCTCGCTGCTCGGCCACATCGGCGGGCTGGTCGCCGGCGCGCTCGCCACCGCGGCCATGGTCTACGCGCCGTCGTTCGCGCCGCCCGCCCGGCGCAACCAGGTCCAGGCCGGCGCGTGCGTGGCGATCGCGGTCGCGCTGATCGTGGCGATCGCCGTGCGCGGCGCCGTGATGGACTGCACGGTCAGCGGCCTGTTCTACCTCTGCGGCGCCGGCTAGCCGGCTCAGGTCCGCAGCTCCAGCAGCGCGTCCACCACGTCCTGCGGGTCCGCGCCGAGGTCCAGCCTGCCGAGCACCACCAGGTCGGGCACCTCGGCGTTGTCCGCGTCCAGCTCGACCGTGGCGACCTCGCGGCCGAGCCGCCGGGTCCGCACCAGCCGCACGTTGACCTCCGCCCACGTCCAGCGGCGGCTGCGGGTCAGCCCGCGCACGGTGACGCCCTCCGGGTCGGCCGCCAGCCGCGGGCGCACCGCCAGCCCGTACAGCCCGGCGAAGGCCAGGGCCAGCGCGATCGTGCCCAGCAGCACCCGACCGGGTGGGTCATCGGCGAGCCACGCCCACAGGGCCGCGGCGGCCGCCAGGGCCCACGCGGTGATCGACAGCTCGGCCTTCGGGGCCCAGCTCCGGGCGGTCGGGATGGCCAACGGGGTCACGCTCCGGGGCAGGAGAACGAGTTATCCACAGCAGTTATCCACACTGGGGATGACTTACACCCTTGTGGTTCAGTCACACTGCGCTGAACGGGTGCATCCGAGTGAAACGTCTTTACCTACGCGAGGGGGAACGCGGGGCGCTCAGCGCCACCGCATCGTCATCAGCAGCCCGCCGATCATCAGCGAGAACCCGACGGCGAAGTTCCAGTTGCCGAGATCCTTCATGAACGGGATGCTGTCCCCGGCGATGTAGTTGACCACGAGCCACGCCAGTCCCAGCAGCATCACGCCGAGCATGACGGCCACGTAGATCGGGTGAGACGGCCCCGCCGCCTTCACCTTCACCGGCGTGCGTCGATCGGCGGGTGGCGTGTAGACCGCCTTCTTGCGAACCTTGGACTTGGGCATGTCGTCCTCACCTGACGTGTAGCTTGAACGCAACCGTGAACGTTGTCGAACCGTCCGCTATCGCAACACGTTAACGTAGATGAGTAGGTCGGCGAACCAACAGGTCGGGACCCGAAAGGAGCGCGCGTGGGCACGGTGCAGCACCTTGGTCGCGGCGCGGGCCGGATCTCGGGGGACCTCGGCGACCTGGTTCCCTCCCCACGGCCGCGTGCCTACCAGCAGCGACCCGACCGGGCCCGGACCATCGTGCGCAATGCCGGCGAGGTTCTCATCACACTCGGCCTGGTCGTGCTGCTGTTCGTGGTCTACGAGGTCTACTGGACCGACCTCATCTCCGCCGGCAAGCAGCGCGACGCCACCAGCGCGCTGGACAGCAGGTGGCACGACCAGACCGCCGCGGACGCGCAGCGCCGTGACCACTTCCAGGGCCTCGGCGAGGGCGACGGCTTCGCCAAGATGTACATCCCGGCGTTCGGCGCCGACTTCCACTTCACGATCGTCGAGGGCACCAGCGCGGCGAGCCTGGAGATCGGCCCCGGCCACTACACCAAGACGGCCTACCCCGGCCAGCCCGGCAACTTCGCCGTCGCCGGGCACCGGGTCGGCAAGGGCGCGCCGTTCAACGACATCAACCTCATCCAGTCCTGCGACGCGATCGTGGTCGAGACGCAGTACAGCTGGTTCGTCTACCGGATGGTGCCGCTCGCCGAGGAGAAGGCGGGCTGGGCGCAGGGCAAGGGCGCCGAAGCGAAGTGCAAGGGCGTCGCCCCGCTCGGCGGCGCGTACGCCGACCTGGACGGCCAGCAGATCGTGCCGCCCACCGACGGCGGCGTCATCGCCCCGGTCCCGCCGAACGGCGCCACCCCGCCGAGCAAGGGCGAGATGGCGTCGCTGATGACGCTCACCACCTGCCACCCGCGCTTCTCCGACAAGGAGCGGCTGATCGTCCACGCGGTGCTGACCAAGCAGTGGGCGAAGGACTCGAAGAAGCCCGACGAGCGGCCGCCGGAGCTCGAGGAGAGCTCCTGATGTACGCCTGGATCTGGCGTCGTATCCCCGGTCCGCTCGGCGTCCGGGTCACCGTCGCGGTGGCGCTGGCCCTCGGCTTCGTGGCGCTACTGATGTTCGTGATCTTCCCGTGGCTGGAACCGCTGCTGCCGTTCAACAACGTCACCGCGCAGTAGTCCACCCGCGCCCCGCGGCCACCGCGCGGCCGGTGAGCCCGGCCGCGAACACGCCCAGCCCCACCAGCACCGACGACAGCGGCAGCGTCGCCGCGAGCAGCAGGCATCCGGCGAGCCCCGCGACGTTCAGCGCGCGCGGCCACCGCCGGTCGGCCCGGGGCTGGGTGAACGCGGACAGGTTGGCGATCGCGTAGTAGACCAGCACGCCGAACGAGGAGAACCCGATGACCTCGCGCAGGTCGGCCACCAGCACGACCGCGCAGACCACGGCGGCGACCGCGACCTCGGCGTGGTGCGGCACCGCGAACCGCGGGTGCACGGCGGCGAGCCAGCCGGGCAGGTCGCGGTTGCGGGCCATGGCGAGCGTGGTGCGCCCGACCCCGGCGACGAGTGCGAGCAGCGCACCGAGGCTCGCCGCCGCGGCGCCCACGGTGACGATCCACGCGGGACGGCCGGCCACCCGCAGCGCGTCGGCGAGCGGCGCGGTCGAGCCGGCCAGCCGCTCCGGGCCGAGCACGGCGAGCAGGGTGAGCGCCACCGCGAGGTAGATCGGCGAGCGCGATCGCCAGCGCGCCGAGGATCGCCCGCGGGATCGTCCGGCGCGGGTCGCGGACCTCCTCACCGAGCGTGGCGATCCGCGCGTAGCCGGCGAAGGCGAAGAACAGCAGCCCCGCCGCCTGCAGCACCCCACCCGGCCGCCCGGCCGTGATGTCCACTTCGGACATGTCCGGGGTGGACAGCGCGATCGCCAGCAGCAGCACGCAGAGCACGACACCGAGCAGGACCTTGGTGAGCAACGCCGTCCTCGTCACGCCGCGGTAGTTGACCGCGGTCAGCACCAGCACGGCCGCCACCGCCACCGGCCGGGGAAACGCGGGCGCGGCGTAGCTCGCGAACGTCAGCGCCATCGCCGCGCAGCTCGCCGTCTTGCCGACGACGAACCCCCAGCCGGCGGTGAAGCCCCACCACTCGCCGAGGCGCTCCCGGCCGTAGAAGTAGGTGCCGCCCGAGGTCGGGTACGCCGCCGCCAGCTGCGCCGAGGCGACGGCGTTGCAGTAGGCGACGAACCCGGCGACCAGCAGGGCGAGCGGCAGCGCGCCGCCGGCACTCGCCGCGGCCGGCGCGAACACGGCGAACACGCCCGCGCCGAGCATCGAGCCGAGTCCGATCGCCGTGGCGTCCACCGGACCGAGCCGCCGGGCCAGCCGCACGCGTCACCCCCGGAGGTGTGTGGTCGGGAAGTAATCTTGTCAGTCATGCGGGTACTGGTGGTCGACAACTACGACAGCTTCGTCTACAACCTCGTGCAGTACCTGGCCCAGCTCGGGGCCGAGTGCGTGGTACTGCGCAACGACGACGCGGAGCTGACCGCGCCGGACGCGCTCGCCGGCGTCGACGGGGTGCTGGTCAGCCCCGGCCCGAGCACGCCGGAGCGGGCCGGGGCGAGCATCGACGTGGTCCGCCGGTGCGCGGACTCCGCGGTGCCATTGCTCGGGGTGTGCCTGGGCCACCAGGCGATCGGCGTGGCCTGGGGGGCGGTCGTGGACCGCGCGCCCGAACTGCTGCACGGCAAGACCAGCCAGGTGCACCACAAGGGCGGCGGCGTGCTGGCGGGCCAGCCGGACCCGTTCACCGCGACCCGCTACCACTCGCTGACCGTGCTGCGGGACACGATCCCCGACGACGCCTTCGAGATCACCGGCGCGACCGACACCGGCGTCGTGATGGCGATGCGCCACCGCGAGCTCCCGGTCGAGGGCGTCCAGTTCCACCCCGAGTCCGTGCTCACCGACGGCGGCCACCGGATGCTGGCCAACTGGCTCGCGACGTGCGGCCACCACGTGCCGGAGGACCGTGTCGCCGAGCTGACCCGCGGGATGCGCGCCATCGCCGACGCCGCGGCGACCTGAGCTCGAACCTACGCGGGCGGGATGTCCGGCACCGTGCCGTCGAGGACCGCGGCCGCCAGGGAGGCTCCGATCGCCGGGGCGTGCTTGAACAGGTTGTCGCCCCACACGGCGGTGACCGGGCCGGTGCTCGCCACGTGGATGCCGTCGCCGAGGCCGAGCGGGAAGTCGCAGTAGACCTCCTCGACGATCTCGTCCGCGACGCCCACGAGCACCTCGCGCACGTAGGCGCGCACCAGGTCGCGGGAGCGCGCGGTCACCGCGGCGCGGCCGCGCTCCCAGGCCTGGTCCCGGTCGGGCAGCGCCGCGCCGACCGACCAGCGGCCCGGCCCGGAGCACTGCTGGTAGGTCGTGAAGCCGGCCCGCCACGAGCCCGTCCGATCCATCCAGCACGGCGGCCGCGCCCGCGGGTCGGCCAGCGGGAACGTGAACCGCACGTGGTGGGCCAGCGCGGTCGGCACGTACACGCCCACCCGCGCGGCCAGCTGCCAGGTGCCCCGGCCGGCGGCCACCACGACCCGGTCCGCGGTCACCGTGCCCGCCGAGCCGTGCAGGGTCACCCCGTCGCCGGTCACGTCGAGCCGGTGCACGTGCCCCGCCCGCAGCGCGGGCCCGGCGGCCGAGCGCAGGAACGCGGCCGTGGCCGGCACGTCGATCACCCCGCCCGCCGGGTCGAGCAGTGCCGGGCCGGGCAGCGACCGCACCGGCAGGTCCAGCGACCCGAGGTCGTCGACGAGCGAGTGGGCGGCGTCCGCGGCGGCCATCGCCGCCGACCAGTCCCGGGCCTGCGGGCCGGACAGCACCGCGCCCTCGCCGCCGACCAGCGGGCACCCCGCGCGCTCGGACCACCCGTCCCACAGCTCCCGCGCGGTCGCCGCGTAGCGGACCAGCTCGGGATCGGCGTGCGCCAGGCGGAAGATCCGCGAGCTGCCCGCCGACCGGGCCGCCATCGGCTCGTCCGCCTCGAGGCACACCACCTCGGCACCGCGTCGCGCGAGCGCGTCCGCGGTCGCCAGACCGATCACGCCGGCGCCGACGACCGCGATCCGCATGGGACGGTCTCAGCCTCCGGGGCGTAGCTCGGTCGCGATCCGGACCCCGATGTCCTGATCCTTGTTGACACTGTCGCCCTCACCGAACTGGGCGTCGATGATCGTGTTCAGCTCGCGCCGGTCGTTCGTCGTGTCCTGCTGGACGTTGAGGTTCCCGGTCCAGCCGAGCGCGCGGAGCTTGTTCTCCGCCTCCTGCTGGGTCAGGCCCAGGATGTTCGGCATCGTGAACTTGTTCTGGTCCGGGCCCTTGGACACGTCGAGGGTGACCGTGGTGTCCGGCGGGTGCTCGCCACTCTTCGGGTCCTGGTCCACGACCGTGCCCTTCGGCTGGTCGGAGTCCACCTCGTTCACCTCGACCGTGAACCCGAGGTCCTCCAGGTTGGTGCGCGCGGTGTCGACGTTCTGGCCGGTGAAGTCGAGAACGGTGATGTTCTCCTTCTGCTTGCCGACGATCAGCTTCACCTGGCTGCCCTTGGAGACCGGCTGACCGGCGGTCGGGTCGGTCGAGATGACCTTGCCGACGTCGTCGTCGTTGTCGACCTCCTTCTCCTCCTTCTGCGGCGCAACGGCGAGCCCGGCGTCCTTGAGGATCTTCGTGGCCTCGTTCGGCGAACGCCCGGAGACGTCGGGCACGTTCACCTTCTCCGCGGGCGCGCCGACGAGCAGCGTGAGCCGGTCGGACTTGTTCATCGTCGCCCCGGGCTTGGGGTTCGAGTCGATGACCTTGCCAATGCTGTCCGGGCCGCACTGGCCGGGCTGGCCGTCGGCCGAGGGCTGGCAGGGCACCAGCTGCAGCGCCACCTCGAAACCCTGGTCGGTGAGCCGCCGCTGGGCGTCGTCGGCGAGCTGGTTGATCACGTTCGGCACGGTGACCTCGTTCGACACCGGGTCGTTGTTGAACATCGTGGTCATCAGCCACGCGACGAACCCGAGCAGGGCGAGCGCGAGCAGGGCGACCAGGGCGATGATCCAGCCCTTCTTGCGCCGGCGCCGACGCTCCTCCTCCTCGTCCTCGTACGGGTCGTAGTCGTCGTAGTCGTTGGCGAGCGCCGCCGGGCGGTGCCGGCCCCGCGCCTGCTCGGTCGGCCTGCCCTGGGACATGATCGTGGTGCGCTCGTCGTCGGTCATCACCATCGGCGCCAGTGGCCGCTGGTTGGACAGCACCCGGACCAGGTCGGTCCGCATCTCCGCGGCCGACTGGTAGCGGTTGGGCGCGCCCTTCGACATCGCCTTCAGCACGATCGCGTCCAGCGCCGGCGACACCCGGCCGTTGAGCGCCGACGGCGGCTTCGGGTCCTCCCGGACGTGCTGGTAGGCCACCGCGACCGGGGAGTCACCGGTGAACGGCGGCTCGCCGGTGAGCAGTTCGAACAGCACGCAGCCGGCCGCGTAGACGTCGCTGCGCGCGTCCACGGCCTCGCCGCGGGCCTGCTCGGGCGAGAGGTACTGGGCGGTGCCGATCACCGCGGCGGTCTGGGTGACCGCGGCCTGGCCGTCGGCGACCGCGCGGGCGATGCCGAAGTCCATCACCTTGACCGCGCCGGTCTTGGTGATCATCACGTTGGCGGGCTTGACATCCCGGTGCACGATGCCGTGCCGGTGGGAGAAGTCCAGCGCCGCGCAGACGTCGGCCATGATCTCCATCGCGCGCTGGCCCGGCAGCGGGCCCTCGGACTTCACGATGTCGCGCAGCGTCCGCCCGTCCACGTACTCCATGACGATGTAGGGCAGCGGGCCGTGCTCGGTCCTGGTCTCGCCGGTGTCGTACACGGCGACGATCGCGGGATGGTTCAGCGCCGCGGCGTTCTGCGCCTCGCGCCGGAACCGCTCCTGGAACTGCGGATCGCGGGCCAGGTCGGCACGGAGAACCTTCACGGCGACGTCGCGACCGAGGCGGACGTCCCGACCACGGTGAACCTCGGACATGCCGCCGTAGCCGAGCACCTCGCCCAGCTCGTACCGATTGGAGAGCAGTCTCGGAGTGGTCATCGGTATGTCGTCTCGATCCTCGTCTGCAGGTGTGCTGCGCGTGCGCCAATAATGCCCGAACTGTGCTCCCAACCAACGGGAATCATCGCGACGGACCCACTTCCTCGTTGCAATAGATCGGAACCTCGGTTCCGATCGGCACCAGTCGGTCCGCGTCGATCCTGGTGACCGTGCAGTTGTCCGCGTCGACCGGTTCCCGCCCGTCCTGTGCCGTCACCACCGGGTCGAGCCCCTCCCGTTCCAGGCTCTCCGCGGCGTAGGACGCCGGTCTGCCGATGTACTTGCGGTCATCCACCTCGACGAGCCCACCCGGCTGGGTGGGCTCCCCGTGGCTCGGCAGCGGTGTGTTGCCCGGTTCGGCACCCGCGCCCGCGCCGCCGTCATTGTCCGCGTCACCCACCGGACTCGACGACTCCGGTCTGGATTCCCCACCCGTGTCCCTGTCCCCGTTCAGCAGCATCGCCAGGCCGAAACCGGCCAGGGCGAGCAACACCACCGTGAGCACAACGATCAGAACCCACATCGCGGTGCGGTTGCGGCGCGGCGGAGGTGGCGGACCGAGCGGGAACGAGCCGGTGCCCGGCGTCTGGTGTGCCGCCTGGTGCGGCGCGCTGGACGGGCCGGCCGACAGCAGCGTCGGGTTGCTGGTGCTCGCCGGGCCGCGGTTGGGCGTCAGCGCGCGCCCGGACGGCGCCGGCAGCGGGTGCCCGGCGCGCACCGCGGCCACCGCGGCGGCGAACTCCCCGCCGCTGCCGTAGCGCTGCGCCGGGTCCTTCACGAGCGTCGCCTCCACGACCGCACGCGCGTGCGGCGGGACGTCCGGCGGCAACGGCGGTGGCATGTCCCGGATGTGCATCATCGCCACCGTCACCGCGTTCTCGGACAGGAACGGGCGGTGCCCCGCCAGGCACTCGTAGCCGACCACGGCGAGCGAGTACACGTCGCTCGCCGGCTCCGCCTCGTGTCCCAGCGCCTGTTCCGGGGCGATGTAGTGCGCGGTGCCCATCACCATCCCGGAGCGGGTGACGGGGGCGGCGTCGGCGGCCTTGGCGATGCCGAAGTCGGTGAGCTTCACCACCACCCGGCCGTCGGTGGTCGGCGTCACCATGATGTTGCCCGGCTTGACGTCCCGGTGCACGTAGCCCCGCTCGTGCGCGGCCTGCAGCGCGTTGCCCGCCTGCTCCAGGATCTCCAGCGTGAGGTCGGCGCCGATCCGCCGCTCCTTGGCCAGGATCGCCGCCAGCGGCTCGCCCTCGACCAGCTCCATCACCAGGTACGCGGTGTCCTTGGGGCCGTCGACGATCGACGCGGTCTCGCCGTAGTCGTGCACCGCGGCGATGCCGGGGTGGTTGAGCGAGGCCGTGGTGCGCGCCTCGGTGCGGAACCGGTGCAGGAACTCCGCGTCCCCGCACAGCTCCGGCTTGAGCACCTTGACCGCCACCCGGCGGTCCAGCCGGGTGTCCGCGGCCTCCCAGACCTCGCCCATGCCGCCGACGGCGATCCGGCGCGACAGCCGGTACCGCTCGGCGAGGAGCTGGCCTGACGTCAGCATGGTTGCTCAGTTCCCCTCGGAAAGCGCGGCGTCGATGGTCGCGCGCCCGATGGCGGCGGAGAGCTTTCCACCGGTGGCCGCCACGTCCGTGCTTTCTACCACCACCGCGACCGCGATCTGCGGGTCGTCGGCCGGCGCGAATGCGACGTACCAGGCATACGGCGGGGTGTTCTTCGGGTCGGCACCGGTCTCGGCGGTGCCCGTCTTCGAGGCGATGGTGAGGTCGGGACGCTTGCCGTCGCCGCCGGTGTGCTCCTCGGACAGGATCATCATGTCCCGCAGCTGATCGGCGTTGCCCGGCGAGATCGCCTCGCCCTCCTCCTCCTTCTCGTACTCGGAGATGACCGAGAGGTCCGGCGCGAGCACCTTCTCCACGAGCTGTGGGCGCATCCGGATGCCGTCGTTGGCGATGGTGCCGGCGATGACCGCGTTCTCCAGCGCGGTGAGCCGGACGTCCCGCTGCCCGATGCCGCTCTGGTACAGCGAGGGCTTGTCGACGATGTCGAGGCAGTTGCCGTCGGACTGGGGCCCGATGCAGGACGCCACCACCGGCATCGGGATCGTCAGGTCGGTCTGGCCGATGCCGTACCTCACCGCCTCGTCGCGCAGCTTGTCCTCGCCCTCCTCGGCGGCCAGCTGGGCGAATGCGGTGTTGCAGGACAGCTGGATGGCGGTCGCCATCGTGGCGGTCTGCCCGGAGCCACAGGTACTGCCGGCGAAGTTCGACAGGCAGCGGCTGCTGCCGTCGGACGGGTCGCACGGGTCCCCGGTGAGCACGTCGATGCCCGACGCCGCGGTCAGCTGGTAGTCCTTGTCCTTGCCGTCCTCGAGCGCGGTCGACGCGGTGACCAGCTTGAACGTCGAGCCGGGCGCGTAGTTCTCCTGGATCGCCCGGTTCAGCATCGGCTTGTTCGGGTTGTTCTCGTCCCGGTAGCGGTTGTACGCCTTCTCCTGGTCGTCGCCGTCGTGCGCGGCGAGCAGGTTCGGGTTGAACGACGGGGTGGAGACCATGCCGAGGATCTCGCCGGTCTGCGGCCGCAGGGCGACCACCGCGCCCTTGAACTTGTTCGACGTCATCGCCTGGTAGGCGGCCTTCTGGACCTTCGAGTTGATGGTCGTCATGATGTTGCCGCCGCGCGGGTCCCGGCCGGTGATCAGGTCGGAGAGCCGGCGCACGAACAGCCGGTCGTCGGAGCCGTTGAGGATCTCGTCCTCGGCGCGCTCCAGACCGGTGGCGCCGTAGCGGACCGAGTAGAAGCCGGTGACCGGTGCGTACATCGGGCCGTTCGCGTACACCCGCTGGTAGCGCAGCCGGTCGTCGGTGGCCTTGACGTTCGCGATGATCACCTCGTCGGAGGTGATGATCCTGCCGCGCTGGCGCGAGTACTCCTCCAGCAGCACCCGCTGGTTGCGCGGGTCGGTGCGGTAGTCGTCGGCCTTGACCACCTGGATGTAGGTGGCGTTCGCGAGCAGCAGGATGATCATGGCCAGCATGGCGAGACCCACGCGGCGCAGGGGAGTGTTCATGACGGACGCTCCACCATCACAGTGCCTTGTTCGGCGATCGGGACCTGCTGGACGGGCTTGGGCTTCGCGCCGGTCTGCGGCCGCCGCGCGGCGTCGGAGATCCGCAGCAGCAGCGCCACGAGCACGTAGTTGGCGAGCAGCGACGAGCCGCCCGCGGACAGGAACGGCGCGGTGATGCCGGTCATCGGGATCAGCTTGGTGACCCCGCCGACCACCACGAACACCTGCATGATCAGCGCGAACGACAGCCCGCCGCCGAGCAGCTTGCCGAACGTGTCGCGCACCGCGACCGCGCTGCGCAGGCCGCGCATCGCCAGCAGCATGTAGACCAGCAGCAGCGCGGCCAGGCCGATGAAGCCCAGCTCCTCGCCGATCGCCGCGGTGATGAAGTCGCTGTTGGCCAGCGGCACCATGTCCGGCCGCCCGGCGCCCAGGCCGGTGCCGCCGATCCCGCCGGTGCCCAGGCCGAACAGCGACTGCGCGATCTGGTAGCCGCCGCTGTCGTAGTCGGCGAACGGGTCCAGCCAGTTCGCCACCCGGACCTGGACGTGGCCGAACAACTGGTAGGCGAGCATGCAGCCGCCGACGAACAGGGCCAGCCCGACGCCGACCCAGATGCCCCGCTCGGTGGCCACGTAGAGCATCACCAGCACGGTGCCGAAGAACAGCAGCGAGCTGCCCAGGTCCTTCTCGGCGACCAGGACCAGCACCGAGACCGCCCAGGCGAACAGGATCGGGCCCAGGTCGCGCGCCCGCGGCAGGTCGATGCCGAGCACCCGCCGGCCGGCGGCCATGAACAGGTCCCGCTTGGAGACCAGGAACGCCGCGAAGAAGATCAGCAGCAGGATCTTGGCGAACTCACCCGGCTGGATCGAGACCGGCCCCACCCGCAGCCAGATCTTCGCGCCGTTGATCGTCGGCGCGACCACGCCGGGCAGCACCGCCGGCAGCGCCAGCAGGAACAGCCCGACCAGGCCGAACGTGTACCCGTAGCGGGTCAGCGTGCGGTGGTCCTTGATCATGTAGAGCACGACCAGGAACAGCACCAGGGCGATCGTCGTCCACAGGATCTGCTTGGGGACGGTGTTCTCGAACTCGGTGTTCGTGCGCAGCGCCCGCTCGGCCGTGGCCAGGTCGATCCGGTAGATCATCACCAGGCCGATACCGTTCAGCAAAGCAACGCACGGCAGGATCAGCGGGTCGGCGTAGGGCGCCCACTTGCGCACCGCCCCGTGCGCGATGCCGAACAGCGCCAGGTACGCCAGCCCGTACCAGACCAGCCGGATGGTGAGCTTCTGTTCCTGGTTGGCCTCGACGAGCATCAGCGCACCGGTGACCAGGCCGGCCGCGAACGCCAGCATCGCCAACTCGGTACCGCGCCGGGTCGGAGCCGATCGGCCTGGCGTCTCGCTGCCCTGTGCTGCCAACACTGGCCCCGGCTGCGCCATCAGCCACCGCCCTCGTCCCCGCGCGGCTTGCGGCAGTTCACCCCGGGCTCCGGCTCGACCGGCTCCGAGGTCGGTTGGGACGTCGCCGGCGGGCTCGATGCGGTGGAGCCGGGCGGCTGCTTGGTGCCCGGTGGCTTCCGGGTCGTCGTCGCCGGCGGTGCGGGCTCACCCGACTCGCGCTCCTGCTGCTTGATCAGCGACTCGCAGGTCGGCAGCGGGTACTTCGTGCGCAGGTCCTGGATGAACTGGCGCGCGTCGGGGATCGACTCGAAGCTCTGGGTGCTCGAGCGGACCGCGTCCCGGCCGAGCTGGCGCAGGTCGTCGACGTAGAACTTGTCGCAGGTCGGCACCGACGGGTCGCACGAGCCCTGCACCTGCTTGTTCAGCGAGACGCCGAAGATGCTGCCGCGCACGCCCTGGAAGATGGCGATCTCGCCGTCGTCGGCCTCGCCGACGAAGTACTGCTTGTTGACCACGATCCAGGTGGCGATCCCGCCCCCGGCGAGCAGCAGCAGCACGATCAGCAGCAGCACGAACAGCCGGATCCGCTTGCGGCGCTTGGCCTTGGGGTCCGGGGGCGGTTCGGTGGGCTCGGAGCGCACCGGCTCGATGCGCGGGGAGGTGATGGCGCCCGCGCGCGACGCGGCGCGAGTCCGGCGGCGGGCTGGTCGTCCTGGCCGTTGCCGGCGGCGCCGCCCACGATGGGGGCGTCCTCGCCGAAGTCGATGTCCACCACGTCGGCGACGATGCACCGTGACGTTGTCCGGCCCGCCGCCCTTGAGCGCGAGCTCGATCATGCGGTCGGCGCACGCCTGCGCGTCCGGGATCTTGATCGTGTCGGCCAGCGTCTCGTGCGCTGACGACGCCGGACAGGCCGTCCGAGCACAGCAGGTACCGGTCGCCGGCCCGCGCCTCGCGGATGGTCAGGTTCGGCTCCACCTCGTGCCCGGTCAACGCCTTGAGCAGCAGCGAGCGTTGCGGGTGGGTGGCAGCCTCGTCCTCGGTGATGCGCCCCTCGTCGATCAGCGACTGGACGAACGTGTCGTCATGCGTGATCTGCGCGAACTGTCCGTTTCGCTGCAGGTAGGCCCGCGAGTCGCCGATGTGCACCAGCCCGATGCGGCTGCCGGCGAACAGGATCGCGGTGAGCGTGGTGCCCATGCCGTCCAGCTCGGGGTCGCTCGCCACCAGTTCGGCGATCGCGCCGTTGCCCGCCTGGGTGGCCTCGCGCAGCTGGCCGAGCAGGTCCTCGCCCGGCTCGTCGTCGTCGAGCGGCGCCAGCGCGGCGATGACGACCTTGCTGGCCACCTCGCCCGCGGCATGGCCACCCATGCCGTCGGCCAGCGAGAGCAGGCGGGGTCCGGCGTACACGGAGTCCTGGTTGTTGGACTCACCAGGCCCCGGTCGCTGCGTGCCGCATAGCGAAGGACGAGGGTCATGACCGTAGCTCGATCACCGTCTTGCCGATTCGGATCGGGGCCCCAAGGGGCACCCGGAGGGGTGCCGTGACCTTAGCCCGGTCGAGATAAGTCCCGTTCGTCGAGCCCAGATCTTCCACGTACCAGTCGGTTCCGCGCAACGAGATCCGCGCGTGCCGGGTGGACGCGTAGTCGTCGTCGAGAACGAGGGTGGAGTCGTCCGCACGCCCGATCATGATCGGCCGGCCGTCCAGGGAGATGCGGGTCCCGGCCAGCGCGCCGTGCGTGACGACGAGCTGGCGGGGCGCCTTGCTGCCCCGGGCCTTCTTGGCGGTGCCGCGGCGGAAGCCGGGGACCGCGACCTTCAGTCCGGCCGCCGCGTACAGGTCGGACCGCACGATCCGCAACGCGGCCAGCACGAACAACCAGAGCAGGGCGAGGAACCCTGCTCTGGTCAGCTGCACAACAAGCTCTGGCACCTGCTGCGAACGCTCCCGCCGGTAGGGGTCAATGGCACCGGCACCGGTGCGGTGCCTGTGCTCAGTATTGAGGGTCGGTCTGCCGGGCCTGCGGTCAGCCCTGGGTACGGAACACGAGCGACGAGTGCCCGATGCGGATGACGTCGCCGTCCGCCAGCTGCCAGGTCTGCACCGGGGTGCCGTTGACCGTGGTGCCGTTGGTCGAGCCGAGGTCCGCGAGCGTGGCGCTCTGGCCGTCCCAGGTGATCTCCAGGTGCCGGCGCGAGACGCCGGTGTCCGGGAGCCGGAAGTCGGCGTCCTGGCCGCGGCCCACGACGTTGCCGCCCTGCTTGAGCGAGTACGTCCGGTTCGAGCCGTCGTCCAGCTGCAGGCTGGCGTTCAGCTGGCGGGGACCGGTCTGCACCGCGGGCGGTGCGTAACCCTGCTGGGCGTACGGGTCGCCGCCGCCCTGCTGGTAGCCCTGCTGGTAGCCGCCTTGCTGGCCGTATCCCTGGTCGTAGCCCTGCTGGCCGTAGCCCTGCTGTTGCCCGTATCCCTGGTCGTAGCCGCCTTGCTGGCCGTATCCCTGGTCGTAGCCCTGCTGGCCGTAGCCCTGCTGTTGCCCGTATCCCTGGTCGTAGCCCTGCTGGCCGTAGCCCTGCTGTTGGTCGTAGCCCTGCTGCTGGCCGTAGCCCTGCTGGCCGTAGCCCTGCTGTTGGTCGTAGCCCTGCTGCTGGCCGTAGCCCTGGTCATAACCTTGCTGCTGGCCGTAGCCGTACTGCTGTCCGTAGGGATCGCCCTCGGGCGGCTGGCCGTAGCCGGGAGGCTGGCTCATGGATCGGTCTCCTGCGTTGCGGGGTGGTGCTGACCGCTGGTCCCCGGGAGCCCTGGCGTGAGCCTTGACGTCCGGGTCGACGGCCGAGCGTATTCGAAATTGTCCGGTGTGCAGCGCGTCGGAGCGCTCCAGGGAGACTACGACGTCACCATAGGTGTCCCATTGGTGCTCGGAGAGATACTCCGCCACACAGTCCGCGAGCAGCGCTGTTGTGCGGTCCTCATCGCCTGCGAAGTTACCGAAGTCGGCCACGCCCAGTTGCACTATGTAGTGGTTGGGCGCCAGCCGACGACCGCCGGCCAGCTCGCGAACGTTGACCTCACCTTCACGCAGCAGCGCCTGTGCCACCTCTTGAGGCACGACGTTGCCACCGAACACGCGGGCGAAAGAGTTTCCCACGAGGTTCTCCAGCTTGCGGTTGAGCCGCTCTCCGATGCCCATGGGTACCTCCTTTCACACACGTGCTCCTCAGTCGATCGTATCCGTGTCCGGCCTGGAGGACAGTGCGATGTGCAAACCCGATTGATGACCGTGTAGGCTTCGCGACGTTCCACTCGGGGCGAGTGGCGGAATGGCAGACGCGCACGGTTCAGGTCCGTGTGTCCGTAAGGACGTGGGGGTTCAACTCCCCCCTCGCCCACGTTGTCCGGTGTTCGGTGCTGGCGCACCTTTCCCCGGACCTTTCTTCGCTCTGGGGGGCGACCCCCCAGACCCCCACGGTGCGTGCTCCTTCTGACCCAGCGTGGTCTGTTGTGTTCTTACCAGCCGCTGCGCGGGCTTACCAGCCGTTGCATGGGCTTACCAGTTGCGTTCGTGGGGTTCCGGTCGGTTGTCCTGGGCCTTCGGTGGTCTGGACCGGTGCGGGGACGTGGGATGGCTCACTGTTTCCTTGGCCTGGGCCGTTCGGTCGGCGTCGTGAGTTGTGGGCCGGGTGGGTGAGTGCGTTGCGCGGTAACGGGAAGGCGGGTTTTCCCGATCTTGTGGTCGGGGCCGGTCGTGGGCCCGATACGCTGTTCACGCGCGATGGATGTAGATCTTTTCCTTGCTGTGACAGTCAATTGCAAGGTGCAACTTTGGGTGCCACCCTGCGTTCAACCGTCCAGCCGAGGACTCACCCAGACGGCGGCACAGCCGGGCAGAAGTCCCAATGTCGGTCGTCGACCGGTCACCGACCGCTCAGCGCCGCCGGTCGCAGGAGCCCGGTTCTCGTCTGCGTTCTACGCACTGCCACCTGGTACGCCAGACATGTACCAAAAAACGCCGCGTCTGGCAGGGGATGGCTTGAACGGCGCGACGGTAGCGGAGAGGGCTGAGTTCGTGACGGGCATTCCAGGACGCACGGCGGCAGTGGACAACCTGACGGCCGTGCCGTCTCCCCTTGTCCCTTCCGTCGAGCTGCCGGCACAGGTCGACGAATTGGCCGCGACGGCCGCGCGTGAACTCGGCTGGCAGGGGGTCGTGCTGCCGGAGATGAAGCTGTTGGGACGGCGGATCAACCTCGTCGCACAGCTGATGCCGGACGCGCACGCCGAGCGCATCTGCCTCGGACAGGGACCGGAGGTCGACCGGGCCACCGTGTCCACCTGGGTCTGGCCCGAGTTCAGCGGCCGGGTCCCCGAACCCGCCGTGCGCATCGTGGGCGCGCTCGCGGTCACCCGCCACTGGCGCACCGGACTGGTCAACGCCGTGCCGTTCCTGCGGTACTGCGACGCCGCCGTCGTGCTGCCGATGTCGGTCGTGATCACCAACGACTACCTCGTCAACTGCCTGCCCCGCGCCCGGGCGTACGGCGTCGGCGTGCTCAGCGCCGAGCCCGGCCCCGAGGTCACGCTGGACCTCGGCGTCCGCGGTGACCGCGCGCCGGCCGGCGTCGACGGCACCCACCGGTGGATCAACGAGCTGGCGTACGAGCAGATCCTCGCCACCGTCTGATGCGGGTGGTGATCGCCGGCGGGCACGGGAAGATCGCGCTGCGACTGACCAGGCTGCTCACCGCTCGCGGCGACACCGTGGTCGGCATCGTGCGCAACCCCGGCCACGTCGCGGACGTGCGCGCGGCCGGCGGTACGGCGGAGGTCCTCGACCTCGAGAACGCCACCGTCGACCAGGTGGCCGGCGTGCTGCGCGGCGCGGACGCGGTCGTGTTCGCCGCCGGCGCCGGGCCCGGCAGCGGAGTGGCGCGCAAGGACACCGTCGACCGTGCGGCGGCCGTGCTCCTCGCCGACGCGGCCGAGGCCGCCGGGGTGCGGCGCTACCTGCAGGTCAGCGCCATGGGCCTGGCCCGCGCCGACGACTCCTCGACCGACGAGGTCTTCGCCGCCTACCTGCGCGCGAAGGCCGCCGCGGACGAGGACCTGGCGGCGCGCGGTCTCGAGTGGACGATCGTGCGCCCCGGCCGGCTCACCGACGACCCGGGCACCGGACGCGTCGCGCTCGCCGAGCACGTGCCGTCCGGCGCGGTCACCCGCGACGACGTGGCTGCCGTGCTCGCCGGCCTGCTCGACCGGCCGACCACCGCCGGCAAGGTCCTCGAGCTGGTGGGCGGGGACTCCCCGATCGACCAGGCGGTCGCGGCGCACGCCTGACTCACCGGGCCGGCACATGCTCGAAGAAGTCCACGATCACCGACGTGGCATCCGGTTCGGCGGGCACCGGATCCGCTCCCTGCCGGTTCTGCCGGCCGCCGGGCCACGCGTGCCCACCACCGTCCACTGAGTACAGCGTGACCCGCGTCCCGGCGGCGCACGGGCCGTGGCTGGTCACGGTCACCGCGCCGTCCCGGCTCTCCCGCGGCGGCTGTGGGCAGCGGTCGTAGCCGGTCCAGAAGCCGACCGACTCCGCCACCGACGCGTTGGTCCACGACGCGCCACCGGCCGCCCGCCGGGTCGGCGGCCCGCCCGCGTAGGGCACCAGCTCGTCGGCCGTGCCGTGGATCGCGAGCACCGACACCGGTTCGACCGGCTCGCACGCCACGTTGAGCGCGCCGGTGACCACCGCGACCGCCGCGATCCGGTCCGACAGCTCGCAGGCCAGCCGGTAGGACATCATGGCGCCGTTGGACATCCCGGTCGCGTACACCCGGGCCGGGTCCGCGGCGTAGTCGGCGAGCACCTCGTCCAGCACGGCCGACAGGAACGCCACGTCGTCGACGTTCTCCCGCTGGGCGTAGGCACAGCAGTTCCCGGCGTTCCAGGTCAGCAGCGAGGTGCGGCCGGTGCCGTCCGGGTACACCGCGATGAACCCGGACCGGTCGGCCGCGCCGGACATCCCGGTCTGCTGCTCGACCTGCGCGCCGTTGCCGCCCCCGCCGTGCAGCACGAACACCACCGGCAGTGGTCCTTCGCCGCCCGCGGGCACGTGTACCCGGTAGGTCCGCTCCCGCCCGTCGACGGTCACCGACCGCTCGTCGCTCGACTGACCGCTTATCGGCGTCGTGCAGCCGCACGCGAGCAGTGCTGCCAGCAGTGTTCCGGCGAGCCGGAACGCGGTGGGACGGGCCATGCCGCAACAGCTACCAGGCCCGGATGGCGCGCGCAGCGGCCCTTACGCGATCCGAACAGGGCCCGAACGTCAGCCGGACCGGCCGAGCACCCGGTCCAGGTAGGGGTTGGCGAACACCGCGGTCGGGTCCAGCTTTCCGCGCAGCGCGACGAAGTCCTCGAAGCGCGGGTACCGCTCGCGCAGCGCGGCCGCGTCCAGGGTGTGCATCTTCCCCCAGTGCGGCCGGCCGCCGACCCCGGCGACGACCGACTCGAACAGGTCGAAGTACGCCCGGTAGGGCATGCCGACGAACTGGTGGATGGCGACGTACGCCGAATCCCGTTGGTAGGCCGTGGAAAGCCAGATGTCGTCGGCCGCCGCGACGCGGACCTCCACCGGGAACATCACCGGGTCGGCGAGGTCCGGCACCCGCCGGCGCAGCTCCGCCAGCACCTCGCCCAGGGCCGCGCGGGGCACCGCGTACTCGGACTCCACGAACCGGACGCTGCGGGTGGTCACGAACACCCGATGTGAAACGTCCCGATAGGACCGTTCTGACAGGACCATCGAGGACAGCTTGTTCAGCGGCCGCACCAGGTTCGGCACCCGCCTGCCGATCCGGCACACCGCGCCGAACACCCGGTTCTCCATCAGCTCGTACTCGACGAACTGACGCGCCCTGGACATCGGCTCGGGCGTGGTGCCGGCGGGCAGCCGGTTGTTGCGCTTGGTCAACGCCTTGGGGCCGTAGGGGAACCAGTAGAACTCGAAGTGGTCGTTGCCGGCGCAGTTCTCGTCGAGCGCCTCGAGCACCTCGTCGAGCGGCTCGGGCCGTTCCTCGGCGGCGAGCACGAACGACGGTTCGGTCCGCAGCGTCACCGAGGAGATCACGCCGAGCGCACCGAGCCCGACCCGCCCGGCGGCGAACAGCTCGGGCAGCTCGGTGGCCGAGCAGGTGACCACCGACCCGTCGGCGAGCACCAGCTCGAGCCCGGCGACCTGCGTAGCGATGCCGCCGAACCGCGCGCCGGTGCCGTGCGTGCCGGTGGAGATGGCGCCGGAGATGGTCTGCGCGTCGATGTCGCCGAGGTTGGTCATGGCCAGCCCGAGCCGGTCGAGCTCGGCGTTGAGCACCTTCAGCGTGGTGCCGGCGCGCACGGTGACGAGCCCGGTGTCGATGTCGGCGGAGGTGATCCCGGTCCAGTCACCGAGGTCCAGCGCGACGTCGTGCGCGGCGCCGACGGCGGTGAACGAGTGGCCGCTGCCGCGCGCCCGCACGGACTTCCCGGCGTTCGCCGCCCGGGACACCGCGCCGCTCAGCTCGTCGAGATCGCGCGGCCGCACCACGTCGGTGGCCACGGCCGACTCGGTGCCGGCCCAGTTCCGCCAGGCGGTCGATGGAGCTGCCACGGGGGTCCTCCCAGGTCGTACGGTGAGTGCGTGCCCTTGGAAACAGACCGGGAAACGCACCGGATGAGACTAGACGCGGCGACCAAACACCTCGACCCGCCACTGGCCGTCGTCGATCTGCAGGCATTCGACCACAACGCCGCGGATCTGGTGCGCCGTGCGTCGGGCCGGCCGATCCGGGTGGCGAGCAAGTCGGTCCGCTGCCGGTTCCTGCTGGAGCGGGTGCTGCGCCGGGACGGCTTCGCCGGGGTGATGGCCTACTCGCTGCCGGAGGCGTGCTGGCTGGCCGGCGAGTGGGCGGGCACGGACCTCGCGGACACGGACATCCTGGTCGCCTACCCCACCACCGACCACGCCGCGCTGCGCAGGCTGGCCGCCGACGAGCACGTCCGCACGCACGTGTCGATCATGGTCGACTCGGTGGCGCAGCTGGATCTGGTCGACGCGGCGCTCGGCGCCGGGCACCCGCGGGTCCGGGTCTGCCTGGAGCTGGACGTGTCCTGGCGGCCGCTGTTCGGGCGGGACATCGCGCACGTCGGCACCCGCCGCTCACCCGTGTTCACGGCGCGGGAGGCGGTGGCGCTGGCGCGGGAGGTGGCGGCGCGCCCGGGGTTCCGGCTGGTCGGCCTGATGGGCTACGAGGGGCAGATCGCGGGGCTGGGCGACCGGCCGGCGGGCAAGCCGGTCACCGGGGCGGTGCTGCGCTGGATGCAGGGCCGTTCGGCGCGGGAGCTGGCCGTCCGGCGGAGCGCCGTGGTCGCCGCGGTGCGCGCGGTCACCGGCCTGGAGTTCGTCAACGGCGGCGGCACGGGCAGCATCGAGACGACGGGCTTCGACGATTCGGTCACCGAGGTCGCCGCCGGCTCCGGTCTGGTCGGGCCGACGCTGTTCGACAACTACCGGCGCTTCGCGCCGGCCCCGGCGGTGCTGTTCGCGCTGCCGGTGGTGCGCAAGCCCCGGCGCGGGATCGCCACGTTGTTCGGCGGCGGGTACGTCGCGTCGGGTGCGGCGGGCGCGGACCGGCTGCCGAGCCCGTACCTGCCGGCGGGGCTGAAGCTGCTGGGCACGGAGGGCGCGGGCGAGGTGCAGACGCCGGTGGCCGGCCGCGCGGCGCGCGCCCTACGGGTCGGCGACCGAGTGTGGCTGCGGCACACGAAGGCGGGCGAGCTGGCCGAGCGCTTCACCGAGTACCACGTGGTCGAGGGCGACGAGCTGACCCGCACGGTGCCGACCTACCGCGGCGAGGGGCGGTGTTTCGGCTAGAGCGCGCCCGCGAGGTAGCTGCGGACCACCCGCTTGGCCTCGTCGATCATGTCCTGCTCGCCGAACAGCTTGCGCCGGAACGCGAGCGCCAGGATGGTGTCGCCGATGTCGCTGGCGATGGTGATCTGCCGGTAGACGCTCTCGACCGGCACGCCGACCTTCCGCGCGACGAGCCCGGCGATCTGGTCGGCGATGACGGTGTTGTTGTCCCGCTCGTCGTCGATGAACCGCAGGTCGATGACGTCGCCGAAGCGGACCCGGGCGAACCCCGGCATTTTTCGGTACATCTCGACGTAGATGTCGATGATCTCGTCGACGCCCTGCCACCAGTGCTCGAGGTGGTCCCAGTCGACCCGCCGCTCGATCTCGGCGGTGAAGTGGTCGAGGTTGCGCTTGGTGAGCTCCTGGACGACGGCCCGCTTGTCGGGGAAGAACTGGTAGAGCGAGCCGACCGCGACCCCGGCGCGCTCGGCGATCAGCGTGGTGGTGACGCCGTCGTAGCCGAGCTCGTCGATGAGTGACGCGCACGCCTTGAGCATCAGTTCGACGCGCTTCGCGCTGCGCTGCTGAACAGGTTGCTTTCGCAACGGAACGGAGGTCGCCACACGTTCTCCTCGTTGGGGGCCTGTCACCATCCTGCCCACAGATGGCCCGGACCTCCACAAAACTTTGTATACAGCCCACCAAAGTGACCAGACACACGTTCGAAACCCCCGCCCCGCGGCAGCGAGGGCAGGAGAGCGGGGCGGCAGGAGGTGGCAGGAGAGGGTGGCACCGAGTGCCGGCGGAAGGCCGCGGGCCGAGACGGCGATGGGCAAGGAGAGGCGCAAGGAGAGGCGCAAGGAGAGGCGGCTAGGAACGACCGGCACCCACCAAGCCGCCGCACCCAACCCACGGGGCACTCAACCGAAACGATCCCACCCAAACCAGCGAAGCGAAGCGAGCGAACCACCACAACGCTGGTCACCACCCAACGCCCCACGCCGGGTCGCAAGGAGCACGCACCGTGGGGGGTTCGGGGGGCTCGGCCCCCCGGCATCACGCGGAACGACCCCCGCGAAGCGCAAAGCGCGAGCAGGGGTCGCCCGGTCGTGGAGCCACGGACCGATGCTGGTCGGGGGAGGGGGAGTACAGCAGCACCGGTCCGTGGAGTCTGTGTGGAGTTGTTTATGAACCGGCGGCCCTCGTTCGTCGAGTTCGGGGGTACTGACGAAGGTCGAACCGCCGGTCCGCCAGGCGACCCGTCGGCCGTGTCCCGTGCGGGGTCACGGGGACCGGGGTCGCCGCTCTCACCTGGCGCTCGCCAGCCGTCCCGGCGATGCCGGCCGCGGCCTGGCCTTGTGCTCGGCCGCCGCGTGCCGCGCCTGGTTCTGATCCGGCGCGAGACCACCTGCCACCAGGTGCTCGTAGGCGGCCTGCCACACCGAGCAGGGCGCCTTCTGCTGCCGCCAGCGGGACGAGCACGCGGGGCAGTTGCCCCGGTCGTCCGGCTCGTGGGCGGCGAGCATGGCCCGCCAGCCCTCGGTCAGCCTGGGAAGTTCGGAACGGGCCACGGACAGCAGGGACGGAGCGTCAGCGCGGTTGGCCAGCTCGGAGAGCATGTCGAGCCTCTCCCACACCGCGTTGCGCAGCACCTGCCCGAGTATCTCGTCCACCGAAACGTCACCGTCACCTTTCCGCCTGTTCGGCGGCTTCGCGAAGCGCGATCCGCAGCTGGCCGAGCTGGCCCGCCGTCAGTACCGCTGTCTCGCCCGGCGGCCCCACGAGGACCACCCGATTGCGTTCGACGAGCACGGTCAGGCAGCGTTCCCGGTTGACCACGTCTCCGCAGTTGATCCGCCACACCCGGCGGCCCAGGGCGGAGCCGTGCAGGTCGCCGCGGAGCTCCGCGGAGCCCTCGCCGACCAGTCCGGACACCGTGCGCGGGGTCGCCGACGCTGCGGTCGCGGCGGTCTTCACCAGTTCCACAGTCCGGACTTCCCTCCGTGCTCGTATGCTTACAAGCAACTACATTGGTCCCTGAGAACACAGATTGGTGCGTCACAGCGCCGATCGGCGGTCGTCCCACGGTGAGCGGTCGCTGAACTTCGGTCGGACCGATCAGGTTCACCGATCCGGACTTCTCGCGGCTTGTGAAGTGCGCATACATTGCTGCTGACGCCCAGCGGACTGTGAGGGGGCGGAATGAACTCCATCGGATCTCAGAGCTCTTCCGTTACACCGGAGGTGTGGGAAGACCAGGAGATGCGAAACGCGCTCGCGGCGCGGGAGGTCAGCACGATCTACAAGCTGCTGCGACGCAAAGGCGTGTCACAACGTCAGATCGCGGCGTACACCGGTCAGTCACAGTCCGAGGTGTCGGAGATCCTCAAGGGTCGTCAGGTCATGGCCTACGACGTCCTGGTGCGCATCGCCGACGGCCTGGGTGTCCCGAGGGGATACATGGGCCTCGCGTACGACGAAGTCACGGCCGCACGAGTGGCCGAGACGCGCGAAGCCCCGGAGGCTGAGGAGCCGGAGAACGTGAAGCGTCGCAAGTTCCTTGCGCATGCCGCCGCGGTGGCGGTCGGTGCGCATGTACTCGGCGCGGACTCGGGATCGTGGGTGTCCAACCCGGTGTTGACGCCCGCTCCCGGTCGGATCGGAATGACCGATGTCCGCCAGGTGGAGGCGGCCACCAGGGCCCTCCGCTCGCTGGACTACCAGTACGGCGGGGGATTCTGCCGGGACGCCGTCGTCGCCCAGCTGTCCTGGGGGCAGCAGATGCTGTCCGCGTCCGGGACGGACGTGGTCAAACAGCGGTTGCACGTGGCGCTCGCCGACCTGCACAACCTCGCCGGCTGGACCTCGTTCGACATCGGCCTGATCGACTCCGCGCGCAACCACTTCGGGCGTGCCCTCGAGCTCGCCAAGGCGGGCAATTCCAACCAGCTCGTGGCCAACATCCTCTACCGGATGGGCCGCGTCTACCTGCACAAGGAGTCCCCGGACGACGCCCTGAAGATGTTCCAGCTCGGCCAGATCGCCGCGCAGGAGTCGGGCTCCGAGCTCGCCGTCGCGGTCATCTGCGCCAACCAGGCCTGGGCCTACGCGATGATGGGCCACGAGGACCAGACCATGAAGCTCATCGGCCGCACCCGCGACGAGTTCGCCAGGGCGGGCGGCGGCGAGGCCGAGGACTGGGTGAAGTTCTTCAACGAGGACGACGTCTACGCCATGATCGGCACGGTGCACACCGTGCTGGCCCAGCAGGTGGACGCCAAGCACACGAAGTACGCGATCCCGGCGCTGCACCGGGCGATCAGCTCCTACGGCGACGACATGGCCCGGAGCAAGGCGTTCAACCTGAGCTTCCTGGCCACCAACCACCTCCTCGACGGCGACATCGACCACGGCGCCAAGGTCGGCCACCAGGCCGTCGACCTGGCCCAGCACCTCAAGTCCCGCCGCGTCCGGGACCGCCTGATGCCGCTCAAGGTGGAGGCGGACAAACGCCGCAACTACAGCGACGCGCGCGAGCTGTCCGACACGATCGCCAGGTTCTACGACGCCGACGTGTCCTGAGTCGACAAGGCAGCACGATGACCGCGACGCCCGCCTCGGACATGGCCCGGGGCGGCCGTGCGGACGGGGCGAGTGGCGGCCAGTTCTCGCCGGACAACCTGGCCGAGGCCCTCAACGCGGTGTGCGCCGAGGCGGGGCTGGACCCGGCCGGCGCGCAGCTGCTGCGGTGCACCAACAACGCGGTGTTCGAGCTGGCCACCGCGCCCGTGGTGGTCCGGATCGTGGCGTCCAACGCGCTGCGCCACCGGGTCGACAAGGTGGTCCGGGTGGCCACCTGGCTGGCCGAGCACGACGTGCCGGCGGTGCGCCTGGTGCCGGGCATCGAGCACCCGGTGGGCGCGGGGCCGTACCTGGCGACGGTCTGGGAGACCGTGCCGCACGGCGGCCGCTCGCCGCGCGGCCGGGACCTCGCCCGGCTGCTGCGCCGGATGCACGAGCTGCCCGAGCCGCCCTTCCCGCTGCCCGCCTGGGAGCCGCTGGACGACGTGCGGCGGCGGATCGGCGAGGCGGACGGCCTGGGCGCGGCCGACCTCGCGTTCCTGCGCGAGCGGTGCGACGAGGTGAGCGCCCGGCTCGACGCGGTCGAGTTCGCGCTGCCCACGTCCCTGCTGCACGGCGACGCGCACCTGGGCAACCTGATCCCGAGCCCGGCCGGGCCGGTGCTCTGCGACTTCGACTCGGCGAGCCTGGGCCCGCCGGAGTGGGACCTGACCCCGCTCGCGGTCGGCGTGGTCCGGTTCGGCGAGCCGGCCGGGCGCTACCGCGAGCTGGTGCGTTCCTACGGGTTCGACGTGACCCGCTGGGAGGGCTTCCAGGTGCTCCGGGAGGTGCGCGAGCTCAAGCTCATCACCAGCGTGCTGCCGATCCTGTCCAGCCGCCCGGAGGTGCGTCCGGAGCTGTTCCGCAGGCTCACCGACGCGCGCCACGGAGACACCTCGGCCAGATGGGCGAGGTACACGTGATCCGTTCGGCCCAGCAGGGGTCCACTGTGGCGTAACGCTGCGTCGCCGGGTGGCGAAAGACCGGGTGGGCGTGTCGCGCTCACCGAAGCGTTTCCCCAGGTCAGCCGCAAGTTCACTCGATCGGGTGACGGGGCAGAGTGGACGTTCGGGATGAGCACGCTACGCTCGGTCGAGCTAGCCCCTCCCGTTCCCCGATCGAGGTGCTTTTATGCCGGTGGCTAGGCGCAGGCAGGTGACCAAGCAGGGTCGACGCGCACGGCGCGCGCTGGCCTCTGCCCGGATGCTCGACCAGATGGTCGCGGATCACCTTCCCCTGATGACCCGCCTCCCGGAGGAGAGCCGGCACAGAGCCGCCGACTTCCTGGCCGAACTGGTCCTGCTGTCCCAGGCCTACCGTCACCACGCGGCCGGCTGGATCAGCCGCCGCGAACTCGAGCGCCGCGGCAGCGGGCACGTGTCCCGGATCGCCGTCATCCGCCGCCGGTCGAGCCTCTCCTCGGCGCAGTTCACCGAACGGGACTGACCGTTCGGCGTTGCGCCATTCTGGCGACCTGCTGAGTCCGTGTGGCCTAGCGCACACTCACCGAGCGCGACGAGCGGTCCCGGACGGCCGTTCGCCGTTTAGGCCCGACCGAACATGCAACCTCGCGGACCGCTACGGCGTACTACGTCACCGGGGCACGGCTGAGCACGACGGCGAACCCGAACGCGAGCCCCATCACCGACAGCTCGAGCGCCGCCCAGCCGACGAGCGCGGTGCGCCGGTGCCGCGTGATCGCCGGCAGCAGCCGGAAGCGGATGTTGCCGCCGAGCGCGGCGAGCAGCACCAGGCACCCGAGTTTGAGCAGCACCAGCACGCCGTACCCGGTGCCGAACAGCGCGTCGAGCAGGGCGTGGTTCGCGGTGAGCTCGCTGACCGCGTTGACCAGGCCGGTCACCGCGACCACCACCAGGCAGACGGTCGCGAGCCGGGAGAACCGGGGCAGCGCGGCCGCGAGCAGCGAGCGGTTGGCGGCGAGCAGCACCACCACGGCCGCCAGCCCGCCGGTCCAGCAGACGGCACCGAGCACGTGCAGTTCGAGGGAGATCATCGTGAGGTCGCGCCACCGCATGTTCGTGGCGTGCCCGGTGGCCGGCAGCGGCAGCAGCCCGAACAGCGCCACCGCGGCGCGCAGCTCGGCCGGGACCGCGTCGCCGAGCCGCACCGAGGCGATGCCGAGGCCGAACGACACCAGCGCCACGCCCGCGACGAACACCAGCGCCTTGGCGGCGCCGACCTCGCGCACGTACTCGACCACGGCGGCCGGTGAGACGCCGACGCCCGGCCGCACCTCGGCGGTCTCCAGCACCAGCACCAGCAGGGCGGCGAACGCCCACACCAGCGCGGCCGCGGCGGCCGCACGCCGGGCCACGGCCAGCGCCGCCCCGGCGTGCCTCGGCCGGTCGAAGCCGACCAGGATCGGCAGCAGGCTCAGCCCGACCGTGGCCACCGCGGCCAGGTCGAGCAGCACCCGCACGACCGGCAGCCCGTGGCGGACCACCGCGCCCGGCTCCGCCACCCCCGGCACCGGCGGCGTCGCGGTGAGCGCGAGGCCGACGAGGGTGCCGGCCAGCGCCGCGAGCAGCGCCGCGAGGACCAGGGGGTAGCGGGCGGACGCGGTGGCCCGGGCCTGGGTCATCGGGACTGCGTGCCCCCGATGCGCAGGGCCACCGTGAGCCCGGCGCCGAGCAGCACGGCCGCGCCGGCGATCCACACCCAGATCGGCAGCCCGCCGCCGTCCTCCTCGGTCGCCGTCACCTTCGTGGCGGTGCCGTTGCCCGCGTCGGCCAGCGTGAAGCGCACCTCACCGGAGACCGGGTGCCCGTCGGCCGAGACGATCCGGTAGGCGATCCGGTAGTCCCCGGCCGGTCCGAGCTCGTCGAGCGGTGCGCTCACCACGTTGCTGGCGACGTCCACCGGGCCGGTCTTCCAGCCGGTGTCGTTCGGACCGGTCACCGTGATGGTGTTGAGCCCCTCGCCCTTCTGCACCGGCTGGTCGAACGTCAGCTCGACGCCGGCCGGGCTGTCCTGCACCGTCGCCTGGTCGGCCGGGTTGCTGGCGACCAGGGTGTTGTGCGCGAACGCGGGGGTCGCCAGGCCCAGCAGTGCCAGGCAGGCCAGGACGAGGACGGCGGCGAGCCTTCTCATGACCCGTCGCCGGCCTTCGCCACCGCGCGGCGGGCCCGCATGGTGGCGCCGACGCCGAAGCCGAGGCCGAGCGCGCCGACGACCAGTCCGGCACCGCCGAGCCAGCGGGCGGTGTCGTCGCTGGTCGACTCCGCGGCCGCGGTCTGCACGTCGTGGCTCTCGGTGGCCGCGTCGTCCGCCGGGGCGGCCGCGTGGTGGTCGTCGCCTTCACCCGCCGCGGACAGCGCGATGGCCGGCGCCGGGTGCTCGGGCTCCTCGGCGCCCTCGGCCGGCGGCGGCGCGTCCCACTTCACGACCTCGCCGCTGTCGTAGGTCTGGAACGTCGGCATGACGAGCTGGTCGGTCTCGGGCAGCGGGCCGCCGGAGACCTCGAACTCCTGGAACTCGCCGGGGTTGATCCGCACCCCGGGGTCGGCGGTCCAGGTCACCTTGCCGACCGCCTCGGTCACGTCGGCGTCGTGCACCTCGACCGGCTTGTCCAGCTTGGTCATGGTGATCTGGGCCTTCCAGCCCGGCATCGGCCGGGTGCGCAGCGAGGCGATCGGCGTGTCGGTCGGCAGCTGGACCTCCAGCTTGACCGTGCCGGCCTTCTCGTCCTCGTTCGGCACCCGGAAGGTGATCTTGGTGTAACCGCCCTGCGCGGCGGACTCGCCGATGACCCGTGCGGTCACGTGCGCGGAGGCGACCCCGCTGCCGAGCAGCAGGGCGGCGCCGGTGGCGACGGCGACGCCGATCGCCGCACCGGCGCGCTTGAACCCGTTGGTGGACATGCGTGTAGTGCTCCTGAGAATTGGGGGATACGGCGTACCCGTGCTCGGGTACGCCGGTGGGGATGTGTGCGGTTCAGGAGCGGACCGGCGGTCCCCGGCGTGGGCTGACCTGGCGTAACAGCACCTCGAGCAGCTCGCCCGGGCGGGCCGGGACGCTCGTGGCGGCCGTGGTGGCGGCGGTGTCGACGTGCGGCGCCGGGCACAGCGCCTGCAGCCGGCCGACCAGCCATTCGACCGCAGCGCGGCAGGCGGCGAGCGCGGAGTCGGCGCGCATCAGCAGCGCCGCGGCGAGCAGGGTGGCCACCGAGTGGGTGGCGAACATGAGCCAGCCGTCGACCGGCATCGGGGCCGTGCCCGGCATGTGCGCGCTGTTGCCGATGGCGGTGAGCAGCAGGTGCTGGGCGGCCTGGGTGGCGCCGAGCGTGGCGGTCACCGTCAGCAGCCCGCCGCGCCGGGCGAGCGCGGCGCCGCCCCAGGCGAGCAGGGTGGTGAGCAGGACCGTGAGTGCCGAGTCGGCCAGCTCCCCGCCCGCGGTCCCGTGCGCGGCGAC
This sequence comes from uncultured Actinomycetota bacterium, assembly GCA_963727495.1. Classification (GTDB taxonomy): domain Bacteria; phylum Actinomycetota; class Actinomycetes; order Mycobacteriales; family Pseudonocardiaceae; genus Actinophytocola. Next base: position 904,383 of record CAVSGQ010000006.1, on the reverse strand, counting down.
GGCCAGCGCGGCGGAGCAGGAGGCCAGCAGCCAACCCCGCGCGCCCGGCGCTCGGTCGGTCGTCCGTCGGCCCATGTCTGGCTAGCCTATTCCGGTCCACCGGTGGGGGAACCCGCCGACCCGGGGGTCCGGCGAACTGCGCATTCCTCGACAACCGTTCCCGGACCCGGCACCGCCCAAGAGGCCGCGCACAGAGGCACGGCGGCGCCCGTCGCGCCGAGGCGGCGCCTCGCGGCACCGCGCACGCATCGAAGTACGGTCCAGTACGCCGACGCGTGCGCGGCACCACGACGCATCCACCTCGATCACGGCGGGCATCCACCAACCTATGTGCGCGGCCTCTAACGCGCGTCGTAGACCGCCCGCGCGGCCATCACCTCGGGCATCCGGCCCTCCAGCAGCTCGATCAGCTCGAGCAGCTTGGCCGCGACGTCCCGGCCGACGGCGGTGAGGCTGTACTCGACGTGCGGCGGGATCGTCGGCCGCGCCTCGCGCAGCACCAGGCCGTCGCGCTCCAGGGCCTGCAGCGTCTGGCTGAGCATCTTCTCGCTGATCCCGCTCACCCGGCGGCGCAGCGCGTTGAACCGGATCGTCCCGTCCAGCAGCGCCACCAGGGCCAGCAGCCCCCAGCGGCCGGTGGCGTGCTCGAGCGTCGCCCGGGACGGGCACTCCCGTTCGAACACGTCGAACAGCACCTTGTCGACGGAGCTCGCCATACGCTCTATGGTAGTACTAACCAAGAGAAAGTACTTACCGATGGGAAGTGTAGGCATGATCGTCGTCACCGGAGCCACCGGCCACTTCGGCCGGCTCGTCATCGGCGCCCTCGCCGGCCGCGCGGAGGTGGTCGCCGCCGCGCGCAACCCGGCGAAGGCCGCCGACCTGGGCGTCGAGGTCCGCGAGTTCGACTACGACCGCCCGGAGACCCTCGACCTGCACGGCGCGGACAAGGTCCTGCTGATCTCCGGCGACGCCGTCGGCGAGCGGGTGCGCCAGCACGGCGCGGTCGTGGACGCGGCCAAGCGGGCCGGCGTGGGGCACCTCGTCTACACCAGCGCGCCGCACGCGGACACCACCGAGCTCGTCCTGGCCCCCGAGCACAGGGCGACCGAGCAGCTCGTCCGCGACGCCGGGCTGACGTTCACGTTCCTGCGCAACGGCTGGTACCACGAGAACTACCTCGACACGATCGCCACCGCGGCCGCCACCGGCGAGATCGTCGGCAGCGCCGGCGCCGGCCGGGTCGCCAGCGCCGCACGGGCCGACTTCGCGGCCGCGGCGGTCGCGGTGCTCACCGGCACCGGCCACGAGAACCGGATCTACGAGCTGACCGGCGACACCGCGTGGAGCTTCGCCGAGCTCGCCGAGCAGATCGCCGCGCTGGCCGGCCGCCCGGTCGCCTACCGTGATCTCACGCCCGGGGAGCACCGGGCGCATCTGGTCGGGACCGGGATGCCGGAGGAGGTGGCGGGGTTCGTCGTCGCGCTCGACCAGAACATCGCGGCCGGCACGCTCGCGCACACCCCCGGGGACCTGCGGGCGCTGATCGGCCGGGACGACGACGCCGATCTCGAGCACGATCGCCCAGACGCTGCGCGGCTAGCTACGGTGGACCCGCCAGCGACCGCCAGGAGGGTCCACAGTGGACGTTGAAGGTCTCGAACGCCGGTTGACCGCAACCGTGTCCGGCCAGGTCAGCTTCGACGCCGGGACCCGGGCGCTGTACACAATGGACGCCTCCAACTACCGCCAGGTGCCGGTCGCGGTGGTGGTCGCCGCGGACGCCGACGACGCGGTGGCGGCGGTGGCCGCGGCCCGCGAGCACGGCGTGCCGATCGTCGCGCGGGGCGGCGGCACCAGCCTGGCCGGCAACGCCACCGGCGGCGGCCTGGTGCTGGACCTGTCCCGGCTGGACCGGATCCACGCCATCGACCCGCGGGCGCGGACCGCCCGGGTCGGCCCGGGCGTGATCCTCGACGACCTGCGGGCCGCGGCCGCGGCGCACGGCCTGACGTTCGGCCCGGACCCGTCGACGCACAGCCGCTGCACGCTCGGCGGCATGATCGGCAACAACTCCTGCGGGTCGCACTCGGTGGCCTGGGGCACCACGCTGGAGAACGTGGTGGAGCTGGACGTCCTGCTCTACGACGGCACCCGGCTCACCGTCGGCGCGGCCGGCGCCGGGGAGCTCGACCGGCTCGCCGCGCAGCCGGGCCGGGTCGGCGAGATCCACGCGGCGCTGCGCGACCTGGCCGACGGCAACCTCGCGCTGCTGCGCACCGAGCTCGGCAAGCTCGGCCGCCAGGTGTCCGGCTACCCGCTGCACCAGCTGCTGCCCGAGCACGGCCGCGACATCGCGAAGGCGCTCGTCGGCACCGAGGGCACCTGCGTCGTCGTGCTCGGCGCGACGGTACGGCTCGCCCCGGTGCCGGCGGCCCGGGCGCTGCTCGTGCTCGGCTTCGGTGACGACGTCGCCGCCGCCGACGCGGTGCCGGCGATCCTGCCGCACCGCCCGCTGACCGTGGAGAGCATGGACGAGCGCATCCTCGCGCTGCGCGACGCCCGCAGCGCGGACCGCCGCCCGGAGCTGCCCGAGGGCGGCGCGTGGCTGTTCGTCGAGGTCGGCGGCGACGACGGGGCCGGGGCCGCCGGTGCGGCCGCCGCGATCGCGGCGGCGCTGGCGGTGCCGCACGGCGTCTACACCGAGCCGGCGCAGCAGCGCGCCCTGTGGCGGCTGCGCGAGGAGGGCTCGGGCATCTCCACCCGGATGGCCGACGGCTCGGAGGCCTGGCCCGGCTGGGAGGACACCGCGGTGCCTCCCGAGCGGCTCGGCGGCTACCTGCGGGAGTTCCGCGCGCTGCTGGAGCGGCACGGGCTGCGCGGGCTGACCTACGGCCACTTCGGCGAGGGCTGCATCCACATCCGGATCGACTGGGACCTCACCCACGACGACGGCGTCGCGGCCTACCGGCGGTTCATCGAGGAGGGCGCGGACCTGGTCGCCCGGCACGGCGGGACGCTGTCCGGCGAGCACGGCGACGGCCAGGTGCGCGCGGAGATGCTGCCGCGGATGTACTCGCCGGACATGATCGCGCTGTTCGAGCGGTTCAAGGCGGTCTGGGACCCGGACGGGCGGATGAACCCGGGCATGATCGTGCGCCCGTACCGGATCGACGAGAACCTGCGGTTCGCGGCGCTGAAGCCGCTGCCGGTGCTGACCGAGTTCGGCTACCCGCACGACGGCGGCGACTTCTCCCAGGCCGTGCGGCGCTGCATCGGGGTGGCGAAATGCCGCAACCACGGCGGCGACGGGGCGGTGATGTGCCCCAGCTTCCGGGTCACCGGCGAGGAGCGCCACTCCACCCGCGGCCGGGCACGGCTGCTCTACGAGATGCTCGCCGGCGAGGTGATCACCGACGGCTGGCGCTCCACCGAGGTGCGCGACGCGCTCGACCTGTGCCTGTCCTGCAAGGGGTGCGCGAGCGACTGCCCGGTCAACGTGGACATGGCGACCTACAAGGCGGAGTTCCTGCACCACCACTACGCGCGGCGGCTGCGCCCGGCGTCGCACTACTCGATGGGCTGGCTGCCGCTGTGGCTGCGCCTCGCGTCGCGGATGCCGCGGCCGGCCAACGCGGTGATGTCCGCGCGCGGGCCGGCCGCGTTGCTCAAGCGGCTGGGCGGGATCGCGCCGGAGCGCGCGCTGCCGCGGGTCGCGCGCCGGCCGTTCACCCGGGAGCACCGGCCGGCCGGGGTCGGGCCGGCGGGTGGTGCTGTGGCCGGACACGTTCACCAACTTCTTCGCCCCGCAGGTCGGCCTCGCCGCGGCGCGGGTGCTGCGCGCGGCCGGGTTCGACCCGGTGCTGCCGCGCGGTTCGGTGTGCTGCGGGCTGACCTGGGTGTCGACCGGGCAGCTGTCGGTGGCCCGCCGGGTGATGCGGCGCAGCCTGCGCGTGCTGGAGCCCGAGCTGGCGAGCGGCACGCCGGTGGTCGGCCTGGAGCCGAGCTGCCTGTCCGCGCTGCGGGGCGACGTCCCGGAGCTGACCGGCGACGCCCGGGCGAAAGCGCTTGCCGACCGGAGCTTCACCCTGGCCGGCTTCCTCGCCGAGCACGCGCCGGAGTGGTCCCCGCCGGTGGTGCCGCGGACGGCGATCACCCAGGTCCACTGCCACCAGCACGCGACGCTGGGTTTCGACGCCGACGCCGCCCTGCTGGCCCGGGCGGGCGTGGATGCCACACGTGTGCCGTCGGGCTGCTGCGGGCTGGCCGGCAACTTCGGCTTCGAGCGCGGTCACTACGCGGTGTCCCAGGCGCTGGCCGAGCAGACCCTGCTGCCGGCGGTCCGCGCCGCGCCGCCGGAGACGCTGGTGCTGGCCGACGGGTTCAGCTGCCGCACCCAGGTGGCGCAGGGCAGCGACCGGCGTGCCGTGCACCTGGCCGAGGTGCTCGCTTCCGGCCTTGCGGAGGCCGGCGGCGGGGCATACTGACCAACCGTGGTGCGACGACTGCTGCCGGTGGTGGCCCTGCTGCCCGTCCTCGCGGCGACCGCGTGCGGTTCGCGCGCACCGGCGGGCACCATGCCCTCGCCGCCACCGCCCACCGTGTCCGCGCCCGCGACCCTGCTGCCGGACGGCACCGTGCCCTGGGTCGAGGAGCCGGCCGGGCCCGACGAGTTCACCACGCCGCCCCGGCAGCGGCGGGTGGACCCGGACGCCGGGCCGTGCCACGCGGACGAGCTGCGTGGTGAGCCGCCGTCCTGGCTGGTCCCGGGCACCGGCGGCGAGGACGTGCCGCGCCGGGAGCCGGTCAAGCTCATCGGGTTCGTGCGGGTGACCAACACCGGCGAGCGGACCTGCCGGCTGCGCGGCGAGGTGGACGCGCGGCTGCGCGACCGCGACGGCGAGGTGCCGATCGGCTACTCGAACGGCGTGACCGACGAGGCCGCCGAGCGCGTCACGGTCGTGCCGCCGGGCGAGTCGGCCGAGCTGCGGCTGGACTGGAGCGCGCCGTTCTGCACCCCGACGAACGGCTCGCTGGAGCTGGCGATCACCCTGCCGGAGGGCGGCGGCACGCTGCGCGCCCCGATGACCTCGGACAAGGTCCCGCCGTGCGGCCCCACCGGCGAGACCCACCCCGACAACGGCTCGTTCCTGTCCACGGATGTCTTCGACGAGCCGGCCGAGGAGACCGTGATGGACTCCCCGCTGGGCGGCCTGACCGCCGCCGTCGAACCGGTCGCCACGGCCCGGCCCGGCGAGCTCGCCACGTTCCACGTGCGCCTGGCCAACCCGACGGGCAGGGCAGTCCCGCTCGACCCGTGCCCCGGCTACTACCAGGAACGCTTCTCCCAGGGCGACGCGACCGTCGAGGCGATCAACGATGGCGGCCCGTACCGGCTGAACTGCCGGGCGGTGCGCTCGGTCCCGGCGCACGGGTCGGTCCGCTTCGCGATGGGCCTGCACGTCCCGGCGGAGCTGACCCCCGGCCGGAAGCTCACCGTGACCTGGCACCTGATCGCCCCGCAGCTGGCCGGCGAGGCGAAGCTGAACGTCTCGTTCACCCTGACCGCCACCTGACCGGCGGCGGTGCCGGCCCGGCACGTCCTGCCACAATTCGGCCGTGGACTGGGTGGGCACGGCGAGCACCGCGGTCGTCGGGTTGGCCGGCATCGCCGCGACGGTCTGGACCGGCGCGAACGGCCTGCGCCACCAGAGCCGCCGGGTCGAGCTGGAGCACAAGCGGCGGGCCTACATCAACCTGTTCGGCGTGTGCGACCGGGTCGTCAACGCCGTCCGGCACGTCCGCGGGCTGCCACGGGCGTCCGGCGGCGATGCGGGCGATCCCGCCGAGCGTGCCCTGGCGATCACCACCATGCGTGGCCTGCGGCTGGAGTTCAACACCGCCATGTACGAGCTCCAGCTGGTCTGCCCGCCGCAGGTCCGCGACGCCGCCGAGGAGCTCCGGCTCGCGCTGCGGGAACGGGCCGGGCGGGCGGAGCGGGGCGAGGAGGACTTCAGCGTCCGCGAGATCCGCCGGCGGCTCCTCGACCTGATGCGGGCGGATCTCGGCCACCCGCCCCTGGCCACCGACGAGCACTCCTCGCAGTAGACCCGTCAGGGCCTGGCCAGCGGCTGCGTGACGTCCGGACCCGGCGGCCCCGGTGGCAGGGTCACGGTGAACCGGGCACCGCCCTCCGCGGCCGGGCCCGCCTCGATCCGCCCGCCCATCCGCGTCACGAGCCCGTGCACCAGCGCCAGCCCGATCCCGGTGCCGACCGGCCGCACCCCCTCGTACCGCGCGTGCAGCACGCCCCGGTCGAACGCCGCCCGGTAGTCCGCCTCGGACAGCCCCGGCCCGCCGTCACGCACCTCCAGGACCACCGCGCCGGGCGCGGGCCGCAGGGCCAGCACGATCGGCGCGCCGGCGGGCGTCACCCGCAGCGCGTTCTCCGCGAGCCCGTCCACCACCTGCCGCAGCCGTCGCGGGTCGGCGCGCACCGGCACCGGGTGCGCCGGCGCCTCCACCGCGAACGCCACCCCGGCGGCCGCGCACCGGGCGTGCCACACCTGCGCCGACTCCGCGACCAGCATCGCCAGGTCCACGTCCACGATGTCCAGCCGGAAGTCGTCCGCGCCCAGCCGGGCCAGGTCCAGCAGGTCCGAGACCAGCCGGTTCAGCCGCCCGGCCTCCTGCCCGATCACCCGGCCGACCTCGGGCACCTCGTCGCCGGTCACCACGCCGTCGGCGAGCGACTCGGCGAACCCGGTCACCGCGGTCAGCGGCGTGCGCAGCTCGTGCGAGACCGACAGCAGGAACTCCCGCTGCCGCGCCTCGCTGTAGGCCAGCGCGTTCGCCAGCGTGTTGATCGACTCGCCGACCTCGACCAGCTCGCGCGGCCCCTCCGGCGGCACCCGCAGGTCACGCCGCCCGTGGCTCAACGCCGAGGCCACCGCGGCGGTGCGCCGCAGCGGGCCGGCCAGCCGCCGCGCCAGCAGCCACCCGGCCCCGGCCGCGACGAGCAGGCCGACCCCCAGCGCGAACACCACGTTCCTGATCAGCCGCTTCCCGGTGCCCTCGGCCGTGGCGACCTTCCCGACCAGCGCGATCACGGTCCGTCCGGAGACGGTCCGGCCCTCGACCAGCAGCACCGCGCCGTTCACCCGGGCGCTGCCGTGCAGCGGGCGGTCCTCGGCGACCCGTTCGAGGCCCGCCCGCCGCGCGGCCTGCACCGCGTCCCGGTCGGTGCCGATGAGGCCGCCCGTGGCCCCGCGCCGGACGACGTCGACCCCCTCGCCCCGCAGGATCTCGGTCAGCCGCCTCGCGATCAGCCGCGTCTCCGAGAGCTGCGCGGCGATCACGTCGGCCTGCGCCGCGAGCATCTGCTGGGAGATCTCCCGCGAGGCGGTGCCCACCAGCCGCACCGAGATCCCGCCCGCGACCAGCGCCATCACCCCCGCCACCGCGAGGCACAGCGCGGTGGTCCGTACCGCGAGCGAGGACGGCCGCCTGCTCATGCCGGCCGGTCCGCGGAGTACCCCACGCCCCGCACCGTCCTGATCGGACTCGCCGGGCCGAGCTTCGCCCGCAGCTGCGCGATGTGCACGTCCACGGTCCGGGTGCCGGCCGCGGCCTCGTAGCCCCACACCATGGACAGCAGCTGCGCCCGCTCGAACACCTGGCGCGGCCGCCGCATCAGCGCCGCCAGCAGGTCGAACTCCGTGGACGTCAGCGACACCTCGCGGCCGTCGGTCCAGACCCGCCGCTCGCCGACGTCCACCCGGGTGGCGCCGATCTCCAGCACCTCGCTCGCCGGCCGGCCCGCCGAGCGGCGCAGCACCGAACGCACCCGGGCCACCAGCTCGCGCGGGCTGAACGGCTTCGTCACGTAGTCGTCCGCGCCCAGCTCCAGCCCGAGCACCCGGTCGACCTCGTCGTCACGCGCGGTCACGAACAGCACCGGCGTCCAGTCCTCGGCCGCCCGCATCGCCCGGCAGACCTCGATGCCGTCCAGCCTGGGCAGCCCGACGTCGAGCACCACCGCCACCGGGCGGAGCCGGCGCACGGCCGCCAGCGCCGCCTCCCCGTCCGTGGCCAGGTGCACGCCGTACCCGTCCCGGCGCAGGTACCGGCTCACCAGGTCGGCGATGGCCGCGTCGTCCTCGACGACCAGCACCAGCCCACGCTCGTCGGGCATGCACCACCTCCTGGCGACCGCCTCAGTCGTCGGACATCTCGGACTCGATCGAGTTCAGCGTGGACTCGATGTCGTCGAACTGCTGCTCGACCGAGGTGCCCGAGCCACCCGGGCCGCCGTCGCCGGGCGTGCCGCCGCCGGACCCGGACCCGGCGCCGAGCCCGCCCCGGCAGCCGCCGAGCAGCAGCACGGCCACCAGCGCGACGATCCGTGCCCGCCTCACTTGGCCGGCCCGCAGTGCTCGCCGCTGAAGTCGTCCAGCCACTGCTTGATCTGGTTGAGCTGGTCGACGTGACCCTCGCGCCGGTCCGCGCGCTCGTCGAGCACCTGCGCGGTGGTCTCCCGGCCGGCGTCGCGCTCGCGGTCGGCGCGGGCGCGCAGCCAGGCGGCCGAGCCGCGGGTGTTCTCGTCGCCGGTGATCCGCTCGACGAGCCGGTCCACCCGCTTCTCGATCCTCGGCAGCCGGGTCTCGCACAGGCGGCTGACCTGCTCCGGGCTCAAGGTGATGGTGACCGGCGCCGGCTCGGCCGGATCGCTGGACGGTTCCCCCTGTGCCATGGCCACGGCCGTGCCGCCGAACAGCACCGCCGCGGTGACCGATCCCCCCACGACGATCTTCGACGTCCGGTTCATGGTGCTCCTCTCGTGGACTTCCCTGACGACCGTCACGGTGCCGGGGCGAGGTGAGCGAACCGCATGCGTTCTGTTCGGATCACGTAAGGGCTAGAGACCCAGCCGGGTCAGCAGGCGCTGCTCCAGCTCGTCGAGCTCGGTGGCGACGGCGCGGTGGGCGGCGCGGCGCCGGGCGGAGGGCATCCGCTCGGCCGCGCGCACGGCGGCGGTCAGCTGGCGCAGCGTGGTCTCGGACCGGCCGGCGTAGGTCCGGTCCTCCGCGGTGGCGTCCGGGCGGTCGCGCAGCTCGGCGATCGCCTCGGCCACGCCGCTGATCCGGGCGTGCAGCGCGCCACCGCGGCCCGAGTACTGCGCGAGGTCGCCGACCGCGACACCCAGCCGGCGGGCCTTCATCCGGTCGATCCGGTCCCGGGCCTCGCCGAACGCGCGGAGCACGACGGGAGCGACCAGCGGGATGACGGCGGGGCCGACGATCTTGGCCACCGCGAGCGCGTTCTTCGCCTTCTTCGGGGTGAACCGCGGCTCGCCCGGCACGGCGTCCGGCCCGCGCTTCCTGAGTGCCATGCGAAGAACCTACTTGGCGACCAGGTCGGGAGCACGGCGGCTACCTGCCGTGTTCTGTCGGTGGGTCCGCCTAAACTGCGAAACGTGACGATTTCGGTGCTGCTCGACGCTGGTGTGGTGACCCGCTGCCGGCGCCGGGTGCACCTGGAGCACGACCCGACCATGCTGGACACGGTCACCGCGCCGCCCGATCCCACCGCCGAGCAGCGCAAGGCCGACGCCGCGGCGCACCGCCGGTCGATCGCCGACGAGATCGCCGGCCTGGTCGGCGAGGCGCACTGGACGGAGATCCCGCGCGGCCCCGACCACCGCGCCACCGAGCGCGAGCAGCTCACCCTGCGGGCGATGGACGAGGGCGCGCCGTTCATCTGGGCCGCGCAGCTGCCCCGCGACCACCCGGGCGGCCGGCGCGGTGCCATCGACCTGCTGGTCGCGTCCGGCGGCGGGTACGTCCCGGTGCTGGTCGTGCGGCACAAGGTGAGCGACCCGGGCACCGGCGCGCAGACCTCGCCGCTGGCGAGCCCGCTGCCGTCCACCCGCGCCACCGACCCGGCGCGCCGGGTCCGCCCGCAGCCCCGCGACCAGCTGCGCCTCGCGCACACCTACCGGTTGCTGCAGGCCTGCGGCCGGGCGAACGGCGAGTCGGTGGGCGGGGTCATCGGCCTCGACGGCGATGTGGTGGTCTGGCACGACCTCGACGCGCCGACCTGGCCCGGCGGCCGCGGTGCGCTCGACGAGTACGACGCCCGCTTCGCCGACCGGCTGGCCATCGCGACCACCGCCGCGTCGGGCGGCGCGGCGCTGGCCCAGCCGTCGCGGATCGTGGAGTGCCGCACCTGCCCGTGGTGGCCGGTGTGCCAGGTCGAGCTGCAGGGCGCGCGGGACGTGAGCCTGGTGGTACGCGGCGAGGAGGCGGCGACGCTGCGCGCGGCCGGCGTGCGCACCGTCGACGACCTGGCCCGCCTCGACCCGAACGACGAGTCGCTGCCGCCGACCGGCATGCCGCTCACCGACGCGGTCGGCCTGGCGAAGGCGTGGCTGGCGGACCTCACGGTGGTCCGCCGCGTGCCGGAGATCGTCGTGCCCCGCGCGGACGTCGAGGTCGACGTGGACATGGAGAGCTTCGGCGACTCGGGTTCCTACCTGTGGGGCGCCTGCTGTCCGGTGCCGACGTCGGCGAGGCGCCGGGCTACCGGGCGTTCGCCACCTGGGAACCGCTGCCGACCGACGACGAGGCCCGCTCGTTCGCCGGGTTCTGGCAGTGGCTGACGCTCATCCGGCTGCGGGCCAGTGCGCGGGGCCTGAGCTTCCGGGCGTACTGCTACAACGAGCTGGCGGAGAACCGCTGGCTGCTGTCCTCGGCGCGGCGGTTCGCGGGCAAGCCCGGCATCCCGACGACCGAGCAGGTGCAGGCGTTCATCACCTCGGACGCCTGGTGCGACCTGTTCGGCAGCGTCCGGGACCACTTCCTGTGCTCGCGCGGCAAGGGCCTCAAGACGATCGCCCCCGCGGCCGGCTTCACCTGGCGCGACCCGGAGGCCAGCGGCGAGAACTCGATGCGCTGGTACCGCGACGCCGTCGGCATGGACGGCGCCCCGCCCGACGCCACCCAGCGCCGCCGCCTCCTGGAGTACAACGAGGACGACGTGCACGCCACCCTGACGCTGCGCCGCTGGATGACCTCCCCGGAGATCGACGCCATCCCCTACGTCGGCGACCTCTGACGGCTCCCGGGCATGCGGCGCGGGTCTAGCGCGGGGCCATCCGCAGCGCGCCGTCCATCCGGATGACCTCGCCGTTCAGGTAGTCGTGCGCGATGATCGACAGCGCCAGGCTCGCGAACTCCTCCGCGCGGCCCAGCCGCTTCGGGAACGTCACGCCCTCCGCGAGCGCCGCCCGGAACTCGTCGCCGACCGTGGCCAGCATCGGCGTGTCCACGATGCCCGGTGCGATCGTCATCACCCGGATCCCCGACGACGCCAGGTCGCGCGCGGCCGTCAGGTTGAGGCCGATCACCCCGCCCTTCGACGCCGCGTACGCCGCCTGGCCGATCTGGCCCTCGTACCCGGCGATCGACGCCGTGTTGATCGCCACCCCGCGCTGCCCGTCCGCGTCCGGCTCGGTGCGGGCGATCGCCTCCGCCGCCAGGGTCAGCACGGTGAACGTGCCGATCAGGTTGATCTCCACGACCTTGCGGAACAGCCGAAGGTCGTGCGGGCCCTTGCGGGACAGGATCCTCGCGGACGGCCCGATGCCGGCGCAGTTCACCACGATGCGCAGCGGCTCGTCCGAGCCGGCCGCCGTGTCGACACCGGCGGCGACCTGCTCCGGGTCGGTCACGTCGGCCGCGACGTAGCTGATCCCCTCGACCGCGGGCGCCCGCTCGATCGCGGCCGGCAGGTCGAAGGCATAGACCCGCGCGCCGTTCTTCGCAAGCGCTTGCGCCGTGGCGCCGCCCAACCCGGAGGCACCGCCGGTCACGATCGCCGCCGTCCCGCTGACCCGCATTCCCGTCCCCTTCCTCCGCACGTCCGCGACACAGAGGTTAACGGGTGCTCACGTCAGCTCGTCGGCCAGCAGGTCCATCAGGAGCCCGTCGTGCCAACCGCCGCCGTCGCGGTCGCGCTCGTAGCGCCGCATGATCCCGACCGGGCGGAAGCCGACCTTCTCGTAGCACCGGATCGCCACCTGGTTGTCCACCGCGGGGTCGATCACCAGCCGGTGGTGGCCGCGCTCGCCGATCAGGTACCGGGCGAGCGTGCGCACCGTGTCCTGGCCGAGGCCTCGGCCGTGCACCGCGGGGTCGAGGAACACGTCCACCGACGCGTGCCGGTAGTCCGGGTCCTCCTCCTCGCCGTACTGGATCATCCCGCGCACCTCGCCGTCGACCACGACCGCGAAGCACGTCACCGACGGGTCGTCGAGCGGCCAGCCCGGCCCCACCTCGCCCCAGCGCGCGGACACCTCCGGCGCGCGCAGGATCCGCCGCAGCTCGGGAACGTGTGCCTCGGTCACCGGCACCAGGGCGACCAGATCACCGTCGATCACCCGCGCACGCTAGCCGTCGCGGTCCGGGTCCCGTCCACCGATATTCAGCAGCAGCACCAACGGGATCGCCGCGAGCAGCGCGAGCGCGAAGAACAGGCCGGCGGCGGCGAGCAACTCCATGCCTCCACCCTGGTCGCCGCGCCCCCGCTCGCGCGTCCGCCATCGGTGCCGTTCCGGGGTCCGTCCGGGGGATGAGTCCGGATCACCCTCAGCGACGACCCGGCGGGCAGATCTCGTCCAGCGCCACCAGGTCGTCCTCGGTCGGGTGCCACTGCGCGGCCCCGGCGTTCGCGACTGCCTGCTCCGGTGTCGTCGCGCCGGCGATCACCGAGCCGACCGAGCGTTGCGCGGCGAGCCAGCCGATCGCCACCGTCGCCATCCCGATGCCCCGCTCGTCGGCGAACGCGCGCAGCTTCTCGATCCGGTCCCACGGCGCGTCGGCCAGCAGCCGTGTCCGGCCGGCCAGCCGCGCGTTCGCCGGCGGCTCGACGTCGCGCTGGTACTTGCCGGTCAGCAACCCGTTGGCGAGCGGGAAGTACGGCAGCACACCGAGTCCGAACCGCTCGCACGCCGGCAGCACGTCGCGTTCCGCCTCCCGCTCCAGCAGCGAGTAGTGGTTCTCCGCGGCGATCGGCGCGAGCAGCTTGTTGGTGCGGGCCAGCCACACCGCGTCCGCCACCTGCCAGCCCGCGAGGTTGCACACGCCGGCATAGCGGATCAGCCCCTCGCGGACGAGATCGTCCAGCGCGCCAAGGGTTTCCTCGACCGGCGTGTGCGGATCCGCGCGGTGCAGCTGGTACAGGTCGATCCAGTCGGTGCCCAGCCGGCGCAGCGACGCCTCGACCGCCCGCTTGACGTAGCGCCGCGAACCCCGAGCGCCGAAGTCCGGACCGTTGGCGCCCTGCATGTCCACGCCGAACTTGGTGGCGATCACCGCGTGGTCGCGCCGCCCGGACAGCGCCTGGCCCAGCAGTTCCTCGCTGCGCCCGCGCGGCGCGCCGTACACGTCGGCGACGTCGAACAGGTTGATCCCCGCGTCGATCGCGGCGCCGATCAGCGCGCGGGAGCCGGCCAGCGACTCCGCCGCGGTTCCCGGGCGGCCGAGGTTGTTGCAGCCGAGCCCGACGACGCTGACGACCAGACCGGATTCTCCCAGGTGACGCAGTTCCACCGGCTCAAACTACTAAGCCGACTGGCGTCGATCTAGCTGCCAAATGGTGGGTATTGGCTGCTCTTCGCCGCTGAACGGACACTATGGGCCACGACACGTGGTGCGATGCCCCGGGTGATCGTGTGAACCGCGCGCCCGTGAGGCAATCTATGCCTTATGAGCAGTGCACCTGATGGTGACAAACCCTCGGCGGCGAGCTGGATCGCCGACCACATCTCCAGCCAGAGCGGCCGGACGTTCGTCGTGACCGGCGCGAACAGCGGGCTGGGACTGGAGACCGTGCGGGACCTCGCGGGCCTCGGCGCCACGGTGATCATGACCGCCCGCGACGAGGAAAAGGGCCGGCGGGCACTGGACGAGGTGCAGGCCGACCATCCCGGCGCCGACCTCGAGCTGCGCCTGCTCGACCTCGCGGACCTCGACTCCGTACGCGAGTTCGCCGGCACCGTCGACGAGCTGGACGTGCTGATCAACAACGCCGGCGTGATGATGCCCCCGCACGGCCGCACCAAGCAGGGCCACGAACTGCAGTTCGGCGTCAACCACCTCGGCCACTTCGCGCTGACCGGCCTGCTGCTGGACCGCCTGGCGCGGTCTGGGGACGCCCGCGTGGTGACGGTCAGCTCCAGCCTGCACAAGCGCGGCCGCATCCACTTCGACGACCTGCAGGGCGAGAACGACTACGGGCGCGGGAAGTTCTACTCGCAGTCCAAGCTGGCCAACGTCGTCTTCGCGCTGGAGCTGCACCGGCGGTTACGCGCCAACGGGGTGCCGATCCGCAGCGTGCTCGCGCACCCCGGCTACTCGGCGACGAACCTCCAGTCCTCGGGCCCGACCGGCGTGGGCAAGCTGGTGATGAAGGCGAGCAACAAGCTGTTCGCCCAGGACGCGGAGATGGGCGCGCTGCCGCAGCTGTACGCGGCGACCGGTGCGGACGTGGACAGCGGGCAGTTCTACGGGCCGGACGGGCGTGGCGAGTCGAAGGGCTTCCCGACCCTCGTCGAGCCGCTGGACGACGCGCGGGACCGCGAGCTCGGCAAGCGGCTGTGGACCATCTCCGAGGACCTGACCGGGGTGAAGATCCCGCTGCCCCTGTGAGGCCCCTCCCGGTGAGAATCCCTCTCAGGTAGGGCCTGCCCGGCACCCGGGCGGGACGTCGCGGCGGTCCCGGCGCAGCAGGCTGGGGCCATGACCACTCTCGTCACCTCGCGCCCGGCTCCGGACCGCCTGCGGACCACCCGGCTGCTCGCCGGCTATGCGGTCGTCCTCGGGGCCCTGCCGTACCTGTTGCTCAAGCTGGCGTGGCTGTCGGGCAGCCCGATCGGCTTCGCCGACCCGTCCGCGGCCGGTGACGGCAGCCTGTTCGTGCTGAACGCGGTCACCGCCGGGATGGACCTGGTGGGCGTGCTGCTCGCGCTCGCGTTCGCGCACGACCTGGGCCTGCGGCTGCCCGGCTGGCTGGTGCTCGGGCCGATGTGGGTCGGCACCGGCCTGCTCGCGCCGGTCGCGATCGTCATGCCGGTGATCGGCGCGGTCTCCGTCGGCGCCACCGGTGGCGGCCCGGAGGGCCCGCGGCTGCTGGAACCGTGGGTGCGGCCGCTGGTCTACGCCGGCTTCACCTGGCAGGGCGTGACGCTGCTGCTCGCGTTCGTGCTGTACGCGCGGGTGCGGTGGGCGCCGGTGTTCACCGTGCGCACCGGCGCGGTGCCGCGCGGCGCGACGCATCCGGTGCAGGCCGCGGCGGCCGCCGGCGGCGCGGCGCTCGCGTTCGCGGCGGCCGCCCTGCACCTGGCGCACGCCGCCGGGAGCACGCTGGGCCTGACCGTCGAGTTCGCGGCCGGCCGGGACACGTCGTACCACCTGGTGGAGGGCGTCCACGGGCTGATGGCCCTGCTCGCGGGGGCCGGGATCCTGGTGCTCGTGCACCGCGCCGCGCCGCGGCTGCCGTTCTGGCTGCCGGTCGCGCTGACCTGGACCGGGGCGGGCGCGACGTTCGCCTGGGGCCTGTGGGGCATGGTCAACACGCTCAGCGCCAGCTTCCTCGCCCGCGGCGCGGACGCGATGCCGCTCGGCCAGGTGCACGACATCGTGAAGGTGCTGGCCGGCCTCGTCATCGGGCTGGCGGGGCTGATGCTGCTGGCCGAGCAGCGGGGTCAGGTGTCGGTGCCGTCCGGCCGGGAGGGCCGGTCGTAGAGCGCCGAGGCGAGCCTGGCGAGGAACACGAGGGCCACCACGACCACGATCACGATCTGCATCGCCATGAGCTGTCGCCTCCTGGGGTCCGGTGGGTGCGACGCGTCCGATGATCGACCCGTTCCCGCCGCGTACCCGGCAGCCGGGCGGCGACACGCCGGAAACCCCACTGTTCGGGCGAAGAGCCGGTCGTGACCGGGCGGTCCCGGCGGCTGGGTACAGTCGCGCCGTGCCAGCACCCAGCACCCGACCCGGCCTCGGCGCCGTGGCCATCTGGACCAGTGCCGACCTGCCCGGTCTCGGAGACCAGTTGCTCGGCCGGGTCGTGCAGCGGGAGCTGCTCGACCGCCTGCCGGGCTGGCGGACGACCCTGCTGGCGGCGCTGGGCCGGCACCGGCCGAGCGTGACCGACGGCGGCGTCGTCGCCGAGCCGCTGGGCGTCCGGTCCGCCGTCCGGGTGGCGCAGCTGGCCCGGGCGTCGACGCTCAGCGTGCTGTGCCCCGCCTTCGCGCTGGACCCGGACGAGATCGCGGCGCGCTACCCCGGCGAGCGGGCCGACGCCGCCACGTTCTTCACCGACGGCCTCGGCGCGGACGCGGAGCCGGCACATCCGGTGCTGCCGTTCGCGGTCCGGGTGGCCGAGCCGGTGCCCGTGCTGGCCCGGGCGGCCGCGGTGTCGGTGCGCGACCGGGAGTCGGCCGGCAGGCTGGCGGCGGCCGGCGTCGACGCGGACCTCGTGCCGCACCCGGCACTCCTGCTCGGCGGCGTCGTGGATCTCGCGACGATGCCGGAGCGGGCCCGGGCGCTCCGGCTGCTCGACGTGCTTCCCGAGGGCGACTACGCCGTGCTGGCGCTGGGCGAGGGCGCGGTGCCCGGTCCGGCGGAGCTCGCCGCCCTCGCCGGGCTCGGCCTGCCGATGGTGGTGCTGCCGGTGGGTGAGGTGGCGCCGCCGCCGCTCCCGGGCGTGCCGGCTGACCTGGTGCTCGAGGACCGGCTCGCGGTGCTGGCCGCGGCCCGTGCGGTGATCGCGACCGACGAGCACACCGCGGCCGCGGCCGCGGGCGCCGGTGCCCGCTGGGTGCTGGTGGACCCGGCGGGCGGGCATCGTGCGCCTGCCGCCGAGTTCGGCCTCGACGAGCAGCTGCTCACCTCGTTCGGCGAGGTGAGCCTCGCCGCCGCGGGCCCGGGCCGGCCGGGCGCGGCGCGGGCCGTCGCGGCGGCGTTCGACCGGTTGGCAGAGCTCGCGGAGCAGGCGTGCCCGGCGGGCGAGGGTGAGCTCACCCGCCGGCACACCGCGCTGGCCGGGGAGAACGCGGCGCTGCGGCACGCGCACCTGATGCAGCGGCAGCGGATCCTCACCGAGCGCCGGCGGCTGGCCGAGCCGCTGGCCCGCGCGTGGCTCGACCGGGACGCCGCGCTCGCGGAGGCGGCCGCGCTGCGCGCCGCGAACGACGAGCTCGCCCGGCGCAACGAGGAGCTGGCCGCGCGGCTGGCGGCGTGCGAGCGCGAGCTGGCGGCCTGGCAGCACACCAAGCTGGTGCGCTGGACCCGGCCGCTGCGCGACGCGTACGGGAAGGTCCGCGGATGACCCCGCGCGTCACGGTCGTGCTCGTCTCCTACGGCGGGCGCGAGCTGGTGGTGCGCTGCCTGGAGCTGCTCGCCGCGCACACCACCGTGCCCTACCGGGTGGTCGTCGCGGACAGCGCGTCGCCGGACGGCACCGGCGAGTGGCTCGCCGAGAACCTGACCGGCGCCGAGGTGCTGCGGATGAGCGCGAACCTGGGCTTCGGCGCGGGCGGCAACCTCGGCGTGGCGCGGGCCGACACCGAGTTGCTCTGCTTTCTCAACGCCGACGTCGAGGTCACCCCGGGCTGGCTCGAGCCCTTGCTGTCCTTTTTGGACTCCCGGCCCGAGGTCGGCGCCGTCGCCCCGGTCATGCTGAACCCGGACGGCAGCGTGCAGGAGGCCGGCAGCGTCATCGGCGGCGACGGCTGGTGCCGCGCCTACGACGCCGCCGAGCCGACCCTGTTCCCGCGCGAGGTCGACTACGCGTCGGCGGCGTGCCTGCTCGTGCGGCGCTCGGCGTTCCTCGAGGCGGGCGGGTTCTCGCCGGCCTACGAGATCGCCTACTTCGAGGACGTCGACCTCGCGCTGAGCATGCGCGCGCACGGCCGGCAGACCTGGGTGCAGCCGGCGTCGCGGGTGGTGCACGCACGGCACGGGAGCAGCACCTCGGCGCGGGCCGGGGAGCTGATGCGGCGCAACCACGGGACGTTCGCCGGCCGCTGGCCCGCCGAGCTGGCCCGCCGGGCGCCGGTGGTCGGTCTGGACGAGAACCCGCACCGGCTGTGGTGGCTGCGCGACCAGCTGGCGCCCTACCGGGTCCTGCTGATCGACGACCGGGTGCCGCAGGTCGACCGGGGCCGCGGGGACCCGCGCACGATGGCCGTGGTGGACGCGTGGCGCGCGGCGGACCCGCGGGGCCGGGTGACGTTCTACGCGGCGTCGCCGGAGCGGGCCGAGCAGTACGCCCCGGCGCTGCGGGCCCGGGGGATCGAGGTCGTCTGGGGCGTCGAGGACCCGGCGCGGTGGTCGCTGGAGCGGACCGGCCTGTTCGACGTGGTCGTCGTGTTCCGGCCGCACAACTTCGTCGCGCTCGGCGAGGTGATCGCCCGGTCGCAGCCGCAGGCCGTGCGCGTCTACGACTCCGAGGCGCTGTTCCACCGCAGGCCCGAGCAGCACTTCGGCCGCACCGCGGACGTGGCGCGCCGCCGCCGGTTCGCGGTCGAGGCCGACCGGCTGCGCAGGGAGGAGACGCAGGCGTTCGCCTGGGCCGACGTGGCGGTGTGCGTGAGCGAGGAGGAGGCGCGGTGGGCGCGCCGCGTCGCACCGGACACGACGGTGCGCGTGGCCTGCTTCCCGGCCACCGTCCCGGACCACGTCCCGGGCCGGGACGGCCGCGAGGGCGTCGTGTACTTCGGCAGCTTCGACAACACCCCGGGGACGCCGAACGAGCACGCGGTCCTGGAACTGGTGCGCGAGGTCATGCCCGCGCTGCGCTCCCGGCACGACGGCCTGACGCTGCGGGTGGTCGGCGCCGACCCGTCGCCGGCCGTGCTGGCGCTGGACGGCGCCGACGGCGTCACCGTGGTGGGCAAGGTCCCCGAGCCGGGGCCGGTGCTCGGCTCGGCGCTGCTGCAGGTGGTCCCGATGCACTACGGCGCGGGCGTGAAGCTCAAGTTCGTCGACTCGATGGCCGCCGGGCTCCCGTTCGTCACGACCCCGCTCGGCGGCGAGGGCCTGCACCTGGGCTGGACGGCCCGGCACCTGATCGGCAGCTCTCCCGCGGAGCTCGTCGAGCTGTGCGACCGCCTGCTCACCGACGCTCCACTGTGGACCGAACTGCAGGCGGCGCTGCTGGACGTCTGCCGCGAGTGGTTCTCCGCCGAGACGTTCGCGCGCGCGATGGGCTGGGTGATCGCCGACTGCGCGGTGCTGCCCGCCCCCGCGACGGTGTAGTACCGGTCCTCAGTCGATCGGGTGCGGCGGCAGCGGCGGGACGCGCAACCGCCTGCCCCGCAACGCCCGCCGGCGCAGCGCCGCGGCGAGCAGGTGGCGCTCCACCCCGGCCGTGTCCGCCCGCCGGCCGCCGGCGCGCACCGCCCGGGCGAGCAGCGGCGCGGGGTCGCGGTCCACCCGGGTCAGCTCGGCCACCCGCTCGCGCACGCCGGCCGGGAGCCGGTGCCAGGCACGCATCAGCAGCACGGTCGCGAACTGCGCCACCCGGCGCAGCTCGAACTCCGCCACCGCCTCGAGCTCCGCGTCCTTGCCCGCTGGCAGCCCGGCGGACCCGCGGCCGGCCAGCAGGAGCCAGCCGAGGCGGCGCGGCAGGTCCGCGTCCAGCCGTTCGTCGCGCCAGCCGGTCACCGCCGTGCCGTGCTGGCGGTAGGAGTGCAGCGGCCGGTCCACGAACTCCACCCGGCCGGCCGCCAGCGCCGCCGCGGCGATCCACTGGTCGTGGAAGGCCGACGGAGTGCCCGGCGGGAAGGGCAGCACCACCGAGCGGACCACGTCCGCCCGCAGCAGGCTCGCCGCGCCGGTGACGGTGTTCAGCAGCAGCAGCGCGTCCAGGTCCTCCCACTGGTTGCGCCTGCGCGTCCAGCTCGACGGCGCGAGCACCGCGTCGTGCTCGTCGACCAGCCGCATGTCCGCGTAGGCCAGCGACACCTCGGGGTCGGCGAGCCGGTCCAGCAGCGTGTCGAGCTTGTCCGGGTCCCACACGTCGTCCTGGTCGCACAGCGCGATCGCGTCGGCGTCGGCGGGCGCGAGGGCCAGCGCGCGCTCGAAGTTGCGGTAGAAGCCGACGTTCTCCTCGTTGGCCACCAGCACGAAGCGGCGGTCCCCGTCGACGAGCGAGCGGATCGAGGCCAGCGAGTCCGCGTCCGAGCCGTCGTCGCAGATCACGCACACCCAGTTGGCGTGCTTCTGCGCCCGCAGCGACTCCAGCTGCCGTTCGAGGAACACCGGGTCCGGCCGGTAACTCGCCAGGCAGACCGCGACCCGCGGGCCGTCCGCGGGCCAGGACACCTCGACCGGCGCCACCGGCAGGGCCGGCACCAGGGTCAGCGGCGGCAGCGGGCGGGTCAGCTCCGTGCCGTCGTCCAGCACGACCGACAGGGTCAGCGGCAGCTCGCCGGGCGCGTCGGCGGCCGCGACCGGGATCCGCACGACGATCCCGCTGCCGTCCGGGGTCCGCACCCCGGCCGCGCGCATCGACGCAGCCACCGCCGGCTGGTGGTGCCCGCGGTCGGCCGGCACCCGGCGGGACCCGGCGAGCACCGTCACCGACCGTACGCCGACCGCCGCGTGCGTCACCCAGCCGGTGAGCTCGACCACCTGTCCGGCGCCCACCGCCACCGGCGAGGACGGCACCGGCAGGTCGAAGTGCAGCCCGGCCTCCCGCGCCGGGGCGGCCGCGCGCCGGTAGCGGCCGGCGAGCCGCGCGGTCAGGCCGGGAGCCCGCCGGCCCAGCCTGCGCAGCAGCCCGTCCGGCTCGTCGCCGGGCCGGGTCGCCACCAGGTCCCGCACGCCGCGCACGATCCGGCCCGCCGGCCACAGCGACCGGTGCGCGGCACGCACCAGCGTCGAGCTCTCCAGCGCGTCCAGCCGCGCCCGGGTCGCCGACAGCCGGGACCGCAGCGCGTCCGCCTCGGCCTGCGCCCCGGCGCGCGACTCCTCGCTCGCCGCGTGTGCCGACCAGGCCCGGGTCGCCTCCGACACCGCGGCGGACAGGTCGGAGAAGGCCTTGCCGATCCGGTCGTCCTTGACGTCCAGCTCGGCCCGGGCCTGCGCCCAGCCGTGCTCGGCACGCGTCACGCGATCGGTCAGGTCCTCGATGTGCGTGCGCTGCCGGTCCAGCTCGGCGTGCAGCTGCCGTTCCCGGTCGGCCGCGTCGGCCAGCTGCCGCCCGGCGGCCTCGAGCCGCGCCTCGCCCGCGCGCAGCGTGCCCAGGCCGCCGGGCAGCCGCCACAGCGGCCCGCCGCGGTCGGCGAGCGCGTCGTTCTCCAGCTCGGCCGCGATCCGCTCCGCCGGCCGGCCGGTGACCTCCTGCTGCAGCGCGGCCTCGGCCGCCACCAGCTCCGGCCACCGGGCCAGCGCCCCGGACAGGCCCGCCAGCGCGCACAGCTCGGTGAGCACGCCGTGCACCGTCGTGTGCGGCCACGGGTGCGGGCAGTGCCCGTGCACCGTGTCCCTGGCGAGCTCCACCAGCGCGCGCAGCAGCACCAGCTCCGCGTCGACGCCGTCGCCCGCGAGCCATTCCAGGTCGACCCGGGCGACCTCGCCGTCCGGACCGACGATCAGGTTGCCCGGGTGCACGTCCAGGTGGTCCGCGGGCAGCACGTCGACGCCGGCGCGGCGGGGCAGGAACGGGTGGCCGGCGAGCGAGCCGTCGAGCGCGCGCGCCCGCGCGGTGCACGTGTCGCGCCACAGGCCGAGCAGCCGGCCGGTCTCGGCCAGGTCGCCGGTGCGCATCGCGTCGAGCAGTAGCGCGTCCAGCGGCCGTCCCGGCCGCAGCGGCTCGGCGTCGAGGTGCTGCTGGCGCAGCCAGGACCCCGGCGCGCCGGGCCCGCGGTGGACGGTGTGCAGCGTGAGGTCCGGGTCCAGCCTGCGCACCCGCCGCCAGGCGGGGCGGCGGTCGCCGCTGATCAGCCAGGCGAGCCCGGGGTCGACCGACGCGGCCAGCCCGGCTTCCGTGCGCGCGGCGATCACCAGGAACGACGGCGCCAGCAGGGGCGCGATGCCCTCGTCCATGGCCAGCCGGTGCAGGATCCGTCCGGACACGGCCGCGTCGTCGCCGCCGAACGCACCCGAGATCGGGTCGCGCACGAGCTTCTCGACGAGCTCGTCGCGGTCGAAGGCCGACTCGTCGAGGACCAGCCGCGGCAGCTTGTAGTCCGGGTAGGGCAGCAGCCAGCGCTGCGCCGCCAGCCCGGCCTCGGCCAGCAGCCCGGCCAGCGTCTCGCGGGTCCAGGTGCGGGGCGCGGGCGTGGCACCCGGGTAGTCGGCGAGCCCCACCCACGACGTGCCGTAGTGGTCCTCCGCGCCGCCGAGCAGGTACTTCAGGCCGAGCTGGTTCTCGATCGCGATGGCGACCGCGCCGTCGTCGGCCAGCCGCGCGGCGACCTCGCGCAGCACCGGCACCGGCCCGCCGGCGTACTGCTCGCTGTACTCGAGCAGCCCGCACATCAGCGCCAGGTGCCAGCCGCCACCGAGCCCACCGGAGAGCGCGTCGGTGAGCGCACCGGTCTCGATCCGCACGTTCGGCAGGTCGCGGCAGCGTTCCCGGGCGGCGGCGGCCCGCAGCGGCACGCCCTCCAGGCCGAGCACGTCCAGTCCCGCCTCGCCGAGCGCGCGGGTGAGCGGGCCGGACCCGCAGCCCAGGTCGACCGCGCGCCGGCCGGGGCTCAGCCGCAGCGGCGCGAGCAGGCCCAGCCGCAGCGGGGAGAAGTGGTACGCGGTCTCCCACGAGTCGACCAGCGCGGTCAGCTCGGCGGAGCCGGCGCGCACGTCGGTGGCCGACCGCAGCGCGGACAGCACGGTCGACTCGGCGCCGTCGGCGTACTCCACGCTCATGGCAGCCCCTCGCGGGCTCGGTGCTGCCGCTCGCGGTCGCCCTGTGTCGATGATTCGCTCGCAGGCTCGCTCATGGCTTCGCGGTCACCGCACCGCCGGGAACTCGGCGGTCTGCTTCTCGAGCAGGTCGTCGAACACCGCCTGGGCCTTGGTGGCGTCCGGGCCGTAGGACTCGACCCGCACCATGTAGCCGTCGTCGGTGAGGTAGTGCGCGCGGAACACCGTCGGCTTGTCCGCCGTGGCCGGGGTCAGCTTGCGCACCAGCACCCCGCCGGTGTCGCTGAGCAGCTTGTAGGTGGCCCGGTCGTACATGTCGTCCATGCCCTCGAGCACGGCGGCCGGGTCCTTGCCCTCGCCGATCTTGAACGCCCAGATGCCGCGGCGCACGTCGTCGTCGTCCGCGATGAGCGCCGAGACCTCGGTGACGCCGACCGAGCTGAGCAGCTTCGCCTCCTTCTCGGTGGGCCGGTTCAGGGTGAGGGCCTTCTTCATCGGCACGGTCGCGTTGAGCACCTCGTCGCCGTCGACGGGGACGAACGGCCCCTCCGGCAGCTGGGGCTCCGGCGGCGCCGACGTGGTGGACGGGGGCGGCTGGTTCTTGTTGCTCTCCTCCGCCGCCGGGGTGTCGGTGGAGTCGCGGATGCCGAACCACCAGACGGCGGCACCGCCGGCGCCGAGCACCAGCACGATGGCGACGACGATGGCGACGATCCGGCCGGTGCCGCTCTTGCCGGGCTCGTTGAAGATCTCCGGGCCCTGCCGCGGCCAGCTCTGCTGCCCGAACTCCGGCGGCAGGTCGTCGTTGGCCCAGGGCGGCTGGGACAGGTGCTGTTGCTGCTGCGGGTGCTGGGTCTCCCACGGCGGGGGCGGCGGGGGCGGCGGGAACTGCGGCCGCCCCGCGGCGGCCGCGCCCGGCACGACCTGCGTGCTCTCCGAGGAGTTGTCCTGGCCGGACACGACCTGGGTGCGCTCGGAGCTGTGGTCCTGGTCCCGCACCGCCTGGGTCTGGTCGAAGGCGGGCTGCTGCGGCGGCACCGCCCGGAAGACGTGGGTGGGCTCCGCGTCCTGCTGCCGGGGCTGTTGCGGTTGCGGTTGTCCCGAGGCCTTGGCGACCAGTTGGTCACGCCGGGTCCGGTACTCGTCGGCCGAGATCTGGCCCGCAGCTAACGCGCTGTCGAGCTGGTGCAGCTCGTCTTGCCAGGACATTCGCGCCCCTCCAACCAGATGGTCGACTGCCATTGTGCCCACACGTCCGGCACCCCACGCCCGACCACAAACTGTGCAAGCCCGCTGTGACCTGGCAAAGACTATTAGCCGGGATGCCGGACCACGGGGCGGGGTGCGGCGCCTAGCTCGCCGGTGGCGCCGCCTCGGCGACGATGTCCAGCGCCTTGTCGAACCGCTGCCGGAGCTGCCCGGCGTCGCCGGTGGGAACCTGCAGAACGCACAGCTGGATCGTGGCGTCGCCGGAGGTGTACAGCGCGCGCAGCGCCGCCGCCCTGTCGTTGGTGATCGTGCTGACCCGCACGCCGTCCGGCGCGTCGCCGGCGTCTCCCGGCCGCAGCCCGATCTGCTGCTGGATGTCGTCGACGTGGTCGGTGGCGGCGGCCGCGGCGTCCGGGTCGGCGGCGGGGTAGGAGTAGAGCAGGTAGCGGTAGTCGCCGTCGGCGGTGCCGGTGTAGCCGACCCGCGTGATGCTGGCCTTCTCCAGCAGCGTGGACTCCGCCTCGGAGAGCACCTGGAGCCGGCGGGCCTCGGCGACGTCCATGTCGCCGGTGTTGCGGACCTGGGTGCCGGGCAGCGCGATGCCGGCGATGTCGACGTGCGCGGGCGCGGCGGCCTGCCGGTCCGCGGTGTCGGCCGGCTCCTCGCCGGAGAACCCGATGTACCAGACGGCGCCACCCACGACGGCCAGCACGACCACGGCCACGATCACGACGAGAGCCGGGCTCGCCCGGCCGGAGCCGCGCGGCGGGCGGGCGGTGGCGAACAGGTCCTGCGCCTCGAGCGGGTTGATCGCCCCGGCCGGCGGCGCGACGGGCGCGGGCGGCTCGGGGAACGCGCTGCCCGGCCGTCTCGGTTCGGGCCGGTGCGTGGTCCAGCTCGGCGCGGGTCCCGCGGGCGGCCCGGCGGGCGGTGCCGGCGGTGTCTCGGTCAGCGTCTGCGAGCGCTGTTCGGACGTGATGACCTGCGTGGTGTCGGCGGTGCCGACCACCTGGGTCACCTCGCCGTCGGACCCGTCATCGGTGCCGGCGGCGGGACGGGGTCCGGCGGGCTCGCCGGCGAGCGGCGCGCGGGGCTGGGGTGAGGAGGCCGCGGCGAGGATCTCGTCGCGGCGTTTGCGGTACTCGTTGGCGGAGAGCTCGCCGCCGGCCAGCGCACTGTCCAGCTCCCGTAACTCGTCCTGCCAGTTCATGCCGTTCCCCTTCTCCCCGTGGCGAGCTTGTCGGCCTCCGTCCGCGTGCGCCGCGCCCGGATCAGGCCGTACCGCAGCGCGAGGAGCATGTCCGCCAGGGTGTGGCAGACCCGCAGGATCAGGCTCACCGTCGTCGCCGCGGCCACGCCCAGCAGCGGCGTCAGCGCCAGGATCAGCACCGCCTCGCGCGCGCCGACGCCGGCCGGTGCGATGAACACGACCAGGCCCACGATCCAGCCCAGCGCGAACGCGCCGGCGCACACCACGGCCAGCTGCAGGACGGAGTCGGTGAACGGGTCCGCCAGCAGGTAGCCGGCCAGCCCGTAGCCCAGCCACGCGGGGAACATCCACGCCAGCGGCCGCACCAGGTGCCCCCACCGCAGCACCGGCGGCTCGACCCCGGAGCGGCCGGCGAGCTTGCGGGCCAGCATGTTGACCACCCGCGGGTGCAGCAGCACCAGCGCCAGCGGGATGCACACGCCGGCCCAGCCGAACCGGCTCGCCAGGTCCGGCTGGCTGATCAGCAGCAGCGCGCCCACCAGCACCGAGGTGACCGCGTGCACGACCAGGAACACCGATCCGGCGAGCAGCGCCAGCCCGCCCGGCACGCCGTGCTCGCGGGCGAAGCGCATCTGGGCCAGGAACGGCCAGATCGACCCCGGCAGGTACTTGCCGACCTGGGCGGGGAAGAAGATCTGCCGCGCCGCCGACGAGGACACCGACGAGCCGAGCGCGGCCAGGCAGTACTTCCAGACCTCGGCCGTGGCGAGCAGGCCCGCGACGACGCACGACCAGCGCCAGCACCATCCGCCACCAGGCGATCCGCCCGGCGGCCGCGACGACGTCGGGCAGCTGGCCGCGCAGTGCCCAGCCGGCCAGACCCACGGCCACCACCACGAAACCGATGGCCAGCAGGTCGGCCCGCCGGCTCGGTCGCGGAGGCCGCGGCTCCTCGGACGACCCGGACGGCTCGGACATGCTCAGTCCCGCCGGATCAGCCCGGTGGTGGTCGGGTAGGGCAGGGTCGGCGTCGCGCCCTTGAGCAGCTCGAAGCGCAGGCCCGGCAGCGTCGAGACGACCTCCCAGTAGCGCTTGCGCTTGAGGTTGTCGAACACGATCACGCCGCCCTCGGCGAGGTGGTCCAGCGAGCGGCGGAACGCGTCGTTGCGCGCCCGGCCGTCCACGACGATCAGGTCGAACGTGCCGCCGACCCGGTCGATGGTGGCGACGTACTCGCCGAAGTCCAGGTCCGTGTGGCCGACCCGCCCGGACCGCACCACGGTCTGCGGGGTCGCGGGCGTCGCCGGCACGGCGTGCAGCTTCACGCCGGCGGTGTCGGCGAGCAGCTCGCGCACGAACTCCACCCACTCGACGTCGTGCTCGACGCTGTCCACCTGGCCGGCGCGCCGGGCCAGCCACGCGGTGCTCGCGCCCGCGCCGTACTCGAACACCCGCGCGCCCGGGCGCTCGCCGAGGAACTCCTCGACCCGGGCCATCGCCGGGTAGCTCCACCACGCCAGGTCCATCTTCGCCAGGTCCGAGGCGTCGAAGATGGAGAACAGCGTGCGCAGGTGGCGCGCCTTCGGCGACTCGCTGCGCTCCAGCCGGGCCAGCAGGCCGGCCCGGTCCGCGGCCTTGCGCACGGTCTTCACGCCGGAGACGTAGGCCCCCCGGATGCCGCCACTCATTTCACTCCCACCGAGGTCGTCGCCGGCTCGACCGCGTCGGCGGGTTCGAGCGTCCTGGTCCGGTCGCCGATCAGGTCCGTCGCCTCGCGGCGGTTGGCCGTGCGGTGCAGCACGATCTCCGCGATCAACCCGATGGAGATCATCTGCACGCCGAGGATCACCAGCAGGATGCCCAGCATCAGCAGCGGCCGGTCGCCGATCGCCTGGCCGCCGAAGATCTTCACGATGGACAGGTAGGCCAGCGCGACGAACCCGAGCAGGCCCGAGGCGAGCCCCAACCCGCCGAACAGGTGTGCCGGGCGGCGGCCGTACTTGGTGATCGTCATGACCGTCAGCAGGTCGATCGCGCCGCGCACGTAGCGCTCGAAGCCGTACTTCGACTTGCCGTGCTCGCGCGGCCGGTGGTTCACCGCGAGCTCGCGGACCCGGTAGCCGTGCTGGTGGGCGAGCGCGGGGATGTAGCGGTGCAGCTCGCCGTAGAGCGGCACCCGCCGGTAGACCTCGGTGCGCGCGGCCTTGAGCCCGCAGTTGTGGTCGTTGAGCTTCAGGCCGGTGATCACGCCGGTCATCGTGTTGAAGAACTTCGACGGCAGCCGCTTGCCCAGCGGGTCCTTGCGGTCGGCCTTGTGACCGGACACCAGGTCGGCGCCGTCGTCCAGCTCGGCCAGCAGCCGCGGCACCTCGGCCGGGTCGTCCTGCAGGTCGGCGTCCATGGTGACGATCCGCTCGCCGCGTGCCTCGTCCACGGCGGCGGCGAGCGCGGCGGCCTTGCCGAAGTTGCGCCGCAGCCGCAGCGCGCGCACCCGCCGGTCCTCCGCGGCCAGCTCCTGCATGACCTGCCAGCTGGTGTCCACGCTGCCGTCGTCGACGAAGATCACCTCGTAGCCGACGTCGGGCAGCGTCCGGAACGCCGCGCCGATCTCGGCCACCAGGGTCGCCAGCGTCGCCTCCTCGTCCTTGACCGGGATCAGGACGCTGACCTGTACGTCGGGCGGGTCTTCTGTAGTCACTACTCGTCTCCGGTGTCGCTGACCTGCGCTGGTAGCCACCGCATCGCGCCGCTGTCGTAGACCACCACGATGCGTGTCTCGTCGGTGACCGGTCCGATCGCCTTGAAGCCTACGTCGGGGGGCAGACCCCAGTACCTGCCGGTGACGTCGCCGCGCGGCAGCCGGCTCACGCCGGCGCCCACGACCGTGCCCTCGCCGTTCACGACCAGCGTGCAGCGCACCTGGTCGGCACCCCGGTTGGTGCCGCCGGTGGCCCAGCCGGTGATCAGGTCGGCCTCGCCGCGCGGCTCGATCGAGTCGATCATCCCGGACGGCTTGTCCGGGCTGCGGGTGCCGGGCTGGGGCAGCGCGGTCGCCGCCGCCAGGTCGATCGTGGAACCCAGCTCCGGGCCGCCGCAGCCGAGCGTGAACGTCCCGTTGAGCGGGTAGTGGTGCAGCGCCACCAGGTCCGGTTCGAGCTCGCGCTCCTTGGGCAGCACCGGCCCGAGGGCGTCGCCGTAGCCGGCCGCGATCGCGATGCCCTCCAGCGGATGCTCCTTGATCGCGTTGCGCAGGTCGGTGGCGGTCGGCACGCCCAGGGTGAACCCGACGACGCCGATGCCGACCACGGTGATCGCGATCTTCTGCGCGTTGCGCCGCACGCCCTTGTAGAGCACGGCGGCCATCAGCACCAGCAGCGGGATCGACACCATCACCGCGAGCGAGGAGTAGCGGCTGGTCAGCCCGAAGTCGGCGCCGAAGTCGATGCGCGCGGTGGCGACCATGCCGCAGGCCAGCACGCCGTAGGTGGCGAGTGCCCACCAGAACCGCAGGCCCTCCCCGCGCGCGGTCCGGTTGGCCGTCAGCACCGCGTAGACGACGAGCATCAGCGCGCCGGCGACCACCGCGACGTCGGAGTTGTTGGCCGTCCACATCTTCCCGACGACGGTCAGGAACGTGTAGAGCAGCGAGCCGATGTCGTTGGCCGGGGTGCCGCCGAGCCAGGTGTTCGGTTTGAGCGCGTACCAGACGCCGACCACCACGACGCCGATGCCGAGCGGGATCAGCCGGATCCGCCAGCGCTCCCGGTGCAGCGTCGCGAGCACCGCGAGGGCGGGCCAGAGCGCGAACGCGGTGCCGTAGG
The DNA here is from genome assembly GCA_963727495.1 of uncultured Actinomycetota bacterium. GTDB lineage: Bacteria > Actinomycetota > Actinomycetes > Mycobacteriales > Pseudonocardiaceae > Actinophytocola. The sequence continues at coordinate 875,209 of CAVSGQ010000006.1, read as the reverse complement.
ACGCGGTGGCCAGGATGCCCACACCCCAGGCCGCCCACCACTTCCGCTTGTTGGCGAGCACCAGCGACGCGACGACGAGCAGGTTCGCGGTCAGCCAGGCGGAGCCGCTCATCGACCGGACGAACATGTGCAGCCCCTGCAGGCTGAACACCAGCGCGGACGCGCCGACCACGAGCCCGGCGCGCACCACCGGCGGCAGCGTCCTGGGCAGCGCGGCGCGCAGCAGCAGCACGGTGACCGCCGCGATCACCACCACGAGGTAGCCGAGCACCCGGTTGTCGCCGTCCGCGAGCCGCGCGTCGAGCCAGTACAGCAGCGACGGGATCATCAGCGGATGCTCGTTCTGCGGCGTGAAGATGCCGCCGAGCCGGAACGAGCCGTCCGGGTTGGTGATCCGGATCAGGACGTACCAGTAGTCGAGCCACTGCAGCTTCCCGGACCGCGCCACCTCGAAGACGATGGCGACCGGCGGGACCAGCGCGAGCAGTTCGACGAGGCGGGCGACGGTGCGGTCGGTCAGCCGCCGCTTCAGCGCGGCGGCCCACGCGTCGGCCCGGGACGCGCGCTCGCCGTCCGGGGCACGCCCGGTACGCGGTTCGCCCGGCGGATCCGCCTCCGGATCCTTCTTCACGACCGTGCTCGTCACCACAACACTCTGTCAAAGTCGCGCGGGCGGCCGTCGGGCGGCCTCGGGATCGACACCGGATCGACGTCAGTTCGGCGGCGTGTCCGCTTGCGACGTCCCCGGTAGCCAGTAGGTCGCGCCGCTGTCCAGGACCACGACCACCCGGCCGTCCGGATCGCTGGGGGCGATCACCACGAAGCCCACGTCGGCCGGCACCCAGCTCAGCTCCGCCGGCACGTCCTGTCGCGGCTGGTGGTACTGGCCGCCGCCGGTGATCGTGCCGTCACCGTCGATGTAGACCACGCACCGGACCTGGTCGCCGGGCGCGTAGGCCCAGCCGCGGATGAGCAGGGCGGTGCCCTTGTCCCGCTCCTCGATCTGGTCCCGCCAGCCGGCCGGCGCCTGCTGGTCGTTCTTGTCGGCGGCGGGCAGCGGCGGCATCGTGTCGCGGTCGAGCGTGTCGCCGAACTCCGGGCCGCCGCAGCCCAGGGTGAAGTCCGGGGAGAACGGGTAGTGGCCCATCGCCTCGAGCCGCGGGTCGAGCACGGCGTCGGACGGCATCCGGTCGCGCAGCGCGTCGTTGACCCCGGCGCGCATGGCGATCGCCTGCAGCGGCACCTCGGTCAGCGCCGAGCGGACGGAGGCGGCGGCCGGGGAGCCGAGCGTGAACCCGAGGATGCCGGCGGCCAGCACGGCGATCGCGAGCCGGGGCGGGGTGAGCCGTGCCCGGGCGGGCCGTGCGGCGCCGCGGTTGGCCACCGAGGTCACGATCACCAGCAGTGGCAGCGAGCAGAGCACGGACAGCGACGCGTAGCGGCTGGACAGCCCGACGTCCGCGCCGAAGTCGATGCGGGCCATGCCGATCATCGCCGAGGCGAGCAGGCCGTGGGCGGCCAGCACCCACCAGAACCGCAGGTGCCCGCTGCGCGCGGCGGGGACGGTCAGCAGCACGGCGTAGCCCAGCACGATCACGACGCCGGCGATGGCCGCGACGCCGGGCACCGGGCCGGCGGTCCACAGGTGGCCGACCACGGTGAGCGATGTGAACAGCACGGTGCCGGGGTCGCGGGCCGGGGTGCCGCCGTCGTTGACGCCCGGCCGGGACAGCAGCCACGCCACGGCGACGGCGAGCCCGATGCCCACCGGCACCAGCCGCTTCCACCAGCGGTCCCGGTTGAGCGTGGCCAGCAGGAAGAACGCGGGCCAGACGGCGAAGGCGGTGCCGTAGCTGATCGAGGCGAGGATGCCGGTGAGCCATGCCGCCCACCACCGGCCGCGCATCCCGAGCAGCAGGCCGGCGACGACGAGGAGGTTGGCCAGCAGCCAGGCGGTGCCGCTCATGCCGAGCGCGAAGTTGTGCAGCCCGTGCAGGCTGAACACCATCGCCGAGGCGGCGACCACGAGGGCCGCGCGCACCACCGGCGGCAGCGTCCGGGGCAGGGCCGCTCGCAGCAGCAGCACGGTGAGCGCCGCGAAGATCACGGTCAGGTAGCCGAGCACCCGGTTGTCGCCGTGGAACAGCCGGGCGTCGAGCCAGTAGAACAACGACGGGAGCACCAGCGGGTGCTCGTTCTGCAGGAAGCGCAGGCCGGGGACGTTCAGCGAGCCGTCCGCGTTGGTGATGCGCAGCAGCACGTGCCAGTAGTCCAGCATCTGCAGCCGCGGTGCTCGCGACACCTCGAAGACCATGGCGAGCGCGGGGAGCAGCGCCGGTAACTCCAGCAGCCGGGCCGCGCGTTCGTCGCCCAGCCACCGCCGTAATCGGTCCGGCCGTACCTCCGCGGCGGTGGCGTCGGATCTGTCCGTCTCGTCCGCCTGCGCGGCGGGCACCGTGCTGGTCACGCGGGGGACTGTAGACGGCGCGGGCGGCGGTCAGCGGACGGGGCGGCGGGCCAGTTCGGTGCGGAGCTTGTCGATGAAACCGCGGTCGAGCACGGGCGGGTTGCCGGCGGCGATGTTGCGCTCGACCACCTCCAGCACGACGGTCTCGCCGTCGCCGATGGTGTCGATCACCGTGGCCGGGTCGCTCGCGGCCGTGTTGTAGTACTGCATGGTCAGGTCGGCGAACGCCGCCGGCAGGTACCGCGACGCCGCGACCAGGAACGAGTCGCCGAGCACCACGGTCGGCGTCGAGATCATCCCGCGGATCGGGTCGGTGGCGTCGTGCACCGGGTCGGCGAGCTTGCTGGTGCCCGGCTCGGTGCGGTCCTCCTCGCCGTCGGGTTCGAGCAGGTAGCTGGTGGCGTGGTTGTCGCCGGTCCGGCCGATCAGCGGTGGCAGGTCGGCGGGGTTCGAGTAGCGGTTGTGCGGGACGAGCTCCCAGGGCCGGGTGATGTTGGGCCGGACCTGCTCGGCGAGCGCCCTGACCATCTCGATGGAGCCCTCGTGGGTCCAGTGGGTGTCCATCGGGTAGTAGACCGGCCGGTCCAGGCGCCGCGCGGCGGAGTCCAGCTGGGTGCGGATGTCCATCGCCCCGGCGACCCGGACGGCCTGCTGCCACAGGTCGGGCGTGACCTTCTCGGCGCACTCCTTGCCGGGGTAGCTGTCCGGCAGGTGCTCGGGCACGGCGGTGGACTTGTCCGGCACCACGACCAGGACGAACTCGCGCCCGGAGTCCTCGACCGCCTTGCGCAGCGCGGTCAGCGCGGCCATGGTCTCGTCGAGCGGGTGCTCGGGGTGGCACTTGGCGAGCGCGTCGGTGCCGAAGTACAGCCAGCCGTCCGTGCCCTCGACGACGCGGCGGAAGCCGGCCTGGGGCGGGCTCTCGCTGGGCCCGGCGTCGGAGTCGCCGGCGCCCGGGCCGGTCGGGTCCTCGACCGGACCGCCGGGCAGCGGCCCGGCCGGCGCGCCGCCGCCCTCGTCGAACGGGGGCGGCTCGCCGAACAGGGTGCGGCTGACCCAGTCCGCGGTCGCCAGGGCACCCCCGCGGAAGACGAGGTTGTCGGTGGCCCACCCGTCCATGCCGGTGAAGAACGCCCAGCCGTCGGCCAGGCCGGGGAACGCGGCGAGCGGGTGGTTCTCGATCTCCTGCGGCCGCATGCCGCCGAGCCACATGACGGTGGGGGCGGCGAAGAAGACGACGGCGCAGATCAGCGCGGTGAGCTGCCGCCCGCCGTGGCGGGGACGGTGCAGGAAGTGCTCCCGCGGCAGCCAGGCCTCGTGCACCGGCGGCAGGTCGGTCCCCGGTCCGTCGTCCACCATCACGCCTGCACAGTATCCGCGCCGGGAAGTTGTTCGCCCGCGTGTGCGTTGACCTGGGAGCGAGACATCGAGAAGAGTGGAGGCATGGCGTTGTTCGGGCATGACAAGGCACGGATGGTCGACCCGTCGCAGGCGCTCCCCGGCCGGCCGGAGCGGATGCCGGTGGCGGCCGCGCACGCGGTGTTCACCGACCGGCCGATCGCCCCGCCGTTCCCGGAGGGTCTGCGGACCGCCGTGTTCGGGCTGGGCTGTTTCTGGGGGGCCGAGCGGCTGTTCTGGCAGACGCCGGGCGTGTACACCACGGCGGTCGGCTACGCGGGCGGGCACACCCCCAACCCGACCTACCAGGAGGTGTGCAGCGGCCGGACCGGGCACGCCGAGGTCGTGCTGGTGGTCTACGACCCGGACCGGATCTCCTACGACGCCCTGCTGAAGGTCTTCTGGGAGGGCCACGACCCGACCCAGGGCATGCGCCAGGGCAACGACGCCGGCACCCAGTACCGCTCCGACCGCGTACTACACCGACGAACAGCAGCGCGCGGCCGTCGAGGAGAGCCGCGCCTCCTACCAGGCGGCGCTGACCCGCGGCGGCCACGGCGAGATCACCACCGAGATCGCCCCGCTCCGCGAGTTCTACTACGCCGAGGACTACCACCAGCAGTACCTGTCGGACGCGAAGAACCCGAACGGCTACTGCGGCCTGGGCGGCACCGGCGTGTCGTGTCCCATCGGTCTCAATGTCGACGAATAGGAGTCGCGATCCCGTTCGGGTGGCCGTTCCGTCCTGTCCCCCAACGTCGTGTCACATGGCTGTAGTTCTGTGCGATGGTTGGGGGCGTGGGCGACGTAGTGTCACTTCTGGACCGTCCGGTCCTCACCTTTCGTGAGGTCGACCGACTCCTTGGTCTCAACCAGGGCACCGCTCGACGTTGGATCGACGGGTATCGGCGGAGTGGTCGCCTGTACCAGCCCATCGTGCGCGAGGAGTCGACAGCCGATCCGTGGGTTACGTGGGGGGAGTTCACCGAGACCCGGCTTCTGAGCGAGTATCGGGACCTCAACGACATCCGAATCCAGAAGCTGCGTGTGGTGGTCGAGAACCTGCGTCGACAGTCCGGCCACCGGTACCCGCTGGCCTATGCGCAGCCCTTCCTGCAGCCACACGGTCGCGAGCTTCTCATGCGTGCCCAGCAAGCTGCAGGTCTCGAGGAGGACCTTCTCGTGGCGGTGCGAACGGGTCAGCTGGTCATCACCCCGCGGGCGGAACGCTTCGTACACGCCGCCACCTACGAGACCGATCCGAGTTCGCCGGACCAGATGATCGCGGTCAGGTTTCAGGCTGATCCCCGGTACCCGGACGTCGCGAACGATCCGGAGCAACGCAGTGGGCGACCGACGATCGTAGGCCGCAACATCCTCGTGACGACGCTGGCGGACATGGTTCTCTCCGGTGACGATGTCGACGAGGTGGCGCGGTGGTACGACCTGACCGCTGATCAGGTTCAGCAGGCCGTCGACTTCACCGCGACCCACAACCTGGTCGCCTGAGGTCGATGTGGCGGAGCTGGGTGACATCCGGTACGTCGTCGACGAGAACACGCTGGCCCTCGGCAAGGTGATAGCCGAACTCCGGGACGACACTGCCGTGATCGGGCGCCCTCCCGTCGATCAGCTGCTCCGGCGCGGCATGAGCGACGTCGAGTGGATACCGGTCGTCGGCTCGCGTGGATGGATCGTGATCACAATCGACCACCACCTGCGGACCCGGCCCTACGAGGCACATCTCGCGCGGAAGCACGGGCTGAAGTGCGTCAACCTGCGAGGGGCGGGCAACCTCAGTCGCTGGGCGCAGCTCGTGCGACTGATCAGTCACCGGGAGGCGCTCGACGAGTTCGTCACCGAACGTCCGGACGGACCATGGTGGTTGTCGCTGACCAAGACCGGTCGGCGGGAGTACGACTACAGGCCGGCATAGGACGGCAGCGACGCACTGGTTCGTACGGGTCTCCCGAAGCGAGCGGACGACGGGACTCGAACCCGCGACCCTCACCTTGGCAAGGTGATGCGCTACCAACTGCGCTACGTCCGCATTACTCGCCACGAAGTGTAGCCGACATCCGAACGCGAGCCGCCGATGCTCCGAATGGCCTAATACCTTCGTCGGTATCGCCTTCACGTTCTTCACGTTTGTCGACCACACGAAACCCTCCTGTGGCATGTTGAGCCAGATTCCCGTGGCGGCCGGGAGGAGGTGCCGGGTCACATGACCGGCGAGGCTCCGAGATCATCCGGAGCACACAGGGCGGAGACGAGAGCGGACCAGCGGGCGGACAGGGCGCGGACAGGGGACGCGGAGGATCGGGCACTGCTCGAGGCCCTCCGGGCCGGGGAGGACGCGGCCTTCGGCGAGCTGTTCTCGCGCCACTCCGCGGCCGTGTACCGGCTCGCGCTGGGCATGGTCACCGATCGCGCCGAGGCCGAGGACCTCACCGCCGAGGCGTTCTTCCGGGTGCTGCAGGCCATCCGGCGCGGCTCCGGGCCGGTGGACAACGTGCGCGGCTACCTGCTCATCGTCGCGCGGCGGGTGGCCTGGGAGTGGAGCCTGCGCCGCAAGGACGTCCCGGTCAGCGACGAGGAGCTGACCCACCGCGCCCCGACCGACCCGGACAACACCGGCCAGTTCACCGAGCGCAACCTGATCCGGCGCGCCTTCACCAGCCTTCCGGAGCGCTGGCGCAACGTGCTGTGGAAGATGGAGGTCGAGGGCGAGCGGCCGGCCGCGGTCGCCACCAACTTCGGCCTCAGCGCCAACGCCACCGCCGCGCTCGCCCGGCGCGCCCGCCAGGGCCTGCGCGCCGCCTACCTGCAGGCGCACCTCGCCGCCGACCGCAGCGCCACCGGCTGCCGCTCGGTGCTGGAGAAGCTCGGCGCCTACACCGCGGGCAGCACGTCCGGCATCGAGCGCCGCCGCATCCGCGCCCACCTCAGCACCTGTGCCTCCTGCACGGCCATGCACGCCGAGCTGCGCGAGGTCTGCTCGGGGCTGCGCGCGCACGCCGCGTTCGTCGTCGCCCCGGTGGCGGTCGTCGCGGGGTCCGCCGCGGGGACCGGCGGGTTCGGCGCGGCGGTCAAGGGGCTGCTCGCCAGCACCAAGATCCAGATCGGCGTGGCGGCAGGCGCGGCGGCCACCGTCGGCGCGCTCGGGTTCGTCGTCGGGCCATGGGGCGGCGGCGACGGCGACGCGGCGCCCGTCGACCTGGCCGGCAAGCCGGGCATCGAGCTGGGGGTCAGCCGGCAGACCCCGACCAGCTCGTCCTCGCTGCGCGTGGTCACCGGGGAGCTGACCACCCGGGCCGAGGTGCCGGTCCGGCAGCGGGCCGAGCCGGCCGACCTGCCGTCACACTCGGTGACGAAGACGCCGGAGAAGGCCGCGCCGAGCACCGTCGTCGAGCGTGCCGAGCCGCTGCGGACCGGGGACCCGGCCTTCGACGAGAGCGCACCGGTCGTGTACCGGGAGACCACGGTCGAGCGGCACACCACGGGCTACGACGGCTACGCGGTGGTGTACGAGACGACCACGGTCACGGAGGTCAACTCGCTGGAGCAGACCCGGACGACCACGGCCACCAACAGCTACACTCGGCAACCGACCTCGACGCCACCTCCGACCGGCGGACAGCAGACGGCCCAAACGGCTGAACCTACCCCGGCGTCCACTGCCCCGAACGGCCCCTGACAGGTGCGTGGGGCCGGTGGGTTAGGTCATCATTAGTAGGCGATGATCCCGACCAGCTCCGGAGCCGGGAGGCCTGAATGACGCGCATCGTGCGCGGCGCGGATGGACGGCAGTGGACAGTACGTAGTCAGCTCGAGTGGCGGTCGCCGGCCACGTCCGACGACTTCGAGCACGACGTGAGCGTGGGCAACACGGCCGCGATCGTGCTCCTCGTCCTCGTGCTGGCACTCGGCGCGATCCTCATCGTGTGGACGCCCGATGACGTCGTGGTGCCGCTGTGGGTGGTCCTCCTCGTCCTACTCCTCATCCTGTTCTTCCCCACCCGCTGGGCGCTGCGCCGGCCGTGGACGGTGGTGGCCGAGACCGGCGACAACGGCGAGAACGAGCCAATCGAACGGTGGGTCGGCGTGGTGCGCGGCGTGTTCACGGTGCGCCAGCAGGTCAGCCGCGTCGAGAAGAGCATCAAGGTCGACTCGGTGCCGGGCATCGAAGGGCCGCTGCAACCCGTGGCGTAATCGGCGGAATCCGGCAAGACTGGCGGCGTGCCTGAACTCCCCGAGGTCGAGGCGCTCGCCCAGCACATCCGCGAGCACGGCGTCGGCCGCACCGTGGCGCGGGTCGACGTCGCGTCGCTCGCCGTGCTCAAGACCGTGACGCCGCCCTGGACCGAGCTGCACGGCCGGACGGTGACCGCGGCCGGCCGGCACGGCAAGTTCCTCGACCTGGACTGCGACGGCCTGCACCTGATCATCCACCTGGCCCGCGCCGGCTGGCTGCGCTGGGCGCAGACGCTGTCCGCGGCGCCGCCCCGGCCGGGCAAGGGCCCGCTCGCGCTGCGCGTGCACCTCGGCCCGCCGGGCGAGGGCCCGGGCTTCGACCTCACCGAGGCCGGCACCAAGAAGGGCCTGGCCGCCTGGATCGTCGCCGACCCGGCGCAGGTGCCGGGCATCGCCGCGCTCGGCCCGGACGCGCTCGCGGTCACCCGCGACGAGTTCGCCGCCGTCCTCGCCGGCCGCACCGAACGGCTCAAGACGGTGCTGACCACGCAGAAGACCCTCGCCGGGGTCGGCAACGCCTACTCCGACGAGATCATGCACACCGCCAGGCTCTCGCCCTACGCCACCGCCGGCAAGCTCCCCGACGACGCGGTGGACGCGCTCTACGAGGCCATGCGCACGGTGCTCACCGACGCGGTGAGCCGGTCGGTCGGCCAGCACGCTGCGCTGCTCAAGGGCGAGAAGCGCTCCGGCCTGCGGGTGCACGGCCGCACCGGGATGCCCTGCCCGGTGTGCGGGGACACGGTGCGCGAGGTGTCGTTCGCGGACAAGGCGTTCCAGTACTGCGCCACCTGCCAGACCGGCGGCAAGCCGCTCGCCGACCGGCGCCTGTCCCGGCTGCTCAAGTAGCGCTCGCTTGCTTCCCGAGCACCGTTCGGTCAAGCATTGACGGGTGACCGACCTGCTGTCCGACGTCTTCAACGAGCGTGCGCTCATCGGCGCGCTGGCCATGCTCGTCGTCGGCGGCCTGTTCGCGTTGATCGTCCGCCGCCGCCACGGCGAGGGCTCGGTCGACGACGCGGTGCTCGACGCGGTGCAGCGGCTGTCGAAGGCCGCGCCGGCGATGCGCAGCGGGCTCACCGAGGAGGCCGCGGACCAGGCGGTGAAGCACCTGGTGGAGATGCTCAAGTGCGTCGCCATCGGCATCACCGACGAGCGGGGCCACCTGCTGTCCTGGGACGGCGGCGCCAACGATCACTACGAGGACCTGGTCGCCACGATCGAGCTCGCGATCCGCAAGGCGCAGCGGGCGGCCATCCAGCACACGAACCTCAAGTGCAACCAGCGGGGCCGCTGCCCGATGCGCACCGCGGTGATCGTCCCGCTGATCCCCGACGGGCACGTCGAGGGCACGCTGATCGTGGTCGGCGGGGTGAACTCGAAGCGGCTGATCCGCGCCGCGGACGAGGTCGCCAAGTTCGTCAGCATCCAGCTCGAGCTCGCCAAGCTCGACGAGTCCAAGCAGGCCCTGGCCAAGGCCGAGGTGCGGATGCTGCGCGCGCAGATCTCGCCGCACTTCCTGTACAACGCGCTGAACTCGATCTCCTCGCTGATCCGCACGGACCCGGAGCGGGCGCGCGACCTGCTGCAGGAGTTCGCGGACTTCACCCGCTACTCGTTCCGCACGTCGGGGCAGTTCACCACGCTGGCCGAGGAGCTGCGCAACATCGACCGCTACCTGACCATCCAGAGCCAGCGCTACGCCGACCGGCTCAACGTGCGGATCAAGATCGCGCCCGAGGTGCTGCACGTGGTGGTCCCGTTCCTGGTGCTGCAGCCGCTGGTGGAGAACGCGGTCCAGCACGGCCTGTCCCCGAAGCCGGGCGGCGGCACCATCACCGTGGTCGCCCAGGACAATGGCAACGAGGCGCTGATCAGCGTCGAGGACGACGGCGTCGGCATGGACGCCGACCGGCTGTTCGCCGACCTGCGCGACGCGCACAAGACGGGCTCGCACGTCGGCATCGGCAACATCAACCAGCGCATGCGCTCGGTCTTCGGTGACGAGTACGCCCTGATGGCGGAGACGGCGCCGGGCGCGGGCATGAAGGTGATCCTGCGGGTGCCGAAGTTCTTCCCGGGCGTGCGTCCGGACCTGCCCAAGTTCGGCGCCGACGACAGCGACCTCGCCGACCCCGCGGCCCAGCCCGGCGTCGGCCAGGTCACCGGCTGAGCCAACGACAAGCCGGCCCGAACGCGGGCTCGAACCCGCAACGCCGCATAGGGTTGGGCACATGAGCGTGACGGACAAGCTGGCCGCGAGGCTGCCGAAGGGCCGGAGCCACGGCGGGCCCGTGGTCGCCGTCGTCAAGCTGCACGGCGTCATCACCCCGACGCCGTCCCCGCTGGCCCGCGGCACGATCAACATGAACACCGTCGAGTCCGCGCTGACCAGGGCGTTCGACCACGAGCGGCTGGCGGCGGTGGCCCTCGCGATCAACTCGCCGGGCGGCGCGCCGACCCAGTCGGCGCTGGTCGCGGAGCGGATCCGGGAACTGGCCCGGCGCAAGAAGGTCCCGGTGCTCGCCTTCTGCGAGGACGTCGCGGCGTCCGGCGGGTACTGGCTCGCCTGCGCCGGGGACGAGATCTTCGCGCACGCCTCGTCGCTGGTCGGCTCCATCGGCGTGGTCACCGCCGGGTTCGGGCTCGACGGCCTGCTCGACCGGATCGGCGTCGAGCGGCGCGTGTACACCGCCGGCGCGCACAAGGTCCGCCTCGACCCGTTCCGCCCGGAGAAGCACGAGGACGTGGAGTGGCTCAAGGGCCTGCAGACCCAGCTGCACGACCAGTTCGTCGGCTGGGTCACCGCGCGCCGCGGCGACCGCCTGAACAGCGAGGACGACCTGTTCACCGGCGAGGTGTGGACCGGCGCCCGGGCCGCGGAGCTGGGGCTGGTCGACGGCGTGGGCAACATGCGCGAGGTGATCGCCGCGCGCTACCCGGACGCGGAGGTCACGGTGGCCGAGCCGAAGCGCCCGCTGCTGGCCCGGCTCGGCATCGGCGGCGCCGCGGCGAGCCTCGCGCAGGGTCCGGCGGACCGGGTCATGGGCATCGTGGAGGCGATGGAGATCCGCGCCACATGGTCCCGGTTCGGGCTATGAGGCACCGGATCGGGGCCGAAAAGTGCTGCTCATAGTTGTGTCCCGGCCGCAAGATCGACATGCCGTTCACTCGGGCGGGGCAAGCAGGAGGTTGACCATGGACAATTGGTTCTTCCGGTCGGCAAGATGCACCTCACCGTGAGTACCTCAGCCAACACCCCCGGTCTCGTCGTTCTGGCCGTCGACGACGAGAAGGACGGGATGGACCTCATGCTCGAACGGCTGGACGCGAACCGCTTCGTGCGGCGGGTCATCCCGGCGTTCGACGCGACCGAGGCGCTGCGCCACCTCGCCGGGGACGACCCCGAGCTGTCCGCGCGCCGCAACTCCGGCCGGCCGATCGTGGACGCGGTCTTCTCCGACCTCAAGATGCCCGGCCTCACCGGCATGGAGATGGCGAAGGTCCTGGCCGGCTTCAAGCCGTCCCCGGTGCTGGTGTTCATCACCGGCCACGGTGAGGGCAACGACGCGGTCGAGGCGTTCGAGCTCGGCGCGGTCGACTTCATCCCGAAGCCGTGCGACCAGACCCGGATGGACCGCGCGGTCCAGCGGGTGATCTCCAAGCTGCGCGGCGACGGCCTGGCCGGCGAGGTGACCACGGCCGCGGCCGGCCCCGAGCCCAGCGACGACGAGGTCATCCCGGTGGAGCTGGCCGGCACGACCAAGCTGATCCCGCGCTCGTCGGTCCGCTGGGTCGAGGCGCAGGGCGACTACGCGCGGCTGTTCACCTCCGAGGGCTCCCACCTGGTCCGAATCCCGCTGGCCCAGCTGGAGGAACGCTGGGAGAAGGCCGGCTTCGTGCGCATCCACCGCTCGTACCTGGTGCCGATCAACCTGATCACCGAGCTGCAGCTCGGCGGCAACGGCTACCACGTGGTGATCGGCGAGGAGGAGCGCAAGCTCCCGGTCAGCCGGCGGCACACCCGCGAGCTCAAGGACCGCATCACGAGGCGCGGGGGCGTATGACCAAACACTCCGCCGGTCCCCCCGACAACAGGCACGGCAGGTCCTACCAGGACCCACCGACGAAGCCGCGCCGCAAGCGCGTGGTCCTCGCCGACTCGCGCGCGCCGGTCACCGTCCTGCGCACGGTCGTCGAGCTGGAGGAGCAGACCAGCTACGGCGAGGAGCTGGTCAGCCAGTTCATGCGCGCGCAGCTGCGCCGGGCGTTCCAGATCTGGGTGCTCGTGGTCGGCCTGCTCGCGGCCGTCCCGGCGGCGTTCTTCCTGGTGCCCGGCCTCGCCGACGTCGACCTGGCCGGCGTGCGGCTGCCGTGGCTGGTCATCGGCGTGCTGCCGTTCCCGTTGTTGTTCGGCGCCGGCTACTGGTACAACCGGGTGGCCGAGCGACAGGAACGGGATTTCGTCGCGATGGTGGAGAAGTAGCCGGCTCGTCAGAACCCGGGGCACTCGGTGGACGCAAAGATTTGGGCGCTTGCCGGGATCCTGCTCGTCACCGTGGCGACGTTCTCCATCGGCTTCCGGTCCTCCCGGACGGCCCACACCACCCAGGACTTCCTGGTCGCCCGCCGCACGGTGCGCTCGCGGCGCAACGCCGCCGCCGTCTCCGGCGAGTACCTGTCCGCCGCGTCGTTCCTCGGCGTCGCGGGGCTCGTGCTCAAGGACGGCGCGGACGCGCTGTGGTACCCGGTCGGCTTCACCGCCGGCTACCTGGCGCTGATGCTGTTCGTGGCCGCGCCGCTGCGCCGCTCCGGCGCCTACACGCTGCCGGACTTCTGCGAGGCGCGGCTGGGCTCGCGCGTGCTGCGCGGCCTGGCCGCCGCGTTCGTCGTGTTCATCGGGATCCTGTACGTGGTCCCGCAGCTGCAGGCCGCGGGGCTGTCCATCGCCAACATCCTGCCGGTGCCGACCTGGGCCGGCGCGCTGCTCGTGACGGTCGTGGTGATCGCCAATGTGTTCGGCGGCGGGATGCGCGCGATCACCGTCGTGCAGGCGTTCCAGTACTGGCTGAAGCTGTTCGCCATCGCCGCGCCGACGTTCGTGATGTGCGTGCTGTTCATCGGCCACGGGGGCACCGCCGGCACCGAGACCACCGGCCTGACCAAGGGGCTGCCGCCCACGTTCACCAGCGCCACCACGGTGAACGTCAGCACGCCGGTGCGGGTCCGGGTCGACCACCCGGTGGTGCTCAGCGGCGAGGGCACGGTGGACGGCAACCCGGCGATGGGCACCGTGTACTGGTCGCCCGGCGAGCACACCGTCGACGCCGGCGCGGAGCTGCACTTCTCCCAGGGCTCGACGGTCCCGGTGGTGGTGGGCGCGCCGGCCGACAACGCGAGCTGGCTGCGCCCGGCGTCCAGCTCCGGCGACCTGCTCAGCACCTACTCGCTGATGCTGGCCCTGTTCCTCGGCACCATGGGCCTGCCGCACGTGCTGGTCCGCTTCTACACCAACCCCGACGGCCGCGCGGCCCGCCGCACGACGCTGCACGTGCTGCTGCTGCTGTCGATGTTCTACTTGTTCCCGATCCTCATCGGCGCGCTGTCCCGGCTCTACGTGCCCGAGCTGCTGGTGACCGGCAAGACCGACGCGGCGGTGCTGCTGCTGCCCGGCAAGATCGCCCCGGGGCTGCTCGGCGACGTGCTCGGCGCGGTCACCAACGCGGGCGCGTTCGCCGCGTTCCTGTCGACGTCCTCGGGCCTCGTGGTCAGCGTGTCCGGGGTGCTGTCGACCGACGTGCTGCGCGGCCGGGTGCGTGACTTCCGGTTCGCCACCGCGATCGCCGGTGGCGCGCCGCTCGTGCTCGCGATCGTGCTGCGCCCGTCGGACATCTCGCTGTCGGTCGGCATGTCCTTCGCGCTGGCCGCGTCCACGTTCTGCCCGATCCTGCTGCTGGGCGTGTGGTGGCGCCGGCTCACCTGGGTCGGCGCGGCGGCCGGCATGGTCGTCGGCGGGGGTCTGGTGCTGGCCTCGCTGGTGCTGAACACGGTCAGCGGCTACACCGGCGGCTGGGCGCCCGACGTGCTCGGCCAACCCGCGCTGATCACCGTCCCGGCGGCATTCCTTACGGTGATCCTCGTGAGCAAGGCGACACAGAACAAGGTGCCCGCGGACGTGGCGCAGATCCGGCTGCGCATGCACGCCCCGGACGGGCTCGGCTTCATCCGCGACCGGGCCGTCGCCCGGTTCGGCACCGCGGAGGAGCGGGCCCGGCTGGCCGACGGGCGGCACCGCAAATGAGGCCGGTGGTCGCCGACGACGGGCTGCGGCTCTGGTCGGTCGAGGTCGGCGGTGCGGACGGAACGGGCGAGCCGCTGGTGATGTGCCACGGCGGGCCGGGCGCGTGGGACATGTTCGCCGACGCGGCCGCGTTGCTGGCCGACCGGGTGCGGGTGATCCGCTGGGACCAGCGCGGCTGCGGGCGCTCGCAGCGGCGCGGGCCGTACTCGATGGCGCGCACGGTGGCGGACCTGGACGCGGTGCGCGAGCACTACGGGCTGGAGCGCATGGCCCTGCTGGGGCACTCGTGGGGCGCCCAGCTCGCGCTGCGGTACACGCTGGACCATCCGGACCGGGTCAGCAGGCTGGTGTACGTGTCGGGCACCGGGCTCGGCTTCGACTGGCACGAGGGGTACGAGCGCAACCTCGCCGACCGGCTCGGCGCGGACCTGGACCGGCTGCGCGACCTGGGCAGCCGGGAGCGCACCGTGGCCCAGGACCGCGAGCTCGCGATCCTGCGCTGGTCGGCGGACTTCGCCGACCCCCGCACGGCCGCCGAGCACGCCGAGCGGATGGCCACCCCGTGGCTCGAGGTGAACTACGAGTGCCACGCCGTGATCAACGCCGAGAGCCGCCGGACCTGGGTCGAGGCCGAGCTCGTCGAGGCGTGCCGGGAGCTGAAGGTGCCGACGCTGATCATCGACGGCGAGCGGGACATCCGGCCGCGGTCGGCGGTCGACTCGCTGGCCGGGGCGCTGCCGTCGGTGCGGCGGATGACGCTGCCCGACACCGGTCACCTGCCGTGGCTGGAGGCGCCGGAGGGGTTCCGCCTGGCGGTGCTGGCGTTCCTGTCCGAGTCGTGATGTTGCCCGCCTAGGTGGGGCGCCGCGGCCCATTACCATTTGTCGCGAGCCCCGGTCGCCGAGGATGGGAGCGCTGATGGCGGTGTCCGCCGACCGAGCGCCTGACCCGGCGCCGGCCAGGGCACGCCCCCGGCCGTGGTCGCGTTCGGACCCGGTGGCGGTGCTGAGCGCGGCGCGGCACATCGCCGACGAGCTGAAGGACGGCCTCGGCGGTGCCGGGGCCCGGGCCGCCGCGCGCGGGATGCGCAGGCTGCTGGAGGCCGAGCGCGTCGGGCTGGCGGACCTGTCCGGCCGCCCGGTGTGGGCGCCCGGGCCGCCCGCCGACGAGCGCGCCGCGGCCGAGCTCGTCGAGGAGGTCCTGCACAGCGAGACCAAGGGCGGCCGCCCGCCGCTGACGGCGATGCCGCTGCACGTCCACCACGAGCTGGCCGGCGTCCTGCTGGTGGCCGGCCCGGTGCGCCGCTCGGCGGTGCGGGAGGCGGCGGGCTGGCTGGTCGAGGCGCTGGAGCGCGGCCGGCTGGAGGCGTCGGCCGAGCAGGCGGCCCAGGCCGAGCTGCGGGCGCTGCGCGCGGAGATCTCGCCGCACTTCGTCTACAACGCGCTCACCGTGATCGCCGCGCTGGTGAGCTCCGAGCCGGACCGGTCCCGCGAGCTGATGATCGACTTCGCCGACTACATCCGGTACAGCCTGGCCCGGCACGGCGAGTACACGACGGTGAGCGACGAGTTCCACGCCATCGAGACCTACCTGGCGCTGCAGCGCGCGGTGCTCGGCGAGCGGCTGCGGGTGCAGGTGCGGGTGGCGCCGGAGGTGCTGGCGGTGGCGCTGCCCTACCTGGTGCTGCAGCCGCTGGTGGAGAACGCGGTTCGGCACGGCATCGAGCCGCACGCGGAGGCCGGGCACGTGCTGGTGCGCGGCGAGGCCGAGGGCAACGACTGCGTGATCAGCGTCGAGGACGACGGCCTGGGCATGGACCCGGCGCTGGCAGAGCAGATCCTCGCCGGCCGCGGTGGCACGGACAGCGTCGGTCTGGCCAATGTGGACAGACGGCTGCGCAACGTCTACGGCGCCTGGTACGGCCTGGTGGTGGAGACCGCGCCGGGCGAGGGCACGCGGGTGGTCGTGCGCATCCCGCGCTTCCAGCCGGGGGTGATGCCGGGATGAGTGCCCTCTCGGTGCTCGCGGTCGACGACGTGCCGCCCGCGCTGGACGAGCTGTGCCGGCTGCTGCGCCGCTCGCCGGACGTCGGCGACGTGGCCGCGGCGGGCGACCCGCTCTCGGCGCTGCGGATGATCCAGAGCGGCCGGTTCGACGCGGTGTTCCTGGACATCTCGATGCCGGGCCTGGACGGGCTGGAGCTGGCCTCGCTGCTGGCGAAGCTGTCCGAGCCGCCGGCGATCGTGTTCGTGACCGCCTACGAGCAGCACGCGGTGGCGGCGTTCGGCATCGGCGCGGTCGACTACCTGCTCAAGCCGGTCCGCGCGGAGCGGCTGGCGGACGCGCTGGCCCGGATCAACCGGGTGATCCCGGCCGCCCTGCCGGCCTCGGAGCCGCAGCCGGACGCGATGGCCGTGCTGCCGGTGGAGATCGCCGGCCGCACCCGCTACGTGCGCCGCGGCGAGGTCCGGTTCGTGGAGGCGCACGGCGACTACGTCCGTCTACACGCGACATCCGGGGTGCACGTGGTGCGGATGCCGATCTCCCGGCTGGAGGAGTACTGGGGCCCGTCCGGGTTCGTGCGCGTGCACCGGGGGTTCCTGGTGGCGCTGGACGCGGTCCGCGAACTGCGCAGCGACTCGGTGGGCGGCCTGCTCGCGCACACGGATCTCGGTGACGTGCCGGTGAGCCGCCGGCACGCCCGCGACCTGCGCGAGCGCCTGCTGTCCGCGGCCCGCAGCGGCCGCCTGGACCGGTCCGAGCGGCGGGTCTGATGCCGGGCCACAAGCGGGTCGCGGTGATGAGCCCGCAGACCCGCCTGGCCCATTCCCGGCGACGGCTGCGCGGCCGCTGGCGGGTCCCCAAGCTCGACCCGGAGGGCGCCGAGCGGGCCGCGCTGCTCTACCGCGCGCAGCGCAGGCTGGCGGTCGCCCCGCTGGTGCTGATGTTCACCGGCATGCTGGGCCTGCCGCTGGTCTTCGCCCTGTTCCCCGGCCTGGACTCGCTGCGCCTGCTGGGCATCCCGGTCTCCTGGCTCGCCCTCGCGGTCCTCCCGTACCCCGCGCTGACCCTCCTCGCCGGCTGGCACCTCCGCCGGGCCGAGCACGTCGAGGACGACACCCCATGACGAGTTGTCCACAACCCGCGCACCTGTCCACAGGCGACCGCGAACCCCGCCCCCCGTCAGCCCCCCTCGATAGAATGGATGACGGGGTGCCCCCGGAGAGGGTGGGGGCGTTCGGTAGCGGGGTTTCTGCACGCGCGTGCGTGCGCGGGGGGGCGGGCGGTCGGCGGGTCGCCGTGCGACGGGGCGTGCGGCCGTGATCATCGCCTTCGCGGTGGCGCCGGTCGTGCTCGTCACCCTCCTCATCGGACTTCGGGGTGTCGCGGCCATGCGCACCACGTCCGACTTCCTCGTCGCCTCACGGCGGGTCTCGCCGCTGCTCAACTCCGCGGCCGTGTCCGGGGAGTACCTCTCCGCCGCGTCCTTCCTCGGCGTCGCCGGGCTCGTCGTCAAGGACGGCATCGGATCGCTGTGGTACCCGGTCGGCTTCACCGCCGGCTACATCGCCATGCTCGTCCTCGTCGCCGCCCCGATGCGCCGCTCCGGCGCGCTCACCGTGCCCGACTTCGCCGAGGCCCGGCTCGCCTCGCCCGCCCTGCGCCGGGTCACCGCCGTCGTCATCCTCGTCATCGGCGGGCTCTACCTCGTCCCGCAGTTCCGCACCGCCGGCCTCGTCCTGTCCGCGGTCAGCAACAGCCCCTACTGGGTCGGCGTCGTCGTCGCCGGCGCGGGTGTGGCCATCACCCTCGCGCTCGGCGGCATGCGCGCGGCCACCTACGTCCAGGCCTTCCAGTTCGTCCTCAAGCTCGTCCTGTTCATCGTCCCGGCCATCTGGCTGCTCATCCAGGTCGGCCCCGCCGTCCGCGACCAGGCCCTGCACCCCGTCGAGTTCACCGAGTTCGCCCACGAGACCCGGGTCGTCTTCCGCGTCGGCACCACGCTCACCATCGCCCGGCCCACGACCGTCCACATCGGAGGCGAGGAGCGCATCGTCTCCGGCACCTGGCAGGTTCCGCAGGGCAGCACCGTCGTCTTCGAGGAGGGCTCCCGGGTCCCCGTGGTCACCGGCGAGGCCCGGCCCGGCGGCGTCGGCTGGGAGCGCCCGCTGCACGACATCCGCGACGCCGGCCACCCGCTGCTCGGCACCTGGGCCCTGATCGTCGCGCTGGCCCTGGGCACCATGGGCCTGCCGCACGTGATCATGCGCTTCCACACCAGCCCGGACGGCCGCGCCGCCCGCCGCACGGCCGCGTTCACCGTCGCGCTGCTCAGCGTCTTCTACCTCTTCCCCGGCATCTACGGCGTGCTCGGCCGCGTCCTCGTCCCGCAGCTCTACCTCTCCGGCGCCACCGACATCGCCGTCGTCGCGCTGCCCGCCCAGGTCGACACCGGCTGGCCCGGCACCGCCTTCACCGCCCTGCTCACCGGCGGCGCGTTCGCCGCGTTCCTCGCCACCTCGCTCGGACTGGTCCTGGTGGTCTCCGGCGCGATCTCCTACGACCTGCTGCCCGGCGGCCTGCGCCGGCTGCGGTTCACCGTGGTCGCGGTCGCCGGGGTCGTCGTCCTCCTTGCCCTGCAAGCGATCCGGCTCGACGCGGGCGTGCTCGTCACGTGGGCGTTCACCGTCGCCGCGTCCACGTTCTGCCCGCTGCTGGTGCTCGGCATCTGGTGGTCCCGGCTCACCGTCGCCGGCGCGATGAGCGGCGTGCTGGTCGGCCTGTTCGCCTCGTCCGGTGCGATCGCCGGCACCCTGTGGGGCCTGCCGGTCCGGGGCCTGTTCACGATCCTCGTCGCGCAGCCCGCGCCGTGGTCGGTCCCGCTCGCGTTCGCCACGATGATCCTCGTCTCGCTGCGCGGCCGGCCGCCGAGCTGGACCCGGGCCGCGATGCTGCGCCTGCACCTCGACGAGGACCGCCCGGCGAACGAGGCCGACCGGCTGCGGGCGCTCCGCGCGGCCTCCCGGCCGACCGAGACAAGAACGTGACGTAGGCCACTCGACCCGCCGAGCGTGCCGTTTGTCGACCGTTCGTCGTGGCTCGGTGCGCTTCGGCCGGTGAGCATTTTGTCCACAGTGTCACCTTCCTAGGGTCACCAGGAAGGAAATTCACTTCTTGGTTCCCCTCCAGGGAGGCACTGTGAGTAGCACCGACCAGGGTTCGCCGCCGACGCCGAGCCCCGATTGGGAGGACATCCAGCAGAGCGCCGAGTTCACCGAGCTCCGGCGCCGGATGCGCGGCTTCGTGTTCCCGATGACCGTGGCATTCCTCTTGTGGTACCTGCTGTACGTGCTGCTGTCCGACTACGCGCACGGGTTCATGAGCACCAAGCTGTTCGGCAACATCACCGTGGGCCTCGTCTTCGGCCTGCTGCAGTTCGTGTCCACGTTCGTGATCACCTACCTGTACGTCCGGTTCGCCAACCGCAGGCTCGACCCGGTCTCGGAGAAGATCCGCGATGACGTCGAGGGAGGCGAGCGATGAACCTGGCCGCGGGAGTCGAGGGCAGCAACACCGCCCTCAACGTCAGCATCTTCGCCCTGTTCGTGGCGATCACCCTGGTGATCGTGTTCCGTGCGAGCCGCACCTCGAAGACGGCCGTCGACTACTACGCCGCGGGGCACTCGTTCACCGGCGCCCAGAACGGTGTCGCGATCTCCGGTGACTACCTGTCGGCGGCGTCGTTCCTCGGCATCGCCGGCGCCATCGCGGTGAACGGCTACGACGGGTTCCTGTACTCGATCGGGTTCCTCGTCGCCTGGCTGATCGCCCTGCTGCTGGTCGCGGAACTGCTCCGCAACACCGGCCGCTACACGATGGGCGACGTGCTGAGCTTCCGGATGCAGCAGCGTCCGGTGCGCGCGGCGGCGTCGATCTCCACGCTCGTCGTGTCGATCTTCTACCTGCTCGCCCAGATGGCCGGCGCGGGCGGTCTGGTCGCGCTGCTGCTCGGCATCGACAGCAAGGCCGGCCAGGCGCTCGTCATCGCGGTCGTCGGCGTCATCATGATCGTCTACGTGATCATCGGCGGCATGCGCGGCACGACCTGGGTGCAGATCATCAAGGCGACGCTGCTGATCGCCGGCGCGTTCGTGATGACGGTCTGGGTGCTCGCCAAGTTCGGCTTCAACCTGTCCAGCGTGCTCGGCGAGGCGGTCAACCGCGTCGGCGACGGCGGCGAGAAGCTGCTCAACCCGGGTGCGGCCTACGGCGCGTCCGGCACGACCAAGCTCGACTTCCTGTCGCTGGCGCTGGCACTGGTGCTCGGCACCGCGGGCCTGCCGCACATCCTGATGCGGTTCTACACGGTGCCCAACGCCAAGGAAGCACGCCGCTCGGTCGTGTGGGCGATCTGGGTGATCGGCATCTTCTACCTGTTCACCCTGGTGCTCGGCTACGGCGCGGGCGCCCTGGTGGGTGCGGAGACGATCAGTGCGGCACCCGGTGCGTCGAACTCGGCGGCACCGCTGCTCGCCTACGCGCTGGGCGGGACCGTCCTGCTGGGCATCATCGCGGCGGTGGCGTTCGCGACGATCCTGGCGGTGGTCGCCGGCCTGACGATCACCGCGTCGGCCTCGTTCGCGCACGACATCTACGCCAACGTGATAAAGCGCGGCACGGTCGACGACAAGGCGCAGGAGGTCCGCGTCGCCCGCATCACCGCCCTGGTGATCGGCGCGGTCGCGATCGTCGGCGGCATCGTCGCCAACGGCCAGAACATCGCCTTCCTGGTGGCCCTGGCCTTCGCGGTGGCGGCCTCGGCGAACCTGCCGACGATCCTGTACTCGCTGTTCTGGAAGAGGTTCAACACCAGTGGTGCGCTGTGGAGCATCTACGGCGGTCTCCTCGTGTGCCTGGTGCTGATCATCTTCTCGCCGGCCGTGTCCGGTGGTGAGAAGGCGATGTTCAAGACCGTCGACTTCCACTGGTTCCCGCTGTCCAACCCGGGCCTGGTGTCCATTCCGGTGGCGTTCCTGCTGGGCTACCTGGGCACCGTGCTGTCCAAGGAGCGCAACGAGGCCAAGTACGCCGAGATGGAGGTCCGCTCGCTGACCGGCGCCCACGCCGAGAGGGAAGTGGTCCACTAGGTCCACGCACCGAACGACGCTCCCGGTCCGCCGGGAGCGTCGTTCGCGTTCCCGGCGCCGCGCTCAGTGTCCGAACGAGAACCGCCGGACCAGCGGCAGCCACTCGCGGTACACGTCCAGCTCGTCCGGCATCCCGTCGATCGACGCCAGCCGCGTGCACAGCGTCTCCACGTCGTCGTCCTCCCGGTACCGGTCCAGCAGCGCGCGCCATGAGGTCATCCCGGACCCCGCCGCCCCGATCCGCCTGAACAGCCCGCCCGCGGCGGTGCCGTCCCCGGCGTGCACGGCCAGCAGCACCAGCGCCGCCGCGGCGCCGTCCCCGCCGAGGAACTCGTCCAGCTCGGGCCCGGTCAGCCGGGCGCGCAGCAGCCGGTACAGGTTGACCAGCCGCTTGGCCGCCCGCGGGGACGGCACCAGCGGCGCCAGCCCGCCCAGGAAGTCCATCTCCCGGTCGGACAGCGACAGCCGGCGCGGCCGCAGGTCGAGCTCCGGCGCCGGGGCCGCCTCCACCACGCGCACCGGCGAGCCTGCGGCGGGCGCGGTGCCGGCCAGCGCGCGCACCAGCTCACCGAACCCGTCCTCGTCCATGGTGGACAGCTGGAACGGGATCTGGAAGATCTTCTCCAGGTAGTCCTCCGGCGTCAGCACGTCGTCGGGCAGCATCTCCGCGTAGTGCCGGGTGATCGCCCGCCGCAGCCACCGCGCGTCCACGCCCACCACGACCACGAACACCGGCAGCGCCACCAGCAGGTGGATCGCCTCCAGCACCTTCACCACGACGTCCGGCGGGCACCGGTCCAGGTCGTCGATGTAGAGCACGACCCGCTCCAGCCCGCCCTCGCCGCCGCGGTCCTGGTCGAGGATCGCCGCGAACGTCTCCAGGTCCCGCCGCAGCAGCGACACCACCCCGAGGTGGCGGCGGTAGTCGGCCTCCCGCGACTGCGCGAACGCCGTCACGTCGTGCCCGGGCGCGAGCTCGGCGACCGCGCGCTCCAGCCGGGAGGTCTCCGCGTCCAGCTCGGCGAGCCGCTTCCCGGTCACCGCCGCCTTGGTCTGCGCCGCCTCCCGCAACCGGGTCGCGGCCTCCTGCACCTTGGTGACCACCGGCGTCACCGCGGCCACCACGGACGCGACCATCGCGGTGATCGCCGGCCACAGTGGACTCCGCAGCAGCACCACGATCCCCACGGTCGCCAGCGCCCCGGCGCCCAGCAGCACCCAGGCGAGCCGGCTGCGCCGCAGCACCGCCAGCACCTGGCGCGCCTTGGCCCGCAAGCCCAGCGCGTCGGTGGCGAACTGCCGCACGTGCGCGATCGACGCGTCGTCGACGCCGAGCACCTTGCCGACCCACGCGAAGTCGTCGTGGGTGAGGTCGACCGTGAACGGTTCGCGCTCGTGCTGCGCGGCCACCAGCATGCGCTCCAGCCGTGCGGCGCTGAGCTGGGTGAGCAGCGACTTCTCCCGCTCCCGCAACGCGGCCAGCTGGTCGGCCCGGCGCCGCAGGTCGTCCTCCGAGCCGCCGGAGGCGAGGTTGTCGAAGATGTGCGCGGCGAGGCTCGCCCACAGGTTCGCCTCGGCGTAGTGCCAGGCGTTGAACGTGATCTGGCGGACCGACGAGCAGTACGAGGACACCTCCGGACCGCGCTCGCCGAGCTCGCGCTCCGTCTCGGCGGCGGCGTCCGCGAGCGCGCGCACACGTTTGCGCATCTGCCGCATGAAGAAGCTCTTGCCCGATCCCCAGTTCCCGAACAGCCCGATGGACATCGGCGGCCGGATCAGCCGGGAGGCCACCAGGTCTGCCAGCATCCGCACGTCGGCGGCGATCCCGAGCCGGTCGTCACCGGCGTCGGTGTCCGCGTGGTACCCGGCCGCGTACCGGATCGGTGGGGCCATCTTGGACGCGGACGGCTCCGGGTCCGTCCGCGTCTGTCGTGTCTGGCGCTCCGCCACCCGGTCAGCTTCTCGCATCCGTGCAACCGCCGGGAGTGGTTCGGCGTAGAAGGGGACGGAGGTGATCCGGGTTGCCGGGAGGGGATCAGGAGTTCGCCGAGTTCTTCTCGGCGCGCTTCGACGGCGCGCGCCGCATCGCGTACGCCATGTGCGGGAGCTGGAGCGACGCCGAGGAGATCGCCCAGAACGCCTTCGTCCGGGTCTACGCGCGGTGGGCGAAGGTGCGCATCGAGACCGGCGACGCCTACCTGCGGACCGTCCTCACCCGCGTCTTCCTCGACAGCCGCCGGCGCGGCAGGGGCCGCGAGCAACCGGTCGCCGAGCCCCCCGACCGGCCGGTCCCGCCCGACCACAGCGCGCACGAGCGCCTGGCCATGCGGGCCGCGCTGATGGCGGTGCCGCCGGGGCAGCGGGCGGTGCTCGTGCTCCGGTTCGTCGCCGACCTCTCGGTCGAGCAGGTGGCCGGCACGCTCGGCTGCTCGACCGGAACCGTCAAGAGCCAGACCGCCCGCGGGCTCGCCACGTTGCGCGAGGCCTACGAGGGTGACACCACCTTTGCGAGGAAGCCGTGAACTTCGACGACCACGACCGGACGCGCGCCGCCCTGCGTGCGGTCGCCGACGAGCCGGCCCCGCCGGCGGCCACCACCCTCGACCTGGTCGTCCGGAGGGGCAGGCGCCGCGCCCTGGTGCAGCGCGGCGCGACGGTCGCCGGTGTGGTGGCGGTGGTCGCCGCGATCGGGGTCGGCGGCGTCGTGCTGCGCTCGGCCTCGGCCGGCGAGGAGATCGGGCCGGCCGGCACCTCGACCACCGCACCGGCCGGCACCACGGCACCCACCGCGCCCTCGAGCGCGGCGACGTCCACCCAGCGCGGCGAGCCGCCGTCGATCGCCCTGCCGCCGGCCGTGGTGCTGCCGGGCTGGCGCCTGGTCGACGTGCCGGGCCAGGACCGGGGCCACTGCCAGGCACCGCCGCCGGACGCCGAGCCCGACCTCGGCCTGCCGCCGAGGCAGGTCGTGCACGACCGGCTGGTCTCCGCGATCCGCGCGCAGACCGACACCCAGCCGCAGACCGTCGGCGTCAGCTGGGAGCCCTTCTCCGACAAGAGGGGCGCGCCCTGGGGGATCATCACCCTGAACGTCCCGATGCGCGGCGGCACCGGCAGCGTGCAGCTGCAGGTCGACCGCTTCGGCGGGACCCCGGCGAGGGCCGCGGACATCGACGCGGTCAGCGACGGTCCCTGTGCCTCGCCCAGCCGCCGGAAGCTGGACGACGGCACGATCCTGCAGCTCTCCCCGCCCGGCGGCGAGCCCGCCGCCGACGAGCGCCTGTGCGTCTTCCAGCCCAACGGCCGCCTCTACCGGCTCGACGTCGCGGGCCACGGCGGGTCCGGCCGGGCGGTGAACGGGGACGGCGGCTACACGATCGACAGCGGCCGGCTGCCGCTGGACGCCGCACAGCTCGCCGCGGTCGCCGAGGCGCTCGCCGCGCTCGGCAGGTAGCTCTCCTCCCAGCGGACCTCGACCGGCACGATCGAGCTCCACCGGTCGCTCGCCGCCTGCGCCGAGTCGTGCAGGCCGAACAGCGTCTTGCCGGTGGCCGGGTCCTTGCGGTAGATGACGGCCTCGCGGTCGTCCCCGTCCTCGCCGCTGGTGGCGATCTCGATGCCCCACGCGAAGACCTTGCTGTCGTCGTCGATGGTGACCAGGGTGAACAGCTGCCCGTGCATGGAATTCTCCTCTCCGTCGGGTTCCGAGTGTCCGCATCGAGTGATCGATTTCGTGCGCCCAGGCGTGGGAATCCCAGCCCTGGGACCGCGCGGTGCGATCATGTGACCACTGGGCGTCACGGGAGTCGGAGAGTGAACACGCACAACAAGGCGCCGTTCCTGCGGCGCCGGCTGGGCCGGCGGCTGCGGACGATGCGGGAGTCCGCGGGCCTGAGCCTCGAGGCGGCGGCCGAGCGGCTGGACAAGAAGCGCAGCGCGCTGCACCGCATCGAGACCGGCGTGACGAAGGCGGACGTGCACTTCGTCCGCTCGGCCATGGACCTCTACGACGCCTACGACCCCGGCCTGCTCGACCAGACCCGCGAGGCGGCCAAGCCTGCCTGGTTCCGTGCGTACGGCATCGCGGACATGGGCTACGTCGACGTGGAAACGTTTGCGGTGACGGTCAGGGAGTTTCCAGGACTGAACCTGCCCGGCCTGCTCCAGACCGAAGGTTACGTGCGCGCGATGCTCGGCCAGGGCCGCCGCCGTCGGAGCGAGGAGCAGATCGCCAATGATGTGCGGGTGCGCCTGATCCGCCAGAAGCGGCTGCGGGACGTGGAGAACCCCCTGGATCTGGTGGCCGTCGTGGACGAAGCGTCGCTGCGGCGGCAGGTCGGGGGAGTGGAGGTCATGCGAGGTCAGCTACGGCATCTGATCGAGGTCGCCGATCTTCCGACGGTCGGCCTCCAGGTGCTCCCGCTGGGTGCAGGCGTGCACAGCTCGATGGACGGCGCGTTCACCCTGTTGTCGTTCCCGCAGCCGCAGGACCCGGACATGCGCTCTACGTCGAGTACCCGACCGGCGCCCTGCACATCGAGGAGAAGGAGGAGGTGGCGGAAGCTAAACTGAGGTTCGAAACCCTCCGCTCCGAAGCGTTGAGTCCTGCCGATTCGCTGGCACTCATCGAGCGGGCTCTCGACGATCGATAGGGGCGATCGAAGTGGCCTCAGTGGAATTGTCCAGCCTCGGGTGGCGCAAGAGCAGCCGTAGCGGCCAGGGGACCAACGGCAACTGTGTCGAGGTGGCGTTCGCCGGGCCGGCCGTCGCCGTGCGGGACTCCAAGCGGCCCGCCGCCGGCACCCTCGCCTTCCCGGCCGCCGGCTGGGCCCGGCTCACGGGCGCCCTACGGGACGGCGTGGCAGCATCGTCGGTGTGATGCCACAGCAGGTCCCCGCCGTGACCGTGCCGGACCTCCCGGCCGAGCTGCCGCAGGACACCGTCCTGCTGGACGTGCGGGAACAGGACGAGTGGGACGCCGGCCACGCGCCGCAGGCCCAGCACATCCCGATGAGCGAGCTGGCCGGGCGTCTCGGCGACCTGCCCGCGGAGGCGGAGGTCCTGGTCATCTGCCGCAGCGGCGGCCGGTCGGCCCGGGTCACCGCCTACCTCAACGCCAACGGCTGGGACGCCCGCAACGTCGACGGCGGCATGCAGTCCTGGCAGGCCGCCGGCCGCGAGCTCGCCGCCGACCAGGGCCAACCCACCGTCATATGACCAGGTGGGTGGCCACGAGCCCGCTGCGCCCCGCGCGGCAGCCGCGCCGCCGGCTGCCCTACCTCGGGCCGCCCGCCTACCGCGAGAACCCGCGCTGGGGCTTCCCGCCGCTGGCCTGGCGCTGGCCGACGACCGTCCCGGGCACCCACCCGGGGGAGGGCACGCCGGTCACCGTCGACCGGGTGCGCGCGGTCGGCGGGCACTCGGCAGCGATGATGTGGGCCGTCGCCGCGCTGTCCCTGATGGCCGCCGGCGGCGAGGTGTGGCGCTACGTGCTGCTGCTGCGCAGCCGGGGCGGCGCGCTGCCCGCCCGGCTCGTCGCGACCTCGGACGCCGTGGTGACGATCGGCGCGATCCTCGCGCTGGCGTTCTCCGCGCTGGCCGCCGCGGTGACGCTGTGGTGGCTCCACCTGGCCCGGCACGCCGCCGCCGACGCCGCCGAGCAGGCCCTGCCCCGCCGCGACTGGCAGGTGCTGGTCTACCTGCTGGTCCCGGGTGTCAACCTGGCCATGGCCGGCGTCGTCCTCGCCGAGCTGGAGCACCTGGTCCTGCACCGCCCCGCCGACCATCGCCCCACCCCGACCCGGGCCACGAAGGTCTGGTGGGCGGCGTGGGTGGTCGGCGGCCTGCTGTTCGCGACGACGATCGTGTGGCGCTTCCGCGACGGCGTCCAGGCCGACGCCGACGGCGTGATCCTCAGCGCCCTCACCGACCTCGCCGCCGTCGTGGTCGCCGTCCTCACCGCCTTCACCATCCGCCGCCTGTCCACCCTCCTGGCCCCCGTCGACCCCCGCAAGCTCCGTCACCTCCGCGTCCTCGAGATCAGGAACGCCCCCGAGCCCCCACTCCGCCCCCGCCCCACCCACTCCCCCCGCTGACCCCCGCGAGTCCAACGCTCCCGACCCGCGAGTCCCCCGTTCCGGACCCGCGAGTCCCCCGTTCAGGCCGTCACCGGCAGCGTCCGCAACCCGCGGATCACGAACTCCCCGCGCCGCCGCGGCTCCTCCGCCAGCCGCAACCCGGGCAGCCGCGTCACCAGCGCCTCCAGCGCCGCCGCGATCTCCACCCGGGCCAGCGGCGCCCCCACGCAGTAGTGGATCCCCGCGCCGAACCCGATGTGCGGGTTGGGGGAGCGCCCGACGTCGAACCGGTCCGGCGCGGCGAACACCAGCGGGTCCCGGGCGGCCGCCCCCAGCAGCGCCGCCACCTTGTCGCCCGGCTCCAGCCGGTAGCCCGCGACCGTCGTCGCCTCCGTCGCGGTGCGCTCGAACAGCTGCAGCGGCGCGTCGAACCGGATCATCTCCTCGACCGCGCCCGCCAGCAGGTCCGGCGCGGCCACCAGCCGCTCCCACTCCGCGCGGTGCCGCAGCAGCGCCAGCACCCCGTTGCCGATCACGTTCACCGTCGCCTCGTGCCCGGCCATCAGCAGCAGCACCGCCGTGCCGACCAGCTCGTCGTCCGACAGCCGGTCCGACCCGTCGCGCACCGACACCAGGTCGCTGATCAGGTCCGGCCCCGGCGCCACCGCCCGCGCCGCCGCCAGGTCGCGCAGGTAGCCGACGAACTCCGCGGCCGCCGACTCCGCGGCCGCCGCCCGGTCCGGCGGCAGGCCGTACTCGTACATCTTCACGATCGCGTTCGACCACGGCTGCAGCCGCGGCCGGTCGGCGGCGGGCACCCCCAGCAGCTCCGCGATCACCTCCACCGGCAGCGGCGCGGCCAGGTGCGCCAGCAGGTCGGCCGACCCGTCCGCGGCGATCGCGGCCGCCAGCGAGCCGGCCATCGACCCGGCCACCGACCGCACCCACGGGCGCAGCCGCTCGGTGTGCCCGCGGCCGAACGCCGCCGAGATCAGCCGTCGCAGCCGGGAGTGCCGCGGCGGCTCGCTCTCCAGCAGGGAGTTGCGGTGTAGCAGGTTGAACGCGGCGAACGCCTCGACCGGCTCCTTGTCCCGCCACAGCCGGCCCGCGCCGCGGTCGCGCAGCACAGCCGAGCACGCCGCGTGCGACACGGCCACCGCCAGGCCGAGTCCGGCATGCCAGTGCACCTCGCCGCGGGCGCGCAGGTCGGCGAAGGCCGGGTAGGGGTCGGCGAGGAACGCCGGATCGCTCGGATCGAACACCAGGCGACGGTAACCCGGGTGTGCGATGATCCGCGCCGTGCAGCCCGCCGTCGTCGCACACCGGGGAGCGTCCGCGCACCGGGCGGAGCACACGGTGGCCGCCTACGCGCTCGCCCTCGAGCAGGGCGCCGACGGTCTCGAGTGCGACGTGCGGCTGACCCGCGACGGCCACCTCGTGTGCGTGCACGACCGCACCGTGGACCGCACGTCGACCGGCCGTGGCGTGATCAGCACGTTGACCCTGGAGCGCCTCGCCGAGCTCGACTACGGCCGCTACGACGCGGCGATGCCCGAGTCCGCCGACGACCTCGTGCGCGAGCGGGTGTGGACGCCCGACCCGGGCGACCGGGGCGTGCTGACCCTGGAGTCGCTGCTCGACCTGGTCGCCGACTCGCCGCGGACGAAGCTGTTCATCGAGACCAAGCACCCGGTCCGCTACGGCGGGCTGGTGGAGGCGAAGCTGATCGCCCTGCTCAGCCGCTACGGTCTGGCGAACCCACTGTCCAAAGAGGACTCCCAGGTGGTGGCGATGTCGTTCTCCGCGATGGCCGTGCGCCGCATCCGCCAGCACTCGCCGACGCTGCCCACCGTGCTGCTCATGGGCGCGCTGCCCGCCCTGCGCTGGGACGGCACGCTGCCCCGCTCGGCCGACTACGCCGGCCCCGGCATCCGCGTGCTGCGCGAGGACCCGGACTACGTCGCCCGCGCGGCGTCGTTCGGCCACCCGGTCTACACCTGGACCGTCGACGCGCCCGAGGATGTCGAGCTGTGCCGCCGGCTCGGCGTCCGCTACCTGGCCACCAACTCCCCGGCCGCCGCCCGGGCCCTGCTGGACGCGTGATCACCGAGACGCTGCGGAACAACGCCGTCGCCGCCTGGGGCGAGGAAGGCGCCCGCTGGCTCACCGACCTCCCGCGGGGCCGTCCGGCTGCTGCGCGGACCTCGAGCGGGGCGCGGTGCTGCTGGAACGCGCCGAGCCGGGCGACCGGCTGCGCGACCTCGTGCCGACCCGTGACGAGGAAGCCACCTCGGCGGCCGTCGCCGTCATGCGGCGGCTGGCCACCGCGACACCCGACCCCGCCCTGCCGGACCTGGTCGGCCAGGCCCGTGGGTTCGACGGTTACCTCGCCTGGTTCGGCGATTCCGGCCCGCTGCCGTACGAGCCGGTGGCCCGGGCGGGTGGGCTGATGGCACTGCTGGTCAACCCCGAACCCGACCGGGACGAGGCGCTCACCGCGCTCGTCCCGGCGCGCGTCGAGCATCTCGCCGACGAGCTGGCGATGCCCGTGGAGCGGGTGGTCGCGTGGGGGTTCGTCAAGGGGGGTGCTCTCGGACGTGTGGACCGCCGAGGCGTGGACCCCGGGGGCGCCGTCGCCGGTCAGCCGGGCCCTGGACGTCGCCCGCCTGCCGGCGCCCCGGCTGCCCGCGTAGCCGGGGGTGCCAGACGGTAGCGTCCACGCCATGGCCAAGCGATCCGCCGTGAAGCGCAAGACCGACGGGATCAACCCGCGCCAGCCCTGCCCGTGCGGCTCGGGCAAGCGGTACAAGGCGTGCCACGGCAGCGCGGGCGGCCCGGTGGAGGTGCCGGTCGCCCGCCCGCTGGAGGGCCTGGCCGGGGAGTGCGAGCTGGTCGCGCTGCGCGAGTTCGTGCCGTCGGCCACCGCGCCGCTGGCGCTGGCCAAGCCGGCCGAGCGGGAGGTCACGCTCGCCACCGTGCTGCCGATGGCCGCCGCCGCGCTGATCCGCGCGGACGGCTCGGCGCTGCTGGGCCTGCAGGTGCAGACCCGTTCCAGCGACGTCAGCCGGGACATGGCCCGCGCGCTGCGCTGGGCCCTGGAGGCCGAGGCGGGCGCGGTGCTGCCGGTCGTCGGCCCGGAGACCGACGACTCGCCGGAGCGCGAGCGGTTCCAGGACCTGGTGGACGTCGACCAGGTCCTCGAGCCCGAGGTGCACTCCGACTTCGCCTGGTGGATGCCCGAGGGGGAGGAGCCGACCGGCGAGGTCGCGCTGTCCCTGGAGCGCGCGAACGCCGCGATCATGCCGACCGAGCGGATCGGCCCGGCCGCGTACTGGGTCGAGGCCGGCGACCGCTGCCACCTGCGCTGGGTGCGCCCGGAGCCGGAGGAGCGGCTGCTGCTGGCGATGGCCCGGCTGGCCGCCCGCGGCGAGCTCGGCCTCGGCGAGGGTTCCCGCTACGCCGGCTGCTTCCGCGCGCACGGCCTGCTCGTGCCGGTGTGGGACCTGGACAGCGACTCGCACGCCCGCGAGTGGACCAAGCCCGCCGAGGAGCTGGACGCCCGGCTCGTCGCCGCACTGTCCTCTCTGGACGACGAGCCGCTGACCGGCGACGAGCGCCGCGCCCGCGACGGCCTGGTCGGCCGGCAGGTCACCATCCGCTGACGTGATCCTGCACATCACCACCCGCGGCGCCTGGGTGCCCGGCGAGCCCTACCGCGCGGACTCGCTGGACACCGAGGGCTTCATCCACTGCTCGGACTTCGGCACCGCGCACCTGCCCGCCAACCGGCTCTTCGCCGGCCGCGCCGACCTGGTGCTGCTGGTGATCGACCCGGCGCGGCTGGACGTGCCGCTGCGGTGGGAACCCGGGACCCCACCCGACCCGAACGGCGCCTGGTTCCCGCACGTCTACGGCCCGATCCCGGCGGCCGCCGTCGTCGCCGTGCACGACTTCCCCCCGTCGCCCGACGGCCGGTTCGAGCTGCCCGCGGAGCTCGCCGCGAGGTAACGAATCGATCCCCGGACAACCCCGGGGCCACCCCGCGCGCCTTACTGACGTGCTCGATCTGTCGGGCGCGACTGGGGAAAGGACGACATGGGGTGAATGGCTTCGAGAACGAACCACGGTATTACGAAGACCTGTCCGGGCACGAGATCGCGGCTGTCCTGGGGGTCAGCCGCGGCACCGCGGTCCGCCCGGCCGAGGGGGAGACGATCGCGGCGGGCGCCCGGCGGGTCCGGCGGCGCCGCCGGGTGTCGACGGCCGCGGGGGCAGTGGTCGTGGTCGCGGCGGCGCTCGGCGGCGGCCTCGCGCTGGCCGGGAGCGGTGGCCCGGCGTCGCTGCCGCCCGCGGCGTCGACGACCACGCCGCCGCCCGCGACTTCGACGGAGGCGGTCACCACGACCACGCCGCCGCGGTCCACGACCCGGTCGCCCGCCTCCCCGGCGGCCACGAAGGAGGCCACGAAGCGGGCCGCCGAGCAGGCCACGCCGTCGGCCCTGGCTGCGGCGTACTCGCTCGACGTGATCGGCACGCGGTCCTACGGTCCGCTGCGGTTCGGGATGACCGAGGACGAGTCGCTGGCCACCGGGACCCTGGGTGAGATCGAGGTGCAGGGCAGCCTCTGCACCAGGTACACCGGCACCTTCGGCGGGAGCGTGGTGGTCTCGAAGCGGTACGGCGTGGTGGCCATCAGGGTGACCCGGCCGGTCGCCACGTCGCGGGGCGTCCACGTCGGCAGCACGGTGGCCGATGTCAAGGCCGCGTATCCGAACGTCACCGAGTTCCGCAACGGCCTGTACGTCAGGACCGAGCCGGGCATCCTCGGGTTCGACGTGGCCGGCGAGCACCTGCACCACACGCAGTGGCCCGACACCGGCGTCCTCTACCGGATCGAGATCGGCGCCCGGCACAGCGACTGCGCGTTCGCGTTCTGACGAAGGGCACGCGGCCCGGCCCACCGCGGCCGGGCCGCTTCCGCCCGGTCGTCCGGCGCGCCTAGACCTTGCCGCCGGCGGCCCGTGGGGCCAGCGGGTCCGAGCCCGGGTCCCCGACCGACTCGCGGGCCAGGTAGTTCTCCACGTCGAACAGGTTGCCGCCGGCGCGGCGCACCACGTTGAGCAACGTGGTCATCTGCGCCACCTCCTCCACCTGCTCCTTGAGGAACCACTGCATGAACTGCTCGCCCTTGTAGTCGTCCTCGTCGCGGGCGATCTTGGCCAGGTTGATGATCTCCTCGGTCACGTTCTTCTCCTGCTGCAGCGCAAGAGAAACGAGGTCGGCCGCCTCCGAGAAATCATTCTTCACATTGTCGACCCCGGGAATCGACGGCGCGATGTCATTGTCGAGCAAATACTGCACGATCATCATCGCGTGGTTTCGCTCTTCCAGCGACTGCCGGTAGAAGTGTTTCGCCAGCTGCGGCAGATCCTGGCCGTCGAACCAGACCGCGAGGGCAACGTACTGCTGAGACGCGGTGAACTCGCGCCGTACCTGCTCCAGCAGTTCGGTGTGGAACTTCGAGAGGTTGCCTGTCTTCGCCATGAATTGAATACTACCCAGCAATTTCACCGCCGCCGGGCGGTAACCCCGTTGCACGGATGGGTGTCGTCCGCCGACCATGGGCGCATGGCCCGCATCCTCTCCGACGGCACCGCGACCGACGTCCCGACCCTAACCGACGGCGTGGTCACCCTGCGCGCACACTCGCTCGTCGACGTGGACGCCATGGTCGAGCAGAGCGTGGACCCCGAGTCGGTCGAGTGGACGCGGGTGCCGGTGCCCTACGGGCGGGAGGACGCCGTCCGGTACCTGGACGTGATCGCCGCGGGCTGGCGGTCCGGGCGGGAGAGTTGCTTCGCCGTGGAGACCGACATCGACGGGGCGACGCGGTTCGCCGGGTCGGTGAGCCTGCGCGCCCACGACGAGGACGGCGTCGCCGAGATCGCGTTCGGCCTGCACCCCGCGGCGCGCGGCCGCGGCGTGTGCAGCCGGGCGGTGAAGCTGTTGCTGGACTGGGGTTTCCAGCGGTACGAGCTCGTGCTGTGGCTGGCGCACGTGGGCAACTGGGGGTCGCGGCGGGTGGCGTGGGCGAACGGGTTCACCTTCGACGGCACCGTTCCCAAGCTCGCCGAACAGCGCGGCACCCGGCACGACGCGTGGGTCGGCTCGCTGCGCGCGGACGACGACCGCACCCCCAAGCACCCGTGGCACGTCTCCCCGGTGCTCGAGTCGGCGCGGCTGCGGCTGCGTCCGGTCCGCGCGTCCGACGCGGACCGCTTCGGCGAGGTGCTCGGCGACGAGCGCGTCCGGCACTTCGGCGGCCGCGTGCGGGCGCTGCTCGACCTGCCGGACGGGGCGGCGATGATCCACCGCATCCTGATGGCACAGGCGAACGGCGAGCGGTACGACTGGTCCATCGCCGACCCCGGCTCGGACGTGCTGCTCGGCCACATCCAGCTGTTCGACCTGGGCGGCCTGGACGACACGGAGGCCAAGCTGGGCTACTCGGTGCACCCCGCCGCGCGGGGCCGCGGCGTGCTGCGCGAGGCGCTGCGCGCGGTCGTGGCGTGGGCGTTCCGGCCTGCCGCCGAGGGCGGCCTGGGAAAGCGGCGGCTGAGCCTGTCCACGGCGGCGAGCAACACGGCGTCGCGCCACGCGGTCGAGCAGGTCGGCTTCGTCCACATCGGCACCGAACCGGAGGCGTTCACCGTCGGGGCGGAGGGGTTCGACGACATGGTGATCTACCACCGCCTCAACCCGAACTGGACGACCGAGTCGGCGAACCCGCCCGCCTGAAACCCCGGCCGGGGCGGTTCGGGGCAGCCGGGCAGCATCTCGGCGCGGGTGAGCCCGGCGAGCGCGTCGGCGGTGCGCCGCGGGTGGATCGGGTTCTCCGGCTCCGTGGGCAGCACCGCCACCGGCATGCCGAGCCCGCGCAGCTCCGCGTCGGTGACCCCGCCCAGCGTCTCGCCGCCGAGCAGCGCCGCGACGACCGCCGGGTCCGCGCCGAGACCGGCGAGCGCCTCGCGGGTGAACGCGTGGACCTCGGGGTCGTCCGCGGTGGCCGGCCAGGCCAGGACCAGCCGCGCCACGAGGTCCGGCCGCGCGAGCGCCAGCCGCACCCCCGCCGAGCAGCCGTAGGACCCGGCGACCACGGTCACCGGGTCGTCGAGACCGGTGGCGAGCCAGTCCGCCTCGGCCTGCCAGCTCCCCGCGCGCATCCGCCGGTCCGGCGCCAGCACGTCGGCGCCGCGCTCGCGCAGCGCCGCGCTGACCCCGGGGCGGTGCCAGAACGACTCGGCGTCCTCGCCCTCCCACAGCCCGCCGTGGACCAGCAGGAACCGGGTCACAGGGGCGCGCGGCCGACCGGGCACGACATGCACCGCGGCCCGCCCCGCCCGCTGCCCAGCTCCGAGCCGCGGATCCGCAGCACCTCGATCCCGGCGTCCTCCAGCCGGGCGTTCGTCTCCACGTTGCGCTCGTAGGCGACGACCACCCCGGGCGCCACGGCGAGCGTGTTGTTCCCGTCGTCCCACTGCTCGCGCTCGGCGGTCACCGGGTCCAGCCCGGTGTCGATCACCCGCAGCCGGTCGATGCCCATCGCCTCCGCGGCGGCGGTCAGGAACGGCACCGGGCCGGACACGACCACGCCCTTGCCGTCATCGGGGCGCAGCGGGTAGGCGACCAGCGTGTCGCGCACCGCCGGATACATCACGACCGCGTCCCGGTCGACCATCGTGCACACCGTGTCCAGGTGCATCGTCGCCCGGTCCTGCGCGATCGGCACCGCCAGCACGGTGTGCGCGAGCCCGTCGGCGAACACCGACCGCGCGAGCGACTCGGCGCCGGCCGGCGTGGTCCGCTCGCCGACGCCGATGGCCAGCACGCCCGGCGCGAGCAGCAGCACGTCGCCGCCCTCCACCGGGGCGGAGTGCGCGCCGTACGCGCGGCCGGCGGCGCGGAACCGCGGGTGGTAGGCGTAGATCAGGTCCAGCAGCGCGGTCTCCCGGTTGCGGGCCGGCATCGCGAGCGACGCGATCGCCACCCGGTTGCCGATCCACACCGACGAGTCGCGGGTGAACAGCAGGTTCGGCAGCGGGTCGACCACGAAGTCGTGCGGGTGGTGCATCTTGCGCACCAGCGACGCGCCTTCGGCGGCGGGCAGCTCCTCGAAGGTCATGCCGGCCATCAGCACGTCCGCGAGCTCGCCGGCGTCCATTGTGGACAGGTGGGAGCCGAGCGCGTCGGCGAGCTCGTGGCCGACCCGGCGGCGGTCCACGGCGGTGTCCGCGGCGGCGGCGTGCGCGCGCTCGTCGGACAGCGCGGTCACCAGCGCGTCGGCCAGCAGCAGGACCTCGGCGTCGCGGGAGACCAGCGTCTGCGCGAACGCGTCGTGCTCCTCCTGGGCCCGGTCGACCCACGGGATGCTGTCGAACAGCAGCTGGTCGTTGTTGCGCGGGGTCAGCCGCTTGAGCTCGGCGCCCGGGCGGTGCAGCAGCACCGCGCGCAGCGGCCCGACCTCGCTGTCCACCTTCGGTGCCGGCAGGTCGTCCACGGCCAGGTCAGGTGCTGGTTGAGCGGTCACGCGGCGAGCGTAATGAGTCGGTAAGTAGGTTGTCGCGGCCACTCCCGCCAGGATGGGCATATGGGACGTTTGCTCCGAAAGCCGGTGACGTTGGTCGTGCTGGGCGTGGTCGTGGCGGGCCTCGCGGTCGCCCTGGCGCTGTTCGAGCCGTGGC
The DNA here is from genome assembly GCA_963727495.1 of uncultured Actinomycetota bacterium. Taxonomy (GTDB): domain Bacteria; phylum Actinomycetota; class Actinomycetes; order Mycobacteriales; family Pseudonocardiaceae; genus Actinophytocola. The sequence continues at coordinate 838,826 of CAVSGQ010000006.1, read as the reverse complement.
GTGCGTTCACCAGCAGTCACCTCGACGAGCCGGTCCCGGTCGCGGCCGAGGAGGCGGCGCCCGCCCCGGCCTCGACCCCGCCGGGCCCGGCCTCGACCCCGCCCGCCGGGCCGGCCGTGCTCGCCGAGGGCGCGTTCGTCAGCCAGGAGCACGAGACCACCGGCACCGCCCGCGTGCTGCGGCTGGCCGACGGCAGCCGGATCCTGCGCCTGGAGGGCTTCTCCAGCTCCGACGGCCCGGACGTGCACGTGTGGCTGTCGGACGGAAAGGCCGGCGGCGACCTGAGCTCCTACGACGACGGCCGGTACCTTGCGCTGGGCGAGCTGAAGGCGACCGAGGGCAACCACAACTACCCGATCCCCGCGAACGCGAGGCTCGACGGCCTGCGCAGCGCGGTCATCTGGTGCGACCGGTTCAACGTCGCGTTCGGCTCAGCCCCGCTGGACCTCTGAGCGGACCACGGCGAGGCAGCCCGTCACCGGGTGCTCGCCGTCCGGGCACCAGCTGCCCTCGACCACGCCCGCCACGCCCGGCCCGGCGGGCGGCCCGCCCGCGGAGATCACCCGCACCAGTTCGATGCGCACCCCGTGGCCGGGCAGGGGCCCCAGCGCACGGCCCCGCGCCCGCGCCGGGCCGACACCGCGCTTGCGGCTCGGGTCGGCCACGCCGTTCGTGCGGACCAGGCGTAACAGCTCGCCGGCCCAGACCGGGTCCGCCTCGCCGTCGTGGATCCAGCGGGTGCCGAGCACGCTGTGCTCGGCGGTGGCGATGAGCGCGGCCGGGTCCGCCAGCGGCGCGCTCCGGTAGGTCATCGGGACCTGGTAGACCCGCGACCCGTCGGCCACCAGGTGCGTCTCCACGCCGACCTCGCCGTCGGGGTCCTCGAACCGGAAGTACCCGACGGGGGTGAGCGAGGGCGTGCCCGCGCCCGGGAACCATGGCTGCCGGGCCACCCAGCCCGGCAGGAACTCGCGGAAGGGCGGCGTCAGCGTCGCACCGGGATGGATCGTCGCCATGCCCGGCACGCTAGACCGGACCACCGACAACTCAGTCCCGCTCCGCGGGCGAACCGTCGCGTTCCCGGAGGAATCGCACGAGCGACTCGAACTCGGCGCTCCGCGTGTACCGGACCCGCTTGGCGTCCTGGACGAACAGCGGCACCAGCTCGTTCTCGTCGTCGTCATCGTTGAGCATCAGCACGAGAATCGAGTTGCCGCTGCGGCGCTGCACGTCGAGGTGCAGCACGGCACGTACCTCGTGCCGCGCCCAGACCGACTGCGCGAAGTTCGGGCTCACGCAGGCCAGCAGGTACCGGCTGCTGCGCAGGCCCCGTTCCATCGAGTCGGTGATCGAGGCGCCCGGCGGCGTGTTCTCCTCGTCGACCCAGCAGCTGATGTTCGCGGCGGCCAGCCGCTCACGCACCCGCGACACCACCGGCCAGTCGCCCTTGGCATGGCAGAGGAACACGTCGAACTCGTACTTCTCGGCCGGGCTGCTCAACGCGCGGGGGAGCGCGTGGCGCAACGCCTCCCGTTTCCGGGGCTCCAGCTCCTCCAGGCCTTCCGCGGCGATGCGCAGTACCTTGACCGGCTCCTCGTGCACCCGATACGCCGTCGACCGGGAGGGCACCAGGTTGGGCACGTCGATCCAGAGCACCGGGAAGTCCTTGCCCCGCAACGGGGAGCTGCCGGATTCGTTCGCTCGCACGGCACCCGCCACCAGGACGAACAGCCCGCGGCCGCGTGCCGTGGGTGGCGCGATACTGTCGAGGTGCAGGTCGAGCGGCCTGGTGTCGACCACGAGCAGCTCGCAGTGCTTGCGCAGCACGGTCAGCGCGTCCTCCCACCGCCGCGGACCGGCCGCCAGCGGTCCGGTGCGCTGCGACCCGAGCAGGTACGGCGCGTTGTCACTGACGTGCTGGAGCACGCGGTCGTTGATGAAGGCCGACACCTGGCGTGCCGCCGCCTCGCCGACCTTGGTGCGTGCCATCCGCTGCTGCGCGTCCTGATAGCTCAAGGAGAGCAGGGCGACGTCGGAGAGGGCTACCAGGTCCGCCGTGCGGTTGCGGGACAGCGCGAACGCGAGCTCGCCGACGATCTCGCCCTGCCGCTGCAGGTGCTTCGGCCTCGCCGACCCCGCCGAAGCCGTCGCCCTCGGAGTTGTAGACACCGACCTTGCCCCGCAGGATCACCCACATCGTGTCGCCCGGTTCGTCGTAGCGGCAGACGAACTCGCCCCGGCGGCGTTCGATCAGCTGGCCGAACCGCAGCACCTCCTGCAGCTCGTCGGAGCTGAGGTGCTCGAAGAACGGGTTGACGTCCACGATCTCCGTGCTCGAGTCGTGGTAGCGCAGGTGGTGCTGCCGGATGCCCTCCAGCGCCCGGGCGGCCTCCGGATCGCCCGAGTTCACCTGCCATATCCGTTTGGCGAAGTAGAGCACGTCCCAGCCGTCGCCCTGGCGCACGGCGAACTCGAGACCGTCCCGGTCGCCCTGCGGTGCCCGTCCCCAGTACGACGGGAACTCCGCCGTGGACATCAGGTACAGCAGCTGCGGCGGGAGCAGGGTGTGCGGGAGGGACCGGGGCTCGGAGAACTGGACCGGTGGCTCCGTCGTGGCGACCGCGATCTCCCGGCGGAACGCGTCGGAAACGACGATGCCCTCGTGCGTGACCTGGGTCAGCAGCCAGCCGGCGTAGTTGATGGCGTTGCCGACCATCTGGACCCGCCCGTCCGCGCCGCGAACAGGCGTGATGGCGCCGTGGTGTCCGGTGATGCGCAGCGGCGCGTCATAGGTGGCCGACCACCGCCGCAGCGCGAGGATCAGGTCGAGCGCCGGCTGCCGCCAGGACTCCTGGAGGAACAGGACGTGCCCGCCGTCGCCGCCCGACGCCCACACGACCGTACCCGGCGGGCACGTGTCGATGGCGTCGGCGACCAGGCCGTTGATCGCCGCCACCCGCGCGAGCTGGCTCGCCACATCGGTCGCGGAATGCCCGACGATGTCGCACGACACGATCCCGGCCGCCTGGCTGCCGGGAGGTTCCTGATTCGTCATGGGTCCCTTCTCCGTGCTGTTCCGGTCGGTCAGTCCCGCTCGGGCAGCGCCGGCCGGTCCGCGGTGCGCAGCGGCGCGAGCAGGTCGCCGTGTTCCTCGACGCGGTCGAGCACGTCGTCGGCGGTGAAGACCAGGTCGTTGGGGTGGCGGCAGGCGGCCACCTCGTCCCAGGTGACCGGTGTGGACACGGTCGGGGACGACCGTCCGCGCAGCGAGTACGGCGCGACCGTGGTCTTGTACGGGTTGTTCTGGCTCCAGTCGATGAACACCTTGCGCGGCCGCAGGTTCTTCGCCATCCGCGCCACGACCAGGCGCGGCTCCTCGCGCGCCAGATCCTCGGCGACCGCCTTCGCGTAGGCGGAGGTCTGCTCGGCCGCCGTCGTGGTGACCGGCGCGTAGAGCTGCATCCCCTTCGAGCCGCTGGTCTTCGCGCAGGCGTCGAGCCCGTCCGCGGCCAGCACCTCGCGCAGCAGCAGCGCCACCCGGCAGCATTCCACGACGGTCGCCGGCGGGCCCGGGTCCAGGTCGAACACCAGCAGGTCCGGCGTGCGGCGCGCACCCTCGCCGTCGACCGTCCACTGCGGAATGTGCAGCTCCAGCGCGGCCATGTTCGCCGACCACACCAGCGACGGCAGGTCGTCGAGCACCACGAAGTCCAGCGTCTCGTGCCCGCGCGTGCTGCCCGGCGTCTCCACCCGCACCTGGCGGATCCAGTCCGGCGCGGTGCGGGCGGCGTTCTTCTCGTAGAACGGCTGCCCGCCCACCCCGTCCGGCCACCGGCGCAGCGTCACCGGCCGGTCGGTCAGGTGCGGCAGCAGCGCCGGCGCCACCCGGCTGTAGTAGTTGATCACCTGGCCCTTGGTGAAGCCCGCCTCCGGGTACAGCACCTTGTCCAGGTTGGACAGCCGCAGCCGCCGCCCGCCGACCTCGACCAGCACGTTCTGCGGCTGCGGCTCGGACTCCTGTGCGGGTTCCTCCGGCGCGGGCTCCTCCTCGGCGGGCTCGGGCAGGGCGTCCGGGACCGCCTCGGGCTCCAGGTCCGCCGGGTCCTTGTCCGACCGCAGCCCGCGCCACGACGGCGCGCGCAGCCGCCCGTCGGGCGTCCAGTTCCGGAACTCCACCTCGCCGACCAGGGTGGGCGTCACCCAGTGCGCGCCCCTGGCTCGGTCCGCGGGCACCTCCTCGGCGAACGGCGAGGCCTTCCGTTCCAGCGGCGCGAGCCGCTCGCCCATCGCGGCCAGCGCCTTGTCGGTGAACCCGGTGCCGACCTGGCCGACGTAGCGCAGGCCGGCGTCGGTCGGCACGCCGAGCATCAGCGAGCCGATCATGCCCGACCGCCGGCCCTCGCCCGGCCGCCAGCCGCCGATCAGCACCTCGATGGTCAGCACCTCCTTGATCTTGATCCAGTCCGCGGTGCGCCGGCCCGGGAAGTACCGCGAGGTCAGCCGCTTGGCGACGACCCCCTCCAGCTCCTGGTCGCGGGCGGCCGCCACCATCGCCGCGCCCTCGGCGGCGTAGCTCGGCGAGGTGTTCCAGTTCGGGCCGCGCAGCTCCAGGCCCTCCAGCAGCCGGCGCCGTTCGGTGTAGGGCAGGTCCATGCAGGACCGGCCGTCGAGGTGCAGGACGTCGAACACCAGGTAGGTGACCGGCACCGTGCCGGCGAGGTTGCGTGCCTGCCGGTCGTTCTGGACGTGCATGCGCTGCTGCAGCGCGGGGAAGCTCGGCCGGCCGTCCTCCATGGCGACGATCTCGCCGTCCAGCCACACCTGGGTCGAGCCGAGCTCCTCGCCGAGCTTGCGCAGCTCCGGGTAGGTGACGGTGATGTCGTTGCCCTTGCGCGAGAACAGCTGCAGCCGCCCGCCCTCGATGCGGGCGAGCGCGCGCACCCCGTCCCACTTGAACTCGTAGGCCCAGTCGTCGTCCTGGGACTCCGGCGGGAGCGTGCCCGGCGAGGCCAGCATCGGCTCGACCAGCTCGGGCAGCCGGGCGAAGCCGGGCTCGCGCGGCGGCTCGGAGCGGCGGACCATCCAGTCCTTGCCGTCCCTGCCGCTGCGGAAGAACGTGTACCGGCCCTTCGCCCGCTCGCCGTCGAAGACCACCGCGACCTCGCGGTCGGACCACTTCAGCGTCTCGTAGCGGCCGCGGTCCCAGATGACCATCCGGCCGCCGCCGTACTCGCCCTTGGGGATCTCGCCGGAGAACGTCGCGTACTCCATCGGGTGATCCTCGGTGTGCACCGCGAGCCGGATGTCGCCCGGCACGTCCGGCAGGCCCTTGGGCACCGCCCACGACACGAGCACGCCGTCACGCTCCAGCCGCACGTCCCAGTGCAGCCGGGAGGCGTGGTGCTCCTGGATGACGAACGTGTCGTTGTTGCCGGTGGGCAGGGCGCCGTCGGGCACCGGCTCCGGGGTGCGGGCCGGGTCGCGCTTGCTGCGGTACTCCTCGAGGTCGCCCATCGCGATCCATTCTGCCTGCTAGCGCAGCCAGGACACGTGGTCGCGGAGCAGCGCGTAGCCGACGAACGCGACCACGTCGAGCAGCGTGTGCGCGATGACGAGCGGCCAGAGCCGGTTGGTCCGCTGCCAGAACCGGCCGAAGACGAGGCCCATCACCACGTTGCCGAGGAAGCCGCCGAACCCCTGGTAGAGGTGGTAGGAGCCGCGCAGCACCGCGGCCGTGGCGAGCGAGCCGTTCTCGTGCCAGCCGAGCTGGCGCAGCCGGGTGATCAGGTACCCGACGACGAGGATCTCCTCGGCCCACGCGTTGGCGGCCGCGGCGACGGTCAGCACGACCGGCCGCCACCAGGTGTCGCCCAGGGTGGAGGGCAGCACGGTGAGGTTGGCGCCGACCGCGCGGGCGAGGAAGTACAGCCCCAGGCCGGGGATGCCGATGAGGGCGGCCAGCCCGGCCCCGCCGAGCGCGTCCCGCCCCGGCCGGTCGCGGTCGAGCCCGACCGCCCGCAGCCGGATGCCGGCCCGCCACAGCAGGTAGAGCCCCAGCGCGCCCCAGGCGAACAGCTGCGCGGCGGACAGCAGCTGGCGCAGCAGGTCGAGCAGCTCGGCGGTGGCCTGCGGGACGTTGATGGCGACCTGCTGCTCGGCGAGCGGCTCGGGCCGCAGCAGCGAGTCGAGCAGCGAGATCAGGCTGCGCAGCCCCGACAGCCCCAGCGTCACGGTGAACACGATGAGCAGCTCGATCACGATCGCCCGGCGCTCGCCGGGGTCCGTGATCGGCTCGGTCCGCCGCTCCGGCGCGAGCCACGCTCTGAGGGCCACGCAGGAACGCTACCGTTGGCGGATGCGACGGATCGCAACCACCAACCGGGTGGACGGGGACGCGCTCGCCGAGTTCCTCCGCCACCGCCACCACGCCATGCTGGCCACGACCAGGGCGGACGGCACCCCGCAGCTGTCCCCCGTGACGTGCGGGCTGGACACCGCGAACCGCCTGGTGATCTCCACCTACCCGTCCCGCGCGAAGGTCGGCAACGTCCGCCGCAACCCCCGGGTGTCGGCGTGCGTGCTGTCCGACGACTGGGACGGCGCGTGGGTCCAGGTGGACGGAACCGCGGAGGTGCTCGACCTGCCGGACGCGCTCGAGCCGCTGGTGGAGTACTTCCGGGTGATCTCCGGCGAGCACCCGGACTGGGACGAGTACCGCGAGGCGATGCGCCGGCAGGGCAAGTGCCTGATCCGCGTCACCATCGACCGCTGGGGCCCGATCGCCACCGGCGGCTTCCCGCCCGAGCTGACCTGACCGCTCGCGGGAGCTTTCCCGCCGGGATGTCGAACGGGCCCGGGTGTGTCCGACGCAGAGGTGACCGCGACGGACCACGCCCGAAGGAGCCCAGCGATGATCGTCGACGCCACCAGCCCGGCCGACGTGCGGACCGCCGTGTCGGCCGCGCGCGAGCGGAACGTGCCGTGCACGGTCCACGCCACCGGGCACGGGGGACCGCTGCCCGAGCGCGAGGACGTCGTCGTGGTGACGACCTCCCGGATGGGCGGCGTCCTCGTCGACCCGGACCGGCGCACCGCCCGGGTCGGGCCCGGCGCCCGCTGGGGCGACGTGATCGCGGCCGCGGCCCCGTTCGGGCTGGCGCCGCTGTCCGGGACCTCGCCCACGGTCGGGGTCGTCGGCTACACGCTCGGCGGCGGCCTGGGGTGGCTGTCGCGCCGCTACGGGTACGCCGCCGACAGCGTGCTGCGCGCGGAGATCGTCACCGCGGACGGGGCGGTGCGCACGGTGTCGGCCGCCGATGAGGACTTGTTCTGGGCGATCCGCGGCGGCGGCGCCAACTTCGGCGTGGTGACCGGGCTGGAGTTCCGGCTGTATCCGGTCGACACCGTGCACGCCGGCGTGGCCACCTTCGCGGCGGAGCGCGCCGCCGACGTGCTCGCGTTCTACCGCGACGCGGCGGCCGGCCTGCCCGACGAGCTGACCGCGAACATCGTGCTCACCCGGGACTCGCTGGCGATCCGCGGCATGTACGCCGGGTCGGCGCGGGACGCCCGCTGCGCGCTGGCCCCGCTGTGGCGGGTGGCCGGCACGCCGGTCACCGACGGCTGGCGCACCATGCCCTTCACCGAGAGCGGCACGATCGGCGGCACCGCGCCCCGGCAGTTCACCCTGGTGGCCGACCTGTCCGACGCGGTGATCGCGGCGGCGGTCGAGGCGGTGCACGGCGGGGCGAACGCGGTCGAGGTGCGCCACTGGGGTGGCGCGCCGGCCCGCGCGGGTGCCGGCGCGGGCCCGGTCGGGCACCGGGACGTGCCGTTCTCGGTGGTGGTCGACGGCCCCGCCGAGGCCGCCAGGCCGATCGCGGCGCACGCCACGGGCGGGGTGTTCCTGAACTTCCTGCACGACCCGGCCCGCACCCGCGACGCCTACACCGCCGCCGACCACGCCCGGCTGCGCGAGGTCAAGCTCGCCCACGACCCGGACAACGTGTTCGGGTGGGCCCGCAACATCCCGCCGGCGCCGTGTCCGGCGGCCCGGCTGGGCGCCTGACGCCGCGTCACGGGGCGGTCAGGACCACCGGGCCGGCCTCGGTGACCGCGACCGTGTGCTCGATGTGCGCGGCCCGGCTGCCGTCCACGGTCCGCAGCGCCCAGCCGTCCGGGTCGGTGACGAACCTGTCCCGGCCGCCGGCCATGAACATCGGCTCGATGGCGATGACGAGTCCCGGCCGCAGCGCGAGCCCGCGCCCCGGCCGCCCCTCGTTCGGCACCGACGGGTCCTCGTGCATCGCGCGGCCGACGCCGTGGCCGCCGAAGGTCGCCGGGATGCCATAGCCCGCGGCCCGCCCGATCCGGCCGACCGCGGCGGACACGTCGCCCAGCCGCCCGCCGGGCACGGCCGCCACGATCGCCGCGTCGAGCGCCGCCTGCGTGTCGGCGATCAGCGTGACGTCGGCCGGCCGCGGGGTGCCCACCGGGAAGCTGATCGCCGCGTCGCCGTGGAAGCCGTCCAGGCAGGCGCCGAAGTCGATGCTCACCAGGTCCCCGTCGCGCAGCCGGTACCCGGACGGGATGCCGTGCACGATGACGTCGTTGACCGATGCGCAGATCACCGCCGGGAACGGCGTGGGCGCGAAGCGCGGATGGTAGTCATAGAATGACGACTTGGCCCCGGCCGCGGCCAGCTCACCGGCCGCGACCTCGTCCAGTTCCAGCAGGGACACCCCGACCGCCGCCTCGGCGCGCACCGCCGCCAGCGCGGTCGCCACCACCCGGCCCGCCTCCCGCATCACCGCCAGCTCGGCGTCCGTCTTCAGCTCGACCACGTCATCCTCCACGATAACTATCCCGGTATTTATATCACGGTATTAGTATCGGGGGCATGGTACGACCACCACTGAGCCAGCAGGACCGGGAGCGCGGCATCCGCCTGGGCGAACGGCTGCGCGCCGCCCGCGGCGAGCGCAGCGGCGTGGAGGTCGCGGCGCAGGCGGGCATCTCCGTGGAGACGCTGCGCAAGATCGAGCACGGGCGGGTGCCGACGCCGGCCTTCTTCACCGTCGTCGCGATCGCCCGGGCGGTCGGCGTCCCGGTCGAGGCGCTCTGCGAGGAGCCGCTACCCGCCTGAATGCGCCAGGAACGGGCAGCCGACCAGCCGCCGCAGCTGCCCGGAGAGCTCGTCCGGCGTGCCGATGGGCCGCTCGAACGCCAGCCGCACGTCGTGGTCGCCGTCGACGGTCTCGACGCGCAGCCGCAGGCCGTGGCGGTCCAGCCCGAGCGGGCGCAGGTGCCCGCCGCGCAGCCGGTCCGGCAGGTGCCGGCGCAGCGTGTGCACGACCTCGGTGTGCGACAGGTCCAGGTGCCGCAGCCAGCCCGCCTCCTGGTGGCAGAACGGGTCCTCGGCGGCCGCGGCGAACGCCTCCGGCGTCACCGGGTGGGTGCCGTCGGCGTCGGCGACCACCATCGAGATCGGCGCCAGCCGCAGCATCGTGGCGCCGTGGCCGAGGTCGAGCAGCCGCGGGTCCGGCCGCAGTTCGACCAGGTCGAGCGCGAGGTCGCGGGCCTCGGCGAGCTCCACGGCCGCCAGCTGCCCGGTGATCCACAACAGCCCGCGCACCCGCTCGCGCAGCGGCACCGGCGCGAGGTCGACGACCTCGACCATGGTGGTCGCCGGCACCGCCGCGACCAGGTCGTGGTCGTCGGGCAGCAGCACGGTCACCGAACCGTCGGCGTGCACGTGATGCAGGACCGGTGCGACGCGGACCGGCTCGCACCCGGCCGCCGGCGGCAGCAGCGTCGCCGGTCCGCGCGCGGCGATGGTCCTGGCGCGTTCGTCCGGTCCCGGAATCGGCGGTCGGTCTGTCACGTTGCTTAGGCTAGCCTAAGTCGGTGGCGAAAAGCGATGGTCGACGGTAGGTAGCCTGATCGAGTGACCGTGACCCAGTTGCTGGCCCTCGGCGGCGTCATCCTGCTCGCCGCGATGTCGCCCGGACCCGACTTCGTGATCGTGACCCGCAACGCGTTGCTCGCCGGCCGCCGCGCCGGCACGGCGTGCGCCGCCGGCATCGCCACCGGCGTGTTCGTCTGGGCGGTGGTCACCGCGCTGGGCATCGCGGGCCTGCTCGCCGCGTCCGCGGTCGCGTTCACCGTGGTCAAGCTCGCCGGCGCGGCCTACCTGGTGCTGCTGGGTCTCCGCGCGCTGCTCGCCGCCCGGCGCGGCGGGTACGAGACACCGGCGCCCACGGAGGGCCGGGCGGCCGGCGCGCTCGCCGCGTTCCGCCAGGGCCTGGTCACCAACCTGCTCAACCCCAAGGTCGCGGTGTTCTTCACCGCGCTGCTGCCGCAGTTCCTGCCCACCTCCGCGACGGCGGCCGACCACCTGCTGCTGGCCGGCGTGGCGGCGACGGTGAGCCTGGTGTGGTTCGTGGTGCTGACGAACGTGGTCGGGGCACTGCGCCGGTTCCTCACCGCGACGCGGGTGCGCCGCGCCATCGACGCGGCGATGGGCACCCTGCTGGTCGGCCTCGGCGTGCGCATCGCGATCCAGTAGGCCGTCGGATGTGGACCTGCCCGGAGTGCGGCCGGACCTTCGCCAACCGGAACCAGACCCACACCTGCGCTCCGCTCGGCGACCTGTCCCGTCACTTCGAACGGTCCTCGCCCACCGTGCGCGCCACGTTCAATCGCATCGTGGCGGTGGTGTCCGACCTCGGCCCGGTCACCGTGCTGCCGGAGAAGACCCGCATCGCGCTGCACGTCCGGATGAGCTTCGCCGCGCTGATGCCACGCCGGAACTTGGCTCACCGAGGCCTACCGCGTAGGCGCACAACACCACCTCCGCCACTGAACCCCGCGCGAGCCCCCACAACACCCGCGCGCCCCCAAGAACCACCCCACGCACCGCCGACAACTACAAGCCACGGCCCCCACCCTCTCCGGGGGCACCCCGTCAACCAGCCTATCGGCAGGGGCTGACAGAACGGGGGGTGCAAGATCGACTTGTGGATGGCTCGCCGGGTTGTGGACAACCGTCAGCTGGGGCCGCGGCCCGACCACGACCACGCGTAGGCCGGGTCCTCGCACGCGCCGGCCGCCTCGCCCAGCTCAAGCGGGCGGAACGTGTCGACCATGACCGCGGTCTCGTCGAAGTAGTCGGCGCCGATCGACGCCTCCGCGGCGCCCGGCTGCGGGCCGTGCGTGAAGCCGGACGGGTGCAGCGACAGCGAGCCGAGCCCGATGCCCGAGCCCTTGCGTGCCTCGTAGTTGCCGCCGACGTAGAACATCAGCTCGTCGGAGTCGACGTTGGCGTGGTTGTAGGGCACCGGGATCGACAGCGGGTGGTAGTCGACCTTGCGCGGACAGAACGAGCAGACCACGAAGTTCGGGCCCTCGAACGTCTGGTGCACCGGCGGCGGCTGGTGCACCCGGCCGGTGATCGGCTCGAAGTCGCGGATGTCGAACACCCACGGGTACAGGCAGCCGTCCCAGCCGACCACGTCGAACGGGTGGTTGGCGTAGGTGAAGCGGGTCAGCCCGGCGCGGTGCCGCACGAGCACCGGCACGTCGGTGCCGTCGGCCAGCAGCGGCTCGGCCGGTCCGCGCTGGTCGCGCTCGCAGTACGGGGCGTGCTCGAGGAACTGGCCCTTCGCGGACAGGTAGCGCCGCGGCGGGCCGACGTGACCGGTGGCCTCGAGAATGTAGAGCCGGGCCTCGCCGTGCGGCAGCACGCGGTAGGTGGTCGAGGTCGGCAGCACGAGGTAGTCGCCGTCGGCCACGTCCAGCGCGCCGTAGACGGTCTCCACCGTCGCCGAGCCGGCCTGCACGTAGATCAGCTCGTCACCGGCGGCGTTGCGGTAGAGCGGGCTCGGCGCCGTGGCCACGGCGAACGCGATGGTCACGTCGTTGTTGCCGAACAGCGTGCGCCGGCCGGTCACCGCGTCGACCTCGTGCTGGCTCTCCGCCTTGAGATCCTGGGTGCGGAAGTGCCGCGGCATCAGCGGATGGTTCGGCGTGAGCGTCCCCCGGTGGTCCTCGACGACCTCGGCGTTCACGATGGCCGTGGGCAGGTGGCGGTGGTAGAGCAGCGCCGAGTCGGACGAGAAACCCTCGACCCCCATGAGCTCCTCGGCGTACAGGCCACCCTCCGGGGAGCGGAACTGCGTGTGCCTCTTTCGGGGGATCTCCCCGACGCTGCGGTAGTAAGGCATGGCCCCTTCCAGAGTGTCCGCATGTCGAACGTCTTTGTTCAGTTGCCGATACGCTACTAGCGTGTCAGCCGTGTCAAGCGCCGCACCCGTGCCCCCGCCAGGTCAACGCGATGTCCCGCCCCTTCTCGCCCGGCTCGTCGACGACGCCGCGTTGTTCCCGCCGGGCAACGCCGCGATGCCCGACGCGGTCCGCCTGCACCTCGACGGTAGGTCCAACAGCCGCGCCGATCTGGTCGGGCTGTTCCTGTGCCCTGCCTCCCGGCTGCCGGAGCTGATCACCGACCTGATCAAGGTCAAGCCGCCCAGACCGGTCGAGTTGTCGCTGGTCATCGACACCGGCCTCGGCGGCGTGCCCAAGGCGCTGTCGATCGTGGAGTCGCGGGCGGAGCTCCTGGCGCTGCGCATGGTGGAGATGCCCGCACCGTCCGATGTGGACGAGGTGTGGCTGGAGCGGGTGTCGGAGTTCGTCCCGGAGGACGTGATCCGGGTGATCGAGCCGCGCCGGGGCGGGGCCGGCTGGTTGGACGGCATCCAGCGGGTGATCGAGCACGGCAGCTGGCCGAAGATCCGCTGTGGCGGGCTGTCCCTGCAGAACTTCCCGAGCATCGAGGAGGTCGCCGAGTTCCTCTCGGTGATCAACGCGGGGAACTCGTCGTTCAAGGCGACCGCGGGCCTGCACAACGCGGTCCGGCACACCGACTCGCAGACCGGCTTCACCCACCACGGGTTCCTCAACCTGCTGATCGCGACCGCACGGCTGATCGCGAGCGGCGGCGCGGACGAGTCGGTGCACGACGCGCTGCAGTCCACCGACGGCAAGGCGCTGGCGTCGGAGGCACAGGCGCTCACCGAGCACGAGGCGCTGGCGGTGCGCGGCGTGTTCTCCTCCTACGGCTCGTGCTCGCTGACCGATCCCGTGACCGACCTGGAAGAGCTGGGTCTGCTGTGACCTGGATCGACGACCCCGCCTTCGCCCGGGACCAGCCGTTCGGGCCGCAGACGGTGCCCTACGGCGTGGTGGACGACGGCGACGGCCCGAGGGTGGCGGTGCGCGTCGGCGACCACGCGCTCCCCCTGGCACCGCTCGCCGACGCCCTGGGGCCGCTCACCGACCTGGTGTCCGGCACCTCGCTCGACCCGCTGCTGGCCGCCACCCGCGCGGAGTGGAGCGCGCTGCGGGCGCGGCTGACCGAGCTGGTGAGCGGCACGGGCCGGCCGTCGGGCGCCACGCTGCTGCCGCTCAGCGACGTGCGGGCGCTGCTGCCGTTCACCGTCGGCGACTACGTGGACTTCTACTGCTCGCGCTACCACGCGGAGAACGTCGGCCGGATCATGCGCCCGGATTCCGAGCCGCTGCTGCCGAACTGGACGCACCTGCCGGTCGGCTACCACGGCCGGTCCGGCACGGTCGTCGTGTCCGGCACCGACGTGGTGCGCCCGAACGGCCAGCGCCGCGGCTCGCCGCTGCCGCAGTTCGGCCCGACCGGACGGCTGGACATCGAGGCCGAGGTGGGCTTCGTCTGCGGCGGCCCGGTGGCGCGGCGGGTGCCGACGTCGAACGCGGCGGACCACATCTTCGGCGTGGTGCTGGTCAACGACTGGTCGGCGCGGGACATCCAGGGCTGGGAGTACCAGCCGCTGGGACCGTTCCTGGGCAAGTCGTTCGCCACCTCGGTGTCGGCGTGGGTGACCCCGCTGGGCGCGCTCGCGGTGGCACGGATCCCGGTGCCCGACCCCGGCCACCCGCGGGTGTCCTACCTGGTGGAGGACGCGCCGTGGGGCCTGGACCTGCGGCTGTCGGTGGAGTGGAACGGGACGGTGGTGTCCCGGCCGCAGTTCTCGGACATGGCGTACTCGTGCGCCCAGCAGTTGGCGCACATGACGGTGAACGGAGCGACGGTGCGGCCGGGAGACCTGTTCGCGTCGGGCACGGTGTCCGGCCCGGCGGTGGAGCAGCGGGGATGCTTCCTGGAGCTGTCCTGGGGCGGCCGGGAGAAGATCAAGCTGTCCGACGGCTCCACGCGGACGTTCCTGGAGGACGGCGACAACGTGGTGATCACCGCGACCGCGCCCGGCGAGGACGGCTCGGTGGTGGGCATCGCCGAAGTGGCGGGCGCGGTCCTGCCGGCCGTCGAGGGTTGACATGGCCGCCCGCCCGATCCGCCCGATCCCGGGGTCGATGTCGCAGCCGGCGCGCACCCCGAGCGCGGCGCCCGGGCGGGAGAGCTCGCTGACGCTCGACCGCGGCCTGGCGCTGCTGCAGGCGGTGGCCGACGCGGACTCCGAGGCGCCCACGATCAGCGAGCTGGCGGCGGCGATCGGCGCGAGCCGGGCGGCGGTCTACCGGCTGCTGGTGCCGCTGCAGGAGCGCGGCCTGGTCCGCCGTGACGGGTCGAAGGTGCGGCTGGGCCTGGGCCTGCTCCGTTTGGCGGCGAAGGTGACCCCGCAGTTACGCCTGGTGGCGCTGCCCGCCCTGCGCGAGCTGGCGGAGGCCGTCGGCGCCACCGCCCACCTGACCGTCGCCGACGGCGACGAGGCCCAGGCGATCGCCGTGATAGAGCCGTCCTGGACGACCTACCACGTGGCCTACCGGGTCGGCACCCGCCACTCCCTGGGCCGCGGCGCCGCCGGCAAGGCCATCGGCCTGCGCGACGAGACCCCCGGCTGGATAGCCACCACCGGCGAGCTGCAACGCGGCGCCTCGGGCATCGCGGCCCCGGTCCGCGGCGTCCCCGGCCTGCGCGCGAGCGTCGGCGTCATCACCTTCCACGAACTCGACGGCGAGGTCGTCGGCCCCAAGGTCCTCACCGCCGCCAGCGCGGTGGCCGCCGCCCTGCGCTGAGCCGCGGTGACGCCCGCCGAAATTCGTGGCACTCAACGCGGCCGGAGCTCCAGCAGCCGTTCCAGCGCGCGCCGCTCCCGTTCCACCCGCCGCGCCCGGTAGGCGATGGGGAAGTAGCGCAACCGCTCCGGCAGCACGGCCATCACCAGCGCCACCCCTTGCCCGAACAGCCGCAGCCGCCGCTCGTCCCGGCTCGACCACGGCAGGCCCAGGATCGACCGCGCCCGCGGCGGCAGCATGCCGACCGTGACGAAGTACTGCACCCGCCCCGGCACGTCCGCCGCCAGCCGCCACAGCGGGCGCAGGATCGACGGCAGCCGGGGCGGCGGTGGCACCCGGCGGGTGGCCGACAGGAACTCGTACGCCGTCGGGTGTGCGACCAGCGTGTGGGCCAGCACGTCGTCGAAGCGGGCCAGGTAGTCGGCGTACGTCGGCGGGATCTCCTTCTCCGCCACGTGCAGGTTGCGCATCAGCTGCGTGATCTCGTCGTAGAACGCCTCCTCGTCGGCCCGGGTCAGCGGCCGGCGCGAGAAGTACCGGGCCGCCGCCGTGAACGCGTACGGCGCGGTAAGGATGATCCACGCCCACGGCCCCGACGCGAGCGCCTTGTGTGTCACCCCGGCCGCGTCCACCGACTTCAGCGGCGCGTGCAGGGCCCGCAGCCGGTCCGCCTCCACCAGCGCCTCCGGTCCGCCGTACACCCAGGTCAGCACGGAGGCGATGCTGCGTTCCGCCCGCCCGATCGCGTCCGTGCGGAACACCGAGTGCTCGCCGACCACGGCGCCCACCGACGGGTGCATCACCTGCAGCGCGAACGCCGCCCCGGTGGTCAGCGAGAACGTGATCAGCCCGGTGTCCTCCCACAGCCGGGTGCCCGGCTCGATCGGCTGGCGCATGGCGACCTCCTCATCTGGTGAAGCCCGTCACCAAATCAGGATAGGCTGACGAGGTGGCGCAACGCACCTACGGCGGGGTCACCGGCGACGAGCGCCGGGCGAGAAGGCGGGCGGCGCTGACCGACGCGGCCCTCGACCTGGTCGCCGACGGCGGCTGGGCGCAGGTCACCGTGCGCGCGGTCTGCGCCCGTGCCCGGCTCAACGACCGCTACTTCTACGAGAGCTTCGCCGACCGCGACGCGCTGCTGCTCGCCACCTGGGACGGCGTGGCCGCCGGTGCGCTGCGCGCGCTCCGGCACGCCATCGGCGCCACTTCGCCGCGGCTGCGGGTCCGCGCGGTCGTCGAGGCGGTGATCGAGTTCTTCGTCGACGATCCGCGTCGCGGCCGCCTGATGTTCGCGCCGCACGAGGCCCTGCTCGGCCGGCGCCGCGAGATGCTGCGCTCGCTCGCCCACATCGTCGCCGACCAGGCGACCGAGATCCTCGGCGACCAGGCGGCCCCGCCCAAGGACCGGGAGCTCGGCGCGCTCACGCTGGTCAGCGGCACGATGGAGGTCTTCGCCGGCTGGCTGCGCGGCGAGCTCGACGTGACCCGCGAGCACCTCGCCGACTTCCTCGTCGCCATGGTCAACACCACCGGCGACCTGTCCGCGGCGCTGCGCCGCGAACGCGGCTAGAGGATCGCCTCCGCGGCCGCGAGCAGCGCGAACACCCCGAACACCGCGGCCGCGCCGCGCTGGATGAAGTGGGCCGGCACCCGCGACCGCAGCTTGCGGCCGACCAGCAGCGCGATCACCGTGACGCTCATCAGCGCCAGGAACGCGCCGAGCCCCACGGCCACCGGGGCGGCGTACCGGGCCGCCACGCCGATCGCGGTCACCTGCGAGGCGTCGCCCCACTCGGTCAGGAACAGCGTGCCGAACGAGATCATCGCCGCCCGCAGGAACGTCGTGCCGGCCCCCGCGCGCGACGAGGCCGCGTCGGACTCGTCGGGTTCGGTGGACAGGCTCTCTCGCAGCAGCAGGACCGCGCCCACCCCGAACAGCACCGCGATCGCGCCGGCCACGACCTGCTCGGGCAGCAGCCGGATCGCGCTGCCCAACGCCACCGCGATGACCGCCTGCAGCGCGAACGCCAGCGCGGCCCCGGCCAGCACCGGCCGGCCGCGGAACCGGCCGGACAGCACCAGGGTCAGCGCGGTCGTCTTGTCCGGGAGCTCGAGCAGGAACACGGCGCCGTACGCCGAGACGAATGCGAGCAGCCAGTGGCCCATGTGGACGGTGATCCCCCTCCGGGTCCGGCCCGGACGGAGGCTGTGTGACTCCGGCCGGGCATGGTCTCATGCCGGCCGGAGGTCTCGTTCGCCCGCGTGTGGCGGGTGAGGCACCGGACTCGCGAGCGAGTCAGTATGTCGATGTCCTCGCCGGGCGGGCGGAACCCGCCGTGGGAACTACTCCCCTCTGGCTCCGGCCATTCTAACGGGCGCGGCTCGAGGCCCGCTCGTCGTGTCCGTCACGGGACCAAGGTCCCGCCCCGACAGGACCGGAAGACCTGCCGGGACCGCGCCGCCGTCGGCACCGTGGAAACCGTGGACGTCCTGGACCTCGCGCGGTGGCAGTTCGGCATCACGACCGTCTACCACTTCCTGATGGTGCCGCTGACCATCGGCCTGTCGCTGCTGGTCGCGGGCATGCAGACGGCGTGGGTGCGCACCGGGGACCGCCGCTACCTGGCGATGACGAAGTTCTGGGGCAAGCTGCTGCTGATCAACTTCGCGATGGGTGTGGTCACCGGGATCGTGCAGGAGTTCCAGTTCGGGATGGCCTGGAACGAGTACTCCCGGTTCGTCGGCGACGTGTTCGGCGCGCCGCTGGCGATGGAGGGGCTGGTCGCGTTCTTCGTGGAGTCCACGTTCCTGGGGCTGTGGATCTTCGGCTGGGACCGGCTGCCGCGGCGGGTGCACCTGGCGTGCGTGTGGGCGTTCTCGCTGGCCAGCATGGCGTCCGCGTACTTCATCCTGGCGGCGAACTCGTGGATGCAGCACCCCGTCGGCGTCGAGCTGGTGGACGGCCGGCCGCGGCTGACCTCGATCTGGGCGGTGCTGGGCAACTCGACGGTGCTGGCCGCGTTCCCGCACGCGATCGCCGGCGCGTTCGCGGTGGCCGGCGCGTTCCTGGTGGGCATCGCCGCCTGGCATCTCTGGAAGTCCACTTCGGACGGTGAGGTGTGGAGGTCGTCGGTGCGCCTCGGCGCGTGGGTCGGGGTGGTCGCGTTCGCGGCGCTGCTGGTGAGCGGGGACCAGCAGTCGAAGCTGATGTTCGAGCAGCAGCCGATGAAGATGGCCTCGGCCGAGGCGCTGTGCCACACCGAGCAGCCGGCCGGGTTCTCGGTGTTCGCGATCGGCGACGTGTCGAGCCCGGACTGCGAGAACGTCAAGTCGATCACCGTGCCGGCCCTGCTGTCGTTCCTGGCCAACAACGACCTCGACTCGAAGGTGACGGGCGTCGAGGACCTCGTGGAGCGCTACCGGGCGCGCTACGGCGAGTTCTACCCGGTGGACCCGCGGCTGGGGGAGCTGTCCGGCAAGCCGATCGACTACGTGCCGAACCTGCCGGTGACGTACTGGGGTTTCCGCCTGATGATCGGGTTCGGCGCGGTCGCCGCGTTCGTGGGGTTGGCCGTGTGGTGGCTGACCCGGCGGGGCCGGGTGCCGCGCTCGCGCTGGTTCGCGCGGTTCGCGCTGGCCGGCATCGCGACGCCGTTCCTGGCCAACAGCTTCGGCTGGATCTTCACCGAGATGGGCCGCCAGCCGTTCGTCGTCGCGCCCAACCCGTCCGGTGTGGACGGTGTGTGGATGTTCACCGCCCGGGCGGTGTCCGGCCTGTCCGCCGGTGAGGTGCTCACCTCGCTGGTGGCGCTGACGCTGGTGTACGGCGTGCTCGCGGTGGTCGAGGTGTTCCTGATCCGCCGGTACGTGCGTGGCGGCGTCGCCGCGGTGCTGCCGCCCGACCGACCCGAGCGCCGGGACGACGACGTCCTGTCGTTCGCCTACTGATCCGGGGGTGTGCCGTGGACCTGCCGACCGTGTGGTTCGTGATCATCGCCGTGCTGTGGCTCGGCTACCTGTTCCTCGAGGGCTTCGACTTCGGCGTGGGCATGCTGCTGCGCGTGCTGGGCCGCGACGAGGTGTCCCGGCGGGTGCTGATCAACACGATCGGCCCGGTGTGGGACGGCAACGAGGTGTGGCTGATCGTCGCGGCGGGCGCCACGTTCGCGGCGTTCCCCGGCTGGTACGCGGGCCTGCTCAGCGCGGCGTACCTGCCGTTGCTGCTGTTCCTGCTGGCCCTGATCGGCCGTGGGGTGGCGTTCGAGTACCGGGGCAAGGTCGACTCCGCGCGCTGGCGGTCGGTGTGGGACGCGGTGATCGTGGGCGGCTCGGCGGTGGCGGCCCTGGGCATCGGGCTGGTGCTGTCGTGGAACGTGCTGGGCCTGCCGCTGGACTCGGACGGGAACCGCGTGGGCCCGGCGTTCGCGGCGGTCCGCTGGGACACGGTGCTGGGGGCGCTCGGCGTGGCCGGGTTCGCGCTGGTGCACGGCGCGGTGTTCGTGGCGCTGAAGACTGACGGCCCCATCCGGGTGCGGGCGCGCCGGCTGGCGCTGGGCATCGCGCCGGTCGCGCTCGCGCCGGTGACGGTGTTGCTGTTGGTGGTGCAGCTGCGGTCGGGCTCGGCCTGGACCTGGCTCGCCCTCGCCGCGGCGGTTCTCGCGTGCCTGACGGCGTGGCTGCGGCTGGCCGCGGGCCGGGAGGGGCAGGCGTTCGCCCTGCTGGGCCTGGCGATCACGGCTGCGGTGGTGACGCTGTTCGGTGCCCTGTACCCGGACGTGCTGCCGTCCACTGTGGATGCCGCGTACTCACTGTCCGTCGCGGACACCGCGTCGAGCCCGTACACCCTGACGGTGATGACGTGGGTGGCCGCGTTCGGCACCCCGGCGGTGCTCGTGTACCAGGGCTGGACCTACTGGGTCTTCCGCAGGCGCATCGCCACCACCCACATCCCGCAGGCCCACACCCCATGACCCCCCGAAACCCCGACCCCACCCCCACCCGCGCCCCTCTGGATGGCGGCCCCCACCCTCTCCGGGGGCACCCCTCAGGGCCAGTCTATCGGGGTTTGGGCTGGTGGGGCGGGGTTGCGCGGGGCTGTGGACAGGGTCGAGGCGCGAGTGGCGCATCCGGTCGGGGGAGGTGGTGCGCGTGAGGGGCGTGCTGGCGCTGTCGGCCACCGCGCGCCGGGCTCTCGCCGGGTGTGCGGTGCTGGCCGCGCTCGGTGCGGCGGCGCTGGTCGTGCAGGCGTGGGCGCTGGCCTCCCTGCTGTCGGGCATCGTCGCGGGGGTGGGGGCGCCGGCCGGCGGGCGGTGGGGGGCGCTCGCCGGCGCGGTGCTCGCCCGCGCGCTGCTCGGCTGGGCCACGCAGGTCGTCGCCGCGCGGGCCGCCGCCGGGGCGAAGGCCGAGCTGCGTGCCGTGCTGCTCGACCGCTCGCTCGCCGCCGGTCCGGAGTGGATCGTCGAGACCGGTCCGGCCGAGCTGACCGCGCTCGCCACCCGCGGCCTCGACGCCCTCGACGGCTACTTCACCACCTACCTCCCGGCGCTGGTGAACGCCGCCGTGCTGCCGGCCGGCATCGGCGCCGTGATCCTCCTCGCCGACCCGCCCTCCGCCCTGGTGATCGCGCTCACCCTGCCCCTCGTGCCGGTCTTCGCGATCCTCATCGGCCTGCGTACCCGCGACCGCGTCGCGCAGGCCGCCGACACCACCGGCCGGCTGTCCGCGCACCTGCTCGAACTGGCCCGCGCGCTGCCGGTCCTCACCGCGTTCCGCCGCGCCGCCGCCCAGGCCGACGCCGTCCGCCGGGTCTCCGACGCGCACCGCCGCGCCACGATGGGCACGCTGCGCGTCGCGTTCGCCTCCGCGCTGGTGCTGGAGCTGATCGCCACGCTGTCCGTCGCGCTGGTCGCGGTCACCGTCGGGCTGCGCCTGGTCTCCGGCGACCTCGGGCTCGCGGTCGGGCTGTTCGTGCTGATCCTCGCGCCGGACTGCTACCTGCCGCTGCGCGCCGCGGGCGCCGCCCACCACGCCGGCGAGGACGGGCTGGAGGCGGCCCGCCGGGTCGCCGACCTCCCGCTGACCGCGCCGCCGGCGGGCACCGTGCCGCCCGCCGGCGACCTGGTCGTCACCGGCCTGCGGGTCCGCCGCCGCGGCGGGAACGCCCCCGACGGGCTGTCGCTGACCGCGCGCCCGGGCGAGATCGTCCGCCTCGACTCGCCGAGCGGCTCCGGCAAGTCCACCCTCTTCTCGGTCCTGCTCGGGTTCGTGGCGCCGACCGGGGGAACGGTCCAGGTCGGCGGGGTCGACCTCGCCGACCTGGACCTGGACGCCTGGCGCCGCCGCATCGCCTGGGTTCCCCAGCACCCGGCCCTGCGCGCCGGCGAGCCCGCCGACCGGGCCGGCCTGCGCGCGGTCGCCGCACGGGTGGGCGCCGAGCACCTCGTCGACCGGCCCGCCACCGAGCTGTCCACCGGGGAGCGGCAGCGCGTCGCCGTGGCCCGCGCGCTGCTGCGGGTCCGCGACGGCGCCACCCTGCTCCTTCTCGACGAGCCGACCGCGCACCTCGACCCGGCCACCGCCGGGATGGTCATGGCCGCCGTCGAGGAGGCCGCGGCGAACGGCGTGGCCGTGATCCTCGCCGCGCACCGGGACGTCGAGTCCACATCGGACACGGTGACGGGGCCCGCCACCGGCCCGGCCGCCGCGCCGGTGGCGGAAAGCCGCCCCCGGCTGCGGACGCTGCTCGACCGGCGGCTGCTCGCGGGCGCGGGCTTCGGCGCCGCCGCGCTGCTCGCCGGCGTCGCGCTCACCGTCACCTCCGCGTGGCTCATCGCCAAGGCCTCGCAGCAGCCGCCGATCCTCACCCTGTCCGTCGCGGTCGTCGGCGTCCGCGCGTTCGGCCTCGGCCGTGCGGTGCTGCGCTACCTCGAGCGGCTCGTCACCCACGACGCCGCCTTCCGCGCGGCCGGCGACCTGCGCACCACGCTGTGGCGCAGCCTCGTCCGGCGCGGCCCGGCGCACCACCGCGACGACGACCTCCCGCGCCTGGTCGGCGACATCGACACCGTCCGCGACCTCACCCCGCGCGTGCTCACCCCGCCGCTCGTCGCGGCACTCGTGTGCGTGGTGGCCGTGCTCGTCCAGCTGGCGATCCTGCCGGCCTCGGCGATCACGCTCGCCATCGCGGTCGCGGCGGCCGGCCTGGGTGCACCGGCCGTCGCGCTCGCCCTCGACCGGCGGGCCGGCGCCGCGCTCGCCGCCGGCCGCCGCCGGATCGCCGCCGGCACGCTGACCCTGCTCGAGTCGGCCGCCGAGCTCGTCGCGTTCGGCGACCACCGCCGGCACCGGGCCGCGCTCGCCCACGCCGACGCGGAGCTGACGAGGTCCGCCCGGCACGAAGCGTTCGGCGCCGGGGCGGCCGGCCTCGTCGGCACGCTCGCCACCGGTGGCGCCGCCATCGCCGGCACCGCGATCGCCGCGGGCGCCGCCGCGGCCGGCGCCCTGGACCCGCTGCTCGCCCCGGTGTGCGCGCTGCTGCCGCTGGCGCTCGCCGAGGTCCTCGCGCTCGTGCCGCCCGCCGCCCAGCACCGCGAGGCACTCCGCACCGCGCTCGCCCGCGTCCGGCACTCCTGGCCGCCCGCCCGCCGCCCCGAGCACGCCGGCCACGTCGAGCTGAGCGGCGCGGACGTGCGCTGGCCCGGCGCGCCGCACCCCGCGCTGCGGGACGTCACGCTCGACATCCCGCCCGGCACCCGCGTCGCCGTGGTCGGCCCGTCCGGCGCCGGGAAGTCGACGTTGCTCGCCGTGCTGCTGGGCTTCCTCGAACCCGAGCGCGGCAGCGTCCGCATCCCGCGCGCGGTCGCCTGGTGCCCGCAGGAGCCGCAGCTCGTGTCGACCACGGTCCGCGAGAACCTGCGGATCGGCGACCCGCACGCGACCGACGCCCAGCTCCGGGACGCGCTGCGCCGCGCCGGGCTGCCCGGCTGGACCGGACGGCTCGACACCCGCCTCGCCGGCGGCGCCGCGTCCGCGTCCGGCGGGGAGGCCCGGCGCATCGCGCTGGCCCGTGCCCTGCTCGCCGCCCCGCACGCGGACCTCGTCCTGCTCGACGAGCCCACCGCGCACCTGGACATCCCCACCGCACAACGGATCCTGCGCGAGCTGGACGCCCTCCCCGGCACGGTCGTCCACGTCACGCACCGCCCGGAGGACGCCGCCGAAGCCGACCTGATCGTGGAGATCGCACACGGCCGGGTGAACCCGGTGCGAAAGGACCATTCGCACCCCCAGGGGTCCCCCGTTGTCGACGTTACCGGTGGGGGCCGACAGTTCGCGGCGTCCGGAGGTGGGGCCGCGCTAGCGTGAGGACGACGATGGAACCCGACCTGGCCGCCCGTGCGCTCGGTGCGGCGACCGAGATCGCCACGGCGGCGCTGTCCGGTGACGACCCGGAGGCGGTGCTGCGGCTCGTCGTGCGCCGCGCCGCCGACCTCGCCGAGGCCGACCTCGGGCTCGTCATGGCCCGCGCCGAGGACGGCTCGCTCACCGTCGAGGCCGCGCACGGCACCCCGACCGTGCCGTCCACCGAACCCGTCGGCCTCGTGCTCTCCGCGCGCAGTGCCGCCGCCCGCGTCGCGCGCAGCGGCGTCGCGGTCGTCGTCGACGACGTCTGGACCGACCCGCGCACGGCCCCGTTCGTCCCCCGCGAGCTGCGCTCCTACGGCCCCTTCGCCGCCGCGCCGTTCGGCACCGCGCAGCGCCGCCTCGGCGCGCTGACCGTCTACCGGCAGCGCGGCGCCCGCCCGTTCGAGCCCACCGCGATCGACCTGCTCACCGCGTTCGCCGCGCAGGCCGGGCTGGTGCTCGTGCTCGCCGAGGGCGCCACCGCACGCGCCCGCGTCGGCCTCTACCAGGAACGCGAGCGCATCGCCCGCGACCTGCACGACGTCATCGTCCAGCGGCTCTACGCCGCGGGCATGCGGCTCGACCTCGTCGCCCGGCGGCCCGCGCGCAAGCTCGCCCGCAAGGACGCCACCCGGCTCGCCGAGGCCATCGACCAGCTCGACGCCTCCATCGCCGACGTGCGCGCGGTCGTGCGCGCCCTGCGCAACCCCGACCCGGCCGACACCGGCACCGACCTCGCCGAGTCCGTCCGCGGCGAGGTCGCCATCGCCGGCGAGCTGCTCGGCTTCGCGCCCGAGCTCGTCATCGACGGCGACCTGCACGACGTGCCGGCCGACCTCGCCGACCACACCCGCGCCGCCCTGCGCGAGGCGCTGTCCAACGTGGTCAGGCACTCCGGCGCCCACCACGTCTCCGTCCACATCGGACGAAACGGCGAGCTGGCGATGACGGTGGCCGACGACGGCTGCGGCATCCCCGAGGGCGTCACCACCCGCGGCCTCAAGCACCTCGCCGAGCGCGCCGCGCAGGCGGGCGGGCGCTGCCGGATCGACTCCTCGTCGCGCACCGGCACCACGGTGACCTGGACCGTTCCGCTGGGGTAGGGCTAGCCCCACCCCGTTTCTCCTGGTCAGCACCAGTGTGCCGGGCGCGTGGTCCGGACCAGGCTGGTCCTCGTGCGACACACGAACCAGAACTCCACGAACGTCGTCGAGCTGAACGGCGTGCGCAAGACCTACGGCGGCCGGCGTACCAGCGTGGTCGCGCTGGACGGGGTGACCATCGGCTTCCGCCGCGCCACCTTCACCGCGGTGATGGGACCTTCCGGCTCCGGCAAGAGCACGTTCCTGCACTGCGCGGCCGGCCTCGACCGGCCCACCGGCGGCACGGTCGCGCTGGAGGGCGAGGACCTCGGCGCGCTGTCCGAGGTCGCCCTGACCCGGCTGCGCCGCGCCCGTATCGGCTTCGTCTTCCAGGCCTTCAACCTGCTGCCGGCGCTGACCGTGCAGGACAACGTCACGTTGCCGCTGCGGCTGGCCGGGCGCCGCGCGAAGCCCGACCTGGTGCGCCGGGTGATCGAGCAGGTCGGCCTGGCCGACCGGCGCCGCCACCTGCCCGGCGAGCTGTCCGGCGGCCAGCAGCAGCGGGTCGCGATCGCCCGCGCGCTGGTCACCCGCCCGGCGGTGATCTTCGCCGACGAGCCGACCGGCGCCCTGGACACCCGCACCGCCCGCGACGTGCTCACCCTGCTGCGCGGCGCCGTCGACCACGCCGGGCAGACCGTCGTCATGGTCACCCACGACCCCGTCGCCGCCTCCTACGCCGACCGCGTCGTGTTCCTCGCCGACGGCCGGCTCGTCGCCGAGCTCGCGGACCCGACCGCGGAGGCCGTCGCCGAGCGGATGACCCACCTCGGCGCGTGGGCCGACCGCCATGCGGCGGGAGCACGATGATGCTGCGGATCACCCTGCGCACGCTGCGCTTCCGCAAGGGCGCCTGCGTCGCGACGTTCCTCGCGATGACCTTCGGCGCCGTGATCGTGACGGCCTGCGGCGGCCTGATGGAGACCGGCATCCGCACCGAGGTGCCGGCCCAGCGGCTCGCCGCCGCGCCCCTGGTGGTCACCGGCAGCCAGTCCTACACGCTGCCCAAGCAGAACCCGCGCGACCCCGACGAGGACACCGAGTCGGGCTCGCTGCCCGAACGGGTCCGGCTCGACTCCACCCTGCCGGCGAGGATCGAGGCGGTGCCCGGCGTCGCGGACGCGGTCGGCGACGTGTCGTTCCCGGCCACCCTCGCCGGCGCCACCACCACGACCGGGCACGGCTGGGCCTCGGCGGCCCTCACGCCGTACCCGCTGCGCGCGGGCTCGGCGCCCGGCCCGGGCCAGGTCGTGCTCGGCGCCGCGGCAGGCCACCGGGTCGGCGAGCGCGTCGAGATCGCCGCGGGCGGGCGGAACGGCACCTTCACCGTCTCCGGCCTGGCCGGCTCCGGCGACGTGTTCTTCGCCGGGGCCGACGCCGCCCGCCTCTCCGGGCACCCCGGCACCGTCGACGCCATCGGCGTGCTGACCACGCCGGGGACCGACCTCGGCGAGGTCGTCGCCGGTGTCGGGAAGGCGGTGCGTGGCACCCCCGCGGTGCTGCTGACCGGTGACGACCGTGGCATCGCAGAGCACTTCGGGGCCGGCCGGTCCGCCGAGAACCTGATCGTGCTGTCCGCCGTGTTCGGCGGCCTCGCCATCAGCGTGGCGCTGTTCGTGGTGGCCACCACGCTCGGCCTGTCGATCCAGCAGCGGCAGCGCGAGCTCGCCCTGCTGCGGGCGATCGGCACCACCCCGGGACAGCTGCGCCGCATGGTCATCGGCGAGTCGGTGTTCCTGTCGGTGTTCGCCACCACCCTCGGCGGCCTGCTCGGCGTCCCGTTCGGACAGTGGCTGTTCGAACGGCTGGCCGCGAACGGAGTCGTGCCGGCGGCGATGGTGTTCCGCAGCGGCTGGATCCCGATGGTCGTCGCGGTCGGCTCGTCGCTGCTGATCTCGCTCGCCGCCGCGTTCGTCGCCGCCCGCCGCGCCGCCCGCACCCGGCCGACCGAGGCGCTCGCCGAGGCCGCCGTCCAGCGGCGCTGGCTGTCCGCGGTCCGGGTGATCCTCGCCGTGATGTGCTTCGGCGGCGGCATCGCGCTGTTCATCGTGACGATCGCGGTGATGACCGGACCCATCGCGGCCAGCACCGCCGGACCGTCGGTGCTGCTGTGGGCGATCGGGCTGGCGCTGATCGCGCCCGGCATCACCCGCGTGCTGCTGGCGGTGCTGCGTGGCCCGGTCCGCCTGCTGACCGGCACGGCCGGGTACCTGGCCACGCTGAACGCGCGCACCCGCACCGTGCGGATGGCCGCCGTGGTCACGCCGATCATGCTGGCCACCGGCATCGCGACGGCGAACATCTACCTGCAGACCACCCAGGTCGCCGTGGCCGAGACCGCCTACGCCGAGAACCTGCGCGCCGACCTGGTGCTGACCTCGTCGACCGGCGGCCTGCCGCCCGGGCTGGCCGCCGAGGTGCGCCGGGTCCCCGGCGTCGCCGCCGCCTCGGAGTTCGCCGCCAGCACCGGGTACGTCGAGTCCCCGTACGACCCGACGCAGAGCGAGGACGGCTGGGTCGTCCAGGGCGTCAGCGCCGACGGTGCGGCGGCCACCACCGCGGTCTCCTTCACCCGCGGGCGGCTGTCCGACCTGCGCGGCGACGCCGTCGCGCTGCCCGCCGACCACGCCGCCGCCCTCGGCCGCGGCGTGGGCGACACGATCACCATGCGGATGGGCGACGGCGAACCGGTCGACCTGCGGATCGTCGGGCTCTACCCGGACCGGCCCGGCTTCGAGACGATCCTGATGCCGGCGTCGCTGGTCGCCGCGCACACCACCTCCAGGCTGCCCGCCCAGATCATGGTGCGCGCCGCCCCCGGCGTGTCCGTCGGCGCGCTGTCCCGGTCGCTGTCCGGGCTGGTCGCCGGCCGGCCCGGAGTCGCGGTGGCCGACCGTGCGGCGCTGACCGCCGGGTACGCCGAGGAGCAGGAGATCGGTGCGTGGATCAACTACCTGATGGTCGGCATGATCATCGCGTACACGGCGATCTCGGTGGTCAACAGCCAGGTCATGGCCACGTCGGCGCGGCGGCGGGAGTTCGGCCTGCAGCGGCTGACCGGCTCCACCCGCGGCCAGGTGCTGCGGATGACGCTCGTCGAGGCAGGCATGGTCTCGGTGATCGGCATCGTCCTGGGCACGATCGTCTCCACCACGACCCTGGTGCCGTTCACGCTCGTCACCGACGGCTCGCTGCTCCCGCACGGCCCGGCCTGGATCTACCTGGCCGTGATCGGCACCGCGACCGTGCTGACCACGCTGTCGACCCTGCTGACCACCTGGGTCACGCTGCGCCCCCGCCCCGCGGAGGCGACCATCGCACCGGCGTGACACGGGCCGGGACGGGGCGCCGCGAATCCCACTCGCGGCGCCCCGCCGTCAGTCCCGGGTCGGCCGCCGGGCGATCCACGCGACCGCCTGCGTGCGGCGCTCCATGCCGAGCTTCGCCAGCACCGACGTGACGTAGTTCTTGACGGTCTTCTCCGCCAGGAACAGCCGCTCCGCGATCTGCCGGTTCGTCAGCCCCTCGCCCATCAGCGCCAGCACCCGCCGCTCCTGGTCGGTCAGCGCGGACAGCTCGTCGGTCTGCGCCGAGCGGCGCATGCGCTCCAGCACCCGGGCCGTGGTCACCGGATCGAGCAGTGACCGGCCCGCCGCGACCTCGCGCACCGCGTCGACCAGGTCCTGCCCGCGCACCTGCTTCAACAGGTACCCCGACGCGCCCGCCATGATCGCCTCGACCAGCGCCTGCTCGTCGTCGAACGCGGTCAGCACCAGGCAGCGCGGCGCCGGGTCGCGCGAGCGCAGCGTCCGGCACAACGCCACGCCGTCGCCGTCCGGCAGCCGCACGTCGACCACCACCACGTCGGGCTCGGTCGCGCCGATCCGGGTCAGCGCCTCGTCCACGCCGCCCGCCTCGGCGACCACCTCGATCCCCGGCTCACCGTCCAGCAGGTCCCGCAGCCCGCGCCGCACCACCTCGTGGTCGTCGACGAGCGCCACCCGCACCGGCATGCGCCCAGACTATTGCGTCGCCACCCCCAGAAGCCGACGGAGCTTGCCCACCGCGCCCCGGTTGCCGTCCAGCTCGACCGCCTGGTTGCCCACCCGGCGCCACAACCACCGCAGCACCGCGTCCGCGGACCCGCGCACCACCGCGTCCGCGTCGGCCGACGCCCGCTCCACGGTGACCGTGTCCGGCCCGAGCTGCACCAGCCAGCTCGCGTCCGGGACGTCCACCCGCACGGTGTCGCCGTCGCAGCTCGCCAGGTGCTCGGCCAGGTAGTCGGGGTAGGTCTCGAACCCGTAGGCGAGGAAGCACACCAGTACCTCGTCGATGCCGTCCGCCGCGAGATCGGCCGGCGCCGGTAACGGCTCCACGCCGGACGTGAGCTCGGCGTCGACCCGGTGGATCACCGTCTCCTGCGCCATCCGCCGGATCCACCAGCCGACCGTTCGGCCCGGCTCGTACCAGCTCGCCGCGAAGTCGCCCGGCTCGCGCGCCGCGAACTCGCCGAGCAGCAGGCGGTAGGCGTCGTCCAGCGCCGCCAGCGGGTCGTCGGAGGCGAGCTTCGGCGGCGAGGTCGGTTCCTCGCCGCGCCGCATGGTCTCCGTCTTCTCCGCGTACACCTCGGCGACGTGCCGGGCCAGGTCGGCACCGGTCCAGCCCGGGCAGCTGGGCACCGGCTCGCCCAGCGCGCCGGACACCGTCTCGCGCAGGCGCCGGAAGTCGGCTTCGAGGCACTCGAGGTATCTGGTCTCGTCCACGCCGGGAACCCAACCACGGACCACCGACAAATTCAGAGTTTGCGCAGCCGGACCCGGTTCGTGCGGTGGTCGGCGTCCTTGCGCAGCACCAGCGTCGCGCGCGGGCGGGTCGGCAGGATGTTGTGCACCAGGTTCGGCTCGTTGATCTCCCGCCACAGCCGGGTCGCCTCGGCCCGGGCCTGGTCGTCGGTGAGCGAGGCGTAGTGGTGGAAGTGCGAGTCGGGGTCGGCGAACGCGGTGTCCCGCAGCGCGAGGAAGCGCTCGACGTACCAGTGGGCGATGTCGTCGGTGTGCGCGTCGACGTAGATCGAGAAGTCGAACAGGTCCGCGACGGTGAGGCCCTGCCCGGGCAGCAGCACGTTCAGCCCCTCGACGATCAGGATGTCCGGCTTGCGCACCACCTGCGTCTCACCGGGCACGATGTCGTAGGCCAGGTGTGAGTACACCGGCGCGCGGACCTCGGCAGCGCCGGACTTGACGTCGGAGACGAACCGGAGCAGCCCGCGCCGGTCGTAGCTCTCCGGGAAGCCCTTGCGGTGCATGATGCCGCGCCGCAGCAGCTCCGCCTTGGAGTGCAGGAAACCGTCCGTGGTCACCAGGTCCACGTGTGGGTGATCGGGCCAGCGGGCGAGCAGGGTCTTCAGCAGCCGCGCGGTGGTGGACTTGCCGACCGCGACGCTGCCGGCGATGCCGATCACGAACGGCACCTTCGTCGTCTGCTCGCCGAGGAACGAGGTGGTCGCCTCGTAGAGGCGCTGCCGGGCCGCCACCCGGAAGCTGACCAGGCGCGACAGAGGCAGGTAGACGTCCACGACCTCGTCGAGATCGACCGGGTCGCCCAGGCCGCGCAGGGCGACGAGCTCGTCCAGGGTCAGCGTGAGCGGGGTGGCCCGGCGCAGCTCGCGCCACTGTTCCCGGCGCAGCTCGACGTAGGGGCTCAGGTCACGGCCGGAACGCGCCGGTCGCACGTGGGTCGCCCGCATTACCCAAACGTAAGGTGTCGTGGCAGTTTGAGCACTGTGACTCCGTACACGCTCCGGCGTCTCTCACCCGCAGATCGAGGCATTGTTGTTCCCCTGCTCGAGCGAGAGTGGGGTGCCGTGAAGGTGGCGGCACTGTCGCTGGGCGGCGTGGTCGACGCGAGCAGGCTGCCGGGCTGGCTCGCCGAACGCGACGGCGAGGTCGCCGGCCTGCTCACCTACCGGGCGAGCGGCGACGTGGTGGACATCGTCACGATCAACGCGTTCACCGGCGGCGGCGTGGGCGCGGCGCTGGTGAAGGCGCTGGTCGGGGAGGTCCGCGGGTCGGCGGCGCGGCTGCGGGTCACCACGACGAACGACAACACCCGGGCGCTGCGGTTCTACCAGCGGGCCGGCTTCCGGCTGACCGCGCTGCGGGCCGGTGCGATCGCCGAGACCCGCGCGCTCAAGCCCGAAATTCCCGAGGTGGGCCACGACGGAATCCCCGTCCGGGACGAGCTGGATCTCGAGATGGAATTATCGCCATGACCGCATGAAATGCACCCGAGAAAGGGAGCCGCGTCGGGCTCCCCTTCTCGGGTCAGCAGTTCACCAGTTCGGGGCGCTGGTTGAGCAACTGTGCCCGCGGGCTGATGAACTCGCCGTACTCGCGGTGCGCGGCCGGGTCGAACATCGCGAGCCGGTGGCAGTTCTGGAACGCCAGCCGGACGTTGAAGTGCCGCTCCACCGCGGCCCGCATGGCATCGCTGCCCACCAGGCGCAACAGCTGCCCCCGGGCGTTCTCGTCCGGCGGCTCCTGCCGGTGGTCGGCGCAGGGCCCGCCGCCGGACGCCAGCCGCTCGGCGACGCCGGTGACCACGGACCAGGCGTAGGGCAGCGAATCACGAATACACGCGATGAAATCGTCGTCGGACACCGGCCCGCGCTGAGCCTTGGCCAGCAACTCGGGGGACACCGTCAGCGACATTCGACCTCCTTGCTCGGAAATCCGGTCGACTCCCACCCAACCCGGATTCCCGAATTTCTGCGTCCACCCGTCGTGTGAATCTTCGCTCGTGCACGCGCCGGTCGTCGGCGTCGCCCGCCGGGAACACCCGGGACCCCTCGTTCGTTGGCACTCATGACGGCCGAGTGCTAATTCGGTCGAGGAACACCCAGGTGGAGGCCTGGAGAGGGAGGGAAGAGATGGCTCTCGCAGTTCGTTCGATGTGGGATCCGTTCGGGTCGCTCGTGCGGCAGTTCGACAGTGACTTCGACACGCTGGTGCGCCGCGCGTTCGCCGGCACCGGCCAGGCGTTCGTTCCGGCCGCCGACGTCGTCCGGGACGGCACCGACGTCGTCGTGACGCTGGAGCTTCCGGGGCTGGACGTGGACAAGGACGTGGACGTCGAGGTGGCCGACGGCCGCCTGCTGATCAGCGGCAGGCGCACCGAGGAGCACCGCGAGGACAACGGCGGCGTCCTGGTTCGCGAGACGCGCACCGGTGAGTTCCGCCGCGAGTTCGCGCTCCCGGAGCACGTCACCGCCGAGCACGTCGAGGCCGACTACGACCGCGGTCTGCTCAAGATCCGGGTTCGCGACGTCGCGAAGCCCAAGGTCGAACCGCGCAAGATCACGGTCCGGTCCGAGCAGCCGGCCGTCGAGGGCGCGACCGAGTAACCAGCACGAACCTACGGCCGCGTGGGGTCGAACACCTCGTCCCACGCGGCCAGCACCTGTCTGGCGCACGTCTGCGGCGTCACGCCGCCGGTGCCGGTGCCCAGGCCGGGCAGCGCGATCGTGCGCACCACCCGCCGCACCGGGCGGTCGTCCTCCAGGCGCCCGTCGCGCCACAGCCGGAACACCGCGCGCGCCGCGAGGTAGGGGTGCACCGTGTCCGGTGGCAGCACCTCGCCCGGCTCGCGCATGGTCGGCGCGCTGATCAGCCATGCCGGTGACACCGCGTCGGTCGGCACGATCAGCGCCTGGCCGACCGGGAGCTCCCCGCCGTGATAGGCGAGCACCGCGCTGCGCACGTGCTGCTCGACGGACGGAAACGTTTGCGCGTACACCGCGTCGATCCCGCCGCGCATCCAGCCGAACGAGTTGGCCGGGCTCACCACCGCCTGCGCGTCGACCTCCAGCACCGAGCCGCGGTGCACCCACACGTCGCGACGTCCCGCGACGGCGTCCGCCCACGCGCGCGCGAGCGGCTCCTCCACCGCGCAGAGCACCAGCGCCAATCGTCCGGTCGCGAGTTCCGAGCTCTCTGCCTCCGAATCGGCGGTCACGGCTCCAGCATGGCACTTGTGTCGCACGATGCGTAACCGCATCCGGGTGACACGTAACCCGGTCGAAAACCCCGATTGGGTGACGGTGGATCACCGAGCGATACGCCACGCGGGTCGAAGCCGTTGCCGGGCATGACACTCTCGCCGGCCGGCCGGAAACCGGCGCGTTCGGGGTCGTCCGAAGATTTCGCGTGACGTTCACCTGCCGTGCGCCGCACGCGCCGGGGACCTCGGCCTGCGTAGGGTGATCCCGTGCCGACCATCGCCTATTTCGGACCGCAGGGCACCTTCACCGAGCAGGCCGCGCTGACCTACGCGCGCCCGGCCGACTCGCTGCTGCCGGTCGACACCGTGCCCCGCGCGCTGGCCGAGGTCCGCGCCGGCCGGGCCGACCTCGCCTGCGTGCCGGTGGAGAACTCCGTGGAGGGCGCCGTCTCGGCCACCATGGACGCGCTCGCCGTGGACGACCCGCTGGTCGCGGTCGCCGAGGTGGTGCTCCCGGTGCGGTTCTCCGTGCTCGTCCGGACCGGCCTCGCCGCCGCCGACGTGCGCACCGTCGCGAGCCACCCGCACGCGCTCGCCCAGGTGCAGGGCTGGCTGGCGGAGAACCTCGGCCAGGCCACCCAGGCCGCCGCGAACTCCACGGCCGCGGCCGCGGTCGGCGTCGCCGCCGGCGAGTGGGACGCCGCCGTCACCGCGCCCGTCGCCGCCTCCCACTACCCCCTCGACGTGCTGGCCACCGGCGTCGCCGACCTCGACGGCGCGGTCACCCGCTTCCTGCTGCTGCGCAGCCCCGGCGAGCTGCCGGCCCCGACCGGCGCGGACCGCACGTCGATCGTCGCGGTGGCCGCCGCCGAGCGGACCGGGGTGCTCGCCGAGATGCTCACCGAGCTCGCGCTGCGCGGCATCAACCTGAGCCGCATCGAGTCCCGCCCGCAGAAGGGCCGCCTCGGCCAGTACCGCTTCTACCTCGACTTCGACGGCCACGTCGCCGAGCAGCGGGTCGGCGACGCGCTGGCCGCGCTGCACCGCCGCTGCCTGCAGCTGCGCTTCCTCGGCTCGTACCCGAAGGCGGAACCGGGCCCCCCGGCGGTCGGCGCGACCGCCGGGCACACCGACGCCGACTACACCGCGGCCTCCCGGTGGCTGTCCGCCGTCCTGGGCGGTACCACGGGCTAGAGGTCCGCGCAGAGCTGCCTGACCTTGTCCACCGAGGCGTCGATCTCCTTGGTGTCGAGCCGCCGGATCGCGTTGTAGGTCCGCTCGAGCGCGTCGGCCAGCGGTTTGAGATCGGGATCCTGCTTGGCCATCGACGGACCCAGCTCGGAGACGCCCCACCGGCGCAGGTCCTCGAGCGGGGTGTCCAGGTCGGGGGTCTTCGTCCGCTCGACGATCCCGCAGACCGCCACCGCGTCGGCGTGCGGGTCACCGCCCGACCCGCCGCCCGGCCCGCTCAGCGCCCAGGCCAGGCCGAGCGCGCCCGCGCCCAGCACCAGGCCGGCGACCAGCCCGAGCACCAGCACGCCCGCGCGCCCGGACGGGGCGGACGGGGGCGGGTAGCCGTAGCCCGGCGGCTGGCTGCCGGGAGGCGGCCCGTGCTGCGGGCCCGGACCGGGTGTGCTCATCGGCGTGCTCCTCCGTGCGGAAGTCCTCGTCCGGCAACGATTTTCGCGTACCCGATCGGTGTGCCGCGGGTAAATCGGTCCGAAATGTCGGTGCCCGGCGCTACAGTCGCCGACGCACGATCGCATCAGTCAGGGGGAGTCGTCATGTCACCGACCGCGCCGGAAGTCGCCGTGCGCGCCGAAGGGCTGGTCAAGACGTTCGGGTCCACCCGCGCGCTCGACGGCATCGATTTCGAGATACCCACCGGCACCGTGCTGGGCCTGCTCGGGCCGAACGGCGCGGGCAAGACCACCGCGGTCCGGATCCTCACCACCTTGTTGCGGCCGGACTCCGGTCGCGCCTGGGTGGCCGGCCACGACGTGCTGGCCGAGGCCGACGCGGTGCGCCGTTCGATCGGCCTGTCCGGCCAGTACGCGGCCGTCGACGAGAACCTCACCGGCTACGAGAACCTCTACATGGTCGGCCGGCTCTACGGCAAGAACAAGGCGGACGCGCGGGTGCGCTCGCGGGAGCTGATCGCCCGCTTCCGGCTCGACGACGCCGCCGACCGGCCGGCCAAGACCTACTCGGGCGGCATGCGGCGCCGCCTCGACCTCGCCGGGGCGCTGGTCGCCGAGCCGGCCGTGGTGCTGCTCGACGAGCCGACCACCGGGCTCGACCCGCGCGGGCGCCTCGACACCTGGGAGGTGATCGGCGAGCTCGTGGCGGACGGGGCCACCGTGCTGCTCACCACCCAGTACCTGGAGGAGGCCGACCGGCTGGCCGACACGATCCTCGTCATCGACCACGGCAAGGTCATCGCCACCGGCACGGCGGACCAGCTCAAGGCCCAGGTCGGCGGCGAGGTGCTGCAGATCGTCGTGGCCGAGCAGGGCGAGCTCGCGGCCGCCACCCGGGTGCTGGCCGAGGTCGGCTCGGGCGAGCCGGACGTCGAGACGCACGGCAGGCGGATCCAGGTCCTGGTCGACGCCGGGCCCAAGTCGTTGATCGAGGCGCTGCGCAGGCTCGACGCCGAGGGGGTGGTGGTGCTGGACGTCGGCCTGCACCGCCCGACGCTCGACGACGTGTTCCTGTCGCTGACCGGCCATGCCGCCGAGGAAGGTGCGGGGGAGTCGTCATGACCGTGCTGTCCCAGGGAGTCCGCGACGGCGGCATCGTCGCCTGGCGCAACCTGCTCAACGTCCGGCGCAACGCCGACTGGCTGTTCGCCGCGGTCATCCAGCCGATCATGTTCGTGCTGCTGTTCGCCTACGTCTTCGGCGGCGCGCTCGGCGGCGGCCAGTACCGCGAGTTCCTGATCGCCGGCATCTTCGTGCAGACCACGGCGTTCAACTCGGCGTTCACGGTGATCGGCCTGTGCAACGACCTGCAGAAGGGCATCATCGACCGGTTCCGCTCGCTGCCCATGTCGCGGCTCGCCGTGCTGCTCGGCCGCACCACGTCCGACCTCGTGGTCAGCGGGATGGCCCTGCTGATCATGTCGCTGTGCGGGCTGCTGGTCGGCTGGCGGATCCGCGGCAGCTTCCTGGACGCGGTGGCCGCCTACCTGCTGCTGTTGCTGTTCGGCTTCGCGATGTCGTGGATCGGCGCGCTGATCGGGCTGTCGGTGCCGAGCGTGGAGGTGGCGCAGAGCGCGGGCATCGTCTGGCTGTTCCCGGTGTCGTTCATCTCCTCGGCCTTCGTCGGCGCGGGCACGATGCCGGGCCCGCTGAAGGCGATCGCCGAGTGGAACCCGTTCACCGCGGTGATCCAGTCCGTGCGTGACCTGTTCGGCAACGAGGCGCCGCCGCAGATGACCCCGCCCCCGGGCTGGCCCTCCGAGCACGCGCTGCTCTACGCGGTGGTCTCGTCGCTCGCGGTCCTGGTGATCTTCGTTCCGCTGTCGGTGGCCAAGTACCGCCGGGTGGCGAGCAAGTAGCCGGCTCCGGTCAGGCGATCACGGCCGGCCGCGGCGGGGTCGGCAGGCGGTCCAGGTCGAAGCCGAACCGGGTGCGATACGCCTCCCGGACGGCGTCGTCGCCGTCGAGGGCCGTCTCCGTGCGCTCGCCGGCGGTCGTGGTGATCAGTCGGTTGCCGGACAGCGTCACCCGGCCCTCGGGCGTCTGGCGCGAGCACGTCAGCGACCGGGTGAAGTGCGAGTCCGGTGAGGTCTGCTGCCACCAGCACGTCGGCCCGAAGTCCGCCAGCGTCCGCGGCCGGGCCTCCGCGCGGTACTGCGGCGTGCCGTCCTTGAGCACGTCGACGTCCCCGTCCGGGCCGTCCACCACCAGGAACTCCCCGCCCGGGTCGGGCTGCGGCTCCGGCCAGTCCAGCCGCAGCGGGTAGCTCGCGTGCGCGCCGAACCCGACGTCGACCAGGTAGCGGTCGTCGAGGTCGACCCGCACCACGAGGTGGTCGAACGGGTGCGTGAGCCCGCCCTGCGGTGTGAACACCCGCGCGGACAGCAGCGCCACCGGGAACCCGAGCGCCCGCAGCAGGCTCGCGAACAGCCCGTTCAGCTCGTAACAGAAACCGCCGCGGTGCCGGTCGACGATCTTGCCGGCCAGCGCGTCCTCGTCGAGCACGATCGGCTCGCCCAGATGGATGCTCAGGTTCTCGAAGGGCACCGCGCGCAGGTGCCGCAGGTGCAGTTCCCGGAGCAGGTCGGCCGTCGGCGCGCCGGGCTCCGGCGCCCCGATCCGGTCCAGGTAGCGCCGCACGGTCCGCTCGTCCATGTACCCAGCGTGCCTGCTCCACCTAAGTGGAGGTCAAGACGCCCGTGATACACGCGGACGGTACCGGATCAGACACGGTCAGAAGCCGGTTCGCAGGAATGTTTCTTTCGAATGGACAGTTTTGCCGCAAGTCTTGACGAACCCGCTGGCCTCGGCACTAATAGGTACATCGTCGACAAAGTATGTCGGTGAAGGTTTCATAACGGTCGAGGAAATGGTTCGAGGTGCCTGAATGACCTGATGACCCGTCGGCGCTGCCGGGTCGCTGGCGCGCCCTGTCCTGTCCTCGACGAGCGGGCGGCACTGGGGAGTGGTCAGGAGGTGCGGGCATCATGGGTACATTGCTGGTCCTGTCGGTCGGCCTTGTCGTACTGGTTTTCGTCACAAAGTTCGTGATCGGCAGAGGCCGCGTCCGCGAGCTCGACCGGGATTTCTCCCTCGAGCTTTCCTGTCCGCGCGAGCGGGCCGTGGACGTGGCCGCGGGCGCCGCGCGCGGGGTGATGTGGCAGGTGGAGTTCACCGAGAACGGCCTTTACACGCGGCACATCTTCGCGCGCAATGTCATCCACGTGTCGATCTCCGACCACCCGGGCCAGTCCGGGCGCTGCACCGCGAAGGTGTGGACGAGGGTGCGCCTGGCCGATGACGGCGTGTTCTTCCTGCGGGCCAGGTCGTACCTGGACACCAAGCGCAAGCGGAACAAGATCGTGCGCACGCTGTCCGCCTACCGCGCGGCCACCAGCGGCCGCGACGCCACCATAGGCTGACCTCGGCGAACGATCACGGACAAGCACGACTGACCGTTTGTTGTTGCCCGGTCGCGGGTAGTCCTGGTTAGCGAGCAACCCGGGGGCGGGGTCACACGTCCTCTCAGTGAAGGCATCCAGTGGTGTCGGGGCCAGGACTGGAGGCGATCACCATGATGCGAACCAGGATCGGAACACTCGCGTTGGTCAGCGGCGGCATCGCGATCGCGATGCTCGTGACCGGCTGTCAGGACTCGGCGAGCGGCGGGGCGGCGGAGAGTCCCACGGTCCCCACGATCTCCGAGGCGAACGGCGCCTCGTCGTCGAGCGCGGCGCCGGTGACGACGCCACCGAGCAGCAGCGTCGCGCAGGCGCAGCCGCCGGTCGACGACACGGCCAAGCCGCCGGGGGAGAAGCCCGCGCCGGCCGCCGACCCGGCCGAGTGCAAGGTCGCCGACCTGACGCTCGGCCTCGGCCGTCCCGAGGGAACGGCCGGCACGGTCTACCGCCCGCTGCTGTTCACCAACTCCGGCGGCCGCACCTGCACCATCCAGGGCTTCCCCGGAGTGTCCTATGTGGCCGGTGAGGACGGCCACCAGGTCGGCCCGGCCGCCTACCGCGACGGTGCCAAGGGCGCGGCGGTCACCCTGAAGCCCGGCATGACGGCGTTCGCGCCGGTCGGCTTCGTCCAGGTGCACAACTACGACCCGGCGGTCTGCAAGCCGACCCCGGTGCGTGGGCTGCGCGTCTACCCGCCGCACGAGTACAACTCGATGTACGTGCCCGCACCGGGCACCGGCTGCGCCGGCAACCCGCCGGGCAACCAGCTGACCGTGCAGACGATCCGGCGCTAGTGTCCCGCGCCGGAAATTCGGTGATTGAGTCGGTGGATCCAGGTTTCTGCTGGCAAGACGCCGATTCGCCCTCGTACTGGGCCGTACTTGGGCGGATCGGCAACGCCGCCAGCAGGGACTTGGGCCAGCGAATCAGTTGCCAGATTTCCGGCGCGGGACACTAGCTCATCAGGCCTGTCCGCCAGGCCCACGCGGCGACCTCGACGCGGTTGCGGGCACCGATCTTCGCCTGCACCGCCGCGAGGTGTGTCTTGACCGTGGACAGCGACAGGTACAGCTCGGTGCCGATCTCGGTGTTGGTCAGCCCGCGCGCGGCGGCCTTGACCACGTCGATCTCCCGGTCGGTCAGCGGCTCGGCCGGCGTGTCGACCGCCGCCGGCGTCGTGGTGGTCGACGCGAAGTGGCGCAGCAGCCGCACGGTGATCTGCGGGGACACCAGCGCGTCGCCGCGGTCGGCCGCGCGGACCGCCTCGAGCAGCAGCGCCGGGCCGGCGTCCTTGAGCAGGAAACCGTTGGCGCCGTTGGCCAGCGCGGCGTTGACGTACTCGTCGAGATCGAACGTGGTGACCACGACGACCTTCAGCGGGTCGGCCACCCCCGGCCCGGCGAGCGCCCTGGTCACCTCGAGCCCGTCCATGCCGGGCATCCGGATGTCGAGCAGGCACACGTCCGGGCGCAGCTCGCGGGCCCGCCGCACGGCCGCGACCCCGTCGGGGACGTCCGCAACGACCTCGATGTCGTCCTGGGTCTCCAGGATCATGCGGAACCCGGCGCGCACCATCTCCTGGTCGTCCGCGATCAGTACCCGGATCATGCCCCCTCTTTCCGCAACGGCAGCCACGCCTCCACCGACCAGCCGACGTAGCCGCTCGGCCCGGCCTCGAACCGGCCACCCAGCAGCTCCACCCGCTCGCGCATGCCGACCAGACCGTAGCCGCCGGACCCGCCGGCCGGGGCGGCCGGTCGCTGCGCGCCGTCGTCGGTGACCCGGATGTGCAGCTCGTCGCCGATGCTCGCGACCCGGACCCGCACGTCGGTCGCGCCCGGGGCGTGCTTGCCGACGTTGGTCAGCGACTCCTGCACCAGCCGCAACACCGACCGGCCGGCCTCGTGCGGCAGCCGGTCGGGCAGGTCCAGCTCGAGGGTCACCGGCGGACCGACGAAGTTCTCCACGACCGCGCGGATGTCCGCGTCGAGGTCCGTCGTCGCCTGGCCGGTCGCGTCCGAGCTGCCCGCGGTCCACGCCGCGCTGCCGTCGCGCAGGCTGCCGACCAGGGTGCGCATGGCGGTCAGCGCCTCGGTGCCGCTGCGCTCGATCCGCTCCAGCGCGGGCACCGCGACGCCCGGGTTCTGCTCGGCGACCAGCAGCGCGGCCTGTGCCTGCACGACGATTCCGGTGACGTGGTGGGCGACCACGTCATGCAGCTCGCGGGCGAGCGCCATCCGCTCGCCCTGCTGTGCGGAGGTCACCGCGGCCCGCACCGTCTGGCTCCGCTCCCGGTCCCGGGCCCGGAAGTACCACCCGGTGGCCACCGACACGACCAACAGCAGGCCCAGCATCAGCATGATGTCGGCGTGCAGGAAGTACTCGCCCGACCGGATGACCAGCGCGAACAGGTTGCTCACGACCAGCGCGCCGGTGGTCCAGACGGCCTGGTGCAGCGGCAGGTGGCGCACCGCGTAGGCGACCATCGCCATGCTGGCGGCCAGCGTGGTGAACGACAGCGGCAGGTCGGCGGTGACCCGCAGCCCGCCGAGGGCCACCGGCACCGCGACGATCGCCGTGGCGCCGAGCAGCCCGTACCGCAGCGGCGCGCGCGGTGCGAAGAACGCGCACGCCCCCGCGAGGCCGGCGCCCACGAGCGTGAGCATCCCGGCATAGCCGACCTCGCCCGCCTCGACGAGCATCAGCACCGCGAGCGCCCCGGCGAGCGGCCACTGCCGGCGGATGAGCGCGTCGGTCTCGGTCACCACCCGCTGGTGGCTGACCCGCCGCAGGTAGCTGCCGATCCCGACGGACAGGAGCAGCACGCACATCCCGAACACCAGCGAGCGGTAGAGGTCCGCGCCGCTGACCAGCTCGTAGGGGAACTCGCAGAACGTGCCGTCGCAGGGGTTGCCGCGGGTCAGCATCGCGAACAGGCACGCGACGACCAGCGCGACGATGCAGCCGACGGCGGCAAGCGGCGTGCAGCGCCAGACGACCAGCACGACCAGGGCCGCGCCGGAGACCAGCTCGGATAGCACGATGCCGTGGATGCCCAGCGACACCGGGATCGAGTCGGTGGCCCGGATGACGAACGTCGACACGACGAGGGTGGCGGCGCCGGCCAGCGCCCCGGCCGCTGGCCGGGTGAGCGCGAGGTAGGTGCACAGACACAGCGCGAGGGCGCCCGGCAGTGCGGGAAGGCCCGCGCTGAGACCGTTCGAGCCCGCCAGCATGAGGTCGACCAGCAGCGCGGCACCGAGCAACGCGGCCAGCCAGCGATGCGGCACCGGGATCGGTGTCATGCGCACGAACGTATTGGACGCGGCGTCCGACCGCCTCGGCCGACCGGCGAGCCCGGGTCGGCCGATCGGCCGGCCGCCCTCGCCGGCGCGCTGACCGGTCGGCCGGTGGGTCGTGCCTGTCCGACCGATCCGCCGGATGCCCGTGGTTCGCGACGCTGGACGCAGTCGTCAGCGGAGGTGGGAGATGGTGCAGGCAATCCTGGTGTGGAGCGGGGCGGTGCTGGCGGTCGTGGTGCTGCTGTTGATGGCCCTCGGCCCGATCATCGTCGAGGTCGACTCGTGGTGGTACGGGCGCCGCCGCAACCGGCGACGTGCACGGAGGGCGGCTGCGGCCGCCTCGCGCGGGTCCCGGCAGCCGGCCTGACCAGGCGGCCCGGTTGTCGGTTCGGATGGGGTGGCTGCCGGTTCGACGTCGGTTCGGTGGGTGGCTCGGATGTCGATGCGGCGGGGCTCGGGGTTCGGAAGGCGTCGCGGTATCGGCCCGCCGGCGGCCGGCAGGTGGGTGGTGCGCTCGGCCGCGTTCGTCTTCTCGGGTCGGCGCCAGGACCGTCGACCCGGCAGCTCGAGCAGCGGCACGGCGGCCGACGATGGCGGCGTGGCCGGCGCGTCGCTGGTCGGCTCGCCGTGCGCTGGCCCGGCGAGTAGCGGGTCGGATGGCAGGCGGGGGCAGCGAGCGCCGGCGCGGTCGGCCTCCCCACTGCCTCCGACAACCGCCTCGGCGGACTCGGCAGGTGTCCCGCCGCCGGTGCGGCACATGGCTGGGCAGTCAGATCGCGCAGGGCGGTCAGTCTGGTTCAGTGGCCGCTGCGGTGGCCGGCTCTGCGGGCGTACTGCCGGTCTCCCACGTCCGGTCCGGTCGTCGGCGCCACCGGCACGGCAGGTGGCTCGGCCGGCAGCGTGTGGCTGCCGGCGCCGGCCGGGATGCTCAGTGCTTGACCGCTCGCCGCAGGCGGTTGAGTGCGCGGTGCTGGGCCACCCGAACGGCGTCGGGGGTGGTGCCCACCGCGTCTGCGGTCTCCTGGGCGGACATGCCCAACACGACTCGCATGATGAGGATCTCGCGCTGCCGGGGGAGCAGCGTCCGCAGCAGGCCACCGGTCTGCTCGACCAGCTCGCGGCGCAGTGCGATCTGCTCGGGGTTCTCCTCGACGTCGGGCATGTCCGGCGTCTCGGCGGTCGGCAGCGACCGGTCCCGGGCCGCCGCACGGTGGACGTCGGCGACCTTGTGCGCCGCAACGCCGAACACGAACGACAGGAACGGCCGGCCGAGGTGGCGGTAGGTCGGCAGCGCCCGGTAGACCGCCAGGCACACTTCCTGCGCGACGTCGTCCGGCGAGTTGACCGGCCGGACCCGGCCGAGTTTGCCGCGGCAGTAACGCACCATGATCGGGCGCAGGTAGGTCAGCAACTCGTGCGTCGCCACCGTGTCGCCGGCGGAGGCGGCCGCGGCCACCACGTCGACGTTGCCCCGAGTGACGGGCCGCGACCACGCCGACATCGGCTGGATGGCCAGTTCGGCCTCGAGATCGGCGAGGGCCGAGTCTGGCTCGACAGTGCACAACATCGCGCCTCCAAGAGGGTGACCCCGCGGTTGTGGTCACTCCAAGAGAGCACGATCGGGCGCGCCAAATACGTCGAAACCAAAGTTGCGGCCCCCAGGTACGAAGTTGTTGCCTTTTTGGGCATAAGCCCTGAACGGGACGTGTTTTGTTGGTTACCGTCAGCGCCCGGGAACGGGAATGTCCGCTCGAACGGGATGCCGGTCAGGGGTGTCTCCTCCGATGACCGGGGGCCGGGCGGTCACCCGTGGTGCAAGGCCACCGGACAGTCCGAACATCCTCGCTGTCGGTGCCCTCGTCGTCGCCGTCACGATCCGCGCGTACCCGGACTCCGGAATCCGGCGGGTCCGCCACCGTGCCGGCGATACGGTGATGACGTGGCCGAATCCCCTGGCACGGTCGTCCGGACGCCCAAGAGCGAGGCGACCCGCAATCTCATCGTCGAGACGGCGCTGCGCCTGTTCCAGGAGCACGGCTACGCGAAGACCACCATGCGGGCCATCGCCAGGGAAGCCGGCGTCTCGGTCGGCAACGCCTACTACTACTTCGCCTCCAAGGAGCAGCTGGTCCAGGGCTTCTACGACCGCATCGCG
This sequence comes from uncultured Actinomycetota bacterium, assembly GCA_963727495.1. Taxonomy (GTDB): domain Bacteria; phylum Actinomycetota; class Actinomycetes; order Mycobacteriales; family Pseudonocardiaceae; genus Actinophytocola. The sequence goes on along the minus strand of CAVSGQ010000006.1, from coordinate 795,593 downwards.
GAGCTCCACGAGCAGGCCTGCGAGGACGTGTTGCGTACCGAGCGCGAGTTCGCGGCGCGGTTGCGCGCGGTCATGCACGGCTGGATCGACGTGGCGGCCCCCTATCACGAGTTCGGCAAACAGTTCTTCGTCAACGCGGCCGACCCGGACAGCCCGCTGAGCCCGTTCTCGGCCGAGTCGAGCCCCGCTCGCGACGCGCAGATCGCCGTGCATCGCCGCGTCCTCGACGGGTCGACGGTCAAGGTCGACACCGAGCTGCGGCCCGAGCTGCCGGAGCTGCTCTGGCTCTACGAGATGGGTGTGGTGCTGTTCTGGGTGCACGACCGCTCGCCCGGCTGTCGCAAGACCCGCCTGCTCGTCGACCGCACGGTTCCGCTCATCGACCGTGTCATAGGCCTGTCCCGGCTGCGCCTGCTCCGGCCGGTCACCAGGGACATCGTGCGCCTGGTCGGCGACCTGGCCCGCTCCGACGCTTGACACGATCGCCGACCCGCGAGACCCTACCCGAGGTAACTGTTACGCCAGGTAACACTATTCGGGGAGAGTGGTCCACGATGGCGCGCGTGCTGCAACCCAAGGATCGGGACGTCACCGCCGAGCGCCTGCTCGACTCGTCCGTCCGGAACTCCTACCAGCCGGATCTCGACATCGACTGGGACGCGCCGTTGGTCGAGGGCAAGGGGTTCCTTCCCGAGCGGCGAGTCTCCCTGTACGGCACCGAGCTGTGGGATCGCCTCACGCCGGAACGGCGAGTCGAGCTCGCCAAGCACGAGATCGGCAGCATCACCAGCGTCGGCCTATGGACCGAGATCCTGCTGATGCAGCTCCTGGCCCGGTACGCGGCCGACCTCGACCCGCGCAGTCCGCACACGCACTACGCGCTGACCGAGATCGGCGACGAGACCCGGCACGCGATCATGTTCGGCAAGGGCCTGTCCCGGCTCGGTCTGCCTGCCTACGGGCCGCCGCGGATCGTCCGCTCCCTGTCCAAGGTCTTCGGCGCGGTGATCGGTGGTCCCGCGATGTTCGCCTCCGTTCTCGTCGTCGAGGAGACCACCGACCGCCTGCAACGGTCGATGCTGGATGACGACGACATCCAGCCGTTCATCCGGATGATCAACCGGATCCACGTCGTCGAGGAGGCACGCCACGTGCGTTACGCACGCGAGGAGCTCGTCCGAGGCATGGAGTCACTGAGCCGCCCGATGCTCGAGTTGCACCGCCTGGCGACGGCCGTGGTCGCCTACGCCGTGGTCGACATCATGGTTCACCCGGGCGCGTACCAGGCGGTCGGTCTCGACCCGAGGCAGGCGCGCGCCGCCGCGCTGGCCAACCCGCACCATCACGAGACCAGGCGGTGGATGGCCGAGAAGATCACCGCCTTCTTGTCCGAGGTCGGCATGATCGGCGGACCCTCGAAGCGGATCTGGCGTAAGGCGCACCTGCTGTAGCTGCGTGGCTCATTGCCGTCGCGGCGCCTAGCCTGGAAATCATGGCGGCGACCACCATTCCAGGGCGGCACGTCGACATCCGCCTGTGGGCCCGGCCCGAGTCGGTCGAGCCTGAGGCCATGCGCCAGTTGTGCAACATCTCCGCCCTGCCGTGGGCGTTCAGGCACGTGGCCGTGATGCCGGACGTGCACTTCGGCAAGGGCGCGACGGTGGGCTCGGTGATCGCGATGCGCGGCGCGGTGTCCCCGGCCGCTGTCGGCGTGGACATCGGATGCGGCATGACCGCCGTCCGGACGTCGTTGCGTGCCGAAGACCTGCCCGACGATCTCAGGCGGTTGCGGTCCGGTGTCGAGCGTGCGGTGCCCGTGGGGTTCGCGCGGCACAAGGCCACCGCGTTCACCGACCGCGACGCCGGCGACTGGTCCGCGTTCTGGCGGCGGTTCGACGATCTGACACCCGCGGTGAAGGTGGACGCGGGTAAGGCGCTGCACCAGATGGGCACGCTCGGCGGTGGCAACCACTTCATCGAGATCTGCCTCGACACCGACGGGCGGGTCTGGGTGATGCTGCACTCCGGCTCGCGTGGTATCGGAAACCTTCTTGCGCAGCACCACATCCAGGTCGCCCGCGGGCTCGCGCACAACCGGTCGCTGCCGGACCCGGACCTCGCGGTGCTTCTCGCGCACACCCCCCAGATGACCGCCTACCGGCACGATCTGTACTGGGCGCAGGACTACGCGCGACGCAACCGCGCGGTGATGTTGCGGCTGGTGTGCGACGTGGTGCGGGGGCAGTTCTCGCGGGTGTCGTTCGACGAGCCGATCAGCTGTCACCACAACTATCTGGCCGAGGAGACCCACTTCGGCGAGGACGTGCTGGTGACGCGCAAGGGAGCGATCCGGGCCGGCTCGGGCGACCTGGGCATCATCCCGGGTTCCATGGGCACCGGCTCCTACATCGTGCGCGGGCTCGGGAACCCGGACTCGTTCGAGTCCGCCTCGCACGGCGCGGGGCGGCGGATGTCGCGCAACCAGGCATGCAAACGGTTCACCGTGGCCGACCTCGCCGAGCAGACCGCGGGCGTCGAGTGCCGCAAGGACGCCGGGGTGGTGGACGAGATCCCGGCTGCGTACAAGGACGTCGACGAGGTGATCCGGAACCAGGACGACCTGGTGGAGATCGTCGCGAAGCTCAAGCAGGTGGTCTGCGTCAAGGGCTGACATACTGCAATATTGACAGTGTCAGATGAAGCTGTCAATATTGCAGTATGAGCGACGAGCTGTGGACGATCGAACAGCTCCCTGACCAGGTGGCCGCGCTGCTGGAGCACAACTACGAGGGCCAGCGCAACGGCCGGGTACGGGAGCTGCCCAACGGTCGCACGATCCGGTGGTACACCACGATCGGCCTGGTGGACCGGCCGGTGGCGACGCGTGGCCGCACCGCCCTCTACGGCCGTCGCCACCTTCTGCAACTCGCCGCGGTGAAGAAGCTGCAGTCCGCCGGACGCACGCTCGCCGAGATCCAGGAGGAACTGCTCGGCGCCACCGACGCCCGGCTGGCCGAGATGGCCGGAGTCCAGCAGGTGGACATCAACTGGCCGGCCGCGAGGATCAGCGTCGCCAACGACTTCTGGAAGTCGATCGCGCACGGTCGCCCTGCTGCCGAGACGGACACCGTCGCCACCGGTGTCCCGGACACTGCAATCGACACTGTCGCAAAGGTCGTTCACGGAATCCGGATCGGTGACAGTGTCACCGTCCTGCTGGACGCCGCCACCCGCGCGCCCGACGCCGATGAGCTCGCCGCCATCGAGTCGGCCGCCGCACCGTTGCTCGAGCTGCTCGGCCGGATGGGCCTGGCGCCGACCCGAGAAGAGGAAGTCCGATGAGCATGAACGTCGAGGTCATGGATCTGGCCGTGGCGCCGAGCCGGCCGAGCGAGGACGACGGGCTGGGCTGCCTGCACACGGAGCGGGGCAACCTGCCGCTCGAGATGATCGACGTACGGGCCGCGATCACCGGGCTGGCGTCGAGCATCCAGCTCACCCAGGGGTTCCACAACCCGTACGACGAGCCCCTGGAGGCCACGTACATCTTTCCGCTGCCGCCGCGCGCCGCGGTCACCGCGCTGCGCATGGAGGCCGACGGCCGCGTGGTCGAGGGCCTGCTCAAGGAGCGTGCCGAGGCGCGCGCCGACTACGACGAGGCGGTCGGCGCGGGCAAGCGCGCGTCGATCGCCGAGGAGGAACGGCCGGGCGTGTTCACCATGCGAGTCGGCAACATCATGCCGGGAGAGCAGGTGAGCGTGCACCTGACGCTCGCCGGCGCGCTGTCCTACGAGGACGGCGAGGCGACGTTCCGGTTCCCACTGGTGGTCGCGCCGCGCTACATCCCGGGCATGCCGCTCGCCGACGGGCAGGTCGGTGACGGCGTCTCTCCGGATACCGATCAGGTGCCCGACGCGTCTCGGATCACCCCGCCGGTGCTGTTGCCCGGCTTCCCGAACCCGGTGCGGTTGTCGGTCGCCGTCGACATCGACCCCGGAAGCCTGCCGCTGACCGGGATCTCCTCGAGCCTGTACGCCACCGCCACCGAGGACGCGCCGACCGGGCTGCGGGTCCGGCTGAACCCGGGCGAGCGCGCGGACCGGGACTTCCTGCTGCGACTGAGGTACGGCGCCGACGACGTGATCAGCACGTCGCTGTCGGTGCTGCCCGACGGCGATGACGGCGGCACGTTCGCACTGACCGTCCTACCGCCAGCCGGCCAGGCGCCGCCCCGGGGCCGGGACGTCGTGCTGGTGCTGGACAGGTCGGGTTCGATGGGTGGCTGGAAGATGGTCGCCGCCCGCCGCGCCGCGAGCCGCATCGTGGACACGCTCACCGGCGCCGACCGCTTCACGGTGCTCGCCTTCGATCACCAGGTCGACACGCCCCCCGCGTTACCGGCGGGGCTCGCCGAGGCCAGCGACCGCAATAGGTTCCGGGCCGTCGAGTTCCTCTCCGGTTTGGACGCCCGGGGCGGGACGGAGATGCTCGTGCCGCTCCGCCGGGCCGCCGACCTGCTGCGCGAGACACCGGATCGTGACCGGGTCCTGGTGCTGGTGACGGACGGCCAGATCGGCAACGAGGATGAACTGTTGCGTGAGCTGTCCGCGCGCCTCGCCGGGGTCCGAGTGCACACGGTCGGCATAGACCGAGCGGTCAACGAGGCCTTCCTGCAACGACTGGCGGGTTCGTCTGGCCGTTGCGAGCTGGTGGAGTCCGAGGACCGGCTGGATGACGCGATGCAGCACATCCACCGCCGCATCGGCGCACCGGTGGTCACGGGCCTGCGGGTGAGTTCTGCCGGTCTGGCCGTGGACGCGGCGACGATGACGCCGAACCCGCTGCCCGACCTGTTCTCCGGCGCACCGGTCGTGATCGCCGGCCGCTTCACCGGCGCGGCGGCGGGCGCGGTCACCGTCACCGGCGACGGCGATTGGCAGTCGACGATCCCGGCGACGACGAGCGACAACCCGAGTCTGGCGGCGTTGTGGGCGAGGGCGCGGATCCGCGACCTGGAGGACCGGTACGTCGTGGGCACGGGTGACCGGAGCGGTCTGGAGAAGCAGATCGTCGGCATGTCGTTGACGTTCGGCGTGCTGTCCCGCTTCACGGCGTTCGTCGCGGTGGACCAGCGAGTGGTCAACGAGGGCGGCAAGGTGCACAAGGTGACCCAGCCCGTCGACCTGCCGAGCGGCTGGGAGCTTCCGGCGGTTCAACCAGCCGGCGGCTTCGCACCCACCGCCATGGGCCGCGCCATGCCCGCCTTCGGTGCTGCCGGCCCAGCGGCTTTCGCGAGCAGGGAGTCGCGGTCCCGTGGCTTCACGCGCGGCGCGCGCATGGACGGGATGGCGCTGTCGGCGTCGCCGCCGATGCACCGCCCACCGACCGGGCCGACGCCGGAGACGTCGGTATCCGGTGGCGATGTTCTCGACTCCCAGGACTCGGCAACCACCTTCGGTGACGTCGATGCGGAAAGCGCGCCGCCGCCCCCCGGTTCGGTGGTGCCGCCGGTCGTCCCGCCGCCGACGAAGCCGCTGACCGACTTCGTGGCGACGGAGCTCAAGGCCCTGAAGTCGGCCGCAGCGGAGGAGGTGTGGACCCGTGCGGGCCTGCTGACCGCCCTGTCCGAGCGCATCCGCGTCCTGCTCGGTCCGTGGCAGAAGGCGGGCGAACCCCAGGACGCACGCCTGACCCTGGGCCGCCTGTCCGCGGACCTTGCGGTTCCCACTGCCGACCCCACGGAGGTCGACAACCGCTGGCACCACACGATCGCCACCTTGGAGTCGCTGATCACCACAACCCCGGCGGCGTCGCGTCGCGCCTTCTGGAAGCGATGACCGCGATGCCCGAGACGTCGACCGTGTGGGACGGAGCCCCCCGCCCCACACGGTCATGTCCGGTCGCGGACGCGCCGTGTCACGGTTACGCGATCGAACAGCCCTGGCTGTTCGACCCGCTGCGACAACCACCGCGCCGCACCGAGCGGCCCGCACGGGCCCGCCCGCGGCAAGCGAAGGAGGAAGCCAGACCGATCGCCGCGCTTGCGGCCCCTCGCGGGGTTCGCTGCCGGAGCTAACCCCAGCCGAGCTCGTGCAGCCGGTCGTCGTCGATGCCGAAGTGGTGGGCGATCTCGTGCACCACGGTGACCGCGACCTCCTCCACGACGTCATCCTCGTCGTGGCAGATGTCGAGGATCGCGTCGCGGTAGATGGTGATCCGATCCGGGAGAACGCCGCCGTAGTGCGACGTCCGCTCGGTCAGCGCCACGCCGTGGTACAGGCCCAGCAGCGTCGGGCGCTCGGGATCGCGGTCCTCGACCAGGACCACCACGTTGTCCATCGCCGCGGCGAACTCCTCGGGGATCAGGTCGAGCGCGTCGCCGACCAGTTCCTCGAAGCGCCGGCGGGTCATCGCGACGGACAACCGGGTCACCCGCCGGATTTCGCCGCCGCCGACGAGGTCGGCGGCTTGCTGGTCTCCGGGGCCGCCTGCACGCTGCCCCGCACCGCCCGCAGGTCGCCGTTCGGCTGGCGGGCGCCGACCTTGCAGTTCACCCGGTGCGAGCCGGCCGCCCAGCTCTCCTTCTTGAGTGTGTCCGGATACAGCGACAGCTGCAGCTTCTTCAGGTCCGCGCCACCGGTGTACTTGTTCGCCTCCGGCGGGCACAGGTCGACCAGCTTGTTCAGCTGCTTCGCCTCCGGCGGGTAGGTCTTGGGGTCGAACACCTTGCTCAGGTCCACGATGCCGACGACCTCGTAGGCGTGCGCGCCCCCGCAGTCGACCGGATCGCCTACGTCGCCGTCGACCAGCGCGAAGCACGTGCCGGGATCGTGCACGTTCGACTGGTCCTGGTCGGTCGCGGCCCCGGTCGTGGTGAGGAAACGTTTGCCCGACGGTGACACCCGCTGCAGGCCGCACCGCAGCTTCCGGTCACCGTCGCGCCACTGCTCCGACGTCGGCTTCAGGGCGCCGACCGTGTACTTGCCGAACGGGTCGAGCGTCCCGCCCAGGTAGTCCTGCCCGATCTTCGTGCAGCGGTCCGCGACGATCTGCTGCCAGTCCTGCTCCGGCGGCGGCGGTGAGTTCGGCCCGAAGTCGTCGCCGATCTCCACGATGGACGCCACCTCGAAGATGTGCGGCTGGTCGCAGGGCACCCGCCGCATGTTCTGTGGCGCGTCGTGCGGCCAGTCCAGGCAGGTCCCGCTCGGTGAGTCGAACGCCTTCGCCGCTTCGTCCGCGACGGTGTCCGCCGCGCCCTTCACCGACACCGGCCAGGAAAACAGCACGCTCATGCTCAACACGGCGAGCGCACCGATGAAGGCGCCGGCCATGATCAACCGTGTCCGCATGGTGCTCCCCCGGGAGCCCATCCACCCGACTCGTCCAGACCTGCTGTCCATGTTGGGGTCCATGATGCCAGCGCGCGCCGGGCGCAGGTGCGGAATCACGTTGCTGTACGCCCGGGCGGGCCGGATACGCTCACGCTGTGATCGACCTGAAGACGCTGCGTGAGGACCCGGAAGCGGTGCGCACATCCCAGCGCACCCGTGGCGAGGACGAAGCGGTGGTCGACGCGCTGCGCTCCGCCGACGAGCGCCGTCGCGCGGCCGTCGCGCGGGCCGACGCCCTGCGTGCCGAGCAGAAGCAGCTCGGCAAGCAGGTCGGCCGCGCCCGCGGCGAGGAACGCGATGCCCTGCTCGCCCGCGGCAAGGAGCTCGCCGCCGAGGTCCGCGCGGCCGAGGCCGGCCAGGCCGGTGCGGACGCCGAGCTCGCCGAGCTGCACGCGCTGGTCCCGAACATCGTGCACCCGGACGTGCCGGCCGGCGGGGAGGACGACTACGTCGTGCTCAAGGAGGTCGGCGCGCCGACGGAGTTCGGCTTCGAGCCGGCAGACCACCTCGACCTCGGTACCAAGATCGGCGCGCTGGACACCGAGCGCGGCGCGAAGGTCTCCGGCGCCCGGTTCTACTTCCTCACCGGCGTCGGCGCGCAGCTGCAGCTCGGCCTGCTGAACCTCGCCGCCGCGCGGGCCACCGCGAACGGCTTCACCCTGATGATCCCGCCCGTCCTGGTCCGCCCCGAGATCATCGCCGGCACCGGCTTCCTCGGCGCGCACGCCGGCGAGGTGTACCGGCTCGCGGAGGACGACCTCTACCTCGTCGGCACGTCCGAGGTGCCGCTCGCGGGCTACCACGCCGACGAGATCATCGACCTGTCCGAGGGCCCGCGCCGCTACGCCGGCTGGTCTTCCTGCTTCCGCCGCGAGGCCGGCTCCTACGGCAAGGACACCCGCGGCATCCTGCGCGTGCACCAGTTCGACAAGGTCGAGATGTTCGTCTTCTGCAGGCCGGAGGACGCCGAGACCGAACACGCGAACCTGCTCGGCTGGCAGGAGGAGATGCTCGCCGCGATCGAGGTCCCGTACCGGGTGATCGACGTGGCCGGCGGCGACCTCGGCAGCAGCGCGGCCCGCAAGTTCGACTGCGAGGCGTGGGTGCCGACCCAGGGCCGCTACCGCGAGCTCACCTCGACGTCCAACTGCACCACGTACCAGGCCCGCCGCCTCTCGATCCGCTACCGCGACGAGAACCACCGGCCGCAGGCCGCGGCGACCCTCAACGGCACGCTGGCCACCACTCGCTGGATCGTCGCCATCCTGGAGAACCACCAGCAGGCCGACGGCTCGGTCCGGGTGCCCGAGGCGCTGCGCCCGTTCGTCGGCCGCGACCTCCTGACGCCGGCGTAAACCGCTCGCGTGCGGCCGCGACCGGCACGTAGCGTCGCGGCCGTGCATCGACTGTTCCCCAACACCCCGCCGCCCCGCTCCTGAGCGGGGTGTCGCGGACGGCGTGGCCACCGGTCACGCCCGCTTGATGGCGGGCGCCCCGCGGACGAAGACACCACACCTCGTCGACGCCCGGGAGCGTTTCCTTGACCACTCTGTCGATCACCCCTGCGCGGATGTCGTCCGCGCTGCTCGTCACGGCCGGTGTTCTGTGGGGCACCGGCGGCCTGGCCGGCGCGGCGCTCGCCGCGGCCGGTCACCTGCACCCCGTCTCCGTCGCGACCTACCGGCTGCTGGTCGGCGGCGCCTGCGCGGTGGTCGCGGTCGCCGCCACCGGCGGGTTGCGGTACCTGCGTGCCCACATCGGGCTGCTGCTCGTCACCGGCACGCTGATGGCCGAGTTCCAGGCCGCCTACCAGGTCGCCGTCGCGCGGATCTCGGTCAGCCTCGCCACGCTGATCACCATCGGCTGCGTGCCGGTGTGCGTCGCCGCGGTCACCGCGTTGCGGGCCCGGCGGCTGCCCGGCGGACGCACGCCGGCCGCCATCGCCGGGTCCCTCGCCGGGCTGGCGCTGCTCTGCGGCATGCCCGCCGCCGCGGACGGCCGGCACACGGTCACCGGGGTCGCCATGTCGGTGGCCGCCGGGGCCGGTTTCGCCACGCTCACCCTGGTCGCCGACCGTCCGGTGCCCGGGCAGGGCGCGATCACCTCGGCCGGGCTGCTGGTCGGCGGCCTGCTGCTCACCCCGTTCGCGCTCGGGTACGGGATGGCGGTGCCGCTGACCGGCCGGGTGCTGGCGCTGGCCGGCTACCTCGGCGTGGTGCCGACGGCCGTCGCGTACGGCGCGTACGTCCTCGGCCTGCGGACGCGGGCGCCACCGCGGCCGCGCTCGCGACCGTGCTGGAACCGCTGACCGCGACGGTGCTCGCGGTCGCGTTCCACGGTGAGCGGCTCACCGCCGCCGGCGTCGCCGGGGCGGTGCTGATCGCCGGCGCGCTGGCCCTGTACCACGCGCCGTCGCGGAGGTAGCCGGACTACGGTCGCCAGGTGATCGAATCGGCGTTGTGGGGACTCCTCGGCGGGTCGTCCCTCGTGCTCGGCGGGGTGCTGGCGCTCGTCACCACCTGGTCGGCGCGGGTGATCGCGCTGGTCATGGCGTTCGGGTCCGGCGTGCTGATCAGCGCGGTCGCCTTCGACCTCGTCGCCGAGGCGTGGCCGGACTCCGGCGGGCTGGTCACCGGCGCCGCGCTGGCCGCCGGGGCGCTGGTGTTCTTCGGCTGCGACGTGGTGATCAGCCGGACCGGGCTGCCGCGCCGGCGACGGTCGACGGCCGACCACGCGGGTGCCGCCGCGATGGTGATCGTCGCCGGCGCCGCGCTCGACGGGATCCCGGAGTCGGCCGCGATCGGCGCGACGGTGTCCGCCGGCGGGGTCAGCGCCACGTTCGTGCTCGCGGTGTTCCTGTCGAACATCCCCGAGTCGCTGTCCTCGTCGGCGGGCCTGCGCCGGGCGGGCCGGTCCGGCCGCGCGATCGCCGGGCTGTGGGTGGTGATCGCGGTGGTCTCGGCGATCGCCGCCGGACTGGGCTACCTGCTGGTCACGCACTCGCCGCCGGAGGTGGTGGGCGCGGTCCGCGGCTTCGCCGCCGGTGCGGTGCTCACCATGGTCGCCTCGACGATGCTGCCCGAGGCCCACGACGAGGGCGGACCGGTCACCGCCCTGGTCACCACGGCCGGCTTCCTGGCCGCGGTGGCGCTCGGCGGGATTCCCGGCTGAGGTTGTCCATACCGGCCGGCCGCCGTTCGTCCTTATCGTGAACGCCGGCGACCGGCGCCGGCGAGAACTCCGGAGGAAGCACGCCATGCCCAGCTACATCGCCCTCACCTACACCGCCGACGTCGACTGGAGCCAGCCCGAGCAGGCCGCCGAGCTCGCCGAGTACCGCGAGTTCATGGCCGCCGCCGGCGCGGTCGTCCAGGGCGGCAAGGCGCTCTACCCGACGGCCACCGCGACCACGGTCCGGGTGACCGGCGGCAAGGGCGGCGACGTCGTCACCACCGACGGGCCGTACGCGGAGACCAAGGAGGCGCTGACCGGCTTCTACCTGCTGGACTGCGCGGACCTCGACGAGGCGGTCGCCGTCGCCGCGAGGCTGCCCGCCGCGTGGAACGGCGCGGTCGAGGTCCGGCCGATCATCACCTTCGGCGGATGACGGGCGCCGGTGACGCGGTCGCACGGCTCGTCCGCGACGAGGGTGCGCGGGTGCTGGCCACGCTGATCCGCGTCACCGGCAGCGTCGACGTCGCGCAGGACGCCACGCAGGACGCGGTCCTGCGTGCGCTGCAGACCTGGCCCGCCGACGGTGTGCCGGACAACCCGCGTGGGTGGCTGCTGGTCACCGCGAAGCGGCGGGCGATCGACATGCTGCGGCGCGAGGCCCGGCGCGCCGGCAAGGAGGCCGAGTCGATGTTCACGTCGATGATCAGCGAGGCCGAGCCGGCCGGGGACGACCTGCTGCGGCTGGTCTTCACCTGCTGCCACCCGGCGCTCGCGGTCGAGACGCAGGTCGCGCTCGCGCTGCGCACGCTCGGCGGGCTGTCGACGGCCGAGGTCGGCCGGGCGCTGCTGGTGCCCGAGGCGACCATGGCCAAGCGGCTGACCAGGGCGAAGCAGAAGATCGCCCAGGCCGGCATCCCGTACCGGGTGCCCGACGACGACGAGCTGCCCGGCCGGCTCGCGAGCGTCGCGGCGACCGTGTACCTGATCTTCAACGAGGGTTACGCGGCGGGCTCGGGCGACGAGCTGGTGCGTGTCGCGCTCACCGCCGAGGCGATCCGGCTGGCCCGGCTGCTCGCCGAGCTGATGCCGGACGAGCCGACCGTGCTGGGCCTGCTGGCCCTGCTGTTGCTGCACGACTCCCGCCGCACCGCCCGGCTGGACGCCGCGGGGCGGCCGGTGCTGCTCGCCGACCAGGACCGCACCCGGTGGCACGCGGAGTCGATCAAGGAGGGCGTCGAGCTGGTCGGCCGCGCGCTGCGGCGGACGCCGACCCGGCCGAACGCGTACGTGGTGCAGGCCGCGATCGCCGCGTGCCACGCGCTCGCGCCGAGCCACCCGGCGACCAGCTGGGACGCGGTCGTGTCCTGGTACGACGTGCTGCTGACGGTCGAGGACACCCCGGTGACCCGGCTCAACCGCGCGGTGGCCGTGGCCGAGCGGGACGGTCCGGAGGCCGGCCTGGCCCTCGTCGAGGCGATCGAGGGTCTGGCCGGCTACCCGTGGTGGCACGCCACCCGGGCCGAGCTGCTGCGCCGGGTCGGCCGCGGCGCCGAGGCACGCGCCGCCTACGAACGGGCACTCGAGCTGGACCTGAGCGACCCCCAGGCCGACCACCTGCGCGAGCGCCTTGCCGACCTGCCCGGGCCCCGGTAACCGGGACCGCACCGGCCGAACAGCTCGCGAACCACCTGCTCGCCCGACCAGACTCAACGCCCTCTGGATGGCGGCCCCCACCCTCTCCGGGGGGCACCCCGTTCGCCAGTCTAGCGGGGTGGGGTGACGAAAGGGCTGGTCAGGCGGTGGGGTGTGGACAAGTCTGGTGGTTGTGGACAGGTTGTCAGGTGACCTGGTCGGCGACGTGCCGGGCGATCTCCAGGCAGCAGGTGGCCGCGGGGGAGGGGGCGTTGAGCACGTGCACCTGGTGCGGCGCGGTCTCGATGAGGAAGTCCTGCACCAGGGTGCCGTCCGGCAGCAGGGCCTGCGCGCGGACGCCGGCGTGCGCGCGGACCAGGTCCTCGCGGCCGATGGCCGGGACCAGGCGGGCCAGGCTGCGGGCGAAGCGGCGCCGCGACAGCGAGCGCACCACCTCGTCCACCGCCGTGCGCGGGTAGCGGCGGGCCAGCCGCCACAGGCCGGGGAAGCGCAGCGTCTCCAGCAGGTCCGCGCCCGACACGTCACGCCAGCGGTAGCCCTCGCGGCGCAGCGCCAGCACGGCGTTCGGGCCCGCGTGCACGCTGCCGTCGAGCATCCGGGTCAGGTGCACGCCCAGGAACGGCAGCGACGCGTCCGGCACCGGGTAGATCAGCCCCCGCACCAGGTGCGCCGACTCCGGCCGCAGCGTGAAGTACTCGCCGCGGAACGGCACGATCCGCGCCCGCGGCGCCACCCCGGCGAGCCTGGCCACCCGGTCGCTGTGCAGGCCCGCGCAGTTCACCAGCGCGTCCGCGCGCACCACGTCGGTCCCGGTGGCGACCTCGACGCCGCCGTGCCGGCCGGGGCGGATGGCCAGCGCCGGGGTGGACAGCCGCAGGTCCGCGCCGTCCAGCGACCGCACGAACGCCTCGCAGACGCCGCCGAAGTCGATGATGCCGGTCGACTCCACACGCAGCGCACCGACGCAGGCGACCTCCGGCTCGTAGGCGTGCGCCTCCGCCGGGGAGATCAGCTTCGCCGGGACGCCGTTCGCCTCGGCCCGCTCGGCCAGCGCGCGCAGCGCGGGCAGCTCCTCCTCACCGGTGGCCACCACGAGCTTGCCGCACACCTCGACCGGCACGCCGTGCTCGCGGGCGAACTCCACGATCGAGCGGTTGCCGGCCACCGACATCCGTGCCTTGAACGAGCCGGGCGCGTAGTACAGCCCGGCGTGCACCACGTTCGAGTTGTGCCCGGTCTGGTGCCCGGCCCAGTGGTCCTCCTTCTCGAGCACCGTCACGCGGTCACCGCGCGCGGACAGCTCCCGCGCCACGGCCAGCCCGAGGATCCCGCCACCCACCACCACAACGTGTCGCACGACCACCGACCTTACTGCCGGGTGATCCCCAGCGTGCTCCGGCGCGGCAGCATGCCGGTCCCCACCACGGCCATCGTGACCGGCCCGGCCAGCTGCGCGAGCCGCCCGAACCGCGCCGCGCCCAGCGCCCGGTACGGTCCGGCGGCCAGCTCGTCGGTGTGCCGCTCCACCTCGTCGCGGCCCGCGCGTCCCGCGTCGGTCGCCGCGCCGTCGGCGGTCAGCCAGCCGCGCCCGGCGAGCCGGGTCGTCGCCGCCGCCCACTCGTCCGCTGACCAGCCGCGGCTGTCGAACACCTCGACCGGCGCCGCGCCGACGGCGGCGAACGACACCAGCGACTCGACCGGGTCGAGGCCCGCGGTCAGCAGCGCCGCCACGTGCCCGTCGCCGCGGTGCTCGCGCAGGATGGTCGCCGCCTGCCACAGCGCCAGGTGCGGCTCGGCCGGCCACGGCAGGTCCGCGTTCGCCGCGGCCAGCGGCCGGGCGCCGGTGCCGGCCGCCTCGGCGAGCTCGCGCGCCAGCGCCGCGGCCTCGGCGAGCTCCGGGGAGCCGGCGCGGTCGCCGAGGATCGCGCGCAGCGCGCCGTCGACGCCGCGCAGCCGCGCCTCCAGCACCTTCTCCGGCGCGGCCACCCGCCAGGCCGCCGGCACGTGCGCGCGCACCATCTCCGGGTTGAAGCTGTAGAACGTCGCCGCCACCAGCTCCGGGCCCGCGGCCCCCAGCGGCGCGGACCGCAACGGGAAGTAGCTCGGCCAGCGGGTGTCCACCGCGTAGCCCAGCGCGGCGGCCTGCGCGGCCACCTCCGGTGCGTAGTACAGCGTGGCGTGGATGGGCTCGAGCAGCTGCCACATCTGGCGCACCAGGCCCGGTTCGACGGTCATCGTGTCCTCCTCGGTAAGTCTTGTCAGTGTCAAGATAGCTGACAATCTAGCCGATGACAAGATAGGCTCGGCGGGTGACCAGGACCGCCTACCACCACGGGGACCTCCAGCGGGTGCTGATCGAGGCTGCGCTCGAGCTGATCGCCGAGCGCGGCCCCGCCGCGGTCAGCCTGCGCGACCTCGCCCGCGCAGCCGGCGTCTCGCACGCCGCGCCCGCACACCACTTCGGCGACAAGGCGGGCCTGTTCACCGCCATCGCCGTGCAGGGCAACGAGCTGCTGGCCGGCGCGCTCGCCGACGGCGACCTGCGCGACATGGGCGTGCGCTACGTGCGGTTCGCCGCCGAGCACCCGTCCCACTTCGAGGTGATGTTCCGGCCCGACCTCCTCCACCGCGACGACCCCGCGCTGCTCGCCGCGCGCGCCCGGACCGGCGAGGTGCTGCGGTCCGGCGTGCCCGCCGGAGCGGCGGCCGACCGGGTCATGCTCGCCGCGTGGGCACTCGCGCACGGGTTCGCCACCCTGCGCGGTTCGGGCAACCTCGACCGGCTCCTCGGCGGGCGCGACGCCGAGGAGGAGTTCCGCGAGATCGCCGGGCTGCTGCGGGTCCGGTCCTAGCCGCCGAATACCGTGGCCGCGTGGCGAGTGTGCGACAGCGGTTCGGCCCCGCGCTGTACATGGGCGGCGGCCTCGCACTCGTCGGCGCGGCCGGCTACGGCTTCGTGGCGCTGGCCGGGCACACCCTGCCCCCGGCGGACGCGGCCGCCGTGGCCAGCCTCTACCTGATGGTCAACATCATCGGACCGGGCCTGTTCTCCGCGCTGGAGCAGGAGACCAGCCGCTCGGTCAGCGCCGAGCTGGCCGCCGGCCGCGGCGCGGGCCACGTCACCCGCAACGCCTGGCTGCTCGCCTGCGGGCTGCTCGCCGCCGTCCTGGTGATCCTGGTCGCCGCCTCCCCGCTGCTCACCGGCCAGGCGCTCGCCGGGCGGTGGGGCCTGTTCGTGGCCGTCCTGGTCAGCGTCGCCACCTCGGCCGCGGTCTACGTGGTGCGCGGGCTGGTCGGCGGCCGCCAGCGGTTCACCGGCTACGCGGCCACCCTCGCCGCCGAGGGCGTGGCCCGCATCCTGCCGTGCGTGGTGATCGCCGTCAGCGGGGTGCCGGACGCGGTCGGCTACGCGCTGGTGTTCGCCGCCGGCTCGGGCTTCGGCGCGCTCGCCGGCCTGCCCTGGCTGCGCCGGCCGGCGCGGCCGCTCGCCGACCCGGCGGTCGAGGCGGCCGCGCCCGGCACGGTGTGGCAGATGGGGCGGCGGCTGTCGTTCCTGGTCGGCGGCACCCTGCTGATGCTGGTGGTGATGAACGTGACGCCGATCGTGGTGACCCCGCGGCTCGGCGATGCCGCCGCCACCGCGGCCGCGTTCGCGTCGGCGTTCGTGCTCGCCCGCATCCCGCTGTTCCTGTTCGCCCCGGTCCAGGCCATGCTGCTGCCGTCGCTGACCAGGGCGGCCACCCGCGGCGAGCTCGCCGCGGTGCGGGCGCGGCTGCGGCTGATCCTGGTGGCCGTCGCCGCGATCGGGATCCCCGGTGTGCTCGCCTCGTTCACCGTCGGGCCGTGGGCGGTGCAGGTGCTCTTCGGCGCGGACGTCCGGCTGCCCGGCGCCGTGGTCGGCCTGCTCGGGGTCAGCACGGTCGGCCTGATGGTGGCCCAGGTGCTGCAGCCGGGCCTGATCGCGCTCGGCCGGCACACGCGCGTCACCGTCGCCTGGCTGACCGGGACGGTCGTGCTCGTCGCGCTGCTCGCGCTGCCCGGCGACCCGATCCGGGCCGGGGTGATCGCGCAGCTGGCCGGCTCCGCGCTCGTGGTGACCGTGATGCTCGCCACGCTGTACCGGGCGCTCGGCTCCGCGACCTCGACGGCCCGGACACCGGCCGCCGACCTGGTCGGCGGCGGCTCGGGAGTGGTGTCGACATCCGGCTAGTCTTGGCCTCCGTGTCAAGCAAGGCGCGCGCCGCCCGGCCGCTGATCGTGGTCCCCGCCTGGAACGAGGACCAGACGGTCGGCGACACCGTGCGCGAGATCCGCACGGCGACCCCGCAGATCCCCGTGCTCGTGGTCAGCGACGGGTCCACCGACCGCACCGTCGAGGTCGCCCGTGAGGCGGGCGCGCTGGTCCTGGAGCTGCCGTTCAACCTCGGCGTCGGCGGCGCGATGCGCGCCGGGTTCCGCTACGCGGTGCGGCACGGCTTCGACGCCGCCGTCCAGGTCGACGCGGACGGCCAGCACGACCCGAGCGAGGTGCCCGCGCTGCTGGCCGGGCTGGCCGAGGCGGACATCGTCATCGGTGCCCGGTTCTCCGCGCCGGATGACGAGTACAAGGTGCGAGGTCCGCGCAAATGGGCCATGGTGGTGCTGTCGAAGGTGTTGTCCCGGCTCGCCAAGACCCGGCTCACCGATGCCACCTCCGGCTTCAAGGCCACCGGCGGCCGCGCGCTGCCGCTGTTCGCCGAGCACTATCCGGACGAGTACCTGGGAGACACCATCGAGTCACTGGTGATCGCGGTGCGCTCGGGCTGCTCGGTCGCCCAGGTCCCGGCCCGGATGCGGCCCCGGCGCGGTGGCGCGCCGAGCCACCGGCCGATCAAGTCCATGGTCTACCTGCTGCGCGCGGGCTTCGCCCTGTTGCTCGCGCTGATCCGTCGTTGGGACATGTCCCCGGCAACGACGCCGTCGGTGAGCCCCCGGAAGGAAGGCATCCGACGTGAGTAGTACGTACCTGGTCGCCCTGGTCGGCAGCCTGCTGATCCTGGCGGGCATCGGGGAACTGCTGCGCCGCCGCCAGCTCAAGGAGAAGTACGCCGTCCTGTGGCTGATCGTCGGCGTCGTGCTGCTGGTGTTCACGGTGTTCCCGAGCCTGCTCACCCACCTGTCGAAGGCGGTGGGCGTGGTGGTGCCGGCGAACCTGCTGTTCTTCGTCAGCCTGCTGTTCCTCGTCGGGGTCGTGCTGCACCTGTCGTGGGAGGTGTCCCGGCTGGAGAACGAGACCCGCAAGCTCGCCGAGGACCTCGCGATCCTGCAGCTCGACGTGGACCAGAAGCGGGAGAACGCGGAGTGAGCCGGGCGTGACCACCGTCGACGTCCTGATGCCGTACTACGGCGACGTCGCGCTGATGCGCGAGGCCGTGACCAGCGTGCTGGCCCAGACCGACGGGCGCTGGCGGCTGACCGTCGTGGACGACCGGCCGGTCACCGGCGGCCCGGACGAGGTGCCGGACTGGTTCGCCGCGCTGGGCGACGAGCGGGTTCGCTACCTGCGCAACCCCGAGAACCTCGGCCTGACCGCGAACTTCAACCGCTGCATCGAGCTCGTCGAGCACGACCTGGCCGTGCTGATGGGCTGCGACGACCGGATGCTGCCCGGCTACGTCGGCACGGTCCTCGGCGTGCACGCCGAGGACCCGGACGCCGGCATCATCCAGCCCGGCGTGCGGGTCATCGGCAGCGACGGACGGCCCGCCCGGACGCTGGTCGACGAGGCCAAACGCCGGGTGTACGCGCCGCGGGTGGCGGGCCGGCTCACCATGGCCGGCGAGGATCTCGCGGTCAGCCTGCTGCGCGGCGACTGGCTGTACTTCCCGGCCCTGGCGTGGCGCGCCGACGCGCTGGCCGCGGTCCGGTTCCGCCCGGACCTGCGGGTGATCCAGGACCTGGCGCTGCTGATGGAGCTGGTCGGGCGGGGCGAGCGGCTGGTGGTCGACGAGACGGTGTGCTTCGAGTACCGCCGCCACGACGCCAGCGAGTCCTCGGCCACCGCGTTCGACGGGTCCCGCTTCACCGAGGCAGGCGCGTTCTTCGCGGACACCGCCGACCGGATGGCCGAGCGCGGCTGGCCCAAGGCCGCCCGGGTGGCCCGCCGGCACCTGTCGTCGCGCATCTTCGCGCTGACCATGCTGCCGCAGGCGGTCCGGCAGCGGAGCGGCGTCGGCGCGCTCACCCGGCACGTGTTCGGCCGGGCCTGACGCCTCAGCCCGCCGGGCGCCCGGCCACGTTCCCGTCGCATCCGGTGATCCTGTAGAGCTTGTTCGGGCCGGACGAGTCGACCAGCTCGAAGCCGCGCGAGCCGAACGGGTCGGCGAGGCCGGAGTAGTAGTTCCACTTCGGGTCGCTCGGCCGGAACTCGGCGCCGGTGACCAGCAGGTAGCCGACGTGCAGGTCGTGCACCGCCGGGCACACCGCCGGGTCGCGCATCAGGTCGTCGAGGTGCTTGGCGACGGTCGTCTGCTCCTCGGTGAAGTTCCCGCGGAAGTGCGGGAACAGCACCTTGCGGTCCTCGAGCGCCCACAGCATCGCGGTCCCCGTGAACGGGTTGCCGGCGACCACAGAGTCGTCCGGGATCTCCCGGGCGATCCGGTCGTAGAACCGGCGCATGTCGTCGGTCATCAGCACGCCCTCGGGCCGCCGCGGCGCGTAGCCGATGGACACCCGGTCGTACCGGTCGTCGGGGTAGAGCCCGCCGGTCAGCGCGACCAGTACCAGCGTCAGCACCGCGGCGAGCACGCCCGCGGCGCCCAGCCCCGGCGTGCGGGCGAGCCACCGCGTGCGCGGCGCCTCGGCCGGCACCCGGTCGAGGACCTTGCCGGCCAGGAACAGGATGCCGCCGACCGCGAGCGGGACGCCGGTGATCGGCAGCATCGCGGCGAGCCGGTGCGAGTCGTTGTACCAGAAGCCGGTGAACTTCTGGGTGTCCGGCCGGTTGATCGCGGCGCTGAGCACGTAGAGGAACACGGTGGCCAGGTGTCCGGCGACGATCACGCGCAGGGCCGGCATCCGGCGGGCGGCGAACATCCCGACGATCACCACGATCGACAGCAGCCACAGCGCGTCGTGCCGGTTGGTGGCGTTGAACGCGGCATCGCCGACCGCCTGGGCGGGCCGGGAGAACGGCGGCCAGTACTGGTCGCGGGTGTTCGCGAACGCGGGCGTGGTGGCCGCCCAGTACCAGGCGCCGCCGAGGACGACGAGGAACGCGACGGCCTCGGCGAGCCCGCGCGTCGTCCGCCCCTCCCCGCGCAGCCGCCACGCCCGGACGGCGACGCGCGCGGCGATCGGGAACACCGACAGCACGGCGACGGAGAACAGCACGTTCGGGTGCGCGAACCCGGCTGCGAGCAGGCAGGCGGCCAGCGCGACCCAGCCCCGGACGGTGCCGATCGCGTCGTCGCTCGCCCACCGGGTCAGCGTGATCACGACCGCGAGGAACGCCGGGGCGATCGCCATGCCCAGCAGGTTGGGCCACAGCACCCCGAAGCCGAGCAGGTCCCACGGGAACGCGGTGAACCCGATGCTCAGCGTGCCGGTGACGGCGAGCGCGCCCGGGTTGCGGCCGAACAGCTGGCGGGCCAGCAGCAGGCAGGACAGCGGCCACAGCACGACGGCGCCGACGACGGTCACCGCGTTGGCGGCGACCGGGATGCTCGCACCGGTCGACATCATCACCAGCGACGCGAGGTCGTGCCAGGCCGCGGGATAGAAGCTGCCGGGGGTGCCCGGGTTGCCCAGGTTGCTCAGCGTCAGCGAGGACGCCTGGCCGGTGTCGTCGATCGCGGCGAGCGCGTTGTAGTGGAACACCGCGTCGTAGGTCTGGGAGAGCGTGTCCGGCGCGCCGATCGCCTGCACGACCGTCGCCAGGCCGAGCACGAGGGCGGGCAGCATGCCCAGCGCGGCGATGAGCGTCAGCCGGCGCGGGTCCGGGTCGCTCGCCAGGAACGCCTTGCGGCGCAGCGGGAACGCGACCGCCCCGACCACGACCACGGCGGCGGCGCACACGGCCAGCGCGATCCCGGGTGACCAGGCGATGCCCAGCTTCCCGGCGAGCACGGCGGCGGACGCGACCAGCGCGATCCCGGGGATCGGGGCGAGGCCCCAGGCGGCGATGCCGCGCAGGCCGAGCAGGTAGCCGAGGGCGAGCCCGGGGACGAGTACCCACGCGGCGGTGACGAGCGCGACCGGCGCGGCGTCGATCCAGTTCATCGCACGTCTACCTCATGTCGTCAGCCGGTGGCCGGGATGGCGCGGCCGATTCTATGGACCGGTTTCCGGATGCCCGGGAGCGACCTCGCGCTGAGCGCACGCGCCGATACACGATCGGGTCGACGGTGAACTCTATGTAAGAACTTTGCTAACTATTCAGCAAAGTCCACCCGATTTCGTGAAACACGAACCCCTAATGGTCGATTGGATGGCCAGCGCTTCTAACGGAGCGTTACCAGTGTCCGGTCAGGGGGTCACAGATGGTGGTCATGTGCAGGCGGGTCGCGCCGTTGCTGCTGGTCCTCGCGACGGTCGCCGCCCTGGTGGTCACCGCCGGCCCGCCCGCGGCGCGCGCCGCGGCCCAGGTCCTGCCGCCCGGCTTCGTGCTGCGCGACATCGCCACCGGGCTGCGCCCGCCGACCGGCGCCGACCCCGGCGACCTGGTCACCGACTTCGCCTACCTGCCCGACGAGAGCCTGCTGGTGATCGGGAAGTACGGCAAGGTCATGTGGGTGCCCCGGGAGGGCACGCCCCGCGAGCTCGCGGACCTGCCCACCAACGGCGCCGGCGACCTGGGCCTCACCGGCCTCGCGGTCGCCCCGGACTACGCGACCAGCCGGGCCGTCTACACCGTGCGGGCCGTGCCGGACACCGGTCCCGACTCGGGCCCCAACGGCGTGCTGCGGCTGAGCAGGTGGACGGTGGACCCCGACGGCGACGGCGCCCCGGCCGCGCTCAGCGGCGAGCAGGTCGTGTTCCAGACCTCCGCGGACTTCACCGTGCACGGCATCACCGGCCTGGTCGCCGCCGCCGACGGCACGGTGTGGACGAGCATCGGCGACGCGGCCGACTACCGCAACGTCGACCGGCGCGCGCTGCGCGCGCAGGACCCGGACGACCCGCACGGCAAGCTGCTGCACCTGCGCCCGGACGGCACGGGCGTGCCGACCAACCCGTACTACTCGGCGAGCGCGCCCCGGGCCGCGCGCAGCCTCGTCTACGCGAGCGGGTTCCGCAGCCCGTTCCGGTTCAGCCTCGAACCCGGCACCGGCCGGCCGATCCTCGGCGAGGTCGGCGCGGCCCGCTGGGAGGAGGTCGACCTCATCGCCCCGGGCAACAACTACGGCTGGCCCTGCTGGGAGGCCGACACCCAGATGGCCGGTTACCGCGACCTGCCCGAGTGCGCCGGCAGCACCACCGCGAGCCCGCTGTGGGCCTACCCGCACGTCGGCAGCAGCAGCGTCACCGGCGGTGTCGTCTACACCGGCACCAGCTACCCGGCGCAGTACCGCGGCCGCTACTTCTACGGCGACTACGTCCACCACGCCATCTGGTCGCTGGGCTACGACGCCCAGGGCCGGCTGACCACGCCGCCCGAGCAGAACGGGTTCGGCACCGGCCTCGGTGCGCCGGTCAAGTTCGCCACCGCGCCCACCGGCGGTGACATCGTGTTCGCCGACATCGGCGGCGCGCGGCTGCGCCGGCTGGTCTACGCGCCCGGCAACGAGCCGCCGGACGCCGTCGTGACGTCCACCGCGGACCCGGCGACCCGCACGGTCACCTTCGACGCGAGCGACACCGCCGACCCCAACGGCGACGTGCCCACCTACCAGTGGGACTTCGGTGACGGCGCCACCGCCGAGGGCGTGCGGGTGAGCCACACCTACGCGCCGGACCAGGACAGCTTCGCCGTCACGCTGACCGCGACCGACCCGCAGGGCGCGGCCGGCACCGCGCGGACGACCGTCTACCCCGGCAACCACCCGCCCGATCTGTCGCTGCAGGCACCCGACCCGGACCGGACGTTCGCGGTCGGCGACGTCGTCGCCGCGGACGCCACCGCCACCGACGCCGAGGACGGCCCGCTCCAGGTGCGCTGGGCGGCGGTCATCGTGCACTGCGCGGACGTCACCAGCTGCCACCAGCACCCCGGTGAGCAGCAGCAGGGCGGGCAGTTCCGGCTGACGTTCGAGGGCCACCCCGGGGACAGCAGGCTGGAGATCACCGCGATCGCGAGCGACAGCCGGGGCGCCACCACCACGCAGACGTTCGTGGTCCACCCCAAGCAGCGGCGGGTCACCATCGAGAGCCCCGCCGCGGCGGGCTTCACCATCGGCGACGAGCAGACCTCGTCGGGCCTGTTCACCGTCGGCACCCCGCTGACGATCATCGCGCCGGCCGCCGCCCTCGACGGCGTGGCGTCGTTCGCCCGCTGGGCCGACGGCGGCACCGACCGGGTGCGCGAGCTGACCCTGCCCGACGCCGACCAGACGATCGGCGTCGAGTACCGCACCCCGATCGACCGGCGCTACGCCGCCGACGCCGCACTGCGCGCGGCGCTGGGCGAGCCGGTGGACGTCGAGCAGGGCGACGCGAAGGTGCGCTGGCGCGCCTACGCGGGCGGGCGGATGTACTGGTCGGCGGTGACGGACGCGCACGCCATGCGCGGCGGCATCCTGGCCCGCTACCTGGCCTTCGGCGGCCACCTGCGGCTCGGGCTGCCGGTCACCGACGAGAAGGTCGGCGCGGGCGGCCGCGGCCGGTACTCGCTGCTGTACGGCTACCAGGCGCTCTACTGGTACCCGGGCAGCCGCCCGCACCTGATCACCGGGCAGATCTACAAGCGCTACAAGGCGGTCGGTGCGGAGCGCTCGGTGCTGGGCTACCCGACCAGTGACGCGGCCGTGTCGACGACCTCGGGCTACGCGCACTTCCAGCGCGGCAGCATCTACTGGACCCCGCGCACCGGCGCGCACCTCGTCGTCGGCGGCATCCGCGCGCGGTGGTCGCGGACGGGCGGGCTGCGCGGTCTCGGGTACCCGACCACCGACGAGCGGCCCACCGGCAACCATCGCGGCCGGTACAACCACTTCCAGCGCGGGTCGATCTTCTGGTCGCGGGCCACCGGCGCGTGGGCCGTGTCCGGCACGATCCGGGCCCGGTGGGCGCGGCTGGGCTGGGAGCGGTCCTTCCTCGGCTTCCCGACCAGCAACCGGTACCGGATCCGGGGCGGTTACCGGCAGCGGTTCCAGCACGGGTACATCGACGTCGTCCGCGGGCGGGTGCTGGTCCGGCGGTACTGAGCGCGACACGCTCCGTGACAGGCTGCCCGTGACCTAACGGTGATCAGCCATGGGGCCGAATGTAGGCTGCGCGCCATACGAAGCCCCGTGGAGGACTGAACTCGAATGCCCGCTAGCAGCCCGATCACCAGCGACGCAGCGCCCGCGCAGCCGGCGGCCGAGGGCGACGAGCGTCTCGTCGAGCACGCGCCGAGCGGACGGCTGGTGGCCCAGCGCGGCCTGTTCCGCGGCCCGGACCCGGTGTGCCCGGACGACCTGTACGCGAAGGTCTCGTCCGGGACCGCGACCCGCGAGCGGCAGCGGCTGGTGGTGCACCCGGGCTCCGAGGTCACCATGGACACCTACTTCGGGCGCTTCCCGGCGAGCTACTGGCAGCGCTGGACCGTGGTCGAGTCGGTCGACGTGGAGATCGTCGCGTCCGGCTCCGGGCGGATCTCGGTCGTCGCCTCCGACGTCGAGGGCGAGACCCGCACGGTCGCCGCCCGGGACGTCACGGACCTGCGCGGCGACACGGTCACGCTCACCGCGGCGCTGGACAAGTTCGTCGACGGCGGGTTCCTGTGGGTGCGGCTGAGCGCCGCCGACGACGACCTGGTGGTCGAGCGGCTGCGCTGGACGGTCGCGCCGCCGCACCGGCTGCGCCCGACGGCGGTGGTGATCTGCACGTTCAACCGCGCCGACGACTGCACGAAGACGCTGCAGTCGCTGGCCGGCGACGCGGACGCGCTGGAGGTGCTCGACGCCGTCTACGTGGTGGACCAGGGCAGCGACACCGTCGAGTCGCGTCCGGCGTTCCCGGACGTGGACAAGGCGCTCGACGGGCGGCTGCGCTACCTGCGCCAGCCCAACCTCGGCGGCGCGGGCGGGTTCGGCCGGGGCATGTACGAGGTGACCGAGGCCGCCCGGGTCAACTCCGACGCCGAGCACGCGAACCTGCTGTTCATGGACGACGACGTGCTGTGCGAGCCGGAGATCGCGATCCGGCTCACCGCGTTCGCCAACCGCACGCCGGAGCCGACGATCATCGGCGGCCAGATGCTGCGGCTGCTGCACCCGACCGTGCTGCTCGCCGGTGCGGAGTACGCCGACTTCGCCCAGCTCAAGCCCGGCCGGGTGGTCACCAACGCGCTCGACGACGTGGACCTGCTCGCCGAGGAGGTCGGCGACGACGGCGTGCCCACCGGGCGGATCCCGCGCGGCGACCGGCGGGTGGACGCGGACTACAACGCCTGGTGGTCCTGCCTGATCCCGGCGGAGGTGGTGGCGAGGATCGGGCTGCCGCTGCCGCTGTTCTTCCAGTGGGACGACGTCGAGTACGGCTACCGCGCGCGGGCGAAGGGCTTCGCGACGGTCACCCTGCCCGGCGCCGGGCTGTGGCACGCGGACTTCGACTGGAAGGACGCGGACAAGTGGAACGAGTACTTCGCGGTCCGCAACTCGATGATCGTGGCCACGCTGCA
This sequence comes from uncultured Actinomycetota bacterium, assembly GCA_963727495.1. GTDB lineage: Bacteria > Actinomycetota > Actinomycetes > Mycobacteriales > Pseudonocardiaceae > Actinophytocola. Next base: position 770,573 of record CAVSGQ010000006.1, on the reverse strand, counting down.
CGCGAACATCGATCCCAAGCACACCGCGCGGGTGATCATGTCCCGGATCTCGCGGTACCTGCTGACCATGCAGTACGGCCTCGCGGCCACGATCCTCAAGGCGGTCGAGGACTTCCTGCGCGGCCCGGAGTTCCTGCACGACGGCGGCGCGAGCGCGGCGAAGGAGATCTTCGCGCTGCGCAAGGAGTACCCGGACACGATCATGCACCGGGCCTGCGACCTGCCGGGGCTCGACGCGGGCCGGATCCCGCTGATCCAGGCCGGGCCGAAGCCGGCCCGCAACCGGCTGGTCATGCTGAAGCGCCTGGTGTACCTCGCGTTGGGCCGCACGGTGCACCCGGTGGGCGCGGTGTCCAAGAAGGACGCCACGTGGTGGCACGTGTCGCAGTTCGCGACGGCCGTGGTCACGGACGGCTCGCAGGAGGGCGTGCGGCTGCGCCGGCGTGACCGGGAGACCACGATCCGGCTGGCCCGCCAGACCGCGCGGGTGCTGCGCGCGGTGATCGCCGAGATGCCGCGGCTGCGCCAGGAGTACCGGGCCGCGGTGCCCCGGCTGACCAGCCGGGAGAACTGGCGGCGACTGTACAACCTGGACGAACGCCGCGGCTGATTCCCGCCAGCCCGGGCCGGTCCGGCCGGGCATCGTGGAGTCATGCATCGGGTGACACCGCTCAAGGTCCTGTACTTCGGCACGCCGGTCGTGCTGATCAGCTCCCGGAACGAGGACGGCTCGGCCAACCTCGCGCCGATGTCCTCCGCGTGGTGGCTGGGACAGTCCTGCCTGCTCGGCCTGGCCGAGACGTCCCAGACCGCGGCAAACCTGCACCGCGAGCGCGAGTGCGTGCTGAACCTGGCGTCCTCGGCGCTGGTGGACGCGGTCGACCGCATCGCGCTGCTGACCGCGCGGCCGGACGTGCCGGCGCACAAGGTGCAGCGCGGCTACGAGTTCTCCCGGGCGAAGTTCGCGGCGGCCGGCCTCACCGAGCAGCCCGCCGACCTGGTCTCGCCGCCGCGCGCCGCGGAGTGCCCGATCCAGCTGGAGTGCCGGCTGGACGCGGCGCACCCGGTGGCGGAGCGGCTGACCGCGTTCCAGGTGCGGGTGGTCCGCACGCACGTGGCCGAGGAACTGCTGATCCCCGGCACCGACTACGTGGACCCGATCGCCTGGGACCCGCTGATCATGAAGTTCTGCGAGTTCTTCGGCAACGGCGAGAACCTCCGCCCCTCGCAGCTGGCCGCCGGCTGGCAGATGCCCCACGCCATCCCCGCCCCCGCCGCCTGACGACCCGCGAGTCCCCCGTTCCGGTCGCGCGAGTCCCCCGTTCCGGTCCGCTAGCGGTCGTCGCGTGACCGCACGATCAGGTCGGCGAGCAACGCCATCGAGCCGATGATCAGCGCGGTCACCATCACCAGCACGGCGTTCGTGGTGATGCGGAAGTCGTAGCGGATCACGTCCACCACGCCCTTGGCCGCGCCCAGCACGAACAGCGTCAGCGCGACCGGCATCAGCACCTTGATCGGGTTGAAGTACATGACCATCCGCAGCACCTGCAGGATGTAGCGGTAGGCGTCCTTCACGAAGTGGAACTTGCTGACGCCGGCCCGCTTCGCGTAGTCGATGGCCACGTAGTCCACCGTGTGCTGGTTGGACAGGAACGACATGGTGATCGTCGTGACGCAGCTGAACCCGGGGGGCAGCAGCTTCAGGTAGGGCAGCGCGACCTCGCGCCGGAACGCCCGCAGGCCGGAGTTCAGGTCGGGGATCTTCGTCCCGGCCAGCAGCTCGGCGATCTTGCGGATGGTCCACTTCGCCGGCACCCGCAGCACCTTGTGCGTGCCCTGCTCGCTGGTCCGCGCGCCGACCACCTGGTCGACGTCCGGGTTGTCGTGCAGGTACTGGACGAACTCCGGGATTCGCTCGTTCGGGTAGGTCATGTCCGCGTCGGTCCACACCACGATGCGCCCGTACGCCTCGCGGGTGCCGATGCGGCGCGCGGTGCCGGAGCCGCCGTTGCGCCGGAACGGCATCAGCCGCATGTGCGGGAACTGCGGCAGCGCCTCCTCCAGCACCCGCAGCGTGCCGTCGGTGGACTTGTCGTCGATGACCAGCACCTCGTAGGACATGCCGCTCGCGTCCATGGCGCCGCAGATCCGCTTGATCTCGTCGAGCACGTGCTCCTGCTCGTTGTAGCAGGGGAGCACGATGGTCGCGTCGAGCGTGTTCTCACCCGCGCCGTCGGGGGCGGTCGCGCCGAGGCTGACGTGCTGGTTTGCGTTCACTGTCGTCTCCAGACGCCGGATCGGGTCGGTCGTCGATCGCTGGGGTACGAACAGGCCGGTCGGCCACACCTCGGCGTCGAGGGCCCGGTCTGCGCCAGAACCAGGGTGGTGCCGCGGCCGTGACCAGCAGCAGCGTCGCCGCGGCCGACAGCCGGATACCCGTCGTCCTGCCGCGTGGACTGTAGCGCAGGGCGATGTCGTGGTCACCCGCGTCCACGTGCACTGCCCCCAGGGCGTGGTCCGCGGCCACCACGGGCGTGACCGTGCCGTCGACCGTGGCCACCCAGTCGGTCTGCACGTTGTCGGCGACGACCAGGTACCCCGCACCGCCGGCATCGACCCGCACCCGGACGGTGTCGCCGCTGTCCTCGACCACGCGGACGCGCGCCGGCCGGCCGGCCACGGGTGCGCCGGGGGAGTCCAGCACGACGGTGTCCGCCGGCAGCCGGGTGTGCGCGAGCGTGTCGAGCCGTTCGGCCCGGTCGGCGACGACCCGGGTGGCCGACGCCCAGCGGATGCGCGGCAGGCTGTCCGGTCGGGCCCAGACGGTGAGCCCGTCGGCGGCGAAGGCCCGCGACAGCCCCGGCGCGGGCGCGCCGTCGCGGTTCACCCAGTAGCGCGCGGCCAGCCGGTCCAGGCCCGGCGAGCCCGCCAGCGCCGGGTCGGCCGGGTCGAGCCTGCTCGCCGTGGGCCGCCCGAACGCGCGCGGGTCGATCGCGGTGAGCAGTTCCTTCATCCGCACCGGGGTGAACGCGTGCCCGGTGACCGTGCGGATGCCGTAGACCGCGGTCGCGTTCGGCCACAGCGCCGGCCCGGCCGTGGCCACCCGGTCGTGCCCCTGGTGCGCGGCGAGGTAGGTCTGCACCGGGCCGGGCGGGTAGAACGCCGAGCGGTCCCCGGTCGGCCAGTAGTACCCGCTCGCGGCCAGCCCCTGCACGGCCACGACCAGCGGGATCGCGCAGGCCGCGACCCACCTGGCGTGCCCCCGGGCGGCCACCACGAGCCCGGCCACCACCGCCGCGCCGCCCACCGCGAGCGCGAGGTCGACGCCCCGCGCGGGCGCCAGCAGGTCGCCGAAGCGCGCCAGCGCCCACCGGCAGCCCAGCCACAGCGCGGCCACGCCGGCGACCAGCACGACGGCCTCGAACCGCCGCCGCTCGGCGCGGACCACGGCGTCGAACCCGAGCGCGGCGAGCACCGCGACCGCGAAGCACAGCAGCGCCCGCACTCTCCCGATCGGGTTGTCGGCGAACACCGGCAGCGCGCCGAGCCAGGACAGCAGCGGGCCCTGCACCCACACGAGCAGCACGCTCGCCACGGCGAGCCCGGCCAGGTACGCCCGCGCACCCCGCACCGCCCGCGACGGGCGCAGCAGCGCGACCGCGGCCAGCACCAGCACCGCCGAGCCCAGGTAGGCGTTGACCTCGATCGGGTTGAACGGCCCGGAGTACACCGGCAGGTGGTTCGCGGCGAAGCTGTCCGGCAGCACGGCGCTGAACAGGTAGCGCCACGGCTCGACCCGCTCGAACCCGGCCTCGCGGTAGCCGAGGTCGACGTCGGCGAGGAACGTGCGCGCGAACGGCAGCACCTGCACGGCGCTCACCGCCAGGCCGGTGCCGACCGCGGCCAGCGCGAGCCCGGTGTCCCGCAGCGCCCGGCGCGGCGGCGGGCGCCCGGCGAGGAGCCGCACCAGGAAGTACGCCCCGGCGGCGTAGAGCGCGAGCCCGGCGACCGCCGGGAACCCGCCGAACATCAGGATCGCGACGGCGACCGCGACCGGCGCCGCCGCGCGCACCCGCCGCTCCTGGACGAACCGCTCGACCGCCCAGAACAGGCCCGGGATCGTCGCGGCCACCGCGGCCTGCGGCCAGTTCGCCCAGGCCAGCAGGAACCCGGTCAGCGGGTAGGTCAGCGCGGCCAGCCAGGCGGCCGGGCGTCCGCCGCCGAGCCGGCGCAGCAGCAGGTAGGCGCCACCGCCGGCGAGGACGAGGTCGGCGAGCTTGGCCCAGGCGGGCGCGAGCCAGGTCGGGAGCAGCAGGTAGGGCCAGCGGGCGGGGGAGAGCACGCCGTGGATGGGGATGCCGAGCAGCGGGGTGCCGCCGCTGGTGAAGGGGCTCCACGCGGCGAGGTCCCCGGCGAGCAGGCGCTCGCGGATCTGCGCGTACGCGGGCACGAAGAAGTCGAGGTTGTCGAAGACGTAGAAGTTCGTGACGCCCCGGTCCATGGTCGCCGACCAGGGCGGGAACCGGGAGAACAGGTCCAGCCCGAGGAACACCCGCTGCCCGGCGAGGCTCGGGCCCAGCCGCCACCCGACGATGCCGAGCGCGCACAGCGCGACGACCGCGCAGCACACCACCTCCGGACGCAGCCGGCGCAATCCAGACCCGCCCCTCACCGAGATCGACCCGGGAATGGTAGTTCCGGCGGCCTGCGGCCCCCGGAACCCGGCGTGTCGGCGCGTGCCGACGGCACGGCGCGACCGCGGACGGCCTGTGGACAAAGGGCGTCCGGAGCGGTCGTGGCCCGGTCGTTACCATGCCCAGCATGGCTTCCCTTGATTCGACCGAGGGCGAGGAGTACACCGAGCGCCTCCGCCGTCTCGAGCAGCCGCTGTGGAAGCGGCTGCTGGACGTGCAGCGGCCGTACCGGTGGAACCTGCGTCGCCTGTTCGGCGATCGGGAGGTGCTGGAGGTCGGCTGCGGCATCGGCCGCTGCCTGGCCCACCTGGCCCCCCGCGGGGTCGGCGTCGACCACAACGCGCACTCGATCGCCGAGTGCCGGCGCCGCGGGCTGACCGCGTTCACCGTCGAGGAGTTCGCCGGCAGCGAGTACGCCGCGCCCGGCCGGTTCGGCGGGATGCTCGCCGCGCACCTCGTCGAGCACATGCCCCGCGCGCAGGCCGTCGAGACCCTCGCCGGCTACCTGGACCACCTGGCGCCCGACGCGCGCCTCGTGCTGGTCTGCCCCCAGGAGGCCGGCTACCGCAGCGACAGCACGCACGTCGAGTTCGCGGACTTCGCCGCGCTCACCGACGTGGCGCGCCGGCTGGGCTTCGCCCGGACCAGGGCGCTGTCCTTCCCGTTCCCGCGGTTCGCCGGCCGGTTCTTCACATACAACGAGTTCGTGCTGGTCGCCGACCGGCAGCCGTAGGCCCATCCCAGGAGGAAACCGACGTGGCCGAGCCGCAACCCGATCCCGATCGCGTGCTGCAGCGGGTGATCATGCCGCGGGACACCGACCCGCTGGACGTGCGCCCGCTGTACGTCGACGAGCCGGAGGGCACGCACAGCCACGTCGCGGGGCGCCGGGACGTGGTGGTGCCGGCGTCCGCCCGGGTGTCCTTCGCGTCCTACTTCAACGCGTTCCCGGCGAGCTACTGGAAGCGGTGGACCCGCATCCGGCACGTCACGCTGCGGATGAGCGTGCGCGGCGCCGGCCGGGTCGAGGTGTACCGGTCCAAGCTCAACGGTGACATCGCGCACCTGACCGGTGAGCTCGTGCGGCCCGCCGAGGACCGGCGGACACTGGAGTTCCGGGTCGACCTGGCCCCGTTCGAGGACGGCGGCTGGGTGTGGTTCGACGTGTTCACCGAGAACGACAGCCTGGAGATCACCGACGCGGCGTGGCTGGCCGACGAGCCGCTGCCGGCGCAGAAGGTCGCGGTCGGCATCACCACGTTCAACCGGCTCGACGACTGCGTGGCGTCGCTGATCGCGCTCGGCGAGGACCCGGCGGTGCTGGACGTGGTCAGCAAGGTGTTCGTCGCCGACCAGGGCACCCGCAAGATCCGCGAGCACGAGCGCTTCGCCGAGGCCCAGCAGGCGCTCGGCGGCCGGCTGGAGGTCATCGAGCAGGCCAACCTGGGCGGCGCGGGCGGGTTCACCCGGTCCCTGTACGAGGCCGTCGACCACACCCAGCCGGGCTTCGTCGACCAGATCCTGCTGATGGACGACGACATCGCACTGGAGCCGGACTCGATCCTGCGGTCCAACGCGTTCGCCCGGGCCGCGAAGAAGCCGCTCATCGTCGGCAGCCAGATGCTCAACCTGCAGGCCCGCTCGCGGCTGCACACCAACGGCGAGGTCGTCGACCTGGCGTCGTTCGTGTGGCGTCGCGCGCCCGGCGCGGTGTGGGACCACGACTTCGCCAAGCACTCGCTGCGCGAGACCCGCGCGCTGCACCGGCGCATCGACGCCACCTACAACGGCTGGTGGATGTGCCTGTTCCCGCGCGAGGTCGTGGAGCGCAACGGGCTGCCGCTGCCGCTGTTCATCAAGTGCGACGACGCGGAGTACTCGCTGCGCGCCCTCGCCAAGGGCATCCCGACGGTGACGATGCCCGGCTCGGCGGTCTGGCACGAGCCGTGGACGGACAAGAGCGACACCAAGGACTGGACGGTCTACTTCCACCTGCGCAACCGGCTGGTCATGGCCGCGCTGCACGCCCCGCACGACATGCGCAGGATGCTGCTCGCGCAGGGCGCGCGGACCACCGCGCGGCGGCTGCTGTCGATGGAGTACTCGACCGTGGCGCTGGAGATGAAGGCGCTCGAGGACTTCATGGCCGGCCCCGAACGGCTGTTCGACATGCTGGCCACGGCGCTGCCGGAGGTCCAGCGGATCCGCCGGCAGTACACCGACGCCCAGTTCCAGCCGTCGGCCGGGGACTACCCGCCGCCGAGCTTCGACATGGCCAGGGCCGAGCAGATGCTGCGCCCGCCGGCGAGCGCCCGCACGATCGCGGTCCGCGCGGGCCGGGCCGTGCTGCACAACCTGCGGCCGCCGGCCCCGGCGGCGAGCGAGCGCCCGCAGGTCAACATCCCCGCGCACGGCGCGCGCTGGTTCCTGCTCGGCAACCTCGACAGCGCCACGGTCTCCAACGCCGACGGCAGCGGGGTGGCGTTCCGCCGCCGCGACCCGAAGCTGTTCCGCGAGCTCGCGCTGCGTTCGGCGCACAACTACCGGCGGCTCGCCGCCGAGTGGCCGCGCCTGGTCGAGCAGTACAAGGCCGCGCTGCCGGAGCTGACCTCGGTCGAGGCCTGGCGCAAGTACTTCGAGAGCTAGCCGCCCCGGACACACTGAGGGCCACCAGGGACGACCCCGGTGGCCCTCAGTGTTGCGAGGGGAAGATCAGACCGCGCGCACGCCGGTGGCCTGCGGGCCCTTCTGGCCCTGGCCGATCTCGAACTCCACGCGCTGGTTCTCGTCCAGGCTACGGAAGCCGTTGCCCTGAATCTCCGAGTAGTGGACGAAGACATCGGCGCTGCCGTCGTCCGGCGCGATGAAGCCGAAGCCCTTCTCGGAGTTGAACCACTTCACAGTTCCCTGTGCCACTACGTTCTCCTGAACACCAAAAATTGCAAGCCGCCGCGGTTGCGACAACCCTGGCCGCGTTCCGCGTGCGTGATCCAACACGAACTCAAATTACGACCAGGCCACAGTGAACCACACCGGGCACGATCGACGCACCAGAAGGGTTGCGGCCGATCACCTGCTGGGAGACGCTCATATGGTGAGCGAGCTCGCTAGTGACCAGCCCCGATCCATCGCACTCGACCTCGATGACGCCGGTGTATCTGTCGACCTGCCCAAGCCCCCTCACCAGGAGGACCAGGTCTACGGCGTTCCCTACCGCCCGGTCGAGTTCCGCGACGACGACCTCCCCACCGCCCTGGAAAGGTCGGCCGCCTGGCTGCGGCGGACCCAGGAGTGGCTCGGTGAGCCCGTCGACGTGATCGCCATCCACCTCGACTACGACGACAGTGAGGGCTCCCCTTACTACGACGTCAAGCTGCTCTGCAACGAGGAGGACCTCGCCGGCGCTCCCATCGCGCTGCGATCGGTCAAGGACGACCCCTCGTAGCCCCTCTCGACCTCGGTCAACCCCTGGGCGTGGCGTGTGTGACCAGCGCGGCGCGCCGGGCCCACACGTCCGCCCAGGTCCCGTCCCATCGCAGCACCGCGACCGCCGACGTGCGCAGCTCCAGCCGCTCGTTCGAGAGCGTCTCGACCAGTTCCGCGAGTCCCGGGTTGTGCCCCACCAGCGCGACCGTGTGCAGGTCGTCGCCCAGCTCGTCGAGCACCGACATCAGCTCCCCCGGTTCGGCGCCGTACACCCGCGCGTCGTAGCGGGCCCGGACCTTCGGCACGGCCCCGGCGGCCAGCCGCCAGGTCTGCCGCGCCCGGGCCGCGGTCGAGCACACGACCAGGTCCAGCGCGCCGACGTGCTCGGCCAGCCACCGCCCGACGGCCGGTGCGTCCCGCCTGCCCCGCTCGTTGAGCGGGCGCTGGTCGTCGGGCACCGCCTGCCCCCAGTCGGACTTGGCGTGCCGGATCACCACCAGGGTTCGTTCGGCGGCCATCAGAACCACCGTTCCAGGACCCGCGCCACCCCGTCCCGGGAGTTCGTCGCGGTCACTTCGTCGGCCGCGGTCAGCACGTCGCGATGTGCGTTCGCCATCGCCACACCGTGCCCCGCCCAGCGCAGCATGTCCACATCGTTGGGCATGTCGCCGAAGGCGACCACGTCCCGCGGCGCGACGTCCAGCAGCGCGCACACCTCGGCCAGCCCGGTCGCCTTGGTCACCCCGGCCGCGGACACCTCGATCAGCCCGCGGTTGGTCGAGTAGGTGATCTCCAGCGCGGCGCCGTCGAGCACCGACACGGCCGCGGACGCCAGCTCGTCGCTGGCCAGCTCACGGTGCCTGATCAGCAGCTTGGTGGCCGGGTGGCCCAGCACCTCGGCGGTCGGTACCTCGTTGTTCTCCCCGTCCATGGAGTCCTCGTCCACCCCGGCCGGGTTGCCCCACGGGTTGCGGAACCCCGGCTCGGTCGCGAAGTCGGACCTCGGGTCCGGCGTGGTCCGCTCGGTCGCGACCCGGATGTCCGGCAGCACCCGCCGCAGCGCGTGCGTCACGTCGTGCAGCAGCATCGGGTCCAGCCCGCGTACCGACACGGCCCGGTCCGCGCCGAGGTCGTAGACCGCCGCGCCGTTGGTGCACACCGCGTAGCCCGTCAGGCCCGCGACCCGCGCCACCGGGGTGACCCATCGTGGCGGCCGGCCGGTGACCAGGACGAACGGCGTGTCCGACGCGACGACCTTGGCGATCACGCCCGCCGTGCGCGGGGTCAGCCGTTCCATCGGGTCGAGCAGCGTCCCGTCCACGTCGGAGGCCACCAGCTTCGGTCTGTCCACGTGCCCATCTTCCCCGCTGGCCGTCGGTCCCTTCGACTACGGTGCGAAACGTGAGCCACGGACCACCGCCCGGTTACCCGCAGCAGCCGTACGGACCGCCGCAGCCCGGCTACGGACCGCCGGGCTACGGGCCGGCCGGGTTACGGTCCGCCACGGCCCCCGGGCACCGCCCTGGCCTACGTGTGCGCCGGGGTGTTCCTCATCTGCGGCGTGCTGGCCCTGGTCATCGCGATCATCGGCTGGGACGGCACCGCGGACGACGTCGACGTGCTGGTCGCGCTCGTCGGCGCCGCGTTCTCCGCGGACCTGACCGGCAACGTCGACTTCGCCGTCTCGGCCACGATGACGGCCGCCTGCTCGACGCTGGTGTTCGCGCTGGTCCTGTTCGCCCGGCTGGACTTCGTCCGCTGGATCCTCGGCTTCATCGGCGGCGTGGTCACCGTCTACTACCTCTACGCGATCATCAAGCTGCTCGCCGACGGTGGCGCCGAGTTCATCGCGATGGTGCTCGTGTCGTTCCTGCTCTGGACCGCCGCGACCGTCCTGGTGCTGCTGCCGGCCACCGGCCGCGCCATGCGCGGCTACCAGCGCACGCCGGCGCGGTACTCGCAGCAGTACTCGCCCCGACCGACGGGATACCCGTACTGATGCGAGTCGGCATCGTCATCCTCCCCGAGTACCGCTGGCTGCTCGCCGAGCCCCGGTGGCGGGCCGCCGAGACCTACGGCTTCGACCACGCCTGGACCTACGACCACATCGGCTGGCGGTCGCTGGTCGACGGCCCGTGGTTCGACGCCGTCCCGACGCTGACCGCGGCCGCGATGGTCACCCGGCGGATCCGGCTGGGCACCATGGTGGCCTCGCCGAACTTCCGCCACCCGGTGCCCTTCGCGCGCAGCCTGCTCGCGCTCGACGACGTGTCCGGCGGGCGGATGGTCCTCGGTGTCGGCGCGGGTGGCATCGCCGGCTACGACAACGTGGTGCTCGGCGGCGAGGCGCCGGCCCCGAGGCCCCGGGTGGACCGCTTCGCCGAGTTCCTCGCCCAGCTCGACTCGCTGCTCACCGCGGAGCGCACCACCATCGACGGCCAGTACTTCACCTCGGTCGACGCCCGCTCGGCGCCCGGCTGCGTGCAGCACCCGCGGCTGCCGTTCGTGGTCGCCGCCAACGGCCCGCGCTCGATGGGCCTCGCCGCCCGGTACGGGCAGGGCTGGGTCACCAGCGGCCGCGCGCGGGACGACGACGCCGGCGGCGAGGCGTGGTGGCGCGGTGTCGGCGAGCTGGCCGAGGTCTTCGGCGAGAAGGCCGCCGACGGCCCCGACCTGCACCGGTACCTGCTGGTCGACGCGGGCCCGCGGTACTCGCTGTCCAGCGTGGAGTACTTCCGCGAGGCCGCCGGCCGGGCCGCCGAGCTCGGCTTCACCGACCTGGTCGTGCACTGGCCGCGCCCGGACGGGGTCTACGCGGGCCGCGAGGCCACGCTGGAACGCGTCGCCGCCGAGGTGCTGCCCGAGCTGCGCGCGGCACGAGAACCTTCGGCAAAGTGACGTACGGCACGGAACGTTTTCGGGTGCTCGTGCGTCATTGATGTCGAGGCGTCAAGCCGGAGGGATCAAGGGGAACAACAGGGGTGTAGGGGAGCCGGAACCCCCGTACTGATCATGGTGCGGGGGTTCTCGCGTGTCCGGGTGGGTAACCGGCCGCCATGACGACGCGCAAGGCCACCCGGAAGGACCTGGTGAGAACGCTTCTCGACCGGGCGGGCCGCACCTATGCCGACGAGGCCGGCATCCGGCTCGCCGACAAGCCGGCGCCGCTGTACCGGCTGCTCGTGCTCAGCGTGCTGCTGTCCACCCGCATCTCCGCCGGCATCGCCGTGGCCGCCGCCCGCGAGCTGAGCGCGTTCGGCACGCCGCGCAGGATGCGCGACGCCACCTGGCAGCAGCGGGTGGACGCGCTCGGCCGAGCCCACTACGTCCGCTACGACGAGAGCACCGCGACCGCGCTGGGCGAGGGCGCCGAGCTACTGCTCGACACCTACGGCGGCGACCTGCGCAAGGTCCGCGGCGACGATCTCCGCAAGCGCTTGCGGGAGGTCCCGCGCCTCGGTCCGGTGGGCGTCGACATCTTCTGCCGCGAGGCCCAGCTGGTCTGGCCCGAGCTGCGCCCCTACCTGGACCGCAAGACCCTCGACGGCGCGACGCGGGTCGGCCTGCCCGCCGACGCGGACACGCTCGCGACGCTGGTCGCCGGCGACGACCTCGCCCGCCTGTCCGCCGCGCTGGTCCGGGTGAGCCTGGACCGCACGCTCGCCGAGCAGGTGCGTGCCGGGTGACCGGGTGCCGCAGGTAACCTGGCTGCCCGTGAGCGCACCGGCAGACGACGCAACTGACTACTCCGGCTACGACCTGGTGATCGTGGGCTCCGGGTTCTTCGGCCTGACCATCGCCGAGCGGGTCGCGACCCAGCTGGACAAGCGGGTCCTGGTGCTCGAGCGCCGGCCGCACATCGGCGGCAACGCCTACTCCGAGCCGGAGCCGGAGACCGGCATCGAGGTGCACCGCTACGGCGCGCACCTGTTCCACACGTCGAACAAGCGCGTCTGGGACTACGTCAACCAGTTCACCGGGTTCACGAACTACCAGCACCGCGTGTTCGCGCGGTACCAGGGCCAGGTCTACTCGTTCCCGATGAACCTGGGCCTGATCAACCAGTTCTTCGGCAAGTCGCACACCCCGGACGAGGCGCGCGAGCTCATCGCCAAGCAGTCCGCGGAGTTCCGGACCGAGGACGCGCAGAACCTCGAGGAGAAGGCCATCTCGCTGATCGGCCGGCCGCTCTACGAGGCGTTCGTCCGCGGGTACACCGCCAAGCAGTGGGAGAACGACCCCAAGGACCTCGGCGCGAACATCATCACCCGGCTGCCGGTCCGCTACACCTTCGACAACCGGTACTTCAACGACACCTACGAGGGCCTGCCCGTCGACGGCTACACCGCGTGGCTGGAGAAGATGGCCGCGCACCACAACATCGAGGTGCGGCTCGAGGTCGACTACTTCGACGTGCGCGACAGGATCCCGGCCGGGACCCCGACCGTGTACACGGGTCCGCTCGACCGGTACTTCGGCTACGAGGCGGGCCGGTTCACCTGGCGCACCGTCGACTTCGAGTCCGAGGTCGTGCAGACCGGCGACTTCCAGGGCACCTCGGTGGTCAACTACAACGACGAGGACGTGCCCTACACCCGCATCATCGAGTTCCGGCACTTCCACCCGGAGCGCAAGCACTACCCGGCGGACAAGACGGTCGTGTTCCGCGAGTACTCCCGGTTCGCGAAGGACGACGACGAGCCGTACTACCCGATCAACACCCCGGAGAACCGGGAGAAGCTGGAGCGCTACCGCGAGCTCGCGAAGGCCGAGGCCAGGGAGCGCAACGTGATCTTCGGCGGCCGGCTGGGCACGTACAAGTACCTCGACATGCACATGGCCATCGGGTCCGCGCTGTCGGTGTTCGACAACAAGGTCGCCCCGCACCTGACCGACGGCGCGCCCCTCGACGGCTCGCTGGACGCCTGATGACCACCGCCCCGCAGCGCACCGCCGCGCCGGCCCGGCTGCGCGTCGTCGAGCCGGGGACCCCGCCGCCGGAGCCCGAGCGGTCGGTCGAGATCGCCGCGCTCGCCCGGGTGCAGCGCACCATCGGCGGGCGGCCGGTCGTGCGCGCGGCCCGCGGGCTGTCGCTGTTCGGCGAGCACGCCGCGGGCTGGTTCGCGCTGGGACTGCTCGGCGCGGCGGTCGACCGCGGGCGCCGCCGGGACTGGCTGACCGCCGCCACCGGGGTGGTGGCCGCGCACGCCGCGTCGATCGCGGTCAAGCGGGTGGTGCGCCGGCAGCGACCGATAGACGAGTCGGTGCGGGTGCTGGTCGCCACCCCCAGCTCGCTGTCGTTCCCGTCGTCGCACGCCACCTCGACGACGGCGGCCGCGGTCGTCTACTCCGGGCTGACCGGCCGCAACCTGGTGCCGGTGCTGGTGCCGCCGATGCTGGTGTCGCGCCTGGTGCTCGGCGTGCACTACCCGAGCGACGTGCTGGCCGGCTCGGTGCTCGGCGCCGCGGTCGGCGGGCTGGTGCGGCGCCGGCTGCGCGGGAGACGTCCGGGGAGGAGACGGTCACGGTGAGCAGCACCGCGGAGAGCACGCCCGGGGAGGCCGCCGTGAGTTCCGGCGGTCCGTCCGGCGCCGCGCAGGTGGGCCTCGTCCGGGGCGTCCTCCGCACGATCCGCCCGCGGCAGTGGGTGAAGAACGTGCTGGTGCTCGCCGCGCCGTTCGCGGCCTTCGCCGCCGACCCGGTCCTGCACCCGGACGTGGTGGTCGACGCGGGGATCGCGTTCGTCGCGTTCTGCCTGGTCGCGTCCGCGGTGTACCTGGTCAACGACGCGGTCGACGTGGAGGCCGACCGGGCCCACCCGACCAAGCGCAACCGGCCCGTCGCGGCCGGCGTGGTGCCGGTCCGGCTGGCCTACGGGCTCGCCGTCGCGCTGTTCCTCGGCTCGTTCGCGGTGTCGCTGGTGTCCAGCTGGCGGCTGCTGGTGGTCATCGGCGTCTACGCCGCGGTCCAGCTGGGGTACTGCTTCGGCCTCAAGCACCAGCCGGTGATCGACCTGTGCATCGTCGCGTCCGGCTTCCTGCTGCGCGCCATCGCCGGCGGCGCGGCGGCCGGGCTGCCGCTGTCCCAGTGGTTCCTGCTGGTCACCGCGTTCGGCTCGCTGTTCATGGTGGCCGGCAAGCGGTACGCGGAGATCGTGCTCTACGAGCGGACCGGCGCGGCGATCCGCGCGTCGCTGTCGAAGTACTCGGCGAGCTACCTGCGGTTCGTGTGGGCGACCTCGGCCGCCATCATGATCATGACCTACGCGCTGTGGGCGTTCGAGATCCGCCAGCGCACCGGCACCAACTCGGTGTGGGCGGTCATCTCGATCGTCCCGTTCGTGGTGGCGGTGCTGCGCTACGCGGTGGACGTGGACGGCGGCAACGCCGGTGAGCCGGAGGAGATCGCCCTGCGCGACCGGGTGCTGCAGGTGCTCGGCGTGGCCTGGGTGGGCTGCGTGGCGCTCTCCGCGTTCCTCTGAGACGGCCTAGCGCGGGCCCAGCCGGTCGGCCACGCGGCCGAGGTGGGCGAGACCGGCCAGCAGCGGGCCGCGCCGCAGCCGCGGACCCAGCGGCGCCGACAGGGCGGCCCCGTCGCAGCGGACCACGCGGAACCGGCGGGACCGCAGCGCGGACTCGAGCCCGGGCGGCGCGCCGCGCACGCGGCCGGTCAGCAGGCTTGTGCGCGCCTCGAACACCGGGCCCGGCGCCCGCACCGACAGCGACGCCCGGCGCCGCACGCGACGGTTCGAGCCGCTGCCGGGGTTGGTCATCTCGACGCGCCGGACCTGGGCGGCCTCGAACGGGCGGCCGCGGTCGGTGCCGGTGACGGTCAGCTCCGCGTGCCAGCCGGACGCCTGCTCCCGGCCGAACACCCCGGTCCGGTAGCCCTCCCGGATGCCGCCCGGGCCCTGCCGCAGCAGTCCCCACGCCCGGCCGCGGCGGCGGCGCTCCCGCTCGTCGAACGCGGCCCGGCCGCCGTCCCCGCCCGGCAGGTCCGCCCGCCAGCCGTGCCGGCGCAGCATCCCGCCGAGCAGCAGGTGCCGGAACGCGAGCGCGGCGAGGTGGCGCCACAGCAGCCGGCCGAGCACCGCAACGACCAGGACGGCGAGCGTCCAGGCCCGCCAGTCCCAGTAGGCGATCAGGTCCATCTAGATGGAGAGGTTCTCCTCGGTCTCCTCCTGCGACTGGTCGTCGCCGGTGGCGCCGTACTCGGGGACCCGCGCGCCGTTGTTGAGGTTGCGGGCGGCCTTGCCGTAGTCGGTGACCTGGCCCTTCGCCGTGTTGGTGGTGACCTCCCGGGCCCGGCTGCCGAAGGTCCGCACGCCGCCGAGGTCGTCGACGAAGTCGCCGCCGACGTCGCGGGCGCGGAGGTTGGCCTGCAGCCGGGTGGTCTGGCCCGCGGTCCGCGCCGCGCTGCCGGCCTGGGAGAAGAAGTCCTTGGTCTTGGCCATGACCGTCTTCAGCTTCTCCAGCAGGTCCTTGAGCATGTTCAGCAGCTTCTGCAGCTTGCCGACCTGCTTGCTCGCCTTCGCCGTCGTGGTGGCGCCCTTGGCGAACGTGCCGGACCACGCGGCCGCGATCGAGCCGCCGAACGTGGGCGCGGCCGCGGCCAGCGCGGGGATCCAGATCATGATCAGCCACTCGACGAACTCGGTGAGCAGCGCCTTGATGAAGTCCTCGATGACCGTCATGATCATGCTGGAGATCTGCAGGAGCTGGGCGATGTCGCCGGACTGGCCCGCGGTGCCCTGGATGCCGGTGGCGAACCGCTCGAGGCGCGCCTTGGCGGCCTCCTTGGCCTCGCCGGTCCACGCCGTGAGCGCCTCCTGGGCGTTCTGCACGAACCTCGTGGCGTACTGCTCGAGGCCCTGGCCGATCTTGTTGAAGTTGCCGGCCGCGTTGAGCAGCGCGGGGCCGTCCCCGGACACGAAGTGGATCAGGTCCTGCAGCGGCTGGACCACGGTGATCAGGAAGTTCAGGCCCTGGCCGATGAGCCAGCCCAGCGGGTCGGTGGCGATGCCGCTGACGGTGTCCTTGCAGGACTGGACGAACGCGGCCGACGCCGCCGCGGTGCCGCGCAGGTCGCCGCCGTCCAGCGCGATGCCGGCGGAGACGAGACCGCCGACGACCGGCAGGCCGCGTGCGACCTTCTCGCCGTAGCCCATCTCCTCGCTGATCGTGATCCCGCTGAGGTCCCCGGTGATCGTGTCGGCCATGCTCAGTTCCCTCCCTGGTCCGCGGCCTCGAGGTCGGCGAGCGCGTCGGTGAAGACCTTCGCGATGGCGTCCTCGACGGACTGGTAGACGTCGGCGCAGGCGGTCATCTTGTCCGAGCCCGCCTGCAGCCCGTCGGACATGTCGCCGAGCAGGGTCCGCAGGTCGCCGAGCATCTCGGTGTACTTGCCGTGCACGAACAGCCCGACGATGCCCCACGACTCGCTGCCCACGTCGGCCTGCGAGACGAGCCCGTCGACCTCCGACACGAGCGCCTTGTCCTCGGCGAGCGCGCCGGAGTAGTCCCGCACCCCGGCGACGTCGACCTGGAAGCCTTCCCCGTTCGGCATGTCAGCGCTCCTCCTCGTCCCAGACGGTCCTGAGGAAGGAGTCGGCCGCGGAGTCCACGCCGGGCGCCGCGGGGGGCGGCGGGCCGTCGCGGAAGACGATCGACTCCTCCTGCTCGCCGACCTGTGCCGGCGGGCGCGCGGGCGTCTCGTTCCCGGCCTTCGCGCGCAGTTCCTCCACGGGCACGCCGGTCACCTCGGCCTGGGTCTCCAGCACCTGGTCCAGCACCGCCGCCTCGCCGCCGACGTGCTCCTGCACGATGGCGGCCTGGCGCCGCGCGGCCTGGGCCACCGCCTCCCGCAGCGCGGCCATGACGGTCTCACCGAGCCGCTGCGAGCCGAGCTGCCCGGCGGTCTCGGTGAACCGGATGTCCAGGATCGACCCGCCGGGGCCGGCCACGACGGTGACCGCGCGGTCCGGCGAGGTGACGCCGACCTCGAGGGCGGCGAGCTCGCTCTGCATGCCGGCGACGTTCTCGAACCGGTCGTCGACGTTCTTCAGGGTCGACCGGAAGCTCTCGAACTCGGCGACCAGCTGATCGAACTCGGCACTCATTCACGCCTCCCATGCGCGCCCCGACCGTGCGTGCCCCACACCATGGCCCATGGGCCCGGCCCCCGGCTGCCCTTCGCCGAAATTCCGCACCGGCCGGGCGAAAGTATTCGCGAGTGCGAGCACCGGTGAGCGCAGCGTCACCTCGGGTCGCGGTCGGCGTGGAAGCGGGTGACCCGGCCGCCGCGGGCGGTGAACCACTGCTCGAGGTCGGCGCCGTCGAGCAGCGAGCGCCGGCCGCGGAAGATGACCGAGATGGGCCCGACGACCGTGCCGGAGAACCCGGTGACGTCGGCCGAGTCGAGGACCGCGTTGCGCAGCACCGCCCGGTCGGCGGTCGCGCCGGTCAGGTCGGCGTGGGTGAACGTCGCGCGGGTCAGCAGCACGCCGCGCAGGGTCGTGCCGGCGAGGTCGGCCTCGGTGAAGTCGGCGCGGTTGAACTCGGCCTCGGTGAGGTCGGCGCCGCGCAGCGTGGCCTTCCAGAAGTACGACTCGCGGCCGAGTGCCGCGGACAGGTCGGCCTCGGTGAGGTCGGCGTGGGAGAAGTCGGCCGCCTCGCAGCGGATGCCCGCGAGCCTGGTGCTGCGCAGCACGGCGTTCTGCAGCCGCGCGCGGCTCAGCAGGCTCCCGGCGAGGTCGCCGCCGGACAGGTTCGCTCCGGACAGGTCCAGGTCCTGCGCCGCGAACGCGACACCCTCCGAGCCCGCCAGCCAGTCGCGCAGCCGCCCGGCGGCCACCTGGTCGGCCGGCCACGTCGTGGGTGTCCAGCCACGACCGGTACCAGGTGCTTGTCTCACCCCAGCCCTCCTCATCGACCGTGCGCCCGGGTCGTCGATGCCGCGAGGTCACACGTCCGGTTCCCCCGCCACCTCGCGCAGCGTACGTCGGGCCAGCCGGTCGGCCAGACGGGTGGTCTCGGGCAGGCGGTAGCCGCGGCACAGCGCCAGCACGTGGCGGCAGGCGGTGGGCAGGTCGATCCGGTGGCCGACCGAGACGAAGACCGGCTTGACCCCGTCCCGGGTGCGCAGCGCGGCCCCCACCTCCTCGCCCGCGTCGACCAGGGGGCTGGTGGCGCCCCGCTCACCGGCGGGCGGGTCGTAGTGGCCGAGCGGCGTCTTCGCGACGCCGATGGCCGGCAGCCCGGTCACCACGCCCAGGTGCGAGGCCAGGCCGAACCGGCGCGGGTGGGCGATGCCGTGCCCGTCGGCCACCAGCAGCTCGGGCTCCTCGTCGAGCCGGCCGAGCGCGTCGAGCAGCGCCGGCAGCTCGCGGAACGCGAACAGGCCGGGGACGTAGGGGAAGTCGCTCTCGCCGACCGCGGTCGCCGTGCCGAGCGGTTCCCCGGTCGCGATGTCGACCGTGACCACCGCGGCCGCGACCACGGTGGGGCCGTCCGAGTCCCGGTAGGCGACGTCGAGCCCGGTGGCGGTGCGCGGCGCGAAGTCCGGCGGTGCCACCCGCTCGACGCACGGCGCGAGCCGTTCCTGCAGCCGGACCGCCTCGCCGACGTCGGCGACCGGCTCAGCCATCACCGGGCTTGAGGTAGTCCTCGGTGACCGCGCCGTCCTCGTCCCACGCGCGGTAGCGCAGCAGGTCGCCCTGCTCGCCGTACTCGCGCTCGACCTTCGGCGCCCCGTTCTTGTACCACTCGCGCTGCACGCCGACCGGCCGGCCGAGGTGGCTGGTGCCCTCGACGACCAGCACCCCGTCGCCGGACCAGACCCGGAACGGGCCCTCGTCCAGCCCGTCCACGTAGGTGGTCAGGGACAGCAGTCGGCCGTCGGGCATGGTCTCCACCGACTCGCCGGTGAACGGCTCGCCCTCGTGGGAGGGCAGGTTGTTGTCGTCCCAGTCGAGGTCGTCTTCCTCAACGCGGATCATCACACTACGGCCTTTCGACTATGCGTTGAGTCTGCGGATCGAACTCCAGCCGCCCGGAGTTGCTGGGGACGCCGGAGAGGATACCGGAGCAGTTCGCGCAGAACGGCGCGTCCTTGAGCCCGTCGCGCCGGAGGAACGTGGTGTCGGCGATCATGTCGTCGATCGAGGAGCCCGGGTTCGCGTGCAGCGCCTCGTTGGTGGCCCTGACCTCGGCGTGCCGCAGCGGCAGGTCGAAGCCCGGGTAGGGCTGGGTCTGCCCGGGAACCGGGTTTCCGTTCTTGTCGAAAACCGGGTACGGGCCGGCCGCGCGAATGTCGTCGAGGCGCTGCTGGATGTCCGGGTGCACCCGCGACGGCGGGATTTCCGAGCCCTTCGGCCCGTTGGTCGTCTCGAATATCTCGCCGGTTCGCGTGTCCATGACGTGCGCGACGATGTTGCCGGTCTGGCCGCCGGACAGGTCCGGGTTCTTCCCGCCGGGCCGGGGCGTGCCGTCGGGGTTCACGCCGTTCTTCTCGTTCGCGTACAGCTGCGTGCGCTCCCGGGCGATCTCGCGCAGCTTGTCCTGGGCCGGCATCCCGTCGATGTGGGTGATCCGGCCGTTCGCGTCCCGGGTCAGCCGCGACTCGTCGAACCGGCCCAGGCTCTGCCCGTCGCGGGTGGGCGGCGGCGGGTTGCGGTCGGGCTGGCGGTCGCCGCCGTCGTCCCCGGCGGGCCGGGTGCGGTCCGGGGCGGGCCGTCGTCACCCCCGCCGCCGAGCCGGTCGCTGATCGACCCGGGCGGCGGGGTGTCGGTGCGCGAGGGGGTGCCGCCGCCGGGGTCGTGCGTGGTCGGCGGGGTGTGCGTGCCGCCGCCCGGCGTCGTAGTGGTGGCGCTCGGTGTGGTGGTCCGGCCGCCGTGCGCGGTCGGCACGTCGGTGGTGGTGTCGAAGCCGCCGAGGTTCTGCGCGTTGGCGGCGTCGGTGTCGCGGTAGGTCCGCGCGGTGGCCGAGGTGCCCGCCTGCGCGTTCGCCACCGCCTGCCGGGTGCGCGTGAGCTGCTGCTGGGCGGCCTGCACGTGGCTCTGCGCGGCGCCGGTGAACCCGGCGCCCACGACGCCCATGCTCTGCGAGCCGACGTCGACGTTGCCGACCGTGGTGCCGACGGCCTCGACGCGGCTGCCGGTGCTGTCCAGCCGGCCGGCCATGGTGTCGATGCCGTGGGTGTCGACGTCCACCCCGTCGCCGCCGGGGCCGCCGGAGGTGTGGTGGGTCGTGTCGGGGTGCGAGGACGTGTCGTGGTGGGACGAGGAACCGCTCGTGTGGTGCCTGCGGTGCGGGGTCATCGGTCGCGCCACTCCGGGTCGAGGGCGTCCTGCACCGGCCAGCGGGCGCGCCACCCCTCGATGATCGCGTTCGCCTGCTCCTCGGTGACCTCGACGTGGTCGGTGTCGGTGTGGCCGAGCCGGTAGCGCTCCAGGTACTCGGTGGGCCGCCAGGTCAGGTCGCGGGTGAACACCTCGTCGGTGGGTGGCGTGGTGTGCGTGCGCCGCACCATGCCCGACGGGTTGTCGGGCGTGCGCCCGCCGGCGAGCAGCGCGTAGTAGGTCACGGCTTCGTCAGTCACGTCTCGGCCCCCTGCTGTGCGGCGAGATGTCCTCCGCCCCCGGAGGCCTCGGCACGTTGTCGAACGTCTCGTCCTGCTCCGCGTTGAGCCGGGCCCGCTCCTCCGGCGAGGTGTCCGGGAGCCGGGCCTGCTCGTACAGCTCGTGCGTGACCATCTTGGCGTCGAAGCTCTCCTGGGTGTGGAACTGCACCTCGAAGACCTGACCGGTCCGCGGGTCGCGCCACATGCTGTTGATGCCCTGGTAGCCCTCGCCGCCCCAGAAGTTCTTGAACTTGACCGGCTCGTAGCCCTGGTCCAGCAGGGTGTCCACGGCGTGCTGGACGCCGTGGCTGTAGTCCTGGTCGACCTGCATGGTGTAGCGGACCGAGTCCTTCATGTCCGCGAGGTGCTCGGACAGCGACAGGTCCGGGTTCTCCTGGATCGCGGTCGCGAGCTTGCGCTTGAACGAGTCCTCGCTCTTGAGCCGGTAGTCCAGCCCGACCAGCCTGCTGCCCGGCACGTCGCCCGCGATGTCCTGCATGGACTGCGTGATCCGGGGCTCGGCCTGCTGCGACCGGCGCAGGAAGTCGTCCGCCGCGGCGTTCTGCGCCGGGGTGAGCTGCAGGCCGTTCTCGCCGTGCCAGCCGCCGTCCCCGTCGCCGCCGGGGTGCCCGGGCGTGTCCGGCGGGCGGTCCCCGCCGCCCCCGCCGCCGTCGTTGCCGCCCCCGCCGGCGGCCGGGCCGCCGCTGTCGCCGTGCGTGGCCGGCGGGGTGTGCGTGCCGCCGCCCGGCGTGCCGGTGGTGCCGCTGGGCGTGGTGGTCCGGCCGCCGTGCGGGGTGGGCGCGTCGGTCGAGGTGTCGATGTCGCCGAGGTTCTGCGCGTTGGTGGTGTCGGTGTCGCGGTAGCCGCGGGCGGTGCCGGTGGTGCCGGCCTCGGCGTTGTCGACCGCCCGGCGGGTGCGGGTGACCTGGGCGCGGGCCTGCTGGACGTGGCTCTGTGCCGCGCCGGTGAACGCGGAGCCGACGACGCCCATGCTCTGCTGCCCGACGTCGATGCCGTCCAGCGTGGTGCCCACCGCGTCCACCCGGCCGCCGGTGTTGCGCAGCCGGCCCGCCATGGTGTCCAGGGAGTCGGTGCTGACGTCGACGCCGTCGCCGCCACCGGCACCGGGGTGCCGGGACGGGCCGGGGTCGTCCGAGCCGTGGTGCGCCCCGGCGTCGGGGTCGCCCCGGTGGTGCGTCGAACCGCCACCCGACGAACCGCTCGAGTGGTGGCTGTGGTGCCGGGTCATGCCTGGGCGGGCGCGTCGTAGGGCTTGGCCGCCTGGTAGGCGCCGAAGGCGAGGTCACCCGCGGTGGAGAAGCGGTCGAGGCCGTCGGCGAGGCGCTGCATCGCGTGGGCCAGGTCGGCGAGCCGGCCGGCCTGCCGGCCCAGGCCGCTGATCAGCTTGGAGATCTTGCCGCTGATCCGGGCGGCGGTGGCGGCGGCCCGGGCGCCGGCCACGCCGCAGAAGGCCGCGATCGAGCCGCCGAACGTGACCGCTGCGGAGGCCGCCGCGATCAGCGCGTACCGGATCAGCTCGGTGATCAGCGAGGAGATGATGTCGAACACGATGCCGCGCAGGGTGACGACCAGCATGCCGGAGATGCCGACGACCGCCGCGGTGCCGTCGAGGGTCAGGCCCATCGAGTCGAGCTCGTCGGCGAGCTGGGTGAGGCTGCCGTGGTAGGCGTCGGCCGCCTGGCCGCTCCAGCCGGCGACCGTGGACAGGTCCTGGCGGTGCTCCTCGGCGATCGTCTTCATCTCCGCCGCGGCCGACTTGAGCGCGTCCACGTTGGCGTTGATCTCGTCCGGGTTGCCGAGCAGCGCGTCGAGCGGCTCGCGCAGGAACGACACGTGCTCGAGCAGCCAGCCGACGCCGGCGCTGACGATCGCGCCGAACGGGTCGATGGCCGCGCCGATCGTGTCGATCACCACGCCGGTCGCGCTGAGCGCGACGTCGACGACCTGCTCGCCCTCGGACTCCGAGTCGCTGGTGATCGAGTCGACCAGCCCCGCGTAGCTGTCGACGATGCCCGCCCCGGACGTCGCTGTGGTCACGCCTGCCTCCCGCCCCTGCTACCGGTCGTCAGCGGTCGCCGCCGCCGAAGATCCCCTCGTCGCCGAAGTCCTCGTCGTCGTCCCGCCTGGGTGGACGGGCGGGACGGCGCGGCGGTTCCATCCGGGGCGGTTCCGGTCGCGCGGGTGGTGCCGGCGGCGGGGCCGGCGGGGCCGGTTCCTGCTCGGCGTCGAACGCGTAGCCCGCGCCCCGGTCCTGGTCGTCGTCCGGCTCCGGCTCGGGGATGTAGCCGGTGACCATGTGCATGGCCTCGCTGTCCGCCCCGAGCGGCGCGAACGCCTCGGCCACGTGCACCGCCGCGGCCCGCTGCGCCCGGCGCGCCAGGTGCATGATCTTGCCGGCCAGCTCGCCGCCGGAGCCGCGCCAGGCGGACTCGTCGATGCGCAGGTCCGTGAGCGAGCCGTTCGGCGCGACCGAGACGCTGATCGACCCGTCCGGCGAGGTCTCGGTGGCGCCCGACGCCTCCAGGTTCTGCTGGAACTCGGCGGTCTTCGCCTTGACCTCGTCGATCTTGGCGTTGAAGTTCGCCAGCCACTCCTCCGGGGTGACCACCACCGGTACCTCCTCGACTACCCGCGCTTCGCGTCGACGATATGACACTCAGACGGGCAGCCGCCGGAAAATCGCCCTCGGGATGTGCCGGAGTACCGACATCAGCACCCGCAGCGGCGCCGGCGCCCACACCAGCTCCTTGCGCGCGGCCACCGCGGCGACGACCACGTCGGCGACGTCCCCTGGGCCCACCGACAGCGGCGCGGGCTTCATGCCATCGGTCATCCGGGTGCGCACGAACCCGGGCCGCACCACGGTGACCGTGACGCCCTCGTCCCGCAGCGCCTCGCCGAGGCCGAGGTAGAACCCGTCCATGCCGGCCTTCGTCGAGCCGTACACGAAGTTCGCCCGGCGCACCCGCTCGCCGGCCACCGACGACAGCGCGACGATCCGGCCGTGGCCCTGCCGGCGCATCCGCTCGGCCAGCGCGACGCCGACCGACACCGCTGCCGTGTAGTTCACCTGGGCCAGCTCCACCGCGCGCGCGTGGTCCTGCCAGGCCTGCTCCGCGTCGCCCAGCAACCCGAACGCCACCACCGCCACGTCGATGTCACCGTCGGCGAACGCCTTGTCCAGCACGGCCGGGTGGCCGTCGAAACCGGTCGCCTCGAACTCCAGGGTGGACACCGTGGCGCCGGCCGCGCGCAGCGTCTCCGCGGCCGCCTCCAGCCGCGGCGACGGGCGGGCGGCGAGCACCACCCGCAACGGGCGGCGGCGGGCGTAGCGCTCGGCGATGGCCAGGCCGATCTCCGAGGTGCCGCCGAGCAGCAGCAGCGACTGGGGGTTTCCGACCGCGTCAATCATGTAAGTCCCAACCTTCTCGACATGTCCGAGGCGAAGACGCCGTGGGGGTCGGCCGCGGCGCGGACCTTGCGCCACTCGTCCAGGCACGGGTAGCCGCGGCGGATCACCGACGGCGTGGTCCGCGACTCCTTGGCCAGGTAGTGTCGCCCGCCCGCGCCGAGCACCAGCTCGTCCAGCTCCTCGCACAGCTCGTGCAGCCCGGCGCGGACCGGCATGTCCACGCACAGCGTCCAGCCGCGCATGGGGAACGACAGCGGGGCGCGGTTGCCGTCGCCGAACCGCTTGAGCACGTTGAGCGCCGACACGTGCCCCGCCTCGGTCATCAGCTCGACGGTCCGCCGCACGACGTGCCCGGCCTCGGGCGGCACCACGAACTGGTACTGCAGGAAGCCGCGCGGGCCGTAGCCCCGGTTCCACTCGCCGAACATGTCCAGCGGGTGCAGGAACTGGGTGATGTTCTGCACGACCCCGTGCCGGGTCGGGGACCTGCGGTACCACAGCTCGCTGAACACCTTGCCGGTCAGCCGGTTCAGCATGCCGGGCGGGAACACGTCCGGGACGGTGAGCAGCTGCGGCGCGTCGAACCGCAGCGGGTGGCGGCGCGGCTTCGGCGGCAGGTCGGCGAGCGTCGCGTGGTTGGCCCGGGTGAGGATGCCCCGGCCCAGGTGCGGGCCGGTGGTCACCGCGTCGAACCAGGACACGGACTCCACATAGGACTCGTCGTTCTCGGTCTGCCGGGCCATCAGCTCGTCGAGGTCGCCGACCTGGTCGGTGTCGACGAGGAAGTAGGCGGTCTCCACGCGGTTGAGGTGCAGCGTCGCGCGCAGCACGATGCCGGTGAGCCCCATGCCCCCGGTGGTGGCCCAGAACAGCTCCGCGTCGGGCCCGTCGGGCGTGAGCGTGTGGACCGTGCCGTCCGCGGTCAGCAGGTCCATCGACCGCACGTGGTCGGCGAAGCTGCCCTCGACGTGGTGCGCCTTGCCGTGGATGTCGCTGCCGATCGCGCCGCCGACGGTGACCTGGCGGGTGCCGGGCAGCACGGGCAGCCACAGTCCGAACGGGAGCAGCGCGCGCATCAGCGTGTCCAGCGAGACACCCGCGTCGACGGTGACCAGCGCGGCGTCGCCGTCCACGTGGTGGATGCGGTCCAGCGCGGTCATGTCGACGACCACGCCGCCCGCGTTCTGCGACGGGTCGCCGTAGCTGCGGCCCAGCCCCCGGGCGATCACGCCGCGCTCGCCGGCCTCCCGGACGACGGTGGCGATCGCGTCGACGTCCGCGGTGCGGACCACGTGCGCGGTGGTCGGTGCGGTGCGCCCCCAGCCGGTGAGCCTGGCCAGCTCGTCATGTCCTGGCTTCACCGCACCGAGCGTACGGGGCCGCCGGAGGGTCCCTAGGAGCGCACTGAACAACCCATGCCGGCGCCCCCGGCGCCCAGCTTCCCGCCGGCGGCGTTGTCGGACGAGCCGAGTACGACCCGGTACGAGGCCCGCCCTCCGCCTTGCCGGCGGAAACCTGGATCACCGGGGGCATCCGGCGGGGTTGCTCAGCACGCTCCTAGACTCGCCGTCGTGTCCACAGCGACGGAGGCGGACGTGCCGAGGATCGGGCTGGCGAGCCAGCTGGCCCGGTTCGTGGTGATCGGCGGGTTCTGCGCGCTGGTCGACTTCGGCGTCTACCAGCTGCTGCTGCACCTCGGCGTGTGGGTGCACCTGGCCAAGGCGTGCAGCTTCGTCGCCGGCACCACCACCGCGTACTTCCTCAACCGCCGCTTCACCTTCGCCGCGGCCCGCACCGGCGGCGCCGCGCAGGTGGGCGGGTTCGCGCTGCTGTACACCGTGACGTTCTTCGTCAACGTCGGCACGAACGCGCTGCTGCTCGCGCTGCTGCCCGCGTCCGGCTGGGAGATCCCGCTGGCGTGGGTGATCGCGCAGGGCACCGCGACGACGATCAACTTCGTGATGCTGCGGACGGTCGTGTTCCGAGCCGCTTCGTGAACCAGTGGTCGGCGTGCACCTCGTCGTTGAACGGCTCGACCTCCACGTAGCCGGCGGACAGGTACAGCGCGATCGCCTCGGTGAGCGCGGCGTTCGTCTCCAGCCGCACCTCGTCGCAGCCGTGCGCGGCGGCGCGGGACTCGAGCTCGGCGAGCAGCCGCCTGCCGATGCCGAGCCCGCGGGCCGCGTCGGCCACCCACATCCGCCGCAGGTGCGCGGGCTCGCCGGGGACGAACCGCACCGCGCCGCAGCCGATCGGCTCCCCGCGCAGGTGGGCGACGAGCAGCAGGCCGGCCGGCGGGCGCAGCTGGTCGCCGTCGGCGGGGATGGTCCGGGTGCGGTCGAACCCCTGCGCGAAGCGCCGGCCGATCTCGGCGTAGTAGGCCTCCCGGCAGTACCGGGCGTGCTCGTGGTCGGGGTCGGTGACCTCGACCGTGACCAGCGTCGCGGTCAGCAGCCGGTCGACCTCCCGCATGGCCGTGACCAGGCGGTGCCGCTGGTCGCCGTCGAGCGGGTCGAGCAGGGAGACCGCCGCCCGGTCGGCGCGCTCGTCGAGCACCGCCCGCTCGCGCCGGCCCGCGCCGGTGAGCGTGGCGACCCGGACACGCCGGTCGGCGTCGCTGGTGGCGACGGTGACCAGGCCGGCCGCCTCGAGCGAGCGCAGCAGCCGGCTGAGGTAGCCGGAGTCGAGGTCGAGCCGGGCGCGCAGCTCCCGCACGTCTGCGTCCCCGTTGCCGATCTCCCACAGCAGCCGGGCCTCGCCGAGCGGCCGGTCGCGGGCGAGGAAGTGGTCGTTCAGGGCGCCGACCCGCTGGGTGACCAGCCGGTTGAAGCGCCGCACCTGCCTGATCTGGTCCGCGGCGGTCATTCCCTGACTTTAGTCAGATAATGCTCAGGTGGCGAACCCGTGCCGCTTTGGCTGCCCGCTGCCGTAGACGCGCGCCAGCGGCGGCAGCTCGTCGAGGTGCGCGGTGACGACGTGCGCGAAGTTGACCGCGACCGACGACCCGTCGGCGAGCTCGGGCGAGTCGACCCGGCCGCCGGCGAGCAGCTCGCCGAGCCGGGCGTCGAGGTCGCGCGCCCCCTCGTCGGACAGCGCGAAGACGATGGGCTCGCCCCCGCCGGCCAGGTGGAGTACGAGTGCGCGTTTGGGATCAGCCATGACCCGAGACCACCACCGCGGGGTGCGGCCGGCAAGCGAAGTTCGCCCCTGGCGGATCAGCCCAGAGCGGACGCGGGGTCCTTGCGGAACAGGGCCGTCCACAGGAACGCCTCGCCGAAGGCGGCGGAGTCCGCGGGCTCGTCGCGCATGCGACGCAGCTCGACCTCGGTCAGGCCGGCGAAGATCCAGCGCAGCGACTCCGGCGTGTAGGCGAGGCCGCCGTCGAGGTGGGCGTTGCGGTACAGGTCGGCATCGGCGAGCTCGCACCCCATCGCACCGGCGGCGAAGCAGGTGAGCGCGAGGTGCCCGCCGGGCGCGAGCGACCGCTCCAGCAGGGCGAGGTAGCTGACCCTGCGGTGCGGCGGCAGGTGGTGGAAGCAGCCCGAGTCGTAGAC
Organism: uncultured Actinomycetota bacterium; assembly: GCA_963727495.1. Lineage (GTDB taxonomy): Bacteria > Actinomycetota > Actinomycetes > Mycobacteriales > Pseudonocardiaceae > Actinophytocola. The sequence continues at coordinate 742,845 of CAVSGQ010000006.1, read as the reverse complement.
CAGGTCGTAGGGGCCGGTCAGGCCGGTCGCGGTGAACGCGTCGCCGCAGTGGAAGCGGATGCCGGCCCCGCCGGCGCGCTCCCGGGCCCAGGCGATGGCCGTGGGGGAGAGGTCCACCGCGTCGACGGCGAAGCCCGCGGCGGCGAGGTGTACCGCGTTGCGGCCGGGCCCGCAGCCGAGGTCCAGCGCGCGGCCGGGCGTGAGCAGCCCGCGGTCGAGATAGGACACGAGGTTCTCGTCGGGCTTGTCCACGAAGAACGGCACCGGCCGGTCGCGGTCGGCGTAGAAACCGTCCCACCAGGACGACCCGGAGCCGGTCCAGCGGTCGGCGTCCGGCGCGAACATGCCGTCCAGCAGCCGCAGCACGTCGTCGACGGAACGGATGGTGCGAACCGGTTTCCCTTGCGCCACAACGACATTCTACGCCCGGGAAGGCGGGCCGCGCGGCCGGTCAGAGCCGGAAGAACCGCTCCCGGCGACCCTGCCGGCACAGCCGCAGCCACTGTACGAAGGCCTTCGGGTCGCGCTTGGTGCCGATGAAGTAGAGGCCGAACCGGACGATCTCCAGCAGCCCGATCTTGCGCAGGCCCGGCTGGGACAGCAGGTAGCCGCGGTTGCGGTAGGTGTAGTACCGCTTCGTCTCGTTCTCCGGGTCCTGCGCGTGCAGCCGCCCGCCCAGCATCGGCTTGAACTCCTCCGAGCCGTCCGGGTGCAGGTACGCCACCTTGAGGCAGGTGCCGAACGGCAGCCCGGAACGGACCAGCCGCCGGTGGATCTCGACCTCGTCGCCGCGGAAGAACAGCCGGTAGTCCGGCACGCCGATGACGTCCAGCGTCGACGCGCGGAACAGCGCGCCGTTGAACAGCGAGGCGATGCCGGGCAGGAAGTCGGTCCCGAGCTCGTCCGCGCTGCGCTTCCAGCTCAGCCCGCGGCGCAGCGGGAACGCCAGCCGGCCGGGGGTCTCGATGTTCGTCACCATCGGCGAGATCTCCGCCAGGTCGCGCGCCACCGCCTCGGCGAGCAGGGTGTCGAGCACGGTCTCGTCGGCGGGCCTGCCGTCGTCGTCGGCGCACCAGACCCACTCGGCGCCGAGCATCAGCGCGTGCAGCATGCCGAGCGCGAACCCGCCCGCGCCGCCCAGGTTGCGCCGGGACGGCAGGTAGGTCGCGGGCAGCCCGCACTCGGCGACGATGTCGCCGGCGGGCTCGTCCGGACCGTTGTCGACCACCACCAGGTGGTCCGGCGGCCGGGTCTGCGTGGCGATCATCTTGAGCGACTCGGCGAGCAGTTCGCGGCGGTGCCGGGTGACCACGACGGCCACCACCGCGTCGGCCGGCAACGCGGGCGGCCGCTCCGAAGGACTCATCAGGCCTCGCCGTTCTTGGTGCTCAGCACCGGCGTCTGGCCGAGGCGCTCCAGGGTCTCCTTGCTCATGTGCTCGAAGGGGTCCTTGCCCTTGTAGGCGGTGAGGACCTCGCGCAGCGAGCCCTGCATCTTCATCTGACCCTCGTCCATCCAGATCGCCGTGTCACACAGCTCGAACAATAGGTCGTCCTGGTGCGATGCGAACACCAGCATGCCCGACCGCGCGACCAGGTCGACCAGCCGGGCGCGGGCCTTGTTCAGGAACTTCGCGTCGACCGCGCCGATGCCCTCGTCGAGCAGCAGGATCTCCGGGTCGATCGAGGTCACCACGCCCAGCGCCAGGCGCACCCGCATGCCGGTGGAGTAGGTGCGCAGCGGCATCTGCAGGTAGTCGCCGAGCTCGGTGAACTCCGCGATGTCGTCGACCCGCCTCTCCATCTGCTTGCGGGACATGCCGAGGAACAGGCCCCGGATCATGATGTTCTCCAGGCCGGAGATCTCCGGGTCCATGCCCACGCCGAGGTCGAACACCGGCGCGACCTTGCCCACGATCTGCGAGGAGCCCCGGGTCGGCTCGTAGATGCCGGCGAGCAGCCGCAGCAGCGTCGACTTGCCCGCGCCGTTGTGCCCGACCAGACCGACCCGGTCGCCCTCCTTGAGGGAGACGGAGATGTCGTGCAGTGCCTCGATGATCGGCACCTTCTGCTCGGTGCCGATCTTGCCGCCGACCTTGCCGAGGACCGCCTTCTTCAGCGAACGGGACTTCGCGTCGAAGATCGGGAAGTCGACCGAGGCGTTCCAGACGTCGATGCTCACCATGTCGTTGCTCGCCTCACTCAGACCCAGTAGGAGATCCGGGCACGGTAGTTGCGCATGGCCAGGAGGGCCAGGCCCCATCCCACCACGGTAAACGCACCGACCACGACCCAGTGATGCCAGCTCTGCTCGTTGCCGATGAGCGGAGCGCGCAGGATCTGGACGTAGTGGTACAGGGGGTTGAGCTCGGCGACCAGCATCCGCCACCCGGGACCGTCGCCGTCGGAGAGCTTGGCGGTCAGCAGGTCGGTGGACCACACGATCGGCGTCATGAAGAACAGCAGCTGGGTGAGGCTCTGGATGACCGGCGGGATGTCCCGGTACCGGGTGCTGATGATGCCGAAGAGGATCGCCACCCAGCCGCCGTTCACCGCGAGCAGCGCGAACGCCGGCACCGCGAGCAGGATCGACCAGCCGATCCCCGGCTGCGGGGTGCCGCCCGCGGTGATCGTGTAGCCGGGGCTGGTCAGCGTGGACCAGAAGACGGCGACGACCACGAAGTAGACCAGCATGTTGTGCGCGAACATCAGCGTGAGCCGCCACACCGTGCGCAGCGCGTACACCGTCAGCGGCGCCGGCAGGTGCTTGATCAGGCCCTCGTTGCGGATGAACGTGTCGGTGCCCTCGGTGAGGCAGCCGAGCATGAAGTTCCAGACGATGAAGCCGACCGTGAGGTAGGGCAGGTACGACGAGATCGGCACGCCGAACAGCTGGGAGTACAGCAGGCCGAGTCCGGCCGCGGTGATGGCCATCGACAGCGTGATCCACAGCGGGCCGATGACCGATCGCCGGTAGCGCTGCTTGATGTCCTGCCATCCGAGGTGGCCCCACAGCTCGCGCTGCTTGACGCCCTCGGTGATGTCCTCCCACGCCCGCGCCCAGCTGCGGGACGACGGGCGCGGTGCTGGTCGGGCCTGCTCCTGCGCGGCCGTGGCGGTTGCTGGCACGGCTGTCGAGCCTACCGGCGGCACCCGGCCGCCCCGCACGGGCCGGAATGCGGTCCCGACCTGGGTACTCCACCCGATCGGTACAAACCGTACTGGTAGCTTCTGCGCTCATGGTCGACGTCGCTGCCGGGCACAGCGTGCTGCGCTCGCTGCTGGACGTCTATGCCGACCACCCGCAGCCGCGCCGGGTCGCGGTGGTCGGCAACCAGCCGCTGGGGCCGGACGAGGAGCGCGCCAAGGCGGTCGACGACGCCGACCTGGTGCTTCGGGTGAACGGGTTCAAGCTCGACGACCCGGGCGCGCCGCCCACGGTGGGCAGCAAGTGCCACGTGGTGGTGTTCAACCGGGCGCTGCGCGCGACGCGGTGGGTGTTCGAGAACTACCGCCGGCGGCTGTACCTGATGGTCGAGCCGGGCCGGCTGCACTGGGAGCCCGACCTCGTCCCGGGCTGGTGGCCGCCCGACCTCGGGTTCGTGCCGGTGTCCAACCGCGAGGTGACGCTGCCGCTGTCCGACGCGCTGGGCCTGCCGACCGGCGAGCAGGCGACCTGGTCGACCACCGGCACGATGGCCGCCTGGATCGCGCGCACCAGCTATCCGGACGCGGAGCTCGCTGCTCACCGGGTTCTCTTTCGTGGACGACCCGAACCAGACATCCTGGATGCACGCCGCGGGCGACTCCTGCATCGTCGGGCCGGAGCACCGGATCGCCGCCGAGGCGCGACTGCTCGAGTCGTGGCTGCAGACCAGCCGAACCACCCTGCTCCGCTGAGTTCGAGGATGAGAAGTTGACCATGTCAGACAGCCGTCTCGCCGGGTTGCGCAAGCGGGTCTCGGACCGCATCGGGCGCGTGATCGACTGGCGGATCAACAACCCGCTCGCCGGCAACCGGCTCGACGAGGCGTACCGGTCGGTCGAGGAGTTCCGCTCGCTCGTCCCCGAGCACGAGCGGGCCCGGCGCGAGGCCGCCCGCCGGCTGGGCGAGCTCGAGCGGCGGTTCCGCGAGCTCGAGCGGCTGCAGCGCTGGTCGGCCGGCGAGCTCGAACGGATCATCCCGCAGATCGCCGCGCAGGAGTCGCAGCTGGAGTCGCTGCGCGAGAAGCTGGACGCGGTGCCGGCGGCGGACCAGCCGCAGATCGACGAGTCACGCTCGCTCATCGACGAGATCCGGCGCGAGCACAGCCAGATCCGGGTCCGGCTGACGGCGGTCGCCCAGTACGAGGACCGGCTGCGCAAGCTCGAGGATCACACGCGGAGTAACTGAACCCAGCTGTATACAACTGTCCGTTACCATTATTCACAGTTTACCGCGCAACTGTTAATTGTTGACCGAAAGAATCCACTACTCAACACTTCAGGGGCACCTGCGCTGCTGCACCCTACAAATACACAGGTTGCGGGAGGTCGGGGCCATGGTGGACGTCCAGTGGTGGCTGTCGGGCTACGACGACAGGGTGCACGCGTTCGGCGCGGAAGAGGCCGGACGCGACTTCGGCGAGGCGCTCTGCGAGCACAGCGTCCCCAACACCAAGATCACCTGCACCGACGACGGCGAGCGCTGCCTGGCCTGCCTGCTGATCTTCGGCGACATGCTGGCCGACCGCCACGGCGAGGCGAACTGGCGGGCGTCGTAGTCCTGCCGCGCCGTACTCCCGCGCCGTACTACCGTGACCGCCATGCGTGAGGTCAGGATCGGCAAGCACACGATCGGTCCGGGGCACCGGCCGTTCGTCATCGCCGAGATGTCCGGCAACCACAACGGCTCGCTGGACCGGGCGCTGGCCATCGTCGACGCCGTGGCCGCGTCCGGGGCGCAGGCGCTCAAGCTGCAGACCTACCGTGCGGACACCATCACGATCGATGTCGACACCCCGGCGTTCCGCATCTCCGACGAGCACGCGCTGTGGGGCGGGGAGAACCTCTACCGGCTCTACGAGAAGGCCCACACGCCGTGGGAGTGGCACGCGCCGATCTTCGAGCGGGCGCACGACCAGGGGCTGGTGGTGTTCTCCAGCCCGTTCGACCCCACCGCGGTGTCGCTGCTGGAGTCCCTTGACGTGCCCGCCGTACAAGATCGCCTCGGCGGAGATCGTCGACCTGCCGCTGATCGAGCTGTGCGCGCGGACCGGGAAGCCGCTGGTGATCTCCACCGGCATGGCGACCGTGGCGGAGATCCACGCCGCGGTGGCCACCGCGCGGGCGGCCGGCAACGACCAGCTGATCGTCCTGGGCTGCACCGCGTCGTATCCGGCGCCGCCGCAGGACAGCAACCTGCGCGGCATCCCGGTGATCGCGGACGCGTTCGACGTGGTGGTCGGCCTGTCCGACCACACGCTGGGCATCGGGGTGCCGGTCGCCGCGGTGGCGCTGGGCGCGTGCGTGATCGAGAAGCACGTGACCCTGGACCGGGCCGACGGCGGGGTGGACAGCGACTTCTCGCTCGAGCCGGCGGAGCTGGCGGCGCTGGTGACGGAGACCGAGCGGGCGTGGCAGGCGCTGGGCGCGCCGCGGATCGGGCCCCGGGACAGCGAACGCGAGGTGCTGCGCGTGCGCCGCTCGCTGTACGTGGTGGCCGACGTGGCGCGGGGCGACGAGGTCACCCGGGAGAACGTCCGCTCGATCCGCCCGTCCGGCGGCCTGCCCGCCGGCGGAGATCAAGACGGTCCTCGGCCGCCGCTTCCGGGTCGCGGCGCCCAAGGGCACCCCGTTGACCTGGGACATCATCTGACGAGTGGCGGAGCCGGTGGGCGGCGTCACGGCGCGGGGAGGATCTCGACGTACCCGTCGGTTCCGTTCACCCGGATCCGCTGACCGTCCCTGATCACGCGGGTGGCGTGTTCCACCCCGACGACGGCCGGCAGGCCGTACTCCCGCGCGATCACCGCGCCGTGGGTCATCAGGCCCCCGACCTCCGTCACCAGGCCCGCGATCGCGACGAACAGGGGCGACCAGCTGGGGTCCGTGTGCGCCGTGACCAGGATGTCCCCCGGCTCGACATCGGCCGTCGCCATGTCCAGGATGACCCGGGCCCGACCCTCGACGGTCCCGGCCGAGACCGGGAGGCCGACCAGCGCGCCGGGTGGCAGGTCGTCGCGCCGGTACGTTCCGGCGACGGCCTCGCCCTCCGACGTGAGGACCCGGGGTGGGGTGAGCGCCCGATACGACTCGAACGCCTCCCTGCGCCGCCGGATGAGCCCGTCGTCGACCCGGTTCGTGCGCACGACGTCCTGAAGCTCCTGGAACCTCAGGAAGAAGACGTCCTCCCTCTCGCCGAGCACGCCGGCCCGCACCAGGCGCTCGGCCTCCTCCAGCAGGGCCAGCTTGTACACGAAGTAGCGGCTGACCATGCCGTACTTCGGGTACTCGCGGTACCCGATGAACGTCCGGACGCGATCGATCTTCCGCTTGGTCTCCTCGGCCTTGCGCTCCCCGTCCGGCAGGGCCCGCAGGCGCTCCAGCAGTTCCCGCTCCTTCCGCCACGCCTCCTGTCGCCCCTGCTCGAAGCGGCGCTCGCCGGCGCCCGGCTCGTGGTTCTTGATGTTGGACAGGAGCATCGGCAGGAGCGTGGTGGGCCGCTCGCTCCACCGCGGCCTGGTGATGTCGATCTCGCCGACGCAGCGCATGCCGTACTTGTCGAGGTAGGCCGCGATGGCGTCGCGCGCCTGCGGTCCGCCGTCGAGCCCGGCCATCTCGTCGAGGAAGCCCTCGTCGCGGACGTCGCGCAGAAAGGCGACGACGTCGGGATGCGGGCGGATCACGTCCGCGACGTCGAGCAGCGACAGCCCCATCTCCGAGGTGACGTTGTGCGGGACGGACTGGGTCAGCGTGTCGGCCGCGTTCTTCTCGCCCAGCCAGTCCCGCAGGTGATCGTTGAGCCACCACGTCGTCTGTATCCCCGCCATGATCACCTGGTGGCTTCGCGGGTCGTGCAGGATCCGCCGGAGCTCCTGGAGGTCGGTCAGGATGAAGTCGAGCAGCTCCGGTCCGGACTTCGTCCGGATGTCGCGCTTCAACGCGGCGATGGACGCCTCGCTGTGCTCGATCAGCTCGGTGACGACGGCCGGATCGGTCTCGATCGTGGCCGGCGCGACGCCGGGGATGTGCTCGCCGGGACCCTCGTCCGGCAGCGACGGGATGAAGCCGTCGCGGTCGAGGACGGTCCGCAGCGCGTCGCCGGTCAGCGGGTCGGACTTCCCCGTGACCTCCAGCAGGCCGGCGCGGCTCGTCGGCGACGCCAGGTGCCGGGTGACGTCGACGAACAGGCGCCCGCCGGCCTCGGCCATGGGCCGGGGGGTCGTCAGCTGCCACACGGACAGCCCCAGGGGCTTCATGGGGTCGGTCATCATCTGCTGGTGACCGACGGAGACGTAGACGTGGTTGGCCCCGTCGTCGACCTCCGGGACGGGGAACAGCGTGGTGATCGGCCGGCTCTGCACGATCTGGAAGTCGTCGCCGGCCAGGCACCATTCGATGTCCTGGGGGCGGCCGAAGTGCGCCTCGATCCGCCGGCCCAGCCGCGCGAGCCGCACGACCTGCGCGTCCGTCAGCGCCGGCTGCTCCCGCTGTTCCGGTTCGACCGGCCGCTCCCGCGTTCCGCCTCCCGGCGAGGCGTGCACGGCACGCTGCTTGGCGGCGATCGCCCTGGCGACGATCTCGCCGTCGCGCACCCGGTGGACGTCCGCGTTCACCAGGCCGGAGACCAGGGCCTCGCCGAGGCCGAGGACGGCCTCCACGCAGGCGACCGTCCGGTTGGACGTGACGGGGTCGGCCGTGAACAGGACGCCGGACGCCTGCGGGAAGACCATCCGCTGCACGACCACGGCCATGTCGACCTTGCGGTGGTCGACGCCGTTGCGCAGCCGGTAGGTCACGGCCCGCTCGGTGAACAGCGAGGCCCAGCACCGGCTGACGTGCCGCAGGATCGCCGCCGGTCCCACGACGTTCAGGTACGTGTCCTGCTGGCCCGCGAAGGAGGCGGTCGGCAGGTCCTCCGCCGTGGCGCTCGACCGCACGGCGCAGGCGGCTCGCTCGCCGAGCCCGGCGAGCGAGCCGGTGATCGCCGCGGCCAGGTCGTCGGGGATGGCGATCCCTTCCAGGGTCCGCCGGATCTCCGCGCTGTGCGTGCCGATCGCCTCCCGGTCGTCCGCGTTCAGCCGCGAGAGCCGGTCCAGCCGATCGCCGATCGACGGCGCGTCCGCCATGATGCGCCGGAAGGCGTCCGTCGTCACGCAGAACCCGGCCGGCACGCGGACGCCGTCGATCCGGGCGAGCTCTCCCAGGTGCGCCCCCTTGCCGCCGCACACGGCGACCTGTGTCCGGTCGATCTCCCGGAGCCCGAGCACGTAGCTGCCCATCTGTCCCCTTCCCCCCGCCGGCCCGTTCCGGCTTCGGCCGGAAATTCTGCGGCACGACCCGGGTCTTGCCGCAAGGCCCCCGGTGCGCTATACGTTGAAGTGGCAGGGAGTGCGCGCACCTCCTGCCCTTTCTACGGGTGTCGTCCCACCGCGGCGCCGGGCAGGCCGGCCAGGCGCCGCCGGGCGTAGGCCGGTTCCGTCCGCCATCCCGCCGCCGCCTCCCACGCGTCCACCGCCGCCCGGGCGACGCGGTTGCGCGGGCCGGGCAGCTCGGCGCCCGGCAGGTCCGCGAGGTCCAGGTCGGGGTGGTCCACCCGCGCCTCGTCCCAGTCCAGCAGGCCGATCCCGGCCTCGCCGACCCGCACGTTCGCCGCGCACGGGTCGCCGTGCACCACCGCGGTCGGGCCGGACAGCGCGGCCCACGCGCGCCGGCAGGCCGCCACGGCGTCCGCCGGCATCGCGGTGAGGTCCACGTCGCCGCCCCGGTCCGCGTCGAGCAGCTCGCGCGTGGAGTGGAAGCCGGGTCGCTGCGGCCACCCCGCCGTCAGCTCGTGCAGCCGGCGCAGCAGCGCCGCCACCGCCGGCCAGTCGAACCCCGTCGGCTCCCGGCCGGGCAGCCAGCGCTGCACGACCACGCCGTCCGCGTGCCGCCGGCCGTCGTCCGTGGGCACCACGGCCGGCACCAGGAACCCGTGACCGGCCAGGAACTCCATCAGGTCCAGCTCCCAGTCCAGCGCCGCCGCCGGCCGCCGGGTGACCCGCGCGACCAGCCGCTCGCCGTCCCGGCGCAGCTCCAGCACCGTGTTGCGGTGCCCGCCGCCGAGCCGGCCGACGACCGCCACCGCGCCCCACGCCGACAGGTTCACCGGAAGAACTCCCGGACCAGCCCGACCACCCGGTCCACATCGGAGTCCGCGAGGTCCGGGAACAGCGGCAGCGACAGCTCCTGCGCGTAGAACCGCTCCGCGTTCGGGCACAGCCCGCGCCGGTACCCCAGGTCGGCGAACACCGGATGCCAGTACACCGGGACGTAGTTGACCTGCACCCCGACCCCGTTCTCCCGCAGGTACTCGTACAGCGCGCGCCGCCGCCCGCCGAGCACCCGCAGCGGGTAGAGGTGCCACGCGGGCGCCGCGCCCGGCAGCGTCACCGGCGTCGCCACACCATCCACATCGGACAGGCCGGCGTCGTAGCGGGCGTGCAGCTCGGCCCGCCGGGACACGAACCACGCCAGCCGGGTGAGCTGGCTGGAGCCCAGCGCGCACAGCACGTCCGGCAGCCGGTAGTTCAGCCCCAGCTCGTGCACCTCCTGGTGCCACCCGCCCTCGTCCGGCCACCGCTGCCGGTCGCGGTCGCGCACCAGCCCGTGGTTGCGGAACTCCCGGGCCCGCCGCAGCATCGCCGGGTCGGCCACCGCCACCGCGCCGCCCTCGGCCGTGGTCAGGTTCTTCGTCGGGAAGAAGGAGAACGTCGTCAGGTCGGCGAGCGACCCGACCGGCCGCCCGCGCCACGACCCGCCGATCGAGTGCGCCGCGTCCTCCAGCAGCAGCGCGCCCGCCTCGTGCGCCACCGCGGCCAGCGCGTCGGCGTCGGCCGGGTGGCCCGCGTAGTCGACCGCCGCGACCACCCGCGTCCGCCCGGTGACCGCCGCGCGCGCGGCGTCCGGCAGCAGGTTCGCGGTGTCCGGCGCGACGTCGGCGAACACCACCGACGCGCCGCGCTGCATCGCCGTCGCCGCGGTGGCCACGAACGTCATCGGCGTGCACACGACCTCGTCGCCCGGCCCGACGCCGGCCGCCGCGTAGGCCACGTGCAGTGCCGCGGTCCCCGAGGTCACCGTGACCGTGGGCACCCCGCCGGTGCACCCCGCGAGGTCGGACTCGAAGCGGTCGACCGCGGGGCCGGTGGTCAGCCAGTCACCGCGCAGCACGGCCGCCACCGCGGCCACGTCCTGCTCCACGATGGACTGACGGCCGTAGGGGAGGAGCTCACCCATACTGCTCGACCAGGGCGCGCAGGTCGTCGTCGGACAGCCACAGGTCGTTGGTGTCCGACCGGTACGCGAACCCCTCCGGCACCGGCCGGCCCGCCTCCGGCGGCTCGTAGCCCCAGCCCGCGATGTGCGGCATCACCACGTACCGGTCGCCCAGCAGCAGCGTCCGCCGCGAGTCGTCCGGCGCGATCATCTCCTCGTGCAGCTTCTCCCCGGGCCGCACGCCGACCTCCTTCATCGGGCTGTCCGGCGCGATCACCCGGGCCAGGTCCACGATCCGCATGCTCGGGATCCGCGGCACGTACAGCTCGCCGCCGTGCATCAGGTCGAACGAGCCGACCACGAACGCCACCGCCTGCGGCAGCGTGATCCAGAACCGGGTCATCCGCAGGTCGGTGATCGGCAGCGCCTCGCCCCGCTCGGCCAGCGAGCGGAAGAACGGGATGACGCTGCCGCGCGAGCCCATCACGTTGCCGTAGCGCACGACCGAGAACCGGGTCGGGTGCCCGGCGGCGTAGTGGTTGCCGCTGATGAACAGCCGGTCGGCGCACAGCTTGGTCGCGCCGTAGAGGTTGATCGGGCTCGACGCCTTGTCCGTGGACAGCGCCACGACCTTGCGCACGCCGCAGTCGATGGCCGCCTCGATCACGTTCTGCGATCCGGTCACGTTGGTCTGCACGTACTCGAACGGGTTGTACTCCGCGGTGTCGACCTGCTTGAGCGCGGCGGCGTGCACCACGTAGTCGACGTCGTGCATCGCGCGCTCCAGCCGCCGCCGGTCACGCACGTCGCCGATGAACCAGCGCAGTCGCGGGTCGTCGTCGAACAGCCGGCGCGCCTCGTACTGCTTGAGCTCGTCGCGGGAGAGCACCACCAGGCGGCGCGGGTTGAGGTGCTCGAGCGCGTACGCGATGAACGCCTTGCCGAACGACCCCGTCCCGCCGGTGAGCAGGATGCTGGCCCCATCCAGCAAAGCCATCGTTACCTCCGTGAGATCTGGCGGCTGCCGGTGCGCCATCATGGCACCCGTGCGAGTCAACGCGGTCATCCAGGCACGGCTCTCGTCCACCCGGCTGCCCGGCAAGGTGCTCCGGCCGCTGGCCGGCCGCAGCGTCCTGAGCTGGGTCGTCCGGGCCGCCGCGCACACCGCGAACGTCGGCACGGTGATCGTCGCGACGTCCTCGGCGCCCGACGACGACGCGGTCGCGCAGGAGGCCGCGCGCTGCGGTGCGGCGGTGGTTCGCGGCCCGCTCGACGACGTGCTCGACCGCTACGAGCTGGCCGCCCGCACCCACCCGTGCGACGCGGTGGTCCGGCTGACCGCCGACTGCCCGCTGCACGACCCGGCGCTGATCGCCCAGGTCGCCGGGATCTGGCTGGCCGACCCGGACCTGCAGTACGTGAGCAACGTCCTGGTGCGCACCCTGCCGCGCGGGTTCGACGCCGAGCTGGTGCGCCGCGACGTGCTCGCCGAGCAGCACGCGACCGCCACCGGCGGGCACCGCGAGCACGTCACCTCGGGGATCCACACCCGGCCGTCGGTGTACCGGTGCGCGGGCGTCGTCGCCGGCGAGGACCACTCCGACCTGCGGGTCACCCTGGACACCGCGCAGGACGCGGCGCTGCTCGACGCGGTCGTCGCGGAGCTGGGCGGCGGGGCGCCGCGCTGGCGGGACGTGGTGGCGCTGCTGCGCACGCGGCCGGACCTGGTCGCGCTGAACGCCGAGGTCGTGCAGAAGACCCTGCCGACGGCATGACGACGCTGCTGCTGCGCGCCGACGCGGGGCCGGCCATCGGCGTCGGGCACCTGTCGCGGTGCGTGGCGCTGGCCGAGGCCGCGGTCGCGCGGGGCTGGCGGGCGGTCCTGGCCGGCGAGGCCGGCGGCGCGGGCTGGCTGCTCGACCGGCTCGCCGAGCTGGACGTGCCGTGCCTGCCCGGCGGCCCCCTCGCGGCGCGGGCGGCCGAGGTCGGCGCGGACGTCGTGCTGGTGGACCACTACGGGCTCGGCGAGCTGCCGGAGGTGCGCGCGGTGGCCCGGCTGGTGTCCGTGGAGGACGGCCGGTTCGGGCGGCGCGCGGCGGACGTCGTGGTGGACGCGAACCTCGTCGCCGAGCCCCGGCCGCCGGACGGCTCGCCGGTGGTGCTGCGCGGCCCCCGGTTCGCGCCGCTGCGCGGCGAGGTGCTGGCCGCCCGGGCGGGCCCGCGCCCCGGTGGCCCGCCGCGGGTGGTCGTGGTGATGGGCGGCGGCGCCGGGGCCGGCGCGGTGCCGGCGGCGCTGGCCGCGCTGCGCGACACCGGCGTGCCGATGTCGGTCCGGGCGATCTCCGCCGCGGAGGTGTCCGTCGAGCCCGGACCCGGCCAGCGGTTCACCGTGACGCCGCCGGCGCCCGGCCTGCCCGCCCTGCTCGCCGGGGCCGACCTGGTGGTCAGCGCGGCCGGGGTGACGCTGCTGGAGCTGTGCCACCTCGGGGTGCCCGCCGCCCTGGTCCGGATCGCCGACAACCAGGCCGCCGGCTACCGCGCCGCGGTCGGCCAGGGCCTGGCCGCCGGCCTGGGCACGGTCGCCGACCTGGCCGCGGCCGCACCGGTGCTGCGCGGGCTGCTCGTGGACCCGGCCGCCCGCGCCGCGCTCGCCCGGGCGGGGGCGGCGGCCGTGGACGGGCGCGGCGCCGGCCGCATCCTCGACGCCTGCGAGGTGACCGTCCGCGAGGCCACCGGGTCCGACGCGGAGCTGCTGCTGGCGTGGCGCAACGACCCCGAGACGCTGGCCTGGTCGCGCGGGCACCAGCCGGTGGCCGAGCCGGTGCACCGGACGTGGCTGGCCCGGGCCGTCGCCGACCCCGACCGCCTGCTGCTCGTGGCCGAGACCGACCACCCGGTCGGCACCGCCCGCTTCGACCGCGTCGGGGCGGACGCCTGGGAGGTCAGCGTCACCGTCGCGCCGCCCGACCGCGGCGCCGGCCTGGGCGGGCGCATCCTGTCCGTCGCGGAGGGCGCGCTGCACGCCCGCCACGAGCCGGCCACCATCCTGGCCAACGTGCACGAGGACAACGCCGCGTCGCTGGCGCTGTTCGGCCACGCCGGCTACACCGACGCCGACCGCGACGCCGGCGGACCCTTCCGGTGGCTCGCCAAGGCCTCGCCACCGCGCCCGTGACCGGCGCCGTGACGAGGCGGACAGACGTCATGTGCCGTCCTCCCGCAGGACACGTCCCGTCCCCCTGCGGCGCCTAGCGTCCGGCCTGGTCATATCCCAGCTGAAAGGCCAGAGCATGAGAAGACGCAGCGCCATGACCGCGCTCGCCCTCGGCGCGATCGCGGTCGCCGTCGGGGCGGGCACCGCGGTGGCGGACGGCCCGGTGACGTCCCACCGGGGCAACGGCGGGTCGCACGGAAAGTCCCCGAAGAACGTGATCGTGCTGATCGGTGACGGCATGGGCACCCAGGAGATCACCGCCGCCCGGTACTACCAGGGCGTGCGCAACCCGCTCAACGTCGACCGGATGCCCTACACCGGGTTCGACACCACCTGGTCGGTCAAGCCGGCCGGGGCGCCGCCGTACCTGCCGGACTACGACCCCGACTCGGCGTCCACCGGCACCATGTGGGCCACCGGACGCAAGACGATCGACGAGCGCATCTCGCAGGGGCCGAGCAGCGCGATCGGGGTGCCGGGCACGAACTACGAGACCGTGATGGAGCGGGCGAGGAAGCGCGGCATGAAGGTCGGCAACGTGTCCACCGCCGAGATCACCGACGCGACCCCGGCCGTGCAGTCCTCGCACATCTCGCTGCGCGGCTGCCAGGGCCCGGCCGACATGGCCGCCTGCCCGACCGAGACGAAGGCGGCCGGCGGCCCCGGCTCCATCGCCGAGCAGGAGGTCGACCACGGGGTGGACGTGCTGCTCGGTGGCGGCCGAGGCCGGTTCGAGCAGACCGTCACCGGCGGCCGTGACGCGGGCGGAACGGTGGTGGACTCGGCGCGGCGGCAGGGCTACCAGTACGTCACCGACGCGGCCGGCCTGCGCACGGCCGACCGGCGCCGGCCGGTGCTGGGCCTGTTCACCGGCGGCACCATGTCCCTGGAGTGGAGCGGCCCGTCCGCCGCGCTGGGCAAGGGCAACACCCCGGCCCCGTGCACCGAGGGCGCCCGGCCGGCGAACGAGCCGAGCCTGGCCGAGATGACCTCGAAGGCGATCTCGCTGCTGGAGAACCGGCGCGGCTTCTTCCTGCAGGTCGAGGGCGCGTCGATCGACAAGCAGGACCACGCCACCAACGCCTGCGGCCAGCTCGGCGAGACGGTCGCGTTCGACGCCGCCGTCGGTGTCGCGCTGGACTACCAGCGCCACCACCCGGACACGATGGTGATCGTCACCGCCGACCACTCGCACACCAGCCAGATCGTGTCCGAGGACGCCGGCGGGTCGGGCCTGCCGACCGGGTACTCGACCAACCTGGTGACCAAGGACGGCCAGACCCTCACCCTCACCTACGGCACCGCCGGCTACGGCGGCGAGGGTGCCGCGCCGGCCCGGGTCGCGCCCAGCCAGCAGCACACCGGCGCGGTCGTCCCGGTGTGGGGCGCCGGCCCGGGTGCCGCCCGTGTCCTCGGCACCAACGACCACACCGACCTGTTCCGCACGCTCGGCGGCTGACCGGTGCCCCGGGGGCGGCCCGAGCGGGCCGCCCCCGGGTGTTTCCGTGTGGAATCGCACAGCCGGGACCGGCCGGCCCCCGTCGGTCCACGTGCGACGATTCCCGGCATGGCAGCACGGTTCAGGGACCTGGTCCTCGACGCGAACGACCACCACCCGCTCGCCGACCGGTGGTGCAGCGCGCGGGGCCACGAGTTCTGCGTGTTCGCGCCCCGGTGACGCCGCTGGAAGGGGTGGTCGTCACCGTCGCGGGCGTGGTCGCCGGCACCATGAACACCGCCGTCGGGTCCGGCACGCTCGTCACCTTCCCGGTGCTGCTCGCGGTCGGCTACCCGCCGGTGGTGGCCAACGTCTCCAACGGGATCGGGCTGCTGCCCGGCTCGGTCAGCGGCGCGTTCGGCTACCGGCGTGAGCTCGCCGGCCAGCGTGCCCGGGCGCTGCGGCTGGCCGCGGTCACCGCGGTCGGCTCGCTGATCGGCGCGGTGCTGCTGCTCGTGCTGCCGCCCGGCGCGTTCGAGACGTTCGTGCCCGTGCTGATCCTGCTCGCCGTGGTGCTGGTCGTGCTCCAGCCGCGGATCGCGCGCCGGCTCGCCGCGCGACCGTCCCGCCCCGAGCACGGCGGACCGTGGCTGCTGCTCGGCGTCTTCGCCACCGGCATCTACGGCGGATACTTCGGCGCCGCACAGGGCGTGATCACGCTGGCGTTGATGGGCATCACCATCGACGAGCACCTGCAGCGGCTCAACGCGGTGAAGAACGTGCTGACCGCGACCGCGTACCTGGTGTCCGGTGTGGTCTTCGTGTTCGTCGCGGACGTGGCATGGCTGGCGGTCGTGCTGCTCGCGGCCGGCTCGGTGCTCGGTGGGCAGATCGGCGCGCGCTACGCGCGGCGGCTGCGCCCGGTGTGGCTGCGCGGGCTGATCGTTCTGGTCGGTGTCGCCGCCATCGTGCAGCTGCTGGTCGGCTGATTACTCCATTCGGGTCGGATTCGTTGACTCGTGTTCACCTCCACATGATTGGGTATCGAGATGTCAGGCACCCGCACCGAACCTGTCCGGCTGGTCGACGGGCGCGCGCTCCGGATGACCATCGCCGAGCCCCCCGGGGTGATCCGCGGCGGGCTGGTCGTACTGCACGAGGCTCGCGGGATCACCGAGACGGTCCGGGCCCTGGCCGACGGCCTGGCCGCCGACGGCTGGCTGGTGGTGGCGCCGCACATCTACCACGGCGAGGACGGGTCCTCCGAGGTCGACGACGTGCTCGCGGCCGACCGGGTGTACGGGTTGTCCGGGGCGTCGGTGCTGGCCGACACCGACATCGCGTTCGGCTGGCTGGCCCAGCACGGGATCGGCGCGGACCGGATCGGCGTGGTCGGCTTCGAGATGGGCGGCGCGGTCGCGCTCGTCGTCGCCGCCCGCCGCGACATCGGCGCCGCGGTGTCGGTCGCCGGCGGCAGCGGGATCATGCGGCCGCTCTCGCCCGGGCTGCCCCCGCTGGTCGAGGTGGCCGGCGAGCTGCGCTGCCCGTGGCTCGGGCTCTACGGGGACAAGTTCGCCGACGACGTGGCCAAGCTCCGGGAGGCCGCGAGCCGCTCGGAGACCGCGAGCGACGTGGTGCTGTTCCCGGCCGCGGACCACCGCTTCGACATCCACCCCGACGGCGCGTTCGAGGCCTGGCAACGGATGCTCAACTGGTTCGACGCCCACTTGCGCTGAACGCGACCCGCCTGCGGCATGCTGTCCGGCGTGACCAGCCTGTCCCACCTGGAGTTCGACTTCATCTGGGAGCACCTCGGCCTCGGGGAGATGCCCTACCCGATCGACGTCGCGTCCGCCGGCGAGACCATGGACGAGCGCGCCGTGCTGCGCGAGCAGGTGCGGGAGTCGTTGCGCGCCAAGGGTCTGCACGACGGCGAGGCGCTCTCGCCGCGGCTGGAGCGGCTGCTGACCTCGCTGGTGCGCGGCGCGTTCACCGTCGACGGGCAGCTGTCGGTCGGCGAGTACGTGCGGGTGCTCGCGGCCGAGCACGGCGCGGACGGCGTGCTCGCGGCGCAGACCGACGACGAGGTCCGGGTCGTCCCGGTGCGCGAGGGCAAGGCCGTTCCCGCGGTGCTCGCGCTGGTGCCGGACGAGAAGCCGGGCCCGGGCGGCGCGGCGCGGCTGCCGCGCGAGGTGTTCGACGAGGCGATCGACTCCTACCAGCGGTCGGGCTACGCGGGGCTGGAACGCGCGCTGACCACCGGCGGGGTGAGCGGCCGGGACCTGCGCACGGTGGTCACCCTGGTCGAGTCCGCCCGGCACGGCGGCGGCCAGCTCGCCGCGAACACCGTCGACGCCGTCGGCCGGCGCAGCCGCACCCCGGTGGTGAACTGGTTCGACACCGCCGCGGGCCGCTACCTCGCGCACGTCGAGGTGGCCCGCGACCGGGTCGAGTGGCTGACGGTCGCGCCCGCGGACACCACGCGCATCGGGCAACGCCTGACCGATCTGATCGCCACCCTGCCGGCAGGAGCATGAGCATGCACACCGCGAAGCCGAACGAGGTCCTCACCGTCGACGAGCGCCACCAGCTGGAGGTGTTCCTCGACGCCCACCGCAGGATGCTGAACGACTCGCTCGACGGGCTCACCGAGGCCGAGGCCCGGCGAAGCCTGGTGCCGTCCCGCACGACGCTGCTCGGGCTGGTCAAGCACGCCACCTACGCCGAGTACGTGTGGTTCGTCGAGGCGGTCAGCGGCACCCCGCGCGAGGAGCTGGGCCTGCCGGCCACCGTCGACGAGTCCTTCGTGCTCACCGACGAGGACACCGTCGCCTCCGTCCGCGAGGCGCACCTGCGGGTGTGCGACGAGTCGGCGCGGACCGCGTCCCGGCTGGCCCTCGACGACGTGGTCACCGGCCACCGGCTCGGCCCGCTGACCCTCCGGTGGATCCACCTGCACCTCATCCGGGAGCTCGCCCAGCACTGCGGGCACGCGGACATCCTGCGGGAGCAGATCCTGGCGCAGCGCCGGGCCGGCTGAGGCGAGGTGTGTGCGCGGGCACCATGGCCAGGCCCCGCGAGATGGGATATGAACTGGTGTCATGACCACCACTCCAGAGCTGTTGTGGCGCCCGGACCCGTCGCGGGTGGCGGCCAGCCGGATGTCGGCGTTCCGTGCGTGGCTGCGTGCCGAGCGCGGTGTGGACGCGGCGGACTACGCGGCGCTGTGGGAGTGGTCGACGACCGACCTCGAGGGGTTCTGGGGGGCGCTGGCCGAGTTCCTGGGGGTCCGGTTCCACGCGGCGCCGTCCCGGGTGCTCGGCAGCGACGCGATGCCCGGCGCGCAGTGGTTCCCCGGCGCGACGCTGAACTACGCCGAGCACGCGCTGGGCGAAGGCCCGGGCAAGGCGGACGACGACCTGGCGGTGATCTTCGAGCGGGAGGACGGGCTGTCCGAGCTGGTGACCTACGGCGAGCTGCGCCGGCAGGTCGCGGCGGTGCGTGCCGCGCTGGTCGAGCTGGGCGTGCGGCGGGGCGACCGGGTGGTCGCGCTCGCGCCGAACACCCCGCGCACGCTGGTGGCGTTCCTGGCGGCGGCGAGCCTGGGCGCGACGTGGTCGTCGTGCTCGCCCGACTTCGGGGTGCGGGCCGTCGCGGACCGGTTCGCCCAGATCGAGCCGGTGGTGCTGTTCGCGGTGGACGGTTACGTCTACAACGGACGCGCGTTCGACGTGCGGCCCACGGTCCAGCGGCTGCGCGAGGAGATCCCGTCGCTGCGTGCCACGGTGCTGATCGACTACCTGTCCGCGGAGGCGGAGCTGGAGGGCGCGATCCCGTGGTCGAACCTGCTGGCCGCGCACGAGGACGCGGAGCTGTCGTTCGAGGCGGTCCCGTTCGACCACCCGCTGTGGGTGCTGTACTCGTCCGGGACGACCGGGCTGCCGAAGGGCATCGTGCACGGGCACGGCGGGATCGTGCTGGAGCACCTCAAGGAGCTCGCGCTGCACTGCGACTTCGGGCCGGGCGAGCGGTTCTTCTGGTTCACCACGACGGGCTGGATGATGTGGAACTTCCTCATCTCCGGCCTGCTGGTCGGCTCGACGGTGGTGATGTTCGACGGCAGCCCGGCGCACCCGGACCTGTCCACGCTGTGGCGGCTGGCCGAGCGGCACCGGGTGACGTACTTCGGGACGTCGGCGCCCTACATCCAGTCCTGCCTCAAGCAGCACCTGACCCCCGGGCGCTCGCACGACCTGACGGCGCTGCGCGCGCTCGGGTCGACCGGTGCGCCGCTGAGCCCCGAAGGCTTCCGGTGGATCGCCGACGAGGTGGGGGCCGGGGTGCAGATCTGCTCGGTGTCGGGCGGGACGGACCTGTGCACGGCGTTCGTCGGCGCGTCGCCGGACGTCCCGGTGTGGCTCGGCGAGCTGAGCTGCCGCATGCTCGGCGCGGCCGTGGCCGCCTACGACGAGCAGGGCAAGGAGCTGGTGGAGGAGGTGGGTGAGCTGGTCATCACCCGGCCGATGCCGTCGATGCCGATCCACCTGTGGAACGACCCGTCGGGCAGCAGGCTGCACGAGGCGTACTACGAGCCGTACCCGAACACCTGGCGGCACGGCGACTGGATCCGCATCACCGACCGCGGCTCGGCGGTGATCTACGGCCGCAGCGACTCGACGCTCAACCGGGGCGGCGTCCGGATGGGGACCAGCGAGTTCTACCGGGTGGTCGAGGGCTTCGACGAGGTGGCGGACTCCCTGGTCATCGACACGTCCGGGAACGTCGAGGGGGAGCTGCTGTGCTTCCTGGTGCTGGCCGACGGTGTGGACCTCGCCACACTGGAGCCGAGGCTGAAGGCGGCGTTGCGGAGCGCCCTGTCGCCGCGGCACGTCCCGGACCGCTTCATCGAGGTGGCCGAGGTGCCCAGGACCCTGAACGGCAAGAAGTGCGAGGTCCCGGTGAAGAAGATCCTGGCCGGCACCCCACCGGAGCGGGCGGTGAGCCGGGACGCGCTGGCGAACCCGGACTCGCTGCGAGCGTTCCTCTCACTACCCGGGTGAGGTCACTTTGCAGCACGATCGAGGCCCCCTGTAGGCTGACCGCCGAGCGGCCTGGGGCCCCGGGAGGCTTCGCCTAGTCTGGTCTATGGCGCCGCACTGCTAATGCGGTTGGGGGCAACCCCTCCCGGGTTCAAATCCCGGAGCCTCCGCCATCCGGCTCGCCGGATGACAACTGAACATGCGCCCGTAGCTCAACGGATAGAGCATCTGACTACGGATCAGAAGGTTAGGGGTTCGAATCCCTTCGGGCGCGCCATATCCGCAGGTCAGCGGCTTGCGGAGTGTCCATGATGGACTGTCCGTCTCACAATTTATCACGGACACCCGTACGGTTTGTTTTGCGCAGCCTCGGACGGTGTCTCCGGCGCGCCGTAGTTCGAGCGAGGTCGCGGCGCTGCGTGCGGGTGATGTCACCTTCACCGCGTGCTCGACCCCCGCCAGCGCGCGCCATACCCTGGCGCCCGACACGCCGTCCTCCCGTCACCGGTTCCGATTCCTTCAGCAAGGTCGAAACCTAGACAGGAGACGGCGTGTCACCACGTCAGCGCGCCGAAGCCACCCACGGATGCGTCAGTGAGCCCTTTTGGTCCATGCCTGCACGGTCTGGGGGAACCTCAGTGCAGGGGTGCCTCCCTTCACCTGCTCCCTTCCTGCGCGCTCCCTTCATCCGCGTGGGACGGGCGGGTCGTAGGCGTTGCGGCGGTGCCGGACGGCCACGATGGTGACGGCGCGTTCGTCGTCGTTGATGACGTAGAGAATTCGATACTCGCCACGTCGCGCGCTCCGCAAACCGGCGAACGGCTCATTCAGCGGCTTTCCGAGACGGTGAGGGTTGTCGGCTATCGGGCCGATGATGTGCTCAAGGATGGCTGTAGCAACAGGCGCAGAAAGGCGATTCATGTTGCGTCGAGCGGTGGAAGTAAATGCGATCTTGTAGTTCAATGGGCTGGCCGCGCACGCAAATCACCCGCAACGTCTTCGGCTGACACCACGCGGCCCGCTTCGAGGTCGGCGAGACCGTCTCGGATGTCGTGCATCAGGTCAGTATCGGACAGCACGTCGATAGTCTCGCGCAAGCGCTCCAGCTCGCCAGAGGGCACGACGTCGGCCACGTGCTCGCCGTGCGCGATCACGGCCACCGTGTCGCCCTGCTCGGCACGGTGAACCGCGTCGTTCCAGGACGCCAAGCCATCGGCTGACACGGTGACGGGCTCCTCGCTCATGCTGTCCAGGATACGGGTTATTTTTTTTTTTTTTTTTTTCATTCCTTTCTATCTTATCCTTAGTTCCGTTCCAACGCTTTCACGTCAGCCGTTGTGTGTGCGCTGATCCGGATCTCTCATGGCTGATCAGCGGTCTTCCCGCCAGTTCATGGTGATCGCGGAGAACAGCCGTGCTCTATCCTGTCCACTTTGGTCCCGGCGCAGGTGCAGCACGGTGTCTCCAGGCCGGCCTCGCGGCGAAGCGGCCAGCCCGGTCTTCCGCCGCAGCCGTGCCGTTGACCCGCCGGAATCGCGGTGATCGTAGCGCCGTCGCGCCCCGTAGGCCGCTCGCCCTGCCTGTTCCACCAGCCGCACGGTACGCAACGCGCCGGTGTCGTGGTCCTCCCACGTTCACCCAGCCGGCGTTCGCGCTCATCGTAGATCCCGTCGGTCCTTGCCCAGCTCCTCGTCGGGAGTCTGCACGCTGACCCCCCGCTCCCCGCCGCCCCATCCCTCGCCGCCGTTCCTGAGTTCCGATCTCTCCTTCTTCGCGTCCACGCTACACCTCCCGCCTCCACGCGCCACCTCCTCGTTGAGTACCCGAACTGGCGTCCGGTCGGTGCTGCTCCCCTCGATGGTCTTGGCGTTGCCCTGCAGCCGTACCGCCCCGTCAGCACCTGGCCACCCGTCTCGTGCACCGCTGCCCGCCTGCCAGCTCCCCGCCAGTGCGTCGACTTCGTGTCCAGCGCAGCGGCTCATCGGTCGCCCCGCGTCTCCGGCTCGACCAGCGCCTCCAGCGCCCAGCCCGGCTCCAGCTCCGCGCCTGCGCCCCGCCGGGCCGCGCAGCCTCCCGCCGCGCTCGGCTCACTCGCCCGCCCCGCGACCTCTCCGCCGCCCCCGCACCGGACCCCCGCTCCAGCGCCTCCCCACCACACCCCGCTGCGACCGCCGGATACCGTTGTGGTGTTCCAGTCACAGCGGACGGGCACCAACGGTGTGTGACGGTCCCAGGGCTGGCTTCAAGAATGAGTTTTGGACCCACATACGGGTGAGTTTGGGCCCCACTTCCCGATCTTCGCGGGCCTGTTCAGGAGTGAGTGTTGGCCCCACCTCGTCGCCGAGGATGGCCGCCGCTCGTCGCCCGTCAACGTCGTTTGTCCTCGCTAGCGCTGCGGGCGCTCCACGTTGACCTGCTCCTCGTCGACGGCGAGGTCGGCGGAAAGACCGGATCGAGCGGGTCACGGGACGGCGGCTGCGTGCTCACCCCGCCCGGCTCCCGAACACCGCGCGGATCGTGTCGTAGAACTGGCGGACGAGGCGAACGCGAAGACTCGGCGAACGACAGAGCCAGCGCCCCGATCCCGAGCTCCGCGGTGAGTGCCGGGGTCAGGTGCCGTTTGGCGTACCCGACCCGGCGGACCAGGCCGGGCACGCCCTCGCGCTCCACCACCGCCGGTGACGCTGCTCGACGTCGGACATCGTCGGCGGGTCCGGTCACCGGGCTTCGCTGTCGGTCACGTCCTGGGGGAAGTCGCTCGAGGCGGTGAGCTCGGCCCAGACGTCGAGCTCGACGAGCCGGGTGTTGAGCGTCGCCCGGATGGTGTCCAGCGCCATCCGGCCGAGCGGCAGGCGGCGTGGCGGTTCGTCGGACTCGACCGCCCGGATGATCGCCCGAGCGGCGCGGGCCGGGTCGCCGGGCTGGCGGCCGTCCATCTCCTGAAGCATCTCCCGGCTGCGGCCGACGGTTCCGGCGTAGTCCGGCATCGGCTCGGCCCACCTCGCGGAGGTGTCGTCGAGGAAACGGGTGCGATGCGGGCCGGGTTCGACGATCGTCACCGTGACCCCCAGTGGTGCAACCTCGTCGGCGAGGGACTCCGAGAAGCCCTCGACGGCGAACTTGCTCGCCGCGTAGTAGCCGGCGCCGGCCTGGCCCGTGACCCCGTTCAGCGAGGACATCTGCACCAGGTGGCCCGAACGCTGCGTGCGCATCGCGGGCAGCGCCGCGCGGGTGACGTTGACAACGCCGAGCAGGTTGACGTCGAGCTGCTGTCGCAGTTCGGCATCGGTCAGCTCCTCGATCGCGCCGACGTGGCCGTAGCCGGCGTTGTTGACGACGACGTCCAGCCGGCCGAACCGGGAGACCGCCTCGTCGACGGCCGCCCTGGCCGCATCGGCATCGGTGACGTCCAGCCGCAGCGCAAGCGCCTGGGCGGGTCGGCGGTCGGTGAGGTCCCGGACCGCGTCGAGGTCGCGCGCCGTGGCGACGAGACGGTCGCCGTGCGCCAGCACCGCCTCGCCGATGGCGTGGCCGAAGCCGCTGGAGGCGCCGGTCACGAACCACACGCGACCGGGCTCGGAGGTGTTGCTGTCCGTCATGTCGGAATCTCCTGTCGACCGGGTAGCGGCGTTCGTCCCTGGCTACCCGGGTCACCGGTAGCGAAACTGAACGTCGAGTATCGTTATTCGGGTGACCAAGAGCTCTGCGACACCCGGCGGCAGGGGCCGGCCACGCAGCGAGCGGATCCGGGTCGCCATCCTGCGTGCCACCAACGAGTTGCTGACCCGCGGCAGCTTCGCGCAGCTGACCGTCGATGCGATCGCCGCGGAGGCCCGAACGAGTAAGGCGACGATCTATCGCTGGTGGCCGACCAAGGGCGCCGTCGTGCTCGACGCGTTTCTCGAGGAGGCGATGCCGCGGATCGGCTTCCCCGACACCGGCTCGGTCCGCGAGGACCTGGTCCAGCAGCTGAGGGGCGTGATCACAGCGATGAACGACACGGTCGCGGGCAACACGCTCCGCTCGCTCGTCGCCGAGATCCAGGACGACGAGCACTTGGCGGTGATGTTCCGCGAGCGCTTCCACTCCGGCCGCCGCCGCGGCGCGATCGAGGTCATCGAGCGGGGCAGGCACAGAGGAGAGCTCCATCCGGACGTCGACCCCGGCCTCGTCGTCGACGCTCTTTACGGCGCGCTCTACTACCGCCTGCTCGTGACCGGGATGCGAACCGATGCCGACTACGCCGACGCGCTGCTCGACCTGTTCCTGAGTCGCAACACCAGGAAGGGTCGGCGTCGTTGAGGTCGCGCACCTGGCGGCCCAGTCGGCGATCGCAGCGGGGTACGGCACCTCAAGAACCTTCAGACTGTGAAGAACCGCCGCAGCACCGGGGCGACGGCCGCTGGGTCGGCGACGTGCCCCTCGCCGGCGAAGGTGTGGCGCTCGGCCTGCGGGACGCAGGCAGCGATAGCGTCGGCGGCCCGCTCGAAGAAGTCCGGTGGTAGGGCGTTCATGACGGGGTTGGGCTGCGAACCGGTAGCCACCAGTGTCGGTTGCCTGATCGTCGCGAACCGCTCGGTCGGCAGGTCGTAGTTCGCCATGCAGGCGGTGTCGTAGGCGAGCGTGTGTGCCAGAGCCTCGCTCGCCGCCCACATGGGATGGTTGCGTCCCTGTTCGATGTCCTCTTCGGACGCACCGGCGAAGCGCATGAAGTGCGCGATCGTGTCGCCGCGGCGGTCCTGGGCCAGCAGCGGTCCGAGGCCCGCCACGAAGTCCTGTGCCCGTGACAGCGTGTCGGGTGCCACGCAGTATGGCACCTCGTACACCGCGATCCGGCCCACCGGGAGCCCGGCGGCCGCGGCCTCCAGGGCGAGCCCGCCGCCAGAGGAGACGCCGTACAGGTGCGCCGAACCGCCGGCCACGGTGATCACTGCATCGAGGTCCTCGATCTCGCGCTCCAGCGAGTAGGGCGGGGTGTCACCGCTGCCGCCGCGGCCGCGGCGGGCGTAGTTGTACATGGTGAAAGACCGGCTCAGCTCGGGAACGAGCGGCGTGTTCTCCGTGCCGTCGTCAAGACCTCCGCCCACCAGAACGATGGGCGGCCCCGCACCGTCGCGGGTGTGTGCGATCAGGGTGCCGTCCTTCGATGCCACGAAGCGATCCATCGTTTCCCCTTCTGTCGTAGCGACGAGTTGTCACGGCTGCCATGCCCACGAAGCGCGAGACCGGGCGCGAGATCCGCCAGATTCGATCTAGCGGAAGACCTGGCCTCGGCACGTTCCGCTGTGTAGCGCGTCGTCGGTAGCTTGGGCGCATGCTTATCGGGCGGGACCACCCGGTCGGGGTTCTGCGGGCCGCGATCGGCCGGACGGCCGAGAGCCACGGCGGGCTCGTGCTGGTTACCGGGGACGCTGGGATCGGCAAGACGACCCTTGTCACGGCCGCTGCGGAGGAGGCACGGACGAGGGGTGCCCTGGTGCTCACCGGGTCGTGCTGGGACTCCGACAGCGCGCCGGGCTACTGGCCGTGGGTGCAGGTCGTGCGACGCCTGCGCGCCGCGTGTCCGGACGAAGCGGCGGCCGGTCCGCTGTCGGCACTGCTCGGCGAGGGGGTCGGCGCTGGTCCGGCCGGGGACTTCGCGCTGTATGACGCCGTGACATCGGCGCTGGTATCTGGGTCGCGGACCCGGCCGGTCGTGGTCGTGCTCGACGACCTGCACTGGGCCGACGGCGCCTCGCTCACATTGCTGGAGTTCGCCGCTCGGCACACCTGGTTCGAGCGGCTGCTGCTTGTCGGCACCTACCGGGACGCCGAGGTTGAGCCGGCCGACCATCCGCTGCTCACGTCACTTGCGGCGAGGGCCACCACGGTGACGCTGACCGGCCTCGATCGGGTCGGCGTCGGTGCGCTGGTGGCACGCACGGTCGGCCGAGAGCCGGAGGCGGACCTGGTAGCCGAGGTCCACCGGCGGACCGGCGGCAACCCGTTCTTCGTCGAGCAGACCGCGCGGCTGTGGGGCAGCGGCGGATCGGTCACCGCGGTCGCTCCCGGGGTGCGGGAAGCGGTGGCGCGCCGGCTGTCGCTGTTGCCGGCGCAGGTCGTCGAGTTGCTCACCGCCGCGGCCGTGATCGGCCAGGAGTTCCACCGCGAGTTGCTCTCGGCCGTCGCGGTGACCCCGGCGTCCGGGGTGGACCAACTGCTCGACCAGGCGTGCGCGGTTCGCCTGGTGCGGGCGCTCGACGGTGACCGGTTCGCCTTCGACCACGACCTGGTGCGGGAAACCTTGTACGACTCGCTCGACGAGGCGGACGCGCGCAAGCGGCACGCCGCCGTGGTGCGGGCGCTGGGCCACACCCCCGCGATTCGCGGCCGGATCCTCCCGGCCGACCTGGCCGGGCACGCCTACCTGGCCAACGCGGAGCTCGCCCCGGACACCGTCGTCGAGCACCTGCTTGCCGCGGCGCGCGACGCGGCAAGCAGGCTGGCGGTCGAGGAGTCGATCGGTCATCTGCGCCGGGCACTGGGATTGACGCACCGGCGCCGGCGGGTGCTGATCGCCCTCGATCTTGGCCGAACCCTGCATCACCGGGGAGATCGGGACGAGGCTTGGTCCCACCTGGCGGATGCGGCCGCGGCGGCTCGCGAGCTCGACGACCCCGAGCTGCTGGCACGGGTGGCGCTCACCGGCCATCGGTTCGGCGAGCCGGACGGGCGGCCCGATTTCGTGGCCGGGCTGCTCGTCGAGGCACATCGCCGGCTGATCGGGGACAGCGGTCCACCGTCCCTCGATCGTCTCGCACTGGACCTGACCACTCAGCTCGACACCCTCGCCCGCAGCGGCCACGACGACGAGGCGCTGGGCTTCAGCCTGTGGTCGAGGCACGACACGATCTGGGGCCTCGGCACCGCGGTGGAGCGGGAGCAGCTCACGCGCGAGCTCGCGGACCTGGCGCGGCGCACCGCCGATCACGACATGGAGCAGGTCGCCGCCTCGCTGAGGTGGGTGGCACTGCTGGAACAGGATGACCCCCGCTACCTCGCCCAACTCCACGCGTTCTTCGCCATGGTGGAGCGCGCCGGTCAACCCCGGATGCGCGTCGGTGCGCTCATGGACCGGACCATCATCGCCACCCTGACGGGCCACTTCGGCGAGGCGCACGAGACCTACGAGCGTGCGGCGAACTTCCCCGAACCGCACGTCG
The DNA here is from genome assembly GCA_963727495.1 of uncultured Actinomycetota bacterium. GTDB lineage: Bacteria > Actinomycetota > Actinomycetes > Mycobacteriales > Pseudonocardiaceae > Actinophytocola. Next base: position 715,495 of record CAVSGQ010000006.1, on the reverse strand, counting down.
ACCAGACCGCGCACATGTTCATGATGAAGCACATCCGCTGGGCGCTGCTGCTGCAGGAGGGCCGGTTCGACGAGCTCGATGAGCTGCATCGCGAGCTGCCCGGGCACGGCTACCCGTACCCGCGACTGGTCGAGGCGATCGTGGCGGTGCAGCGCGGCGACATCGAGGCGGCGCAGCGGTACCGCGACGAGGGGCCGTATCCCGGCACCTTCACGCCGCTGTGGCTGCGTTTCCAGGCCCAGCTCGCGGCGGCCACGCGGGAGTCCGAGGCATGCGAGCGGGCGCGGGCGGCACTCACCCCGTACGCCGGGCAGTGGCTGGTGGCACTGCTCGGCTGCGACATCGGCGGCCCGGTGTCGCTCTGGCTGGCCAGGTTGGACGCTGCCCAGAGGCGGTGGGACGACGCCATCGCCGGATTCACCGCCGCCCGGCGCTCCGCCGACGCGCTGCACGCCCGGCCGTGGTCGATCGAGGCACGGGCCGACCTGGCCGCGGCGCTGCTCAGCCGCGACTCGGCCGGGGACCGGGCGACGGCCGCCGCGCTCAGCGACGAGGTGGAGCGGGACGCGGCCGAACTCGGCATGCGCCACGTCGCAAAGCGCGCACACGACCCACGGTCCACTGTGGACATGAGGCCGACTCGTGGCGATCCCCGCACCGGCCACGAGTTCCGCTTCGACGGCGATGTCTGGACTCTCAGCATGGCCGGCCGGACCGCGCACATGTCCGACGCCAAGGGGTTGCACGACCTGCACTTCCTGCTCAGCCAGCCGCACACGGACATCCCCGCCGTGCGGTTGCTCGACCCCGCCGGCGGTGAGGTCGTGGTTGCCGCGAGGAGCCACCGCGGCGACGACATCCTCGACGCGGAGGCCCGAACCCGGTACCGGCGCCACCTCGCCCGCCTGGACGAGGAGATCGACCTTGCGACCGGGCGCGGCGACGACGAGCGGGGCGCCGAACTCGACCGGGAGCGGGAGGCGCTGTTGACCGAGTTGCGCGCCGCCGCCGGGCTCGCCGGGCGGCATCGCCGACTCGGCGACGAGGCCGAGCGCGCCCGCAAGGCCGTCACCGCCCGCATCCACCACACCCTGCGCAAGCTCGAGCCGCGCCACCCCGAACTCGCCGAGCACCTGCGCGCCGCCGTCTCCACCGGCACGACCTGCCGGTACCAGCCCGACGATGCGGTCCGCTGGCGCTTGTAGACACCCGCGGCCCGCATGCCCAGCGGGATGCCCGGTCACGTGGGTCTTTGGGAGGCCGGTGCGGCGGTGGGGAGCGACGTGGCCGTCGAGTCCCAGGCGTGCGGTGGCGTCGGGTGTGATGGCGTCGGTGATGTCTCGCGCCGGGCTCGTCGCCGGCCGGGAGTCGACGTCGCCGGCGGTGAGCTGTCCGGCGGTGACAAACCACCTGCTGCAGAGCGTTGTGGGCGTGGTGCGGGTGGTAGTGGCGAACCGGTCGGGAATGTCTGGGTTGTCGGGGTTGTGGGTGGGCATCAGGGCGCTCCGTTCCGCCCGTCTCACATCTGTCTCACGGACGGGGCGGACGGGCCCGGATGGGAGGCCCTGACCTGGACTCAACCCAGGACGCTGACCTGCGCAGAAGGACCGCACGGGCTGCCCGGGACGAACCGCATAGCACTACGGATCAGAAGGTTAGGGGTTCGAATCCCTTCGGGCGCGCAGGTCAGAAGGGGTGCTCGCAACGGGCACCCCTTCTGTCGTCTCAGTTTCCGTCTCAATCGGGGTGACAGCGTGAAGCAGCGGCGAGCACCAGCGAGGCCTGCCGGTTCGTCTGGGGTCTTGCGTCCCGTTCTCAGGGGAGCGGCTTGATGACCAGGCTTCTGAGCGCGGCGACGATCAACGCGATCGCTGATCTTGGCTCCGACGGCGTGCGGCTTGACGAGGACGTTCGGCTCGCGCTCGCGAGCAATGCTTGGAATCTGTGGATCGGCCGGGGAGGGGCGTACCTTCCCGGTGATCGAGTTCAGGTTCTCAAGCAAGGCCGACGTTGGCGCGTCGGTCGGGAAGGCACGCCCATGCTCACCGTAGTGCCCGGCAGCAGCGAGTCGGATGATGAGGGTTCGTCGGCTGGTTCGTTGATCGACCAGTTGGTGCGGGAGGGTGCCCGGCGGATGCTGGCCGAGGCGTTGCAGGCCGAGGTCGACGCCTATATCGCCCGGTTCGCCGGCGAGCGCGATGAGCGTGGTCGCCGGCTGGTGGTGCGCAACGGCCACCATGAGCCGCGGGAGGTGCTCACCTCGGCCGGCGCGGTGGAGGTGACGGTGCCGCGGGTCAACGACAAGCGCACCGACCCGGACACCGGTGAGCGTCAGCGGTTCTCCTCGGCGATCCTGCCGCCGTGGGCGCGGAAGACCCCGAAGGTCACCGAGGTGCTGCCGCTGCTCTACCTGCACGGCCTGTCCAGTGGTGATTTCGTGCCCGCGCTGGGCCAGTTCCTCGGCTCGACGAAGGGCCTGTCGGCGTCGGTGGTCACCAAGCTGACCGAGCAGTGGAAGGCCGAGCAACGAGCCTTCGCCGAGCGTGATCTGTCCGGTGTGGACTTCGTTTATCTGTGGGCGGACGGGATCCACGTCAACATCCGCCTGGAGGAACACAAGCTGTGCCTGTTGGTGATGATCGGCGTACGCGCTGATGGCCGCAAGGAGCTCGTCGCGCTGGCCGATGGCTACCGCGAATCATGCGAGTCCTGGGCCGACCTGCTCCGCGACTGCGCCCGCCGCGGCATGCGCGCACCCGTCCTGGCGGCGGGTGACGGCGCGCTGGGGTTCTGGGGCGCGTTACGTGAGGTGTTCCCCGCAACCCGCGAGCAGCGCTGCTGGTTCCACAAGATCGGCAACGTGCTCTCCGCGCTGCCCAAGACCGCCCACCCGGGCGCGAAGAAGGCCCTGGCCGAGATCTGGAACGCCGAGGACCGCCGCCACGCCCTCGACGCCGTCACCGCGTTCCAGGCCGCCTACGGCGCGAAGTTCGGCAAAGCCGTCGCGAAGATCACCGACGACGTTGAGGAGCTGCTGGCGTTCTTCGACTACCCGGCCGAGCACTGGGTCCATCTGCGCACGACCAACCCGATCGAGTCGACCTTCGCCACCGTGCGGCACCGCACGAAGGTCACCAAGGGCCCGGGTTCACGCGCGGCAGGGCTGGCTATGGCGTTCAAGCTCATCGAAGCGGCGCAGGCCCGCTGGCGCGCGGTGAACGCACCCCACCTCGTCGCGCTCGTCCGCGCCGGCACCCGCTTCGACGCCGGCAAGCTGGTCGAACGACCCGACGAACACACCACACCCACCGCAGCCTAAAAGATCTTCATCCACAGGTCTTGACTATTGCTCGCGCTCGCTGCGGCTGGTATCACCGTGGTACACGGCGAGGCCGATGCCGGACGCAGTGAGAATGCGGTGTGGTACTGGACGCCGACCGCCCGTGACGACATCGGGGCCAGTCTCTCTGCCCTCGATCTGGCCGATCCGGATGCGGTCGAGAAGGTTCTCCGGTTCGCCGCCCGTCTTGTGGGCGTGTACATGGCCTCAAATGACGCCGACCGCGTCAAGATCGTACGCTTACGGAATGCGCTGGCTGACGACGGTTATGACCTGAACACAGAGGACGGAAGTATGGCTGGCTCCAGCATCAACAAGCGCGAGATTGCCCGGCTAATGCAAGGCATCCAGAAAGAGTTCGACAAGCACCCGATTCGCGTCCCCGTTAGTGCCGACCCGTCGATTCCACCTGTGGGTGGGACGACCGTTTACAACGGACCCATAATCCTTGGGGATGCAAAGGGGGCGCAGCTGTCGTGGAACAACCAGACGGTGAGCCAGAGCCTGCACGCTCAAACGGAGCAGATCGCACCCGGCTTTGAAGCGATCGCGCAAGCGGTAGCCAAGACCTTGGAAGGCCTGTCCGGGGTCGGCCTTACCGACGACGACAGGCAGGATGCCGAAGCCGCTGCGAAGGAAGTACTCACCGAAGTTGTTCAGGCAGAGCCGGATCGAGGAAAGGTACGCGTGCTCTGGCAGCGTTGAAGGGTTTTCTTGCTCCTGTAGCGGCCGGTCTTCAGGCTGGCGCCGCGCTGGAGGCGCAAGACTGGGCAAGAACCGCTATCGAGCAACTCGGTGGCGCCTTCTGACAACATGTGCGTGGACCCTGGAATCGCTCAGGGTCCACGCACGGCTTTAGTTCCACAACAGGCCACCGATCTGCTGGGCGATTCGCTGGCGGACCTCGTCCGGGACGTGCATGTACCGCTTCGCCATGTCGGCCTTCGACCACCCCATGACGTCCATCGCGGCGCGGTCCGTGACACCGAGCACGAGCAGGAACGTGGCCGCCGTGTGTCGGGCGTCGTGCAGCCGCGCCTCGCGCACACCAGCTGCGGAAAGCAGTTCTTTCCACTCGCCGTAGTCCGCGCGCGAGTCGATCGGCTTGCCGGTCGGTTGTGCGAACACCCACCCGTCGTCGTGCCACAGGTTCGCCGCTATGTGGCGCTCCGCGGCCTGTGCGCCCTGGTGTTCGAGCAGCGCATGAGCGACGGGCGGCGGAGCAGCCCGATCGTGATCTGCGGCTCCAGCCGGCGTTCCTTGAAGAACCCCGACCGGCGGAACACGTCGCCGGCGTCGGTCTCGAAGTAGAGCGTGGAGACGTCGTAGAGCAACGACGCCGGCCCCAGCTGGGCGTGCCGGGCGCAGTCCGCGACGACGAGTCCGGGCGTTACAACATCACCGACTTGATCATGTTCGTCGGACTCCCCGCCGCCAGCGCCGTGGCGATCGTGGTCACCGGTGCTCGGGCCACCACGTACGCCGTGGCCTTGATCAGCAGCGCCGGCATCGCCGTGCACACCACCCCGCTCAGCACTGCCCAGGCCGACATCTTCCGGCATTGTCAGATCAGCCCACCGCCCGCGATCACCGCCCCAGACCCGGCCTGACCAGGCATAACATCCACTCCGCCGACATCGAAGCGCGTAGGCACACACGCTACTTCGCCACCAACGCACATTTCCCCAGCTCAGCACCCAAATTCAGCGACCTCATATGCCCATCAACTGCGGAACCCGGGCTTCAGACGGCAGCCCGCTGGTCCAGCCACTTCAGGATCGCCTGGTTCGTTTCGTCCGGCTTTTCCTGCTGGATCCAGTGACCGCAGTCCAGGCTGACCACTTCCACGTTGGGCACGAACTCTGTCAGTCGTTCAGACCTCAGGATCGTGTCACGGTCGCCGTAGATCATGAGTGCGGGCTGCCGGATGATCGGGTCCACGTCCGCCAGTAGACGCCAGTTGCGGTCGAGGTTCCGGTACCAGTTGATACTGCCCGTGAACCCTGTTGACTCGAAGGCGGAGACGAACACGGCCAGTTCGCTCTCGCTCATGACGGGCTCACCGAGGGGTGTCTCCGCCCTGGCGAGATCGATCATCGCCATACCCGGCTGAGGCGGTTTCGGGGGCTCGTTCTTCCGGAACATGTTGCGCAGGAACTGGGACGTGTGCTCGTCGAGCACGGCGTCCGCGACGCCCGGCTGCCGATTGAAGTGGACGAAGTAGAAGTCGGCGCCGAGCACGGCCTCCATGAACTCGATCCAGGGCATCTCTCCGCGCTCTTGGTAGGGCAGGCTCAGCGCCACCACGCCGTTCACCCGGTTCGGGTGCAGCAGGGTCAGGCCCCAGACGACGAATGCGCCCCAGTCATGGCCGACGAAGGTGGCGTCCTCGTAGCCGTAGTGATCGAGGAGTGCGACGAGGTCACCCGACAGGTGCTCGATGTCGTAGTCCGTCACTTCGGTCGGACGGGACGAGTTGCCGTAGCCCCGCTGGTTGGGGACGATGACGTGGTAGCCCGCCGCGGCAAGGGCCGGCACTTGGTGGCGCCAGGAGAAGGCATGCTCCGGCCAGCCGTGACAGAGCACGATGGGTTTTCCCGCATTCTCTCGGCCCGCTTCGAAGACCTCGAGTTCCACACCGTTGACGGAGACAAGGGTGGGTTGGGGAAAGTTGGTCGGATTGAACATTGCATTTCCTCTCTGTCGTTTGGGGCGTCAGCGCCGGCAGCGCCGACGGCCGATGCGGTCGTGTCGCCATCGTGCCGACCGAAACAGGTCACCCCATGACCGGTTTCCTGTGGGAGTGTTGGCGGTGTGCGAGCCGACCGGCTGATGGCCATCCTCCTGCTGCTGCAACAGCGCGAGCAGCTAACAGCAGCGGACGTCGCCCGGGAGCTGGAGGTGTCCGAGCGCACCGCCCGCCGCGACTTTGATGCCCTGGCCATGGCCGGCGTGCCCGTCTACTCCATACGGGGCCGGGGCGGCGGCTGGCGCCTCGTGGGCGGCGCCCGCACTGACCTGTCCGGGCTGACCGCGAGTGAGGCCCGCGCCCTGTTCCTGGTCGCCGGCCCAGCCTCGGCTGCGACACCAGCCGTGAAAGCAGCGCTGCGCAAGCTTGTCCGCGCCCTGCCGGAACCGTTCCGGGTGCAGGCCGAGGCAGCAGCGTCGTCCTTGGTCATGGACCCGCAACGATGGGGGTCGAGCCGGGTCGAGCACCGGCCGCCGCCTCGCTTCCTCGACGAGCTCCAGGACGCGGTGATCCGCGGCGTCCAGGTGCGGCTCGGCTACGTCGACAGCACCGGCGCCGAAACCGAGCGAACTGTCCACCCGCTGGGCATCGTCGCCAAAGGCCCGTCGTGGTACCTCGTCTCCAACACCGAGGCTGGCCGGCGGACCTTCCGGATCGACCGCGTGTCGTCCGCCGACCCGACCCGCGATCCCGCGCATCGACCCGACGACTTCGACCTTGCCGAGAGCTGGCGCGAGATCGCCGACGAAGTCGACCGCAAGCGAACGCCCCTCGAGATCCAGGCGATATGCGCGCCCCACGGGATAGACCTGCTCCGGATCGGGCTCGGCGACCGGCTCGAAGTGGGAGGCGCCACGACCGACGGCCGCATCGAGGTCGTGATCCGCGGCTACAACGAGTACGCGCTCGCCGGCGAGCTTGCCGGGCTGGTCGAATGGCTCGAGGTGACCGGCCCTACAGGTGTGCGAGACCACCTGGCCTCGATCGGCAACGCACTCGTCGAACGGTACGGCTGAGACCGGCCCGTCGCCGTAGTCGTCGCGGGCCAGTTTGACCGCCGAGATCCGATGGGGCCAGGCGCTCGTCCGGGATCGGCGCCGGCTCGATGCCGGCGGCAGCGCGGCTGGACCATCCCGGCGCGCGATGCGGACGGGGCGTCGGTGATGCTGTGGGTGTGGAGTGGTGTCCAGAGTGCCGCGGCCGCCGCTGGACGGGCTGATCGACGATCTGTACTACCTGGCGGGTGCGCCGCCGTACCCCGGGCACGTGGCTGGGTCGGTTCGGGCAGGTGATGTCCCACAACACCGCGTCGTTCCGTTCAGACAAGTCCCGTTCGGACGAGCCGACCCCCAATGCCGCCATGCTGCGCACGCCGGCCGGAACATTTGTCCAAGCCACCAGCGTGCACCGGCAGTGACAGTGCATGTATGACCGTTTCCCCCGACAAGGTCCTGGACGGCGGCGAGATCCACGTGTGCCAGGACGGCCGGTATGACTTCCCAGCGCTCCTGCTCTTCCCCGGGACCGCCGTGTCGGCCCGCTCGTGGGACGCCCCATAGGCCCCGCTGCAATCCGGGTGATCACGGCCCTTGCCTACCGTCAAGTCAGGAGACGTTCTCATGCGGATTCTCATCTCCGGCGCCGGCGTTGCCGGTCCGGTGCTGGCGCACTGGCTCACCAGGCACGGCTTCTCCGTCACCGTTGTCGAGCGCGCGCCGGCCTTGCGCAAGACCGGCGGCCACGCGGTCGACCTGTTCCGGCCCGCGATGAACATCTCGGAGAAGATGGGCGTGCTCCCGCGCATCGAGGAGCGGGCCACCGGCACCAATCGGATGACCATCTGCCGGGAGGGGACACGGCGTCCTGTCCGGGTGGACCTCGCCAAGATCTTCGGCGCCACGTCCGACCGGCACGTCGAGATCATGCGCGACGACCTGAGCGAGATCTACCACGACGCCGCGCGCGACGACGTCGAGTACGTTTTCGGCGACTCGATCACCGCGATCTCGCCCGACGGCGAGGTGCGGTTCGAGATTGCCGTGCCACGCCGCTTCGACCTCATCGTCGGCGCGGACGGGCTGCACTCCAACGTGCGTCGCCTCGTCTTCGGCGACGAGTCCCGCTTCAGCACCTTCATCGGGGCCTACCTCGGAGTGCTGACCCTGCCCAACGCCTCCGGGCTCGACGGCGAGCTCCTCGTCCACGTCGGCGCCGGCCGCACTGCCGGCATCTACGGCGCGCGGCACCTCGACGAGGCGCGGGCGTTGTTCCTGTTCCGCAGCGAGCTCGACCACCACCACCGCGACGTGTCCCGGCAGAAGGAGTTGCTGCGCGGCGCGTTCGTCGGCCTTCACCCCGACGTGGACCGCTGGCTGGACGAGCTCGACCGCACCCCGGTGTTCTACTTCGACTCGATCACCCAGCTCCGCATGGACACCTGGTCGTGGGGCAGGACGACGCTCGTCGGGGACGCGGGCTACTGCCCCGGCCCAGCCGTCGGCGGCAGCACGACCCTGGGCATCGTCGGCGCGTACGTCCTCGCCGGGGAGCTGGCGCGAGCGGGCGGCGACCACGAGCGCGCCTTCCCCGCCTACGAGCGCGCGATGGCCGAGCACGTGCGCGGCAGCCGCGCGGTCGCGCTGAGCGCGGCGAAGACCCTGATCCCCACCTCCCGCCTCGGCGTACAGGGACTGGCTCACGGCGCCCGCCTGATCTCCGCCCTGCCCGCAGGCCCCAGCCGCGCCCTCCTCCGTCTCACCACCAAGAGCGCACGCGTCTACAACTCCATGACCGTCGACGACTACCCCGTCAAGATTTAGGAACGTTCCGCCCCCGCTGTGGTTGTTCTTGTCGCGACGCGCTGGCTAGCATCGCTCCTCTCGGTGACGACACATTCACTATCGGTATCCGCGTGAGGGGAAAGTCGATGTACATTCCGGCGAGCAAGAAGAAGCGCCGCCCCACTTCAGCTTGTACACGGACGCCGAGGTTCGTCGTCGTCGCGAGCGTCGTCGTGGTGGGATTCGCGTCGGGGTTGATGCCGTCGGCGTCGGCGGATCCCCTGCCGACTCGGAATGTGGCGTTCACGGTCGACATCATCGGCGATTCCTCTATGGCGGGTGACGGTCTCTCCGGCACCTACCTCGACACCGCCGGCCAGCGGAACCGTTCGCGGGTCGCCCCGGCGTTGCAGGCGCTCTCGCGGATCGCACGGGAGAAGCCCGGCCTGGTGGTGGACGCCAACCTCGCGGCCTCCGCCGGCGCGGTGACCGCCGACTTCTTCCGTGCTCAGAAGACCACCGACGGCTCGTCGGTCGTCAACACCGCACAGCGTGACCAGATCCGCCCCACAGCTCAGGTCGTCATCGTCGGCTTCGGTGGCGAGGACGCCGAGCTCGCCCGGGTGCTCGGCATGGCCATACCGTCCAACAGCACCAAACCCGGTGACCTGGACGCCGAGATCAAGAACCTCGGTGACCTGTTGGATCTCAGCAAGACCGACCAGGCCTACCTCGACCAGGCGACGTCGTCGGCGCCCGGCCAGGCGCCCACGCTGGTCTCGCGGATGTTGCAGGTGCTGGTCGGGATCACGCAGCGGGCTCCCGGGGCGCGAATCGTCGTGACGAACTACCCGCTGGCGATCGACGCGCAGGATCCGCACACCGCCGCCCTGATCAGCTCGCGGGACCTCGCCACCGTGCAGAAGTTCATCTACGACCTGAACGAGTCGATCGGTCGGGCCGTGCGGATCTGCGAGTGCGCGGGCGTGGCCGACATGTCCGCTGCTCTTGCCGGGCACGAGGCGTACACCGGCGACTCGGCGTTCAACGAACAGAACCCCGACGAGTCGCAGCGCGAGCAGGTACAACCCGGCGACGAGGGTGCGGCCCTGATGGCCAACCCGCTTGCCACGGATCTGGCCAGGCTGCTCGGGATCCGGCCGCCGGCGGACAGCGATGGCACGGTCACGGAGCCGGCGAACATCCGGATCCGCACCGGCGTGTCCGACCGCGACGGCGACCTGGTGCCCGACAACCAGGACGCGGACCCCGACGACCGGACCCGCGGCCACAACCCGCGCGAGTCAGGCGGGGACACGCAACGGTCCAACGACCGTCACCACGACTCCCGGTCGGGTGTTCCCGGCATCAACGTCCACGTCGGCCTGCCTGTGCCCGACCCCGACCGAACCCCAGCAGTCCCGATCCCCCTGCCGCAGGGCCTCCCCCCGAACACCAAACCGACGATCGCCCGCGGCGATGCCGACACCGGCCCCGACTTCGACGACCCCCACGGAGGCAAGGAGAACCAGACCACGCTCGCCGACATCGACCGTGCGCAGGAAGCGCGGACGCCACCGAGTACCACTTCTCGTTTGTCGCAGGCGCAGACCGCCGCGATGGAGGACGTGATCTACAAAGCGCAGCCCGCGGGCTACGTCAGCGACTACTCGGCGCAGGCGTTGCGTGCTTCCACATTGCCGGCGGACGAGCGCATCTCGGCGGACCTGAGCACGCTCGACAGGCAGATGAGCCAATCGATCCTGCACGACGAGGCCGGCAAGGACGTCTGGGACGGTTTCCGGGCCCGGTTCGGCGAGAACATCAACGCCATCCACAACGCGACGACGGTGGCGGAACAGGACGCCGCCATCGCGCAGTTCGACCAGACGGCCATGGCGTACAACGCCACCGAACTGGCCGAGCGGGACGCCTACGGCGCCCACCCGGTCGACGAGCGGGGTGAGACCGTCCGGGTCACGCCGACCTCCCTGGGGAACCTGGCCGCGGAGACGACGGCCGACGGCCCGGTTGATGCGCCGGCTCGGTCGGAGCGGGCCCAGGTTGTCACCGTGGCCGAAGTGGCTGGCGAGACGAGGCTCTCCGGTCAGGTTGACGCGAGCACTCTGGCGGCGGCAGGCAAGCCGGCTCAGTCGAAGCCGGCGAAGTCCGGCCCCACTGTCAACGTCGACACGCAGGTGCCCTCACTCAGCGAGCCCACCAGGTACGGGCAGGAGAACAGGGGGACGATAGCGGGAAGCGTCGAGGTCAACGGCACCACGTACTCCGGCAAGGCCGAGGGCGGCTACCTGGGTGGCGAGACGCAGCGCAGTGGCGCCATCGGTCCTGGCGGGGTGAACGGGAAGATCGGCGCGGAGGGTTACCTCGCTGAGGGGTCCTTCGAGGGCGAGGCGGACTACGGCAACGGGGCCAAGGTGGGGTACGACGGGCAGGGCTCCCTTGGCGGTGGGATCGGGGCGCACGGCACGTACGGGACCAAGGACAAGAGTGTCGACCTCGGTGTGAACGGGAAAGTCGCTGGTGAGGTGTCCGTGCGGGACTCGGCGCAGATCGGCTCCGCGGAGGTGAGCAGAAAGGCGACGGCGAGCGTCGGTGCCGAGGCCGAGGCGCACGCCAAGATCGGGGACGGCAACGTCGACATCGGTTCGAAGGCGCACGCCGGCGCGAAGGCCGGCGTCGATGTGCGCGGCGGCATCCCGGGGTTCGAGGCCGATTTCAGGGCCGAGGGTTGGGCGGGCCCCGGCTACGAGGGGCGCCTCACAGCCGGCAAGGACGACAAGGGCTCGTACACCTTCGGCCTTGATGGCGGATTTTCCCCGATGTTCGGCGGCAAGGCCGGGGTCAGCATCTCGGTGAACCCCAGCAAGCTCGGGCAGTCGCTGGAGGACGCGATGAAGTCGCTGAATCCCTGGGGCACCGAATCGCAGATGGATAGTCCGAGGAGTCGTGCGCAGGATGACCCCGACTACGACGGTCCTGTTGACTCGCCGGCGGAGTCGCAGATGGATAGTCCGAGGAGTCGTGCGCAGGACGATCCCGACTACGACGGTCCTGTTGACTCGCCGGCGGAGTCGCAGATGGATAGTCCGAGGAGTCGTGCGCAGGACGACCCCGACTACGACGGCCCAACCGACGCCATGCCGGATCCGGATGCCGCGATCTCGTCGAACACGGTGGACTCCGAGACCACAACGGCCTCGCTCGGCGATGACGGTATGGGAACCGACAGCGTCGACTCGGACACCGTGACCGGCGCTGAAGGTACTGACACCCTGGGCGGCGACACCGGCGCCGACAGCCTCGGCGCCAGTCCGGACGACACCGGTGACTCGGGCTTCGGTGACTCGGGCATGGGTGACTCGGGCTTCGGTGACTCGGGCTTCGGTGACTCGGGCATGGGTGACTCGGGCATGGGTGACTCGGGCATGGGTGACTCGGGCATGGGTGACTCGGGCATGGGTGACTCGGGCATGGGTGACTCGGGCATGGGTGACTCGGGCATGGGTGACTCGGGCATGGGTGACTCGGGCATGGGTGACTCGGGCATGGGTGACTCGGGCATGGGTGACTCGGGCATGGGACGGTGGCGACGGTGGCGACGGTGGCGACGGTGGCGACGGTGGCGACGGTGGCGACGGTGGCGACGGTGGCGACGGTGGCGGCTTCTGATCCTCGCCCCTGACACGACGGGCGACTGCTGGTGATCATGAACCAGAGTGGCGGGGCGGTGGGCCGAGCACGTCTTAAGTCCACCCGAAGGTCGATGGACATGCTGCGGGCCTGCGCATCAGGAGGTGGCCATGCATCGTCCGTCTCGAGTCGCCGCGTTCGTCCGACGCCGCGCCGTCACCGTGGCCGGCGCGCTCGCCGGTGTCGTTGCGCTGCTCGTGGCCCTTCCCGGTACTGCGGTCGCGGCGACCCAGCTTCCCGCCGACACCTCAGTGCTCACCTCGATGCCGGACGACTACGCGTTCCACACCGCGCTGCCGTACTGGAGCGTGGTCGCCGTCCAGCCCTCGGCGGCGGCGGACTTCGACCTGGTCCTGTACGACGGATCGGGCAACCCGCTCGCCGGAAGCTACTGGGGTACCGGTGCGACCGACTTCGTGGCGATCAACTCGACCGGCGGTGCTCGGGCACTCGGCGACTACCGGGCGGGGGTCACCCACTACAGCGGCACCGGCCAGTACAACGTCATGTTCTGGGAGAAGCGGGTGGTCTTCCCGGTCCCGACCGATCCCGCCGGGGGTGCCGCCACGGCTCTGGCGCTGCACTATGGCTGGCCGGTCTCGGCATACATGATCTACCTGGGTCAGGGGCAGGGTTTTCGGGTCAACCTGTCCAGCGGTACGCAGGTGTTCCTCGCCGGCAGCACCCCCGGGGTGCCCGGCACCTACGTGCGCACCCGCAGCCAACTGGCGAACGCGTACGTCATCGCGGACGACATCCCGTCGCCCACCGGTGCGCACTGCCGGGTCTTCCGCGCCACCACCGCCGGTTGGTACAGCCTGATCGTGGTCTTCACCGACCCGTACCAGACGCCGCCGTACAACGGTGGGCTGGCCGTCTTCCCGCAGCGATACGACCCGGGCCTGGGCGACACGCTGAACGACTGCCCGGCGCCGCAGGTGCCGTAGGCGCGGTTGCGGTGACCGCGCCCGAACCGTGGCGGTGCCACGACTGGAACACGGCGTGATCGGGGGACCGCGGTGTCCACTTCGCGCTCGCCGACGTGCCGTTCGGCGCGGGCGACCCAGACGGGGTCGTCTTCGGCACTCGTGTCGTCCCCGATCTCCGGTCCCACGACGGCGGGTCCAGCGGGCCGAACCAGATCTCGGCGGCGGACGCCCCGAGGATCGACGCCGCGCAGAGCACCCGTGCCGCACTGGTCGATGTTCGCGTCCTAGTCTTCGAGCGATCTCAACGTGGCGACGCCGCGTGCGCCCGTCACGGCCGGATGCCCGGACGGGCTCGTACGAGATGAGCGACATGACCGACCTCGATCGGAGATCCGCGATCTTCGGCAAGATCGTGCCGTCGGCGGCGGCGCCGTTCGTCATCGGTCGGCCACGGATCCAGGCGTACCTCGCGGCGGCGCAACGGCGGCGGGTGACCGCTCTCAGCGCCGGAGCCGGGTTCGGCAAGACGACCGCGCTGGCGGGCTGGGCCGTCGACCATCACTGCGCGTGGTACCGGCTCACCACCGACGACCGCGACCCGGTCACGCTGGCCCGTGGCCTGCTTGCCGGCCTGAGCTTGCGGGTACCCGGCTTGGGTGAGGCACTGGGATCGGCTCTGGACGGAGCGCGTGGCCCCGATGTCCGAGGCGCCGACCTGACCGACGCGATCGTCCCGACGCTCGCCGGCGCCCTCCAGCACCAGCTCGCCTCTGACGTGGTCCTGGTCATCGACGAGCTCGACGAGATCATCGGCGCCGACGGCTCGGTGCGCCTTGTCGACAACCTCTGCCACATGGCCCCGAGCCGGCTGCACCTCGTCCTCGCGTCTCGCGCCGACCTGCCCTTCCCGACGCAGCGGCTGCGTCTGCACGGCCAGCTCCACGTGCTCACCGCGGAGTCGCTGGCCTTCGACGACGACGAGACCTCCACCCTGCTCGTCGAGGTCGGTGGACCGGACCTCGCCTGCCATGCCGCGGCGGTACGGCGGTTGACCGCGGGCTGGCCGGCAGCCACCCGTCTGGTGTCCGAGACGCTGGCCACCGCCATCGACCCGGCTGAAGTACTTGCGCGGCTGCTGCGCAGTGGGGGAGCCGGGCTCGTCGACGACCTGCTCGACGCGGAATTGCTCGACGGACTGCCGGACCTCACCGGGCTGCTGCGCGTCGGCGCCGCGGTGGACGATCTGAACGAGGCGCTGCTCGCCGCCCTCGACGTGCCGACCGCGGCGGCGACCCTGGCCGCGGCGCGGCGCCGCGGCATCCACCTCGGTCCCGGTTTTCGGGACGGCTGGTTCACGCTGAGCCCGCTGTCCCGCGAGTACGCGCTGGCGCACCTGCTGGCCGACCCGGGTGAGCCGGCGTCGATACGGCGCCGAGCCGCCCGGTGGCACCTGGACCAGGGCGACGCCGCCCCCGCACTGCGGTATCTGCTGCGTGCCGACGACCTGCCGGCCGTCGCCGGGCTGTTGACCGCACACGGAGAGAGCCTGCTCGCCGCCGGTCACACGGACCAGGTACGTGATGCCGCGACCGCGCTCCCGGACTCGCTGCGCACCCCGGCGATCGACCTGCTCGAGGGCGAGGCGTGCTATACCAACGGCGACTGGGACCAGGCGACGCGCTGCCTGAGCCGCCTCATCGCCGAGGACGGGCGCATCCCCGCGGCGGCCGCCTGGCGGCTCGCCCTCATCCAGCACCTGCGCGGCGAGCCGCAACGGGCCATGTCGCTGTATCGGCAGGGGCTGGAGGACACCCAGGGCCCCGCACGCGAACGCGCGCTGGCCGCGGCCTGGGGTTCGGCGGCGGCGTGGCTGATCGGCGACGTGGACTCCTGCCGCGAGTTGGCCGACGCCGCGGGCAGGCTCGCCACCGCGGCTCACGACGACCGTGCCCTTGCCGCGATCCACACCGCGCGGGCGATGCTGGCCGCGCTCGACGGTGATCGACGCGGCAACGACATGCACTACCTGCGCGCCCTGGACCACGCGGAGCGCTGCGGAGACACGCTGCAGAACATCCGGATTCGCACCAACCGCGGTTCGCGCTTCGTGGAGGAGGGGTACTACGCCGAGGCGCTCTCGGAGCTGGACCACGCGATCGGCCTGGCCGACCTGGCCGGGTTCGCGGCGATACGGGCGCTGGCCCTGCAGAACCGTGGTGAAGCCGCCCGCCGGCTGGGGCGCCTCGACGACGCCGCCCGCGACTTCCACGCGGCGCTGGCCGAGCACCAGCGGATGGACTCCCGGCTGGCCGCATACGCGTTGACCGGGCTCGGCGCCGTGTACGCCGACCAGGGCAACAGCTCGCTCGCGCGGGCCGCGTACGAGGAGGCGGTCGCGCTGGCCGAGCCCTCCGGCGACCTGCAGGGGCTCGTCCCCCCGCTCTGCGGCCTCGCCCACCTCCTCGCCACCGATGATCTGGACGCGGCACGCGCGGCGGTGGCCAGGGCACTGGCCTGCGGTCCCAACCTCGCTCAGACGCAGGCGCAGCTCACCGCCGGCTGGATCGCGCTCCGCGCCGGCCGGCCGGCGGTGGCGGCCGACCACGCCGCCCGAGCGAGCTCCTCCGCACGTCGTCGCCGAGACCGTGCCGGAATCGCCGAGTCGGTCGAGTTGCGAGCCGCGACGGCCGCCGCCGACCGAACGACTCTGCTGCGGGAGGCCGAAGCCCTGTGGGAGGCACTGGCCTGCCCGCTGCCGCTGGCCCGTACACAACTGGCCCTTGTCGACGCCGGTGGCCCGGGCGCCGCGCGCCGCACACTGTCCGAGATCGAACGCGACTGCGCCGAACGCGGGGCACGGACGCTCGCCGCCCGCGCCCGCGTGGACACCCGGCCCGCGCCCGACCTCGCCATCCGTACTCTCGGAGGGTTTCAGGTGATGCGCTCGGGCGCGCCCATACCCCACCGGGCCTGGCAGTCCCGCAAGGCGCGAGATCTCCTGAAGATCCTCCTCAGCCGGCGCGGCGCACCGACGGGCCGGGAGGTGCTCTGCGGCGCGCTGTGGCCCGACGCGGATCAGGCCCGCGCCAGCGCGCGCCTGTCCGTCGCCATCTCCACCCTGCGTTCGGTCCTCGATCCGGACCACACCGGGCAACCCGACCGCTACGTGGTCAGCGAGGACCGGGCGGTGTGGTTGCGGCTGGACCGCATGAGCGTCGACGTGTACACGTTCCTGTCCCTGGCGAACTCCGCCCTGTCGGCGGACTCGTCCCGGCTCGCCGCGGCCGAGGCGGCCTACGCCGGTGACTTCTGCGAGGAGGACCAGTACGCGGACTGGATCCTGCCGCTGCGCGAGGAGGCGCGGGCGGCGTACGTCTCGGTGGCCCGAGCGCTCGCCCAGCGGCACGGCGCGGCCGGCGAGCACGACGCGGCCGCCCGCTACCTGCTGCGACTGCTGGCTCGGGAGCCGTACGACGAGTCCGCCAACCTGAGCCTCGTCCGGCAGTTCGACGCCGCGGGGCGTCACGGCGACGCGCGCCGGATGTACCGGAACTATGTCAACCGGATGAACGAACTCGACATCGAGCCGGCACCGTACCCGGGCCCGGCCGATCCCGACCGGTGACCGGGCCGGCTCCCGACCTGTGACGGATTCCGCGGCGGACCCGAGGACGACCCTAATCCCACCCTAAGACCGGTGGTGACGATGAGCGGCCTGGCCATTCGTCGATGGGAGAACCAACCATGCGCCGCGTCCGTACGTTGGTCTGGGCAGCCGCGTTCGTCCTGGCTGTCACCGGGTGTGGACCCGACAGCGGCAGTGGCATCCTCCCCGCCGGCGGTGCCTCGGCGGGCGACGCGGCGGCATCCTCGCCCGACTCCGGCCCCGGCGGGCAGACCTTCGGCAGCCAACCCTGCGGCAAGCTCGTGTCCTTCCAGGAGATCGCCGCCGCGACCGGCGACACCCCCACCCTGGTGGACGTCGTCGCCGACGGTGAGTGCCAGTACGAGGACGACGCGGGTTTCGCCGTACTCACCGTCATCACCGTGACCGATCCGGCCGGGCATCCGGCCTGCACCGCCTCGGACGGCACGTACCTGGGCGGCCCCGTCGAGCCGGTGTCCGGGATCGGCGACACCGCGATCTGGAGCCCCAAGGCCGGGAGCCTGTGCTTCGTCAAGGGAGACCACCGAGTCCAGATCTCCCTCAGCACGAATGTCGACGACCCCAAGGCCGTCAGCACCGACCTCGCCACGAAGGCGGTACAGCGGACGTGATCTGTCGTCGGTAGGTGTTCGGCCGGCGCGCCGCTCGCGCTCGCCATGCCCTTGGCTCGCGCCCGGGTGCTCGCTACCGCAGCGGCCGCCGGGCGACCGCGTCATGGCGCGGCGGAGCTGCGACGTCCTCACATGCCGAGTAGCGGTCGTTGGACGTTGGCGATTCTCGGTCGACGTTCCTCGCCCTACGCTGGAACGACCTGCGAGGAGACGCTGGCCGCGCACCTCCGTTACGTTGCCGTCGGGTTCTCGGGTCCCAGGTCGCGAGCGTGTGTCGTCCCGCCCGACACACCATGGAGCGGGCCGAAAGGGTGGTCGGATGACCATGCGGTCTTCTGTCGATACGCACGCGCGCCACGAAGGTGCGTGTCGATCCCGAGTCCGGTCACCATGTCACCCAGCATGACGCCACCGCCCACGGGCCCGCGGCGGATTCGGGTGCGCCCTTGGGCGTGCCGGTTCGGTCCTGTCGGTGCCAGCCGCTAGCTTGGCCGCCATGTTGCCCGTAGGCCTGCAGAACGTTGATCTCGCCGAGATCGAGGACGCCGCCGGCGCCACCTCGTACGCGAGAGGTGTCCGCTATGCGCGGCAGCACGCGGTCATCGACTTCCGGTGGGAGCCGGCACAGAATTCCCTGCACGGGACCGTCCAGGGAAACGGCGACTGTTACGAGACGTCGGCATCCTTCTTCGTCGACGGACCGGCCCTCGAGTTCGAGCTCGGCGTGTGCAGTTGCCCGGTTGGATACAACTGCAAGCACGTCGTGGCCCTGGTGCTCACCGCGTTGGACACCGGGCGGCCCAGGCTCACACGCAGCAGAGGTCCGCGCGTCCCGACCTGGGACGAGTCCCTCGCAGCGCTGCTCGACTCCCGGTCGGACGGTCTCCCGGACCGGTCCGGTAACACGCCGTTGGCCATCGAGCTGACGCTGGCGCCGGCGGCGCCACAACGGGCGCGGCCCGGTTCAGCGACATCCGGGCCGATGCTGCGGGTGCTCGCCCGCCTGGTGCGGCCCGGCAGGAACACGTGGGTGAACTCCGGGCTCAGCTGGAACAGGCTGAGCTCCCCGCAGTACCACTTCGCCGACTACCTCCCCACGCACGTGAATCTGCTGCAGGATCTGTACGCGCTGTACCGGTCGCGCGGCAACCACTCCGGCTACCACTCGCACGACGAGAAGTCGATCGATCTGTCCTCGTTCGACAGTCCCAAGCTGTGGTCCGTGCTGGACGAGGCCGCGGCGATCGGGCTGCGACTGGTGCACGGCAGGAAACGGCTGGGTGCGGTGGACCGGCACGGCTCCGCCCGGCTCCTGCTGGATGTCACCCGTGACCGGGCGCTGGTCGTCAGTCCGGTTCTTCAGGTGGACGGGTCAGAGGTGGACGCGGCGCCGGTCGAGTTCATCGGCGCCGACGGCCACGGCGTCGTCTACATCGATCGCGCGGACATCCGGCGCACCACTGATCACAGCGACTGGCGTCTCCGGCTCGCCAGGCTGGCCGAGCCCGTGTCGCCGCGGTTGCGGCGGATGGCGGTCGAGAACCAGCGACTGGAGATTCCCTCAGCGGAGCAGGCCCGGTTCCGCGACGAGTTCTACCCGCGGCTGCGGCATCTGGCCACGGTGATCTCGTCCGACGAGTCGTTCACGCCGCCGGCCATCTCGGCGCCTACCCTCGTGCTGCGGGCGTCCTACGGCGGCGAACACCGCGTCGAGCTCGACTGGGAGTGGTCCTACCAGGTCGGTGACAGGCCACTGCGGGAACCGCTGCACCAGGTCGACGACGGGTCCGACAACGGATACCGGGACGTGCGGGCCGAGCGAGCCGTCCTGGCGAACCTCGACGGCTCACTCGCGCGGTTCGGGCTGCTCTCCAGCGACCCGGCGCCGGTCCTCGCCCCGCACGCGGAGCTCCGCGGCATCGACACCATGCGGTTCACCACCGAGGCCCTGCCGCTGCTGGCGGACCAGCCGGGGGTCGCCGTGGAGGTCGGCGGATCCCGGGCCGACTACCGTGAGGCAGGCGACTCGCTCACCATCGGCGTGTCGACCGACGAGGTGGCGGGCGACCCGGACTGGTTCGACCTCGGGGTCACCATCACCGTCGAAGGGCGGGAAGTTCCGTTCACCGACGTGTTCCTGGCGCTGTCCAGGGGAGAGTCGCACATGCTGCTCGCCGATGGGGCCTACTTCTCCCTGGAGAAGCCCGAACTGCGGACGCTGCGGGAACTGATCGAGGAGGCTCGCGCGCTGCGGGAGTCGTCCGACGGCACACTCAGGATCAGCCGGTTCCAGGCCGGGCTGTGGGACGAGCTGACCGAACTGGGCGTGGTCAACCGTCAGGCGAAGGTGTGGCGGCGGCAGGTGCGGGGGCTGCTGTCGATCGAGTCCGTCGACCCGGCGCCGGTGCCGGCCGGGCTCACCGCACGGCTACGGCCCTACCAGCTGGACGGGTACCGCTGGCTCGCGTTCCTGTGGGAGTCCCAGCTCGGCGGCATCCTCGCCGACGACATGGGACTCGGTAAGACGGTGCAGTCACTGGCGCTGATCTGCCATGCCCGACGGGCCGACCCGACCGGCGCCCCGTTCCTCATCGTCGCGCCGACGAGCGTGGTGTCGAACTGGGTGGCCGAGTCCACACGGTTCGCGCCGAGCCTGAAGGTCGTGTCCATCTCGGACACGCTGGGCCGCCGTGGCCAATCCCTGGACGAGATCATCGGCGGCACCGACGTGGTGGTCACCTCGTACACCCTGTTCCGCCTCGACTTCGACGACTATAGTTCCGCGCCGTGGTCCGGCCTGATCCTGGACGAGGCGCAGTTCACCAAGAACCACCAGTCGAAGGTCCACCAGTGCGCGCGACGTCTCCCGGCGCCGTTCAAGATCGCGATTACCGGCACACCGATGGAGAACAACCTGATGGAGCTGTGGTCGCTGCTGTCGATCACCGCACCGGGGCTGTTCCCGACCCCGACCCGGTTCCGTGACTACTATGCGCGCCCGATCGAGAAGGAGCACGACACCGAGCTCCTCGCACGGCTGCGGCGGCGGGTGAAACCGCTGATCAAGCGCCGAACCAAGGAGCAGGTGGTCGCCGACCTGCCCGCGAAGCAGGAGCAGGTGCTGGAGGTCGACCTGGCGCCGCGGCACCGGAAGATCTACCAGACTCATCTGCAGCGCGAGCGGCAGAAGGTCCTCGGCCTGGTCGAGGACATGAACAAGAACCGGTTCACGATCCTGCGGTCGCTGACGCTGCTGCGCCAGCTGAGCCTGCACCCCGGCCTCGTCGACGACGAGCACCACGTCCTTCCGTCCGCCAAGATCGACGCCCTGCTGGAGCAGCTCGCGGACGTGATCGACGGCGGGCATCGGGCACTGGTGTTCAGCCAGTTCACCGGGTTCCTCGACAAGGTCCGCACCCGGCTGGACGAGGCGGGCGTCGAGTACTGCTACCTCGACGGCAAGACGCGGAAGCGTGCCGCGGTCCTCGACCGCTTCAAGGATGGGTCGGCTCCGGTGTTCCTGATCAGCCTCAAGGCCGGCGGTTTCGGGCTGAACCTCACCGAGGCGGACTACTGCTTCCTGCTGGATCCGTGGTGGAACCCCGCGACGGAGGCGCAGGCCGTGGACCGGACCCACCGCATCGGCCAGAACCGCAACGTCATGGTGTACCGGCTCATCGCGAGGGACACCATCGAGGAGAAGGTGATGGCCCTGAAGGCGAGAAAGGCCGAGCTGTTCACGAACGTCATGGACGACGGCAACATCTTCGGCACCACACTGGACGCCGACGACATCCGCGGTCTGTTCGAGTGACTCGCTGAACGGACGCCCTTCCGTCGGGGCGCCGCTATAAGGCTGATCGTTCCTGCGGGGGGCCGGGCACAGTCAAGCGCGCGGCGTTGATGGCGATCTTGAGACCGTTGAAGGCGGCGGCATCGCGGGTTGTGCGGCTCGAGGCGTCGAGGAACAGTCCCCGCCCGTGCCCGGACTCGTGCGGTTTGATGCGCGCCGGGTACGCACCGCGGGTCCCGGCGGGCGATCGAGAGTTGAAATCGGTGTAACCCCGAGTTCGTAGAGGCGAACGGGCACCTGGAGCAACCCCGCACCGCAGGCCCGCATCACCGCCACACCTGGTGGCAGCGCTGGGAATCCACCGTTCGGCGCCGATGTCGTTCATCGACTCGTTCGGAGGTGGCGTGTGCCACTGTGACCACGGCAGTCGTGTGTGGTCACCATGGGCGGCATGCCAGGGCCCTCGCTCCGGTCGCATCGGATGGCCGTTGACCAGGTACGACACCTGGCCCTGGTGACACGCCCTGCCACCGGTCGTACGTGCGCTTCTGCAGATCAAAGCCCAAATTCGTGCCCCTTCTGGGACGGGCTGCCGTGGAACGCCGGTTCCACGGCCGAGGACGTAGTCGACACAGCGGGTCGGGACAGCGCCGCGGACGGCGCTGCACGGTGGGCGCGACGGCCCGTTCGAGGACGCACGACGTCTGCGGTGCGCACTGTCCATTGGCGAGAGATGTGAACCCGGCAGCGAGGCTACCTCGAGGTCGTTCGGCGGAGGGCCTTGCGACGAACCGCTCCGATCACGGCGGTTCCCACGAACAGGACGATTCCCACGATTCCCAGCCACATTAGCCCTTCGAGGGCGATCCCGACTATCGAGACGATGAGCCAGGCCACGAGCAGGACGACTAGCAGAACGAGCATCTCTGCCTCCTTCAGTTGTGCATGGTCCTTACCGAACGGAACAAACCCGACACATTGAGCCTGTCCGGTGCGGTGAACCGACGGTGGAGTCTTTGGTCCTTTCCTGCGGGTACTCAGGGCCGCGGATCAGTGGTGTTGTCGGCGCGTAGTGGTGCGACGATGGAGTGCAGGCGGCGCGGGATGTGTCCGTAGGAGCCGCAGGCCGCCGGCGGCCATAGCGTCAAGCGCGCTCGCCGACGCTTCCGCCCTCGTCTTCCCAGCGCTGCGTCGCGGAAGCCCCACCGTTCGCCGAGCCGGTTCCCGCGACACGGGCGGGCGAGAGCAGCGTCTCGATGTTCTCGGCGTTGCCGGGTCGCGACGCCCGCGCGAGCACCCGGTCAGCCGTCACGGGATCGGTTCGTGGCGGAACGACCAACAGGGTCAGCCGCCGCTGCCCACCGTTCCCGATCGCCGTCACCGTGTCCGCGGGCTGCGACCGGAACCCGCCCAGTCGCACCACACCACCGTCCAGAACGAGGCGTCGCGGGGACGGATCCCAGACCGTCAGGTTGTAGGTGACCTGCTCGACCCACCCCAGACGGGTAGCCAGCATCGCCAGTAGCGCCGGCAGCTCGACTGACAGATCCCGCGACCCCGGCCACCAGGCACCATCCACATACCCCGTTGTCGGGCCGTCCGGCTTGAGGCTCACTCGGCGCGCCCGTTCGCCCGACAGGGCTTCGAGAGTCAGCGTCCGCATGGCGGACCCCCTTCCTCCTACTCCCATTCGAGCAGTGCTCGACGGACACCAACCAGGGACCAACGTCCCTCCGGACCAGGACAAACGCACCCGTCGCTCCGGCGCGGCACGCACGGAGCCGCCGAGGCCAATACCAAGACAAGACTGCGACGCTGCCATCGCCGCACCTGAGGAGAGAAGGGAAGGGTTGCGTCATTGGATCGCCGTTCTGGTCGTGTCGCGCCGGACGGGTACCGCAGTTCCATCGGATTGGAAGGTGGTCTTCGGTCACGCATCAGCGATCCCCGCATGTCCTGCCTTTCGGGCGGACGCGGATCTAGCAAGGCTGATCACACGATCGGCTGACAGTGATGAACACAAACCCTGTGATGCGGGTGGCGGCGCGCGTGCGGGAACTGGTCGATCAGGGGATTGGTCTTGACGCCGCCGCGCCGGCGTCAACCGCCGGGACAGGGTCGTGTAGACCGACGCTCGCTCAACACACCCATGTGCGCGATCATGCCTCTGCCGTCTACGTGGTCCTGGTCTCCGCAGGTTCATCAAGCAACGGGGATGATCGCGGTTCAGCTGGGTGCCGGCCTCGTGGAGGCGCTGTTGAGGTTGCGGGCGCACGCGTACGCTTCGGGGCGGAGGGTGTCCGCTGTCGCCGGTGACGTGGTGGACCGACATCTGCATTTCGTCGGCAGTGACACCGGGACAACGTCATCACGGGATTCGTCCTGATACCCGACCAGTAGAGGTAGTGGGCTCATGACGAGCCGTGAGCAACTTCTTGCCAGCACGTTCGTGGACCTGGCCGATACCTTGGTCGCCGATTTCGATGTCATCGACTTCCTGCACACGCTGGCCACCCGCAGCGAGCTGCTCGACACGGACGCCGCCGGGATCATGCTGGCCGACCAGCACGGTGGCCTGCATGTGATGACATCCTCGACCGAGGAGGCCCGGCTGCTGGAGCTCTACGAGCTGCAGAACAACGAGGGCCCGTGCCTGGACTGCTTCCGGTCCGGACGTCCGGTGGCCGGGGACGACGTGACCGCGATGCGTTCGTCGTGGCCTGCGTTCACCGAACAACTGTGGCAACTCGGGTTCCACTCGGCTCACGCGCTCCCGATGCGGCTGCGCGATGACACGATCGGCGCGTTGAACCTGTTCCGGCTCGAACCGGGTCGGCTGAGCGAGGCGGACCTGGGGATCGGCCAGGCCATGGCCGACGTGGCGACCGTCGGCCTGATTCAGGAACGCGCCATCGCCGCCAGAGAACTGCTCGCCACCCAGCTGCAGACCGCGCTCAACAGCCGCGTCCAGCTCGAACAGGCCAAAGGTGTGCTCGCCGAGCGCACCGGCCTGCCCATGGGCCAGGCGTTCCAGCTGATGCGCGAATACGCCCGCAGCCGCGGCCGCCGCCTCACCGACATCTCCGCGCAGATCATCGAGGGCGTGCTCGACGACGAGGTGCTCCGCAGGGACCGGCGTACCAGGCCGAACCCACCCCGGGCATGACCGACTCGAAGCATCTCTCTCAGCAGCCGCCGCCCTCGGACGCCACCAGCAGCATCATCAACAACGTCGTCTATCAGGCCGGGCGGGCCGTTGCGTGGCCGGCCTCCCTGGCCGAGACGTTCCAGCAACTGGAACAGCGGCCCGCCGGCATGGCCTGGATCGGCCTGTACCGGCCGGCCGAGGAGCAGCTGTTGTCGGCGGCCGGGCAGCTCGGGTTGCACGACCTCGCGGTGGAGGACGCTGTCACGGCTCGTCAGCGCCCGAAACTGGAGCGCTACGGCGACACCGTGTTCGTGGTGCTGCGCTCGGCCCGCTACCGCGACGACTCCGAGGAGGTCGATTTCGGCGAGCTGCACCTGTTCGTCGGGCCGAACTTCGTGCTCACCGTGCGGCACGGCGAGGCACCGGACCTGGCCGCCGTGCGGCACCGGATGGAGGAGGAACCCGACCTGCTGCGGCTGGGCCCGGAGGCGGTGCTGTACGCGGTGCTGGACGCGGTGGTGGACGGCTACGCACCCGTGGTGGCCGGTCTGCACAACGACATCGAGGAGATCGAGACCGACGTGTTCGGCCGCGATCCGAACGCTTCGCGGCGAATCTATGCGCTGTCCCGCGAGGTGGTCGAGTTCCAGCGCGCCACCCGCCCGCTCGTCGCGATGCTCGACAGCCTGTCCGCCGGGTTCACCGAGCACGACGTTGACGAGGAACTACGACGTCACCTGCGGGACGTCGCCGACCACGCCGCCCTCGTGGTCGAGCAGGCCGAGAGCTTCCGCGGCTCGCTCGCCGACATCCTCGCTGTCAACACCACCCTGGTCACCCAGGCGCAGAACGAGGAGATGCGGCGGCTGGCCGAGGCCAGCAACGCGCAGAACGAGCAGATCAAGAGGATCTCCTCATGGGCGGCGATCCTGTTCGCCCCGACCCTGATCGGCACCGTATACGGCATGAACTTCCGGCACATGCCCGAACTGGGCTGGCCGGCGGGTTACCCGTTCGCGCTGCTGCTCATGGCGGCGGTCTGCGTCGGCCTGTACGTGATCTTCAAACGCCGCGGCTGGCTCTGACCCCGTTCATTGCGGGTTTGTTCGTTGTTTCAGCCCCTCCACGAGCACGTCGAGGCCGGTCGTGAATCGTTCGTCACGGTTGTCGAGCCAGATCTGGTGGCCGAGCGTGACCAAGGTGGGAAAGCGGTCGCCGGGCAGTGACCGGAGGAACTGGTGAAGTCGGTGCCGTCTCGCCGGGTCTTGGACGCGCTGCTGGTTCGCCGAGGTGTTGGTGTTGCCGATCTCGAACCCCAACGTGTACCCGACGACGAGGAAGAATGCCTTGCCTGCCTGGTCGTGAGGGAGACCGGCGGCGTGCAGCGGTCGCAGGAAGGCTTCGGCCAGGGCGAGGGAGTGCGGCCCGAGGGGGTCGCGGGTGGCCAGCAGGTAGGCGACCCCGGGGTGGCCCACCAGCACGGCCCGGAGCCGACGCGCCAGCACGGTGATCTGGTCGGCCCAGGGCAATGCCCTGTCGACCTCGCAGTCGACCTCGGCGAGCACGCCGTCCAGGACGAGGTCCTGAAGTTGTTCCTTGCCGGGCACGTGCCGGTACAGCGCGCCGGGCACCACTCCGAGGCGGGCGGCGAGGGCACGCATGGTCAGCGCCGGGACACCGTCCTGGGCGATCAGCGTGAGCGCCTCGGCCACGACGCGCTGCCGGGTAAGCGTCTGTCTGCGCTGTTGGGTTGCCTCCGGGGGACTGAACCACAGCGTCGAGTCGTCGTCGCCATCCACCGGCCCCTCCCATCAAACACACGTTGAACATTGACAGTGAACGGTGTTCACGATACAGTGAGCGTGGTTACTCGACAAGTGAACAGTGTTTCTCCAGTTTGGAACATTCATACCGAGTCGACCAGATGAAATGAGCAAGGGAAGTTTGTAATGGAAGTCATGACGCGCTGGGATGCTTTTCATGATCTGCGCGCCGCACAGGACCAGGCGGACCAATACCTGACCAGATTGCTGGTGCAGGCCCGCGGGCAGCAGTTCGCGCAGCCGAGTTCTGGTGTTACCGGCGCTGCGTGGACACCGGCGGTCGACATCTCCGAGCGCAAGGACGCCTACATCATCGCGGTCGAGCTCCCTGGAGTGAAGCTCGACGACCTGGAGATCGCCTACCAGGACGGTCTGCTCACCATCCAGGGCGAGCGGGTCTTGGCCTCGGAGTCGGTGGACGAACAGACCCACCTGGTCGAGCGCCGCTACGGATCGTTCCGTCGCTCGATCACGTTGCCCCGGCATGTGACGGCTGAGGCCATCGACGCGTCGTTCGAAGACGGCGTGCTGCGTGTGCTGGTGCCCAAGGCCGAGGAAGCCAAACCCAAGCGCATCGAGGTGCACGCCGTCCGGCCGCAGATCCCCGCGACCAACGACGTACCGCGCTAGCACCACCAGTTGAGAACCGTGACTCGCGGTCGGCGCCGACCGCGAGTCACGGTCATTTGCCGGCACTCCGCCTGCGAGGGTGCACGGTGAGAGTCGGGGACGGCGGTGATCGCCAAACCGATGCCGATGCCGACCGCATGCGAGAGCACCACCGCGGCGGTCGCCCGCAGGTAGGAGTCCGGCGAAAACCGCGCCGATGTCAGCGTCCGTCGCGCGGGGTTTCGGTCGGGTGTGTGGGGGAGTAGATTCGGATGTTCAGCCGGTAACCACCGGCTGGGTCTTGTTCATTGTTGTTGGCCCGGACCCCGCCTGCCGCGTCAGTTGGCTGACGGGACGTGAGGCTGTGTCCGACCACTTCGACTCCCACTCACCGGGCAACCGGCCGCCGGGCCAGTTGCCGTTCGCCGATCTGCCTCGAATGGAGCTGGAGAAGCTCCTCGGCGATGTCTCGGCGCGGGCGCAGGACGTACTCACCACTCAGGGGCGGTTGCGAGACCTGCTGCACGCGCACGCGGTGGTGGCGAGCGAACTGAGCCTGAAGGCGGTACTGCAGCACATCGTGACCGCGGCGCGGGACCTGGTCGAGGCGCGCTATGCCGCCCTGGGGGTGATCGGTGCGGACGGTCTCCTGGACCAGTTCGTTCACGTCGGTATGGATGAGGCGTCGGTCGAGCGGATTGGGGAACAGCCGCACGGCCGGGGGATCCTCGGCCTGCTGACACGTCATCCCACCCCGATGCGGCTGGCCGATCTGGCCACGCATCCGGCAGCCGCCGGGTTCCCCGCCCATCATCCGGCGATGGAGAGCTTCCTCGGCGTGCCGATCCGCGTCCGGAACCGGATCTTCGGCAATCTCTACCTCACCGACAGTGCGAACGGACAGTTCAGCGACGAGGACGAGCAGCTCGCGGACGCGCTGGCCGTGACCGCCGGTGTGGCCATCGACAACGCTCGCCTGTATCAGGAGTCCGAGCAGCGCCAGCGGTGGTCGGCCGCGTCGACCGCCGTGACCCGGCAGCTGCTGGCCGGGCAGGACGAGGATCCCCTCGACGTGGTCCTGCGGTCGGCCCAGCAGACCGCGTCGGCGGACTTCGCGACCCTGGCACTGTTCGTCGAGTCCGGGCAGCTGCAGGTCAAGGCCGCGAGCGGGGTGCTGACCGAGCAGGTGCTCGGGCTGGTCGTGGACAGGGAGTCGAGCATGGCCGGGCAGGTTGCCCGGTCGAAGGAGCCCGTCCTGACCACCGACTATCGGGACGCTCATGGCGTCGACTCGCCGGTCCCGATCGGTTCTGTCGTCATGGTCCCGCTGCTGACCGGGAACGAGGCCATGGGAGCACTGACCGTGGGTCGGCTGGCCGGCCGGCGACCGCTGACGGACACGGACATGGACCACCTCGTCGGGTTCGCCGGCCATGCCGGTGCGGCGATCGAGCTTGACCGTGCCCGCACGGATCGGCAGCGACGGCGCATCGTCGACGACCGGGACCGCATCGGTGTCGACCTGAACCGTCACGTGATCCAGAAACTCGTCGCGGTCGGCATCGGTCTCCAGAGTCTTGCCGCGATCACGGCACCGCCGGCATCTCGCAAGCGAATCAACAACTACGTAGCCGACATCGACGCGACGATCAACCGGATCCGCACCACGATCTTCGACATCGACACCGCCCGGGACCCGAACACGGCCGTAGAGCTGCAACACCGGATCCTCGCCGCAGCCGACGGCCAGGTCCCCGCGCTCGGCTGCGACGTGGCGACCACGTTCACCGGGCAACCCAACTGCGCCGTCCCCAACACACTCGCCGACAACACCGTCACCGTTGTCCGGGAGGCGCTCGCCGGCATCGCGGCATTCGCACACGCCAGCCGCGTGGAGCTACGTGTCGATGTGGGCAGAGACCTGATCACCGTCGCGATCTTCGACAACGGAACGAACGTCGCGACGACTGCCCGCGTCGAGGCCGAGGCTGCTTTCCGCCGCCGCGCCGAAACCCGGGCCGGTACCCTGGACAACCTCACCCCGTCCGACGGCGGAACACAACTCGTCTGGAGCGCGAAGATCCCTGACTCGTCAGGAAACTGACCGGTGCGATCGCCGGCCTCGCTGCTGAAACACCGGTCGGACCCGGCGTGCGCCGCGGTTTCAGTGACCGCCGCGCCTGTCGGGTCGGGCCACCGGGCGCCGACAGTGCTGGGCTCGGGAGCAGCGTGATCGCCGGCACGCCGCGGCGGCCCAGCCAACGGGCCAACTCCCGGACCGACACGGCCAGGGCCTGCTGGGTCGCCGCAGTGACTGCGCGCCGCCGCGGCTGCCAGCCCACGGCGCGTTTCTCCGCCACCAGCGCCGTGATCGCGTCGGTCGGCGTGATTGCTCGACCGGGCACACAGCGAACGACTGAAATCCGAGACGGATTCCAAAACAGATTCTGGCGAGAATGGTGATACCGACGACACCCCTTCATGACCCGTGCGACCAAACGTCGACCCGCCGCCTGCGTTGCGGCGGGGTCCGTTGCTCAGGTCGGCGGTGCCGGCGACGGGGCCGCCGGGTTGTCTGACTACGCGGTCTCCCCGCCGGGGTGATAGTGGCAAGACAGAGCATCGAACCCGCACGTTCGAGTTCAGTCCTCGGCGTGGCGTGAGGTCATGTTGTCAACCGGAAGTGTTCGATTTCGGGGATTTCTTGTGGCCGTTTACTTGATCGGGTATGGCTTGGCGAGATGGTTGGCTGATCGCGTGTTCACGCGGCGTGGCCATGGTTTTCGGGCTCGGCGGGGGGCGTAGACAAAAGGCCATACCGAATTAGCTTGGGTCCTGTGACTGACACGATCTCCTTCTCTCTGAACGGCGAACGGGTCACCCTCGAGAACCCGTCTCCCGACCTGTTGCTCATCGACTACCTCCGGTCGCCCGAGGTGGGGCTGACCGGCGCGAAGAAGGGGTGCGGCCAAGGTGGTTGCGGCGCCTGCACGGTGATCCTCTCCAGACGGGACCCCGTCACCGGGGAGGCCACGCACAGCTCGATCAACTCCTGCCTGCGCCCGGTGTGTGCGCTGGACGGCCTGTCGGTCACCACGATCGAGGGGACCGGCGAGACCGTCCGGCCCGCGCCCGCGCACCTCACCCACCAGCTCGCCTACTCACGCGCCGCCGCGCCGGCCACCTACGTCACCAGCCGTGAAGCGGACGCGGCCAAGGCAGCCAGCCAGGCCCGCGGCGAGGCGCAGACCGCCACGGCGCGGATGCTCGACTCCGGCGATGACGCGCCCGCCGCCGTGCTCTCGGGCATGAACCCGGTCGCGCACCGGCTGGCGGTCAACAACGGCACTCAGTGCGGGTACTGCACTCCCGGCTTCGTGATGAACATGAGTGCGCTGCTCGGCAAGGAACCGAAGCCGACGAAGCGTCAGGTCGAGGACGTGTTCGACGGCAACCTGTGCCGCTGCACCGGGTACCGGCCGATCCTCACCGGCATGGAGACCTTCGCCCGCGACTGGACACCGGCCGACGAGGCCAACCGGATGCCCTGCCTCACCGAGGAGGCTCTCTCCGCGATGGTGCCTGCCGCGCGGCCGAAGATCGCGCTGCCACCGGAGGCGCCGCCGCGGCCCTACCGTTTCGCGGCCGGTGACAGGGTGTGGGTGCGGCCGGCCTCGCTGGAGGAGCTCGGCGCCCTGCTGCGTGAGTTCGCGGACAAGCGCGCCCGAATGGTCAACGGCAACACCTCCTACGGCGTGTATCCGGACGAGGTGCGTGCCGCGGACGTCCTGATCGACATCCAGCTGGTGCCGGAGCTCTACGGCACCACCGTGACGCCCGACGCGCTCGAGCTCGGCGCCGCCACCACCTACGGCCGGCTGGTCGACCTGCTCGACAAGCTGCGGGACAGCCGGCGTTTCGACGAGAACAGTGCCGAGGGCGCCCTCCTGCTGATGGCCCGCCGGACCGCGGGCACCATCGTCCGCAACGCGGCGACGCTCGCGGGCAACACCATGCTGGTGCTCGAGCACATCCACCGCGGCGAGCCGTTCCCCTCCGACCTGTTCACCGTCATCGTCGCGCTCGGCGCCCGGATGCGGGTGTGGTGGGCGACCGAGGAGGCCGAGCCCCGCACGCTCGGCGCCGCCGAGCTGATCACGGCCGTGCGCGACCAGCCGACACGCCTCAAGGGCCTGGTCATCCTGGGCTACACCCTGCCGCTGCCGAAACCGCCGACCACGATCGTGTTCGCGCAGAAGGTGGCCCTGCGGGATGTCAACGCGCACTCCCTCGTCAACGGCACGTCTCTGCTGCGCGTCGATGACCTCGCGGTCAACACGGCCAACCTGGTCTACGGCGGCATCGCGCCGTACCCGTGGCGCGCGGCGGAGACCTCGGCGCTGCTGGAGAGCAGGCCGCTGTCGCTCGCCGAGTTCCCCCGGCTCGCGGCGACCCTGCGCGGGGAGGTGATGGCCGAGCTGGCGCGCTGGCACGACCGCATGGCCACGGTGCCGTGGGAGGGCATCACCGACGAGTACCGGGTCGAGCTGGCGGTCTCGTTCCTGTACAAGTCGATCGTCAACGCGCTGCTCACCGTCGCGCCGGAGACGGTGCCGGAGGCCGACAAGTCCGCCGGCGTGAGCACGTGGGGCCGGTGGCCGCTGTCCACCGGCAAGCAGACCTACGCCGTCCAGGACTGGAAGGCCCCGGTCTCCCAGCCCTACATCAAGCTGATGGCCTTCTACCAGGCCACCGGCAAGGTCACCTACACCCACGAGACGCCGGTGCCCGCCCGCACGGTCAACGCCGCGTTCGTGCAGAGCCGGGCCGCCCTCGCCAACTTCCACTTCCGGCTGCCGGACAGCGACAACCCGGTCGACCGGGCCACGCTCGCCGAGTACCTGACGGCACACCGGCCGGGGTTCGTCGCACTGGTCGGTCACGAGCAGCTGCCCGACCACGGCATCAACATGCAGGGCATGGGCGGCGACCAGCCGCTGTTCGCCGAGCGCATGGTCAGCTACGTGGGGCAGTCCATCGCGCTCGTCGTGGCCGACACCGAGCAGCGGGCCGACGACCTCGCCGCGTACATCGGCGAGCTCTGCGTCGGCTACACCGAGGTGTCCGAGTGGCCGCGGGAGTGGCGCCGTCCGGTGCTGACCATCGAGCAGGCGTACCGGAAGGGCAGCATCTTCCCCGACTACCCGTCGACCGCGAGCTTCAACTCGCACATCTGGCGGATCACCCGGCCCGACTCCGACCTGTCCTGGGCCGGTGACCGCGACCCGTTCGACCGGACCCCGGCGGTCAAGCGCGAGAACATCGACGGCGTCGAATGCCTCGTCGTCGCGAACGCCCAGAGCACCGGCGGCCAGGCGCACTTCTACATGGAGACCCAGGCGTGCGTCGTCGAGTCGATGGACGGCGACCGCTGGCGAGTGATCCCGTCCACCCAGAGCCCCATGGAGATGCACCAGACCTCCGCGATGGCGCTGGGCGTCGAGTATCACCGGGTCGAGGTCGACGTGCCGCAGGTCGGCGGCGGGTACGGCGGCAAGACCGAGCAGACCAGGTTCGTCGTCGGCCCCGCCCTCGTCGCCGCGAACGCCGTCGACCGGCCGGTGCGACTGGCGGTCTCCCGCGACGCGGACACCGGCATGATCGGCAAGCGGCACGCGGTGTACGGCGCGTACCAGGTCGCCATCGACCCGGAAACCGGTGTTCTGCACGGCATGGACACCGCGATGTGGGCGGACGGCGGCGCCTTCTACGACTGCTCGTTCATCGTCACCAACTGCCTGCAGCTGCGCGCCGACAACGCCTACCGGGTCGCCAACTTCCGCAACCAGATCGACGTCTGCCGCACGAACAAGGCGCCCAGCACGGCGTTCCGTGCGTTCGGTGACATCCAGGGCAAGCTGATCACGGAGAACGCGATCGACGACGCCGCTTTCGTCGCGGGTCTCGACCCGGTGGACGTTCGCGAGAACAACCTGTACCGCCGCGGTGACGTGACTCCGTTCGGGCAGGCGCTGACGTACTGCTACATGCGCGAGGTCTGGGCCTACCTGCGCGAGGTGTGCCGCTACGACGAGCGCAAGGCCGAGGTGGCCGCGTTCAACAAGGCCAACCGGTGGCGCAAACGTGGCATCGCGATGATGCCGGTGAAGTACGGCTCCGGCTACAACCTCACCCAGCTCGAGCAGGCCGTCGCCTACGTCGCGGTGTACTCGGGTGACGGCAGCGTGGTGATCCACCAGGGGGGCGTGGAGATGGGGCAGGGCCTCAACACCCGCGTCGAGCAGGTCGCCTCGTACATGCTGAACGTGCCGTTCGACCTGCTGCGGATCGAGGGCCCGAACACGGGCGTGATCCCGAACCCGACGAGCACCGGCGCCTCCACCGGCACGTCCTACAGCGCGGAGGCGGTCAAGCAGGCGTGTGAGCAGCTGCGCGGGCGGTTGACCGAGTTCGGCTACCGGATGCTGGCGGAGAACGGCCCGGACTGGTGCTGCGCCAACCAGATCGACTTCTGGAACTACGGCAAGCAGGGCTGGGCCACGCCGGTGACCAATCCGGCCACCGGCACCACCCGGCTGATCTGGCAGAACCTCGTGCAGGTCGCCTACCAGCAACGTGTCGACCTCGTGGTGTCGTTCACCGTGCCGATGCGCGGCGGCGAGGCACCCGTGCCCGCGCTGACCTACAAGCCGATGGACGACCAGAAGGACATCCCCGGCATCGAGGTCGACCGCAAGGCCAGGCCGGGTGGTGCCGTCGACCAGTTCTGCGGCTTCACCTACTCGGCGGCGTGCTCGACGGTGGAGGTCGACATCCTCACCGGCGAGGTGAAGGTGCTGAGCTCCGACATCGCCTACGACATCGGCTGGAGCCTCAACCCCGCGCTGGACATCGGCCAGGTGGAGGGCGCGTTCGTGCAGGGCATCGGCTACGTGCTGACCGAGGACCTCGTGTACCAGCCGGAGGGCGCCGACGAGGGCAGGCTCAACACCGTCAACACCTGGCGGTACAAGCCACCGGCGGTCACCACGATCCCGCTGGAGTTCAACACGCACCTGTTCCCGCGCGACCTCGCCCCCGAGGTACCGGAGAACCCGGCCGACGTGTTGTCCGCCAAGGAGGTCGGCGAACCGCCACTCGTGCTCGCGACGAGCGTGTTCCTCGCGGTCAAGGACGCGGTGCGTGCCTCACGGGTGGAACGCGGCCTCGACGGGTTGTTCCAGCTGGACGCACCGGCAACCGTGCAGGAGGTCCGGCGGGCGTGCGCCGTCGACCTGTCGCACACCGACGAGAACGGAAGCACGGCATGACGGACTCCATCGTGCGACAGGGCGCCCGGTCCCGGCCGGCGACCGTCGCGGCGGCGAACGAACGCGGCCACGACATCTGGGACCACGTCCAGCGCGGTCTCGTCTACCCGGCACCCCACGCGGTGTTCGCCACGTTCTGGGCCGACGAGGACGGCGAGCCGCTGACGCTCGACGTGCTCCGCCGGGTCACCGCCGACGTGCGCAGGCTCATCCACCAACACCACGGCAACAGCAACACGACGGCCGTCGCGGGGGTGGGGTTCAGGCGCTGGGCGCGCTGGTGCGCCGAGGACGGCCGGCCCCTGCCCGCCGGGATGCGGGTGCTGTTCCCGGTGAGCCCGGACGAGCCGGTGGTGTCGGCGGTGTTCGACCGGTCGGCGGGCACGTTCGCCGACTCGGCGGGTGACCTGTGGTTCCACATCAAGTCCGACGACCCGGCGCACTGCCGCGCCGTCCTCAACTACCTGACGGACGTCCTCGGAAAGCGGGAGAGGTGCGTCGACCCGAAGCGGACGGTGGCACAGGAGGCGGCGACGAAGTCGCAGCGGCCGGACAAGCGCGGCGGCAAGGTCGTCGGCAGCCGGTTCTCGGAGAACCTCAACAACCCGACCGATCCCGTGACGGTGCAACGCAACGTGGTCGTCGGCGACGAGGACCCCGAGCACCTCGGCGCGTCCTACGCGCTGGCCCAGCGCTTCACCATCAACTGGGAGCGGGTGCTCGACCTGTCCGCGCAGGGCATCGAGGACATGGTCGGTCGAACCGACGAGGACATCCTCATCCCGTCGCGGGAGGAACGCAGCCACATCAAGCGGGCCCGCGTGCAGGACGAGGCGGGCAACACGACACCGGTGCTCCGGCTGTCACTCCCGTTCGGACAGTCGCCCGCCGTGTACGACGACGCGCTGCGAGAGAAGGGCGCGAGTGTGCGGGACGAGGCGGGCATCTACTTCGCCGCATTCGCCCGCAGTACACACGTGCTGGAGAAGATCATGGACAGCCAGATCGGCGACCAGCCGGGCTTCATGGCCGACCGCCTGCTGGCCGACGTGCACGCCGACATCGGCGGCTTCTTCTACATCCCCAGCCAGGACGAGCTCGGCATGGACCCGGTGGACATCGCGGACCTCGCCACGATGAACTGGCGCCGGTTCCCCGGTGTCGACTGGGGCAGGCTGGACCGGCACTTCGACCAGCGGTCGGACAACGGGTACATGTACTACAACCACAAGGACTACCTGTTCGGCATGGCCACGATGACCGGCACGGACCGGCAGAAGCACCTGCCGCCGTCGCGCCGGGTGCTCGGGCTGCTGGCCACCACGTTCTCCCGCTGGCAGGACAACTGGTACTTCGACCGTGCACAGCAGGAGACGCAGCCCGTCGAGTACTACCTGCGGGACCGGTTCGGGGCCGCCGAGGCCGCCCGCATCATGACCTTGCCGGTGGTCGAGCGCATGGGGTGGGCGATCCGGCTCGGCCTCGGCGAGGTGTACGCCGGCCACGAGTACGGCTTCCGCGGCAGGAAACGCGACCGCGACGGCAACTGGGTCGACGGCGCCGACACCTACAGCATGCAGCCGAGCGAGCTGATCGTCGGCGCCATGCCGAACCTCGGCCTGGGCCAGGGCAAGTACGTCATCGACTACGCGCGGGACGACGAGCAGCTGCCCAACTTCCTCCTCGGCCTCGGCTCGGCGTCCGCGGTCGGCCACGTCGTGCCGGGCTTCCAGCGCGCGCTGGACGTGGGCATCGGCGGGCTGATCGCCCGGGCGGAGGCGAAGCTCGCCCAGCACGGCGCCGACGAGGAGAAGGCGTCGTTCCTGCGCGGCGTGCTGCTCGCGCTGCAGGGGGTGTCCGAGCACTGCCGGTCCTTCGCCACCCTGGCCCGGGAGCTCTCGGACCGGCCGCACGGCGAGGACCGCGACAACCTGCTCGCCATCGCGGACCGGATGGACCGGCTGGCCACCGAACGACCCGCGACGATGCTCGAGGCGGCGCAGCTGGTGTTCACGCTGCACTCGTGCCTGCACCTGGCGGGCGAGCCGACCGCGGTCGGGCGCCTCGACCAGCTGCTGTACCCGTTCTACCGCGCCGACATGGACGCGGGCACGCTCGACCGGGACCGGGCACAGGAGATCATCGACTGCTTCTGGATCAAGCTGGGCGAGAAGGTCCAGCCCAACCGCATGTTCCTGGAGGACCACCAGCCCTGGGGCAACATGGCCATGGGCGGCAGCAGCGGCAACTACCCGCAGGGCGGGTCGAACAACCAGTGGGTCCAGCAGGTCACCGTCGGCGGCACGGTCGCCGACGACGAGCCGGATGCGGGCACGCCGGCGTACAACGACGTCACGATGCTGTGCCTACGGGCGGCGCGGCGGCTGCCGCTGAACGCGCCGTGCCTGTCACTGCGCACCCGCTCGGACATGCCCGCCGAGTTCGCCGAGGAAGCCGCGCTCGCATTGCTCTCCGGTGGTGCGCACCCCATCCTGCTCAGCGACGAGAAGGTCGTTCCTGGTCTGCTCGCGAGCGGCGAGGGGGTCGGCGGCGCGAGCGTCGCCGGGACGGACGGTCGCTGGGACAGCGCGGTCGAGCTGGCCGCGGCCCGCGACTACGCCTGCGACGGCTGTTACGAGCCGCAGTTCACCGGCCGCAACTGGTTCACCCTCGGCGGTGTGATCACCCTGCAGGCTCTGGAGGCCGCACTGAACCGGGGCAAGGCGTGGGCCACGGCGGGCCCGATGTACTTCCGCGGTCAGAAGGTCTCGTTCATGTCGGACGCCCCGGCGAAGATCACCTGCTACGAGCAGCTGGAGGAGCTGTTCTTCCGGCACCTGCGGTGGATGTACGCCCGGCAGACCGACCAGCTGCTCGCGGTGTACGGCCGGATGAGCGCGGTGTGCCCGTCGCCGTTGCTGTCGTCCTTCGTGGACGACTGCGTGGACAAGGGCATGGACTACTACGCCGGTGGTGCCCGGTACAACGTCGTCGGCCCGTGCTTCACCGGCCTGGCCAACACGATCGACTCCCTGTGGGCGATCCGGCACATGGTCTTCGACGCGAACACCGCGGTCACCTCGCTGCCGGAGCTGGTCGAGGCGCTGATCTGCGACTGGGGCGAGGCCATGAACGAACCGTTCGCCAGCACCCTGGCGGGCCCGGCCCGAACGGCGGCCCGCGCCGACCGCTTCCGCCGCCTGCGCGCGGTGGCGATGGGCCTGCCCAAGTACGGCCGCGGCAACGCGGACGTGGATCGGTTCGGCGACGCCGTGCTGTCCCGAGTCGCCCGCACAGCGGTGGAGGTGTACACCGATCCGGCGGCCCCGACCGCACGCAAGATGGTGTCGCTGGCCGAACGCTACGGCACCCGGGAACACCCGTTCGGCCTGCAGATCCAGCCCGGTGTCGGCACGTTCGAAAGCTACCTGGAGTTCGGCGCGATGTGCGGCGCCTCGGCGGACGGGCGCCTGAACGGCCAACCCATGGCCTCGGACCTGAGCCCGAGCCCCGGCTACGCCGACCGCCCGGTGCCGACGACGGAGAACCCGTTCCTGACCACCCTGCACGGCTTCACCGGCGAGGGTACGGAGGCGATGTGGAACGTGGCACCGACCGACTACAACATCCGCGAGGACTTTCCGGCACCCGCGCTGACGGAGGTGATCCGCTCGTTCGCGGCGGGCACCGGCTCCAACATGCTCACCATCACCTGCGCCAACCCGGACACGTTCACCCGAGCCTGCCAGGACCCGGAGAAGTATGACCTGGTGCGCGCCAGGATGGGCGGCTGGACGGAGTACTTCGTGGCCATGTTCCCCGGCCACCAGCAACAACACCGCCGCCGACCGATCAGCGTCCCCGACACCGGAGAACCCGCCGGATGACGCCGCCGACCTGCCCCGGGAGGCGTTCCACGAGATCCTCGACGAGGTGCGCCGGGCTCACGACGACGTGGAACACGACCGCGCCACCGGCAAGTTGGTCGTCCGCGTCCGGCACCAGGGGGAAGGATGGACGGCATGACTGTGCCTGCGCTCCCCGAGGAGTCCTTCCAGCGCGTGCTCTGCGTCGTCGCGCACCCGGACGACATGGAGTACGGCACGTCCGCGGCCGTCGCGCGGTGGACCGCGCGGGGCATCGAGGTCGGTTACCTTCTGCTCACCCGTGGTGAGGCGGGTATGCCGAACCCGCCCGAGGAGACCGCGCGCCTGCGCGTCGCCGAGCAGCGGGCCGCCTGCGCCGTGGTCGGCGTCGAGCACCTGACCGTGCTCGAGCACCCCGACGGCGTGCTGGTCTACGGTCTGGACCTGCGCCGGGACATCTGCCGGGAGATCCGCCGGTTCAAGCCCGACGTCGTGCTCGGCAGCGGATACGAGATCGAGACGCCCTTCGGCTTCGACCAGGCCGACCACCGCGCGGCCGGGCTCGCGACGCTCGACGCGGTGCGCGACGCGGGCAACCGGTGGGTCTTCCCCGAACAGGTCGACGACGAGGACCTCGAACCGCACTCGGTGCGCTGGTACATCGTCCCCGGGCTCGCCGGCTCCGGCGCGACCCACGGCGTCGAGGTCACCGGCGAGCCGCTGCGCCGCGGCATCGCCTCGCTCGAGGCGCACACCGCGTACCTGGCCGCGCTCCCCGACCACCCCGCCCCCGGCGACATCATCCCGATGTTCACCGCGATGAACGGCAAGGCCATGGGCGTCGAGCACGCCGTCCTGTTCCGCGCCCACGACCTGCACGCACCACCGGAGTTCCCCACCGAGACCGCGGACTGACTCAGCTCGGGGGGCGGCCGGCCTGCACGAAGGTGACCCGGCCGAACCGGTGGTCGGTGTGCGCGATCTCGCGGGCGTCGTCGAACCCGGCGTCGGTGAGGAGGGTGACGATGCCGTTGCCGTGGTTGCGGGCGACCACCGGGTTGCGCGCCACGCGGGAACGCATGAGGCGGGGCAGGTGCCGCAGGGCGTGGACCGGGCCGTGGCCGTGTGGGTGTCCGGTGTCGTCGGCGGTGGATGCCGGGCCGCCGAAGTCGACGATGGTGACCCTGCCTCCCGGCCGGAGAGCCCGCAGCGCGTCGCGCGCGAACGCGGTCCGGCCGTCGTCGTCGAGGTGGTGCAGGGCCAAGGAGGAGACCACGTGGTCGAGCGTGGCGTCCTCGGCGGGGATCCGGTCGGCGTATCCCTGCACGAGGGTCAGCCCGACGCCGCGGCGGCGGGCCTTGCGCGCTGCCCTGCGCAGGGCGGCCGCGTCGGGGTCCAGGCCGGTCACCCGGGCGGTCGGCCGGGCCGCGAGCACGGCGAAGGACAGGTTGCCGGTGCCGCAGCCGATGTCGGCCACCGCGTGGCCGGGCTCGATGCCGGCGAGCCCG
The DNA here is from genome assembly GCA_963727495.1 of uncultured Actinomycetota bacterium. Taxonomy (GTDB): domain Bacteria; phylum Actinomycetota; class Actinomycetes; order Mycobacteriales; family Pseudonocardiaceae; genus Actinophytocola. The sequence goes on along the minus strand of CAVSGQ010000006.1, from coordinate 675,630 downwards.
ACGGCACGCTGGTGCAGCGCGCGGATGCCGGCCACCCGGGTGAAGGTGTCGTAGAACGGGAGAAGCCAGGTCTTGCCCGCGCCCGGCAGGAACGGCCGGTCGCGCTCCTGCGGCGTTCGCTGGTCGAGGATGCGTACCTGGGTCGAAGCGGCCATGGATGCCCCCTTGTGCATTCGGTGTCGTCACCCCAGTCTTGGACATTCTGCGGTTACCGGGCTTCACATACTGTGGAGACCATGGGACATTCTTCGGTCGGTGGCTCGCCGGGAGTCGCGTCGAGGCTGCGCACGGTACGGCCGGACGGGACGCCGGTCTACCGCTACCAGCAACGCCCCGGCCACCTTCCCGTCTCGGTGACCCGCTTCGACACCGACGCCGCCCACGCCAGCCTCCCGCCGGACCACCGGCACGCCCACGACTTCCTCGTCCTGGTCTACATCGAGCACGGCACGGGCTCGTTCACCATCGACGGCGCCGAACGGCCGCTGCGCACCGGCGAGGTCCACGCCGTGTCGCCCGGGCAGGTCATCGGCGTCGCCACAGTCGCCGAGCTCGGCCGCAGCCGGGCATGGTCGGTCGCGTTCACCCCGGACGCCGTCCCCGCCCTGGCCGTCGTCTCCCCGCTGGCCTGGACCCGCCACCCGCTCCTCGCCCTGTTCGCCGCCGGCGCGGGGTACGCCCGGGTCGCCGAGCCCGACCAGGCGACCTGGTCGGCGTGGCTGGCGGACCTGGCCGGGGAGCTCGCCGACCCGGGCCGTGTCGGCGCCCACGATGCCGTCGCCGCGCTGCTCACCCGGCTCCTGGTGGCCGCCGCAAGGCTGGCACCCGGCGCCATGGGCGCACCGGACCCTCTCGTCGAGCGGGTCTTCGCCGAGATCGAGGCGACCTTCCGCGAACCGGTCTCCGCCGCCGATGTCGCCCGCGCGCTCGGCTACACCCCGGGACACCTCACCACCGTGCTCCGCCGCCGCACCGGCCGCCCCCTGCTCGAATGGATCACCGAACGACGCATGACCGAGGTCCGCCGCATGCTGCGCGAGACCGACCTGCCCCTCGACACCGTGGCCACCCGAACCGGCCTGCGCGACGCCACCTACCTCATCCGCCGCTTCCGCAACCGCTACGGCACCACCCCGCAGCAATGGCGCCGCACCCAACACGCACGACCATGACCAGTCGGCAAGCCATCGTGGTACCGGTGGAACGGCCCGTCTTCAGTTCGGTCGCGGGGTCACGTCGTCGCCGGAGCCGGGATCGCCGCCCCGGGTGGGCGGGCCGTCGTCGGGCCGGGGTGCGGCCTGCGCGGCGGCGCGCCGCTGGAAGTACAGGTCGGCAGGCGACGGGCCCTGGTTCGCCCTCCTACGGCGGCGGATGACGGTTCCCGCCGCGGCCAGCAGGATCAGGGCCGCGCCGCTCACGTAGGCCCCGAGACCCCAGCTGTCACGGGTGCGTTGCGCCGCCACCGTTTCCTTCTCGACCTCGTCGTAGGTCTTCTGCGCCACGACCTCGCCACTGCCCGTGGTTTCCCGGCACACCGCGCGGGGCAACATCGGCACGCCGGCACAGCGGACGACCGGTTCACCCGTGAGGCTGACGCCAAGTACGAGCAAGGCGAGTCCAGCGACCAGGCAGGCGATCCACTTCTTCATTCGCGCTCCCCCAGGAGCCGAGTCCGTGCCGCAATGGTGCCACATGTCGCGAAGCGGCGGCGGCAGACGACGCGGGCTCCCGGTGGTGCTCAGCCGGGACGGTTCAGTACCGGGTTTGCAGGATGTTGCCCGGCTCCTCGACGTCCTGGGACTCCGCGGGCCGGCGGCGGGGGCGGCCGCGGGTGGCGGTCGCGGGCGGGGCAGCGGGCGGGGTCTGGGTGAGCGCGGCGGTCATCACCGCCGTGGCGTTCGCGTGCGCCTCCATGATCGCCTTCTCCAGCGCGCGTTCGTCGCCGGGCAGCAGGGTGCCGTCGGCGATGTGGATGCCGCGCAGCACACCACGGAAGTCGAGGTTCACCGTCACCGTCTTCGCGCTCGACGTGCCGGTGAAGGTGGTGCCCAGCAACTCGCCCACTGATGCGGGCGTGCGTCCGATGACCGCCGTGAGCTGGCGGATCCGGTTGTCCAGATCACGACGCAAGTCCTCGCGTGGCATCGTCCGTCAGGTCCTTTCTCGTCAGGAGACGGGATCCGCGCTGTCGCGCACCCACTTGTCGGCGGGCAGCGCGGGCGCCGCGGCGTCGTCCACCCGGGGGAGCGCCTTCAACTGCTCCTCGATCGTCGCGATCAGGTCCTTGAGCGAGCCGAACCGGGACGTACTGCCGACGAAGGTTACGTACACGCTGATGATCGTGCTGACCGCGCCGAGCACGGCCGCGATGATGGCCAGTGGCCCGCCCGCCACGATCTCGTCACCCGGGATGAAGTCGGCGACGGTGATCAACGTCGCCGCGACCGCGATCCCGGTGGCGACCCAGCCGAGGATCTCGATCCAGGTCATCTCGAACGCATCGGCGATCGTGACGAGCTGCTGCCCGATCTCCTGGCACGGCGCGGTGAGCTTCGGGAGCAGCTCGGCCAGCCCCGAGGTGGTCGAGGAGAACCTGTCGAACGCCTCGCCGTGCCAGCGTTCCGCGACGGCGCCGATCACGCGTTGCACCGCCGGATGGATCTCGGTGGCGATGCCTGCCGGGATGCCGGCCCGGTCGCCGCCGGTCCCCCAGCCGAACTCGGCGGCCTGCCGGAGTGCGTCCGAGTCGATCAGGGAGAACTGTTCGAGCATCGGCCGCAGCTCAGGCCCCGGCACCCCGTATTTCCGCTTCACGAAGTCGATCTCGTCGAGCTTGTGCCAGAACTCCGGCGGCAGCTCGTTGCGCAGCCAGCTCCCGATCCCCACCCGGCCTCCTCGAATTCCCCCTGAACGGTCAGCGCTCCTGGACCACGTCGGGCTCTCGCTGCGCCTTGATGAGTGCCTCCACCGCGCGCCGGTCGGTCTCCACGTACGTAACCGCCGCCTCCCGCATCGCCGCGCCGGTGGCCTCGAGCGCGCTTCCGATGTTGTAGATCGCCGCGCCCGCCTGGGAGACCGCCGCGTCGTAGGAAGGCTGCAGCTCGGGCAGGAACACGGCGAAACCGGCGAACACGTCCGCGGGCAGGTTCGCCTCGTCGTAGAAGCTGTCCGCCGTGTTCATCACGTGCTGACCGTGATCGCGCAGTATCCCGCCCTGAGTGTCGAGCACCTCGCCGTCGGTCTCGTAGCCCCACGCCATCCATGCACCATGCCTGGTGTGGGGTAGCGCCAACGTTGACGAAACGTTGAATCCGCCGGTCAGGCCAGCCTGTCCAGCTTGGTACGCACGGCCTTGACGTCCGGGTGTCCGAGCTCCTCCAGGATGTCCAGCGCGGCCTGCCATGCCGCCCGGGCCGCCGGGAGGTCGTCCATGGCGTGGCGGGTGTCGCCGATGTGCATGAGCACGTCGGCCTCGTTGCCCCGGTCCCCGAGCTCACGGAGCAGGTCGAGCGAGCGCCCGTAACCGGCCAGGGCCTGCTCGTACTGGCCGAGGTTGTGGTGTGCGTAGCCGACGCTGTCCCACGTGGCGGACTCGCCCGGGCGGTCGCCGAGGGCCTGGTTCAGTTCGAGCGCCCGCCGGCAGACCTCGAGCGACCGTTCGTGGTCCCCCAGCAGGGCGTGCGACCAGCCGATCGCGTTGAGCGCCCGCGCCTGCCCGACCCGGTCGCCGCCCTGCTCGTACAGCTCGAGCGCCAGCCGGTCGTGGTGCAGCGAGTCCTCGAACCGGTGGTCGAGCTCCGCCATCCACCCCAGGTTGTGGTGGATGCCGGCCTGGCCGTTGAGGTCGCCGAGCTCGACGTGCAGCGCCAGGGCGGCGTCGAAGTGCGCGCGGGCGTCGGTGAAGCGGGCGAGCTGGGCGTAGGTGCGGCCGAGGCTGCGGTGCACGTGCGCGTGCCCGCGCCGGTCGCCGGTCCGGCGCACCGAGTCCAGCGCGATGCGGTAGGTGGCCGCCTGCTCCTCGAGGTGGCCACGCCGGTCGAAGAACTCGGTGATCGCCCAGGCCAGCTGCCAGGCGTGATCGTGCGCGCCGTCGCCGCGGGCCTGCTCGATGGCGGCCACCAGGGTGGGGCGTTCCGTGGTGAACCAGGTCAACGCCGACTCGAGGCCGGCGAACTCGGTGACGGTCACCCCGGGCCCCGGTGGGGCGAGAGCGAACTCGTCGCGGTGCGGGTGCAGCACGAGTGCCGCGTTGTGCGCCGTGTGCAGGTAGTGGTCGAACAGCCGGTGCAGCGCGGCTCGCCGGACCGCGGCACCGTCCTCCTGGCTCGGCGAGCTCGATGGCGTAGGCGCGGAGCAGGTCGTGGAAGGTGTATCGGCCGGGCGCCGGCTCGATCAGCAGGTGCACGCCGGTCAGCTCCGCGAGCTGCGACCGAACCCGGGCGACCGGCTCACCGGCGACGCTGGCGGCAGCGGCGGTGCCGAACTCCGCGCCCGAGTGCAGGCCCAGCAACCGGAACAGGCGCCGTGCCGCCGGCCGCAGCGTGCGGTAGGACCAGGACAGCACGGCGCGCAGGTCGGTTCCCGGTTCCGCGCCGGCGAAGGCGTCCAGGCCGGCGCCCGCATCGCGCAGTGCGCGGGCCAGCGTGGTGAGCGGGAGGTCGGGATGCGCGGTGGCGCGCGCGGCGACGATCGCCAGGGCGAGCGGCAGCCGGGCGCACCGCGCGATGATCTCGTCGACCGCGTCCGGTGCGGCGCGGGCCCGGTCGGCTCCGATCCGCCGGGCGAGCAGCTCGCGCGCCTCGCGTTCGGTGAGCACGTCGAGCACGACCGGGTGCGCTCCCTCGGTGACGACCAGGCCGGTGAGCCGGTTGCGGCTGGTCACCACGACCAGGCAGCCCGGTGAGCCGGGCAGCAGCGACCGCACCTGCTCGGTGTCCCGTGCGTTGTCGAGCACCACCAGGACCCGCTTGTGCGCGACCAGGCTGCGGAACATGGCCACCCGTCCGTCCACACCGGACGGCATGTCCTCCGGGGCGACACCGAGGGCCTCGAGCAGCGACCGGGCCGCCTGGGCCGGCGTCACGGGCGAGCCGCCCGGGTCGAACCCGCGCAGGTTCAGGTACAGCTGGCCGTCCGGAAACCGCGCGGCCACCCGGTGTGCCCAGTGCACCGCGAGCGCGGTCTTGCCCACACCACCGGTGCCCGACACCGCGGAGATGACGACCGCGCTCGCCTCCCGGTGCGCCGTCTCCAGCACCTCGTCGAGCTCGGTGAGCTGCTCGGCCCGGCCGGTGAACGCGTGCACCCCGGCGGGCAGCAGCGCGGGGACCGGGGGTCGGGCGCGCGACGGCTCCGGGTCGTCGTCGCCGGTGAGCAGCCGCTGGTGCAGCTCGCGCAGCTGCCGCCCCGGGTCCACGCCGAGCTCGTCGGCGAGCCGGGTCCGGATCGCGTGGTAGGCGGCGAGCGCGTCCGCCTGGCGGCCGCTGCGGAACAGCGCCAGCATGAGCTGCCTGGCCACGCGCTCGTCGAGCGGCCGCGCCGCGGCGTGGCTGGTGAGCACGGCGACCAGCTCGGCATGTTCCCCGGCGCGCAGCCGCAGGTCGGTGTGCTCCAGCTCGGCGGCCACCCGCTCGGCTTCCAGCTCGTCGCGCAGCGAGTCCGCCCAGGAGCTGTCCATGCCCGCGAGCGCCTCGCCGCGCCACAGGCTCAGCGCCTGCTCGAGGAGCGGCCGCGCGTGTTCGCCGGCCGTTCGGGCCTCGGCACACAGCGCGCGGAACCGGTGCAGGTCCACCGCGCCGCCGTCGACCGCGAGCACGTACCCGCCGGCCCGGCGCCGGATCTCGGCGCCGGCGCGGACGGCGACGCGCAGGCGTGACAGGTAGGTGCGCAGGCTCTCCTTGGCGCGCACCGGAAGCCGCTCGCCCCACACCCGCTCGACCAGCACGTCCGCCGGCACGACGTCGTTGGCGTCGAACAGCAGCGCGGCCAGGACGCAGCGCTGCCGCGCGGGCCCCAGCTCCACGGGCACCCCGTCGACGTACGCCTCGACGGCGCCGAGAACACGGAACTCCATCGCCATGAGTCCCCCAGGCCTGGTTCGACGCCCACAGCCTACGCGTCGGCTTTCCCCCGATTTGTCAGATATGGGATTCAGTGCCGGGCGGGGAGAACGTAGCCGAGCTTGCGGAGCGCGGCGCGGAACCTTGTTTCGTGTTCCGCCGGGATCCCGAGGTGGCGGTCACCCAGTGGGTGGCACAGCCGGCGCAGGGTCCGGTCGCGGCCGATGAGCGTGGCCAGCGCGGGGTCCGCGCATTCGATCACCCGGAGGTGACCCAGGTCGGTCAACGCCGACACCCGGCGGGTGACGTCGTCGACGAGGGTCGTCAGCGTGCCGGGGAGCTCATGGTCGGTGCGTTCGTCGAGAAACCCGGTGAGCTCGGTCGGTTCGCGGCCGCTGTCGAGGGCGGCGAGCAGGCTGGCGGCGGAGAGGGTCCAGACCCGGTCGGCGGTCTGCGTGGCGTAGGCGGACAGCACGAGCCGGTCGCCGGCGGTGATGGTGCCGGTGGCGACGATGTCGAGGGTGGGCAGGACCTTCAGCGACCCGGCGGTCGCGGTGGTGCCGGCCGACAGGTGGTAGGTGTCGGTCAGGCCGAGGGCGAAGCGGCCGAGTTCGGTGAGCCGGATCGCCTGCAGGCCGTCGTAGCGGCTCAGGCTGTCGAGGTCGTCGCCGCCCCACTGCTCGCGGAAGTCGTCGCGTTCGCCGTGCGGGTGCACGTACTCGAGGTCGAGCAGGCCGAGGGTGCCGGCGTATTCGAACAGCACCGCCAGGGTGTAGCGGCCTTCGAGGATCTCCCACTGGTGGTGGCCCTGGTATCCCAGGCTGCCGTACTGGGGGTCGACCAGGTACAGCTTCCACAGTGCCCGGTCGTTGCGGGCGATGGCGGGAGTGCGGCGATCTCGCCGCATGGTGGTGAACAGGAAGTCCACGCCGACCCAGTCACCAGAGGGCAGCCCGGCCAGCGCACCGGCGACCACGTGGCGGCGGGGCTTGACCGCGGTGAGCACGTTGGTCGCACGCTGGCCCTTGATCTGCTCGATCCGGCTGAACTCGTCGATCACCCCGTGGCTGAGCCAGCGCCGCCACAGCGTCCGGATCACCTCCGATGCCGGGGCACGCGAAGCGGTATGGCCCTTCGGGGTCGGCCGGAGCCGCCCGCCCTCGATCGTGGCCAGACCGCCGGCCTGCAGCAGCAGCGGCCAGGCGAACGACGCGATCGGGTCGTCGGCGTAGAAGTCGCCGCACGTGAGGTGTTCGGCCACGGTGCGCATGGTGGCCGCGGAGGGCCGGCCGGTCTTGTCGCTGCACCGCACCTTGCCTGCCGCACACAACTCCAGCACCGCTCGCACGTTGGCCAGCGCCTCCGGCTCGGTCAACCGAATCCGGTGCTCCCCGACCGTGCGCAGCGGGCCGTCCGCCGCCGCGTGGTTCGTCGTCGTCATCACCCGGACGCTAACGGAAAGGCCGATTCGGAAGCGTCCGGCCCGCCAAGTGCGATGGAATGGGGCATGACCGGTCCGGAGTTTTCCAGACAAACCGCTCGGCGGGTGTTTCTGTCGCACACGTCCGAGTTGCGGAAGTTCCCGGTCGGGCGGTCGTTCATGGCGGCCGCCGAATCGGCCGTAAACCGCGCCGGTGACGTGGTCGTGGACATGGCGTATTTCACGGCCGATCCGCGACCGCCGGCCGCGGTGGACCGCAAGGCCGTGCAGGGCGCGGACGTGTACGTGCTGGTCGCCGGGTTCCGGTACGGGTCGCCCGCGAGGGGTCAGCCGGAGATGTCGTACACGGAACTGGAGTTCGACGCGGCGACCGATGTGGGAATGCCGCGATTGGTGTTCCTGCTCAGCGAGGACGCGGAGGGCCCCGGAACCCTCTTTCTGGACCCGCAATACGGCGCGCGGCAGGCCGCGTTTCGCCAGCGCGTACTCGATTCGGGGCTCTCCGCGAACGAGGTGCGAACACCGGACGGCCTGGAGGCGGCGTTGTTCCAGGCGCTGGCGCAGCTGCCCCGGGCGCAGAGCAGCGGCGTGCCGGTGGGGCGGGTGTGGAACATTCCGGCGCGGTCGGTGGAGTTCACCGGCCGGGAGGACCTGCTGTGCGGGCTTCGGGCCGCGTTGGAGTCCGGTGGCCCGGCGGTGGTGCAGGCGGTGCACGGCATGGGCGGGGTCGGCAAGTCGACCCTGGCGAAGGAGTACGCGCACCGGTTCGGCGGGGACTACGACGTGGCCTGGTGGGTGCCGGCCGAGGATCCCGCGCTGATCCCGGACGGGCTGGCGGACCTGGCGCGGGCGTTGCGGCTGGCCGACGCGGGCGAGGCGACCGGCTCGGCGGTCGCGCGGTTGCTGGGCGTGCTGCGGGAGCGGAACCGATGGTTGCTCGTGTTCGACAACGCCGAGCAGCCCGCCGCGTTGCATCCGTTCCTGCCCGGCGGCGGCGGGCATGTGATCGTCACGTCGCGGAACCCGGACTGGCGTGGCACCGCCACCCCGCTGCCGGTCGACACGTTCACCCGCGCCGAGTCCGTCACGCTGCTTCAGGACCTGCTGCCCGACCTCGCCGACGACCTGGCCGATCGGCTCGCCGACGCGCTGGGGGATCTGCCGTTGGCGGTGGACCAGGCGGCGAACCTGCTCGCCGACACCGACATCGCCCCGCAGACCTACCTCGACGACCTGACCGCCCGAACGGCCGCCCTGCTCGCCCGCGGTGTGGACGATCCGAACCGGTCGGTGACGGCGTCGTGGGCGGTGTCGTTCGACCGCCTGGCCGAGGACGACCCCGCGGCGCTGGCGTTGTTGACGATCGTGGCGTGGCTGGCTCCCGAACCGGTGCCGCTGTCCCTGTTCACCCACCAACCCGCCCTGCTGCCCGCGCCTGTGGCGGCCGCGGCCGCGGACCCGCTGGCCTTCGCCGACACCACCGCGGCCCTGCGCCGCCGCGGACTGGCACAGCTCACCCCCAGCACCGTCACGCTGCACCGGGTTCCGGCAGGTCTGCTCCGCGAGCGCGCCACCACCGAGGAGCAGCGGCGGTGGGCCGCGCTGGTGGTCCGGCTGCTGCACGCCGGCATGCCCGACCGGGCGTGGCGGAACCCCGCGGTGTGGCCGCAGTGGCGACCGCTGCTTCCGCACATCCTGGAGGCGCTCGACCCGCGTCGACCCCTCGACGACATGTCCGGCGAGGTCACCGAGCTGTTGCGGGAGGCGGGCAACTACCTGCAGGACCGGGGCGAGGCGCACGCCGCCCGTCCCCTGTTCGACCGTGCCTACCGGCTGAACCGGCACCGTCTCGACGCCGACGACCCGATCATGCTCAACGCCGCCAGTGACCTCGCGGTCGTCCTGCGGCACGTGGGCGAGTACGAGCGAGCCCGGGAGCTGAACGAGGACACCTTGGCCTGGCGGCGGCGGACGCTGGGGGAGAACCACCCGGACACCCTCACCTCGGCGAGCAATCTCGCGCTCGACCTGCGGCGAGTGGGTGGCTACGAGCGGGCGCGTGAGCTGAACGAGGACACGCTCGCCAGGCGCCGCCGGGTGCTGGGCGAAGATCATCCCGACACCCTCACGTCCGCGAACAACCTCGCACTCGATCTGCGGCAGGCCGGTGAGTTCGGTCCGGCGCGTGAGCTGGACGAGGACACCCTGGCCCGGCGGCGGACGTTGGGCGAGGACAACCCGGAAACCCTGACCTCCGCGAGCAACCTCGCGCTCGGCGTCCCCGAGCGGGGTGAGTACGAGCGGGCGCGGACGTTGGACGAGGGCACCCTGGCCCGCATGCGCAGGCTGTTCGGGAAGGACCACCCCGAGACCCTGACCTCCGCGAGCAACCTCGCGCTCGACTTCTACCGGCTGGGTGACTACGGGCGGGCCCGGGATCTGGACGAGGACACGCTCGCCCGGTCGCGCCGGGTGCTGGGCGAGGATCATCCGAACACGCTTGCCTCGGCGAACAATCTGGCGCTGGATCTGCGGCAGGCGGGTGAGTACGGGCGGGCGCGTGAGCTGGATGAGGACACGCTGGCCCGGCGCCGGCGGGTGCTGGGTGCGGATCATCCGAACACGCTTGCCTCGGCGAACAACTTGGCGCTGGATCTGCGGCAGGCGGGTGAGTACGGGCGGGCGCGTGAGCTGGATGAGGACACGCTGGCCCGGCGCCGGCGGGTGCTGGGCGAGGATCACCCCGACACGCTCGCCTCGGCGAGCAACCTCGCGATCGACCTGCGGCGGGTCGGTGAACCCGAGGCGGCGCGGGAACTGACCGAGGACACGCTCACCCGCAGGCGCCGGGTGCTGGGTGAGGACCATCCGGACACGCGCACGCTCGCGAACAGGTTCGCGCACGTGCCGGACGCGACGTAGCGGGTCGCGCGCTTCAGCGCGTGAACCGCTCCAGCAGCGCCCGAAGCTCCGCCGCCCGCGGCGCGGACGGCGCCAGGTCCGCGAGGATGCCCCGGAGCCGCGTGATCGCGCCCGCGACGTCACCGGCGGATGCCCGCAGCAGGACCGCCTGCGCTCGCAGCTCGATCACCTCGTCGTCGGTGGCGCCGCGGCGTCGCAGCTGGATGGCCAGCACGGGTTCCAGCTCCGTGAGGGCTTCGGACGCGTGGCCGAGTGCGGCGTGGCAGAGCGCGATCTGCACCCGCCACCGCAGCACGTCGGCGTCGTCGTCGGGTCGTTCCGGGGCCACCTCGGACACCAGGCGTTCGTACTGGATGAGCGCTCGCGCGTAGTCGCCGCCCAGCAGCAGGGTGTTCGCGAGCTGCAGCCGTGCGCCGCGCGCGTGCTGGTGCTCGGTGAGCTGGTCGAGCAGTTCCTCCAGCAGCGCCGCCGCCTGGGTGAACCGTCCCGCCTCGGCGAGATCGGCGGCTTCGTCGCGTGCTTGCGCCGCGTCGAGCGCTCGCGCGGCGGGCCGTGGATCGGGGCGTGACTGACCCCGCCGACGTGGTGCGAGGGGCCGCCGGTACGGCTGGGTGGGGTCCGCCGGGATCGCGTTCCCGCCGCCCTGTCCTCCCGGCCGGGGCAGGAAGGGACGCAGCCGGTCGTACACCTCCTGCGCATCGGCCGGCCGGTTCTCGGGTTCCTTCGCCAGGAGCTGGAGAACGAGCTCCTCGATCTCCGGCGGGGTGTCGCGCCGCGCGGCCCGCAGCCGCGGCGGTGGGTCCTCCACGTGCTGGCGCATCGCAGGGTACGTTCCCTCCGCCGTGAACGGCCGGACGCCCGCCAGGAGCTCGTGCAGGATGCAGCCCAGCGAGTACAGGTCGCTGCGCGGGCTGGCCACGCCGCCGAGCACCTGCTCCGGGGACATGTAGGCCGGGCTGCCCACGGCCTCGCCCGTGGTGGTGATCCGGGTGAGGTCGGCCCCGAGCAGGGCGGCGACACCGAAGTCGAGAACCGTCACCGTGCCGTCCGGCTTGATCATCACGTTGCCCGGCTTGAGGTCGCGGTGCACCAAAGACACGGCGTGGGCGGCGGCGAGCACCGAGGCGACCTGGGCGGCCACGGCGACCGCCCACTCCACCGGCACCGGCCGGTGCTGGGCGAGGAAGTCGACCAGGTCGATCCCGGGGACGAGCTGCATGACGATGTAGAGCGCGTCGCCCTCGGTCCCGGCGTCGTGGACCGCGGGGACCCCGGGATGCTCGACCCTCGCGGTGAGCCGGGACTCGCGGAGGAACCGTTTCGTGAGCGCGTCCCGGTCGGCGGTCCTGGGCAGTGCGGACGCACGCAGCAGCTTGACCGCGACGGGACGGTCGAGCCGCTTGTCGTAGCCGGACCAGACCTCCCCCATCCCGCCGCGTCCGATCGGTGCGGTCAGCTCGTATCGGCCCGCCAGGGTGCGTGTCGCGGTCATGGGCTCAGGCCACGTCCCGGCGCAGCGTCTCGTAGGCGTAGCGGCGGGCGATGCTCTTCAGCTCGGCGTTGAAGTCCTGGTCGTCGGCGAACTGCTGGACGGCCTTGGTGTCGTTCTCGATGCGCTCGTAGAGCTTGTCCTCGAACACCTCGTCGAACACGTGGCCGAAGTTCTCCTCGTCGTTGGCGAACGCGGCGGCGCGGACCTGCGGCTCGGCCATCGCGGCCTCGGCGGACCCGCGCACGATGTCGTGCTCGCCGAGGTTGCTGCCGAAGCGCTCGTTGAGCTGCTCGATCAGCTCGGCCAGCGACACCCGAGGCGGTTCGTTCTGCGCACCCGCGCCGTCTCCGGAGAACCCGGGGAGCATCTGCTCGCCCTCGGGTTCGAGTGCCAGGTCGTGCTCGCCGGTCTTGGTGATCCGCAGGTGGGTCAGGTCGACCTGACCGAGGTCGATACCGGGGTCCTGGCGGCGCGGCAGTCGCGGGATGAGCATCTTCCCGTAGACGTAGAGCCGTTCGAGGGTGCGGTCGGTGAACCCGACCACCTGCGCCAGGAACCCGTACTTGCGCACGTAGTCCCGCAGGTCCGAGCGGAACTCCTCGGCCCGCTCGGGGTCCTCGTCGAGCAGCGCCGCGAACCGGTCGCGCGCCGGGTCGGTGAGCCGGTAGAGCTCGGCGTGGGCGCGTTCCCACTTCGTCCGGTCGGTGGCGAGCCGCTGGGCCCGTTCGTACTCGGCGCTGAACGCCTCCATCTCGGACACCTCGAGCAGCTGGTGTTCCATCACCTCCCGCTCCGCGTCGTAGAGCAGGTTCGGGTCGGTCGGCGCGGTGATCGTCGCCTCGAAGAACGGCTTGAACGCCTCCTGGATCTCCTCGGCCTCGTTGGCGAAGTCCAGCACGAACAGGTCGTCCTGGCCCTTGCGGGGTGGGTCCGGTTGAGCCGGGACAGCGTCTGCACCGCGGCGACGCCCTTGAGCGGCTTGTCGACGTACATCGTCGTCAGCAGCGGCTGGTCGAACCCGGTCTGGTACTTCTCGGCCACCACCAGGATCCGGTACTCGGGCTTCGGGTTCGGTCGCGGCGTGCTCGTCGTCGGCGCGGGTGTAGGCGAACGCCTTGGGCAGCGCCGACTCGCCGAAGCCGTTCAGCTTCGCCTCGGTGACGGTGTCGGCCTCCAGGCCGTCCACCCTGAGCTCACCGGAGAACGCGACCAGCACGCCGCAGCCGCGGTGGCCGCGCATGTCCACGTAGGACTGGATCTTCCGGTAGAGCTTGACCGCGTGCTCGCGGGAGCGGGTCACCACCATCGCCTTGGCGCGCCCGCCGAGCCGGCCGCGGGTGTGCTTGACGAAGTGCTCCACGATGATCTCGGCGCGCTGCTGGAGGCTCGCCGGGCTGAGCGTGGCGAACCGGGCCAGCGCGGCGGAGGCCTTGCGCTCGTCGACCTCGCGGTCGTCGTCCCCGCCGGTGAGCTTCCAGTAGGTCTTGTAGGTGACGTAGTTGCGCAGCACGTCGAGGATGAAGCCCTCGTCGATGGCCTGGCGCATCGAGTAGATGTGGAACGGCCGCATGGTGTCGCCGTGGCGCTCGCCGAACAGCTCCAGCGTCTTGGGCTTGGGGGTGGCGGTGAACGCGAAGTAGGACAGGGTGTCGTGGTGGCCGCGGGCCAGCGCGGACGCGGTGAGCGGGTCGTTGTCCTCGTCGATGTCGCCGCTGCCCAGCGTGGTCAGCACCTGCTTGAGCGCGGCCGCGGACTCCCCGGACTGCGACGAGTGCGCCTCGTCGACGATGATCGCGAACCGCTTCCCGCGCAGCCCGTGCACCTTCTCCAGCACGAACGGGAAGGTCTGCAGGGTGACGATGAGGATCTTGGTGGTCTCCCCGGCGAGCGCGGCGCTCACCTGGTCGGACTTCGAGCCCTCCGACTTGTCGCTGATCTTCGTGACGACGCCGGCGCGGTGCTCGAACTGGTAGATGGTGTCCTGCAGCTGGCGGTCCAGCACCGACCGGTCGGTGATCACCACGACCTTGTCGAAGACCTGGGTGTTGTCGGCGGAGTGCAGGTTGGACAGCCGGTGCGCGAGCCAGGCGATGGTGTTGGACTTGCCGGAGCCCGCGGAGTGCTGCACGAGGTAGTTGTGGCCGGGACCGTGGTCGGCCGCGTGCTCGACGAGGCTGCGGACCGCGTGCCACTGGTGGTAGCGCGGGAAGATCAGCTCGCGGCTCTGCGCACGGGCCCGCCGCGCGCCTTCCTGCAGGTGGACGAAGCGGCGGATGATGTCGAGCCACGCCTCGGTCTGCCAGACCTGCTCCCACAGGTAGGAGGTCCGGTAGCGCCCGGGCGCGGCGGGCGGGTTGCCCGCGCCGCCGTCCTCGCCGGGCCCTTCGGAGCCGGTGTTGAACGGCAGGAACCGGGTCTTCGCGCCCGCGAGCCGGGTGGTGAGGAAGACGAGTTCGGGGTCGACCGCGAAGTGCACCAGCGCCCGGCGGGCGAACAGCGGCTCGTTCGGGTCGCGGTCGCGGCGGTACTGCTCCTTGGCGTGCTCGACGGTCTGGCCGGTGAGCGGGTTCTTCAGCTCGGCGGTGGCGACCGGGACCCCGTTGACGAACAGCGCGAGGTCGAGCTCCTTGCCGCGGTCGCGCTCGGAGTAGGCGAGCTGCCGGGTCACCGACAGCCGGTTCTGCTCGTAACGCACCAGCGCGTCGTCGGCGAGCGTGTGGGCCGGACGGAAGTACGCGAGCCGCACGAGGTGCCCGCGATCGCGGATGCCGTGCCGCAACACGTCGACCGTGCCGCGCTTGTCGATCTCCTTGGCGACGTGCCGGGCGAACTGCCGCTGCGCCTCGCCGGTGTCCTCGCCGTAGTGGACGCGAAGCTGCTCCCACACGTCGTTCTGCGTGGCGCCGAGGAAGGTGAACAGCTGGTCGGTGTCGAGCCCCAGCTCACGGTTGTACCCGTCGAGCTGCCCCCGGTGCCAGCCCGGCGGCGACCAGCGACGCCTCGATGGCGTCCTCGAAGGCCTGCTCACCGTGCACGGCCATGGCTGCTTCCTTTCGCCGTCCCCACAGTCACCGAGACTGTCAGTCCTGCCCGGTCGGCAAGCCAGTCAGTACGCTTCGTCGCTGAGGTCACATCGAACTGTCCGGTCACCGCTGCAGTGATCAACGCCTGTCGCCGTTCAGCCAGGAGGTCGAGTTGCCGTGTTCTAGCCTCGGTAACGGCTGCCAAGCTGCGGTTGACCTGATCCAGCCATGCAAGGCTTTCCTGCTGCCATCGTTCGGCATACCGGGATCGGCGACTCCGCGAAGATCGGTCTGCTTTGATCGCCAGGGTGCAGTGGATCAGTTGAGCGCAACAAGAGTTCGAAGGCTGTCCGTGCTGAAGTTCGCAGTAAACCAAGTAGAGCCATCGTGGGTCAGCCGCGTCTTATGGTCTGACGCGCAGCAAGAATGATCAGTGCGCGCTGTGCAAGTGCAATATCTGGACTCTCGCAGTATCGCCACTGTCGGCCGAGCTAGGGGTGCCTACGGTCTCGTCAACAACGATATCACCAGTGATGGTGAGTCCTTGGCGCATGCCAGGCGGAATACTGCTAGTTTCGTCATGGATGTTATCTCACGACTCGGCCAAGGCAATCCTTCACATTTGTGATCCAAGGTGCTGGCTGTCATTACAGGTATGCCGGCACGCGGTTCTTGGCGTTGCATCCGCGGTAATGCAATCGAGTTCTTTACACAGTCGGCCGAATGCGTGCACCCGTTCAACGAGCTCCTTCGACGATTCTGTCGATTGCGCGAGATGGCTTCTTTCGTCGAGTTAAGTGATATCGCACTCTCCAGCCGTAGTGTGCGTGCAAGCGTCGATTTATGTGCTGATCTCGGCATCGAGGAAGTCGGCGATGCGTCGCTGCTCGTCTAGCCGAAATTCGACAACCGGAAAATCGCGCAAGAATTCGTCTGGGACTCGCTGCAATCCTGCAACGCCCTGGAACGCTGTAACGCCCTCGCAGCAGGAAGGGTGCGGACATGACCACATAGCGGAGGAAGCGGACGTCAGTTCCGGGCTTCGGACGAAGCACGATGCAGTTCCGTGCTTCCGGCTCCCACGCCTTCTGAAGGTTGCGAACGATCGCAGACCGTCCTGCCTGGAACGTTGGTGTCACTTTCGGAACAAGCACGTCACCGTCTCGAAACGTGTGTATCCGGTCGTGACATCACCTCTTGGTCGAGTGCGGCTTGTGTCCAGTCGACTGTCTGCCCAGACAGTTTCGAGTGGCATGAATGTAACCAGGTCGTCAGGCTCAAGCCGATCGAACTCGGGTGTCGATGGGTTGACCTCAGCAAGGTGCCTAACGCGAAGGCTCACTCGGTCACCTCGCTGAGCAGGCGCTGGATCTGGGCCTCGAGTTCCTTCAGCTCCGCGTCGATCTCCTCCAGTGGTCTCGGCGGCACGTACTTGTAGAAGTGGCGGGTGAAGGGGATCTCGTAGCCGGTCTTGGTCTTGGTGTGGTCGACCCAGGCGTCCGGCACGTGCGGCAGGACCTCTCGCGCCATGTACTCGTCGATGTCCTCGTCGAGCGGGACGTTCTCGTTGTCGCGCAGGTCCGGGTCCGGCAGCGGCTTCGCCCTTGCGGTCGGTCTGCAGTTCGCCCTCCGGGTCACCGACCGAGACGGCGTTCCAGACGGCCTTGTCCACACCGGCCGGCAGCTTGCCCAGCGGTGCGAGCGCCTCCCGGAGCGTCTTGGCGAAGTCGACCTTGCGGAACGCGGCCGGCTTGCCGGCCAGGCCGCGCAGGGCCTCGATCAGCTTGTCGCGGGCCGCGTACTTGGCCAGCGGCTTGGCGACCTCCAGTTCGGCCAGCGTCTCCTCGGTGACCTCGAAGCGCAGCTTGAGCGGGCGTTCCACGGTGATCCGGTGGTAGCCGAAGTCCCGGGGCGCGAACACCTTCACCTTCTCGTGCATCGGGTGCGACTCGTCCTCGGCGGCGGTCAGGGCCTCGCCGTACAGCTCGGTGAGCTTCTCGATCTCGTCGTCCGGGACGTACTTGCGCTTGTCGCCGAGCGACTTGCGCATCTTCGTCCAGTGCTCGCGCGCGTCGAGGAGGATGACCTTGTTCTTGTGCGCCTCGTCCTTGCGGTTGGTGAGGATCCAGAAGTACGTCGAGATGCCGGTGTTGTAGAACAACTGGTCCGGCAGCGCGACGATCGCCTCCAGCCAGTCGTTCTCCAGGATCCACTGGCGGATCTTCGACTCGCCCGACTCGGCCGCGCCGGTGAACAGCGGGGAGCCGTTGAACACGATCGCCAGCCGGGAGCCGCCCTGCTCGGGGCGCTTCATGTGGTGGATCATGTGCTGCAGGAACAGCAGCGAGCCGTCGTTGATCCGGGGCAGGCCCGCGCCGAACCGGCCGGCGTAACCGATCCCGGCCTCCTGCTCGACCTCGTCCTTGACCTTCTTCCACTCCACCCCGAACGGCGGGTTGGCCAGCAGGTAGTCGAACGACTTCCCGTAGTGCTTGTCGTGGCTGAACGAGTTGCCGAGCCTGATGTTCGCGGCGTTCTCGCCCTTGATCAGCATGTCCGACTTGCAGATGGCGTACGACTCGGCGTTGAGCTCCTGGCCGTGCGGCACGACCTTCGCCTGCGGGTTGTGCTCCAGGATGAAGTCCTCCGCCGCGGTGAGCATCCCGCCCGTCCCGCAGGCCGGGTCCAGGACGGTCTTCACCACGCCGGGCGTCAGCAACTCCTGTGTGTCCGGTGCGAGCAGGAGGTTCACCATCAGCTTGATGACCTCGCGCGGGGTGAAGTGCTCACCGGCGGTCTCGTTCGACATTTCGGAGAAGCGCCTGATCAGCTCCTCGAACGCGTAGCCCATGTCGTGGTTGCTCACGGCCCGCGGGCTCAGGTCGATCTCGGCGAACTTCGACGCCACCTGGTAGGTCAGCCCCGCACCGTCCAGCCGGGCCAGCTGGGCGTAGAAGTCGTACGCCTCGAAGATCTCCTTCGCGTTCTCCGAGAACGCCCCGATGTAGGACCTCAGATTGTTCGCGACATTGTCCTGGTCGCGCACCGCCGCCTGGAAGTCCAGTTTGGAGGTGTTGTAGAAGCTCAGACCACCGGTGGCGCGTTTGAGCATGTCCAGGTTCTGGATGCCCTGCTCGGCCAGCTTCGCCTTGCGCTCCAGCACCTTTTCCCTGGTCGGCGCCAGCACGCAGTCCAACCGGCGCAGGACCGTGAACGGCAGGATCACCTTCCCGTACTCCGACTGCTTGTAGTCACCGCGGAGCAGGTCTGCGACAGACCAGATAAATCCCGCCAACCGCGTGTGCGTGCTACCCACAGACGTCTCCCTCATACGGTGAATCAGCCTTCAGTACCGTCGTCCGCGCGGACGCGACTGTTTCTACTCGCGCGGCTTCACCCTCTCGCCGCCGAGGTGCGCGGTCAATCGCGGAACCAGGTGTGGTCCCAGGTCAGAAGCATGAACTGGGTCCATTTCGACTGTTCCGGACCGGCAGAGCCGCCGGCCGGTATGGTGACGCCATGCCACGAGGTGGAAACGGCGACCGGCCGCCCGCGGTGGACGAGATACTGGCGCGGTTCAACGACATGATCTCGGGCCTCGGCCCCGACGAACTGCGTGGAGTGCTGGGGCAGGTGTTCGCGGCCGCGGCACCCGGTGCGCCGGACGAGGCTCCGCCGTCACGGCGGCGGCCGCGGCGGGACGGGGTGGTCACCTACCGCGTGCGGGTCGACCTGGACGGAACGAAACCGCCGCTGTGGCGGCGTCTGGAGCTCGCGTCGGACCTGTTCCTGCACGAGGTGCACGACCTCCTCCAGATCGCGTTCGGCTGGACCGACAGCCACCTGCACCGGTTCGGGGCGGGCCAGACCTACTACGGCCGGGACACCGAGTACTACCTGTGCCCGTTCGACGTCGGGGAAGGCGAGCCCGGCGTGCCCGAGAGCGAGGTGCGCCTCGACGAGGTACTCGTCGACTCAGGGGACAAGCTGTTCTACCTCTACGACTTCGGCGACGGCTGGGAGCACACCGTCGCCCTCGAAGCCGTCCTTTCCCGCGACGGCACCGAGCCGCCTGCCGTGTGCACCGCCGGGCGTCGGCCGGGGCCGGCCGAGGACTGCGGCGGGGTCGGCGGCTACGAGATGCTGGTCGCCGCGACCGACCCGGGCCACGCCCACCACCGGGAAGCCGTCGCGGACTACGCCGACATGTTCGGCGGCGACGCGGATCCGGGCGAGTTCGCGCCGACGCCGTTCGACATCGACGACATCAACGCGGCGCTCGCCGGAGGCGCCGAGGCGGCATCGGACCTGCCCGCGCCCCTGCGCGAGCTCGACGAAGTCGTGCGAACCCGAGACGGCCGGGCGCGGCTGCGGCAGCTGGTCGACGACGCCGACCTGGACCGCCCGGCGCTCATCGACGCGGAGGCCGCGGCGCGCGCGGTCCGGCCGTACACCTGGCTGCTCGACCGGGTCGGCGAGAGCGGCATCACGCTGACCGGCGCCGGCTACCTGCCGCCTGCCGTCGTCCAAGCCGCGGTGGCCGACCTCGGGATCGCCGAGAAGTGGATCGGCAAGGGAAACCGCGAGGTGCAGACGTACCCGGTGCTGCAACTGCGGGAGTCCGCGCAGCGAGCCGGGCTGCTGCGCAAGAACCGCGGCACGCTGAAGCTGACCAGCCGCGGCCGGCGCGCGCTCACCGACCCCGTCGGGCTCTGGTGGGCGCTCGCGGAGCGGACGCCGCCCCGGTCCGCGCAGGCCTGGCGCAACCAGGCCGGACTGCTGCTCCTGCTGACCACCGCCGCGAACGCGGACGACCAGAACAGCGTGATCGCCGACCTGCTCGGCGCCATCGGCTGGACCGCCGGCGACGACACGCCGCTGACCGGCATGATGATCGCCCAGGCGACCGAGGAGACCACCGCCGTGCTCCGGTCGATGGAAGCACCCACGAACGAACGCCGGTCGTTCGCGCGCGCCGCGCTCGCCACCTGGCCGTGACGGGCGGCCCCGGCCGCGAAGGACCGGGGCCGCCCGTGACCGTCACAGTGTTTCCGTCACAGTGGCGGGTAGGCGTTCTGGAGCAGCTGGGTGAACTGCGCCTGGAACCAGTGGCCGGACAGCGGCGCGTTCGGCAGCGCGCCCGACATGTTGTTGTTGTTACGCGGGTTGCCCGTGTAGGTCGGGTCGCACATGCGGTCGAAGCCCTTGCCCTCGTCGTTCGGGATCTCGGTGCTCGAGCCGTCCGACTCGCCCGGGGGCTTGACCCACACGTAGGCGTCGATGCCCGCCTCCGGCGCCGCGGCCGGCCGCTCGCCGATGCCGGCCCCGGACTGGTTGCACCAGTTGCCGAGGTGGATGCGGCGGTCGAGGCGGCCGCCGTCGACGTAGGTGTCCACCGACGTCTGCGGGCCCGGGCCGGTCGGCCGTGCCGAGCCGCCCCAGCCGTTGCGCGACGTGTCGATCAGGATGCTGATCCGCCGCCCGAACCGCTGGGTGAACAGGTCGCCGTAGGCCCGTGCGTAGGACACCTCGTCGGTGTAGCGGTTCCAGTCGATCCACTTCGACTGGCGCACCGACGTGCCGTTGACCGTGTCGTTGATGGTGAAGTACGGCTCGTGCAGCTCGCCGTAGTTGGCCACGTTCGAGATGAAGCCGTGGATGTCCTCCGGGCCGGCGCCGTTGTTGTCCACGACCTCGTTCATGACCAGGTCGGCGAACGGCTGGAAGTTGTCGTCCCAGCCCAGCCAGCCGTGGTGGCCGAGGTCGATGTAGTTGTAGACGTTCGGCAGCGACCCGAGCGCGCCGAGCGCGTACCCGACGCCCTTCTGGTAGTTGCCGTTGGCCTTCATCGTGTCGCAGTTGTCGGTCTGCGTCGGCCGCGGCGAGACGTTGGTGACCAGGTTCGGCAGCGAGTCGATCTCGACGACCGTGACGATCCGCAGGTCGGCGTAGGCCGGGTCGCCGAGGATGTCCACGATCGGGTCGATGTAGTCGCTCTCGTACCGGCCGAGCTCGTCGGGGCCCAGCTCGCCGTTGGACGCCAGCGCGGCGCAGTCCCGGCCGGGCAGGTTGTAGATCACCAGCTGGAACAGGTTGGCGCCCTGGGCGAGCGCGGTGTCCAGGTGGTCGCGCAGTCCCCGCGCGCCCGGCGTGCCGTCGATCGCCGCGATGCGGTCCATCCACACGAACGTCGGCTCGTTCGCGATCGCGGACCCGCCGCCCGCGGCGGCGTTCGCCGACCAGTCCGGGTTCACGTAGACCTGCGCGCCCTCGTACGGGTTGTCCATCCGGTCGATCGGGTCGCCGGGGTCTCCCGGGTCGCCCGGGTCGCCGGGGTCTTCGCCGCAGGTGATGCCGTTGACGGTGAAGGTGGTGGGGGTCTGGTTGGTGCCGCTGTAGTTGGCGTTGAAGCCGATGGTGGTGGAGGCTCCGGTGCCGAGGTTGGCGTTCCAGTCGAGGTTGTGTGCGGTGACCTGGTGGCCGGACTGGTTCCAGGTGGCGCTCCAGGAGCTGGTGATCTGCTGGTTGCCGGCGAAGGTGAAGCCGAGTGTCCAGCTGGTGATGGGGTCGCCGGTGTTGGTGAGGGTGAGGTTGGCGGTGAAGCCGCTGCCCCAGTCGTTGGTCTGGTAGTCGACCGAGCACCCCGGCGCCGCCGACGCCGCGGGGCCGCCGGCCAGCACGAACCCGGAGGCGAGCGCCAGCACCGCGGTCGCGGCGAGCGCGCGGCGTGGCCGGGACCGGCCACTGTGGACTTTCCATTTCATGGCAGGGTTCTCCTTTGTTGGGGACACTGTGCG
Source organism: uncultured Actinomycetota bacterium (assembly GCA_963727495.1). Taxonomy (GTDB): domain Bacteria; phylum Actinomycetota; class Actinomycetes; order Mycobacteriales; family Pseudonocardiaceae; genus Actinophytocola. Next base: position 653,896 of record CAVSGQ010000006.1, on the reverse strand, counting down.
CGGACTCAGCCGGCCAGCGCGTCGCTGAGCGCCTGGTAGGCCGGTTTGGCCGAGTAGTTCTCGTCGAAGGGCAGCGCCGCACCCTGCCCGGGGAAGGTGTCCGGCACCCACGAGTACCGGTCGGTGAACCCCCACACGGTCAGCGCCACGCACCGGGACACCGCGAGGCACGCGTCGGCCACGTTGCCGTAGTAGGTGGCCTGGGTGGCGAGCTTCCCGGCGTCGGCGGGCAGCTGCATCCGCACGTCCAGCTCGGTGATCCGCACGTCGACGCCGAGGTCGGCGAAGCGCTGGATGTTCTGCCGCAGGTCGTTCGGGAACCCGTACTGGATGGCCAGGTGCGACTGGATGCCGACGCAGTCGATCGGCACACCCTGCGCGCGCAGCCGGCTGACCAGGTTGTACATCGCCGTGCTCTTGGCGTTCACACCCTCGACGTTGTAGTCGTTGATGCACAGCTTCGCGGCCGGGTCGGCGGCGCGGGCGAAGCGGAACGCGTCGGCGATGTAGCCCTCGCCGAGCCGCTGGTACCAGAACGAGTTGCGCATCCCGCCGTTGTCGTCGAACGCCTCGTTGACCACGTCCCACGACCTGATCCGCCCGGCGTAGCGGCCGACCACCGTGCTGATGTGGTTCTGCATGGCCGCGCGCATCGCGGTCGCGTCCAGGTTCTGCACCCAGCCGGGCGTCTGGTTGTGCCACACCAGCGTGTGCCCGTGCACGGTCTGACCGTTCGCCTCGGCGGAGGCCATGACCTGGTCGGCGCCGGAGAAGGTGAACTGGCCCTGCGACGGCTCGGTCGAGTCCCACTTCATCGCGTTCTCCGCGGTCACCGCGTTGAACTCGCGGTTGGCGGTGTCGCGGTAGGCCTGCTCACCCGCGAGCGGGCCGGTGGCCACAGCCGTGCCGATGAGCAGGCCGCGTGCGGCCGCGAGGTCGCGCAGGGGCGGCGAGTCGCCGGGGTCGCCGGGGTCTCCTGGGTCGCCGGGGTCTTCGCCGCAGGTGATGCCGTTGACGGTGAAGGTGGTGGGGGTCTGGTTGGTGCCGCTGTAGTTGGCGTTGAAGCCGATGGTGGTGGAGGCTCCGGTGCCGAGGTTGGCGTTCCAGTCGAGGTTGTGTGCGGTGACCTGGTGGCCGGACTGGTTCCAGGTGGCGCTCCAGGAGCTGGTGATCTGCTGGTTGCCGGCGAAGGTGAAGCCGAGTGTCCAGCTGGTGATGGGGTCGCCGGTGTTGGTGAGGGTGAGGTTGGCGGTGAAGCCGCTGCCCCAGTCGTTGGTCTGGTAGTCGACCTCGCAGCCGGGCGCGGCCGACGCGCTGCCGGCACCGGCGACCACCAGCGCCGAGGCGGTGGCGAGTGCGGTGGCGGCGGCGAGCAGGGTCCGTCTACTGAGGACAGTGTGTCTCGGGGCAGGGTTCTTCCTCGCAACGCGCATGTCGTAGTCCTTTCTGGACCGCGGAACCGCGAGGCGGCAGGGCTCAGGAGTTCTGGGAGCGCTCCCAAGTTCGTAAACAACTTGTTAGCAGCTGATCACAGCTGGTGTCAATCCCTCCGGTTCCCGCAGGTCCTGCTCAGCAGCGTCGGCGCGTTCGGTGAGCTGGGCAGTGTTGACGGTCCGGGTACCATCGCAATTGGGAGCGCTCCCACCGAGATGCGCGAAGGCGAGGTGGGAGGAGCGTCGTGGGGCGGTCAGCCGTGCCCGTGCGTATGCCCGTGCGTGTGTGAATGGCCGTGCGAGTGCGTCCCCGACGGGGGGACTGGGTCGCCGCGGCGCAGCGGGGCCGACTCGAAGCGGCCCTCGTGGGCGATGACCGGCCGGCGGTCGCCGGCGATCTCCGGGTGCTTCTCCTCCGCGACCTGGCGGGCCTCCGCCTCGCGGCGCAGCGAGGTGACGTACTCGCGGTCGCCGCCGTAGGTGCCCTTCCAGGTCTGCGGCATGCGCTCCGGCGGCCGCGGCACCGACGCCCGGCCGCCGATGCCGAAGCTCGCCGGCAGCTTGGTTGTCGCCGCGCCGCAGGTCGGGCATGCCGGCAGCGGCGCGGTGAACGACTGGATCACCTCGTTGACGTGCCCGTCGGCGCAGCGCAGGTCGTAGATCGGCATCGGCGCGTCACCACAGCTCGATCGAGCGTTCGTAGATCCTTGCCAGGTCCTCGCCGTCCACCGGCCGCGGCGAGGTGGCCAGCAGCCGCTGCTGCTTGAGCGTGCCGTCCACCAGCGCCTCGATGTCCGCGCCGGTGTAGCCGACCGCGCCGATCCCGTTCGGGATGTCGATGTCGCGCATGATGTCGATGAGCACCGTGGGCAGCAGCTGCGCCGGATCGTCGGTCCGCGCGTCGGGCGCGAGCAGCTGCGCGGCACGCAGGTGCCGCTCCGGGTCCGCTTCGAAGGTGAACCGGAACGCCTCCGGCGCGGTCAGCGACACCGACATCCCGTGCGGCACCATCGGCTCGTCGCGCGGGTAGTCCTTGGGGTGGAAGTCCTTGACGCGGCCCGCGATGGGGTAGGCGTTGGCGTGCGGGATGTGCACCCCGGCGTTGCCGAACCCCATGCCGGCGAACGTCGCCGCCATCGCCATGGCCGCGCGCGCCTGCTTGTCGGTGCCGTCGCTCACCGCCCGGCGGAACGAGGTGGACATCAGCGTGAGCGCCTTCTCCGACCACATGTCCGCGATCGGGTTCGACCCGCAGTAGGGCACCCGAGCCTCGGGCTGCTTGCGCTCGTAGGAGGTGTAGGGCCGCGCGGTGTAGCTCTCCAGCGCGTGGCAGAGGATGTCCATTCCGGAGGCGGCGGTCACCCCGGCCGGCTGGCTGACGGTCAGCTCGGGGTCGATCACCGCGAGCGTCGGGCGCAGCCGCGCGTGGCTGATGCCGGTCTTGACCTTCAGCTCCAGCACGTCCAGCACGCAGACCGTGGTGGACTCGCTGCCGGTCCCGGTCGTGGTCGGCACCGCGACCAGCGGCTTGAGCGGCTCGGTCGGCGCCCGCCCGCCGCCGACCGGCACGTTGATGTAGTCCATCAGCTCGCCGGGGTTGGTGGTGAGCAGGTTGATCGCCTTGGCGGTGTCGATGCTCGACCCACCCCCGACCGCGACGAACGCGTCCCACGGCCCGGACCCGCGGGCGTGGTCGATGGCCTGCTTCAGGCTGACGTCGGTCGGCTCGACGTGCGCGCCGTCGAACACCGCGGCCTCGATGCCGAACCTGCCCATCTGCTCGGCGATGCGGGCGGGGCCGCCGGTGGCCGCCACCCCCGGGTCGGTCACCACCAGCACGCGCCGCGCGCCGGTGAGGCTGAGGTCGTAGCCGATCTCCTCGGCGGCGCCGGGGCCGAACTTCAGCGCGGGCGCGCCGTAGGTGAAGACCGTCTCGGGGTTGTCGGTCATCGAGGGCCTCCTGGCTCAGGCGTAGAAGCCGTCCGGGGCGGTCCGCATGGCGCGCAGCTGCTCGGCGTCGTGCCCGAAGACCACGGTGGCGTCGGACTTCTCGGCGATGCCGCGGACCTTCTCCACCGAGGCGAACCAGGCGGTCAGGTCGTTGACGATCGCGGCGGGGACGGCGGGCGGCCCGTAGGAGTCGCCCATGTAGATCGCGTCGGAGGTGAAGATCATCGTGCCGGACTCGGGCAGGTCGACCTTCATCGACATGGTGCCCGGCGTGTGCCCCGGGGCCTCGATCAGCGTGACGCCGGGCAGGAACTCGGTGTCACCGGAGACGGTCTCGAACTCCAGGCCCTCGTAGTCGGACTTGAGGTGGGCGCCGTTGAACGCGCCGTCGAAGCCGAACGCCCACTCCTTCTCCTTGTCGTTGCAGATCAGCTTCGCGCCGGTCTTCTCGAACATCCGGACGTTGCCGGCATGGTCGAAGTGCAGGTGGGAGAGCACCACGTAGTCGAGGCTCTCCGGCGCGACGCCGAGCCGCCCGAGCTGGGCGTCGAGGTACTGCTCGTCGCTGACCTGGTCGTAGGGGAAGAAGTTCTGCAGCCCGGTGGGCTCCCAGCGGCTCTCCCAGTCGCGCGGGCAGCTGGTGTCCCACAGCATCGTGCCCTCGGAGGTCTCCACGAGTACGGCGTGCGTGGTGCACGGGTACCACTCGACCGGCTTGTCCCGCTCGTCGCGTGACCTGATGCTCCGCCCGGGCTTGAGCAGCAGCCAGGTGAGGTCACAGCTCATCGCGCCGCAGTCCAGGACATGAAGCTTCGTTGCCGTGCCCATCGGTTTCTCCTCGGTCACGAGATACGGCATGTTCAACTGGCAGGCTGACATGTAGCATGTTACGTGTCAATGGATACCGATGAGCAGCCGCCGCTCCGGCGCCTGGACACGAACGCCACCTCGCTGGCCGACCAGGTCGTCGCCGAGATCAGGTCCGCGATGCGGTCCGGCCGGCTGGTTCCCGGGCGGTTCTACTCCGCGTACCAGATCTCCGAGCTGCTCGGGGTGTCCCGCTCGCCGGTGCGCGAGGCGCTGATGAAGCTGGCCGAGGCCGGCGTGGTGCGGATGGCGCGCAACCGCGGCTTCACCCTGGTCGTGCCGGACGCCGCGGAGATCGCGGAGATCTTCCACCTGCGGCTGCTGCTCGAGGTGCCGGCGCTGTGCCGGGTGGCCGCCGACCCGCCGGCCGGGCTCGTCGCGCGCCTCGACGCCGAGCTATCGGCGATGCGGATCGAGGCGCGCCGGCACGCCGAGGCCGAGTTCATGGACCACGACCGGCGCTTCCACGACCTGGTCCTCAGCGCGAGCGGCAACCGTCGGCTGGCCGCGACCGTCGCCCAGCTGCGTGACGTGACGCTGACCCTGGGCGCGTCGACCGTCGACCGGTCCCGCTCGCTGACCGACATCGCCGACGAGCACATCCCCATCCGGCTGGCGATCGGCGCGCGCGATCCCGACGCCGCGGGGCGGAGCATGACCGCACACCTGACCAACACCGGCCGGCTGCTGGTGGGCCAGGCCCTGCAGGAGACCGGCGACCCCCGCACCCTCGACGACGTGTGGCGCGAGGTGGTCCGGCCGTAGGTCTCGTCGTCCAGTATGTGCGGTCACCTCCCCGGCCTCGGCAACGAACCAGATCTCGATGCCGGTCGCGCGTAGCGGGCCTGCGGTTTCGTCAGCGAGGTTCGGGTAGCGCGGGAAGTCGGGGAACACGACCAGGACCCGGTCGCCGAGTGCCTGCCGCGTCGCGGCGGATGAGCTGCTGGCGGCCAGTTGCCGGCAGGTCTGGTTGATCGTCTGGCGCGTCGCGCCGGTGAGCCGGGACAGTTCCGCGTCCGTCAGCCCTGCACTGGAAGATTGACTCGAACAGGCGAATTACGGCTGCCGCCTGCCACGACGTGTGTCTGTAACGTGTCGGTGTCGTCCGGCGACTGATCGTGCGGTCGACACGGACGTTGGAGCGAAGCAAGGAGTAGGGGTGGGCGTCGAGGCGTTCGGCATCGAGAAGGAGTTCCTCAAGGATCTTCTCGGGCAAGTCGACAAGGGCGCGGCGCAGCTCCCAGAATTCCAGCGGGGCTGGGTGTGGCCGGATCGCAATATCGCCAGCCTGATCGCGTCGATCTCGTTGGGCTATCCCGCCGGCACCATCATGATGCTCGACTACGGCGGTGACGTCCGGTTCAAGACACGGCCGGTGGAGGGCGTCGTGGCCGATGGAACGCGGCCGGAGCGTCTGATCCTCGATGGTCAGCAACGCATGACCTCGCTGTACCAGTCGTTGTATCGGGGAAGACCCGTCGACACCCAGGACGTGCGTGGCAAACCGGTGCGTGGGTGGTTCTACCTGGACATGTCGCTCGCCGTCGCGGACGACGGTGATCGCGAACAGGCGGTCGTTTTCGTTCCGGAGGATCGCGTCCAGCGAAACTTTCGGGGCGAGCCGATTCTCGATCTGTCCACTCCGGACAAAGAATATGTTGCGCGGATGTTTCCGTGCACGGCATTGCTCAACTCTATGCAATGGGCGATGGACTTCTGGGGACTCGGCGGTGATGGGGCGACGGAGCTTTGGCGGGAGTTCCACGTTTCGGTCGTACAGCGCTTCGAGCAGTATCAGCTACCGGTGATCGAGTTGGGCAAGGAGACCCCCCGTCCCGCGGTCTGTCAGGTGTTCGAGAAGGTGAACACCGGCGGGGTCACGTTGACCGTCTTCGAACTCCTCACCGCGACTTTCGCCGCGGACGAGTTCGACCTGCGTGACGACTGGGCGACACGGAGGACGGCCTGGGAGGACACCAAGTACGGCATTCTCCGTGAGGTTTCGAACACCGACTTCCTTCAGGCGGTCACGTTGCTGGCGACATATGATCGCAGAAAGCGGGATCTGGCCGCCGGTAAGGACGAGGCCACATCTCGGAGGATCGGGTGCCGTCGGGTCGACATGCTGAATCTGACCGTCGACGACTATCGCGCCTGGGCCCCGGCGGTCACTGCGGGTCTGCGCAGTGCGGCACAGTTACTTCATGGTGAACACCTGTTCGATTCCCGGTTCCTGCCGTACGGCTCGCAGCTGATCCCGCTGGCGGCGGCGCTCGCCGTACTCGGTGCCGAAGCCGAATCGGTGGGCGCGCGGCAGAAGATCGCCCGCTGGTACTGGTGTGGTGTGTTCGGCGAGCTGTATGGGGGCACGACCGAGACCCGATTCGCACGGGACCTGCCCGAGTTGGCCGCGTGGGTCCGAGGCGATGCCGCCGAGCCGCGGACGGTCCAGGATGCGCAGTTCTTCGCCAGCCGCCTGCGATCGCTGCGGACTCGCGGCTCGGCCGCCTACAAGGGTCTGTACGCACTGCTGCTCAAGGGTGGTGCGCTGGACTGGCGCACCGGTTCGGGCATGTCGGTGGAGAACTACTTCGACAACGCGGTCGACATCCACCACGTGTTCCCGAGGGCATGGTGCGAGCAGAACGGCATCAAAGCGTCGGACTACAACGCCATTCTGAACAAGACACCGCTCACGGCGAAGACCAACAGGATCATAGGTGGCCGGGCGCCATCCATATATCTTGCTCGCCTCGCCGGTAGCGCGGAGACCACGCCGAGCCAGGTCGAACGCAATGTCGCCACCCACGTCATCGACCCGACACTGCTCGGCGCCGATGATTATCCTGCGTTCGTCGCCGCCAGGGAGCGCTCCTTGCTGGAGCTCGTCAGCTCGGCCATGGGCAAGCCCGTACAGGTCGACTGATCACTGCGACGATGAGCACCAGGTCCGGCCGGGAATCGAGTGCCGTCACCGGCATCGGTGTCGTCCTTTGTCAGGCCACTTCCAGGTCGTTCGGGCGAAGAGGATCTTGTTCAGTCGGGCGACTCGCTGTCCGCAGATACTCCTGTGGTTGTCAGGGCAGGCTGGCACGCCACCAGCGCAGGAGCGCCGATGGCAGGGCCACATCGCCGCAACCGGTGACCGGCGAGGGGATGCAGTTCTAGCGCGAGACCACGACGCGCCGGCGACCGTCACGCCGCTAAGCGGTGCATGGTGTTGCGGCGTGGCGTGCGGTGGTGGTCCAGCCAGGCGGGTGGGACGAGCTCGGGTGTCCCGCCCGCCATGCGGATGTCCCAGCCGGAGTGGTGGACGAGCCGGTGGTGGCGGCGGCAGAGCAGCACGAGGTTGTCGAGGTCGGTGCGGCCGCCGTCGACCCAGTGACGGACGTGGTGGGCGTCCGCCCAGCGGGCCGGGCGGTCGCAGCCGGGGAAGGCGCAGCCCCGGTCGCGGGCGATGAGCGCGGTGCGCAGCCGTGAGGGGCACGAGGCGGTGGGTGCGGCCCAGGTCCAGCGGCACGGACTGTCCGTTGAGGACGATGGGGATGAGGTTCGCGTCGCAGGCCAGCCGCCGGGCCGCCTCCGCGGACAGGGTGCCGCCACCCTCCAGCGTCGCGTGGCCGACGCCCTCGGTGAGGGTGGGCAGGTCGAGGAAGACGTTGAGGTGCGGCTTCTCGCCACCCCGCACGGGCAGGTCGGGGTCGTCGACGGCGCGGTGCACGACGGTGGCGAACGCGTCGCCGAGGCGGTGGGGCACGCTGCGCCGGTCCTCGGGTCCGTCGGGCTTGCCGAGCGCGCCGAGCAGGGAGTCGAGCTCCTCGGCGGCCTCGGGGTCGATGTCGCCGGAGAACTGCATGCGTCCCGCTCGGGTGCGGCGGTAGCGGAAGCTGTTGTGCGGCCCGGTGTCGTCGTCGGGGTCGGGCGTGGGGCCGTCCTGGTCGATGCGGGCGAGCAGGATCTCGCCGTGTCTGCGGACGAGTCCGGGGTGGGCCGTGCGGGCCGTGTGCACCAGCGCGGTCTCCACGATGCCGGTGGTGCCGGCCGGGGCCCAGGTGGGGATCTTCCGCACGGCGTCGGCGATCGCGTCGAGGTGTTCGGCGTCGAGGTCACCGGCACGCAGCGCTTCGCGGGCCAGCGGGAGTGGGGCCGGGGCGCGGTGGCCGGTAGGGGTGAGGGTCTCGGTGACCTGCTCGGTGTGGCGGATCATCCGTCGCGCCTGAGCCGGCGCCACCCGGAGCAGGTCACCGAGGAGCGCGGTCAGGCTGGCGTAGCCCAGGGACTGTACGGCGCCGGTGCGGTCGAGTTCGCCGACCATCTCCAGCGCGTCCGCGTACAGGCCGCGGATGCGCTGGACGACTCCCGCGAGATCGCTCGCGAGCTGCGGTGGACTCGGCATGCCCCGACACTACGACCGACCACCGACAATTCCGCGCTACCCGGATACCGCGCGCAGCAGTGCGGTCAGGCCGGAACGGGGGAGCACCAGCGCCGTGGCGTCCGGGTTCTTGCTGTCACGTAAGGCGAACCGGTCGGCGTCCAGCGGCGCGGCCTCCACGCAGTTGCCACCGCCGGTGCCGCCGCCGCCAGAGAAGCTGCTCCTGCGCCAGACAAGATGGGACGTCATGGGAATCCTTCCGAGGTCGGCCTACCCGCCAGTCTCCCCGGCTGCCTTGATCACTTCCAGTGACTTCGCCGGCGACAATGCGCGATCGGTGAGGATGCCCCACTTCTCCACCAGTTCACGCACGTGAGCGCGGTCCTCGATGTACATCGCCCCGCCAGGGCTTTCCGCGTAGCCGAAATCGGGGATCGGCTCGGGAAGTGTGAGGATCGAGAACGAGCCCTCCACTGCCGGCGTCGCGCCTATCGCCCGCGGCAGCACTTGCATCGTGATGTGCTCCGACTCCGCCGCGTCCACCAACTTGGCGAGCTGACCACGCAGCACTGACGGCTGTGCCGACCGGCCTGGTCAGGATCGACTCGTCAAGGATCACGTGGTACCGCAACGGTTTCGGCCGGTTCAACACCCGTTGACGGGCCATCCGGGCGAGAACTCGGCGTTCCGCTACCTCGAAGTCCAGGCCCGGGTTTACTCCGGTGACGAGTGCGCGGGTGTAGTCCGGTGTCTGGAGCAGGCCGGGCACCACGAGTGTCTCCAACTGGCGCACCGCGAGCAGGGTGGCCTCGACGTGCAGCAACTGCTGGAAGTCCTCCGGCAGGTCCTTGCGGATCGCCAGCCAGTAGCCACGCTCCCCGGCCCGCGCGGACAGGCCCATGATCCACTCGCGGGTGTTCGGGTCGGTCACCTCGTAGGCGTCGATCAGCCGCTCGACGTCGAAGTCCTTCACGCCCTGCTGGCGGTTCTCGATCCGGCTGATCTTCGACGACGACCACTTGCCGCCGATCCTCTCCAGCCGCTGCACCGCCTCGTCCATCGTCCAGCCGCGCTGTTCCCGCAGTTGGCGCAGCGTCTCGGTGAGCTGCCAGCGCCGCACGGTGGCCGTGACCACCCACTCGTTGTCCTCCGACACCGATACCCCCTTCGGGTGAAAAGTGGGACTCCCACTTTTCCTCGTCCGCGCTGGAGGCAACGGTATCTCACAACAGGTAGTCGATCGAGCACGGGGTGTGGCATGAGCAGGGTGGGCGATGAGGAGTTGGTCGGCGCGAAGGCGCCGCGGTTGTTCGCGGTGGTGGCGGAGATCGGCGAGATCGCCGGGTGGGGCATGGCGTTCGACGACCACGCCCTGGTGGCGTGCGACGGCGGCCGCTCGTTCCTGGCGGTCAGCTCCCCGGATCGCGCCTGCTGGCTGCTGAGCCCCGCCAACGACGCGCGGTTGGTGTGGGTCGATGCCCGATGAGCCCGAGGCGCGGTGGGGACGGTCGGTCATCGAACCCGACCGGGCGCACCTGCGTGACGGGGACACCCTGGTGGTCGACGGCGTGGCCGTCGGGTTCGCGGTCTGCGGCGCCTTCCTCGTCGGCGACCTACCTGATGCCGAGGCGGCGCCGAAGTGCTCGACGTGCCTGGCGGAGGCGTCGTCGTGACCGCGCCACCGCCGGGGCCGGCGTGGCTGCCCGGCTTCTTCACCGGCCGGCTGCACGCCGTCCTGCCGGACGCCGACCGCATGGTCTTCCACGGGACGCCGATCGCCTGGTCGGTGTGCGGTCGCGCCGCCGCGCTCGAACCCGGCCGCCGGCGGGCCCGATCCGTTCCGTGCGACCGCTGCGTCTACCTGGCCGGTCCGCCGCGGCCCGGTTGGTGACGGCGCCCGGCCGGTGGCGGCTGAGGTCGGTTCCGGTCCTGGCTGTCGCGGTCCTCGCCGCGGTGTTCGTGCCGATCGTGCTGTCCGGCGGCCCCGCCGGACAGCACACGCCCGCCGGGCCCGTCGGCGCCGGCCTGCCCGGTGCGCCACGATCTACGTCGCGTCTCGCGGTCCGCCCGGCGACGGCCGCGAGCCCTACCGGTCCGTCCTGGTCAGGTGCCGGACGAGGTCGGCCCGCCCGGCCGGCTCGACCCGCACCCGGTCCGGCCCGCCGGTGAACAGCACGGCGAAGCGGCCGTCGCTGGTGTCGGTGTACCGCAACGGCTGCCCGGCTCGGCGCCGCCGGCCCCAGCCGTCCCGCCTGGCCACCGAGAGCTCGCCGTGCCCGGTGGCCGGCAGCCCGGCGAGCCGTCGCGCCTGCCGCACCTCGGGCGCGGCCCGGCGCACGCCGACCCCGGCCGCGGTCCGCTGCCGCCCGTCGCGCCGGGTGGCCCGGACCTCGGCGGCCGACACCGTGAACGGCGCGCCCCGGCCCGCCGGCACGTCCGGTGTCTGCGCGACCAGCCGCTCGGCGAGCCGGGTCGAGTTGACCTGGCTCAACCAGACCGTCGCGTCGGGCTGGTGCACCGCCAGGACCGCCTCCCGGCCGATCCGTCCGGCGAGCACCCCGACCGTGCGCCCGTCGTGGACGATCCACCCGTAGTACTCGACCTGCGGCCGGCACAGCACCGCGAGCGACGCGGCGACCTCCCGTTCGAGGCGGCCGAACCGGTCGCGCCAGCCCAGCGCGGTCAGCACCTCCTGGGCCTGCCGGCGCATCGCGTCATGCCCCGCGGGCGGCAGCCAGCGGGCCTCGGGGGCGATGGTCTTGTGCGGTTCGCCGAGGTCGGCGTCCGCGAGCAGCCACGCCAGCTGCGCCGCCGGCAGGTGCGCCGGCGCCGGGAGCACCACGTCAGTCTTCCTCGGCGCCGATCGTCGGCGGCGCGGTCAGCTCGTCGGTGTCGAACAGCTCGTCCGGGTCACCGCCCTCCAGCCACTCCGGCCGCTTCCGTTCGGTGTCCTCCTCGTCGCGGCCCCGTGCGCCACCCAGCGGAACGCCGCTCGCCGCGGTCCCGCGCCCGGCCGCCGTCAAGCCCGCCGCCGGCGCGGACCGCGCCGTGGAGCCGAACGGCTCCGCCGCGGTGCCTCTGCCCGGCCCGGGCGTGCTGATGCCGCGCGGTCCGGCGCCACCGAACGGGCCGCTCCCGCCTCGGGGCGAAGCTCCGGCGCCGCTTCCGGTGCTGCCGCCGAAGCCCGTCACCACACCCGGGACCGGTCCGCCGGTGGCCGGTGCGCCGCCCGGTACCCGGCCCGCACCCGGGTCGGCCGGGACGAAGGTCTGACCGGCCGGTCCGGGGACGAACGTCTCCGGGGTCGTCGTGCCACCCACGGCCGTCCGGTCCGTGCCGCCGCCACCCGCGGCTCCGCCGGGTCCCGTCGGGGCCGACTGTCCTGGCCCGCCGGCCGGGGAACCGCCGGGGGCACGGTCACCACCGCCCGGCTCGCGACCGTCTCCACCCGCGTTCCCGCCGCCCGGGCCGCCGGACGAGTCCGTCTTCTCGCCGGACGAGTCCGTCGCCGAACCGACGCCGACTCCGGCCTGGTCGTCGGTCAGCTTGCCGTAGCTGGTCGGCAGGTTGGTCGTGTTGTACTCGGACGCGCCGCTGTAGCCGGTCATGACGTCGACGTTGTTCTGCGCCGCCGCGTTGTGCTCGTCGACCTGCCGTTCGTGGTCGAGCACCGCGTTCGGGTCGGTGAACACGACCATCGGGTTCTGCGGCTCCGGTTTGGGCGGCACCGGCACGACCCTGCTCTTGGCCTCGCCGAACGACCCCGCCTGGCGGTTCGTCAGATCCTGGGCGGTCCCCAGCGACAGGCCGGCCAACTCGTGCTCGGTCGCGAGCGGCCCGGCACCCCGCTGCGCCGCCCCGGCCGCGTCCCCCTGCCACGCCGCCTCCATCCGCGTCACCAACGCCCGGATCTGGTCCACACGCGACTCGTAGGTCCCGGCGATCTCCTTCACGATCGCCGCCATCACCGAGGAGCCCGTCCGGCCCGGCCCCTTCCTGGAAGTTCTGGTAGATCTCCTCGCCCGGTCATCCCGACCATCAGCCATCCCCTCGGATTGTCGCCAACGCAGCCGCCGCCACTTGCTTCGCCCGGTCGCACGCGCCTTGCGAGTCCCGTCGGCCCTGCTCCGATGCTCTGAACGTGGTCGTGTCCGATACGGCGACGATTACGTTGCATGACCCGCGTTCACGGAGATCCGTATAGTCGGCGAATACTCCGGGATAACCGTCCACCGTCGTGGGTACGAAGTATTCGAACTCGTCACGTTGCCGGTAGACGCTGGCCATGCCGTCCTTGTTGATGGTGAGGAACCCCACGCTGATGCTGCCGCCACGTTCCGGCGCAGGCCAGGAACACCAGGGCCCGACTTGCTCGGCGGTGGCACCGCTGGTGTTCGCCTCGCCAGGCCGGGTGATGTCGAAGGCGACGAGTTGGGAATGGGACAGCACGGCGCAAGGCTGCGGCAGGAAGCGCTGCCAGATCCAGCGGGTTCTCCACCTGCGGAACCCCGCCGGGGGAATCGCCGCTTGGCTGGCTCCCGCTCGACGTGGTCTTCGGACCCTGTCCCGGGTCGGTCTCCGGGATGGGATTTCCGGCCGCGCCGGAGGAACAGGACGTGCCGACCAACAAGGCCGCCGCCATCCACGCACCGATCATTCGTGAGCGAAGGTTCTCAGGCTTCATCGACGCCACTCACAAGTGCGGCAGCGGAGTCGTCATCAGCGACGTATCTGTCTCGCGCAGCCATGAGCTTCCTGACAAAGGAGTCCGCGTACCTGGCCATGAGGATGTTGTGATCCGTCGCTTTGCCGAGCGATTCGGCTACGGCGGTCGCTTGTTGCTGGCTCATTTCATCCTCTGCCGGAGCCAGCTGGAGGAACTGCGCTTGGTGCATCCCGTCACCGTCGAGTTGAATCGCGTCGCGGAGGTCGGTCCATTGCTTGATGATCGCGTCGAGTTCGGCCAGGTCGGCGAACATGTACCGGCCGCCCTCGCCGCCTCCGCCGCTGCCCGTGACGGCGTACCCGGCATTGCCCAGTGCGCCCTCGTCCGCCATCACGACCTCCCCAGTTCGTCGGCCGACCCTACCGCTCGTAGTACTCCGCGTACCGAGGGTACGACCGGCGCCGGGGGACGGTTCACGGTTCGGGCAGGGCTCACCCGTCCGGAGGATCGGCTCCCCGGGCGCCCAGCAGGCGCGCCCGGGGAGCCGGTGGCGGTCAGTGCTCGCGCAGGACGCCGGCGAAGCGGAGCAGGTCGACGATGCCGAACCGGCCGTCCCGCCTGGCCAAGGTGGGGTGCCAGGCGGGGAAGGCGGACCGGTACGAGGTCGGGTCGGCGTCGAGGAGTCCGATGAGGACCTCGGCGACGATCAGGCTGCCGACCGGGCCCAGGTGCCGCCCGCCCGCGCGGACCTCGGCCTCCTTGAGCACGTAGTACCAGAGGTAGATCGGGCCGCTGGTGCCCAGCTCCTCGTCGGTCAGCGGGGTCTCGCCGATGCGGCGGGCCACGTCCTGGCCGGACGGCAGGCCCTGCGACTCGCTGCGCAGCAGGTTGCGCACCGCGAGCGAGGCCACCGGCCGGGCCAGCGCGCCGTGGGTCGCCCCGGGGATCGCGCTGACCGGCAGGTCGAGCAGCTGGGTGTTGAGCGTCGCGTCGATGCGCTTGGCGAGCTGTGGGCGGCGCCGCGCGCTGGTGGCGAAGAAGAACGACCAGTCCACCGCGTGCGCGGCGTCGACCGGGCCGCCGCGCAGGTCGGTGCGCGGAGTGGCGGGCGCGTCCGGGTCGTCGGGGAAGATCTTGGCGGTGAAGTCCTCGTTGACCCGGTAGGCCGAGCGGATCGTCGGGTGGCCGAACCGGTAGGCCGCCACCGCGAACTCGGCCGGGATGAACGGGCGGTCGCCCGGGTGGAAGAAGCGCGGCCCGTGCCGCTCCACCTCCCGCACGGTCTTGCGGTCGGCGATCGACGGCAGGAACTCGTGCACCACGACCCACTGGTAGTGCCAGCGCACCAGCCGCTGCGCGGCGGCGAACACGTCGTCGTAGTAGTTGTCGACGTCGAGCAGGTCGTCCAGCGTGGCGCCGGGCTGGTCGGCGGGCGGCTCGTCCGGCGGCTTCGGCGGCAGCGTCCGGCCGAGCGCGTCGGTGATCGAGCCGGCCCGCAGCCCGTCGACGACCTTGTTGTGGAACCTGATGACCGCGAGCTGGAGCTGCGCGAGGATCAGGTTCTCGTCGTTGCGCGGGTCGCCGATCAGCGCGACGCCGTCGGCGGTCCTGGCCAGGTCCACCCCGTCGCCGGAGGTCGCCAGCTTGGTCGCGAACGAGCCCGGGTCGTACAGCGCCGGGCTCACCACCGGCCCGCTGCCGTACACGCTGTCCAGGTCCAGCCGCGGGGAGCGGAAGTTGGTCAGCCCGTCGGGGTCGTCCCGGCGGTCGAACGCCGACGTGGCGTCCAGCGTGATGTCGTGGTCGACGAACTGCGCGAAATAGGTGAATCCGGCGAGAAAGTCGGGGTTCTCCTGGTCGTCGGTCGTCTGGCCACCGTCCATGAGACCGCCGGGCAGGCCGAACTTCCTGGCCATCTCCAGCCCGGTCGGCCGCCGCGGTTCCAGCGTGGGAAACATGCGGCCGAAAGTTCCCGTCGCGGCATTCTCGCCGCGGGGAATGGTGCGCCGGCGCGAGGTCGCGCCATGCATCGAAGTCATGATTGTTCTCCCGAAAGAAGTCAGGCGAAAGCATCGCTGCCGCGGATCGCGGCAACGCGAGAACTCGGCCCCGCGCGGGGGCCGGCGACGGCGTTGCTCAGCGGAAGCGGAAGATCATGAATCAACCCCCTGTTGATGATTCCAGGCGGCAGCCGAAGAAACGGCCCCGCCACCCCAGTGCGCCCGACGCTACCAAAGGCCGGGTTCGGTGGCCAGAAAATCTCTCCCGGCGGTGTTGTCCGGTTTATCGGAATGCCCGAATTCAGTCGGCGTGCAGCAGGTGCCGGACCGCGATCGCCGTCGCGCCGGGGATGCGGACCGCGTGGTCGGCGCAGGCGAGTTGGTGCAGCCAGGTGCGCGGGGTGTGCCCGGCCGGCCCGGGCACCGCATCGCGCAGCAGCGCCCGGCCGGCGGCGGAGTCGGCGAGCAGCCGGGACACCGCGATGTCGGTCAGCGCGACCTCGCCGTCGCGGGGGAGGACCACGGTGGCCGGGATGAGCAGCCGGTGCGGCAGGCCCGCGGCCCGCAGGGCGGCGAGGCCGGCGGACACCGCACGGCGGATCCGGCGCACGTCGCCACGGCGCAACCGTCCGGTGTGCAGCAGGTGGCGCAGGGTGCGGCCGTCCACCACCTCGCTCGCGATGGCCAGCGTGCCGCCCGCCTCGACCAGCTCGCGAACCGGCACGAGGTTCGGGTGGCGCAGCGACCGCAGCAGCGAGGCGTCCTCGCGAAAGCGGCGGCGCACCGCGGGGTCGGCGGCGAGCGACGCGGGCAGGATCCGCAGCGAGACCGGTCCGCCGTTCTCGTCGCGCGCGACGAACGTCGCGCCCAGGCGGTCACGCCACACCGGGTGCGCAAGCTCGTACCGGCCCCCCACTCGCGTCCCCATGCGCCTCCCTCCGGTCGTCGGGCAGCCATCCTGGCTCGCGGGGGTGGACCAGCGCTGGATGGAAGCTGCACGGCGCGGTGATCACCTTGTGGTTGACTGGCGGACGTGGCTGAGCCGTGGACGGGTACGGGCTGGGCCTGCCTGTCGTCCCAGGTCGAGTTCGAGTCCGGGTGGTTCACCGTCCGGCGCGACACCGCCCGGCGGCCGGACGGGTCCACCACCCGCTACGACCACGTCGTCGCGCCCGAGGCGGTGACCGTGCTGGCCGTCGACGACGCCGGCCGCGTGGCGGTCACCCGGCAGTGGATCTACGTGCACCGCGGGCCGCAGTGGCGGTTGCCGGCCGGGCGGATCGACGGGGACGAGGGCGCACCGGCCGCCGCGCGCCGCGAGCTGGCGGAGGAGACCGGGATCTCCGCCACGGTCTGGACCGAGCTGGGCACCGTCCACGGCGCCGACTCGTTGACCAACCACCGGGACCACGCCTTCCTCGCCACCGGTCTCACCCTCGGGCAGCCGGACCGGGAGGCCGGGGAGGTCGACCTCGAGGTCCACTGGCTGCCGTTCGGGAAGGTCGTCGACCTGGTGCTCGCGGGGGAGATGCCGCACGCGGGAAGCTCCTTCGCGGTGCTCGTGGCCCAGGTGAAAAGGCTGGTCGAATAGCGTTTCCTGTTTCCTGGTATAGCCGGAAACATTCACCGTATTGTTCCGTAGCGACAAGGCGGGAATTCTCTTTGGTGGGCGCCGGAAAAAGCGCCGAAAACCACACCAAGGAGTGCCTATCATGTCGTTGTCTCGTCGCGCCGTTTTCACGGCCAGAATCGCCGGACTGCTCGCCGCCGCCGCCATCATGGCGTCGGCCCCCCTGATGGTCTCCACCTCGGCCTCGGCCGACCCGACGCCGCCCCCGCCGCCCCCGACGTACACCACCGACGGGAACACCTGGGGCGACTGACGCGGGAATTCGTGGCGCGGGCCGGGGGCGGCCCGCGCCACGAAGAAACATTGCCATCGGAATGCCGAGATGTTCTACTCGCAGGAGCGAACCTGGGAGGAGCCGGTGGCCGAGTCATTTGGCACATTGTTGCGGAAATTGCGGCTCGACGCGGGTGTGTCGCTGGCCGAGCTGGCGAAGCGGATCAACTACAGCAAGAGCCAGGTCAGCAAGGTCGAGAACGGCGTGCAGCCGCCGAGCGCCATATTCGTGAGGCTCTGCGACGCCGCGCTGCAGGCCGGCGGTGAGCTGATCGCCGCGGTCCGTGTCCGGGGGGAACCGGCGGTCGCCGAACCGCCGGTCGCCGACGACGAGGTGTGGATCATGGAACTCGACGAGTCCGGCGAGGTGCGCGTGAGCACCCGCCGGCAGGTGCTGGCCGGCGCCGGTGCCGCACTCGGGCTCGCGCTGGCCGGCGGCCGCCGCGTCGTGACCGACGAGGCCACCTTCGTCGTGCTGCGTTCGACGTTCGACCAGCACCGCGCGCTCGGGCGGATGGCCAGCCCGCGCGTCGTGCTGGCCCCGGTGATCGCCCACCTGCACACGCTGCGCATGCTCGCCGCGGACAACCCCGAGCCGATGCGCAGCGACTTGCTGCTGCTCGCCTCCCGGGTGGCCGAGTACGCCGGCTGGATGAGCCAGGAGGCCGGCGACGACGACGCCGCGCTGCGCTGGACCGGCCGCGCCGTCGCCTACGCCGAGGCGGGCCGCGACCCGCACCTGGCGAGCTTCGCGCTGGTCCGCCGCGCGGAGATCATGATGTACCGGCGTGACGCGGTCGCCACCATCGGGCTCGCCCGCGAGGCGCAGCGCGACCCGGCCGCCGGGCCGCGGATCCTGGGCCTGGCCGCGCGGTGCGAGGCGCAGGGCCACGCCCTCGCCGGCGACCTCGCCGCCTACCAGCGCGCCCTGGACCGGGCCGTCGAGCTGCTCGCGACCTGGCGCGCGGACGGCACGCCGGTGCTGGGGTCGGCTAGCGTGCCCGACGACATTCCGCTGGTGCGCGGCAGCGCGCTGCTCGAGCTCGGCCGGGTGCGCGAGGCCGCGGAGATCCTCGACCGGCAGGTGGCCGGCATCCCGCCGGCGGCCCGGCGCGTCCGGGCCCGTTTCGGCACCCACCGGGCACTCGCCCACGCGCTGGGCGGTGACATCGACCAGGCATGCGTGGTGGCGCGCGAGGTGCTCGCCGACGCCACCCAGGTGGACTCCGCCACCGTCCGGGTCGACCTCCGCGAGCTCGCGAGGACCCTGTCGCGCTGGCGCACCCAGCGCGACGTCGGCGAGCTCTACCCTGACCTCGTCATGGCGTTGAACTCGCGGTGACGCACCCGCAGCTCATCCCGCTCAGCTCGCGGCGCACCCGCTCGGCCTCCGGAATGCCGAGCCGGGCGTAGCCGTCGAGCGCGTCGCGCCAGTGCGGGGCGGCCGGGTCGTGCTGACCGGTCTCGTGCAGCAGCGCGCCGATGCGGTGGTTCGCGCGGGCCGCCTGCGCTCGCTCTCCGATGCCGACGGCCATGTCCAGCGCGGCCCGGTAGGCGTGCAGCGCGGCCTTCTCGTCCCGGCCGGCCTGTGCGGTCTCGCCCCGGTCGAGGTAGAGCTGGGTGCGCAGGTTCGGGTCGGCGACGAGATCGGCGACCCGGCGGGCGCGCTGCTGGTGGCGGGTGGCCTCGTCGAGGCGGCCGGCGAGGCGGTGGGCGTTGCCGAGGTGGTTGAGCGCGTAGGCCTCGACCACCCGGTCGCCGATGGACACCCCGAGCTCGTGGGCCTCGGTGTGCTCTGCCAGCGCGGCGTCGATGCGGCCGAGCCTCTGGTGCACGCAGCCGAGGTTGTTCAGCGCGTGCGCCAGCCCCGGGGTGTGGCTGATCTTGCGGAGCAGGCGCACCGCCTCCGCGTGCTGGGCCTCGGCCGCCTCGAGGTCGCCGAGCACCTCGCTGACGACGCCGAGGTTGTCCAGCGCGTAGGCCTGGCCGCGCTCGTCGCCGACCTGCTGGTAACGGTCCAGGGCCGCCGCGTAGCACCGGGTTGCCTCGGGGTTGTCGCCGAGGTGGTAGGCCGCCGAGGCGAGTGCGGTCAGCGCGCTCGCCTCGCCTCCTTCGTCGCCGAGGTCCGCCCACATCGGCAGCGCCTCCTCGGCCAGCGCGCGGGCCTCGGCAAGCGCGCCGGAGCCCGTCCTGGCGATGGACAGCCGCAGCAGGACCTCGGCGAGCCAGCGGGTGTTTCCCCGGCCCCGCAACGCTTCCCGGGCCTGGCGCAGCGTGCCGGTCAGGTCGCGCAGGTGCCCGCCGGTGTAGAAGTAGCGCCACAGCAGGATGGCGAGCTTCCAGGTGTGTTCCGGGCGGTCGTGGTCGGCGGCGTAGTCGACCACCGCGACGAGGTTGCGGCGTTCGTCGTCCAGCCAGCTCAGCGCCGCGGCCCGGTCGGCGAAGCGCAGCGCCGCCGCGCAGGCGACGTCGACCTCGGGGAGGCGGTCGCGGTCGAACGGGAACAACTCGGCCATCGCCGCGGCGGCCGAGGTGAGGTAGAAGTCCAGCAGCCGCACGACGGGTGTCACCGGGTCGTCCACCGGGCGTGCGGTCGTGACGTAGTCGCGCAGCGGGTCGAGCATGGTGAACCGTTCCGGTGCGGACTCCTCCAGCAGGCTCACCCGGTGCAGGTCCTCGAGCAGCATCCGGGCCCGGGGCACGGTGGTGTCGACGAGCGCGGCCGCGCCCGGAGCGGACAGGTCGGGCCCGGGGACCAGGCCGAAGAGGCGAAACATGTCCTGCTGGGGTTCGGTGAGCTGCCGGTAGGACACCGTGCAGGCGACGGCCGCGGTGTCGGCGAAGGTGGTGTCGGGGGACAGCGGGGAGGCCTCGTGCAGCAGCGCGGCGAGGTGTTCGAGCGGCCAGCGCAGGTGGCGGCGGAACTGGGCGGCGACCAGGTGGATCAGCAGCGGCACCCGCCCGCAGCGGGTGACGATCTCGCGGACCTCGTCGCCGCGGCCGCGGACCCGGTCGGCGGTGACGAGGGTGCGGAACAGCTCGATCGCCTCGTGCACGGGCAGCGGTTCGAGGTGGACGTGGTCGCCGGCCAACCCGCCGAGCTCGCGGCTGGTGACCACCGCCAGGCAGCCGGCGACGCCGGGTAAGAGCGGTTCGACCTGCTCCTCGTCGGCGGCGTTGTCGAGCACCACGAGGGTGCGGGTGTCCGCCAGCTTCGAGCGGTACAGCTCCGCGCGGGCCCGGGTCGAGGGCGGGATCGCCTCCGGCGGCACGCCCAGGTCGACCAGCAGCCGTTCCAGCGCGACGGCCGGGTCGGTGGGGGCGACGTTCGGGGTGAACCCGTTGAGCTCGACGAACAGCCGCCCGCCGGGGAACTGCTTGGCCAGCAGGTGCGCGGCGTGCACGGCCAGCGCGGTCTTGCCCACCCCGGGCATGCCGGAGATCCACAGCACCGCGGGTTCCTCGCGCGCGGCCTGGGCGGCGTCGTCGACCACGGCCAGCTCCTCGTGCCGGCCGGTGAACCGGGTCAGCCGGGAGGGCAGCGAGGACAGCCGCTCGCCGTACTGCGCGATCCACGCCATGTCGCGCAGCTCGCGGGCGGTCTCCATGCCGAACTCCTCCAGCGCGTCGCGCGTCTGGTGGAACACATCGACCGCGCGCACCTGGTCGCCGTTGGCGATCAGCGCGCGCATCAGCATCGCCGCGAGCCGCTGCTGGCTGCGCTCCTCCTCCCACACCGGGCGCAGCCGGTCGCGGATCTCCCGGTGCCGCCCGGCCGCCAGCTCCAGCTTGGCCAGGTCGACCAGCGCGTCGATCCGGGCGTCCTCCGAAGGCTGCACCGTCGGGCCGCCGACCCGGTCGACGTCCAGGTCGAACAGGAACCGCCCGCGCCACAGGTCCAGCGCCTCGGTGAACAACCGGGTCGCCTCGTGCCTCGACGACGCGCCTTGCGTGCGCTGGCGCACAACCGGCGGAACCGTACGGTGTCGATCTCGTTCTCGTCGATCCGCAGCAGATATCCGGTCGGCGTCTTGTCGATCACCACCTCGGTCATGCCGGCATCCCGGAACACCTTGCGCAACCGCGCGACATAACTCGTGATCAGGTCCGATCGCGGTTGTTCCTGACCGCGCCACACGTATTCCTGCAGGTACTCCCGGGACACCGCCCGGTTCGCGTGCAGCAGCAGGATCACCAGCACGTACCGCTGCTGCAGATCACCGGGATCCACCTGCACGCCGTCGTGCCAGACCTCGAACGGACCGAACAACCGGAACATGACTTCTCCCGCGGGATTCCCGGCGTCCACCGGAAGTCGCACGGCCTCCAGTGAATCGCATCGCAGGAAAGGTTCCGTGGGTATCGCCCACGTCGTCAATATCTGGTCCAGATCTGGTGCGGGCGCCGGGTCCATCCTCCCTCCCGAGGAGGAGAGATGCCCGAACAGATATTGCCGTTCTACGTGGTGTGCGACCAGTCGTACTCGATGGCCGACCATCTCGACGCGTTGAACGACGGACTGGCCGAGCTGCACCGGGCGGTCGGTACGGATCCCGTGGTCGCGGACAAGACCCGGTTCTGCCTGATCGGTTTCTCGGGCACCGCGGAGATCCTGCAGCCGCTGTGCCGGCTCAGCGACGTCGTCGACATCGTCGAGCTCACCACGCAGGCCGGGACGAGCTTCGGCGCGGCGTTCAGCGTGCTGCGCGAGACCATCGAGAAGGACGTCGAGCTGCTCAAGGCCGACGCCCACCGGGTGTACCGGCCGGCGGTGTACTTCCTGTCCGACGGGCACCCGACCGACCCGGGCGGCTGGCCCGACGCCTACGACCGGCTGGTCGACCCGGACTGGCCGGCCCGCCCCAACATCATCGCCTTCGGCATCGGCGACGCCGACGCGGACACGATCGCCCGGATCGGCACGTTCCAGGCGTTCATGAGCCGGGGCGGCGTCGGCCCGGGTGCCGCGCTGCACGGCTTCGCGCGGGCGCTGACCACCTCGGTGGTGCGCTCCGGCGCCGTCGCCGGGGACGGTGACCTGATGTTGCAGGTCCCGGACCGGGTGGCCGGGTTCACCGCGCTGCAGATCGACCGCGTGTGATGAGCGTCGAGTCGATTCGCGCGTGGGGTGACCGGGGTGTGTTCCGGCCGCGGGAGCTCGGGCCGCCCTCGCTCGCGACGGGGACTCCGTGGCGGCTCAACGACGTGGCCGGCGTGCCGGACGCCGTGCCGGACACCGTGCTGGAGGCCGGCCGGGTGGGTGCGCTGGAGGTGCGCGCGGCGTCCACCCGTGGCACCTCGCACCGCTTCGACGGCGTGGTGCGCCAGGACGCGGTCGGGGTCGGCGAGCTCGACGAGCGGTACCTGCTGGCGGCCGTCGCGGACGGGGTCGGCGCGGCCCCGCAGGCGCACCGGGGCGCCGAGATCGCGGTCCGCCACGCGCTGGGCCACCTCGCGGCGGTGCTGCCGCACGTGGACCTGGCCGCGGTCGACCTGGCCGGCGCGCTGCAGGCGGCGGACCGGGCGGTGTGCGAGGCCGGACCGTCGCCGCGGGACCGGTCCACCACGCTCACCCTGGCGGTGGCCGAGGCGGGCGGGCAGCGCCGCTACCGGGTCGCGCGGATCGGCGACAGCCCGGCCTTCCTGCTGGCCGACGGCGCCTTCCTGCCGCTGTTCGGCGGCCGGACCGGGCTCCTGGCCGACCCGAGCACCGACTGCCTGCCCTCGCCGCGGCGGCCGGCGCAGCGGGCGGGTGGCGTGCTGCACCCCGGGCAGGCGCTGGTGCTGGCCTCGGACGGGATCGGCATCCCGGTGCTGGAGACCCAGGCCGGCGCCTACCTCGCCGACGCGTGGGCCGAGCCGCCCGGGCCGGTGGCGTACCTCCATCAGCTGCAGTTCGACCTGCGGAGCTTCGACGACGACCGGACCGCCGTCGTCGTGTGGGCGCGGGAGCGGGCATGACCGACGACGCGGAGCTCGCCGACCTCGGCATCGCCGACCGGATCGCCGACGGCGGTCAGGGCGCGGTGTTCCGGCTGGCGCGGCCCGCGGACACGCTGTTGAAGCTGTACCACGACGACGTCGAGGTGCGCTCCGGCGAGCTGGGCAGGCTGATCGACCTGCCGGCGACGATGTCGGCCACGGACCGCGGGCTGGTCGGCTCGACGACCGCGTGGCCCACCGGGCGGGTGTTCCGCGAGGGGCGGTGCGTGGGGCTGCTCATGCGGGAGGCGCCCGCCCGCTTCGCGACCCGGCTGGCCGGCCGCAGGTGCCTGCTGGAGCTGCAGTTCCTGCTCTACCCGCGGCGCGCGATGTGGGACGAGCTGACGCTGCCCTCGGGTGCGGAGCGGTGCTGGCTCGCCGTGCACTACCTGCGGCTGTTCGAGGTGCTGCACCGCAACGGCGTGGTGGTCGCGGACGTGTCGATGCGCAACCTGCTGTGGACGCTGACCGGCGGTCCCGGCGTGTTCGCGATCGACTGCGACGGCTTCCGGATCGCCGACCGGCCGCCCGCGGTGCGCTCGGCGGACACCGTGGGCTGGGCCGACCCGGCGGCGCGAGCGGGCCTGGCGACGCTGGACTCCGACCGGTACAAGGTCGCGCTGCTCACCCTGCGGCTGCTGCTGGGCGAGCACGCGGTGACCCCGGAGGACGTCCGCGGCTCGGCCGCGCTGCGGGCGTCGCTGGGGACCGTGCTCGCGAAGCTCGCCGTCCGGGCGGCGCGGCCGGGGGCGCGCCCGCCCGCGGAAACCTGGCTGAAAGCGCTGACCGGAAACAATGCGGGTCTGATACAGCGCGGATATGTGGGACGGAGTCATTCTGAAAGTGGGTCGGGGAGCCCGGCGGACCGTTCCCGGCCAAGGAGGTGAATTCTTCAGTCGTTTGTGGACGGTGCGATGTGGCTGCTGGGGGTGGCTGCATCGCACCGTTCTCGTTTGTGGCTCGTCGGGCGGACTGTTTCCCGTTTCCTGTCCGGGAAGGCGGTGGGCAATTCCTTTTCAGGGGGACACCGCTGCCGAACACTGGGGAAATGGGGGTTGATTCCAGTGGAGGTTCCGATGGGTGTTCTGGTTTCCTTTTCCACGCTCCTGCGGATGGTCGCGCTCGGGTTCGCCCTCGGCATCGTCGTGGGGCTGTACTTCGGGACCGGCGGTCCGGCCGACACGGGGTCGGCGACGTGCTCGCCGGACAGGCCCGCCGTCGAGCGGTGCGTACCGCCGGCCGGCGAGCCGTCGGTCAACCCCGCCGCCGCGCCCTAGGGCACGCCGAGCGGATCCCCGGCCGCGCGGGTCGCACGGATCACGAATCGCGTCGGCCGTGACCCGCCCGGCGTGCCCTCGCCCGGATCGCGCGCCGGCGTCCGAGCCGCCTGGCCATGGCCAGCGCGACGACGACGCCGGCGCCGATGAGCCGGGTGACGTCGAGGGCCGGCTGCCAGCGGACCTTGCCGTTCTCGATGATGAACGCGCCGACCGGCCGGGCGACCATGCCGAACCCGCCGCCCTCGCCCTCGCCACGGGCCTCGTCGCGGCCCTTGCCGGCGCCCCCGCCGCCGAGCACCACCGCCGCCGGGATCACGGTCAGCCCGTCCTTCTCGTAGGGCTCGGCGTAGACCATCTTGGCGTGCAGCGAGTCGCGCACCTTGCTGAGCAGTTCGTCGAATGTCATGTGCCCAGTCTGGCGGACCGAACCGGTGGGTGAGGGCGGCGCGCGGGGCGCCTGGGCCGGTGCCGGCGAGCGATCCGCCGGGCGGGCAATTCACTTGTGGCGCCCGGCCGTACGCGGAATGTTGGCGGCATGGAGATCGATCAACGCCTGTACGGGGCGCGCTGGGCGGAGCTCTACGACGAGTGGCACGCCGGGCTGATGGACGACGAGGGTGCCGTGGCGGGGCTGGCCGAGCTGGCCGGGGACGGCCCGTTGCTGGAGTTCGGCGTCGGCACCGGGCGGCTCGCGGTGCCGCTCGCCGAGCGCGGGCACGAGGTCGTCGGGGTGGACATCAGCGAGGACATGCTGGCGCAGCTGACGCGCAAGTCCGGCGCGGTCACCACGGTCGTCGGCGACATGACCACGGTGCGGCTGGACCGGGAGTTCGCGCTGGCCTACATCGCGTTCAACTCGATCTTCGCGCTGCCCACCCAGGAGGACCAGGTCCGGCTGTTCCGCAACGCCGCCGCGCACCTGCGCCCCGGCGGCCGCTTCGTGCTGGAGACGGCCGTCGTGGTCGGCACCAAGGCGGCCGACGCCCACCGGCTGCGGGTGGACCGCGTGGAGACCGACCGGCTCACGCTCAGCGCCGGCATCGCCGACCCGGTGACCCAGTCCTTCAACGGCACCTGGGTCGTGCTGGAACCCGGCGGCACGAAGTTCTACCCGATCAGCGGCCGCAACGTCACCCACCACGAGATGGACCTGATGGCCCAGCTCGCCGGCCTGGAGCGCGAGCACCGCTGGCGGGACTGGCGGCGCGGCGAGTTCACCGCCGACGCCACGCTGCACGTGTCGGTCTACCGCAAGCCATCGGACGCCTAGAGTGCGTCGGACACGCTCTGGTCTGGGGCGGTTGCTCACCATGGACGGCTGGCCGCCTCGACGAGCCCTCGTGGCGTTTGGCCGAAACGACGAGTGAGGAGGAGCATGCCGGCATGGGTCTCCGACGGACGCGGCTCACCGGGTTGCTGCTCGCGGTGACGGTGGGGGCCGTGGTGGCCCTGCTCGGCTCGCAGACCGACACCCGCGCCGGGAACCCCGTGGCCGCGCGCACCGGGACCGGCGCGACGAGCCCGTCGTCGCCGACCTCGTCCGCCTCGTCGACGCCGGCCGCACCTCGATCGGAGCCGGGGAGCTGCGCGCGGGTCATCGGCGGCCTCTCGCCCCGGCAGCGGCTCGCCCAGCTGCTCATGGTCGGGGTGGACCCCACCTCCGCCGGCTCCGCGGTCGAGGTCGCCGGCAAGGAGGGCGTGGGCGGGATCTTCCTCGGGGGCAACGACACCACGCTGCTGGAGCACGACCGGCTGGCCGCCGTCCGGAAGGCCGCGCGGGTGCCGGTCGCGGTGAGCGTGGACGAGGAGGGCGGGCGGGTGCAGCGCGTCGACGCGCTCGACGGCGACGTGCCGAGCGCCCGGGTGATGGCCCGGACGATGAGCGTGGCCCAGGTGCACAAGCTCGCCCGCGAACGCGGCGCCGCCCTGCACGACCGCGGCGTCACCGTCGACTTCGCCCCCGTCGTCGACGTCACCAGCCAGGCCGACGGCGACGTGATCGGCGACCGGTCCTTCGGCGCCGACCCGGCCGTGGTCTCCCGGTACGCGGGCGCGTTCGCGCAGGGGCTGGCCGAGAGCGGCGTGCTGCCCGTGGTGAAGCACTTCCCCGGGCACGGCCACGCCTCCGGCGACTCGCACGTGTCCGCGGTGACCACGCCCGACCTCGCCCAGCTGCGCAAGGTCGACCTGGTGCCCTACCACCGGCTGCTCGGCTCGCTGCGGGTCGCGGTGATGGTCGGGCACATGGCGGTGCCCGGCCTGACCGGCGGCCGGCCGGCGACGCTGAGCCCGGCGACCTACCGGCTGCTGCGCACCGAGTTCTCCTTCGACGACGTCGCGATCACCGACGACCTCGGCGGCATGCAGGCGGTGTCCGGCCGCTACCCGCTGCCGCAGGCGGTGCTGACCGCGCTCACCGCCGGCGCGGACATCGCGTTCTGGTCCTCCGGCGAGCAGCACGTCGGCGAGGTGCTCGACACGCTCGAACGCGCGCTCGCCGACGGCAGCCTCCCGGCCGCGCGGGTGACCGAGGCGCTCACCCGGGTGCTGGGTGCGAAGGGCGCCTGCACGGCCTAGGACGGCACTAGTGCGACGCGCGTTCGTCGGTGTGCGCGTGCGGCGCGTGGGTCCAGCTGTGCAGGCCGGCCGGCGGGTACCAGCCCGGCTGCGCGGTCGCCAGCCGCCGGTGCACCGCGAGCGCGCGGCCGCACCGGTCCTGCCAGCCCTCCACCGGGGACCCGCCCGCGCGCAGCGACGTCCACAGCGTCAGCTGCGCGGACAGCGAGTGCCGGAACGCCGACACCTCCGGGCGCGGCGCGCGGGCCAGGTCGGTCAGCGGGCTGCCCGCGCACTCGTGGCAGTCGCACCGCCAGTACGGGGCCAGCCGGCTCACGGCGTCCAGCGGGTGGTGGCCCAGCAGCGGCGGCACGAACGCGGTCAGCGACGGGAAGCCGACCACCGCGCCGTGGCCGGTGCACGGCGGGACGTGGCGCAGGCGGGTGGTGGTGCCGATCGCGGCCGCGTGGCAGCCGTGCGCGAGCGCGCCCACGGCGGAGACGTCCGAACGCAGCAGCAGCACCGGCACGGACACCGCGAGCAGGCGCAGGAAGCCGCGCGCCACGTACCGCGCGCCGAAGGGGTCCTTCGAGTGCTCGATCGCCACCGCCACCGGCACCCGGTGGTGCTCGATCTCCTCGGCCAGGCCGTCCACCGAGTGCTCGAACCAGCGTGCGGACAGCGGAAGCACGGCGATCGTGGGGCCGGCCTGGCGGGCGGCGTCGGACAGGATGCGGTTCAGGCCGCGCCAGTCGTGCGGGCCCAGGTAGCCCGAGTCGGTCAGCGCGACCAGGCCCAGGTCGTGCTGCTCGGCGGTCCAGCCCTCGCGGACGCCCGCGACCGCCGAGGTGCGCCGCCGGCCCGTGTAGCGGTTGGCGTCGCAGAGGATCGGACCGGTGAAGCCGTGCGCCCGTAACGCCTCCACGGTGGGCCGTGGCATGCGCCCGGTCAGCACCAGCCCGCTGCCGTGCACGCTCGCGACGCGTGCCGCGTTCTTGGCCTGCCCCGGCCGGCACTGCACGAGCAGCCGACCCGATAAGTCACCCAGAGTGTCCCCGACCATGCCCATAACCGTGCAGCCTGCGGATTCCCGCTGTCACGGGGTCTCAGCCGAATGCCGAGTGGCACCGACCGGATGGTTGAGGAGACCGTCGCCCTGCGCGTCCACGACCTGTTCCACAGGGGCAATCTACCACTGTCAGCGTGCGAATGACTACGGAATGTGTTCGATCGTGCTGTCCCGGACGACGAGGTCGGTGGCCAGCTCGACCCGCGAGCTGTCCGGCTGCTCGCCCCGCGCGAGCCGCAGCACGGTGCGCGCGGCCAGCGTGCCCATCTCGCTCAGCGGCTGGCGCACGGTGGTCAGCGGCGGCGAGGCCCAGCGCGCCTCGGGCAGGTCGTCGAAGCCGACCACGCTCACGTCGTCCGGCACCCGCAGCCCGCGCTGCCGCAGGCCCTCGTACACGCCGAACGCCATCTGGTCGCTCGCGGCGAAGATCGCGGTCGGCGGGTCGGCCAGGTCCATCAGCTGCCCGGCGCCGGTGAACCCGGACTCGTGGTAGAAGTCGCCCGGCCGCACCAGCGACTCGTCGAAGGCGATGCCGGCGGCGTCCAGCGCCGCGCGGTAGCCGTCGAGGCGGGCCCGGCTGCACAGCAGCGCGGGCGGGCCGGCGATGAACCCGATGCGCCGGTGGCCCCGCGAGGTCAGGTGCTCGGTCGCGGCCATGCCGCCCGCCCAGTTCGTGGCGCCGATGGTCGGCGCCTCCAGCGCCGGGCCGCCCGCCGGGTCGATGACCACGGTCGGCACGTTC
This sequence comes from uncultured Actinomycetota bacterium, assembly GCA_963727495.1. Lineage (GTDB taxonomy): Bacteria > Actinomycetota > Actinomycetes > Mycobacteriales > Pseudonocardiaceae > Actinophytocola. The sequence continues at coordinate 625,073 of CAVSGQ010000006.1, read as the reverse complement.
AGCCTGCGCAGCTCCGCCTGGTGCGCGGGCTGCAGCGTGGACAGCACCAGGATCACGCCGTCGGAGGCGCGGGCCCGCAGGTTCTCCAGCCACTGGCGGGTGGCGCCGGACTGCCGGTGCACGGCGCTGACCACGGTGCCCAGCGCCGCCGCGTGCGCCACGTCCTCGACGCCGCGGATGATCTCCACCGCCCACGGGCTGTCCAGGTCGTTGAACACCAGGTCGATCAGACCGGCGCTCTCCCGCCGGCGCGACACCCGCCGCCGGTAGCCGTGCTGCTGGAGCAGCGCCTCGATGCGCGCGCGGGTCTGCGGGGACACGTCGGAGCGGCCGTTGAGCACGCGCGAGACCGTGGGCACCGAGACCCCCGCCTCCTCGGCGATCACGGTGATCGTCACCTTCCGGCCCTGGTCCGTCACCCGCACCCCTCACACACCGAAACTTTCCGGAAGACTACCTGGTCCCGACCCGGGCGGGCGCTACCGGATGTCGCAATTTTCGGTTTGTGTTCGATAATTGTTCCTGCAAGCAGGTGTGCGACTGACGTCGGCTCGCGGCTAATCCCTTGATACCAGCACGTTTTTCGCGTTAGCGTTAAGGGTCCTGGTCTCCGAAAGTTTCGGAGAGTCCGATGGAACGGGGCGCCGGCATGCGCAGCGAATCCGAGATGGCCGAGGTGTGGCGTGATCCGCGGCGACCCGCCGGCGAGCGGGTCGCCGACCTGCTCGGCCGCATGACTCTCGCCGAGAAGGTCGCGCAGCTGTACGGCGTGTGGCTCGGCGCGTCCGGTGCGGACGGTGACGTGGCGCCCTTCCAGCACGAGCTGGTCGACCCGGCGCTGGACTGGCCGGAGCTGATCAAGCAGGGCCTGGGGCAGCTGACCCGCCCGCTCGGCTCGGCGCCGGTGACCCCGCTCGCCGGCACCGCGCGGCTGGCCGCGATGCAGGAGGAGATCGTCGCGGCGGGCCGCTTCGGCATCCCGGCGGTCGTGCACGAGGAGTGCCTGTCCGGCCTGATGGCCTGGGGCGCCACGATCTACCCGACGCCGCTGGCGTGGGGCGCGTCGTTCGACGCGTCGCTCGTGGAGGCGATGGCCCGGCAGATCGGGTCGACCATGCGCGCGCTCGGCGTGCACCAGGGCCTCGCGCCGGTGCTCGACGTGGCCCGGGACCCGCGCTGGGGGCGGACCGAGGAGACCATCGGCGAGGACCCGTACCTGGTCGCGAAGGTCGGCACCGGCTACGTGCGCGGCCTGCAGTCGGCCGGCCTGCTGGCGACCCTCAAGCACCTGGTGGGCTACTCGGGCTCGCGCGGCGGGCGCAACTTCGGGCCGGTCGCGATCGGCCCGCGCGAGCTGGCCGACGTGCTGCTGCCGCCGTTCGAGCTGGCGGTGCGCGAGGGGGGCGCGCGGTCGGTGATGCACTCCTACGCCGAGGTCGACGGCGTGCCACCGGCCGCCGACGACGGGCTGCTCACCCGGCTGCTGCGCGAGGAGTGGGGCTTCGACGGCACGGTCGTGTCGGACTACTTCGGCATCACGTTCGTCCAGACCCAGCACGGGCTCGCCGCGGACCCGGCCGGGGCGGCCGGGCTCGCGCTCGCCGCCGGCGTGGACGTCGAGCTGCCGACCGTGCACTGCTACGGCACGCCGCTGGTGGACGCGGTGCACGCCGGCCTGGTCGACGAGTCCCTGGTGGACCGTGCGGCCACCCGGGTGCTGCGCCAGAAGTGCGAGCTGGGCCTGCTCGACCCGGACTGGCGGCCGTCCACGGTGGACGAGCTGGCCACGCTGGACCCGCCGGCCGGGCGGCATCTGGCCCGCCGGCTCGCCGAGGAGTCGGTGGTGCTGCTCGCCAACGGCGGCACGCTGCCGCTGCGCGCCGGCCTGCGGGTGGCGCTGGTCGGCCCGCAGGCGGACACGGCGTCGGCGATGCTCGGCTGCTACACCTTCCCCAGCCACGTCGGCACCCAGCACCCGGACACGCCCCCCGGCGTGGACATCCCGACGCTGCTCGACGCGCTGCGCCGCGAGGTGCCCCGGCTCGACCACGTGCCCGGGTGCGGCATCGACGACCCGGACACCGGCGGGTTCGCGGCCGCGGCCGAGGCCGCCCGCGGCGCGGACGTGTGCGTGGTGGCGGTCGGCGACCGGGCCGGGCTGTTCGGCCGCGGCACCTCCGGCGAGGGCTGCGACGTGCCGGACCTGCGGCTGCCCGGCGTGCAGGGCGAGCTGGTCGAGGCGGTGCTCGCGACCGGCACACCGGTGGTGCTGGTGCTGCTCACCGGCCGGCCGTACGCGCTCGGCGGGTACGCCGACCGGGTCGCCGCGATCGTGCAGGCCTTCTTCCCCGGCGAGGAGGGCGGGCCGGCGGTGGCCGGGGTGCTCAGCGGCCGGGTCGAGCCGGCCGGCCGGCTGCCGGTGAGCGTGCCGGACTCGCCGTTCGGCCAGCCGTCGGGCTACCTCGCCCCGGAGCTCGGCAGGCGCAACGAGGCCAGCTCGGTGGACCCGACGCCGCGGTTCGCGTTCGGCCACGGGCTGTCCTACACCCGGTTCGGCTGGTCGGACGTGTCCTCGTCGGCGGCCGAGACCGGCACCGACGGGACCGTCTCGGTCGCGGTCACGGTGACCAACACCGGGACCCGGGCCGGGGCCGAGGTCGTCCAGCTGTACCTGCACGACCCGGTGGCGCAGGTGACCCGGCCGGTGATGCGGCTGATCGGGTACGCGAAGCTGCGGCTCGCGCCCGGCGCGTCCGGGCGCGTCACCTTCCAGGTGCCGGCCGCGGCCGCCGCGTTCACCGGGCGGGCCGGGCGCCGCATCGTCGAGCCGGGGGCGCTGGAGCTGCGCCTCGCGACGTCGAGCGAGGCGGTGCGGGAGTGCGTGCCGCTGCGGCTGGTCGGACCGGAGCTGCCGGTCGGTCCGGGCGAGCCGGCCACGGTGACCGTCACCGTGCGGTGATGTTCGGCGGCCCGACCACCCAGGGCCGCGAGAACGCCTGGCGCGGGACGCGCTCGTTCACCGGCGGCACGGTGCCGGTGCCGGGCCGACGAGCTGATGGGGACACTCAGGAGCCGTCCAGCTCCTCGAGGGTCCGCTTGGCGATGGCGAAGGCCGAGTTGGCCGCCGGGACCCCCGCGTAGACCGAGGTGTGCAGCAGGATCTCCGCGATCTCGGCCGGCGTCAGGCCGTTGCGGACGGCCGCGCGGACGTGCATCGGCAGCTCGTCGTGGCAGCGCAGCGCGGTCAGCGCGGTCAGCGTGATCGCGCTGCGCGTGCGGCGGTCCAGGCCCGGCCGGGTCCACACCGAGCCCCACGCCGTCTCGGTGATGTGGTGCTGGAAGGGGCGGGTGAAGTCGGTCGTGCCGGCCACCGCGCGGTCGACGTGCTCGTCGCCCAGCACCGCCCGGCGCACGTCCATCCCGGCGGCGTGCCGCGTGCGCAGGTGGCCCAGGATCAGCGCGGTGAACTCCGCGGGCCGCTCCACGTTGCCCAGGTGCGCGGCGCCGTCGACGATCTCCAGGCGGGCGCCCGGGATCGCGGTGGCGATGCGGCGGCCGTGCTCGGGCGGCGTCGCCTGGTCGGCCGCGCCGGCGATCACCAGCGTGGGCGTGGTGATCGAGCCCAGCGCGTCCGCGATGGTCATCGTCTCGATCGCGGTGCAGCAGGAGGCGTAGCCCTCGGCGTCCTGCCCGGCGACCATCTCGTGCAGCCAGGCCGACAGCGCCGGGTTCGCCGCGCGCCCGGCGTGGGTGAGCCAGCGGGCCACCGCCGCGTCCGCCAGACTGTCCATTCCGGACTCGCGGGCGGCGCGCGCCCGGTCCACCCACATCTGCTTCGGGCCCAGCTCCGCCGAGGTGCAGCACAGCACCATCCGGTCCAGCCGCTCCGGGTGGTGCTCGGCCAGCCACATGCCGGTCATCCCGCCCAGCGACAGGCCCACCAGCGACACCCGGGCCGGCCCCAGCTCGTCCAGCAGCGCCAGCAGGTCCCCGCCCAGCTCGGCCAGCGTGTACGGGCCGGACGGCGCCGGCGAGCGGCCGTGCCCGCGGTGGTCGTAGCGCACCACCCGGAACCCCGCCGCCACCAGCGGCTCCACCTGCGGGTCCCACATCCGCAGGTCGCTGCCCAGCGAACCGGCCAGCACCACCACCGGCCCGTCCGGCGGCCCGGCCACCTCGTGGTGCACGTCCACCGTCATCGCCGCGTCCTCTCCTGCTCGTGGCTCGCCAGCGCGCGGTCGGTGAACACCTCCGCGGCGCCCAGGTAGCCCTCCGGGGCCAGCAGTTCCGCCGCGCGCGACCGGTCCAGGTCAAGCGCGGGGTGCGCGGCCAGCGCGGCGGCCAGGTCGCCACCGGCCCGCACGCACTCGGTCACCGCGTCGTGCGCGGCCAGCCGGCCCACCCGCGGCGCGAGCGCGGTGGTCACCCGCTCGGCCAGCAGCGCCCCACGGGTGATGTCCACATTGGACCGCATGCGCGCGGTGTCCACGGTGAGCCGGGACAGGCCGGTGCGCAGCCACCACACCGCCGAGCCGGTGCCGCGCAGCAGCTCGCGCAGCGGCCGCCACTCCGCGTGCCACGCGCCCGCGGCCCGCTGGTGCTCGTGCGCCGACGCCGCCAGCAGCGTCGCCACCAGCCCGGGTGCCTGCATCGCCGCGGCGCGCGCCGAGATCGCCGCGACCGGGTTGCGCTTGTGCGGCATGGTCGACGACCCGCCGGCGCCGTCCGCGTCCTCGGCCAGCTCGCCCACCTCGGTCTGCGCCAGCAGCACCACGTCCCCGGCGATCTTCGCGACCGCGCCGCACACCCGGCCGAGCCCCGCCGCGAGCCGCACGACCGGTCCGCGGTCGGTGTGCCAGGGCAGCTCCGGCTCGGCCAGCCCGAGCCGGCGGGCGAACGCCGACGCCACCGCCGGGCCGTCGGTGCCCAGCGACGCGAGCGTGCCCACCGCGCCGCCGAGCTGGGCCGGCAGCGGCACCGCCGCCAGGTCGGCGCCCGCGGTGCTCAACGCGGACAGCCACCCGGCCGCCACGTAGCCGAACGTGGTGGGCAGCGCCTGCTGCAGCAGCGTCCGGCCGGCCTGGACGGTGCGCCGGTGCTCCGCGGCCAGCGCGGCGAGCGCGTCGCAGCACGCGTCCAGGTCGGCCCGCACGGCGGCCACGGCCGACCGGGCGACCAGCATCGACGCCGTGTCCAGCACGTCCTGGCTGGTCGCTCCCATGTGGACGAAGCGGCCGGCGTCGGCACCGGCCTCGGCGGTGATCGCGCGGGCCAGCGGGGCGGCCGGGTTCCCCGAGCCGGCGGCCGCGCGGCCCAGCGCCGCCGGGTCGTAGCGGGACGCCACGCACACCGCGGCGATGGCCTCGGCGGCCTCGGCGGGCACCAGGCCCGCGTCGGCCGCGGCGCCGGCCAGCGCGGCCTCGGTGTCGAGCATCGCCTGCAGCCAGGCCGGGTCCGACACCCGCTCGCGCACCGGGCCGGCGGCCAGCACCTCGTCGAACAGCATCAGCCGAACAGGCCGGACTCGGCGATCCCGGGCGGCGCGCCGACCCGGACGAAGTACTCGGTGCCGAACGCGATCGCGAACACCTCGTCCGGCATGGCCAGGAAGAACGACTCCTCGCTGATCTGGCTCGCGTGCGCGCGCATCGCGGCCCGCTTGTGGCTCGTGTACGCGGACACGTCCACCGCCGTGGTGAGCTCCGCCTCCGGGGTGCCGAAGTCCTCGCCGATGTCCGGCCCGTCGGTGTCCCCGTCGGCGTCCGGCGGCGCGAACTCCGCGCGCCTGCGCATGATCTCGTCGCGGTTCATCGTCGCCTGGTACACCCGCGGCGTGCCGGCCAGCTCGGCCGCCCGCATGCCCACCCGGTGCACCTGGATGTGGTCGGGGTGCCCGTAGCCGCCGTGGTCGTCGTACACGGTCAGCACGTCGGCGTCCTCCTCGCGCAGGATCGCCGCGAGCCGCCCGGCGGCCTGCTCGACGTCCGCGGTCCAGAACGTGCCCGGCGCGTCGTTCGTCGGCTCGCCCATCATCCCGGAGTCGGTGTAGCCCAGGAACTCCACGCGGGACGCGCCGAGGATGTCCGCCGCCTCGTGGGTCTCCTTCACCCGGCGTTCCCACAGCTCCTCGCCGTCGCCGAGGAACCCGTCCGGCACCTCGCCCAGCTCCCCGCGGGTCGCCACCACCAGCACCACCCGGTGGCCCTGCTCGTGGGCCTGGCGCATCACGCCACCGCAGGTGATGCACTCGTCGTCGGGGTGGGCGTGGAACGTCACCATCGTCGCCATGTCCGCGAACCTACGCGAGCGGTCCGACGGGTGCGCCCGGCAGGGATGCCCTGCCAGGATGCCACCGTGACCGTGGAGCTCGTCTTCTGTGCCGGCTGGGACCCCGTGACCAGGTCGATCGTGCGCCCGCTGTCCGCGGCGACCGCGCACGAGCGCGACGCCGCCGGCGAGCCCTACGCCGCCGCGCTCACCGCGGGCGGCGAGGACGGCCCGCCGATCGCGCTGGTCGAGGTCTGCTGGGCCGCCCACCACGCCGCCGTGTGGTTCTTCGACGAGCAGGGCAGGCGCGACCGCAGGCTGGTGTTCCGCCGCTGGCCGGACGACCGGCTCGTGCTGCGCACCGCTCACCAGTGGGCCTACGGGCCGGACGGTCCCGAGCGCCACGACGACTGGCGCGTCCCGTGCTGGCGCGCCCGCTACGAGCCGGACGGCTCGCGCACGGTGTCCACCGGCGACTGGACGGGGCCCGGTCTGGAGGTCCCGACCTGGTTCCCGGTGCCGGCGTTCGGCGACTGGTCGGCGGTGGTCGGCGACGTCGGGCCGGTGACGCCGCGGCCCGATCCGGACCCGGCGGCCGGCGAGCCGCTCGACGAGCTGCCCTGGCACCCGCCCGAGCCGTTGCGCCCGCGCGGGCTGGACGAGACGTTCCGGGCGGGTGCGCGGTTCGTGCTCGACGACGGCAGCGAGGTCACCGTCGAGCTGGCGCCCGGCGGGCGGCTGCGGCTGCCGACCGGCCGGCTGGTGGTGGCCGACCCGGCCCCGTGGATGACCGAGGCGGCGCCGTTCGTGGCGGCCGTGCCGCCCGGCGAGTACCCGCTGCAGCTGTCGGTGGTGCGGTTCGTGGACAACCTCGAGCACGCCCGGGTCGCCGCCTGCGCGCTGTGGGTGTCCGACCGGCCGACGGCGACGTGGAACAACGCCTGGCGCGAGGGCGAGGTGCCGCTGCTGCTCGGCGACGGCGAGTTCTTCGGCGTCGGCGTCGACGGCGGCCGGGTGGCGCTGGTCGACGCCGGGGCCGCACCGGTGTTCGCGGACGCCGTCGAGGACGCCTACGAGGACATGACCGGCCAGGTGCACGAGCTGACCGCGGCGCGGGACAACCTGATCACCGTCGAGTCGGGCTGGGGTGACGGCTCCTACCCGGTGTGGATCGGCCGGGACGAGGCCGGGCAGGTCACCTGCTTCGTGGTGGACTTCCTGGTGCTGGCGCAGGCGACGCAGGTGGGGTGACCGCCTCGGTGGCCAGCGCGGTCGACGCGGCCTCCGCCGCTGTCGGGTGCTCGGCCGGCTCGGCGCGACGCGGGAGCGTCTCCGGTGCCGGCAGCCAGACCAGCGCCGCGACCAGCGCCAGCGTGCCGGTCATGGCGAACGCGGCGGTGTAGGACAGCCCGTCGGCGAGCAGGCCGGCGGTGATCGGGCCGATCACCGCGCCGATGTCGGCCGACATCTGGAACGCGGCGAGCACCGGGCCGCCGCGGCCCTTCGAGCCGATGACGTCGGCGACCGTGGCCTGCTGCGCCGGGGTGAGCATCCCGGAGCCCAGGCCGGACACCACGGTGGCGAGCAGGAACAGCGGCACCGAGGCGGTGAAGCCGACCCAGATCGTGCCGCCGCCGGCCACCACCAGCCCGAGCAGGATCATCGGCTTGCGGCCGATCGCGTCCGCGAGCCGGCCGGACACCAGCAGCATCGCGACGTTGCCCGCGGCGAAGACGGCCAGGGCGGTGCCGGCGAACGCGCCGTCGCGGTGCAGCACCTCCTCGACGAACAGCGGCACCAGCGACACCCGCACGCCGAACACCGCCCAGCCGTTGGCGAAGCTGGAGGCGAGGGCGGCGCTGTAGGCGCGGTGCCGCAGGGCGGTGCGCAGCGTGATCCTCGGCGCGTCGTCGGCGACCGGCGCGGCGAGCGGGGAGTGCCGCAGGAACCACCACACGATGGCGACGGCCACGAACAGCATGCCGGCGTAGACCAGGAACGGGGCGCGCAGCGAGATCGTCAGCAGCCCGCCGCCGAGCAGCGGACCGGTCACGTTGCCGAGCAGGAAGCCGGTGCCCCACAACCCGGAGGCGCGGCCGCGCAGCGGGGCGGGGGTGACCCGGATCAGCAGGGCGATCGCGGAGACGGTGAACATCGTGGAGCCGAAGCCGCCGACCGAGCGGAACGCCAGCAGCTGCCAGTAGTTCGCCGCGAACGCGCAGGCCCCGGTGGTGACGGCGACGATCGAGATGCCGGTGAGGTAGACCCGCCGCTCGCCCAGCACGGTGACCAGCCGCCCGCTGGCCGGCGCGAACACCAGCCGCGCCACGGCGAACGCGCTGATCACCACGGACGCCGCGGTGACGCTGACGTCGAAGCTGCGGGCGAAGGTCGGCAGCGCCGGGGCGACCAGCCCGAACCCGGCCGCGATCACGAAGTTGGCGGCGACCAGTACCCAGACCTCGCTGGGCAACCGGGTGGCTACCTCCTCGTCGGCCACCACCCGCGATCACCGTCCCCACGTCGTTGCCCGGTCGTTGCCTGCCGTCCTGTCCGGCCACAACCGCGCGGTGGCGCCGCGCATTCCGCGACCGGCCGCCGGCCACCGTGGCACGCCCCGCTCGAACGGTGGTCAGTACCCGGTGCACGGGTGGACGGCGCCACCCGGACGAGGTCCGGGAGGCGCCGTCCGTCACCCCCTCGGTGCGCCTGTCAGCCGATGTCGCGGCGGCGGAAGGCGGCCAGGCCGGTCGCCACCAGCGCGGCGGCCACCAGCGTCAGCCACACCAGCGGCATCGCGGACAGCTCACCGCCGGGCAGCTTCGGCGAGTGCGTGAACGGCGAGACGTCCATCAGCCACTGCGGCAGCCGCAGGATCGCGCCCAGCTGGCCCAGCACCAGGAACAGCACCAGCGCGCCCCAGCCGGCCATCACCAGGCCCGGCGCCAGCCCGAACAACGCGACGGTGATCCCGGTCAGCACCCAGATCGCGGGCAGCTGCGCCAGCGCCGCCCCGAGCACCCGGCCGACCTGGGACATGTCGTCCGACGCGGCGCCGTGCGAGAACCCGGCGAGCAGGCCGACCACGACCATCAGGGCGGTGGTCCCGGCCACGGCGACCGTGATGTGGCTGGCCGCCCAGCGCAGCCGGCCGATCCGGGTCGCGAGCAGCGGCTCGGCGCGGAACGCGGTCTCCTCGGCCCGCAGCCGCAGCGCCGCGGAGATCCCGTAGGCCGAGACGATCACTGCCAGCATGCCCATCTCCGCGGACAGGAACGCGTCGGTCAGGCCGCGCTCGCCGCCCAGCTTCATGATCATGTCGCGCGCCTGGGCGCTGTCGAGGAAGTCGCCGACCTGGGAGGCGATGCTGCCCACCACCAGGCCGCCCAGCACCATGGCGACCAGCCAGCCGGTCAGCGCGCCGCGGTGCAGCCGCAGCGCCAGCGCGAGCGGGGTGGACAGGCCGCGCGTGGCGACGGCCCGCCCCGGGCGCTGTGCCAGCAGGCCGGCGCCGTGGTCGCGGCGGACGACGAGCGCGTAGGCGGCCACGGCCACCAGCACGCCGAACACCACCAGGTAGCCCAGCACCCACCAGCGGTCGCCGGCGAACGGGCGGACCTGCTGGGCCCAGCCGATCGGCGAGAGCCACGACAGCCACGTCGAGGTGTCCACCCCGGACGCGTCGCCCGCGGCGCGCAGCAGGTAGGCGGCGGCGAGCACGGCGGCGCCGATCCCGCGCGCGGTCCGCGCGCCCTCGGTGACCTGCGCGGCCAGCGCGCCGACCGCGGCGAACGCGATGCCCGCGCCCGCCCAGGCCAGGCCGAACGCCAGCGCCCCGCTCGCCGGCAGGCCGGTGCCGATGAGGCTCAGCGTGGTCAGCAACGCCAGCGCCAGCGACGTGCCCACCGCGAGCAGCAGCCCGGCGGTGAGCGGGGCGTAGCGGCCGACCACGGTGGCGCCGACCAGCTCGAGCCGCCCGGCCTCCTCCTCGGCGCGGGTGTGCCGGATGACGGTGAACATCGCGACCAGGGCGACCAGCGCCGCGCCCATCGCGCCGAGCTTGAACAGGGCCACCGCGCCGAGCGAGGTGGTGTCGAACACCCGGCCGTAGAGAGCGACCAGCGCGGGGGCTCCGTTGACCGCGCCCGCCGCGTCGACCCGCGACTGCACCGTCGGGTAGAGGCTCTGCGACGCCGACGACGAGCTCGCCGCCAGCATGACGAACAGCAGGATCCACACGGTCGCCACGATCCGGTCGCGCCGGATCGCGAGGCGCAGCAGCGCCCCGGTGCCGGTGAACCCGTCCCGCGGTGTGGTGGCCGCGGCGCGCGCCGGTGCGGGCAGCGCGGTGGTGGTCATGTCGTCACCGCCGCGTGCTTGCCGTTGTGCGCGGCCTCGCCGGCCAGGTCGGACTCGTAGTGGCGCAGGAACAGCTCCTCCAGCGTCGGCGGCTGGCTGGTCAGGCTGCGCACGCCGACCTGGGTGAGCCGCCGCAGCACGGCGTCGAGCTCCTTGGTGTCGACGTCGAACCGGACGTGGTGGCCCTCGACCTTGAGGTCGTGCACGCCCGGGTGGTCGCGCAGTCCGTCGGGCTCGGCGGCGAGCTCGGCGGAGATCGACGTGCGGGTCAGGTGGCGCAGCTCGGTGAGCGTGCCCGTCTCGACGGTGCGGCCGAGCCGGATGATGCTGACCCGGTCGCACAGCGCCTCCACCTCGGCGAGCACGTGGCTGGACAGCAGCACGGTGCGGCCGCGTTGGCGTTCCTCGTTGATGCAGTCCTGGAACACGGCCTCCATCAACGGGTCCAGCCCGGAGGTCGGCTCGTCCAGGATCAGCAGCTCGACGTCCGAGGACAGCGCGGCGACCAGGGCGACCTTCTGCCGGTTGCCCTTGGAGTAGGTGCGGCCCTTCTTCGTCGGGTCGAGGTCGAACCGCTCGAGCAGGTCGGCCCGCCGCTTCGGGTCCAGCCCGCCGCGCAGCCGCCCGAGCAGGTCGATCACCTCACCCCCGGACAGGTTCGGCCACAGCGAGACGTCGCCGGGCACGTAGGCGAGCCGGCGGTGCAGGCTGGTGGCGTCGGTCCACGGGTCGCCCCCCAGCAGGGTCACCTCGCCGGCGTCGGCACGCAGCAGGCCGAGCAGGACGCGGATCGTCGTCGACTTGCCCGAGCCGTTGGGCCCCAGGAACCCGTGCACCTCGCCGGTCCGCACCGTCAGGTCCAGTCCGTCCAGCGCGCGTGTCGGCCCGAACGTCTTGACCAGGCCGGACACGGAGATTGCGGTTGTCATAGGTCTGAACGTACAGTTGCTTCACAAGGTTGTGAAGTTAAGAAAGCGTATAAACCCTGATCGGGACCACACGGCCGGAGTTGGATGATGCGGGACGTGACGGACGGTGTGGACGGCGCCGGTGACGACGAGATCGCCCGCTTCGTCGAGCGCTTCGCGCTCCTTCTGGTGGAGTCGGGGATACCGCGGATGCCGGCGCGCGTGTTCGGCTCGCTGCTGGCCGCCGAGGAGGGCAAGCGGACCGCCGGCGAGCTCGCGGACCTGCTGCAGGTCAGCCCCGCCGCGATCTCGGGCGCCGTGCGCTACCTCGTGCAGGTCGGGCTCGCGGTCCGGGCCCGCGACCCGGGAGAGCGGCGCGACCACTACGAGGTGACCGACGACCTGTGGTACGAGGCGTACGCCAACCGGGAGAAGCAGCTGGAACAGTGGGCGACGCTGATGGGCGAGGGCGCGAAGGTCGTCGGCCAGGACACGAAGGCGGGTGTGCGGCTGGACCAGAGCCGCCAGTTCTTCGAGTTCCTCCGCGAGGAGCTGCCCCACCTGATGCGGCGCTGGCGGGAGTACCAGCGCTACCACGACGGCCCTGTCGGTGATGCTCGGTAACGTGGCGGCGTGACCACCTCGAACCCCGTGCACCAGCTGGCCGACGAGCTGCTCGAGCTCTCCTTCACCGCGGACCCGGTGATGGGCACCATCCTCGGCGTGCCCGGCCACGACGACACCCTCGGCGACCGCTCCGAGCAGGCCCAGCAGGCGATCCGCGCGTCCGCGCTCGACATCGCCGCCCGCGCCGACGCCGCCGACCCGGCGACGCTGGCCGCCGACGACGTGGTGACCAGGGCGGCGGTCGCCCACCACGCACGCCAGATGGTCGCCGAGGTCGACGCCCGCATGGTCGAGTACACGATCTCCGACCTGTTCGTCGGCCCGGCCGCCGAGCTGCTGTCGATCCTGCCGATGATCGTGCTGAACGACGCCGCGGACGCCGCCGCCTACCTCGCCCGGCTGCGCGCGGTGCCCGCGTACCTGGACACGGTCGCCGAGCGGCACCGGGCCGGCGTGGCCGCGGGCCGGGTCCCGGTGGCCCACCTGGTCCGTGCCGCGGCCGACCACGTCGACCGTTACCTGGGCTCGGCCGACGACGCGCTGGCCCGGCCCGCGTTCGACGACGCGGCGTTCGAGCAGGAGCGCGGCCGGGTGCTCGCCGAGGTCGTGCACCCGGCGTTCGCGCGCTACCGGGACGTGCTGACCGGCGAGATCCTCGAGCACGGCCGCGACGAGGAGAACGTGGGCCTGTGCCGGCTGCCCGGCGGCGACGAGCTGTACGCGGGGCTGGCGCGGGTGCACACCACCACCGACCGCACCCCCGACGAGCTGCACCGGACCGGCCTGGAGGTCATCGCCGGGCTCACCGAGGAGTACGCGGAGATCGGCTCGCGGGTGTTCGGCACCCGCGACCGGGCCGAGATCTTCCGGCGGATGACCGGCGACCCCGCGATGCGCTGGCGCGACGGCGAGGAGCTGCTCGACTCGGCGCGCACGGCGGTGTCGCGGGCCGAGGAGGCGGTGCCCGGCTGGTTCGGCAGGCTCGCGAGCTCGAAGTGCAAGGTCGAGCCGGTGCCCGAGGCCGACGCGCCGGGGGCGCCCGCCGCGTTCTACCTGTGGCCGTCGATGGACGGCAGGCGGCCCGGCATCTACTTCGCCAACACCTTCCGCGCGCAGGAGCGGGACCGGTTCGTCTCCGAGGTGATGGCCTTCCACGAGGCGGTGCCCGGCCACCACTTCCAGATCGCGCTGGCCCAGGAGCTCACCCACCTGCCGATGTTCCGCCGGGTGGTCACGCCGACCGCCTACGCGGAGGGCTGGGGTCTCTACACCGAGCGGCTGGCCGACGAGATGGGCCTGTACACCTCCGACGTCGACCGGCTCGGCATGCTCGCCATGGACTCCATGCGGGCCGGCCGGCTCGTGGTCGACACGGGCATGCACGCCAAGGGCTGGAGCCGGGCGCAGGCGGTCGCGTTCCTGCGGGACAACACCCCCATGTCGGACCTGGAGATCGGCAACGAGATCGACCGGTACATCGCCTATCCCGGGCAGGCGCTGGCCTACATGGTCGGCCGGCTGGAGATCCTGCGGATGCGTGCGGAGGCGCAGGCGCGGCTCGGCCCGAGGTTCGACATCCGCGGCTTCCACGACGCGGTGCTCACCAACGGCCCGCTGCCGCTCGCCGTGCTCGACGAGGTGGTGCGCGCCTGGCAGCCCGCGTAACGCTCAGCTGACCCGGGCCGAGTCGAGGATGTCCTGGGCGACGTCGGCCGGCAGCGGCGCCGGGTCGGCCGGCCCGCCCTGCACGTCGCTGACCACGACGAGCATGGTGACGCCGGCCGGCTTGCCGTCCTCCTCGAGCAGCACGCCGAGGATCGAGACCTCGCCCTTGGACGCCTCGCACTTGGGCACGCTCACCTGCGGGGTGATCGGTGCGGTGAGCTTGATCGCCTTCTTGCCGCCGACCTCGGTCTCCTCGGGCGTGCCCGTGCCGACCTTCGCGGTGTCCTTGAAGTAGCTGGTGCCGAACGACTTCGCGAAGTCGCCGACGGTCTTCGCGAGGTCGAGGTCGGCGCCGTCCTTGCTCTGCACGTCGCCGCTGGCCGCGAAGCTGCGGACGTAGCTCGCGCCCTCGCAGTCGTAGACGCCGTACTCGGCGACGCCGGTGAAGTCGACGTTCAGCCCGCTCGGCCGGGCGGTCGAGCCGGACACCTTCCAGTCCGGCGGGACCTGGTAGGTCAGCCCGGCGTCGGAGGTGTTGTCGACGGTCTCCCAGCCGTCCCGGCCACCCGGCTCGGCCGACGACGACGGCGGCTGCTCGGTGGAGCTGTCCGGTGACCGCGGCGCCGGCTGCTCGCTGGTCTTGCCCGGCGGGCTCGCCGTGTCGTCGCCGCCACGGTTGACCAGCACGATGGTCACCACGGCGCCGACGATGATCACGATCGCCAGCACGCCGAGGATCATCGGCAGCCGGGAGCGGCGCGGCGGGGGCGGCGGCGGGAAGCCCTGCGCGGGGAACCCGCCGGTCTGGTACGCGCCGTACTGGTTCGGCGCGTACGGGTCGTAGCCGCCCTGTGCCGGGAAGCCGCCCGTCTGGGGGTAGGGGCCCGAGCCGTACGGCTCGCTGCCGGCCGGGCCGTAGGAGTACGGCCGGGTGCCCTGGGGGCCGGGGTACCCGCCGGAGTTGTACGGGTCGGGGTTGTACGGGTCGGGGTTGTACGGATCGCCGCCCTGGGGGTTGTGCGGCGGCTGGTTCCACCCGCCCTGGCCCCCGTCGTTGCCCTGCCATCCCGTCACACGCAGGACGATATCCCGCCCGCGATCCCGGCGCGGAGGCTCCCGCAGATAACGGTGTGCTATCAGCCGCCTCGATTGGGTGTGTCGAAAATCAAAAACCGACCCGATCGTGTCTCAAATATCCGCGCTTAGTAGAGTGCGGCTCCCGCCTGATCGGTGCATCTGTCACCTGGTTGGGCGAGGTTGGGGACTGATCACACACGGAATGCCGAGGAGGGTCATGACCAGCAGGTTCAAGTCCGCCCGCACGGGTGCGGCGGTCGTGGGCGCAGCCGCGACGCTGATGATGGCCGCGGCCATCCCGGCATCGGCCGACCCCGCGACCGGCCACGTGGGCGACGACAGCGACGGGGTGCAGGGCTACGAGGTCAACGTCGGCGCCGGCTGGCTCGGCGACCTCTACCCGAAGCTGATCCCGTTCGTCCTGAACGACGGCACGAAGCTCAGCATGTACTGCGTCGAGATCAACACGGACATCGACAAAGAGCACGAGATGGTCGAGCAGCCGTGGGACGAGTACCCCAACCCCGACTCGCCGTTCAGGGACCACAGCGAGCAGATCAACTGGGTGCTGCACAACGGGTTACCCGGCGCGCTCGGGCGATCAGCTCGCCGAGACCCTGAACGGCAAGGGCGAGACCCTGCACGACGGCATCAACACGATGGAGGCCATCTCCGCGACCCAGGCCGCGGTCTGGCACTTCAGCGACGGCATCGACCTCGACCGCGACCACCCGCTGCCGGGCGTCGGTTCCGGTGAGCCGGGCGCCGCGACCCAGGACAACGCCGACGACGTGCTCGCCCTCTACGACTACCTGGTCGGCGACGACAACGTCGGCATCGGCGAGGAGGACACCCCGCAGCTGGAGGTCGAGCCGACCGAGCTGTCCGGCCAGGCCGGCGACCGCATCGGCCCGTTCACGGTGAGCACCACCGGCTCGATCGACGCGCTCGTCGCGCACCTGCCCGAGGGCGTCACGATCACCGACGTGGACGGCGTCGAGCTGGACGCCAGCAAGATCAAGAACGGCACCCAGCTGTACCTGGACGTCCCGGAGGACGCCACCGACGGTGACGGGACCTTCGACCTGACCGCGTCGGCGAGCGTGCAGACCGGCCGGCTGTTCGTCGGCAAGCACTACGACCAGCACCCGACGCAGTCGCTGATCGTCGCGCAGTCCGAGGAAAGCAAGATCACCGTGACGGCGGGCGGCAAGTGGACCGCGACCCCGCCGCCCACCTCGCCGCCGTCGAGCACGACGCCGACCACCACGACGCCGCCGACCACGTCCACCACGTCCGAGGCCGCTCCGGCGCCGCAGCCGAAGAACACCGGCGGCCTGGCCGAGACGGGCGCCTCGATCATGGCGCCGGTCGTCATCGGCCTGGTGCTGGTGGGCGCGGGCGTGGGCGCGCTGCTGTTCCTGCGCCGCCGCCGGCGCGCCTGACCGTTTCACGGCTCACCCGATGGTGGCCCTCGCCCGGAAATGCCGGGGGAGGGCCACCATCGGCCGTAGTAGGTTTGGTCCGGCCAGCGGCGACCGATCGGAGTGGAGGCGTCATGGGCATCGACTTCGATGACCTCAAGAACAAGGCTCAGAACCTCGTCGAGGAGCACGGCGAGAAGATCGAGCAGGGCGTCGAGAAGGCCGGCGAGTTCGCCAAGCAGCGCTTCGGCCACGAGGAGCAGGTCGACAAGGTGGTCGGCAGGATCCAGGACGCGATCCCCGACCGGCCGGCGCCGGAGTCGTCCGAGCAGTGAGCAGCCCATCGCGCAAGCCGATCATGATGACGTGGCAGGGGGTCGCCGCGCCGCGGCTGGAGGCGGTCCGCCTGCTGGTCTCCGACGGCCGGCTGCGCGCGTCGGGCCGGATGGTCGCCGCGGCGGACCCCGCGCGGTCGACGGAGGCGTACAGCGCGTCGTTCGAGTTCACCGTCGACCGCAGCGGCGACGTCGGCCGTGGCCTGTTACGCACCATCACCGCCGACGAGGAGCGCCAGATCTCGGTCGGCCGCACCGAGGACGGCGTGTGGCTGATCGACCACGGCCAGGGCGCGGCCCGCAACGACTTCGACGGCGCCGCGGACGTGGACGTGCAGGGCCTGGTGACCTTCACCGCCCTGCCGATCCGCCGGCTGGGCCTGCACCGTCAGCCGGCCACGCACGACCTGCCGGTGCTGTACGTGTCGATGCCGGACCTGTCCGTGCGGCTGATGCACCAGACCTACCGCACGCTGTCGACCACCGAGACCGGCGCGGTGATCAACTACACCGTCCCCGACTTCAGCGCGGACCTCACCGTGGACGCCGACGGCCTGGTCATCGACTACCCCGGCATCGCCAAACGCGTGTAGCCGTCCACCACTGGTCAGCCGGGCATGTCGCCGACCGCCACGTCGCCGTCGAAGCGCAGGATCCGCCCGCCCCCCGCGCCCAGCGAGCGCAGGTCGTCGAAGGCCTCCGGGTCGGTGAGGTCGATCCGCACCTCCCCGCGCTCGCCGGTGCGCAGCGCCATCAGCTCCGCCCGCGCCGCGTTCCCCGCCCGCACGGTCGCGGCCAGCCCACCCGTCGACGCCAGCGCCCCGCGCGCCGCCCCGAGCCGGCCCAGCGCGTCGTCCACCGCGTCCAGCAGCGGCTCGCGGTTCCCCTCGCACATCGCCAGCACCAGCTCCGGCCGGGTGCCGGCCACCCGCGTCCCGTCGGTGAACGACCCCGCCGCGAGCGAGAGCGCCAGCGGCCCGCCGTCCGCGCCGGTCGCGGCCAGGATCGCGGCCAGCAGGTGCGGCAGGTGCGACACCCGCGCCACCGCCGCGTCGTGCTCGCCCGCGGTCGTCGGCACCACGTGCGCGCCGCAGTCCAGCGCCAGCGTCGCCGCCTCCCGCCACGCCTCCGCCTCGGTGTCCTCGTCGGTCACCGCCACCCACGGCGCGCCGTCGAACAGCGACTCCGACACCCGCCTCCCAGCCCGACACCGACCGGCCCGGCCATCGGGTGGCCCCCGGCGTAGCGGGCGGCGGGCGCGAGCCGGGCGACCGCGTCGGCCACCGGCTGCTTCACGCTCACCACGTCGGTCAGCCGGCACCGCGGCGCCACCGCCGCGACGGTGCGCAGCACCTCGTCCACCGCCGGCAGCGGCACCGCCAGCACCACCAGCGCGTCCCGCGCCGCCGCCCGCGCCACCGCTTCATCCACAGTGGACACCACGTCGAACCCGGCCGCCGCGGCCGCCGACGCGTCCGAAGTGGACGACGTGACGCCCCACGCCGGCCGGCCGGCGCGCACCGCCGCGCGCAGCACCGAACCGCCGATCAGACCCAGGCCGACCACACACACCGCTCGCACGGCGATCATCCTTCCCGATCGGCTCAGCGGAGCGTGTCGAGGGCGAACGCGGCGTACATCGCCACGCCGTGCGCGAACGCGGACTCGTCGAAGTGCACGCGGTTCGAGTGGTTCGGCGGCGCCTTGTCCGGCTCGATCCCGCGGCGGGCACGCGCCGAGGAACGCCAGCGTGCCCGGCACCTTCTGCAGCACGTAGGAGAAGTCCTCGGCCGCCATCATCGGGTCGGCATCGACGGGCCGAAGCGCCGCGGCCCAGCACCGCGACCCGGCGAGCCCGAGCACCCGCGCGGCCACGTCGCCGTCGTTGCGGTGGGCGGGTAGCCGATGGCTGACCGCGACGCTGCACCGTGCAGCCGTGCGCGCGCGCGATGTGCTCGCACACCTTCGGGATCTCCGCGAGCACCAGCGGCGCACCGTGTCGGACAGGTCCGCACCGTGCCCTCCAGCTCGGCGCCGTCTCCGGGATCACGTTGGACGTCGTGCCCGCGGTGATCCGGCCGACGGTCAGCACCGCCGGGTCGAACACGCCGAACCGCCGGGTCACCATCGTCTGCAGCGCGCCGACCATCGCCGCGGCCGCCGGCACCGGGTCGACCGCGTCGTAGGGCATCGCCCCGTGCCCGCCGCGGCCGGTGACCCTGCACCGTCCACGCGTCGGCGCTGGCCATGATCGGGCCCGGCCGGCAGTGTGCAGCACGCCGGACGGCGCGGTCGCCGTGATGTGCAGCGCGAGCGCCCGCTCCACCGGCCGCCCGCCCGCCTCCAGCACGCCCTCCTCGATCATGTGCCGGGCGCCGTGGTGACCCTCCTCGCCGGGCTGGAACATGAAGATCACCCGGCCCGCGAGCGCGTCCCGCCGCGAGCACAGCACCTTGCGGCCGACGACCAGCATCGCGACGTGCGTGTCGTGCCCGCAGGCGTGCATCGTGCCGGGCCCTCCGAGGCGAACGCGAGCCCGCGTCCTCCTGCATCGGCAGCGCGTCCATGTCCGCCGCGCAGCAGCACGGTCGGCCCCGGCCGCGCGCCCGTTGAGCACCGCCGACCACCGAGTCGCACGACTCCCCCTTGGTGACCTGCAGGCCGAGCCCCTCCAGCTCGTGCAGCACCGCGCCTGCGTCCGGGGCAGCTCGCAGCCCCAGCTCGGGGTGGTTGTGCAGCTGCGCGGCGCAACGACACGGTGCGCGGCTGCAGTGCGCGGGCCGGCTCGCAGGAGCCCGGTGAACCTGGGGTCGTTGGTCAGGGTCGCGGCACTGATCGGCGGGCAGTCATGAGTCGATGATGGCACCCGTGGACCGTCGGCGAAGGTGTCTCACGGCGCGTTGTGGCGCCCCGGCGACACCCGGTCACCCCGCTTCTTCCTGCCGGCCGGCAGAGCAGGAATACCGTGCCAGCATGTCCGAGGAGGAAGCGGTGCCGGGTTTCGCGATCGCCGCGTCCGCGAAGACGGCAAGTGGCGGTGCACCGCGATGGACCCGCGGTCCTGGGCGAGCTCGACGCGGCGATCACCGAGCTGCGCAAGGTCCGGTCCACGGGGGCGGTGATCGGGCTGCTCGGCGTCGACGACCAGTTCTTCGTGCTGCTGCGGCCCTCCCGCGGGGCATCTCGCTGCTGCTGTCCGACGCGGCGGCGGCGCTGGACTACGACATCGCCGCGGACGCGCTCGACCTGCTGCGGGTCGACCGCCCACGGACGACGACGCTACGAGGTGTACCCGGAAGGCGCGCTGGACATCCTGGCCGACATCGGCCTGCCGGCCGCCGAGCTGCAGGTGCATCGCGGCGAGGTCGACCTCTACCCGGACGAGCAGCTGCCAGATGTCGGCCGCAGCGCTGCGGGTTCGCCGACGAGTTGGCCGAGCTCGCTCGACACCTATCCCTGCATTGTCCTCTGACGCCTCCTTGACGACGGCGCTGATGCCGCCGCGCGGCGCTCGCCGCCGCCCGGCGGCGCCGTGGCCCGCGGAGGCGACGTCCCGTCGGCGCCGTGGTGCTGGGCCCGGACGGGCCGAGCTGGCGAGCCGGCGTGCAACGCGCGCGAGGCGCTCGGCGACCCGACCGCGCACGCCGAGCTGCTCGCCCTGCGCGCCGCCGCGGCGTCCTCGGCGACGGCTGGCGGCTGACCGGCTGCACGCTCGCGGTGACCGTCGAGCCGTGCACGATGTGCGCGGGGGCGCTGGTGCTGGCGCGGGTCGCGCGGCTGGTGTTCGGCGCGTGGGAGCCGCGGACCGGCGCGGTCGGCTCGCTGTGGGACGTGGTGCGCGACCGCCGGCTGACCCACCGCCCGGAGGTGGTGGGCGGCGTGCTGGCCGGCGAGTGCGCCGCGCTGCTCGACGAGTTCTTCGCCGCGCACCGCTAACGGCCCGTCCGGTGCGGCAGCCGCTCCTGCGCGCCGTGGCGGGCCTTGCGCGGTTCGTACCAGGTGTCGCCGGCGGGCTCGCCGGCCATGTTCCAACTCCACGACACGGTCGGCACGATGCGCACGTAGGTGCCCGGGCCGACCAGTCCGTCCCGCTCGACGGGAGGCTCGGCCCGGCCGTAGACCCGGATCGAGCGCGCGACGAAGGGCCGCAGCGAGACGAGGTCGTCGACGACGAGCGCGACCTGGGTGCGGCCGGCCAGCACGTTGCGGAGCTTGCGGGTCCGCAGCACGGCCGCGCCGATGCCGCCGACCCAGAAGCACTCCCCGTCGAACTCGAACGCGAGCGGCACCACGTCGGGCTGGCCGGCCGAGCCGACGGTCGCGACCCGCGCGAGCGGCTGCGACCGCAGGTAGGCGATCTCTTCGGCGGTGAATGACATCGGGCCTCCTTCGGGTGTCTCGCCCGCTACACGAACGGGGATGGCCCGGATCGACGCCCTACAGCAGCGGTAGGCCGCATCGAGCGGCGCCTGGTTGCGGGAGCTGCGCCAGCGCGGGATCACGTGGTTCATCACGTAGCCGAACGCCAGGCCGGCGTCCGGGTCGGCGCAGCCGAGCGCGCCGGTGCCGTAGTGGCCGAAGAGGAGTAGCCGGGCGGGTTGACGTGGGCGAGCGCGTTCATCAGCGCGTCGCCCTCGAGCGCGTCGAGGCGCACGTCACTCACCGGGCGCGCGTTCCCGCAGGCCTTCGGGGTAGGTCGCCTCGGGCCGGGTCCTGGTGTGGTGCATGGTCCACAACAGGTCGGCCAGATGGTGCGGGTCGGCCGTGGGCATCTCCGGGACGGCGGCGCCCGCGGCCCTGGCGGCCTCGCGGTCGGCGTGGAAGGGGCTGTGCTCGATGGCGGCGCCGATGTAGAGCCCGCCCACGTAGACGCCCTTGCCGGCCACCGCGGCGTGCAGGGACCGCAAGTAGTTGCGCTGGGCGGCCAGCGCGAACCCGCCGGCGATGTCCGGCCTGGCGTTCACGGCGCTGGCGCCCTGAGCGCTGAGGATCGCGCCGTCGCCGCGTGCGAGCATGGCCGGCAGGAACTCCCGCACCAGCGCCAGCAGCGCGTAGAGGCCGAGCGGCATGAGGGCTTGGGCGCGTTGGACCGTCAGGTCGGCCGCGGCGATGAACCCGTTGGCCGCCGCGCCGTAGGAGAACGCGTCGAGGTCGCCGGCGACCGCGCGGACTCGCTCGGCCACCTGCGGTATCGCGCCGATGTCGGACAGGTCGGCGGTGATCGCGTGCGCGGTCGCGCCGGTGTCGCGCAACTCCCCGGCCAGGGCCTCCAGCGGTTCCCGACGACGGGCGACGAGGACGACGCGGTAGCCCTCGCGGGCATAGCGCTGCGCGACGGCCCGGCCGAGAGCCGGCCCGGCCCCGAACACGGCGATGGACTGCGACACGGCGCCTCCTGCGGGTCGAGCGAGATTTAACCTGACCCTAGAGTCAACTTGACGGAGCCGTCAAGTTGTTAGGGTGACACGTGATGAGTCCGTCGACCCGCGCCACCGACCCGCCGAGTGGTTCCCGCGCCGCGCCGGGCACCCCCCTGCGCGCCGATGCCGCGCGCAACGTCGCCCAGATCCGGTCCGCCGCCATCGCGGCATTTCACGGCCGTGGGCTGGGCACGCCCCTGGAGGAGATCGCGGCGACCGCCGGGGTCAGCAAGGCCACCATCTACAACCGGTTCGGTGGGCGGCAGGGCCTGATCGACGCCGTCATCGGCGAGCTCGTCGCCACGGAGATGTACGCGATCATGGACCGGGCCCGGCGCGTGACGGACCCGTGGGAATGCGTCGCGACCTATGTCACCGACCGACGCGACCTGCAGTTCCGGGAGCCCGCGTTCACCGACGCCCTGCTCATGACCTACCCGGAGTCCCGGCAGCTCGTCGCCCTGGCCCAGGCGGCCACCGACGCCACCGACGACCTCGTACGGCGAGGCCGCGACGCCGGGGTCCTGCGCAAGGACTTCACCGCCGGCGACCTGTACTACGCCGACGTCGCCAACGGGCTCGCCCTCCGCAACCTCCCCACCCCGTCCCGCGAGGACTACGACCGCCGCACTCGCTTCTTTCTCGACAGCCTCCGCGCTCACTGAGCCGACGGAATAACGAACGAACGCCGCCGCTCGGCTCCCCTGATCGGGGCCCTGGGATTTCGGGCTGAGACCAGCCAGAGCGCCGGGTGAGTCGTAACGACTTCCCCCGGCGTCCTGCTGGTTGGGAGCGGTAGCGGTGGGATTTGAACCCACGGAGGGCGTGAACCCTCACGCGCTTTCGAGGCGCGCTCCTTCGGCCGCTCGGACACGCTACCGCGGAGAACGATACCGGACGGGGTTCGTGGGGGTGTGGGGCGGCCGGGGGCGTGTGCGTCTGCGCAGAGTGTGTGGTGTTGGTCTTCTCTCGTTCACTCGATGGGGGCAGTATGCGGTGTCCCCCACAAGGGGGCGGAGGCGACCGGAAGGCCAGGACGGTGAGGACGAGGCAACGGCAAGGTGTGGTGCTGCTCGGGACGGCAGTATTGGCGCTCGGCGTGGTGTTACCGGCCGGTGCGGCCGAGGGTGGCACGCGGATCCATGACATCCAGGGCACGTTCCGAGTATCCGAAATGGACGGTCAGCAGGTCACGGACGTCCCGGGCGTGGTGACCGCCGTCCGGGCTTTCGGCTCTGCTCGGGGGTTCTGGATGCAGGACCCCGACCCCGACGGCAACCCGGCCACCAGCGAGGGCATCCTCGTCTTCACCGGGAGCAGCACGCCGGCCGTCACGGTGGGGGACTCGGTCGTCGTGGCGGGGACGGTGGACGAGTTCTACCCGGACGCCCCGCCGGACCAGTCCGTCCAGCAGTCCACCACCGAGCTCGTCCAGGCCACCTGGACCGTCGAGTCCAGCGGGAACGCGGTGCCGGCCGCCGAGACGATCAACCCGCACACCGTGCCGAACACCATGGCGCCGGACGCCGGCGGGGGCAACGTCGAGGCCTTGCCGCTCCAGCCGGCTGACTTCGCGATCGACTACTGGGAGTCACGCGAAGGGATGCGCGTCCGGGTGGACGATGCCCGGGTCGTGGGGCCGACGACCGACTTCAACGAGGTCTGGGTCACCACCAAACCGAACCAGAACCCGTCCGCGAACGGCGGCACCGTCTACAAGAGCTACGCCGACCCGAACACCGGTCGCCTCAAGATCGAGTCGCTCATCCCGTTCTCGCAGCGGCCGTTCCCGCAGGCCGACGTGAACGACACGCTCGCGGGCGAGACCTCCGGGCCGGTCGACTACGACCAGTTCGGCGGCTACAACATCCAGGCCACCGCCCTCGGCGACCTCGTCTCCGGCGGCCTGCAGCCCGAGCACACCCGCCCGCAGCGCAACCGCGAGCTCGCGGTCGCCACCTACAACGTCGAGAACCTCTCGCCGCGCGACACCCAGGCGAAGTTCGACCGGCTCGCGAGCGGCATCACGACCTCGCTCGCGAACCCGGACATCGTGTCGCTGGAGGAGATCCAGGACAACAACGGCAGCACCAACGACAGCGTCGTCGCCGCGGACCAGACCCTGCAGCGAGTTCGTCGACGCCATCGTCGCCGCCGGTGGGCCGCGGTACGAGTGGCGCGAGATCGACCCGGCCGACGACCAGGACGGCGGGCAGCCGGGCGGCAACATCCGCGTGGCGTTCCTCTTCAACCCGGCGCGCGTGTCCTTCGTCGACCGGCCGGGCGGCGACGCGACCACCGCGGTCGCGGTGACCGGACGGCACAGGCCGCACCTGTCGGTGTCGCCGGGCCGGATCGACCCGACCAGCGCCGCCTGGGAGGACAGCCGCAAGCCGCTGGCCGGCGAGTTCCTCTTCCGCGGCCGGACGGTCTTCGTGGTCGCCAACCACTTCAACTCCAAGGGCGGCGACCAGCCGATGTACGGCCGGTTCCAGCCGCCGACCCGCAGCAGCGAGACGCAGCGGCTCGCGCAGGCGAACGAGGTCAACGACTTCGTCGGGCAGATCCAGCGGGTCGACCGGCTCGCCGACATCGTGGTGCTCGGCGACCTCAACGACTACCAGTTCTCGCCCGCCGTGCACGAGCTGACCAGCCACTTCCGGCTGCTGGACCTGATGAACGTGCTGCCCCGCGACGAGCGGTACAGCTACGTGTTCGAGGGCAACTCGCAGGCACTGGACCACGTGCTGACCTCGGGCCGGCTGCTGCCGGACTACGACGTCGTGCACGTCAACGCCGAGTTCGCCGACCAGGCCAGCGACCACGACCCGCAGGTCGTGCGGCTCACCCTGCTGGGGTAAGGGATACTTCCGGGACGATCAGCTGACGTGGGAGACGAGGAGGACGTCATGCAGGCTGACCAGGAAGAGCGGGGGGATTCGGTGGACCAGCAGCCAGAGGGCCGTCACTCGGCGCCCGACGGGGCCGACCGCCACCCCTTGATCGACCTCGACCGGGACCCGACCCCGGGCGTCGCGGACCACGCCAAGCCGGACGAGGAGTAGCGCCGGACGCGAAAAGGGCCGGGCATCCGCGGGATGCCCGGCCCTTCGCCTGTCCGGAGCGGAGGATGCGGGATTTGAACCCGCGAGGGCTATCACACCCAACACGATTTCCAATCGTGCGCACTAGGCCACTATGCGAATCCTCCGTCGGGGAGCCTACCGGAGGAGCCGCGCGTGGCTCAAAACGCCTGTGTGGCCAGGCGCCACCAGCGATCCGGGGCCGCGTCGGGGGTGCTGACCAGGGCCGGGTCGTGCGGGAAGGCGTCGCGGTGCAGGTGGGGTTCGACGTGGAAGCGGACCGTGCCGGGGAGGCTGACCAGGCGCAGCAGGGCACTCAGCGTGGTCGCGTAGGACGTGGCCCGGTCGGCGCCGTCCCATTCGTACACGCCGCGGTAGACGCCGGTGCGCGGGTCGGTCGCCCACAGCTTGCTGCGGAAGCCCGGGAAGCCGGCGAACAGCGGGGTGTTCGCCAGCGACTCGGCCCGGAACAGCGCGTGCAGCACCCGGCTGCGCCCCACCCCGCGCAGCTCGAACTGCACCACCAGCAGAACCGGCCTGCTCGTCGCCGCGCCGCGCCGCACGGTCTCGCGGTACACCCGGGACTCGGTGCCGTCCGCGAACGCCAGCCGGGCGCCGACGTGCTCGCGGGGCAGCCGCAGCCGGCCACGCGCCAGCAGGATCCGCGGTGACCAGGGCCGACCGGATGAACGCCGACAGGACCCGAACAAGCTTCATGAACCGAGGGTGTGGTCACGCCACCGGCCCGGCCAGGGCATGACGGACGTCCACGGCCGGGACCTTCGGGCCTGGTCACGGCGGCACTCCGGGCGTGGCGTGGGGACGGGACGAACCGGAGGGAGGCCCGTCATGACCGTTTCGTCTACCCGGCCCGCGCAGGCGACGCGGCGCACCGGCTACGTGATCGGAGCGCTGGTCAACCTCGTGCTCCTCTACCTGGTCAACGTGTGGCCGGGCTGGGAGGCCGTGCCCTTCCTCACCGACGCGACGACCCGGGTGCTCGCCCTGGTCGACGCGACGATGATCGTCGGGCTGGTCGTCTACCTCGGCTACCTCGTGTACGACTCACCCCGGGCGGTCGCGCTCGGCGGCGTGCTGACCACCGGCATCGGGCTGGTCACCATGATCCGCTTCTGGCAGGTCTTCCCGTTCGACTTCGGTGACACGGCCTGGCCGGTCGTGGCGCGGATCCTGCTGGTCGTGGGCCTGGTCGGGTCGGTGATCGGGCTGCTGGTGCAGCTCGGCCGGCTCTTCCGCGGCCCAAGTGACGCGGGCTGAGGGTTGGGATCGCGCACAGCGGGTAGGCCTGATCGGTATACCCACAGGAAAGGGGTGAGATCGATGCCCCACGATCACCACGACGACGACCTGGACACCGCCACCGGTGTCGGGACCGACGGCAGCCTGCACAGCGTGCACGAAGGCCCCCACGACCACGGCGCCGACCACAGCGCCGACCGTGGCGCGGGTGTCGGCACCGACGGCAGCCTGGTCGACCCCGAGAAGGAGCCGGACCCGGACTACCGCGAGACCGAGTAACCCGGCCCGGCGCGGCCCGCGCCCCACGCCGTGACCGACTCCGGCGAGGGGCCTGGCTGGAGCCTGCGCCGGGGCCGTCAGTAGAAGTGACGGATGCCCGGCCAGAGCTGTGACCACGGTCGTGCCGGGCCGGTGCACAGCAGGACCGGCGCGCCCTGCTCGTCGTTGTCCAGGCCCGCCCCGTTGTCCTGCTCGGCCACCCGCGCACAGCCGTCGAAGCGGCGGCCGGTGTCCGCGTCCTCGCCGAAGCCGACCAGCACCACCGGGCCGGTCATGCGGTCGGCGGGCGGGCCCCAGTCGGCGTAGGACATGTGGCCCGAGTAGGGCTGCGGCAGCCCCAGGTCCGGCCCGTACTCCTCGATCGCGCCGGCCTCGCCGTAGTTGGCGGTGAGGATCACCGCGCGGTCCCGGTCGGCCTCCGGGACGCGCGCCCACACGCCGGCGACCGTGCCGGCGAGCTCGGGCCAGCCGACCTGCTCGCCCTGCTCGGCGTTCAGCGCGATCGCCGGGCCGAGCGCGCCGACCGGCAGCACCGGCAGCGCGACCAGCGCGTTCACCGCGACCACGGCGGCGGCCAGGCTCGCGGCGTGCACCCGGTGCCGGGCCGCCCAGCGCAGCGCCGGTCCGGCACCGGCCGCGGTGAGCAGCACCAGCAGCGGCGCCGCGTAGTACGGCTTTCCGCCGGCCACCAGCAGCACCACGCACAGCACCGGGTAGCCGACCGCCAGCGCGCGGGCCCACCGCAGCTCCGGGTCGCGCCAGAGGCGGACCATGCCGGCCACCCACACCGGGACGAGCACCGGCGAGACGTAGACCAGCTGCATCGGCACGAACAGCACCCGGTTCTCCGCGCCGTCGTCCGCGCTGATGCCGCTCGCCACGGTCAGCAGCGGCCAGTCGTGCGCGGCCTGCCAGACCAGGATCGGCGCGGTGATCACCAGCGCCACGCCCACCCCGGCGGCCGGCCACCAGGTGCGCAGCACCGCGCGCGGCCCGGTGACCAGCAGCGCCACCCCGAGCGCCAGCACCAGTAGCGGCACGAGCCACTTGTTGTCCATGCCCACGCCGACGGCCGCCCCGACCGCGAGCCACCACCGCCCGTCGCCGGTGCGCAGCAGCCGCAGCACCAGCAGGCCGACGACCAGCCACACCAGCATGTCGAGGGACGCGGTCGCGACCATGTGGGAGATCGCGAGCGGGAACGAGGCCGTCGCGGTCGCGGCCGCGGCGAACACCTGCTCGCGCCCCTCGCCGCCCAGCTCGCGGGCCACCAGCGCGACGACGACGACCATGGCCGCGCCGATGAGCGTCGCGACGACGCGCAGGCCCGCCGGGGTGTCGCCGAACACCGCGGTGGACAGCCGCGCGAGCAGCGGCGTGATCGGCGGCTGGTCGACGTAGCCCCAGTCGGGCCGGTCGCCGGCGGCCATGAAGTACAGCTCGTCGCGGTGGAAGCCGTAGCGTCCGGAGAGCGCGGTGAGCACCGCGACCTGCACCCCGACCACGACGCCGACGCCCCGCACGGCGAACCGGGGCAGGACCGGCGCGGCCTCCACGACTGCCTCCTGGGGACCTCGACGGGCTCGGGCGTGCGAGATCCTATCCGGGCGACCAGGCCCCGTTGCGGCCGTAGGGCAGGCCGCGGATGTAGAGGTCGACGCCGGTGACGGTGTACGGCACGGTGTTGGCGGGTAAGGACTCCAGCGGGTACCAGCCGAGGCCGCCGCACTTGTCCGGCTCGGCGTTGCGCGGCTCGCCCGCGTCCTCCTCGCCCGACGCCTCGAAGAAGAAGCCGAGGCGCGCCTCCTCTCCGGGGTTGCGGTGGTGCACGACCGTGGCCAGCCGCAGCCCGCCGACATCGAGGCCGATCTCCTCGTGGGCCTCCCGGCGCATCGCGGCCTCGAGGTCCTCGCCCGGCTCGACCTTTCCGCTGGGCAGGTTCCACTGCCCGTCGGCGAAGCCGGTGTTCTCCCGTAACGCGAGCAGCACGTACCCGTCGCGCACCAGCAGCAGGAACACGTCGGCAAAGGTTCGGAACTCCACGAGCGGGAGGCTAGGGCGACCCACCGACAATTCCGGCCGGAGTGGCCGGGCGAACGGGGCCGCCGGTGCGCCCGGAACCCGCCGGGCGCGGGGTCCGCTGTGCGCGCGTGCGGCCCAGCGACCATGATCTGGCGAAACGACGTCGACCCGAGGGGTGCATGTATGCGCCGGATGTGGTGGCTGCCGACCCTGCTCGTGATCGTCTGGCTCGGCGTCGGTGCCCTCGGCGGACCGTTCGCAGGCAAGCTCGCGGAGGTCGCCGAGAACGACAGCACCGCGTTCCTGCCCGAGTCCGCCGAGGCCACCGAGGTCGCCCACCTCCAGCGCCGGTTCTCCGACAAGCAGGTCATCCCGGCCGTGGTGGTGGCGGAGCGGACCGGCGGCATCACCGAGGCGGACACCCACTTCCTCGACGGCCGCCGCGCGGCGCTCGCCGGCATCGACGGGGTGGCCGGCGCGCCCGCGCCGGCCCAGCCGTCCGAGGACGGCGAGGCGCTGGAGCTGATCGTGCCGGTCAGCGGCGGTGGCGGCGACCCCGGCGAGGTCGTCGGCGAGGTCCGCGACGCGCTCGCGGAGGGTGCCCCCGACGGGCTGACCGTGCTGGTCACCGGGCCCGCCGGGCGCATCGCCGACCTCGTCGTGGCCTTCGGCGGGATCGACGGGCTGCTGCTGGTCGTCGCCGGGGCGGTCGTGGTGGTCATCCTGATCGTCGTCTACCGCAGCCCGGTGCTGCCGCTCATCGTGCTGCTGTCCGCGGTGTTCGCGCTCGGCGCCGCGAGCTTCGTCGTCTACCGGCTCGCCGACGGCGGCACGCTCACCCTCAACGGGCAGAGCCAGGGCATCCTGTTCATCCTGGTCTTCGGCGCCGCCACCGACTACGCGCTGCTGCTGGTGTCCCGGTTCCGGGAGATCCTGCGGGACACCGAGGACCGCTACACCGCGATCAAGGCCGCCTGGCGCGCCACGGTCGCGCCGATCACCGCCTCGGCCGGGACGGTCGTCCTCGGCCTGCTGTGCCTGCTGTTCTCCGAGCTCAACTCCAACCAGGGCCTCGGCCCGGTCGCCGCCATCGGCATCGCCGGCGCGCTGCTCGCCACCATGACGTTCCTGCCGGCCGTGCTCGCGCTGCTCGGGCGCGCCGCGTTCTGGCCGTTCCGCCCGAAGTACGGCTCGGCCAAGCCGGAGCACGACGGGCTGTGGGGCCGCATCGCCCGGGGCGTCGGCGCCCGGCCGCGGCTGATCTGGGTCGTCACCACGCTGGTGCTGCTCGCCGGTGTCGCGTTCGTGCCGCAGCTCAAGGCCAGCGGCACCGCGCAGTCCGACCTGTTCCTGTCCGAGGTCGACTCGACGACCGGGCAGGAGGTGCTCTCCCGGCACTTCCCGGGCGGCTCCGGCTCGCCGACCATCGTGATCGCCGACGCGCTGGAGGCACAGGACGTGCTCACCGCGACGCACGTGCCCGGGGTGGCGGAAGCGAACGTGGTCGCCACCAAGGACGGGCTGGTCATGATCCAGGCGGTGCTGGAGGACCCGGGCGACTCCGAGGCCGCCCTGTCCACCGTGGAGCTGATGCGGGAGGCGGTGCACGAGGTGCCCGCGGCGGACGCCAAGGTGGGCGGGCAGACCGCGATCCAGCTCGACGTCCAGCAGGCGTCCACGCACGACCGGCGGCTGATCATCCCGATCGTGCTGGTGGTGATCTTCTTCGTGCTCGCCCTGCTGCTGCGCGCGCTGGTGGCGCCGCTGCTGCTGATCGCCACCGTGGTGCTGTCGTTCGCGGCCACGATGGGCGTGTCCGCGCTGATGTTCAACAACGTCTTCGACTTCCCGGGCGCGGACCCGGCGATCCCGCTGTTCGGGTTCATCTTCCTGGTGGCGCTGGGGATCGACTACAACATCTTCCTGATGACCCGGGTCCGCGAGGAGTCCGTCGCCACCGACACGAGAACCGGCACGCTGCACGGCCTCGCGGTGACCGGCGGCGTGATCACCTCGGCCGGCGTGGTGCTGGCCGCGACGTTCGCCGCGCTGTCGGTGATCCCGGTGCTGTTCCTCGCCCAGATCGCGTTCATCGTGGCGTTCGGCGTGCTGCTGGACACCATCGTGGTGCGCTCGCTGCTGGTGCCGGCGCTGACCATCGACATCGGACCGAAGATCTGGTGGCCCGCTCGGCTGAGTCAGGCCAGCCGTTCACACAACCACGACAGCGCCAAGGGGTAGCGGTACTCGATGCCGCCGTGCTTGGCGTCGAAGAGCTCGAAGTGGACGGCGTCGTCGGGCACCCCGGCGGCGGCCACCGCGCGCCGGAACGCGAGCGCGCCGAAGTCGAGGTGGTACTCGTCCCGGTTGCCCGCGTCGATCCAGATCGCGCGCTGCGCGCGCAGCGCCCCGGCGTAGCTCTCCTGCCGGGCCATCAGGACGGGGTCGCGGTCGAGCCAGCGCGCCCACACCTGCGGCACCAGCGCGCCGACGTCGTCGAACGGCATGCTCACCGACCCGTCCGGGTTGCCCGAGTACGCGGCGGCGTAGCCGTACATCTCGATGAGGTCCAGGTCGGTGTCCTTCGTGCCGTGCAGGCGGGTGCGCCGGTCGGCGAGGAAGGCGTCGTAGGACCCGTCGTACTCGTCGCGCAGCATGCGCGCGATGTCGCGGAAGTTGGGCTGGTAGCAGACCTCGAACAGCGCGTCGCCCGCGTGCGTGGCCAGCGCGCCGAACAGGTCGGGACGCAGCATCGGGGTGACCATCGCGCCGTACCCGCCGCTCGACTTCCCGGACACCGCCCGGTGGTCGCGGTCGGCGAGGGTGCGGTAGCGGGCGTCGACCCACGGCACCACCTCCTCGCACAGGTAGGAGTGGTAGGGGCCGGTGGCGGGGGAGTCGAGGAACTGGCTGCCGCCCACCGCGGTCCACGCGTCGACGTAGACCACGATGGCCGGCGGGGTGTCGGTGGTGGCGAACATCTCGTCGGCGAGCTCGGGGAACGGCCGGCGGAACGGCGTCCGGTTGAACCACATGGCCACGTGCCCGGTGTAGCCCTGGATCGCGTAGACGACCGGGTAGCGCCGGGTGGGAGAGTCGTCGTAGCCGGGCGGCAGGTACACGTGGATCGGGCGTTCGTGCGGGTCGCCGAGGGGGTTGCCGCGCAGCAGCTCGCTGTCCACGACACCCTCCTCGATCCGGCCGGCGAGCTTCGAGGACCAAGGCAGCATGCGGCCACCTTAGGACCGCGGGCGGCTCAGATCGCGTTGCCGGCCCGCAGCCAGGCCACGTACTCGGCGATCCCGCGCCGGACGTCGTAGGCCGGCTCGAACCCGGTGTCCGCGCGCAGCCGGCCGGTGTCGAGGTAGACGTCCTCGCCCGCGCCTGCCGGGTCGTGCCCGGCCGGCAGCGCGACGCGGGCGCCGGGGACCGCGTCGCGGATCGCCGCCGCGAACTCCCCGTTGCGCGTGGCGTGCCCGGAGCCGACGTTGTAGACGCGGTGGGCGAGCGCGTTCGCCGTCTGCAGCAGCGCGATGGCCCGGCCGCAGTCCCGCGCGTAGATCCAGTCGATCCCGTCCTCGGAGTGGGGGCGGAACCGGTCGGTGAGCTCCGGCTCCCGCCCCTGCACGGCGGCGTGCACGAGGCGGGCGGCGACCGCGAGGTTCGAGCCCAGGTTGTGGCACAGCGGGCCGTACACCCCGCCGATCCGGTGGATGACGATCTCGAACCCGGCCTGCGCCGCCAGGTAGCCGGCCAGGAGCTCGGCGGTCTTCTTCATCAGCTCGAACGGGTAGGTGGCGGTCATCGTCAACGGCAGGTCCTCGCGCAGCGGGCTCGGGCCGGCGTCGACGTAGACGCCGATGGCGCTGGCCACGCTGACCCGCGCCACGCCCCAGGCGTGCGCCGCGGCCAGCACGTTCATCAGCGGCGCCGCGCTCAGCTCGACCTCCTCGGTGAGGCTGGGCAGGCCCATGCCGGCCTCCGCCGAGGTGCACGATGCCGGTGATCTCGTGACGCCTGCCGAGGTCGAGCACCGCCTGCCGGTCGGCCAGGTCCACCTGCTCCACGAACGCCCGCCTGCCCAGCTCGGCGGCCAGGAAGGCGGGTTCGCGGTTCACCCGGTACCGGGTGAGCACGCACGACTCACCGAGCTCCAGCAGCGCGCGGGCGGTGTTGAGCCCGACGAAGCCGAGGCCACCGGTCACGAGGATCATCACGTCTCCCAGATGGTTCAAGTACTCAAACTATTGGATCAATCCAAATATAAGTGCGTGTCAAGGACTCTCGTATCCTCGGTGTCGTGGCGACGGCGGACGAGGACGGCGAGGCGCTCGCGGCGGAGGTCTGGCGGGCGCTCTACGACTTCTGCCAGGCCGAGTACGCCCGCCATCTCGCCTCGGCCGCCGAGCTGGGCCTCACCCCGGGCGTGCTCAAGTCGCTGATGTGGCTCGACCCCGACGAGCCGCAACCCATGCGCGCCCTCGCGCAGCGGTGGGGCAGCGACGCGTCGACCGTCACCTGGCTCGTCGACCGCATGGAGGAGCACGGGCTCGTCGAGCGGCGCCCGCACGCCGCGGACCGGCGGGTCAAGGTCGTGGCGCTGACCGGCCGGGGCCACCGGGTGCGCGCCGAGCTGCTCGACCGGCTCTACCGGCCGCCGCCCGCCTTCGCCGGGCTGTCCCGCGCGGAGCTGCGGGCGCTGCGCAAGCTGGTCGCGACGCTGCCTAGAGGCGGCCTCAGCCGACGGGCAGCAGCCGGGTGATCCGTGCGGCCGAGGTGCCGAGGCCGTTCGGCCCGCCGGGGCGCGGCAGCGGCCGGTACCGCAGCGCCGCGTCCTCGTAGCGGCGGCAGTTCTCGTGCCAGTGCAGGATGCCCGCCGTCCAGTCCTTGAAGTCGTCGACGTAGGCCAGCAGCCCCGCACGGGCCTCCCCGTCCAGCTCGTCGAGCAGCGCCGGCAGCTCCTCGGCCAGCACGTGCTCGAACTGCCGCATCCGCGAGGTGATCAGGTCGGCCACGACCTCGAACGCCTGGTCGGTGCCGACGCCGAGGAAGTTGCGCACCACGAGCACCGCGTTGTGCAGCTCGCCCTCGAACTCGATCTCCTTGCGGTAGGAGTAGACGTCGTTGACCAGCGCCGCGTAGTCCATCGCGGCGTTCTCCAGGGACCGGACCGGTCGGGTGCGGTAGATCTCCGGCGGCACCGACCGGCCGGGGGCCAGCCGCGCGAGCGCCAGCGTGAGGTCCGAGCCGAACGTCTGCCGGCGCATCTCGATGTAGTCGACCGGGTCGGGGATGCGGTTCGCCCGGTGGTTGTCCAGCTCCCACAGCCAGGCGTCGAGCATGTGCTCGATGGCGGCGCGGAACGTCTCGCGGGCCGGCACCTCCATCGACGCCACGGTGCGCTGCCACGCGTCGAGCAGGCCCCGCTCGAGCCCGTTCGCCGGCGCGATCGGCGCCGGGCCGGTCACCGGCATCAGCTGCTCGAGCCGCTCGTTGCTCGCCCGCGCCCCGGCGAGGTCGCCGCCGCCGAACCGCGTCGGGTAGTAGTCGTCGCCGTAGGTGCCCCAGGTCAGCCAGATCGAGGAGACGTCCAGCTCGCCGGCGGTGGCCGTCGGGGTGGATGCCGGCCGCGCACAGCGGCAGGTCGATGTCGCGCAGGTCGCGCTCGGTCCACACGCCCTCGGTCAGGATGCCGGTCGCGTGCGCCCACGCCACGACGTTCTCCCGGGAGGCGTCGAGGTGCTCGCTGTGGCGCACCGGGAACGGCATGTACAGCGCCGGGCGGGGCCGCGGCCCGACGTGCTCGTAGGGGGTGTGGGCAAACGCTTGCGCCCGCTGCGGCATCGTGGCCAGCACGGACGCGCCGATCCGCGCCGCCGAGGTGCCCGGCCCGGACGGTCCACCCAGGACGCCCGGGCGCGCCCGCTCGTTCATGTACCGGCTCGACCGCAGGTGCCACTCGTGCCCGCCGGACTGCCAGTCCTGCAGCCCCTTCACGTACGCGGCCACCGGCGCCGCGTCCACGCCGTGCTCGGCCAGCAGCGGCGGCACCTCGGTGAGCGCGGTGTGCTCGAACTGGTGCAGCCGCGAGGTCAGCAGGTCGTTGACCGCCTCCGCGGCCTGCTGCGTGGGCAGGTCCAGGAAGCGCTCGAACACCAGCACCCCGTTGGACAGCTCGCCCTCGTCGAGCACCTCGCGCTCGTAGGAGAACAGGTCGTTGCGCAGGTGCACGCCGTCGGCGAAGGTGTCGCGCAGCACCCGCATCGGCCGGGTCGCGGCGATGCCGGCCGGCACCTCGGCGCCGACCGCGTGCTCGATCAGGTTCGCCGACCAGGGCGCGCCGCCGACCTTGCGGCGCATCTCGATGTACTCGATCGGGTTGGCCACCCGCCCCTCGTCGATGTTCGCGAGCTCCCACAGCGACTCGTCGAGCAGGTTCCTCGTGCTCTCCACGAACCGGCGCCGCCAGTCCGGCGTGTGCGACGGCACGGTGCGCGTCCACAGGTCGGCGAGCCCGCGCTCGACCGGGTTCTCCGGCACCGGCCTCGATCTCGTCCGTCCGACCGGCATGAACGCGGCCAGCCGGGCCAGGTACTCGCGCGCGCCGGCCAGGTCGCGGGTGCGCTTGAACAGCTCGAGGAAGTGGTCGTCGAAGTAGAAGACCCAGACGTACCAGTCGGTGATCAGGTCCAGGTCCGGCCCGGACGCGTCGGGGTGGGTGTAGGCGCACAGCAGCGCGTAGTCGTGGGAGTCGAAGTCGTCGGCTGTCCCAGATCGGCGTGCCGTGCTGCGGCACGTCGATCATGTCCATCTCCCGCGCCCAGGCCCTGCTGTGCTCGCGGGCCCGCTCGAGGTTCGGGTTCAGCCTGGCCGGGTAGGGCATGTAGAACTCGGGAAGCTCGAACGGCTGCATGCTTCGAGGCAACCAAAGGCGCCCGGCGGTGGCCAAGGTCCGCGCGGCGGTTGCACACGATCGAGGCCGGTGATCGCCCGACCAGCGCAGGACCCGGACACGGATCCGGACACGAAAAGGGACCCCACGCACCCGACAGAGCTCGCTTATCCTTGCTGCCTTCCGGCCCTGGGGAGGTTCACGAGATGAACGCCGCGTGAGGTCCATGGTCATTGTAGCGAGCCGGGCCGGGCACCGCCGTGGGTGGCCGGCCCGTCGGTCCCGGCGGGTATGGTCCCTGCCGTGGCGCTCGCCCTCTATCGCAAGTACCGTCCGGCGACCTTCGCCGAGGTCGTCGGCCAGGAACACGTCACCGAACCGCTGCGGGTCGCGCTGGCCGCCAAGCGGGTCAACCACGCCTACCTGTTCTCCGGCCCGCGCGGCTGCGGCAAGACCTCGTCAGCGCACGCATCCTGGCCCGCTCGCTGAACTGCGAGCAGGGCCCGACGCCGGACCCGTGCGGGACGTGCGACTCGTGCATCGCGCTCGCGCCCGGAGGGCCCGGGCAGCGTGGACGTCGTCGAGCTCGACGCGGCCAGCCACGGCGGCGTCGACGACGCCCGCGAGCTGCGCGACCGCGCGTTCTACGCGCCCGCCTCGTCGCGGTACCGGGTGTTCATCATCGACGAGGCGCACATGGTCACCACGCAGGGCTTCAACGCCCTGCTCAAGATCGTCGAGGAGCCGCCGGAGCACCTCGTGTTCATCTTCGCCACGACCGAGCCGGACAAGGTGCTGCCGACGATCCGCTCGCGCACCCACCACTACCCGTTCCGGCTGATCCCGCCGAGCGCGATGCGCGAGCTGCTGGAGCGCAACGTCGCCGACGAGGGCGCCACCGTCGCGCCCGCGGTGTACCCGCTGGTCATCCGCGCGGGTGGCGGCTCCGCCCGGGACACCCAGTCGGTGCTCGACCAGCTGCTCGCCGGGGCCGGACCGGAGGGCGTGACCTACGAGCGCGCGGTCGCGCTGCTCGGCGTCACCGACGTGGCGCTGATCGACGACATGGTCGACGGGCTCGCCGCGAACGACGCCACCGCCGTCTACGGCACCGTCGACCGGCTGGTCGAGGCGGGCCACGACCCGCGGCGCTTCGCCGCCGACCTGCTCGACCGGCTGCGCGACCTGGTGCTGCTGCGCGCGGTGCCCGACGCCGGCACCCGCGGCCTGGTCACCACGCCCGGCGACGAGCTGGACAGGATGGTGTCGCAGGCCCAGCAGCTCGGGCCGGCCACGCTGACCCGGTACGCGGAGATCGTGCACACCGGCCTGGTCGACATGCGCGGCGCGACCGCGCCCCGGCTGCTGCTGGAGTTGCTCTGCGCGCGGATGCTGCTGCCCGGCGCGGTGCCCACCGACGCGGCCGCCGACTCCGCGGTGCTGCAGCGCCTGGAACGCATCGAGCGCCGGGTGACCGTCTCCGGTGGCGCCGACGTGGCCCCGGCCGAGCCCGCCCGCCCGGCGGCACCGGCCTACGAGCGTCCCGCCCGGCCCGCCGCGCCGGACACGCC
The DNA here is from genome assembly GCA_963727495.1 of uncultured Actinomycetota bacterium. Classification (GTDB taxonomy): domain Bacteria; phylum Actinomycetota; class Actinomycetes; order Mycobacteriales; family Pseudonocardiaceae; genus Actinophytocola. The sequence goes on along the minus strand of CAVSGQ010000006.1, from coordinate 587,884 downwards.
GGCGGCGGACGGCGACCGTGCGGCCCCGCAGGCCCGGACCCCCGAGCCCGAGCCCGCGACGCCGGCGGTGCCCGCCGTCACCACCCCGGCCGCCGCCGAGCCGGCGTCCGGAGGCGGCGTCGACGCCGCCGGCATCCGCCGGCTGTGGTCGGAGCTGCTGGCCGAGGTGCGCAAGGTCAGCCGCAGCACCGAGGCGATGCTGACCAACGCGAGCGTGCAGTCCGTCGAGGCGGACACGGTCACCATCGGGCACACCGCCGCGCCGCTCGCCCGCCGGCTGGCCGAGTCGCGCAACGTCGACGCGATCGCCACGGCGCTGGAGGGCGTGTTCGGCGGCACCTGGCACGTGCGCTGCGTGCACGCCGACCAGAGCGGACCCGGGGCGGCCGCCGCGCCGAAGCCCGCGCGGGCCGAGCCGCCGACCTACCAGCGCCCGACCCAGTCCGCCCCGCAGCCCACACCGCAGTCCACACCGCAGCCCGCCTCGCCGCCGGCCCGCGCCCCGGAACCGCCCGCCCGCCCGGCGCCGGCGGCCCCGCGCGCCGACGAGCCCCCGCCGCCGGAGCCGCCGGACGAGGAGGACTACTACGACGCCTCGGGCGGCCCCGAGCCGGACGCGCCGCCGGCCAACCCGGAGGCGGACATGGTCAAGCTGCTCACCGACAAGCTGGGTGCCCGGCCGCTGGAGCGCTGAGTCAGCGCAGGTAGGCCAGGATGGCGGCGGCGATCGCGGCCGCGTAGGACTGCTGGCCCGACGGGCTCGACAGCGTGGCCGCCTCGGCCGCGTTGCGCATGTTCCCGCACTCCACCAGGACCGCGGGACGGGTCGACAGGTTGAGCCCGCCCAGGTCGTCGCGGGGGGAGAGCCCGGCGGAGCCGAGGTAGGTCGAGGTCGGGAAGCCCGCCGACCGCAGGCCGTCGCGGATCGTGCGGGCCAGCCGCAGCGACGGCTCGCCCTGCGCGGCGTTCAGCGGCGGGGAGGAGTAGGCCACGTGGAACCCGTGCCCGGCGGGGGCGGCGCCGTCGCCGTGGATGGACACCACAGCGTCCGCGTGCGCGTCGTTGCCCGCGGCCGCCCGCGCGTCCACGCACGGGCCGACGCCGGTGTCGTTCTGCCGGGTCAGCACGACCGTCACCCCGTGCGCGACCAGGATGTCGCGCACCCGCCGCGACACCGACCAGGTGAACGCGTGCTCGGGGTAGCCGGCGTCGGTGGCCGTGCCGGTCGTGTTGCACGCCTTGGTCCGCCCGCGCCCGGCCGGAACCAGCCGGTTGATCTGCTCGGGGTGCGCGGCGTTGCCACCGTTGTGCCCCGGGTCGAGCACGACCACCCCGGACGCGGGCGGCGGCGCGGGCTTCTTCCTCGGCGCCGGCGTGGCGACCGCCGACGGCCGGGAGGTGGTCGGTGGGGGCGCCTTCGTCGCGCTCGTCGGGGTGCGGCTCGCGGTCGCCGCGACGCTCGGCACGGAGGAGGGCGCCGTGGCGGTACCGGCGGTGGACGTGGCGCAACCGGCGAGCGTCAGCAGACCGATCAGGACGGCCAGGGGTCTCCGCACGGCGCTCACGATGCCACAACCCCCGCACGACTACTCTGGGACACGACATCGATGAGAGGAGCCGGCGTGCAACCCGGTGGCGTACCCGACATGCAGCAGATCCTGCAGCAGGCCCAGAAGATGCAGGAACAGCTGATGTCCGCTCAGGAGGAGCTGGCCAACGCGGAGACCACGGGCAGCGCCGGCGGTGGGCTGGTGACCGCCGTGGTGTCCGGCTCCGGCGAGCTGAAGTCGCTGACCATCGACCCGAAGGCGGTCGACCCCGAGGACACCGAGACCCTGGCCGACCTGATCGTGGCCGCCGTGCGGGACGCGAGCAGCAGCGCGCAGCAGCTCGCCGCGGACCGGATGGGCGGGCTCGCCGGCGGGTTGGGCGGGCTCGGCCTGCCCGGCATGTAGCCGCGCGATGTTCGAGGGGCCGGTCCAGGACCTGATCGACGAGCTCGGGCGGCTGCCCGGCGTGGGCCCGAAGAGCGCCCAGCGCATCGCGTTCCACCTGCTCGGCGCCGACCCCGCCGACGTGACCCGGCTGCAGCAGGCCTTGCAGCGGGTCAAGGAGGGCGTGGTCTTCTGCGACATCTGCGGCAACGTCTCCGAGGAGGCCACCTGCCGCATCTGCCGCGACGCCCGGCGGGACCCGAGCGCGGTGTGCGTGGTCGAGGAGCCGAAGGACGTGCTCGCGATCGAGCGGACCCGCGAGTTCAAGGGCCGCTACCACGTGCTGGGCGGCGCGCTGGACCCGCTGTCCGGCATCGGGCCCGACCAGCTGCGGGTGCGCGAGCTGCTGACGCGCATCGCCGAGCAGGAGGTCACCGAGGTCATCCTCGCGACCGACCCGAACACCGAGGGCGAGGCCACCGCCACCTACCTCGTCCGCATGCTGCGCGACTTCCCCGGCCTGACCGTGACCCGGCTGGCCTCCGGCCTCCCGATGGGCGGCGACCTCGAGTTCGCCGACGAGCTCACCCTCGGCCGCGCCCTGTCCGGCCGCCGCGCGGTGTGATCGGGCGGGTCGACAACCCCCCGAGGGGGACACCGTTCGGCCACGCCGGCGTACGAGATGATCACCGGATGACGGCTGGATCGTCGGGACGCCCGGTAGCGTCCGTCTTGACGCCCTTGCTCCGTCACCGGACATTCCGCCCCCCAATGCTCGGCGGCGTCACGCTGGTGGCCGTCGACGGGCCCTCCGGCTCCGGGAAGTCCACGCTGGCCGACGCGCTCGCCGAACGGCTCGGCGCGACGGTCGTGCGCACCGACGACTTCGCCACCTGGGAGAACCCGGTGGCCTGGTGGCCGCGCCTCGTCACCGGCATCCTCGAGCCCTTCGCCGCCGGGCGGCCGGGCAGCTACACCAGGACCGTGTGGAGCGAGGGCCGTCCGCAACCCGGTCCGACGATCACCGTCGACCCGCCGGAGATCCTGCTGATCGAAGGCGTCTCCGCTGGTCGCAGATCGATCCGGCCCAGGCTGTCGGCGCTCGTCTGGTGCGAGGTTCCCGACCGCGCGCAGCGGTTGGCGCGTGCCGTCGCCCGGGACGGTGCGGCCGCGCGCGGTCCGCTCGTCGCCTGGCAGGAGTTCGAGGACGGCTGGTTCGCGGTGGACGGCACCAGGGCCGCCGCCGACTACGCATTGTGAGCGCGCCCGACCGGACGGCACAATCTGCGCTCGTGTTCCCGGATCGTAACCTCACCTGGTTAATCAGTGTGGAACGCACGGGCTATGGTCTGCCACCGAGCGGTGAGATCCCGACGAACGCTGAGGAGCGCGAGATGGCTTACCCGCGATCCGCGCCAGCCTGCCCGCCGATGCCGCGTGGGTTGGTGATGGTGCGACCGGACCATGGTGCCGACCGATCGTCGGCCGTGCGGCGGGATGCGCATCGGTCGCCGGACTGGTTCGGCCGCGCATGAGCGCTCCGCTCGACCTCTCCGAAGGCGCGCGACCGGAGGCCATTCTCGAGGGTGCCGGCGCCAGGGCAATCCGTGGCCGCTCGCTCGGCCAGATCGCGTGGTCGAGGCTCAAGCGTGACCGTGTCGCCATGGTCGGTGGCTTCGTGATCGTCGTGCTGGTCCTGATCGCGCTCAGCGCCTTGTTCATGGACCGCGTGTTCGGCGTGATCCAGCCGAACAAGTTCAACGAGGACCTCATCGACGGCTCCGACCCTCACCCCGACCGGCACGTTCGGCGGCATGAGCTGGGACCACCCGCTGGGCGTGGAGCCGGTCAACGGCCGCGACATCCTCAGCCGTGTCTACGCGGGGTCGTGGATCTCGCTGCTCATCGCCTTCTCCGCCACGATGCTGTCCGTGGTCATCGGCACCATCGATGGGGGTCATCGCCGGCTACTTCGGCGGCTGGGTGGACGCGCTGATCAGCCGGGCCATGGACGTGTTCCTGGCCTTCCCGCATCCTCGTGTTCGCCATCGCGCTCGCCGGCGTCGTGCCGGACAACGCGCTGGGGCTCTCCGGTGACGCGCTGCGGATCGTGCTGCTGATCTTCGTCATCGGCTTCTTCAACTGGCCCTACATCGGCCGCATCGTCCGGGGCCAGACGCTGTCCCTGCGCGAACGCGAGTTCGTCGACGCCGCGCGCAGCCTGGGCGCGCGCGGTCCCTACATCCTGTTCCGCGAGCTGCTGCCCAACCTGGTGGCGCCGATCCTCGTCTACACGACGCTGCTGATCCCGACGAACATCCTGTTCGAGGCCGCGCTGTCCTTCCTCGGTGTCGGCATCCGCCCGCCGACGGCCACCTGGGGCGGCATGCTCTCCGACGCGGTGCGGTACTACACGCTGCCGCACTTCATGCTCTGGCCCGGCCTGGCGATCTTCATCACCGTGCTGGCCTTCAACCTGTTCGGCGACGGCCTGCGCGACGCTCTCGACCCGCGGTCCCGATGACGGCTGGTCTTTCCCGATTGACCGGCTACCCAAGAGATAGGGGTGCATCCGCAAGATGAAACGCAAGCGCCTGATCACCGCGATCGCGCCAGTGCGGTCGATCGCGCTGGGCCTTGTCCGCCTGCGGTGGCGGTGACGGCAATGGCAACGACGACAACGAGGTGGCGGCGGCAACGCCACGCCGGACGCTTCAACGCGGCCGTCGGCAAGGTGTTCAACCCGTCGGACAAGACGGGCGGCACGCTCAAGATGGCCAACAACGGCGACTGGGACTCGCTCGACCCGGCCGACACCTACTACGGCTACTCCTGGGACTTCGCTGCGCCTCTACGGCCGCGCCGCTGGTGATGTTCAAGCTCGGCGCCCGGGCGACGAGAGCACCGAGCTCGTGCCGGACCTGGCCGAGAGCCTCGGCGAGCCCAGCGCCGACGCCAAGACCTGGACCTACAAGATCCGCAAGGGCGTCAAGTTCGAGGACGGCACCGAGGTCACCGCCAAGGACGTCAAGTACGCGCGTGCTGCGGTCGACTGGACAAGGACGACCTTCCCGAACGGGCCCGACCTACTTCAACGACTTCCTCGACCTGCCCGACGGCTACAAGGGCCCGTACAAGACGCCGGACATCGACACCGACCAGGCGATCGAGACGCCGGACGACCACACGATCGTCTTCCACCTCAAGACCCCGTTCTCCGGCTTCGACTACCTGGCCCAGCTGCCGGCAGACGGTCCCGGTGCCGCAGGACAAGGACACCGGCGCGAAGTACCAGGAGCACGTGGTCTCCACCGGCCCGTACATGTTCGACACCAACGAGCTGGGCAAGAGGTTCACCCTGGTGCGCAACCCGGAGTGGAGCCAGGACACCGACCCGAACCGCAAGCCGCTGCCCGGACGGTTTCGACGTCGCGCTGAACGTGAACCAGGACGACATCGACAACCAGCTGATGTCGGGCGACCTGACGTCGCACGTCACCGGCACCGGCGTCGGGCCGGCCGCGCAGGGCCGGGTGCTCTCCGACCCGGACCTCAAGGCCCAGACGGACAACCCGTCGCTCGCCCGCCTCTGGTACACGTCGGTGAACCCGACAGGTCGCACCGCTGGACAACATCGACTGCCGCAAGGCGATCATGTACGCCGCCGACAAGACCGGCTACCAGCGCGCCATGCGGCGGGGACGTCGCCGGTGGCGACATCGCCACCAACATCCTGCCGCCGCTGATCCCGGGCTCGCAGGACATCGACCTCTACCCGTCCGAGGGCAACAAGGGCGACGTGGACAAGGCCAAGGCCGCACTGAAGGACTGCGGGCAGCCGAACGGCTTCTCCACCAACATCTCCTACCGCAACGAGCGGCCCGCGGAGAAGGCCGCCGCCGAGTCGTTGCAGCAGTCGCTCAAGCGGGTCGGGATCAACGTCGACGCTGAAGGGCTACCCGCAGGGCGACTACTTCTCGCAGTACGCCGGCAAGCCCGCCGTACGCAAGCAGAACAAGCTCGGCCTCGTGGTCAACGGCTGGGGTGCGGACTGGAACGACGGTTTCGGCTTCCTCTCCCAGATCGTCGACAGCCGGGTGATCCGGGACACGGGTGGCTCGTCGAACATCAGCGTCCGGATCCCGGAGGTCGACAAGATGCTCGACGAGGCGCTCGTCGAGCTGGACACCGACCAAGCGCGAGCAGATCTGGGCCGACATCGACAAGAAGGTCATGGACGAGGCCGTGATCCTGCCGGGCGTGATCGCGAAGGTCCTGCTCTTCCGGGGCAAGGGTCTGACGAACGTGTTCATCAACGAGCAGTACGGCTACTACGACTACATGGCCATGGGCGTGGAACAGTGAGGTGACGGCACGGGCCTAGTGGTTCCGGAAAACCGATGACGGTGACCGGTGCCCGGTCAGGGGTTCCGACCCCGCCGGGCACCGGCGCCGTACCCGCCCCGTGGAGAGAGCACAGTGATCGCGTACATCATCAGGCGGCTGATCGCGGCGGTAGTGCTGCTCTTCATCGTCAGCGCGGCCACCTTCGCGATCTTCTTCCTGGTCCCCAAGATCGCCGGCGGTCGGCCCGGAGAGCCTCGCGTCCCGCTATGTCGGGCCGCGCGGCCACCGAGGAGACCGTCAAGCTGGTCGCGGAGAGGCTCGGCTTCTACGACTCGGTGTCCGGTGCAGTACGGGAGCTGGGTCAAGGGCGATCTTCGTCGGCGAGGACTACGACTACGGCGCGAGCGTCGAGCACTGCCCGGCGCCGTGCCTCGGCTACTCGTTCATCAACCGGCAGCCGGTGTGGCCCGACCTGCTCGACCGGCTGCCGGTGACCCTGTCGCTGGCGGTCGGGGCCGCGGTCATCTGGGTGTTCGCGGGGGTGTCCATCGGCGTGCTCTCCGCGCTGAACGGGGCACCCTCTTCGACCGGTCGGCGATGGGCGTCGCCCTGGCCGGGCGTCTCGCTGCCGATCTTCTTCACCGGCCTGATCTCGCTCACGATCTTCAGCTATACGCTGGGCTGGACCGCGCCGCGGCGGCAGCTTCACCCCGCTCGAGGAAAACCCCGCGGAGTGGGCCTACGACCTGATCCTGCCGTGGATCACCCTGGCGTTCCTGTTCTCCGCGCCAGTACGCCCGGCTGACCCGGGCGGGCATGCTGGAGACGATGGGCGAGGACTACATCCGCACCGCGCGGGCCAAGGGCCTGCCGGAGCGCAGGGTCGTGATCAAGCACGGCCTGCGCGGTCGCGCTCACCCCGATCCTCACGATCTTCGGTCTCGACGTCGGCCTGCTGCTCGGCGGCGCGGTGCTCACCGAGACCACGTTCTCGCTCAACGGGCTCGGCAAGTACGCGGTGCGACGCGATCAACAACAACGACCTGCCGAAGGTCATGGGCGTGGTGCTGTTCGCGGCGACCTTCATCGTGATCGCCAACCTGATCGTGGACCTGCTGTACGCCGTCATCGACCCGAGGGTGCGGACCTCATGACCCAGATTCCCGACGAACCGCTCGGTGGTGTGGACGTCTACGACAAGCCGGCCGAGCACGTCGGCCCCTTCCTCGAGGTGCGCGACCTGCGGGTGCACTTCCCGACCGACGACGGCGCTGGTGAAGTCCGTCGACGGGCTGTCGTTCCAGGTCGACCGCGGCAAGACGCTCGGCATCGTCGGCGAGTCCGGCTCGGGCAAGTGCGTGACCAGCCTGTCGATCATGGGCCTGCACAAGGAGGGCACCGCCGAGATCTCCGGCGAGATCCTGCTGGACGGGCGAGAACCTCGTCGGTCGGAGCCAGGAGTTCGGTGCGCCGCCTGCGCGGCAAGGACATGGCGATGATCTTCCAGGACCCGCTGTCGGCGATGCACCCGTACTACACGGTGGGCAACCAGATCGTCGAGGCGTACCGGGTCCACCACGACGTCAGCAAGGCCGTGGCGCGCAAGCACGCCATCGAGATGCTCGACCGGGTCGGCATCCCGAACCCGGCGTCGCGGGTGGACGACTACCCGCACCAGTTCTCCGGCGGCATGCGCCAGCGCGCGATGATCGCGATGGCGCTGTCGTGCGACCCGGAGCTGCTGATCGCCGACGAGCCGACCACCGCGCTGGACGTGACCGTGCAGGCGCAGATCCTGGACCTGATCCGGGACCTGCAGGCAGGAGTTCGACTCGGCGGTCATCATCATCACCCACGACCTCGGCGTGGTCGCCGAGCTCGCCGACGACATCCTGGTGATGTACGCCGGCCGGGCGGTCGAGTACGGCCGGGCCGACGACATCTTCGGCGAGCCGCAGCACCCCTACACCTGGGGCCTGCTCGGCTCGATGCCGCGGCTGGACCGGGAGCGTGCCGAGCGGCTGCTGCCGATCCCGGGCACGCCGCCGAGCCTGATCAACGTGCCGCCCGGCTGCCCGTTCCACCCGCGCTGCGCCTTCGGCGAGCTGAACGACGGCCTGAGCGAGACCGAGGTGCCGCAGCTGCGCGACGTCGGCGGGTCCGAGGGCACCCGCATCGGTCGCCTGCCACCTGTCCGCGGAGAACCGGCTGCGCCTGTGGACGAACGAGATCAAGCCGAAGCTGTGAACGGGGACGAACAGGTGACCGCTGAACCCGACCAGGCCACGCCGCCGCCCGCGTCCCGCACGGGCGAGGAGCTGCTCGCGGTGTCCGGGCTGCAGAAGCACTTCCCGGTGCGCCGCGGGCTGCTGCAACGCAAGGTCGGCGCGGTGCAGGCCGTCGACGGCCTCGACTTCACGGTGCTGCAGGGCGAGACCCTGTCGCTGGTGGGCGAGTCCGGCTGCGGCAAGACGACCACCGGGCGGCTGATCACCCGGCTGCTGGAGCCGACCGCGGGCTCGATCGTGTTCGAGGGCCGCGACATCAGCCACATCTCCAGCGGCAAGATGCGCCCGCTGCGCCGCGACGTGCAGATGATCTTCCAGGACCCGTACTCGTCGCTGAACCCGCGGCACACGGTCGGCACGATCGTCGGCGCGCCGTTCAAGCTGCAGAAGGTCAAGACCGAGCACGGCGTCAAGCGGGCGGTGCAGGAGCTGCTGGAGCTGGTCGGCCTCAGCCCCGAGCACTACAACCGCTACCCGCACGAGTTCTCCGGCGGCCAGCGGCAGCGCATCGGGATCGCCCGGACGCTCGCGCTGCGCCCGAAGCTGATCGTGGCGGACGAGCCGGTGTCCGCGCTCGACGTGTCGATCCAGGCCCAGGTCGTGAACCTGCTGGAGGACCTGCAGAACGAGCTGGACCTGACCTACGTGATGATCGCGCACGACCTGTCGGTGGTGCGGCACGTGTCCGACCGGGTCGCGGTGATGTACCTCGGCAAGATCGTCGAGCTGGCGGACCGGACGCGGCCTGTACGAGCGCCCGATGCACCCGTACACGGTGGCGCTGCTGTCGGCGGTGCCGGTCCCCGACACCGCGCGGCGGCGCAGCCGCGAGCGCATCCGGCTGACCGGCGACGTGCCGAGCCCGATCAACCCGCCGCCGGCGTGCCGCTTCCACACCCGGTGCTGGAAGGCGCAGGAGATCTGCTCGACGCAAGCGCCGCCGCTGGCCGAGCTGGCGCCGGGCCACCAGGTGGCCTGCCACTTCCCCGAGAACCAGGAGCAGCCCACCACCGCCTCCTCCACCGACCCGGCCGGCGCGGAGCCCGCGCCCTGAGCGGCGGCGCCGGTCGCGCAGGCGCAGCAGCGACGAGGCCGCGACGTGCACCGCCGCGATCGAGACGGGGAGCAGCGGCACCGCCAGCGCCGCGGTCGAGCGCCGGGCACGCAGGACGCCGGCGGCCCGCAGCCTGCGCCAGGCCCACCAGGAGAACGGGGCCACCACCGTGGGCGCGGTGACCAGGCCCGGCGTGTAGGCGCGGGTCACGACCGCGGACAGCACGTGCGGCACGGCGTGCACGCCGAACCCCAGCAGGACGGCCTGGTAGAAGCGGCTGCGACCGCCCGTCACGGCGCCGCGCACGGCCGCGGTCGCGACGAGGCATCCCATCAGTCCTATCGCGACGGCCACGTGCTCGCCGCTGCCCAGCTCGTCCAGGCGGCCCGCGACGGCTCGCGGCATTTTCCTCGCCAGCCACGGACGATGCCGCCTGACCCAGGCCGCCATGGTGGCGAGCTCCTCCGCGTCGTGCACCGCCCAGGCCACCAGCAGGCCCCACGTGGCGCCCGGACCGGGCTCGCGATGCTGGGTCACGTGTCACCTCGGCTCGACGGAGGGCGCGGGCGAACGGCCCCAGCCTAGTGCCTCGCCCGGCGGCGTCCGGTCCGGCGTGCCGCGCCGATCGCCACCTCCCCGCTTCGTCGTACCGGGGCGCCGGACACGCCTCGATCTGGTCTCGAGCGGTTCTTTGCTCGTTCCTCGAGCAGTCGTCGAGCCGGCCGCCGCAACCTGTTCACCGTCCGTAGCCGATCGGGTGAACCGGGAGAGGAGGGGAGCCGACAGATGGTCGAGATCGAAGTGTTGGAGACGGAGGAGGTGGTCGCCACTCAGTGGGTGGCGACCTGATGACCGGCGGGTTGGGGCACGTCCCGGCCAGGGGCGTGCCCCGGCCGCCGGATCATTCGAGAAAGGGTTCTACAGTGCGACTTTCGTTGACGGCCGACACCCGGATCGGCCCGGCCGATGAGCTTCGCTTCGAGGATCGCGGGTCGCACACGCTCGTGGTCTCCCCGGGTACCGGTGGCTGGGTGGTCACCGACGACAGGTCCGAGGTGGACACCCTGCGCTCGCTCGGCGCGACCACGCTGGGTGACCTGGAGGCCGGCATCCGCCCGGAGCGCGTCGCCGAGCTGTTCCAGCGCGGCCTGGTCACCGTGGACGACATGGGCTTCGGCACCTCGTCCACCCGCGTCGAGGGCCTGCAGCTGCTCGCGCCGAAGTCCACCGCCAACACCTACCCGGTGCTCGGCGTGTTCCACGTGCACAACTGGTGCAACCTCGCCTGCACCTACTGCTACACCATCGAGGAGGGCGTGCCGCGCCGGCAGCTCAAGCTCGAGCTGATGCTCAAGGCCGTCGACGAGCTCGTCGCGCTGCCGACGCCGCTGACCAGCCTCGAGTTCCACGGTGGCGAGCCGACCATGGCGCTCAAGGACATCCGCACGGTCGTCGCGTACGCCAAACAGGTCTACGCCAAGGCCGGCAAGAAGGTCGTCTTCTCCATCCAGACCAACGGGTTCAACCTCAGCGACGCGGTCTGCGACTTCCTCGCCGAGAACGACTTCTCCGTGCGCGTCTCGCTCGACGGCACCCCGGAGATGCACGACGAGTTCCGCGTCGACCACCGCGGCAAGGGCTCCTACAAGGGGGTCGTCCGCGGCATCGAACGCCTGCGGAGCAAGGGGATCGCGGTGCACGCGGTGTGTGTCGTGCACGCCGGAAACACCGACCGCATCGTCGAGATGTACGACTCGATGGCCGCGCTCGACGTGGCGAGCATCCGCTTCCTGCCGGTGTTCCAGTCCGGCAACGCGGGCGAGGAGGAGTGGCTGTCCGGCGATCGCTACTTCGAGGCCTACTTCTCCGTCGTCCGGCACGTCGCCGCCCGGGCGCGGGCCGGCGAGAAGCTGGTGCCGCTGGCGAACCTGCTGGCCGGCGAGCTCGGCTCGCTGCGCTCGTTCCGCCGCGAGTACATGTGCATGCGCAACCCGTGCGGCGCGGGTGTCAACATGATCACCATCGACACGAACGGCGACCTGTACCCGTGCGAGGAGATGGTCGGCAAGCCGGAGTTCGTGATCGGCAACCTGGCCGAGACCGACATCCGCACCGCCGTGGACACCAGCCCGGTGGTCGAGATGCTGCGCGAGCGGCACGTCGAGGAGATCGACGAGTGCTCGACGTGCACCTGGAAGCAGTTCTGCCACGGCGGCTGCGTGCACAAGAGCTACACGCACTTCAAGCGGCTCGACCGGGAGTCCGAGCACTGCTCGTACTACAAGCGGATCTACCAGGAGCTGATCTGGCTCGACGTCGAGGAGCCCGGCACCTGGGAGCTCCTGTCCCCGACAGGCCGGTGAGCGAGCCGTGAGCGCCGTTCGCAGGCCCTGGCCCCGCCACCTCGGCGCGGTGCTGGTGGCACGGCTGCTGCTGGGCGGCTACTTCTTCCTGCCCTACATCGTGCTCTACGCGTCCTCGGTGGACATCTCGCTGTCCCTGCTGCTGCTCATCGAGGCGTTCTTCGCGCTGCTCATCGTGGCGTTCGACCTGCCCGCCGGGCACCTCGCGGACCGGATCGGCCCGCGCCAGGCGCTGGTGCTCGGCGGGTCGCTACAGGGCGCCGCCGCGTTGTTGCTCGGCTGCGTGCCGGCCGCGGCGGCGTTCTGGGCGGCCCAGCCGTTGTTCGCGGCGGCCACGGCGCTGACCATGGGCGCGGACGCGGCGCTCGCGGCCGGAGTGCTGCGCCGGGCCGGCCGGCAGGCCGAGTTCGAACCGGCCGAGCGGATGTTCCAGTCGCTGAACCTCGCGGTCACCGCGGTGGTGCTGGTGTCGGCGAGCGCGCTGTCGCTGGCCGGCATGCGCTGGACGTTCGTCGCGACCGCCGCCGCGCAGTTCGCCGCCGCCGCGGTCCTGCTGCGGGTGGCGGACGTCCGCTCCCCGTCCGATGTGGACCGGGTGCCGCTCGGCGCCCGGCTGCGCGGGCTGGCGCGCGGCGTGCGGCGCGCGCCCGGGCTGCGGGTCGACCTGCTCGCGATGATCCTCGTCGGCACCGCCTTCTCCGTGCTGCTGTACCTGACGCCGGTGTACTACGTGCGCGCCGGGCTGGGCGAGCACCTGGTCGGGATGGCCGCGGCCGGGGTCGCGCTGGGCGCGGCGGCCGCCGCCTTCGGGCTGGGCGACCGGTGGCCGCCGCGGGTGAGCGTGCTGGTCGCGGTCGTCGCGGCGGCGGCGCTGGGCATCGAGTCGGTGGCGGTCGTGCTGGTCGCCGCGGTGCTGGTGCAGACCGCGCAGGCCCGGCTGCTGCCGCGCTTCCGCGCCCGGGTGCTCGAGGACCTGCGCGAGCACGGCGAGGCCACCGCGATGAGCATCGTCACGACCAGCCGCAACCTCGGGTTCGCGGTGCTGACCCCGTTCGTCGGGGTGCTGACCGCGCGGACCGGCCCGACCGGTCTCGCCGTGGTGTGCGCGCTGCTGTTCTGCGTCGCCGGGTTCGCGATGTCGGCCCGCATGTCGGCCCGGGTGTCGGCCCGGGTGTCGACGTCGAGCCGGCCGGGACAACTGGAGGTCGCGTGAGTACCCATCCCTGGTCGCTCGCCGGGCGCACGGTGCTGCTGACCGGCGCCGCCGGCGCGGTCGGCACGGCCGCCGCGGCGGCGTTCACCCAGGCCGGCGCGAAGGTCGTCGGGGTGGACCGCAACAAGGACGCGCTGGTCGAGCTGATCGCCGCGGGCTCGCTGGCCGACGGGCAGGCCGGTGACCTGACCGACCCGGAGTTCGTCGGCCAGGTCGTGGCCGACCAGCCCGAGGTCGACGTGCTGGTCAACAACGTCGGCGCCGGCACCTCGCTGGTCCTCGCGGACACCACCGACGACGTGCTCGACCACATGCTGGAGATCAACCTGCGGACGGCCTTCCGGCTGTGCCGGGCCTACGCGCCGGGCATGGCGGCGCGGCGGCGCGGCAAGGTGATCACCCTGTCCTCCGTGCTCGGCATGCATCCGGTGCCGACCGTGGCGGCCTACGCCGCGGCGAAGGCGTCGCTGATCGGCTTCACCCGGTCGATCGCGCTCGAGTACGCCGGCCGCGGCGTGCAGTGCAACGTGCTCGCGCCGGGCTACCTCGCCGGGCCGAAGAACGAGGCGTACTTCGACTCGGACACCGGCCGCCGCTTCGTCGAGCGCTTCATGCCCACCGGCCGGGTCGGGCCGCCCGACGCGCTCAACGGCCCGCTGCTGTTCCTCGCCTCGGCGATGTCGGACCACATGACGGGCCAGGTGCTGGTGGTCGACGGTGGCTACAGCGTCTGGTGAGCCGGCCTACTCCTGGCCGGCCGGCTCCGCGATCGAGGTGGCGGTGTCCGGTTCGGACGGTCCGCTGATCGCCGTCGGCGTGCTGCCACACGCCAACGAGCCGCTCGGCTCGGCGTTCGTGCCCACCGCCGCGGACGGGCGGGTGGCCCTGGTCGGCCCGGTCGACCCGCCGCCGCACCGCTTCGCGCTGCCGACCGACCCGGTCGGGTACGTGCGCGGCTCTCACCTGCGGCCGCTGGCCGACCAGGTGGAGTTCGCCCACCGCGCGCACCCGTCGACGCCGGCCCAGCGCCGGGCCGCGCGGCTGCGCGCGTGCCTGGCCGAGCTGCGTCCGGACGCGTTGCTGCTGCTGCACAACGACGTGGGCGCGGTCGCCCCGTACCTGTACGCGAACCGGGTGTGGCCGCGGGTGAGCCGGCGGTTGCGCGCCGACCCGGCGTTCGCCCGGTGGCCGCGGCTCGGCGCGTCCTGGACGACCACGCTCGACGCGAACACCTACGCGTACTTCCCCGCCGCGCGCATCGGCGTCGAGGGCAGCGAGTGTGCCGGGCTCTACGTCGAGCGCGAGCTCGGCATCCCGACGCTGACCGTCGAGCTGCCGATGTTCGCCTGGGGCACCGCGGACCGCACCCGCCACGCCGTGGCGGGCGCGGTCGGCGCGTGGATCGCCCGCGGCGCCTCGCACGGCGGCGACACCCCGCGCCTGGTGCGTGAGGTGACCGCCGCGGTGGCCGGCCGCCGGTTCGCGATGACCCCCGCCGCGGTGAGCGCCCGGGTGGTGCGGACCGTCCTGTCCGGACTGCGCGAGGACCTCAGCGGTTCGCGCGGTTGATCGCCGAGACCACCGCGCGCAGCGACGCGGTGACGATCGAGCTGTGCACGCCCACGCCCCACAGGACGCGGTCGCCGACCGTGCACTCCACGTACGCCGCGGCGCGCGCGTCGTCGCCCGCGGTGAGGGCGTGTTCGGTGTAGTCGAGCACCCGCACGTCGTAGCCCACCGACGCCAGGGCGTCCACGAACGCCGCGATCGGCCCGTTCCCCGACCCGGTGACCTCGTGCCGGTCGCCCTCGACCTCGATCGACGCGGCGATCTCGTCGTGCCCCGCGCCGTCGTCGCTGATGCGGTGCTCGTGCAGCACCACCGGCGAGGAGTGCGACAGGTACTCCGAGGAGAAGGTCGACCACATGAGCGCGGGGGAGACCTCGCCGCCCTCGTTGTCGGTGTACTGCTGGATCACCTGGGAGAACTCGATCTGCAGCCGGCGCGGCAGGTCGAGCTGGTGCTCGGTCTTCATCACGTACGCCACGCCGCCCTTGCCGGACTGCGAGTTGACCCGGATGACGGCCTCGTAGGTCCGGCCGACGTCCTTCGGGTCGATCGGCAGGTACGGGACCTCCCAGGGGTGCTCGTCGACCGGGTGGCCGGCCCGGGAGGCCTGCTCGCGCAGCGCGTCGAAGCCCTTGTTGATCGCGTCCTGGTGCGAGCCCGAGAACGCGGTGAACACCAGGTCGCCGCCCCACGGGTGCCGCTCACCGACCGGCAGCTGGTTGCAGTACTCCACCGTGCGCCGGATCTCGTCGATGTCGGAGAAGTCGATCTGCGGGTCGATGCCCTGGCTGAACAGGTTCATCCCCAGGGTGACCAGGCAGACGTTGCCGGTCCGCTCGCCGTTGCCGAACAGGCACCCCTCGATCCGGTCCGCCCCGGCCCGGTAGCCCAGCTCGGCGGCGGCCACCGCGGTGCCGCGGTCGTTGTGCGGGTGCAGCGACAGCACGACCGAGTCGCGCCGCTCCAGGTTGCGGTGCATCCACTCGATCGAGTCGGCGTACACGTTCGGGGTGGCCATCTCCACCGTCGCCGGCAGGTTGATGATGACCGGACGGTCCACAGTGGGCTGCCAGATGTCGGTGACCGCGTTGCACACCTCGACCGCGTAGGACAGCTCGGTGCCGGTGTAGGACTCCGGCGAGTACTCGAAGCGGAAGTCGGTCTCGGAGTTCTTCTGCGCGTACTCGGCCACCATCTCCGCCGCCGACGTGGCGATCTTCTTGATGCCCTCGCGCTCCTCGCGGAACACCACCCGCCGCTGCAGGATCGACGTCGAGTTGTAGATGTGGACGATCGCCTTGTGCGCGCCCTGCAGCGACTCGAAGGTGCGCTCGATCAGCTCGGGGCGGCACTGCGAGAGCACCTGGATCGACACGTCGTCGGGCACCGCGCCGTCGGCGATGATCTCGCGGACGAAGTCGAAGTCGGTCTGCGACGCGGCCGGGAAGCCGACCTCGATCTCCTTGTAGCCCATGCGCACCAGCAGGTCGAACATCTTGCGCTTGCGGGCCGGCGACATCGGGTCGATCAGCGCCTGGTTGCCGTCCCGCAGGTCGACCGCGCACCACTGCGGGGCGCGGGTGATCTGCTTGTCCGGCCAGGTGCGGTCGGGCAGCGCGACGGGCTCGACGAGTTCGGCGAAGGGCCGGTAGCGGTGGATGGGCATGGCCGAGCCGCGCTGGGTGTTCCAGGTGGGCTGACCGGCCGGCGCCGGGCGCGACGGGATGCGGAGCTTGCTGTTCACCGCACGCTGAGTGTCCGGAATGGTCATGGTATGAGGTTCTCCTGGCCGGGTTCGATGTGTGACGACGACCGGCAGGCTTCGCCCCGCGGCGGGGAGCCGGTCTGGTCAGGCCCCGTCGCGGCAACGAAGGAGGAGAACACGCGCCACGGGCGTCAGCCTAGCGACCGTGTCCAGTGGCGGGAAATCCGTTCCACATGGTGAGCCGAATGGTGTAACGGATTCGTCCCCCGTACGAGGTTTCGTCACACCATGGTGGGGGCATACATCTCCCATGACTACTCGTCGATGGGCCGTCAGTTCCGGTCGAGGAACCGCAGCGCGAATCATCACGGGCATCGGTGCTCTGTTCGCGATCATCGAGGTCGTCTACATCCTGATGATCTTGTTCGGCGCGAACCACGCGAACTCGTTCTTCCGTTTCGTCCAGTCGCTCGCCGAGCCGCTCGCCCTGTTCTTCCCCGGCCTGTTCTCCACGGGCAACTACAACCTCAACGTCATCATCAACTACGGCCTGGCCGCCGTGTTCTGGATCGTGGTCGCCGGCTTCATCGCCAGGCTGGTCTCCCGGTAACCATTACCTACCGGCTGGTAGTCAGCCGGGGGCCGAACGTGTCAGACTCCCATCATGGCCGCGCACGCCGAGGGCTCCGAGGGCGTCGAGCAGGTGCACCGTGAGGCACCTCGCCGGAGCCCTGCCGAGGTTCGCGCGACCGTGGTGGGTTTTCTGGCCGGTCTGGTCCGCTGGGTCGGGCTGGTCCTGGCCCTGATCCTCGTCGTCCACGTGCTGCTGGTCGTGGGTCACGCGAACCCGGACAACGGCATCACGGTCTTCTTCGCCGACGCGGCCGACCCGCTCGCGCTGGCGTTCCGGAACCTGTTCACCCCGCAGAACGCCGAACTGCGGGTGCTGGTCAACTACGGGCTGGCCGCGTTGTTCTGGCTCGTCGTCTCCGGTATCGCCGCGCGGTTGCTCCGGCGCCTCGGCTAGAACGTGTTCTAGTATGGCCGGGTGGACACCATCCCGGCAGCGCTCGCCGGCGCGGCGAGCCGGTTCGGCGACGCCGAGGCGGTCGCCGACCCGACAGGCCACACCACCGTCCGGATGTCCTGGCGGCAGCTGCACGACCAGGTCCGCACGGCCGCCGCGGCGTTCGTCGCCGAGGGCGTCGCGCCCGGCGACCGGGTCGCGCTGTGGTCGCCGAACACCCACCACTGGGTCGTCGCCGCGCTCGGCGCCTCCTACGCGGGCGCCACGATCGTGCCGGTCAACACCCGGTTCACCGCGACCGAGGCCGCCGACCTGCTGGCCCGCACCGGCGCGTCCGCGCTGGTGGTCGCCGGCGAGTTCCTCGGCCGCGACCGCCTCGCCGAGCTGCACGCGGGCGGGCACCCGGTGCCGCCGGTCGTGGTGCACGTGCCGCTCGACGCAGCGGCGAGCGCCCCGCCCGGCGCGCTCGCGTGGGACGACCTGGCGGAGCGGGCCGCGGACGTGCCGAACATCGACGCGCGCGCCGCCGAGGTCGACCCGGACGACGTCAGCGACATCCTGTTCACCTCCGG
Source organism: uncultured Actinomycetota bacterium (assembly GCA_963727495.1). GTDB lineage: Bacteria > Actinomycetota > Actinomycetes > Mycobacteriales > Pseudonocardiaceae > Actinophytocola. The sequence continues at coordinate 569,812 of CAVSGQ010000006.1, read as the reverse complement.
CACCACCGGCCGCAGCAAGGGCGCGATGAGCGCGCACCGCCAGGCGCTCGACGTGGCCCGGGCCTGGGCGGAGCTGGGCGAGGTGAGCGCCGCGGACCGCTACCTGGTGATCAACCCGTTCTTCCACAGCTTCGGCTACAAGGCCGGCATCCTCGTCTGCCTGCTGACCGGCGCCACGATCGTGCCGCAGGCCGTGTTCGACGTCGCCGAGGCGATGCGCCTCGTCGCCGCCGAGCGGATCACCGTGCTGCCCGGCCCGCCGACGATCTACCAGACCATGCTCGACCACCCGGACCGCGACGCGTTCGACCTGACCAGCCTGCGGCTCGCGGTCACCGGCGCGGCCACCGTGCCGGTGGTGCTGATCGAACGGATGCAGAACGAGCTCGAGCTCGACGCCGTGCTCACCGCCTACGGGCTGACCGAGGCGGTCGTCGCCACCATGTGCCGGCGCGAGGACGACGCGGTCACCGTCGCGCACACCTGCGGGCGCCCGACCGCCGGCTTCGAGCTGCGGATCGCGCGGCCGGAGGGAGAGGTGCTGCTGCGCGGGCCGAACGTGATGCTCGGCTACCTCGACGACCCGGCCGCCACCGCCGCCGCGGTCGACGCGGACGGCTGGCTGCACACCGGCGACGTCGGCCGCGTCGACGAGCGCGGGTACCTGACGATCACCGACCGGCTCAAGGACATGTACATCTGCGGCGGGTTCAACGTCTACCCGGCCGAGGTGGAGCAGGCGCTCGCGCGGATGTCCGGGGTGGCCGAGTCCGCGGTGGTCGGGGTGCCGGACGAGCGGCTCGGCGAGGTCGGCAAGGCGTTCGTCGTGCGGCGGGCCGGTACCACGCTGTCCGGTGAGGACGTGCTGGCGCACTGCAAGCGCGAGCTCGCGAACTACAAGGTGCCGCGGCTGGTCGAGTTCGCCGCCGAGCTGCCCCGCAACCCGTCCGGCAAGATCCTCAAGCGGGTCCTGCGCGAGCGGTGAGCGCCGCTCATGACGGCCGGCGGGCCGCGCGGACCCGGTCCCAGGCGGGACCGAGGCGCCGCTGCGCCTCGCCGGCGCGGGCCCGCTGGCCCTCGTGCAGCAGCCCGAACGTGAAGCCGTTCTCGCCGTGGAGGTGGGCCTGGGCGCCGAGCTCGCGCAGCACCGGCCGGGCGACCACGCTGTCCTGGTGCTCGCCGAGGACCCTCGTCACCTCGCGGGCGCGCTTGCGCAGGCGGTTCGCGGGCTTGCCGAGCGCGGGGACCGCGACCTCGGCGGCGTAGCGCACCCGCTTGGCGGCCTTGCGCACCTCGTGCAGTGCCGCGTCGTGCCGTGCGGTGTCGTACCGCGCCGGGTCGCTGCCGGCCAGGTCGCGCACCTTGCGGTCGGCCCGGCGGTAGGCGCGGCGCACGTGCTTCGGCAGCACCGAGCGCGCGTCGCGGTGCGCCCGCGCGGTCAGCGGCGGGTCGAGCACGAAGCGGTCGAGCCGGTCGAGCAGCGTGAGGTAGCGCTTGGTGCGCAGGGTCTGCGCCACGGCGCGCTGCGCCTGCGCCCGGGCCGGGGAGAAGTGCCTGGTCAGCCTCGCCGGCACGGGCCCGAGTACGAGCTCGGCGGGCAGCGCGCCGACGGCCCCGGTGAGGTCGGCCTCGAGCACCTCGAGGTCGCGGGCGGGACCGAGGCGGCCGGCGAGCCATGTGAGCTCCGCGCGTAACCGGTCCACCTGCGGGCGGGCGAGCAGCGCCCGGTAGGCGCGCAGCGCGGCCCGCAGCCTGCGGGTCGCCACCCGCATCCGGTGCACGGCGTCGGGGGCGTCCCGCCGGGCCAGCAGGTCGTTTTCCAGCAGGGCGTCGGTCTGCCTGGCGAGGTAGGCGACGAGCTGGTCGCCCGCGGTGCGGCCGGGCCCGCCCTCGCGCGGCGGGCGCAGCACCCGGGCCAGCTTCGAGGAGTGGCTCGCCGGCCGCAGGCCCGCCTTGCGCAGGCTGGTCTCCGCCCGGTCGAGCAGTGCGGAGTCGGCCTCCTCGGTGAGCTCGACCTCCAGCTCGCGCCAATTGTCCACTGTGGACGAGTTGAGGTTCTCCGCCTCGACGTGGTCGTCGGTCAGCTCGGCGAACGCGGAGCCGGCGTCGTCGACCAGCTGCCAGCTGGCCCGGTGGGTCACGATGCGGGCCACCGGCACCAGCGGCACGCCGCGGGTGTAGCCGAGCACGAGTGCCGACAGCTCCGGCGGCGGGGTGTTCGACCGGCCGAGCGGGACGTGGATCTCCTCGCGGGTGTCCGGACCGCTGGGGATCTTGAGGTGCCAGCCGGCGTCGCCGCCGCCGGTGCGCTTGCGCAGCGTGACACCGGCGCGGACGAGCCGCAGGTTCAGGGTGTCGTAGTAGACCGCCACGAGCTTCTCGTCGCGCGGGCGCCCGGACCGGGCCAGCTCGGCGAGCGACGGGAGCTCGGAGTCCGTGGGGAGCTCGTACTTGCGTTCTCGTTCCGCGTGCGTGCGCATTCGTTTCGCCTACCCCTCCCGGCTGCCGGGCAAACGGCGGCGGGGCCGGCCGGGCCGGCCCCGCCGCGCCGGTGTCCGGGTCTACGGCTGTACGGCGACCGTGTTGCCGTTGTGCAGCCTGTTGTAGAACCGCACCGCCGCCGCGTGCGAGAGGTGCACGCAGCCGTGCGACTGCACGCGCAGGCTCCCCTCGTGGAACGCGATGCCGCTGCGGGTGAAGAACACCGAGTAAGGCATCGGCCCGTTGAAGGCACGGCTCCAGTGGTCGATGTCCTTCCACAGCACGTGGTAGACGCCGACCGGCGTCCGGTATCCGGGGCGCCCGGTGGTGATCGGCACCGGGCCGTAGGTGACGTGCCCGCGGTTGTCCATCAGCCAGGCCTTGTGCGCGCTCAGGTCGATGCACGCGGCCACCCGGCGCCCGCACGGCACCGGCGTGGCGTCGGCCGCGGCCGGTGCCAGCACCATCGTCGCCGCCGTCAGGGCCATGGACCCGGCGGCCAGCGCGGCGAGCCTGCGCAGCCGCCCCGGTCGCCTGCCGGTCCGCCCGGTCCGTGTCGTGTCCGTCGTCTGTCCGGTCGTGTTCCCCATCGTGGACCTCCCGTTCTGACCACAATGATCTACCACGAGAAGGAACGGATCAATCACGCTGTGTCAGACCGTCCAGGACCAGGCTCAGGTAGTGCGCGGCGAGCTCGTCTGCGGACAGCGCGCCGTCCTGGCGGAACCAGCGCACCGCCACCCACACCGAGTCGCGCAGGAACCGGTAGGTGACCAGGGGGTCCAGGTCGGCGCGGAAGGTGCCGGACGCGGTGCCCTCGCGCAGCACCGTGATCCAGATGCGGCGCACCTCCTCCTCGGACTTGGTGAGGTAGCCGAAGCGGGGGAGGGTGTGCAGGTAGCCGCGCTCGTTCTGCAGCACGGTGATCGCGGCGCGATGCTCGGACAGTGACCGGAACGAGGCGCGTACCAGCTCGCGCAACGTCGTGTCCGGCTCGTCGCCGGCCGCCACGATCGCGCGGTAGGTGTCCAGCAGCTCCTCGAGGTAGCTGGACAGCAGCTCGTCGAGGATCGTCTCCTTGGAGTCGAAGTGGTGGTAGAGACTGCCCGAGAGCACGCCCGCGGCGTCGCCGATGTGCCGGACCGTGGTGGCCCGGTAGCCCTGCTCGGCGAACAGCTCGGCGGCGATCTGCACCAGTGCGTCACGCCGCTGTGAGGACTTGCCCCTCGTCGTCATCGTCTCCGTCTCCCACACCCAAGCGCTAGCTTGGTAGCCTAGCACCGTGCCTGACGCCTTCCTCGTCGACGCCGTCCGCACGCCGGTCGGACGGCGCGGCGGCGCGCTCGCCGGGGTGCACCCGGCCGACCTGGGCGCGCACGTGCTGCGCGCGCTGTTCGACCGGGTCCCGCTCGACCCGGCGGTGGTCGACGACGTGGTCCTCGGTTGCGTGGACACGATCGGCCCGCAGGCCGGCGACGTGGCCCGCACCTGCTGGCTCGCCGCCGGGCTGCCGGCGGAGGTGCCCGGCGTGACGGTGGACCGGCAGTGCGGATCCTCGCAGCAGGCGGTGCACTTCGCGGCCCAGGCGGTCATGTCCGGCACGGCCGACGTCGTGGTGGCCGGCGGGGTGCAGAACATGAGCGCGATCCCCATCTCCGCGGCCATGCTGGCCGGTCGGGAGTACGGCTTCCTCGACCCGTTCACCACCTCGCGGGGGTGGCTCGCGCGGTACGGGGACCAGGAGATCTCCCAGTTCCGCGGGGCGGAGATGATCGCGGAGAAGTGGGGCATCCCGCGCGCGGAGATGGAGGAGTTCGCGCTGCGCAGCCACGCGCGGGCGGTCGAGGCGATCGACGCGGGCCGGTTCGGCGCCGAGACCGCGCCGCTCGCCGGGCTCGCCGCCGACGAGTGCCCGCGGCGGGACACCAGCGCGGAGAGGATGGCCGGGCTCGCGCCGCTGCTGCCCGGGGGCCGGCTGACCGCGGCGCTGGCGAGCCAGATCTGCGACGGTGCGGCGGCGCTGCTGGTGGTCTCCGAGCGCGCGCTGCGCGAGCACGGGCTGACCCCGCGGGCGCGGGTGCACCACCTGAGCGCGCGCGGCGGCGACCCGGTGGTCATGCTGGACGCGCCGATCGCGGCCACCGCGCACGCGCTGTCCCGCGCCGGGCTGTCCATCGAGGACATCGACCTCGTGGAGATCAACGAGGCGTTCGCGAGCGTCGTGCTGGCGTGGCAACGGGAGACCGGCGCGGACCCGGCACGGGTGAACGTGACCGGGGGCGCGATCGCGCTGGGCCACCCGCTGGGCGCGACCGGCGCCCGGCTGATGACGACCCTGCTGGGCAATCTCGAGCGCACCGGCGGCCGGTACGGCCTGCAGACGATGTGCGAGGGCGGCGGGCAGGCGAACGTGACGATTGTGGAGCGGCTATGACCTTCTCCGGCCAGGTCGTGCTGGTGACCGGCGGGACGCGCGGGGTCGGTCTCGGCATCGTGCGCGCGTTCGCCGGCGCCGGGGCGACCGTGGTGACCTGCGGCCGGAACCCGGCGCCGGACCTGGACGTGCGGTTCGTGCAGGCCGACGTGCGTGACGCGTCCCAGGTGGACGCGCTGGTGTCCACGGTGGCCGGCGAGTTCGGCCGGCTCGACGTGCTGGTCAACAACGCCGGCGGCGCGCCGCCCGCGGAGGCCGCCACCGCCTCGCCGCGGCTGCACGAGAAGATCATCGCGCTGAACCTGGTGGCGCCGCTGCACGTGTCGCAGCGGGCGAACGCGGTGATGCAGCACCAGGAGCGGGGCGGTGTGATCGTGATGATCGGCAGCGTGTCCGGCACCCGGCCGTCGCCGGGCACGGCCGCCTACGGCGCGGCGAAGGCGGGCCTGGCGAACCTCGCGACGAGCCTGGCCGTGGAGTGGGCGCCGAAGGTCCGGGTCAACACCGTGGTCGTCGGCCCGGTGGACACCGAGCTGTCCCACCTGCACTACGGCGACGCCGACGGGGTCGCGGCCGTGGGCGCGACCATCCCGGCCGGCCGGCTGGCGACCCCGGCGGACGTCGCGCAGGCGTGCCTGTACCTGGCCTCGCCCGACGCGTCCTACGTCACGGGCAGCGCGCTGACCGTGCACGGCGGCGGCGAGCGGCCGGCGTTCCTGGGCGCGTCGAACGCGGTGTCCACCCGATGATCTGCGCCGGCCGGGTGGTGGTGGTGACCGGCGCGGGCCGTGGCATCGGCCGCGCGCACGCGCTGGAGTTCGCGCGGCAGGGCGCGTCGGTGGTGGTCAACGACGTGGACGCGGCCTCGCCGGTGGTCGAGGAGATCACCGCGCTCGGTGGCCGGGCGGTCGCACACGCGGCCGACGTGTCCACATGGGACGGTGCGGACTCGGTCGTGGCGAAGGCGCTGTCCGCGTTCGGCCGGCTGGACGTGCTGGTGAACAACGCCGGCATCGTGCGGGACCGGATGCTGGTGTCCATCAGCGAGGCCGAGTGGGACGACGTGGTGCGGGTGCACCTGAAGGGCCACTTCCTGACCCTGCGGCACGCCGCCGAGCACTGGCGCGCGCAGGCCAAGTCCGGCGCGGAGGTGACCGGGCGGGTGATCAACACCAGCTCCGGCGCGGGCCTGTGGGGCAGCGTCGGCCAGGCCAACTACTCGGCGGCCAAGGCCGGCATCCTCGGCCTGACCCTGGTCGCGGCCGCCGAGCTGGCCCGCTACGGCGTCACGGTGAACGCCATCGCCCCCTCCGCGCGCACCCGGATGACCGAGGAGCTGTTCCCCGGGCTGCCGGGCCCGGAGGACGTGGCGCCGCTGGTGGTGTGGCTGGGCAGCCGCGAGTCCGCGCACGTGACCGGCCGCGTCTTCGAGGTGGAGGGCGACCGCCTGACCATCGTCGACGGCCACCGCCGCGGCCCGACCGTGCACCGCGACCCGGCCGAGGTCGGCAAGGCCGTCGACACCCTCCTCGCCGGCACCCCCGACCCCACCCCCGCCTACGGCACCTGACCCCCACCTCGCGAGTCCAACGCTCCGGACCCGCGAGTCCCCCACTCCGGACCCGCGAGTCCCCCACTCCGGACCCGCGAGTCCCCCACTCCGGACCGCGCGAGGCCGCACCCTGGGGTCGGGAACGGGGGACTCGCGCGACGGGAACGGGGGACTCGCGAGGTCAGAACGCCGGGGTGCCCCACTCGCCGGTGAACGCGATCTCCGCGAGCGGCAGCCGCCCGCGCGGCGCCAGCTCCTTGTCCCTGCGCTCGTCGTCCAGCAGCTCGGGCGGGCCGAGCGTGCCCACGGCGATGACCGTCAGCGGCTGGACGTCGCGTGGCAGCGAGAACGCCAGCTTCGCGCCCTCGACGTCGAACCCGCCCATCTGGTGCGCGACCACGCCCTCGGCGACCGCCTGCAGCACCAGGTTCTCCGAGGCCAGCCCCGCGCCGTACTCCGGCAGCGGCAGCCTGCCCTTCTCGTTCGTCGTCACCATGCAGCACAGCATCAGCACCGCCGCCGGCCACGCCCAGCCCTTGTTCCGCTTCGACAGCAGCGCGAAGATCCGCCCGTAGGTGTCGTCGCCACGGCGGCCGACCAGGTAGCGCGCCGGCTGGGTGTTGCCGCTCGACGGCGCCCACCGGGCCGCCTCCAGCATCGCCCGCAGCGCCACGTCGCTGACCTGGCCGTTCGGGTCCAGCGCCCGCGGGCTCCAGCGGGCGGCGATGATCGGGTGGACGGGCACGCCGGTCTCGGCGTCCTTCGACAGGTCGCGGGGAGTCATCAGATCGCGTAACCCCACGAGGTGATGGAGTATGCCCCGAACCACGAGCTCGCGACCGCCAGCGCACACAACGTGAGCACCGCCGTCGACGGTTTCCGCTTGGCCAGTGCCAGCGCCACCGGGATGAGCAGCGTGAACGCGGGGAGCATCAGCCGGGCCTTCGAGTTCATCAGCCCGTTGGCGCACAGGTCCATCGCCAGCACCGCGGTCGCGTAGACCATCAGCGGCCACTCGACCCGGCGCACCCACCCGATCACCAGCAGGGCGACCGCCACGACGACGAGCCCGACCGTCGTCACCTCCAGCACCGAGCGCGCGTCGGCCAGCGCCTCCAGGCTGAACCGCACGGTCGCCGCGCCGCCGTCGAAGCCGGTGCCCCAGCCGCGTTCCTGCAGCGCGAACCAGCCGTCCCACTCGCCGGTCCGCGCGCCGACCCACGCCAGGTAGCCGACCAGCCCGACCGGCGCGATCATCCCGCCGACCCACGGCCGCCAGCCGTCCCGGCGCCGGACCACCGCCACGACCACCGCGAGCCCGACCGCCAGCACCAGCGCCGCGCCGGTGGACCGGACCAGACCGGCGAGCGCGCAGCACACCCCGGCCAGGACCCACCGCCGCTCCAGCACCCCGACCAGCGACCACGCGGCCAGCGCGCAGAACATCGCCTCGGAGTAGGCCATCGACAGCACGATCGACATCGGTGTCGCGGCGAACAGCGCGACCAGGATCAGGCCGGTCCGCGGCGAGCCGCCGCGGATGTGCCGGCCCATCCGCGCCAGCGCGTAGGAGCACGCCACGCCCGGACACCAGCGTCGCCGTGAACGCGGCCGTGACCAGGCCGATCCCGCCGCTGCCGTCGACGCCGGCGAGCCAGCGCACGACGGTCGGGTAGCCGGGGAAGAACGCGAGCGGCGTCTCCGCGCTGCGCTGGCCGAACGCGTCGACCAGCCCGTCGGGCACCCCGGCGTAGCCGCCCTCGGCGATCGCCAGGAACCACTGGCCGTCCCAGGACCGCAGTGCCTCGGTCACCGAGCGGTCGGTCACCGCCGCCATCCAGGTGAGCACGAGCAGGCCGAACTCGCGGATGCCGAGGAAGATCAACGCCGGCGCGAGCAGGCGGCCGACACGGCGCACCGTCCAGCGCCCGGGAGCGGCCGGCTCACCGGTGGGCTCGGCCGCCGGAGCCGCCTCCGACGCCTCATCCGACTCCTCATCGGAGCCGGCGCGGGTCACGTCCGTCGCAGACACCCCGATCCTTCCCATGCTGATCCGGCCGGTCGCTACAGCCTAGGACCCGCATCCGCGCACGTGGCCGGGACCACACACGTGACCGATGTGAATCGCCCTCTCCGTTAGGCTCGTTCCGGTCGGTTCTCGAGGAGGTTTCGGACAAGTGGCGCTCGTGGTCCAGAAGTACGGTGGTTCCTCGCTGGAGAACGCGGACCGGATCAAGCGGGTGGCCGAGCGGATCGTGAAGACCCGCAAGGCCGGCAACGACGTGGTCGTGGTGTGCTCGGCGATGGGTGACACCACCGATGAGCTGCTCGACCTGGCACAGCGGGTGAACCCGGTGCCCCCGGAGCGCGAGATGGACATGCTGCTCACCGCGGGCGAGCGGATCTCGAACTCGCTGGTCGCGATGGCCATCAGCGCGCTGGGCGCGGAGGCGCTGTCGTTCACCGGTTCGCAGGCGGGTGTGATCACCGACTCCACGCACGGCAAGGCCCGCATCATCGACGTCACGCCCAGCCGGGTGCAGAACGCGCTCGACGACGGCTTCATCTGCCTCGTCGCCGGCTTCCAGGGCGTGAGCCAGGACACGAAGGACATCACGACCCTCGGCCGGGGCGGCTCCGACACCACCGCCGTCGCGCTGGCTGCGGCGCTGAACGCGGACGTGTGTGAGATTTACACCGACGTGGACGGCGTCTACACCGCGGATCCACGGATCGTGACCAACGCCAGGCGCCTCGACCGGGTGCCCTACGAGGAGATGCTCGAGATGGCGGCGTCCGGCGCGAAGGTGCTGATGCTGCGCTGCGTCGAGTACGCCCGGCGCTACGGCGTCCCGATCCATGTCCGCTCGTCGTACACCAACAAGCCGGGGACGATCGTGTCCGGCTCAGTGGAGGACATTCCCGTGGAACAGGCGATGATCACCGGAGTCGCGCACGACAGGTCCGAGGCCAAGGTGACCGTGACCGGCGTGCCCGACCAGGCCGGCGTCGCGGCCCGCATCTTCCGGGTGGTGGCCGATGCCGAGATCGACATCGACATGGTGCTGCAGAACGTGTCCAGCACGCTGTCCGGCCGCACCGACATCACGTTCACGCTGTCGAAGGACAACGGCCCGACCGCGGTGTCGGCGCTGGAGAAGATCAAGGACGAGCTGGGCTTCAGCGCGGTGCTCTACGACGACCACGTCGGCAAGGTGTCGCTGGTCGGCGCGGGCATGCGCTCGCACCCCGGGGTGACCGCGACGTTCTGCGAGGCGCTCGCGAAGGCCGGGGTGAACATCGAGATCATCAACACCTCGGAGATCCGGATCTCGGTGCTCATCCGCGACACCGAGCTGGACGAGGCGGTGCGGGCGATCCACGAGGCGTTCGACCTCGGCGGCGACGAGGTCGCGACCGTGTACGCGGGGAGTGGTCGCTGATGGCCGCGGCATCGGCACCGACGCTGGCACTGGTCGGCGCCACCGGCGCGGTCGGCTCGGTGATGATCGACATCCTGAACGCGCGGCCGGACTGGCCGTGGGGCGAGGTGCGGCTGATCGCGTCGCCGCGCTCGGCCGGGCGCGAGCTGACCGTGCGGGGCTCGACGGTGACCGTGCGGGCGCTGGCGCCGGAGGTCTTCGACGGCGTGGACGTCGCGATGTTCGACGTGCCCGACGAGGTGTCGGCCCACTGGGGGCCGATCGCCGCCGAACGCGGTGCGGTCGTGGTGGACAACTCCGGCGCGTTCCGGATGGACGACGACGTGCCGCTGGTGGTGCCCGAGGTCAACCCGGACATGATCGCGTCGCGGCCGCGCGGGATCATCTCGAACCCGAACTGCACGACGCTGTCGATGATGGCGTCGCTGGGCGCGCTGCACCACCGGTTCGGCCTGCGCGAGCTGGTCGTGGCCTCCTACCAGGCGGTGTCCGGCGCCGGTGTGTCCGGTGTGGACAGGCTCTATGCCGAGCTGTCCGCGGTGTCCGGCAAGGGCGTGGGCGTGCGCGCCGGCGACGTGCGCGAGGCGGTCGAGGCCGCCGGACTGTCCGTCGCGGACTCCCCGTTCCCGGCCCCGCTGGCGATGAACGTGGTGCCGTCGGCGGGCTCGTACAAGGGCGACGGCTGGTTCTCCGAGGAGCTGAAGGTCCGCAACGAGTCGCGGAAGATCCTGGGCATCCCGGACCTGCGGGTGTCGGCGACGTGCGTGCGGGTCCCGGTCGTGACGACCCATTCGCTGGCCGTGCACGCGGTGTTCGCCGAGCCGGTGACGGTCGAGCAGGCGCGGGAGACGTTCGCCGCGTCGCGGTCGGTGGTGCTGATGGACGACCCGGAGAAGGGCGTGTTCCCCACCCCGGCCGACGTGGTCGGCAACGACCCGACCTACGTGGGCCGCATCCGCCAGGCGCTGGACTTCCCGAACGCGCTGGACTTCTTCGTGTGCGGGGACAACCTGCGCAAGGGCGCGGCCCTGAACACCTACGAGATCGCGGAGGCCCTGGCCGCCGAGAGCTGAACCTGTGGACAGTGTGGATGGCGCCTGTGGATAACCTCCGCTAGACGACCTGAACGGGGTCGGTGCGCCGCTGGCGGGTGATCAGCGCCGCCGCGACCGCCGCGACGGCGACCCCGCCGAGGCCGGCCACCGCGAAACCCCAGGCCGCCGACGAGTGGTCCACCACGAACCCGACCAGCGGCGCCCCGGCCGCCGCGCCCAGCGTGAACGCCGAGGACTGCATGCCCGTGGCCTCCCCGCGCGCGCCGGCCGGCGCCAGGCGGCTCACCTCGTCGCCGGTCGCGGCGATCGTCGGGGCGCACAGGGCCGACGCGGGGACCAGCGCGAGCGCCAGGACCCACCACTGACCGGACACCACCCCGATCGGAACCGTCAGCAGGCCCAGCAACGCCATCAGCGTCACCTGCCCCGGTGTCCGCGACAGCGCCCCGTACACGATGCCGCCGACCGCCGACACCACCGACCAGACGGCGACCACGAGCCCGGTGAACGCGAGCTGGTCGGACGACCGCAGCTCCGCCACGATCGCCACCTCGGTGCCCGACAGGATGAACACCGCCCCGGCGCCGATCACCAGCACGGCCACCATCCGCGGGCCCAGCCACGACCGCCGCGGTAACCGCTCGCCGGTGCCCGACGCGCGCTCGGCCTCGCTGCGCACCGCCGGGTCGACGATCAGCAGCGCCGCGCCGACCCCGACGATGCCCGCCGCCATCGCGTACATCGCGGTGACCGTGGAGAACTGCGTGGCGATCAGCACCGCGGCCGCCGGCCCCACCAGGTAGGCCAGCTCGGTGGACACCGAGTCCATCGAGTACGCCGTGCGCCGCAGGTCCGGCGGCACCAGCGCGGCGATCGCCTGCCGTCCGATCGACATCGCCGGCAGCTGCAGGAACCCGCCGGCGAACCCGGCCACCAGCAGCGCCGGATACGCCAGCTGCGAGCCGAGCCCCCAGAACAGCGCCTCACCGGCCATGGTGACCGCCAGGACCGGGCGCAGCCCGAACCGGTCGATCAGCCGCCCCATCACCGACGCGCCGACGGCCACGCCGATGGTGACCACGGCGCCGGCCGTGCCCGCCGCGCCGTAACCGTGCCGCAGGCCGACCGCCACCTGCAGGGTGAGCACCATGCCGCCGGCGGCCGCGGGTACCCGGGCGAAGAACACCAGCACCATCAGGGCGCGCACCCCGGGCAGCGCGAGCGTCCGTCGGTAGAGCTGCATGGCTGGATGTGACCCCTCGTGCGTCGAAGCCGGCAACCCAATTTACGAGGAGGCACCGACAAGACACCCGACAGTTTTCCTGACGACTCGCAGAAAAGGTGATGAATGCCGTGACACGGCCGTCCCCTGACAGCGGCTCGGCAGTTCGACAGGGCTACGGCAATCCTTCGAGGGGCGGACCGCCGTGGCCCTGTGCGCAGTTTCGAATGGTTTACGCGGTCGGCCGGAAAATGTCGACGACATTGGCGCGGGAGCGCAGTGCCAGGCCGGTACGCAACGCGCCGGCGGCCTCGGAAACCGCTTCCCGGAACCGTGTGCCGAGGCCGATGAAACTGGTGAAGCCGTGAATGAGGTCGTCGTGCTGGCGCTTGACGATCGGCACGCCGGACTCGCGCAGCCGGTCGGCGAACGCGTTGCCCTCGTCGCGCAGCGGGTCGAACCCGGCGGTCACCAGGTAGGTCGGCGGCATCCCGCGCAGGTCGTCGGCCAGCAGGACCGCGACCCGCGGGTCGGTGCGGCTCGCCACGTCCGGGCAGTAGTGGTCGACGAACCAGGTCATGTCGTAGTCGGTGAGCAGGAAGCCGTCGGCGAACACGTCCCGCGACCGGCGGCGCACCGAGGGGTCGGTGGCCGGGTAGAACAGCAGCTGGAACACCGGGCGCGGGCCGCCGTGCCGCACCGCGTCGAGGCAGACGACCGCGGCGAGGTTGCCGCCGGCGCTGTCCCCGCCGACCGCGACCGCCACCGGGTCCGCGCCGAGCGCCTCGGCGCGCTCGACGGCGTAGCGGTACGCGGCGGACGCGTCGTCGGCGGCGACCGGGAACGGGTACTCCGGGGCGAGCCGGTAGCCGACCGAGAGCACCCGCACGCCCGACTGCCGGGCGAGGTAGCGGCAGACGCCGTCGTGGGTGTCGATGCTGCCGATGACCCAGCCGCCGCCGTGGAAGAACACGAGCAGCGGCGAGCCGGCCGGCAGGTTCGCCGGCTCGTAGAGCCGGGCCGGCATCGTCCCGTCGGTGACCGGCAGGTTCAGGTTGCGGGTGCGCACGCCCGGCACGATCGGGTCGCCGAGCATCGTGCGGTTCATCTCGAGCCGGGCGCGGGCGATCGCCGGGGTCGGTCCGCTCAGGCTGATGTCGCTCAGCGCGGCGAGCCGGAGCAGCAGCTGGGCGTCGAGGGCCAGCTCCAGGCCGTCGCGGCGCAGGGGTGGGCCGGCGAGCAGCCGCCGGACCGGCTGGGGGAGGGCGAACGCCGCGTGGAGCGCGGCGCCCTGCACGGATGGCGGAATCCTGCTCAGCAGAGTTGACATCGGCGGCCTCCCACGTTGCCGAGAGCAGGCTATACACCGATGTCGCCGTTCGTCTGCACCCGCGGAGACGCTCAACCCATCGTGTCACCCGATGGGGAATGATCGGGGCTGTGACGGTCAACGTGGTGGGTATCGGAGGGTCACTGCGCGCCGACTCGCAGTCAGAGCGGGCGCTGCGCATCGTGCTCGAGGGCGCGGCGCAGGCGGGCGCGAAGACGACCGTGGTGTCCGGTGCCGACCTGGTGCTCCCGTTCTACGACCCGGCCGACACCGACCGCGCGCCGGTGGCCCGCAGGCTGGTGGAGGAGCTGCGCGCGGCCGACGGGGTGGTGCTGGTCTCGCCCGGTTACCACGGGACGGTGTCCGGCCTGGTGAAGAACGCCCTGGACTACATCGAGGACCTGCGCGAGGACATCCGCCCGTACCTGGACGGTCGCGCCGTCGGCTGCGTGGCGACGGCCCGGGGCTGGCAGGCGGCGGTCACCACGCTCACGTCGCTGCGCTCGATCGTGCACGCGCTGCGCGGCTGGCCGACCCCGCTCGGCGCCGCGGTGAACTCGGCCCAGGTGGAGTTCGGCGCGGCCGGCGAGTGCACGGACGAGAAGGTGACGGTCACGCTCCGCACGATCGGGCTGCAGGTCGTGGAGTTCGCCACAGCCAGGGTGTGACAGGAACTATCCGGGGTACGTGTGCCGTTGTGGTGAGCGGATGGAGGTTCACATGAGCAAGTCACCCATCACAAGCCCCCTGGGGGACTCCGAGCGCGCGGCGACCGGCGCGATCCTGCAGGCCACGCTGGTCGACCTGATCGACCTGTCGCTGATCGGCAAGCAGGCGCACTGGAACGTCGTCGGGCCGAACTTCCGCAGCGCGCACCTCCAGCTCGACGAGCTGGTCAGCGCCGCGAGGCAGTTCGTCGACGACGTGGCCGAACGCGCCAACGCGATCGGCGTCTCGCCGAACGGCAAGACGCGGACGGTCCTGGAGAGCTCGGGCATCCCGGAGTACCCGGACAACTGGCAGTCGGTGGAGTCCACGGTCGCCGCGGTCGTGGAGATCCTCGGCGAGCTGATCGCCCGGCTGCGCAAGCGGATCGACGAGACGGACAAGTCCGACCTGGTCACGCAGGACATGCTGATCGCGATCGCCCAGGAGCTGGAGAAGCAGCACTGGATGTGGCAGGCGCAGACCGCCAAGGCCTGACCCGGCCAACCGGGCTCCGCACACCCGACGGCGAGCCCGGTACCCGGAACCCGCGAGTCCACTGCCCGGGACTCGCGGGTTCTTGTATGAGCCGGTCAGGTCAGCTCGAGGGCGCGCCGCGCGAAGTGGACCTCGATGGCGATCTGCGTGATCGTCTCGGCCACCACGAGGGAGCCGTGGCCCGCGTCGTAGCGGTAGACCTCGTACGCGGCGTTCCGCACGGCCAGCCGGTCCAGGTAGTTGTTGATCTGCCGGATCGGGCAGCGCGGGTCGTTCTCGCCCGCCACCACCAGCACCGGCGCGCGCACCTGGTCGACGTAGGTGATCGGCGAGCACTCGACGTACCGGTCGGGCACCTCCTCCGGCGAGCCGCCGAACAGCGCCCGGTCGAACGCCCGCAGCGGCTCCATCTCGTCCGCGTACGCCGCCAGGTAGTCGGCCACCGGCACGCCCGCGACCCCCGCCGCCCACAGCGACGGCTGCGTGCCCAGCGCCAGCAGCGCCAGGTACCCGCCCCACGACGCGCCGTTGACCACGCACCGCGCCGGGTCGGCCAGGCCCTTCTCCACCGCCCACGCGTGCACCGCGGCCACGTCGGCCAGCTCGGTCAGGCCCGGCCGGCCCTCGATCGCGTCGCGCCACGCCGAGCCGTAGCCGGTCGAGCCGCGGTAGTTCACGTGCACCACCGCGAAGCCGGCGTCCAGCCACACCGCGCGGTAGGCCGAGAACCGGTCCTCGTCCGCCGAGTGCGGGCCGCCGTGCAGGGTGAACACCGCGGGCAGCGGGCCGTCCGCCGCCCCCGCCGGCCGCGCGTACAGCGCGTGCACCTGACCGGCGCCGGCCACCGGCACGAACACGTCGGTCAGCTCCACCGACGGCGGCGCCTTGTGCCCCGGCGGCTCCAGCAGCACCCGCTCGCTGCCGTCCGCGTGCCGGGCGCGCACGACCGGCGGCCGCGCGGCGTTCGACCAGGCGTACTCCACGGTGCCGTCCGGCCGCACCGCCGCGGCGCCGATCGTCCCGTTCGGAGTGTCCAATGTGGTCAGCGTGCCGGTGGCGACGTCGTAGCGGTGCAGCGTGTTGCGGGCCTCGTGGGTGTGCATCACCACGATCGCGGACCCGTCGGGGTACCAGTCCGCGGTCACCTCGCCGGGCAGGTCGAGCGCGATCTCGGTCTCGGTGCCGGCCGCGACGTCCCAGATGAGCAGCTCCTCACGGCCGCGCCGCTCGTGGGCCACCAGCAGCCGCTGGTCCCCCTCGACCGGGCTGAACCCGATCGCGTCGAGGCCCTTGCCCGGGCCGTCCCACTTCTCCGCGACCACGCCGCCGTCGGCCACGGACAGCACCCGCAGCGCCGGGTGCCGGTTGTCGCCGTGCTCGGAGTGCTCGATGGCCAGCAGCGCCTCGTCCCGGGACAGCGCGGCCACCCCGCCGTCGTGCTCGTCGTGGTAGACCACCTCGGCGGCCCCGCCACCGCGCGTCACGAACACCGTGGTGCCGTCGTCGTTGGACACGCCGACCGCGCTGACCGTCCGGCCGATCTCGATGCCGGCCGGGTAGCCGGGCTCGCTGCCGGGCACGGCCGCCACCGGCTCCTCGTCGGCCGGGCGGCCGGCGAACGGCTCCAACACCCAGCTGCCGAACTCGTCGCCGTCGGAGTCGGCGAACCACCAGATGTGCTCGCCGTCCGGGCCGATCGCCGCGTACGACGTGCCGTTGGGCCGGTCGGTGACCTGGCGGTGGGTGTCGGTCGCCCGGTCCCAGGCGTACACCTCCCAGACCCCGCTCGAGTTCGACAGGTACAGGCTGCGGTCCGGCGCGTCGTGCGCCCAGCGGGGCAGCGAGACGCGGGCGGCGGTGAATCGGTCACGCCAGCGAGCCTCCGCCTCCGGATCGGCGAAGAGCGCGTCGGGTACGTCGGCCATGGGGTGGTTGCTCACCCCTCGATCCTGCCTCATGACCGCCCGCCCGCGCCGCCGAGCCCGGCGAGAACCCACACCTGCGCGGTCGCCGAGTACGAGATTTTCCAAGTATGTCAAGGAATCAGCGCAAAGATACGGTGCCGAACGGGTATCCAGGCCGACCCGGCCGGACTCCAATGAGGTGTCAACGATCGCTTCCCTGCGACGGGAGCAGACATGAGTTCCGACAGACCACACATCGCCGAGATCGCTGCGGTCCGGCAGTCACTCGCCGAACTGGGCCATCCGTGGCAGGCCACCGAAACGAGGATGAGCCGGTTACCGGCCGAGTGGCGCGCCGCCCGGCTGGGCGTGCCGACCCCGACCGAGGAGGAGATCGCGGCCCGCGAAGGCCAGGCCGACGGCATGGCGGCGGCCGCGCTGTCCGCCCTCGGCCAGCCGGTGACCTCGATGGGCGCGCCCTCCGCCTCCTTACCCGCCGCGTTCGACCTGCGCAACGCCGGTGGCCGCAACTTCGTCACGCCGATCAGGGACCAGGGCGGCTGTGGCTCGTGCGTGGCGTTCGGCGTCTGCGCCTCGATGGAGAGCACCGCGGCCTACACCCGCGGCACGCCCGGCCTCGCGCTGGACCTCTCCGAGGCGCACCTGTTCTTCGTGCACGCCAAGGCGCGCGGCTACACCTGCGCCACCGGCTCCTGGCCGGACGACCTGTACTCGGACTGCGTCACCAAGGGCATCACGTTCGAGGACTACTTCCCCTACAGCGACACCGGTTCCGGCTCGCTGAACGCGGACTGGCCCAACCGGCTCGCGAAGGCGGTCGGGCTGACCGACCTGACCGGCAACCCGCCGGCGATCAAGCAGCACATCTACAGCTACGGCGCGGTGCAGACCTGCTTCCTGGTCTACAACGACTTCTTCCACTACGGCGGCGGGGTCTACCAGCACACCGACAACACGGTGGCCGGTGGCCACTGCGTCGCGCTGGTCGGCTGGGACGACACCCAGGGCTGCTGGATCGCGAAGAACTCCTGGGGCACCGGCTGGGGCGAGTCCGGCTTCTTCCGGATCGCCTACGGCGACTCGTTCATCGAGGACTACCCCGGCTCGCGGCCGACCGCGTTCGGCTGCACGTCGGTGAGCCTGCGGGCCTGGCTGCCCGCGCAGCGCACGACGGGGCTGTTCGCGACCGCCAACGACGCCAACGGCTGGGCCTACCTGGAGAACTTCGGCTGGGCGCACCTGTCCGGCGGCCCGCACACCACGGCCAACAAGCTGATCGAGCTGACCCACGCGCGGGGCACCGGCCGCCCGGTCAGCCCGTTCATCGACGGCACCGAGCTCAACTCGATGCTGGTCTACGACTGAGAGGGACGGACCGATGGCAACCCCAGTCGCCCGCAAGCCACGCAAACCAGCAGGAAGGGGCACTCCCATGGAGGCCAACCAGGCTCCACCCGCCCCGGAGGCCGCGGCGGTCACGGCCACGGCACCGCTGAACCCGGACACGCCGCCGCCACTGCCCGCCGACGTGGTCGGCTCGTCGGTGGCCGAGTCGGCCGGCGCCGACCTGAGCGCGCCGGTGCCGCCGATGCTCGACGAGCAGGGGGCACCGCGCGCCGACGCGATCACGGCCGGCTGGTTCTACAACCGCATGATCACCTATCTCTGGTCCTACGACTCGCCGACCGGCGTGTGGGTGTGGGTCGACGGCATCGGCTGGAAGCGGCTGTCGCCGGTGTCCGAGCACGGGCACACCCACATGGCCGCGCTGGCGACGCTCGCGACGGACCGCGACCTGCCGGTCAGCTATCACGAGGACGCCGCGGGTCAGATCGACCAGATCCTCGTGTGATGGCCGTGGTGCGCCTGTCGACGGCCGACGCCGGGGGTCCGGTGGAGGTGCACGTCGGCGACACGGTGTCGCTGCTGCTGCCGGAGAACCCGGGTACCGGGTACCTCTGGCGGTGGCGGATGCCGCAGGGGCTGCGGGTGGTCGCCGACGAACGGGTCGGCACGTCGGCGGGCGCACCCGGCAGGCAGACTCAGCGCCGCCTGGCGGTCGAGGTGAGGGCCGCCGGGCGGCACGAGTTCGTCGCGGAGCTGGCCCGGCCGTGGGAGACCGACGTTCGCTCACGGTTGGACTTCGTGCTCACCGCTGGTTCGGCCGAATCGGCCGGGGGCCGGTAGAAAGAGTCCATGAACCATGTCGTCGACCTTCACCGGCCGGTATCGGGCGACGTGATCGACCTGATCCTGGACGACCACCGGCTGTTCGAGGAACTGCTGCGCGCCCTGCGCGACTCCAGCTCCGACCGTGCCGCCGTCCGCGACGCGCTGGCGACCGTGCTGGTCGCGCACGCGGAGGCCGAGGAGCGGTATGTCTACCCGAAGCTGCGCGGGAGATCCGCGGTCGGGCCCGAGGAGGCCGAGCACGGCTCCGAGGAGCACGCCGAGGGTCACGCGGCGCTGCTGAAGGTGCTGGAGCTGAAGGGCACGGACACGCAGTCCTTCGACGACGCGGTGGAGGAGCTGTCCGCGACGATCGGCCACCACCTGGTGGAGGAGGAGCTGACCATCCTCAACCCGGCCCGCCAAGAGCTGGGTTCGCGGGCGCGCGCCGACCTCGGCGAGGCGTTCGCGACGGAACGCAACCGCCAGATCGACGGCGACTGCGGCACGCTGACCAATGTCCGGGCGCTGGTCTCCCGCGCCCACCGGGAAGGCAAGCTGGACTGACAATGTCGCTCACCCCTGCGAACGCGGCCACCCAGTTCAACAACCACATCAACGCGGCGGACATCCGCTCGCTGGCGTCCCTGATGTCCGAGGACCACCGGTTCATCGACGCGGCGGGCAACGCGGTGTCCGGCAAGCCCGCGTGCATCGCGGCGTGGAGCGGGTTCTTCCGGGCGTTTCCGGGCTACCGCAACACGTTCGACTCGTTCCACGTGTTCGGCAGCACGGTGCTGATCACAGGCCACTCCGACTGCCCGGACCACCCGGAGCTGACCGGCCCCGCCATCTGGGGCGCCACGGTCATGGCCGACCGGCTCACCGAGTGGCGGGTGTACCAGGACACCGTCCACAACAGAATCCAGCTGGGTATCTACGAGTAGCGCCCAGCCCGGCGGCTCGGCTCCGCGCCCGCTGCTAACCGTCCCGGCGCGGACGGGCCGCCGGGACGCGGTTCCCGGCGATCAGGCCACCGAGCCGGCCCAGCACGGCACCGGCGATGCCGGTGACCGACAGGAAGAAGATCGCGGTCGGCAACAGCGCGGCATTCAGCGACGCGCGTGTGGAACCGAGCTTGCCGGGCTGCTGGATGATCGTGTCGTAGAACAGGTTGTCCATGATCGCGAATGTCGCGACGAACATCACGGCGATCACGATCCCGGCCGCGGCACCGGCCCGGGCGCCGGCGGAGCCGGAACTCACCAGGCGCGAGGCGCGCGCACCGATCACCACGAACAGCACCCCGAGCAGCACCA
Organism: uncultured Actinomycetota bacterium; assembly: GCA_963727495.1. GTDB lineage: Bacteria > Actinomycetota > Actinomycetes > Mycobacteriales > Pseudonocardiaceae > Actinophytocola. The sequence continues at coordinate 549,679 of CAVSGQ010000006.1, read as the reverse complement.
GTGACAGCCAGCCTGCCGCGTACTTCGCCGGACTGTTCTGGTCGGCGACGGGAACCACCACGTTGGCCACGAACACCAACGTCATGACGACCGCGCCGACGGCGATCCCGTCGAAGGCCCCGCGGCGCGCGGCCGCATCGGTCAGAGCCGTTTTCATCGCAGGCCTCCCGGGTCGTCCGGACCCCCGTACCAACCGGGTCGTGAAGCCGAACGGTGTCGTTACATTGTCGAGCGCGGTCCGCGTACGGAAATCCTCGAAAGAAATCCGGAGGCGATGTCGGATCGGGGCGGCGGCGTTCGTAGCAGGGGTGAGCCCCACGAGGGGTGGCACCGAACAAGATCGGAGGATCGAGGTGCGGTCGTGCCGGTGAGCGACGTCGACGTTCGGGGCGCGATCACCCGCGCCCACCACGAGGAGTGGGCCCGGGTGGTCGCCGCCCTGGCCAGGCGCTTCGGTGATCTCGACATCGCCGAGGAGGCCGCGGCCGAGGCGTTCGCGATCGCCGTCGAGCGGTGGCCGGCCGACGGCGTGCCCCCCAACCCCGGCGCCTGGCTGACCACCACCGCCAACCACAAGGCCATCGACCGGATCCGGCGCGAGAACAAGCGCGACGACAAGCACAAGGAGGCTCGGATGGTGTACGACGACGACCCGCCGGAGCCCCTCGGTGCCATCGAAGGGGCCATCGACGACGACCGGCTCCGGCTGATCTTCACCTGCTGTCACCCGGCGCTGGCGATGGAGGCCCGCCTGGCGCTGACGCTGCGCATGGTCGGCGGTCTGACCGTGCCCGAGATCGCCCGTGCCTTCCTGGTGGCCGAGGCCACCATGGGACAGCGCATCACCCGCGCGAAGGCCAAGATCAAGGCGGCCCGCATCCCCTACCGGGTGCCGTCCGCGGAGGATCTCCCGGCACGTGTCTCCGGGGTGCTCGCCGTGCTCTACCTCGTCTTCAACGAGGGCTACCTGGCGACCGGACCCGACACCGACCCGGTACGCCACGAGCTGACCGCGGAGTCGATCCGGCTCACCCGCCTGATCCGCGCCCTGCTGCCGCGCGACGGCGAGGTGGCCGGGCTGCTGGCGCTGATGCTGCTCACCGAGGCCCGCCGCGCCGCCCGGGTCTCGGCCGGCGGCGAACTGGTCGCCCTCGGCGAGCAGGACCGGGGGGCCTGGGACGCCGCGCTGGTCGCCGAGGGGCACCGGCTGGTGCGCGAGCGCCTCGCCGCTGCCGCCGCCGGGGTGGCGCCGGGCCGCTACCAGATCCTCGCCGCGATCAACGCCGTGCACACCTCCGCCCGCGACGTGCGCGACACCGACTGGTCGCAGGTCGTCGCCCTCTACGACCAGCTCGTCCGCCTCGACCCCTCGCCGATCGTCGCCCTCAACCGGGCCATCGCGGTCGCCGAGCTCGACGGCCCGGAGGTGGCACTGGCGGCCGTCGACCGCCTCGAGGACAAGCTGGCCGGCTATCACGCCTACCACGCCACCCGCGCCGACCTGCTGCGCCGGCTGGGCCGCGGTCGGCAGTCGCGCGCGGCCTACGACAAGGCCATCGAGCTGGCGGGCAACACCGCCGAGACCGCCTACCTGACCCGCCGCCGCGACCAGCTGGGGTAGCGCCCGTTGCCGGCGGCATGATCGACGTCCTAGCCTCGCGCGAATGACGCGCTCCCACGACCTTCGAGTTCGGCCGGCTCGCAGCGGCGATCGGGAGTTCCTGTTCGAGGTGCGGCGAGCGGCCCTGCGCGCGTACGTCGAACGGACGTCGGGTTGGGACGACGCCGAACAGCGCGCGACCGCCGACCGGGAGTTCGCCGACCTGCCGTTCGCCGTGGTCGAGGAGAGCGGGCGGCCCGTCGGCTACGTGTGCGTCATCCACGAGGACGAGTGCGACTTCATCGAGGAGATCGCGCTGCTGCCCGAGGCGCAAGGTCGTGGCATCGGCACCCGGATGTTGCGGGACATCCTCGCGGCCGCGCAGCGGCGGGGCGGCGTTCCGGTCCGGCTCAGCGTGTTCGTCGACAATCCCGCACGGGCCCTCTACGCCCGTCTCGGGTTCGAGATCGTGCGGATCGACGCTCCGCGCATGTCGATGCAGTGGACCCCGGGCAACGAGTGAGGTGCGCCCCGGTCCATTCCACTATGGACGGGGGCCGACATTGGTCGGAGTGACAGGATTTGAACCTGCGACTTCTTCGTTCCAAGCTAACTGATGTGCCGCTGAACTCGCTGCGCGACGCCGGGCAAAGACGACCGAACCATCGGGTCAAGTTGCGCCAGCGGTACCAACGCTGATGGTGCTGCTGGCGCAACCCAACCTGGCTAACTTTTCTCTCGAAGGTATCTGGCCAGCAATTCGCCATGGTCATGTAGGAACCGATGGATCTCGCTCTCAAGCTGGCCCCGTGTCAGCATGAGTACATCGTCCCGATCCACACTGCGACGTTCCATCTCCTCCGCCACACGCGAATCGTGATCGATCTCCTCGTCAAGTCGCTCGACCGTCCATCGACGTAGGAGTGCACTGGGAGTAACGCCATGGCGGGCAGCCAACTGACGCAACTCCTCCAAGCGATCAACAGGAAAGCGAACCGAGTAGACCTGTGATGGATCCTTTGATCGCTTCCGGCTCGGTACATATGCGGCATCCATGTCGCGGCCGTGCTCGGTGTCTTCTGCTTCATTGGTGAGGATGTCAGCGATATCACGACCGTCCCCGTCCGGTTCGTAGCTTGGTTTGATCTTTTTACGTACGGACATTGGTCTCACCTCCTCATCCGTGATACCTGCGAAGTGCCGTTGAGTTCGCTGCCCACGCGTTGATTCCCCACCACGACCCGTCGATGGTGGGTAGATGCTTTGGTCGCAGTATCACAACCAGTATACGATCTGCTGACTGACTGTAACCGAGTAGTCGGATGCTCTCACCGCTCTTGCTGGCTGGATCCGGTGCCGCGATCATCCGGAACTCGTCGAAGACAGCCTCAGTCGCCCACTCGGGCCTCGACGTCGAAGTCTCCAGGTTTCCGACTTGAACGCGTACGGATGTACACCCCGCGGTGCTCCCAGTCGACGTCGTCGATCGGTAGGTCTTCGGGGGGCACGCCGTAGAACGACGGACCACTCATGTGTTAAGCGTAATACGTGTAATACGTTTCGGCTAGGCATAGTGACGCGCATTACCACATCTGCAGGGTTCGGGATGTAGAGCGACACGCCGAGGGATGACTCAGGACGCGACCCACTCCGGACAGGGTGGGCGGTGTCGTCGCCGTAGGGGGAGCGTTCCGGCGCGCCGGATCCGTCTGTGGCACCGGTCGCGGATCGACCAGCGCGCTTGGGCCGGGTCCGCCCAGCCCAAGCGCGGCTGGCCACGGGGATGACTGACAGGTTCTTGGCGGTCCTGGTCATCTTCACCAAGGACACGACATCAGTGCGGTTCTCTGCCGGGGCAGCGCTTCTTGTCATGTACGAAATCCTCCTCGTAGGAGGGGCACTTGGTGCGCTTCTACGAGCTCGCGCACATGTTGCGGCCATGAAATCGAGAGGCTGTCGCACCTGCAGGTCAACAAAGTTGGTGGCGACGCTTCGTTCATGGTGACTCACCGGTAGTCACCCAACTAGTCACCCAGAGACCAGTCAGGCCCATCCAGGCGAACTGTGGACGGGCCCTGAGTTGGTCGGGGTGACAGGATTTGAACCTGCGACTTCTTCGTCCCGAACGAAGCGCGCTACCAAGCTGCGCCACACCCCGGTGGTACCCGGCAGAGTCTATCCGACGTCCGCGCCGGCCCCGAAGCGGGCGCCGCCTTTGGCGCTGTCGGGGCTGTTGGCGCCGGTCGGGCGGGAGACGAGGGTGAGCAGGCTCGCCTCAGGTGGGCAGGCGAAACGGATCGGGGCGTAGGGCGACGTGCCCAGGCCGGCGGACACGTGCAGCCACATGTGCGCCCCCCACCGCGACGCGCCGCGCGCCCGGGAGCGGTCCAGCTCGCAGTTGGTGACGATCGCGCCGTAGCCGGGGAGGCGCAGCTGTCCACCGTGCGTGTGGCCGGCCATCACCAGGTCGTAGCCGTCGCCGGCGAAGGCGTCCAGGACGCGGGGCTCGGGTGAGTGGGTGATCCCCAGCCGCAGCGTGGCCGACCGGTCCGGCCGCCCGGCGATGTCGGAGTAGCGGTCCCGGTGCAGGTGGGGATCGTCGACCCCGGCCACCGCGATGGTCTGGCCCTCGACCGCGAGCAGCCGCCGCACGTGGGTCAGGTCGTGCCACCCCCGCTCGACGAGCGCCGCCCGCAGGTCGCGCCAGGGCAGCGGGATGCCGTGCACCCGGCGCTTGGACTTCACCAGGTACCGGGCGGGGTTCTTGGGCCGCGGCGCGTAGTAGTCGTTGCTGCCGAACACGAACACGCCGGGCCGCTCGAGCAGCGGCCCCAGCCCCCGCAGCACCGCGGGCACCGCGTGCTTGTGCGCGAGGTTGTCGCCGGTGTTGACCACCAGGTCGGGGTCGAGCTCGGCGAGCTCGGCCACCCAGCGCTGCTTGGACCGCTGGTCGGGCGTCATGTGCAGGTCGGAGAGGTGCAGCACGCGCAGCGGCCGGGCACCCGCCGCCAGCACCGGCAGCGTGGCCTCCCGCAGCGTCCAGCGGTTGCGCTCGATGCCGGCCGCGTATGCCACGGTCGCCGTCCCGAGCGCCGTGGCGCCGAGTGCCGCTCGTCCGATGTTTCGCGCCAGTGTGCCCACGACCCGAGCCTAGATGCGTGCACCGAGTGACCGGCAACTGCCAGTAGGGTTCGGTCCATGGCTGAGCTCAAGGCACGGTTGCAGGCCGACCTCGCGTCCGCGATCAAGGCGCGGGAGTCGACCCGGATGGCCGCGCTGCGCATGGCGCTGACCGCGCTGACCACCGAGGAGGTCGCCGGCGACGTGGCCCGCGAGCTGTCCGACGCCGAGGTTCAGAAGGTCCTCACCCGCGAGGTGAAGAAGCGCAAGGAGGCCGCCGAGGCCTTCGCCGGCGCCGGCCGCGCCGAGCGTGCCCAGGCCGAGCGGGACGAGGCCGCGGTGCTCACCGGCTACCTGCCCCGGCAGCTGTCCGACGACGAGCTGGCGACGCTGGTCGACGCGGCGGTGGCCGAGGTCACCGGGCAGCTCGGTGCCGCGCCCGGCCAGCGGCAGATGGGCCAGGTCATGAAGGCCGCCAACACGCGGATCGCCGGCCGCGCCGAGGGCGGCCGGGTGGCCGCCGCGGTGCGGGCCAGGCTGCAGGGCTGACCGACACGACGAGGGCGCCCTCCGCAGAGGGCGCCCTCGTCGCTGTGCCGTTACCCGGGACCGCCGGGTGTCTCGCCGGGTGTTCGCCGGCCACCGCCACCGCCGCCACCGCGGCTGGGCGGTGGCTTGGGCGACGACGGCGGCTGGGAGGTCTGCGGCGGCGGCACGTACCCGGTGCTGATCCCGATCGTGATCGTCTCGCCCGGCAGCGCGGTGCCCCGGGGTGACTGGCTTACCACGGTGCCCTTCGCCGAGGAGGAGTTGAGCTCCTCGGTCGCCACCTTGTAGCCGGCCTGCTGCAGCCGGTTGCGCGCCTCCTGCTCGCTGTAGCCGACCACGTCCGGCACCTGGACCTGCGGCCCACCCTTGACGTACCGCTCGTCCACCGGCGGCAACCCGCGCACCGATGTCTTCTTCAGGATCTGGCTCATCGAGTCGAACCAGGTCCGTGCCGGGGCCTTGCCGCCGAAGATGTTGCCGTTCTCACCGCACAGGTACGGCTGGCCCGGCGTGCTGTCGCAGATGCCCTCCGGGGCACGGCCGTCGTTGAACGTCAGCACCGCCCCGGCCAGCTGCGGGGTCGCCCCGACGAAGCCCGCCGACTTGCTCTGCTGGGTGGTGCCGGTCTTGCCGAGCATCGGACGGTCCCAGCCGTAGGAGCGCGCCGCGCCGGACGCGGTGCCGGACACGTCGTCCTTGGACAACCCGGTCACCAGCGTGTTCGCCAGGCCCTCGGACACCGCCTGCTCGCACGGCTGCTCGCTGTAGTTGATCTTCTTGCCGTTCCGGTCCAGCACCTCGAGCAGCGGGGTCGGTGGACACCAGACGCCGCCGCTCATCAGCGTGGCGCCGACGTTGGCCAGCTCCAGCGTGGACAGCGGCGCGGGGCTCAGCGTGAACGACGCGTTGCCCGGGCTGTTGCCCTTGCTCCGGAAGAACTGGGACTGGCTCTGGTTGTACTCCGCCCTGTCCGACTTGGGGTCCGGCTTCTGGCCGACCATGTTGGTCGACATGGTCTCGCGCAGGCCGAGCCGGCTCGCCATGTCGACGACCGGGTCCATGCCGACCTTCTCCTCGAGGATCACGAACCCGGTGTTCGGCGACTGCGCCAGCGCGTCCTGCAGCTTCATCTGCGCCGGGTAGTGCCCCTCGCCGAAGTTGCTCAGGCAGTACCAGTGCGTGTTCGGCTCACCGGTGGGCGGGCAGCTGTCGGCGCCGCCCTTGAACACCTTCGAGGTGTAGCTCTGCGGCGTCTTGATGGTGTTGTCGATGCCGCCGCCCTTCTCCAGGTAGGCGGCCGCGGTGAAGATCTTGAAGATGGACCCGGCGCCGAACTTGTTCATCACGCCGTACGGGTAGGCGAGCTGGGTCTGCCCGGCCTTGACGTTGAGGCCGTAGTCGCGGTTGGAGACCAGCGCGGTGACCTCGTGGCGCTTCTTGCCCGGCCGGATGATCGCCATCGAGTTGTTGATGCCCCGGGTGTGCTTGGGCACCTGCGCCTCGGCGGCGCGCTTCGCGATGCGGGTGGCCCGGGCGTCGAACGTGGTCTTGATCGTGTACCCGCCGGTGTAGAGCTGGTCCGCGGTGAACCCGATCTTCATCAGGTAGTCCTCGACGTACTGGCAGAAGAAGCCGTACTGGGGACCGGCGCCCACGCAGTTCGCGGCGGGCTTGCGCGGCTCGGGCCGGATGCCGAGCGGCTCCTTCTTCGCCGCCTCCGCGTTCTCCGGCGACAGGCTCTTCGTCTCGACCATCTTGTCGATGACGAAGTTGCGCCGGTCCAGCGTCTCCTTCGGCCGCCGCCATGGGTTGTACAGGCTCGGGTTGTTCACCATGCCGGCCAGCAGCGCCGACTGCGCCACGGTCAGCTTGTCCGGGGTGGTGTTGAAGTACGCGCGCGCCGCGGCGCCGACGCCGAACACCCGGTCGGTGAACTCGACGACGTTGAGGTACCCGGTGAGGATCTCCTCCTTGCTCATCGACTGTTCGAGCTGGATGGCGAGCCGGGCCTCCCGCAGCTTGCGGGTCACCGTCTGCTCCTGCGCCCGTTCCCGCGCGATCTTCTTGCTCGGGTCGGCCTCGTCGGCGCCGACCTGGTCCCGGTACACCACGTTGATCAGGTAGTTCTTCACGTACTGCTGGGTGAGCGTCGACGCGCCCTGCACGTCCTCGCCGGTCTGGTTGCTGATCAGCGCCCGGACGGTGCCCTTCCAGTCCACGCCGTGGTGCTCGTAGAACCGGCGGTCCTCGACCGAGATCAGCGCGGCCTTCATCGTGGGCGAGATCTGGTCGGGCGTGACCGGGACCCGGTACTGGTCGTACAGGTAGGCGATCGCCTTGCCCTTGGAGTCGGTGATCGTGGTGATGAGCGGCGGGTCGGTGGCGACGAGGTCGGCCGAGACGCTGTCGATCGTGTCGCTCGCCCGGTTGGACACCACCCCGAGCGCTCCCACCACGGGGAACAGCATGCCGGCCACCATCACGCCGGCAAGCAGGCACAGACCGAGAAGCTTCAGCAGACCATCTCCCACTCGCACGGCGACCAGGGTACGCGGGCGGCGGATCACGCTCTCGTTACCCAACCGAGTTATTGACATTTTGTAACGGCTGTGGCCCCCGTAGTACTCGTGGGAACCGACGGGCCCTAAAGTCCGTCAACGTCTCAACGACAGCAGCCGAACGGCTTACGGGTTCCAGACGTATTCCTTGTATCGGCACTCCGGCACGAGGGGGACCGGGGTAGAAGGTCGCGACGACGGTAGGGGCGGGGGTTATGTACATCGAGCAGGCGGACTGGCGAGTCAACGCGTCATGCCGCGAGCAGGACCCGGACGGGTTGTTCGTCCGGGGCAAGGAGCAGCGCAAGGCCAAAGTGGTGTGCATTGCGTGTCCGGTGCGCACGGAATGTCTGGCCGAGGCCCTGGACAACCGTATCGAGTTCGGCGTCTGGGGCGGGATGACCGAGCGGGAGCGCCGCGCACTGCTGCGCCGCCGCCCGGAGGTGACGTCCTGGCTGGAGCTGCTGCAAACGGCCCGGCGCAACCACCTCGACGAGGACGAGGACGTCCGCGTCGGGTGAACGCGCAGGTCAGCGGCCGGCCAGCCGCTCCCCGATGCCGCGCAGGCCGGGCAGGTCGTGCACGTCGGCCGGCATGGCCGGAACGTGCACGACCGACACCGACGGGTGCGCCTTGGTGAACCGGGCCATCAGCCGCCGCTCGCGCTGGTGCGTGGCCACCCGGTCGGCGTGCAGCCGCAGCACCGCGGTGGCCAGCGGCGCCTCGCCCGCGCGCTCGAGGTTGTCCGCCGCGGCGATCGCCCGGGCCGCGGGCAGCTTGGCCAGCACCGGGTGTGTTCGGTTGATGACCAGTCCGGACAGCGGCATGTCCTCCGCGGCCAGCCGCTCCACGAAGTAGCTCGCCTCCCGCAGCGCGTCCGGCTCGGGCGTGGCGACCACGACGAACGCGGTCCCGCCCGAGCGCAGCAGCTCGTAGGTCTTGCGGGCCCGCTGCTTGAACCCGCCGAACATGCTGTCGAACGCCTGCACGAACGCCGACGCGTCGGCCAGCAGCTGGCCGCCGACGATCGTCGACACGGCCTTCGCGAACAGCATGATCCCCGCGCCCACGACCTTGCGCACGCCCCAGCCGCCGGTGCGCGCCGGGCCGGACAGCAGGCGGATCATCCGGCCGTCGAGCGCGGAGGACATCCGCTGCGGCGCGTCCAGGAAGTCCAGTGCCGAGCGGCTCGGCGGGGTGTCCACGACGATCAGGTCCCAGCGGCCCTCGCCGGCGAGCTGGCCCAGCTTCTCCATCGCCATGTACTCCTGGGTGCCGGAGAACGAGCTGGAGATGGTCTTGTAGAACGGGTTGGCCAGCACCTCCTGGGCCCGCTTCTCGCCGGCGTGCGCGAGCACCATGTCGTCGAAGGTGCGGCGCATGTCCAGCATCATCGCGGAGAGCTGGCCGGCCGGCTCGAAGCCGGAGACCTCGACCTCCTTGGGCGTGTTGCCCAGCTCCCGCAGGCCCAGCGCCTGGGCGAGCCGGCGCGCCGGGTCGATGGTGAGCACCACCGTCTTGCGGCCGCGCTCGGCGGCGCGCACCGCGACCGCGGCGGCCGTGGTGGTCTTGCCGACCCCGCCGGAGCCGCAGCACACGATCACGTGGATGTCCGGGTCGTCGATCAGCGTGTCGACATCGAGGGCGCTCATCGGACTCCCTGCTCGACCAGGGCCTCGGCCAGTTCGTAGAGCGCGGCGGTGTCGATGCCGTCGGTGACGTCCGGCAGCTCCAGGGCCGGCAGGTCGACCTCGGCGAGCTGCTCGCGGGCGTCCTGCTCGGCGAGTACCCGGATGGCGTGCTCGACGGTCTCCGCGACCAGGCCGTCGACGTCCTCGGCGGCGAGGTCCAGCCCGGCACTGGTCAGGCCGGCCCGCACGCGGGAGGCGTCCACCCGCCCGCCCGCGGCCGGGGTGAGCGACCGCGCCGGCAGCCGCGGCGGGCGGACCCGGTTGACGAACACCGCACCCGGCCGCAGGTCCGCGTGGCCGAGGTCGGTGACCGCCTCGATGGTCTCCCGGACCGGCATCTCCTCCAGCAGCGTCACCAGGTGCACCGCGGTGTCCTGGGAGTGCAGCAGGCGCACCACGCCGTCGCTCTGCCCCTTGATCGGGCCGACCTTGGCCAGGTCGGCCATGGCCTTGGTGACGTCGAGGAACTTCACGATCCGGCCGGTCGGCGGCGCGTCGAGCACCACCGCGTCGTACATGTGCCGGCCGTGGTCGTCGGTGCGCCCGACGGTCTCCTTGACCTTGCCGGTCAGCAGCACGTCGCGCAGCCCCGGCGCGAGCGTGGTGGCGAACTCGATGGCGCCCATGCGGCGCAGCGTGCGGCCGGCGAAGCCCAGGTTGTAGAACATCGCGAAGTACTCCAGCAGCGCGGCCTCGGCGTCCACGTGCAGCGCGCGGACCTCGCCGCCGCCGGGCGCGGAGGCGATCCGCTTCTCCGCGTAGGGCAGCGGCTGGGTGTCGAAGAGCTGGGCGATGCCCTGCCGGCCCTCGACCTCGACGAGCAGCACCCGCCGCCCGCCGGTGGCCAGGGCCAGCGCCAGCGCGGCGGCGACGGTGGTCTTGCCGGTGCCGCCCTTGCCGGTGACCACGTGCAGGCGCGCCCGGGAGACCGGCTCGGTCCACATGGCGGAAGTGGTCACGTCCTCAGGGTATGTGGACCGGTGCGAGGCGCGCCGGACAGGCGCTCAACTAGCGAGCAGCATCACGGTCACGGTCGCCCCGACGGCCGCGACCACGATCCAGGTGACGGCCGGCGCGAGCACGGTCAGCGTGAGCACGCACAGCACCACCAGGACGGTGAAGCTGATCACCCCGTTGAGCGCGACCTGCCCGCTCGTGGCGTCCCGCCGGTCGCGCGTCTTGGCCATGGTGAGCAGCACGATCACGAACCCGGTGGCCGCCAGCAGGACGGTCGCGATCACACGCCACGCTTCCACGCGGCAACCGTACCGGGCCTGCTCAGCGGTTTCGCCGCATAGCCGGGTCGGGGTGCACCGCGAAGCCGAGGCTGCGGTACAGCGACTGCCCGTCGGCGCTCGCGTTCAGGTCGACCCGGGTCAGGCCGCGCTCGTCGAACCAGGCGAGCAGCGCGGTCACGATCGCCCGCGCGTAGCCGCGCCCCCGGTAGGGCGGTGCGGTGACGATGCCGAACACGTGCCCGACCAGCCCGCTCGCGTTGTACGGGCTGGGCAGCCGGTGGTCGACCACCCCCATACCGCACGCGGCCGGGCCGGACTCGCCGTCGACGACGAGGGCCCGCAGCGAGCCGTCGCCCAGCCGGCCGGCGAGCACGGTGGCGCAGGCCCGCTGCCAGCCCTCGCCGGCGGTGGGCGGTCCCCAGCCGCCGGCCAGGCCCGCGAACAGCAGGCCGCGGAGCCCGACCAGGCCCGGGATGTCGTCGGTGGTGGCGGGGCGTACCTGGGACATGGTCTCGACGGTAGGGGCGGTTACAGTCCCGGTTCATGACGAAGTGGGAGTACGCCACGGTGCCGCTGCTGATCCACGCGACCAAGCAGATCCTCGACCAGTGGGGCGAGGACGGCTGGGAGCTCGTGACCGTGCTGCCCGGCCCGACCGGCGAGCAGATGGTGGCCTACCTCAAGCGGCCGAAGGGCGAATGACGTGACGTGGAGTGACACCCTCACCGAGCTCGGCATCCAGCTGCCCGCGGTGCCCGCGCCGGCCGGCGCCTACGTCCCGGCCGTGCGCACCGGGAACCTCGTCTACACCGCCGGCCAGGTGCCGTTCGTCGACGGCGCGATCGCGGCCACCGGCAAGGTCGGCCAGGAGGTCAGCCCCGAGGAGGCCAAGGGGCACGCCCGGACCTGCGCGCTGAACGCGCTCGCCGCGGTGCACGACCTGGTCGGCGTGGACGCGATCGTGCGGGTGGTCAAGGTCGTCGGGTTCGTGGCGTCCGCGGAGGGCTTCACCGGCCAGCCCGCGGTGATCAACGGGGCGTCGGAGCTGCTCGGCGAGGTCTTCGGGGAGGCGGGCCGGCACGCGCGGTCCGCGGTCGGGGTGGCCGAGCTGCCGCTGGGCGTGCCGGTCGAGGTCGAGCTGGTCGTCGAGGTGTCCTGACCCAACAGGGAGGTCGAAGTGCCCGAGATGGAAGACCCCTGCCACGAGTTGCTCCTCCGGCTCGCGGGCCGGCTGCCGGACCGGCAGCTGTGGCGGCTGCGGGACTGGCTGGCCGGCGGCGCGCTCGACGCCCTGGCGCGCGCCCTGCCGCTGACATTGCTCAGAGAACGTGTCGCGATCACGGCGCGTGAATCTCTCCTGCTCAACGCCGCACTACTGGATGCCGGCGCCGACGCCGGACGGTTGCACGCCGTGCCGTGGGTGGACCAAATCGACGAAGTCGACTACACATTCACCTCGGAGTCGCCCGAACGGATTAACACCGGTGACTCCGAAGCGGTAGTGCTCGGGGCGATCCTGCATGGACGCCCGGAGCTGGTCGACGTGCGTGGGAGTTGGCGACGGCACCGATCCGGCCTGGGTCCGGCCACCAGGATCGTGCTGGTCACCGCTTCAGCCGGCTGCGCTCGGTTGACCGGAGAGCTGCAGCGCGTGCTGCGGGCGCTTGGAACGCACGAGCCGGGTGTCGAGGTGATGCCGGAGGGCATCGACCTCCCGCCCTACCACCAGGCGGCCCTCGCGGCATCCGAGCCGTTGCTCCCCGGGATGGTCGTGCACCAGGGCTGAGCCCCTTCCTCGCGTCCCGTCGACCCGGACAAGCGGAAGGAGTCGACCGTGACCCAGGTCTCAAGGGGGAATCGGCCGGGTGTCGCGTTGCCGATCCGAATACACGATCTCCTGCTGAGCCTCGCCGGCCGGCTGGACGACGACGCACTGGCCGACGCGCGCCAGATGCTCGCCTCCGCCGAGCTGGACCGGGCGCTGGAGTTCGTGGCCGGTTGCCTCGTGGCGGGCGGCGTCTCGCTGACCGGTGGGCAGCACCGGGAGATGGAGACGCTGTTCGCGGACACCTACCTGGATCCGGCGGTCATCGACCGGGTCGCGGTACGCGAGCCGGGGCCGAAGGGCCGGCACCGCTTCGCGGTCGGTGCGGTCGAGGGCCGGGAGCCGGACCGGGGCGTCGCGGACGCCGTCCGGCAGGTGCTCGACGTGCTGCCGGACGTGCGGTCGGTGTGGTGCGTGTGGCGGCTGACCCCGGCGGGCCCGTCCTCCGGGCCGGTGCCGCACCGGGTCGTGCTGGTCGGCGTGGGTCCCGGCGGGTTCCCGCCGGCCACCGCCTACCGGGTCGAGTACGCCTTGCGCCGCGCCGGGATCCGGGCGTCGGTCGAGGTCCTCGTGGACGGCAACCAGCCGACCGACTACCACCAGGAGGCGATGCGCTGCGCGCGACAGGTCCCTTTCGCTGAGCCGGACTCTGGGGACGGACCGCGGATGAGTCCGGTCGAGCCGGTCCGGGTGGCACCGACGCCACTCGGCGGCGAGCAGCGGTACGGGGACCGGCCGGTGGAGCCGTCCTTCGGTGGTGCGGAACCGCGCAACGCGCCGGTCGTCCCGCCGGAGCCGGCGCGGCCCGAGCCGCCGAGGGTGGACACCCCGGTGGACCGGATGCCGACCGAGCCGCAGCGCGCCCTGCAGCCGCCCGTGGACCCGCCCCTCCCGGTGGAGCAGCAGCGCACGCTGCCGCCGCCGGTCGAGCTGCGCCCCGACGCGGCGGAGCGGACCGTCCCGCCGCCGGTCGAGCTGCGTGCCGCCCCCGACGCGGCGCCGGACCTGCCGCCGCCGGTGCCGCTGCGGCCCGAGGCCGCCGTGCCCGCCGACCGGCCGGCACCGCCGGTCGAGGCGCCGCGCGCCCAGGCCGCCGACCAGAGCCCCACGCCGGCCCCGGAGCCGGCCGGTCCGCGTTCCGCGTTCACCCAGGAGCGGGAGCCCGACCAGGAGCCGGAGGACACGCCGGGCGAGCAGCCCCCGTCCGCGCTGAGCGTCGAGACGCCGACGAACTCGGCCCCGTCGCCGCGGCGGCGGGCGAACCGGCCGAAGAACGAGCCGCCGTCGCGGCCGCGGCTGGTCCCGGCCGCCCCGGACGAGCACTCCGCCGCGTTCGGCGACGACGTGCTCAACACCCAGGAACGCAACCTGCTGCGCGAGCTGCAGGACGAGCTGGCCCGCCGGGAGAAGCAGGACGAGGGCAGCACGTCCACCGCGTGGTCCGGCCGGCACGGCAGGCCGGGCGGGCGGCTCGGCCAGGCACGCGCCTCCGGGAGCGGGCCGATGATGATCAACGGCGTGCCGCCCAAGCCGGAGGGACCGGGCTACCCGCCGGCCACCTGACCGGTGGTCCGGCCGGCGGCCACCGTGTCGGCGACCGTCCGCAGCAGGCGCTGCAGGTGCAGGCCGCGGCGGATGTCGCACGGGTGCTCGGTGCCGCCGTTGTGCACCATGCTGAGGAAGTCGCCCAGCAGCGCGGCGTAGCGGACCCGCGCGTCGCCGGACGGGTCGAACTCGAGGTAGCCGTGCGTGCCGAACACGGCGAAGTCGTTGACCGGCGGCACCGCGGGCGTGTGCATGGACAGCGTCGCGGTGCTCGTCGCGCCGCCGTCGTGGCCGAGCAGGACGTGCCAGATCGCGCCGCGCTCGGCGAAGTGCGCGGCCAGCACGTCGGTGACCGGCCCGAGCGCGGCGTCGAGCATGTCGAACACGTGCGGGCCGATGTCGGCGAGCGCGCCGCCGTCGTGCCGCCAGCGGGACGCCTCGTACTTGGTGTCCAGCAGGGTGGCGGACATCCACCGCGCCTGGCCGCCGTGCCAGCCGCCGAGCCGGTGCACCTCCTCCAGCCAGTCGGCCGTCTCGGTCGCGTAGCGGAACGTCAGCACCATCAGCGTCGCCACGCCGGCCCGCTCGGCCGCCGCCACCAGCCGCCGCGCCTCGTCGACGGTGCCGGCCAGCGGCTTCTCCAGGATCACGTGCCTGCCGGCCTCGACCGCGCGCAGCGCGAGCGGGGCCTGCACCGCGGGCGGCACCGCGAAGGCCACCGCGTCGACCGTGGCGAGCAGGTCGTCGAAGTCGGCCACCGGCGTCGCGCCGCCGAGCGCGGCGACCTCGGCGGCCGCCTCCGGGCGGCGGGCCCACACGGAGACCAGCTCGGTGCCGGGGTGCGCGGCGATGCCCGGCGCGTGCACCTTGTGCGCCCACGGTCCCGCGCCGACCAGTCCCATTCGCAGCCGCGTGTCGTTCATGGTCACATCCTGCCGGTTGCCCGGCCGGTTCTGCGTAGGCTCGGCGTGTGCGTGAGCTGCCGAAGGAACTGACCCTGCCGGAGGGCTTCGTCCCGCCCGAGGTCCCGGACCCGCCGGCGACGCCCAAGGACGCGGCCACGGTCATGCTGGTCCGCGACACCGACGCCGGACTGGCGGTGTTCCTGCAGCGACGCGTGCGGGGCATGGCGTTCGCGGGTGGCATGACGGTCTTCCCCGGCGGCGGCGTGGACCGGCGCGACGCGGACACCTCGCTGGCCTGGCACGGGCCGCCGCCCGCGTGGTGGGCGTCGCGGTTCTCCTGCGACGTGGGGCTCGCCCGCGCGCTGGTGTGCGCGGCGGTGCGGGAGACGTTCGAGGAGTCCGGCGTGCTGCTCGCCGGGCCGGACGAGGACTCGGTCGTGTCGGACGTGCGCCCCTTCGCCGAGGCGCGCGCCCAGCTGGTCAACCGCGAGCTGTCGCTGGCCGGGTTCCTCGCCGAGTCGGGCCTGGTGCTGCGCGCCGACCTGCTGCGCCCGTGGTCGAACTGGGTGACCCCGGTGGAGGAGAAGCGCCGGTTCGACGCCCGGTTCTTCCTGGCCGCGCTGCCGCTCGGGCAGCGGGCGGACGGCGCCACCACCGAGGCGGCCGACACCGGCTGGGAACGCCCGACCGAGGCGCTCGACGAGTGGAAGGCCGGCCGGGTCGGCCTGCTGCCGCCGACCTGGACGACGCTGGCCGAGCTGGAGGAGTGCGCGTCGGTGGCCGACGCGATGTCCCGCGAGCGCGTGATCGGCAAGCTGATGCCCCGGGTCGTGCGCGACGGCGACACGCTGCGCATCGTGCTGCCGGGCGACGCGGGCTACGACACCGCCGCCTCCCACCTGGCCCCGGGCGCGGACGCATGACGGCCCACCCCGCGTACGGCGAGGTGCGGCCGGTCACGCCGGTGGCCTCGGTGGTGCTGGAGAACAACCCCGGCTCGATGACCCTGGAGGGCACCAACACCTGGCTGCTGCGCGCGCCCGGCTCGGACTCGGTGGTGGTGGTCGACCCCGGCTACGAGGACGAGCCGCACCTGGAGGTGGTGGCCGGGGTGGCGCCGATCGAGCTGATCCTGCTCACCCACTCCCACCCCGACCACGTCCAGGGCGCGCCGTGGCTGGCGCGCCGGGCGGGCGCCCCGGTCCGCGCGCTCGACCCGGCCCTGTGCCGGGACGCGCCGCCGCTGACCGGCGGCGAGGACCTCGCGGCGGGTGGCCTGCGGCTGCGGGTGCTGCACACCCCGGGCCACACCGCGGACTCGGTGTGCCTGCGGGTGCGCCCCGACGACCCCAACGACCCGAGCGGCGGCGCGGCGGTGCTGACCGGCGACTCCGTGCTGGGCCGCGGCACTGCGGTCATCTCCGACCTCGGCGCGTACCTGGACACGCTGCGCGTGCTGATCCGGGAGCCGCCGGGCACGGTCGCGCTGCCCGGGCACGGCCGCGAGCTCCCGGACCTGGCGGCGACCGCCGCCGAGTACCTGGCCCACCGCGAGGAGCGGCTCGACCAGGTGCGCGCCGCCCTCGCCCGGCTCGGCGAGGACGCCTCGCCGCGGCAGATCGTGGAGCTCGTCTACGCCGACGTGGACCGGTCGCTGTGGGCGCCCGCCGAGTGGTCGGTGCGCGCGCAGCTGGACTACCTGCGCCCGCCCCGCTGAGGTCAGTGCTTCGGTGGCAGCATCGGCATCACCACGTACCGCAGGTTCAGCTCGTCCTCCTCGGCCGAGCTGAACACCGTCGCGCGCATCCCGGGCTGGATCTGCATCCGCACCCGGCCGCGGAACGCGCGCAGCGCGTCGGTGAGGAAGCGGGCCTGGTAGGCCTGCGGGGTGCGGCCGCCGTCCACGGTGGCCTTGACCGCCTCCTCGGCCTCGCCCGCCCGCTGGTCCGCCCCGCGCAGCCGGACCTCCCCGTCGCCGACCTCCAGCATCATCACGCCGCGCGCGTCGGTGTAGAGCCCGACCCGCCGCACCGCCCCGGCCAGCGCGTCCGCGTCCACCTCCACCCGGGTGTCCACATCGGACACCGACACCTTCGACTCGTGCAGGAAGCTGCCGTCGAGCACCGCGGTGGCCACCAGCGCGGTGCCGCCGGCCCGCGACCACACCAGCCCGAACCGGTCCCGGTCGGCGTGCAGCGCGACCGGGCCCTCGGCCTGCTTGGCGATCTCCGCGAGCAGCGCGGCCGGCACCAGCGCGTCGACCGGCGGGCCGGCCGGGTGCCAGGCCAGGTCGGCCACCGCCATCTGGTACCGGTCGGTGGCCAGCATGATCAGCCGGTCGCCCTCGGACCGGACCCGCACACCGGTGAACATGGGCAGCGCGTCGTCGCGGGACGCGGCCGCGGCCACCGTGCCGAGCGCCGCGGCGAACAGCGCGCCGTCGACCGTGCCCACGGCCGCGGGCGGTTCGCCCACCCCCGGGTGCACGTCGACGTCGAGCAGCGGCAGCGCGTAGCGGGCGCCGGGGGAGCGGATCGCGAGCTTCGACCCCTCCACCACGAGGCGCACCTGGGGCTGCTCCAGCGCGCGCAGCGTGTCGGCCAGCGGCTTGGCCGGCACCAGCACCCGGC
Source organism: uncultured Actinomycetota bacterium (assembly GCA_963727495.1). Lineage (GTDB taxonomy): Bacteria > Actinomycetota > Actinomycetes > Mycobacteriales > Pseudonocardiaceae > Actinophytocola. The sequence goes on along the minus strand of CAVSGQ010000006.1, from coordinate 532,018 downwards.
CCTCGGTGTGCACCAGCGCGGTCCGTTCCAGCCGTGCGGCCCGCTCGCGGTCGTTGGCGGCGAGGCGGACACCCCCGCCGCCGGCGGACAGCAGCAGGCCGGACAGCACGGGGTCGACGAGCTTGCCCGGCACGAGCCGCACCAGGGCCGACGCGGCGGCCGCCAGCTCACCGGTGTCGACCGTGAGATCGAGGTTCATGCCGGCACCGTAGCGCCGGGGTCCGACAGTCGCCGCGTCGCCGATCGTTCACGAACGGTGGTGGCGCTGACCAACCCGATCTTCCTGGGCTAGGGAACGACCGCGGGCACCGGTTCGCGTTGCGGCGCGTAGGTCGTGATCGTGGCGCGCCGGGCCCACACCAGCCCCGCGATCAGCAGGCCCGCCGCGCTCGACGCCAGGAACGACGCGGGCACGCCGACGTGCTCCACCAGGTACCCGCTGATCGACTGGCCGGCCGCCAGCCCCAGCGTCACGGCCGTGACGACCCAGCCGAACGCCTCGGTCGCCGTGCCGCGCGGGGCCACCAGCTCGATCGCCGTCGAGTGGGCCGTGGACTGCGGGGTGATCCACACGCCGGCCACCAGCAGCCCCACCGCCAGCGACAGCAGGCCGCCCGCCAGCGACAGCGGCGCGACCAGCAGCGCGAACACGCCGAGCAGCGCCGGCATCCGCAGGTGCATCGGCCGGGGCCACGGGCGCATGGTGTAGAACACGCCGAACACGACCGAGGACAGCGACCACGCGGCGAGCATCAGCCCACCCAGCGGCGGATGCCCGGCCCGGGTGGCCGCCGCCGGCACCGCGACCTCGACGAAGCCGACGGTCACCCCGAAGCCCAGCGCGGCCAGCGCGACGGTGATCATGCCGGGGCTGGCCAGGGCGCCGAGCAGCGAACGCGTCGTGGGGGCCGGCCGCACCCCGCGCACCGCCGCGCTCAGCGCGAACCCGACGCCGCCGACCACCATGCACGCCGCGCCGGCCACCACGCCGGTGCCCGCCCACGGCGCCGCGACCAGCAGACCCGACATCGCCGGGCCGAGGATGAAGAACACCTCCATGCTGATCGCCTCGTAGGCGTACGCCGCGTGCCGCAGCGGGCCCGCCGGCACCAGGTGCGCCCACAGCGCCCGCGACGCGGAGCCGACCATCGGCTCGGCCAGCCCGACCGCCCCGCCGAGCAGCACGAGCGCCGCGGTCGGCGCCCGCATCTCGACGGCGGACACGACGGTCACCACCGCCGCGACGAACAGGACCGTCGTGACCAGCAGCGGGCGGGTCGGGCCGAGCCGGTCCATGATCCGGCCCTGGATCACCGCGCCGATCGCGACGCCCACCAGCGAGCCCGCCGAGACCAGGCCGGCGATCGCGAACGAGCCGGTCACCCGCTGCACGTAGAGCAGCAGCGAGAGGCCGACCATCGCGATCGGCATCCTGGCCAGCACGGACATGAGCGCGGGCACGCCCGCGCCCGGCGTGGTCAGCGCGGCACGGTAGTCGGAGAGACGAGCAGAGTGGGACACGCGTGCCAGTATGCAAGATTTGGTACGCGCGTACCAGTAAATTGCGCCGGAGGTCTCAGTTCGGTAACGGTAGCGGGAATTTCGTGGAACCCGCACAACGCGCGGGTATGCGAGAGAGTCCTGGTCAACGTCAAGCGAGTGCGTACTTCGGCCGCTCCGGTAACGATCCGGGGCCGGGTACGTTGAACCTAGGAGAGCTCCCTCCGGCATCCGTGGGTCGGGGCCTAACGCCCGGAGGGCGGGGAGCGTGGACCGTCGGGGGATGGTCCACGCACAGCAAGAAGCCGGTGCGCCGCGTCGGGGGCGGCGCCCGGCTTCTTCTTATGTCAGGTGGACCCCGCTCCGGATGCTCAGCGGGCCCGGCGGGCCAGCCGCTCCGGGTCCAGGATCAGCACGCTCTTGCCCTCCAGCCGCAGCCAGCCGCGGTGCGCGAAGTCGGCGAGCGCCTTGTTGACGGTCTCCCGGGAGGCGCCGACGAGCTGGGCGATCTCCTCCTGGGTGAGGTCGTGCATGACCCGCAGCAGCCCGGCCTCCTGCGACTGCCGAACCGCTGCGCGAACTGCAGCAGCGCCTTGGCGACCCGGCCCGGCACGTCGGTGAAGATCAGGTCGGCGAGCATGCTGTTCGTCCGGCGCAGCCTGCGGGCCAGCACCCGCAGCAGCTGCTCGGCGATCTCCGGCCGCGTCCCGATCCACTGCGCAGCGCCGGGCGGTCCATCGTCTTCGCCACGACCTCGGTGACGGCCGTGGCGGTCGACGTGCGCGGACCCGGGTCGAAGATCGACAGCTCGCCGAACATGTCCGCCGGTCCCACGATGCCCAGCAGGTTCTCCCGGCCGTCCGGGCGACTTGCGGCCGAGCTTCACCTTGCCCGACTGGATGATGTACAGGCGGTCGCCGGGCTCGCCCTCGGCGAAGATCACGTGCCCGCGCGGAAACTCGACGGTCTCCAGCGTCTGGGCCAGCGCTTCGGCGGCAGCGGGTTCGACGCCCTGGAAGATGCCGGCCCTGGCAAGGGTCTCGTCCACCTTCGTTCCTCCCATCAGACTCGAGCCGGCGCGGCCGACCCTCGACCCGGGCATCGGCGCCCCTGATCACTACGGGAAGTGTAGGGCGTGTGCCGTGGATCACGTCGCAGGGCCGCACCGCAGGTCGAGCCGGTGCGGCCCTAGCAGGATGCGAGGGTACTCCCGAGTAGGACTCAGACGCGGACCCTGGTGCGGCGGGGCTTGCTGCGGCCCTTCCGGCGCAGCCGGAACAGCTCCAGCGCACGCCCGATGCCGTGCCCGTGAACAGCGCGCGGACCTCGTCCGGGCGCGCGTTCTCCAGCAGCTCCTCGACCTCGTCCTCCTGGACGGCGACGTGCCGGAGCCGGGACTCCACCCGCTCCATGAACAGGGCGAAGAACATCACCACGATCGGCACTGCGAACACGAACCAGACAGCCATAGTGTCGTCGATCCTCGCTCACGTCGGTGCGGACGGCGCGGACGGCGGGCCGTCCGGCGTGTCTCGACGGGTCCGCACTCAGAGGACGTCCGGGCCGCACGGTCGAGGTTCAGTGGAGGCCGCGTAGGCTAGCGGGGTGGCCGCCGTAGCCACCCGACAACTACCCCGCAGTGGCGTCGACAAAAGCTCGCCGCCGTGCCCCGGAGCACCGCGCTGGTGCGCCGCGCGCGCCGGATGACCCGGGCGCTCGCCGAGACCTTCCCCGACGCGCACTGCGAACTGGACTTCACCACCCCGCTCGAGCTCGCGGTCGCCACGATCCTCTCCGCGCAGAGCACGGACGTGCGGGTGAACCTGACCACCCCGGCGCTGTTCGCGCGCTACCGCACGGCCGCCGACTACGCGGGTGCCGACCGGGCCGAGCTCGAGGAGATGATCCGCTCCACCGGGTTCTACCGCAACAAGACGACCTCGCTGATCGGCCTGGGCACCGCGCTCGTCGAGCGGTTCGGCGGCGAGGTGCCCGACCGGCTCGAGGACCTGGTGACGCTGCCCGGCATCGGCCGCAAGACCGCGAACGTCATCCTCGGCAACGCCTTCGGCATCCCCGGCATCACGGTCGACACGCACTTCGGCCGGCTCGTCCGCCGCTTCGGCTGGACCGAGGAGCAGGACCCGGTCAAGGTCGAGCACGCGATCGGCGCGCTGATCCCGCGCAAGGACTGGACGATGCTGTCGCACTGGGTGATCTTCCACGGTCGCCGGGTGTGCCACGCCCGCAAGCCCGCGTGCGGTGCCTGCGTGCTGGCGAAGGACTGCCCGTCCTTCGGCGCCGGCCCGACCGAGTTCGAGATCGCCGCGAAGCTGGTGAAGGGCGAGGAGGCCGAACACCTCCTCGACCTCGCCGAGCGCACCCGCAACGGCTACAAGCCCGGCCGGGGCGGCGCGGCGTGACCAGGGCGTGGCCGGCGGCGCGGTGGTCGATCGCCGGGCTCGTCCTGGTGGTGGCCGCCGTGATCGCGATCTGGCCGCGCGACGAGGACCCCGCGCCCGCCCCGGCGGACCCGCCCGCGTCCGACGTGGCGGCGGCCCGGGCGGACGCCGACCTGCCCCCGTGCCCGGTCTCGACCGGCACGACGCCGCCCGGGCTGCGGGCGCTGTCCGGGGTGCGCGCGGACTGCCTGGCCGACGGGTCCTCGGTGGACCTGGCGCGGGTGCTCGCCGGCCGGCCGGTGCTGGTGAACGTCTGGGCCACCTGGTGCGTGCCGTGCAAGGAGGAGCTGCCGCTGCTGGCCAGGTACGCCGCCGAGCCGGACGCGGTCCCGGTCGTCGGGCTCGCGGTGCAGAGCACCCCGGCCGACGCGCTCGAACTGCTCGCCGCGCTGAAGGTGCGGCTGCCCACGCTCGCCGACCCGGACGGCGCGGCCGGCCGGGCGCTGCGGCTGCCGGCCGGGCTGCCGGCGAGCTACGTCGTCGGCGCCGACGGGACCGTGCGCCTCGTCGCGGACCCGCGGCTGTTCGGGTCGGTAGGCCAGATCCGGCGGGCGGTCGCGCGCTACGGGGCCGCGGCGTGACCGCGGCCGGGCCGCTCGTCGACCCCGCCGACGTGCCCCCGTGGATGTCCCGGCTGGTGAAGGCCACCGGGGACCTCGACGAGACGCTGTTCCGGCGGCTCGCACCGCCGGCGGAGGACGCGCGCGACGCCGCGGTGCTGATCCTGCTCGGCGAGCAGCACGCCCGCGGCCCGGACGTGCTGCTGCAGCTGCGGGCCGACGGCGGCGGCGCGCACTCCGGTCAGGTCGCGTTCCCGGGCGGCTCGGCCGAGCCCGGCGACCGCGACCCGGTCGACACGGCGCTGCGCGAGGCGGTGGAGGAGACCGGGCTGGATCCGTCGGGCGTGCGGCCGGTGGCGTTGCTGCCGCGGCTGCACATCCCGGTGTCGCGGTTCCACGTGACGCCGGTGCTGGCGCACTGGGAGAAGCCGAGCCGGGTGTGGGCGGTGGACCCGGCGGAGACCCAGGCGGTCGCCCGGGCGCCACTCGCGGACCTGGCGGATCCGGCCAACAGGTTCCAGTTGCGCCATCCGTCTGGTTTCCTTGGCCCGGCGTTCGCGTTGCCCGGCATGCTCGTGTGGGGGTTCACGGCCGCGCTGCTGACCTTGATGCTCCAGGCCGGCGGCTGGGAGCGGCCGTGGGACGGTACGGACATACGGGATCTTGACGCCGCATGGCGTTCAGTTGGCTCAGCTCTCGGGGAGGTTGACGGGTGAACTGGGTCGACTTGCTGGTCATCGGGCTGGCGGTACTGGCCGCGATCTCGGGCGCCCGCCAGGGCGTGATCACCGCGCTGCCCGCGTTCATCGGGGTGCTGCTGGGCGCGATCGCGGGCATCAAGATCGCCCCGCTGATCGTGCAGTACATCGAGTCGACGCCCACCCGGGTGGCCTTCGCGGTGGCGATCTTCGTGCTGCTGGTCGCGCTGGGGGAGACGCTCGGCGTGTGGCTCGGGCGCAGCATCCGGCAGCGGATCAGCTCGCCGAGGCTCGCCGGAGTGGACAACGCGCTGGGCGCGATCGTGCAGGGCGCGGTGGTGTTCGTGGTGGCGTGGCTGATCGCGCTGCCGCTGGTGACCGTCGGCGGGCTGCCGAGCCTGGCCTCGGCGATCCGCGACTCGACCGTGCTGGGCGGGGTCAACAGCGTCATGCCCTCCTCCGCGCAGAACCTGCCCGACGAGCTGCGCCGGCTGCTGGACGTGTCGGGCTTCCCGGCCGCGGTCGACCCGTTCGACCGGACGCCGACCAAGGAGGTCGCGCCGCCCGACCCGAAGCTGCAGAACAGCGCCGTGGTGCAGCGGGTGCATCCGAGCGTGCTCAAGATCCACGCGAAGGCCCCGTCGTGCTCGCGCGCGCTGGAGGGCACCGGTTTCGTGATCGCGCACGAGCGGATGATGACCAACGCCCACGTGGTGGCCGGGACGTCGGAGGTGACGGTCGAGACCTCGAACGGGCCGTACGACGCGCGGGTCGTGCACTACGACCCGGAGACCGACGTGGCCGTGCTGGCGGTGCCCGGCCTGCCCTCGCCGGCGCTGCGCTTCGCCGGCGAGCCCGCGACGTCCGGCCAGGACGGCATCGTGCTCGGCTACCCGCTCGACGGCCCGTACACGGCCTCGCCCGCGCGGGTGCGTGACAAGATCAACCTGACCGGCCCGGACATCTACGACTCCAGCACGGTGACCCGCGAGGTGTTCACCCTGCGCGCGCAGGTGCGCAGCGGCAACTCCGGCGGTCCGCTGGTGGACACCAAGGGCCGCGTGATCGGCGTGATCTTCGGCGCCGCCGTGGACGAGTCGGAGACCGGCTTCGCCCTGACGGCCAACGAGGTGGGCGACGAGGTGCGGGCCGCCCCCGGCATGTCCCGCGCGGTCGCCACCGGCAGCTGCGCCGCCTGACCGTCCACAAGAGCCGCTGCCCCGTCGGCCGGGTCAGGCCGGACGCGCGTGCACCCGGCGGGCGTACCGACGACCGCCGGCACCGCGACCACCATCACGCCGTACCAGAGGGCCGCCGGCACGGCGACGCTCGGATCGAGCGGGAGCGTCCACACCAGCACCGCCGGCACGACGACCGGCAGCGCCAGCATCAGCACCGCCCGGTGACCGGCCCGGGACCAGGCGCCGCCGGCCGCCACGGCGCCGCCGACGAGCATGACCGAGCCGATCGACGTCAGCACCGACTCACCGAGCTCGGACACCCTGGGCGCCAGGGCGAACAGCACGACGGTCGCGGCGACGACCCCGGCGGCCAGCGTGAAACGCTTGCCCCCCATCAGTTCCCAGCCTCGGGCGGGCCCGGGTGACCAGGTCAGGGCGGCGGCCACCACGATGCCCGACACCACCGATCCGGCATGCCACACCAACCACCGCATCGACGGGTCGGGATCGATGAGGGGGACGCTCACGAAGCCGACGGTGCCCAGCCACGCACCGACCGCGGCGATGCGCCGCAGCCGGAACAGGGCGAGCACGGCCACGACGAACCAGACCACCCACACCGGCAGGTCCGGCACGTCCCATTGCCACCCCATGCCGTCCGCGGTGGGGGAGAGCAGCCCGGCCGGCCGCACCAACGACGCCAGCGTGCCCGCGCGCCACCGCGAGGCCAGTTCGTGCAGTGCCGCGGTGGCGCCGAGCAGCACGGCCAACGGACCGAGCAGGGCCACACCGGCCCACACGTCCCGGATGGGCAGACCGCCCGGGGTGACCAGTCGCCGCAGGTGCAGCCGTGCCGCGCTGAACAGCAGGTCGGCGGTTTCTCCGCGGCCCGGCCGGGCGTGCTTCCCGGCTCCGGCCAGCAGAACGCCGAGCATCTCCTCGCCATGGCGTTCCCGGTGGTCGCGCGGGTACAGGGCGACCAGCCGGCGGTAGCGGTCCTCCAGGTTCGTCATGCCGTTCCTCCCGTGAGGCGCGCGCGCAGGCGTTGCCGCGCCGCGCGGGTGTGTGCCCGCAGTCTGTCCACCTCGGCGGCCAGTCGGGCCGCGCCCGGCTCGGTCAGCCGGTAGTAGCGCCGCAGCCGGCCGTCCACGACCTCCTCCCGGTCGACCTCCACCCACCCGTCGGCTCCCAGCCGGTCCAGCGCGGCGTACAGGGTGCCGGCGCGCACGGTGACCCGCCCGCCGGAAATCTCCTCGACGTCACGTTGGATGCCGTACCCGTGCTGTGGGCGCGCGGCCAGGGCGGTCAGGATCAGGAAGGTCGGCTCGCGCAGCGGAGCATCGCTCATGTGAACGTTATATACCGATGATCTGACTATGGCAAGGTTGCCGGGCAGTGCGTCCCCGGTCGCGGCGCGCGCAGGTCGATCAGGTAGCGGCTCGCCGCGGCCCGGGTGCAGTCGCCGCGGTCGATCACGCCGTGCCCCCAGCCGTCGTAGGTCAGCAGGACGCCGCGCGGGATCTGGCGGGCCACGTTCCGCGCCCAGGACAGCGGCGTCGCCGGGTCGTGGCGGGAGTTCAGCACCAGGATCGGCGGCGCGGCGTGGATCGCCAGGCGGTGCTGCGGGTTCGCGACCGCCGCCGGCCACGCGGCGCACAACGACACCGGCAGCCACGCGAAGTGCGTGCGCAGCGTCGTCGCGGACCGCTTCTGCCACCGCCACAACCCGAGCCACTCCCGCTGCGAGGAGATCCGCACCCGGTGGTCGCCGCAGAACGCGCCGATCGGGAACGGCGCCAGGCCGGGCGACGCCGCCCGCGCCGGCCGCGCCGCGGTCAGCGAGCGCAGGTACTCCGCGGCCGCGGGCCACGACGGGCCGTAGAAGAACCGCACCGTCCGCTGGACCAGCTCCATCGGCCGCACCGGCCGCGCCGGGTCGTCCGGATCGGACAGCTCGCCCGCCGCCGACCGGCGGTACAGCGCGTCGAACACCGCGCGGGCGTCCCGTCCGGGCGCCGCGCACGACACCTCCGACGCGCACCACGCCGCGAACTCGCCGAACGTGTCCTCGCCGGCCGCCGCCTCGCTCGACAGGAACGCCGGCGGCGCCAGGCTGTGGTCGAACACGCTGTCCAGCACCATCGCGCGCACCCGTGACGGGAACCGCTCCGCGTACATCTGCCCGGCGAGCGTCCCGTACGACCGCCCGTACAGCGACAGCCGGCGCTCGCCGAGCGCCGCGCGGATCGCGTCGATGTCCCGCGCCACGCTGGCACTGTCCACATGATCGACCAGCGAACCGGTGTGCTCCCGGCAGCTGCGCCCCAGCCCCCGGGCGTACTCGGCGACCGTCGCGAACGTCGCGCCGCCCTCCGGGTCCGCGTCCGGCGCGTTCGCGACCAGGTCCGCGTCGCACAGCACCGGATGGCTGCGGTTGGTGCCGCGCGGGTCGAAGCCGACCACGTCGAACCGCGCGGCGATGCCCGGTGGCACCGCGTTGCCCGCGACCACCCGGTCCACCCCCGAGTCACCCGGACCGCCCGGCATGAACAGCAGCGTGCCGATCGGGTGCGCGACCGCGCGCCGGGCGATGGCCACCTCGATCGTGTCGCCGCGCGGCCGGGGCCAGTCGACCGGCACGGTCACGGCGGCGCACTCGACGTCAGCGTTCTCCGGGCACGGCCCCCAGCCCGGCCCGGGTGACGCGACCGCCGTCGCCGTGCCGGCCAGGACCGCGCCGGTCGCGACGGACGCGAGCAGTGCCGTTGTTCGCAGCAGCAGCCTCATGCGGATCCCCGTGGCGTCCGTGTGCGGATCTTCCCGGGGATCGAGTATGTCGCCGCGCCCACCGCGGGGGCTCAGGGAAGACCCTGAGACGGCCCGGAACTACCGGGTCCCGGTCAGGAACCCGACGAGCGCGCGGTTGGTGACCGCCGGCGCCTCCTGGTGCGGGTAGTGGCCGACCCCGTCCAGCAGCAGGGTCTCGACGCGGCCGTGCGCGAAGCCCGCCGAGGCGCGCACGGTGCCCGGCAGGATGCACGGGTCGGCGCCACCGGACAGCTGCAGTACCGGCACGGTGATCTCGCGCTGCATGGCCTCGCCGAACCGCCTGCCCTCGCCGCGCAGCTGCGCGCGCACCGCCCACCGGTGGTACTCCAGCGCGCTGTGCGCCGCGCCGCGCACCGTCATGGCCGAGCGGAACCGCGCCGCCGCCTCCGGGAACCCCGGCTGGACCGTCCACTCCGGACCGGACCAGCGGCGCATCAGCGCCTCGACGGTGGCCGCGCCGTCGCGGCCGAGCCAGCGTTCCGGGTACAGCGGCAGCTGCGCGCGGAACACGTGGCCGAGCGCGCGAGCCTGGTTGGTCGCCTTGCGGTGCAACGCGGTGCGGCGGATCTCCCGGCGCAGTGCCAGCGGGTGCGCGGCGGACACCGAGCCGACCGAACGCACCAGCCGGGGGTGCATCGCGGCGACCGTCCACGCGAGCATGCCACCCCACGCGTGCCCGACCAGGTGCGCGTGGGGTTCGCCGAGCGCCTTGATCAGCCCGCCGACGTCACCGGCGAGCGTCCACGCGTCGTAGCCGCGCGGCGGCTTGTCCGAGTCACCGTAGCCGCGCAGGTCCACGGCGACCGCGCGGAACCCGGCGTCGGCGACCGCGGTCAGCTGGTGGCGCCAGGTCCACCAGAACTCGCAGAACCCGTGCAGCAGCAGCACGAGCGGGCCCTCGCCGGCCTCGGTCACGTGCAGCCGGATGCCGTTCGCGTGCACGTCGCGGTGCCGCCACGGTCCGTCGATGCGCACGGTCGACGGATCGGGACGCACGGCGGTGGCGGTGCTCAGCGGCGTGTTCCGCTCAGGAGCGGCGCACGGCGTCGCCCGCGGCCGGCTCGGCGTCCTGGCCGTCCTCACCGCGGTGGCGCAGCACGGCCGCGGTGTCCTTCACGGTCTCGATCGTGCGCCTCGGCGCCCGCACCGAGCGGACCTTGCGGATGCCGAGCAGCACGAACAGCGCCACCAGCACGAGGATGACCCCGAACACGCAGAGGTATCCCAACCAGGGATGGGCCTCCCAGTCGAACATGTCGTTGAAGCCCAGGGCGAGCGCGATCAGGCCGAACGGGATGAAGGGCAGGAAGATGCCGAGCGCGATGATGAAGAAGAGGCTGCCCGTGATGCCCTTCTTGATCTCCTTGGTGACCTCCGACCTGGCCAGCTCGACCTCGGCCCGCACCAGGGTGGACAGGTGTGTGGTCGCGTCCTTGACCAAGTTCCCGATCGACTGATCGCCCGCCGCGCCGTTCGTGTCGTCGGACAACGGGATCGACGGGACTCGCGGCAGCCCCGTCCCGTTGCCGTTGTTCTCGTGCGCACTGGTCACGTGGGCCATCGTGCCATGTGCCGATCACGGAAGCTGGCCGGGCGGGGCCTCCGTGTCGCTCCGGGCGCGGCCGCGGCGCAGCAGCAGCACGGCGGCGAGCAGCGCGGCCACCATCGACGCGAGCAGCACCGCGCCCTTGGCCAGCTCCATGTCCGCCCCGCCCAGCGCGAGCTCGGCGAGCAGCAGGGAGACCGTGAACCCGACACCGCCGAGCATCGCGACCGCGGTCAGGTCGCGTTTGCCGAGCCCGGAGGGCATGCTGGCGATCCGCAGGCGGACCGCCAGCAGCGACAGGCCGACGATGCCGGCGAGCTTGCCGACCACGAGCCCGGCCATCACGGCGAGCGCGATCCGGTCGCTGAACAGCCGGCCGAGGGCGGCCGCGTCGACCGGGATGCCGGCGGCGAACAGCGCGAACAGCGGCACCGCGAGGCCCGCCGACCAGGGCTGCAGCCGGTGCTCGAGGCGCACGCCGGGCGACTCGGCCTCTCCCTCGTCCGGGCGGACCCGGGTCAGCAGCGCGAGCGCCACGCCGGCGACCGTCGCGTGCACGCCGCACTCGTGCACCGCCACCCAGGTGCCGACCGCGATCGGCACGTACAGCCAGGCGGTGCGCACCCGGCGGCGCTGCAGAACCCAGTAGAGGGCGAGCAGCGCGGCCGCGGCCGCCGCGGCCAGCAGGTTGATGCCGCTGGTGAACACGATCGCGATCAGCAGGATGGCGCCCAGGTCGTCGACCACCGCGAGGCTCAGCAGGAACACCCGTGCGCTGCTCGGCAGCCCGGAGCCGGTCAGCGCGAGCACCCCGAGCGCGAACGCGATGTCGGTGGCCACCGGGATCGCCCAGGCGTCGCCGATGCGCGGGTCGCCCCAGGCCACGCCGAGCGCCACCACGGCCGGCACGACCATCCCGCCGACCGCGGCGATCACCGGCAGCAGCGCGCTGCGCAGCCGGGACAGCTCGCCCACCACCAGCTCGCGTTTGAGCTCCAGCCCGGCGACGAAGAAGAACAGCGCGAGCAGGCCGTCCTTGGCCCAGTCGTCGACGGTCAGGTTCAGGTGCAGCTGCGGCGGGCCGACCTGGGCGTCGCGCACCGCGTGGTAGGAGTCCGACCAGGGGCTGTTCGCCCACAGCAGGGCGACCGCGGTGGCGGCGAGCAGGATGGTGCCACCGACGGTCTCGGTACGCAGGAAACGGGCGAACTCGCCCACGACGGGGATGCGTTGGGTCACGGTCTCACTTTCGGCGTCACGAACAGATCGTGCAGCCGACCAGGCTTCCCGGCACTCCGAAATCCATATTAGAGGTCGCGCAGATTGGCACGGCGGCGCCCGCCGCGCCGAGGCGGCGCCTCGCGACACCGCGCCGGCATCGAAGTACGGTCCAGTACGCCGACGCCGGCGCGGCACCGCGATGCATCCACCTCGATCACGGCGGGCATCCACCAGCCAATCTGCGCGGCCTCTTAGCCGGTCGTGACCCCGAACAGGACGCCCACGAGGTAGGTCACGGCCATGGTCAGCGCGCCCACGCCGACGTTGCGCAGGATGGCGCGGCGTACGATCGCGTTGCCCAGCCGCGCGCTGACCCAGCCGGTGAGCACCAGCCCCACCGCCACCGCACCGGCACACGCCCACACCCGCCAGGCGACCGGCGGCAGCGCGATCGCGACCAGCGGCAGCAGCCCGCCGCAGGTGAACGCCACCAGCGACGCCCACGCCGCGTGCCACGGGCTGGTCAGCTCGTCCGGGTCGATGCCCAGCTCGGCCTCGGCGTGCGCCTCCAGCGCGTCCTTCGCGGTCAGCTCCCGGGCCACCTCGGCGGCGAGCTCGGGGGACAGGCCCTTGTCCTGGTAGATCTCGGCGAGCTCGCGCTCCTCGGCCTCGGGCATCGTCTCGAGCTCGTAGCGTTCCAGACGCAGCGCGGCCTGCTCGGTGTCGCGCTGCGTGCTCACCGACACGTACTCGCCGCCGGCCATCGACAGCGCGCCGGCCACCAGGCTCGCCACCCCGGCGATCATGATCGCGGTGCGGTCCGACGTCGCGCCGGCCACGCCGACGACCAGCCCGGCGACCGACACGATGCCGTCGTTGGCGCCGAGCACGCCCGCGCGCAGCCAGTTGAGCCGCTCGCCCAGGCTGCCCTGGTGCGGCTCGCCGGCGTGCGCGGGGGCGGGCTCTTCGGCGCTGAGCTCTGTCACCTGCTCATTGAACTACCCGCGGCAAGTGCTCACTCCTCGGAGCCGCCGCCCTTCTGCAGCCCCGCGGAGATGAGGTCCATCACCGAGGAGTCGGCGAGCGTGGTCACGTCGCCGACCTGGCGGTTCTCCGCCACGTCGCGCAGCAGCCGGCGCATGATCTTGCCCGACCGCGTCTTCGGCAGCTCGGGCACGACCATGATCTGCCGCGGCTTCGCGATGGGGCCGATCTCCTTCGCCACGTGGTCGCGCAGCGCCTTGAGCGCCTCCTCGCCGGACGCCTCGTCCGCGACCGCGTCGCCGCGCAGGATCACGAACGCCACGATGCCCTGGCCGGTCGTCTGGTCGGTGGCGCCGACGACCGCGGCCTCGGCCACCGTCGGGTGCGACACCAGCGCCGACTCGACCTCGGTGGTGGAGATCCGGTGCCCGGACACGTTCATCACGTCGTCCACCCGGCCCAGCAGCCAGATGTCGCCGTCCGCGTCGTACTTCGCGCCGTCGCCCGCGAAGTAGAAGCCCTGGTCGGCGAAGCGTGCCCAGTAGGTCTCCCGGTACCGCTCGTCGTCGCCCCAGATGCCGCGCAGCATCGACGGCCACGGCTGGTCGAGCACCAGGTACCCGCCGCCGCCCTTGCCGACCTCGCCGCCCTGGTCGTCGACGACCTTGGCGGAGATGCCGGGCAGCGCCGCCTGCGCGGAGCCGGGCTTGGTCGCGGTCACGCCGGGCAGCGGGGAGATCATGATCGCGCCGGTCTCGGTCTGCCACCAGGTGTCCACGACCGGCGTGCGGTCGCCGCCGATGTTGCGCCGGTACCAGATCCACGCCTCGGGGTTGATCGGCTCGCCGACCGAGCCCAGCACGCGCAGCGAGGACAGGTCGAACTTGGCCGGGATGTCGTTGCCCCACTTCATGAACGTGCGGATGAGCGTGGGTGCGGTGTAGTACACGGTCACGCCGTACTTCTGCACGATCTCCCAGTGCCGGCCCTCGTGCGGGGTGTTCGGCGTGCCCTCGTAGACGACCTCGGTCACGCCGTTGGCGAGCGGGCCGTAGACGATGTAGCTGTGCCCGGTGACCCAGCCGATGTCGGCGGTGCACCAGTACACGTCGGACTCCGGCTTGATGTCGAAGACGTCGTGGTGGGTGTAGGCGGCCTGGGTCAGGTAGCCGCCGGAGGTGTGCAGGATCCCCTTCGGCTTCCCGGTGGTGCCCGAGGTGTAGAGGATGTAGAGCGGGTGCTCGGCGTCGAAGGCCTCGGGGGTGTGCGTGTCGGACTGGCCCTCGACCACGTCGTGCCACCACAGGTCGCGGCCGTCGGTCCACTCGACGTCGATCTCGGTGCGGCGTACCACGAGCACGTGCTCGATCGTGGGCGTGCGCGCGACCGCCTCGTCCACCGCGGCCTTGAGCGGCGCGGGCTTGCCGCGCCGGTACTGGCCGTCGGCGGTGATCACGAGCTTGGCCTCGGCGTCGTCGATCCGCGAGCGCAGCGCCTCCGCGGAGAAGCCGCCGAACACGACGCTGTGGGTCAGGCCCAGCCGCGCGCAGGCGAGCATCGAGAAGATCGCCTCGGGCAGCATCGGCATGTAGATCGCGACCCGGTCACCGGTCTCGAGGCCGAGCGAGAGCAGGGCGTTCGCGGTCTTGCACACCTCGCGCTGCAGGTCGGCGTAGGTGATGGTGCGGCCGTCGCCGGGCTCGCCCTCCCAGTGGATGGCCACCCGGTCGCCGTTGCCGGCCTCGACGTGCCGGTCGACGCAGTTGTAGGCGACGTTGAGCTTCCCGCCGACGAACCACTTCGCGAAGGGTGGGTCGGACCAGTCGAGCACCTGGTTCCACGGCGTGTCCCAAACCAGCTTGCCGGCCTGCTCGGCCCAGAACGCGTCCCGGTCCGCCGCCGCGCGGTCGTACAGCTCCGCGGTGGCGTTGGCCTGCCGCGCGAACTCGTCGCTCGGCGGGAACGTCCTGCTCTCGGTGAGCAGGTTGTCCAGCGTCGGGCCCTGGCCGGGCTGCTCGCTCATGATGTGGATCCTCTCGACCCAGGGATGAGATAAGTGCTGGCCCTGTGCTATCACACGCGGACGCGGGACGCATAGAGGTCCAGACCACGAGCGGCGCGGCCCCGACCGGATGTCACCCGGTAGGGTCCGGAGCCGTGACCGATCCGCTGGCGCCGCTGCTGGAACTGCCCGGTGTGCGCGACGCCGTGCACGCCGCCCGCGAGGCGGTGGATCAGGTGCACGGGCACCCGGCCAACCGCCGCGGCTGGCCGGCGACGGCCGCCGAGGCGTCGGTGCGCGCCGCCCGGGCGTCGGCCGCGCTGGACGGCGGCGACCCGGAGATCCCCGCGGGCGGGGAGGTCGACGAGCCGCACCTGGCCGGCGCGCTGCGCATCGCCGAGTCGCTGGGCACCCTGGTGCCGATCTGGCAGCGCGCGCCGATGCAGGCACTCGCCCGGCTGCACGTGCTGGCCGCGACGGACCTGGCGAGCGACGACGAGCTGGGCCGGCCCCGGCCGAGCCGCGGGGTGACCCGCCGGCTGGACCTGCTGGGCGAGCTCGTGGCCGGCGGCACGTCGGTACCCGGCGCGGTGCTGGTCGCGGTCGTGCACGGCGAGCTGCTGGCGCTGTCCCCGTTCGGCACCGCGAACGGCGTGGTGGCCCGCGCGGCGGCGCGGCTGACCACGATCGGGACCGGGCTGGACCCGAAGGGCCTGATCGTGCCGGAGGTGTTCTACCTGCGCCGGTCGGACCGCTACGCCGCGGCCGCCGCGGGCTTCGCCACCGGCACCGACGAGGGCCTCACCGGGTGGCTGGTGCTGTGCTGCGAGGCCGTCGAGGCCGGCGCCCGCGAGGCGACGAGCATCGCCGAGGCCGCGCTGACCGGCTGACCTGCGGGTTCAGCGGGGCTCGAGCCCGGTTCGTGCGGGCTCTCGCAGCATGGGTGGTGCGAGTCCCCCTTCCTCGCTGTGTTGACGGGATCCCACAGGGCGGGCCGAGATTCCTAGCCTCTCGGCCCGCTTTCCTGTTTGGCTGGTGCCATGTCCGCCACCGCGCTGGTCGGCCTGGGCGTCAAGCTCGTGCTGGAGGCCCGTCGAGGAACGGGGAGAAGATCGATATCAGCTGCGGTTCCGCCGAGGACGCGGAGCGACTGCTCACGGCGTGCCGGCGCGCCGTCGGCGGCGACTGACGTGCAGCCCCTGCCTGATCCGGCCCGGTCCAGGGCGGTGCTGATCGGCGCCAGCACCTTTGACCACCTGCCGCCTCTTCCCGCGGTACGCAACAACCTCGTCGACCTGCGCGCCACGCTGACCGATCCGGAACACGGGGTCATCGCCCCGGGGAACTGCGAGATAGTCGACGGCCCCGATACCCCGCGCGCGTTCATGGCCGGACTGCGAAAGGTCGTGGGCCGGACCGACGATCTTCTGCTCGTGTACTACGCCGGGCACGGTCTTCGGCATGACTTCCGGGACGAGCTCTATCTGACCGTCGGTCTCACCGACGCCGACGCACTGGACGAGAGTGCGGTGCCGTTCAGGTGGGTCAAGGACGTACTCGAGGACAGCCCGGCGAGAACGAATCTGCTGGTGCTGGACTGCTGCTATTCGGGCATGGCGTTGGGAACCATGTCGGGGGTCGCGTTGGAACAGCGGGAAATCGAAGTTCGCGGGTCCGCCGTGCTGGCGTCGTCGCCGAAGAACAAGAAGTCCCATTCGCCGGTAGGCCACCGCAACACCGCGTTCACCGGAAAGATGATCTCGTTGCTCGAGAACGGCTCCCCGAATGCCGGCGAGCCGTTGACCGTCAACTCCCTGTACAAGCGAATCTCGGCGGCCCTGCTGCGTGACGAGCTCCCCGGCCCGAAGCTCAAGCTCACCGACACGAGCGGCGACCTCCTGTTGCGGCGTCCGAAGGTGACCCCGCGAAGGTGGCCGGAGCCGCCCACCGAGCCCCGGATCCGGCCCGCCCTGCCGACGTCTCCGCGTGTCCCGGCCGGGCCACCGCCGCCGGCGCCCGAGCACCGCCGGTGGCCGCCACCCGCGTGGCAGCCGCCGACGGTCGCACAGATGCCCCCTGGGACACACCGGCCGCCACACGAGGAGGCGCCGGCCGGCCGGGTGACGCAGCAGGTCCGGGTGCGGTCGCTTCAGCTGCTGTGGATGCTCACCGGCCTGTTCGTGGCCATGGGGCTCGGCGGCGTGTTCGGGGTGGTCGTCGGCGAGAAGCAGGCGAACGGCTCGGTCTCCGCCGGTTCGATTCTTGGACCCGGCTTCCTGTTGGCGGCCATGTGCGGTACCGCCTTGGTCCTGCTGCGCCGTCACTGGGGCGACCTCGGTCAGTCGGACGTGGCGCCGCTGCTCGGCAGGTCGATCGCGGGTCGCGTGACACTGCTCGTCGGCCTGGTGTTCTTCGTGCTGATGGCCATCGTGGGACCGCTGACCAGCACGTCGGCAGATGACTCACCGTCGACCGAGGCGGCGGCGGTGCTCATCATGGTCGAGTGCGCCGCGGCGTGTGGCTACCTGCTCCAGCGTGGCCGGAGACTGCGTGGAGGCAACCGGCGCTGAGAGGTCTCAGCAGTCGAGGAACGGCTCGACCAGCGGGAGTACCAGGTCCGCGCGGCGGGTCAGGTCCATGTGCGTGGTGTCCGGCAGGACGGCCAGCCGGGCGTCGGGGATCAGCTCGCGCATCTGCGCGGCGTGGTCGATGCGGGTGAAGTCGCGGTCGCCGATGACGATCAGCACCGGCGAGGTCACCGAGCCGAGGTCGGCGGCGGACCAGTCGAGCCGCTCCGGCAGCGCCGACGCCTTGGCCGCGAACGCCTCGAACCGGTCCGGGTCCGGCGCGACGGCCACGTACGCGTCGTGCATCTGCCGGAAGTCCGCCTCGGTCGGCAGCCGGTCCGAGCGGGCGTCCATGTCGAAGATCTCCGGGTGGTAGCCGTCGGCCCGGAAGTGCACCCCGGCCACGGCGAGCCGCCCGGCGCGGTCCGGGTGGCGCATGGCCAGCCGCAGCGACACCAGCCCGCCGAGGCTGAACCCGAAGAAGTCGGCCCGTTCGATGCCGAGCTCGTCGAGCACCCCGGCCACGTCGTCGGCGAGGTGTTCGAGGGTGAACTCGCGGTCGATGTCCGCGGTGTGCCCGTGCCCCTGCAGCTCGATCGCGACGACCTGCCGTGTCGCGGCCAGGGCCGGCAGCATCGTGCCGAACGTCAGGCCGATCGTGAGCAGCCCGCCGTGCAGCAGGACCAGCGGCCGCCCGGTGCCGTGCACCTCGTAGTAGATGCTCTGGCCGTTCACCTGCGCGTAGGTCATCGGGTCTCCCGTTCTCGCCGGATGCGTGCACCCGTGCGTCGAACGAGGACCCGGCGGATCGACAGTGTCGTCAGACCGAGGTGCGCAGGGCCATCAGGGCCTTGCGCACGTGACCGCCGGTCTCGGCGAGAGCGGCGGCGGCCTGGTCGGCGTCCACGCCGGACATCAGGTGCACCAGCGCGACCTTCAGGTCGCCGTGTGCCGCGTCGAGCGCCGCCGAGCACTCGCGCATGTCCAGCCCGGTCGCCTCGCGGAGGATGCGCAGCGTGCGGCCGCGCAGCTTCGCGTTCGTGGCCCGCATGCCGACCATGAGGTTCGAGTAGGTCCGGCCGAGCTTGACCATCACGGCCGTGGAGAACGCAGTGAGCACCAGCTTCTGCGCGGTGCCCGCCTTCATCCGGGTGGAGCCGGCCACCGCCTCCGGGCCGGTGTCCACCTCGATGAGCACGTCGATGTCCGACAGCCCGTTCGCGTGCGGGTTCGAGAACACCAGCCCGGTGCGCGCCCCGAGCGCCCCCGCCGCCCGCAGCGCGCCCAGCACGTACGGCGTGCGGCCGGACGCGGTCAGCCCGAGCACGAAGTCGCCCGGCTTCGCCGACCGGGCCAGCTCCGCCGCGCCGCCCTCGTCGTCGTCCTCGGCGTCCTCGACGGCGCTGCTCAGCGCCGACCTGCCGCCGGCGTGGTGCACCACGAACCAGTCGGGCGGGGCGTTGTACGTCGGCGCGAGCTCGGCGGCGTCGAGGGTGGCCAGGCGCCCCGAGGTGCCGGCGCCGACGTAGTGCACGCGGTGCCCGGTGCGCAGCGCCTCCGCCGCCCAGTCGACGGCGGTGGCCAGCGCCGGCAACGCGGCCGCCACCGCGTCCGGCACCAGTCTGTCCTCGGCGTTGATCGACCGCAGGAGGTCCACCGTGGACAGCAGGTCCAGGTCGGTCGTGCGCGGGTTGCGCCGCTCCGTCGGCGAATCGACGTGAACGGCCTGGCGCGGCACTGTCATGTTGCCTCCCCCAAGGATCACTTACCGGTTTCCCGCACCTTGCGGCGACCGTCGTGGCGGGTCTCCAGCCGGTGGGAGCCCACCGCGTCCCGGGTTTCGTCCAGCGCCTTCATCGAGTCCGCCAGGTGCCGCTGGGCGACCCCGATGAACAGGCAGTCGACGACCGTCAGCTGGGCGATCCGGCTGGCCATCGCGCCCGAGCGGAAGGTCGTCTCCCGCGCCGCGGTCGTCAGCACCAGGTCGGCCACCTCGCTGATCGGGGCGGTCGGGAAGTTGGTCAGCGCGATCGTGGTCGCGCCGGCCCGCCGCGCCTCGCGCAGCGCCTCGACCGTGTCCGCGGTGGCACCGGTGTGCGAGATCGCGAACGCGACGTCGCCCTGGGCGAGCACCGCGGCCGACGTCAGCATGATGTGCGTGTCGCTCCAGGCGAAGCTGATCCGGCCGATCCGGTGCAGCTTCTGCTGCAGGTCGGCGGCCACGAACGCGCTGGCGCCGACGCCGTAGACGTCCACCCGGTTGGCCCCGGCGAGCGCCGCGACCACCTTCTCGAGGATCTCGATGTCGAGCTGGGCCGCGGTCTCCTCGACCGCGCGGGCGTCGGCGAAGGTGACCTTGCCCACGACGGTGCCGAGATCGTCGTCGGGGGCGATCTCGCCGCCGAGGTCGCGCTCGGCATGGACCTCGGACCGGGCGGTGTCGGCGGCCAGGGCGATGCGTAGCTCGGGGTAGCCCCCGACGCCGATGGCCTTGCAGAATCGGGTGACGGTGGTCTCGCTGGTACCGGCGGCCTCGGCCACCTCGGTGATGCTCCGGCGGGCAACCGTTGACGGACTGTCCAGAACGACCTTGGCCACGCGTTGCTCCGCGCGGGCAAGACCGGGCAGCAGCGACCGGATGCGAACCAGAGGACTTGACTCAGTGTGTTGTGTGGTCATGACACTCGCGCTCACGTGGGAAACTTACTAACAGGCCGTTGAGACAACAAGACGGCAGCCGCTGTCTGGTGACAACGCTACCCAACCATCGCGGAAACTTCAGGTTTCGTCGTGCTAGCTCAACATCGGAATCGATGGTTGGGGGGTTGTTGTTAGCGTTTCAACCAGTTTTCGTTTCCTACCGTGATCTGAGCCGCCAGCCGTCTGCCTGCACTTTGTGGGGTTCTTTCTCACCGTTGAGGAGCGAATGAACACCGTCCGTGACGGACAGGCCGTCGACGTGAATTCCTCTCCCGGTGTAGCGGGCGTCGGTAGTGAACCGCCAGCGGAGTGTGATCTCCGCAGCGTGCGGTATGCGAACATCGACTCGCCACCAGCTCCGGTGGCCCGATCCGGACAGTGCCGTGACCGTTTTGTCCGGTGCTCCCGGTCCGGTGACGTCCATCGGGAGGGCGGTCCAGGAGGTCCCGTCGGTACTCCACTCCAGGACCAAAAAATCAGTGGCCTCGGAGTCGACGAAGGCGTCGAAGTTCACCCGAACGGCACCACCCGGGTGGAGGGGCACCGTGGTCAGGGTGGCCTGGGAGGCGTCGCCGATGCCGGTGTACCAGGAGTCCCGGCCGTGCCGCGGCCGCACCGCGAGCGCCTTCGCGAGCCCCGTGCAGAACGTCTCCCGGGCGATGTTGACCGAGCCCCAGTTCCGGCTCGGGTGGACGCGGTTGGTCAGCAGGATCGCGAATGACCGCGACGCCGGGTCGATCACCACGTCGGTGCCGGTATACCCGGTGTGCCCGGCCGTGCGCGGACCGGACAGGCCGCCCATGTACCAGATCTGGTTCAGCTCGAAGCCGTACCCGTGGTCGTGCCCGGGGAAGCCCGTGTTGTGGTTGTCCAGCAGGGCCCGCACGGTGTCCGGGCGCAGGATCCGGTGCCCGCGGTAGGTGCCGCCGTTGAGGATCGTCTGGGCCAGCACCGCCATGTCGTCGACCGTGGAGAACACGCCGGCGTGCCCGGCGACGCCGCCGAGCGACCAGGCGTTCTCGTCGTGCACCGAGCCGCGCACCATGCCCCGCGGCGGCGCGGACTGGTACTCGGTCGCGGCGATCCGGTCCAGCTTGCTCGCCGGCGGGTTGTAGCCGGTGTCGGTCATGCCCAGCGGCCCGGTGATCCGCTCGGCCACGACCTTGTCCAGCGTCTTGCCGGTCACCCGCTCGACCAGGACACCCAGCGTGATCAGGTTGAGGTCGGAGTACTCGTAGGTGCTGCCCGGCGGGTTGTGCGGCGCCACGTCCATCACGGCCTTGATCCGCGACGGGGCGTCCGGGTAGGCCGACCACAGGGGCAGCCAGGACACCAGCCCCGAGGTGTGGGTGAGCAGCTGGGCGACGGTGACGGACTCCTTGCCGTTGACGCCGAACTCCGGCAGGTAGGTCGCCGCCGGCGCGTCCACGTCGACCTGGCCGGACTCGACGAGCTGCATCACCGCGACCGAGGTGAACAGCTTCGACACCGACGCCATGTCGAAGATCGTGTCGGTGCGCATCGGCACCTTCGCGTCGTCGGGCAGCTCGGTGCCCTCGGCGTCGGCGTAGCGCACCGCGTAGCCCGCCGCCGCGCGCTCGACGACGACACCGTCGTGCGCGAGCAGGCCGACCGCGCCGGAGAACAGCGGATGGCCGGTGTCCGGCGAGGGCCGGGTCCACCCCTCGATCGCGTCCCACGCCGCGTCGATCGGTGCCGGGTCGAGGCGGACCGAGCGCGGCGGGCCGTCCCGCAGGACGGTGCGCGGCGGCGCGAAGCCCTCCTGCGGCCGGTCGAACCGCCCGGTGACGCCGCCGTGATGGCCGGCGCCGCGTGGATCGGCGGTGGCGGTCACGGTCGCGCTCGCGGCGGTCGCGAGGGCGGTGAGGACGGCGAGCGTTGCGGGGAACAGCCTGGACATGGCCACCTCGAAGTAGTCACCGGTAGATGAGATACCGCTCGCGCAGCTTCGCGAAAGCGGCGAGCTCGCCCCGCCAGGCGCCGATCACCTCGTCGGCCCCGGCGCCGGCGTCGATCATCAGGCGCAGGCGGTCGGAGCCGGAGAGCTTGTCGATGTAGTTGTCCGGCCGCCAGCCGAACACGTCCGGGTGCACCCGCCGTGCGGTGACGAGCATGGTGACCGCCGTGTCGATCGCGTCGAAGCGGTGCTCGCCGGTGATGTGCAGCTGGACGCCGCCGCACGTCTCGCCGGTCCACTTGGAGAACGTCGGCGCGAAGTAGGCCTCGCGGAACCGCACGCCCGGCAGCCCGGCCGCGTTGAGCGCCTCGGCCCAGTGCCAGTCGATCCCGGGCGCGCCGATGATCTCGAACGGCCGGGTGGTGCCGCGGCCCTCGGAGAGCACGGTGCCCTCGAACAGGCAGGTGCCGGGGTAGACGAGCGCGGTGCCCGGGGTCGGCATGTTGGGGCTGGGCAGCACCCACTCCAGTCCGGTCTCGTCGAACAGCTCGTCGCGGCGCCAGCCCTCGGCCCGCACCACCTCGAGGCTCTCCAGCCGCCCGCCCGCGTCGGCGGGCAGGAACTCGGCGTCGAAGAGCCTGGCGAGCTCGCCGACGGTCATGCCGTGCTGCTGGACGATCGGCTTGCGGCCGACCCCGGACGCGAACGCGGGGTCGAGCATCGGGCCGCGCGCGCGGCCGCCGACCGGGTTGGGCCGGTCGAGCACCATGACCGACGTGCCGGTCAGCACCGACGCGTGCATGGCCGTGTACATGCTCCAGATGTAGGTGTAGAAGCGGGAGCCGACGTCGGCGATGTCGAACACCAGCGTGTCGATGCCGGACTTGGTGAACAGCCCGGCGAGCTTCGTCGCGGTCGCGCCGTACGCGTCGTAGACCGCGATGCCGGTGCGCGGGTCGAGGTAGTCGCCCTCGGACCCGCCCGCCTGCGCGGTGCCGCGGAAGCCGTGCTCCGGGCCGAACACCGCGGTCGGCGCCACGCCCGCGGCGACCATCGAGTCGACGATGTGGGTCTGGTCGCGCAGCACGCCGGTCGGGTTGGTGAGGATGCCGGCCCTGCGGCCCGCGAGCCGCCGCCAGCCCTCCGCTGCGAGCAGGTCGGCGGCCGGGGTGACACCGCGGTGCCCGTGGCCCGGCCGGGCCGGGGCGGCGGGGTCGGCCGCAGCCGGGGCCGCCGAGGCGACGGTCAGCGCCGGGGCGGCGAGCGCGGACGCGGCGAGGAAGCGCCGCCGGTCGAGGCTCACCACGTCAGCCCCGTGCCGAAGGGGTACAGGATGGTGTCCGCGTCCTCGCCGGTCGGGACGTCCACCGGGAGCTTGCCCCGCGGTGAGATCTCGCCGTAGAGGACCTTGGCCAGCGACTCCATCGAGGCGGCCCGCCAGCTGTAGGTCGCGACCCAGGTCGGCGCGTCCACGAAGCCGGCGTCGTAGGGGATCTGCGAGGCCACCGCGACGACCGGCGTGCCCGTCGCGAGCAGCGCGTCGACCAGCGCCCGCTGGCTCGAGTGTCCCCTGAGGTTATTGGTCAGCACGACGGCCAGGTCCGACTCGTTCGCCGCGGCCACCGCCGAGTCGATCGCCGCCTGGGAGGGGTTCAGGCCGGTCGGGAGCGCGGTGGCGGCCGAGCCGCGCACGGCGATGCTGTCGGCCAGCCACTGCGGGCTTCGGCCGGTGTACACCGTGTCGCCGACGCCGGTGACCAGGACCTTCGCCGGAGCCTGCGCGAGCGGCAGCAGGTTCGCGTCGTTGCGCACGACGGTCGTGGTGCGGTCGGTGATGGCCTGGATCCGGGCGATGTGGTCGGGCGTGCCGACGATCGAGCCGACCTTGCGCTCGTCGACGAACGGGTTGGTCAGGATGCCCCGCTTGAGCTTGAGCAACAGGATCCGCAGCACGCTCTCGTCGATGCGCCGCTCGGTCAGCCTGCCGCTGCGCACGGCGTTCTTGACCGCGTTCATGGCGAGGTCGAGGTCCGGCGGCATGAGCAGCACGTCGACGCCCGCCTCGAGCGCCATCACCGGGATCTCCTCGGCCGGGAAGACGTTGGCGCCGCCCATGCCGAGCGAGTCGGTGACGATCACGCCGCGGTAGTGCAGCTCGCCGCGGAGCAGGCCGGTGAGGATCGGCTTGGACAGCGTGGCCGGCACGCCGGTCGGGTCCAGGCTCGGCACCTCGATGTGCGCGGTCATGATCGAGTCGATGCCGGCGTCGACGGCGGCCTTGAACGGCGGCAGGTCGTACCGGCGCCACTCGGCCTCGGTGCGGTCGATGTTCGGCAGGCCGGTGTGGCTGTCGGTCGACGCGTCGCCGTGGCCGGGGAAGTGCTTGGCGGTGGCGGACACGGTCCGGGAGAGCCGGTCGCCGCGCTCGTAGCCCTCGACCTCGGCGGTGACCAGGTCGCTGGTGAGCTCGGGGCTGGAGGAGAAGCTGCGGGCGCCGATGACCGGGTTCAGCGGGTTGGAGTTGACGTCGGCCACCGGGGCGAAGTTCTGGTTGATGCCCATCGCGCGCAGCTCGGTGGCGTTGATGGTGGCGAGCTCGGTCGCGTCGGCGGTGCTGCGCCCGGCGCCGACGGCCATGCTGGCGGGGAACTCGGTGGCCGGTGACTCGAGCCGCGTGACGTTGCCGCCCTCCTGGTCGATCGCGATGGTCAGCGGCAGGTGGGTGTTGTGCCTGATGGCCGCACGCTGCAGGCCGTTGGAGAAGGCGGCCATCTGCGCGGGGCTGTCGACATTGTCGGTGCTGCTGTTGTTGAAGTAGATGACGCCGCCGACGCCGTACTTCTCGATCACCTCGGCCGGTGTGTCGACGCCGTAGCGTTCCCGGTTCGTGGGGTTGGCCTCGTCTCCGGCCTGGCCCCACACGGAGATGACGAAGAGCTGGGCGATCTTCTGGTCGAGCGACAGGCCGTGCAGCCGCGCCCGTGCCTGGGCGAGAAGGGCGTCCTGCCCGCCGGGCGCGGCCCGCGACGCACCGGACACGTCCGCCCGGCTCACCCCGCTAACCATCACCGAGCTCGCGATCACGGCGATCGCCACGGACAGACTGCGACGGGCGGATGAACGAGACATGGGCACAACGGCCTCCCTGGCCGGCCAGCAGGGGCACTCCGTAACCTCTTAACCGATAGCAAGCAGCACCGGTAAGTTACCCACGTGAGGTCCGGGGCGGCAAGCATGCGTTCGGCCCAATGAGCCCGCTGTCGTGGCCGTCGATTCCAGGGCAGGAAAAGGGCGACCCCAGCCCACGTTGCCGTGGGCGGGATCGCCCAAATCGCCCGCACAGAACGCTCGGGTTACCAAGCGTGCAACAGTGTCGTACCTACCTGGCCTCGGCGTCCGGCGTCCCGGTACGCAGTCCCTTGACGACATGCCTCCCGCGGCTGGCTGCGCGTGGGTGCCCGGTGTTCTGTGCACGGAGCCCCACCGGGGTGGTCGAAACTTCTCTTCCGCTCCGACCCTGGCCGATCGGGGGTCCGCACGTCCTTTCTACCCAGTGATGGAGGTCACTTCAAGGCCACAGTCGGGTGCACCGTTACAGAGCCGTGTAGGTGTCGACTCTCACTCTTCGTGAGCGTATTCTGCAGGCTCTTTCCGCAGCTCATAGGCGGTCTCCCCGGGGCCGGGTACCGCCGTCCGGGTGGAGCGGGTCACCGCTTCCGACGGCGGTGGATTCCGTACCACGTGGCGCCGGCGGTGGCGATCGCGCCGAGCCCGATCGCGGTGACCGCGACGGCCGTGCCGGAGGGCGCCGGGAACCGCGAGCGCAGCGACACCGGCTTGCTGAACCACAGCACCGGCCAGCCGCGTTCGGCGGCCAGCGCGCGCAGTCCCTTGTCCGGGTTGACGACCGTCGGGTGGCCGACCGCGTCCAGCATCGGCAGGTCGGTGATCGAGTCGGAGTAGGCGTGGCAGGCGGCCAGGTCGTAGCCGCGTTCGGCGGCCAGCTCCTTGATCGCGGCGGCCTTGTTCTCGCCGTAGCAGTAGAACTCGATCTCGCCCGTGTAGCGGCCGCCCGCGGCGACCATCCGGGTGCCGATGGCGTGCGTGGCGCCGACCATCTCGGCGATGGGCGTGACGACCTCGGCGCCGGACGCGGAGACGATCACCACGTCGAGGCCGTCGGCCTTGTGCGCGGCGACGAGCTCGGTGGCCTCGGCGTAGACCAGCGGGTCGACGATGTCGTGCAGCGTCTCCTCGACGATGGCACGGACCTGTGCGACGTCCCAGCCGGCGCACAGCGCCGCGAGGTGCGCGCGGATGCGTTCGACCTGGTCGGCGTCGGCGCCCGAGGCGGCGAACACGAACTGGGCGTAGGCACCCTTGAGCACCGCGCGCCGGTTGATGAGGCCGTTGCGGAAGAACGGGCGGCCGAACGCCAGCGTGCTGGACTTGGCGATGACAGTTTTGTCCAGGTCGAAGAACGCTGCCGCGTTGGGCCGGCCTCCGGGTGTGTCGCTGCGCTGGGTCACATCGTCAGCATAAGTAGTGAATCCGCCGTTCCGGTGGTGTTCGTGACCAGGTGAGGGATGGTCCGGGACGCGCCGGTTCCGGTTCGAGCAAGTTGCAACCAGGACCCGGAGGCGACGGGATACAGTGTTCTGGTCCGGCTTCTTGCCGGACGGGTTCAGCTCGACCCCCCGGAGCTGAACCTCCGACGACCCCCGTCCCTCCCCCCTGGCGGGGGTCGTCCCTTTAACCGAACGTTCCAGACTGTCCGTGACCACCGACAGTTCTGTCCTCCCGCCCGCCGGACGGGCCGGGTTGTCCACAACTCGCCCGGTTGTCCACATGTCGATCTTGGTGCGTTGTCCGGCCCGCGACGCCGGGCGATCGTGGCATCGCGGCCAGGCATCCGCCGGCCGCTGCGACACGATCGGCCCAAGGGGGCATGGTGGACTCGAACCGTCCGGTGGCCTTCGTCGAGGACGAGGACCTGCTCGACGACGTGCTGAAGCTGGCGGCCGCCGCAGGCTGCGACCTGGAGTGCGTGCCCGACGCCGCGGCCGCCCGGCTGCGCTGGTCCACGGCGCCGCTGGTGCTGCTGGACGCCGCGGGAGCCGAGCAGTGCGAGAGAGCCGGCCTGCCGCGCCGCGACGCCGTGGTCGTGGTCTGCGCCGAGCCGTCCCCCAAGACCCTGTGGGAACGGGCGGTGGAGGTCGGCGCCGAGCGGGTGATCGAGCTGCCCGGCGCCGAGTCCTGGCTGGTGAGCGCGCTGGCCGACGCCACCGAGGCTCCCGCGCCGACGACCGGTAGAGCGCTGGCGGTCGTCGGCGGCCGTGGTGGGGCGGGCGCGTCGGTGTTCGCGGCCGCGCTGGGCCTGACCGCGCTGAGAACGAGTCAGAGCGCCCTGCTGATCGACTGCGATCCGCTCGGTGGCGGCCTCGACCTGGTGCTGGGTGCGGAGTCCGAGCAGGGGCTGCGCTGGCCCGACATGCACCTGCGCGCCGGTCGCGTGGCGGCGTCCAGCCTGCACGACGCGCTGCCGAGCCGGACCAGGGGGACGGCGAGGCTCACGGTGCTCTCCGGCGCGCGCAAGGGCCGCGCCCCGGCTCCGGACGCGGTGGCCGCGGTACTGGAGGCGGGCCGGCGGGCGGGGGAGACGGTGATCTGCGACCTGCCCCGCAACCTGGACGCGGCGGCACAGGCGGCACTGTCCCGTGTGGACCTGACGGTGATCGTCGTTCCCGGCGAGGTCCGCGCGTGCGTGTCGGCCAGGCTGCTCGCCGAGCGGCTGGCGGACCTGGGCACGACCGCCCGCCTGGTGGTCCGCGGCCCGGCGCCGGGTTCGCTGCACCCGGACCAGGTCGCGAAGGCCGTCGACGTCCCCTTGCTGACCGCGATGCGCCCCGAGCCGAACCTGGCCCAGTCGCTCGACCGCGGCGACTTCGCCCCGCGCCCCCGAGGCCCACTGGCGACGGCCGCGAGAACCACCCTGGCCGAACTGGCCGCCCAACCCCTGCGTACGACCCGATCCCTGCGAGCAGCGTCATGACCCCCCACGCCCGCCGCGGCGCGCTGCCCGCCGTTTCACCGCGCCCCGCGCCGGCGCCCGCCCACCGGCTGCCGCGCTGCCCGGTCTCGGCCCACCCGTGCCCGTACAACGCCGGCACCCCGTCCGTCTGCGAACCCTGCGCAGCCCAGCAACTTCCGTCACCCCTGCGAGCCGCATCATGATCCGCCCGGCCCACGACCCCGAGCGCCGCAACGAGTCCCCGGTGCTCACCCCGCCGACCGCCCGGCCGTCCACTTCGTCGGCCGTGCCGCGGTCCTGCGTGCTTCTGCTCGGCTCCCTGCGGACCGCGGCGTCCGCACGGCACCCGTCATCGAGCCCGTGCCTGCGTCCGGCCGCTCCATCCACACCGGACTGGTCGCTGCTTCCGTCCACATCGGACCAGCCATCATGAACGTGCCCGCAGACCTCGTCCAGCGAGTCCGCGGCCGGCTCGCCGGCGGCGGCCACGAGATCACCTCCGCCGAGGTCGCCCGCGCCGTCCGCGAGGAGGCCGGCGGCATCGTCGGCGACGCGGACGTCCTCGACGCCCTTCGCCTGATGCGCCAGGAGTTCGTCGGTGCCGGCCCGCTCGATCCGCTGCTCCGCGCCCCCGGCGTCACCGACGTACTGGTCACCGGCCCCGACCAGGTCTGGCTCGACGGCGACGGCGGCCTGCGCCGCAGCGACGTCACGTTTCCCGACGAGGACGCCGTCCGCCGCCTCGCCCAGCGGCTCGCCCTGACCTGTGGCCGCCGCCTCGACGACGCCCAGCCGTTCGTCGACGCCTGGCTGCCGGCCGGCGCCCTCGGCAGGGCCCGGCTGCACGCGGTCCTCCCGCCGGTCGCCGCCGACGGCACCTGCATCTCGTTGCGCGTCCTGCGCCGCGCCGGCCACGACCTCGCCGCCCTGCGCCGCCTCGGCACGTTCGACGAGCCCACCCACCACCTGCTCGACGCGGTGGTCGACGCCCGCCTCGCCTTCGTCGTCACCGGCGGCACCGGTGCCGGCAAGACCTCGCTGCTCAGCGCCCTCCTGGGCCGCGTCTCCCACCGCGAGCGCATCGTGACCGTCGAGGACGCCGGCGAGCTCCAGCCCGACCATCCGCAGTTCGTGCGGCTGATCGCGCGCCCGCCGAACGTCGAGGGAGCGGGCGAGGTGACACTCGCCGACCTCGTCCGCCAGGGCCTGCGCATGCGCCCCGACCGGCTCGTCGTCGGCGAGGTCCGCGGTGCCGAGGTCTGCGGTCTGCTGAACGCGCTCAACACGGGTCACGACGGCGGCGCCGGCACCGTGCACGCCAACTCCCCGGCCGAACTGCCCGCCCGCATGGAGGCGCTCGCCGCGCTCGGCGGGCTGGATCGGGAGGCCCTGCACAGCCAGCTCGCCGCGGCCTTCCAGGTCGTACTGCACATGCGCCGCGGCGCCGACGGTTCCCGCCGCCTTGCCGAGGTCGGCGTGCTCGAGCGCGCACGCGAGTGCGTGCGGGTGGTGCCCGCGTCCCGGGAGGCGCTCGCCGGCCTGCTCGACACGAGGGGAGTGCGACCGCCATGGTGAGCCTGCTCTGCTGCGCCGCCGCCCTGCTGTGCTGGACCACCACGCCCGCGGCGCGGCGCCTGCGCGACCTCACCGGTGACCACCGCCGGCGCCGGATCCGTCCGCCCCGCCCCAGTTCGGTGAGCCTCGCCGCGGCCGCCGCCGTGGCGGGATGGCTGGTCGCCGGCCCGGGTGGTGCCATCGCGGCGGTTCTCGCCACCGTCACCGTGTGGCGTCGCCGGCGCGCCAGGGGAGACCTGCACCGTGGCCTGTCGGCGATCGACGGCCTCGCCGAGGCGATCCACTCGCTCGTCGCCGGCCTGCGCGCCGGTGCCCACCCCGCCGACGCCGCCGAGGCGGCCGCGGTCGACGCCCATCCCGCGGCAGCCGCGTCGATGCGCGCCATGGCCGCCGCCGCACGACTCGGCGGTGACATCCACCTGGCGCTCGCCGCGGCCCGGACCAGCGGCGCCGCACCCCGATCCGTCGCCGTCACGACCGATCCCGGTGACGTTCACCGCGACGACGCCCGATCCACGCCCGACCGCCACCGCACCGGGCCGGAAGGCAGCAGCCCGACGTCTCCCGCCGCCCGACCGGCGGCCGGCGGCCTCCTCGCCACCGCCCGGCCAGGCAGCCGCGTTCGTCCCACCCCGGCCGATCGCCGCTACGACGAAGCCCGCCATACGGGGGCAGGCGCCATGGTCGGTGACCACCCGCGCCTGACCACCGCCACCCGGTCGCAAGCGCTTGCGACCCAACCGCATGCGTTTGCGGCCGCCCTCGCCAGGGTGGCGCGAGCGTGGACGCTGGCCCAGCGCCACGGCCTGCCCCTGGCCGACCTTCTCGATGCTGCCGGCCGCGACCTCGAGCAACGCGTCCGTTTCGCCCGCCAGGTGCTGGCCCGAATGGCGGGTCCGCGCACCAGCGCCACGGTCCTCGCGCTGCTGCCCGCACTCGGCGTTGCACTCGGCGAGGCGATCGGCGCACACCCGCTGCGCATGCTCACCGGCCCCGGCCACGTGCTGCTCGCGACCGGCGTCGCCCTCCTGTGCGCCGGAGTCGCCTGGTGCGGCCGCCTCACCGGACAGGTCGTGCCGTGATGCCACCTGTTCGGAAACGACGTCCTGCACACCGCGCGGGAGGGCCGCCACCCGTCCCGGTCGCTCGGGCAGACGGTGGCCGGTGCCCGCACCTCTCGTACCTGCGGACCGGGAAGGTGACCCATCGATGAATCCGGCAAGCCTGATCCTGCTGGCCACCGCCGTTCCGCTCTGGTCCCGCGCCCACATCGCCCGCACCCGCCTGGCCCTGCTCGGCGGCACCCGCCGCCGGAGCCGGCATGAGCCGAGCCCGGGCGTGCTCCGGATGGTTCTCGCCGGATCGCTGGGCCTCGTGGTCGCCGCGTTGACCGGCTGGCCGCACGGCCTGCTCACCGGCGTGGCGGCGACCGCCACGACGTGGTGGCTGAGCCGGCGCCTCGCCCGCGGCGGGAACGCCAGGCCGGACCCGCTCGGCCTCGCGGCCGCCTGGGACCTGCTCGCCGCGTGTCTCCGCGCCGGACTCCCGGTCCCCACCGCGGTAGCGGCGATCGCCGCTGATCTGCCCGACGACTCCGGCCGCGCCCTGCGCGCCACCGCCGACCTGCTCGCCATGGGCGCCGACCCGGTCGACGCCTGGGCGCCGGCCCTGGCCTGCCCGCACACCGCGGCGCTCGCCCGCGGCGCCCGGCACACCGCTCGCTCCGGCTCCGCACTCGCCGACGTGGTCGGCACGCTCGCGGGTTCGGTCCGCGACTCGGCGAACGACACCGCCGAGGCCCGGGCCCAACGTGCCGGCGTCCTGATCGCCGCACCGCTCGGCGTCTGCTTCTTACCCGCGTTCATCTGCCTCGGCATCGCGCCCGTCGTGGCCGGTCTCGCCGACCGGCTCTCAATCTGACCACCCACCGATATCAGGAGATTGACCGATGTTTCCCCTCCCGACCCCCTTCCCGATCCGCCCGCGCCCCGAGTTCCTCCTCGGCGACGACGGCATGACCACCGTCGAGTACTGCGTCGGACTGATCGCCGCGGCCGCTCTCGCGGTGGTCCTCTACGGCATCGTGACCGGCGACGACGTGCTCAACGCCATCACGTCGATCGTCAAGCGCGCTCTCACGGTGAAGATCTGATGCGCCGGACCGGCCGGATCCGCCGAAAACCCGACCGCGACGCGGGTGCGGTCACGGTCGAGGCGGCGATCGCACTGGGCGCGTTCGTCACGGTGCTGGCCCTCGCGCTGGGCGCGATCTCGGCCGCCATCGATCAGCTGAGGTGCATCGACGCCGCTCGCGAGGCCGCTCGCCTGGTGGCCCGCGGCGACCCGGACCGCGCCCGCGACGCGGCCGCACGGATCGCTCCCGCCAGCGCGAACGTCGCCATCGCGGTCACCGGCGACACCATCCAGGTGGACGTCAGCGCGAAGCCGGTCAACGGCCTGCTCCCCGGCCTCTGGCTGCACGCCGCCGCCTACGCGGTCGCCGAGCCGGGCGCCGCCGGGGAGGCCTCATGACGCCCTGGCGCCGTGCGGGACGACCTCTCGGCGTTCGCGACCGTGGCGCGGCCACCGTGTGGACCGCGGGTGCGATCGCGGCCCTGCTGGCCGTGACCACGGTGGTCCTCTGGCTCGGCTCGGCGGCCGCCACCAGGCACCGCGCCGCGAGCGCCGCCGACCTCGCCGCGCTGGCGGCCGCCGGTGTCGTGGTCGAGGGGGAGCGGGCCGCCTGCGGCAGGGCTCGCTGGGTCACCGACCGGATGCGGGTCGAGCTACGCAGCTGCCGGCTGAACGGTTCAGACGCACTCGTCGAAGTGATCGCCCAGCCGCCCGGCGTGCTCGCGGGCTTCGGTCCGGCGGAAGCACGGGCCCGCGCGGGACCGCTCGTCGCACCCGTTCGCGCCCGTCGAACGGTCGTCTTCGGACGGTAAACGGCGTTACCAGGCACCAGAAGTTGCCGTTCACCGGCCGGCCAGGCTTCAGCCGTGCCTATCCCGTTATTCGCTCACCGTGCCACAACGACCAGTTGTCGACTGCGCGTTTCGTCGGGCGGTGGACCTGTCGTTAAGTGTTTCGCAGGGCACCACGGAGAAGTGGGCGTCCGAGTACAAGGAGGCAAGCACCCGAGATGTTGGACATGGATTGGTCGGATAGCTGGCGGGAGGCCTTCCGCGTCGAGCTGCGTGCACAGGCCATCGGCCTCGCGTGGCGCGGTTGGCCGGTACTGCCGGGCACCTATCCGGCTGGCTCGCACTGGGCGGGCCGCGAGGACGACGAGGAAACCGGGCCGCGACCCGTCCACCCGGACTGGCACGACCGGATCGGTACCAAGCCGGAGCAGGTCGCGACCTGGTGGACCGGCCGGCCCTACAGCCTCCTGCTCGCGACCGGCGTGCAGCTGGACGCCATCGAGGTACCCGGTCACCTGGGTCGTGGCGCCGCGCGTGTGCTCCGCGGAGTCGGTCTCCCCGTTCCGATCATGGCGACCCCGGACGACCGGTGGACCTTCCTGGTCACCGCCGGCCACCGGCTGGAGCGCCCGCTCGCCGAGCACGGCGACCTGACCCTGCACGCCGACGGCAGCTACGTGCCGCTGCCGCCGACCCCGCTGCAGCACGGCGTCGTCCACTGGCGGGTCCGCCCGGAGATCTGCGGCTGGCAGATGCCCGAGTCGAGCATCGTGCAGGACGCGCTCGTCGACGCCCTGACCACGGGCGCGACGCACGCCCGGTCGGCCGGCGGCCTCGTCGTCACCGCCGACTGACACCGGACCACACCAAAGGGATCGAGTGGGATGCGCTCAGCAGTACCCGTGAACCACAACGCTTCGCCGGGAGCACCCTCCCGGCCCGCCCGCGGTGGGCGTTCCGCAGCAATGCCGCTCCACCGCAGCCAACCCGTCCCGCTGCCCGGCGCCGCTCCCGCAACCTGGTGGCCGGCAATGGGACGGGGAGCATGCCGGGCGCTCGCAGGAGGAGCCGACCTCCCGCGGCGCGGCCAGCATCGGGCAATCGGCGAGCACCTGGCCCCAGGGATGGACGTCGCGCGCGGAGGCCAATGCCTCCCCATAGCCTCCGCGCCGACGGACGCCCCGCCGATTCCCGACCGCTGACCGCGCGCCGACCCGAGCGGTAGAGGCCGCTCCTCGCGCGCCTGGCGCAGCGCAACGCGCCGGGGTTGCCGGATCTCCGGCCCCCGGCGCGTTGCCGTTCTCCCACCGTGGCCGCAGTGTCGAGTCCGGACCGTGCGGCGTTCCGTCCACGATGGAGCGACCACAGATCGTCCACAAAGGAGGGTCAGGTCGCTGATCGACACGGACGCCATCAAGGACGAGGACAACGGAGCGGCCGACCGCCTATCCGGGACCGTTCGTGAGGCCGGGAGCGCGACATCGAGACCGGCGCCGTGGTCGAGACCAACCGCGCGTGGAACTGTCCGACCCGGCTTCGCGGTGGTTCCGCGCCCGTGCCGGCATCACCCGGCCGACGTCAGGGGGTCAGCGCGTCGACCTTGGCAGCCACCACGCGCAGCACCGCGTCCAGCACGGCCACCGCCGCCTGCTTGTCGAGCGGCTCGTTCCCGTTGCCGCACTTGGGGGACTGCACGCACGACGGGCACCCCGCCGGGCACTCGCACGCCGCGATCGCGTCGCGGGTCGCCGCCAGCCACGGAACCAGGGCGGCGTGCCCCCGGTCCGCGAAGCCCGCCCCGCCGGGGTGTCCGTCGTGGACGAACACCGTGGCCTCGCCGGTGTCGGCGTGCAGGGCGGTCGACACCCCGCCGATGTCCCACCGGTCGCACGTCGCGAACAGGGGGAGCAGGCCGATCGCCGCGTGCTCGGCGGCGTGCAGGGCGCCCGGCACGTCCCGGTGCGCCACCCCGGACTCCGCCAGCAGCGCCTCGCTCAGCGTGTACCACACGGCGCGCGTGTGGAGGGTCTGCTCCGGCAGGTCCAGCGGGATCTGGTCCAGCACCTGCCCCGACGGCAGCCGCCGCAGGTAGCCGACCACGTGGGAGGTCACCGCCACCTCGCCCAGGCACACCGACGCCCCACCGTCGAACACCCGCCGCTCCGCGGTGGCCAGCACCGAGATGTCCACCTGCTCGCGCGGCGTCGTCGACCACTCCGGGTCCTCGCGGTGCACCATCGCCAGGCCCGCCTCCAGGTCCAGCTCGTCCACCACGTACGACGTCCCCTGGTGCAGGTAGACCGCCCCCGGGTGCACCGTTGCGCACGCCGAGCCCGGGTTCACCGTCCCCAGCATCCGGCCCGAGTCCGCCTCGACCACCGCGACCTGCTCGCCCCCCGACCCGCGGATGTCCACCGACGCGTGCGGGCGCTCCCGCGACGTCCAGTACCACCCGGTCGGCCGCCGCCGCAGCGCGCCGTCCGCCACCAGGTCGTCCACGACGTGGCGGGCGGCCGCGCCGCCGAAGGCGGGCAGGCACGCGCCGGTCAGCGGTAGCTCCTGCGCCGCGCACGCCAGGTGCGGGGCCAGCACGTACGGGTTCGCCGGGTCGATCACCGTCGCCTCGACCGGCTTGTCCAGCATCGCCGACGGGTTGTGCACCAGGTACGTGTCCAGCGGGTTGTCCTGCGCCACGAACACCACCAGCGCGCCGTCCCCGGCCCGGCCGGCCCGCCCCGCCTGCTGCCAGAACGACGCCAGCGTCCCCGGGTACCCGGCCACCACCACCGCGTCCAGCCCGGCGATGTCCACCCCCAGCTCCAGCGCGTTGGTGCTCGCCACCCCCAGCAGCGACCCCGAGGCCAGCGACCTCTCCAGCTCGCGCCGCTCCTCCGGCAGGAACCCCGCCCGGTACGCCGCGACCCGCCCGGGCAGCGACGAGTCCACCTCGGACAGCGCGCGCCTCGCCGAGAGCGCGGTCAGCTCCGCGCCCCGCCGCGACCGGACGAACGCCAGCGTCCGCGCGCCCTCCACCACCAGGTCCGTCAGGATCCGCGCCGTCTCCGCCCCCGCCGACCGGCGCACCGGCGCACCGTTCTCCCCCTCGAACGCCTCCAGCAGCGGCGGCTCCCACAACGCCACCGTCCGCGCCCCCCGCGGCGACGCGTCCGCCGTCACCGCCGCGCACGGCACCCCGGCCAGCCGCGACGCCGACGCCGCCGGGTCCGACACCGTCGCCGACGCCAGCACGAACACCGGGTCCGTGCCGTACCGCCTCGCCACCCGCCGCAGCCTGCGCAGCAGCAGCGCGACGTGCGAGCCGAACACCCCGCGGTACCCGTGGCACTCGTCGACCACCACGAACGCCAGCCTGCGGAAGAACTGCGCCCAGCTTCGCGTGCGCCGGCAGGATCCCGCGATGCAGCATGTCCGGGTTGGTGAACACCCACCGCGAGTGCGCCCGCACCCAGTCCCGCTCGGGCAGCGGCGTGTCCCCGTCGAAGCTCGCCGCGCGCACCTCCGGCACGTCCAGCGCGGCGACCGACCGCAGCTGGTCGGCCCCCAGCGCCTTCGTCGGCGACAGGTACAGCGCCGTCGCCCGCCCGTCCGTCGCCAGCGCCGAGAGCACCGGCGCCTGGTAGGCCAGCGACTTCCCCGACGCGGTCCCCGTGGCGATCACCACATGCCGGCCCGCACGGGCGTGCTCGGCCGCCTCGACCTGGTGCGCCCACGGCGCGGCCACACCGCACCGCCCGAACGCCGCCTGCAGGTCCGCGGCCACCCAGTCCGGCCACGGCACCGGCGTCGCCGCCCGTTCGGGCAGCTCGCGCACGTGCCGCAGCGGGTTCTCACCCGCCGGCACGCCGGCGAGGACCCGGTCGAGCAGCCGGCGACCATGCCCGGCGGCTGGCTGCGTACCCACGACGACGAGCTTCGCACATCCCCCCGACAGCCCCGCGCGCCCGCCGCGACGGTCATCTGGATCGATTCCCTTGACCGATCATGAAACGGCGGCCGGGCGGGGCCGAAATCGCATTTGGCGGGACGCCTCGCAAAACGCGCAAGTCCAACCAATAGACTCCGCCGACGTCCCATCAATACCTGGTGGCGCACAACGTCCCGACCAGGGACGCAGCCGTGGCCCGGTCAGGCCGCCCGGTGTATCGCGCCCACATCAGGCAGAAGTACCTGGAGGACCCGATGTCCTGGCAGTACCTGGCGGCAGGCCCGCCGCTGACCGGCGGTGACCGCGGCGTGGTCGTCGTGGTAGCCGTGATCGCTCTCGCTGCCCTCGCCGTTGGCTACGTGCTGCTCAAGGAGGTGCTGGCCGCCGGCCAGGGAACCTCGAAGATGCAGGACATCGCCAAGGCCGTGCAGGAGGGCGCGGGCGCGTACCTCAAGCGGCAGCGCAACACCCTGCTGATCTTCGGCAGCATCGTGTTCGTCCTGCTCTTCGCCCTCCCCGCGGACAGCTGGGGAGAGCGGATCGGCCGCTCGCTGTTCTTCCTGGTGGGCGCCACGTTCTCGTTCTCGATCGGCTACCTCGGCATGTGGCTGGCCACGCAGGCCAACCTGCGCGTCGCGGCCGCGTCCCGGGAGGAGGGTGGCCGCGAGATCGCCATGCGGGTCGCGTTCCGCACCGGTGGCGTGGTCGGCATGTCCACCGTCGGCCTCGGCCTGTTCGGCGCGTCCGTCGTGGTGCTGGTCTGGGCCGGTGAGGCGCCCAAGGTGCTCGAGGGCTTCGGCTTCGGCGCCGCGCTGATCGCGATGTTCATGCGTGTCGGCGGCGGCATCTTCACCAAGGCCGCGGACGTCGGCGCGGACCTGGTCGGAAAGGTCGAGCAGAACATCCCGGAGGACGACCCGCGCAACGCCGCCACCATCGCCGACAACGTGGGCGACAACGTGGGCGACTGCGCCGGCATGGCCGCCGACCTGTTCGAGTCCTACGCGGTGACCCTGGTCGCCGCCCTGATCCTCGGCTCCACCGCGTTCGGCGCCCAGGGCCTGCTCTTCCCGCTGATCGTGCCGGCGCTCGGCGTGATCACCGCGGTGATCGGCGTCTACCTCACCCGCGCCCGGGCCGGCGAGGGCGGGCTGACCGCGATCAACCGGTCGTTCTACATCTCCGCGCTGATCTCCGCGATCCTGTGCACGGCGGCCGCGTTCATCTTCCTGCCGACCTCGTTCTCCGAGCTCAGCGACGCCGCGGACAGCAGCGTCAGCGGCAGCCCGGCGCTCATCGCGGCCGTCGCGGTGATC
The DNA here is from genome assembly GCA_963727495.1 of uncultured Actinomycetota bacterium. Lineage (GTDB taxonomy): Bacteria > Actinomycetota > Actinomycetes > Mycobacteriales > Pseudonocardiaceae > Actinophytocola. The sequence continues at coordinate 494,058 of CAVSGQ010000006.1, read as the reverse complement.
ATCGGCATCGTGCTGGCCGGCATCATCCTGTGGCTCACCGGCTACTTCACCGGCACCGAGCACAAGCCGGTCAAGGACGTCGGCAAGTCCTCGCTCACCGGCGCGGCCACGGTGATCCTGGCCGGCATCTCGGTCGGCTTCGAGTCCGCGGTCTACACCGCGCTCGTGATCGGTGCCGCGGTGTACGGCGCGTTCCTGCTGTCCGGCTCGCTGTTCGTGTCGCTGTTCGCGATCGCGCTGGCCGGCTGCGGCCTGCTCACCACGGTCGGCGTCATCGTCGCCATGGACACCTTCGGCCCGGTCTCCGACAACGCGCAGGGCATCGCCGAGATGTCCGGTGACGTCGAGGGCGAGGGCGCGCAGATCCTCACCGAGCTGGACGCGGTCGGCAACACCACCAAGGCGATCACCAAGGGCATCGCGATCGCGACCGCGGTGCTCGCCGCCACGGCGCTGTTCGGCTCGTACCTGACCGCGATCACCGAGGCCCTCGTCAAGGCGAGTGCCCAGCTGGACCTGAGCGACTTCATCGTGTTCAGCCCGAAGGTGCTCGTCGGCGTCACGATCGGCGCCTCGGTGGTGTTCATGTTCTCCGGGCTCGCGGTCAACGCCGTGTCCCGGGCCGCGGGCGCGGTCGTGTTCGAGGTGCGCCGCCAGTTCCACGACAACCCCGGCATCATGGACGGCTCGGTCCGCCCGGAGTACGGCCGCGTCGTGGACATCTGCACGCGCGACTCGCTGCGCGAGCTCGCCACGCCGGGCCTGATGGCCGTGCTGGCGCCGATCGCGGTCGGCTTCGGCCTCGGCGTCGGCCCGCTGGCCGGCTACCTGGCCGGCGCGATCGCCACCGGCACGCTGATGGCGATCTTCCTGGCCAACTCCGGTGGCGCCTGGGACAACGCCAAGAAGCTGGTCGAGGACGGCAACCACGGCGGCAAGGGCTCCGAGGCGCACGCGGCCACGGTCATCGGCGACACGGTGGGTGACCCGTTCAAGGACACCGCCGGCCCCGCGATCAACCCGCTGATCAAGGTGATGAACCTGGTCTCGCTGCTGATCGCGCCCGCGATCGTGGCGTTCTCGGTCGGCAAGGACGCGAACACCGGCCTGCGGGTCACCATCGCCGTCGTCGCGGCGCTGCTCATCGCCGGTGCGGTCTTCGTGTCGAAGCGGCGCGGCACCGCGATCGCGGACAACCCGGCCGACATGGACGACACGGCCGACGAGAAGGCGCGCGTCACCAACGGCGCGTCCTGACCGCGTAGAACACCGCGGCGGGCCCACCACGACCGGTTCGTGGTGGGCCCGCTCGGTTCCCAAGCATCGAACGGGTGTTCTATCCTTTGCCGGGTGGCCCAGTTGTCGTTCTACTCCGCCGAGGCGAACCCGCCGGCCCGGGGCGACCTCGCCGGGCTGCTGTGCGGGCCCGGCAGGCTGGTGAGCTTCGGCGGGGTCACCGCGCGCCTGTCGGTGCCGCTCGCGGACGCCTGGCGGGGCCGGGCGCTGCGCCAGGCGCTCGCCGAACGCGGCGTCGACGCCACCCTCTACACCACCGAGGACGGGCTGCTGCTGCGCACCGCGTTCCGTCGCGACCTCACCGCGCTCGCCGCCGCGTGGACCGCCGGCCCGGACAAGGCGTGCCCCGCGGGAGTCGTCCTCGCCGGCGCGGCGTTGCGACTCTGGGTACTCGCCGCCGGCGACTGGATCGACGCCGGCTACCTCCTCCGGCTCGACCCGCACGCCCCCGGCACGCACGAACCTCTCGCGGCCGCGGTCACCGCGTGTGGCCTGCCCGTGAACCCGCACACGACCGAGGACGGCTGCCCTGGCCTGCGGTTATCCGGCCGGCGGCGGCTCGGGCGGCTCGTCGAGCTGGTCGGCAGGCCACCGTCCGCGGCTGCGGAAAGTCACTGGCCGGCGGTATCCCGTGTGCGGCAGACGGCCTGAGCGTGCTACTCAGGTAGTGGGGCATACCGCCGCCGCGAAGTGTGCCGGCAGGCACCTGGGGGTAGGTATCACGGTGAGCAACGTGCACACTGTCGAGCTGAGAGTGAGCTCGACAAGAGAGCGGGACGGGCGTGGCAGGGACTTCCAAGACGAAGAGCGGCTCAGTGACGAACGGGTCCGAGCCGCGACGGCTGGTGATCGTCGAGTCGCCGGCCAAGGCGCGCAAGATCGCCTCCTACCTGGGCCGGAACTTCGTCGTGGAGTCCTCCCGCGGGCACATCCGGGACCTGCCGCGCAAGGCGGCCGAGGTGCCCGCCAAGTACAAGGGCGAGTCGTGGTCCAACCTCGGCGTCAACGTCGACAACAACTTCGAGCCCATCTACATCGTCACGCCGGACAAGAAGTCCACCGTCACCGAGCTCAAGGAGGCGCTCAAGACGGTCGACGAGCTCTACCTCGCGACGGACGGTGACCGCGAGGGCGAGGCCATCGCCTGGCACCTGATCGAGGCGCTCAAGCCGAAGGTCCCGGTCCGCCGCATGGTCTTCCACGAGATCACCGAGTCCGCCATCCGGCAGGCCGCCGAGCAGACCCGCGAGCTCGACCAGGACCTCGTCGACGCCCAGGAGACCCGGCGAATCCTCGACCGCCTCTACGGCTACGAGGTCAGCCCGGTCCTGTGGAAGAAGATCATGCGGAACCTGTCCGCGGGCCGCGTGCAGTCGGTCGCCACCCGGATCGTGGTCGACCGCGAGCGCGAGCGGATGAAGTTCGTCTCCGCCTCGTACTGGGACATCTCCGCCAAGCTCGACGCGGGCGAGGAGGCCGAGCCGCGCAACTTCGGCGCCCGGCTGCTGTCCGTCGACGGCACCCGCCTGGCCACCGGCCGCGACTTCACCCAGGGCGGCGAGCTCAAGTCCCCGTCCAAGGTGCTGCTGCTCGACGAGCCCGAGGCCCGCCGGCTGGCCGACGGGCTCACCGGCGCCTCGCTGACCGTCTCCAGCGTCGAGGAGAAGCCCTACACCCGCCGGCCGTACGCGCCGTTCATGACCTCCACGCTGCAGCAGGAGGCCGGCCGCAAGCTCCGGTTCTCGGCGGACCGGGCGATGCGCATCGCCCAGCGCCTGTACGAGAACGGCTACATCACCTACATGCGGACCGACTCCACGACGCTGTCCGAGACGGCGATCGCGGCCGCCCGGTCGCAGGCCCGCGAGCTCTACGGCGACGCGTACGTCTCCCCGCAGCCGCGCCAGTACAACCGCAAGGTCAAGAACGCCCAGGAGGCGCACGAGGCGATCCGCCCCGCGGGCGAGGTGTTCCGCACCCCCGGCCAGGTCGCCGGCGAGCTCGAGTCCGACGAGTTCCGCCTCTACGAGCTGATCTGGCAGCGCACGGTCGCCTCGCAGATGGCCGACGCGCGCGGCACCACGATGAGCGTGCGGATCACCGGCACCGCGGCCGGCGGCGAGGAGTGCACGTTCGCCGCGTCCGGCCGCACCATCACCTTCGCCGGCTTCCTGCGCGCCTACGTCGAGGCCGTCGACTCCGAGGAGGGCGGCGAGGCCGACGACGCCGAGCGCCGGCTGCCGCACCTCACCCAGGGCCAGGGCGTCACCGCCACCCAGCTCACCCCGGACGGCCACACCACCAGCCCGCCCCCGCGCTACACCGAGGCGAGCCTGGTGAAGACGCTGGAGGAGCTGGGCATCGGCCGGCCGTCGACCTACGCGTCGATCATCAACACCATCCAGGACCGCGGCTACGTGTGGAAGAAGGGCTCCGCGCTGGTGCCCTCCTGGATCGCGTTCTCCGTGATCGGCCTGCTCGAGCGGCACTTCGGCCGGCTGGTGGACTACGACTTCACCGCCGCCATGGAGGACGAGCTGGACCGCATCGCGGCCGGCGAGCAGCAGCGCACCCAGTGGCTGACCGGGTTCTACTTCGGCGGCGACATCGGCGCCGAGGGCTCGGTGGGCCGCTCAGGCGGGCTGAAGAAGCTCGTCGGGTCCGGTGTGGACACCATCGACGCGCGCGAGATCAACTCCATCCCGCTGTTCACCGACGAGGCCGGGCGCACCGTCGTCGTGCGGGTCGGGCGCTACGGTCCCTACCTCGAGCGCATCCTCGACGGCACCGGCGAGAGCGGCGAGCCGCAGCGGGCCAACCTGCCCGAGGACCTGCCGCCCGACGAGCTGACCGTCGAGCTCGCCGAGAAGCTGTTCGCCACCCCGGTCGAGGGCCGCACGCTCGGCACGGACCCGGTGACGGGTCACGAGGTCGTCGCCAAGGAGGGCCGCTTCGGGCCCTACGTCACCGAGATCCTGCCCGACCCCGAGGACCCGAAGGCGAAGAAGGCCAAGCCGCGCACCGGCTCGCTGTTCAAGTCCATGGACATCGAGACCATGACCCTCGACGACGCGCTGCGGCTGCTCTCGCTGCCCCGGGTGGTCGGCAACGACCCGAACAGCGGCGAGGAGATCACCGCGCAGAACGGGCGCTACGGCCCGTACCTGAAGAAGGGCACCGACTCCCGGTCGCTGGCCAAGGAGGAGGACATCTTCACGGTCACCCTCGACGAGGCGCTCAAGCTCTACGCCGAGCCCAAGCGCCGCGGCCGGCAGGCCGCCGCGTCGGCGCCGCCGCTCAAGGAGCTCGGCAACGACCCGGCGTCGGGCAAGCCGATGGTGGTCAAGGACGGCCGGTTCGGCCCCTACGTCACCGACGGTGAGTTCAACGCGTCGCTGCGCAAGGCGGACAGTGTCGAGACGCTGACCGACGAGCGCGCCGCCGAGCTGCTCGCGGAGAAGCGCGCCAAGGGCCCGGCGCCCAAGCGCACCACCCGCCGCAAGGCGCCGGCGAAGCCGGCCACCACGAAGAGGTCCACGGCCCGGACGAAGTCCTGACCCGGCGTCGGTTACCGTCCGCGGCGTGAGCGAGGACGACGCCGCGGGGACGGTGCGCGCCGAGCCGGCTCCGCGCCGCCGGGCCGACACCGACCGGGGCAGGCTGGAGACCGCGCTGCGCCGCCGCGGGTTGCCGCTCGTGGTCCGGCACGACCGCCGCGGCTCGGCCATCCTCCGGCGCGCCACCCCCGCGCTGACCTTCCTGCTGGTCAACGACCCGCTGGCGTCGGTGATCACCGCGCTGCTCGACGTGCCGCAGCACGAGCTGGAGCGGCGGCTGAACAACTCGGCGTGGGTGTTCGGGCTGCTCGCGATCACCGTCGCCGCGCTCGTCGTGCCGATCGTCGCCGGGTGGCTGATGTCGCGGTGGCTGCGATCGCTGGAGCGCGCGGGCCGGCTGGTGCTGGCCGGTCTCGTGCTGGTGGCGACCGCGGTGGTGCTGCCGGTGGTCGAGTGGGCGGCGGGGCTGCGCGCACCGCTGTGGCTGGGCCTGGCCATCAACGACGGGCTGACGGTCGTCGTGCTGGTCGGCGTGTACGCCGGCGCCGGGTCGATCCTCGGCTGGGGCATCCGCCGCGCGTTCTTCCAGCTCGGCAAGGTGGGCACGATGGCGACCCGGGCGCTGCCGCTGCTGGTGCTCGTGGTGCTGTTCGCGTTCTTCTCCACGGAGATGTGGCAGGTCGCCGACGCGCTGCCGCGGTGGCGGCTGTGGCTGGTGGTGGCGCTGCTCGGGGTCCTGTCGGTGCTGTTCATGATGGCGATGCTGGGCGAGACCCTGCGCGGGATGGTCGACGAGGTGAGCACCGGCCGGCTCCCCGACCTGCCCGCCGAGCTCGCCGACCTGGACGGCGGCACGCCGGCCGCGCCCGAGCGGCTGACCCGCGGCGAGCGCGCGAACCTCCTGCTGGTGCTGTTCGTGGCCCAGGCGCTGCAGATCGCGATGCTCGCCGTGCTGGTGTTCTGCCTGTTCATCGGCCTGGGCGCGCTCGCGGTGGACAGGTCCGTCGTCGACGCCTGGCTGGGCGCCGGCACGTTCCTCGAGCCCGGCACGCTGTTCGGCGTCGAGTTGCCGGTACCGCACGCGCTCGTCCAGGTGTCGATCCTGCTGTCGGTGGTGTCCGGGCTGTACTTCACCGCGTCGGCGGTTACCGATCCGGTCTACCGCGAGGCATTCTTCGAACCACTGATCGCCGACGTCCGGGTCAGCCTCGCGGTTCGGCAGGCGTACCTCGCCCGCCGGGCCGCCGACGCCTAACCTGGAACACAGTGTGACGACCACGTAGCTCAGGGAGCACGCATGACGAACGACGGCACGCAGGACCCCACGCCGCAGCCGGTGCTGTCCGATCCGCTCGCCGGGCTGGTCACCGGCAGCCGGTACGAGCCCGAGCCGCTGCGGGTGCGCGTGGTCGAACCGCCCATGCCGGACATCTCCGCGGTGCGCGAGGCGATGGCGTCGGTCCTGGACGAGAACTCCGAGCTCGACCTCACCCCGATCGGGCCCGCCGCCGACTACTTCACCGACTCGAGCGCCGAGGTTCCGGCCCAGGCCCCGCCGTCGGCCGCCGGTCCCGCGACGACCGAGACGGCCCCGCCCGCTCCGGCGGCCGGGCCGGCGGTGGCCAAGGTGCCGGTCGCCCAGCTGCCCACCCAGGTCCCGGTCGGCCGGTCGGCGGTCCGGCCGGGGACGGCGCTGACCGTGCCCGGCCAGGTGCCGCGGCGCGGTGCGGTCACCCGGATCTCGCCGCCGCCCGCGATCCCGTCGCCGCGGGAGGCCGCCCGGCCGCTGCCCGCCCGGGGGCGGCGGGGCGAGCGGTCGCGGCGGATCCGGCTGCCGCGCGGGTTCGTCCGGCGCAAGCCGCCCGTGTCGCCGGAGGTGAAGGCACCGTCGTCCGCCGGCAGTGTGACGCTCATCATGTTATTACTCTTCGTGATGATCGTGCTCGGCATCGTGTTCCTCGCCAGCCTGATCGACACCATCGCGTCCGTCTTCGACTGAGTCGGCGCACCCGCGCGGCCCGCACGACCCGCCACCAACTACGGTTCGATCATCCGAACGGGCTCGTCCGGGATAGTCTGGTGCCGCGGGCCGCGTGGAGATTGGGGTGGCGGGTATCAGCGGGGGCGCGAACTTTGACCCGGATGTCGGCGTGCGTACGCCGGCTCGGTCGAACGCGTCCATCACGCACCGTGCCCGCAGCGTCCTGGCCATCCGGGGCTTCCGGAGGCTCTGGGGCGTCACGTACCTGTGCAGCATAGGTGACTGGCTGTCGCTGCTCGCGCTCACCGGTCTGGTCACCAAGCTCACCGAGGGCTACCAGGCGCAGAGCTTCGCGTTCGCCGGTGTCGTGCTCACCCAGCTGCTGCCCGGCCTGCTGTTCGCGCCGGTCGGCGGCCTGCTCGCGGACCGGTTCGACCGCCGCAAGATCATGGTGATCTGCGACATCGCCCGCTGCGGGCTGTTCATGTCGATCGCGATCGCCGGCTCGACGCTCTGGCTGTTCATCGGGAACTTCCTGATCGGCTGCTGCGCGATGATGTGGATCCCGTCGAAGGACGCGGCGGTGCCCAACCTGCTGCGCCGGCCCGACCAGGTGGAGACCGCGAGCCAGCTCGGCATGGTGATGACCTACGGCATCGCGGTGATCACCGGCGCGGGCCTGTACTCGGCGATCACCGGCATCACCACCAACCTGAACATCCAGCCGGACCCGGCCGGGCTGGGCATCGCGAAGATCATCCTGGTGATCAACGGCCTGCTGTACCTGACCAGCGCGATCCTGGTGGCCACGCGGATCCCGGAGCTGTCGCTGCGCGACACCGCGCCGCGCACCGATCCCCGCCCGGACAAGGAGAGGCTCGGCTTCGTCGCGATGGTCCGCGACGCCGCCCGGTTCGTGCGCAGCACCCCGCTGGTGCGCGGCCTGCTGATCGGCATGCTCGGCGCGTTCGCCGCGGCCGGCGCGCTGATCGGCTCGGCGAGCCCGTACGCGGACAGCCTGCGCGGTGGTGAGTCGACCTTCGGCCTGCTGTTCGTGGCCATGTTCATCGGGCTCGCGGCCGGCATGGCCGGCTCGCCGAAGCTCGCCCGGCGGCTGCCGCACAACCGGCTGTTCGGCATCGCGATCGTGCTCGCCGGGCTGGTGCTGTGCCTGGTCGCGCTGTCCCCGCACCTGGCCGTCTCGCTGATCACCGTGATGCTGGTCGGCGCCTGCGCCGGCGCGGCGTTCCTGACCGGCGTGACGATCATCGGCACCCAGATCGAGGACGCCATCCGCGGCCGGATCAACGCGATCTACCAGTCGCTGATGAAGATCATCCTGGCCGGCGCGATGGCGCTGACGCCGCTGCTGGTCGGCCTGGTGCACCCGCGCACGGTGGTGGTGTGGGGCCGGGAGATGACGATCAACGGCACCCGCCCGGTGCTGCTCGCCGCCGGCCTGCTCGCCGCCATGGTCGGCGTGATCGCCTACCGGCAGATGGACGACCGGCGCAGCGAGCCGATCCTCGCGGACCTGCTCGCCGCCATCCGCCGCAAGCCGCGCCGGTCCACCGGCCTGCTGGTCGCGGTGGAGGGCGACATCGTCGACGACACCTCCACGCAGGCGCGCCTGCTGGCGGACTGGCTGCGCAGGCCGGGCACCAGGGAGGTGCTGCTGGCCAGCGACCCGGCGCTGGACGACGAGCGGCTGCGGTCGGTGCTGTCGGGCGCGCACCTGTCCGGGGCGCGGGCGCACGCGCTGGTCGCCGCGGCGGTGCGGGCGGACATCGTGGAGCGGCAGATCCGGCCGGCGCTGGAGCGGGGCGCGCTGGTGGTGATGGAGCGGTTCGTGGACAGCCCGCTCGCGCACCTGTCCGCGGCGGCCGGGCTCGACCCGGCGGAGCTGGAGGGGCTCGCCGACTGGGCGACCGCGCGGCTGCGCCCGGAGGTGACGATCCTGCTGGACCGCGACCCGAGCACGCTGTCCGACGACGACGGCGAGCCGCAGCCGACACAGCATCATTGGCACGTGCAGCGACTGCTGACCGAGATGGCGTCCGCCGACCCGGACCGGTACGTGGTGGTGGACGCGGACGGCACGCCCGAGCAGGTCGCGGTGCGGGTGCGGATCGCGGTGCAGACGGCGCTGGCCGGGCGGCGGCTGGCCAACCTCGTGCCGAGCGACAGCCTCGCTCCGGTGCCGGCGGCGAACGTGGAGACCTCGTGACGGTGTGGGAGCAGGTGGTCGGCCAGCCCGAGGCGGGCGCCGTCCTGACGGCGTCGGCCGAGGTGGCCGCGTCGATGGTCGACGGGACGTTCACCGGCTCGGCGTCGGCGGTGGCGCACGCGTGGCTGTTCACCGGTCCGCCCGGGTCGGGCCGTTCGGTGGCCGCCCGGGCGTTCGCGGCCGCGTTGCAGTGTGAGACCGGCGTGGGCTGCGGCTCGTGCCCCGGCTGCCGCACGGCGATGGCCGGCACGCACGCGGACGTACACGTGGTCGTCCCGGAGGGCCTGTCGATCTCGGTCGCGGAGATGCGCGCGCTGGTCCAGATCTCCGCGCGCCGGCCGACCGGGGCCCGCTGGCAGGTCGTGATCATCACCGACGCGGACCGGCTGACCGAGGGCGCGGCGAACGCGTTGCTCAAGGCGGTGGAGGAGCCGCCGGAGCGGACGGTGTTCCTGCTGTGCGCGCCGTCGGACCACCCCGAGGACGTGCCGGTGACGATCCGCTCGCGGTGCCGGCATCTGGGGCTGCGCAGCCCGGCCCCGTCCGCGATCGCCGACGTGCTCAGCCGCCGGGACGGGATCCCCGCGGACACCGCGCGCTGGGCGGCGTCGGTGTGCGGCGGTCACGTCGGCCGGGCGCGCCGCCTGGCGACCGACGACGCCGCGCGGGCCAGACGCGAGTCGGTGCTGCGGATCCCCCTGTCGCTGCGGCGCCTGTCGGACGTGTTCACCTGCGCGGACGATTTGGTGAAGTCGGCCGAGGCGGACGCGGTGGAGGTCAGCGGAGCCCGCGACGAGGCCGAGAAGGAGGCGCTGAAGACCGCGATGGGCCACGGCGGCACCGGCAAGGGCACGGCGACGGCCACCCGCGGCAGCGCGGCGGCGATCAAGGAACTGGAGCGCCGCCAGAAGTCGAGAGCCACCCGAACCCAACGCGACGCGATCGACCTGGCGCTGGTCGACCTGGCGGGTTTCTACCGGGACGTGCTGGTCGTGTCGGCGGCGGCGCCCGCGGCCCTGAACCACCCCGACCGCGAGGTCGACGCCCGCAAGGCCGCGGCCACCTGGACCCCCGAGTCGACGCTGCGCAGGCTCGAGGCGGTCCTGGCCTGCCGCGAGGCCCTGGAGCTGAACGTGAAGCCCAGAATCGCCATCGAGGCCATGCTGACCACCCTGCACCACGGCTGACCTGTGGACAGAGCACCGCGCACTGTCGGTGCCCACCGGTAGCGTTGATCTCGGGGGACCCCCGGCAGGTTGTCCACAGGTACGCGCCGAGCAGCCCGGAACTGTCGGTCCCCGTCGTTACGCTGGATTCCGGGGGGCCGGAGGCCGCCCACCGGCGGATCCCGGCCCCTTCGGACAGCGCGGCAATCACCAACGGTGACCGCCGACCCGGTCGGGATGCCCTGAGGTGTCCTTCTGGGCGTCGGGCCGGCACGTCGCGTCAGCTCCGCGGCCGTCGCCTCGGTTTCGACGGCAGGCGCCGCCTTCGCATCCGCGCTCCCGGCTTGATCTCGCCAGGATTCGCTTCGGCTTCGGGTGCGTCCGGCTCGGTTGCTCCGGGCTCGATGTCGGTCGCGTCGATGTCGGTGGTGCCGGTCTCGGTCGTGACTGTCGCGGCGTCGCCCTCGCTCGGCCCGACTTCGCTCGCCTCGACTTCGGTCGGCTCGGTCGCGTCCGGCTCGGTCTCGACGTCGGCGCCACTCAGCGTGGCCTCGGTGTCGGGCTCGGTTTCCCCGTCCGGCGCGGCTGCCTCGACCTCCGTGTCCGGCTGGCCCTCTGGCCCGGACTCGTTCGCCGATTCGGAGTTGTTCTCCGGTTCGAACGGTGAGGTGGAGGCATCCTCCGGTTGCGCGACAGCGGAGTCCTCTGCCGGTTCGGCATCGGCCACCACAGCACGCGGATCGGCGTCCGCGGCGTTATCGGAGCCGTTCTCCGGTTCCGTGGCGGTCCCGCCTCCCGACGGCGGCAGCCCGACCGGCCGCACCCCGCCGACCGGCGCGTACAACCGCCGCGAACGCACGCTGCCGGGCACCGCGGCCACCAGCACCACGCCGATCAGCAGCATCGCCGTGCCGGTCCAGAACATCGGGATCGTCTGGTAAGCCATCGTCGTGTATGCGAGGCCCGGCGGCTTCATGCCCTGCGGCTTCGGCGGCGGAGGCGGCTGCGGCTGGCCCGATGGCGGCGCGCACACGACCCCGCCCTGCGGGGCATACGCCCGCGCCACCTGCTCACCGAGCGAGACCTGCGCCAGCGCCGAGGGCAGGTTCGGCAGGCCGAGCGCCGCGGTCGGCAGCACCTGCAGGTCCAGCATCCGTGCGGTCGCGCCCAGCTGGTAGCCCGTGAACGGGTCGGTCATCGCCGCGTGCTGCTCGTCCAACTCGGCCACGCCGATGCGCAGCACACCGAGGTCCAGCTTGCGCAGGCCCTTGCTGAGGGCGTCGGACACCTTCTGGCCGTTCGCCAGCAGGTTGCCGATGATGGGAAGGTCCTCCGCGCCGGGCACGCCGGGCAGCGGAATCCCGATCGGCACGTCCAGCGTCGGGTGCGCCGCGTCCAGCCCACCGAGCCGCTTGCCGCCCTGCCACACCTCGAGCACCGGGGCGGTGTAGTGCACCGTGGACGTCTTCGCGTCACCCGTCGAGGTGACCTGCAGCGTCGGCTGGCTCACCACACGGATCTCGATCGCGAACGGCGTGCCGGCGAGCAGCCGCAGCTTCGCCACCTGCATCGTCGAGGTCGACTGGACCGCCTTGTTCTTCGAGCCCGGAATGTCGACCAGCCGCACCGTGGACCGCGCGGACAGCGTGTTCGGCAGGCTCAGCAGCGACCCGCTGCCGTCCGAGCGGGGGTTCGAGCCGCCGGACAGCACGCCGCCGAGCGTGCTCAGGGGACCGGAGAGCTTCTTGAGGCCGTCGACGACCGCCTGGTCCTGCTGGGCGGTGAGCTTGGGCGCGTCGAACACGCCGGACAGGTCGGTGACGTCCGGCAGCGTGGGGATGGCGTTGACCAGCGAGAGGCTGCCGATCTCGGTGGAGGCGTCGGAGATGGTGTCCACGCAGGGGCCGAGCGTGTCGTCCCACTGGGCGTGCACCTGGCCGTTGAGCGCGCTGGCGGTGACCAGCGAGTTGAGCGGGGTGGACGGCAGCGCGAGCCCGCTGTGCACCGGCTGCGGATTGTTCGGCGGCGCGGTCTGCGAGAGCGCGCCCGGGGCCTGCGGGCTGGCGCCCTGGATCGCGGCCCCGCCGGGCGCGGCCTCGGCGATCGCGTGCTCGTAGGAGAGGTAGGACTCGGAGTTGGCCTGCGCGGTGGCGAGCCCGAAGCCGAGCTCCGCCGCGGACTGCTTGGGCAGCTTGTCGGACGCGCCTGGCACGATGGCCTTGGTGGGGGAGGAGTTGGGGAGGATCCGGACGATGCCGAGCCCGGTGCCGGCGTCACCGACGGCGTGCGCGGTCTGTTTCGGCCCGACCGGCGCGGACATGGGTGGGGAGTCGGGGTCGGTCGGCGTCGGCAGCGGTGTGGTCACCGGCTGCGCACCCGCCGGCGCGGCGGACAACGCAAGTACCACGGCCACCAACGGCATGGCCGTGGCGACGGTTAAGCGTCCGCGCATCGGCTGGCGCCTCCTTGTACGCACGATCGACGGTCCCCCGACCAGTGCCTACGAACCTAACGAGACCGGTGCCCTGCAGGTGACGCCCGCGCGTTGGCTACACTGAACACGCTTCGCCGCCTTAGCTCAGTCGGCCAGAGCGGCTCACTCGTAATGAGCAGGTCGTCGGTTCGATTCCGACAGGCGGCTCCAGGTCAGAGGGCCTGCAAGCACCGTAAGCCGGGTTCGCGTGACGCGAACCCGGCTTCACGCTTGCGGCGGAGGCGCTGCCAGCGGCGGCGGTCTGTGCTCTGATTTCTGCTGTTGGGAGAGGCACATGGCATCCAACGGCTTCGGGTCGCACTCGCGAGCCTGTGGTGGCCAGCCCATCCCTGCACGGCCGTGCCGTAACCGGATCGAGCTCGATGCCACTCGTGCCCGGCCACGTGTGTCCTGCTGCCCGCCACCATGGTTCGCCACCGGTCCTGCCCACTGCATGTGATCGGCCCCGCATTGCGGCCGCCAGCGTCCTCGCCCTGCCCCAACAGCTCACACCAAAGGCAATCCCCTGCCCTCAGGTGCTCGGCGTCAACCGCCCGAGCCGGCGGACCAGCCGTGGGACGGCACATCCGCACCCTGCCACTCGCTCGTCATGACGATCATCACCGCGTCACAATGAGCACCAATCCAGCAAGAGCTGTCCGATTCGCTCGATGTTCGTGCCCATCCCGAATGATGCCGCCATGCTCATCGCGCCTGACGCGCAACGACCTCGACGAGTTCATTGCGCGGCGTTAGCATCCCTGCCCATGGGGGTTGACAGGGTGCGGACGTCTCCGCTGGACCGGATCCGTGATCGTCTCGTTGACCGGATGTCCGCGCGCCTGTACGAGGAGGTGGCAGGCCGCGCGCTGCGTAAGCCATCCCGCAGCGCGGCGGACTGGGCGGCGGTGACAGTCGCTGTTGTGGTCCACCTGTTCACCGTGGCCTGCGTGTTGGTCGGCCTCTGGCTGGTGTTCCGGGTGGGCACGCTGGCCCCGATTCTGTGCGGCGTAGCTCTGCTCGGGCTCGCGATACTGATGCGCCCCCGACTCGGCCGGCTAGCTCGACATGAATGCATGTTTGATCCGGCGCAGGCGCCCACGCTGTACGGATTGGTGAACCGGGTCGCGGCCTCGCTGGGTACACGCCCGGTGTGGCGGATCGTGCTTGTCGGCGACTACAGCGCTGCCTTCGGGGCGTACGGACTGCGCCGACGCACCGTGCTGTTCATCGGATATCCATTGTGGAACCTGTTGAATCCGCAGGAGCGCATCGCGTTGCTGGGCCACGAGATCGGGCACTGTGTGAACGGCGACCTGCGCCGCGGGCTGATGATCGGATCGTCGCTGCGTAGTCTTGGTGAGCTGCATCGTGCGATGCGGCCAGCTCCCCTGGTGGGCGCCGATGATGTCGGCTTGGTCGCCCTCGCACAGGCGATCAGCCGCGGTCTCATGTGGCTACTGTCCTTGCCCATTCTTGGGTTGTTCATGGTCCAGGAACGCTTGCTCGCCCAGTCCGGGCAACGCTGTGAGTACTACGCCGACCACCTTGCCGCACAAGTCGCCGGAAAATTGGCCACCCGTTCCATGCTGGCCATGCTCAAACTTGCCGGACCATGCATGCGCGCGCTCAACACTTCGGTCGTTCGGCGCGACCCGGACATATGGGCGGCTGGTCGTACCTGGCTTACCACGCTCACTGATGCTGAGCGTGCGGACATGTCCGCACGGGCCGACGCGGAGCGGAGCAGTATCGACGCGACCCATCCGCCCACCCGCCTGCGGATCTCCGCGATAGACAGCCGCACCTACCCCGGCGAAACACTCACCAGCGGCGAAGCCGAGATGGCCGCGATCGACGCCGAACTCACATCCATGCTGAAGCCGGTGACCGACATCATCCGAGCACTCGCCATCGGCTGAGCCGCATCCACACGTCGGCATGCCGACGTTTCCGCATTTACGGCCCGTAGCGAGAGCAGCATTTCATGTCGCCGTGGCCGTGTGTCATGTGGAGGTAACACGCCGGCTGCGCCTGCCGACTCACAAGCACGGCACAAGGGAGTGTCCGCCTTTCTTGCTGCCGCGACGGGCAGGATGGAACTCGGTCGAGAGAAGGCGTCGGAAAATGGAGATCGCGGAGCGCACCCAGGCGCTGGCCTTGAAGATCCGCAAGCACAAAGCCGCCATCGAAACAGAGGAAGCGACCAAGAACGCCTTCGTCATGCCGTTCATCAGCACGGTGCTCGGCTACGACGTCTTCAACCCCGCCGAGGTGATTCCGGAGTTCACCGCGGACGTCGGCACCAAGAAGGGCGAGAAGATCGACTACGCGATCGCCGCCGACGGGAAGATCCAGCTGCTCATCGAGGTCAAGAAGGTCAACGACCCGCTGCGGGTCGAGCACGCCTCCCAGCTGTTCCGCTACTTCGCGGTGACCAACGCCAGGATCGCGATCCTCACCAACGGCGAGGTCTACGAGTTCTACACCGACCTCGACGCGCCCAACCGGATGGACTCGAAACCCTTCCTGGTACTGGACTTCTCCGCCCTGGACGAAACGCTCCTGCCGGAGCTGGCCAAGCTCACCAAGGAGTCGTTCGACCTCGACTCGGTGATCAGCGCCGCGGGCGAGCTGAAGTACATCGGTCAGCTCAAGCGGGTTCTCGCGGCCCAGTTCAAACAGCCCGAGGACGACTGGGTCAAGTTCCTCACCAGCCACGTGTACGAGGGTTCCTTCACCCAGCGCGTCCGCGAACAGTTCGTTCCGCTGGTCGTCAAGGCCGCCCGGCAATTCCTGAACGAGCAGGTGAACGACCGCCTGAAGAACGCCCTCGGCGGGCCCGACGCATATGTCAGCGTCTCCGGGGCGGAGCAAGCCCAGGAGGAGCACACCGAGGAGCCCAGCCCGCCGACGACAATGGTGGGGTCGTCACCACCGAGGAGGAACTCGAGGGCTACCGGATCGTGCGGGCCATCGTGTGCAGCGACGTTCCCGTCTCCCGGATCGTGGCGCGCGACAACAAGACCTACTGCGGAATTCTGTTCGACGACAACAATCGCAAGCCGATCGCCCGGCTGTGGCTGAACCGGTCGACGAAATACCTCGGCGTCTTCGACGAGCACAAGACCGAGACGCGCATTCCCATCACCGACGTCTCCGACATCTACCTGCACGCGGATCACCTGCGGCGGACGGTCGCCCGGTACACCACCGAGACCGCGGTCGCCGGCGCCGCATCCGGCGGCACCGAGGTGGTGGGCTGACCGGCAGACTGGGCACATGAACGAACGGGACATCCGGCGTTCGCTGGCCAGCCACGCCCCGCTGCGCCGCAGGCCCGCCGCGATGCTGCGCCGCATGCTCGACTGGCTGCCGGAGGACACCGACCTCTTCGGCGACGACGCGCCCGTGGCGCGGCTCGAGCGCCGCCTCGCCGAGATCCTCGGCAAGCCACGCGCCCTGTTCTTCCCCACCGGGACCATGGCCCAGCAGGTCGCGCTGCGCATCCACGCCGAACGCACCGGGCGCCGCGCCTTCGTGGCGCACCCGCGCAACCACCTCGACGGGTGGGAGGAGCACGGCTACGCCGCGGTGCACGGGCTGCGCTACGTCGCCGCGGGGGACCAGCACGGTCTGCTCACCCTCGACGACCTCCGGAAGGTCGGCGAGCGGCCGGCCGCGCTGCTGATCGAGCTGCCGCAGCGCGCGATCGGCGGCCTGCTGCCCACCTGGGACGACCTCGTCGCGCAGCTGGACTGGGCCCGCGACCGCGGCGCGGCCACCCACCTCGACGGCGCCCGCATCTGGGAGTCCCAACCGTTCTACGGCCGGCCGCACGCCGAGATCGCCGGGCTGTTCGACACCGTCTACACCTCCCTCTACAAGGGACTCGAGGGCGTCCGCGGCGCGGTGCTGGCCGGGCCCGCCGACGTCATCGCCGAGGCCGGCGTCTGGCGGCAGCGGCTCGGCGGGGCGATCCCGGACGCCTGGCCGCTCGCGGTCGCCGCCCTCGTCGGGCTCGAGTCGCAGGTCGAGCGGATGTCCGCGTTCCGTGACCACGCCGTCGCCATCGCCCGCGCGCTCACCGACGACGGCCTCGCCACGGTCCGGCCCGACCCGCCGCAGACCCCCCTGTTCCACGTGCACCTGCCGGTCTCCCCGGCCGCGCTGACCCAGGCCCACGACGAGCTGGCCAGCTCGCGCGGCGTCCAGCTGTTCCCGCGCGTGATCACCCAGCCGCTGCCGGACCGCTGCCTGTTCGAGGTCAACATCGGCGAGAACGGCATGGACTTCACCCCCGACGAGGTCGCCGCGCTGGTCCGCGAGCTCGTGGCCCGCGCGGAGAAGGCTGGCTAGTCTGCGGTCATGGCAGAGGTGAACGGCACCGTCGCGCCCGGGTTCGAGCGGGTCCGCGAGGTCTTCGAGCAGAACTTCGCCGAGCGTGGCGAGATCGGCGCGGCGTGCAGCGTCCGCGTGCACGGGCGCGAGGTCGTCGACCTCGTCGGCGGGGTGGTCGCGGCGGGCGGTGACCGGCCCTACACGCGGCGCACCCTGCAGATGGTGGCCTCGGCGACCAAGGGCGCGATGGCCATCTGCGCGCTGCGCCTCGCCGAGCGTGGCGAGCTGGACCTCGACGCACCGGTCGCCGCCTACTGGCCGGAGTTCGCCGCCGCGCGGCAAGGCCGCCGTCCCGGTGCGCGTGGCTGCTCAGCCACCAGGTCGGGCTGCCCTACGTCGACCCGGTCGTCCCGATGGCCGACGTCCTCCGGTGGACCCCGATGGTCGACGCGCTCGCCGCGCAGGCCCCCGTCTGGGAACCCGGCACGGCGCACGGCTACCACGCGCTGACCTACGGCTGGCTGGTCGGCGAGGTGCTGTCCCGGATCACCGGCCTCACCCCGGGCGAGATCCTCGCCAAGGAGGTCGCCGGCCCGCTGGGCATCGACTTCTTCGTCGGCCTCCCGGAGTCCGAGATGGACCGGGTGGCGCCGCTCGTGCCCGCGCCGCCGCCCGCCCCCGGCACGCCGCCGGACCCGCTGGCCGCGCTGATGCTCGACCCGGAGCAGCCCGCGTACCGGGCCTTCTTCGTCCCGAACGGACTCTTCGGCTCGATGAACGACCGCGCCACCTGGGCCGCCCAGATCCCCGCGGCCAACGGCATGGCCACCGCCCGGTCCCTGTCCACCATGTACGCCGCGTGCCTCGGCGAGGTGGACGGCGTGCGGCTGCTGTCCGCGGACACGGTCGCCGCCGCGAGCACCCCGCAGGCCGAGGGCACCGACCGCATCCTCGGCGTGGAGAGCCGGTTCGGCCTCGGCTTCCAGCTGTCCTACCCGCTGCGCCCGATGGCCGGGCCGGGGTCGTTCGGGCACTACGGGCTCGGTGGCTCGGTCGGCTTCGCGCACGCCGGGCGCGGCGTCGCGTTCGGCTACGTGGTCAACCAGATGCTGCCCGGCGGCGTGGTCGACCCGCGCTCGTCGGCGCTGATCGAGGCGGTGTTCGCGGCCGCCTGACCTACGGTGGTGCCATGCCGCTGTTCGCCTTCGAGGGCAAGAGCCCGACGATCCACCCGGACGCATGGATCGCGCCGACCGCGACGCTGGTCGGCGACGTGACCGTCGAGGCGGACGCGTCCGTCTGGTACGGCACCGTGCTGCGGGCCGACTTCGGCGCGATCGTCATCCGCGCCGGCGCCAACGTGCAGGACAACTCGGTGATCCACGTCGGGGAGGGCACCTGCGAGGTCGGGCCTGGCGCGACCATCGGGCACCTGTGCCTGGTGCACCACTGCACGATCGGCGCCGAGGCCCTGATCGGCAACAGCGCCACCGTGCTCGACGGCGCGGTGGTCGGCGCCCGCGCGATGGTGGCCGCCGGTTCGACCGTGACGCCCGGATCGACGGTGCCGCCCGAGATGGTGGCGTTCGGCTCGCCGGCCAAGCGGTTCGTCCCGCTCTCCGGCGACGCGAAGGCCTGGGTGGACGGCAACCCGTCGATCTACCGCGACCTGGCCCGCCGGCACCGCGACGGCATCACTCCGGTGTCGTGAACGGGATCGTCGTGCTGATCCGGACGAAGCCGAGCTTCTCCAGGATCGGCCGGCTGGTGGGCAGCGCGTCGGTGCGCAGGTAGGTGAAGCCCCGCTCGGCGGCCAGCCGTGCGCGGTGGGCGACCGTGGCCCGGTAGATGCCGCGCCCGCGCCACCGTGGCAGCGTGCCGCCGCCCCACAGGCTCGCGAAGTCGGTGCCCGGGTGGAAGTCGACCCGCGCCGCGCTGACCGGCTCGTCACCGGCCAGGGCGACCACCACGGCGAGCGCGTCCGGGTCCGCGCGCAGCCGGTCGCGCATGCCGGCGATCATCGGCGCGTGGTCGCCGCCGAACACCGCGTCGTGCACCCGCCGGGCCAGCTCCAGGCCCGCGTCGTCGGTCACCGTGCGCAGCTCGACGCCCTCGGGCGCGGGCAGGCCGGCGGGGACCTCGGCGACGCCGGCGACCATCAGCGCCTCCTCCTCGCCGGGCTCCAGGCCCGCCGCGCGCAGCCGGTCGGGCAGGTCCTCGGGCCGGTCGTAGGCGTAGTACTTCCACTCGAACGACCGGCCGTGCGCGGCGAAGTACGCGACCTGCTCGGCGATCACCTCGTCGGCGTTCGACTCGTCGAGGTCGGCCCACTCGACGCCGTTCCAGCCGCCCGGCACCGGGTTGAGGCAGCGCAACACCCGGCCCGCCCGCCGGAACCCGCCGCCGCCCAGCCCGGGCCGCTCGACGTTGCGCAGCTGCTCGTGGAACGCCGCCAGCGCGGCCGCTCGATCCATGGGCGCCAGTCCAGCACACCCCGGCAACCCGGTTTCACCGGCGGGCGGCGACCAGCATGTGCGCGGTCGCGCCGAGCGTGGCCGGCTCGCGCTCGGTGCGGGCGGCGAGCTCCATCAGCAGCGCACGACCGTCCGGATCGGACAGCCGGGCGGCGGCGTCGGGCATCCACTGCGCCATGCCCTCGACCGCGTACAGGTCGTCCAGGTGCAGGCCGGCGTCGAGGACCTCACCGGGCAGCTCGTCGGGCCGGTGCAGGTAGACGGTGGTGAAGCCGACCAGGTCGAGTACCCCGCGGCGGGCGCCGGTCTCGACGTCGGTGCGCATCATGTCGACGAACTCGGGCGAGTCGGCCATGCCGTTGAGCAGCGTCTCGTACATCGACGCCCAGCGGCTGATCGTGGCGGCCAGCACCACGCCGCCGGGCCGGACCACGCGCCGTGCCTCGGCGAGCGCGCGGACCCGGTCGGCCCGGTCGAGCAGGTGGTAGAGCGGGCCGAACAGCAGCACCGCGTCCCAGCTCGCGTCGGGCTCGCGCAGGTCGCGCGCGTCGCCCTCCTCGGCGTCGATCCCCTCGTCCCGGACGCTCCGCACGTGCAGCGGCACCGGGTCGACGACCTTGACGGGGTGGCCGCGCCCGGCCAGCCAGCCGGCGTAGACGCCGAAGGCGCCGCCGACGTCGAGCACCGACGCGGGCGGGGCGGGCAGCAATCGCTCGAGCAACACCTTGGTACGCAACAGCTCCAGCGTCCCGTCCAGCCGGGTCCGCTCGCCGCCGCGGTCGTAGTAGGCGTGTATGTCCCCATCCAGCATGCCCTCACACGGTAGCGACCGGCGCCGGAATTCGCGCTTGAGTTTCACGTAACGTCAATTCCTAGCGTCGCCGGTATGCCACCGAAGAAGAAGCAGGCGTTCCGGGTCACCATCGAGATGACCGCGGGCGACGCGCCGATGATGGACCTCGGCAAGATGCTCGGCCAGAGCGGCGTGAACCTGGTGGAGGTCAAGCGCGCCTACGACGCGGCGACCGCGGCGCAGCGCGGCGACCTCGTGCCCGCGGTGGTCACCGTGTTCGAGGACCGCACTTTCGAGCTGCGGCTGAAGACACCGCCGACGTCGTTCCTCATCAAGAAGGCTTTGGGCGGCAAGGGATCGCCGCGCCCGGGCCACGACGGCGCCGGCCGGCTGACCCGCGAGCAGCTGCGGGCCGTCGCCGAGCGCAAGCTGCCGGACCTGAACACCACCGACATCGAGGCGGCGATGCGCATCGTCGCCGGCACCGCGCGATCCATGGGAGTGTCCATAGCGGACTGAACGATGAGACCCGCCGCGGTGCCGCCGTTCCGCACCCTCGACCCGGCCCTCGCGGCCGCCGAGCGCCAGCTGGGCAGCGGTCTGTCCACAGTGGTCTCCGCGCTGCCCGACGAGGGGCTCGCGGCGGACCGGCTCAACGGGCTGCTCGCCGCGCTGGGCGTGAGCCCCCGGCTGCGCTGCTCCCGCGACGGCTGGCGGGTCGTGCACGTGGCCGCGCCGGGCCGCTCCGACGAGTTGGCCGTCGCGGCCGGTGGGCTGGTGGCGCTGGTCGCGGTGGCGGGCTGGAGCCGGCTGAAGCGCTGCGAGACGTGCGCGACGCCGTTCCTGGACCGCACGAACGGCCGCACCCGCCGCTGGTGCACCCGCCACCGCCCGCACGGCAAGCTGTCCACAACCCGGTGACTTGTCCACAGCCCCACGCGGAAGACCCACCCCTGTCGGACCGTGCCGATACGATGGATGACGGGGTGCCCCCGGAGAGGGTGGGGGTCTACGTGTGTGTTGCGCGCGCGCGGATGCGCGGGCTGTGGTCGGCGATGCGGGTGCGCTGCCGGCTCCACCAGCGCCGCGCCCGGTAGCGGGGCATCGCGCCCCTGCACGGGCCGTGGAAGATGATGAAGTCGTCGAAGACGTGCACGCCGGGCCGGTCGGCGACCGACATCGCGGCGTCGCGGATCGCGGTCAGCCGCCGGACGGTCAGCTGCAGCGGCGGTTCGTCCGGCTGGTAGGTGGCCCCGATCGGGTAGTCGCGCCCGCGGCGGCGCATCTCGATGTGGCACCCCATGACATGCGTGACCGGACGGCTCCGCGCGAGCGCGACCAGCCGGTCCAGGCTCTCCTGGAACGCGGCGATGTCGTTCACGTACAACCGGCCCGGGTACACGGTGTCGCCGGTGACCAGGAAGCCGGTCCACGGGTCGTGCACGGCGATCGACGCTTCCTGGTGGCCGGGGCAGCCGGTGACCTCCAGCACCCGCCCGCCCAGGTCGAGCCGCACGATGTCCGCCGGCCAGCCGGTGAACCCGAAGAACGACCGGACGGAGGCGAGATCCGCGGGCACGACGGCGGTGCCCGGTCGGCCGTCGAACTGGGCGTCACCGGCGACGTGGTCGGAATGTCCGTGCGTGTGCGCGACGATCAGCTCGTACGCGGTCCGCGGATGTTCGGCCAGCCAGCCGTCGAGCAGCGTGTCCACGGTGTTCCGCAGGGGGAACCGGGCCGGGTCCGCGGTCGCGCCCGTGTCGAGGAGCAGGGCCCGGTCGTTGCCGCAGAACAGGTACAGGAACGGCGCCTCGTAGTGCACGGCCTTGTTCTGCCGCAGTACGAAGGTGTGCTCGTCGTAGGCGTGCACCTGGATGGGCGGGTCGGTGTTGTGCCGGACCGACCGGGAGCCGTGGTTCCACCGCACGTCCAGGTCGCCGGCGACGGGTGCGCCGGTCTCGAAGTCGACCACGGCCTCACGCACTGCCCACCCCCTGGCCTCCACGTCGATCTGTGAAGCTACCAGCCGGCACGAGCGGGCCGGTTGTAGGTTTTCCGGCCATGGACGGCTGTTACGTGTGCCAGAAGCACCGCGATCCCGAACTGCTCCCGGTCGGCGCCGACGAGCTCGCGGTCGTCACCCACGTGTCCCCGGACGCGCCGGGCACCGACGGCGCGCCGGTCTACCTCGGCCACCTCGTCGTCGAGCCGCGCCGGCACGTGCCGGGGCTCGCGGACCTCACCGACGCCGAGGGGGCCGCGATCGGGGCCTGGGCGGCGCGGGCCAGCCGCGCCCAGCGCGCGGCCGGCGCCGAGCACGTCTACTCCGCGGTGATCGGCCACCGGGTCGACCACCTGCACCTGCACCTGATCCCGCGCTACCCGGGCACCCCGAGCGAGTACTGGTGGCCACCGCGGCTCGACGAGGCGCCGGGCGCGCGGCTCGGCGACGCCGCCGAAGTCACCCGTGTCGTGCGCGACCTGCGAGCACATCTCGAGGCTCCCGGCAGATAGTGTGCTGAGGTCGGGCACCACACCGTTGACGAAAGGCACGCCCATGCACCAGCCGGCGATCCCGCACCTGGCCGCGGCCGACCCGGAGCTCGCGGCGCTCGTGGAGGGCGAGGCGAAGCGGCAGTTCGAGAAGGTGCGGCTGATCGCGTCGGAGAACTACGTGTCCACCGCCGTCCTCGAGGCGACCGGCACGGTGCTGACCAACAAGTACTCCGAGGGCTACCCCGGCAAGCGCTACTACGAGGGCCAGCAGTTCATCGACAAGGTCGAGTCGCTCGCGATCGAGCGGGCGAAGGCCGTGTTCGGCGTCGACCACGCGAACGTGCAGACCTACTCGGGCTCGCCCGCGAACCTGGCGGTCTACCTGGCCCTGGCGAACCCCGGCGACACGGTGATGGGGATGGGCCTGCCGGCCGGCGGGCACCTCACGCACGGCTGGAACGTGTCCGCCACCGGCAAGTGGTTCCGCGCGGTGCAGTACGGCGTGCGCAAGGACACCGGCCGCGTCGACATGGACGAGGTGCGCGAGCTGGCCGTGGCCGAGCGCCCGAAGCTGATCTTCTGCGGCGGCACCGCGATCCCGCGCACCATCGACTTCCCGGCCTTCGCCGAGATCGCCCGCGAGGTCGACGCCGTGCTGGTCGCGGACATCGCGCACATCGCCGGCCTTGTCGCGGGCGGCGCGCACCCGTCCCCGGTGGGCCACGCGCCGATCATCTCGACCACGACGCACAAGACCCTGCGCGGCCCGCGCGGCGCGATGCTGCTGTCCGATTTGGCGCACGCGAAGGCGCTGGACAAGGCCGTGTTCCCGGGCCTGCAGGGCGGCCCGCACAACCACACCACGGCGGCCATCGCGGTCGCCCTCGCCGAGGCCGCGCGCCCGTCGTTCCGCGACTACGCGGCCGCCGTGGTGGCCAACGCCGCCGCGCTCGCCGACGCGCTGCTCGCCCGCGGCTTCGACCTGGTCTCCGGCGGCACCGACAACCA
Organism: uncultured Actinomycetota bacterium; assembly: GCA_963727495.1. Lineage (GTDB taxonomy): Bacteria > Actinomycetota > Actinomycetes > Mycobacteriales > Pseudonocardiaceae > Actinophytocola. The sequence continues at coordinate 470,246 of CAVSGQ010000006.1, read as the reverse complement.
CCTGATCCTGGTGGACCTGACGAACAAGGGCATCGGCGGCAAGCCGGCCGCGCAGGCGCTCGACCGGGCCGGCATCGAGCTGAACTACAACACCGTCCCGTTCGACCCGCGCAAGCCGTTCGACCCGTCCGGGATCCGCCTGGGCACCGCCGCGATCACCACCCGCGGCCTGGGCGTCGACCAGATGCCGCAGGTGGCCGAGTGGATGGACCGTGCCGTCACGGCCGCGGGCGAGGGCGACGACACCACGATCGGCACCGTCGCCGCCGAGATCGCGGAGCTGATGGCCGGCTACCCGATGCCCGGCTGGGCCTGACCGGTCACCGGGCGGTGCGCGGCATGCTCGCCCGGCTCTCGTTGTGCACGCGGTCCAGCGCGGTCACCACGTAGCCGTACCTGCCCCCCGGTTCGGCCGAGGTGTCCACGAAGGACTGTTGCCGGCCGGGCACCGCGCGCAGCGTCGCCACCAGGTTGCGGCCGTCCACCAGCGCGCACCGCCCGGCGTGGCCCGGCACCCGGTACACCGCGTACGACGTGGTGCGCCGGTCGGTGCCGACCCACCGCAGCCGCACGCCGTCCGCCGTGCGGCGGGCCTGGGTGATCGCCGGCGGCCGCGGGCCCGGCCCGGCGAGCCGGCCGGGGGTCGGCGCGAGAGCCGGGTGGCCGTAGTGGTCCTGCCGCACGATCGTCATGTGCCCCAGCGCGTTCGCCCGCACCTGCCTCGCCGAGAAGTAGATGTCCCCGCCCACCTCGGGATAGGACCGGTTGAACGTCAGGTGGCGGCTCATCTCCGCCGGGTCCTGCCACGCCGCGGGCTGTGCGGGGTTGCCCACCTTGTAGTTCGCCTGTCCGATGTAGAGCGACACGTCGGTGCCCGCGACCACGTCGGACCACCACGGCACCAGCTTCGCGTAGTCCGCCACCGCGAACCCGATGTTCCAGTACACCTGCGGCGCGATGTAGTCGAGCCACTCCTCGTGCACCCACCTGCGGGTGTCGGCGTAGAGGTCGTCGTAGGTCTGCACGCCGCCCTGGGTCGGCGAGCCCTCGGGGTCGGTCGAGTCGTTGCGCCAGATCGCGAACGGGCTGATGCCGAACTGCACCCACGGCTTCGCCGCGCGGATCGCCGCGGACAGCCCGGAGACCAGCGTGTCGATGTTGTGCCGCCGCCAGTCGGCGATGTCGTCGAAGCCACCGCCGTAGCGGGCGAACGTGTCCGCGTCGTCGAAGGTCTGGCCCGCGACGGGGTAGGGGTAGAAGTAGTCGTCGAAGTGCACCGCGTCGATGTCGTAGCGGGTCACCGCGTCCATGATCGCGTCGATGGTGAACCGCTGGACCTCGGGCAGCCCCGGGTCGTAGTACAGCTTGCCGCCGTAGGGGATCACCCAGTCCGGGTGCACGCGCGCCGGGTGCGTCGGCACCAGCTGATCGACATCGGTGTTCATCGAGACCCGGTACGGGTTGAACCACGCGTGGAACTCCAGGTTCCGCTTGTGCGCCTCGGACACCGCGAACGCGAGCGGGTCATAGCCCGGGTCCTGGCCCTGCCGCCCGGACAGCCATACCGACCACGGCTCGTAGCGCGAGGGCCAGAACGCGTCCGCCGTCGGCCGGACCTGCACGACCACCGCGTTCAGCCCCAGGTCCACGGCCTCGTCGTACCAGCCGGTCAGCTCGGCCTTCTGTTCGTCGGCGGACAGGCCGGGACGCGAGGGCCAGTCGATGTTGGTCACGCTCGCGATCCACTCGGCGCGCAGTTGCTGCTTGGGCGTCGCGGGGTCGGGCGCCGGGCAGCCGGCGCCGGAGGCCGCCGCCGCGGCGGCGGTCGGGACGGTCAGCAGGGCGCCGGTGACGACGACGGCACCGAGGAGGCGACGGAGGCGCATCCGGGAAGTTTGTCGCCTTCGCGAGCGGCTGTAAACCGTGGGGACCTAACGAATTAGCCGCAGTTGACCTGAATAGTTCACGCGACCGCAGCGCCTGATATGTCCGCTTGTGTGTGTTTGCGCAGGTCAGCACGCGTACCGTAGGACGCGGGTCACAGCGAAACTCGCTTGCCGGGGGACCGCTCCGGGTGCATGCTTGTATCGAACAACTAATTGGGTGATGCAAGCAACGGGAGTGAGCGGTCGTGGTCGCACCAGGAACCGAAGTGCGCACCGGCGAGCTGACCGACTGGCAAATCGAGTGCGGTCACCGGCTCGCCGGGGCTATGTTCGGCCTCGGCAAGCAGCAGGCGAGCCTGAGCAACCGGATGAGCAAGTCGGGGGTCGACCGCTCGACGATCATTCTGCTCAAGACCTTGGCGATGCACGGGCCCCGGCGGTCCAGCGAGCTCGCCACGGCGGTCCACTCCGACCCCTCGACGGTGTCGAGGCAGGTCGCCGGGCTGGTCCGCGACGGTCTGGTGGAACGCCAGGCCGATCCCGATGACGGGCGGGCGAGCGTGCTCGTCCCGACCGAGCGGGGTCTGGAACTGCTCGCGGCCCAGCGCAAGCGATTGGGGCTCGCGCTGGCCCGGGTGGTGAGGCAGTGGGACCCGGCGGACGTGTCCCGCTTTCTCGAGTTGCTCGAGCGCTTCGTCTCAGATCACGAACGCGCTCTGCCGACATTGATGAACGAATGCGCGACCGCGCGTTCCGAAGGGGAGAACTGATGTCCGAATCGGCCTCGCGCGCCGTGCCCGAGGCGGACGCACCGTCCACGGGGGGACGGGGCGCGCTGTCGCACCGCGAGATCATGACGGTGCTCGCCGGGCTGATGCTCGGCATGCTGCTGGCCGCGCTCGACATGACGATCATGGCCTCGGCCACGAAGACGATCGCCGACCAGCTGCACGGCCAGACCATTCAGGCGTGGGTGACCACCGCGTACCTGATCACGATGACGATCTCCACGCCGCTGTACGGCAAGCTGTCCGACATCTTCGGGCGCAAGCCGATGTACCTGACGTCCATCTCGCTGTTCCTGACCGGGTCGGTGCTGTCCGGGGTCGCGAACTCGATGTACGAGCTCGCCGCGTTCCGCGCGGTGCAGGGGCTCGGTGCCGGCGGCCTGATGTCGCTGGCGCTCGCGATCATCGCGGACATGGTCTCGCCGCGGGAACGCAGCCGCTACCAGGGCTACTTCATGGGCATCTGGGGCATCTCCAGCGTGGCCGGCCCGGTGGTCGGCGGCTTCTTCGCCGGGGCGAGCACGTTCGCCGGCATCGAGGGCTGGCGCTGGGTGTTCCTGGTGAACGTGCCGATCGGCATCGTCGCGCTGATCGTCGTCGCGAAGTTCCTGAACGTCCCGCACAAGCGGGTCGACCACCGCGTCGACTACTGGGGCGCCGGTGCGCTCACGGTGGCGCTGGTGCCGCTGCTGATCGTGGCCGAGCAGGGCCGCGAGTGGGGCTGGGGCTCCGGCCGGTCGCTGCTGATGTACGTGATCGGCGTGGTCGGGATCGCCGCGTTCGTGCTCGCGGAGCGGATGATGGGCGACGAGGCGCTGCTGCCGATGCGGTTGTTCCGCCGGCCGGTGTTCTCGCTGACCAACGTCATCAACTTCGTGATGGGTCTCGGGATGTTCGGCATGATGATGTCGCTCCCGCTGTACCTGCAGATCGTGAAGGGCGCGACGCCGACCGAGTCGGGGCTGCTGACCCTGCCGATGACTGCGGGCATCCTGGTCGCGTCCATGGGCAGCGGCATCCTGATCTCCAAGACCGGGCGGTACAAGCGCTTCCCGACCACCGGGCTGGCGGTCGTCTCCGGCGCGATGTTCCTGTTCGCGCAGATCGGGGTGGACACCCCGATGTGGCAGACGATGAGCGTGATGCTGCTCGCCGGTCTCGGGCTGGGCCTGTGCATGCAGACCCTGATCCTGGCGATCCAGAACGACGTGCCGGCCCGCGACATGGGCGTGGCCACCTCGTCGGCGACCTTCTTCCGCTCCATCGGCGGCACGGTCGGCACCGCGGTGTTCCTGTCCATCCTGTTCAGCGTGGTCGGCGGCCGGATCGCGGCGGCGTTCGCCAGCGTGCGGACCGACCCGGCGTTCCTCGCGGCGCTGCGGGCGAACCCGGAGTTCGCGCAGAACCTGCAGGGCGGCGGCTCGGGTCTGGACCTGAACAACACCGAGTTCCTCAAGACGCTGGACCCGACGCTGGCCAAGCCGATCCTGACCGGCTTCGCGGACTCCGTCGACACGGTGTTCATGGTCGGCGGGTTCGTGGTGCTGGTGGCGTTCGTGCTGATCTGGTTCCTCAAGGAGGTCCCGCTGTCCGACAAGTCGGGCATCCAGCGGGCCGCCGAGGACGAGGCGGCGGCCGCTCCGGCGGCCATGCACTGACGAACACAGGTCGAGGGCCGGGGAGGTGAGAGCCCCGCGCGTCCGTTCCGGGCGCGCGGGGCTCGCCTCGTCAGTGGGCCTGTGAGTCCTTGAGCCGCTGGTAGGAGCGGACGATCTCGGCCTCGGCCTCGGTCCGGCCGACCCAGGTGGCGCCCTCGACGCTCTTGCCGGGCTCGAGGTCCTTGTAGACCTCGAAGAAGTGCTGGATCTCCAGCCGGTGATACTCGGCGAGGTGGTGGATGTCGCGCAGGTGCTCGGTGCGCGGGTCCTCGGCGGGTACGCAGAGGACCTTGTCGTCGCCGCCCTTCTCGTCGGTCATGCGGAACATGCCGATGGCGCGGGACTTGATGAGGCAGCCGGGGAACGTCGGCTCCTGGACCAGCACGAGCGCGTCGAGCGGGTCGCCGTCCTCACCGAGGGTGTTCTCCACGTAGCCGTAGTCGGCCGGGTACTGCGTGGCCGTGAACAGGGTCCGGTCGAGCCGGATGCGTCCCGTCTCGTGATCCATCTCGTACTTGTTGCGTTCCCCTTTGGGGATTTCGATCATGACGTCGAACTCCACGCTGCCCCTCACTCAGGTCGGGTCATGCCGCGATGCCCATTAGTGTGGACCACCGCAAGGAAGAGGATGGGGAGGGCACGTGCCGCAGGCAGGGGACAACGTCTGGCCCACGACCGACGACGACCGCGGTGACGCCGCGTCGCCGGGCGCACCGCAGCGCGCCGGCACCCGGCCTGCCACGCGGCCGGTCACCCAGCCGGTCACCTGGCCCGTCGCCGACCTGGAGCAGGGCAGGCAGACCTCCCGCCCGGTCGCCTCGCCGCCCGGCTCGGGTACCGGACCCGACGCCACGCCCACCAACGGCGCGACGGGTGCGGCCCCGGACGCCTCGCCCGAGGCCGCACCGAACGACGCTCCCGACACCCCCGACGACTCCGCGCCGGCGCCCGCCCCCCGGCCCACTCCGCCGGGCGGCGCCGGGGCCTCCACTGCCGCTGGGGCCTCCACCACCGCTGAGGCACCGGCCGCGGGCACGTCGTCCGGTTCGACCGGCTCCGCCGCCGGGCCGGTGGCAGGCGGTGGTGCTTCGTCCGGCGCGGGTGGCGGGCCCGGCGCAGCCGAGCCGGCGCCGACCGGTGGCGCCCGGTCGGGGCCAGGCGGCGCGTCCGCCGCCGAGCCGGCGCCGGCGGGCGCCTCGGATGGGCCGTCCTCCACCGCCGCCGGATCGGAGTCGACCGGCGGTGCCTCGTCCGGCTCGGGTGGCGATTCCGGCGCAGCCGAGCCGGCATCGCCCGATGGCGCGTCTGCCTCCGCCGCTGGGGCGGCGTCCCCCGGCGGATCGCCCACTTCGCGCGGTGTGTCCTCCTCCACTGCCGCCGGGCCGGTGGCGGCCGGTGGTGCTTCGTCCGGCTCGGGTGGCGGATCCGGCGCGGCCGAGTCGGCATCGTCCGATGGCGCCCCGTCGGGCCCGGACGGCGCGGTGCCCGCGGGCGCCTCGGGTGGGCCGTCCTCCTCGACCGATACCGGGTCGGTGCCGGCCGGCGCTTCGCCTGGCTCGGGTGGCGGGTCGGCCGCAGCCGGGTCGGCGCCGTCTCCTGATGCTTCGTCCGGCCCAGGCGCGCCGACCTCCACACCTGCCGAGGCGGCGCCCGACGATGCTTCGCCCGGCTCGGGCGAGGCGTCCGGTTCCATTGCCGCCGGTCCGGCATCGTCCGGTGGCACCTCGTCCGGCCCCGGTGCCGCGTCGCCCCCCGCTGCTGCCCAGGCGGCGTCCGATGGTGCGTCGGGCCCGGACGGCGAGCCGTCCTCCACATCAGCCCAGGCCGCGGAGCCTGGTAGCGGACCAAGCACGCCGTCCGATGCCGCGGACACGCGATCCTCGGCCACGACCGAGCCGGAAGCGCCCGGCGACCAACCTGCCGACCCGGGCACGACCCGATCTGCTCCCGCCCCCACCGCCGAGCCCGCGGCCTCAGCCGACGTCCGCGCTGCCACGACCGGCGGGCCGGAAGCGCCCCGCGACGAACCGGCAGGCCCTGGTGCGGCGACGTCTGCTCCCGGCAGCACGCGAACCACCACCACCACCGGCGGCGCGGCGACGCCCGGCGGCGGACCGTCCTCGGGTCCGCCGGCCCCCGCCCCAACCGCGTCCCCGGGTGATCGGTCCGTCCCGGAGGGCGGCTCCTCGGCCGAGCCGTCGGCGTCCGGTCGCGAACCGTCCGCCACCGGCGAGCCGAAGGATGGCGGTGCGACGCCACCCGCCTCGGCCGCTGGCGAGCCGGCGCCGCCCGGCGAGCGAACCTCCGCGACGGCGGCACCCGGTGCCGAGCAGGCCGGCCCACCGGAAACCGCGCCGGCCACGGGCGACACCGGCTCCTCGTCACCGAGCCAGGGCCGCGCGCCGGCCGCTGCGGAGCCTCCGGCTTCACCCGCCCCGGACTCCTCGACGGCGGCGCCGACCGCCGAGGACGCACCGTCGGGCGGGTCGCCACGCGCCGCGGCGACTCGGGAGCCGACGGATGAGGCCGAGACACCGAAGCCCGCCCCGGACGCCGGGGCTCCTTCTCGTGCCGGCGCCGCCGACACGTCATCCACCAAGGCGGCCGAACCCGCCGCGGCGGAGCCGGCGTCCCCCACGCCGCCGAAGTCCGACACGCCGGCACCATCCCGCGCCGCCCGGCCGGCGCCGCCCGGCGCTCCGGGCCCGAGCCGAACCGAACCCCCGCCCGGACCGAAGGGCCCGGCCGAGCAGCGGCCCGCCGCTTCGTCGGGCCGGCCCGGTGACGACCGCCCCCAGGAGCGGTCGCTGTTCGAGCCCTACATCCCGCCCGCGCCTGCCGAACCACCCGCACCCGCGCACGACTGGTTCGGCCCGCCGGCCGAGTCGACCCAGTTCATCCCCGTCCCGAAGCCCGGCCCGACCGAGCCGCATCCCAAGTCCGCGACCCAGGAGGTCGACGAGCCGGGGAAGCAGGCGCCGCCTCGCGGGCCTGCCGCCCCGCCGCAGGCTCCTCGGGGCACCGGCCCGGACGAGCGTGAGCCGGCCGGTTCGTCCAAGAGTGCGGTCGTCGAACCACCGCCCCCGCAGGAGGGCGCCGAGCCGAAGGCGCCCGAGGCGGCCGACCGACGTACGGCCTCGAGCGAGACGGCGAGCGCTCGCGGTGCCGTAGCCCAGCCGCCCCAGGTCAGCTGGCCCGGCGAAGTCGCCGAGCCTGCTGAGGCGCGTGCGCCCGAGAAGCCCGGCCCGAAGGCGGGCGGGAGCGCGCCGATCGGCTGGCCCGCCCCGACCGATGAGCCCGACACACCGCCGGCAGAGGCGAGCCGGGAAACCGCCGCGCCCGGCGGGTCGACCCGTGCGCTGCCCGACTCCGCATGGCGTGTCCCGCCCACCGAGCCCTCCACCGACTCGCCACGCGACACGACGACCGAACCCCGCCGCCCGGCGGACCGGCGCGCCCCGACGGCCGAGCCGGATGCGCCCCGCCCGCACGCGGCAGACGCGCCCGCGGCACCCGAGTTGCGAGCCCCGGCCGAGCCCCCCACGCCGACCGAGCGGCCCACACCAGCCGAGTCGCGCACTTCGACCGAGCGACCTGCGCCACCCGACCGACCCGCGCAGCCCGAGTCGCGCCCGTCGATCGAGCGGCCCGTGCCGTCGGAGTCGCGGTTCTCGACCGAGTCGCGCACTCCGACCCGGCTGCCGGTGCCGCCGGAGTCGCGCCCGTCGGTCGAGCAACCCGCGCCTGCTGACCGACCTGCGCCGCCGGAGTCGCGCATCTCGGCCGAGCGGCCCGTGCCGCCGGAGCGTCTCGACCGAGTCGCGCACCGACCCGGCCGCCGGTGCCGTCGGAGTCGCGCCCGTCGTCGAGCACCCGCGCCTCCTGACCGACCTGCGCCGCCGGAGTCGCGCATCTCGCCGAGCCCCGCGCCCCGGACGGCCCGTCGTCGGAGTCGCGGTTCTCGGACCGAGTCGCGCACTTCGACCCGGCTGCCCGTGCCGCCGGAGTCGCGCCCGTCGGCGAGCAACCCGCGCCTGCTGACCGACCTGCGCCGCCGGAGTCGCGCATCTCGGCCGAGCGGCCCGTGCCGCCGGAGCGGCCCGTGCCGTCGGAGTCGCGGTTCTCGACCGAGTCGCGCACTCCGACCCGGCTGCCGGTGCCGCCGGAGTCGCGCCCGTCGGTCGAGCAACCCGCGCCACCGGACCGACCTGCGCCGCCGGAGTCGCGCACCTCGACCGAGCCGCGCACTTCGACCCAGCCGCCCGCACCGCCAAAGTCGCGCGCGCCGTCCACGCCGACCGACCGGTCACCGGGCGAATCGACCCGCACCCTTCCCGATTCGCCGCGTCCTCCGGCGCCCGAACCGGCCGCGCGTCCGGCACCGGGGCCGGTGGCAAAGCCGGGGCCGGTGGCGGACAAGCCCAGCCCGTGGGCACCGCCCGAGCAGTCCACCAGGGCACCGGACACGACACCGCCCGCCGACGGGCCCGCCCCGCCCGACTCGCCGGGGCGGGAACAGCCCGCTGCGGCCGAGCCCGACACGCCGCCGACCGAGGATGACACTCCGCCCGACTCGCCCGGCGGTCGCCGGCCCGGTCATGCGCTGACCGATCGGCGGCCGGACTCGCCCCGGCCGACCGTGCGCGACGTTCCGGCGCGGGTGCGGCCCGATTCGCTGGATCGTCCGGCCGACCGGTGGCCCGACTCGCCTCGGCCGGCCGACGGTGACGCTCCGAAGGGGACTCGTCCCGACTCGCCGCAGGGGCGTTCGCCCGGTCATGCGCTGCTCGACCGGCCGGACTCGCCTCGGCCGGGGGAGGGCGACACCTCGACGCGCACGTCACCCGGCCCGGGTCCGTCCGGTGGTGGCGACACCGCGACCCCGGTGCGGCCCGACTCGCGCCGGCCGGACGGCGGGGACACCCCGACCACGCCCGACTCGCCGCGAGCCCACCGGCCGGGGCATGCGCTGGCAGAGCCGCCCACCGAGCGGCCCGACTCGCCGCGTGGGCGGAAACCCGGCCATGCGCTGATCGACCCGGGTGACGCGGAGAGCCCGACCCGGACGCGGCCGGGCTCGCCTGCCCCGGTCGGCGACACGTCGACCTTGCCGGACTCCCCGGCGCCGACCCGGGACACGTCGACCCGGACACGTCGACCCGGACACGCCGACAAGGGACACGCCGACAAGGGACAAGACCCGGCCGGCCGACGAGGACACCTCGACCCCCGACTCGCCCCGGCCCAGCCATGCCCTGCTCGAGGAACCACCCACCGAGCAGCCGGACTCCCCGCGCGGCGGCACCCCCACCCGCCACCGGCCCGACCAGCCCGTCGACCGGCCGGAGCGCGGTGGGCAGCAGACCGGCCGCCCACCCGCCGACCGGCGGACGGAACCCAGCCCACCGGACGGCCGGACGCCGACCCACACCCGGCCCGACTCCCCGCGCGGCCGGCAGCCCGGCCGTGTCGAGCCGCGGACGCCACCCACCGGGTACCGGTCCGGCGAGGCCACCCAGTTCCTCCGCCCCCCGCAACCGCCGCCGCGTAACACCCAGAGCGAGGCGACCCAGTTCCTCCAGCGCCCGCAGGCCTGGCCGGCCCAACCCCACCACCGCGCCCCCGGACCGCCCCCGAGAGCGCCCCAACCGAGAACGCCGCCACCCAGAACACCCGAACCCCGGATCGCCCCCGAGCGCCAGTACGCGCCGGACCTCTACCGCCGGCTCGACGAACCCACCAGGACGACCGCCGAACCGCGCACGGAACGCGAGGTCGAGGAGCCCGAGGCGCCACGCCGCCGCCGGCCCCTCCTGATCACCGCGATCGCCGTCGTCGCCGTGCTCGCGGTCGCCGCCGGGGTGATCTTCGGCGTTCCCGGGCTGTCCGACCGGCTCGGCATCACCAGCTCCGGCACCGAGATCGCCATCGACCCGCCCGCGCCGCCGGTCGACTTCAGCCCCGGCCTCAAGGCCCCCGGCACCGACGCGCCCGCCCCCACCCCGGACGGCGTGCGCGCCGCCCTCGCCGGGCCCACGTCGGCCGGCGTCCTCGGCACCCTCACCGGCGTCGTCGTCGACCCCATGACGAAGAAGACGCTCTGGGACGACAACCCGACCACCCCGCTGGTCCCCGCCTCCACCGGCAAGCTGCTGACCTCGGCCGCCGCGCTGCTCAGCCTCGACCACACCGACCAGCTGACCACCCGCGTCGTGCAGGGTGAGCAGCCCGGCGACGTGATCATCGTCGGCGGGGGCGACCCGACGCTGTCCTCGCTCAAGTCCGGCGTCGAGTCCGTCTACCCGGGCGCGGCGCACCTGTCCGACCTCGTCGACCAGGTCAAGGCCAGCGGCGCCGACGTCCGGACCGTGCACGTGGACCTCAGCCGCTACACCGGCGACAGCATGGCCCCGGGCTGGTCGAACGCCGACATCGGCGCCGGCTACATCGCGCCGATGGTGCCCGCCATGATCGACGGCGGCCGCGCCGACGCCCGCGCGCAGAACGGCTCGCGCACCGCGAACCCCGCCCGCCGGCTCGCCGAGGAGTTCGCCACCCGCGTCGGCGCGACCGTCGCCGCCGACGCGGACGCCAAGGCCCCGGACAACGCGAAGGTGCTCGGCGAGGTCGCGTCCGCACCGCTGGTCGAGCTCGTGGACAACATGCTGCACACCTCCGACAACGTGCTCGCCGAGGCCGTCGCCCGCGAGGTCGCGAAGGGTGCGGGCGAGGAGGTGTCCTTCGCCGGCGCGAGCCGCGCGACGCTGGACATCCTGCGGGAGAACGGGTTCGACCTCACCGGCGTCAACATGGCCGACGGCAGCGGACTGTCCACTGAGGACCGGGTGCCGGCCAGGCTGTTCGCGGACATCCTCTCCGTCGCCGCCGCGCCGGACGGCAAGGACCCGCGGACCGCAAAGCTCCGCCCGCTGGTCGGCGGGCTCCCGGTGGCCGGCGGCAGCGGCACGCTCGACCACCGCTTCGACGACGCCGGCACCGAGGGCCGCGGCTGGGTCCGGGCCAAGACCGGCACGCTGTCCGGGGTGAACTCGCTGGCCGGCGTGGTGCTCGACAAGGACAACCGGCTGCTGGTGTTCGCGCTGATGACCAACGGCGGCGGCGCCACCACACAGGTCCGCGACGCGCTCGACGTGGTGGCCGCGGCGCTGCGCGGCTGCGGCTGCCGCTAGCTGCTCGCCACGCCCGCTTCACCGGAGGTCGGGTAGCGTCGATGCCATGAGCACGGCGCCCAGCTCCACGGAGCCGCCCGCGACCCGGACACCGGTCGACTGGGGCATCGCCGTGTCCACGGCACATGCCCTCATGAAGCCCGGACCCGCAGTCCCCCGCGAGGAGGCCGAGCGCGCGGTCGAGCAACTGCGCGAGGTCACCGGCCCGGCGGAGGCGCACGTCCGCGAGCTGACCGGGCTCGGCGACGGCCTGCCGCTGCTCTCCGGCGACGTGGTCGACCGGCGCGGCTGGGTGTCCGCGGCCGCGGAGGGGCTCGCTGCGCTGACCGAGGGCGCGCTGCCCGCGGCGCCGAACCGGGCCATCGGCGGGGTGCTCGCCGGCAGCGCTGGGCTGCAGGCCGGCATGGTGCTCGCCTACCTCGGCGGCCGGGTGCTCGGCCAGTACGACCCGTTCGGCGGCGACAGCGCGAGCGACGCCGGCACCGGCGGCAGGCTGCTCCTCGTCGCGCCCAACATCATCGCCGCGCAACGGGCCCTGGACGTGCCGGCCGACGACTTCCGGCTGTGGGTGTGCCTGCACGAGTGCACCCACCGGCTCCAGTTCACCGCGGTGCCGTGGCTGCGCGACTACTTCGCCGGCGAGGTCACGCGGTTCCTGTCCGGCCTCGACGAGACCGCCACCACCGCGTTCACCCGGCTGCCCGAGATGATCAGGTCGGTGCGCCGGCGCTCGGAGGACGACTCCAGCGGCGGCCCGATCGGCCTGATGGAGATGCTGCAGTCCCCGCAGCAGCGCGAGGTGTTCGACCGCCTGATCGCGCTGTCCACGCTGCTGGAGGGCCACGCCGACCACGTGATGGACGCCGTCGGCCCGATGGTCGTGCCGAGCGTCGCGACGATCCGCGCCCGGTTCACCGCCCGGCGCCGCGGCGGCGGCCTGCTGGACCGGGTGCTGCGGACCGTGCTCGGCGTGGACGCCAAGGTCAAGCAGTACGCCGTCGGTGCGGCGTTCACCCGGCACGTGGTGGACGCGGTCGGCATGGACGGCTTCAACGCGGTGTGGACCTCGCCGGAGACCCTCCCGCTGCGCGCGGAGATGTCGGACCCGGCCGCCTGGGTGCGCCGCGTCCACGGCCGTGCCGGATAGCCGACCGGTCGCCGAGGTGCGCCGGGCGGTGCGGACCTTGCTCGACGAGGTCCCGCCCGGTTCGGGCCGGCTGGCCGTCGCGGTGTCCGGCGGTGCCGACTCCCTCGCGCTCGCCGCCGCCACGGCACAGCTCGCCGGACGGTACGGGCTCGCGCTGCACGGCCTGATCGTCGACCACCGGCTGCAGCCCGGCTCCGGTGACGTCGCCGCGCGGGCCGCGAAACAGCTGTACGGCGTGGGTTTCGGCACCGTGCGGGTGATCGAGGTGGATGTGCGCGGACCGGGCGGACCGGAGGCCGCGGCCCGCACGGCCCGCTACGCGGCGCTGCGCGCGGCGCGGCCCGCCGAGGACTCGCTCGTGCTGCTCGGCCACACCCGCGACGACCAGGCGGAGACCGTCCTGCTCGGCCTGGGCCGGGGCTCCGGCGCGCGGTCGATCGCGGGCATGCGCCGGCTGGACCCGCCGTGGGCCCGGCCGCTGCTCGGCGTGCCGCGCGCGGTGACCGCCGCGGCCTGCGCGGACCTGGGGCTCGACGCGTGGCAGGACCCGCACAACGCCGACCCCGGCTTCACCCGGGTGCGGCTGCGCCGCGAGGTGCTGCCGCTGCTGGAGGACGTGCTGCGGGGCGGGGTGGCGCCGGCGCTGGCGCGGACCGCCGCGCAGCTGCGCGAGGACGCCGAGGCGCTCGACCTCGTCGCCGGGCGGGCGCTCGCCCGCGCCCGCCGGGACGCCGCGCCGGCAGCGGTGGAGCTGGAGGTCGCGGAGCTGGTGGCCGAGCCGCCCGCGGTGCGCCGCCGGGTACTGCGCCGCTGGCTGCTCGACGCCGGTGTGGCGGAACTCACCGACGCCCATCTGCGATCGGCCGACGCGCTGATCGGTGAATGGCGTGGTCAGGGCGGTGTGTGGTTGCCCGGCGGCTTGGAGGTGAGCCGGGCGCGTGGCAGGCTCTCGGTGTCCAGGTGAGTTTCGAGAGGGGACCGCGTGTACGGCGACGACATCGCCTCCGTGCTGATCACTGAGAAGCAGATCAACGAGAAGATCAGGGAACTCGCGAAACAGATTTCCGACGACTACCCCGAGCGCGGCGACCGGGCCGACCTGGTGCTGGTGGGCGTGCTCAAGGGTGCGGTCATGTTCATGACCGACCTGTCCCGGGCGCTGACCGTGCCGGTGCAGATGGAGTTCATGGCGGTGAGCTCGTACGGCTCGGCGACGTCCTCGTCCGGTGTGGTGCGGATCCTCAAGGACCTCGACCGCGACATCGCCGGACGGCACGTGCTGATCGTCGAGGACATCATCGACTCCGGGCTCACCCTGTCCTGGCTGCTGAAGAACCTCGAGTCGCGCAGCCCCGCCTCGCTCGAGGTGTGCACGCTGCTGCGCAAGCCGGACGCGGTGAAGGTCGAGGTGCCGGTGCGCTACGTCGGCTTCGAGATCCCGAACGAGTTCGTCGTCGGTTACGGCCTGGACTACGCCGAGCGGTACCGGGACCTGCCCTACATCGGCACGCTCGACCCCAAGGTCTACTCGTCTTGACCGCCTTCCTCTCCCCGCTGACGCTGGACTTCCTGTGGGAGTCGCTCGACGCGGGGGAGCTGCCCTACCCGCTGGCGGTGCCCTCCCACGGCGTGACCGCCGACGAGCGGAGGGCGCTGCGCCGGCAGGTGTTCGGCGAGCTGCGCGAGCGGGACCTGCCCGGTGGCCGGGTGGCGGACTGGTTGTCCCTGCTGGCACGCGCGGACCGCAGCGTCGACTCGGTGTTCCGGGAGGGCGGCGGGCCCGCGGTGGCGGCGCTGGCGGTGGCGGCCGGGTCGCGGGCGTTGCTGGCGACCCAGACCCCGGACGGCGTGTGGCTGCGCCCGATCGACGCCGCCTCGCTCGCCTCGTCGGTGGTGGGCCTGCTGCCCGCGGTCGCGCGCGGCACCGAGCCGTCGGTCACCGTCGCGGCCGAGGACCTGCCGGAGGGCCGTTCGCCCGCCGACCGCCGGGTGCTGGCCCGGTTCGCCGCACAGCCCCACCATCGCGCCGGCCAGCTCGCGGTGAACGCCCGCGGGCCGGCCGGGCGGGCCCGGTCACCGGTGCTGTCCTGGTTCGACACCGGCACCGGCCGCTACCTCACCTATGCGAAACGCGGGCCCGACGGTCACGAGTGGATCACCATGGCCCCCGCGGACGCGCCCACGCTCCGGCACCGCCTCGGTGAGCTGCTGGCCGGGGTGACCGGCCGCTGACCTCGATCCCGCCGGACTGTCGGGGGCGTGCGTTACGTTCGTCGTGTGACACACCGCGCATGGGTCGGTGCGTTCGGTGACGAAGGGGGGATGGGGATGCATGAGGCCCGCGCGGCGCCGGTGCCGCCGGCCGGTGCTCGCGTGGTTCGACGGCACCGTCACGCTGTGCCCGCGCGGCGGCGCGCCGGTCGCCGATGTCCCGCTGCCGGGCCGCTGACCTGCACGACCAGGTCGGGAACCGATTTCGCCCCGCAGCCGTTGACGTGTGGTGAGCACCGCGCGGGTACTTCGCGGCGTGGGTGCTCCGCTGCGGGCGGTACGCTGGGTGGACCGGAGTGCCTTGTCCGGCCGGTCAGGGGCGTCAGCGCCCTACATGCAAGTCAGGGAGGGTCGGGCCGCACGGCGGCCGTAAGTTGATGGACCGCAAGCGCCTGCTGCGCAACCCGCTGGTGTGGATCTTGGTGGTGTTGCTGCTCTACTTCTTGATCAGCATGCTGTTCGACGACACGCGCGGCTATACGGATGTGCCCACCTCCAAGGCGGTCGCGCAGATCAACAACGGCAACGTCGAGAAGGCGGAGCTCGAGGACAAGGAACAGCGGCTGAAGCTGACCCTGCGCGACCCGATCGACCAGGACGGCCAGAAGGTCACCCAGATCGTCACGCAGTTCCCGTCGGCCGCGACCGGCGACATCTACCGTGACCTGCAGAAGCAGGCCGGTGACAAGACCGAGTTCAACACCACGGTCACCCAGGAGTCGTTCCTCACCCAGATCCTGATCTTCCTGATCCCGCTGGGCCTGCTGCTCATCCTGCTGATGTGGATGATGAACAACGTCCAGGGCGGCGGGAACCGGGTGCTCAACTTCGGCAAGTCGCGCGCCAAGCAGCTGCCGAAGGACATGCCGAAGACGACCTTCTCCGACGTGGCGGGCGCCGACGAGGCGGTCGAGGAGCTCTACGAGATCAAGGACTTCCTGCAGAACCCGGGCCGCTACCAGGCGCTGGGCGCGAAGATCCCCAAGGGCGTGCTGCTCTACGGCCCGCCCGGCACCGGCAAGACGCTGCTGGCCCGCGCGGTCGCCGGCGAGGCCGGGGTGCCGTTCTACTCGATCTCCGGTTCCGACTTCGTCGAGATGTTCGTCGGTGTCGGCGCCTCCCGGGTGCGCGACCTGTTCGAGCAGGCCAAGCAGAACGCGCCGTGCATCATCTTCGTCGACGAGATCGACGCGGTCGGCCGCCAGCGCGGCGCCGGCCTCGGCGGTGGGCACGACGAGCGCGAGCAGACCCTCAACCAGCTGCTCGTCGAGATGGACGGCTTCGACGCGCGCGGCGGCATCATCCTGATCGCGGCCACCAACCGGCCGGACATCCTCGACCCGGCGCTGCTCCGCCCGGGCCGCTTCGACCGGCAGATCCCGGTGTCCGCACCGGACCTGATGGGCCGCAGGAAGATCCTCCTGGTCCACTCCAAGGGCAAGCCGCTCGACCCGGACGCCGACCTCGACGGGCTGGCCAAGCGCACCGTCGGCATGTCCGGCGCCGACCTCGCCAACGTGATCAACGAGGCCGCGCTGCTCACCGCCCGCCAGAACGGCACCATGATCAACAGTGCCGCGCTGGAGGAGTCGGTCGACCGCGTCATCGGCGGGCCGGCCCGCAAGAGCCGGATCATCTCCGAGAAGGAGAAGAAGATCACCGCCTACCACGAGGGCGGGCACGCGCTCGCCGCGTGGGCGATGCCGGACCTGGAGCCGGTCTACAAGCTGACGATCCTGCCGCGCGGCCGGACCGGTGGGCATGCGCTGGTCGTGCCCGAGGACGACAAGCAGCTGATGACCCGCTCGGAGATGATCGCCCGGCTGGTGTTCGCGCTGGGCGGACGCTCGGCGGAGGAACTGGTGTTCCACGAGCCCACCACGGGTGCGTCGAGCGACATCGAGCAGGCCACCAAGATCGCCAAGGCGATGGTCACCGAGTACGGCATGTCCGCCCGGCTGGGAGCGGTCAAGTACGGCCAGGACCAGGGCGACCCGTTCCTGGGCCGGTCGATGGGCCACGCGCCGGACTACTCGCTGGAGGTCGCGCACGAGATCGACGAGGAGGTGCGCAAGCTCATCGAGGCCGCGCACACCGAGGCGTGGGACGTGCTGAACACCTACCGCGACGTGCTCGACAACCTGGTCATCGAGCTGCTGGACATGGAGACCCTGCAGCGCAAGGACCTGGAGCGGATCTTCTCGAAGGTGGAGAAGCGCCCGCGGATCACCGCGTTCAACGAGTTCGGCGGCCGCACGCCGTCGGACAAGCCGCCGATCAAGACGCCCGGCGAGCTGGCGAAGGAGCGCGGCGAGCCGTGGCCGCCGGTCCGCGAGGAGCCCGAGCCGACACCCGTGCGCACCGCCCCCGGTGCCGGCGAGCTGCCGGGCGGTCCGCCCCGGACGAGCCCGGAGCCGGCCGGCGGCAACGGCGCGGGCCCGAACGGGCTGCCGACGCCGGGCTACGGCCAGCCGGGCCAGCCGGGCCCGTACGGCCAGCCGTACCCGAGCGGGTCGCGGCCGGGCCGCAGCGACGGGCCGCCGAACTACGGAGCGCCGCCCGGCTGGACGCCGGCCACCACGCCGTCCGGTCACCCGAACAACCAGTGGCGCCCGTCGTGGGACCAGCAGCCCAGCGCGGAGGAGCGCGGCCGGGACAAGCGTGACCAGCGCGGACCGTCCGACCCGGAGGACCGCGGACGCGGTTCCGAATGGGATAGTGGTCGCTGAGAGGCTTTGGGCAAGCCTCTGTGAGTCGCGGAGGCGCAGTTGACGGTTGACAGCTCCGGCAACGGCTCCCGGCAGGGGCCGCTGTACACCACCGGTGGTCCGCTGCCGGTGTTCGACCAGGCCCGCGCGGAGAAGGCGGTCCGGGAGCTGTTGCTGGCCTGCGGCGAGGACCCCGACCGGCAGGGCCTGCAGGACACGCCCGCCCGGGTGGCGCGCGCGTACCTGGAGATGTTCGCCGGGCTGTACACCGACCCCGACTCGGTGCTGGACAAGACGTTCGACGAGTGTCACGACGAGCTCGTGCTGGTCACCGACATCCCGACGTACTCGACGTGCGTGCCGGAGGGCCAGCCGGTCGACGTGGTCGGCGGCGCCCGCCCGGCCGCGCACGTGCGTCCCGGCGACCAGTTGTGGACCCTCGCCGAGGGCCGGGTGGAGCCGACCACGGTCACCCGCGCCACCGCGCGGCCGGCGCGGCAGCTGGTCGAGGTGGTCACCGCGTCCGGCAGCTTCGTGCTCACCCCCGACCACCCGCTCGCGACGCCCGAGGGCTGGGCGGAGGCCGGGGGAGTGGCCGGCACGTCGATCGAGTGGACCGAGCCGCGCAGGCTCGCATCCCGGCCGATGTCGTTCGCGGCCCCGATCCGGATGCCGGCGCGGCGGCGCCCGGAGAGCCGGGAGGACGGCAGCGGCTGGTGGCGCCGGCACGGCTTCGCGCAGGAGTCGCATCACACCGACCTGGTCGACTCGCGCTGGACGCCGGTCCTGGCGGTCCGGGCGATCGAGGCGGCGGCCGCCGCGCCGTTCACCGTCTACAGCTTCACCTGCGACCCGCACCCGACGTTCCTGGTCGAGGGGCACCTGACGCACAACTGCGAGCACCACCTGGTGCCGTTCCACGGCGTCGCCCACGTCGGCTACATCCCCAACGAGCAGGGCAAGGTCACCGGGCTGTCGAAGATCGCCCGGCTGGTCGACCTGTACGCCAAGCGCCCGCAGGTGCAGGAGCGGCTGACCTCGCAGGTCGCGGACGCGCTGGTGCGCAAGCTGGAACCGCGCGGCGTGATCGTCGTGGTCGAGGCCGAGCACCTGTGCATGGCGATGCGCGGCATCCGCAAGCCGGGCGCGCGCACGACAACGTCCGCGGTGCGCGGGCTGCTGCGCTCCCAGGCGTCGTCGCGGGCCGAGGCGCTGGAGCTGATCCGCGGGCGGAGCCGGTGACCACCCCGCATCCCGCGCTGCCGCAGCCCGGCCGTTGCGTGGTGATGGGCGTGCTGAACGTGACCCCGGACTCCTTCTCCGACGGCGGCCGGTACCTGTCGCGCGACGACGCGCTCGCGCACGGCGTCGCGATGTGGGACGCGGGCGCGGACCTGGTGGACGTCGGCGGCGAGTCCACCCGGCCGGGCGCGGCGCGGGTCGACGCGGACACCGAGATCGCCCGGGTGCTGCCGGTGATCTCCGCGCTGGCGTCGGCCGGGGTGGCGGTGAGCGTGGACACCACGCGGGCGCGGGTCGCCGAGGCGGCGGTCGGCGCGGGTGCGCGGGTGGTCAACGACGTGTCCGGCGGGCTGGCCGATCCGGCGATGGCGCGGTTCGTGGCGTCCGCGGACGTGCCGTGGGTGCTGATGCACTGGCGCGGGCACAGCGACAACATGGACTCGCTGGCCACCTACACCGACGTCGTGCTCGACGTGCGCGACGAGCTGCGCGCGCGGGTCGACGCCGCGGTGGCCGCCGGGGTGGACCCGGGGGCGCTGGTGCTCGACCCCGGGCTGGGGTTCGCCAAGCGCGGCGAGCACAACTGGGCGCTGCTGCGCCGCCTGGACGTGCTGCGGGAGCTGGGTCTCCCGGTACTGGTCGGTGCGTCGCGCAAGCGTTTCCTGGGCACGCTGCTGGCGTCGAAGGACGGCAAGCCCCGCCCGCCGGACGGCCGCGAGGGGGCGACGGCGGCGATCACGGCACTGGCGGCGGCGGCCGGCGTGTGGGGGGTGCGGGTGCACGACGTGAGCCGCTCGCTGGACGCCGTCGAGGTCGCGGTCGCCATGTCCACCGGGGGCTTCGCGAATGGCTGACCGCATCACGCTGACGGGACTGCGGGTGCGCGGCCGCCACGGCGTGTTCGAGCACGAACGGCGCGACGGGCAGGACTTCCTCGTCGACGTGACGGTGTGGATCGACCTGGACCGGGCGGCGGCGTCGGACGACCTGGCCGAGACGTTGCACTACGGAGAGCTGGCGTCGCGGGTGGCGGAGATCGTCGGCGGCGAGCCGCGCGACCTGATCGAGACGGTGGGCGCGGAGATCGCCGACGACGTGATGAAGGACGGTCGCGCGCACGCCGTCGAGGTCACCATCCACAAGCCGGACGCCCCGATCCCGCTGACGTTCGCCGACGTGGCGGTGACCATCCGGCGGTCGCGCCGGGCTCGCGGATGACCCGCGCGGTCCTGTCGCTCGGCTCGAACCTGGGCGACCGGCTGGGGTACCTGCGTGCGGCCGTGGCCGGCTTCGCCGACGTGCTGGTGGCGGCGTCGCCGGTGTACGAGACGAAGGCGTGGGGCGTGGCGGACCAGCCGGACTTCCTGAACGCGGTGCTGCTGGTGGACGACCCGTCGGCGGACGCGTGGGCGTGGCTGCGGCGGGGTCAGGCACTGGAGGACGCCGCTGGCCGGGTGCGCGACCGGCGGTGGGGTCCGCGCACCCTGGACGTCGACGTGGTCACGGTCGACGGGGTGACCAGCGAGCATCCGGACCTGCTGCTCCCGCACCCGGGCACCCCCGGGCGCGCGACCGTGCTGATCCCGTGGCTGGCCGTGGAACCCGCCGCGGCCCTCCCCGGCCACGGCCCGGTCGCCGACCTGCTCGCCGCCCTTCCCGAGAACGCCAAGGCGGACGTCGACCTACGCGAAGACCTTGTCCTGCGTCCCTGACCGTGACGTCGACCGCGGGTCGACCGCGGTGGGAGGATGGGGTGGTGTGCGGCGCGCCGACCAGTGGGAGGCCATCATGCCCGGCGCCAGCGAGGACACCCGGCCGGTCAAGGTGCTCAACGCCAACTGGGTCGCCGGCTCCGACGGCGAGGACGGCCGGTTCGAGCTGATGATCGTCACCGACGACGACCAGCACCACACCGTCGCGCCGGGTCCCGGGGCGATGACCGCACTGCTGGCCCTGGTCAGGGCCGATACCGTGCTGTTGTGGGATCCCGCCAACCGGACCCTGATCGCCGCCAACATCGTCGGGACCTGGCTCACCGTCACCGATTCCGGGGTGACCCGAGCCGACGCGAGCGCCGGGGCCTGACCGGTGAGTCAGCCCGCCGCCCGCAGCGCGGCGATGATCCACTCGGCGCGGGGGACCTGGGTGGGCACCTGCGACCATCCGTTGATCGTCGCCATCAGCTGCCAGTAGCGCTCGGCCCTCGCGTCGGTGCCGCTCTCCAGCAGGTCGGCCGCCTCGCCCGGCGGCCTGCCCATGGCGTCGGCGATCGTCGCGGCCAGCGCCCGCCCGGCCGGCGACGACGGCGCGTGCCCGGCGTCGATCGCCTCGGCCGCCGCCGCGGTCCACTCGAACCACTGCTGTGTCGACTCCGGGGCCCGTGGTGGCCGGCCGGCGTCGCGGGCCGCCGAGTGCGTCTCGCCCATCTGCCGGATCCGCGCCCGGAAGTCCTTGTCCCGCACCAGCTCCGCCAGCTCGATCCACGCCTGCAGCTGCTCGGGCGACGGGTCGTCGGGCAGCTCGGGCTTGGCCGAGCGCATCCCCGTGTCGAAGTCCGGGTCGATGTTCAGCCCGGCCGTCACCTCGTCCCAGAACTCGTCGATCAGCCGCCGGCGCTCCTCGTCCGACATCGCCGCCAGGTCCTTCATCAGCCTCACCTCGTCCAGCTCGGAGCCGTTCTTGGCGACCGCGCGCAGCACCGCCCGGCGCAGCCGCAGCACCCGGATCTGCTCGTCGAGCAGGTCCACGTGCCGCCGCGCGAGGTCCGCGACGCTCGACCGGCCGGCCAGCGCCTCTCCCGCGTCGGTCAGCCCGAGCCCCAGCTCGCGCAGCGTCCGCAGCAGCTCCAGCCGCGCCAGCGACGCCGCGTCGTAGAGCCGGTAACCGGAGTACGTGCGATCGGCGGGCGGCAGCAGCCCCTCATCGGAGTAGAACCGGATCGTCCGGGTGGTCAGGCCCGTTCGGCGGGCAAGCTCGCCGATCGTGAACACCCCGCTGTCGCCCATGGCCGCCATGCTCAACCTTCCAGTAGCTGGAGAGTCAAGTGTCGCCGGTACCGTGGGCGCATGCACTTCACCCGGGCCCGCGACCTCGTCGTGGCCGGCCTGGTGGCCGCCGGGATCGTCTACGCCGTCGTCCAGGTCGCCTACGGGGACCTGCCGCCGTTGCCGACCCTCGCCGGCATCACGCTGCTCGTGCTGGCGATCATCGAGGCCGCGCTCGGCGCCTCGCTCCGCGCGCGCATCCGCAAACCCGAAGGTGGCCGCCCCGTTCAGCCGCTCACCGCGGCCCGGGCGGTCGCGCTCGCGAAGGCGTCGTCGTTACTCGGAGCGATCATGCTCGGCGCCTGGCTCGGCATGCTCGGGTACCTCCTCCCGCGGCGCGACACCGTGGTCGCGGCGGGCGAGGACGTGCCCAGCGCGGTGGTCGGGATCGCCTGTGCGGCGGCCCTCATCGCGGCCGCGCTGTACCTCGAATGGTGCTGCCGGACGCCGCACGACCAGGACGATCAACCACCCGGGTACCGGTCGGACGCCACCGGTTGAGAAAAAGATCCACGACGGCTTGGTCTCATACTGGTAACGGACAGGTACGGTGTGTGCCATGAGCCCCCGCCGTGACTCCCTCAACGAGCCTGTGCACGGCTCGTTCGGCGGTAGGCTGTTACTCCTTGTAGCCGTCGGGTTCGCCCTTGTGGCGACCGGTCTCCTGGTGCTCAGCGACGACCTCAAGTTCATGCGGCTCGGCATCGTCGCCGCGTTGTGGGCGGCGCTCGCCGGTGCCTTCATCGCGGCGAGGTATCGCCGGCAGGTGGCCGAGCGGGAGGAGGAGGCCGCCGAGCGGCAGGAGCGCTACGAGTTCGAGCTGGAGCGCGAGGTCGCCGCCCGGCGCGAGTTCGAGCTGGAGGTGGAGACCGAGGCACGGCGCCGGGCGGAGGAGGAGTCCCGCGACGACATCGCGGCGCTGCGCGCGGAGCTGCACGGCCTGCGCCACACGCTGAAGACACTGCTGGGGGTGAGTTCCTCGTCGAGCGGTACGCGCTGCGCGCCGAGTCGACGAGGATGCGCTCGCTGCCGGAAGGACATCCGCTGAACCACGACGCCGACGAGCCCAAGGGCCTGCCGCCCGCGCGGCCCCGCGAAGGTGACGTCATTCCCATGGTCGTCCGCGAGGCGGAGACCGAGCTCATGGACCGGGTGCCCGGCGCCGGGGAGCCGCCGCCGCGGCGGGACCGGACGGGCAGGGACCGGGTCCGGCAGTACCGGATGGAGCCGGTGCCGCATCCCGCGGAGGTGTCCGACCGCTGGTTCGTGCCGGGTGCGCTCGACCAGCCGGAGGGCCACGGGTCGGACCGGGGGCCCTCGTGGGAGACGACGCCGCCGCCGGAGGACTCGCAGCCCTACGGCGCGCGGCAGTACGTGCGCGGCCCGCGACCCGACGCCGCGCGGACGCCGAACGGCCTCCCGGCCGACGGCCACACCCCGCCGCCCGGCTACGCCGACCACCACACCGGCGCCCCGCGCAACGGCACTCACCACAGCGGCGCGCACCACGCTGCCCAGCCCGGCGCACACCACGGTGGCGCCTCGTCGAACGGGACCTACCGCGACGGCGCCCCGCGCAACGGCGCTCACCCGAGCGGGGCGTATCGCCGCGACGGAGCCGCGCCGAACGGAGCCGCCGCACCCAACGGAGCCGCATCCAACGGAGCCGCACCCAACGGAGCCCCACCCAACGGAGCCCGGCCGACGGGTGTGCCGCCCAGCGCCGCGCAGGTCAACGGCGCCCCGCGGGCCGGCGCGCCGAACCCCGGCGACCGCCGCCCCGAGCCCTCCGCCCGGCGCGCCGCGGAGTCCTCCGGCCGGATGCGGCCCGCGGAGCCGCCGGGCCGGGTGGGTCCGGCGGAGTCGTCCGGCCGGATGTCCCCGGCCGCCGCGTCGTCCGGCTACCCACCGGCCGCCGGGTCGCCGGGCCGCGTACCGCCCGCCGCCGCGCCGGGCCACGCGCCGCCGGCTGCCGCCTCCTCCGGCCGGCTGTCGCCGGCGGGCCAGGGCGTCGCGTCGCCGGGCCCCGTGGCACCGGCCGCATCGTCCGGCCGGTTGCCGGCCGCGGGGCACGGCGCCGGGTCGCTGAGCCACGTGCCGGCGGGCGCGTCGTCCGGCCGGCTCCCGTCGGTGCCCCCGGCGGCCGCCTCCTCCGGGCGGATGCCGCCGGCCGCGTTGTCGGGCAGGTCGTCACCGGCCGCCCGGCCGGTCGAGCCGGATCGGGCCGCGGCATACGGCGCCGGCGACAGGACGCCGGGCCGGGAGCGGACCGACGTGTCGGGCCGCGTGCCGTCGGTCGGCGAGACCACGGTGTCCGCCGGCCGGATACCTCCGGTCCCGTCACCTGGTCAGGTGTCACCCGGTGGCCGGCCCGCCGAGTCCTCGCCCGGGATGCCGCCGGTGAGCCCCGCGGCCTCGTCCGGGCGGATGCCGCCGGCCGCGTCGTCGGGCCGGATCACGCCGGCGGCCGCCGCGTCGTCGGGCCGGATGGCGCCGGCGGCCGCCGCGGCGGAATCGTCCGGCCGCACCCGGCGCGGCGGCCATGCCGCCGAGTCCTCCGGCCGCCTGCGCCCGGCGAGCCATGCCGCCGCGTCCTCGCCGCGGCTGCCGGCCGTCGAACGGCACGCCGCGCCGGACGCCGTCGGGCAGCGGACCCTCGACACCTCCACTTCGTCGGCGGGCGGGAACCGTCGCGCCGCGGAGTCCGGCTACATGACTCCGGTCGCGCGCAGCACGCCGACCGGCCGCCGCGCCGCCGAGTCCGGCTACATGGCTCCCGTCGCCCGGCCGAGCCGGCACACCGCCGAGCCGTCCGGCGGCCGCCGCCGTCGCGCCGAGGGCCAGCCGAGCTGGCAGGAGTCCGCCGCCCAGCAGCAGAACGGCGCCGCCGACGGCAGCCACGCCCGCACCGAGCCCGACGCCGGATCGCACACCGCCGGCCGTTCGGTCAGCGACCTGCTCGCCTCACACGGCGGCGGCGCCACCACCGGCCGCCGCCACCGGCGCCGCCGCGAGGACTGACGGGCGCCACCCGAGCAGCGCGGTGGCCCGACCCGAGCCAGGCCCACGCCCGGGAACGTCACGAAAGCGCCATTCACCGGGTGACCACGTCCCCGACCCGTAGGGTTGCGCCGTGCACGACGCCTCCCTGCCGCCGCGGCACTCGCCGCGGCACAACCCGCGCCGCCGGACCGTGCTGCTGCCCGTGGCCGGGCTCGTCGCGCTCGCCGGGTGTGGCCTGGCGCTCCTCGCGCTGAGCACCGCCCGGGTCGGGCTCGTCGCGGAGCTCGTGGGGATCGTCGCCGCGCTGGTGCCGGTCGGGTCGATCGTCGCGGCGTTGCTGTGGATCGACCGGTGGGAGCCGGAACCCGCCCGCCTGCTGTGGCTCGCCCTCGGCTGGGGCGCGAGCGTCGCCGCGATCACCGCGCTGCTGATCAACAACACCGCCGAGGCCGTCGGCGACGCGCTGCTGGGCCGCGGCCGCGGCGACACCGTCAGCGCCGTCGTCTCCGCGCCGCTGTTCGAGGAGGCCGCGAAGGGCGCCTTCGTCATCGGCATCCTGCTCTGGCTGCGCAACGAGTTCGACGGCGTCATCGACGGCGTCGTCTACGCCGGTTTCGTCGCCGCCGGGTTCGCCTTCACCGAGAACATCTACTACTTCGGCCGCGCCTTCGCCGAGCACGGGTTCGGCGACACCAGCACCTCCGGCGTGGTCACCGCGTTCATCCTGCGCGGCGTCCTCGCCCCGTTCTGCCACCCGCTGTTCACCGCGATGATCGGCATCGGCGTCGGCATCTCCGTGCGCACCCCCAGCCGCACCGTACGCCTGCTCGCCCCGATCGGCGGCTACCTCGCGGCCGTCACCCTGCACGCGATGTGGAACGCCGCCGCCACCCTCGGCTCCGCGCAGACCTTCCTCAACATCTACTTCCTCGTGATGGTCCCGATCTTCATCGCCGGCGTCCTGTTCGTCTCCTGGCACCGCCGCCGCGAGCAGCGGATCGTCGCCCGCGCGCTGCCCGTCATGGTCGGCCGCGGCTGGGTCGACCATGACGACGTCCAGCGGCTCACCAACCTCTCCGCCCGCCGCGCCTGGCGCGCGAGGACCGCCCGCCGGCGCGGCAAGGACGCCGCCCGCACCCTCGGCGCCTACCAGGCCGCGGTCACCGAGCTCGCCTTCCTCTGGCACGCCGCCCGCCTCGGCCTCGCCGGCGCCGACACCGCCGAGCGCGAGGCCCGGCTGATCACGGCGCTGCGCACCACGAAGGCCGAGCTGGCGCACGCGCGGTGAAGCTGCTCACCCGGCGCACGACCTGGCGCACCCGCATGGTTACGCTCGTTTTCCTCAACCCAGGGAGGGCGGGATGAACCGACCGGCGCGCCTCGCCGTCGGCGTGGTGTCCGCCGGCCGGGTCGGCGCGGTGCTCGGGGCCGCCCTCGCCCGGGCCGGCCACACGGTCGTCGCGGCCAGCGGTGTCTCGGACAGGTCCGTGCGGCGCGCCGAGGACCTGCTCCCCGGGGTCCCGCTGCTGCCGCCCGACGAGGTCGTCGCCCGGGCCGACCTGGTCCTGCTCGCCCTGCCCGACGACGCCCTCGCCGGCATGGTCCGCGGCCTCGCCGCCGCCGGCGCGCTGCGCCCCGGCCAGATCGTGGTGCACACCTGCGGCGCGCACGGCGTCGACGTGCTGGCGCCGGCCGTCGAGCACGGCGCGCTGCCCCTCGCGCTGCACCCGGTCATGACGTTCACCGGCCGCGCCGAGGACCTCGAGCGCATCGCCACCTGCTGCTTCGGCGTCACCGCCGCCGACTCCGACGAGACCGCCTGGAGCGTCGGCGAGGCCCTCGTCGTCGAGATGGGCGCGGAGCCCGTGCGGGTCCCCGAGGTCGCCCGCCCGCTCTACCACACCGCACTGGCGCACGGCGCGAACCACCTGGTCACGCTCGTCGCCGACGCCGCGGACCTGCTGCGCGAGGCCGGTGTCGGCCACCCCGAACGCATGCTCGGGCCGCTGCTGTCCGCCGCCCTGGACAACGCGCTGCGCCACGGCGACCGCGCGCTCACCGGCCCGGTCGCCCGCGGCGACGCCGGCACGGTGCTCGCCCACCTGCGCGTGCTCGCCGAGCACGCGCCGGACATGCTGCCCGGCTACCGCGCGCTCGCCGCCCGCACCGCGAGCCGCGCCGCGCACGCCGGACTGCTGCGCGCCGATCTCGCCCCCGACGTCACCGCCGCGATCGAACGCGGCGGCGGTGAGGAGCCCGAATGACCGCCCCCCGGTTCACGCCCGGCCAACTCAACGTCCACAGTGGACTTGAAGACATCGTGAGGATCACCCGGGCGCTGCGCGGCGCCGGCCGCAGGATCGCGCTGGTGCCGACCATGGGCGCGCTGCACGAGGGCCACCGCCGGCTCCTGCGCACCGCCCGCCGGCTGCCGAACACGGTGCTCACCGCCTCGATCTTCGTCAACCCGCTGCAGTTCGGCGAGGGCGAGGACTTCGACCGCTACCCGCGCCCGCTCGAGGCCGACCTCGACGCATGCCGCGCCGAGCGCGTCGAGCTCGTCTTCACCCCCGAACGCGAGGCGCTCTACCCGCCCGGCGCGCAGGTCACCGTCCACCCGGGACCGCTCGGCGACGAGCTCGAGGGGGCCGCGCGGCCCGGCCACTTCGCCGGCGTGCTCACCGTCGTCGCGAAGCTGTTCAACATCGTCCGCCCCGACTTCGCCCTGTTCGGCGAGAAGGACTACCAGCAGCTGGTGCTGATCCGGCGGATGGTGCGCGACCTCGACCTCGAGGTGAAGGTGGTCGGCGTGCCCATCGTGCGCGAGCCCGACGGTCTGGCCCTGTCCAGCCGCAACGCCTACCTCGACGCCGAGCAGCGCGCCGCCGCGGTGGCGCTCTCCGCCGCGCTCACCGCGGGCGGGCGGGCCGGCGCCGAGGGAGCGGGCGCGGTCCTCGACGCGGCGCGTGGCGTGCTCGACAAGGAGCCGGGCGTCGACGTCGACTACCTCGAGGTGCGCGCCCGCGACCTCGGTCCGGCGCCCGCCGAGGGCGAGGCGCGGCTGCTGGTGGCCGCCCGCGTCGGCACCACCCGCCTGATCGACAATGTGCCCGTGATCCTCGGCGAACCGCGGTAGGGGAAGGTCTGCGATGTTCCGCACCATGCTCAAGTCCAAGATCCACCGGGCCACGGTCACCCGGGCCGACCTGCACTACGTCGGCTCGGTCACCGTCGACCCGGTGCTCATGGACGCCGCCGACCTGCTGGCCGGCGAGCAGGTCACCGTCGTCGACGTCACCAACGGCGCCCGGCTGGAGACCTACGTCATCGCCGGCGAGCGGGGCAGCGGGGTCGTCGGCATCAACGGCGCCGCCGCGCACCTGGTGCACCCCGGCGACACCGTCATCCTCATCGCCTACGGGACGATGGACTCCGCCCAGGCCGCGGTGTTCGAGCCGCGGGTCGTCTTCGTCGACGACGCCAACCGGATCGTCGAGGCCGGCACCGACCCCGCACACGCCCCCGACGGCTCCGGCCTGGCCGGTGGCGCCGGTCCGGAGACCCCCGCGGAGACCGCGGACGCCGCGATGCTCGACGCGCTGCTGCAGCCGGAGAGCTGACCCGGTGCTGCTCGCCATCGACGTCGGCAACACGAACATCGCGCTCGGCCTGTACCAGGACGCGGAGCTGGTGCGGGACTGGCGGATGCGCACCGACGCGCGGATGACCGCCGACGAGCTCGCGCTCACCATGCGCGGGCTGCTCGGCGAGCACGCCGACGAGGTCACCGGCGTGTCCGCGCTGTCCACCGTTCCGGCGGTGATGCGCGAGCTGCGGGTGATGCTCGGCCGCTACTACCGCGCCGTGCCGCGGGTGATCGTCGAGCCCGGCGTGCGCACCGGCGTCCCGCTGCTGGTCGACAACCCCAAGGAGGTCGGCGCGGACCGGGTGATCAACACGCTCGCCGCGCACCACCTGCACCAGACCGCGTGCGTGGTCGTCGACTTCGGCACCTCCACCAACATCGACGTGATCTCCGCGAAGGGCGAGTTCCTCGGCGGCGTGTTCGCGCCCGGCGTGGAGATCTCCGTGGACGCGCTCGCCGCGCGTGCCGCGCAGCTGCGCAAGGTCGAGCTGGTCCGGCCGCGCTCGGTGATCGGCAAGAACACCGTGGAGTGCCTGCAGTCCGGCATCATCTACGGCTTCGCCGGCCAGGTCGACGGTCTGGTCCGGCGCATCGTCGCCGAGCTCGACCGCACCACCCACTCCGGCGAGGTCACCGTCATCGCCACCGGCGGGCTCGCGCCGCTGGTGGTGGACGAGTCCGCCACGATCGTCGACCACCGGCCCGACCTGACGCTGCTGGGCCTGCGGCTGGTGTTCGAGCGCAACACCCGGTGAGACCGGAGTCGGTCCTCGGCGCGGCCGGGCGGATCGCCTGGCTGGCCGCCGGGCGGCGCCGGCGGCGGGTCGAGCGGCTGGTCGGCTCGCGTGGGCTGACCGTGCTGGCCCGGCGTTCGCTGTTCCCGGCCGCCGGCGGGTTCGAGCTGACCCTCGCCCTGCCCGACGACCCGGACACGGTCGCCGTGCTGCGTGTCGAGGACGGCGCCGACGTCGCGGCGGCGCTGGACGACGCGGTCCGGGCCGCCCGGGTGCACGGCGACGAGCTGCGCGGCCTGCTGGCCGCGTTCGCGGCGGTGCCCGTGGTCGGCCTGTACCCGCACCGGGACAGCCCGTGGGTCGTCGCGCCGCTCACCGACACCACCCGCGCCGAGCTCGCCGCGTGCGTCCGCGCGTGGGCGGCGAGCCGGTCGCCCGGCGCGCTCGGCGACCGCGTCACCGTGCACGTCGTCGAACCGGGCACCGAGCCGCCGCCGGACCCGCGGCGCCCGGCGCTGTTCGAGCTGACCGGCCGCCGCCGCGCGGCCGCGCTGCGCGCCGCGACCTCGCACCGGCTGGTCCTCGGCACGACGCGCTAGTTGCGCCGCCCGCGGACCACGGAGGTCACCAGCGGCACGTCGAACTCGCCGGTCGCCGTCTCCGGTCGGGAGCGCAGGTAGTCGCGGATGCGGCCCAGCACCGCCGCCCGTTCCTCGTCGCCGACCACCAGGGTGTGCGAGTGCGTGCCGATCGTCGCGGTCAGCGAGTCGGCCGTGCGGCGGTGCGTGTGCCGGAACGTGGCCTTCTCGCCCGCCCCGAAGAAGGCGCCGTCGAAGGCCGGCCACTCCGTCGACCAGGACCGCGACGCGCTGGAGCGCGCCACCTCGCCCAGCCCCGCCACCCACGCCACGTCGTGGTCCTCACCGTTCCACAGCGCCGCGAGCGCCCCGCCGGGCCGCAGCACCCGGGCGATCTCGGCGAGCGCGGCCTCCCGGTCGAACCAGTGGAACGCCTGCCCGACCGCGACCGCGTCGACCGACGCGTCCGGCAGCGGGATCCGCTCCGCGGTCCCGGCCAGCGCCCGGACCGTCGGGAACGCGGCGGACAGCTGCGCGAGCATCCCCGGGTCCGGTTCGACCGCGGTGACCTCGAGCCCGAGCGCGAGCAGGCCCGCGGTGAGCTTGCCGGTCCCCGCGGCGAGGTCGGCCACGTGCCGGACCTCGCCGGTCGCGGCCGCGAGACCCCAGCGGATGCCGTCGGCGGGGTAGTCCGGACGGTGCTCGGCGTAGGCGGCCGCACCGGCGCCGAACGAGCGTGCGCGGCGGCGGTTCAGCTCGGCGTCGGACACGACCCCACGGTAACCCGATGGCCTGGCCACGGACGGTCTCCGTACCCTGTTCGGCGTGACCGATGAATCGCTTCAGCAGCCGTCCGACGACCTTCCGGAGCAGCTGCGGATCCGTCGGGAGAAGCGGGCGCGGCTGCTGGCGGAGGGGGTCGACCCCTACCCGGTCGAACTGCCGAGGACCCACACGCTCGCCGAGGTCCGGGCCGCGTATTCGGATTTGCCCGCGGACACGGCCACCGGTGACGAGGTGGGCGTCGCCGGCCGCGTGATGTTCATGCGCAATACCGGCAAGCTGTGTTTCGCGACGCTGGTGGCCGGGGACGGCACCGAACTCCAGGCGATGCTGAGCCTGAACAAGGTCGGCGCGGAAGCGCTTTCCGCATGGAAGGGCGATGTCGACCTCGGCGACCACGTTTTCGTGCACGGCGAGGTAATCACCTCCCGTCGTGGTGAGCTGTCCGTACTAGCGGACGAGTGGCGAATGGCGGCCAAGTCGTTGCGCCCGTTGCCGGTCGCGCACAAGCAGCTCGGTGAGGAAACGCGTATTCGGCAGCGCTATGTCGACCTGATCCTGCGCCCGCAGGCGCGCGATAACGTGCGGATGCGGGCCGGCGTCACTCGCGCATTGCGAGACAGTTTCCATAGGCGCGGTTTCATCGAGGTGGAGACCCCGATGCTGCAGACCATGCACGGTGGTGCAAGCGCGCGCCCGTTCGTGACCCACTCGAACGCGATGGACATGGATCTGTACCTGCGCATCGCGCCGGAGCTGTTCCTGAAGAGGTGCGTGGTCGGCGGAATCGACAAGGTCTTCGAGATCAATCGCAACTTTCGTAACGAGGGCAGCGACTCGTCGCATTCACCCGAGTTCGCGATGCTCGAGTTCTACCAGGCCTATGCCACCTACGACTCGATGGCCGTGCTCACCCGCGAGCTGATCCAGGAGGCGGCCGAGGCGGTGTTCGGCGGCCACGAGATCACCCTGGCCGACGGCGAGCGCTACGACCTGTCCGGCGAGTGGACGAGCCTGACGATGTACGGGTCGGTGTCCGACGCGCTGGGCGAGGAGATCACCCCGCAGACCCCGGCCGACCTGCTGCGCAAGCACGCCGCGGCCGCCGGGCTGGAGGTCGATCCCAAGCTCGGGCACGGCAAGCTGGTCGAGGAGCTGTTCGAGCACCTGGTCGGCGACCACCTGGACGCGCCGACGTTCGTGCGCGACTTCCCGGTCGAGACGTCCCCGCTGACCCGCCAGCACCGCAGCGTCCCGGGCGTGGCGGAGAAGTGGGATCTCTACCTCCGCGGATTCGAGCTCGCCACCGGTTACTCGGAGCTGGTCGACGCGGTCGTGGAGCGTGAACGGCTCACCGAACAGGCCCGGCTCGGCGCCACCGGCGACGACGAGGCCATGCGCCTTGACGAGGACTTTCTGCGCGCGCTGGAGTACGGAATGCCGCCGAGCGGCGGCGTCGGAATGGGTATCGACCGGTTGCTGATGGCACTCACCGGCCTCGGCATACGCGAGACCATCCTCTTTCCGCTCGTGCGCCCAGAATGAGCATCTTCCGACACGCTCGGCACTAAACGCGCCCGGCGATTTGCGTTAACCTCTTAGTGGGAGTATTTATATCGGGTGCTGACGCACGCACGTTCGGCCTCGCGTTTCAAACCTAGGAGGGCGCAGATGGCGCAGAAGGTCATGGTTACCCTGGTCGACGACCTTGACGGTTCCGAAGCAGGGGAGACCATCGAGTTCGGTTTGGATGGCGCGTTCTACGAGATCGATCTCTCCGAGGGCAATGCGGAGCGGTTGCGCGGCGCGCTCTCCGAATACGTGGAACACGCTCGTCGTCAGGCCGGGGCCCGCAAGCGTGCCGCCGGACGCGGCGCGGGCCGGGCGCCACGAACCGCGTCAGCGGATCGGGAACAGAACCAGGCAATTCGCGAGTGGGCACGCAAGCAGGGCATGAACGTCTCCGATCGGGGTCGAATCCCGAAGGAGGTCACCGACGCCTACAACGCGCAGGCGTGACGATTCGGCAAGGCGCCGGTTCGACTCACCGCGGATTCGCGGTCGGGCGGGAACCGGCGTTTTCGCTTTCCGGGGTGCGGATGTCGTGCCCCGCCTGCCCGGCCATGATCCACACCGCCGTCAGCACGGTCGCGACCCCGCCGAGCGCCATCGCCGTGCCCACCGGGACGACCTCGGACGCCAGGCCGAACAGCATCGGGCCGACCCCCTGCAACGTCATCAGCCCCGTCGACATCAGCCCGAACGCCTGCCCCCGGACCTCGGCCGGCACCGCGTCCCGGAACGCCCGCTGCACGCCGAGCGCGTAGCCGAAGCCGAACCCGGTCACCACGAGCAGCGCCCCGAGTGGCACCGCGCCGAGTCCCAGCCCGAACCCGACCAGCGGCACGCCCAGCACCGCGACCAGCATCGGGACCAGCCGCTCCCGGGTGGCCGGGGCGAGCAGCCGGGCCACGACGAGGTTGCCGAGCATCATCCCGACCGGGACGCACGCGAGCAGCAGCCCGGCCGAGCCGTCCGGGAAGCCGTGCAGCGCGGTGTAGGGCACCAGCAGGCTCTCCGCGCCGGTGACGAACATCGGTGGCAGCCACATGACGAACATCAGCCTGCGCACGGTCGCGTTGCCGAGCAGTTCCCGGCTGACCCGCCGGCTGCGCCCGAGCAGCGACCGGTCGCCGGAACGGCCGGGTGCGGGCAGGTCCGCCAGCAGCAACCGGGTGCCGAGCGCGGCGAGGAGGTGGCAGCCGGCGGTGATGAGCAGCGCGTGCTGGGCACCGACCGCCGCGACCGCGACGCCGCCCGCGGCCAGGCCGACGAACTGGGCGAAGGAGACCGCCAGCTGGAACAGGCTGCGGCCGAGCACGAACGCGTCGCCGGTCAGGGTGTCCGCGGTCAGCCGGCCGGCGGCGCCGTTGAACACCGGTCCCAGACAGCCGATCGCGCCGACCAGCACCAGGCTCACCCACACCGGCAGCGCGACGAGCGCCAGCACGGCCGCGCCGGCCGCCTCGATCGAGTATCCGGTGACGATCAGCGGCCGCGGCCGGACCAGGTCGGGCAGCGCGCCGATGACGACACCGCCGACGACCTGCGGCAGGAACGAGATGCCGAACGTGAGCGCGCCGAGGAAGGCGGAGCCGGTCCGGGCGAACACCAGCACCGACAGCGCCACCGTGCGCAGCGTGTCGGCGCCGATCGACAGCGCCCGGCACCAGAACAGCGCGCGGAACACCGGCTCGGCCAGCACCTGTCGGAAGGTCGCCCGGCTCGTCGTCTCGGTCACGTGTGGAGCCTCCGCCGCCGGTCCCGCCGGCGGCCATTGATTCGCCGTCCGGCGTAAGGTCGGGCTCGTGCTGCGGCTCATCGTCCACCGGGACGACGTCGTGAACAGCCGGTTCGCCGTGTCGCCGCTGTCCGAGCTGGACAACCTGCTGCGCCGGATGTCCGGCCTGGGCCGGCTGCCGCCGGAGTGGTCGGCGCGGCTGCGCCCGCGCCACCGGCGGCTGCGCGCCACGACCGCGCTCGACGCCGTGCACGCCCTGCAGACCAGGCGCTACGGCGCGGCGTTCGTCGCGCCCCCGCCCGCGAGCCTCGCGCAGACCATCGCCGACGACCTCGCCGCGGTCCGTGCCACACCGCTCGGGGTGGCGCGGCGGGAGATCGCCGAATGCCTGCGCCGCGAGCCGTCCACCGACGAGCGGGTGCTCGCGATCCTGCGCGACCCCGCGGTGGTCGAGATCCTCGCGGACACGCTGGAGACCGCGTGGCACGAGCTCGTCGGCGCGGACTGGCCGGCCGTCCGGGCGGTCTGCGAGCGGGACGTCGTGCACCGTGCCGGCCTGCTCAGCCGCGGCGGCTGGACGGCCGCGCTGGCCGGCCTGCACCGCAAGGTCAGCTGGCACGACGGTGTCATCCACGTGGGTTCCCGGATCGACCAGGAGGTCGACCTGGCCGGACGCGGGCTGCTGTTCGTGCCGTCGGTGTTCGTGTGGCCGAAGGTCGCGGTGTACACCGATCCGCCGTGGCCGCGCGCGCTGATCTACCCGGCCCGCGGCACGGCGGCGCTGCTCGAACCCGCCCCCGGGCCGTCGCCGCCCGCGCTGGCCGACCTGCTGGGCCGTTCCCGGGCCCGGGTCCTGGCCGGCCTGGCCGAACCGGCGAGCACCACCCAGCTGGCCGCGACCCTGCACCTGACCCCGGGCGCGGTGGGCGACCACCTGGCCGTCCTGCTCCGGGCGGGCCTGGTCAGCCGCGCCCGCGCCGG
The DNA here is from genome assembly GCA_963727495.1 of uncultured Actinomycetota bacterium. Taxonomy (GTDB): domain Bacteria; phylum Actinomycetota; class Actinomycetes; order Mycobacteriales; family Pseudonocardiaceae; genus Actinophytocola. Next base: position 435,286 of record CAVSGQ010000006.1, on the reverse strand, counting down.
CCGCTCCGTCCTCTACCGCCGCACCCCGCTCGGCGACGCCCTCACCGGCACCCCCGACGACTGACCCCGCGAGTCCCCCGCCCCGGCCCCGCGAGTCCCCCGCCCCGCCCCCGCGTGTCCAACGCCCAGGACCCGCGAGTCCAACGCCCAGGACCCGCGAGTCCGACGCCCAGGACCCGCGGTCCGACGTTCAGGACCCGCGAGTCCGACGTTCAGGACCCGCGTGTCCGACGTTCAGGACGGGGTTCGGGAGTCCAGAGGGTTGGACTCGGGGGTCCGGAGGGTTGGACACGCGGGTTCGGAGGGTTGGACTCGCGGGTTATCTGGGGACGACTCGGGGGCAGGTCGAGCAGGGGCCCTCGCCCTGGTCGAGGAGGTAGTGGAAGCAGCAGCTCTCCCGCCGCCGGGTCCAGCCGCCGCCCGCCGGGCGCATCGTCGAGCCGGACGTCAGCGGGCCCAGCCGCTCCGGCAGCAGCAGCGCGGCGTCCACCACGCCCGCGCCCTCGTCGCCGCCGTACCGGCCGGCCAGCAGCATCGAGTCGTCCAGCGCGTCCGTCGCCGCCGCCCACAGGGTGTGCCGGCCGAACCGCACCAGGGGCGAGTACGCCGCGACGAACCGCGCCGCGTGCGCGGTGAACCGGCCCCGCAGCACCGCCGCCAGCGCCCGCTCGTCCGGCACCACGGTCGCCGCCGGGGTGCCCGCCGCCGGGTCCTCGGGCAGGCAGACGAACCGCGTGTCTAGCAGGGCGATCGACTCGGGGTGGGGCCGTGGTCGAGCCGTGCGGAAGGCGAGATGCTCCGGCCGCAGCGACGGCACCCGCCGCTCGTGGTGGAACAGCAGCGCCGCCAGGTAGCCCGGCACGCCGAGGTACCACGTCATCACATAGCCGGCGGTCGTCCGCTCGGGTGCCTCGCCGTACCGCTCGTCGAGCCAGCCGGCGAGCGAGGACCGCCAGGCGGCGAAGCCCGCGGTGTCCGAGAGTAGTCGCCCACAGTTCACCCAGTCGGCGGCATCGTCCGGCAGCCCCACCCGCAGCGAGGTCCTGACCTGCCTCGACGACGCGCGCGCCACCGACTCGGCGAGGCCGTCCCGCCGGGTGCCGGTCACGAGCTGTAGGCCCGTGGTGCTCCGCATGAGCGATCTCCGCTCCGCCGATCGAAGGTGAGGTATGCCTTACCTTAACGATCGGGACGGGTCCGTGGCGAGCCGGTGTGACCACCCGGACAGGTGGTGTTCGCGTTCAGCGGACAGCGACACAGAACCGGCATACAGCGGAATCCTTGCCGATTCCCGCACGTTGTCCCGTACGACGATGATTACGTCGTTGAAGGGCCGCCGCACCCAGCCGTAAGTGGTACTGAGAGCGACAGGCTGGGCGACTACAGTGGTCTTCACGGTGCTGGACCCACCGGAACGGGAAGAATCGGTGGGGCATAGGGCCGCCGGCGCAGCAGTCAGGAGTGCAGATGTTTGAGAGGTTCACCGACCGCGCGAGGCGGGTGGTTGTGCTGGCCCAGGAAGAGGCCAGGATGCTCAACCACAACTACATCGGCACCGAGCACATCCTCCTGGGCTTGATCCACGAGGGTGAGGGTGTCGCCGCCAAGGCGTTGGAGTCGTTGGGGATCGCGCTGGAAGGCGTGCGGCAGCAGGTCGAGGAGATCATCGGCCAGGGCCAGCACGCGCCGAGCGGGCACATCCCCTTCACACCCCGGGCCAAGAAGGTCCTCGAGCTGTCGCTGCGGGAGGCGTTGCAGCTCGGCCACAACTACATCGGTACCGAGCACATCCTTCTCGGTCTCATCCGGGAGGGCGAGGGCGTGGCCGCCCAGGTCCTCGTGAAGCTCGGCGCCGACCTCAACCGTGTTCGCCAGCAGGTGCTGCAGCTGCTGTCCGGCTACCAGGGCAAGGAGCCCGCGGAGACCGGCGGCCGCGGCGAGGGCACCCCCTCCTCCTCGCTGGTGCTCGACCAGTTCGGTCGCAACCTCACCTCGTCCGCGCGGGAGGGCAAGCTCGACCCGGTCATCGGGCGGGCCAAGGAGATCGAGCGGGTCATGCAGGTGCTGTCCCGCCGCACCAAGAACAACCCCGTGCTCATCGGCGAGCCCGGCGTCGGCAAGACCGCCGTCGTCGAGGGGCTCGCGCAGATGGTCGTCAAGGGCGAGGTGCCCGAGACGCTCAAGGACAAGCAGCTCTACACGCTCGACCTCGGCTCCCTGGTGGCCGGCTCGCGCTACCGCGGTGACTTCGAGGAGCGCCTGAAGAAGGTGCTCAAGGAGATCCGCACCCGCGGCGACATCATCCTGTTCATCGACGAGATCCACACGCTCGTCGGTGCGGGTGCCGCGGAGGGCGCGATCGACGCCGCCTCGATCCTCAAGCCGATGCTGGCCCGCGGCGAGCTGCAGACCATCGGCGCCACCACGCTCGACGAGTACCGCAAGTACGTCGAGAAGGACCCCGCGCTGGAGCGCCGCTTCCAGCCGATCCAGGTGGGCGAGCCGACCCTCGAGCACACCATCGAGATCCTCAAGGGCCTGCGGGACCGGTACGAGGCGCACCACCGGGTCACCATCACCGACCCGGCGCTGGTCGCCGCGGCCACCCTGGCCGACCGGTACATCAACGACCGTTTCCTGCCGGACAAGGCGATCGACCTGATCGACGAGGCCGGCGCCCGGATGCGGATCCGCCGGATGACCGCGCCGCCGGACCTGCGCGAGTTCGACGAGAAGATCGCCGACGTGCGCCGCGAGAAGGAGAGCGCGATCGACGCGCAGGACTTCGAGCGGGCCGCCAAGCTGCGTGACTCCGAGAAGCAGCTGCTCGGGCAGAAGGCCGAGCGGGAGAAGCAGTGGAAGGACGGTGACCTGGACGTCGTCGCCGAGGTCGACGACGAGCAGATCGCCGAGGTGCTGGCCAACTGGACCGGGATCCCCGTGTTCAAGCTCACCGAGGAGGAGACCACGCGTCTGCTCCGCATGGAGGAGGAGCTGCACAAGCGGATCATCGGCCAGGAGGACGCGGTCAAGGCCGTGTCGCAGGCCATCCGCCGCACGCGTGCCGGGCTGAAGGACCCGAAGCGCCCGTCCGGCTCGTTCATCTTCGCCGGCCCGTCCGGCGTCGGTAAGACCGAGCTGTCCAAGGCGCTGGCGAACTTCCTGTTCGGCGAGGACGACGCGCTCATCCAGATCGACATGGGCGAGTTCCACGACCGGTACACCGCCTCGCGGCTCTTCGGTGCCCCTCCGGGCTACGTGGGCTACGAGGAGGGCGGCCAGCTGACCGAGAAGGTGCGGCGCAAGCCGTTCTCGGTGGTGCTGTTCGACGAGATCGAGAAGGCGCACCAGGAGGTCTACAACACCCTCCTGCAGGTGCTCGAGGACGGCCGGCTGACCGACGGGCAGGGCCGGACCGTGGACTTCAAGAACACGGTCATCATCTTCACCTCGAACCTCGGTACCCAGGACATCTCCAAGGCGGTCAACCTGGGCTTCTCGACCGGTGGTGAGGGCCAGACCTACGACCGGATGAAGCAGAAGGTCGACGACGAGCTCAAGAAGCACTTCCGGCCCGAGTTCCTCAACCGCATCGACGACATCATCGTGTTCCACCAGCTCACCGAGCAGCAGATCGTCGAGATGGTGGACCTGATGATCACCCGCGTCGAGACGCAGCTGAAGAACAAGGACATGGCGCTGGAGCTCACGCCGGCGGCGAAGAAGCTGCTCGCCAGCCGCGGGTTCGACAAGGTGCTGGGTGCCCGGCCGCTGCGCCGCACCATCCAGCGCGAGATCGAGGACCAGCTGTCGGAGAAGATCCTGTTCGGCGAGATCCAGCCGGGCCAGATCATCATCTGCGACGTCGAGGGCTGGGACGGCGAGGAAGGCGCGACCGACAAGGCCACCTTCTCCTTCCGGGGTGAGGCCAAGCCGGGCAACGTGCCGGACTCCCCGCCGGTCGACATGGCCGCCTCCAGCGGCGGCGAGTCCGCCGAGTCCGCCGAGGGCGCCGAATAACCCGAACCGGTCGAAAGCCGCATCACCCGGCGTGGTGGTGCGGCTTTCGCCGTGCCGGCGGACGGTTTCGGGCATATTGGGGTCCATGAGCTTGGCGGACGACCCGTTCGACTGGCGCACCACCAAGGACGGGCAGGTGCTCGTCTCGCGTGGTGGGCGGGTCGTGACCACCGTGCGCGGGTCCGCCGCCGGGAGGCTGCTCGGCCGGCTCGCCGCGGCATCCGACGACGAGGCCCAGCAACTCCTCGCCCGGGTCACCGGCAACTACAAGCGGGGGAACGAGCGCCGTGGCTAGGTCCACCGCCCAGGAGGTCGAGCCGGCCTCGGACTACGACGACGACCTGCCCCGCCGCCGGTTCGGCGGCCGCAGGCTCGGGTTCCTCCTCGTCACCCTCGCGCTGGTGTTCGTCGCGTACGTGGCGGTGCGGATCACCGGCGCCGAGTCCGTCGAGGTGCTCGTCGCGGCGATGGCGCTCACCCCGTACGTGGCGGCCTTCGGGCTGGTCCTCGGCCTGCTGTGCGTGCTGCTGCGCAGGCGGGTGGTCGGCTTCACGGTGCTGCTGCTCGCGATCGCGCTGGGGGCGCTGCTGGTGCCGCGGCTGCTGTCCGAGGAGCAGCCGCCCGCCGACGGGGACCGGCTGCGGATCATGTCGCTCAACCTGTACATCGGCCGGGCCGACCCGCGCACGGTGGTGCGCATCGCCCGCGAGCAGAAGGTCGACGTGCTGGTGATGCCGGAGCTGACCGAGCCCGAGGCGGCCGCGCTCGACGCCGCGGGACTCGCCGACCTGCTGCCGAACCGCGTCTACGACACCGACACCAGCGGCTCGGGCACCGGCGTGGTGTCCCGGTACGGCCTGCGCAAGATCGTGCTGATGGACGAGACCACGCTCGCCCAGCCGTCCGTGGTGGTGGACATGCCGAGCCAGCAGGACGTCGAGCTGACCGCGGTGCACATCGAGCCGGGCGTGCGGTCGGGGCACGCCGGCACGTGGCGCAAGGAGCTGGGCGAGCTGCCCAGGCCGACCCCGGGCGAGCGGGTGCGCATCCTGGCCGGCGACTTCAACGCGTCCTTCGACCACGCGGCGTTCCGCGCGATCGTCGACCGCGGCTACGCCGACGCGGCGGAGTCCACCGGCAAGGGCCTGACGCCGACCTGGTCGAGCTGGCCGTCCGGCCCGCCGGTGACGATCGACCACATCCTCGCGGACGACCGTTGCGCGTTCGGCAGCTACGCGGTGTTCGACGTCCCGGGCAGCGACCACAGCGCGCTGGTATCGGAGATCATCCTGCCCTGACGCGTCACTTCCGCAGCGAACCCGGGTACAGGTACTGGTCGGCGGGCTTGGAGTCCGCGTGGAACCACGCCGCGAAGAAGCCGCTCAGGTCCTGGTCCGCGACGTCCTGGACGAACTTCTCGAACTCCGGCCACGACGCGTTCCCGTCGTGGTGCTTGCCCGGCCACTCGCGCAGCACCCGGTCGAACGCCGCGTCCCCGATCTGGCGGCGCAGCGCGTGCAGCGCCACCGGGCCCTTGTCGTACACGGACGTGAACTCCTTGCCCGCGCCCATGTCGTAGAGCTTCCCGCCCCAGAACTTCGCGTCGGCGCCGGAGACCTCCCGGCGGTACCGGTCGTCGAGGTTCGCGCCCTCCTTGCCCTCGTCCCACAGCCACTGCGCGTAGCTCGCGAAGCACTCGTTCAGGCAGATGTCCGACCACGACTCCACGGTCACCGAGTCGCCCCACCACATGTGCGCGTTCTCGTGCACCACCACGGGCAGCTCCGCCCACGCCGCGTAGATCGGCCGGGTCTGCGTCTCCAGCGAGAATCCGATGTTCTCGTTGATGTAGATCCCGCCCGCCGCGCTCTGCGGGTACGGCCCGAACTTCGACGCGAGGAACTCGAGGACCTCCGGCAGCCGCGACTCGACCTGCCGCTTGCTCTCGATGCCGGGCGCGTACGCGCTCACCAGCGGGGTGCCGTCGGGCAGCGTCGACCGGTCGAAGGTCCACTTGTCGATGCCGATCGTCGTCAGGTACGTCGCGATCCGGTTCTGCTCCTCCCAGTGGAAGGTCGTCCAGCCGTCGGTGCCCTTCGTCGGGGCCTTCTCCCGGCCGTTGGACACGACGCTCCAGCCGTTGGGCACCCGCGCGTCCAGGGCGAACGTCGCCTTGTCCCGCGGGGTGTCGTTCGCCGGGTACCAGCTGGTCGCCGAGTGCGGCTCGCCCGCCGCGAACGCGCCGCCCGACTGCGAGATCTGCCAGCCGTTGTCGCCGAGGTTGCCCGCCTCGGTCTGCGCCGGCACGCCGGAGTAGCGCACCCGGGTGGTGAACTCGGCGCCGTCCCGGACCGTGCTGCCCGGCGTGATCACCAGCTCGTGCTCGCCGGCCCGCGCGAACGTCGCCGCCGTGCCGTCCACCTCGACCGCGCTGACCTTCATCCCGTTCAGGTCCAGGTTGAACCGGTCCAGGTCGCCGGTCGCCGTCGCGGTGATCTCGGTGTCGCCGTCGAGCTTGCGGGTCTTGGGGTCGTAGCTGACCGACACGTGGTAGCCGGCGACGTCGTAGCCGCCGTTGCCGTCCTTCGGGTAGTACGGGTCGCCGACGCCGTCCGCGCCCGGTGCCGCCTCGGCGGACGGCTTCGGCGCCGGCGGGCTCGCGGAGTCGTCGGCCTGCTCGTGGCCCGACCTCGACGTGCACGCGGCGAGCCCGAGTGCGGCGATGGCCAGGCAGGCGAGGCGGCGGGCCGTGCCGTGTTGCATCGTGTGCAGCTCCCCTTGTGCAGCTCGTGTCGAACGACCGGGACCATCTTCGCCGACGTGCCGTGATGCCGTGGTCGGTTCGGACGGTATATGAATCTTCCGTGACCGGACGACCCGACGTGATCTCCTTCGGCGGCGCGGGCCCGCCCATCCTGCTGCTGCACGGCCTGATGGGCCGCGCGCGCACCTGGTGGCCGGTCGCCCGGTGGCTCACCCGCTACGGCCGGGTCCTCGGGCTCGACGCGCGCGGGCACGGCCGCAGCCCGCACCGCGGCGGCGGCTGGCGCACCGAGGACTTCGTCGCCGACGCCGCCGGGCTGCTCGCCGGGGGCGAGCCGGCCGTCGTGATCGGCCACTCGATGGGCGGCCTGCACGCGTGGTCGCTCGCCGCCGCGCACCCCGAGCTGGTCCGCGCGGTCGTCGTCGAGGACATGGCTCCCGACCAGCGCGGGCGCACGGTCGACGAGTGGCGCGCCCACTTCGAGTCCTGGCCGGTGCCGTTCGCGTCGCTGGCGCACGTCCGCGAGTTCTTCGGCGAGCTGGGCGACTACTTCGCCGAGTGCGTGGTCGAGCGCGACGACGGCTACCACCTGATGGCCGACCTCGACGACCTCTACGACATCGCGGGCGAGTGGGGGCGGCGCGACTACTGGCCGGTGGTCGAGCGGGTCCGCTGCCCGCTGCTCGCGATCGAGGCCGGGCACAGCGCGATGCCGCCCGGCCAGATGGCGCAGCTGCCGGTGCGGGCGAAGGGACAGCACAGTCACCATCTCGTCGTCGACGGCGCCGGGCACGTCGTGCACCACGACGCGCCGAACACCTACCGGGGCGCGGTGGAGGCGTTCCTGTCCGAGGTGCTCAACAGGTGACCAGCACGTCCTCGTCGCCGGTGTGGGTGTCCACGACGGCGATCCCGGTGACCCGTGCGCGGATCGGCTCGACCGGGTACAGCGCGGCGAACCCGGCGGTGACCCGCGCCGGCTCGATGCCCTGCGCCAGCGTGCAGTGCGGCACCCACGAGCCGGGCAGGTAGTAGGCCGACGGCTGGCGGACGGCGCCGGCCAGCACGTCGTGCACCGCGGAGTGGACGGCCAGCAGTTCGGTGTCCACCACCGCGGCCAGCATCAGCACCGGCTCGCTCGCGGAGAACGCGGCGAGCGTGGACAGCCACAGGTTCGGGATCGACAGCAGCCGCAGGTCGGCGCGCAGCGCGTCGCGGGTGCGCGGCGGGATCGCGCCCGCCACCGCGAACGTGACGTGCGGCCGGTGCCGGCCGTGCGTGCGGGTGACCAGGCTGGGCACGCCCGCCTTGTCCAGCCTGCGCCACAACCCGCGCACGGCGGCGTCGGCCGCCTCGTCGAAGGAGAACTCCAGCGCCTGCGCCATGGCCCGCAGGGTGCCACAGCGCACCGCGGGTCAGCTCAGCAGGCGCCGCCAGGTCGGGGTGTCCACCAGCACGTCGTCGCCGCCGCGCTCGCCGCGCGCGGAGAGCAGCACGCGCGCCGCCCGCGCCGCCTCGCCGGACTCGCGGGCGCGCACCGTGCGGACCAGCAGCGGCCAGGTGGTCGAGCCGACGTAGCCGCTCTCGTCCGCGGTCCGCGTGGCGTAGCACGGTTCGTAGGCCACGCCGTGCGCGGCGGCCAGCGAGCGCACCGCGGCGAACGTGGACGCGCCGAACACGCCGTCGGCCGGCACGTCCATCCCGCGCGCCCGCAGCAGGTGCTGCGCGGCGAGGACCTGCGCGCCGCTCGAGCCGGGCTTGAGCAGCGGCCAGGTGTCGGGTTGCGCGACCGGGGTGCCGAGCACCGCGCCGACCGCCTCGCGCAGCTCCGGCAGCCGTCCATAGAGGACTTCGCCGGGGCACTCGGTGGCGTTGAAGTCTCGGTGTCCCTTGATCTCCGACGTCGCGATGCCGTACTGCGACGCGATGTAGGCGACCAGTCCAACCAGAGAGTCCCACAGCGTCTGCGGAACGTCCACAGTGGAGTAGAGGCCCTCGTTCTCGATGCCGATGATCTCGCTGTTGTGGTTGGCCACGTTCGCGCCCTGCACGTGCCGGGTGCCGCCGTCGAGGATCTCCACGCTGCGGTGCCGCCCCTCGGTGACGTGCCCGCCGCGGCTGTTGGTCAGCTGCTGGCCGGTGTCGATCCACCCGCGACCGTCCATGTGGAAGTCCTGGATGTCGCGCGAGATCTGGAACGCGTGCGCGAGGGAGAAGTCGTTGGAGTTCCCGCCCGCGGTGTGGTGCACCACGATGTAGGTCGGCTTGTGGTCGAGCACCTGGATGGTGCCGTTGGGCGGGCGCGCGCCCCACTCGTCGCAGCCGTGGATGGTCGGGCGGTTGGCGGCCTTCGGTGCGGCCCGCCCGCGGGCGGCGCCGGCGGTGAGCGGGATCGCGGCGCCCAGGGCGCCGACCGCGGTCACGGTGACTCCGCCGCGGATGAGCGCACGGCGAGATACGGCCATCTCGATCTCCCTCGACACGGGGCCTGCGGCCCAGATCGGTGACTGGCTCGGGTCCGAACGCTGCCGACGGTAGTCACCGGATCACCGGTTGACAAGAGTTCCCCAATTACCAGAGCTTTTGGTTAGTGCTCGCCGGGTAAGGCGAACAGCCCGTCGGCGGTCTGCTCGACGAGGCCGTCGGTGAGCAGGGAGTCGAGGCACCGGTCGCGCTGGCCGGCCTCGGACCACACGAGGTCCAGCCTCGCCTTCGGCACCGGGACCGAGGTGTCCCGCAGCACGTCGAGCAGCAGGCCGCGCACCTGCCGGTCGGTGCCGGCGAACCGCTGGACCGGCTTGGCCGGGCCGGCGTAGGCGGGCTTGCCGGCCCGCTGCCAGGCGCAGGTGTCGTACACCGGGCAGTCCGCGCAGCGCGGCGCCCGGGCCGTGCACACGGTCGCGCCGAGCTCCATCAGGGCCGCGGACATCCGCGCGGCGTGCTCGTCGTCGGCCGGCAGCAGCGCCTCCGCGTCGGCCAGGTCCCGCGTGGTGGACGCGGGACCGGCGTCCCCGGCGCCGTGCACCGCGCGGGCGATGACCCGCCGCACGTTGGTGTCCACCACCGGGCAGCGCCTGCGGTAGGCGAACGCGGCCACCGCGCGGGCGGTGTAGGCGCCGATCCCGGGCAGCGCGAGCAGGGTGTCCACATCGGACGGAACGACGTCGCCGTGCCGCTCGGCGATGGCCGCGGCGGCCTCCCGCAGCCGCAGCGCGCGGCGCGGGTAGCCGAGCTTGCCCCACGCGCGCAGCACGTCTGCCGGGGTGGCGGCGGCGAGGTCGGACGGGCGCGGCCAGCGGGCCATCCACTCCAGCCAGGCCGGCTCGACGCGGGCGACCGGGGTCTGCTGCAGCATGATCTCGCTGACCAGCACGCCCCAGGCCGAGCAGTCCGGCGCCCGCCACGGCAGGTCCCGGGCGTTCCGGGCGAACCAGTCGGTCAGCACCCGCACATCGAGGCTCATCGCCCGCCGATGTTAAGGCATGTCATGTGTCGGCCGACGCAACCTCAGGGGACCGTGACGTCACCCGGCCACAAGAAACCTCGCCGTCCGCACATTCGCTGGAACGCAACCAACACTGTGAAACCCGGGGAGGCGGATCAGAACACCCGCTAATAAACCTCGGTCAGCTCGGCGGTTCGCACGTCGTAGATGAACCCGCGCACGGCGTCGGTGTGCGGCAGGAACGGGCTGCGCCGCACGCGCTCGACGGACTGCCGGACGCTGTCCTTGACCTCGCGGAAGGTCTCGATGGCCCACGGCGGGCGCAGCCGGGTGTCCTCCTCGAGCTCGTCCCTGAACTCGTCGTCGGTGAACGTCGACAGGCCGCACGAGGTGTGCTGCATGACGACGACCTCGCGGGTGGCGAGCTTGCGCTGGCTGATCGCGAGCGAGCGGATGATGTCGTCGGTCACGATGCCGCCCGCGTTGCGCAGGATGTGCGCCTCGCCGTGGCGCAGGCCGAACACGTCGAACACCTTGATCCGGGCGTCCATGCAGGTCACCACGGCGAGATGCAGGCTGGGTACCGGGGTCGGCACCTGCGGTGCGCCGTGGTCGACGCCCTCGTTGTGTCGCTGGAGCAGATCGTCTGTCGCGGTCATGTCAACTCCTGGCCGCCGGTCGTGCTGGCTGTCTCAGACTGCTTCGTTCCGCTGAATTCCCGCTCGACTACCCATTGGAACAACGCTCACCCGTCCCCGGCAATATGGCATTGGTTACCCGCCGCACCGAGCCGACCTGCGGATATCCCCCGATCGAGGGTGCGGTAGATCCACGGCCACCCGGGGACGCGGAGCTACGGTCGGTCAATGCTCGATCCAACCGGTCCGCTACCGCCATCGGTGTACTGGCGGCGCCGGGTGGTGGCCGGGGCGGTGTGCGTGGTGGCGGTGATGCTCCTCGCGTGGATCATCGGCGGCCTGGTCGGCAGCGCGGACGACCAGCCGGTGCGCGGCACCGCCGGCTCGCGGGACCTGCCCGCGACCCCGAGCTCCCCGGCGCCCTCGGCCCGGCCCACGGGCACGTCGTCGACGTCCCAGACGGCACCGACGGCACCGACCTCGCCGGCCGCGCCGTCCCCCGCGCCGTCGTCGCCCGCCCGGCCGACCTCGCGCCCGGCGCCGAAGCCGGCCGGCCCGCCGAAGCCGTGCCCGGACGCCGTGATCAAGGTCCTCGCGCGGCCCGGCGCCGCGGTCTACCGCGTCGGCCAGCACCCGCTGCTGCGCCTGCTGGTGGTCAACGCCGGCCCGGTCCCGTGCATCCGCGACGTGAGCCGCGCGCTGCGCGAGCTGGTGATCACCACCGTGCGGGGCGGCAGGCGCGTGTGGTCGAGCATCGACTGCTACCACCCGCCGGGGGTGGACCGGCGGGTCCTGGTCCCGCACCGGCCGCTGACGTTCTCGCTGAACTGGGCGGGCCGCACGTCCGCGCCCGGCTGCCCGGCGGACCGCACGGCCGTCCCGGCGGGCCGCTACCGGGTCACCGGCAGGCTTGGCCGGCTCGCCGGGCCGCCGGCGCCGCTGACCCTGACCCGCTGACCGTGCCGGCTACGGGCCGAACCAGCGCTCCTCGGTCGTGCGCGGGGGCGCGGATGTCGAGCCCAGCACCAGCTCGGTGTCCAGCGTGATGTGCCGCGGCCTGCTGTGCTCGGCCGCGCCCAGCAGCAGCTTGCCCGCCGCCCGGCCCTTCTCCAGCACCGGCTGGCGGATCGTGGTCAGGCCGACCCGCTCGGCCTCCGCGATGCCGTCGAAGCCGGTCACCGTCAGGTCCTGCGGCACCCGCAGGCCGCGCCGCTTCGCCTCGGCCAGCGCGCCCAGCGCGAGGATGTCCGAGGTGCAGATCAGCGCCGTCACCTCGGGGTTCGCGTCCAGCAGCTGCGCGGCCGCCGACTCGCCGCTCGCGGTGCTGTGGTCGAACCGCTCGACCACCGGCACCCGCGACCAGTCCACACCGGCCGCCTCGAACGCGTCGGCCAGGGCGGAGAGCCGGGCGCGCTGCACGTGGAAGTGCGCGGTGCGCTGCCGCGACACCGACGCGAACCCGTCGTTGCGGTCCCGCGCGAGCCGCATGCACACGACGCCGACGTGGCGGTGCCCCAGCGTGATCAGCCGCCCGGCCAGCCCGGCGATCGCCGCGTGGTCGTCGATCCCGACCAGGTCCACGCCCTCCACCCGCGGCTGGTCGCACACCACGGTCGGCACCGGCCGGGACAGCACGGCGGCCAGGTGCGGGTCGTCGTCGGGCACCGAGTAGACGACGAAGCCGTCGACGCCCGCGCTGTGCACCGCGGTCACGTCCTCCCGCTCCGGGTTCACCGGCACGAGGTGCAGGCCCTGTCCGGCGACCTCGCAGGCGAGCGCCAGCCCCTCCAGGAACCCGAGCGCCGCCGGGTCGCGGAACGCGTAGGAGAGGTTCTCGGTCAGCAGCAGCCCGACCGCACCCGCCTTCCGCGTCCGCAGCGAGCGCGCGACCGGGTCCGGGCCGGGGTAGCCCAGCCGGCGCGCCGTCTCCAGCACCCGCCTGCGTAGTTCGGGGACAGCTGATCGGGCCGGTTGTAGGCGTTGGACACGGTGGTCCGCGACACGCCGAGCTCCGCGGCCAGCGACGCCAGAGTCGCTGGTCGACGAACATGCATAGGCCGGGCCATGTGCTGACCGTAACGGTTCAGAACCATTATCAGAAGTCCAACCGCTTACCGCGGCAACACCGGACGGATGGCTCTCAGTTCGCCCGGTCGCGTTAACGGAGGTGGCGCACCTGTCGTATAGTCGCCAGAGGTAGTCGAAAACGGTTTCCATTATCTATAGCGAGGCGTGCATGAGTCGGTTGTCACGGTCCGTTCCCGCGCTGGCCGCGGTCGTGGCGGTCGCGCTGCCGGCGCTCGCCGGCTGCGATACCGGCTCCGGCTCGGTCGCCGCGGACGGGCGGATCGCGGTGGTCGCGTCCACGAACGTGTGGGGCAGCGTCGCCCGCGCCGTGGGTGGCGACCGGGTCGGCGTGCGGTCGCTGATCGACGACGCGGCCGGCGACCCGCACGCGCACCCGGACAGGCCCGCGGACGCCGCCGCGATCGCCGGCGCGGACCTGGTGGTCTACAACGGCGGCGGCTACGACGACTTCTTCACCGAACTGGTGGACGCGGCGGGCGGGGACGCACGCCGGGTCGACGCGTTCGCGGTGTCCGGCCACGCCGACGGCGCGAACGAGCACGTCTGGTACGACCTGCCGACGGTGCGGAAGGTCGCCGACCGGATCGCCGCCGACCTGGGCGCGATCGACCCCGCCCACCGCGACACCTACACCGCGAACGCGAGCTCGTTCGGCACCGAGGTCGGCGACCTGGCGGCGCGGGCGGAGCAGATCGGCGCGACGAGCCCGGGCGCGAAGGTCGTCGCCACCGAGCCGGTCGCGCACTACCTGCTCGACGCGGTGGGCCTGACCGACGTGACGCCGCCGGAGTTCTCCGAGGCCGTCGAGGAGGAGACCGACCCGCCGCTGTCGGTCGTCGCCCGGACCACCGACCTGATCAGCGGCAGGAAGGTCGTGATGCTGGTGAGCAACGCGCAGACGCGCACCGCGATCACCGACGCGCTCGCCGAGACCGCGAAGGAGGCCGGCGTGCCGGTGGTGACCGTGACGGAGACGCTGCCACAGGGCGTGACCGGCTACGTTGAGTGGATGACCAGCCAGCTGGACGCCCTGGCGGGCGCGCTCTCGAAGACATGAGCGTCGATCGGGAGGCGGCGCCGGAGGTGGCCGGGCGCCCCGGGGCGAGCGCGGGCGTGGTCTCGCTGCGCGGCGCGACGCTGAGCTACGGCAGCCGGGTGCTGTGGGACGGGCTCGACCTGGACGTCGAGCCCGGCGAGTTCGTCGCCGTGCTCGGGCCGAACGGGTCCGGCAAGACGAGCCTGCTGCGGGTCCTGCTGGGCCTGCAGCCGCTGAGCTCGGGCACCGTGCGGGTGGTGGGCGAGCCGCCCGGGCGCGGCAACCGGCGGATCGGCTACATCCCCCAGCAGCGGGCGCTGGAGGAGGGTCTGGCGCTGCGCGGCCGCGACCTGGTCGGCCTCGGGCTGGACGGGCACCGGTGGGGGACCGGGCTGCGCGGCATGCGGTCCCGGCGCGGGCGGGTGGACCGGGCGCTGGACGCGGTCGGCGCGCGGGCCTTCGCCGACGCCCCGGTCGGCCGGCTCTCCGGTGGCGAGCAGCAGCGGCTGCGGGTGGCGCAGGCGCTGATCAGCGACCCCGAGGTGCTGCTGTGCGACGAGCCGCTGCTCTCGCTCGACCTCGCGAACCAGCAGGTGGTCAGCTCGCTGATCGACGCCCGGCGCCGGGCGACGAACACCGCGGTGCTGTTCGTCACCCACGAGATCAACCCGGTGCTGCCGCTGGTCGACCGGGTGCTGTACCTGGTGGACGGCCGGTTCCGGATCGGCCGGCCGGACGAGGTGATGACCGCGCGGACGCTCTCCGAGCTGTACCGCGCGCCGATCGACGTCGTGCGGGTGCAGGGGCAGATCCACGTGGTCGGCGCGCAGAGCGGGCTGTGCGAGGACCAGCCGCACCACCACCTGCACGACCGTTCGCACCACGAGGAGCGGGCCTGATGGACAAGCTCTTCGACTTCGAGCTCACCGCGGAGCTGCTGAGGTTCGGCTTCGTGCAGACCGCGCTGGCCGCCGCGGCGATCCTCGGACTGCTCGCCGGGGTGCTCGGGCCGCTGATCGTGAGCCGCAACATGGCCTTCGCCGTGCACGGCACGAGCGAGCTGTCGTTCACCGGCGGCGCGGCGGCGCTGCTGCTGGGCATCGACGTGGGGCAGGGCGCGCTCGCGGGCGCGGTGGTCGCCGCGCTGGTGCTCGGCCTGCTCTCCCGGCGCAGCGCCGACCACGACTCGGTGATCGGTGTGGTGCTGGCGTTCGGGCTCGGGGTGGGCGTGCTGCTGCTGTGGTTCTACCCCGGGCGCGCGTCGAGCAAGTTCGGGCTGCTGGTCGGGCAGATCGTGAGCGTGGACTTCGCGTCGCTGGCGCTGCTGGGCGGGTGCGCGGTCGCGGTGCTGCTGGTGCTGGCGGCGATCTACCGGCCGCTGCTGTTCGCGTCGGTGGACCCGGACGTGGCGCGGGCGCGGGGCGTGCCGACCGGTCCGCTGTCGGTGGTGTTCGCGGTGCTGGTGGGCGTGGCGACCGCGCTCGGCGTGCAGATCGTCGGCGCGCTGCTGGTGCTGGCGCTGATGATCACCCCGGCGGCCGCGGCGTGCCGGGTGACCGCGAACCCGCTGCGCGCCACGGTGCTGGCGATCGTGTTCGCGGAGACCTCCGCGGTGGGCGGGATCCTGCTCTCGCTCGCGCCGGGGGTGCCGGTGAGCGCGTTCGTCACCGCGATCTCGTTCTGCATCTACATGGCGTGCTGGGCGCTGTCGCTGGTGCGCGAGCGGGGCGGGCGGCGGCGCGGGGTGGCTAGTGCAGCAGTAGCAGTACCTGCAGCTCTCCGATGACCGCGCCGATCACCGCGCCGACGGCGATGAGCTTCCACTCGTCCTGGCGGAACGCGGGGCGCAGCAGGCCCTCGTACTCGACGCGGGTGAGCCGGCGCATGCGGGTGGCGATGGTGTCGCGGATGTCGAGGGCGTCGGTGGCGTAGTCCCGCGCGTGCAGGATCGCACCGGGCAGGTAGCGCATCGCACGGTCGGCGGCGGCGTGCTTCATCTCGAGGTAGGCCTGCGGCCCGACGGTGGCGGCGATGACGGTCCGGGCGGCGCCGGTCTGCTCGTCGACGGTCTCCTCGACGGCGCGGCGGATCATCGCCAGCAGGCGGTCGGCGCCGGGCCCGCGCAGCACGGCGTCGAGGATGTTGGGCACGGTCATCACGTCGCGGGCGACGATCTCCGCGTACCGCGCGGCCACCTCGTCGCGGCGGCGCTGGAAGACCCCGTGCAGGCGGATCGGGCCGAACCGCCGCGGGCGGCGGGGGAAGAAGACGAGCTTGATGGCGAGCCAGTCGGTGATCCACCCGATGATCGCGCCGAACAGGGGGAGCACCAGCGGGTTCTTGGTGACCGCCCAGACGACGGTCTGCACGAGCCCGAGGACGAGTCCGAAGTAGACCCCGCAGCGCGCGATGAAGGCCATCTCGGGGCGCGAGATGTCCCGGATGAGCCTGATCAGCAGCGCCTTGTCGCGGGTGAGCGCGTCCACCGCGACCTGCCGGATGTCGAGCACGCTCGCGATGTCGTCCCGCAGGTCGGCCATGATCCGCCGCACCAGGTCGGGGGAGGCGGCCTGCACCCGCTTGACCAGCAGTTCCTGCGCGAGCGGTGGCAGCAGGTCCCACAGGCCGGGCTGGTAGCGCTCCATGACCTCCCGCGTCACCTCGTCCACCGCGATGAGCAACGGCCCCTCGACCTCCCGCGCGATGCGGTCGGGGTCGAGCCGCCGGAAGACCTCGCCGGTGTCGACGAGCCGGCTGGTCAGCAGGTCGGCGGAGATCCGGATCATCCGCTCGGAGTTGCGCGGCACCACGCCCTGCCACCCCAGCCACGGCTCCCGCAACCCGACGAACCGCAGCGGCCGGAACATCATCTCGATGGCCGCCCGCTTGGTCAGGTACCCGATGACGGCCGCGACCACCGGCATGGACACGTAGACCTGCCAGTGCGCGAGGAACTCGTCGAGGATCGCCATCAGAACTGGTAGTACAGGAAGGGACTGAACGTCCCGGCCGCCGTCAGGACGGATGCGTAGAACAGGCCGACCGTCATCACGCCCACCCGTAGCACGCCGGCGGCGCGGGAGCGGGAGGACTCCAGCAGCGGGCCGGTGACCGGGTGGGCCGGCAGGAACGCGATCGCCAGGGCGCCGAGGAGGATGACCAGGCGCTGGTGGGTGAAGGCCTTCGCCACGACGTCGGTCAGGCCGGAGAAGTCCGGCAGCAGCATGTGGCCGATCATCGTCAGCGCCTGGGCCATGTCCGCCGACCGGAACAGCACCCAGCCGACCACCACCAGCAGGAACGTCAGCGCCCGCCGGGCGGCCAGCGCGCGCGGCCGGGGCGGCGGCCCGTCCAGGCGGAAGCCGCGCTCGATGATCAGCAGCGCGCCGTGGTAGAGGCCCCACACCAGGAACGTCCAGTTCGCGCCGTGCCAGAAGCCGGTCAGCACGAACACGACGCACAGGTTCCGGTACGTCCGCGCCGAGCCGTGCCGGTTGCCGCCCAGCGGGATGTACACGTAGTCCCGGAACCACCTCGACAGCGACATGTGCCAGCGCCGCCAGAACTCCGTGATCGTCACCGACGAGTACGGGCGGGCGAAGTTCTCCGGCAGCCGGAAGCCCAGCATCCGGCCCAGCCCGATCGCCATGTCCGAGTAGCCCGAGAAGTCGAAGTACAGCTGCAGCGTGTACGTCAGCGCGCCCAGCCACGCGACCGCGAACGTCATGTCCTCGTTCGGTGTCGCGAAGCACGCCTGGACCAGCGGGTTGAGCGAGTCGGCGATGATGACCTTCTTGCACAGGCCCAGCGCGAACCGCGGGAAGCCGGCCGCGATGTCGTCCAGGCGGTGCGTGCGCTCCTGCGGCAGCTGGTCGGCGATCTCCCGGTAGCGCACGATCGGACCGGCGATGAGCTGCGGGAACATCGAGATGTAGGTGGCGTACGAGACCGGCTTGCGCAGTGCCGGGCGCTCACCGCGGTAGATGTCCACGACGTAGGAGATGTTGTGGAACGTGTAGAACGAGATCCCGATCGGCAGCACCAGGTGCGTCACCGGGAAGTCCCCGCCGAACAGCCGGGCGAACCCGTCGAGCTGCTCGGTCAGGAACCCCGCGTACTTCCAGACGACCAGCACCGCCACGTCGAACGTGATGACCGCGATCAGCACCGCCCGCCGGCGCTTCTCGGCCAGCGCCCACTCGTCGGGCTCCAGCAGGTGCCCGGCGAGGAAGTTCACCACCATCGCCACGAGCAGCAGGATGACCGTCGGGCCGGCGCCGACGGTGTAGAAGACCAGGCTCGCCACCGCGATGATGCCGTTGCGCCACCCGCGCGGGCACGCCAGCACCAGCGCGAGCACGATCGGCGTGAAGACCCACAGGAACAGCGGGCTGGCGAACGACATCGGCGAGACCCCCGGGACAGACTACGTGCGCCCCGCGGCCCGCCGCCGCCGTGCCACCTCCGCCAGCACCACGCCGGCCGCCACCGACGCGTTCAGCGACTCCACGCTGGCCGCCATCGGGATCGACACCGTCTCGTCGCACGCCTCGCGCACCAGCCGGGACAGCCCCCGCCCCTCCGAGCCCACGACCACGACGAGCGGCGAGGTGGCCAGCTTCAGGTCGTCCACGGTGATCGAACCGTCCGCGTCCAGGCCGACGATCATCATCCCGGCGTCCGCGTACGCGCGCAGCGTCCGCGTCAGGTTCGTCGCCAGCGCCACCGGCAGCTTCGCCGCCGTGCCCGCCGACGTCCGCCACGCCACCGCGGTCACCCCGGCGCTGCGCCGCTGCGGCACCAGCACGCCGTTCGCGCCGAACGCGGCCGCCGAGCGGATCACCGCGCCCAGGTTCCGCGGGTCGGTCACGCCGTCCAGCGCGACCAGCAGCGGCGGCTCCGCCGACTCGGCCGCGGCCGACAGCAGGTCGTCGGGGTGGGCGTACTCGAACGGCGGCATCTGCAGCGACAGGCCCTGGTGCAGCGCGCCGCCGGTCAGCCTGTCGAGCTCCGGCTTGGCCACCTCCAGCACCGAGATGCCGCGGTCGGCCGCCAGCCGCACCGCCTCGGTCACCCGCTCGTCCGCGTCCACGCCCAGCTGCACGTACAGCGCGGTGGCCGGCACCGCGGCCCGCAGGCACTCGACGACCGGGTTCCGCCCGGCCACCAGCTCCGCGGTCGGCCTGTCCTTCGCCCGCCGCTGCGCGGCCTTCGCCTGCGCGGCCGCCGCGGCCGCTGCGCGGGGTGGCCCGGCCGCATCGTCGCGCGTGGTGTCGGGCCCTTGCCCTCCAGGCCCTTGCGCGACTGGCCGCCGGACCCGACGACCGTCGCCCTTCTTCGTGCCGGACTTGCGGATCGCGCCCCGGCGGTGCGAGTTCCCAGCCACGTCAGCTGTCCTTAAATGTCCACTGCGGTCCGTCGGGGGTGTCCTCGACGGTGATCCCGGCGGCCAGCAGCCGGTCCCGGATCGTGTCGGCCGCGGCGAAGTCCCGGCGCGCCCGCGTGCCCGCTGGCGCTGCGCGAGCAGGTCGCCGACCAGCGTGTCCAGTGCGGCCGCCGCGGGTGTCCACTGTGCGACGGCGCAGAGCAGGTCCAGCGGGTCCAGGCCGAGCACGGCCATCTGCGCGCGCACCGCTGCGCGCGGCCGACCGGCGCGGCGGCATCGTCCCCCGCGTCGAGCGCGGTGTTGCCCGCCCGCACGGTCGTCGTGCACCACCGCCAGCGCGGCCGGCGTGCCCAGGTCGTCGTCGAGGGCCGCGGCGAACTCGGGCCCGACCGACGCCGGGCTCGACCGAGCCGATGCGCCCGGCCACCTTGTGCACGAACGACTCGATCCGCTGGTAGGCGCGCACCGACTCGGCCAGCGCCTCCGGCCGAGTACTCGATCGTCGACCGGTAGTGCGGCGCCACGAGGTAGTACCGCAGCTCCTGACGGCCGCACCCGGCGCACCATCGCCGCGATCGACAGCGTCGTTGCCCAGCGACTTCGACATCTTCTCGCCGGCCATCCCGACCCAGCGCGTTGTGCATCCAGAACCGGGCGAACGCGTCGCCGGCCGCCCGGGACTGCGCGAGCTCGTTCTCGTGGTGCGGGAACACCAGGTCGAGCCCGCCGCCGTGCATGTCGAACTCGTCGCCGAGGTAGGCGAGCGCCATCGCCGAGCACTCCAGGTGCCAGCCCGGCCGGCCCGGGCCCCACGGCGTCGGCCACGACGGCTCACCCGGCCGCGCGCCCTTCCACATCGTGAAGTCGCGTGGGTCGCGCTTGCCCTCGGCGGCGGTCTCGCCCTGCTGCGACGTCGTCGAGCCGCTGCCCGGACAGCGTCCCGTACTCGGGGTAGGAGCGCACCGCGAAGTACACGTCGCCGGCCGCCGCGTACGCGTGGCCGCGCTCGATCAGCCGCGCCATCATGTCGATCATCTGCGTGACGTGCCCGGTCGCCCGCGGCGCGATCGACGCGGGCAGCACGCCGAGCGTGGCGTACGCCGCGTCGAACTCGCGCTCGTAGAGCGCCGACCACTCCCACCACGCCCGGCCCTGCTGGGCGGCCTTGGTGAGGATCTTGTCGTCGACGTCGGTGACGTTGCGGACGAGCGTGACCGACGTCCGCCGTGTGGGTGAGCCAGCGGCTCAGCACGTCGTAGCTCAGCGCGGCCGCGCACGTGCCCGATGTGCGGCGGCCCCTGCGGTGTGGGCCCGCACACGTAGATCGACGCCGTTCCGTTCCGCACGGGGTGGAACTCCCGCACGCTCCGGCTCGCGCTGTCGAACAGGTGCAGACTCACGGCTCTCTCCTGGCTCAGGGAATCAGAGGAAAGACTAGTCGCGGGGCAGCAGGCACGCGGTCGCGACCGCCGCGACGCCCTCGCCGCGGCCGGTCAGGCCCAGCCCGTCGGTCGTCGTGCCGGACACCGAGACCGGCCCGCCCGCCGCCTCGGACAGCACCCGCTCGGCCTCCGCGCGCCGCGTGCCGATCCTGGGCGCGTTGCCGATGACCTGCACCGCGGCGTTGCCCAGCCGGTGGCCGGCGGCCTCCACACGCGCCCGCACCTCGGCGAGCAGCGCGCTGCCGTGCGCGCCGGACCAGCGGGGGTCGCCGGTGCCGAACACCGCGCCCAGGTCCCCGAGCCCGGCCGCGGACAGCAGCGCGTCGCACAGCGCGTGCGCGGCCACGTCGCCGTCGGAGTGCCCGGCGCAGCCGTCGACGCCGTCCCAGCGCAGCCCGGCGATCCAGCACTCCCGGCCGGCCTCGACCGGGTGCACGTCGGTGCCGATGCCCACCCTCACCGCGCGAACACCGCCTCGGCGACCGCGAGGTCGAACGGGGTTGTGATCTTCATCGCGGCCGGGTGGCCCGGCACGGTGCAGACCGGCACGCCGATGCGCTCCACGAGCCCGGCGTCGTCGGTGTGGCTGTCCGCCGCCACGGCGTAGGACCGGCGCAGCACGTCGAGCGCGAAGCCCTGCGGGGTCTGCACGGCACGCAGGTCCGCCCGGCTGACGGTCTCGGTGACGACCTCGCGCGCGTCCACGCGCTTCACCGTGTCGGCGACCGGGAGCACCGGCACCACGGCGGGCGCCCCGGCGGCCACGGCGGCCGTGACCGCGCGGATCAGCTCCGGGGGAGTGAACGCGCGGGCGGCGTCGTGCACGAGCACGATCGAGATCTCCGGCGACTCGCCGAGCGCGGCAGCCAGCGCGAGCCGCACGGACTCGGTACGGTCGGCACCGCCGGCGATGACCAGGGCGTCCGCGCCGGCCTCGGCCAGCACGGACCGCATGGTGTCCACATGGGACAGTGGGGCGGCAACGACGACGCGCCGTACGCAGCCCGCGCTGAGCAGGCCGCGTACGGCGTGTACGACGAGCGGCACCCCACGCACCGGAACCAGTGCCTTGGGGTTGCGACCACCGAGACGTTCGCCTCGCCCCGCAGCGGGGACGAGCGCAACGGCGGTCGCGTCGATTCGGTTGTTGCTCAGGGCCGGCTAGACCGACGCCGTGGCGAGGACCTCGTCGAGGATGACCTCGGCCTTGCCCTCGTCCGTGCCCTCTGCCAGCGCCAACTCGCTGACGAGGATCTGCCTAGCCTTCGCGAGCATGCGCTTCTCGCCGGCGGACAACCCGCGATCCTTCTCGCGCCGCCAGAGGTCGCGCACCACTTCGGCAACCTTGTTCACATCGCCGGAGGCGAGCTTCTCGAGGTTGGCCTTGTACCGCCGGGACCAGTTGGTCGGCTCCTCGGTGTGAGGAGCACGCAGAACATCGAAGACGCGGTTGAGACCCTCCTGGCCCACGACGTCCCGGACGCCGACGATCTCGGCGTTGTCCGCGGGGACGCGTACGGTGAGGTCACCCTGGGCGACCTTCAGGACGAGGTACTTCTTCTCCTCGCCCTTGATCACGCGGGTCTCGATTGCTTCGATGAGTGCGGCACCGTGGTGCGGGTAGACGACGGTCTCTCCGACCTTGAAAACCATGTGTCCTCTGCCCCTTTCGCTGGTTTCATCTTAACACGTGTCCAGGTGTGGGTGTATCGGACCCACGATCCGTAACCGCAGGTCAGTGGCCACGTGACCGGCGGGCGGGGGTTGACAAAACCGCTCGAGGCGTGCTGGAAGGGTCCGAAGAGGAACTCGATCGACGGCGCCGCTCCTCCACTGTGGACGCGAGCGCGCGAAGTCGGTTGTGCCGTCAGGCAGACCACTCGATCGTGGGGCGGATCCGTCCCGCTACCCTTCGGCGTGAGTTGGCCTGCCCGAGGAAGGACCGCAATGGTGAGCCGTCGATCGACCGGACCGCTGCGCACGATCCTGCCGGCGGTGGCTGTCGGCCTCGCCGCCCTCGTCGTCGCAGGTTGTGCCGCCGGACAGGTCACCCAGACCGACCACGTCGAGCCCGCGGTGAACGGCAACATGGGCAATGTGGGGAACATCGCGCTGCGCGACGTCGTGGTCGCCTACCCCGAGACCGGCAGCTACGACAGGGGCGGCGACGCGCCACTGACGTTGAGCATCATCAACACCGGCCTCGCCGACGACGTCCTGACCTCGGTGTCCAGCCCCGCGGCCGGGAAGGTGGAGCTGCTCGGCGACACCTCGCTGCCGGGCGACTCGGCGCTGCAGGTCGTGGTCCCCGACGAGTCGACGCCGTCCTCGGCCTCCTCGGCGACCGGGCCGGAGAGCACGGAGTCCTCGCTGCCGGACTCCTCGATCACCGAGCCCTCGCCGCCCGGCGCCACCGACACGCCGACCTCGGGGTCGCAGTCGCCGGCGTCGCCGACGCAGCCCGAGGTCACCGGCACTGAGCTCGCGCCGCAGGAGATCGGCACGCTGAGCATCGTGCTGACCGGGCTCACCGCGGACCTGCCGATCGGCCGGAACGTGCCGGTCACGTTCGTCTTCGAGCAGGCGGGCGAGATCACCATCGACGTGCCGATCGGCTCGCCGGCGAGCGCCCGGCCGGAGCCGACCGGGGACGCCGCGGAGTAGGCCCGCCGCGTCGCACCGGTTTTGTCGGTGGGCGCCCCTAGGTTGATCCCGTGGCGAAGAACACGCGAGCGAAGGGCCCCGGGTACCGCTGTGCCGAGTGCGGCAACGAGTCCGCCAAGTGGTACGGCCGGTGCCAGGAGTGCCAGGCCTGGGGCACCGTCGAGGAGATCGGCGTCCCGCGGGCCGCGCTGGCCAGGATCGCGGCGGGGGCGCCCTCGGCCCCCGCGCGCCCGATCGCCGAGGTCGACGTGGAGGCCGCGCGGGCGCGGCGCACCGGGGTGCCCGAGCTGGACCGGGTGCTGGGCGGCGGTCTGGTCCCCGGCGCGGTCGTGCTGCTCGCCGGCGAGCCCGGGGTCGGCAAGTCCACGCTGCTGCTCGAGGTGGCGTTCCGCTGGGCGGCGCGCGACGGGGCGGCGGCGCCCTCGCTGTACGTCACCGGCGAGGAGTCGGCCGGGCAGGTGCGGCTGCGGGCCGAGCGGACGGGCAACGTGCACGAGTCCATGTTCCTGGCCGCGGAGAGCGACGTCGCGGCGGTGATCGGGCACGTCGACGCGGTGCGGCCGGGGCTGCTCGTGGTCGACTCGGTGCAGACGCTGGGCTCCACGGAGATCGACGGGACGCCCGGCGGCGTCACCCAGGTGCGGGCGGTCACCGCGGCGCTGGTGGCGCTGGCGAAGGAACGCGGCCTGCCGGTGGTGCTGGTGGGCCACGTCACGAAGGACGGCGCGATCGCCGGCCCGCGGGTGCTCGAGCACCTCGTCGACGTGGTGCTGCACTTCGAGGGCGACCGGCACTCGACGCTGCGCCTGGTGCGCGGGGTGAAGAACCGCTTCGGCCCGGCCGACGAGGTCGGCTGCTTCGAGCTGGTCGACGACGGCATCCTCGGCGTGCCCGACCCGTCCGGGCTCTTCCTCAATCGGCGCGACGCGGGCGTGCCCGGCACGGCGATCACCGTTGCCGTGGAAGGCAAGCGGCCGCTGCTGGGGGAGGTGCAGGCCCTGGTGTCCAAGTCCGCGCTGGGCACGCCCCGGCGGGCGGTCAGCGGGCTCGACTCGGCGCGGGTGGCGATGGCCCTGGCCGTGCTGGAACGGCGCGGCGGCATCCGGCTGGCCGAGCAGGACGTGTTCACCGCGACCGTGGGCGGCATGCGCATCCACGAGCCGGCCGCCGACCTCGCGCTGGTGCTGGCGGTCGCGTCGGCGGCGCGGGACATCCCGTTACCCCCGGACCTGGTGGTGCTGGGCGAGGTCGGGCTGGCCGGCGAGGTGCGCCGGGTGGCCGGGGTCAAGGCGCGGCTGGCCGAGGCCGCGCGGCTCGGGTTCACCAGAGCGCTGGTGCCGCCGGACGCGGGCACCCTGCCCGACGGCATCCGGGCGACCGTGACGCCGAACCTCGGCGCGGCCCTGCAGGCGCTGTACGCGAACGCGGTGGTGGCCGAGTAGCGGTCAGTCAGTCGACCAGCACCGGCAGGCGCTCCACGCCGTAGACGATGGACACCTTGCGGAAGCCGAGATCCTCGTCCGCGAGGCGCATCGACGGGAACCGGCGGACCAGCGCCGGGTAGGCCGCGCGCAGCTCCATCCGGGCGAGCTCGGCGCCGATGCAGCGGTGCACGCCGTACCCGAAGGCGAAGTGCGAGGTCGGCGCCCGGGTCGGGTCGACGCGCTCCAGGTCCGGGCCGAGCACCGGGTCGCGGTCCGCGCCGGCCAGCGACACGATCACCACGTCGCCCTTGGCGATCTCGACGCCGCCGACGGTCATGTTCTCGCGGGCGAACCGGGGGAACGCGACCTGCACGACGGTCAGGTAGCGCAGCAGCTCCTCGACGAAGTCGTGCACGGCCGCGTCGTCGTCGTGGACGAGCTTGAACGAGTCGCGGTCCTGCAGCAGCACCAGCGCGCCGAGCGCCAGCATGCTCGCGGTGGTCTCGAAGCCGCCGGTGAGCACGCCGTCGGCCAGCCCGGCCAGCTCCAGGTCGTCGACGTCGTCGCCGTGCTCACGGATGATCATCCCGAGCAGGCCGTCGCCCGGCTGCTCGCGCTGCTTGCGCACCACGCCGCGCAGGTACTCCAGCGACTCGGAGATCGCGCCGAGGGAGGCGGTGGCGCCGCCGAAGAGGTCGAAGCGGGCCATCGACAGGCGCTGGAAGTCGTCCCGGTCCTCGTAGGAGACGCCCAGCAGCTCGCAGATCACCAGCGACGGGATCGGCAGCGCGAACTCGGCGACGAGGTCGACCGGCCCGTGTGCGGAGGCGGCGGCCATCGCGTCCAGCCGCTGGTCGATGATCGCCTTGATGCCCGGCGTCAGCCGCGACAGCCGGCGCATGGTGAACTCCGGCGTGAGCAGCTTGCGCAGCCGGGTGTGCTCGGGCGGGTCGGCGAAGCCGAGCCCGCCGGGGCTGTGGCTCTCCGAGGCGCCGTGCTGGCCGACGAGGTTCGCGAAGTCGTTGCTGTAGCCCTTGGCGTTGCCGAGGACCGCCTTGGCCTCCTCGTACCCGGTCACCAGCCACACGTTGACGCCGAACGGGATGTTGACCCTGCTCACCGGCTCGCGCGACCGGACCTCGCCCAGCTCGGCGACCGGGTCGAGGCCCTCGCGCCGTAACGGCATCAGCGCCGCGTCCGGCAGCAACGCCATCTTCGACAGGTCGAACCCCTTGCGTTGCGCACGCGCGAGATACCAGCGCGTCACCAGCC
Source organism: uncultured Actinomycetota bacterium (assembly GCA_963727495.1). Lineage (GTDB taxonomy): Bacteria > Actinomycetota > Actinomycetes > Mycobacteriales > Pseudonocardiaceae > Actinophytocola. The sequence goes on along the minus strand of CAVSGQ010000006.1, from coordinate 409,107 downwards.
CCATGATTCGCGACCGCAGCCCCATGACAAAACCCCCTATCTCGTACGCCGCGAGACTATCCGCCCCCCGATCCCCAGCCCCCCGACCACCCGCGAGTCCCCCGTTCCCGACCCGCGTGTCCAACGCTCCCGACCCGCGAGTCCAACGTTCCCGACCGGCGAGTCCTACGCTCCCGACCCGCGTGTCCAACGTTCCCGACCGGCGAGTCCTACGCTCCCGACCCGCGAGTTCGCGGCTGCGGCAACGGACGCCGCGGACGCGAGGTTGCCGAGTGTTGGACTCGGGGGTCCTGAGTGTTGGACACGCGGGTTCGGAGTGTTGGACTCGCGGGCGGTCAGCGGAGGTGGGCGGCTTTGGCTTCGAGGTAGCGCTGCTCGGGGAGGCTGACCGTGCGGCGGGCGGCCCGGGCGTAGGCGTCGCGGGCCGCGGGGAGGTCGCCGGCCTGCTCCAGGAGGTGGGCGCGGACGGCGTCGAGGCGGTGGTGGCCGGCCACCCGCTTGTCGCCGGCCAGCGAGTCGAGCAGCTCCAGGCCGGCGCGGGGGCCGTGCACCTGGGCGGTCGCGATCGCGCGGTTCAGCGTCACCATCGGGTTCGGCGCCATCCGGTCGAGGATCCCGTACAGCACGAGGATCTGCCGCCAGTCGGTCGAGGCGGTGTCGGCGGCCTCGGCGTGCACCGCGGCGATCGCGGCCTGCAGCTGGTACGGGCCGAGCGGCGCGGTCGCCATCGTGCGCTCGACGAGCTCGGTGCCCTCCTTGATCAGCGCCGCGTCCCAGCGGCCGCGGTCCTGCTCGGCGAGCGGCACGAGCGCGCCGTCGGGCGTGCCGCGGGTGGCCCGTCGGGAGTCGGTGAGCAGCATCAGCGCCAGCAGGCCCGCGGCCTCGCCGGCCGCCGGTCGCCCGCCGGCAGCAGGCGGTGCACCTCGCGGGCGAGCCGGATCGCCTCGGCGGTCAGCTCGACGCGCTGCAGGTCGGGTCCGGACGTCGCGGTGTAGCCCTCGTTGAAGACGAGGTACAGCACGTGCAGCACCACCGCGAGCCGCTCGGCGCGCTCCGCCCCGCCGGGCATGGCGAAGGTGGCGCCCGCGTCCCGGATCTTCTGCTTGGCCCGGCTGATCCGCTGCGCCATCGTCGACTCGGGCACCAGGAACGCGCGCGCGATCTGCTCGGTGGTCAGCCCGCCCACCGCCCGCAGGGTCAGCGCCACCTGCGACGGCGCGGACAGCTCCGGGTGGCAGCACAGGAACAGCAGGGTCAGCGTGTCGTCCGTGTCCTGGCCGGCGACACGCTCCAGCTCGGCGGCCGGATCGGGGGCGACCAGCTGGTGGCCGGGGGTGCGCACCGCGTCCGCCGTCTCGCGCCTGCGGCGTGCCGACTCGCTGCGCCACTGGTCGGTGAGCCGGCGCCCGGCGACCGTGACGAGCCACCCGGCCGGCTCGGCGGGCACCCCGTCGGCCGGCCACTGTGTGGCCGCCGCGAGCAGCGCCTCCTGCACGGCGTCCTCGCACGCGTCGAACTGGCCGTGCCGGCGCACGAGCACGGCGAGGACCCGCGGCGCGAGCGTGCGCAGCAGGTCCTCGACCGTCCCGGTGCCGCTCATCACATGTCGAACCCGGCCTCGAACATCACCGGGCGCACCTCGATCGCGAAGCCGCTGAACCGGGTGTCGGGGATCAGCCCGGCGAGCTCGACCGCACGCTCCTTGGACTCGACGTCGACCAGGTAGTAGCCGCCCATGAACTCCTTGGCCTCCAGGAACGGGCCGTCGGTCACCGCCGGCACGCCGCCGGTGCCGCGCACGGTGACCGAGTTCGTGGGATCGGCCAGCGCCTGGGTGGCGATGAACTCGCCGGACTCGCGGACGGTCTTCATGAAGCTCTCGTGGCCGTCCATGATCGAGTTACGCTCGGCCTCGGTGAGGGCCTCCAAGGCGGCCGGGTTGACCTGCATGATCAGCAGGAACTTCATGACGTCTCTCCCTTGTCCTCCGGCCGGCCCCTCGCGGGCCGGCGTCGCGGGGAGGTCGGAGCCGCCGGCCGGCCCTCGACATCATGCTCCCGGGCGGGCCCGCGCGGCGTGGCCGGTCCGGCGCCGGCCGCGCACCGCCCGCCCTGGCGGGCATGGTCACACCCGGCCGCGCCTCATGCCACGGATGCGCCTGCCGATTCGTGTGGTGCGGCTCACTCCCTTCCCGGAGCGGCCCGCACCGCGTGTTACACACGCTGCCGGATCGTCGAGAGCGGAGGTGACGAGGTGGGAGTTCGCCGTCTGGAGCGGTCGGCCCGGCGGGTCCTGGACCGGCTGCACGAGCAGGTCGGCGCGGCCGGCCTGGTCGCCGCGGCCGCGATCCCGGGGCTCGGCGCGGTGGTCGACCAGCACGCCGCCGCGGTGCGCGACATCCTCAGCGGCGGCGTCGAGTCGGGCGCGGCCGTGGCCGGCACCGTCCTGCTCGCCGGCTATGCCCAGGGCGTACTGGACCACCTGCGGGACAGCGGCACCGCGCCGCGGCTGCCCGGCGACGCGGCCGGCTGGCTGCGGGCCGACTGGGTCAGCATGCGGCTGCTCGCGGTGTGCTCGCTCGCCCGGAGCCTGCGTCCCGGTCACCCGGTCGGCTCGACCGACGCCCTTCCCTCGCTGACCTGACGCGAGCGGACCCAGGACAACCCGCGACGGCCGGTGGGTCGGACCCGGCCGTCGCGGTGTCGCCGCGGCCTAGCGCATCGGCGGCCCCTCCGGCGCCTGGCCGCCGGACGACATCCCCGGCGGCATCCCGGACGGCATCCCGGACGGCTGCGCGCCCGGACCCGCCATGCCGGCCATACCCTCGGCGGAGCCGGCCGGCATCGGGCGGCCGGCCGCCACCGGCTGCGCGGGGCGCGCCATCGGCGCGCCCGTGCGGGCCGCGTCCTCCCGGCCCCGCTGGTAGGCGTCCGCGGCGGCCTTCGCGTGCGGGAGCTCCTCCTCGGCCCGGTTCAGCCAGCGGTCCCAGCGTGCCTGCATCGGGCGGACCAGCCCGCCGCCGACGCCGACGACCGCGATGCCGCCCACCGTCGCCAGCGCGGTGATCAGGATCGGCAGCGTGACCGCGGTGGCCACGCCGATCTGGTTCAGCGCCGCGATGATGCCCAGCCCCCAGATGAACATCGAGGCCATCGTGCCGAGCAGCGGCCCGTAGGACAGCCCGCTCAGCGCGTTGCCGGTCAGGTCGCGCACCGCCCGGGCGATCGCGCCGGCCACCACGACGATGACGATCGCGACCGCGGCCCTCGGCAGCCAGGCGACGATGCCGGTGAGCACCGAGCTGACCGGGTTGGGCCCCCACACGCCGAACGCGATCTGCAGCGTGATCAGCAGGATGGCGTAGTACAGCAGCTTGGCGATGACGGCCGAGGCGTCGTAGCTGCTGCGCGACATCATCCGGTTGATGCCGCCGCGCTCCGCCACCCGGTCGAACCCGATCCGGTCCAGCACCGTGCCGACGGCCTTCGCGATCGCCTTCGCGATCATCCAGCCGATCAGCAGGACGGCCAGGAACGCGAGCAGCTTCGGCACGAACGTGGCTATCGAGCTCCAGGCGTTCGAGATGCCCTGACCGAAATCAACGGCAGCGAGCGCGGTCGTAGGCGCGGCGATCGACACAGCCACCGCCCCCTTCCAGGCGTGACGGGCGCGTCCGTGGCTGGACGCGCGGTGCCCCCAGACTTCCCCGTGTCCACAAGGGACACACGGTGGGCGCCCGGAGATCACCCGATCGGGCAACCCGCCCCGGTCCGGCAGGCGGGTCGCCCGGGTACGCCCGTTCAGGTGGTGTGCCCCTCGGCGTTCGGGCACAGCACCCTCGGGTTCCAGTCCTCGGTGAAGCCCTTCGGGTTCGACTTCCACGCCCAGGCGTGCAGCGCGTAGAACGCCGGCAGCCCGTACCGGTTCGGCGCCGCCACCAGGTGGAAGTGGTGGCCGAACAGCTCCGGCGGGTGCGCGTTGGCCGCGTCCCACGCCTGCTTGAACACCACGTACTCCAAGCCCACCAGCGCGAGTGTCCCGTTCGGACGCTGCTCGTACATGAGCGCCTCGGGCCGCTGGGCGTCGACGACCGCGTCGGCGGCGAGGTCCGGGCGCACGAAGTGGATGCCCATCGAGCCGGCGAGCGGCTCGTGGACGCAGCCGAAGAACTGCACGTAGCCGGCGCCGACGGCGCGGTCGACGTCGCGGTAGGCCGTGGTGGCGGCGCGGACCTGCGCGACCGGGCCGCCGCCGCGGGCGGGTGGCCCGGCGAGCGCGGCGGGCGTGCCGGTGGCGACGGCGGTGGCGACCAGGGCGGCGACCGCCGTGGCGGCGCCGGCCGCCAGCAGCGTGCGGATGCGGGTGCGCACGCGGCTCACCGCTCGGTGTAGAAGTACGGGTCGAGCACCCGCACCTCGGTGATGTCGTCGACGGGCAGCCCGTTGCGCTCGGCGACCTCCCGGATCGACTCCGGGTCGGGGCCGTCGTAGACGCAGAACGTGCGCCGCCGGTCGGCGCTGACGTAGGAGTGCAGCCAGGTGGCGCCGGCGTCGCCGTTGGTGGCGACGACCTTGGCCACGGTCTGCATCCCGTCGGAGTTCTGCGGGATGTGCAGCCCCTCGGGGAAGGTGCGGGTGACGAGGTAACGGTGCATGGCGTGCTCCCTGTGCGGTGCGGGCCGGACGGTTCCGGCGCCTGCTCGACGCTAGGAACGGCGCCGCCCCGCGCGCGTCGGCACACCTACCCGGATTGGCTGCCCGCACTGCCCAACTTGGCGACCAGGCCCAGCTCGAACGCCCGGCGCGCGGCGGCGTACCGGCTGGCGACGCCGAGCTTGGCCAGCACGGCCGACACGTGGTGGTCCACCGTGCGGCGGGACAGCACCAGCCGGTCCGCGATCTCGGTGTTGCTCAGCCCGCCGCCGAGCAGCGCGAGCACCTCGTACTGCCGGTTGGTCAGCCCCGCGGGGTTGGCCCGGGTGGTGGCCCGGGGGCCGCGACGCACCCCGCCGACGCCGAGCTCACGCAGCGACCGCGCCACCATCGCGGCCCGGGGGCGCGCGCCGAGGCCGTCGAGGATCTCGTGGGCGCGCAGCAGGTCGGCCGGGTCGTCGCCGTCGGCCAGTGCGTCGGCCGCCTCGTAGGGCGAGCCGACGGCCTGCCACGCCGCGGCCGCCGCCCGCACCCGGCCCGCGAGGTGCAGGCGGTACGGCTCGGCGAGGCCGGCGGGGTCGGCGCCGGGGACCGGGTGCCCGGCCCGCCGGCACCACAGCGCCGCCTCGCCCCGGTACCACGCGACGCCGCTGTCGAGCTCGCGCAGGACGGCGGCCGCGTCCTCGAGCGCGGCCCGGTCCCCGGCCAGCCAGGCGAGCTCGGCGCGGGCCGCGGCGACCGGGTGGGTGAGCTGGACCTCCCGGAACGGCCCGGCCAGCGCCGCCGCCTCGGCGAGCGGCTCGGCCGGGTCCGGGTCGCCGACCCTGGCCCGGACCAGCGCGATCGCGATCAGCGCGCCGACCCGGTGCACGTCGCTGACCTCGGAGTCGCGCAGCACCGCGACGCCCTGCCGGCGGGCCTGCGCCCAGCGGCCCTGCCGGAGCAGCTGGACCGCCCGCATCGAGGACATGCACCGGTGCATCGACAGGTCCAGCCGCAGCACCTCGCCGATGCCGCGCTCGAAGACCCGGTCGGCCAGGTCGAACCGGCGGGTCTCCACCGCGGCGTTGAGCATGTTGTTGTGCGCCCGGCCGATCTCGCGGGTCAGCCCCGCCCGCGCGGCCCGGGCCAGGCCGGCCTCCAGGTCGTCCCAGCCGCGCTCGTCGCCGAGCAGCACCCGCGCCGACCCGACGCTGTCGAGGGCGTCGACCAGCAGCTCCTCGTCGCCGAGCCGCTCGGCGTGGGCGAGCGCGCCGGTCCCCGCCGCGACGGCCTCCGGCAGCCGCCCGGCCACCATCAGCAGGCCCGACCGGCGGGCCAGCGCGGTGGCGATCGCGCGCTCGTCGCCACTGTCCCGGGCGAGGTCGACGGCGCGTTCGCTGACCGACATGGCCTGCTCGCCGTGGCCGGCCAGCCGGTGGGCGCGGCCGAGCTCGCCGAGCGCGGCGGTCAGCGCCGGGAGGTCCGCGCCCCGCTCCAGGTGCCCGACCAGCTCCGCCAGCGTCTCGCAGGCCGCGGCCGGCCGGTCGGCGCACTGCTGCGCCGTCGCGCATCGGGACAGCAGGTCCAGACGGGTCTCCGCGGGCAGCCCGGTGCACAGCGCGAGCACCCGCCGGTAGAGCGTCGCGGCCTCGCGGTGCGCCCCGAGGCGGGCCGCCTCCGCCGCGGCCAGCGGCCCGAACCGGCCGGCCGCCGTCGCGTCGCCGGCGTGGATGGCGTGGTGCGCGCGGCGGGCCAGGCCACCACCGGCGGTGTCGCCGGCGGTGTCGCCCAGCGCCCGCAGCGCCGCCTCGTGCAGGCCGCGCAGCGCGTCGGGCGGCAGCGCGGACTCGACCGCCTGGCGGACCAGGTCGTGGCCGAACCGCAGCCCGGTGCCGTCCGGCACCAGCAGGCCGGCTTCGGCCAGCTCGTCCACGCCGCCCTCCTCGCCGGCCACCCGGGCCAGCTCGGCGCGGTCGACCCGGGAGCCGAGGACGGCCGCCGCGTCGAGCACCCGGCGCGGCCCGGCGGGCAGCCGCGCGACCCGTGCCAGCACCGCGTCGCGCACCGACTCGGGCAGCGCCGCCCCGCCCGCGGCGAGCGTCTCGACCACGAAGAACGGGTTGCCGCCGGTGGCGGCGTGCAGCCGCGCGAGGTCGACGGGGCGGTCCCCGGCCAGCCGGCGCACCGCGGCACCGGACAGCGGCGCCGGCCGGATCCGGGACACGGCCGGGCCGACCAGGCCACCGAGCGCCACCCGCAGCGGGTGCTCGCGCCCGAGGCCGTCGCGATGGGTGAGGATCATCAGCGCCGGCACGTCCGCGAGCCGCCGGGCGATCACCCGGACCAGGTCGAAGGTGGCCATGTCGCCCCACTGCAGGTCCTCGACGACCACCACGGACGGGACGGGCCCGGCGGCGAGCTCGTCGAGGAACGCCTCGGACATCGCGGTCGGCTCGCCGCGCGCGCACACCTCGCGCAGCCGCCCGCCGGCCTGCCGGGCGATGTCGAGCAGCGGGCCCAGCGGCCGCGAGGCGAACAGGTCGTCGCAGCGGCCGGCGAACACCCGGGTGCCGGCCGGCAGCGTGGTGCGGAAGTGGTCGACCAGGGCCGTCTTGCCGATGCCGGGCTCGCCGGCGACGATGACCGTCCGCCCGCGCCGCTCGCCCGCCACGGACGCGAGCGCCTCGGCGAGCACGCCGAGCGCCTGCTCGCGCTCCAGCAACTCCACCACGCAAGCCTACGGCGGGCACGGCCGTTCGCTAGGCTGCTGGGCACTGGCCGCGCCAGTGCCGGCATAGCTCAATTGGCAGAGCAGCTACCTTGTAAGTAGCAGGTCAGGGGTTCGAGCCCCCTTGCCGGCTCCATGACTCCGGGCGGCCCACGTGGTCCGGTCGAGCGACCTCACCCGGGTGATCCCCCGTTCGTGCCTCACGTGGCGCAGACCACGCTGAGCTGCCATAACACGACGTGGCGGCGAGCCGATGAGCCCTGGGATACCGTCGAACGGGACGATCAACTTTGGAGGTGACGGCGGTGTGGTTCGCGCAGCGGAGCAGGTCCGCGCGAGCACACAACCCACCACGGTTCGTGCGGGAGCGGCGGCTGGAGCGGGCCGGATCGGACGGCGTGCAGGGCCCGCTGCTGCCGGACGAGGCCACCGTCCATTTCGTACTCGACCTCGCCATCCGGATCGGCGAGGTGCAGATGTCCGTCGGCGCGGGCGCGGCCGACGCCACGGCGACCATCCTCGCCGTCGCCAACGCCTACGGTCTGCCGCACTGCGAGGTCGACGTGATCTTCACCTCGATCACCGTCACCTGCCACCGGGGCGTCGACCAGCCGCCGACCACCTCGCTGCGCGTGGTCCGCTCGCGCAGCCTCGACTACACCCGGCTGGCCTACGTCGAGCGGCTGGTGCGCGACATCACCCGGCACCGGATCTCGGTCCGCGACGCGCACGTCGAGCTGAACAAGATCACCACCGCGGCGCATCCGTACCCGCGCTGGCTCGCCACCCTCGCCTACGGCCTGATGGCCGCCGCGATCGCCGTGCTGATCGGCGGCGACGACCGGGTCGCGGTGTTCGCCGGACTGATCACCGCGCTGGTCGACCGGGTCGGCAGGCTGCTCAATCGCCGCACGCTGCCGTTCTTCTTCCAGCAGGTCGTCGGCGGCGCGGTGGCCACCGGCGCCGCGCTGGCCCTGGTCTCCAGCGGGATGCTGGGCACGCTGCGCCCGACGATGGTGGTCGCGGCGGCGATCACCGTGCTGCTGTCCGGGCTCTCGGTGGTCTCCACCGTGCAGGACGCCATCACCGGCTACAACGTCACCGCGGCGGGGCGCACCATGGAGGTCTCGCTGATGACCGCCGGGCTGATCGCCGGCGTGGTGCTCGCGCTGAACGTCGCCGTCTCGCTGGGCCTGCCCGCGCAGGGGCTCGCCGACCCGCTCGCGCCCTCCGCGCTGCGGCTGCCGCTGCAGACCGTGGCCGGTGCGGCGGCGGCCGGGTTCTTCGCCCTGGCCAGCTACGCCACGCCGCGGGCGGTGCTGGTCGCGGCTGTCGCGGGCGGCGCGGGCGCGGGTGGCTACAGCGCGCTGGTGCTGGCCGGCGTCGGCCCGATCGCCGCCTCCGGCGTCGCCGCCACCGTCATCGGCTTCTCCGGCGGGGTGATCTCCCGGCGGCTGCGGATCCCGCCACTGGTCGTCGCCGTGTCCGGGATGGTGCCGCTGCTGCCCGGCCTGACCACCTACCGGGCGCTGTACGAGCTGGCCGTCGAGCGCTCCATCGGCGGGCTGCCCACCCTGATGGTCGCCGCCTCGGTGGCCCTCGCGCTCGCCGCGGGCGTGGTGCTGGGCGAGTACCTCGCGCAACCGGTCCGCTACGGGCTGGGCCGGCTGGAGCGGCGGCTGTCCGGGCCGCGCATGGCCGGCCCGCTGCGCCCGACCCGGCGCAGGCTGGACTGAGCCCGCCACCTCCGCCTGTGACGCCGGACCTTCCAGCACCCACGCCGGTCAATACATGACTAACCTCGAAGTTCGAACGGGTTTCGAGGGAGGCATGCCCGGCGTGAGTCAGAACAGCGCGACCGACACCACGAGCGAACTGTCCGAGAGCGGTGGCGCCGACTTCATCGTCGTCGCCAACCGGCTGCCCGTGGACCTGGAACGGCTGCCGGACGGCACCGAGCGGTGGAAGCACAGCCCGGGCGGTCTGGTCAGCGCACTGGCCCCGTTCCTCCGCGCGCACAGCGGCGCCTGGGTCGGCTGGCCCGGCGTGCCGGACGTCGAGGTCGACAAGTTCTCCGACGACGGCATCTGGCTGCACCCGGTCACGCTCACCTCCGAGGAGGTACGCGACTACTACGAGGGCTTCTCCAACGCCACCCTGTGGCCGCTCTACCACGACGTCGTCGCGACCCCGGTGTTCGACCGCGGCTGGTGGGACAGCTACGTCAGGGTCAACCGGCGGTTCGCCGACGCCTGCGCGCAGATCGCCGGCGAGGGCGCGATCGTCTGGGTGCAGGACTACCAGCTGCAGCTGGTCCCGGCCATGCTCCGCGAGCAGCGGCCCGACCTGCGGATCGGCTTCTTCCTGCACATCCCGTTCCCGCCGACCGAGCTGTTCATGCAGCTGCCGTGGCGCGCGGAGATCATCCGCGGGCTGCTCGGCGCGGACCTCGTCGGCTTCCACCGCCCCGGCGGCGCGCAGAACTACCTGTGGCTGGCCCGCCGGCTGATCGGCCTCGAACCCAGCCGCGGCGCGGTCGGCGTGCGCACCCGGCCCGGCGTCGTCCAGGTCGGCGACCGGTCGGTGCGGGTGGGCGCGTTCCCGATCTCCATCGACTCCTCGGGGCTGGACACGACGGCCCGCAGCCGCGAGTGCATCCAGCGGGCCAAGCAGATCCGGGCCGACCTGGGCAACCCGCGCAAGATCATCCTGGGCGTCGACCGGCTCGACTACACCAAGGGCATCGACCTGCGGCTCTACGCGCTGCAGGAGCTGCTGGCCGAGGGCCGGGTGGACCCGGCCGAGGTCGCGATGGTGCAGCTGGCCACCCCGAGCCGGGAGCGGGTGGAGCACTACCAGCGGATGCGTGGCGAGATCGAGCAGGTGGTCAGCCGGATCAACGGGGAGTTCGCCCGGGTCGGCCGACCCGTCGTGCACTACCTGCACCAGGCCATCGACCGCAAGGAGCTCGCGGCGTTCTTCTCCGCCGCCGACGTCATGCTGGTCACCCCGGTCCGGGACGGCATGAACCTGGTCTGCAAGGAGTACGTCGCCTGCCGCCACGACCTGGGCGGCGCGCTGGTGCTGAGCGAGTTCGCCGGCGCCGCGGCGGAGCTCACCAGCGCGTTCCTGGTCAACCCGCACGACCTCGACGGGGTCAAGAACGCCATGCACGCCGCGCTGACCATCGACCCGGCCGAGGGCAGGCGGCGGATGCGCGCGCTGCGCCGCCAGGTGCTCACCCACGATGTCGACAGGTGGGCCCGCTCGTTCCTCGACGCCCTGCAACCCGCCACCCAGGAGGCCCTCGCATGATCCTCCCGGGTGGCGATCCGATCACATAGACGGGCGATACAGTTCGGCTCTGCCGCCGTGTGCCAGCCTGATACGAGCGAGTGCACACACCCCCTTGCGAGAGAGTCGACAGACCGTGACCGTTGAACCCCTGCGCTCGAGCACGAGGTCCGCGCCATGACCGCTGAGGCCCTCACCGCGGAGCTGCGGCGGGCGATCGTCCAGATCGCCCGGACGCCGCGCCTGCTGGTCGCCTGCGACTACGACGGCACCCTCGCGCCGATCGTGGAGAACCCGGAGCAGGCCCGGCCGATGACCGAGTCGGTCGGCGCGCTGCGCTCACTCGCCGGCCTGCACGAGACCACCACGGCGGTCATCTCCGGCCGGGCCCTGCGCGACCTCGCGACGCTCTCCCGGCTGCCCTCGGAGGTGCACCTGGTCGGCAGCCACGGCTCGGAGTTCGACATCGGGTTCGTGCACGCGCTCGACGACCACGCGCGCAACCTGCACCGCAGGCTCGAGGCCGAGCTGGAGCGGCTCACCGGCACCGACGTGGGCGTGTACCTGGAGGTCAAGCCGGCCAGCATCGCCGTGCACACCCGGCGCGCCGAGCCCGAGGTCGCCGAGCGGGTGCAGGAGGCGGTCCGGACCGGGCCGTGCGCCTGGGAGGGCGTGCAGGTGACCGAGGGCAAGGAGGTCATCGAGCTCGCCGTGGTGCAGACCGACAAGGGCCGCGCGCTGGACGTGCTGCGCCACCAGGTCGGCGCGACCGCCGCGGTGTTCCTCGGCGACGACGTGACCGACGAGAAGGCGTTCGCCCGGCTGTCCGGGCCGGACCTCGGGGTCAAGGTCGGCCCGGGCCAGACGCTCGCCGGGTTCCGCATCGCCGACCCGACCGAGGTCGGCATGGTGCTCGCGTTCCTGCTGGAGGAGCGGCGCAACTGGCTCTACGGCGAGCAGGCGCCGCCGATCGAGCGGCTGACCATGCTGGCGAGCGAGCGGTCCGTGGCGCTGCTCACCCCGGAGGCCAAGCTGACCTGGCTGTGCCACCCCGAGCCGGACTCCGCGGCGGTGTTCGCCGACCTGCTCGGCGGCACGTCCGCCGGCCACTTCTCGATCACCCCGGAGCGTGGCGGGCTGCCGCTGGGCCAGCGCTACCTGCCGGGCACCATGACCGTCGAGACCCGCTGGTCGGGCCTGCTGGTCACGGACTACCTGGACCACTTCTCCTACGGTCACCGCACCGACCTCGTCCGGGTCGTGTCCGGCAACGCGGCCGTGGTCGTCGAGTTCGCGCCCCGGCCCGAGTTCGCCCAGGTGCAGGTGCGGCTGATCCCGTCCGCCGACGGCCTGCGGGTGCTCGGCACGTCCGACCCGGTCGCGCTGCGCGCCCCCGGCGTGGACTGGGAGATCAGCTCCGACGGCATGCACGACACCGCCCGCGCGGTCGTCACGCCGACGCCCGAGCGGCCGGTCGTGCTGGAGCTGCGCTGCGGCACCAACGACCTCGACCCGCACCGGATGCCCGAGCCCGAGCGGGCCGCCCGGGCGGCGGCGTACTGGACCGGGTGGCTCGACGGGCTCACGCTGCCGCCGGTGGAGAAGGACCTGGTGGCCCGCTCGGCGCTGACCCTGCGCGGCCTGTGCCACGCGGAGACCGGCGCGATCATGGCCGCGGCCACCACCTCGCTGCCCGAGGAGCTCGGCGGCATCCGCAACTGGGACTACCGCTACTGCTGGCTGCGCGACGGCGCGATGACCGCGCGGGCGCTGGTGTCGGTCGGCTCGGTCGCCGAGGCGGAGAACTTCCTGCGCTGGCTGCACGGCGTGCTCGCCACCCTGCCGGGCCCGGAGCTGCTGCACCCGCTGTACACGATCGCCGGCACCACGCTGCCCGCCGAGGCCGTGATCGACACGCTGCCCGGCTACGCGGGCTCGCGGCCGGTGCGCGTCGGCAACCTGGCCAACCAGCAGGTCCAGCTGGACGTGTTCGGCCCGGTCGTGGATCTCGTCGCCGCGCTGTCCGAGGCGCGCGGCAAGCTCACCGACGACGACTGGCGGATGGTGTGCGCGATGGCCGAGGCCGTCGCGCGGCGCTGGCACGAGCCCGACCACGGCATCTGGGAGGAGCGGCACCGGCCGCGCCACCACGTGTACTCGAAGGTCATGTGCTGGCTGACGATCGACCGCGCGGTCCGGCTCGCCGACGCCTACGGCCGCGAGCCCGAGCCGAGCTGGCCCGGCCTGCGCGACCAGATCGCCGAAGACGTGCTGACCAAGGGCTGGAACGACGAGGTCCGCTCGTACACCACGGCCTACGACGGCACCGACCTCGACGCCGCGACGCTGCTGATCGGCATGGTCGGCCTGCTCGACCCGGCCGACGAGCGCTTCCACGCGACGGTCACCGCGACCGAGGCCGAGCTGCGCAGCGGCTCCACGGTCTACCGCTACCACCGCGACGACGGCCTGCCCGGCAACGAGGGCGGCTTCCACCTGTGCGCGGCGTGGATGATCGAGGCCTACCTGCTGACCGGCCGGCGCACCGAGGCCGAGGACCTGTTCGCGCAGATCGTGGACGCGGCCGGGCCGACCGGCCTGCTGCCCGAGGAGTACGACCCGGTCGCCGAGCGCTCGCTGGGCAACCACCCGCAGGCCTACTCCCACCTCGGCCTGATCCGCTGCGCGCAGCTGCTGTCGGGATGAGGAGCGCCACCGCGGCCGGGTCGCGGCCGGCGGGCTGAACCGGGCGCGCTACGTCGCGGTCGGCGTGCGGCGCTGCTTCTTGCCGCGGGCGATCTCGGTGGCCAGCGCGTCCAGGTGCGGGGTCCAGAAGCGGCGGAAGTGGTCCAGCCACCGGTCGGCCTCCCGCAGCGGCGCGGGGTCCACGGCGTAGAGCCGCCGGGTGCCCACCGCGCGGACCCGGGCGAACCCGTTCTCCCGGAGTACCTTCAGGTGCTGGGAGACCGCGGGCTGGGAGATGCCGAACTCGTCCTGCACGACCGCGGAGACCTCGCCGGCCGCGCGCTCGCCGCCCGCGAGCAGCTCCAGGATGCGGCGGCGGACCGGGTCGCCGAGGACGTCGAAGGCGTGCACCCCAGCCACGATACGGCCGGTCCTTATATAAGTCAAAGGTGAAACATGAGGGTTGTGGTCCTGTCCGACACGCACGCGCCGCGCCGCTGGCGGTCCTGCCCGCCGCGGGTGGCCGACGAGCTGCGCGGCGCGGACGTGATCCTGCACGCCGGCGACGTGTGCGTGCCGTCGGTGCTCGACGAGCTGGCCGCGTTCGCGCCGGTGCACGCGGTGGCGGGCAACAACGACGGTCCGGACGTGGTGGCGTGGGGCGCGCCGGAGACCCTCGAGCTCGACCTGGCCGGGCTGCGCGTGGCGATGATCCACGACAGCGGCGCCAAGGGTGGCCGCACGCTGCGGATGCGCCGCCGCTTCCCGGACGCCGACCTGGTGGTGTTCGGCCACTCGCACATCCCGCTCGACGAGACCGGGCACGGCGTGCGCATCTTCAACCCCGGCTCGCCGACCGACCGCCGCCGCCAGCCGCACGGCACCCTCGGCGTGCTCGACATCGCGGCCGGTGAGCTGCGGTCCGCGCGCATCGTGGCGGTGTCTTGAGCCGATCTCGAGGTGGGTGCGAGCCGGCCGCGATGTGATGGTCGAGCGGTTCTCGACTCGACCAGGAGGTATCGACATGGGACCGACGTTCGTCGATGTGCTGGGCCGGCGGGCCGCGGAGTCGCCCGGCCTCGGCCTCGATTTCGTCGGCCGCGGCGGGGCGACCGCCGCCGGCTACCCGGACCTCGACGCCCGGGCCCGATCGATCGGCGCGGCACTGGCCGGGCGCGGCCTGCCGGGACAGCGGATCCTCGTGCTGCTGCCGCCCGGCCTCGACTACCTGGCCGCCGTGCTGGGCTGCTGGTACGCGGGCGCGGTCGCGGTGCCGCGGCCGGAACGCGACCTGGCCTCGGTGGTCGACGACGCCGACCCTGCCGCCGCGATCGTGCCACCCGGCACGCTGCTGCCCGGCCTGGCCACGCTGACCCTCGACGACCTGCGCGCGGCGCCCGGGGACTGGCGGCGGCCGGAGATCGGGCCGGACTCGCTGGCGCTGCTGCACTACGCGGGCGCGCACGGGGTGATGGTCTCGCACGGCAACCTGGTCGCGAGCGCGCGGCAGACCGGCAGGCTGTTCGGCACGGGCCCGGACGCCGGGGTGGTGAGCCGGCTCGCCGGACACCGCGACCTGATGACCGGCGTGCTGCACCCGATCTTCGCCGGCAGCCGCGGCACGCTGCTGTCCCCGCAGGCCGCCCCGGCGGACTGGCTGCACGCGATCTCCGACCGGCACGCGCGGGTCAGCGGCGGCGCCGACGTGGACTACGCGCTCGCCGCGCTCGCCGCCGGCCTGGACGACCTCGATCTGTCCACATGGGACATCGCGTTCACGGACGGTCCGGCGTCCACGATGGACATGTTCGCGAACCGGTTCGCCGCCAACGGGTTCCGCCGCTCGGCGTTCTTCTCCTGCTACTGGCTGGCCGAGGCGACCGCGCTGGTCGCCGGCCGCCTCGGCCCGGCGGTCACCGCGTTCGACGTGGACTCGCTGGCCCCCGGCCGCACCGCCCGGCCGCGCGCGGAGGGCACCCCGGTGGTCGACCGCGGCCGGCCGGCGGACGACCTGGAGGTGGCGATCGTGGACCCGCTGACGGCCACCCGCTGCCCGGACGGCACGGCCGGCGAGATCTGGGTGTCCGGGCCGAACGTGGCGGTCGGCTACCTCGGCCGCCCGGACGTCAGCGAGCGCACGTTCTGCGCGCGGCTGCGCGGTTCCACCGAGAACTTCCTGCGCACCGGCGACGTCGGCTTCGTCCACGACGGCTGGCTGCACGTCGCGGACCTCGCGGCCGCCTAGAAGTCGAAGACCGCACCCGTCCGCACGTGCATCGCGCACGCGTTGCCGAAGCGGTGCCGCCAGTGCAGGCGCGCGCCGTGCCACATGCCGCGCACGGACGCGACGACCGGCCGGTAGTCCAGCGTGCAGGCCATGCCCCGCCGGCCGGGCAGGCGGTCGAAGTCGCCGCGGGCGCGGGTCACCGCGCGGCACGCGCGCCACGGCGACGGGTGGGACCCGCCCTCGGGGTGGCAGCGCAGCCGGACGGTGCTGCTGGTGCCGTGCGCGGCGACCGTGAGGTACAGGACGGACGAGGGGTGATGGTGGTGGTGGTAGGGGGTCGCCGACGCGCCGCCGGTCAGCACGGTCGAGAGCAGCGCCGCGACGGCGACGACGATTCCGCCGAACCGGAAGGATCTCATGCCCTCCACAGTGGACCGCGGGTTTTCCCGGTGACACCCCGACTCATCGGTAACCCACGATCGTGTCCGCGGCCGCCACGCAGGGAAACGGGTTGCCGTCGCGTGCCATCCTGAGTGGCATGGAGATCCGGGAGGCCAGGGCGGACGACTGGGTGCAGATCTGGCCGTTCCTGCGGGACATCGTCGCGGCCGGCGACACCTATACGTGGGACCGGGACGTCACGCAGAGCCGCGCCCGCGAGCTGTGGATGTCCACCCCGCCCGCCCGTACGGTCGTCGCCGTGGACCGTGACATCGACGGGGACATCGACGGGGACACGGTGCTCGGCACCGCGAAGATGGGGCCGAACCACATGGGCCCGGCCGCGCACATCGCGAACGCGAGCTTCATGGTGCATCCGGCGCACGGCGGCCGGGGTGTGGGCCGCGCGCTCGGCCGGCACGTGCTCGACCTCGCCCGCGCGGACGGCTACCGCGCGATGCAGTTCAACGCGGTGGTGGAGACCAACACCCGCGCGGTCGCGCTGTGGCGCTCGCTCGGCTTCGACATCGTCGCGACGCTGCCCGAGGGGTTCGAGCACGCGACCAAGGGCTTCGTCGGGCTGCACATCATGTACCGCACACTGTGAGCATGAGGATTTCCGTTGCCGCGGACGAGCGGGTCGGCGTCGCCGAGGCCATCGTCGAGGAGCTGCGCAGCCGGGGCCACGAGCCGGTGCCGCACGGCGCGCTGCGCGACGAGGAGCGCGACGACTGGGCGTGGGCGAGCGAGGCCGCCGCGCGTGACGTCGCCGAGGGGCGGGCGGAGCAGGCGGTGGTGGCCTGCTGGACGGGCACCGGCGCGTCGATCGCGGCGAACAAGGTGCCGGGCGTGCGGGCCGCCCTGTGCGCGGACGCCGAGACCGCCCGCGGCGCGCGCCGGTGGAACGACGCCAACGTCCTGGCGCTGTCGTTGCGGCTGACCAGCGCTCCGCTGCTGACCGAGATCCTCGACGGCTGGTTCGCCGGCGCGCCCAGCGAGGACGAGTCCGACGCCGCCAACATCCGCCACGTGGACGAGATCCGGTAGCCGAGCCGACCCGCCGCGCGGCCGAGCCGACCTCTCACACCGCCGAACCGACCCGCCGCGCGGTCGAGCCGACCCGGTACGCCCCCGAACCGGCACCGCTAACCCGGCGGCAACCGTCCGGCGCGGTGTCAGTACGCCGCCGGCCGGACGGTGTGCGGGCGGTAGGGCGCCTCCAGCCGCGCCCGCTCCGCGTCGTCGAGGGTCAGCTCGGCCGCGGCCACCGCGTCGTCGACGTGGTGCGGCTTCGTCGCGCCGATGATCGGGGCGGTGACCGCCGGGTTGCCGAGCAGCCACGCGAGCGACACCTGCGCGGGCGGCACGCCGCGCTCGGCCGCCACCGCGCGCACCGCGTCCACGACGTCGAAGTCGTCCTCGCCGTACAGCTCCTCGGCGAACTGGTCGCTGCCCGAGCGGGTGGTGCTGCGCACGCCGCCGCGGTCGCGGTTGCCGGCCAGCATGCCGCGCGCCAGCGGGCTCCACGGCACCAGGCCCACACCCTCGTCGAGGCACAGCGGGACCATCTCCCGCTCCTCCTCGCGGTAGAGCAGGTTGTAGTAGTTCTGCATGGACACGAACGGCGTCCAGCCGTGTGCCCGCGCGGTGTACTGCGCCTTGGCGAACCGCCACGCCGGCATCGTCGACGCGCCGAGGTAGCGCGCCTTGCCCGACGCCACCACGTCGTGCAGTGCCCGCATGGCCTCCTCGACCGGCGTCTCCACGTCCCACCGGTGGATCTGGTAGACGTCCACGTGGTCGGTGCCCAGCCGGCGCAGCGAGGCGTCGATCGCGGACATGACGTGCTTGCGGGACAGCCCGCGGTCGTTCGGGCCGGAGCCGGTGGGGTAGTAGAGCTTGGTCGCCAGCACGTAGTCGTCGCGGTCGGCGAACAGCCGGGCGAGCAGCCGGCCGGTGATCTGTTCGGTGAGCCCGGCGGAGTACATGTCCGCGGTGTCGAAGAAGTTCACCCCGGCCTCGACCGCGCGCCGCACGATCGGCTCGGCCTGCTCCTCGGTGAGGAACCACTTGCGCCGGTCCGGGTCGCCGTAGGTCATCATGCCCAGGCAGATCGGCGAGACCTTCAGCCCCGACCGGCCGAGCCGCACATAGTCCACGGAACGGTTATACCCCGATGATCAGCTCGGCCGCACGGCGCGGGCCATCAGATCGCGCGCAGCGGCCCGGGCCTGGTCGAGCGCGTCGGCCTGCCCGCCCACCGAGCGGGCGATGATCGCGCCCTCGTGCAGCAGGTGCAGCCGGGCGCCGATCCCCGCCGCCCCGGCCTCCGCGGCGAGCCGCTCGTACAGCGAGCGCATCCAGTCCTTCTCCGCCCGCACGACCGGCAGCGCCGGGTGGTCGGCGCGGCCGATCTCCGCGTGGGCGTTGACGAATGCGCAGCCGAAGGTGTTGTCCTCGAGCCACGCCTCCAGCGCGTCGAGCACCCGCACCGGCTCGCGGCCGTGCTCCGCGAGCCACGTCTCCACGAACGCGCGCCACCGTTCGAAGCGGCGTTGCAGGTAGAGCGCGACGAGCGCGTCCTTCGAGCCGAACCGGTCGTAGAGCGTCTTCTTGGTGGCGCCGGCGGCCTCGGCGATCAGGTCGACGCCCACCGCCTGGATGCCGCGGGTGTAGAACAGCTCGCTCGCCGCCGCCAGCAGGCGCTCGGCGGCCGGGGTCATGGTCGTCACTGCGCACCTCCACTGACAGTATACCGACCGGTGTGTTTACCTGGCCCCATGGAACGGATCCTCGCCGCGACCGGGCTGGTCGTGATGTGGAGCTCGGGCTTCGTCGGCGCCCGGCTGGGCACCGCCGAGGCGCCCGCGGACACGCTGCTGGCCTGGCGGTACGTGGTGGCCGCGGCGTTGCTCGCGCTGCTCGCGGCGGTGCGCGGGCGGCCGCCGCGCCGCGCCGGGCTGCCCCGGCAGGCGCTGGTGGGCCTGCTCTGCCAGAGCCTCTACCTGGCGGGCGTGGTCACCGGTGTCGGCCTCGGCGTGCCGGCCGGGGTGGCCGCGCTGATCGCGGTGCTGCAGCCGCTGGTCGTCGGCGCGCTGTCCGGGCCGGTGCTCGGCGAGCGGGTCCGGCCGCGGCAGTGGCTGGGGCTCGGGGCCGGGGTCGGCGGCGTGGGGCTGGTCGTGGCGGGGGACGCGGCGGGCGGCGGTCCGCCGCTGGGCTACGCGCTGGTGGCCGGCGGCATGCTGGCGCTGTCCGCGGGCACGCTGCTGGAGCGGCGGTGGCGGCTCGCGGCGCCGCTGCTGGACGCGCTGACGGTCCACAGCCTGGTCTCCGCCTGCGTGTTCGTCGCCGCCGCCGCGGTGGCCGGCCGGCTCGCCCCACCCGCCACCGCGGGCTTCTGGTGGGCGGTCGCCTGGGTGGTCGTGCTGTCGACCTTCGGCGGATACGGTTGCTACCTGCTCGCGCTGCGGACGTTCGGCGCGACGCGGGCCAGCACCTTGCTCTACCTGACCCCGCCGACCACGATGCTGTGGGCCCTGGCGATGTTCGGCGAGCGGGTCGGCCGGCTCGGCGTCGCGGGCATGCTCGTCTGCGCGGTCTCGGTGTGGCTGGTGCTGTCGGCGAACGGGAGGGGCACATGGATCCTCGGGAGAGGGCGCGGCAGCTCTACGAGGCGCGGCGCACCCGCGTCCCCGTGCCGCCGTTCACCGACGCCGATCCCACCCTCGGCGCCGACGAGGGCTACCTGATCCAGCAGGAGCTGGTGGCGATGCTGCTGGCGGACGGCGACCGGATCGTCGGGCACAAGGTGGGGCTGACGTCCAGGCCGATGCAGCGGATGATCGGCATGGACTCGCCGGACTTCGCGCCGGTCTTCGAGTCCACCGTGTACCCCGACGGCGCGGAGGTCTCGGTCGGCGCGTTCATCCAGCCCAGGATCGAGGCCGAGATCGTGTTCGTGATGGGCTCGCGGCTGCAGGGGCCCGGGGTTGGCCTCGACGACGCGCGGGCCGCGGTCGCCGGGGTGGGCGCGTCGGTGGAGATCGTCGACTCGCGCATCGTCGACTGGCGGATCCGGCTCGCCGACACGATCGCCGACCTGGCCTCCAACGGGGCGGTGGCCCGGTCCGAGCGTCTCGTTCCGTTGTCCGATGTGGACACACGGCTGGTCGGCATGGTGCTGAGCCGGAACGGCGAGCTGGTCGACACCGGCGCCGGCGCGGCCGCGCTCGGCGACCCGCTCGGCGTCGTCGCCTGGCTCGCCAACACGCTCGGGGAACGCGGCGTCGCGCTGGAGCCCGGTCACCTGATCATGACCGGCGCGCTGCACGCCGCGGTCCCCATGGCGGCCGGCGAGACCTACCTCGCCGAGTTCGACCGCCTCGGCTCGATCACCGTGCGCGTGGTCGCGTAGGCGCTAGGTGATCGGCGCGGGGACCTCGCCCAGCGCCGCGGCGATCGCGAGCTTGTCCTGGTACTCGCGCCAGAGCACGACCCGGCCGTCGCGTGCCCGCAGCACCGCGATGAACGGTGCGGACGCCCGGCGCCCGGTGGTCAGCACCGTGCCTCCCAGTTCGTACTCGAGCACGGTGACCTCGGGGTCGGTCGTGTCGTGCACGGCCCTGGTGCGGAACATGTCGAACCGCACCGGCATCGACTCGCGGCTCGCCCGCGTCCTGGTCATGAAGTTCTCCGCGCCCTCGATCCGGCGCGGATCGCCCGGCCGGGCGAACGGCATCTCGATCACGACGTCCGGCGACCAGAGCCGGTCGCGCGCGCGGCCCAGGAAGTAGTCCTCGATCCGCGTGAGCACCTCGGTGTCCATCGGCCTCTCCCAAAGTTCTGCGGGTAAGATGAGTGAGCGCTCACGTTAAGGATTATGAGTGGAGACTCATCTTGTCAAGCAGGCCGCTGCGCGCCGACGCCCGGCGCAACCGGGAACGGATCCTGGCCGCCGCGTCGGAGGTGTTCGCCCGGCAGGGCCCCACGGCGTCCACCGAGGACGTCGCGGCGCGGGCCGGGGTGGCGATCGGCACGGTGTTCCGGCACTTCCCGACCAAGCAGGACCTGCTTTCGGCGATCATGAAGGACCTGCTGGAGCGGCTCACCACCGAGGTCGCCGAGCTGGCCGGGGCCGACCCGGCGACGGCGCTGTTCGACTTCTTCGCCCGCGTGGTCGAGCAGGCGGCGGAGAAGAAGGCGGTGGTGGAACTGCTCGCGCAGGACGGTGTGCGGATCGGCGTCGCGGACCCGATGCGTTCCCTGCGCGACGCGATCGACGTGCTGCTCGACCGGGCGCGGCGGGCGGGCGCGGTGCGCCCGGAGGTGCGGCTGGACGAGGTGCTGGCGCTGCTGACCGCGACCGCGCAGGGCGCCCTGCAGGGCGGCTGGAGCGCGGACCTGCGCGACCGGGCGCTGGCGGTGATCTTCGCGGGCCTGCGACCGTAGCCGTCAGCCGGCGGTGGGGGCGAGCAGCCGGTACCCGGCGACGATCTCCGGGTAGATCCGGATCGTCTCCAGCACCGCGGCGGCGACGAGCGGGACCAGCCGGCTGCCGTAGCCGGCGATCTCGTCGGGGTCGAGCACCCGGCGGGCCACGCCGGTGACGGTCACGCTCCAGCCGTCGCCGGTCTCCGGGTCGAGCTCGTCGGCCTGGTAGGCCACCACCGATCCGGCGCACTCGGCGCCGACGTGGGTGCGCACGACGACCATGCCGTTGTCGACCAGGTGGCTGACCGGGACGATCGCGGGCAGTGCGCGCACGGTGTAGACGATGCGCCCGATCGGCGCGCTGTCCAGCAGCCGCAGGGACTCCGGACGCGTCAGCTCCGCCAGCTTGAGCGGCTCGCCGCGCACCCGGTCACCTCCCTGTCCGTTCCCCGCCCCCGGTGACCTCGGCGGCGACCCCGTCCGCGCCTGGGCATCAGTACACCGGGGTGGTCGCGACCTGCCGCCCCGGCGTTACGTGACCGGCCGGGCCCCGGTCACCGCGAAGCGTTCGACGTCGGCGACGTGCCCGCCGGTGGCGGCGACGATCGTGAGCGTGGCGCCGCTCGCGCCGCGGTAGCTCACCGAGACCGACCACGGGCTGTTCTCCCCGCCCGCGGGCAGGCAGCAGGACTCGCCGATCGGCCGCTGCGCGGCGGGGTCGCGCACCTGTACGCGGATGTTCTCGTCGACGCCGCTGATCAGCCCGCCGACCCGCACCGGCGAGGTGATCGCGACGCCGGGTGCGGGCTCGGTGATCGCCATGGTGTCGTCGACCGTGCCGATCACCTCCCACGGCGCGTCGGTCCCGTCGCCGAAGCGCACCAGGCGCAGCGCGGCGGCCGGTGCGGGCCTGCCGCCGTCGGTCCGGTAGCCGACCTCGACCACCGCCTCGGTGTCGTCGATGTCGCTGTGCACCACCGTGTCTAGGCCGGTGAAGCCGAGGTAGCCGGTGGTGAAGGACAGCGCGGTGGCCTCGGCGTCGCCGTGCCACGGCGAGTGCCCGGCGGGTGCCTGCTCGACCTGCCAGCGCCGGGCCTCGTCGAGCGTGCGGAACGGCCACAGCGCGGGTTCGGCGTCGTCGCGCGGTGCCGCGGAGGTCGTGGCCGTGGCGGATGTGGACGTGGCCGGCGGCGTGGAGTCCGGCGGGCGGGCGGATGTCTCGCCCGCGGCGGGCGCCGCCGCCGGCTCGTCGCCGAACAGGCGGATCGCGAGCACCACACCGGCCGCGACGACGACCAGGATCACCAGCAGGATCGGCAGGGCGGACCTGCGGCGCCTGCTCATGGTCACCACCCCCGAACGGCCGGTGCCACCAGCATGGGCGACCGCGGCCCGTCCCGCAGCGCGACGCCGGCCGTTCGCACCCGAACACACTCCGCAGCAGGGGTAACGTCGCGCCGAAACCTGCCGATAGGCCGGGTGCCGTACTACCCCTTACGCAGGTGGCGGGCCATGTCGTCACCGTCCTGGACATCGGAATCGCCATGCCGGACCAGCAGCCCCCGGGCCCCGCCCGCGAGGACGCGAGCGCGGCGCAGGACGGGCTGGTGCTCGACGGTCTTCTCGGTGATCTGCAGAGCAGGCTGGCCGAGATCGTCCGGACCCGTGACCGGCTGCAGGGCCTGCTGGAGGCGGTGGTCGCGGTCGGCGCGGGGCTCGAGCTCGAGGGCACGCTGAACCGGATCGTGCGCACCGCGGTCGAGCTGGTCGACGCCCGCTACGGCGCGCTCGGGGTGCTCAGCGCCGACGAGCGGGAGCGGCTGGCCGAGTTCGTGCACGTCGGCATCGACGCGCAGACCAGGGCGGTGATGGGCGACCTGCCGGAGGGCCGGGGCCTGCTCGGCCTGCTGATCGAGCACCCGCACCCGATCCGGGTGGCGGACCTGACCGAGCACCCGGCGTCGGTCGGCTTCCCGCCCAACCACCCGCCGATGCGCAGCTTCCTCGGCACCCCGATCCGTGTCCGGGACGAGATCTTCGGGAACCTCTACCTGACCGAGAAGCGCGGCGCCGGCGAGTTCACCGCGGACGACGAGGTGGTGCTCAAGGGCCTGGCGGCGGCGGCCGGTGTCGCGGTGGAGAACGCCCGGCTGTTCGAGGAGTCACGGATGCGCGAGCGGTGGCTGGAGGCCGCCCGCGAGGTCAACGCGCTGCTGCTCGGCGGGGCGTCCAGCCAGGACGCGCTGGACATGATCGCCGCGAAGACGCGGGAGCTGTCCAGATCGGACTGCGCGCTGATCCTGCTCGCGGACCCGACCGGGCACGTGATGGTCCGGGCCGCCGCGGGGGAGCGCGAGGGGGAGCTGGCCGGCGTGCGCATCAACGCCGCCGAGCCGATGGTGGCGGGCGTGTTCGGCGGGCGGGCGTCGGAGATCATCCCGTAGTCTCACCAACGTCATCCCCACCGGCTGGCCGCCGGGAGGCGACTTCGGCCCGGCGGTCGTGGTGCCGTTCGGCGCGGGCAACGTGGTGCGTGGCGTGCTGCTCGCGATGCGGGAGAAGGGGGCACCGCAGTACCTGGCCGGCCAGGTGCCGCTGCTCGCGTCGTTCGCCGACCAGGCCGCGTTCGCGATGGAGCTGGCCGAGAAGCACCGGGCGCAGCGGCAGCTGGACGTGCTGGCCGACCGCGACCGGATCGCCGCCGACCTGCACGACCACGTGATCCAGCGGCTGTTCGCGACGGGGATGAGCCTGCAGGGCACGGTGCGCCGGATCGGCGACCCGCAGGCGCGGGGGCGGGTGAGCCGCGCGGTCGGGCAGCTGGACGAGACCGTGCGCGAGATCCGGACGTCGATCTTCGACCTGCACACCGCGGGCACGGACCCGGACCAGAGCCTGCGCCGGCAGCTGCTGGACATCGTCGAGGAGGTGGCGGCGGACGCCGAGGTGGCGCCGTCGGTGCGGATCTCCGGCGCGATCGACACCCTGGTTCCCGACGATGTGGGCACGCACGCGACCGCCGTGCTGCGGGAGGCGGTCAGCAACGCCGTGCGGCACTCCCACGCACAGATGATCGTGATCACCGTCGAGGCCGACACCGACCTGGTGATCGACGTGATGGACGACGGGGTGGGCGTGCCGCCGGGCGTGGCCCGGTCGGGCCTGCTCGGCATCGACCGGCGGGCGGCCAGGTTCGGCGGTTCGCTGCTGGTCGGGCCCGGGCCGGAGGGCGGCACGCGGCTGACCTGGCGGGTCCCGCTGCGCACCGGCTGACGTCCGGCGAGGTCCGGCCGGGTCACTCGGCACCGGTCCGCGGGTAACGGGGGCTTCCGGGCCGTCAGGTCTCACCCTTGCCGGGCTGTGGCCTGCCTCGTGCTGTTCCGGGGTCCTCAGATCGCCCGGCGTGGGCTCGGGGCCGGCCGTGAGCCGCTCGGGGTGGCTTGGCCCGTCCTGACCGGGCTTCGCTGGGCTCGGCCGGCGGACGCAACCGCCCGCGGGGCAAACGACACTCCTGGTGTGGGCCTCCGGCCCCCGGTCTCCAGCCTACGGGCGGGCACCGACGATTCCGGCCGCCCGAGCCGCGCCTTGTGGACAACAGGGTCAGGCGTGGCCTCCGGCCCCCGGTGATCCAGCGTAGCGACGGCCCCCGACATTCCCCGCGAAGTCGATCAAGCCTGTGGACAGGCTCCGGAGTCGCGGGGGCCCCCGCTTTCCAGCGTATTCGCTGGTACCGACAGTTCGGGGCCGTGTGGGTGGGGGTGTGGACAGGTCGTTCAGGGCTCCGGGGGCTTGCGGGACTTGAGCTCCGCGGCCAGCACCGCGGCCTGCGTGCGGCGCTGCATGCCGAGCTTGGCGAGCAGGTGCGAGACGTAGTTCTTCACCGTCTTCTCGGCGAGGTAGAGGCGCTCGGCGATCTGCCGGTTGGTCAGGCCCTCGCCGATCAGGTCGAACACCGCGCGCTCCTGCTCGGTCAGGTCCGCGAGCGGCCCGTCGCCGTCGCGGCCGCGGCGCAGGCGCTTCATCAGCGCCTCGGTGGTGCGGCCGTCCAGCAGCGAGCCGCCGGCGCCGACCGTGCGGATCGCGCTGATCAGGTCGTTGCCGAGGACCTCCTTGAGCACGAACCCGGCGGCCCCGGCCATGATCGCGTTGAGCAGGGCCTCGTCATCGGAGTACGAGGTGAGGATGAGGCAGCGCAGCGCCGGCAGTTGCGAGCGCAGGTCACGGCACAGTTCCACGCCGTTTCCGTCGGGCATGCGCACGTCGAGGACGGCGACATCGGCGTCGCTGGTCGGGATTCGGGTCATGGCTTCGGCGACCGACGCCGCCTCGCCGACGATCTGCAGGTCCGGGTGGTCCTCGAAGAGATCGCCTATCCCACGCCGGACGATCTCGTGGTCGTCAACCAGGAAGATCCTAATGGCCACCCGGCTATATACCACGAAACAGGTTGTGATCGCAACAATTCTGCGAGGGTTGTCACACGGTATATTCCGAACCCGCAGGTGATACGGCCCCCTTGACCTGGCGGTTCTGAGCGAACGAAAATTCTCTGTTACGTTCCTTTGGTATGTCCGGAAAGCACGCGAACAGTGCCGACGGTGACATACGGGGGCCGGCGGGACGAGAGATCGACAAGCCGTCCACACAGGACGGAGGGGCAATCTGGAGAATCGCGCGCGATTCCGGAAAGCTCGATCTGAACTCTTCCTACGCGTACCTCATGTGGTGCCATGATTTCGCCGACACGTCGCTGGTCGCTCGGGCGGGCGACGAGGTCGTCGGCTTCGTGATCGGTTACCGCAGACCCACCGCGCCGGACACGGTCGTGGTGTGGCAGATCGCGGTCGACAGCTCCCAGCGAGGCCGCGGCACGGCCGGCGCCCTGCTGGACACGCTGGTCAGCCGCCTCGCCGACGAGGGCGTACGGCACATGGAGACGACGATCACACCTGACAACGCCGCGTCCAACGCGCTGTTCGCCTCCCTGGCGAAGCGCTGGGGCGCGGCCATGGACCGGGCCGGGTCCTTCGACGCCGGCGAGTTCCCGGACGAGCACGAGTCCGAGGTGCGCTTCCGCATCGGGCCGTTCGTCAATGAGCCGGGCATCACATCAATGTCCGCCTAGCCGTAAGCATTCCGTCAATGGACGTACGGTGGTGCGCTGAATGCGCTTCCGGCGTATGTCCCTGCGTTTGAGGAGAATCGTGAGCGTTTTTGAGACCCTCGAGTCCGAGGTGCGCAGCTACTGCCGAAGTTGGCCCGTCGTGTTCGACCGCGCCACCGGCTCGTGGCTGTACGACGAGGGGGGCAAGGGCTACCTGGACTTCTTTGCCGGGGCCGGCGCGCTCAACTACGGACACAACAACCCGGTGCTCAAGCGGGCGCTGATCGACTACCTGGAGCGGGACGGCGTCACCCACGCGCTGGACATGCACACCGTCGCCAAGCGTGACTTCCTCGAGACCTTCACCGACACGATCCTGCAGCCGCGGGACCTCGACTACAAGATCATGTTCCCTGGCCCGGCCGGCGCGAACGCCGTCGAGGCGGCGCTGAAGCTGGCGCGCAAGGTCACCGGCCGCGAGTCGATCATCAACTTCACCAACGCGTTCCACGGCATGACGCTCGGTGCCCTGTCGGTCACCGGCAACTCGATGAAGCGCGGCGGCGCCGGCATCCCGCTGGTGCACGCCACGCCGATGCCCTACGACAACTACCTCGACGGCAAGGTCGAGGACTTCCTCTGGTTCGAGCGGCTGCTCGAGGACAGCGGCAGCGGGCTCAACGAGCCGGCCGCGGTGATCGTCGAGACCGTGCAGGGCGAGGGCGGCATCAACGTCGCCCGCGACGAGTGGCTGCGCGGCCTCGCCGACCTGTGCAAGCGCCACGACATGCTGCTGATCGTCGACGACGTGCAGATGGGCTGCGGGCGTACCGGCCCGTTCTTCAGCTTCGAGTCCGCCGGCATCACCCCGGACATCGTGTGCCTGTCCAAGTCGATCGGTGGCTACGGGCTGCCGCTGGCACTCACCCTGTTCCGGCCGGACCTCGACATCTGGGAGCCGGGCGAGCACAACGGCACCTTCCGCGGCATCAACCCCGCGTTCGTCGCGTCGACCGAGGCGCTGCGCACCTACTGGAGCGACGACAAGCTGGAGAAGAGCACCCTCGCGAAGGGCGAGCAGGTCGGCCGCGTGATGAACGGGCTGGTCGAGGCGCTGCCCGGCACGCCGATGCTCGCCAAGGGCCGCGGCCTGGCCAGGGGGCTGTCCTTCGAGACCGGCGAGCTCGCCTCCACGGTCTGCCGCGCGGCATTCGAGCGTGGTCTGCTGATGGAGACGTCCGGTCCCGAGGGCGAGGTCGCCAAGGTCATGCCGCCGCTCACCGTCACCGACGACGAGCTGGCGCAGGGACTGGACCTGCTCGTGGAGTCCGTGCACGCGGTGTGTGCGTGAGGATTGGGAGAACGACGTGTTGGTGAGATCGGTGCAGGACCTGGACGACACGGACCGTGACATCAAGACGCCGAACTGGCGCAGCAAGCGGATCGTGCTGGCCAAGGAGGGCGTCGGGTTCTCCGTGCACGAGACGACCCTCTACGCGGGCACGGTCAACGACTTCTGGTACGCCAACCACATCGAGGCCGTGTTCGTCGTCGAGGGCGAGGGTGAGCTGCTCGACAAGGAGACCGGGACCACCTACCAGCTCGGTCCCGGCAGCCTCTACCTGCTCGACGAGCACGACCACCACCAGCTGCGGCCGCGAACCGACATGCGGACCGTGTGCGTGTTCAACCCCCCGGTGACGGGCCGGGAGGTGCACGACGAGAACGGCGTCTACCCACTGATCAGGGAAGAACCGCCGCGAGAACCCGAGATGGAGGGGACGAGCGCATGACGCTCACCGACACCGGGACCGCCGATCCCTATCCCACAAGGATGACCGGCGAACCCGAGCTGCTCGACCGTATCGAGCCGACGGTGTGGACGACGGGGGCGATGGGTCCGATCGACCCGGCCACCCTCGCCGCGCACGACATCCGCGGCTTCTCGTTCCACGACGACCTGCTCAGCCCCGGGGAGGTCGACGCCTTCCGCCACGAGCTCGAGCGCCTGGCCGCAGACCCGACGGGGGAGGGCGCCGTCGTCGAGGACGGCGAGGTCCGCACGATCTTCGGCGTGCACCGGGCGTCCGCGCTGGTCGCCGAGCTGGTGCGGGACCCCCGCGTGCTGGACCGGGCCCGGCAGATCCTCGGCTCCGAGGTGTACGTGCACCAGAGCCGGGCGACCTACCTGTCGGCGTTCGAGGGCCGCGGGCACTACTGGCACTCGGACTTCGAGACCTGGCACGTCGAGGACGGCATGCCGGTGCCGCGCGCGGTCAGCATGTCGATCGCGCTGACCGACCTCCATCCGTTCAACGGCGGGCTGATGATGATGCCCGGCTCGCACCGGATGTTCGTGCCCTGCGCGGGCGGCACCCCGCCGGAGCACTTCCGCAGCCCGCTGGCCGAGCACGAGATCGGCGTGCCGAGCACCGAGCACCTGACGAACCTCGCGAGCGCGTACGGCATCGAGCAGTTCACCGCGCCGGCCGGCTCTGCGCTGATGTTCGACGCGAACCTGATGCACGGGTCGGGGAACAACATCACGCCGTTCCCGCGGTCGCACATCTTCCTGGTGTTCAACAGCGTGGAGAACACCCTGGTGGACCCGTACGGCGGCACGGCCCCGCGCCCGGACTACGTGGCCGACCACGACTTCACCCCGCTGACCCGCTGACCGACCCCCGCCCCCGCGAGCACCCGACCCACCCCGATGAACGGCCGGCGCGCCATTCGCGCCGGCCGTTCATCCACAGCGACCCCGCGAACCCCCGGCACCGTCACCCCCGCCCGATAAGCTGGAAAGCGGGGGCCCCCGCGACTCCGGAGTTGTCCACAGGGTGGATCGACTTCGGCCGGGAATGTCGGCCCTCACTTCTAGACTGGAAAGCGGGGGGCCCCGCGCCGGGCGGTCGGGTAGGTGCGGCCGCGGTGGGACTGGGCGCGGCGTGCTGGTCTGCTCCCGAGAATCCACCTGGATCGGTGATCGGGTTTCCACTTGTCACTTTCCATCACCATCGGACACCGCTGCGTTAGGCCATCCGGATGATGCGCGCCACCCGGAGATCGCCTTCCCGGCTGGTTTGCCCGTACCTTGTTGCACATATCGGCCGGGACAGGGTGCGACTGGGGGTGGTGACCCGTGGCCGATCAGAACGGTTCACGATCCGCCGCGACGATCGCCGGGCTGCGGTTCTGCCTGCTCGGGCCGGTGCAGGTGCTCGTGCACGGCGACGAGGTGCCGGTCGGCGGACCCGCCGCGCGGGCCGTGCTCGCCATGCTGCTGCTCGAGCCGAACCAGGTCGTGCCGGTCGACCGGATCGTCGACGTGCTCTGGGCGCACGAGCCGCCGGCCAGCGCACGCACGATGGTGCAGGGCTACGTCTCCCGGCTGCGCCAGCGCTTCGCCGAGCTCCGCGCGGTCGACGTGCGGATCGCCACCGTGCCGCCCGGCTACCGGCTCGACGTCGACGAGTCGCTGATCGACGTCACGCTCGCGCGGTCGCTGCTGGCCCAGGCCCGCGGCACGCCGCCGGTGCGCCGCGCCGACCTGCTGCGCCAGGCCCAGGCCCTGTGGCGGGGCGGCGAGCTGGGCGACCTCGGCGGCCGGGTCAGGGCGCCCGAGCTGACCGAGCTGCGGCTGGCCGTGCTGGAGGCGCGCTTCGACGCCGACCTCGAGCTCGGCCGGCACCAGGAGATCATCGGCGAGCTGACCCATCTCGTCGACGAGCAGCCGTTTCGCGAGCGGCTCGTCGGCCAGCTCATGCTCGCGCTCTACCGCTCCGGGCGGCGGGCCACCGCGCTGGCCGCCTACCAGCGCTTCGCCCACCAGGCGTCCGACGAGCTGGGCATGGACCCCGGCCCGCAGCTGCGCGGCCTGCACCAGCGGGTGCTGCGCGACGACACCACGCTGCTCGAACCGTCCTCCGAACCCGTCGTCACGCCCCGGGTCGGCGTGCTGGTGCCCGCGCAGCTGCCCCGCGCGCCGTCCGGGTTCGCCGGCCGCGAGGAGGAGCTCGCCTGGCTCACCCACCAGCTGCCGGACGAGTCAGCGCGCGGCGAACCGGCCGTCGCCGTGCTGGCCGGGTCCGCCGGGGTGGGGAAGACCGCGCTCGCCGTGCTGTGGGCGCATCGCGTCGCCGACCGGTTCCCCGACGGCCGGCTGTTCGCCGGCCTGCGCGGGTTCGACCCGCGGCACGCGCCGATGGCGCCCACCGAGGTGCTCGCCCACTTCCTGCTCGCGCTCGGCGTCGGTCCGGAGGACGTGCCGCCCGCGGTCGACGAGCGCGCCGCGCTGTACCGGTCGATCCTCGCCGACCGCCGGGTGCTGGTCGTGCTCGACGACGCGCGGGACTCCGAGCAGCTGCGCCCGCTGCTGCCGGCCGGCTCGTCGTCGATGGTCGTGGTGACCACGCGGGTGCGCCTCGGCGGGCTGGTGGCCTGGACCGGCGCGCGCCTGCAGATCCTGGGCACGCTCGGCGCGGACGCGGCGGAGAAGGTCCTCGAGCACATGGCCGGCACGCCCGCGCAGGGCCGCGACCGCGAGCTGCGGCGCCGGCTCGCCCGGCTGTGCGGGCACCTGCCGCTGGCACTGCGCATCGCCGGCGCGCGGCTGACCGGCGGTCCACAGTGGTCGGTCGCGAGCCTGGTGGAGGAGCTGGCCGACGAGCGCGGCCGGCTGTCCGCGCTGGACCTCGAGGAGGCCGACACCAGCGTGCGGGCCGCGCTCGACGTGACCTACCGCAGCCTGCGCCCCGAGCACGCGGAGACCGTGCGGCTGCTGGGGCTGTTCCCCGGCACGATGATCGGCCCGTACCCGGTCGCCGCGCTGTGCGGGATAGACATCGAGACGGCCCGCCGGCGGCTGCGCATCCTCGCCGAGTCGTTCGTGGTGACCGAGACCAGCCGTGACGTGTTCCTCATGCACGACCTCGTCCGGCTGCACGCGCACGAGCTGGCCGAACAGGGACTGTCCGAAGTGGACAAGACGGCGGCGCGGTCGCGGCTGCGACGTTACTACCTGGTAGGTGCGGATCTGGCGAAACGTC
This sequence comes from uncultured Actinomycetota bacterium, assembly GCA_963727495.1. GTDB lineage: Bacteria > Actinomycetota > Actinomycetes > Mycobacteriales > Pseudonocardiaceae > Actinophytocola. The sequence goes on along the minus strand of CAVSGQ010000006.1, from coordinate 377,516 downwards.
AGTTGCGCTCGGGAAACTCTGACGAACCGTATGCCGCCGACGAGTTCCCGGACGTGCCGCCGCTGCCGATCTCCTCGCCCGCGGCCGCGATCGACTGGATCGACCAGGAGTGGGCGAACCTGCTCGCGGTGGTCGAGTCCGGCCAGGAAACCGGGCAGGACCAGGTGATCGTGCGGCTCGCGCGGATGGCGAGCGAGTTCTCCGAGGGCACCCGGGCGCTCGGGCCGGTGGTGGCCGGGCGCACCGTGCGGCTGGTCGTTTAGCGAACAGTTAGCCGATCGGGGGCGCCGGGTGAAAGGCTTCGCGCGGTGCTCGACGTCCCGGAGCCTGATGCGAGCGCCGGGGCGGCACTACCAACGTGGGGGTGTGCTGCCCGAGCGAACCGGCCGGCGCGGTGGGGGACTGTGCCGGCCGGTCGCCGCTCTACACGGCGGCGGCCTGCCCGTTCCCGGTGCTCTGGTTGGCGAACGGCTGCAGCTCGGGCCGCTTGGGGTGCAGGCCGTCGCCCATCGACTCGCCCCGCAGCTGGCGGCGCACCCAGGGCAGCAGGTGGGTGCGCGTCCAGGCGAGATCGGCCTGCCGGGAGCGGATCCACGGCGCCGGGTCCTCCGGCGGCCACGGCTCGCGCCAGTCCTCCATGACCGGCACGCCCAGCACCTCGGCGGTGCGTAAGGCGATCCGCCGGTGCCCCTCCGGCGAGAAGTGCAGCCGGTCGTCGCTCCACGCGCGCAGGTCGACCAGGACGGGCATGGCCCACAGGTCCACCAGCATGGCGCCGTGCCGGTCGGCGATCGCGCGCAGGTGGCCGTTGTAGATGGCGACCTTGCCCCGCACCCGGCGCACCACCGGCTGCTTGCGCGGGTCGGGCCCGGTGAACACGACGACCTCGCTGACCTGGCGCAGCTCGACCACGGCCCGCTCGAACTCGTCGGCGAGGTCGTCGACGTCGCTGCCCGGGACGATCAGGTCGTTGCCGCCCGCGCAGATGGTGACCAGGTCGGGTCGCACCCGCTGGACCACGGGAACCTGCTCGTCGATGATCTCGCGCAGGAGCTTGCCGCGCAGGGCGAGGTTGGCGTAGCAGAAGTTCGGATCGCGAGCGGCGAGGATCCGCGCGAGGCGGTCGGCCCAGCCCACGTAGGACCCGTCCGGGCCGACGTCGCTCAGTCCCTCGGTGAAGCTGTCCCCCATGGCAACCCAACTAGACAACCCTGACACGGTCGCCTCCCCTCTGTCCCCTCGTCTTCAAACGCTCAGGATGCCGTGTGATTCCCGACCTACGCCACCGTCGGTTGGCAACTCACGATTGTGCGTACACGGGTTCACCATCCGGTCGCGTCCGGCTGGTACAACCCTCGCATCTGGTTGGTCCGGTCCGCGTCCCAATTTCGTGTCACCCGACTTCGTCGCGTGATCGACCGGTTACCGGGGTCCTCAGTGGACGAACGGGACGAACGGGCGGGATCCCGATCGAGTTAGGGCTACCTAACTCGCGGCCGATGCGGCAGGCTGGACGCCGTGACCGACCAGGCGACCGGCAACCAGCAGTCGCTGCGCGAGCTGCTCGGCGGCCGGCGCGGCGCGGTCGACGCGAGCATCCCGCCGGCCGTGTTCGTGCTGGGCTGGCTCGTCTCCGGCCGCTCGATCGGCTGGGGCGCGCTCGCCGCGGTCGCCGCCGGCGCGGTGATCGGCGGGATCCGGCTCGCCCGCGGCGGTCGGGTCGTCGCGGTGCTCGCGAGCGTCGCCTCGGTCGCGGCCGCGGCGCTGGTGGCCCTGCACACCGGCCGCGCGCAGGACTTCTTCCTCGTCCAGCTGCTGTCCAACGTGGCGAGCGCGCTCGCCTGGGCGGTCAGCATCCTGGTCCGCTGGCCGCTGCTCGGCGTGGTCGTCGGGGTGCTGCTCGGCCAGAAGGCCCGCTGGCGCCGCGACCCCGACCTGCTGCGCGCGTACGGGCGGGCCAGCTGGGTGTGGGTGTTCGCGCAGTACACGGCGCGGGTGGTGGTGTTCGGGCTGCTGTGGTGGTCGGGCTGGGTGGTCGCGCTCGGTGTCGCCCGCGTCGCGCTCAGTTGGCCGCTGGTCGCCGCGACCGTCGCGGCCAGCGCGGTCGTGCTCAGAAGGTCACTTCCGGACCACCATCCGGGGCTGCGGCACCCTAGGATGCGATCGTGAGCGCCTTGACCGGTGCGGTCGGTAGCGAGGTGGGTCGCCGTTATCGGGCGAACTTCGATGTCGCGCACCTCGATCTGGACCCGCTGCTCGCCGTCGTCGCGGACGGCATGGGCGACAGCGACGGGAGCGCGCTTGCCGGCCGGACCACTGTGGACTCGTTCGTCGAGGCGATGCGGGCCGCGCGCGGGAAGATCGGGCCCGAGTCGATCCGGGCGGCGGTCTCCACCGCGCAGGACCGGGTCGTCGAGATCGGCCGCGGGGACGTCGGCCTCGCCGGGTGCACGCTGACCGCGCTGCTGGCCGGGGACGCCGCCGACGAGCTGTGGATCACCCAGCTCGGCGACTCGCGGGTCTACCGGTTCCGCGACGACCTGCTCGAACTGCTGACCGTCGACCACACGATGGCCTGGCTCGGTGTGGCGCACGGGCTCTACTCGCTCGACTCGCCGCAGGCCCGCGCCGCGCGCTACCACCTGACCCGCTACGTCGGGCACGCCGCGCGGCCCGAGCCCGACGTGCTCAGCATCGTGCCCGCGCCCGGCGACGTGTACCTGCTCTGCAGCGACGGCGTGGCCGAGCAGGTGCCCTACCCGCGCATCCGGGAGATCCTGCGCCTGCACATCGAGCCGACCTCGATGGTCGAGCGGCTGCTCGCCGCCGCGGACGTGGCCGGCGGCGAGGACAACGCGACCGCGGTCGTGGTCACGATCCCGTTCTAGTGTCCCGCGCCGGACATTCGGTGATTAAGTCGGCGGATCCAGGTTTCTGCTGGCAAGACGCCGATTCGCCCTCGTACTGGGCCGTACTCGGGCGGATCGGCAACGCCGCCAGCAGGGACTTGGGCCAGCGAATCAGTTGCCAGATGTCCGGCGCGGGACACTAGGGCGCGGCGCGTCCGGGCCGTCGGCCGACAGCGCGGCCAGCCACGCGGCGCCCACCGCCCCGTCCGGCGCGAACAGCACCGGCACCGGCGTGTACCCGGCGAGTGCCGCGCGCAGTGCCGTGCCGACCGGGCTGCCCGGCCCGATCACGCTGCCCGCGAGCACGATCGGGGTGCGCTCCTCGGCGGGCCGGGCGTCCATCGCCAGTCGGGCGAGCAGTTCCGCGGCCTCGTCGACGATCCGCGCCGCCACCGGGTCGGTCGCCGCGTGCGCGCTGACCGTCGCGGCGAACCGGGCCAGCCGGATGGGCGGCTCCGCGTTCGCCGCGGTGATCAGCCGGTTCGCCAGCCGCGGCTCGCGCGTCGAGGCGAGCCCGGGCAGCGACTCGGCCAGCACCGCCTCGCCCAGCGGCGAGAGCGGCAGGCCGGTCTGCAGCCGCCGGCACGTCACCCGCACCGCCTCGCGGCCCATCCAGTACGCCGAGCCCTCGTCGCCGAGCATCCAGCCGAGCCCGCCGACCCACGAGGTCATCCGGTGACCGGAGATCCGCGCCGCGACCGAGCCGGTGCCGCCGACCACCACCACGCCGTCCGGCTCTGCGGTGGCCGACGCGAACGCGACCTCGGCGTCGCTGACGATCTCGACCGGGCAGCCGACCCCGACGTGGCGCAGCGCCGAGATGAAGGTCTCCACGATCGCCGGGTCGGTGAACTTGCTGACCCCCGCCATGCCCAGCACGCAGGCGCGTACCCGCCCGCCGCCGGGCGCCAGCGCGTCCCGGACCGCCTCGGCCACCCGCTTGCCGGCCAGCTCCGGCGGGTGCGAGTTCGGGTTGCCGCCGCCCGCGGCCCCGCGCCCGGCCACCGTGCCGTCCGGCTCGACGGCGAGCGCCCGGGTGGAGGTGGCGCCCGCGTCGACACCGACCACACAGCTCATGTCGTCTCCACAGTGGACATCCCGGGGCCGGGTTCGAACGTCACCCGGTCCGCGTCGAGCGTGCCGCCGCAGTGCGGGCAGCGGACGTCGGCGGTGGTGTGCCGGCCGCAGTCGAGGTGGCGCAGCAGCGTGGGCGGTCCGGCACCGCCGTCGAGCCAGGTGTCGCCCCAGCGGATGATCGCGGCGAACGCGGGGAAGAAGTCGCGGCCCATCTCGGTCAGCGGGTACTCGTAGCGAGCCGGGCGGTCCTGGTAGCGGACCCGGTCGAGCAGGCCGGCCCCGGTGAGCCGGTCCAGCCGTTCGGTGAGCGTGTTGCGGGCGATGCCGAGCGAGGCCTGGAACCGGTCGAACCGGCGGATGCCGTGATACGCGTCGCGGAGCACGAGCAGCGTCCACTGGTCGCCGAGCAGGTCCATGGTTCTTGCGACGGAACACGGCCAGCGGGCGAACGACGTCCTTCGCACCCGGGAAAGTGTAGGGCTCACAGCCACGGTCGGTAAGAGGTCGCTCACCGGGTTCTGGTCACCTTGGACAGCCCGCGCGGCCGGTCCGGGTCGCCGCCGCGGGCCAGCGCGAGCTCCAGGGCGAGCCGCTGCAGCGGCAGCACCTCCAGCACCGGCGCCACCTCCTCGGCGGTGGCCGGTACGTCGATGCGCGCGCGGGCCCGCACCTCGCCGGCCGCCGAGCCGACCGCGAGCACGTCCGCGCCCCGGTCCGCGACCGCCGCCACGACGTCGCGCATCGCCTCGCCGCCGCGGCCCCGGCTGGTCACCGCCACGACCGCGGTGCCCGCGTCGACCGCGGCGACCGGCCCGTGCAGCAGGTCGGCCCCGCTGTAGGCGCGGGCGCCGAGGTAGCTGGTCTCGGCGAGCTTGAGCGCCGCCTCCGCCGCGGTCGCCGAGGAGTAGCCGCGGCCGGTGGTCACCACGCGCTCGGTGTCCCGCAGCCGTTCCACCGCCTCGGTGACCGCCCCGGCCGAGCCCGCGAGCGTCTGCGCGGCGAGCTCGCCGATGCCCGCCACCGCCTCGCCCGAGCCGCCCCGGGCGGCGTCGACCAGCATGTAGGCGGTGAGCAGCGTCGCGGTGTAGGTCTTGGTGGCGGCGACGGCCAGCTCCTCGCCGGCGCCGATGTGCACCGCGTGCTCGGCCGTCGCGGCCAGCGGCGAGCCCGGGGTGTTGGTGACCGCGACGGTCAGCGCGCCGTGGCCGCGGGCGGCCCTGGTCGCCTCCACCAGGTCGGGCGAACCGCCGCTCTGGCTGACGGTCACGTAGAGCACCCCGGACAGGTCCGGCTCGGCGCCGTACAGCGTCGTCGTGGACGGTGAGACCAGCCCGGAGGGCAGCTGCAGGAGTACCTCGATCAGGTACTTCGTGTACAGCGCCGCGTGGTCGCTCGACCCCCGGGCGGCCAGCAGCGCGAACCGCGGCCGGTGCGCGGCGAGCCGCTCGGCGACCGCCGCGAGCTCGCCCCGCCGCGCGACCACGGAGTCGAACACCGACGGCTGCTCGGCGATCTCCGCGGCCATCCGTGCGCCTGCACCGAGCATTCATCCTCCGGTTGCCAAGTAGGTCTAGACCAATCATGGTATCGCTGTAGGGTGGGTCGACGCCACGGGAGTAACGGATTCACCCGAAACCGGCGGGTGTGATCGCGCCGCCGGCCGGCGGGAAGGCATCCTGTAACAGGGAACGTCGTCTGGAGGAGCCATGCTGGAAACGTCGGCCGCGCAAGAGCCCGACACGGGCCGTGCCCTGCGTGAGCCCAAGTACTGGGGGCTCAAGCGGCACCTGCTGGAGTTGCTCAGCTCGCTGCCACCCGGCTCGCCGATCCCGACCGAACGTTCCCTCGCCGCCGAGTTCGACGTGTCCCGCACGACTGTCCGCCAGGCTCTCGCGGACCTCACGGTGGAGGGCCGGCTACTGCGAGTGCAGGGCAAGGGCACCTTCGCGGCGGAACCCAAGGTGGCGCAACGACTCCAGCTGTCGTCGTACACAGAGGACATGCGCGCGCAGGGCCGCGAGCCGTCCTCCCGGCTGCTCGACATCGCCGAGATCCCCGCCGAGGGTGAACTGTCCACCCTGCTCGGGGTCCGCACCGGCGCGAAGGTCCTCCGCATGCAACGGCTGCGCCTCGCCGACGGCGAGCCGATGGCGATCGAGACCTCGCACCTGCCGCTCGGCCGGTTCCGCGGCCTGCGCAAGTACGTCTCCGCGGGCGGCTCGCTCTACCAGGTGCTGCGCGAGCGCTACGACGTCGAGATGGGCCATGCGGAGGAGACGATCGAGACCGCGCTGGCCGGGCCGCACGAGGCCGAGCTGCTCGGCGCGGACGTGGGGATGCCCATGCTGTTGCTGTCGCGGCACTCCTACGACATGACCGAGAAGCCCGTGGAGTGGGTCCGCTCGGTCTACCGGGGCGACCGGTACAAGTTCGTGGCGGAGCTGAACAGACCGTCATGACCGCGGCGCTGAGCCAGGGTGAGGTGCGCTGGGGCAGCCCGGCGGCCCGCGGCGTGCTCGTGGCGACGATCCTCGGCACCGGGATGGCCTTCCTCGACGGCACGGTGGTCAACATCGCGCTGCCGCGCATCGGCGAGGAGTTCGGCGCGTCGGTGTCCGGGCTGCAGTGGATCCTCGACGGGTACCTGCTCTCGCTCGCCGCGCTGATCCTGATCGCCGGGTCGCTCGGCGACCGGTACGGCCGGCGGCGGATCTACCTGCTCGGCGTCGCCTGGTTCGGCGTCTCGTCGGTGCTGTGCGGGGTGGCGCTGTCCACGGAGATGCTGGTCGCGGCCCGGGTGCTGCAGGGCATCGGCGGCGCGCTGCTGACCCCGGGCGCGCTCGCGATCATCCAGTCGTCGTTCGTGCGGGCGGACCGGGCGCGGGCGATCGGCGCGTGGTCCGGGCTCGCCGGGATCGCCGGCGCGGTCGGCCCGCTGCTCGGCGGCCTGCTGGTGCAGCTGTGGTCGTGGCGGCTGGCGTTCCTGGTGAACGTGCCGATCGCGGTGGTGTGCGTGTGGTTCACCCGCCGCCACGTGCCCGAGTCGTGCGACCAGCAGATGGGCGGGCACCCGGACGTCTTCGGCTCGGTGCTCGGCGCGCTCGGGCTGGCCGGGGTGACCGCCGCGCTGGTCGAGGGGCCGGGACGCGGCCTCGCCGACCCGCTGGTGCTGGTCTCGGCGCTGGGCGGGGCCGGCTGCCTGGTCGCGTTCGTGATCGTGCAGCTGCGCTCGCGCGACCCGCTGGTGCCGCCGGACCTGTTCGCCGACCGGACCTTCGTGGTGTCCAACGCGCTGACCTTCGTGGTCTACGCTGCGCTCGGCGGCGTGATGATGCTGTTCGTCCTGCAGCTGCAGACCTCGCTGGGCTACTCGCCGACCGCGGCCGGGCTCGCCGGCCTGCCGATCTCGGTGCTGATGCTGTTGCTGTCGGCGCGCTCGGGCAGGGCGGCGCAGCGGTTCGGGCCGAAGTGGTTCCTGGTGCTCGGGCCGATGGTGATCGCGGCCGCGATGCTGCTGTACCTGCGGGTCTCACCGGGCGCGTCCTACCTGCTGGACGTGCTGCCGGCGACGGTGATCTTCGGGCTCGGCCTGGTGATGGTGGTGGCCCCGGTGACCGCGACCGTGCTGGCGTCGGCCGCGGACCGGCACGCCGGCGTGGCCTCGGGGGTCAACAACGCGATCGCGCGCACCGGCGGGCTGCTGGCCGTGGCCGTGCTGCCGGCGGCGATCGGGCTGAGCGGCGAGGCGTACGCGGACCCGGTGGCCCTCACCGACGGCTGGCGGACGGCGATGTGGCTGTGCGCCGGGCTGAGCGTGCTGGGCGGGCTGGTGGCCCTGGGCGTGCGCAACGACGTGCTGGCACCCGCCGCGCCGGTTCCCGAAGCGGTCTCCGCGCGGGCCGAGGCGCCCCGCCCGGGGGAGTGCCTGAGCTGTGGCATCGTCGGCCCGCCGACGCACATCGTGCCGCAGAGCCAGGCCCGGGCGGTCCCCGACGAGGCCGCCTGAGCCGCGGCCGGGGGTCAGCGCGCGAGCAGCGCGGCGAGGTCCGCGGGGTCGACGTTGCCGCCGGACACGACGGCCACCGTGCGGCCCGCGGGCAGGTCCGCGGCCCGGTGCAGGTAGGCGGCGGTCGTCACCGCACCGCTCGGCTCGGCCACCAGGTGGGCGCGCCGAGCGAGCAGCGCCACCGCGGCGCGGATCTCCTCCTCGGACACCGTGACGATCCCGTCGAGCAGCGTGCGCAGGTGGGCGAACGTCAGCTCGGAGGGCTCCGCGCGCAGCCCGTCGGCGATGGTCCGCGCCCGGTCGGCCGCCGGCCAGCGCACCAGCCGCCCCGCCGCGAGGCTCTCGGCCGCGTCTGCGGCCAGCGACGGCTCCACGCCGACGACCCGCGCCGCGGGGCACCGCGCCTTGATCGCGGTCGCCACCCCGGACGCCAGCCCGCCGCCGCTCACCGGGACCAGCACGAGCTCGACCGAGGGCAGGTCGGCGGCGATCTCCAGGCCGACGGTGCCCTGGCCGGCGATGACGTCCGGGTGGTCGAACGGCGGGACCAGCGTCGCGCCGCGCTCGGCGACCAGCCGGTGCGCCACGACCTCCCGGTCGGTGATCGGCACCACGACGACCTCGGCGCCGTGCGAGCGGGTCGCCTCGATCTTCACCGCGGGTGTGTTCTCCGGCACCACGATCGTCGCCGGCAGCCCGAACCGCTTCGCCACGTACGCGACCGCCTGCGCATGGTTGCCGCTGGAGTAGGCGACCACCCCGCGCGGGCGGGCGGACTCCGGGATGCGGGCGATCGCGTTGGCCGCGCCGCGGATCTTGAACGCGCCGACCGGCTGCAGGTTCTCCGGTTTCAGCCATAGTGGACGGTCGGCGTCCGCCCAGTCGCAGGGCAGCAGCGGCGTGCGCACCGCGGCGTCGGCGACGCGTTCGGCGGCGGCGGTGACATCGGAGACAGTGACCAGTTCCACGACCGCAAGTATGCACTGTCCACAATGGACTGTGTTGCTGCTCACCATTCGCGAACCCGGGGAGCGGTACGGCCGTCAGCAGCGTTGGAACCCGTGGGACCCGACGAGACAGAAGGACCATGAGCGAAAAGCAGGACACCGCCGGCATCCGGTTCAGCCAGGTGCTGGCCGGCGCGCTGGCCGCGATCACCGCCGCCGTGCTGGGCTCGACCATGGGCGTGGCCGGGACGGTCATCGGCGCGGGGCTGGCCAGCGTGATCAGCACCGTCGGCGGGGCGCTGTACCTGCGGTCCATCCAGCGCACCGGGCAGGGGGTGCGCAGCGTGCGGGACAAGGTCGTGGCCCGCGCCGGCACGACCAGGGTGACGCTGCTCGACGAACAGCCGCGGCCGGAGGCGCAGGAGGGCGATGCGGACGCCGGTGACGGCGAGCGGCCCCCGCAGGAGCGGCGGCTGCGCTGGCCGGCGCTGGTCGCCGCCAGCGTGCTGGCGTTCGCGATCGGCATGCTGGTGATCACCGGCGTGGAGTGGCTGCGCGGCGAACCGCTGTCCGGGGGAGAGGGCACCACCATCGGACGAATCGTGCGGGACGGCCCCGGCGACGCCGATCGCGACGGCACCGCACCGGGCACCGGGGAGTCGACGGCGCCGGACACCGGCACGGTGACCGTGACGGTCACCCCGACCCCCTCCACCAGCGCGGACACCACCCCGGCCGACCCGCCGGACGACTCGGGCGAGCCCGGCACGACCACCCCGGACACCACCGAGGACGCCACACCGTCCGGCTCGGTGCCGGAGCCCGCTGTCGGCCAATCGGGCTAACTGTTAGTAGTTGTGCCCGCCTTCTCTATGGCAACTGTTGTCACCGAACGGCCGATATCCGAACACAGCATCGATAAATAGTTTCATCAACGTCACCCCTACGGATGGCAAATAACAGATCCCTCTCGTCCCGTGAGCGGATCACCCCTTGCCGCTTCCGGGTTCCCTGCTACCGAAGTCGAGGGAGAAGACCTGATGAAACGCACCTCACTCCTGCGCTGGGCAGGCGCAGGCCTGCTGGCCGCCGGCGTGGCGCTGTCCATGGCCGCCCCGGCGTCGGCGGGGGCGAACACCTCCGCCCGCACCATGGCGGACCTGTCCGCTGCCCAGGTCACGCTGAACAAGGCGGCCGCGACCCGGCCGAGTTCCGTGACCGGTTGGTACGTCGACCCGGCGAGCAAGCAACTCGTCGTCGAGGTCAACGGCTCCGACGCGGCCGTCGCGAACTGGGCGTCCGGGCTGGGTGCCGGCGCCGTCCAGGTCAAGCACGTGAAGGAGGCCTACAAACCGCTCTGGAACGTGATCGGCGGCCAGGCGATCACCACCACGGCCGGCGCGCGGTGCTCGGCGGGCTTCAACGCCCGGTCCAGCAGCGGCAACCGGTACATCATCGACGCGGGTCACTGCGGCAACCTCGGTGGTACGTGGTCGGGCACCGGCGGCACGCTGGGCACGGTCGCGGCCTCGTCGTTCCCGGGCAACGACTTCAGTGCCATCCGCGTGTCGTCGTCGTCGGCCACCTCGACCCCGCTCGTGGACCGCTACTCCAGCGGCAGCGACGTGACGGTCACCGGCGCCGTGAACGCCTACAGCGGCATGTCGGTGTGCCGTTCCGGCTCGACCACGGGCTGGCACTGCGGCAGCGTCACGGCCACCAACCAGACGGTGTGCTACTCCCAGGGCTGCGTGTACCAGATGATCCGCACCACCGTGTGCGCGGAGCCGGGTGACTCCGGCGGCTCGCTGGTCACGAACCCGGGTTCGGGTACCCGCGTGTCCGCGGTCGGCCTGACCTCCGGCGGGTCCGGCAACTGCAGCTCCGGCGGGACGACCTTCTTCCAGCCGATCACCGAGCCGCTGAGCGTGTGGGGGCTGACCCTGTACACGGGCTGAGCTCACAGGAAGGGCGCCCTCTGGTGCCCAATGGCGGACGGGCCGATCCCTGCCGGCCCGTCCGCCACTCTGTCAGCCGCGAAAACACCGCCGGCCGTGGAATAACTAGTCATAATCTCACTAGTCATACTCGCCCGCCTCGTCCGCTCCGCACTCCAGACTCGGCCCCCCGGACTCGCCCCCCGGATGACGGCCCCCACCCTCTCCGGGGGCACCCCGTGTTCCAGTCTATCGGGGGTTTGGGCTGGTGGGAGGGGGTACGCGGGAGGTGTGGACAACTTCGGGGGGCGAGTGGAAGGTGTGGTCGTCAGCCCAGCGCGGCGGCCAGGCGGGAGGCGGCGGTCTGGGGGTCCGCCGCCTCCGTGATCGCCCGGACCACGACCACCCGCGTCGCGCCGGCCGCGCGGACCTCGGGCAGGCGGGCCTCGTCGATGCCGCCGATCGCGAACCACGGGCGGGACGTGCCGGACGCCGCGGTGGCGCGCACCAGGTCCAGACCCGGCGCGGGGCGGCCCGGCTTCGTCGGGGTCGGCCAGCACGGTCCGGTGCAGAAGTAGTCCACCCCCGGCTCGGCGGCGGCCGCCCGGGCCTGCGCGCGGGCGTGGGTCGAGCGGCCGATGACGACCTCCTCGCCGAGGATCCTGCGGGCCCACGGCACCGGCAGGTCGTCCTGCCCCAGGTGCAGCACGTCGGCCCCGGCCGCCAGCGCGACGTCCGCCCGGTCGTTCACCGACAGCAGCGCGCCGTGCCGCGCGCACACCTCGGCAAGCACCTCCAGCGCGGCCAGTTCCTCCCGCGCCTCCAGCGCGGTGCCGCCCCGCTTCTCCCGTAGCTGCACCACATCCACGCCGCCCGCGAGCGCGGCGTCGGCGAACTCCGCGAGGTCCGGCCGCAGCCCCGTGCACAGGTACAACCGCGCGTCCGCCAGCCGCCGGCGGATCGCCGTTCCGTCGAGTCCGGGCACACCCCCACGCTATCCCGTGCGCTACGGTGGAAGTGGTCCGCACGGGAGTCCGGAGGTACCGGGCTGAGAGGGGATCCGCCGATCCCGACCGTCGAACCTGATCCGGATCATGCCGGCGCAGGGAGCGTGATGTGCCATGAGAATCGTCGTCGTCGGTGGCGGTGTCATCGGGCTGTCCGTCGCCTGGCGGCTCGCACCCGCACACGACGTCGTCCTGGTCGACCCGGCCCCGGCGCGGGGCGCGTCCTGGGTCGCCGGCGGCATGCTGGCGCCGGTCACCGAGACCTGGCCGGGCGAGGAGGCCCTGCTCGACCTGGGCTGCGCCTCGCTGGACCGCTGGCCCGGCTACGCGCGCCTGCTCGGTGTCGAGCTGAGCACCGGCGGCACCGTGGTCGCCGCGTTCGACGCCGCGGACGCCGCCCAGCTCGACATCCTCGCCGAGCACCTCGCCTCGCTCGGCCGCGCGGTCGACCGGCTCACCGGCCGGGAGCTGCGGCAGCGCGAACCGGCCATCGGCCCGAGTGTCCGAAGTGGACTTCTAGTGCCGGGAGACCTCGCGGTCGACAACCGGGAGTTGTTGCGCGGCCTGGAAACCGCGGCCCGGCGGGCGGGCGTCGAGTTCGACGGGCGGCGCGCCGCCCGGGTCGCGGCCGGTGGTGTGCGCCTCGACGACGGCGCCACGATCGAGGCCGGCGTCGCGGTGATCGCCGCGGGCGCCTGGAGCGCGGCAATGCACCCGGCACTGGACACCCTGGTGCGCCCGGTGAAGGGCGAGATCCTGCGGCTGCGCGCCCGGTCCGGCGTGCCACCGCTGACCCGCACGGTCCGCGCGCTCGTCGAGTCCCGGCCGGTCTACCTGGTGCCCCGGGCGGGCGACGAGGTGGTCCTCGGCGCCACCCAGTACGAGGCGGGCTTCGACACCGAGGTCACCGTCGGCGGCGTGCGCGACCTGCTCGCCGACGCCGAGCGGGTGGTGCCCGGGGTCGCCGAGTACGCCCTCACCGAGACCGCGGCCGGGCTGCGGGCCGGCAGCCGGGACAACCTCCCGCTGGTCGGCCCGCTGGAGCCCGGGGTGCTGGTCGCGGCCGGGCACCACCGCAACGGCCTGCTGCTCGCCCCGATCACCGCGGACGCGGTGCACGCCATGGTCACCGGCGAGGACCCGCCGGCCGAGGTCGCCGCCGCCGACCCCGCCCGCCTCGTCCCGACGGGACGGTGAACGCGATGAACGTCCTGGTCAACGGCGCGCCGCGGGAGGTTCCCGACGGCGCCACGGTCGCCGACCTGCTGGCCTCGCTCGGGATGGCGGCGTCGGGGATCGCGGTGGCCGTCGACGGCGAGGTGTGCACGCGCGCGTGGCACGACCGGACCGTGCTGGCGGAGGGCGCCGACGTGCAGATCCTCACCGCCGCGCAAGGAGGCTGACGTGGACGACCCACTGGTCATCGCCGGCCGCGAGTACTCCTCCCGGCTGATCACCGGCACCGGCGGGGCGACGAACCTCGCGGTGCTCGAGCGCGCGCTGATCGCGTCCGGCACCGAGCTGACGACCGTGTCGATCCGCCGGGTCGACACGGACGGCAAGACCGGCGTGCTGGACCTGTTGCGGCGGCTGGGGATCGACCCGTTGCCCAACACGGCCGGTTGCCGTACCGCGGCCGAGGCGGTGCTGACCGCGCGGCTGGCCCGCGAGGCGCTCGGCACCGACTGGGTCAAGCTCGAGGTGGTCGCCGACGACCGGACGCTGCTGCCCGACCCGGTCGAGCTGCTCGACGCCGCGGCGACACTGGTGGCGGACGGCTTCACGGTGCTGCCGTACACGAACGACGACCCGGTGCTGGCGCTGCGGCTGGAGGAGGCGGGGTGTGCGGCGGTGATGCCGCTCGGCTCGCCGATCGGCACCGGCCTGGGCATCCGCAACCCGCACAACATCGAGCTGATCGTCGCGCGGGCCGGGGTGCCGGTCGTGCTGGACGCGGGCATCGGCACGGCGTCGGACGCGGCGCTGGCCATGGAGCTGGGCTGCGCGGCGGTGCTGCTGGCGACGTCGGTGACCAGGTCGACGGACCCGGAGAAGATGGCCGCCGCGATGCGCCACGCGGTGACCGGCGGCCGCCTGGCCCGGCAGGCCGGCCGGGTGCCGCAACGCTTCTGGGCCCAGGCCTCCAGCCCACCCCGCTGACGCCGCCTCGCGCTCCGCGGTCGCCGGACGCGTATCGCCGGGCGGTGCGCCGCGACGCTGCCGGGGCGGCTCGGCGCAACCCGCCTGGCCTCCGACGACCCGCGCACTCGGCCGTCCCCTCGCCACCCGCGACCACTTCGGCCTCACCGTGGTATTCGCGCGCGCAGAAGGCAGTAAACGCAAGCCCCCACCCTCTCCGGGGGCACCCCTCAGGCGCCAGTCTATCGGTGGGGGCCGACGGTTCGGGGGTTCGTGGTCGGGCTGTGGACAGGTCAGGCGGTTGTGGACAACCGTCAGGTGCGCAGGCCCAGCTCCACCACGAACATCGCGAGCGCCAGCCGGTCCGCCACGTGCAGCAGGCCGCCGAGCTCGGCCGACAGCCGCCGGGACGTCTCCAGGCCGAGCGTCACCGCGTTCGCCACGATCACCGCGACGACCACGCGTCGAAAGCCCCGGCTGCCGACCAGCGCGCCGGTGCGCTCCCGGGCCGGCACCGGCTACGCCCGCTCCGGGCTCTGTTCGGCCTCCGGTTCCGGTAAGCCCCGCAGCTCGGCGACCTCCGTGCGCAGCGCCCGCAGCTCGGCGAGGATCTGCGCGTCCGACTCCGCCTGGTCGGCGGCGTGCCGGTCCTCGGCCTCGGCCAGGTCGTCGGTGACCTGCTTCTCCATCCCGGACACGATCACCGCGATGAACAGGTTCAGCACCGCGAAGCTGGACACCAGGATGTAGACCACGAAGAAGATCCACGCCAGCGGCGCCTGCGCCATCACGTCGCGCGCGATGTCCGGCCACGCCTCGCCGGTCATCACCTGGAACAGGGTGAACAGGGTGGTGCCCAGATCGCCGAAGAACTCCGGCGAGATGCCGCCGAACAGCTTCGTCGCCATCACCGCGGCGACGTAGATGACCAGGCTGAGCAGCGCCCCGATCGATGCCATCCCGGGCACCGCCGCGAGCAGGCCGGACACCACGCGGCGCATCGACGGCACGGCCGACACCAGCCGCAGCACGCGCAGCACCCGCAGCGCCCGCAGCACCGAGAACGGACCGGTCGCCGGGACCAGCGAGATGCCCACCACCACGAAGTCGAACACGTTCCACGAGTCGGAGAAGAACCGCCAGCCCGCCGCGTAGAGCCGCAGCGACAGCTCGACCACGAAGATGCCGAGCATCAGCCGGTCCGCGCCGTGCAGCAGGCCACCGAACTCGGCCGTCACGTGCGACGAGGTCTCCAGCCCCAGCGTCGCCGCGTTCAGCACGATGACCCACGTGATGAACAGCTGGAACCGCCTGTGCTCGACCAGGGCACGGACTCTGTCGCGGGTGCTCACGTCCAGGAAGCGTAAACGGCGCCCCCACGCCGTTCCGGCGGATTCCCTACATCTCCCCCAGCGGCCGCACCCGCCACAGCGGCGACACCGGACCGACGCCGCCGCCGAGCGGGTAGGCGTGCCCGACCGACCGCGTCACGAACTCCTTGCCGAACCGGACCGCGGCCGGCACGTCCATGCCGTGCGCCAGCGCCGCGGTGATCGCCGACGCCATCGTGTCGCCGCCACCGTGCGTGTGCTTCGTGTCCACCCGCGGCGCCGGCAGTTCGGTGAACGTCGTGCCGTCGTAGAGCAGGTCCACGCACTCCGGGTCGTCGCGCAGGTGCCCGCCCTTGACCAGCACCCAGCGGGGACCGAGCGCGTGCAGCGCCCGGGCCGCCTCCCGCGCACCCGCCCGGTCGGTCACCGTGATGCCGGTGAACAGGCGGACCTCGTCCAGGTTCGGCGTGACGAGGGTGGCGCGACCGAACAGCTCGGTGCGCAACGCCTCCATCGCGTCGTCGCGCAGCAGCGGGTCGCCGTGCATGGACGCGGCCACCGGGTCGACGACGAACGGGATCCGGCCGTCCCGTCCGATGTGGACCTTGTCGCACGCCTTGGCCACCGCGGCGATGACGTCCGCGGTGGCCAGCATGCCGGTCTTCGCCGCCTGCACGCCGATGTCGTCGGCAACCGCCTCGATCTGCGCGGCCACCACGTCCGCCGGGATCACCGAGACCGCGCTGACGCCCAGCGAGTTCTGCACGGTGACCGCGGTGACCGCGGTCGTCCCGTGCGTGTGGCAGGCGAAGAAGGTGCGCAGGTCGGCCTGCAGGCCCGCACCACCACCGGAGTCGGAGCCGGCGATGGTGAGGACCCGCGGCGGCGTGCGCGTCACCGCCGCACCACGGGCAGGTAGACCTGGTCGCCGTGGTCGTGGAAGCGCTCGGACATCTCCGCCATGCCCGCCTCGATCGCGTCCACTGTAGACAGACCGTGCTCCTCGGCGTACCTGCGCACGTCCTGGGTGATCCGCATCGAGCAGAACTTCGGGCCGCACATGGAGCAGAAGTGCGCGGTCTTCGCCGGTTCCGCGGGCAGCGTCTCGTCGTGGAAGGACCGTGCGGTGTCCGGGTCGAGCGAGAGGTTGAACTGGTCGGTCCAGCGGAACTCGAAGCGGGCCCGGGACAGCGCGTCGTCCCACTCCTGCGCGCGGGGGTGGCCCTTGGCGAGGTCCGCGGAGTGCGCGGCGATCTTGTAGGTGATCACCCCGGTCTTCACGTCGTCGCGGTCGGGCAGGCCGAGGTGCTCCTTCGGCGTGACGTAGCAGAGCATCGCGGTGCCCGCCCAGCCGATCTGCGCCGCGCCGATGGCCGACGTGATGTGGTCGTAGGCCGGCGCGATGTCCGTCGCAAGTGGACCGAGGGTGTAGAACGGCGCCTCGCCGCAGAGCTCCTCCTCGAGCCGGACGTTCTCGGCGATCTTGTGCATCGGCACGTGGCCGGGGCCCTCGATCATCACCTGCACGTCGTGCTCGCGGGCGATGTGGGTGAGCTCGCCCAGCGTGCGCAGCTCGGCGAACTGCGCCTCGTCGTTGGCGTCGGCGATGCTGCCCGGCCGCAGCCCGTCGCCGAGGGAGAACGTCACGTCGTAGGTCCGCAGGATCTCGCACAGCTCCACGAAGTGCTCGTAGAGGAACGACTCGCGGTGGTGCGCCAGGCACCAGGCGGCCATGATCGACCCGCCGCGCGAGACGATGCCGGTGACCCGCCGGGCGGTGAGCGGCACGTACCGCAGCAGCACGCCCGCGTGCACGGTCATGTAGTCCACGCCCTGCTCGCACTGCTCGATCACGGTGTCGCGGTAGGCCTCCCAGCTCAGCTGTGCCGGATCCCCGCCGACCTTCTCCAGCGCCTGGTAGATCGGCACGGTGCCGACCGGCACGGAGGAGTTGCGCAGGATCCACTCGCGCGTGGAGTGAATCCGCTTGCCGGTCGACAGGTCCATCACGGTGTCCGCGCCCCAGCGGGTCGCCCACACCATCTTCTCCACCTCGTCCTCGATGGACGACGAGACCGCCGAGTTGCCGATGTTGGCATTGACCTTGACGAGGAACCTCTTGCCGATGATCGCGGGCTCGGACTCGGGATGGTTGCGGTTGACCGGGATCACCGCGCGGCCGGTCGCGACCTGCTCGCGGACGAACTCGGGTTCGACGCCCTCGCGAGCGGCGACGAACCGCATCTCCCGGGTGAGCACGCCGGCCTTGGCGTAGGCCAGCTGGGTGACCGCGCCGTTGCGCGGTTCGAGGCTCCAGTCCCGGCGGAGCCTCGGCAGTCCACTGTGGACGTCGATGGTCGCGTTCGGGTCGGTGTACGGGCCGGAGGTGTCGTACAGGTCGACGTGCTCGCCGTTGGTCAGGCCGACCCGCCGGAACGGGACACCGTCGCGATAGACCTTGGTGGAGCCGGTGATGGGCCCGGTGGTCACGCTCGGCCGGACGGTTCGGTCCTCGAGAGCAGTCATGGAAAAGCCTCCCTACGCCGGCATTACCCGGTCAGGTTCAGGCGGTCGGCAAGGCCGGGTCCGTGCACGGACACCACTTGCCCTCTCAGCCCGCTGTGGCGCGAGCTCCCGCTGCGTGTTGAGTTCTCGTGCTCCCGACCATAGTCACGCGTCCGGCGCGGTGCCAAGGGCGCGACGGCCTCCGGGCCAGTACCGTTCACCCGTGGACGCGCGTCTGCCGTACCAGCCGGCCACCCGGCCGGGTGACCGGGCCGCCGCGGTGGAACCGTGCTCGACCTGCGGCGAGCTGACCGGGCGCGGCTACCCGTCGTGCCTGGGCTGCGCGGAGGTCGCGGAGGCGCGCTGGCTCGTCGACTGGCACGCGCTGCTGGCCGCCGAGCGGGCGAGCGCGGGCACCGAGGCCGAGCGCGAGCTCGCCACCCGGGTGCTCTCCGCCGACCCGGGCGCCTACGAGTGGACCTGCACCGACTGGGCGCTGCGGCTGCTGCGCTGCGAGGAGTGCGGCGGCGAGCTGGGCGCGGGCGACCCGGTGTGCCTGCGCTGCGCGGCGGCGGACGCGGCGCGCTGGACGTCCTGGGCGGCGGCCGAGCACACGCTGCGGCTGGCGGTGCTCGCGTTGCGCGCCCCGCAGCGGCGGCGCCGGGCGGTGGTGTCCACCCTGCGGCTGGTGCTGCCGTTCCTGCTGGCCGGGCAGCCGGTCACCGCCGCGCAGCTGCGCGGCGTCCGGGCCGGCGTGCTGGCCGGCCGCTACTCCGACCTGGCCGCGCTCGACCACCTGGGTGCGCTCGCGGCGTTCCCGCTGCTGCCCTGGCGGCGGCTACGCCTCGATCGCGAGGCGGACGCCGAGGCCGATTAGCACGACCCCGGACAGCCGCTCCACCAGCGTGCTGTCGCGCAGCAGGCCGACCGCCCTGGTGAGCACGCTCGCGATGAGCAGGTACCAGACGGTGTCCACCACGACCCAGAGCGCGGCGAGCCCGAGCAGCGCCAGGTGCCCCGCGCCGGGCGGGACGAACTGCGGCAGGAACGAGACCGCGAACACCGCGAGCTTCGGGTTGGCCAGGTTGACCAGCAGTCCCGACCGGAACCCGCCGCCGCGGCCGCCGCTGTCGGCCGGGCGCCGGTGCCGGCCGAACAGCGCCCGGATGCCGAACCACAGCAGCACGGCCACGCCGGCCACGCGCAGCGCCTGGTAGGCCACCTCGGACGCGACGAGCAGCACGGACAGCCCGAGCCCGGCGGCGATGGCCCACAGCGCGACCCCGGTCTCCAGCCCGGCGACCGTGGCGAGTGCCGCGCGGCGCCCGCCGCGGACCGACTGGCGCACCAGCATCGCCGTGCCGACACCGGGGACCATCGCGAGGAGGAAGGACGCGAGCAGGAAGGCAGCCAGGTTCACGGTGGCCACTGTGCCCGGTCCGGCCCGCCCGCCACCAGCGGGTTTCAGCCGACGGTGAGCTCGGTGGGGCGCGCGTAGACGTCGACCATGGCGCCGTTGCGCAGCACCGTCACCGCCAGGTCGGTGCCGATCACCTCGGCGAACAGCCTGCGCTGGATGCCCTGCGCGTCGTGCACCTGCTCGCGCGCCACGGTCAGCACCAGGTCACCCTTGCGCAGGCCGGCCCGGTCCGCCGGCCCGCCGCCGACGACCTCGATGACCCGCAGCCCGGCCCGCTGGCCGGTCCGTGCGGCCACGTCGTCGGGCAGCGGCGCGGGCACGCCGACCACCCCGAGGTACGCGCGGCGCACCCGGCCCTCGACCATCAGCGTGTCGATGATGCGCCGGGTGGTCTCGTTGATCGGCACGGCCAGCCCGAGCCCGAAGCCCGCCACCGCCGTGTTGATGCCGACCACCCGGCCGGCCGAGTCGGCGAGCGCGCCGCCGGAGTTGCCCGGGTTCAGCGCCGCGTCGGTCTGGATCACGTCCTCGATCACCCGCGCCGCCTGGCCCTGGCGCACCGGCAGCGAGCGGCCGAGCGCGCTGACCACCCCGGCGGTCACCGAGCCGGCCATGCCGAGCGGGCTGCCGACCGCCACCACCAGCTGGCCGACGACCAGCCGGTCGGCGTCGCCGAGCTCGGCCGGCGGCGGCGCGCCGGAGCCGGTCCGGGCCACCGCGAGGTCGGACAGCGGGTCCGAGCCGATCACCTCGAACGGCGTCTCCGTGCCGTCGGAGAACGTCGCGGTGCCGCTCTTGCCCGAGCCCACCACGTGCGCGTTCGTCAGCAGGTGCCCGGCGTCGGTGCACACCACGGCCGAGCCGCTGCCGCGCCGCAGCGACACGCTCGCCACGTGCGGGGTCATCGTCCGGGCCACCGCGCTCACCGTGCGGGAGTACGCGTCCAGCTCCTCCGACACACCATCACCGCCAATTACACCGTTGCACCCAATACAAGTGTGCGCCGGTGGACGGTTGTTCCCCGTTCGCCGTGAGCGAAGAGTTACTCGTCGGCGAGCTACTCGCCGGGCTCGGACTCCACGGCCGGGTCCCAGGACAGGCCGGGCCTGCCCCAGCCGTTGCGCTTGAGCATCCGCTTGGACTCCTTGGCGTACCGGCCGACCAGCCGGTTCAGGTACAGCAGCCCGTCCAGGTGGTCCACCTCGTGCTGCAGGCACCGCGCGAAGTACCCGGTGCCCTCGACCTCGAGCGGCGACCCGTCGAGGTCCTGCCCGGTGACCTTCGCCCACGACGCGCGGCCGGTCGGGAACCGCTCGCCCGGCACCGACAGGCAGCCCTCGAGGTCGTCCTCGGGGTCCGGCATCGTCTCGGGGCGCTCGGAGGTCTCCAGCACCGGGTTGACCACGACCCCGCGGTGCCGGGTGCCCTCGTCGTCGGGGCAGTCGTAGACGAACAGCCGCAGGTCCACGCCCACCTGGTTCGCCGCGAGGCCCACCCCGGGCGCGGCGGCCATCGTCTCGAACATGTCCTCGACGAGCGTCTTGAGCTCGTCGTCGAAGGTCTCCACCGGGCGCACCGGGCCGTGCAGCACCGGCTCGCCGACGATCACGATGGGACGAATGGTCATGGCGCGACGATAGCCGGGCAAAGATCGCGTGACTCTCGTGCACATCGCCGTCGGTCCCCCTCGGTAGCGTGATGTAATAGGCACCTCGAATCACAGGCGTGTGATTCGAGGGCAGCGAACGATCGTGGCGAGGAGCCAGATGGACGCCGCAGAGATGCCGGCACAGCCCTCGGACCCGCACGTGCGCGCGGCACCGCCCGCCGGAGAGCCGGCCGACGGGCTCACCCAGCGCGAGCGCGAGATCCTCGCGTTCGAGCGCCAGTGGTGGAAGTACCCCGGGCTCAAGGAGCAGGCGATCCACGAACTGTTCGGGATCTCCCCGACGCGCTACTACCAGCTGGTGAACCGCCTGATCGACAAGCGCGCGGCGATGGAGGCCGACCCGATGCTGGTCAAGCGGCTGCGCCGGCTGCGCAGCGGCCGCCAGCGCGCCCGCTCGGCCCCGCGGCTCGGTCGATGACCTCACCCGAGTCACCCAGCGCCACGCGCCCGCTGCGGGTCGCGGGCCTGGCGTTGCTCGGGCTCGCCGCGATCGCGCTGATCATCGGCCTCGTCACGATCTTCGGCGGCGGCGACGACGGCGACCACAACGCCCAGCCGCCGACGTCCTCGTCCGGCGGGCCCGGCTCCTCCACCGGGCAGCCGACGTCCTCGTCCGCGCCGACCACGTCGAGCGGGCCGGCGTCCTCCTCGTCCGGCGCGCCGACCACCACGACCACCTCGCCCGGTGGCACGAGCAGCTCGCTGCCCGCCCCGCCGCCGGGCGGCGACGCGAACGGCGAGCCGGGCAAGACCCAGCCGGTCCGGGTCTACAACAACAGCACGGTCCGCGGCCTCGCCGCGCAGGCCGCGGACGACCTGCGCGCGGTCGGCTGGAACGTCGTCGAGGTCGGCAACTACCCGTACGGCACGATCCCGACCACGACCGTCTACTACCGCGAGGGCACCGCCGAGAGGAAGGCCGCCGAGGACATCGCCGACGACTTCGGCATGCGCCTGGAGAAGCGCTTCACCGGCCTGAACACGTTCCCGGCGGGCGTGATCGTCATCGTCACCAACGACTACCAGGGTGTGGACGGCCGCAACGACGGCAAGTAGCCCGCGCGGTGCTCAGCGCGAGCGCGCGTAGGCCTCCAGGGTGGCGAGCTGCGCCGGGTCGAGCGAGGCACGCACCGCGTCGCGCGCCATGCCCAGGTGCACGGCCGTGACGACCGTCGCCTCCAGGGACTCGCGCATCGCGGTCAGCGCGGCCTCGCGGACCAGCGCCGAGCAGTCCGCGGCCGAGTAGCCGTCCAGCTCCCGGGCCAGCTCGGCGATGTCCACGTCACCGGACAGCGGGGTGTTCCGCGCGGCCGCGCGCAGGATCTCCGCGCGGGCGTCGGCGTCCGGCGGCGGCACGTACACCAGCCGCTCCAGCCTGCCCGGCCGCAGCAGCGCCGGGTCGATCAGCTCGGGCCGGTTCGTCGCGCCCAGCACCACCACGTCGCGCATCGGCTCCACGCCGTCCAGCTCGGTCAGCAGCGACGCGACCACCCGGTCGGACACCCCCGAGTCGGCGGACTGCCCGCGCCGCGGCGCCAGCGCGTCCACCTCGTCCAGGAACACCATCGCGGGCGCGGCCTCCGCGGCCCGCCGGAACAGCTCGCGCACCGCCCGCTCGGACTCGCCGACCCACTTGTCCATCAGCTCGGCGCCCTTGACCGACAGCACGTTCAGCTTGCCGGTCCCGGCGAGCGCCCGCACCAGGTAGGTCTTGCCGCAGCCGGGCGGGCCGAACAGCAGCAGCCCGCGCGGCGGCTCGACCCCGAGGCGCGCGAACGAGTCCGGGTAGCGCAGCGGCCACAGCACCGCCTCGGTCAGCGCCTGCTTCACCGCGACCATGTCGCCGACCCCGTCCAGCGTCAGCCCGCCGGTCTGCAGGTTGTCCGAAGTGGACATCGAGGTCGGGCGCACGGTCTCCAGCGCGCCCAGCAGGTCCGCCGGGGTCACGATCGGCTCGGCGGCGGAACGGGCGCGCACCGCGGCGCGCACGGCCGCCTCGCGGCGCAGCGCGATCAGGTCCGCGGCGACGAAGCCCGGCGTCCGGTCGGCGATCGCCCCGAAGTCCACCTCGGACTCGACGGGGACGTCGCGGAACAGCACGCGCAGCAGCTCGGTGCGCGTCTTGGCGTCCGGCAGCGGGATCGACAGCGAGCGGTCCAGCAGGTCCACCCCGCGCACCCGCGGGTCGAGCGCCTCCGGGTGCGCGGTCGTCGCCACGATCGCGAGGCCGGGCGTGCGGATCGCGACGCGCAGCGTGTCGATCACCACGGTGGCCACCGGCGGCGGGCTGCTCGCCGGCAGCAGCGTGTCCAGGTCGGTGATCAGCAGCACCGACGGCTGCCGCGTGCTCGCCCCGGCGATCGCGTCGGACAGCCGGCGCGCACCGGCGTTCGCCTCCAGCGCCGCGACGGTCGGGCCGGCCAGCTCGACGACCCCGGCGCCCGCGGCGTGCGCGACCGAGCGGACCACGGTCGTCTTGCCGACGCCCTCGGGGCCGGTGACCAGCGCACCCAGCTGCGCGGCCGCGCCCAGCCGCGCCAGCAGCTCCGGGCGGTTGAACGCCAGCTCGAACCACTCGGCGAGCCGGGCGGCGACGTCCCGCGCGCCGACCAGGTCGGCGATCGGCGGGGGCGGCGCGGCGGGCACGGTCACCGGCGGGGCGGGCGCGGCCGGCCCGGTGCCGGTCGCGGGGTCCGCGCGGGTGTCCGTGCCGGACGCGGGCGGCGGGTCGGCGGGCCGGGCCGGCGGCTCACCGGTCCGCGCGCCGTCCCGCCAGCCGACCACAGTGGACGGATGGACGGCGACCGCGCCGGCCGGCTCGGTCACGGTGACCGTCAGCAGCTCGTTGGTCCAGGTCATGCCGATCGCCCGGGACAGCTTGCCGCGCACGTCCGGCAGGTCCGAGCCCGGCGCGGGCGCGAGGTCCTGCGGCAGCAGCGACACCGCGTCGCCCACGGTCAGCACCTTGCCGATCAGCGCCGAGCGCACGGTCTCCGGCGGCAGCGACACCGACGCCAGCCGCGAGCCGGCCACGGTCACCGTCCGCGCGGGCGCCACCTCCGCCGGCTCCACCACGACCTCGGCGCCCTCGGTGACGCCCAGGTTCGACAACGTCACGTCGTCGCACAGCAGCACGCCCGGCGCGCCGGCCCGGTCGGCCTCCGCGGCGAGCGCCGCGCTCACCCGCGCCCCGGTCAGCCGCACGCAGGCCCACGGCTCGAGCCCGAGCGCGTCGAAGACCTCGGGGTGCAGCCGCACGACACCGCGGCGGGTGTCCAGCGCCGACGGCAACAGCCGCGCGGTGAGCGTGATCTGGGGCATGGGGCCAGAGACTACTTGTCGCCGGCCCGCGGCCGGGACTGGTTGCGCCGCAGCCCGGTGCGCCGCCAGCTGCGCCGGCGCAGCACCGAGCGCCGCACGCGCGTCGAGTCGGTGGGCAGCACCACGGTGCCGCCGCGGCGGCCCTCACCCGAGCCGCCGCCCGAGCCGTTGCCGCGCCGCGCGACCGAGACCGCCCGCCGGGCCGCGCCGGCGACCCGCCGCATCGGCGGCCGCAGCCCGAGCCGCCGGTTCGAGCCGTGCGCCCGCCGGATCGCCCGCCGCTCCCGCGGCGGCACGTCCCAGGCCTCCGGGTGGCCGGCCAGCCAGTGGTTGCGCCGCATCGCGTACGGCACGTGCGCCAGGTACACCACGAGCGCGCTGGCCAGTGCCAGCATCGGGTAGGTGATCACCGCGGCCGCGGCCAGGCCGACGAGCACCAGCAGCGGCGCGACCGCGCGGGCGGGCACCCGGAACGTCTTCACCGACAGCGTGGGGATGCGGCTGATCAGCAGCGCCGCGATCGCGACCGTCCACACCATCACCACCGGCACCGCCGACCACCAGCCGTCCCGGCCCACCTGGAGGGTCAGGATCAGCGGCAGCAGCGCCAGCAGGCCGCCGGCCGGGGCGGGCACGCCGACGAAGAACTCCTTGGTGTACGGCGGTTGTTCGGTGTCGTCGAGCAGCGTGTTGAACCGCGCGAGGCGCAGGATGATGCACACCGCGAACACGAGCGCGATCACCCAGCCGAGCCGGTTGCCGTCGAACTTCCAGATGTAGAGCACCAGCGCGGGCGCGACGCCGAAGGAGATCGCGTCGGCGAGCGAGTCCAGCTCGGCGCCCATCTTGCTGGTGGCGTCCAGCAGCCGCGCGATCCGGCCGTCGAGGCTGTCCAGCACCGCGGCGACCGCGATGGCGGCGATCGCGGCCGGGTAGTTGCCGGACAGCGCGAACTGCGCGGCGGACAGGCCGGCGCACATGGCCAGCACCGTGATCGCGTTGGGCAGCAGCCGCACGCCCGGCCCGCGGGTGACCACTCAGCCCTCCGTCGCCGTCGGCGCCGCGGTCCGAAGTGGACCGTCCGGCAGCTCCGCGAGCACCGTCTCCGCCCCGACCGTGCGCTGGCCGGGCTCGACCAGCACGCGCGAGGCCGGCGGCACGTAGACGTCGACCCGGGAGCCGAACCGGATCAGCCCGTAGGTCTCGCCGGCGCGGACCTTGTCGCCCGCCGCGACGTGGCAGACGATGCGCCGCGCGACGAGCCCGGCGATCTGCACCACGGCCACCTCGTGGCCCTCCGGGGTGGCCAGCAGCAGCGAGTTGCGCTCGTTGTCCTCGCTCGCCTTGTCCAGGTCCGCGGAGAGGAACCGGCCGGGCCGGTACTCGGCGCGCAGCACCTCGCCGGACACCGGGGCGCGCTGGACGTGCACGTCGAACACGGACAGGAACACGCTGATCCGCAGCCACTCGACCTCGCCGAGCCCGAGCTCGGCCGGTGGCGTGGCGAGCACGACCTGGGAGACCGTGCCGTCGGCGGCGGCCACGGCGAGCCCGGATCGCGACGGGGTGACCCGCCGGGGCTCGCGGAAGAACCAGGCGACGGCCGCGGTCAGCACGGCGGCGACCGCGCCGAGGCGGCGGGACACGCGGCGGACCGCCAGCGTCGTGGCGGCCGCGCCGAGCACGAACGGCCGGCCGGCCGGGTGCATGGGCGGCGTGACGCTCCTGGTCAGCGCGATGATGTGGGCGAGCCTGCCGTCGTCGTGCGGCTCACGGGTATCGGTCATCTCGGCCGGAGGTTCCTCGCGCGGTTGCGGTGGTCGGACACGCGCAACGCTACGCCCATCGCGGACAGTGAGGACTCGGGGAGCCCGGCGCCGCCGTGCACGCCGGCCGGCCGTGCATCCCCCGACGACATGCACCGCCGGCCGGTGGACCTACGGGCATCGGTGAGTGTACGACCGGGCACATGTGGTAAGCAATGGCGAGCTGTAGGTGATCGGTCACCGACGGTTGCGGGCGCCCTGCACCAGCCGCAGCACCGCCAGCAGCACGATCGCGCCCAGCGCGGCGACCCCCAGGCTGGGGAAGTCGAACTCGAAGGTCTTCTCCCGGCCGGTGATCAGCTTGTAGAGCAGCCCGCCGAGCGCGGCGCCGACCACCCCGACCAGCACGCTGACCAGGCAGCCCTGCCGCTCCCGGGCGCGCCCGCCGACGACGACGTTGGCGATCCAGCCGACGATGGCCCCGAACACGATCCACGCGATGATTCCCATGGCGGGAAGCTATCGGAGAACCAGCACCTCGACCTCCGCCCCGGCGGGCACGTCGGTCACGTCCTCGGGCACCTCGATCAGGCAGTCGGACATCGCGAACGACGCCAGCAGGTGCGAGCCGGGCCCGCCGACCGGCGTGACCACCTCCCCGTCCAGGCGCCCGCGCCGGTACTGCCGCTTCCCGGCGGGAGAGCGCAGGCCGCCCGCCGCGCGCGCCCGTACCCGCGGCCGGTCGACCTCGGCGTGACCCATGGCGGCGAGCAGCGCGGGCCGCAGGAACAGCTCGAAGGACAGCGCCGCGGACACGGGGTTGCCGGGCAGCGTGGCCACCGGCAGGCCGCCGAACCGCCCCGATCCCTGCGGCCCGCCCGGCTGCATCGCCACCCGCAGGAACTCCACACCCTGCCCGCTCAGCGCGTCCTTGACGACCTCGTAGGCCCCCGCGCTGACCCCGCCGGAGGTGACCAGCAGGTCGGCCCCGGTGTGGGCGGAGATCGCGGCGTGGAAGGAGGCGACGTCGTCGGGGACGAACCGCAGCACGGTCGCCGAGCCGCCGATCTCGCGCACCGCCGCGGCCAGCAGCACGCTGTTCGACTCGTAGATCTGCCCGTGCCGCAGGGGGGTTCCCGGCTCGACGAGCTCCGAGCCGGTGGACAGCACCAGCACCCGGGCCGCCCGGTACACCGGCAGCTCGGCTTGCCCGACCGCCGCCGCGAGCCCCAGCTGGGCCGGGCCGAGCGTGGTGCCGGCGCGCAGCACGGTGGCGCCCTTGGCGACGTCCTCGCCGGCCCGGCGGATGTGCGCGCCCGCCCCGGCCGGCGCGCGGACCACCACCCGCCGCACGCCGCCGTCGGTGTCCTCGACCTTCACCACCGCGTCCGCGCCCGGCGGCACCGGGGCGCCGGTCATGATCCGGTGCGCGGTGCCGCCCAGCAGCGGCACGACGTCGGTGCGCCCGGCCGGGATGTCCTCCGCGACCGGCAGCTCGACCGGGTCGCCCGGCGCGGCCGCGGCGACGTCGGCCGCCCGCACCGCGTAGCCGTCCATCGCCGAGTTGTCGAACGGCGGCATCGGCACGTCGGACACGAGGTCCTCGCCGAGCACCCGGCCGCCGCACTCGTCGAGCGGCATCGGGACGACCGGCATGGCCGGCACGAGGCCGGCGATCCGGGCGCGGTAGTCGTCGACCGTCAGGGGAGCCGTCACACCCTGCATCCTGCACGACGACCGGGCCGGGGGCACGCGTGCCAGACTGCGCATGACCAGGAGCGCACTGAACAACCCATGCCGGCGCTCAGCACGCTCCTACTCGACGACTCACACATTCCCGGAGGGCTGGCGCGTGCAGGTCCGGACACGGCACACCCCGGCGTTCGGCGTGGCCCGGCTGCTGCTCGCGCCCGGCGAGGCGGTGCAGGCCGACCACGCCGCCATGGTCGCCTCCAGCTACGGGGTGCTCGTGGCGCCGGCCCGTGGCGGGTCGCGGCGGGCCCGGCGCGCGGTGTTCACCGCGCCCGCCGAGGGTGGCTGGGTCGACGTGGCGCCGGCCCTGCCCGGCGACGTGCACGTCCTCGAGCTGAACGGGATGGCCGGCTGGTGCGTGGCCCGGGGCAGCTGGCTCGCGGCCACCGCCACGGTGCGCGCGGACCCGCAGTGGGCGGGCTTCCGCGGCCTGTTCGGCGCGGACGCGGGCTTCCTCGAGCACGTCTCCGGCGACGGCACGGTGGTGCTCGCCTGCTGCGGCACCCTCGACGTGCTGCGGCTGGAGGCGGGCGAGGTCGTCACCGTCGACCCGAGCTACCTGCTGGCCTACAGCGAGCTGACGCAGAGCCGGCTGCGCGCGGTCAGCCCGCAGCTGCCGCAGTCGGTGCGCACCGGCGAGGGCCTGCTGCTGGACTTCGCCGGGCCGGGGCAGCTGCTCGTGCAGACCCGCAACGCGCGGGCGATGGCCGCCTGGCTGGCCACGGCCGCCGCCGGCCGGTAACGACCCGGTCCGGATCGGGGCGAACCGCACGCACGCCCGATACGTCGAACGTTAGGCTCGTCCGTGGCGAGGGCCGGCGCGCGTACCGGTCGGGCGGCGGGGTGCCCGGCGGGCGTGGCGACCCCGATGAAGGAATGGATGAGTTGGTGGCGGAGGACCTCACCGGGCGTCGCCTGGGGCACTACCGGATCGACGGTGTGCTCGGCAAGGGCGGCATGAGCGTGATGTACAAGGCCACCGACATCCGCCTCGGCCGCAAGGTCGCGCTCAAGGTCATCGCCGAACACCTCACCGAGGATCCCGAGTTCCGCGAGCGGTTCGTCGACGAGGCCCGCAACACCTCGGCCATCGACCACGCGAACGTCGTGCCGCTCTACGACTTCGGCGAGGTCGACGGGCTGCTGTTCATCGCCATGCGGCTGGTCGACGGCTCGGACCTGGCCAGCCTGATCAAGAACGGCCCGCTGACCCCGGACCGCGCGCTCGCGCTGCTCGGCCAGGTCGCCGAGGCGCTGGACAACCTGCACGAACGCGGTCTCGTGCACCTCGACGTCAAGCCCGCCAACGTGCTCGTGACGAGCCGGGAGTCCACCGCCGAGCACATCTACGTCGCGGACTTCGGGCTGACCCGGCGCGGCGCCACCGGCCACCGCACCCGCGGCGGCGACTTCCTCGGCTCGCCGACCTACGCCTCGCCCGAGCACCTGCGCGGCGAGCCGGTCGACGCCCGGACCGACGCGTACTCGCTGGCCTGCGTGCTGTTCGCGTGCCTGGCCGGCCGGCCGCCGTTCCAGGGCCCGGTGCCCGAGGTGATCCAGGGCCACCTCAACCGCGACGTGCCCGCGCTGACCGACTTCGTGACGCTGCCGCCGGCCATCGACGACGTGATCCGCCGCGGCATGGCGAAGAGCCAGAAGGACCGCTACAAGAACTGCCGCGAGCTGATCGCCGCCGCGCGCCAGGCGCTGGCCGCCCCGGTGGCGCCGCCGCGGCCGCCGGTCCCGGTCGGGCCGGGTCCGCGCTCGAACGGCGCCGTCCCGCCGCGGCCGGGCGGTCCGGGGCCGGCCGGCTACCCGCGGCCGCCGGCGAGCACCCCGCCGGGCGGCTACCAGCGCCCGGTGCCGGCCGGCACCCACTCGTCCTCGGCCGACCCGGTGCGGCTGCGCCCGCCGGTGCCGGCCGGGTCCAGCACGGCGTTCACCTCCGGCGACTCCGGCGGCGGCACCCGGTGGATCGCGCCGGTGCTGGTCGGGCTCGTGGCGATCGGGCTGATCGTGGCCGCGATCCTCCTCTTCTCCGGTGGCGACGAGGGCGGCGGCGGCGGTGGGGGCGGCAGCGAGCAGACCACCACGACCACGCATTCCGTTCCGTCCATCAAGGTCGGCGGCGGCAACAGCGGGGCGCCCTCCAGCGACGGGGGCTGACCTGCGTTTCTTGCACTCGCCGGGGTAGAGTGCTAAACACGGTTCTGGCAGTCGAATGTTTCGAGTGCCAAAACACACACGAGGTCGGGACGGTGAGGCTGGCTCGTCCAGCCGTCCGTCGCGGGCACCGAGCCTGGCCTGGCACTGTGCCGTCCAAACGGAGGACCAACACCGCAATGGCCAAGTTGATCGCGTTCGACGAGGACGCCCGCCGCGGTCTCGAGCGCGGCTTGAACACCCTCGCTGACGCCGTCAAGGTGACTCTCGGCCCGAGGGGCCGCAACGTCGTGCTCGAGAAGAAGTGGGGCGCGCCGACCATCACCAACGATGGTGTCTCCATCGCGAAGGAGATCGAGCTCGAGGACCCGTGGGAGAAGATCGGGGCCGAGCTCGTCAAGGAAGTTGCCAAGAAGACCGACGACGTCGCGGGTGACGGCACCACCACCGCGACCGTGCTCGCCCAGGCGCTGGTGCGCGAGGGCCTGCGCAACGTCGCCGCCGGCGCCGACCCGCTGTCGCTCAAGCGCGGCATCGAGCAGGCCGTCGAGGCGGTGACCGAGCAGCTCCACAAGGCCTCCAAGGAGGTCGAGACCAAGGAGCAGATCGCGGCGACCGCGTCCATCTCCGCCGCCGACACCACGATCGGCGAGCTCATCGCCGAGGCGCTGGACAAGGTCGGCAAGGAGGGCGTCGTCACCGTCGAGGAGAGCAACGCGCTCGGCATGGAGCTGGAGCTCACCGAGGGCATGCGCTTCGACAAGGGCTACCTGGCCGGTTACTTCGTGACCGACCCGGAGCGCCAGGAGGCCGTCCTCGAGGACCCCTACATCCTGCTGTTCGGCTCGAAGATCTCCGCCGTCAAGGACCTGCTCCCGGTGCTGGAGAAGGTCATGCAGGCGTCCAAGCCGCTGCTGATCATCGCCGAGGACGTCGAGGGCGAGGCCCTGGCGACCCTGGTGGTCAACAAGATCCGCGGCACCTTCAAGTCCGTGGCCGTCAAGGCGCCGGGCTTCGGTGACCGCCGCAAGGCGATCCTGCAGGACATCGCCATCCTCACCGGTGGCACCGTGATCTCCGAGGACGTGGGCCTCAAGCTGGAGAACGCGGACATCTCGCTGCTGGGCCGCGCCCGCAAGGTCGTGGTGACCAAGGACGAGACGACCATCGTCGAGGGTGCCGGTGACGCCGAGCAGATCCAGGGCCGGGTCAACCAGATCCGTACCGAGATCGAGAAGAGCGACTCCGACTACGACCGCGAGAAGCTGCAGGAGCGGCTGGCCAAGCTGGCCGGCGGCGTCGCGGTGATCAAGGCCGGTGCCGCCACCGAGGTGGAGCTCAAGGAGCGCAAGCACCGCATCGAGGACGCGGTGCGCAACGCCAAGGCCGCCGTCGAGGAGGGCATCGTCGCCGGTGGCGGCGTCGCGCTGCTCCAGGCCGCCGAGGCCGCGTTCGCGGGCCTGCGGCTCGAGGGCGACGAGGCGACCGGCGCGAACATCGTGAAGGTCGCGGTCGAGGCGCCGCTCAAGCAGATCGCCGTCAACGCCGGCCACGAGGGTGGCGTCGTGGTGGAGAAGGTCAAGGGCCTGCCGCAGGGCCACGGCCTGAACGCCGCCACGGGCGTGTACGAGGACCTGCTCGCCGCGGGCGTGCCGGACCCGACGAAGGTGACCCGTTCGGCGCTGCAGAACGCCGCGTCGATCGCCGCGCTGTTCCTCACCACCGAGGCCGTCGTCGCCGACAAGCCGGAGAAGGCCGCCGCGGCCCCGGCCGGCGACCCGACCGGCGGCATGGACTTCTGATCCAGCCGTAGCTCACCGCACCACCGGCAGGGCCCGGACGCGATCCACGCGTCCGGGCCCTGCCGTCTTTGGTCCCGGGAACCTGGGACTTCCGCCTCCGGCGCCCCGCCCCCGTCCGGGCCGACAGTGAAGTCATGACACCGGTTGTATCAGCCGCAGAGCGCCGAGCAGCGCGAACCGTGCACGACCCACGTGCCGGTCGACCGCACCCAGGGGGAACGGGACGCGAACCGGCCACCGGTACGTACCGAACCGCCAGGTGTCGGTCCACGGTGACCACAAGGGTCGATTGCGGGGAGGCGGAGCTGTCATGACGGGACATGTGGTGATCCTCGGTGCGGGTACCGGCGGGACGTTGACGGCCAACCGGCTGCGCCGGCTGCTGCCGCTGGACGTGCAGATCTCCGTGGTCGACCAGGACGACGACCACGTCTACCAGCCGGGCCTGCTGTTCCTGCCCTTCGGCCTCGCCGACGCCGCGGACCTGGTGCGGCCGCGGTCCGCGCAGCTGCACGGGGCGATCGGCTACCACCGCGCCGCCGTGGACCACGTCGACATCGAGAACGACCGGGTTCACCTCGCCGACGGCACGTTGCTGCGCTACGACGCCCTGGTCGTCGCGACCGGCGCGCGGCTCGTCCCGGAGGAGACCGAGGGCCTCACCGGACCGGGCTGGCAGCACACCGTGCACACCTTCTACGACCTTCCCGGCGCCACCGCGCTCGCCGATGCGCTGCGCAACTTCGACCACGGCAGGCTCGTCGTCAACGTCGTCGACATGCCGATCAAGTGCCCGGTCGCGCCGCTGGAGTTCTGCTTCCTCGCCGACTGGTACTTCCGCGAGCGCGGCATCCGCGACCAGGTCACGCTGACCTACGCCACACCGCTCGACGCGGCGTTCACCAAGCCCGTCGCCGCGAAGGCGCTCGCCGGGCTGCTGGAGGAGAAGGGCATCGAGCTCGTCACCGAGTTCAACACCGGCGAGGTGGACGGGCAGGGCCGCAGGCTGGTGTCCTACGACGGCCGCGAGCTGGAGTTCGACCTCGCGGTGGTGGTGCCGCTGCACGGCGGCGCGTCCTACGTCGGGCGCTCGCCCGGGCTGGGCGACGAGTTCGACTTCGTGCCCACCGACCAGCACACGCTGCGCTCGCAGGCGCGGCCCAACATCTTCGTCATCGGCGACGCCGCCGCGGTGCCGACCTCCAAGGCCGGCTCGGTGACGCACTTCGAGGGCGAGGTGCTGGCCCGCAACGTGGTCCGGTGCCTGCACGGCGAGGAGCCGGACGCGAGCTTCGACGGCCACACCAACTGCTTCATCGAGAGCGGCTTCGGCAAGGCGCTGCTCATCGACTTCAACTACGACACCGAGCCGCTGCCCGGCCACTTCCCCACGCCGGTGGGGCTGCCGCTGCTGAAGGAGTCGCGGCTCAACCACCTCGGGAAGCTGATGTTCGCCTGGTTGTACTGGCACGTCCTGCTTCCCGGCCGGGAGGTCCCCGGCATCCCGGCCGCGATGCCCGTGACGGGCAAGCGGTTCCCCGCGGACAGCACATCCTGAGGAGGAGGCGAGATGACAACGAAGATCTACGCCGGCACCGAGGTCACGGTCGGCGACGACGGCTTCTTCACCGACCCCGACGCCTGGCGCGAGGAGATGGCGCCGGAGATCGCGGCCGAGACCGGTGTCGGCGAGCTGACCGAGCGGCACTGGCAGGTCATCAAGTTCATGCGGCACGAGTTCGCGGAGAAGGGCACCGGGCCCACGGTCCGGGCGCTCGGCAAGACCTCCGGGGTCAGCGTCAAGGAGCTCTACCAGCTGTTCCCCAAGGGCCCGGCCAAGCTCGCCGCCCGGATCGCCGGAATCCCCAAGCCACGCGGCTGCATCTGAGAGAAGGACGTCATGGCTGACCAGCTGGAGAAGGTCTCCATCATCGTGTCGAAGGGCTCGCTCGAGGGCGTCTACCCGGCCCTGATCATGGCCAACGGAGCGCGCGCCGAGGGGATCGAGGTGAACCTGTTCTTCACCTTCTTCGGCATGGACGCGATCCACAAGGAGCGCCACGAGCACATCAAGCTCGCCACCGTCGGCAACCCCGGGTTGCACCTGGCGACCTGGGCGGGCGGCCTGCCGGGCGTCTCCGCGGTGATGACGCAGTACCTGGCCCGCAAGATGGGCGCGCTCGACATCCCGCCGATCCCGGAGTTCATCGAGATGATCGCGGACACCGGAGCCGGCCTCTACGCGTGCAAGGCCTCGGTGGACCTGTTCGGCCTGGGCCGGGAGGACTTCATCGACCAGGTCAAGGACATCATCACCGTCGGCGAGTTCTACGAGCTGGCGGCCGGCGGGCAGATCATCTTCACCTGACCGCCCCCGCCGCCGGACGACGCCCGCACCGCGCACCCGGTGCGGGCGCCGCCATGTCCGCGGCGCTCAGCGCGCGGGCCGCACGCCGGTGATCGCGAACCGCTCGACGCCCTGGTAGTGCCCGCCGGTGGCGGCGACGACGGTCAGCGCCGCGCCGGACGCGCCGTCGAACGTCACCGCCGTCGACCACGGGGTCCGCTGCCCGCCGGCCGGCACCCCGGGCGCGGTGCCGATCGGGGTCGTCGCGCTCGGCTGGAGGACCCGGACCACGATGTTCTCGTCCACGCCGGTGACCAGGCCGCCGACCGTGACCGGCGAGCGGACGGTCGTGCCGTAGCGCGGGGTGGTCAGCGTGAGGTCGGTGTCCCCGCTGCCCACGACCTCCCACGGGGCGTCGGCGCCGTCGCCGTAGCGCGCCAGGTGCAGCACCGCCGCGGTGGCGCGCCGGCCGCCGGGCAGCACGTAGCCGACCGTCACGTGCGCCTCGGTGCCGCGCACGTCCGTGCCCACCACGGTGTCGATCTCGTCGAAGCCGAGGTAGCCGCTGGTGAACGCGAGCGCGGTCGCGGCCGGGTCGAGGTGCCACGGCTCGTGCCCGCCGGCGCGGTAGCTCCGTTGCCACACCAGCACCTGGTGCGCGTTGGCGAACGGCCACAGCGGCTGGTAGCCGAACGAGGCCGGTCCGGGCGTCGAGGTGGTGGGGGCCGGTGTCCCGGTCGGTGTTCCGGTCGTCGCGCCGGGCGCGCCCGTGGTGGTCGTGGTGGTGGCCGGTCCGGTCGCGCCCGGCTCCTCGCCGCCGGACCGGATGATCGCGACCACGCCGACCACCGCCAGCACCGTGGCGATCGTCACCGCGACGGCGAGCGCCGTGCGCCGCCGGAACCGTCCTGCCTGGTTGTCGCTCATGGTCTCCGCCCTTCCCCCGGGCACTGTCCGCCATCCTCAGCGCACCAGCGGGACGGCACGCCGGACAGGTGCCGGCGGGCCCCGGCGGGCCGGGCCGTTCGGCCTACCGGGCGAGCGCCTGGAGCCGGGTGGTGAGCTGGTCGGCCACCTTGTCCACCGACGCGTGCGGGCCGGGCCCGGTGGCGCTGACGTGGGCGGTACGGCCGCCGACCTCGGCGGAGACGTCGACCAACACCCTGGCGCGCCGGGCCGGGTGGTCGGCGCGGCTGATCCGCACGCGCAGCGCGCGCACGGGGTGCGGCTCGCACAGCCTGCGGAGCCGGTCGAGGGCGTAGTCGATCGAGGACGGGTCCACGCCGGGGCCGACCTGCACGCTGGTCGTGGGGACGGCACCGACCGCAACGGGATCTCGTGTCACGTACGCCGAGCATGCCGGACGGGCGGCCCACGGCCCACCGCTTTTCGTCCCGTCCGGGTGGGACCTTCGTCCCGTCCGGACCCGTCCGGGTCAGTCGTCCAGCGGCAGGCAGGTGCGGCAGAAGTCCTCGCCGAACGGTGTCAGGTGGATGCTGCGGCGCACCGTGCGCGGCGCCCGCCCGGCCTTCGCCATCGCCGCCTGGACCTCCGGCTGCACCTCCACGACCTGGTAGCGCGACGGCTCGACCTCCTCGCGGGAGAACCAGACCAGGCCCAGCCGGAACAGGTTGTTGAGGTAGGCGTTGGTACGGCCCATGTTCCGCGCGCCCGCCTGCCGGCCGATCATCGACAGCCCGGCCTCGATCAGCTCCGAGCCGATGCCCAGCGGCCGGTTGGTCCGCACGTCGACCGTCGGCTGTGGACCCTCCTTCGCCAGGAACCGCAGGATCCGCGCCTCGTCCGGGGTCAGCTCGCCGAGGATCCGCTCGTAGGCCGGATGCATGTCCTCGACGAAGTGCACGTCCGCCGAGCGCCGCAGCAGCTCCGCGCCGCGCGCCCGCAGCTCGGCGGCCGACGAGTGGTGCTCGGTGGGCTCCGGCGCCGGGGCGCGCGGCGGCGGCTGCGCCTGGCCGAGCACCGACCGGGCCGCGGCCCGCAGCTCCGCGCCCAGCTCGCCCACGACCTTGGCCGGCGGCTCGCCCGCGGCGATCCCGCGCACGACGCGGGAGCCGGTGTCGACGGTCGTGCCGACCATCCACCGCATCGTGCTCCAGCCCGCGCCCGCCGCGATCCGCAGCAGTCCCGCGCCCTCGCGCAGCGGGTCTCGGCCGTTGGGTCCAGCGCACATGTCAGACTCCGAAGATCGCCAGGTGGATCAGGCCGGCGCCGATGCCGAGCACCCCGCCGTGCACGAACAGCAGCCACTCGTCCTGCTTGATGGCCGAGCGCAGCAGCTCGTTGAACTCGTCGTAGCGCAGCTGGCGCATCTGCCGCGCCACGAACCGGTTGATCTTGATCGACTGCTGCCGGCCGAACTCCGTGTCGCCGAACGCCGAGGCGAACTCGACCGCCTCGCTCGCCACCGCGTTCCGGATCCGGTCGTAGCGCTCGGTGCCCATGCCGACCCGCACCGCGGAGCGGGCGAACCCGACGGCGCTGTCGATCGCCGGGCGCAGCGAGGTCTCCAGCATGTGCCGGGTGCGGTCCGAGCGCGGCCCGAACAGCAGCTCGTCGCCGATGTTGCGCATGGTGATGATGTCGTCCGCGATGATCTTCGCCATCACGTCGCTGACCTCGGGCTGGCGCCGCAGGAACAGCCCGTGGAAGGTGAACGGGCCGATCCGCCGGGGGAACACCGGCTCGAAGATCAGCTTGATGCCGATCCAGTTGACCACCCAGCCGATCACCGCCCCGCCGAGCGGCAGCACCCACCACTGCGGGACGGCCCGCAGGATGAACACCAGCACGATGCCCATCGGGAAGCCGAAGTAGAAGCCGAAGTTCTGCATGAACCGCAGCTCCTTGCGGCCGACCTCGCGGAGCATGTCGTTCATCAGCTCCGGGTGCTCCTCGAAGTGCCGGATGACCAGCAGCTTCGCGTCGATGAGGTCCTCGATGTGCTCGCCGAGCTGGTCGGTCAGCCCGCGGATGATCACCGGCAGCCGCTGCTGGACCCGGTCGTGCACGGCCTCGCGCAGCACCGGCGGCAGGTCGTGCCACAGCTGCGGGTGCTCGCGCAGCATGATCCGCTCGACGACCTCGCGGACCTCGCCCCGCGCCGTCGCCGCGATGTGGTCGGCGATCTTGTCCGGCTCGAGCTCGCGGTAGAAGTCGGCGATGCTGCCGACCTTCAGCAGCGCCTTGTCCACCGAGATGCTGGCCATCTTCGACACCCGCGAGGGGATGATGCCCTGCCAGCCGAACCGGCCGTCGTGGGTGATCGCCGGGATCACCTGCACCCGCCGCGGCAGGTACGGGTACAGGAAGCGCAGGCCGGGGATCCGCGCGCCGTGGAAGCGCATGGGCTGGAACAGCATGATCACGCCGGTCCAGTTGGTGATGTAGCCGATGACACCGGTGAACAGCGGCACCGAGATCAGCGAGGTCAGGAAGTGCGGGTCGGTCCACTCCACCGCCATGACCGCCATCTGCCCGCCCCTCGTCGCGCGTAGGCCCCATGGTCATCCGCCGACGATCTCCGCGCAAACCTCCGGTACATCCGGCCGAGCCGACCCGTCGCGCGGCCGAGTCGACCTGTGGCGCGGTCGAGTCGTCCTGTGGCGCGGTCGAGTCGTCCTGTGGCGCGGCCGAGTCGTCCTGTGGCGCGGTCGAGTCGGTTCCGCGGGTCGCCGGCTCGGCGCGCCCGGGTGGCACTCGCCGGGCGCAGCGACTCGGCTCGCCCGCGTGGGAGGTCGGCTCGCCCGTGTGGGAGGTCGGTTGGCCCGCGTGGGAGGTCGGCTGGACGGCGCCGGGGTCGACACGCCCGCGTGGCGGGTCGGCTGGACGGCGCCAGGGGTCGACACGCCCGCGTGGCGGATCGGGCCGGCGGTCCTGCTAGCCGGCGCCGAGCAGGATGAACGGCCGGCGCAGCGGGTCGGCGGCGGTCGCCTCGGCGAGCGCGCGGGCCGGGCGGGTGCCGGAGGCGAGCCGGCGGTGGTACTCGGTCATCGTCTCCGCGAGGTCGGCCGCGGAGCTGGTGCTCGCCAGCCGGCGGTGGTAGTCGGTCATGGTGAGCGCCGCCGAGCGGTGCCCGACCCGGTTCACCGCCGCCACCACGCTGCGCGAACCGCTCGCCAGCATCGCGCCACCGAACCCGAGCGGCTCGTCGCCCGGCCGGATGTGTGAGAGCGCCAGCTCGCACGCGGCCAGCACGATGTGCTCCGGCGGGCGGTGCAGCCGGGCCACCTCGTGCGCCAGCAGCCCGCCGTCGGCGAGCTCGAGCCGGGAGAACAGCGCGTTCGCCGGCTCGTGCGTGCCGTGCGCGGCGATGTGCACGAGCTTCGCGCCGTCCATCGCGGACAGCACCGCGTCACTCGTGGCCCCCTCGCCGCTCAGCACGATCGCGTCCGGATAGATCTTCGCCAGCTGGTCCAGTTCGGACACCGAGTCCGGCAGGTCCGGCCCGCACACCAGCACCACCCGGCCGGTGGTCGGCGGCGTCTCCGCGGCGCTCACCCACGCGGTCGCCGACGGCGCGACCGACACCGCGCGGCCGCGAAGTGTCGGCAGCGACTCCCACGGCACCGAGTACAGCCCGCCGAAGGGCACCACCACGAGCTCGCGATCCTCCAGCAGCTCCGGCGGGATGCCGCCCGCGCCGAACAGTTGCCGGTCCAGCGCCTCGATCCGGCTCAGCGCCGACTGCGACACGGCGTGCGCGAGCTGCGCGATGAGGTCGTCGGGCGCGAGCGCGTCGAGGTCGGCGTGCAGCTGCCGGGCCACCTCGAGCACCTCCTCCAGGCGGCCCAGCCGGAACAGCCTGGTGCGCCCGCCGCCGACCACGATCGCCGCGAGGTCCTCGCCCGGCCCC
The DNA here is from genome assembly GCA_963727495.1 of uncultured Actinomycetota bacterium. Classification (GTDB taxonomy): domain Bacteria; phylum Actinomycetota; class Actinomycetes; order Mycobacteriales; family Pseudonocardiaceae; genus Actinophytocola. Next base: position 338,545 of record CAVSGQ010000006.1, on the reverse strand, counting down.
GCGAAGCTGATCATCGTGCGGTCCCCGAGCCGCTCGACGACCTCCTCCGCCGAGGACACCGGGCGCGGCCTGCCCCAGTGGCTGGTGTGCCAGCCGAGCCTGCTGACCTCCCGCTGCAGCGCGGTGATCCGCCGCTCCAGGTGCACGGTCGGCCGCCGCTCCAGCCGCGCCTGCTGGACCGCGCGGGTCACCGTCCGCAGCTCGGCCACCGCGCTCGCGAGCTCCGGGTCGTCGATCGCGGGCAGCGGCTCGTAGCGGTACACCTGCGCGCGGGTGCGCTCCTGCCAGTCGAGCAGCCGCCGCGCGTCGGCGTCGGTGCGCGCGTTGTCCAGCACGAGGTTGACCGCGAGCCGGCCGAGCTCGAAACCGTGGATCGCGGTGCCGCACACCAGGTCCAGCCCGCCCATCCGGTCGCGGGCGGCGCCGAGCTCGGTCAGCCCCGTCCTGGCCTGCGCGAGCACCCGGCGGGTCTGGCCGCGGGCGAGCGCGACCTCGGCGCGGCACAGCCGCAGCAGCATCCGGTGGTCGATGGGAGCGATCTTGCTCGGTGGCGGCACCTGGTCCAGCAGCTCCGCCGCGGCGTCGACACCGCGGCGGCGCAGCGCCAGCCGGACCGCGAGCATGGTGGCCATCGATGCCTCGTCGGCGAGCCCGGCGGCGAGCAGCCGGCCGGCGAGCGCGGTGGCCCGGGCCGGGGTGGCGCTGCTGGGCTCCCCGGCGAGCGCCGCCTCCACCTCGGCGCGCAGCTGGGTCAGCGCGGCCACCTCGGCCCACGGGTCGCTGCCCCGCTTGCGGAAGCGGCCCCGCGCGGACGCGGCGAGCTGCCTGGCGAGGGTCAGGTCGCCCTGCAGCACCGCGGCGGCCGCGCGGCCCACCTCGGCCTCGGCGAGGTCCTGGCCGATCCGGTGCTCGCGCAGCTCGGGCAGCGCCTCGTCGAGGTGGCGGGCGGCCTCGTCGGCGAGCCCGGCGGCGAGCAGCGACCGGGCCTGGTCGATCTTGGTCCGTGGCACCAGGCCGGGGGCGATCTCGCGGAACGCCTGCTCGGCGCCCTCGAAGTAGCGCAGCGCGTCCGGGATCGCGCCGCCGAGCTGGGCGATCTCGCCGAGGTTTCCCACCGCCTTCGCCCGGATCAGCGGGAAGTCGTGGGCGTCGGACAGCGTGATGCAGCGCCGCATGTCCTCCTCGGCCGGCCACGGCTTGCTCGCCGAGATGTAGGCCAGGCCGCGGTTCATGTACGCCCTGGCCAGCATCTCCGGATCGCCCGCCGGCCCGTCCAGGCTCGCCTCGAGCTGCGCGATCGCCTGGTCGAACAGCCCGATGGCCTCGCCGGCACGGCCCGCGCGCTGCAGGATCAGCCCGTGCTGCTGGTTCGCGAAGCCGAGCAGCGCCGTCTTGTGCGGGCCCTCGGCCATGCCGTTGACCAGGCCGCGCGCCGTGCCCAGGTGGACCAGCCCGTCGGTGATCGGTCCGGTCTCGGCCTGCACGTAGGCCATCGACAGCAGGATCTTGGTGCGGACCGTGATGGCGTCGAGGTCGCCCGAGTCGACCGGCAGGGTGCGCAGCGCCCGGCGCAGCAGCGTGATCGCCTGGGCCGGACGGGCCGCGGCCGCCACCTCGACGGCGCGCAGGCGCAGCTCGGCCGCCGCCGCGACGCCGGCGACGACCCCGTCACCGTTGGTGGACGCGGGGTCGTCCCACTGCGGGAGCGGAGCACGTCGGTTGCGCGCACGTGGCATGGGTCAATGGCAGCACACCGCGACCCCCACCTGTCCAGCAGGTGAGGGCATTCGCGATGCGCGGTTGCGGTAGGGCGTGGCTACTTGGGTGCGGTGCCGCCCTCGTGGTAGCCCTCGGCCACCGTTCCGGGCTTGCCCAGGTCCTCGGCGGCGAGGCCGCCTTCGTGGTAGCCCTCGGGAGAGACGCCGCCTTCGTGGTAGCCGGTCGTGTGCGTGGTCGAACCGCAGACGGCGCACGGCTTGCGCGGGTCGGTCGGGGGCTTCGGGTCAGTCGTCGCCGACTCGGACATTGCTTTACTCCCCTTTCAGCAGTTGCTGCGTCCTCACCTTGACAAGAGGCAGGCGGTCACAGCGAGATACGAGAGAATATCTGCCGAATGGGGTGAACTGGGCTGTCCGGGCTACAAGTCGACAGTTGGTGTCACGACGGTCCGTGACTGGTCCGCGTTGATCCGTACCAACAACTGGGTGGTGCCCCGCGGCACCTCGGTGAGCACGAAGCGGCCGCCCTCGTCCGCGGTGGTGGACGACGTCGGCTGGTCGGCCACCCGGACCTCGACGCCATGCGCACCGGCGGGCACCAGCCAGCCGTCGATACGCTGGCGTTCACCGGTGCGGGTGACGTTCACCATCACGGTGAGGTCGCCGACGAAGAACGTGATCGTGCCGGGCAGGCCGCCGCGCACCCCGGCGAGGGTGTGGGTGTCGGCCCACCGCGCGACCTCGAGGTCGAGTGTCGTCGATGTCGTCGATGGCAACGGCGAACTGCGCGCGCTCCACCAAGCCGGGCGGCATGGGATCGAGCTCGTTCACCAGCCGCGCCACCTGGCTCATCAGCTCGTCGTCAGGGTGATGCGTTCTCATGATCCACTGTCCCCGTTGTACAGGGCGCGAAGGTTGTTGAGACAGCGCCCTCTGGTCGGTCCGATACTCCCGTGCGGCATGTGCAGGGCCTCGGCGACGGCGCGGTACTCCGCGCGGCCGGCGAGGACGGTCAGCCGCAGCAGCTCCTGGCAGCGCTGCGTCAGCTTGTGGAACGCCGCCCACAGCTGGCGGTCCCGCTCGTCGCGCAGCACCTCGTGCTCCGGCGACGGGTCGGTGGTCGGCAGCTGCTCGGCGACCTCGGTCGACAGCTCGACCTGGCCGTAGCCCCGGTGCGCCACCCGCTGCGCCTCCCGGCGGGTGGTGGTGATCAGCCAGCCGGCCAGTGCCCGCGGTTCGGAGAGGCGGTCGATGTGCCGCAGCAGCGCGAGCCACACGGTCTGCACGACGTCCTCCGCGGTGTTCCGGTCGAGCCCGTTGCTGCGCGCCACGTGCCACACGAGCGGCGAGAGCTCGGCGACCAGCACGTCGAACGCCGACCGGTCACCCGCCTGAGCGGCGATCATGCATGCCGCGTGCCGATCCCGGCCGTCGAGCCCCTCCCAGGGCTTGGCCACGCTTGCGGTCTGCAGTTCGGTCACCGCTTCCCACCCCGCTTCGTGGGTTGTGTTCCTGATGGCTCAAGGTCCATCGTGCCAACCCCCGGCCTTCGCGTCTGCTCCGTATTCCTGGTCACCCGTCCGGGCTACTCAAACGATAGATCGTCTCACCAGTCAAGAGCGTGGAGGCGGGCGCCAGATACGGGCCATTCGGGTGTTACCGGCGGGTTCTCACCTGCTTTTTCTCATCCGGTCGACGAGATGAGCAGCAGCAGCGCCGCCAGACCGAGCACGACGCCGGCGAGCAGCGTCCCGAAGCCGCGGCCGACGACCGCCCGGACGGTCCGCGCGCGCACCGCGAGCAGGCTCGCGGCGATCGCGGAGACCAGCACCACCAGGCAGGACACCACGGCGGCGAGCACCGCGGTGCCGGTCAGCCCGGACCGGTCCAGGATCGCCGGGCCGAACACCAGGACGACCATGCAGGCGAGCGCGCTCGCCGCGACGGCGAGCACGGCGGCCAGCAGCACCAGCGCACGGGCCGTGCCGAGACGCGAGACGGTTCGGGGGTCCTGCTCCTCGGTCACGGCCGTCACTGTATTGGCCTACTCCTCGGGGACGATCGCCCAGCAGGCCAGGTAGAGGATCGCGCCGGCGCCGAAGCCGAGCAGGGTGGCCGCGACCAGGCCGATGCGGACCAGCGCGGCGTCCACGCCGAACATGTCGGCGATGCCGCCGCAGACGCCGGCGACCATGCGGTCGGACCGGCTGCGGCGCAGCGTGCGGGTGGGACGGGTGTCGGTTTCTGTCTCGTTCATGCCTCCAGCATCGCCGTCGCGCGGGCCCCGGACATCCGGGTCCGACCCTGGTCCGACCCCGGTTTCGGGTCGGGCGATCACCCCTACCCGTAGGCTCGGGGTGTGGTGGATGCGTCGTGGGCGCCGGTGGACTCGCCCGGGGACCTGGCCGGCTCGCTGGAGCGGGTCGGCTACCTGGCGGACGAGGGGGTCGCGACGGCGGCGTTCCTCGCGTTGCGGCTGGGCCGGCCGTTGTTCTGCGAGGGTGAGCCGGGCACCGGCAAGACCTCGCTCGCCACGGCGCTGGCCGAGGCGCTGGACGTGCAGCTGATCAAGCTGCAGTGCCACGAGGGCATCGACTTCACCCAGGCGCTCTACGACTGGGACTTCCCGCGCCAGCTGCTGCACCTGCGGGCGCTGGAGGCGGCCTCGCACGGCTCGCTGGACTCCGACGAGGCGGAGCGGTCGCTGTACAGCCGGCGGTTCCTGGTGGCCCGGCCGCTGCTGCGGGCGCTGGAGGAGTCGCCGTGCGTGCTGCTGGTCGACGAGGTCGACCGGGCCGACGACGAGTTCGAGGCGTTCCTGCTGGAGGTGCTGGGGGAGAGCGCGGTGACCGTGCCGGAGCTCGGCGAGGTGCGCGCGACGGTGCCGCCGCTGGTGATCCTGACGTCGAACCGGACGCGGGAGGTGCACGACGCGCTGAAGCGGCGGTGCCTGTACCACTGGCTGGAGCACCCGGCGCTGGCGCGCGAGGTGGCGATACTGCGGCGTCGGCTGCCGGGACTGTCGAACGAGCTGGCCACCCAGGTGGCGAGCGCCGCGCGCCGGCTGCGCGAGGTCGAGCTGCTCAAGCCGCCGGGCGTCGCGGAGTCGATCGACTGGGCGGAGGCCCTGCGCGCACTGGGCCGCACCGAGCTGGACGCGGCCGCCGCGGCCGCCACCCTCGGCGCCGTCCTCAAGTACCGCGAGGACGCCCAGCGCGTCATCACCACCGGCCTGGACCAGATCCTCGCCGGCTGACCCCCGCGAGTCCCCCGTTCCGGTCGCGCGAGTCCCCCGTTCCGGTCCGGCGAGTCCCCGGTTCCGTCCGGAGAGCCCGCGACGGCGCTGCGAGTCCTCCGGGGTTACTCGCCGGTTCCGGTCGTGCCACGCGTCGCGCCGTCCTCCCACCTTCTCGCGTGGTGAGCTCCCGCGGTGAGCCGCGCACCCTCGCCGACGCGTCCGCGACGGAGGACTCGCGCGACCGGAGTGGGGGACTCGCGGGTCGGGAGTGGGGGACTCGCGGGTCGGGAGTGGGGGACTCGCGGGTCGGGAGTGGGGGACTCGCGCGACGGGAGTGGGGGACTCGCGGAACGGGAGTGGGGGACTCGCGGGCGTAAATCGGTCGCTTGTTCCGCGGGCGTGTCGCATAGTTGTGCCCGGCGCGCCGAACCAAAGGGAGACACCGTGAGCATCGTTCGCCGGAGGAGTGAACGCTAGTCCGGTGTCCCCGCCGGATGGCGCCGCCGCGCTGTCGCGGGCCGGTCGCGGTGCCCGCCCGCGGCGGCCGCCATCCGGTCGCCGGAGCCGTCCCTTCCGCTCCGAAGTGGACGGCTCCTCGAACGACCCGCCCCCAGACTCCTCGCGCCCGGCTTTCGCTACCTGGCCAACGGTCGCGGCGGGGAGTCCCGCCCGGCGCCGGCCGTGATCCGGCCGGTGCCGGGTCCGGTGGTGATGCCGCGGTATTGTATTCGGGTTTCCGCGCATCTCGGTCGGATTTCCCGATGACTTTGGCCACTATTTGGCAGGTTGTCGCCGTTCCCGCGCGAGTTCGCCGCGCCGACCTGTGTGTCAGGTGACGCAGATTGATTCCCTCCCTCATGTGATCCTCGAATTGTCGGGGTAGTCGGGAAAGAAAAAGGGGAGGGGCTGGAACGTGCGAACATACTGCCCGATCTCGTTCGCGCTCAAGCTCGCGTTGTTCTGCCTGCTCGTGGGAGTGGCCGCCGGTGTGTGGCTGAGCTCGTCGGCTCTGTCGGCACCGGGCTCCCTGCCGTCCCGGCCGGCCTCGACCCAGGTGACGGATGGGTCGCCTGGGCAGTCGGTAGGAGAGGACCGGTGATGGAGTCACATGGGTTGACCGACCTGGCGGCGACGCTGATCTCGCAGGTCGGTTGAGCAATTTCCGGAGCTGGGGGTAGGGTGAGCCGGCCGGTTTCGAACCGGTCGGCTCACTCTATTTTTGTGGTGTCAACCGTTCCATTGCACGCCGTAGGCGAACCCCTGCCGAGGACCCGGAAATACCTGATGGATTTCCCCGGCCGGATCCGCCTCAAGCGGTTCGCCGCTGGGCTGCCCGTCGTCGATCACCCGCACCGGTGACTCGGTCACCCGCCACAGCCGCCGCGGGACCCGGGCCGGGTCGAATCGCAGCCGCATCTCGAACAGGTCGCACCGCCGGTGCGGGATGAACACGTAGTGCTGGCGCACCGGCTGCCCGTCGGGCACCCGCAGCCGCAGCGCGTACTCGTGGTGCTCGCCGGCCCCCAGCGCCGCCGGCAGCTCCACGGCGAACTCGAAGTGACTCTCCGAACGCTGCTGGCGCCGCACCAGCCGCCCGCCGTAGAGCAGCGCCACCCCCAGGTCGTGCGTCGGGCGCCGGTCGGCCGGATGCCGCGGGAGGCTGAACGCCGTCTCCAGCTCGCCGACCCCGTCGCGGGTGGCGACGACCGTCCGCGTCTCGGTGACCTCGGGCGCCCGGCCGTCCAGCCGCACCAGCGCGGTGAACCGCCGCACGTACCACCCGTCGCCGGCCTCCGGGGCCCGTTCCGGCAGCGCGCCGGCGAGCTCCGCGAGCCGCTCGCAGGCGAGGTCGGCCCGCCGGCGCGCGGTCCGCGCGTCCCGCGCGATGCGTGCGGCGAGCCAGTCCAGCCGCTCGCCCAGCTGCTGCTGGGTGGCCCCGTCGTGCATGCCGAGCTCGACCAGCAGCGCGAGCTCCAGGTCGTCCGGCAGCTCGCCGGCCAGCTCGCGCAGTGTGGTCACCAGCCGGTCACGCACCGTCGCGGCGACGTCGTCCGGGCGCAGGCCGCACAGCCGCCGCAGCGCGGGCCCGGCCCGCTCGGCGATGTTGGCCGCGTGCACGCCGCGGCCCTTACGGAGCCGTTTGAGCTCGTCGGTGAGCGTCGCTTGGTCGTCCGGCATCAGCTGTCCGTGGGTGAGGTCGCCCCTGAAACTAGACCGTTGAACGAGTAACAATAAAAGGGTGCCCTCGTCCGACACGCTCGACCCGTTGCCGGGTCTGGTCGGTTTCGCCGCCGTGCTGCGCGAGGCGGGTCTGCCCGCCGACGCCCAGCGCGTGCAGGCGTACCTGGGCGCGGTCCGGGAGGTGAACGTGGCCGACCCGGACCAGCTGTACTGGGCGGGTCGGCTCACCCTCTGCGCCGAGCCGGACGACCTGCCCCGCTACGACGAGGCGTTCGCCGCGTGGTTCACCGCGCGGCCGCCCCGCAGGCGCCGGGGCGCCGCGCAGCAGCGGCCGCGGCAGGCCACGATGGCCGCGCTGACCGACGTGTCCGCGGGCGGCACGCAGGCCGAGCGGGAGACCGACGAGCTGAAGGTGGCCGCGAGCGACACCGAGGTGCTGCGGCACCGGGACATCTCGACCCTCACCGCCGCCGAGCGCGAGCACCTGCGCGAGCTGATCGCCACGCTGCGCCTGGAACCGCCGCAGCGCCGCTCGATGCGGTTCCGGCCCATGCGGTCGGGCCGGCTGGACGTGCCCAGGGTGCTGCGCACCATGCGCGCCGCGGGCGGGGAGCCGATCCGGCTCTCGTACCGCAACCGGGGGCGCCGGCCGCGGCGGGTCGTGCTGCTGGTGGACGTGTCCGGCTCGATGACCCCCTACGCCGATGCGCTGCTGCGCTTCGCGCACGCGGTCACCCGCGCGGCCCCGGCCACCACCGAGGTGTTCACCGTCGGTACCCGGCTGACCAGGCTGTCCCGGCAGCTGCGTGCCCGCGACCCGCAGGAGGCGCTGTCCGCGGCGTCCCGCGCGGTGCCCGACTTCGCGGGCGGCACCCGGCTCGGCGAGACGCTGCGGGCCTTCCTCGACCGCTGGGGGCAGCGCGGGCTGGCGCGGCGCTCGGTCGTCGTGCTGTTCTCCGACGGCTGGGAGCGCGGCGACGCGGCACTGCTCGGCGAGCAGCTGGCGCGGCTGCGCAGGCTGGCGCACGCGGTGCTGTGGGTGAACCCGCACGCCGGGCGGGACGGCTACGCGCCGGTGCAGTCCGGCATCGCGGCCGCGCTGCCACACCTGGACCTGCTGCTCGCCGGGCACAGCCTGGCGACGCTCGAGGAGCTACTGACGGAGGTACGCCGTGCGTGACGTGCTGGACGAGCTGGTGCGGCGTTACTCGGCGGGCGAGCCGATCGCGCTCGGGACGGTGGTGGCGACGTTCTCGTCGGCACCCCGCGCGCCCGGCGCGGCGATGCTGGTCGCGCCGGACGGGACGGTGTCGGGCAGCGTGTCCGGCGGGTGCGTGGAGGGGGCGGTCTACGAGCTGGGGCAGCAGGTCCTCGCGGACGGCGTGCCGGTGCTGCAGCGCTACGGGGTGAGCGACGACGACGCGTTCGCGGTCGGCCTGACCTGCGGCGGCATCATCGACATCTACACCGAGCGGATCACCGCCGCCGGCTTCCCGGAGTTCGTCGACCTGGCCAAGTCGATCCAGAACGAGGAACCGGTGGCGCTCGCGACGGTCGTCGCGCACCCGGACCCGGACCGGCTGGGCCGGCGGATGGTGGTGTGGCCCGGGCGGACCGCCGGCAACCTGGGTACGTCCCGGATCGACGACGCGGTGGCCGACGACGCGCGCGGGATGCTGGCCAGCGGCCGGACCGGCACGCTGCACTACGGCGTCGAGGGCGAGCGGCGAGGCGAGGGCTTGTCGGTGTTCGTGAGCTCGTTCGAGCCGCCGCCGCGGCTGCTGGTGTTCGGCGCGATCGACTTCGCCGCGGCGATGGCCCGGCTCGGTGCGTTCCTCGGCTACCGGGTGACGGTGTGCGACGCGCGGCCGGTGTTCGCGACGAAGAGCCGCTTCCCGCACGCCGACGAGGTCGTCGTGAACTGGCCGCACCGGTACCTGGCGGCCGAGGCGGAGGCCGGGCGCCTCGACGCGCGCACGGTGATCGCGGTGCTGACCCACGACCCGAAGTTCGACGTGCCGGTGCTGGAGGTGGCGCTGCGCTGCGACGTGGGCTACGTCGGGGCGATGGGCTCGCGGCGCACGCACGACGACCGCATGGCGCGGCTGCGCGAGGCGGGCCTGTCCGAGGCTGAGCTGGCGCGGCTGTCCTCGCCGATCGGGCTGGACCTGGGCGCGCGCACCCCGGAGGAGACGGCGGTGTCGATCGCGGCGGAGATCATCTCGCTGCGCTGGGGCGGCGCGGGCAGCCGCCTCACCGAGGCCACCGGCCGCATCCACCGCGAGCCCTGACCGCACTTTTGTCCACAACCCGGCAGCCTGTCCACATGATGATCTCGCGTGCCCTCAAGTCCACAATGGACCGGTAGACTGGCAAGGCGGGACGCCCCCGGGACAGGGTGGGGGCCGTGGACAGGGTGGGGGCCGGGCGTTGCGCGGGTGAGACTGGCGGGCGGGCGGTCACACCGGTTCGGGGGCCTGCAGGGCGCGGGGTGTCCTCGTCCGGCGCATGCCGTCCGTGGTGAGGATGACCAGGCCCAGCCACACGATCGCGAACCCCAGCCAGCGCTGCGGCGGCATCTGCTCGTGGAACACCAGCACGCCGAACGTGAACTGCAGGACCGGCGCCAGGTACTGCAGCAGCCCGATCATCGACAGCGGGATCCGCACCGCCGCCCCGCCGAACGCCAGCAGCGGCAGCGTCGACACCAGGCCGCCGCCGATCAGCAGCAGAGCGTGGCCCGCGCCGAGCGAGAAGAACGTCCCCGAGCCGGACGCCTCGAGCACGCAGATGTAGGTCAGCGCCGGCACGAGCGTGATCCCCGCCTCGATGCCCACCGACTCCACGGCCGGCACCCCGGCGAGCTTCTTCACCAGCCCGTAGCCGGAGAAGCTGAACGCCAGCACCAGCGCCACCCACGGCACCTGCCCGTACCCGACCGCCAGCACCACCACCGCGACCGCGCCCAGACCGACCGCCACCCACTGCGCCGCCCGCAGCCGCTCGCCCAGCAGCAGCACGCCGATCAGCACCGACACCAGCGGCCCGGTGAAGTACCCGAGCGCCGTCTCCACCACCCGGCCGTGGTTGACGCCCCAGATGTACCCGCCCCAGTTGAACGCGATCAGCAACGCCGCGAGCGCGAGCAGGCCGAGCCGCCGCCGCGAGGCGAGCACCGCCCGGACCGACGCGAACGAGGTCCCCCGGTTCAGCCACCAGAGCACCCCGAGCATGACGACCAGGGACCACACCATCCGGTGCGCCAGCGTCTCCAGCGCGCCCGCCGACCCCAGCAGCGTCCAGTACAGCGGGAACAGCCCCCACAGCCCGTACGCGGTCGCGCCGAGCGCCACCCCGCGCCGGTACTCTGGGAAGGCGTCCGGAACAGCCCGCTGACCTGCGACGGAGGAGACCACGTCGCCGATCGTAAGCGCTGCGAACGACCCTACGCCCGGATGTAGCGCAGGATCACATGACCGGTGTCGAACGTTGTCAGGTCCACCCGCCGCAGCGGCGCCGGGTCGAACCCGCCGGAGATCATCGGCAGGCCGGCGCCGAGCATGATCGGGTACATCTTGACGATCACCTCGTCGATCTCGCCGAACAGCGAGCCGGCCAGCCGCCCGCCGCCGGCGAGGTAGATGTCGAGCCCGTCCTCCGCCTTGAGCTCGCGCACCCGCGCCACCGGGTCCGTCGCGACGATCTCCACGTCCGGGTGATCATCGGGCGGCAGCGTCGTGGAGACCACCAGCTGGCGCAGGTGCGCGTAGGGGCTGGTGATCCCCGCCGCGAGCGCCGGCGCGTACGTCGCCCGGCCCATGACGATCGTGTCGAACCGCTCGACCGGCGCGTCCCCGATGCCCAGCGCCGCCCGTCCGTGGGTGGGCAGGGTGTCCGGATACTCGCTGGTCAGGTGTGCCATGTACGACTCGGGCGCGGGGTACATGTCGACCTCGTTGCCCGGCCCGGCGATGAACCCGTCGGCCGACACGGCGATCAGGTAGGTCAGCTTCCTTCCAGTTTCGCGCACAGATCCACTTTTGCACGCCCGGACTTGTCCGATCGGTCCGCGGGGGGCAGGCTCTCTTCCTGTGTGTGTGAGCACGCTCACGCGCGTTCCCGACCGACCAGCCGAGGCCGTCTGCGTCGTATTGGAGGCCCCATGCGCATCACCGTGACCGTTGACGGAACCAAGTACACCGATGACGTCGAACCACGCCAGTTGCTCGTGCACTACCTGCGCGAACGGCTGGGCAAGGTCGGGACCGTGGTCGGCTGCGACACCAGCAACTGCGGTGCCTGCACCGTGCACCTCGACGGGCACAGCGTGAAGTCCTGCTCGGTACTCGCCGTGCAGGCCGACGGCTGCGAGGTCACCACGATCGAGGGCCTGGCCCGCGACGGCCGGCTGCACCCGGTGCAGCAGGCCTTCCACGACAACCACGCCCTGCAGTGCGGCTTCTGCACCCCGGGGATGATCATGCAGTCGATCGACCTGCTGGCCGACAACCCCGACCCCGACGAGCAGGCGGTGCGCGAGGGCCTGGAGGGCAACCTCTGCCGCTGCACCGGCTACCAGAACATCGTCCGCGCCGTGCGCGACGCCGCGAGCCACATGAGCGGCGGTGCCGGTCCCGAGGCGGAGCGGGTCGCCGACGCGAGCCAGCCGGTGGGAGGCGGAAACTGATGACCGCGACCCTGGAACCGGAGGTCGGAAAGTCACGGCGCCGCAAGGAGGACGCGCGGCTGATCACCGGCCGCACCCGCTGGACGGACAACCTCACCCTGCCCGGCCTGGTCCACATGGCCATCCTGCGCAGCCCCATGGCGCACGCCCGGATCACCGGCATCGACACGTCCGCGGCGAAGGAGATGCCGGGCGTGGTCGCGGTGCTCACCGGCGCCGACCTGGCCGACGAGCAGGGCAGCCTGCCGTGCGCGTGGCCGATCACCGAGGACATGAAGTCGCCGCCCGCGCCGTCGATCGCCGTGGACACCGTCAACTTCGCCGGTGAGGCGGTCGCGGTCGTCATCGCCCGCAGCGCCTACGAGGCCGCCGACGCGCTCGAGTCGATCGACGTCGACTACGACGAGCTGCCCGTGGTGCTCGACATGAACGCCGCGGTCGCGGACGGCGCCGACCTGGTGCACCCGGACCTGGGCAGCAACGCCAGCGCCACCTGGATCTTCGACTCCGGCGAGGCCGGCACCGGCAGCGACGTCGAGCAGGCCATCTCGCGGCGCCGAGGTGCTGATCGAGCGCACCTACCGCCAGCAGCGGCTGATCCCGGCCTTCATGGAGCCCCGCTCGGTGATGGTCGACCCGACCGGCGAGCAGATGACCATGTGGTCGGCCACCCAGATCCCGCACATCCTGCGCCTGATGCTCGCGATGACGCTGTCCGTCCCCGAGCACAAGGTCCGCGTGATCGCGCCGGACGTCGGCGGCGGGTTCGGCGGCAAGCTGCAGGTCACGCCGGAGGAGGTGCTCGACCTTCCTGGTCGGCGCGCCGGCTCGGCAAGCCGGTGAAGTACACCGAGTCGCGCAGCGAGAGCCTGCTGTCCGGGCACCACGGCCGCGACCAGATCCAGAAGCTGACGCTGGCCGCGACGCGCGACGGCACGGTCACCGGGCTGAAGGTCGAGCTGCTCGCCGACATGGGCGCCTACCTGCGGCTGGTCACGCCGGGCGTGCCGATCCTCGGCGCGTTCATGTACAACGCGATCTACAAGTTCCCGGCCTACCGGTTCACGTGCACCAACGTGTTCACCAACAAGATCGCCGACCGACGCCTACCGCGGCGCGGGCCGCCCGGAGGCGACCTTCGCGATCGAGCGGATGATGGACGAGCTGGCCGTCGAGCTCGGCATGGACCCGATGGAGCTCCGCGAGAAGAACTGGATCACCCACGAGGAGTTCCCGTTCACCACCGTCGTGCGGGCTGACCTACGACTCCGGCAACTACGAGGCCGCCACGGCGCAAGGCCAAGGAGCTGTTCGGCTACGACGCGCTGCGCGCCGAGCAGGCCGAGCGCCGTGAGCGCGGCGACACGGTCCAGCTGGGCATCGGCATCTCGACGTTCACCGAGATGTGCGGCCTCGCGCCGTCGCGGGTGCTCGGCTCGCTGTCCTACGGGGCGGGCGGCTGGGAGCACGCGGCGATCCGCATGCTGCCCACCGGCAAGGTCGAGGTGGTCACCGGGTCCTCGCCGCACGGCCAGGGCCACGAGACGGCGTGGAGCCAGATCGTGGCCGACCAGCTGGGCGTGCCGTTCGAGGACGTCGAGGTGCTGCACGGCGACACCCAGTCCTCGCACAAGGGCATGGACACCTACGGCTCGCGCTCGCTGACCGTCGGCGCGATGGCCGTCGTGGCCGCCGCGGACAAGGTGAAGGCCAAGGCCGCGAAGGTCGCCGCGCACATGCTGGAGGCGGGCGAGGACGACGTGGAGTTCGCCGCCGGCACCTTCCGGGTGAAGGGCGCGGGCGCGGAGGCCAAGTCGGTGTCCATCCAGGACATCGCGCTGGCCGTGTTCGCCGCGCACGACCTGCCCGACGGCATCGAGCCGAACCTCGACTCCGAGGCCACGTTCGACCCGGAGAACTTCTCCTTCCCGCACGGCACCCACCTGTGCGCCACCGAGGTGGACACCGAGACCGGCCGGACGAGCATCCGCTCCTACGTCTGCGTCGACGACATCGGCAAGGTGATCAACCCGCTGATCGTCGAGGGCCAGGTGCACGGCGGGCTCGCGCAGGGCATCGCGCAGGCACTGTTCGAGGAGGCGGTGCACGACGAGTCCGGCACGCTGACCACCGGCACGCTCGCCGACTACCTCGTGCCGTCCGCGGCCGACCTGCCGTCGTTCGTCACCGACCGCACCGAGAGCCCGTCGACGACCAACAGGCTGGGCGTCAAGGGCGTCGGCGAGGCCGGCACGATCGCCTCCACCCCCGCGGTGGTCAACGCGATCGTGGACGCGGTCCGCCACCTCGGCGTGTCCGACGTCCAGATGCCGTGCACGCCGATGCGCGTGTGGCAGGCGATCCGCACCGGGCAGTCCGACGCGGGCGGCCTGGGCGGTGAGGCCGGCGGCGGCCTCGGTTCCATCGACACCTCCGGAGGTGCCCAGTGATCCCCGCAGGCTTCGACTACGTCGCACCGACCACTGTGGACGACGCGGTGCGGGCACTCGCCGAGGCCGGTGAGGACGCCAAGGTGCTGGCCGGCGGGCAGAGCCTGCTGCCGGTGCTGCGGATGCGGCTCGCCGCGCCGTCCACGCTGATCGACCTCGGCAAGGTGAGCGAGCTGCGCGGCGTCCGCGACGAGGGCGACGTCCTGGCCATCGGCGCCATGACCACGCACTACGACGTGCTGGGTGACCCGCTGGTCGCCGAGCACGCCGCGCTGCTGGCCGAGACGACGAGGACCGTGGCCGACCCGCAGATCCGCCACCGCGGCACCTTCGGCGGATCGCTCTCGCACGCCGACCCGGCCGCCGACCTGCCCGCCGCGGCGCTCGCGCTGAACGCGGAGATGGTCATCGCCTCCTCCGGCGGCCGCCGGACGGTCCCGGCCGCGGAGTTCTTCGTGGACTTCTTCACGACCGCGCTGCAGCCGGGCGAGATCCTCTGCGAGGTGCGGGTGCCCAAGCACACCGGCTGGCACGCGCACTACGAGAAGTTCAACCGGGTGGCCCAGGCGTGGCCGATCGTCGCGGTGGCCGCGGCGGTGCGGGTCGACGGCGGCACGATCGCCGAGGCCCGGGTCGGGCTCGCGAACATGGGCCCGACACCGGTCCGGGCGACCGGTGTCGAGCAGGCCCTGGTCGGCCGGCCCGCGACGGCCGAGACGATCAACGCGGCGGCCCAGCACGCGGCGGAGGGCACCAGCCCGGCCGCCGACGGCAACGCCGACGCGGAGTACCGCCGGCACCTGGCCCGGGTCCTCACCGGCCGGGCGGTGGCGGCGGCGGTAGGCGCTTAGGCTGGACCCGCGGCCCCGGGCGACGAGTCCGTCGTCCGGGGCCGCGGATTCTCCGAGGGAGGCAAGCGTGAAGCTCGAGCACTCGTTCTCCGTGCCGGCCGATGTGGACACCGTCTGGGCGGCGGTGATCGACCCGGAACGGGTCACACCGTGCATGCCCGGCGCGAGTCTCAGCGAGGTGGACGGGGACTCCTTCAAGGGCACGGTGAAGGTCAAGGTCGGCCCGATCTCGTTGCAGTACAAGGGGTCCGGTGAGTTCCTGGAGAAGGACGAGCCCGCCCGCAAGGTCGTGATCAAGGCATCCGGCAAGGACACCCGCGGCAACGGCACCGCGTCGGCCACGGTCACCGTGACGCTGCGCGCCGAGGGCGAGGGGACGGCGGGCTCGGTCGGCACCGACCTGTCGATCACCGGCAAGCCCGCCCAGTTCGGCCGCGGGCTGATCTCCGAGGTCGGCGGGAAGATCCTGGACTCGTTCGCCGCGTGCCTGGCCACCAAGCTCGCCCCGGAGGCGGCCGCCGCGCCGGCGGCGGAGGGCTCCGCGGCACCGGCGCAGGCCGCGGCGCCGGCCGGCGGTTCGGGTGCCGCCGAGGCCGGGGCGCCGAAACTGTCGGTCGTCGAGGCCGAGCGGGCCGAGGCGGCCGAGACCGGCGCCGAGGCGGGACGGGCCGCGGCCAGGACCGCCCCGCCGGTCGCGGACGGCAAGGCCGCCAAGCCCAAGCTCGCCGCGGTCGAGCCGCGGCCGGAGTCCGAGCCGATCGACCTGCTGGCCTACGCGGCGCCGTCCGTGCTCAAGCGGGTGGTCCCGCTGGTCGCCGCGGCGGTGGTGCTGATGGTGGTGATCCGGCTGCTCCGCCGCCGGAGGGGTTGACGACGATCGGCCCTTGAAACACGTCGGCGCGTCCCGGGAGGATGTCGCGCGTGCGTCGATGGCTGGTGATCCTGTGCGGGCTGACCGCACTCGTCGCGGGATGCACCGACGCCTCCAGCAGCAACCTCACCGTCCCGCAGCCGCAGGCGCCGCCCTCGCCGGACTCGGCGTCCGCGCAGGGCACGCCGAGCAACTCGTTCACCGTCCTGGCGACCGGTGACGTGCTGATCCACCCCGCGCTGACCGAGCAGGCGACCAAGGACGGCGACGGCAAGCGCGACTTCACCGACCTGTTCGCCGGGGTGCGCTCCACCGTCGAGGCCGCCGACCTCGCGATCTGCCACCTCGAGGTGCCGCTCGCCGACGAGAACGGCCCGTTCGAGGGCTACCCGACGTTCTCCGCGCCGCCCGAGGTCGCCACCGCGCTCGCGAAGACCGGCTACGACTCGTGCTCCACCGCGTCGAACCACACCTTCGACCAGGGCGCGGAGGGCGTGAGGAACACGCTGGACGCGCTGGACGCGGCCGGTGTCGCGCACACCGGGTCGGCGCGCACCCGGGCGGAGGCGGACACACCGCTGCTGCTCGACGCGGGCGGGGTGAAGGTCGGGCAGGTGTCGTTCACGTTCGGGTTCAACGTCGGCACCGAGGCGCCCGCGCCGTGGATGGGCAACGTGATCAACGTCGACCGCATCCTCGCCGCGGCCCGGGCCGCCCGCGAGGCGGGCGCCCAGGTCGTCATCGCGAGCCTGCACTGGGGCACCGAGAACCAGTCCGCCCCGACCGCGTTCCAGCGCCAGGTCGCGCGCAAGGTGCTCGCCGACCCGGCGGTGGACCTGATCGTCGGGCACCACGCGCACGTGGTGCAGCCGTTCGAGAAGATCGACGGCAAGTGGGTCGCCTACGGGCTGGGCAACCAGGTGGCCCGCCACGAGCAGCCCCGCGGCACCACCGAGGAGGGCGTGATGGCCCGCTTCCGGTTCAGCCGCGGCCCGGACGGCTGGACCGTGGACCGGGCGGAGTACCTGCCGACGCTGGTCGACCTCGGCCCGCCGATCCGGCTGCGCAACCTGTCCACGGACACCAGCGTGGACCCGGCGCGGCGCGCGGAGGCGCTCGTGCGCACCGACCGGGTGGTGCTGTCCTCGGGTGCCGCCGAGGACGGGCTGACGCGTCCCGGTGAGTAACGTCGTCCGCATGGAGAGTGTGCGTGCGGTGGCCGGCTGGCCGGTGGACCACGCGGCGGCGGCGGTCGTCGGGTCCGGCGGGACGGTGCTGGCCGCGGAGGGGCCGATGGCCCGGGAGTTCCCGCTGGCGTCGGTGACGAAGCTGCTCACGGCCTACGCGACGCTGGTCGCGGTCGAGGAGGGCGCGGTCGAATGGGACCAGCCGGCCGGGCCCGAGGGGTCGACGGTGCGCCACCTGATCGCGCACGCCTCGGGCCTGGCGTTCGACGAGCACAAGGTCATGGCGGCGCCCGGCACCCGGCGGATGTACTCCAACGCCGGGTTCGAGGTGCTGGCCGACACCGTGCACGAGGCGTCCGGGATCCCGTTCGCCGAGTACCTGACCGAGGCGGTGCTGGCGCCGCTGGGCATGTCGTCCTCGCGGCTGGCCGGCACCGCGGGCGCCGGCGCGGTGTCCACCTGCGACGACCTGGTGCGGTTCGCGGCGGAGCTCCGGTCGCCGACGCTGGTCTCCGCCTCGACGCTGGACGAGGCGGTGTCGGTGGCCTTCCCGGGGCTGTCCGGGGTGCTGCCCGGGTTCGGCTACCAGAAGACGAACGACTGGGGCCTCGGGTTCGAGCTGCGCGACCACAAGGACCCGCACTGGACGGGGAAGAACAGCTCGCCGCGCACGTTCGGCCACTTCGGACAGTCGGGCACGTTCCTGTGGGTCGACCCGGAGGCCGGGGTGGCCTGCGTGGCGCTGTCGGACCGGGCGTTCGGGCAGTGGGCGATCGACACGTGGCCGGAGTTCACCGACGCGGTGCTGGCCGAGGTGGCCTGATGTACCACCGCATGGAGCGCGACGAGTGGCTGCCGTTCGTGTCCGCGGGGACGCGGACCGGCAAGGTCGCCGTGGTCCGCGCCGACGGCACACCGCACGTCGCGCCGGTCTGGTTCCTGGTCGACACGGCCGACGGGGTCGACCGGATCGTGTTCAACACCGGCGCGGACACGGTGAAGGGCAAGGCCCTGCGGCGCGACCCGCGGTTCGCGATGGCCGTGGACCTCCAGGAGCCGCCGTACTCCTACGTCATGTTCTACGCCTCGGCCACGATCGTGGACGACCCGGCGCGGATGCTGCCCTGGTCGGTCCGGCTGGGCGCGCGCTACATGGGTGCCGACCGCGGCGAGGAGTTCGGCCGCCGCAACGCCGTCCCCGGCGAGCTGCTGATCGTCGCCCCGATCACCAAGGTCGTCGCCGAGGCCGACCTCGCCGGTCCGCCTCCCCGGAATTAAATCAGTCGGTTGCGTTCCGGCGACCGCCGCGGACGTCCGGTTGACTGTGGCTGAGTGCCGTCACGGTACCCCTGAGGTTGCGTTTGTCGGCTTGAGACTCGGGGTTCAGGGGGTGGGGTTGGTGGGCAGGGCGGGGCCGAGGAAGTCGTCGGCGTCGCGGATCGTGTAGGCGTAGCCCTGCTCGGCCAGGAAGCGCTGCCGGTGCGCCGCGTAGTCGGTGTCCAGCGTGTCGCGCGACACCACCGAGTAGAAGTGCGCCTGCCGGCCGTCCTCCTTGGGCCGCAGCAGCCGGCCCAGCCGCTGCGCCTCCTCCTGCCGCGACCCGAACGTCCCGGACACCTGCACCGCGACCGTCGCCTCGGGCAGGTCGATCGAGAAGTTGGCCACCTTGGACACCACGAGCGTGCGCAGCTCGCCGCGCCGGAACTCGTCGTACAGGCGCTCGCGCTCGGAGTTGCGGGTCGAGCCCTGCACGATCGGCGCGTCCAGCGCCGCGCCCAGCTCCTCCAGCTGGTCCAGGTACGCCCCGATCACCAGCGTCGGCTCGCCCGCGTGCCGCTCCAGGATCTTGCGCACCACCGGCATCTTCGTCTCGACCGTCGAGCACAGCTTGTACCGCTCGTCGGGCTCCGCGGTCGCGTACGCCAGCCGCTCGCTGTCGGTCAGCGTCACCCGCACCTCGACGCACTCCGCCGGCGCGATCCAGCCCTGCGCCTCGATGTCGCGCCACGGCACGTCGTAGCGCTTGGGGCCGATCAGGGAGAACACGTCGCCCTCCCGGCCGTCCTCGCGGACCAGCGTCGCCGTCAGGCCCAGCCGCCGCCGCGACTGCAGGTCGGCGGTCATCCGGAACACCGGCGCCGGCAGCAGGTGCACCTCGTCGTAGACGACCAGGCCCCAGTCCCGGGAGTCGAACAGCTCCAGGTGCCGGTACTCGCCCTTCGTCCTGCGCGTCATCACCTGGTACGTGGCGATCGTGACCGGGCGGATCTCCTTGCGCTCGCCCGAGTACTCGCCGATCTCGTCCTCGGTCAGCGACGTCCGCGCCACCAGCTCGCGCTTCCACTGCCGGCCCGCCACGGTGTTCGTCACGAGGATCAGCGTGGTCGCCTGCGCCTGGGCCATCGCGGCCGCGCCGACGAGCGTCTTGCCCGCGCCGCAGGGCAGCACGACCACGCCGGAGCCGCCGGCCCAGAAGGTGTCCGCCGCCTGGCGCTGGTAGTCGCGCAGCTGCCACCCCTCCTCGCGCAGCGCGATCGGGTGGTGCTCGCCGTCGACGTAGCCGGCCAGGTCCTCCGCCGGCCAGCCGACCTTCAGCAGCGCCTGCTTGAGCCGGCCGCGCTCGCTCGGGTGCACGACGACCGTGTCGTCGTCGATCCGGTCACCCAGCATCGGCGCGATCTTCTTGTGCCGCAGCACCTCCTCGAGCACCGCTCGGTCCGTTGTGGACATCGTGAGGCCGTGCGCCGGGTCGTTCTGCAGGGACAGCCTGCCGAACCGGCCCATCGTGTCGACGATGTCGATCAGCAGCGGCTGCGGCACCGGGTAGCGGGAGAACCTGGTCAGCGCGTCGACGACCTGCTCGGCGTCGTGCCCGGCGGCCCGCGCGTTCCACAACGCCAGCGGCGTCACCCGGTAGGTGTGCACGTGCTCGGGCGCGCGCTCCAACTCGGCGAACGGGGCGACGGCCATCCGCGCGTCGTTCGCGCCGGGGTGGTCGACCTCGAGCAGCAGGGTCTTGTCCGACTGCACGATCAGCGGGCCATCGGTCACGTCTCGCGATCTCCTCGTCTACATTGCCGTTCATGACGACGCCGCCGTACCAGCCGGGCCCGTACGGCCGGCCGGGCGGCCGCGGTCAGCCGCCGGGCGGGTACGGCGGCCGGCCCACCCGGCCCCACGTCCCGCCACCTCATGGTCAGCCCCCTCGTGCTCAACCGCCACCGGGTCCGCCGCCCGGGCGGGCTCCGGGTCCGCCACCGTACGGCCCCCCGCCGCGCGTCCAACCGCAGCGCGGACAGCAACCGTACGGGCCGCCGCCACCCGGCCGGCAGCCCCACGGCCGGCCACCGCCCGCGGGCAGGCCCGCCCCTGACCGGCAACCGTACGGCGAACGCCGGCCCTATGCGCAACAAACACCGTACGGGCCGCATTCCGGCGGTGGCGCCAGCCACCGCGCGCCGCCGCCGCCCGCCAACCGGATCGCCTACCTGGTCGTCGCCGGCGCGGTGATCCTGCTCGCCGGCGTCGTCACCACGGTGCTGCTGCTGACCGGCGACGAGGAACCGCGGGACACCGCCGCCCCGCCCGCGACGAGCCGCCCGGCCCCCACCTCGGCGGCGCCCACCTCGACGCTGCCGCCGGTCGGGCCGGGCGCGGCGGTCGACGCCGAGGTCGGCGACTGCATCAAGGTGAACAACGCGAGCGCCACCGAGGCCGACATCCAGCCGATCGACTGCGCGGACCCGCTCGCCGTCTACAAGGTCGGCGTGCGCAAGGACGACAGCACGGCGCAGTGCCCCGGTGAGAACTACGTGTCCTACACCGAGGCGAACAACCTGCTGCTGTGCATGACGCTCAACGCGCACGAGGGCGAGTGCTTCCACGAGACCGAACTGGACGACAGCCGGGTGGAGTGCGGCTCGCCGGACGCCAGCTACAAGGTGGGCGAGATCTTCGAGGGCACCGAGGACGCGGAGAAGTGTGGTGCGGACGCACGGAACGCGCTCACCTACCCAGAGCCACCACTCACCATCTGCCGGCTCCGGGTCGGGTGACCGCTGCGACCGGATGATGACGGACGGTGTTGTTTCGTCCGGTTGTTTCGGGTTCCGCCACGGTCGCCGGTCGCACCGCGTACATTTCTGATCCTCCGCACAGGACCGACTTCAGCTGGCCCCGGGCCAGACATCCGCGAGGTGCGCACATGAACACGCCCAACTACCCGCCGCCTTCCGGGCCCTACGGCGGCCCTCCGCGAGGCCCGCAGGGCCCGGGTCCGCAGGGCCCGCAGGGCGGCCCGCCCGGTCGCCCCGGCCCGTACGGTCCGCCGCCCGGCCGCCCGCCGCAGACGCCGCCCGGCGGCCAGCCGTACGGTCCGCCCGGCGGCCGTCCCGGCGGTCCGGGTGGACCGGGTGGACCTGGCGGACCGGGAGGTCCCGGCCCGGGTGGTCCGGGCGGCCCGTACGGCGGCCCGCCACCGGGTGACCCCTACGGCCCGCCGCCCAGCGACCAGCCGACGACCCAGGTGCCGGCGCCCGGGATCCAGCCGGGCGCCGCCCCGCCCCCGGCGCCCAAGAAGGGCAACTCGAAGATCATCAGGATCGTCGTGCTGCTGGCGATCGTCGTGGTGGTCGCCGTCGTGGTCATCTGGCTGCAGAAGGACGAGCCGTCCAGCGCGAAGGCCGGCGACTGCATCAAGGTCAACGACGTCGCGAACGCCGACATCACGATCGTCGAGTGCGGCTCCAAGGACGCGCTGTACAAGGTGGGGCTCACCAAGGGCGACGCCGGCGCGAAGTGCCCCAACGGCAACTACGTGGCCTACACCGAGACCGGCGGCAGCAACGACCTGCTGCTGTGCCTGGTGCTCAACGCCAAGGAGGGCGACTGCTTCAAGGCCGACGGCCAGGTGGTGGTCCGCGCCGACTGCGCGAAGGACGCCGAGTTCCAGGTGGTCAAGGTGATCGACGGCAGCGACGACGCGGCCAAGTGCGGCAAGGACGCCGCGGCCGACGCGGTCACCTATCCGGAGCCGAAACTGACGCTCTGCCGGGCCGCGCCGAAGGGCACGGCCAGTTGACTTCCCGGCTCCCGCCCGGCCCCCGGTTCGGGCGGGAGCCACTCTTTTTCGTGAGGTAGCTTGACCGGGTGAACCGCTGCCTCACGCCACGTCAGCAAGAACTCGTCGACATCGCCGGGAAGCTCGCGGACACGTTCGCCGAGCGCGCACCCGAGCACGACCGGGACAACACGTTCCCGCTGGAGAACTACGACGACCTGCGCGCCGCGGGCTTCCTGCGGCTGACCGTGCCCACCGAGCTCGGTGGCCAGGGGGCCACGCTGGCCGAGCTGGTGCCGGTGCTGGAACGGCTCGCCATGGGGGACGGCTCCACCGCGCTGGCGGTCGCGATGCACATCTCGCCGATCGGCCAGTGGGCCAGCGTCTGGCGGCGCACCAGGAACCCGCGGCTGGCCGACCTGCTGCGGATGGCCGCCGAGGACCAGCTGATCTGGGCGTCGGTCACCAGCGAGCCCGGCATGCGCAACGACATGACCGACGCGCGGACCGTCGCGGTCAAGGTCGACGGCGGGTTCCGGCTGACCGGCCGCAAGGCCTACGCCACCAACACCGCGGTGGCCACGCACTGCTCCACGACCGCGCGGTACGAGGACGCCGAGGGCGGTCCCCGGCTGCTGCTGTGCCGGGTCGCGCTCGACGCGCCGGGCGTCACCAGGCACCAGACCTGGGACACCATGGGCATGCGCGGCACCCAGAGCAACGACCTCGCCTACGCCGACGTGTTCGTCGCCGACGAGGACGTGGTGCACTCGCTGCCCGTCGGTCACCTCGACGCGCGGGTGTTCGAGACCGTGTGGTCGTGGGCGATGGGCGCGTTCGCCGCGGTGTACACCGGCATCGCCGCGGGTGCGGTGGAGTGGACGGCCACCCAGCTCGCCGCGCGCGGCAAGGGCGCCGACCCGCTGGTGCAGGACACCATCGGCGAGTGCGAGATCCTCGTCGAGAGCGCCCGGGCGCTGACCTACCGGCACGCGGAGGAGGTCGGCTCGCGGCGGCTGTTCGACCTCGGCGTGCAGGAGGGGATCGCCCGCTGCGCGCTGGTGAAGTACGTGGCCAGCAACAACGCGACGCTGGTGCTGCGCAGGCTGGTCGACGTGCTCGGCGGTGCGAGCTACTCGCGGAAGCTGCCCTACGAACGGATGTGGCGCGACGCCCAGGCGGGCACCTTCATGCCGATGGGCAACCAGGCGGCGCGCAAGATCATCGGCGCCGGCGCGCTCGGCGTGGAGATCGCGCCGGTCATCGGCTTCGACGAGACCGGGCACGACAGCCGGGCGAAGTCGTGACGTCGGTCCGCGACGCCACCCGCGACCTGCTGCGCTCCTGCGGGCTGACGACGATCTTCGGCAACCCCGGCACCACCGAGATCGGGTTCCTCACCGGTTTCCCCGAGGACTTCCGCTACGTGCTCGGCCTGCAGGAGTCGGTGGTGGTCGCGATGGCCGACGGCTACGCGCACGCGAGCGGGCGGGCGGTGCTGGTGAACCTGCACTCGGCGGGCGGTGTCGGGCACGGGCTCGGGCACCTGTTCACCGCGTACCGCAACAACACCCCGCTGGTCGTGCTGGCCGGCCAGCAGGTGCGCTCGCTGCTGCCGGGCGAGCCGTTCCTGGGGGCGCTGGACGCGACCGCGTTCCCGCGCCCGTACGTGAAGTGGGCGGCCGAGCCGGCGCGCGCGCAGGACGTGCCGGCGGCGATCGCGCGGGCGTACCACGTGGCGACCCAGCCGCCGTGCGGTCCGGTGTTCGTGTCCGTCCCGGCCGACGACTGGGACGCCGAGTGCGACCCGCTGCCCGAGCGCCCGCCGATCCCCGGCTTCGCCCCGGACCCGGCCGCGCTCGCCGGCCTGGTGTCCGCATTGGACGGTGCGGTGAACCCGGCGCTGGTGGTGGGGCCGGGCGTGGACGCGGAGGGCGCGATCCCCGACGTGGTCGAGCTGGCCGAGCGGGCGCGGGCCGGGGTGTGGGCGAGCCCGATGTCGTGGCGCAGCTCGTTCCCCGAGGACCACCCGCAGTTCCTGGGCTTCCTGCCGCCGGAGGAGTGCGGCACGTTCGAGGCGCTGGCGGCGCACGATCTCGCCATGGTGCTCGGCGGGCCGGCGTTCCTCTACCACGTGTACCGCGGCTCGTCGGACCTGCGGCCGCCCCCGCTGTACCTGGTCAGCGACGACGAGCAGGTGCTGGCGCGGGCCCGGGAGGGGGTGGGCATCCGGTCCGGCGTGCGGGCCGCGGTGCGCGCCCTGACCGCGGCGGTCGCCGAGCCGTCGCGCCCGGTCCCCGCGGGCCGCGCCCGCCGCCCGCGCCCGCCGGAGTCGACCCCGATCACCGTCGAGTGGGTCTTCGCCACGATGGCCGACGAGCTGCCCGAGGACGCGTTGCTGGTCGAGGAGATCCCCAGCCACCTGCTGGTGCGGCGGGAGTACCTGCCGGTGCGGGCGCGGCGGGCGGGCCTGCTCAGCACCGGTGGGGGCGCGCTGGGCTACGGCCTGCCGGCGGCGGTCGGCGCGGCGATCGGGGCGCCGGACCGCACGGTGGTGGCCGTGCTCGGGGACGGGTCGAGCATGTACGGCATCCAGGCCCTGTGGACGGCGGCGCGCGAGCACCTGCCGGTGACGTTCGTGATCCTGGACAACAACAAGTACGCGGCCGTCGACATCCTGTCCGGCCCGGCGAAGCTGCCCGGGGTCGAGCTGGGCGGCATCGACTTCGGCGCCCTCGCGACCGGGATGGGGTGTGCCACCCACCGGGTGGAGCACCCGCACGAGCTGAAGCCGGCCCTGACCGCGGCCCTGTCCGACGACCGCCCGACGGTGATCCACGTCCAGGTGGACCCGAACCCCACGGTGTTGTACTGAGGGCTCCACACGACCTCGGGCCGAACGGCCCGTGGCCTCCGGCCCCCGATTACCACGCTACCGGCGACCGCCGACACGAAACGGTGCCCGGCGGCGAGCCTGTGGACAACCGTCAGCGGGACTGCTGCCGGGCTTCCTCCCGCTCCGCCGCGAGGAAGCGCTCCGCCGCCAGCTCGTCCTCCGACTTCGCCGGCTCGACCGGCGCGGGCTCGGCCGAGGCGGGCTTGTCGTGCAGCAGGCGGGCGATCTCGGTGCGCAGCTCGACGAAGGTCGACGAGCCGCGGGTGGTGATCTGGTCACGCTGGGGCGGCAGGTCGACGGTCAGGTCGGCGACGATCGTCGCGGGGGAGCGGGACAGGACCAGCACCCGGTCGCCCAGGTAGACGCTCTCGTCGATGTCGTGGGTGACCAGCAGCACCGTGCTCCCGTGCTCGCGGCGCACCCGCAGCAGCAGGTCCTCGAGCTCGGCCCGGGTCTGCGCGTCGACCGACGCGAACGGCTCGTCCATCAGCAGCAGCGACGGCTGCGACGCCAGCGCCCGGGCGATCGACACCCGCTGCTGCATGCCGCCGGACAGCTGCCACGGGTACTTGCCCGCCGCCTCGGCCAGGCCGACCCACTCCAGCGCCTCCATCGCCCGCGCGCGCCGCGCCCCGCGACCGGACACCCGGGTGCGCAGCGGGAACTCGACGTTGCCGCGCACCGACAGCCACGGGAACAGCGACCGGCTGTAGTCCTGGAACACCACCGCGAGGTCGGCCGGCACCCCCTGCACGAGGTCGCCGTGCAGCGTGACGGTTCCGGCCGACGGCCGGATCAGGCCGGCGATGCAGCGCAGCAGGGTCGACTTGCCGCACCCGGACGGCCCGACGATGCACGCGAGCTCGTCCTCGGCGACGGTGAACGTCAGTTCCGAGACCGCGGTGTGCGCGCCGGGTCCGGTCCCGTACTGGTGCACGAGGTCTCGCACCTCGAGCATGGTCGGCATGTCACCCTCCTGCCTTCGCGGCCGCGACGGCCGCCCGAGTCGGCTGCCAGCGAAGCGCTCGGCGCTCGACGGCGAGCAGCGCGAGGTTCAGCCCGTAACCGATGATGCCAAGCAAAACGATCCACGCCCACATCACCGTGATGTCGAACTGGCTCTGGGCGTAGGTGAGCTGGTACCCGATCCCGCTGGTCGTGCCCACCATCTCGGACACCACCATCAGGATCACCGCGATCGCGAGGCTCAGCCGCAGCCCGGCGAAGATCTTCGGCAGCGCCGCCGGCAGCACGACCATGGTCACCCACTGCCCGCGGGGCGTGCGGAACGACCGGGCCGTGTCGGTCTTCACCGGGTCCACCGAGCGTACGCCGTCCACGGTGTTCAGCAGGATCGGCCAGATGCAGCCGAACACGATGAGCGCGAGCTTCATCTCGTTGTCGATGCCGAACAGCAGGATGAACACCGGCACCAGCGCCGGTGAGGGCAGCGTGCGGAAGAACGCGAACAGCGGCCCGACGTACTGCATGCCGGTGCGCGAGCGGCCGAGTGCGGTGCCGATCGCGACGCCCAGCACGGCCGCCATGGCCCAGCCGCCGAGCACTCGCCCGAGGCTGGGCAGCATGTCCACGCGCACCGTCGTGGACAGCCCGAACCCGCCGTCGTCGGTGGTGAACCACAGCTCCCGGCACGCGCCGAGGATCTCCAGCGGGGTGGGGAAGAACGGGTTCCGCGCCGCGGCGGCGCCGAGCTGCCAGAGCACCACGGCGACCGCGAAGACGATCCAGCGCTGGGCGAAGCCGGTGAGCCGCCTCATGTCAGCGCCTCCGCTCGGGTGGTGTCGCTCCACCGGAAGATCCGGCGGCCGAGCCGCTCCAGGATCTCGTTGACCAGGTAGCCGACGGTGCCGATCACCACGGTGCCGGCGAGCACCATGTCCATCTTGCCGGCGGTGGTGGCGGTGTCGATGATGAACGCCCCGACGCCGATCTCGCTGCCGGCCAGGTACTCGGTGCTGACGGTCACGATGAGCGCGATCGCCGCGGACAGCCGCAGGCCGGTGAACGCGAAGGGCGCGGCGTGCGGCAGGGCCACGCCGACCATCACCCGCAGCCGCCCGTCGCCGAACGACCGCGCGGTGTCCACCAGCAGTGGATCGATCTCGTCCAGCGCGTAGATGATGTTGAACAGGATCGGCCACACCGACGCGTAGACCGCGAGCGTGATCTTCGCGTCCGGCCCGGAGCCGAGCACGATCATGATCAGCGGGATGAGCGCCACCGGTGGGATCGGCCGCAGGAACTCGATCAGCACCCGGGTGGCCGCCCGCACCGACGGGACGCTGCCGAGCAGCAGCCCCGCCGGCACGGCGATGGCGAGCGCGACGCACAGCGAGATCAGCCAGGCGAGCACCGTCGCGATCACGTCACGCTGGAAGGACTCCTGACCGAGCAGGTCGACCAGCCGGGCCGCCACATCGGTCGGCGTCGGCAGGAAGACCCGCTCGATCAGGCCGAGCCGGACGGCTCCCTCCCAGATGAGGAAGAAGCCGGCCAGCCCGATCAGGTTGCGAATGAAAGGTCGCACGCGGCAGCTAGCTGAGTGGCGCCGTCGGGACCATCATCTTCGACACGTCCATGGCCTTCGAGATGACCTTGAACTCCAGCATCAGGTCCGGCACCCGCTGGATGCGCGTCGCGTCGAGCTTGGACTGGAACGTCAGCAGCGTCGCCATCTTGGCGGTCTCCTCGTCCACGCCCGAGAACTTCATCAGCAGCGGCTCGACGAGGCTGCGGTCGGACAGCGCCAGGTCGGTGCCGCGCTGCATCGCGCGCTGGAAGGCGGCGATGGTGTTCGGGTTCTTCTCCACGAAGTTCCCGGTGGACGCGTAGCCGGCGGTCGGCATGTCCGCCGTCGGGCCGACCGCGGTGTCGAACACGGGCACCGCGCCCGCGTTGCGCTCGGCGTCGGTGATGAACGGCTCGGTCACGAACGCGGCGTCGACGGCCTTGGACTTGAGCGCCTGTGCGGTGGCCGGGAACGGCGTCGGCACCCAGTGGATGTCGTTCTTGCCGTACGGCATGTTGTTGGTCTTGAGCGTGGACATGACCAGCAGGTCGGAGATGGTGCCGGTGGCGGTCACCGCGACCTTCTTGCCCTTCATGTCCTTGATGCTCTTGACCGACGAGTCCGGCAGGGCCACGACCAGGGTGCTGCCCGGCCCCGCGGACGACGCGTCGGCCACCAGCTTGATGCCGCCCAGGTTCTGGGCCGCTCCCTTGCTCTCGGCCAGGAAGAACGGCGTGTAGCTGGAGTAGGCGATGTCGACCTCGCCGCCGATGAGCTTCTGGGTCGACTCACCACCGCTCTTCGCGTCGACGAACGTGACGTTGAGGCCCTCGTCCTTGAAGAACCCCTCCTGCATCGCCAGGTGGAAGCAGGCGAGGTCGGTGGTCTTCATGATCGAGACCTTGATGTCGGTCGTTTCGAGCTTGCCGTTCCCGCTCTTCGCGGGCTCGTTCTGGTCGTCCGAGCCGCCGAGCAGACCACAGCTTGTCAAGGTCGTGACCAGCGTCAACGCGGTCGCGACGATGGGAAGTCGGGAGCGGAATCGTCTCCCGGTGACGCCAATGGGCATTGAGCCTCTCCTCGTATGAGGGTGTTAGAAGCCAACAGTGGTGGTGCCCCGCACACCAGGGCGCCACTCTAGAGAGTGTCTTCGACGCGTCACAATCAGTACCCGTGTTCTCCTGTCCAGGTGACGACGCCGGGTGAAACAGAGTGTGGCGGAAGTCCACGCACATGCGCACAGTGGGTGTTAATGGCAAACATGGCGTCACCACCCGCGTGTCAACCGCTACCCAGAGGAAGCGTCATCGCCCAGATGTGAGGGTAGCCACCTAAACCGATCGAGAAAAATTGTTGTCTGCGTGTGACTTTTCCTACCCTGATGTGTGACCATCCGTCCGGAGGGCTTACATCGGCGGGTAGACTCCGCTACCTTCTGTGGCCACAGTGAGGCAGAAGTCCATCGAAGCGGTTAAGGAGCGCGCCCAAATGATCTTGCGCGTGCTTCCCGGCAGTGGGAGCTGGGGAGTGGAGCTGCATGGGAGCGCAACCGCTGGGGGCGCCCGATGGGCTTGCGTCCTCACTGGGGTACTTGTCCGATCGAGCTGGCGGGCTACCGGCTTGACAACCAGGGAGAGTGCTGGGAGTGCCCGACCACACTGCTGACATCCCACCTCGCGCCGGCAACCGCACCGACTATGGTGCCGCCGTGCCTGACCAGACTCCCGCGCCCGGCCGGCCTCCGGCCGCGCCGGCAAGCGCCATGAAGGGCGGTTCCCGCCTCCGCATGCGCAACTGGCGCCTGCGAACCAAGGTCATCGCGGTCATCGTGGTACCGACGCTGACGGCGTTGATCCTCGGTGGCCTGCGCGCCAAGGTGGACCTGGACCGCGCCGCCGAGTTCCGCCAAACCGTGAGCCAGGTGGACCTCGCCCGGAACGTGACCAGCGTCGTCCACGAGCTCCAGAAGGAGCGCACGCTCGCGGTGTCCTACATCGCCGACGGCGAGCAGGGCCCGCGGACGGAGCTGGACACCGAGATCGGCCTGGTGGACCAGGCCATCCGGTCGGTGCAGCGGGCCGCGGCGAACCTGGACACCAACGACCAGGACGCCAAGCAGCGCTACAACATCGGCCTGCAGCGCCTCTCCGCGCTACCCGCGATCCGCAACACCGCCGACCAGACCGACTACCCGGACGTCGCGGCGTACGCCGCGTACTCCGCGGTGCTCGACGCGGTGGTGCGCCTCGGTCGCGAGATCAACACCGCGGTGACCGACCGCGAACTGCTGCGCGAGGGCTCGACGATCCAGTCGCTGGCCGAGGTCAAGGAGAACGTCGCCAAGGAGAACTCGATCCTGCAGATCGCGGCCGCCTACGACGCGTTCCCCGCGGACCTGCTCAACCAGGTCCGGGACGCCCAGGCGAGCGCGGCGGGCGCGCTGGCGGACTACCGCGCCAACGCCGCGCCCGAGCAGCTGCAGCTCTACTCCGACACGGTCTCCGGCCCCGAGGTCGACAACCGGCAGCGCATCAAGGCGCTGGCCATCGCCTCGGCCGAGTCGGCGAACGTGGACGGCGAACCCGTGTCGCTGAAGATCGACAAGGCCAAGCTGACCAACGACGGGTCGGCGACGCTGGAGCACATGCGCGCGGTCGAGACCGAGCTGCTGAACAACCTGCGTGACAACGCCAACGTGCTGGCCGACGAGGCCACCGAGGCGGCGTGGCGGGACTCGGCGATCGTGCTGCTCGCACTGCTGCTGGCGCTCGGCCTGATGGCCATCGTCACCCGGTCGCTGCTCAAGCCGCTGCGGGTGCTGCGCCGCGAGGCGCTGGAGGTCGCGAACCGCAGGCTGCCGGCCTCGGTGCAGCGCATCCTCGCCGACCCGGACCCGGCCGAGGCCGCCAAGCACGCGGTCGAGCCGGTCGCCGTGTTCACCCGCGAGGAGACCGGCCAGCTGGCCCGCTCGTTCGACGCGGTCCAGGAGCAGGCGGTCCTGATGGCGACCGAGCAGGCCCTCCTGCGCGACAACATCAACTCGATCTTCGTCAACCTGTCCCGCCGGTCCCAGGCGCTGGTCGAACGCCAGCTGTCCCTGATCGACCGGCTGGAGCAGGACGAGCAGGACCCCGACCAGCTGGCGAGCCTGTTCGAGCTCGACCACCTGGCCACCCGGATGCGGCGGAACTCGGAAAGCCTGCTGGTGCTCTCGGGCACCGGCCTGTCCCGCCAGCTCAACCGCCCGGTCCCGCCTCCGAGGTCGTGGGCGCCGCGGTGTCCGAGGTCGAGCACTACGCCCGGGTCGAGGTCGCCTCGGCACCCGAGGTGGCGGTCCAGGGCCGCGCGGTCTCCGACCTCGTGCACGTCATCGCGGAGCTGCTGGACAACGCCACGTTCTTCTCCGAGCCGGAGAAGAAGGTCGTCGTCCGGATGGCCATGACCCGCAAGAAGGAACTGGCCATCCAGATCACCGACCAGGGCGTCGGCATGTCCGAGGAGGAGATCGACGCGGCCAACGCCCGCCTGGCCGACCCGCCGGACCTGGACGTCGCGGTGACCCGCCGCATGGGTCTGTACGTGGTCGCCCGGCTGGCCAAGCGGCACAACATCATCGTGCGGCTGCGGGACAACGAGGACATCGAGGGCGGCCTGATCGCGCGGATCAACGTGCCGGGTGAGCTGGTGCAGCCGGTCGGCGCGCCGTCGCGGACCACCGCGTCGGGCATGTCGGCCACCTCGACCACCTCGTCGCTCGCCGCCGCCACCGACGCGCCGACCAGCGCGAACCTGCCGGTGCGCAACAGCGGCATCGCCGGCGCGTTCACCGGTGGCCTGCCGCGGCTGCGGCCGGACGGCGGCACGATGGACCCGCGGGACACCGGGGCGGAGACCCGCCAGAACCGCACGCCGTAGGAGGTCGCCGGGTACCCGGCGTTCACCGTCGGCTACGACGGGACCGGCATCCCCACGGCGCAACGGCGTGTCCACCGAGCAACCGCCGCCGCCGGACCCGAACGCCCAGAACGGCGACCACACGGCGGGCCTGTTCGGCAGCCCGATGCCGGAGCCGCCCGCGGACACCGGCAGCTACCCGCCGCTCGGCGCGAGCAGGCCGGCGCAGGAGGCCGACCTCGAGCGTGGACGCGCCGACGGAGCGCCTGCCCATCTACGAGGCCGTGCTGTCGCAGTGGTTCGAGGCGGCCGACACCGGTTCGCACCAGCGCCAGCCGGCCGTGACCGAGCAGCCCGTCGAGGCCAACGGCCTGGCGAACGGCACCAACGGCACCAACGGCACGCACGCGACCCAGGAACCCCCGGGTGCGCCGCAGCCGAGCCGGAGCCGGACGCCACGTCGTGGACCTCCCCGGGTGACGACGGGTGGCTCGCCGCGCAGGCGCTCCTGGAGACCACCCCGGAGGCGCAGACCACCGCTGGTCTGCCGAAGCGGGTGCCCAAGGCACACCTCGTGCCGGGCTCGGCGGCGCCGCGCCATTCGGCGACCGCTGCGGAGACACCAGCGGCTCCGCCACTGCCACCGCGTTCGGCGGATGCCGTCCGTGGCCGCATGTCAAGCTTCCAGCAGGGCGTTCGGCGCGGCCGGCACGCCCTCATCGACGCCTACGCTGGTGACCAGTCCGGTCCCGAGGACAGCCGTAAAGACGAGGAGCAGGAGTGACGACCCCGTCCGCCAATCAGCCCGGTAGCTTCGGGTGGCTCATCACAGATTTCGTTCGTCAGGTGCCCGGAGTGGCGCACGCCGTTGTCGTATCGGCCGACGGACTGCTGCTCGCCGGCTCCCAAGGCCTGCCGAGGGACCGCGCCGAGCAGCTCTCGGCGGTGTCCTCCGGGCTCGTCAGCCTCACCCAAGGTGCGGCGAGGTGCTTCGAGGCCGGCGGCGTGAACCAGACCGTGGTCGAGATGGACCGCGGCTACCTGTTCCTGATGTCCATCTCGGACGGCTCGTGCCTCGCGGTGCTGGCCGCCCCGAACTGCGACATCGGTCTTGTCGCCTACGAGATGACTTTGCTGGTGGAGCGCGTCGGCCAGCAGATGACTCCGGAGCTGCGTGCCCAGCTACAGGGCGCACAGCGCAGGTAAGCATGCGCACCGCGCGGTTGCGGAAGCAGAGCGGAGGCTGGACGGTATGCGTCCAACTCGGGGACACCTGCAGCGACGGCTGCCGCGCGCCGGAGAGTCAGAGCGGAGGCGAATAGAGATGCCGGAGAAAGGTTGGGAGGACCTGCCCGAGCATGACGTCGGCGAAGCACCGAACCGGTTCGATGTCGACGGCTTCCGGGCCAGGTTGTTCGGTGGCCCGGGCGCGACGTTGTACGGCGACTCGGGAATCCCGGCGCAGTCCGCCTGGGACAGCAAGGAGATCCCGACCGTCGGTCCGGAGGACAGCGGCGTCAACATGGATGAACGGCAGCGGCATCCCGGAGCATGCAGTGCCGACCTGCTCGGTCGGGGATCCGCCGGTCGCGGGGGACCGGCACCACACGAGACCGGATCGATGGTGCGGCCGTACACCAAGACGGGCGGCCGTACCCGGTCCGATTATGATCTTGCAATTGAAGCGCTGGTCTCCACCAGCGAGCGGGGGAAGGTCCCGGATGCGGCGGTGCGACCAGAGCACCGTTCGATCTGTGGCCTTTGCTCGGACACCAGGTCCGTCGCGGAGGTGGCCGCACATCTACGGCTTCCACTGGGCGTGGCCCGGGTGCTGATCGGAGACATGGCCGGAATGGGGCTGGTCCTGATCCATCAGAGCGGCATGGTTGTAGGCGACCGGCCGTCGATCGAATTCATGGAAAGGGTGCTCAGTGGTCTCCGCAGGCTCTAGTCCCCTCAGCCCGCGCGGCACATCCTCACCTCAGCCGACGACCTCGGCGAAGATCGTGGTCGCCGGCGGGTTCGGGGTCGGCAAGACGACCCTCGTCGGCTCGGTGTCCGAGATCGTCCCGCTCACCACCGAAGCCGTGATGACCGAAGCCAGCGTGGACGTCGACGACCTGTCGCACACGCCCGAACAAGGTCACCACGACGGTGGCGATGGACTTCGGACGTGTCTCGCTGGACAGTGACCTGATCCTGTACCTGTTCGGTACACCGGGTCAGCACCGGTTCTGGTTCATGTGGGACGACCTCGTCCGCGGCGCCATCGGCGCCGTCGTCCTGGTCGACACCCGCCGGCTGGCGGACGCGTTCGCCTCCATCGACTTCTTCGAGGACCGCGGGCTGCCGTACGTCGTGGCGATCAACTGCTTCGACCGGGTGCTTCACCACCGCGATCGACGACGTCCGCGACGCGCTCACGATCGAGCAGTCGGTCCCGATCGGTCACGTGCGACGCGCGCGACCGCGAGTCGACGAAGGAAACGCTCATCACGCTGGTCGAGCACGCGATGCACCAGCGGATGTCCGCCCGCGCCGGCTGACACCGGCCCGGACACCCCGGCCCCGGGACACCCGGCCGCGCCCCGAGCGCGGCCGGGCCCCACCCATGCCCACCCCACCTCGCGAGTCCCCCGCTCCGGTCGCGCGAGTCCCCGACTCGGCGCAGCCGGTGGCGCGCCCCCTGGATCGCGAACGGGGGACTCACCGGTCCGGAACGGGGGACTCGCGGGTCGGGAGCGGGGGACTCGCGGTGTCAGGTGAGGGCGCGGCGGGCGTAGTAGGCCATCGAGGTGGTGGCCTCGTCGGCGCCCGCCAGGTCGTTGCGGGCCAGGGCGCGCAGGGCGTCCGCCGCCCGGCTGACGCCCATCAGCGCGTCGATCATGCGGTCGTGCTCGGCGTCGGTTCGCGTCAGGTCCAGGCGGGCGAGCAGCGCCCGCACGCCGCCGTCGATGACGTCGGCGCGGTCGAGGAAGTCCTCCCGGAGCAGCCGGAGCCGCTCGCGCGCCGTGCGCGGTTGCGGGCCGGTCCCGTCGTTCGCCATGGTGCGACGGTCCCTCGCCGCTCTCGAGAACGGCTCGGAACCGGTTGGAGCGGGCTCAGGTGGCGATCAGGGACGCCGACGTGATGCGGTGCAGCGGGTACTGGCGCACCGCGTCGGACGTGTTGTCCCGGCCCTCGAGGATGCCGCCGCCCACCCGGAACGGCGTCACCACCCGCTGGCTCGCCACCCCGCGCGAGTCCACGAAGTCGATCAACACGTGGCCCTGCCGCTCGATGGCCTCGCGGAGCAGCGCCAGCGTCGCGGCCGTGTCGGCGGCCCCGCCGCCCGAGGTCAGCGACACCGTCCGGCCGCGGCGGGTGGCGGCCGCGGTGTCCCCCGCCCGCAGGTGCCGCACGATGTCGAGCAGCCGCTCGTCGCTCGGCGGCGCGGGCGGCCCGGGTCGGCGGGTGCGGGCCGGTGCGGGCAGCCGGCGGCCGGTCGGGCGCAGGTCGAGCACCTGGCCGTCGGCGCCCTCGGCGGCCGGCGCGAAGCCCGCGGACCGCAGCTCGTCCAGCACGTCGGCCAGCGGCAGCGGGCTGACCAGCACGGTCGGCGCGATGCGGCGCAGCTCCAGCGACGCGGCGGCCGGGTGCGCGGCCACCTCGGCGAGCAGCACCGGGTCGTCGCAGCGCAGGAACGACGCGGCCACCCCGCCGCGCAGCCGTCCGTGCCGGCGGGCCACGTCGTCGATGAGGTAGGTCAGGGCCTGCGGCACCGGGGTGCGCGAGCGGACGCGGAACAGCTCGTGCAGGTCCTCGGCGGTGCGCCCGACGTCCAGCGCCCGGCGCACGGACGCCTCGGTCACCCGGTAGACCGTCGCGCTGCCGGCCGACTCGACGTCGGCGACCTCGCCGATCTCCTCGGCGAGGTGCGGCTCCAGGCGCCCGGGCGCGACCACGGTCAGGTCCGCCTGCACGAGCACGTGGTCGACCGGCTCGGGCAGCGACTCGGCCATCCGCTTCGCCGCGGCGGCGGGACCGTCGGCCAGCAGCGCCCGGCCCGCCGCGGTGATCGCACCCAGCGCCACCACGCCCAGCGCGGTCGCCTCGGTCAGCGTCCAGCGCACGATCTCGTCGCGCAGCCGCCCGCCCCGCCGCGGCGCGCGCCAGGCCAGCACCTCCGCCAGCGCGTCGGGGGAGGCGACGCCGACCCCGGCCGGCAGCTCCGCGAGCGCGGCCAGCACCCGGCGCCGCTCGGCGGGCGCGGGCGGGCGGCGCAGGTCGTCCGACAGCGGCGCCAGCACCCGGTCCTTCGCGTCCCGCATGCCGGCGAGCCCGGGCAGCCGGGGCAGGTCCAGCCAGGCGGCGGCCAGCGTGGCCCACTGGTTCTGCGGGCTGGCCACCAGCCACGGGTCGGCGAGCATGGTCGGCTGCCACTCGGCGTTGGTCGCCGCCTGGCTGTCGCCGACCAGGCCGGCGCCGTACCCGAGCTCGGCGACCAGCCCGGCGCCGCGCTCGTCGGTGTCGAGCTCGCGGGCCAGCCTGCGCAGGTCCCGCACGCCGAGCCCGCCGGACTTGAGCACCGCGGCCGGCTCCCGGCCCAGCAGCTCGACGAGCCCCTCCGCGCGGCGCAGCAGCTCCAGCACCTCGCCCGCGCCGGTGGCGTCCACGGTGGCGGCCGAGGTGCGGGTGGTGGGCAGCTCCGGCTCGTCCAGCCGGACCGGCCCGAGCGGGCTGTCCCCGCGCAGCGCGATGCCGACCTGGCGGGGCAGCTCGACGGTCTCGGCGTCCCGGCGCAGCAGCAGGCCCACCGCGAGCAGCCGCTGCACCGGCGTCCGGGCCCGCTCGGGCGGCACCACGACCGCGGCGTCCCTGGTCCGGCCGACCGGCGACGAGCCGTGCGCCAGCGTGGTCAGCAGCCGCCGCTCCGCCTCGGGCAGCTCGGCCAGCCGCGCCGCGACGTCGACGCCGTCCAGCGCGTCGGAGTGCCGGCCCAGCCCGGCCGGGTAGAGTCCGCCCGCCTCGCGGGTGGCCGGCGCGACCGAGACCTCGTCCTCGCCCCAGGCCAGCGCCAGCCCGACCAGCCGCCGGACCGCCGCCCGCACCCGGCCGGGGTCCGCACCCGCTCCGAGCAGCCCGGCGAGCTCGCCGACCGGTGCGGGCGCGTGGTCCGCGTCGGCCACCACGAGCGCGTCGAGCACCGCCAGGGTGAACGTGTCCAGCCCCTCCACGGCCCTGGTCACCGAGGCCCGGCTGCCGGCGCGGGCGGCGAGCACCGCCATGTCGGCGGGCGGCGGCGTGGCGAGGTCGGGGCGTGCGCGCAGCAGGTCGGCCAGCAGCTGGTCGTCCTGGCCGCGCAGCCATTCGGTCAGCGGGACGGCGGGCACGTGACCACGGTATACGCGCGTCCGATCCGCAACCGAGGTCCGGTAGCCTCAACATCCGCAAGGCGCAGGACAGACCCAGGAGGGCCCCGTGGCGAAGGCCGACAAATCGCACCGCATCGACCCGCACTGGCCCAAGGACATCGAGCACCCGGTGAGCGAGGTCGCGGCCGATCGGCAGGGCGCGCTGTCCCCGTACGGCGAGCTGACCTTCCCGCTGCCGCCCGACGAGGTCGGGTACGAGCATCCGGTCACCGAGATCAACAAGTAGTCCGTCCACTCAGGAGCGATCCATGCCGGTCCCTGGTCCTGGCTACTCGATCACCGTCCGGGCCGAGGCACCCCCCTCGGCGAGTGCGGCCGGTGACCTGGCCGCCGCGGTCGGCCGGGCCGGGGCCGTGATCACCGCGTTCGACGTCGTCGAGTCGCACACCGACCGGATCGTCGTGGACATCACCGCGAACACCTACTCCGACGAGCACGTCCGGGACATCACCGTCGCGCTGGAGGCGCTGCCCGGGGTGGCCGTGCGCAAGGTGTCGGACCGGACGTTCCTGATCCACCTCGGCGGCAAGATCGAGGTCAGCGCGAAGATCCAGCTGCGCAACCGCGACGACCTGTCCCGCGCGTACACCCCCGGCGTCGCGCGCATCTGCCAGGCGATCGCCGAGAACCCCTACGACGCGCGCCGGCTGACCATCAAGCGCAACACGGTCGCGGTGGTCACCGACGGCTCGGCCGTGCTCGGGCTGGGCAACCTCGGGCCGTCGGCCGCGCTGCCGGTCATGGAGGGCAAGGCCGCGCTGTTCAAGAAGTTCGCCGGCGTGGACGCCTGGCCGGTGTGCCTGGACACCCAGGACACCGCCGAGATCATCCGCGCGGTGGAGCTGATCGCGCCGGTGTACGGCGGCATCAACCTCGAGGACATCGCCGCGCCGCGCTGCTTCGAGATCGAGAAGCGGCTGCGCGAGAAGCTGGACATCCCGGTGTTCCACGACGACCAGCACGGCACCGCGATCGTCGTGGTCGCCGCGTTGCGCAACGCGCTGCGGGTGGTCGGCAAGCAGCTCTCCGAGTGCAAGGTCGTGGTGTGCGGCGCGGGCGCGGCCGGCTCGGCGATCATCCGGCTGCTGCTGCGGAAGAAGCCGGGCGACGTGCTCGCGGTGGACGTGAACGGCATCGTGCACCCCGACCGGCCGGACCTGGACCCGGTGGACGACCCGAACCTGAGCTGGATCGCCGAGCACACCAACGCCGACCGGGCACGCGGCTCGCTGACCGACGCGCTGGTCGGGGCCGACGTGTTCATCGGGGTGTCCGCGCCGAACCTGTTCGGCGCCGACGCCGTGGCCACGATGGCTCCGGACGCGGTGGTGTTCGCGCTGGCCAACCCGGACCCGGAGATCGACCCGCTGGAGGCCCAGCGGCACGCGGCGATCGTCGCCACCGGGCGCAGCGACTACCCGAACCAGATCAACAACGTGCTGGCGTTCCCGGGCGTGTTCCGCGGGCTGCTCGACGCGCAGGCGCGCGCGATCACCGACGAGATGCTGCTCGCCGCCGCGGACGCGATCGCGGACGTGGTGGACGGCGACCGGCTCAACGCGTCGTTCATCGTGCCCAGCGTGTTCGACTCGGCGGTGGCCCCGGCGGTCGCCGAGGCCGTGGCCAAGGCGGCCGCCAAGCGCTGAGGCATAGAGTCGGGGTCGTGAGCGACCTGACCCACGTGGATGCCGCCGGAGCGGCCCGGATGGTGGACGTCACCGGCAAGGAGGCGTCCGCGCGCGTCGCGGTGGCCACCGGGACCGTGCGGACCACCGCCGAGGTCGTCGGCCTGCTGGCGTCCAACGGCCTGAAGAAGGGCGACGCGCTCGCCACCGCTCGCGTCGCGGGCATCATGGGCGCCAAGCGCACGCCGGATCTGATCCCGCTGTGCCACCCGATCGCCATCTCCGGGGTGACCGTGGACTTCGCGCTCGGTGAGGCGCACGTGGACATCACCGCGACCGCGCGCACGAAGGACGTCACGGGCGTGGAGATGGAGGCCCTCACGGCGGTCGCGGTCGCCGGCCTCACCCTGCACGACATGATCAAGGCCGTGGACCCCGCGGCCGTGCTCGACGCCGTCCGTCTCGAGCGCAAGGACGGCGGCAAGACCGGCACCTGGACCCGACCGGAGGATCGATGACGCGCACGGCACGGGTGGTGACCGCGTCCAACCGCGCGGCCGCGGGCGTGTACTCGGACAAGACCGGCCCGCTGATCACCGGGTGGCTGCGCGAGCACGGCTACGAGGTGGGGCCGGCCGAGGTCGTCCCGGACGGCGAGCCGGTGCGCGAGGCGCTGCGCTCGGCCGTCGCGGCCGGGGTCGACGTGGTGGTCACCACCGGCGGCACGGGCATCTCGCCGACCGACCGCACGCCGGAGATGACCGCGTCGGTGCTGGACTACGAGATCCCCGGCCTGGCCGACGCGGTACGGTCCGCCGGGCTGCCGGCCGTGCCGACGGCGGTGCTCTCCCGCGGCCGGGCGGGCGTGGCGGGCTCGACGCTCGTGGTGAACCTGCCGGGCTCCACCGGCGGGGTGCGCGACGGCCTGGGCGTGCTGGCCGACGTCCTGGAGCACGCGGTGGACCAGATCCACGGCGGCGACCACGTCCGGTCCGCGGCCGGGCCCGCGCCGGCGCGGGTGCTGCGGGCGGAGATCAGCGAGTCGCCGCTGTCGGTGGAGGAGCACGCCGGGCTGGTCGACGACGCGGCGGCGGGCGCCGTGGTGACCTTCGCCGGCGTGGTGCGCGACCACGACCACGGCCGCGGCGTGGTCAACCTGGACTACGAGGGGCACCCGAGCGCGAAGGCCGTCATCGAGGAGGTCGCCGCGGCGGTGGCCGGCCGGCACCCGGGCCTGCGGGCGGTCGCGGTGAGCCACCGGATCGGCGCCCTGGCCATCGGCGACGTGGCGCTGGCCTGCGCGGTGGCCGCCGAGCACCGCCAGGAGGCGTTCGCGGCGTGCTCGGACCTGGTCGACGACGTCAAGCGGCGGCTGCCGATCTGGAAGCACCAGAACTTCACCGACGGCACCGACGAGTGGGTCAACTGCCCCTGACCTCCCCGGACACGACGAAGGGCTCCACCGCCGGGGGATTGACGCGGTGGAGCCCTTCGTGCTTCGTGTCGTGTCTACGTCACGAATCAGCTCACTTGGTGGCGATCTTCTGACCCACGAGGATCAGGTTCGGGTCGCCGATGAACTTCTTGTTCTTCTTGTAGAGCGCCTGCCAGCCGCCCTTCACCTTGTGCTCGCGAGCGATCTTGGACAGCGTGTCGCCGGCCTTGACCTTGTAGTCGCCCTTCGGGTTGGACTTCGCGAGCACCGGCCTCACCGGAGCGGCCTGCTGCGGGGCCTGGTACGAGGTCTCGTTCGAGGCCCCGCCGGAGTTCCCGCTCGAGGAGCTCTGCTCCTGGCGCGGGGCGCTGTAGCCGGACGCGCCACCGCGGGCGCCGCACACCGGCCACGCGCCGATGCCCTGCGACTGCAGCACGTTCTGCGCGACCCGGATCTGCTCCGCGCGCGACGCGTTGGCCGGGTTGCCGGAGCCGCCGTTGGCCGCCCAGGTTCCCTGCGAGAACTGCAGGCCACCGTAGTAGCCGTTGCCCGTGTTG
Organism: uncultured Actinomycetota bacterium; assembly: GCA_963727495.1. Lineage (GTDB taxonomy): Bacteria > Actinomycetota > Actinomycetes > Mycobacteriales > Pseudonocardiaceae > Actinophytocola. Next base: position 297,952 of record CAVSGQ010000006.1, on the reverse strand, counting down.
GTGCCCCAGTTTCCGCCGCTCTCGCACTGTGCGATGGCGTCCCAGTTGACCGGGTCGGCCTGGGCCGGGGCGGTGGCGACCGCCAGCGGAACACCGATCACGGCGCCGGCGACGACGACGCGAGCGATGCTGCGCAGAGCGGCGGACGGCTTGCGGTGCTTGCCTTCGTACGCCATTTCGGTCTCTCCCTCAACACCTACGCATGTGTGTGTGCGTACTCGGGCCGGCCTCGCGGCCGGGCCGGCATGCCGGCTCCACTCCTCGCGTCGGGGCGCTCGTCGTGGTCCCTGCCCCCGCCCGGAGGGTCTCTTTCATTCGGGGGTATTTCTTCCGGGACACCCGCTGGGCGGGGTATGGCGTTTCGGGCACCCGGGCCTTGCGTGGCTGGCCCGCAGGCCAACCGGAAGCGACGCTACGTACTGAAAACGCCGAAAGAAAATTGAAAGGTATGTGACCGTCGTCACAGTAACGTTAGTTGCATACGATCGATGGGCATTGTTCACGCAGGTCAGCGCACTGTATACCGGTGTTTATTGCTCGTGATCTGCCCGAGATAATCCCTCTTAGGTGAGTCTCGCGTCACGTCGATCGAGCCGATTACGGTACTTTCAAACGATTACCTGAATGGCTGATAGCAGCACTCCGAAATCGCTTCGTTACCTGCAGCAATGCGGTAACTAATTCGTGGAGCACACGGGCAGATCGCAACCGGCCGGATCGGCGTGTCGCCGCGGCCCTCGAAGGTGTGACGCAGCGCTCGGTCAGCCGCCCGCGAACGGCGGCAGCACGTCGACGCCGGAACCGTCCGGCAACGGGACCGAGGTGTCCCGGACGGCGACCCCGTCGAGCAGGAAGCTGCAGGCCGTGAGCACGCGCGAGAGCGCGTCGCCGTGCCGGCGGGCGAGGTCGTCGACGAGGTCGTGCACGCGGGCGCCCGCGGCCAGCTGGACGGTTTCCTCGCTGGTTCCCGCCGCGGCGCGGGCCCCGGCGAAGTAGCGCACGCGCACCGAGGCGGTAGCGGGAGCGGTGGTCACCCTCACAGGTTAACCGCCACGCTGTGTCGCCCGGAGCGCGCGTGCGGGACCATGTGGCATGGCCTGGACCTACCTGATGGACATGGACGGGGTGCTGGTGCACGAGGAGCACCTGATCCCCGGGGCGGACAAGCTGATCGAGGAGCTGCGTACCAGGGACATCCGGTTCCTGGTGCTGACCAACAACTCGATCTACACGCCGCGCGACCTGCGGGCGCGGCTGCACCGGACGGGACTGGACGTGCCGGAGGCGTCGATCTGGACCTCCGCGCTGGCCACGGCGATGTTCCTGGACTCGCAGCGTCCGGAGGGGTCGGCGTTCGTCATCGGCGAGGCCGGGCTGACCACGGCCCTGCACGAGATCGGCTACGTGCTGACCGACCGGGACCCGGACTACGTCGTGCTCGGGGAGACCCGGACCTACAGCTTCACGGCGATCACCACCGCGATCCGGCTGGTCGAGCAGGGTGCGCGGTTCATCGCGACCAACCCGGACGCGACCGGCCCGTCGCGCGAGGGCTCGCTGCCGGCGACGGGCTCGGTCGCGGCGCTGATCGAGCGGGCGACCGGCCATGCGCCGTACTTCGTCGGGAAGCCGAACCCGTTGATGATGCGCTCGGCGCTGCGCACCGTGGGCGCCCACTCGGAGGCCACGCTGATGATCGGTGACCGGATGGACACCGACGTGCGGTCCGGCCTGGAGGCGGGCCTGCAGACGATCCTCGTGCTGTCCGGCATCTCGAACAAGGACACCGCGGAGCGCTTCCCGTACCGGCCGAGCAGGGTCATCGACTCGGTGGCGGACCTCGTCGGCCAGGCCGACGACCCGTTCCCCGAGCCCTGAGCCGGCGAGACCCCGGCCGGAGCGCGTCCGGCCGGGGCCGTGTTCCCGAACTGACCGCCGCTCCCACCACGAAGCGACAAAACTTAGGCTAACCTAACCAACCCCCACTCACAACCCCTCGCGAGTCCAACGCCCAGAACCCGCGAGTCCAACGCTCGGAACCCGCGTGTCCAACGCTCGGAACCCGCGAGTCGGACGTTCGGGCCCGGTCGAGCGATCCCGAACGTCGAACTCGGAGGTCGGGAACGGGGGACTCGCGGGTCGGGAACGGGGGACTCGCGGGTCGGGAATGGGGGACTCGCGGGTGGGTCAGGCGGCGTCCTGGTTGAGCTCGGGGACCGGGGTGGCGGGGCGGCGGCGGGCGGGCCAGCGGGGGCGGCGGATGCGGTCGCGGACCTCGATGCCGCCCCGGCGCGCCAGCACGATCCCGCACACCGCGGCGCACACGGTCGCGACGATCCCGCCGATGACGAACGGGGACCGGCCACCCATCGTGGCCGCCATCCAGCCGGTCATCGGGCCGCCGATCGGGTTGCCGCCGAGGAACACCAGCATGTACAGCGCCATCACCCGCCCGCGCATCTCCGGCGCGGTGCCCAGCTGGATCGTCCCGTTCGCGGTGTTCATGAACGTCATCATCGCCACGCCGACCGGGATCAGTGCGAGCCCGAACGCCAGGTAGCTCGGCATCAGCCCGGCCACCACCTCGAGCACCCCGAACGACAGCGCCGCGCCGATCAGCAGCGGCAGCCCGGGCCGCCGCCGGGTCGACCGGCGCACCGCCAGCAGCGCGCCGCCGAACGTGCCGACCGCGAGCAGCGTGGACAGCAGCCCGTACCCGTCGGCCTCACGGTGGAAGACGTTCGCCGCCGCGATGGCCAGCGTCGTGTTGAAGGTGATCGCGAACGTGCTGACGCAGAAGATCAGCACCATGACCGCCATGATGTCCGGCCGCCCGCGCACGTAGCGCAGGCCCTCCAGCAACTGGCCGCGGCGGCGCTCCGGCGTCGGGTCGCGGTGCAGCTCGGCGGGGTTCATCCGGCCCAGGTTGACGATCACGGCCAGCGTCGAGACCGCGTTGACCAGGAACACCCAGCCGGTGCCGGTCCAGATGATCATCAGGCCGGCGATCGCCGGGCCGACGATGCGGGCCAGGTTGAACGTCGAGGAGTTCAGCGCGACCGCGTTGGTCAGGTGCTCCTTGCCGACCATCTCGCCCACGAACGACTGGCGCACCGGCGGGTCGAACGCGGTGAACAGCCCGAAGACGAAGCACAGCACGAAGACGTGCCACAGCGCGACCAACCCGGTCACGTCCAGCAGCCCCAGCACGAGCGCGCACGCCGCCATGCCGGCCTGGATCAGCATCAGCATCTTGCGCTTGTCGTGCCGGTCGGCGAGCACCCCCGCCCACAGCGTCAGCACCAGCGTCGGCGCGAACTGCAGGGTCGCGGCCACGCCGAGCGCCACCGGGTCGTAGCCGGACAGCTCCAGCACCAGCCAGTCCTGCGCGATGCGCTGCATCCAGGTGCCGACGTTGGAGATCACCTGGCCCGACGCGAACAGCCGGAAGTTGCGTACCCGCAGCGCATCGAACATGCCGCCGCGGGCTTTCGTTGCTATTTCCACTAATCCTGTTGGCTCGCCATCCGGTCGAGGATCTCCGACGCGCGGGACAGAACCTCCCGCTCGTCCGCTGTCAGCTCGGCCAGACGCTTGTCCAGCCAGGCCTCGCGCGCCGAGATGTCGGCCAGAATGAGCGCGCTCCCCTCCTCGGTGATCTCCACGATGGCCTGCCGGCCGTCACTCGGATGTGGTCGTCGGCTGACGTAGCCGTTCTCCTCGAGTGCAGCGATCACCCTGGTCATGGACGGTGGTTGAACGACCTCCTTGGCCGCGAGCTCACCGGGGGTGAGCGGGCCACACTTGTACAGGCAGAACAGCGCGGAGAGTTGGGTGAGCGTCACCGAGGAACTGGTCCGCTGGGCGCGCAGCCTGCGGTTGAGCCGCACCGTCGCCAACCGCAACCGGCTGGCCAACGAGCGCTCGGCTACATCGTGTTCCCTGCTCGACACTTCGTTAGCATACCTCACGAATTGCGCTGAGTCACAATGATCACCGAGATGATCACGGTCAGTCCAACGCGCCCTGGATCGGCCCGATCGCGAAGTACACCACGAACAACGCGGCCACGACCCACAGCAGCGGATGCGTGCCGCGTGCCTTGCCTGTCGCCGCCCGCAGCAGCACGTAGCTGATGAAGCCGGCGCCGATGCCGTTCGCGATCGAGTAGGTGAATGGCATCACGACGATCGTGAGGAACGCTGGAAGCGCGATGGTGAAGTCCGTGAAGTCGATCTCCCGGATCTGCGCCATCATCAGCACGCCCACGACGACCAGCGCCGGCGCCGCCGCCTCCACCGGAACCGCCTGGTACAGCGGTGTGAGGAACATCGCGGCGATGAACAGCAGGCCGGTGACCACGTTCGCGAGCCCGGTCCGTGCGCCCTCGGCGATGCCGGCCGCGGACTCGATGTAGACGGTGTTCGAGCTCGACGACGCCGCGCCGCCGGCGACCGCGCCGAGCCCGTCCATGAACAGCGCCCGCCCGACGCGCGGCAGCTTGCCGTCGCTGCCGACGAGCCCGGCCTCCTTGCCCAGCCCGGTCATCGTGCCGATGGTGTCGAAGAAGTCGGTCAGCACCAGCGTGAACACGAACAGCACGGCCGTGATGACCGGCACCTGCACCCAGGCGTCGAAGTTGACCTGCCCGACGAGCGAGAGGTCCGGCGCGCCGACGACGTCGTCCGGCAGCGCCGGGTAGCCGAGGTTCCAGCCCTTGGGGTTCGTGCCGCCGGACGGGCCGGCGTTCACGATCGCCTCGACGATGATCGCGATGACCGTGGTGGTCAGCACACCGATCAGGATCGCGCCCTTGACCCGTTTGGCGACCAGAATCCCGGTCAACACCAACCCGACGACGAACACCGCCGTCGGCCAGGACGCGATCGAGCCGTTGATGCCGAGTCCAACCGGGACGGTCGTGTTGGCCGCGTCCGGCAGCCGGCGCACGAAACCGGCGTCCACCAGGCCGATCAGCGTGATGAACAGTCCGATGCCGACCGCGATCGCGGCCTTGAGCGACGGCGGCACCGCGTTGAACACCATCGTGCGCACGCCGGTGAGCACGAGTGCCAGCACCACGAGCCCGTTCAGCAGCACCAGTCCCATCGCCGCCGGCCAGCTCATCTGCGGCGCGATCGAGTAGGTGACGAACGCGTTGATGCCCAGACCGGTGGCGAGCGCGAACGGGTAGTTCGCCACGAGTCCGAAGAGGATCGTCATGACGCCGGCGACGAGCGCGGTGACCGCGGCGACCTGGTTGGCCGGCAGGATGTTGCCGAAGGCGTCGTCGTGCGTGGCCGGGTTGTTCGGGTCGGCGGTGAAGCTGCCGATGATGAGCGGGTTCAGCACGACGATGTAGGCCATCGTCACGAAGGTGACGAGCCCGCCGCGAACTTCCCGGCCGGTGGTGGAGCCGCGCTCGGTGATCTTGAAGAAGCGATCCAGAGCCGACATCGCTGTCCTGTTCGCCATGAGCCGGTAGCCTCGCGCATGTGGCAGGCCCAGCGGAACCCGACGCGCCAATCGAAACAGAGAAGTCACCACCACCACCACCACCACCGCTGCCGGCGCGCCTGCTCGCGCTGCCGCCGGTGGTGTACGTGGGGACGGCTCTGTGGCTGGTCGCGCTGGTCGTGCTCCTGATCGCGCGCTACGGGTTCGACGCGCTGCCGCCGATCTGGCTGTGGACCGCGCTGGCCGGTGTCGTGCTGGGCCTGATCGGCATGCCGATCATGGCCTGGCAGCGCCGGGCGTCGCGCCGTGGCTCGCGCGGGGCGCAGCGCAACCTTTAGCTCAGCACGCCGTCCGGGTCGTCGAGCAGGGCCGCGAGCAGGTGCCGGTCGGTCCAGCGGTCCGCGGCCCAGGCCAGCGCCCGGGCGAGGCCGGCGGTGGAGTCGGCGCAGTGCAGCACGCCGTCGTCCACCCACCAGGGCACCTCGTGCTCGATCAGTCCTATCCGCACGGTCAGCCGGTCGTGCACGCGGGCCCCGCCGGGCGGCACGCCGAACCCGGCGAGGCCGCACGCGTCGACCACCGCGCCGAGGTCGGTCCAGCGCACCGCGTCGGCGGCGCCGGTCACGGTCCCGACGACCACCTCGGACGCGAGCGGCAGGTCGAGCAGCTCGGCCAGCGGCTCGGCCAGCTCGAAGTCGTACCCGGCGCCGACCACCCGCTGCGCCTCGACCACGCCGAGCACCCACGGCGCGTCCAGCACCAGCGCCTCCGCGGCGGGCACGACCTCACCGGTCAGCGAGCGGGCGGCGGGCGGCGGCCGCAGGTCCGCGGGCGCGACCGTGCCGTCGCGCACGGCCCCGGCGAGCGCCGCGTGGGCGCGCAGGCCGGCCCCGGCGGAGACGTCGCGGTCCGCGTCGCCCAGCCGTTCGAGCAGCTCCCCGGCGTCGTCCTCGCCGGTGACGCGCAGCGTGTCCCGCACGCCGATCGCGATCAGCACCGACGGGTCGACCCCGGCCGGCGGCACCGGGTCGTACAGCCCGGCGAGGTCGGCCGCGTCCGGGAGCCGCCAGGCGCGCGGCGGCCGGCCGTCCAGCGACGCGTGGTGCGCGATCCACCAGCCGGTGTAGCCGCCGGGCTCGTGCACGGCCTGCCAGGTCTCCGGCTCGGCGGCGAGCAGCCGCAGCGCGGCCGGCCAGGCGTGCCCGGCGACGAGGTCGAGGTCGCGCACGGCGGTCATCCGGGCGGGCGGCTCGGCGAGGGAGTCCCACCAGTCCTGCTCGTCGGCGAGGTCGTGGTCCGGCCCGGCCGGCGACTCGTCCACGACGACGGCGAAGGAGTCGAGGACGCCGACCGCCCGCAGCACGTGCGCCGGCCACTCCGCGGCCACGTCGTGGTCCAGAACGCCGAGCGGGGTGTCCTCGTCGAGCAGGTCGAGGAAGGCCGAGCCGGGCAGCGCGAGCTCGTCGGCGCGGCGGTGGTCGCCGGTGTCGTCGGGGAGCGCGAGGGCGCCGAGCCAGGGGTGCGCGCCGGGGCGGGTGCCGGCCTCCTCGACGAGCTTGCGGACGGTGCTGTGCAGCGGGGTGAGGTCCATTCCGGACTCCGCGTCGTCGAGGCTGCGCTCGACGGCCTCGCGGGTGGAGTCGAGGAGGTCCTCGGCGCTCGCGTGCCGGGCGCCGAGGCGTTCGAGGAGCGGGTGCACGGCGCCGGGGTGGACGATGGCGAGGTCCAGCTCGAGGTCGGCGCCCTCCGCGATGAGCGTGCCGCGCGGGCCGGGCAGGGTGCGGCCGTCGGTGAGCGGTACCGGCAGCGCGCCGAGCGCCTCGCGGGCGTCGGGGTCGACGTCGGCGACGGGCGCGAGTGCGGTGTAGAGGCGGTGCCACCAGGCCGGCGGGCGGTCGATCCCGGTGACCCGCTCGACGATGTCGGCGACGGTGAGCCGGGTGACGTCCAGGGCCTGCAGGCCGGCGTCGTGCTCGGCCGTGGTGAGGCCGTCGATGGTGTCGTCGAGGGCGTCGACGAGCGCGCGGCTCGGCACGGTCGCCGCGTTGCGGGGCTCGATGGTTCCGGTGCGGGTCGGCAGCCACGCCGTGGTGCGCAGTTCGGCGAGGACCGCGCCGCGGAGCCGTTCGTCTACTTCGGACAGTGGGAAGCCGGGGCGGGGGACGAGCCTGGTTCGCTCGAGCGGGTCGAGGAGGTGGAGCAGGCGTGGGTAGGCGCGGGCCGCGGCGGCCAGGACGGTGTCGGTGGCCGGTCCGGGCCGGACCCGCCGCCGGTCGGCCTCGATCGGGAGGGTGGCGATGAGCCGGGCGGGCAGGGAGAGCCGTTCGTCGGTCGGGGTGGGGGCGTGCAGGACCTCGCCGTCGAGGTTCGCGCCGGTCCGCGCGGCCCAGCAGATGGTCCAATGTGGACGCGCCTCGGCGCCGAGCCCGGTGAGGTCGGTCAGTTCCCCGCGCTCGCGGACGACGAGCCAGCCGGTGGTGCCGCCGGGGCCGTGGATGTCGGTGCGCGAGCCGGTGTCGTCGCGCCACCACGCCCGGCCGGCGATCTCGATGCGGTGCAGGCCGTCGAGGGAGAGGAGGAGGTCGGTGGCCTGGCCGGCGAACTCGGCGAGCAGGTCACCGGGGTCGACGCCGTCGCGCAGGGGGAGGCGGACCTCGGTGGTGAAGCCCGGGGGTGGTTGCTCGTCGGTGGGCCAGACGAGGCGGAGCACGGGGACCCGGCCCTCGCGCCCGGTGGCCTCCCGGGTGCGCGCCGCGGAGAAGGCGACCGACCCGGTGCGCGACACCACCCGCGGCGCGTCGCAGACGGTGAGCACGGCCGCGAAGCCGACCCCGAACCGGCCGACCCCGTGTTGTTTGGCGGAGGCCCGCAGGGAGGCGAGCGAGGCGACGCCGTCGGCATCCAGCGGCCGGCCGGTGTTGGCGATCCGCAGCTCTCCGTCCACACAGGATATCCGGAGGATGCCGGGCCGGGTGGTCGCCTCGGCGGCTCCGTCGGGTGGGGTCGGTTCGGCCGTTGGGGTTGCCGGCTCGCTCGGGTGGGCGGTCTCGGCTGTCTCGCGCGGGTTGGCGGCGGTGTCCGGGTCCGCGGTGGCTGGTTGCGCGGTGGCGGGCGTGGCGGTCGGTTCTGCGGTGGTCGCGTCCGCGGTGGTGGCCGCGTTGGCCGCGTCGGCGGCGTTCTGGGCCAGTTCGGTGAGCAGCCGGTCCCGGTAGCCGCCGAGGTAGAGGTCCTCCTCGGCGTTGGCGTCCTCGCGGAACCGGGTGGGCGAGTCCCGCCAGGAGGCGAGCACCGACTCCCGAAGGCGCCCGGTTCCGAAGGGGTCGCTCACCCCTCGGGCCGTCGCTCGTCCGTCCAGGGCCAGGTCGCTCGCGGTGCCGGGCCGGTGTCGGGTGCCTCGTCGTCGCGCGGGGTCGTGGGGTTCTCGTGCGGCTCGGGGCCTGATGCTTCCTCGGCGGCCGGGTCGTCGCGCGGCGCGGTGCCGGCCTGCGCGCCGGGGAGCGCTCCGGTCGGGGGCCCCTGCTCGTCGCCGTGGCCCGCCGGGCTGCCGGGTGCTGCTGTTTCCGCTGCCTCGCCGGCCGCCGTCGTGCTCCGCGGCGTGTCGGCGTCCGTCGCGGACGTCGCGGACGTCGGGGTGTCGGTCGTCGACGGTTCCGGCGCGGCCGGCTGCGCGCCGGTCTCCGTCGGCGGCTCGCTCGTCCAGGCGCCCGCCAGCTCGTCCCGCTTGGCGACGCCCTCCGGCCGGATCCACGGCGTCAACGTCGCCTGCGACCCGGCGAAGGTCTCCGCGGTGACCACCGGCTCGATCGGTGCCACTGCCTCGGACGCCGGCAGGTCCCGGCCGGCCGGCTGCTCGCTCGCCTCCGCGGCGGGCTGTTCGGCGCCGCCGGGCTCCGGCGGGTGGGGTGCGTCCTCGGGTTCCGTGGACGTGGCCGTGGAGCTCTCGACCTCGGCTGGCAGCTCGGAGGGTTCGGTGTCCGCGGCATGCGGATGGGCCGGTTCCGGCTCGGTGACGGGCTCCGCCGCGTCGGACTCGGTCGGCGCCGGCTCGGTGTCGGCGGGAGCAGCGGGCTCGTCGGCCGGCGGCTCGGGCTCGGTGGTGGCGGGCTCGGCGGTGGCGGTGTCGTCGGCTGGGGGTTCGAGCGGGGCGGTGACGGCCTCGACCGGCTGGTCGGTGGCGGCCGCGGGGGCGTCCGTGCCGGTGCCCGTGCCCGCGCCGGTGCCCGCGGCGGCTGGTTCGGCCGTGGTGTCGGTGTCGGCCGGTGGCTCGGAGGGTTCGGTGTGCGTGGCGTGCGGATGGGCCGGTTCCGGCTCGGTGACGGGCTCCGCCGCGGCGGACTCGGTCGGCCCGGGCTCGGTGTCGGCGGGAACCGTGGGCTCGCCGGCCGGCGGCTCGGGCTCGGTGGTGGCCTCGGGCTCGGTGGTGTCGGGCCGGGCAGCGGTGTCGTCGGCGGGAGGTTCGGGCGGGGCGGTGACGGCCTCGACCGGCTGGTCGGTGGCGGCCGCGGGGGCGTCCGTGCCGGTGTCCGCGGCGGCTGGTTCGGCCGTGGTGTCGGTGTCGGCCGGTGGCTCGGTCGCGCCAGTGCCGGTTGCGGTGGTGTCGTCGGCCGAGGGTTCGGGCGGGGAGGTGACGGCTTCGACCGGCTGGTCGGTGTCCGTTTCGGGAGCCGCCTCGGCGGCCGGCTCCTGGACGGCTGCGTCGGTGTCCGTCCGCCGCTCGGTCGCCGGGTCGGCGGGTTCGGGGGCAGCCGCCTCGGGAAGGGGTTCGACGTCCAGCAGTGCGTCGTCGTAGATGAGGTCGGCGACCAGCACGGGGGAGACCTGCTCGACCTCCGCCTCCGAGTGGGCGCCGCAGCCGTACTCGACGTGCACCACGTGCCCGTCGGCCGGGGCGATCTCGTTGCCGCAGGTCCCGAATGCCGCGCGCAGCGAGCCCGCCAGCGGCAGGAAGAAGCCGCACGTCCCGCACCGCGCCGGGGCGCTGCGCGCCATGTCCGACCGCGGGCCGTACTCGCCGTGCTGCCAGCGCGCCGCCGCGTCCAGCCGCGCCGGGCGCGACATCACCCGGGGCCGGCCGAGCCCGGCCTCCCGGGCGACCTCCTCGACCGCCGGGTCGTCCGACTCGACGTAGGCCGGCACCAGCCGGACGTCGTCGGGTGCCGTCGGCATCAGGTCACCGACGCCGAGGTCGCCGGCCTGCACGCGGTTCTCCCACGGCACCCACTCCGGCGCCACCAGCGCGTCCGGACCGGGCAGCAGGACGACCTCGCTGACCGTCACGTCCGTCTCCGCGCCGGCGCTCGCGACGGTCGCCGCCCAGCGCCACCCGCGGTAGCCGGGCTTGGCCGCCTCGAACAGATGCGTGACCGCCGTCCCGGCCTCGATGTGGGCGCCGACGTGGGCGCCGACCTCCTCCTCGCCGGCCTCCTCCTGGGCGGCCGCGCGCGCGAGGTCGACCTCGTCCATCAGGGCGGGGTCCTGCAGCTCGGGCTCTGTGACACTCATCGGGCACGATTGTGCCGCACCACCCCCCGACACGTGTAAGGCTGGTCCCGTGAGGGCTCCCCTGGCCGTCGCCGGCACGCTCCTGCTGGCCGCGTGCGCGCCGCCTTCCGCCGAGACGCAACCCCCGCCGCGGGCCCCGGCCAGCCTCCGGGCCGAGGTCCTCGACACCCGCCCGCACGACCCGCGCGCCTTCACCCAGGGCCTCGAGCTCCACGACGGCGTCCTCTACGAGGGCACCGGGCTCGAGGGCCGCTCGACGATGCGGGCCACCGACCCGGCCACCGGCGCGGTCGAGCGGCGGGCCGCGCTGCCCGCGGACATGTTCGGCGAGGGGATCACCGTCGTCGGCGACACGATCTGGCAGATCACCTGGCAGGACGGCGTCGCGATCCGGCGCGACCGCGCGACCCTGGCCGAGCGCGGCCGCGTGCGGTACGAGGGCGAGGGCTGGGGGCTCTGCCACGACGGCCACCGGCTGATCATGAGCGACGGCACCGACCGGCTCACCTTCCGCGACCCGGAGACCTTCGAGGAGACCGGACACACGCAGGTCAGCGACTCGGACGGGAGGCCCGTCGACCAGCTCAACGAGCTCGAGTGCACCGGCGGCGCCGTCTACGCCAACGTCTGGCGGACCGACCGGATCGTGCGGATCGACCCCGGCAGCGGCGCGGTCACCGCCACGATCGACCTCACCGGGCTGCTGCCGGCCGAGGACCGCGCGGGCGCCGACGTCCTCAACGGGATCGCCGCCATCCCCGGCACCGACCAGTTCCTGGTCACGGGCAAGTTGTGGCCGGCGATGTTCCGGGTGAGGTTTGTGCCCGGCGGTGGGTGACATCCCCTGGCCGGGTGAGCTGTCCTGGCCTCAAACGAGACCGACTTACGGCAGGATGGAAAGCGTGATTCGTTCCGGTTCCGGTGACCAGCGGCCGAGCGGCGGCGAGGGCCGCTCCGGCCGCAGGCGTCGGCGGAGCTGGACCCGGCAGCAGCAGCCGCCCATCGGGCACCAGCAGCCGCGGCCGACGAAGCCCTACCCGCCGCCGCCCGAGCAGGAGCACGGGTTCCGCCAGGAGCCGCCGCCGCGCGAACCGCCGCCCCGCGAGGAGCCGCTGACCAGCGCCATTCCCACGGCCAGCCCTTACCCGGCCGAGGACCAGCGGCGCACCCAGCCCGTCCGGCGCCAGCCGCCCCCGCCCGGCCGCAACTGGCGCGACGTCCCGCCGCCGCGCCGCCGGCTGCCCCCGCCGCGGCCGCCCGAGACCTACGGCCCGGACGGGTACGTGCCCGACTACCCCGACGAGGCCCGCGAGGCGCAGCAGGCCGACCGCCCGGCCGCCGCGCCGCAGTTCCCGAAGAAGCTGACCGTGACCCGCGTCGCCGCGATCCGCGGCCGGCAGCTCACCGGCAACGCGGTCCGCGCGTTCCGCCGCGCCGCCAACGCCGACGGGGCCGACAAGTCCGGGCTCACCGCGCTGACCTACGCCACCATGCTCAACTACGCGAGCGACGCGGCCATGGCCGTCGCGCTCGCCAACACGCTGTTCTTCTCCGCGGCCAGCACCGACTCCTCCAAGAGCAAGGTCGCGCTGTACCTGCTGATCACCGTCGCGCCCTTCGCGCTGGTGGCACCGGTGATCGGCCCGGCGCTGGACCGCATCCAGCGCGGCCGGCGGCTCGCCATGTGCGCCGCGTCGGCCGGCCAGGCGCTGATGTGCGTGGTCATGGCCGTCAACTTCGACACCTGGCTGCTGTACCCGGCCGCGCTCGGGAAGATGGTGCTGTCCAAGTCCTTCACGGTGCTCAAGGCGGCGGTCACCCCGAGGGTGTTGCCACCGGAGATCACGCTGGCCAAGACCAATGCCCGGCTGACCGTGTTCGGGCTGGCCGCGGGCGCCGCGTTCGGCGCGGTCGCGACGCTGGTGCTGCAGATCTTCGGCTCGCCGGGCGCGTTGTGGTTCACCGCGCTCATCTGCGGCCTCGGCGCGATGCAGGCCATGCGGATCCCGTCCTGGGTCGAGGTCACCGAGGGCGAGGTGCCGGCGTCGCTGTCGGCCAACCCGGAGAAGACCAGACGCCAGCCGATGGGCCGGCACGTCGTGGTGGCGTTGTCCGGCAACGCGACCGTGCGCCTGCTCACCGGGTTCCTCATGATGTTCGCCGCCTTCGCGGTGCGCGCGCACACCGAGGGCGAGCCGTTCAAGCAGTTGCTGCTGCTCGGCATCATCGCCGGCGCGGCGGGCGCGGGCAGCTTCGTGGGCAACGGGATCGGCGCGCGCACCCACCTCGGCCACCCCGAACAGGTCGTGGTCGGCTGCATCATCGGCTGCCTCGGCACGACCGTGCTGGCCACGATCATGCCGGGCGTCGGCACGGCCGCGGTCGTCGGACTCGTCGGCGCCACGGCGAGCGCGATCGCGAAGAACAGCCTCGACGCGGTGATCCAGGACGACCTGCCCGAGGAGTCCCGCGCGTCCGCCTTCGGCCGCTCGGAGACCGTGCTGCAGCTGGCCTGGGTGTTCGGCGGGGCCACCGGTGTGCTGCTGCCGGCCACGTTCTGGCTCGGCTTCCTGGTGATCTCGCTGCTGCTCGCGCTCGGCCTGGTGCAGACCATGCTGACCCGGCGCGGCATGTCGCTGCTGCCGTGGTTCGGCGGCGACCGGCCGGTCCGCCCGTGGCGCATGGGCGCGCCGCGCGGGTTCACGCCCAGCCCGGCCGTGCGGGAGGGCCCGGACGAGCGCACGTAGTCTCTGCGGCGTGCGCACGTTCGTCCTCGCCGCGGCGCCGCTGCTCGTGTTGACGGCGGCCGCCGGCTGCTCCGCGCAACCGGATCCGCCGCCCCCGCCGCCCCGGGTCGACTTCTCGGTCGCGTCCGGGAACGTGTCGGTGAAGCCCTACCTGTACTGCGACATCGAGATCAAGGACTGCAAGCGGGACACCGCCGCGCAGGTCACGCTCGAGGTCGCGCCGGGCACCCCGGTGCGCGTGCGGGTGCCCGACGAGGTCGCGAAGACCCCGTGGTCGGTGGTGATCCAGTACCGGACCGCGGCGGGCGTGCAGAAGGACCCGCAGACCGTCGCGACGTTCGGCCCGGGCAAGGCGTCCTCGTTCGAGGCCGAGCCGCCCGGGGCGGGCGACCAGCTGCAGACCGTCGAGGTCAAGCAGGCCGGCGGCAAGCTGATCCAGGGCGAGGACGGCCCGGAGGCCGTCACCCGCGGCGTGTGGTCGGCCCAGGTCCGGCCCCCGGCCTGACCGCGGCTACGGGTCGAGCTCGCGGGCGACCGCGCGCACCACGTCGGCGATCCGCTTGGTCGCCTTGCGGTCCGGGTAGCGGCCGCGCCGAAGGTCGGGCTGGACCTTCGCCTCCAGCAGCTTGATCATGTCCTCGACCAGGCCGTGCAGCTCCTCGGCCGGGCGGCGGCGCGCCTCCGCGACCGACGGCGGCGGATCCAGCAGCCGCACCGACAGCGCCTGCGGCCCGCGGCGGCCGTCCGCGACGCCGAACTCGATCCGCTGGCCGGCCTTCAGCCCCGGCACGCCGGCCGGCAGGGCTGACGACCGGACGTAGACGTCCTCGCCGCCATCCTGTGTGACGAACCCGAAGCCCTTCTCCGAGTCGTACCACTTGACCTTTCCGGTCGGCACAACGGTCACCTCCACACAAACGAACGCGCCCCGGGCGTACCCAGGACGCGTTCGTCCAGACTAGGCCACCCCGGGGTGCCGGGGGTAGCCGGTTTGACGGGGGATCGGTGCCGGCTAGCCCGTCACCTCGTGGACGCACAGGATGTCGCCCTCGGTGTCACTGAACCACGCCGCCCTCTCGTTGCCCATCTCCTGAGCATCGCCGGCCTCCTCGTGGCCCGCGCGCCGCCGCGCGGGGCGGAGCCAGGCTCACTTCGGTGGCGAACCGGCTGGTCACACCGGGTCAGGCGTGCTTCGTGGCCGCCACCGCCCGCAGGCCGAGCAGCTCCACCGACGTCTCGCGCATCTCCACCTTGCGGATCTTGCCGGTGACCGTCATCGGGAACTCGTCGACGATGTGCACGTAGCGCGGGATCTTGTAGTGCGCGAGCCGGCCGCTGCAGAACTCGCGCAGCGACTCGGCCGTGAGCGGGGTGGCGCCCTCGCGCATCCGCACCCACACCATCAGCTCCTCGCCGTAGCGCTCGTCCGGCACGCCGATCACCTGCGCGTCGAGGATGTCCGGGTGGGTGTAGAGGAACTCCTCGATCTCCCGCGGGTACACGTTCTCGCCGCCGCGGATGACCATGTCCTTGATCCGGCCGGTGATGTTCAGGTACCCCTCGTCGTCCATCACCGCGAGGTCGCCGGTGTGCATCCAGCGCGCGGCGTCGATCGCCTCGGCGGTCTTGTCCGGCTGTTCCCAGTAGCCCAGCATCACCGAGTAGCCGCGCGTGCAGAACTCGCCCGGCGTGCCGCGCGGCACGGTCAGCCCGGTCTCCGGGTCGACGACCTTCACCTCCAGGTGCGGATGCACTCTGCCCACAGTGGACACCCGGCGGTCCACGCTGTCGTCCGCCCGGGTCTGCGTGGACACCGGGGAGGTCTCGGTCATGCCGTAGCAGATGGTCACCTCCGCCATGCCCATCCGCTCGATGACCTGCTTCATCACCTCCACCGGGCACGGCGAGCCGGCCATGATCCCGGTGCGCAGCGAGGACAGGTCGTGCTGGTCGAACGACGGGTCGGCGAGCTCGGCGATGAACATCGTCGGCACGCCGTACAGCGACGTGCACCGCTCCTGCGCGACCGCCTCCAGCGTCAGGCGCGGGTCGAACGCGGGCGCGGGGATGACCATGCACGCGCCGTGCGAGGTGGCCGCGAGGTTGCCCATGACCATGCCGAAGCAGTGGTAGAAGGGCACCGGGATGCAGATCCGGTCGGCCTCGGTGTAGCCGCACAGCTCGCCGACGAAGTAGCCGTTGTTGAGGATGTTGTGGTGGGAGAGCGTGGCGCCCTTGGGGAAGCCGGTGGTGCCCGACGTGTACTGGATGTTGATCGGGTCGTCGGCGGTCAGGTTCGCCTGCAGCTCGGCGAGGTGCGCGGCCGACCCGCCGCGACCGGTCGCGACCAGCCCGATCCACTCGTCGCCGCCGATCAGCAGCACGTCGGTCAGCGCCGGGCAGTCCGGGCGCACCTCGTCGATCATGGCGGCGTAGTCGGAGGTCTTGAAGGTCCGCGCGGCGACGAGCGTGCGGATGCCGGCCTGGTTGAGCACGTACTTCAGCTCGTGCACCCGGTAGGCCGGGTTGATGTTCACGAGGATGGCGCCGATCTTGGCGGTGGCGTACTGCGTGAACGTCCACTCGGCACAGTTCGGTGCCCAGATGCCGACCCGGTCGCCCTTCTCCACGCCGAGGTCGACCAGTCCCAACGCGACCGCGTTCACCTCGTCGGCGAGCTCGCGGTAGCTCCACCGGCGCCCGGTGTCGCGGTCGACGAGCGCCTCCCGGTCGCCGTAGCGGGCGACGGTGCGGTCGAAGTCGTCGCCGATCGTGTCGCCGAGCAGCGGCTTGTCCGACGTGCCGGACACGTAGCTGACCAGGTTGGGGACGGTCGTCATGTCGCACCTCCTCGTGCGGGCCCCGGAACCGGCCACGGGTGCCCGGCACCATCTTGCCTGCTCCACGGGCCGGGTGCGCAAGCCCGTAGCCTCGGGACGGCACAGCGACGGGAGGCGTCGTGGGGACACTTCCACCGACCGTGCGGGTCGAGCGGGCCGAGCAGCTGGCGGGCGGGCTCGCCGAGCTCGGGTTGCGCCGCGGCCGGCCGGTGGTGGTGCTGGTCGGGGGAGCGGACGGGATGAGCGACGCCGACCTGTCGCTGGCCGGCGGCATGCTGCGCGGCGCGGTGTTCCCGCTGGTCGACCGGCTCGACGCGGCCGTCGTGGACGGTGGCACCGACGCCGGCGTCATGCGGGTCGCCGGCCGGGCGCGCGACGCCGTCGGCGGGCGGTTCCCGCTCGTCGGGGTGGTCGCCGCGGGCACGGTGGCGGGCGTGGCGGCCGCGCTCGAGCCGTCCCACACCCACGTCGTGCTGGTGCCCGGCTCGTCCTGGGGCGACGAGTCCCCGTGGCTGGCCGGGGTCGCCTCGGCGATCGCCGGGGAGCGCCCGTCGGTGACGCTGGTGGTCAACGGCGGTGCGATCGCCTACGACGACATCGCCAACAGCCTCGACGCGGGCCGGCCGATCGTGGTCGTCGGGGGCAGCGGGCGCACCGCGGACGCGGTCGCCGACGCATACGCCGGGCGGGCGTCGAACCCCCGCGCCGTGCGGGCGGCGGCCTCCCCGCTGACCACCGTCGTCGACCTCGCGGACCGCGACGCGATCACCGCGGCACTGGAATCGGTGCTCGGCACGTAACGAGTGCACCGCGATTCGCGACGGAATTCTTCGAACAGCGCGTCGAGCGAAGGAATTCACAAATGGCGCCGCAATTGTTCGCGCGTTGGCCATCCCTGCGGGCGCCGCGAACGTCCTCGCCGGTCGTTCCCCCCGCCGCGCGGGAGGCGTACCCGGCGCTGGCCGACGACATCGACGAGCTGGAACGGGTGGTGTCGCCGGCGTTTCGCGAGTCCGACCTCGCCGCGCTGCGCAACCAGAACCGCCACCGCCGCCAGCAGATCACGATCCTGCTGGGCTCGGTGATCGCGAGCGGGCTGGGCGGCACGCAGGCCCTGCTGCCCGACCAGCGCTGGCCGGGCGCGCTGCTGACGCTGCTGGGCATCGCGCTCGCGGCGAGCAGCCGGGCGACGAGCGAGCTCGGCACGCAGGGCGCCTACCTGGGCGAACGGGCCAAGGCCGAGCGGCTGCGGGCGCTGTACTTCCGGTTCCTGTCCCGTACCGGCAGCTTCGGCGGCGCGGACCGGACGATGCAGCTGCGGCGCGCTGTCGTGGCGATCCAGGCGGGCAGGGAACCCCGGTGAGCAACCGCGAGGCGCAGTTCCACACGCTGTACCGCGAGCTGCGCATCGGCGTGCAGAAGCGGTACTACGCCGCCCGCCGCGACGAGTACCAGGCCGCGCACCGCCAGGCGATCGTCGTGCGCAACACGCTGCTGATCGCCGCGGCGGTGGCCGGTGCGGGCGGGCAGTTCACCGACGGCACCGCGCGGTCGGTGGTCGCGATCGCCGCGGCGGTGTGCGCGGCGCTGGCCGGTGTGGTGACCGCGTTCAGCGCGCTGGTCGGGTTCTCGTGGCTGAACAAGCTGTACGCCGACGCGAGCAACAACCTGGCGGAGGCGGAGATCGACTGGGACGCGCTGGACCCGCAGGGCGACGTCGCGGGCGGTCTGGACAAGGTCGAGGAGATCTTCCGCAAGGAGACCGGTCAGTGGGGCCAGCTCGCCGTACAGGCGGACTCGGGCCCGGCGGCCGAACATCGGTCAGACCGGTGACCGCCGACCCGCAACGATCTTCGTGCTTTTCGCGAACAATTATGACGGGTAGACAGGAACGGCGAAGGATACGACGGTGAGCCTGTTCGTCAGCTATACCCGGGTGGACGAACTTCTCGTGCGCAAGATCAGGGACGACCTCGAGCGGCTGGGCCGTTCGGTGTGGATGGACCACCAGATCCACGGCGGCGAGTCGTGGTGGCGCGAGATCATCCAGGAGATCCAGCGCGCCGAGATCTTCGTGTTCGCGCTGTCGAACCACTCGTGGCGGTCCAAGCCGTGCCGCCTGGAGCTGCGCTACGCGGAGAAGCTGGGCATCCCGGTGCTGCCGCTGCAGGTGGGGCCGCTGGACTCGATGTTCATCCCGCTGGCGGAGAAGCAGATCATCGACTACCGGGAGCGCAGCGCGGACGCGGTGGTGCGGCTCGTCGCCGCGCTCACCGAGCTGACCGCGCGGCCGGTGGTGCTGCCGGACCCGCTGCCGGACCCGCCGGAGGTGCCGTTCGAGTACCTGTACCGGATCGCGAGCCTGCTGGGGCCGGACCTGATCACGCCGGAGGCGCAGGACCACCTGATCGCGCAGCTGCGCAGCAAGCTGAAGGAGGAGGACGACGACGTCGCGAAGGCGGACATCGTCAAGCTGCTCAAGGAGCTGGCGGGCCGTGGTGAGCTGACCGTCCGCAACGCGCGCGAGATCGAGGAGATCCTGGCCGGGGTGGTGGCGAAGTCGGTGCCCGCGCCGGACGGCGGCGCGACCCGGCTGCCGCCGGTGTGGCGACCGGGCGAGACCGACGTGGACCAGGCCGCGGCCGAGTCGGTGGCCGAGTCGGCCGCGGTGTCGGGCGGGGGTGCCGCCGAGGTGGCCGCGGAGTCCGAAGTGGACACCGGAGAGGCGGAGCCCCCGGAACCCCCGGAGCCGCGGCCCGAGCCGGAGCCGCCCGCGGCGGAGACGACGCGGCACGGCACCGGCACGGTGCCGTCCTGGCTGGCCGACATCGTCCGGACCGGCGGCGCGACGAGCGACCCCGAGCCGCCCTCCGGCGGCCGGCAGCCGCCGCCGTCCGGATGGTGGTCCCAGCAGAACCCGTCGGGCGGGCCGCGCGAGGGCGGACCCGGGCGGCCACCGGAGGGCGGCTCGCCGCCGGACCCGGCGTCGGGGCGGTACCGGATCGTCAACCCGCGCGGTCGCGGGTCCGGCGGGCCCGCCACGGCCACGCAGCAGCCCGGTCCCGCGGCTCCGGGGGTGGGCACGCCGCGGCCGGGGCGCCACGCCTCCCCCGGTGGCCACGCGGGCGCGCCGCAGGGTGCCGCCGGCGTGCCGGGGGGCCACGCCCCTTCGGCCACGGCCGGGCCGTACGGTTCGGCGGCCTCGCCCGGCGCGGCTTCGGGCTCGCCACGCGGCCGACCGGCCGCCGGCGGGCGCCCGGCCCCGGGCGCGGCGCCCGGCCGGGCGACCCCACCTGCGGGGATGCCCGTGGCCGGGGGTCCGCCGACGCCGGCGTCCGCAACGACCCCGGCTCCGGCCCGCGCGCCGGGCGGGCGGCTCGCCCGGGTGGGTGGGGTGCTGGGCGCTCTGGGCATTCCGTTCCTCGTGGTGGCGACGTTCGCCGACCACGCCGCGGACAGCCCGGGCCTCGCCGCGGTGCTGCTGTTCGCCACCGGCCTGGGGCTCTCGCTCTCCGTCGTCTCGGCCACCCGCCGGGAGCGCGGCTCGCGCGCGGCGGTCGTCGTCGCGGCCGTCGGGTTGCTGGGCGCGCTGGTGTACGGGCTCAGCTCGTGGGGCGGCTTCTGACCCTCGGCGGCGGCCCCGCTACCTCCGCGCGACCGCGACGCCCACGATGGCCGCGATGACCGCCGCGAGCAGACCCGCCGTCACCGCGCCGCCGATGGCGTCGTCGTCGCCGCCCGCGGCCGCGACCACCAGCAACGCGACCACCACGCCCAGCACCAGCGCGATCGCCAGGGCCGGGCCGGTCCTCGACCTCCTGCCGGCACCGCCACCGCGCACCGGCTGGTCCTGCCACCAGTTCGCGCCGGGCTGCCGCGGCCGCGCCGCCGACGGCGGCCGGGTCCCGGCGCCGCCCGCCGGCCACGGACCCGCACCCGCCGCGCCGGCCCGGCCGTGCGGCCCGGCGGCGGGGGACCCGGCCGCCACCGCGGCGGCCGGCGTACCGGCGGCCGGCCACGCCCCGCCCGGACCCGGCCCGGCCACACCCGGCCGGGGAACCCCGGGCGAACCGGGACCGGCCGGACCGCCCGGGCCGGCCGCCGCGAACCGGGTGCGCTCCCACCACGGCATGGCCCGCGGCGTGACCAGGTCACCGAGGCTCCCCGAGGCCGCCCACCCGGGCACGCAGCACTCGATCAGCCGCCGCGCCAGGTCGTCGACCTGGCGGTCGCCGACGGCCGACAGGTGCGTCCACGTCACCGTGTCGAACGGCGGGTGGTAGTCCTCGCCGCGGAACAGCAGGTTCTCCCCGGTGTTGAGCACGTGCCACGGCGTCGGGTTCTTCGACAGCGCGACCAGCGACGTGTAGATCACCAGCCCGGAGAACGTGTCCATCCACCGCCCCCACGGCCGCACCGGCGGCTGGTAGTTGCGGTGCCCGGTCTCCGACGGCGCCGGCCACCCGGAGAACCGCGCGATCCACGAGCAGTCGAAGTCCACCAGGCGCATCCGGCCGCCGGGGTCGACCAGGACGTTGCCGTGCTGCAGGTCGCCGTGCGCGAACTCCGCGCCCTGCAGGCGGACCACCAGCTCGAGCCACTCCTCGGCGAGCGTGCCCAGCGCGCGGGTGTCCTGCCGGCGCACCAGGTCCTCGACGTGCTCGTTGAGCGTGTGCCCGTCCACCCACTGCATCCGCACCACCGGCCACGTCCTGCCGTTGACCAGGATGCCGTCCTGTACCCAGCGCGGCATCGCGACGCTGCCGGCCAGGTCGCTCGCCTCGAAGTGCTCGTGCAGCGCGTCGTACCGGTCGCCCGACCAGCTGTCCTCGCGGGTGAAGAACCGCAGCGCCTGCATCTCGCCGCCGAAGTCGGCCTTGAACACCACCGCGCTGGTGCCCGACGCCGGCATCGGGATCTGGTACAGCGGGTGGACCACCAGCTCCGCGCGCCGCAGCTCGTCCGTGGTGAACGACTCGCGCCGCTGCACGGCCTTCATGTAGTCCTCGGGGCTCGGGTACCGCATCACAGACACACCACCAGGTACGCCGGCCGCGACGCGACCAGTTGCGCGCGCAGCAGGGTGACGTCGTCGTTGTCCAGCTCGCCGCCGGCCCGCCGGTCGGCGACCAGACGGCGGAAGGAGTCCGGGTGGGACAGGCTCGCGAGCGCCGGCCACAGCGCGCCGGGGTCGTGCCGGTTCTGCTCGACCATCCAGTGCGCGAGCGCGTCCGTCGCCACGTACAGCACGTCGCCGCCGGCCAGCTCGCCCGCGCCGACCAGCAACCGGCCGAGCTGGGCGTGCAACGCCTCCGGCCGGGTGGACACGCCGTCCGGGTTGACACCGAAGTCCGCGGCCGACATCCGGGGGAACTGCGCGACCAGCCGGCCGCCGCGCACGTGGAACAGCACGGTGTCGCCGAGCGCGATCGCGGTCCAGCGCGGCCGGCCGTCGCCGTCGTCGAGCTCGCAGCCGAGGAACGTGGCGAACGACCCGACCTGCTCGAGTTTGATCTTCTCCAGCTCGGACGCGCCGGCCAGCCGCGGGTCCTGCCGCCAGCGGCTCTGCATGGCGGCGAACCAGCCGAGCAGCGTGGTGGGTGCGAGGTCGGGCGGCCCCACCGCGTGGTTCGCGCCGACGAAGCCGGCGACCAGCTGCTGCGCCCACCGCGCCGAGCCGAAGCCCTGGGTCGCGCCGTCGGCGACCGCGAACCGCGGCCCGCGCCCGGCCGAGCCGGGGGCGGCCGCGCCGCCGTCCTCCCACTCCGCCTCGGCGTTGCCGTGCTTGGGCGCGTAGTAGATGACGGTCCGGGCCTCGATCACGACCGCTCCTACGCCGGACGGTCCGGCACGCGGGTGCCGATCTGGAGGACCTTGAGCAGGGTCGACCGGCCGACGTTGAACGCCAGGCCGCGAGCCCCGGGCCGCACGTCGTAGCCGTCCGCCCGGGCGTTCTCGATCATCGGCTGGGGCAGGTCGCTGCTCAGCGAGAACAGCTCCGGCCCGGGCACCGGCAGGCCGGCGGGCGTCGACGGGAACACGATCTCGGCGGCCTCGGCCGGCGAGAGGAACACGTTGAAGAACAGCGTGGGCCCGTCGTCGGTCTCGATCGAGGTCATCCGCTTGACCCACTCCTGCAGGGTCGCGCCCTCGTGCGGGCTGTCGGTGACCATGCCGTCGGTGATGTTGATGACGATCGGCGGGAAGGAGCTCGGGTGCGCCGCGGCCCAGTCGAACACGTGCCCGCCGACCAGCGCGATCGCCTCGCACATCGGCGTGCGGTAGCCGTGCACCGGGTCCACCCAGACCGGCATCTTCGCGCTGACCGCCATCGCGTCGATGGACGGTTCGGTGCGCACGGTCATCGGGTGCTCGGCCAGTTCGGGCAGCGGCACCAGCCCGCGCCCGGCCAGCGGCCCGCCGAACGCGGACTCCACGCCCTCGCCGGGCGTCCGCAGCCGGGCCCCGTAGCTGAACACGCCGACGTCGAAGTAGTGCCGCACCGGGGCGTTGACCTCGGACGTCGCCTTGATGCACATGTCCAGCAGGATGTTGTTCACCGCCAGCGCCGCGCCGTCGGCGAGGGTGGCGCCGGTGCGTGCCCACGACAGCTTCATCGAGTCCGACCGGTCCAGCAGGATGACCACGCATCCCGGATCGGAGCGCGAGACCGTCCGGCGGTAGGCGTCCATGTGCGTCGTTCCCTCCTCAGCCGCGCTCGTGCCCGGTCAGGTTGCGGCGCACCACGACCGGCGGCCACGCCGTGCCCGGCGTCCACCGCCATTCCTCGCCGCAGCGCGGGTTGCGGCAGCGGAACACGTAGGCGGGGCCGGCGCGGCGGACGTCGATGTGGAAGTCGCCGCAGTTCGGGCACTGCGCGACGAGCGCGGCGCCGTCGGCGACGTAGCTCGACAGCGCGGGCACCGCCCGGCTGTTCCGGTCGGCGGCAGCGGCCGCCGGGGCGCTCTTGGTCCACCACTGCCCGCCGCCGGGTTCGGGCGCCGGGGCCGCGCCGTCCTCCAGCGGCAGCACCAGATGGCCGGGGTTGGTGCGGGGCACCGGATCCGCCGCGGCGGGCGCGGGGGTGGCCGCCGCGGGCGGGCGGTGCGCCGGCCGGCCCTGCTGCGCGCTCGCCTGGTACCAGGGCCGCTGCGGGGCAGGCGGGCCGGCCGGCGGCCGCCGGGTCGCCGCGGGAGTCGCGGTCAGCAGCAGGAACGCGACCGCGGTGGCGAGCACGGCGGAGCCGGACACGATCAGCAGCGGTGCCCACAGCCCGGACGCGGTGAACCGGTCGTCGAGCAGCCGCACGGCGAGCAGCCCGCCGGCCAGTCCGCACAGCGCGGTCAGGATCAGCACCGGCGCCTGCCCGGCCCCGCCGCCGGGCGGTCGCGCGCTCATCGTTCGACCTCGATCCGGATGGTGATCTCCCCGCCGGGCCTCGCCGCGTCGAGCGGGCCCCAGCACACGTGCCTCGGGTCGCCGATCTGCTCCCCGCCGACCGGGACGAATCCCTTCTGCAGCAACGCGCACACGACGACGGGCTCGGTCGGCCGCAGCCCCTCGAGCTCGGGCAGGCTGGCGACCGGATGCGGCTTTCCGCCGAACCAGACGATCGCCGACTCGACGGGGAACGCGTCCTTCTCGGACGCGAACCTGATCGACGATGCCACGGGTTCGGGCCGGCTTTGCCTTTTCGGTTCCGCGGGCGCGTCCAACGTGAAACCGAGCAACAGCGCCAGTACGAAGGAGATCGCCAGCGCGTAGAACGGGGCCATGTACCGGTTCCGCCAGCCATCGGCCATGGCCGCCTCCGCGTTTGGCGTCAGGAGAGCATTCGCCGTATGTATCGAGGCGGAAGAGGAATACGTGTCGGCTTTCCGACAGAGTGCGCCGGACTATTTCTCGCCGGTGCCGGTCTCCTCGCCGTCGCCGTCCTCGCCGGCGTCCTGGTCGCGGTCCCCGCCGAGGTTCTCGCCGGCGTCCCCGTCGGTGTTCCCGTCTGCCTCGAGGTCCGCGTCCTCGTCCGGTTTGCCGCCGAAGGGGAGGCGGACCACGAGGCAGGGCCCGCCGACGAAGACCCCGCCGTCGACGCCGAGCGCGCGGCCGTCCGCGTACTCGTAGGGCGTCTCGATCTGTGCGGGGGCCACGCCGAGCTGGTCGGCGATGACGCTGTGGCCGTGCACCACCTGGGTGCCGCCGAGCACCCCGAGCAGCTGGGCGGCGACCTCGCCGCCGTGCGGGCCGCGGAACGCGTGCCGGGTCGTCAGCCTGCGCCAGACCTCCCACCACTCGACGATGTCGTCGGAGCGCAGGACGTCCCGGATGCCGGAGTTGATCTCGCCGATCTCGGTGCCCCACACGAGGTACTCGAGGGTGTCGGAGTGCATGAGCAGGTGGTCACCGACGAGCGCCAGCGCGGGCCGCGAGCTCAGCCACTCGATGTGACCGTCGGTGACCGCCTCCTGGTCCGTCGGCTGGCCGCCGTTCATCTCCCAGCTGCGCGCGAAGCTGCGCGGGCCGAAGTCCGAGGGCACCTCGGCGTCGCCGAACCGGTGCATGCCGAGCAGCAGGATCTCGTGGTTGCCGAGCAGCGCCTCGATCCGCCCACCGGCCGCCTCGGCCTCCTCCGACAGCCGCATGACCAGGTCGATCACGCCGATTCCGTCGGGCCCCCGGTCCACGAAGTCACCCAGGAACCACAGGTGGGTGTCACCGCCGGACCAGGTCGCATCGCCGTCGACCAGCCCGGCGCCGGCCAGCGACGCGAGCAGCTCGTCCAGATGCCCGTGCACGTCGCCGACCACGTATGTGGCGCGCCCGTCGGTCTGCACACCGCGACAATATGCCAGGTCGCATACAGTCGCCTCACACCGTCCAGGTGTGCACCGGCTGGTTCGTCGCGGCCAGCTCGATGTACCGCCGCAGCATCCCGACCAGCGCGGCGTCACGGTCCATGCCGTCCTGCTCGAGCCGGGCGACCGTCGCGCGCTGCCAGGTGGAGCCGGTGCGCTGGGCGAGGCAGCGCTGCTCGATCACCCCGAGGTACCGCTCGCGCGCCACATCGGACACACCGCAGTCCCGCAACCCGTCGTGCGCCATCGGCAGCAGCTTGCGCAGCACCAGCTCGTCCGGCGGCACCCAGCCGATGCCCGGCCAGTACAGCTGCGCGTCGAACGCGTGCCGCGCGCCCGCGTAGAGGTTCTCCTCCGCGGCCTGGAACGACATCTGCGTCCACACCGGACGTTCCTCCGCCGCGAGCGCGCGCTGCGCGCCGTAGAAGAACGCGGCGTTGGCCACCAGGTCCACCACCGTCGGCCCGGCCGGCAGCACCCGGTTCTCCACCCGCAGGTGCGGCACCCCGCCGACCACGTCGTAGACCGGCCGGTTCCAGCGCCAGATCGTGCCGTTGTGCACCCGCAGCTCGGCCAGCTTGGGCGCGCGGCCGTCGTCGAGCGCCTCGATCGGGTCCTCGTCGTCGACCTCGGGGAGCAGGCCGGGGAAGTAGCGGACATTCTCCTCGAAAAGGTCGAATATCGAGGTGATCCACCGCTCGCCGAACCACACCCGCGGCCGCACGCCCTGGTTCTTCAGCTCCTCCGGCCGGGTGTCGGTGGCCTGCAGGAACAGCGGGATCCGGGTCTCGTGCCAGAGCGCCTTGCGCAGCAGGAACGGCGAGTTCGCCGCGATGGCCACCTGCACCCCGGCCAGGCACTGCGCGGCGTTCCAGTGCGTCGCGAACTCCTCCGGCGGCACCTGCAGGTGCAGCTGCGCGGAGGTGCACGCGGCCTCCGGCAGGATCGAGTCGGCGCGGCTGCGCAGGCGCTCGCCGCGCTGCCCGGGGATCGCCGGGCCGTCCATGGCCAGCACCATGTCCTCCCCGCGCGCGGCGAAGATGCGCTCGTTGAGCAGCGCGTACCGCGCGTTGTTGGACAGCCACCTGGCCTGGAAGTGCTCCTCGCGCAGCGTCGGCAGCATGCCGATCATCACCAGCCGGGCGCCCGCGTCCTGCGCCTTCATGTCGGCGTCGGCGAGCGACGCGCGCAGCTCCACCTCGAGCTCGCTGGCCTGGTCGCCGGACAGCGGCCGGGGCCGCACGTTCAGCTCCAGGTTGTGCTGGCCGAGCTCGGTGGTGAACGACGGGTCGTCCAGCTTCTCCAGCACCACGCCGTTGGTCATCGCCGGCCGCAGGCCGTCGTCGACCAGGTTCAGCTCGACCTCGAGGCCCATGTGCGGGGGCGAGGTGGAGAAGCCGCCCTGGGTGAGCATTCTGGCGAGCGCGTCGAGGCACCGTTGGACTTTGTGTCGATATCGCTGACGATCCGAGCCGTCGAAAGTCTCGGTCGCTACATCCTGTCCCATACCGGCCCTCCCCAGCCGGACCTGGGTCCGGCCTGTGCGCGGGAGTTCAACCGTGACATACGAGCAAAAGGGTTGCTAGACGCCAAAACGGTGCACTGCCGCGCGGCGGTTGTTACGGAGTGCGAGATGATCGGGCGGCGTCCGTAACATCCCGGCGGGTATGCCGGAGCAGCCCGCGGGCCTGTGGGAACATTCGACCGTGATCGAGGTGCGCGACCCGGACGACGAGCGCGTCGACGACTTTCGCGCCCTGACCACCGCCGACCGGCGCCCGGACCGGCCCGGCGGCAAGGGGCTGGTGATCGCCGAGGGGGCGATCGTGGTCCGCCGCATGCTCGCCTCCCGCTTCCCGGTGCGCGCGATCCTGGGCGTGCCGCGGCGCCTCGCCGAGCTGGCCGCCGACCTCGA
Organism: uncultured Actinomycetota bacterium; assembly: GCA_963727495.1. Classification (GTDB taxonomy): domain Bacteria; phylum Actinomycetota; class Actinomycetes; order Mycobacteriales; family Pseudonocardiaceae; genus Actinophytocola. The sequence goes on along the minus strand of CAVSGQ010000006.1, from coordinate 270,639 downwards.
CGGGCTCGCCGCGCCGGTGTACGCGACGTCGGCCGAGGTGATGGCCGAGGTGGTCGGCTTCCACCTGAACCGCGGCGTGCTGGCGACCGCCGACCGGCCGCCCGCCCTCCCGCTCGACGACGTCCTCGGCACCGATCCCGGCGTGCCGCGACGGCTCGTCGTGCTCGAGGGGGTCGGCGACCACGAGAACCTGGGCGCGCTGTTCCGCAACGCCGCCGCGCTGGGCGTGCACGGCGTGCTGCTCGGCCCCGGCTGCAGCGACCCGCTGTACCGGCGCAGCGTCCGGGTGTCGATGGGGCACGTGCTGCGCGTCCCGTTCACCACGCTGTCCCCGTGGCCCGGTGGGCTGAAGCTGTTGCGGGACAGGGGCTTCCGCGTGCTGGCGATGACGCCGTCGGACGGTTCGGTCCCGCTCGCCGACGCGGTCGGCGACGGCCGGGTCGCGGTCCTGCTCGGCTCGGAGGGCCCGGGGCTGACCGCCGAGGCGATCGCGGCGGCCGACACGGCCGTGCGGATCCCGATGGCGGGCGACGTCGACTCGCTCAACGTGGCGACCGCGGGGGCCGTGGCGTTCTACGCGCTCGGTGGAGCGATCGGTAGCTTCGTTGGATAACGACTTTCGGCGGGCGAGGGGAGCGGCGGTGCAGCTGCGCGCCAACGGCGAGCGTGCGGTGCTGGTGGGACACGACGGCGTGGTCGAGCGCGAGGTCGACCCGCGCAGGCTGCCGCTGGGCGTCGAGCTGACCGACGCGCTGCACGAGTGGGCCCGGGTGGCGAGCGCCGTGGCGCGCAGCGAGCAGGACGCGAGCGAGGCGGCCGGCGCGGTCGTCACCCGCCGCGGCCTGCAGCTCGCCGCCCGGATCGCCGCGTCGATGGGCACGCCCGTCGGCTACCTCGACCCGCTCAGCGGCGAGGAGTCCGTGGTCGAGCCGCCGCCCGAGCGGGCCGAGCGGCCCGCCCGGGCGGTGCACCCGCCGGAGCCGGTGCCGTGGCTGACCGGGCTGACCGTGTCCGCCGCGTGCCTCGGCCTGCTGCTGATCGCGATGGTGACGCTGGCGTCCACCCTGGCCGAGACGAACGTGCTGCTGGCCGTCGGGTCCAACGTGGTGGTCACCGGCGGCCTGCTGCCCTCGCTGTGGCTGGTGCGCCGCCAGCTCATCTGGCGCTGGGTCGCGCTGGGCGCGTCGGTGGCCCTCGTGCTGGGGTGGCTGGCCCTGCCGTTCATCGTGCTGTAGTCGCGAGTGGACGTCCACAGCGTCCGGTTCAGGCCGTCAGGTCCGGCAGCGCGCCGTGCCGGGACTCGTCGTACTCGCCGTGCACCGACGGGTCGAACTCGCCGTGCAGCTCCACCCGGAACTCGCCGTGCAGCTCGGGGTGGTACTCGCCGTGCAGGTCCGGGTGGTACTGGCCGTGCAGCTCCGGGTGGAACCGGCCGTGCAGCTCGGGATGGAACTCCCCGTGCACCTCGGGGTGGTAGGGCCCGTGCAGCGCCGGGTGGTACTCGCGGTGCACCTCGGGGTGGTACCGGCCGTGCAGCTCGGGGTGGAACTGCCCGTGCGTGCCGGGGTCGTACTCGCCGTGCACCTGCGGGTGGAACGACCCGTGCCAGCCGGGGTGGTACTCGCGGTGCAGGTCCGGGTGGAACGGACCGTGCCAGTCGGGGTGGTACTGGCCGTGCAGTCCCGGGTGGAACTCGCCGTGCAGTTCCGGGTGGTACTGCCCGTGCGTGTTCGGGTTGTACGGGCCGTGCACCTCGGGGTGGTACTCGCCGTGGCATCCCGGGTCGTACGCGCCGTGCCGGGCCGGGTCGAACTCGCCGTGGGTGGCCGGGTGGTACGGGGTCTCGTCGTCGACCGGCGCGAAGTGCCGCTGCATGGCGCCGGTGGTCCGCGGCCCGACCACGCCGTCCGGGTCCAGGCCCTCCGACCGCTGGAACTCCACGGTCGCGTGGTGGGTCGCCGGCCCGAACCGGCCGTCGACGTCCAGCCCGGCGTCCATCACCTGGTCGAGCTGTTCCTGCCAGCGCGACACCTCGAGCCCGTGGCTGCCGAGGCGCAGGTAGCCGTCGCAGTGGCCGTGGCCGCCCCGGTGACCGCCGGACCCGCCGCCCGCGTGCCCGCCGCCCGCGTGCCCGCCGCCCGCGTGGCCGCTCGTCGCGCTGCCGCCCGCCGCGTTCCCGCCGGTCGCGCTGCCGCCCGTCGCGCTGCCCCCGGTCGCGCTGCCGCCGGTGCCCGTGCCGCCCGTGCCCGTGCCGCCGGTGGCGGTGCCCGTGCCGGTCGCGTCCCCGCCGGAGCCGGTGGCGGTCGAGGAGCCGCCGGTCCCGGTGCTCGTGGCCGTGCCGCCCGCGCCGCCGGTGCCGGTCGAGGTCGACGTGCCGCCGGCACCGCCGGCGCCCCCCGCGCCGCCGGTCGCGTCGCCGCCCTGCAGGGTGTTGGTCACGTTGATGATGATCGGCTGACCGGCCCCGCCGGTCCCGCCACCGCCGCCGGACGGCGCCGGTGGCGGTGGCGCGTCGTCGTCCTCACCGAAGATCCAGTCGGCGGCTTCCTTGCCTGCCCTGCGGCCCAGCTCGTCCAGCGCCGGCCCGACGCCCGGGATGTCCACCATGACTCCGCTCCCTCCGGTCCGCGCGCCGCGAGACCAACGTGGTGACATCAGGTATAGGTCACCACCGGGTGGCGCGGGCGAGGATCACATGCAGCCCAAAGGGCCGTCCCGGGCGGCCGAAAGGGCAACCGGCCCACGCCATGCCGACTCGACCCGTGGCGCGGTCGAGCCGACCCGTGGCGCGGTCGAGCCGACCTGTGGCGTGGTCGAGCCGACCTGTGGCATCGCCGACCGCACCGAACGACGCATCGCCGGCGCGACGCGGGCGGTCGGTTCGGCGGTGTGGCGGGTCGGCTCGACCGTGTGGGGGGTCGGTTCGGCGATGTGAGGGGTCGGCTCGGCCGTGTGGGGGGTCGGCTCGGCGGGGTGGCCGGGCACAGCTAGGCGAGGGACTCCAGCCAGGTCCGGTGCAGGGCGGCGAACCGGCCGCCCGCCGGGCCGTCGATCAGCGACTCCGGCGAGCCGTCCTCGACGATCCGGCCGTCCTCGACCACCAGCACCCGGTCCGCGATCAGCACGGTCGACAGCCGGTGCGCGATGATCAGCGCGGTCCGGTCGGCGAGCACCGACTCGAGCGCGCGCTGCACCGCCCGCTCGGTCGGCACGTCCAGGCTGGACGTCGCCTCGTCGAGCACCAGCACGGCCGGGTCGGCGAGGAACGCCCGCGCGAACGCGACCATCTGCCGCTGCCCGGCGGACAGCCGCCCGCCGCGCTTGCGCACGTCGGTGTCGTAGCCGGCGGGCAGCCCGGCGACGAACTCGTGCGCGCCCACCGCGGCCGCGGCCGCCTCGATCTCCGCCCGGCTCGCGGACGGCCGGCCGAGCCCGATGTTGTCCGCGACCGAGCCGGCGAACAGGAAGTTCTCCTGCGTCACCATCACCACCGCGCGTCGCAGGTCGGCGTCGGCGACCCGGCGCAGGTCCACGCCGTCCAGCGCGACCGTGCCGGCCGACGGGTCGTAGAACCGGGCCACCAGCTTGGCGACCGTCGACTTGCCCGCGCCGGTCGCGCCGACCAGCGCCACCGTCTGCCCGGCCGGGATCGCCAGGTCGAACTCCGGCAGCACCACCGGGCCGTCCGCCGAGTAGCGGAACTCGACGCCGGCGAAGTCCACCGCGCGGCCGGTGCCGTGCCGCTCGGTGAGCGCGACCGGCTCGGCGGGTTCGACCACGGTCGGCGGCTCCTCCAGCACCCCGGAGATCTTCTCCAGCGCGGCGATGGCCGCGGTGTAGGAGTTCGCGAACATCGCCAGGTCGTCCAGCGGGTCGTAGAACCGGCGCAGGTAGAGCATGAACGCGGTCAGCACGCCGAGCTCCAGCCCGCCGCCGACCACCCGCACCGCGCCGATGGCGAGCACCAGCGCCAGCGAGAGGTTGCCGACGAGCCGGACGGTCATGGTGAACGTGCCCACGACGGTGAGCGCGTCCTTGTTCGCCGCGCGGAACTCGTCGTTCAGCTCGGCCATGATCGCCTCGTTGCGCGGCTCGCGGCGGAACGCCTGCACCGCGCGGATGCCGTTCATGGTCTCCACGAACTGCACGATGATCTTCGCGATCGCGCCGCGGGTGCCCCGGTAGGCCTGCCGCGACCGCCGGTAGAACCACCCGGTCACGACCAGCAGCGGGACCAGCCCGGCGAGCACCAGCAGCGCCAGCGGCAGGTCCAGCACCACCAGCATGACCGCGATGCCGCCCACCGACAGCACCGCGGTCAGCAGCCCGTCCAGCCCGTCCTCGAGCAGGTCGTGCAGCGAGTCGACGTCGCTGGTCAGCCGCGAGATCACCTTGCCGGAGGTGTACTTCTCGTGGAAGGACAGCGACAGCCGCTGCGCGTGGCCGAAGATGCGCCGGCGCAGGTCGAGCAGCACGTCCTGGCCGAACCGGCCGGACACCTTGAGGAACGCGAAGCGCAGGCCGGCCGAGCCCAGCCCGCAGGCCACGTAGCCGGCGACGCACGCGGCCAGCACGCCGGTGTCGCCGCGGATCGCGTCCGGGACGCCGGTGTCGATCGCCACCGCGACCAGCACCGGCCCGGCCAGCGTCAGCAGGTTCTCGCCGACGACCAGGGCCAGCGCGAACAGCGCGGTGCCCAGCCGCGGGCGGACCAGCGACGCGAGCAGCCGCCGGGAGCGCGCCTGCAGCCGGGTGCCGACGAGCGCGTCGAGCTCGTTCGCCTCCTCGGCCGCCACCCCGCGCCAGCGTTCCGCCTCCCCGGAACTCAAGGTGTTGGGTGCGTCGGGGGACGGCAGGTCCTGTTTGGTCACGTACTCGTGGCCGGCCTGCGTCACGTTCCCCTGAGGTGCGGTTGCGGAGCCCTCGGCCTGATCCGATCTCGAGGTTGGCGCATCGGGGGTCATGCGACCACCTCGTCCTGGACGTCCTCGTCGTCCATCGTGGACAGCAGGCGGCGGTACTCCGCGTTGCCGGCCAGCAGGTCGGAGTGCGTGCCGACCGCGGCGATCCGCCCGTCGCGCAGCAGCGCGACCCGGTCCGCCAGCTGCACGGTGCTCGGCCGGTGCGCGACAACCAGCGCGGTCACGCCGGCCAGCACGCTGCGCAGCGCGTGCTCCACCTCGGCCTCGGTGTGCACGTCCAGCGCCGAGAGCGGGTCGTCGAGCACCAGCACCGACGGCCTGCCGACCACCGCGCGGGCGAGGGCGAGGCGCTGGCGCTGCCCGCCGGACAGCGCGAGCCCCTGCTCCCCGATGCGGGTGTCCAGGCCCCACGGCAGCCGCTCGGCGAAGTCCTCGGCCGCGGCGACGCGCAGCGCCTGCCGCACGTCCGCCTCCGTCAGGTGCGGCGCGCCCAGCGCGACGTTCTCCCGCACGCTCGCGGAGAACAGCACCGGCTCCTCGAACGCGGTGGCCACCACCGTGCGCAGCTCGTCGAGCGCGAGGTCGCGCACGTCGACGCCGTCCACGGTGACCCGCCCCGACGTGACGTCCGCGAGCCTGCCGACCAGCGCGGTGAGCGTGGTCTTGCCCGCGCCGGTGGCGCCGACCAGCGCGACGGTCTCGCCGGGCCGCAGGTCGAGCGTCACGCCGCGGAGCACCTCGGTGTCCGAGCCGGGGTGGGCGAAGTGCACGTTCTCGAACCGCACGTGCCCGCGGACCCGCGCCGGCAGCGTGCGCGGCCGCGCCGGGCCGGTGATCGTCACCTGAGCGTCGCGCACCTCCCAGTAGCGGGCGGAGGCGGTGGCGGCCTGGTTCGTCTCGGCCAGCAGCCAGCCGATCGAGTCGGTCGGCCAGCGCAGGTAGGTCGCGACGGTGACGGCGGCGACCAGCGTGCCGAGCGTCATGCTGCCGTTCGCGATGCCGATCGAGCCGTACAGCAGGTGCCCGCCGATCGAGATCTCCGGCAGCATGATGATCGCCGCCCACAGCAGCCCGACCACGTGCACCTTGCGCAGCTCCAGCCGGCGCAGCTCTCCGGCCTGCGCGGCGAACGCCGTGCCCAGGTGCGCGCCGCGGCCGAACGCCTTGAGCACCCGGATGCCCAGCACCGACTCCTCGACGGTGGTGGTGAGGTCGCCGTTCTGGTCCTGCGCGCGCCGGGCGAGCACCGCGTACCGGGACTCGTACAGCGTCGAGATGCCGACCAGCGGCGCCGCGCAGGCGGTCGAGATCAGCCCCAGCACCGGGTTCAGCACGAACAGCACGACCAGGCCGAGCACCAGCGTGAGGCTGTTGACGACCAGGAAGATGAACGCGAACGCGATGAACCGGCGCAGCGTCGAGAGGTCCGACACGGCGCGGGAGAGCAGCTGGCCGGACTGCCAGCGGTCGTGGAACGCGATCGGCAGGCGCTGCAGGTGCCGGTAGAGGTCGTCACGCAGCGCCGCCTCCACCCGCGTGCTCGGCCCCGCGATCAGCCGTCGCCGGGTGAAGAACAGCATCGCCTCGGTGGCGCCGAGCGCGGCGACCGCCGCGACGAGCCAGCCGAGACCGGAGGTGTCGCCGGTCGCCACCGGGCCGTCCAGGATCTGCTGGATGACCAGGGGGATGGCGAGGCCCGCGAGCATCGAGCCGAGCACCGCGGCGCCCGAGCCGATCATCCGTCCGCGAACCGGTCGCAGGTAAGGGGAAAGTCGCCGCAGCGCGGTGATGTTCCCACCGCGGGCAGCCTGATGTGCATCGGTCGTCTCGGTCATGATCTCCCCACGAGTGCCCACCGACGGTAGGTGATGGGCACCACCCGGGGCATCCGGTTTTCCGCCCCGAGAATGCGACCTCGAGTGCGCTGGAGGTCAAGGTCGCGGGATCATCGGCACATGACTCGACCGGAAGCCGTGCGATTCCTCCGTACGGAGTCGACGATGGCCTACCCCGAAGGACGCCTGCTGGCCCTGCGCGAGGGCGCGCTGCACGTGCTCGCGCCGGACGGGTGGACGCGCCTGCGATCCCACCGCCCGGCGGGCACCACATGGCTCAGCCGCGAGGAGGCCGAGGACTGGTGCGAGCGCGAGGGCTGGGACCTGGACCTGCTGGACCGGGTGCCGGCCGCCCGCATCTGACCGGCGGTCAGCGGTTGGACCGGGTGCCGAGCAGCACGTCCTCCCAGGAGGGCACGGTCGGGCGGGCCTTCTTGCCCTTGCCGCGCCGGGGCGCGGGCTTCGGCTCCTCCTTGGCGGCCGCCGGCTCGGCGGCCGGCGCGGGTTCGGGCTTGGCGGGTGCGGGGTCGGCCGCGGCGGGCGGGCGAGGCGTGGCCGCGGGTTCGGGTGCGGGTTCCGGTGCGGGTTCCGGTGCGGGGTCGGTCGCGGGCGGGCGGGGCTCGGCGGGCGAGGCGGCCGCCGCCCGGCGAGGCGGGGCGGCCGGCTGACGGGTCGTGGGGTGTGCCGGGGCGGCCGCCGCGGGTCGGCGAGGCGAGGCGGCGGGGCGTTCGGGTTCGGGCTGCGGCTCGGGCTCCTCGGGCGCGCCGGTGCCGGGCGGTGCCTCCGGCTCGTCGGTCAGCTCGAAGTCCTGGACGAACTCCTGCTCGGTGCGCGGCTCGGGCTCGCCGCCCGCCCGGCGTGGCGCCTCCCCGACCGCCTGGCGCCGCTCCACCGGCTCCTCGGCGGGCGCCTCGACCGGCTGCACGACGCGCTCGACCTGCCGCTCGACGGCCGGGCGCTCCACCTGCAGCGCCTGCGCGGCCAGCTCGGTGACCGGTCGCACCGTGCGCAGCTGGCGGTTCGGGTTGGGGTCGAGCAGGTCGAGGGAGTGGTCGTCGAGGGGGGTGACGGTGCCGCCGTGCGCGCCCGGGTGGAACGCCCAGTGCGCGCGGTTGTGCGAGCGCCCGGCGGTCCAGGTGAGCTGGACGACCCACTTGCCGTCCTCGCCCTTCCAGGAGTCCCAGGTGGCGGCGGCGTAGTCCTGGCCGCGGGCGCCGAACGCCTGCGCGACGACCTCGCCCAGCTCCTGCACGTCGGGCCCGTCCTCGCGGACGGGGTGGGCGCGCTGCGCGAGCTCCGCGGTGCGGGATCGCTCGAGCAGCACGGGGTAGGCGAACCGCTCGATGCGGTCCGCCGGTGCTCCGGCCGCGGCCGCGACCTGCTCTACGGACTCTCCCGCACGGATGCGGGACTGGATCTCACGAGGACGCATCTGGCTCTCCAGCTCGATGGCGATCTGGCCGAGTCGGGTGATGTCTCCTCTGGCTGCCGCGCGCAACCGCTCGTCGGCAGGAATCTGGAAACGCTCGCCGCGGTCCGACTCGCAGATGACGATCTTGCCGTCATCCCCGAGCCCGACGACCCGCAGCGCACGCATCGCGGCCTCCTCGCGACCTGGAACAGACTTCACCTCGCCAGCTGCCCACGGTAGATCGGCGGGTCGCCTTGACGTGCGAGGCGCGCCGAGTACCGTGCCTTCGATCGGATTCGATCATGCCCGCTGACGGTCACCGGCGCCAGACCGTGCCGGTGATCTTCTCGTAGGCGTCGACGTACCGCGCCCGGGTCGCGGCGACGACGTCGGCCGGCACCTCCGGCGCCGGGGGCTTCTTGTCCCAGCCGGTGCCCGCCGCCCAGTCCCGCACGAACTGCTTGTCGTAGGCGTGCTGCGGGCGGCCCGGCCGCCACCCGGCGGCCGGCCAGAACCGGGACGAGTCGGGGGTGAGCAGCTCGTCGGCCAGGGTCAGCGTGCCGTCCGGGGCGAACCCGAACTCGAGCTTGGTGTCCGCCACGATGATGCCGCCCGCCGCGGCCCGCTCGGCGCCGCGACGGTAGACCTCCAGGGTGAGCCGCCGCAGCTCGGCCGCCGTGTCCGCGCCGACCGCGGCGGCCACCTCGTCGAACGTGGCGGGCGCGTCGTGGCCGCCGTCGGAGACCTTCGTGGTCGGGGTGAAGATCGGCTCGGGGAGCCGGCTGCCCTCGACCAGGCCCTCCGGCAGCGCCACCCCGGAGATCGCGCCGGTGGCCTGGTACTCGCGCAGGCCGGAGCCGGCGAGGTGGCCGCGGGCGATGCACTCGAACGGGATCATCTCCAGCCGCCGGCAGCGCACCGCCCGGCCGGCGAACTCCGGCGGCACGTCGGTCGCGGAGATCAGGTGGTTGGGCGCCACGTCGGCCAGCCGCTCGAACCACCACACGGACAGCTGGGTGAGCAGCACGCCCTTGTCCGGGATCGGGGTCGGCAGCACGATGTCGTACACCGACACCCGATCCGAGGCCACCAGCAGCAGGTCGGCGCCGTCGGAGTAGATCTCGCGGACCTTGCCGCTGTAGACGTGGCGCATGCCTCAGAGCCGCTCCACCAGCCAGTCGACGCACCGGGTGAGCGCGGTCACGTCGTCGGGCTCGACGGCCGGGAACATCGCCACCCGCAGCTGGTTGCGGCCCAGCTTGCGGTAGGGCTCCACGTCCACGATCCCGTTGGCGCGCAACGCCTTCGCCACGGCGGCGGCGTCGGTGCCCTCGGCGAAGTCGATCGTGCCGACGACCTGCGAGCGGTGCGCCGGGTCGGCCACGAACGGCGAGGTGTACGAGGTCTTCTCCGCCCAGCCGTAGAGGCGGTCGGACGAGTCCTTCGTGCGCGCGGTCGTCCACTCCAGACCGCCGTGGGCGAGCATCCAGTCGATCTGCTCGGCCAGCAGGAACAGCGTCGCGACGGCGGGGGTGTTGTAGGTCTGGTCCTTGAGCGAGTTGTCCAGCGCCGTGGTCAGCGACAGGAACTCGGGCACCCAGCGCCCGCTCGCGCCGATCTCGGCGACCCGCTCCAGCGCGACCGGGCTCATCAGCGCCAGCCAGAGCCCGCCGTCGGAGGCGAAGGACTTCTGCGGCGCGAAGTAGTAGACGTCGAAGTCCGCCGCGTCGACCGGCAGGCCGGCCGCGCCGGAGGTGGCGTCGATCGCGACGAGCGCGGACTCGGCACCGGCCGGCCGGCGGACCGGCACGGCCACGCCGGTGGAGGTCTCGTTGTGCGCCCAGCCGACGAGGTCGGCACCCTCGGCGTACTCGATCGCCGGCGCGGTGCCGGGCTCGGCGTCGACCACGATCGGGTCGGCGAGGAACGGCGCGTCCTTGGTGACCTTGGCGAACTTCGAGGAGAACTCGCCGTAGGTGAAGTGCTGCGCGCGCTCGCGGACCAGCCCGAACGCGGCGGCGTCCCAGAAGGCGGTGGTGCCGCCGTTGCCCAGGAGCACCTCGTAGCCGTCGGGCAGGCCGAACAGCTCGCGCAGGCCGGCACGCACCCGTCCGACCAGGGACTTCACCGGCTTCTGGCGGTGCGAGGTGCCCATCAGCGCGGAGCCGTCGGAGGCCAGCCGGGCAAGCTGCTCCGGGCGGACCTTGGAGGGTCCGGACCCGAACCGCCCGTCGGACGGCTTGAGGTCGGCGGGCAACACCAGGCTGGTCGGGTCGGTCTGCGTCGTCGTTCCGGTCGGTGACTGCGTCATGTGGCGGCGCCTCTCGGCAGTGCTGACTGCGATGCTGACTGCGATGCTGATTGCGGTTGACCGGCGCCGTTGCCGGGACCCCAGTCTCCCTCATCGAGCAGACACCGCGGTCGACCCCCCTGTCACCCGAACGGGGTCACTCGGTCGGCCAGGTGCCGAGGTCCAGGCCGCCCGGAATGGGCGCGGCCGGGTCGTAGGGGGTGCGGGTGAACACGAACGTGGCGAGGTCCAGGTGCCGCGGCGAGCCGTCCGGGTGCCGGTGCAGGCGCAGCGTCTCTCCGGCGTAGTACCCGTCCAGCCCGACCCACACGTCGTCGCCGACCGGGCGGAACCGCGACGCGCGGCCCGCGCCCGCGGCCGGCCGCAGGTCCACCCAGCCGCCGCCGAGCAGCCGCAACGCGAACGGCGTCGGTCCCCAGAACCACTCGCCGGTCAGCGCCAGCAGGCCCGCGGGCACCGACGGCTGCGGCACCCACTCGGCGGGCAGCGCCGGCTCGTACTCGTCCACCGTCTTGATCAGGTCCAGCGTCAGCGCCGACACCCCGACGCCGGTCGTGGTGTTGGTCAGCGCCAGCGCGCCCGTGGTCGTGCCGGGGTCGACCACCACGCTCGCCAGGAAGCCCGGCATCGACCCGCCGTGCCCGGCGAGCTGCCGGCCGTCCACCCGGAACGCCTGGACGCCCAGGCCGTACCCGGACGTCCAGGCCGCGCCGTCCTCGACCGCGGCGGGCGCGCGCATCTCGGCGACCGTGTCCGCGTGCAGCACCCCGCCGGTGTCCCCGCCGACGAACCGGACCCAGCGGGCCAGGTCGGAGGCCGTCGACCACAGCTGCCCGGCCGGGGCCATCGCGCCCGCGTCCGGGGTCGGCTCGGGCATCAGCACGTCCGCGTACGGGTGCACCGCGTACCCGAGCGCGTGCGGCGCCACCGGGTGCGGCGAGGTGCGGGACATCTCCAGCGGCGCGAGGACCTCGTCGGCCAGCACGGACATCCACGGCGCCCCGCGCACCTCCGCGACCAGCTGGCCGAGCACCCCGTAGCCGACGTTCGAGTAGTGGAACCGCTCGCCGGCCCGGTGCCGCTCCGGCTCGCCGGACATGCTCTCCACCAGCGCGGGCCAGTCGCCGCCGACCGCGCGCTCCCACCACTGGCCGGGCGACTCCGAGGTCAGGCCCGCGGTGTGCGACAGCAGCTGCGCGACCGTCAGGTGCCCGAACGAGGTGCCGCCGACGTGCTTGTCCAGCGGGTCGTTGAGGTCCAGCAGGCCCTCGTCGCGCAGCCGCATCACCAGCACGGCGATGAACGTCTTCGTGATCGAGCCGATCCGGTACTGCGTGTCGGTCGTGGGCGCCGCGCCGTCGACGGTGCCGCGCGCGCCGGTCCACAGCAGCTCGCCGCCGCGGACGACGGCGGCGAGCAGGGACGGTGCCCGGCGCTCGGCCTGCTCCACGGCGACGCGGCGGAGCAAGGCGAACTCGGTGGTCTCCAGCATGGCCGCATTCTTACCGATGACCCGGCGCGACTGGATCGGTCATGCGGTGTTACCAATTGCCGCTGCGGACTCCTCGCAGGTCAGGAAAGCAGTCCCTGCGCCATGGCGGTCGTCACGGCGGCGGTCCGGTCGGACACGCCGAGCTTGCCGAACGCGCGCAGCAGGTGTGTCTTCACGGTCGCCTCGCTGATGTGCAGCGCCCGCCCGATCTCGGCGTTGGTCAGCCCGGTGGCCACCAGCGCCAGCACCTCGACCTCGCGCCCGGACAGCCCCTGCGCCGCCGGCCGGCGGACCTGGTTGACCAGGCGCCCGGCCACCGACGGCGCGAGCACGGTCTCGCCGCGCGCCGCCGCGCGGATCGCGCCGGCCAGCTCCGCCCGGGAGGCGTCCTTGAGCAGGTAGCCCGACGCCCCCGCCTCCACCGCGCGCAGGATGTCCGCGTCGGTCTCGTAGGTCGTGAGCACGACGACCCGGGCCCGCGGCGACTCCGCGAGGATCCGCTCGGTCGCGCCCACCCCGTCCAGGCCGCGCATCCGCAGGTCCATCAGGATCACGTCCGCCCCGGCCACCCGGGCCTGCGCGACGGCCTCCTCGCCGGACCCGGCCTCGCCGACGACCGTGAGGTCCGGCTCGGCCTCGAGCATCCCGCGCAGTCCCTCGCGGACCACCGGGTGGTCGTCGACCAGCATGACCCGGATCACCGCGGCACCTCCAGCTCGACCGTGGTGCCCGACGTTCCACTGTGGACTGAAAGGAAGCCGCCGAGCTGGGTGGCCCGCGAGCGCATGCCGAGCAGGCCGTACCCGTCGGGCGGGCACGCGGTGTCGAAACCGGACCCGTCGTCGGCCACCCGCAGGTTCGCGGTGGAACCGTTGACGTGCAAGGAGATCGACACCTGCGACGCCCCGGAGTGCTTGCGCACGTTGGTCAGCGACTCCTGCACCGCGCGCAGCAGCACCACCTCCACCGACGTCGGCAGCCCGGCACTCGCGCCCTCCGCCCGGTAGGTCGCCTTGATCGGCGTCTCGTCGGCGAGGCGCTCGAGCTGGCGGCGGATCGCCTCGTCCAGCGAGCCGGTGCCCAGCGCCGACGGTCGCAGCCCGGCGACCAGCGCCCGCGCCTCGCCGAGGTTGTCCCGCGCCGTGCGGGCGGCGAGCCGCAGGTGCCGCCGCGCCTTCCCCCGGTCACCGTCCAGTTCGGACTCGGCCGCCTGCACCAGGGTGACCAGGCTGGTGAACCCCTGCGCCAGCGTGTCGTGGATCTCCGCGGCGAGCCGGGCCCGCTCGGCGGCCACCCCCGCCTCGCGGGAGAGCCGCTCCACCTCCTCCCGGCTCGCCTCCAGGTCGCGGATGAGCGCCGCCCGCTCGTCGCTCTGCGAGATGATCTTGTGAATCCAGGTGCCGAGCAGCACGGCGAACGTGATGGTCAGCAGCGTGCCCGGGACGAAGCCGTAGAGCATCGTCTCGAAGCCGTTCTCGGCCAGCGTGGCCAGCACCGGCACGAGGTTGGCCGGGACGATGACGAAGACCGCCTCGCGCAGGTCGAGCGCCATGAAGGCGAGCGGGCACACCGCGAACAGCGCGAAGGACGTCGAGGTCTCGAACGCCACGCCGACGGTGAACAGCACGATGTTGCCGATCATGTAGATCCGGCCGGGCCACCGCGCGGCCCGGTCGGCGGCGATCGTGCGGCGGCCCAGCACCACGTACCAGACGGCCATCGCGGTCACCGCGCCGACCGCGCCGGCCCGGTCCGCGGTCGTCGCGCCGTCCTGGTCGAGCAGCAGCAGGACCATCGCGACGTAGCCGAACGCGAAGTACACCTCCCACAGCCAGTACCAGCGCTCCCACGCGTTCGCCTCCGCGTCGCGTCTCAGGCCGCGGGCTAGCCCTCCCTGCGGTTCGTCCACCGGAACGTCATCAGGCACAGCACCACTCCGATCACGCACCACGCGCCCAGCACCAGCGCGGTCTTCCCGTGCTCCCACGAGCCCGCGGCCTCCCAGCTCATCATGCTGTCCGGCAGGAAGACCGAACGGAAGCCCTGCGCGACCCACTTGATCGGGAAGAACGAACCGGTCGTGATCATCCAGTGGGGCAGCGAGGGCACCGGGATGTAGACCCCGGACAGGAACTGCAGCGCGATGTAGGGCAGGTTCACCACCGCGGCGGCGCTCTGCGCGGACTTCGCGATCGAGCTGACCGCGATGCCGAGCAGCGAGCAGGAGACCGTGCCGAGCAGGAACACCCACGCGAAGGTCACCCAGCGGCCCGCGTCCGCGGGCAGCTCGACGTCGAACAGCAGCATGCCGACCACGATCAGCACGATCACCTCGGCGATGCTCGCGACGACGACCAGCACGACCTTGCCCATGAAGTACGCGGTGGCCGGGATCGGCGCGCCGCGCAGCCGCTTGAGCGTGTGGTCCTCCCGGTCCTGCGCGACGCCGATGCCCAGGTTGAGGAACGACGTGGCGATGATCCCCGAGCCGGCCATGCTGGCGGTGAACACCTGGCCGGCGGTGACCTCGGTGCCCTCGAACGTGCCGTTGAAGATGCTGCCGAGCAGGACCAGGATCAGCGCCGGGAAGGTGAAGGTGAAGATCACCTGTTCCCGGTGCCGGAAGAACTGCTTGAGCTCGATCCCACCGCGGGCAGGCCCACCCGCAGCACGCTCGGCAGGGCGGTCCGGTCCAGCGTGCGGGTCATCGGGATCCTCCGATCAGGTCCAGGTAGGTGTCCTCCAGGCTCGGCCGGGTGACGGTCAGCTCGCCGAGCTCGCGGCCGCCCGCGGACCGCTCGTTGACGACCGCGGTCGGGGTGTCGGTGAGGACCGAGTGCGGGCCGTCGTCGTCGACCCAGCTCACCGTGGCCTTCGCGGTGGAGCGCCCGCCCAGGGTCGCCGGCGTGCCCTCCGCGACGATCCGGCCGCCGGAGATGACCGCGACCCGGTCGGCGAGCGCCTCGGCCTCGTCGAGGTAGTGGGTGGTGAGCAGGATCGTGGTGCCGTCGGCGGCGAGGGCGCGGATGAGGTCCCAGAACTGCCGGCGCGCCTGCGGGTCGAAGCCGGTGGTCGGCTCGTCGAGGAACACCAGCTCGGGCCGGCCGACGATGCCGAGCGCCACGTCCAGGCGCCGGCGCTGGCCGCCGGAGAGCGCCTTGACCCGGGCGCGGGCCTTCTCGGTGAGGCCGACCTGCGCGATGACGGCGTCGGGGTCGGCGGGGTTCGGGTAGTAGCCGGCGTAGTGCCGGACGCTCTCCGAGACGGTCAGCTCGGCGGCGTCGTTCGCGGTCTGCAGGACGATCCCGATCCGCGCGCGCCACGCGCGGCCGGCGCCGGCCGGGTCCCGGCCGAGCACGGAGACCTCTCCCGCGCTGCGCCTGCGGTGCCCCTCGAGGATCTCGACGGTGGTGGTCTTGCCCGCCCCGTTGGGCCCGAGCAGGGCGAACACCTGCCCCTCGGGGATGTCGAGGTCGATGCCGTCCACCGCGACGGTGTCGGCGTAGGACTTGCGCAGTCCTCGAACCTGAATGGCGGTCATGGGGGAATCCTGTCCCTTCCGCGGGTCCGGTGGGACATCCGCGCGGCTGAACCCTGATGTCAACCGATCGACGGACCCCGGTCCCCCCGTTACGCTCCCGGTCCATGACGGCGCGTCGCTTCACCACGACGGTCGGCGACGGCGGGCGCGGCCGGGTGTTCGTGCCCGTTCCGTTCGATCCCGACGAGGCCTGGGGGGTCAAGCCCCGCCACCACGTCACCGGCACCGTGAACGGCCTGCGGTGGCGGGGTGTCGTCGAGATGGCCGGCACCGGGCGCGGCATCCTGCTCGGCGCCGCGTGGCTGCGCGACCACGGCCTGTCGCCCGGCGACCGTGCGGAGGTGGCGCTGTCCCCGGAGGGCCCGCAGCGCGCCGAGCTCGCCGACGACGTCGCGACCGCGCTCGACGCCGACCCGGCCGCGGCCGCGTTCTTCGACTCGCTCGCCCAGTTCTACCGGCGCGCGTACCTGCGCTGGGTGGACGGCACCAAGCGCCGCCCGCAGCTGCGCGCCGCGCGCATCGCCGAGATGGTGGACCTGCTGGCCGCCGGGGTGAAGCAACGCCCCCGACCCTGACCCGTCATGTCAACCGGGGGTTGACATGACAACCTGGGGTTGACATCATCGTGACATGAGCAAACATGTCGAGTCGGCAGCGCACGCGGAACTCGTCGGCAGGCTGAAGGAGGTCCGGGCGTCGGCCGTGGAGCACGCGCGCGCCGCGCGGGAGCTGGCCCGCGAACGTCGCCGGCTCATCGACGCCCTGCTGGCCGAGGGGTTCTCCCAGGCCGACCTCGCCCGCGAGCTGGGCGTGACCCGCCAGGCGATCCAGAAGATGGTCGTGGCCGGGGAGGACCGGACACGCCGGTGAGGAGCGGGACGGTCAGCCGTGGGCGACGGTGTCCCAGCCCTCGACCTCCTCGGGCAGCCGCGGACCGGGGCCGACGTAGTGCGCCGACGGGCGGACCAGGCGGCCCGTGCGCTTCTGCTCCAGGATGTGCGCGCACCATCCGGCCGTGCGGGCGCAGGTGAACATGGCCGGCATCATGTGCGTCGGAACCTGCGCGAAGTCGAGGACGACCGCCGCCCAGAACTCCACGTTGGTCTCGATCGCGCGGTCCGGTCGCCGGTCGCGCAGCTCCGCGAGCGCGGCCTGCTCGAGCTCCGCCGCCGCCTCGAAGCGGGTGGCGCCGAGCTCCGCGCAGGCGCGCCGCAGCACCCGGGCGCGCGGGTCCTCGGCCCGGTACACCCGGTGCCCGAAGCCCATCAGCCGCTCGCCGCGGTCCAGGATGGACGCGACGACCTTGCGCGCGTCGCCGACGTTCTCGACCTCGTCGATCATCGGCAGCACCCGGGCCGGCGCACCGCCGTGCAGCGGGCCGGACATCGCGCCGATCGCGCCGGACATCGCCGCCGCGACGTCCGCGCCGGTGGAGGCGATCACCCGGGCGGTGAACGTGGACGCGTTCAGCCCGTGCTCGGCCGCGGACACCCAGTACGCGTCGATCGCCTTGACGTGCGCCGGGTTCGGCTCGCCGCGCCAGCGGGTCATGAACCGTTCGGTGATCGTCGTGCACTCGTCGATGCGCTTCTGCGGCACCGCCGGGCGGCCGATGCCGCGCGCGGACTGGGCCACGTAGGACAGTGCCATCACCGACGCCCGCGCGAGCTGCTCGCGGGCCTCGACGTCGCTGATGTCCAGCAGCGGCTGGTAGTCCCAGATCGGCGCCAGCATCGCCAGCGCGGCCTGCACGTCGACCCGGACGTCGCCGGTGTGCACCGGGATCGGGAACGGCTCGGCGGGCGGCAGGCCCTTGCCGAAGCGGCCGTCCACGAGCAGCGCCCACACGTCACCGAAGGTGATCTTGCCGGCGAGGTCCTCGATGTTCACGCCGCGGTAACGCAGCGCCCCGCCGTCGCGGTCGGGTTCGGCTATCTCCGTGCGGAAGGCGACGACACCCTCCAGGCCGGGGCGGTAGCCGTCGTCCGGCTCCACCGGGGGCGTCACGTCGATCTTCCGCACCGCACTGTGCATAGCCTCAACCTCTCCACAAAAGTCCCCGAACATCGCAACTTTCCTCCTGCGTGGGGGCCGGTGGCAATCGACGGAGCCGGTGGTTTCGGTCACGATTCAGGAGAACGATTCAGAAAGCGGTGTTACGCATGCGTTTCCTGAATCGAAACGGGTGCCGCGCGGTGGTAGACCTCTTGCATGCACCTGACACCTCAGGAACGGGACAAGCTGCTGGTCGCGATGGCCGCGGAGGTCGCCCGGCGGCGGCTGGCCCGCGGTGTGCGGCTGAACTACCCGGAGGCCGTCGCGCTGATCACCGACCACGTCGTCGAGGGCGCGCGGGACGGCCGCCCGGTCGCCGAGCTGATGTCCAGCGGCCGTTCGGTGCTCACCCGTGAGCAGGTGCTCGACGGCATTCCGGAGATGATCGACTCGGTCCAGGTCGAGGCGACGTTCCCGGACGGCACCAAGCTCGTCACCGTGCACAGCCCGATCGGCTGAGGAGGCCCACCCTGATTCCCGGAGAGATCGTGCCGGCCGAGTCGCCGGTCGAGCTGAACCCCGGCCGGCCGCGGGTGCGGCTGGTGGTGCGCAACACCGGGGACCGGCCGGTGCAGGTCGGCTCCCACTACCACTTCGCGGCCGCCAACCCGGCCCTCGAGTTCGACCGCGACGCCGCGCGCGGGCACCGCCTGGACGTCCCGGCCGGCACGTCCGTGCGGTTCGAGCCGGGCGTCGAGCGCGAGGTGTCGCTCGTCCCGCTCGCCGGGCGGGCCGTGGTTCCCGGACTGCGCTTCGTGAGCGTTCCGCCGACTTCCGGAACCGTCACCTCAGGGGAACGTGACGCAAGCCGGCCACACGTACGCGACCGAGCCGAACACTCGCCGCCCCAGTCGACCAGCGGGGTCGATTCCGGGGAGGCGGGACGGTGAGCGCCGTGGACCGGCCGCGCTACGTCTCGCTGCTCGGGCCGACGGTGGGCGACCGGATCCGGCTCGCGGACACCGACCTGCTGGTCGAGGTCACCGAGGACCGCTGCCTCGGGCCGGCCGGCGCGGGCGACGAGGTGATCTTCGGTGGGGGCAAGGTGATCCGCGAGTCGATGGGCCAGTCGACCGCGACCCGCGCGGACGGGGCGCCGGACCTGGTCGTCACCGGCGTGGTGGTGCTGGACCACTGGGGCGTGGTGAAGGCCGACGTCGGCGTGCGGGACGGGCGGATCGTCGGCATCGGCAAGGCCGGCAACCCCGACACCATGGACGGCGTCGACCCGGCGCTGGTGATCGGGCCGTCGACCGAGGTGATCGGCGGCAAGGGCAAGATCCTCACCGCCGGTGGCATCGACTGTCACGTGCACTTCATCTGTCCACAGTTGACGGAGACGGCGCTCGCCTCCGGGCTCACCACGCTCATCGGCGGCGGCACCGGCCCGGCCGAGGGCAGCAAGGCGACGACGGTCACGCCCGGCGCGTGGAACCTGGGCCGGATGCTCGCGGCGATGGACGGGTCGCCGGTCAACGTGCTGCTGCTGGGCAAGGGCAACACGGTCTCCATCGAAGGGCTGCGCGAGCAGCTCGCGGCCGGCGCGGGCGGGTTCAAGCTGCACGAGGACTGGGGCACCACGCCGGCCGCGATCGACGCCTGCCTGCGGGTGGCCGACGAGTCCGGCGTGCAGGTGGCCATCCACACCGACACGCTCAACGAGGCCGGCTTCGTCGAGTCCACAATAGACGCGATCGGCGGCCGGTCGATCAACGCGTACCACACCGAGGGCGCCGGCGGCGGGCACGCGCCGGACATCATCCGCGTGGTCGAGCCTGCCGAACGTGCTGCCGTCCTCGACGAACCCGACCCGGCCGCACACGGTGAACACCATCGACGAGCACCTCGACATGCTGATGGTCTGCCACCACCTGAACCCGTCGGTGCCCGAGGACCTGGCGTTCGCGGAGAGCCGGATCCGGCCGACGACGATCGCCGCGGAGGACGTGCTGCACGACCTCGGCGCGATCTCGATGATCGGCTCGGACTCCCAGGCGATGGGCCGGATCGGCGAGGTGATCATCCGCACCTGGCAGACCGCGCACGCGATGAAGCGCCGCCGCGGCACGCTGCCCGGGGACGGCGCGGCGGACAACCTGCGGGCCCGCCGCTACGTGGCGAAGTACACGATCAACCCGGCGATCGCGCACGGCCTGGCGCACGAGATCGGCTCGGTCGAGGTCGGCAAGCTCGCCGACCTGGTGCTGTGGGAGCCGAAGTTCTTCGGTGTCAAGCCCTCCCTGGTGCTCAAGGGCGGGTTCATCGCGTGGGCGGCGATGGGTGACGCGAACGCGTCGATCCCGACGCCGCAGCCGGTGCTGGCCCGGCCGATGTTCGGGGCCGCGCCCCGGGTGGCGTCGGCGTCGAGCCTGCACTTCGTCGCGGAGGCGGCGCTCGGGCTCGCCGATCGTCTCGGTACGGCCACGCCGATGGCGGCGGTAACGGACACCCGGCGGGTCACCAAGGCCGACATGATCGCCAACGACGCGCTGCCGGACGTGACCGTCGACCCGGACACGTTCGCGGTGCACGTGGACGGCGAGCCGGTCGAGCCCGCACCGGTGTCCGAGCTGCCGATGGCGCAGCGCTACTTCCTGTTCTAGCCGATGGACGTCCTGGCGCTGCTGCTGGCCGACTCCCGGTTCCCCGGGGGCGGGCACGTGCACTCCGGCGGGCTGGAGGAGGCGGCGTCGCGCGGGTCTGGTCCGCACCGAGGACGACCTGGCGCCGTTCCTGGCCGGCCGGCTGCGGTCGGCGGGCTCGCTGGCCGCCGTGTTCGCCGCGGCGGCCGCGCACTGCGCCGCCCGCGGCGCCGACCTGTGGTCCACATTGGACGCCGAGCTGGACGCGCGGACGCCGTCCGCGGCACAGCGGGCCGCGTCCCGGGCGCAGGGCCGCGCGACCGCGCGGGCCGCGAGGTTCATCCCCACTGTGGACAGCGACGGTGGATCACCCTTGCGCGTTCTGCTGTCCGCGACGCCGCGGCCGCACCACGCGGTCGTGCTGGGCGCGGTGGCCGGGGCCGGCGGCGGCTCGCCCGCGGACGCGGCGCTGGCGGCGGCGTACCTGTCGGTGAGCGGGCCGGCGAGCGCGGCGGTGCGGCTGCTGGGCCTGGACCCGTTGCGGGTCAACGGGATCGTCGCCGGGATGGCGCCGGCGATGCGGGACGTGGCGGCGGACGCGGCGTGCCACGCGGGTGCCGACCCGGCGCGGTTGCCCGCCCCGGGCGCGCCGGGACTGGACGTGCTGGCCGAGGAACACGACCGGCACCATCGAGAGGAGGTGCGGCTCTTTGCGAGCTGACCACACCCACACCCACCCGGTGAGCTTCGACCCCACGCGGGCCGGGCCGGACCCGCACCCGGCGGCGGCCGGCCGGCACCGCCCGCTGCGGATCGGCGTCGGCGGGCCGGTCGGCAGCGGCAAGACCGCGCTGGTGGCGGCCCTGTGCCGGGCCCTGGGCGACCTCGAGGTCGCGGTGGTGACCAACGACATCTACACGACCGAGGACGCGGACTTCCTGCGCCGCGCGGGCGTGCTCGACCCGGCGCGGATCGAGGCGGTGCAGACGGGCTGCTGCCCGCACACCGCGATCCGCGACGACATCACCGCGAACCTCGACGCGGTCGAGCGCCTGGCCGACCGCTTTCCCGCGCTGGACCTGGTGATCATCGAGAGCGGCGGGGACAACCTGACCGCGGTGTTCTCGCGCGGTCTGGTGGACCGGCAGATCTTCGTGGTCGACGTGGCCGGCGGCGACAAGGTGCCACGCAAGGGCGGCCCCGGCGTGACGACCGCGGACCTGCTGGTGATCAACAAGACCGACCTCGCGCCGCTGGTGGGCGCCGACCTGGCGGTGATGTCCGCCGACGCGGACCGGGTCCGCGGCGGGCTGCCGGTGGTCCTGCAGTCCCTCGTGGACACCCCGGGCGCGCCGGACGTGGCGGCCTGGGTGCGGTCGCTGCCGGCGCCGGTGTGAGGGCCGAGGCCCGCCTGGAGGTCGAGCACCGCGGCGGGCGCGACGTGGTCCGCGTGCTGCGCTCGGCGGCGCCGCTGACGCTGATCCCGGCGCGCGGCACGTCCGGCCCGGCGGTGGTCCACCTGGTCGGCTCGGCGGCGAGCCCGCTGGGTGGCGACGAGCTGGCCCTGACCGTCCGGGTGGGACCCGGGGCGGCCCTGGTGCTGACCGGCATCGCGGCGGCGGTGGCGTTGCCCGGCCCGCACGGCGCCCCGAGCCACTCGCTGGTCGACCTGCGCCTCGCCGAGGGCGCGTCGGCCGAGTACCTCCCGGAGCCGACGGTGGTCACCGCTCGTGCCCGGCACCGCGCCGAGCTGGCGGCCGACCTGGCGGCGGACGCGCGCCTGCGCACCCGCGAGGTCCTCGTGCTGGGCCGCGCCGGCGAGCGCCCCGGCACGCTGACCACGACGACGACCGTGGTCCGCGGCGGCCGCCCGGTGCTGCGCCAGCGGCTGACCGTCGGCGACCCCGCGCTGGACGCGAGCGTGGCGTACCTGGCCGGCAAGCGCGTCCTGGCCACCGAGCTGTGCCTCGACGCGACGTGCCCGGAGCCGGCGAGCGGCGAGTGGTGGTCACGCAGCCCGCTCGCCGCCGGCGGCACCCTCACCACCGTCCTGGCCGACGACGCCGTGACCGCGCTGCGCCACCTCGGCGGCGCGGCGGGGCGGGGGACCTCGGACCCCGCGGGGCCCGGCGGGGTGTAGAACGGTTCGCCTGTTGGTGCGTCCTCGCCGGCCCGCACGTCTGGTAACTCACATTTCCAGAAATTGGACCACCTGAACCGAGCCGTTCGGTTGGAGAATTCCCGGCGTCGAAGCAGCCGAGGCGAAAGCTGAGGGAGTAGGTCCGATGGGGCAGGCCGCGCAGAGCCGCACGTACCGGGGTGTCGACACCGAGCGGCGGCGCGCCGAGCGGCGGGAGCGGTTGCTCGAGGCCGCGCTGGACGAGTTCACCTCGCGCGGCTACCACAAGACCAAGATCGCCGACCTCTGTGCCAGGGCCGGCGTGTCGACCAGGAACTTCTACGAGAAGTTCGCCAGCAAGGAGGCGCTGCTGCTCGAACTGCACGAGCACATCAACGACGAGGCGATGAGGCACCTGCTGCCGGTGCTCGACTCGCTCGCCGACGCCGAGCCGCTGACCCGGATCACGAGGCTGCTCGACGCGTTCGTCACGGCGGTGACCGCCGACCCGCGCTACCCGCGGCTGAACTACGTCGAGGCGCCGGGGATCAGCGACGCGATGGAGGTCCAGCACCGGGAGTGGTTCACCCGTTACACGGACTTCATCGAGGCCGAGTGCAACCGCGCGGCCGACGCGGGGTTCGCGCCGCGGCGCGACTACCACCTGACCGCGATCGCGCTCGTGGGCGCGGTCACCGGCATCCTGCGCGAGTGGCAGGCGCACCAGCCGCCGCTCCCCGTCGAGGCGGTCGCCTCCGAGATCCGCGAGGTGTTCCTCGCGGCCATCACCCGTCCGGCGTAGTTCTCCCGGGCGGGATCGATTCGGGTGGGCGTCATCACCCGGCGTGGTGTTTCCGTGCGGGCGAAATCCCCGTACCTTCGACGGTGAGGGCTTTCCGGCGATCGGCGGCAAGGCCCTCGCTCGATATGCGGACTGTGTGGCAATCCCTACACGGCTAGGAGACCCCAGCATGACGGACGCCGAGCTCGCGCCCAGCAGCATCGCAGTCGAGTTGCCGAAGATGCGGGTCTCCTACGAGGAGGGAACGCTCAGCGAGGGGGAGCTGGCCGCGACCTGGTACGAGCAGCTGCAGCGGTGGCTGGACGACGCCATCCGCGCGGCCGCACCCGAGCCCAACGCGATGGTCCTGGCCACCGCGAACGCCGACGGCCTGCCGGCCTCGCGCACGGTGCTGTGCAAGGGCCTCGACGAGCGCGGCGTCGTGTTCTTCACGAACTACACCTCGTCGAAGAGCCACGACCTGATGGCCACCCGGTACGCGTCGGCCACGTTCCCCTGGTACACGCTGCACCGCCAGGCGACGGTGCGCGGCGTGGTGGAGAAGGTGAGCCCGGCCGAGACGGCGACCTACTGGGCCAGCCGCCCGCGCGGCTCGCAGCTCGGTGCGTGGGCCTCGCCGCAGTCGATCGTGGTCAGCGGCCGGCACGCCCTGGAGACCGCGCTCGCGAACGTGCAGCGCCGCTTCGCCGACTCCGAGGTGGTGCCGGTACCGCCGCACTGGGGCGGCTGGCGCATCCGCCCCGAGGTGGTCGAGTTCTGGCAGGGCCGCCGCGACCGCATGCACGACCGGCTCCAGTTCAAGCTGCGCCGCGACACGTGGAAGGTCGAGCGGCTCGGTCCGTAGCCGTCCACAGCCCCCCTGTTCGCGGCCGCGTTCGTGTCGGTGGTCGCCGGTAGCCTGGTGATCGGGGGCCGGAGGCCACAGGCCGCCGTCGTGACTCCCCGTGGTGACCATCACGAAAATCGGTTCGTTAGCGGGCCTAAGCTCTCCTCGTGGGGGTTCTCGCGGGTGGCCGGGTGCGCCGGATCGCCATCGACACGCGACCGCTGCGGGTACCGGCGTTCCGCCGGCTCTGGGGGTCGACCGCGATCACCGCCGTCGGCAGCCAGCTGACCACCGTGGCCGTGCCCAAGCAGGTCTTCGACATCACCGGCTCGTCCGGCTACGTCGGGCTCACCGGGCTGTTCGGGCTCGTCCCGCTGCTCGTCTTCGGGCTCTGGGGCGGCGCGATCGCCGACGCCGTGGACCGGCGGACCGTCATCCTCGTCAGCAACGTCGCGGTCGCCCTCACCTCCGTCGCCTTCTGGGCCCAGGCCGCCACCCACGCCGACAGCGTCTGGCTCGTCCTCGGGCTGCTCGCGGTCCAGCAGGCCTTCGTCGCGGTCAACATGCCCACCCGCACCGCCGCGGTCGCCCGGATCGTGCCGCTCGGCCTGCTCCCGTCGGCCACCGCGCTCACCGCCACCGTCTCCTCGTTCGGCATGGTCTTCGGTCCGCTGCTGGCCGGCGCGCTGATGCCGCTCGCCGGCCTGCCGGTGCTCTACCTCATCGACTCCGCGGCCCTGGTCGCCGCGACGGTGATGATGACCGGGTTCCCCCGCATGCCCCCGCTCGACGGCGTCCGCCGCCGCGCCGGGCTCCGCGACATCGCCGACGGGTTCCGCTACCTCGCCGCCAAGAACGTGCTGCTCGCGTCGTTCCTGCTGGACATCATCGCGATGGTCGCCGGCATGCCCCGCGCCCTGTTCCCGGAGATGGCCGAGCGCACCTTCGGCGACCCGCCCGGCGGCGGCCTCGCCCTCGGCTGGCTCTACGCCGCGATCCCGGTCGGCGCGCTGCTCTGCGGGCTCGCCTCCGGCTGGATCCGCACCATCCGGCGGCACGGCGTCGGCGTCACGGTCGCCGTCTGCGCCTGGGGCGCCGCGGTCATCGGCTTCGGGCTCGCGCACGCGCTGTGGCTCGCCGTCGTCTTCCTGGTCCTCGCCGGCGCCGCCGACATGGTCAGCATGGTCTACCGCAGCGCGATCCTGCAGTCCGCGGCCACCGACGAGATGCGCGGCCGCATGCAGGGCGTGTTCACCGTGGTCGTCGCGGGCGGCCCGCGGATCGCCGACCTGGTGCACGGGTGGACCGCGGCCGGTGCCGGCACCGCCGCGGCCGCCTCCGGCGGGGGAGTGCTGGTGATCGTCCTCGCCGTCGCCGCGGTGGCCTGCCTGCCCGCGTTCTGGCGGTACCGCGCACCGGCCTGACCGGATCGGGCATGCTCGGTGCCGTGACTGCCGACAGATCACCGGCCCTGCGGCGTGTCATGGGCCCGAAGCTGCTGTACTTCTTCGTGATCGGCGACGTTCTCGGCACCGGCATCTACGCGCTGACCGGCAGCGTGGCCGAGCGCGTCGGCGGCGCGCTGTGGCTGCCGTTCCTGGTCGCCTTCGCGGTGGCGTTCCTCACCGCGTTCGCCTACCTGGAGCTGGTCGGCAAGTACCCGCGGGCGGCCGGCGCGGCGCTCTACACGAACCGCGCGTTCCGCCGGCCCTTCCTGACCTTCGTGGTGGCGTTCGCGGTGATGTGCTCGGGCATCACCTCCGCGTCGGCCGCGGCCAGGGCGTTCGCCGGGACCTACCTGCCGGCCGCGGTCGACGTGGAGCTCTCCGGCACCGCGGTGGCGGTCGTCGCGGTCGCGTTCGTCGCGCTGCTGGCGCTGGTCAACTTCATCGGCGTGGCCGAGTCGGTGAAGGCCAACGCCGTGCTCACCTGCGTCGAGATCTCCGGCCTGGTGATCGTCATCGGGATCGGCGGCTACGCCCTCGCGGGCGGCAAGGGCGACCCCGGCCGGCTCGCCGACATCGACACCGCGGACACGAACTGGCTGCTGGCCGTCACCGCGGCCACCTCGCTCGCGTTCTTCGCCATGGTCGGCTTCGAGGACTCGGTCAACATGGCCGAGGAGACCCGCGACCCCGCGCGGGTCTTCCCGCGGGCGCTGCTGTCCGGGCTGGCCACCGCGGCGCTCATCTACGTGCTGGTCGCGCTCACGTCGTCGCTGCTGGTCTCCGCCGAGGACCTGTCCGACGCGGGATCGGGCGCGCTGCTCGAGGTGATCGGCGTCGGCGCGCCGGGCTTCCCGAGCTGGGTCTTCGAGTGGATCGGCATGTTCGCGGTGGTCAACTCGGCGCTGATCAACATGCTGATGGCCAGCCGGTTGCTGTACGGGATGGCCGGCGAGCGCATCCTGCCCCGGAGCTTCGGCACGGTGCACGCGGCGCGGCGCACCCCGTGGGTGTCCATCCTGGTCACCAGCGCCGCCGCGGCCGTGCTGGTCGCGACCGCGGGCGAGGACGCGGTGGGCAAGCTGGGCGGCACCACCGCGCTGCTGCTGCTCTGCGTGTTCGCCGTGGTCAACGTCGCGGTGCTGGTGCTGCGCCGGGAGACCGTGGCGCACCGGCACTTCCGGGCGCCGACCTGGGCGCCGGTGGCCGCCGCGGTCCTGTGTGTCTGGCTCGCCCTGCCGGTGCTGTCCGGCCGGCCGGGCTCCGACTACTACGTCGCGCTGGTCCTGGTCGGCGTCGGCGTTCTGTTGTGGGTGGTCAACCGTCTGTACCTGCGCGCCACGGGTGAGCAGGTCAGGGACCTGGACCCGCAGGCGTTGCGGGAGTGACACGACCGGCGCAATAAGGTTTGTGTGCATGAGCAGACCTACCGGGGAGCAACTGGAGATCGCCAGCGGTGACGCGCGCGCGGTCGTGACCATGGTCGGCGCGTCGCTGCGGGCCTTCGAGGTGTCGGGCGTGCCGTACCTGGAGACGTTCGGCGCCGACGAGCTGCCACCGATGAGCGCCGGCGCGGTGCTCGTGCCCTGGCCCAACCGGGTCGGCGGCGCCACCTGGTCGCACGCGGGCGTGCGCCAGCAGCTGGAGGTCACCGAACCGGCGCGAAGCAACGCGATCCACGGGCTTGTCCGGCGTGAGGAGTGGACGGTCGCCGAGCGCGGTGACGGCGCGGTCACCCTCGCCGTCGAGGTCGGCGAGCAGCAGGGCTGGCCGTTCCCGTTCCGCACGACGATCGGGTACGCGCTCGACGGCGCCCCGGGCGGGCTGACCGTGACGCACACCGTGCGCAACGCCGGTACGGCGGAGATGCCCTTCGGCGTCGGCGCGCACCCGTTCCCGCGTCCCGGCGGGACCGACGTCGACGACTGCGTGCTGACCCTTGCGGCCGGCACCGTGCTGCCGGTCGACCCGGAGACCATGGTGCCGACCGGCAAGCCGCAGTCGCTGGACGGCACCGACCTGGACTTCCGCGACGGCCGCCCGCTGGCCGGGGTGGAGCTGGACACCGCGTTCGGCGACTGCGTGCCCGGCGACGACGGCCTGGTGCACCACTCGGTCACCCGCGACGGCGCGGGTGTCGAGGTGTGGGCCGAGCCCTGTTTCGGCTGGGTGCAGGTGTTCACGCCCGGCGACTACCCGGGCAAGGGCGCCCGCGCGGTCGCGATCGAGCCGATGACGTGCCCGCCCGACGCGCTGAACTCCGGCACCGACCTGATCACCCTGGCACCCGGTGAGGAGTGGACCGGCCGGTGGGGGATCCGCCCGCTGCACGGGTAGGTTGCACGGCTGTGAGTACTGCTGTCACGGGTGGCTATGTCGTTCCGGTGGACGGTGACCCCATCGAGGGGGGCACCGTCCTGGTGGACAACGGGGTGATCGTCGCCGTCGGCCCGGAGGCCGATGTGGACATCCCGGACGACGCGGAGATCGTCGAGGCGGCGGGCACCTGGGTGCTGCCCGGTTTCGTCGAGGCGCACGGCCACGTCGGCGTGTACGAGGAGGGTGACGGCTGGGCCGGCGTCGACGTCAACGAGATGACCGACCCGAACGGGGCCCGGCTGCGCGCGCTGGACGGGATCAACCCGGACGACGAGGGTTTCCGGGACGCGCTGGCCGGCGGGGTGACGACGGTGGTCGTGAAACCCGGGTCGGGCAACCCGATCGGCGGGCAGACCGTGGCGGTGAAGTCGTGGGGCCGCACGGTCGAGGACATGCTCGTGCGCGAGCCGGTCAGCGTGAAGAGCGCGCTGGGCGAGAACCCCAAGCGGGTCTACGGCGACGAGAAGAAGCTGCCGTCCACCCGGCTCGGCGTGGCCGCGGTGATCCGTGACGCGTTCACCCGGGCGCAGGACTACCGCGCCGCACGGGAGTGGGCGGTCCGCGAGGGCAAGCCGTTCGAACGGGACAACACCCAGGAGATCCTGGTCCGGGTGCTCGACGGCGAGCTGCCGTGGTGCCAGCACAGCCACCGCGCGGACGACATCGCGACGGCGATCCGGCTGTCCGAGGAGTTCGGCTACCGGCTCGTCCTGAACCATGGCACCGAGGGCCACCTGCTGGCGGACACGCTGGCGGGCAAGGACATTCCGGTGATCGTCGGCCCGCTCATCGTCGGGCGGTCCAAAGTGGAGGTTCGCAAGCGGCACATGCGCAACCCGGGGATCCTGGCGCGCGCCGGGGTGCTCATCGCGCTGACCACCGACCACCCGGTGGTGCCGATCGACTACCTGGTCCACCAGGCGACCTTCGCGGTGAAGGAGGGCCTGGACTCGGAGACCGCGCTGCGCGCGATCACGGTGAACCCGGCGCGGATCATGGGCATCGACGACCGGGTCGGCGCGCTGCGGCCGGGTCTGGACGCGGACCTCGTGCTGTGGTCGGGCGATCCGCTGGACGTGATGAGCCGTGCGGTGCGGGTGTTCGTCGGCGGGCGCGAGGTGCACCACTTCGACGAGGCCGGCGGGCTCGGCGTCACGGCCAACCCGTTCTACCAGGAATAAGGGCCTCACCTAGGGGTCGTCCCGGATGTCCGGTTCGCCCGGGCGGTCCTACGTTGGTCCGGTGAAGGCAATCGTGTCCGACCGGTACGGCTCGCCGGATGTCCTCGAGCTACGCGATGTGGAGTCGCCGGCGCCCGCCGGCGACGAGGTCCTCGTGCGGGTGCACGCGGCCTCGCTCAACGCCTACGACTGGCACGTCATGCGGGGCGACCCGTACCTGGCGCGGCTGGCCGGCGCCAACTTCACCCGCCGCGGCCCGAAGCGGCTCGTCCGCGGGCGCGACTTCGCCGGCCGGATCGAGGCGGTCGGCGCGGACGTGGACGGGTTCGCGCCAGGCGACGAGGTGTTCGGCGACCTCGGCGAGACCGACGGGGCGTTCGCGGAGTACGTCTGCGTGCCGGCGAACCTCGTGGAGCGCAAGCCGGCCAACCTCACGTTCGAGCAGGCCGCCGCGCTGCCACTGGCCGGCCACACCGCGCTCAAGGGCCTGCGGGACGTGGCGCAGGTGCGGCCGGGACAGCACGTCCTGATCAACGGCGCGTCGGGTGGCGTGGGCACGTTCGCCGTGCAGCTCGCGAAGGACCTCGGCGCCGAGGTCACCGCCGTGTGCAGCACCCGCAACGTCGAGCTGGTCGCCGGGCTCGGCGCGGACCGCGTCGTGGACTACACCACGGAGGACATCACCCGCGGCGAGCGACGCTACGACGTCGTGTTCGACCTCGTGGGCAACCACTCGCTGGCCGCGTTGCGGCGCGTGCTCGTTCCCGGCGGCACGGTCGTGCTGTCCGGGGGCGGGGTGTCCCGCGGCGGCAGCCTGGTCGGTCCGATGGCGCTCATCCTCCGGGCGATGCTGGTGTCCCGCTTCGTCCGCTACCGGCTGTGCGTCCTGCAGACCTCGGCGTCCAAGGAGTTCCTGACCTCGCTGCGGGAGCTCGCCGAGGCGGGCCGGATCACGCCGGTCGTCGACCGGACCTACAAGCTCGACGAGGTCCCCGAGGCCATCCGCTACCTGGAGACCGAGCACGCCCGCGCGAAGGTCGTCATCACCGTCAGGTAGGTCGTCGTCACCTCCCCGAGTCGGTTCGGGTGTGTGGGGGGTCGGTTCGGGGAGGCGTGACCGAAGCTCTACCGGGCCTTGCGCAGCTCGCGGGCGATCAGCATGCGCTGGATCTGGTTGGTGCCCTCGAAGATCTGCGCCACCTTGGCCTCCCGCAGGTAGCGCTCCACCGGGAAGTCCCGGGTGTAGCCCGCGCCGCCGAGCACCTGCACCGCGTCCGTGGTGACCTTCATCGCCGCGTCGGTGGCGACCAACTTCGCGACGGACGCCTGGCGGGTGAACGGCAGCCCGCGGTCGCGCCGGCGGGCGGCCTCCAGGTAGGTCGCCCGCGCCGACTCGACCGCGGCGGCCATGTCGGCCAGCAGGAACTCCACGCCCTGGAACTCGATGATCGGCCTGCCGAACTGCGAGCGGCCGCGCGCGTAGGCCACCGCCTCATCGAGCGCGGCCTGCGCGAGGCCCACCGAGCACGCGGCGATGCCGAGCCGGCCGGAGGACAGCGCGGTAAGCGCGATCTTGAGCCCCTCGCCCTCCGCGCCCAGCAGGCGGTCCGCGGGCACCGCGGCGCCGGAGAAGATCATCTGGGTGGTCGTCGAGCCGGTCAGGCCCATCTTGCGCTCGGGCGGGGCCGCGGACAGCCCGGGCGTCGCCGCGTCCACCAGCAGGCAGCTGATCCCGTGCCCGCCGTCCGGCGACGTGCGCACCATCGTGGTGTAGAAGTCGGCGTGGCCACCGTGGGTGATCCACGCCTTCACCCCGTCGACGACGTACCGCTCGCCCTCGCGCACCGCCCTCGTGGACAGGGCCGCCGCGTCGGACCCGGCCTGCGGCTCGGACAGCGCGTACGCTCCGAGCAACTCGCCGCCGAGCATGTCGCCGAGCCAGCGCTCGCGCTGCTCCTCCGACCCGTACTCGACCAGCGCGAAGCAGGACATCACGTGCACCGACAGCCCCACGCCCATCGACATCCAGGCGGTCGCGACCTCCTCGAGAACCTGCAGGTAGACCTCGTAGCCCAGCCCGCCGCCGCCCCAGCGCTCCGGGTAGGGCAGGCCGAGCAGCCCGCTGCGGCCGAGCAGCCGGAACTGCTCGCGCGGGAAGCGCTCCTCCTCCTCGTACCGCGACGCGAGGGGCGCGAGCTCGTCCCGCGCGATCTCCCTGGTCAGCTTGACGAGGTCCTCTGCTTCCCGGTTGGGCAACAGCCGCTCGGCGGGCATCTCACGCTCCTCCGCAGGTCATTGCTCGGACGTAAATCAGTATGACGCCCTACTATCGGGTAACCATCCGAATCGAGTCGTGAGGTGGCCCATGCTCTGTGTCGGCGGTGAGGCCCTGGTCGACCTCGTCCCGGCGCCGGCCACGGGGGCGGGCGAGCTGGGCGCCCTGCTGCCCCTGCTCGGCGGCGGCCCGTACAACGTCGCGGTCGCCCTCGGGCGGCTCGGCGCGCCCGTGCGGTTCCTGTCCCGGCTGTCCACCGACGCGTTCGGCGACGCCCTCCTGGAGCGGCTCGAGGTGTCCGGTGTGGACACCTCGCTGGTCCAGCGCGGCGACGAGCCGACCACGCTCGCGGTCGCCGGCATCGGGCCGGACGGCTCCGCGCGCTACTCGTTCCATGTGGACGGTACGGCCGACCGGCTGGTGGCCGACCCCGGCGAGCTGCCCGCCGACGTGACCACGCTGTCCCTCGGCACCCTCTCGCTGCTGCTGGAACCCGGCGCCACGACCTACGAGACGGTGCTGCGCCGGCATTCCGCGCGCGGCGGGCTGACCGTGCTCGACCCGAACATCCGGCCGGGCATCGTCGCGGACCCGGCCGGCTACCGGAAGCGGTTCTTCTCCTGGCTGCCCGACATCGGGGTGCTCAAACTGTCCGTTGAGGACGCCGTGTGGCTCGCGGACGGGACGGGCGGTGGCGTGGACGGGGTGCTCGGCACCGTCCGGGAATGGCTCACCGGCGGCCCGGCCGCGGCGGTGGTCACCCACGGCGCGTACGGCATCGTCGCGCTCACCGCGGACGGCGGTGCGGTCGAGGTGCCGACCGTGCCGGCCACCGTCGTCGACACCATCGGCGCCGGCGACACGGTGCACGGCGCGCTGCTGCACTGGCTGCACGAACACCGCGTCACCACCCGGGCGGCGGTGCGTGACGTCGGTCCCGCCGGCTGGCGGGCGGCGCTGGGCTACGCGGCGCGGGCCGCGGCGGTGACCGTCTCCCGGGCCGGGGCGGAGCCTCCCTACGCTGCTGAGCTGCGAATTCACCCGTAAAGTGCCATGGCCCACACCGTGTGGACTGTCCGGGCGGCGCGGATCGCACTAGCGTTAACACCAAAGACAAGTTTGTTGAGAGGGACACGCATGCCTGAGGCGAGGACCGTCCCTGCCGGTGCCGGCACCAACAGTGCCGCACCCGAGGCGGGGGCTGACAACGGCGTGCCGGAATCCGTCGCGCTGCGCTACCCCGGCGGCGAGTACGAGATGTCGGTCACGCGTGCTACCGAGGGGTCCCACGGGATCAACGTCGGCAAGCTGCTGGCGACCACCGAGCTCGTGACGCTCGACCCCGGATTCGTGAACACCGCCGCGTGCTCGTCGGAGATCTGCTTCATCGACGGCGACGCGGGGATCCTGCGCTACCGGGGTTACCCGATCGAGCAGCTCGCCGAGCGTTCGACCTTCATCGAGGTCAGCTACCTGCTCATCTACGGCGAGCTGCCGACCCGGTCGCAGCTCGACGACTTCGCCTCGAAGATCAGCCGGCACACGTTACTGCACGAGGACCTGAAGCGCTTCTTCGACGGCTTCCCGCGCGACGCGCACCCGATGCCGGTGCTGAGCTCGGCGGTGTCCGCACTGTCCACCTTCTACCAGGACAGCCTGCAACCGTTCGACACCGAGCAGGTCGAGATCTCGACCATCCGGCTGCTGGCCAAGCTGCCGACGATAGCGGCGTACGCCTACAAGAAGTCGGTGGGCCAGCCGTTCCTGTACCCGGACAACTCGCTGGGCCTGATCGAGAACTTCCTGCGGATGACGTTCGGCTTCCCGGCCGAGCCCTACGAGGTCGACCCGGACCTGACCCGGGCGCTCGACCTGCTGTTCGTGCTGCACGCCGACCACGAGCAGAACTGCTCGACGTCGACCGTGCGGCTGGTCGGCTCGTCGGAGGCGAACCTGTTCGCGAGCATCTCGGCCGGCATCAACGCGCTGTTCGGCCCGCTGCACGGCGGCGCCAACAGCGCGGTGCTGAACATGCTCGAGGGCATCCGGGACGACGCGGGCGACGTGGACACGTTCGTCAAACGGGTGAAGAACAGGGAAGAGGGCGTCAAGCTGATGGGCTTCGGCCACCGGGTCTACAAGAACTACGACCCGCGCGCCGCGATCATCAAGAAGACCGCCGACGACATCCTGGCCCGCCTCGGCGGCGACGACAGCCTGCTGGACATCGCGAAGCAGCTCGAGGAGCACGCGCTCGCGGACGACTACTTCATCGAGCGCAAGCTGTACCCGAACGTGGACTTCTACACCGGTTTGATCTACCGGGCGATGGGCTTCCCGACGAAGTTCTTCACCGTTCTGTTCGCGCTGGGTCGCCTGCCGGGGTGGATCGCCCACTGGCGGGAGATGATGAACGACCCGGCCACGAAGATCGGCCGCCCGCGCCAGGTGTACATCGGCGCCACCGAACGCGAGTACGTGCCGGTCGCCGACCGCTGAGGCTCCCGCGGTGAACGGCGCCAGGCCCCCGCCGGGCGCGGGGGAGGTGGCGTTCACCGCGCGGGGCGCAGCACGTCCCGCAGCCGCAGGCGCTGTCCCATGTGGAGCACGGAGCTGCGGTACACCAGGCCGCCGACCCGGGCCAGCAGCGCCACGGTCGCCAGCGTGAGCGCGATCGCGAGGCCCACCTGCCACAGCGGGGTGGCCGCGAGCGCGATCCGGCCCGGCATCAGGATCGGCGAGAACGGCGGCAGCAGCGACAGCACGGTCGCGGTCGGGCCGCCCGGGTCGCGCGAGAGCACCGCGAAGCCCAGCACGAACGCCACCACCAGCACGATGCTGATCGGCATCAGCACCGACTGGACGTCCTCCTGTCGCGAGACCAGGGAGCCGACCGCGGCGAACACGGTGGCGTAGAGCAGGTAGCCCAGCAGGTACCACAGCAGCCCCCAGGCGAGCGTCCCGGTCGCGGCGCCGGAGATCGTCACCACCCCGGCCGGGATCGCCAGCAGCAGGCCCACCGCGCCGACCGCGAACAGCTGGATCAGACCGACCAGGCCCACCCCCAGCACCTTGCCGGACAGCAGTTGCCAGGGCCGCACGGTGGCCAGCAGCAGCTCCACCACCCGGCTGGACTTCTCCTCCACCACGCCCTGCGCGACCATCGACCCGTACAGCAGCAGCGCCAGGTACAGCAGCGCCACGATGATCAGCGCGAGCGCCAGGCGCTGCTCGTGCTGGGGGTCGGCGGGTTCGAGCGAGCTCACCCGCACGCCCGCCTTGGCCACCGTCGCCAGCACCTGGTTCGCGTCGAGGTCCTCGACCGAGGCGAGCAGCCCGCTCAGCACCTGCCGCTGCACAAGTCCATTGAGGACGGTGTGCAGGTCCGGGTCGAGATCGCCGCGCACCAGCACCCGCAGCTCCGCGGGCGCGCCGCTGACCAGCGCGTCCAGCTCGCCGTCGGCGACCATGTCCCGGCCGTCGGCGAGGTCGGTGACCTCGGTGGTCGTCACCTGGTAGGCGAGCTGGCCCGCGGCGTCCTCGAGCTGCCCGGCGAGCGCGATGGACTGCCCGTTGAGACCGATGCGGGTGGTCCGGTCCTCGTCGAACAGCGTGCTCTGCGCGAGCACGAACCCCACCACGACGACCAGCGACACGACCGTGCTGACCACAAAGGACCGCGTGCGCAGCCGCGTGTTCAGCTCGCGCCGGGCCACGAGGTAGACGGTGCGTGCGGGCCGGGGCTCAGCTGCCACCGGGCACCACCACGTCCCGGTAGAGCTGGGCCAGGGTGGGCCGCAGCCGGGTGAACTCGCGCACCGGGCCGGTCGCCAGCGCGGCGGAGAGCACCGCCTGGTCGTCCGCGGCGCCGCTCAGGTGCAGCCGGGTACGTCCATTGTGGACTTCGAGGACCTCGACGCCGGGGATGGCCGCCGCCCAGCCGGGCGGCGCGGCCGGCGCGTCGACGAGCAGCTCCACCCGGCTGCTCGCGGTCAGCTCGGCGACGGTCCCGGCGGCGATCATGTGTCCATTCTGGATGATTCCGATCCGGTTGCACAGCCGCTCCACCAGATCCAGCTGGTGGCTGGAGAACAGCACCGGCGCCCCGGCGGCGGCACGCTCGCGCAGCACCTCGCTCAGCACGTCCACGGCGAGCGGGTCCAGCCCGGCGAACGGCTCGTCCAGGACCAGCAGGTCCGGGCCGTGCACGAGCGCGGCGGCGAACTGCACGCGCTGCTGGTTGCCGAGGCTGAGCCGTTGGACGCGCTCGCCGCGCCGGTCGCGCAGCCCGAGCCGGGCGATCCAGACCTCGGCGGCGCGGTGCGCGTCGTTCGTGCTCATCCCGTGCAGTTCGGCGAGGTAGACGAGGTGGTCGAGCACCCGCATCCGCGGGTAGAGCCCGCGTTCCTCTGGCAGGTAGCCCATCCGGCGGCGGTCGGCGGGTGTGGCCGGCACGCCGCCCAGCCGCACCTCGCCGGCGTCCGGGGTGAGCACGCCGAGCACGATCCGCATCGTCGTGGTCTTCCCGGCGCCGTTGCCGCCGACGAACCCGAAGATCTCGCCGGGAGCGACGGTGAAGCTGACGTCCCGGCAGGCCGTCACCGGTCCGTAGCTCTTGGCGATCCGATCCACCTCCAGTACCGCTGGTGGCACGCCTGCCCTCCTCGATTTCCCAGGACGACGAACAGTATCCAGTGCCCCCGACCACGGCCGATTACCGGGCGTCCGCGCCGGATTACGTTTGAAAATTGTTCGCTGAACTACGACCTTCGGCGG
Organism: uncultured Actinomycetota bacterium; assembly: GCA_963727495.1. Taxonomy (GTDB): domain Bacteria; phylum Actinomycetota; class Actinomycetes; order Mycobacteriales; family Pseudonocardiaceae; genus Actinophytocola. The sequence continues at coordinate 234,687 of CAVSGQ010000006.1, read as the reverse complement.
TCCTGGCTGGCGTATCTTCCGGCCAGGATGCAGTCATGATCCAGCAAGAACCGGTGGGGTGGCGAGGGCATGGACCCGGACAAGTGGTTCGCGCAGTACGACGAGAAGTTGCGGGACGCGGCCCAGAAGGCGGAGAAGGCGGAGAAGGCGCTCAAGACGGTCGGCGGTTCGGCCACCTCGCAGGACGGTGAGGTGACGGTGCGGGTGAACGCCAGCGGCGCGACCAGCGACCTGGTGCTCCGGCCGGGGGTGCGGGACCTCGAGCCCGAGCACCTCGCGCAGGTGATCCTCGAGACCACGCGGCAGGCGCAGCGGGACGTCGGTGCTCAGGTCGTGGACGTGATGACGAAGTTCGTCGGCGAGGGCGCCGCGCTGGAGGCGGTCAAGGAGCACCTGCCGGAGGGCTGGACCGGCGACGGCCGCGACGACGTGTTCAACGTCGAGAAGCACCGCGACAAGCGCCCCGACGACGAGTACTTCGACGACCCACCAGAAGTGATCAAGTGAAATCGGCCTCCGGCCGGGTCGGGTCGGGGGCGTTCGAGTTTCGACGGACGATCGGCGGGATCCCATGGGAGAAGGTTTCAACGTCAGCATCGGGGAGGTGCGGGCGCACGCGACCACGGTGACGAACATCGCGGTGGCGGTGCGGTCGGCCTCCGGCGGTGCGCAGGACTCGGTCGGCGGCGGCGCGTTCGGCCAGATCGCGGAGTTCTTCGCCGCCGCGATCACCCAGGCGTGCGGCGAACTGCGGCAGGGCATCGACCGCGCGAGCCAGACGGTCGACCAGGTGCAGTCCGGGCTCAGCCAGGCGGCGGACGCGTACCAGGCGATCGACGAGCAGCACGCGTCGCTGTTCGGCAAGGCCGTGCCGACGGGAGGGACGCAGGCATGAACGACACCCTGGTGGCCTCCCGGACCGGGACGCAGCACAACTCCGGCCAGGACCTGCTCAACGACATCCGCTCGACGTCGAGCGCGATCGACAACGGCGACTGGCTGTCCGCGGGCATGGGCGTGGTCAAGGTCGGCATGGACGTGCTCAACGTCGCCGGCGACCCGCTCGGCGCCATCGGCTCGGCCGGCGTGGGCTGGGTGCTCGGCGCGGTGTCGTTCCTGCGCGAGCCTTTCGACGTGCTGAAGGGCGACTCGGGGTCGATCAGCTCCTCGGCGTCGTCGTGGGGCGGCTGCTCGGGCAACCTGTCCTCCACCGCGGACCAGTACCGCCAGGCGTCGGTCGACCAGACCCGGTCGTGGACCGGCACCGCGGCCGACGGCTACCGCGCGGCCAGCACCAACCAGGCCAACGGCCTGTCCGCGCTGTCCGAGGCGAGCCGTGCGGTGTCGAGCGCGATGCAGCAGGGCGGGCAGGCCGTCGCGCAGGCGCGCAAGACGGTCATGGACCTGATCAGCCAGGCGGTGCAGAAGATCATCCAGATCTGCATCGACGCGCTGTCGAAGTCCTGGCTGTCCTTCGGCGCGAGCGTGGCGCTGGGCATCGCGCAGTCGGTGCAGAAGGCCGTGCAGACCGCGCAGAAGATGGCGCAGGAGATCCAGTCGCTGATCCAGACCCTGCAGAAGATCATGCAGATCGTGCAGAAGGTCGTGCAGATCGCCCAGCAGGTCAAGCAGTTGCTGGACATGATCGGCGGCAAGGCGAGCGCGCAGCAGCCGCAGGCGCTGTCGACCACGCAGGTGACCAGCAACGGCGCCATGGCCACGGACACCAACCCCAACGGCGGCGGCGTGGAGCAGGTGGCCCGCCAGCAGGTCGCCTCCGGCTACCAGTGGCAGCAGCCGGCGATGGCCGGCGCGAACGGCACCGGTGGCGTGCAGCAGGTCTCCGCCCAGCAGGTCGCGCCCGGCTACCGGTACACGCAACCGGAGATGGCCGGCGCGAACGCCGACGGCGTGCAGCGGACCTACGCCCAGCAGTCCGGCACCGGGGCCGTCGCCGCGGCCCCGCCGGTGGCCGGCGCGAACGCGACGGGTGGCGTGCAGACCGCGCAGGCCCAGACGCCGGCCGCGGGGCCGGTGCAGGCGCCGCCGGTGGCCGGCGGGGGTGGCGCCGCGGCCGCGCGGACCACCGGCCCGGTGTCGCAGAACCGCTGGCCGGTCGACCCGCCGCGCGGCATGCGGACCATCCCGGGCACCAACACCCGGGTGAACGTGGCCGACGGCGACGCGGGTGACGTGCTCATGCACGTGCTCGGTCAGGTCAACTCGCGGGTGGAGAACGTCGACATGGACTCCGACGCGGGCGAGCACGACGACTGGGGATACGCCCACCGCAACGTGCGGGGCAGCGGGGACATCTCCAACCACGCGAGCGCCACCGCCGTCGACGTCAACGCGACCCGCCACGTGCTCGGCGCGACCGGCACGTTCAACCAGACCCAGGTCGACGAGATCCACAACATCCTGGGCGAGGTCGACAACGTGGTCCGCTGGGGCGGCGACTACACCGGCCGCCACGACGAGATGCACTTCGAGATCGTCGGCACGCCGGAGGAGGTCCACCAGGTGGCCGAGCGCCTGCGCGCGGCCCAGGGCGGCCAGTAGGTACTCGTCCGGACCGAGCCGGTCACCGGGTCTGCGGTGGCCGGCTCCGTTCCGTTCGGGCCGGCTTCCGGGCGGTCAGGGCGAGGTCGGTGCCAGGCCGGCGAGCGCGCGGTCGACCAGGTCCGTCACCCGGGGCCGGGCGGCGTCGAGTCGCCGTGGCACGAGGCCGATCCTGGTCCGGCGGTGCAGCACGTCCTCCGCGTCCAGCGCGCCCTCGTGGCGCACCGCCCACACCACCTCGGCCCCGGTGATCTCGCTGTCCCCGCCGACCGGCGCGCCCAGTTCCGGGTCGAACGACGCCAGCGCCGCCACCCGCGGCGCCTCGGTGCCGTAGCTCGCCACCAGCCGCGCCGGGGCGTCCACAGTGGACAAGTGGTAGCGGGTGCCGGCGCCGACCAGGGGCAGGTCGTGCGTCGTCGACGGGCCCGCCGGCAGCGCGGCGGCGTCCACCGCGGCGTCCACCGCGTCCTCGGCCATCTTCCGGTACGTGGTCAGCTTCCCGCCGACGATCGTCAGCACGCCGTTCGGCGCGGTGAGCACCGCGTGCCGGCGGGACAGGTCCGCACTGCGCCCGGCGCCCTCCAGCAGCGGCCGCAGCCCGGCGTAGCTGCCCAGCACATCCTCGCCGCGCAGCGGGCGCTCCAGCACCGACGACGCCACCGACAGCAGGAAGTCCACATCGGACGCCGGGGCCACCGGCTCGTCCGGGACAGGGCCGTCGAAGGGCTCGTCGGTGAGTCCGATGTAGACGAGCCCGTTCCGTTGCGGCAGCACGATCACGAAGCGGTTCCGCTCGCCGGGCACCGGCACGGTCAGCGCCGTGCCGGTGATCCCGAGCCGGCCCCCGTCGACCACCACGTGCGAGCCCAGCGACGGGCGCAGCCGCACGGAGCCGACCAGCGACCCGGCCCACACGCCGGCCGCGTTCACCACGCTGCGCGCCCGCAGCGTGACCACCTCGCCGGTCAGCTCGTCGCGGGCCTCGACGCCGTCGCCGGCCGCGGCGGTGACCCGCAGGCGGGTGAGGATCCGCGCGCCCAGCCCGGCCGCGGTTCGCGCGAGCGCCACCACCAGGCGCGCGTCGTCGGTGAGCTGGCCGTCGAACGACAGCAGGCCGCCGCGCAGGCCATGGGTGCGCAGGCCCGGGGCCAGCGCCAGGGCCTCCGGGCCGGACACCCTGCGCGGTCCGGGAAGCAGCGACGAGGGCGTCCGCGCGGCCCGGCGCAGCGCGTCGCCCGCGCGCAGGCCGGTCATCACGAACGCCGCGCCGCCGTGGGAGACGTGCTCGTGCAGGGGAAACAGCTGCGGCAGCGCGCGGGAGAGGTGCGGGGCCGTGCGGGTCATCAGGATGCCGCGCTCCACCGCGCTCTCGTGCGCCAGCCGCACCTCGCCCTTCGCCAGGTAGCGCAGGCCGCCGTGCACCAGCTTGCTCGACCAGCGTGACGTGCCGGACGCCAGGTCGCGCGCCTCCACGAGCGCCACCGACAGCCCGCGCGCGGCCGCGTCCAGCGCGATGCCCGCGCCGGTCACGCCGCCGCCGACCACCAGCAGGTCCACCACCTCGCCGGCCGCCAGCGCCGCCAGTTCGCCCGCCCGCCGGGCGGCGTTCAACGAGGTGTTCATGGGCGCAGCGCCGCGTCGAGCAGGTGGGCCAGCTCCACCAGCAGGTCGTCGAGGGACAGGTCGGAGGTCGAGGGCCGGATGGCGAACACGTAGGGCTGCAGCAGCAGGAAGATCGTGCGGGCCTGGACGGCGGGGTCGGCCGTCCGGATCGAGCCGTCCCGCTGCCCGGCGGCAAGCTGCACGCGCAGGAACTCCTCGGTCATCCGCTGGCTGGTGCCGATCCGCTCCATGATGTAGGGCAGCAGCATCTCCGCGTCCCGCTCGATCACCGCGTGCATCAACGGGTTCTCGGCCAGCCCGCGGATCGTGTGCACGGCCGCGACCACCAGCTGCCCGCGCGCGGTCGGCTCGGGCCCCGCGATCCGGTTGGCCTCCGTCATGATCTTGCCGAACTCGCGGGTGATCAGTGCCGACAGCATGCCGCGCACGTCCGGGAACCGCCGGTACAGCGTCATCCGGCTCACATCCGCCGTCCGCGCGACGTCGCTCAGCGTGGTGCGGCGCACGCCGACCGCCAGCACGCACTCCATGGCCGCGTCGAGCAACACGTCGTCCGCGACGCGGTTGGGTGACGGAGTGTGACGGATCGTCGTCATGTGTCACACTATACCGGTGACCGAACCCAGGGACCACACCGGTGAGCGCCTCGACCATCGCATTCGTCGCAGTTGGACGCCGGCAGGTGGGCAGGATGCCATCCTGCCCCCTCACGCGGCCCGTTGGCTAGCCTCGAAAACCGGGCTGGTCGAACGGAGCACGCCCGCCGCGCCGGACTCGGCACTCGCCGTCGCGGAGTCCGCACTGCCTGATATGGCGCGGAAAGCGCTCGAGTCCGTAGTCGGATCCGACCATGTGCTGCGCGGCCGCGACGACCGGCTCGGCCGAACCGGTGGGTTGTCCTATGTGGACCTGTTGCGGCACAGGGGAACCGGTGAGCTGACGGTGCCCGACGCGGTCGTGCTCCCGGCCGGTCCCGGCGAGGTGCAGCGGGTCGTCGAGGTGTGCGCGGAGCACGGGGTCGGGGTGGTCCCCTTCGGCGGTGGCACGTCGGTGGTCGGCGGTGTGCAGGCGCTGCGCGGGAGCAAGGAGTCGGTCGTCGTGCTGGACCTGTGCCGGCTCGACGAGCTGGTGTCGGTCGACCCGGTGTCCCGGCTGGCCGTGCTGCAGGCGGGCGTGGTGGCGCCCGAGGCGGAGCGGTTGCTCGCCGCGCACGGGTTCACCCTCGGCCACGTGCCGCAGTCGTTCGAGCGGGCGACGATCGGCGGGTTCGCCGCGACCCGCTCGTCCGGGCAGGCCTCGGCTGGCTACGGCCGGTTCGAGGACATGGTCACCGGCGTGCGCATGGCCACCCCGCGGGGCGAGTGGCGGCTCGGCGTGTCGCCCGCGTCCGCGGCCGGGCCGGACCTGCGCCAGCTGGTCGTGGGCAGCGAGGGCGCGTTCGGCGTGATCACCGAGGTGACCGTGCGGGTGCGTCCGCGGCCGGTCGCGCACCGCTACGAGGGCTTCGTGCTCGACGGCTGGTCCCGCGGCGCGGACGCGGTTCGCGCGCTCGCGCAGGGCCGGGTGCCCGCCGACGTCACCCGGCTGTCGGATCCACAGGAGACGGACATGGCATTCGCGCTGTCCGGCGGCTGGAAGACCGCGCTGCTGCGCCGTTACCTGCGGCTGCGCGGGGTGCTCGACCCGTGCCTGCTGGTCCTGGGCTGGGAGGGCGGTTCCGACACCGAGCTCGCCGCCCGTCGCAAGGCCACCCTGCGCGTGCTGCGCCCGCTGCGGCCGGTGGCGCTCGGCACCGCGGTGGGGGAGAAGTGGCGGCACGGCCGGTTCGCCGGCCCGCGGCAGCGGGACGCCCTGATGGACACCGGGGTCTGCGTCGAGACGCTGGAGACCGCGACCTACTGGTCTGGCTTGGGGACCCTGCGCTCGGCGGTGCGGACCGCGCTGATCGAGGCGCTGGCCGCGCCGGGGATCACGCCGATCGTGGCCTGCCACATCTCGCACGCCTACGAGACCGGTGCGTCGCTGTACTTCACCACGCTCGTGCCGAGGGACGGCGCGGACCCCATCGGGCAGTGGCAGCGGGCCAAGGCCGCGGCGTGCGAGGCGATCTCGTCGCACGGTCCACTCGGGACGATCTCGCACCACCACGCGGTCGGCGTCGACCACGCGCCCTACCTGTCGGCGGAGATCGGCTCCCTCGGTGTCGACGTGCTGGCCGCGGTCAAGCGCGAGCTCGACCCGCAGGGCGTGCTCAACCCCGGCAAGCTGCTAGGCCGGTAGTGCGGGCTGCCTCTCGCGGCGGACCACGCCGAGCCAGATGATGCCGATGGCGCCGGCGACGAACAGCGGCCAGGAGACCAGCAGGCGGGTGCTGATGGCTCCCTGGCAGGTGCCCACGTAGGTGGCGAGCACCGTGTCGTCGACGCCGCCGAGGTCCTCCCCGAGCAGCGGCGTCTCCACGCCGCCGATGGTGTTCCCACAGCTCACCGAGCTCTGCTGGGTGGCGTCGAGCCCGGCGACGTGCACCGGCACGAGCGCCAGGACCAGGCCGAGCAGCATCCCGGCCACGGCGAGCACGGCGCCGAACGTGCGGGGCCGCAGGGTGATGCTCGCCAGCGGGTCGGCCGGCTCCTCGACCGGCACGCCGGTGGGCGCGGCCGGCCCGACGGGCTGCGTCACGACGGGCTCACGCACCGGCGGCTGCGTCGCGAACTCGGTCTCCGGGTTCATGACGTCAGCCTGCACGCTGACCACGCCGGATTCCAGGGAATCGAGCAAATTGCCGACCTCAGGCCAGATGGGTCGCGAAGAAGGACATCACCCGCCTCCAGGCGTCCTCGCTCGACTCGTGGTGGTAGGCCATCCCGGTGACCCTGAGCAGCGCGTTCATCGGCCCGGCCATCCGGTTGGCGAACGAGTGCCCTGCGTCGGGGTACTCCTTGACGTCGTGCGGCACGCCGTGGTCGGTGAGCACTCGCTCGAGGCGCGCGGCCGCGCCCTTCATGCCGGGCAGCCGGTCGCGCGCGCCGAAGCTCGCCACGATCGGGCAGGCGCCCTCCAGGACGGACGTGTCGGCCGGCAGCTCGCCGTAGTAGGGCGCGCTCGCGTCGAAGTCGCGGGTGGCGCCGAGTAACGCGAACCCGCCGCCCATGCAGAACCCCGCGATCCCGATCCTGCCCGTGCAGTCCGGCCGCTCGGCCAGGTGCCCGCGCGCGGCGTCGATGTCGTCGTGCGCGCGGCCCTCGCCGGCGATCAGCTCCCGGAACACCGAGCGCACGCAGCGGGCGAACCCGCCCCGGGCGTACAGGTTCGGCACCACCGCGACGTACCCGGCCGTGGCGAACCGTTCGGCGATGGCCCGGACGTCGTCGGACATGCCCAGGGCGTCGTGCACCACGACCACCCCCGGCCACGGCGGCGCGCCCGAGACCTCGGGCTGCGGCACCGCCAGGTAGCCGTCGACGGTGCCGTCCTGGGTCGTGATCGTCGTTTCCACCTGTCCGAGGCTAGTGGTCGTTGACTGAGAAATTGTCAGTCGAAGCGCGCTACTTCTTGAAATATGCGCTTCCTTCCATGTGCCCCTGTGCACACACCGACCCGAACTGGTAGGTCACGGTGAACGCCCGGGTGTCGTCCGGCGGGATGACCCGCGCGCCCGCGGACGCCGGCTCGCACGGGCCGGTCACCGGCTCGTCGCCGCTCGGTATCACGCCCCAGTGCAACTTCTTCGCCGCGGTGCCGCCCGGGGCCAGCGTGACCAGCGTGGGGCCCGGGTCCGGCCGGCGGGTCAGGTTGGTCGGCGTGGCCTTGGCCTTGGCGTCGACGAGTTGCAGGCCGCCGTAGCCGTAGAGGGTGCAGGTGCCGGCCGACGTGTTGGTCACCACGAGCTCGGCGTACCGGTTGCCGGCCGCGGCGTCGGAGGGCACCACCGTGCCCTCGAGGTCCTTGGCCGTGCACTTGGTGCCCGAGTCCGGCGGCGCGCTCTCGGTTCCGCTGTCCGTGGTCGGCGCGGCGGTCGGGTTCGCGGTCGACGGTGCGGTCGACGGCGTGGTGGGCGGTACGGTCGACTGACCGTCCCCTGTGGACTCCTGTGACGTGCCGCACGCGCTGAGCGCTGCGAGCAGGCCGATGGCCAGACAGCTGGCCACGCGGTTTCTCCGGACCACGGCGATCACCTCCCGTTTTCGCTTTTCGGTCCTACCAGAAGGGACGTCCGGGCGCCGGTCAGGTTGTCCCCCAAGGGGTGGTGAGCACGCGCATTCCGTCGAACGGGTCGACCCAGACGTAGGTCCAGACCTGCGTCCCGTCGGTGAGCCCGGTGCGCACGCGCCGGTACTCCGCGCCCTCGTATTCGTCCATAATGGACAGAGCGGGTGCGGGCGTGGCCAGCTCGACCACCCAGCCGTGCACGCCGGGTCCCTCGCCCTGGCGCAGGGCCGGGTAGCCGAGGCCGGTGTCGTACAGGGTGCCGGGAAGCTGCGCGCGCCGCGGCTCGCCGGTGGCGTGGGGTTCGAGCAGCCGCCAGTGGGACGCACCGGGCTGCAGCGTGCCGTAGACGAACAGCCGCCGGGGCTGGTCGGCGGGCACCGGCGCCCCGTCGACCACGAGCAGCGCGAGCCCGTCGCTCGCGGCCGCCTCCCCGGCCAGCCCGGCGGCGGTGTGCTGCGGCACGTCCACGCACCGCACCGGCCGACCGTCGACGAGCAGCGGGTACCGCACGGTGCGGGCGCGGTGGTCCCCGGTGGTGCCGGGTCGAGAAGGGGTGGAACGGGACGGGGTGGGGCCGATGCCGGTGCGTGCGCCCGAGCCGTCGCGTCCGGCGGCGACGTAGGCGAGCGGCCGGTCGACGAGGGTGCCGTCGTCGAGGCGAACCTCGCCGGTGGTGACGTGGGCCAGCCGGTAGCGGTGGCCCCGGCCCTCGCACCGGTCCAGGGCGGCGACCTGCTCCGGCGTGGCGAGCCAGAGCGCGTGTGCCTCCTCGGCGCCCGGCACGGCGGCGAGCGTCGCGGGCCGCTGGTCGTCGACGAGGCGCAACCCGGCGGCCCACACCGCGGCGATCCCGGCGCAGCGGGCGCGCAGCAGCACCGCCGGGCCGGGGAGCCCGAACGCGGCGCGCAGCCAGGTGAGCTTCGACGGGCAGGCGTTCGAGCCGTAGCAGAGCAGCGGCACCCGCCCGGCGAGCGGCGCCGCGTCCCGGTCGGCGAGCCACTCGTCGAGGTCCCGGCCGTCGCCGCTGCCGTCGAGGCGCCAGCCGGACAGCGCCGCGCGATCGGGCCGCAGCGGGTACCCGGTGGCGTCCTCGTGCGCGAACGAGCAGGCCGGCCGGGCCCCGGGGTAGGGCAGCGCCGGGTACTCCTCGTCGGCGAACGTCATCCCGACGAGGCTAGAGCGTGTCTGACGGATCCCTGGCCGCGTGGATCACGAATCGCATCGACCGTGATCCGTCAGACACGCTCTGATGCGGCGGGCCGCCGCGGCCGATGCGCCCACCGGCGGCCACGGTGCCTAGCGCGGCAGCCGGGTGCCCACCGGGGCGATGACGTACGCGATGCCGCCCGAGCCGCTGGAGATGCCGCCGCTGGCGTTGTGCCGCTTGGTGCGCAGCCACACCGTCTCGAACTGCTCGCGAGGGTAGACGTTGCGCACCGCGGCGTCGCTGCTCGACGCCGGGTCGTTGGCGATCACGTCACCCTCGTCGGTGAAGCCGACGATCACCATCAGGTGGCCGGACGTGCCGTAGCCCGCCCCGTCCAGCTCCGAGGCGAGGAACGACTGGGAGGTGATCACCGGCACGCCGGCGAGGATGTAGCGCTCCAGCTCGGCGAGCGAGTGCAGCCGGGTCACGTGCGCGGCGAGCCCGAAGCTCGCCGCGTACGCGGTGTTGAACGGCCAGTTCCCGGTGCCGTCGTAGTCCTTGTCGTAGATGTGGCGGGCCGCGTGGTCGACGCTCGGGTCCGCATAGGACGGATCGACCCAGGACAGGTCCGACTCGCTCGGGCCGCGGCCCCAGTACTCGACGACCATCTCGGTGGACGTCGGGCTGCACCAGGCCTCACCGCCGCCGCCGTACTGCGGGTACTGGCCGACGTGGATGTTCTGCGAGTACGGCGGCACCGGCAGCTCGTGGCCCCACGCCCCGGCCGGCGGGCTCGTCGGCACGGTGAACCGGTCGGGAATCGCCGAGGTCATCGCGCCCACCATGGCCAGCCGCGGCGACACGTGCCTGCCCGTCTCCCGGTACAGCGTCACGCGCAGCTGGTAGGACCGCAGCGCCACCCCGGAGTCGGCGACGAACGTGTCCACCGAGATGTACCCGGCCGCGTCCTCCTGGTCGGGCACCGAGGTGCGGACGATGTCGCGGTCGCCCAGGGCCCAGCGGCCCATCGTGTACCACATGGTCGTCGCGCCGGTGTTCGTGCGGCCGCGCATCTCCACCCGCAGCCAGGTGTCGTCCGGCGTGGTGGCGTTCCAGGACGCGACGAGCTGCGTCGCGTCGAAACCCTGGTGGTAGGACGGCGAGGTCCACCGCCCGTACTCGTAGGTCCGGGTGGTGCCCAGGTCGGGCTCGGTGTGCTCGACGGTGCCGGCCGGGCGGCCGATCACGAGCGCACCGCCCGGGCCGGGGCGCAGGCCCTCGGCGCGGCCTTGGTGGAACGCGCGTGCCGACCGCCACTGGTGGAAGTCGACCGGGGCGTCGTCGGATCCGTGTCGTTCGGCAGTGGCGATCGCCGGCGTGGCGGGGAGGGTCAGCGCGACGGCGGCCAGCAGGGTGAGGGCCTTGAGCTGCATGGTGAAGATTTTCACCCTTGTCGGTCTGTATGTAAACCGCTTACGGCTGCTCGTCCCCCAGTTCGGCGACGAGGTCCGCCCAGAACTGCTCGACGCAGCGCTCGTAGCGGATGCCGAGCTCGATCGTCTTGACCTGCCAGCGATCGGCGTAGTCGACGATCTCCTCGCGCTGCTCGGTGTAGCTGTCGGCGCGGGCCCGGTGCGACTCGTACCGGTCGCGGGCGAGCCGCAGGAGGTCCGCGCGGTCGCCGAAGCTCGCGAAGAACAGCTTGAGCAGACCGAGATCGCGGACCTCGGTCTGGTCGGTGGTCGGCGCGCGCAGCCACTCGGCCAGCGCCTCGCGGCCGGCGGGGAGGATCTCGTAGGTGCGCCGCCGCCGCCCGCCCTCCTCGAGGGTCTCGCTCACCAGCCCGTCGGCCACCAGCCGGGCCGGTTCGTCGTAGAGCTGGGAGTGCGCGAACGCCCAGAAGTTGCCGATTGTGTTGGCGACCCACTGCTTGAGGTCGTAGCTGGTCGCCGGTGCGTGGCTGAGCATGCCAAGCACGACGTAGGACGTCGCGTTGAGCTTGCGCCTCCTACCGCGTGGGTTACCTCGGTCCGGCACGGGGGCGACACTACCGATCTAGACGTGTCCTTGTCGCCCGTTTGGTCTAGTCCCATCGGAGCTTGACAAACTCACGCTCGCATGTGGTCACAACACCGCCTGCGTCTGGGTGACCCGGGCGACCAGTCGCTCCCGGTCGTCGAGCACGTCGGTCTCGACGACCACGAAGCGGCGTCCCACGTGCATCGGCCGGGAGACCGCCGTCGCGTGCCCGTCGGTGACCGCGCGCAGGAAGTTGGTCTTCGACTCGATCGTGCTCGTGCCGCCGGCGCCCTCGGGCAGGTTCAGGAACGCGCACAACGCACCGGTGTTGTCCGCCAGCGACATGATCACGCCGCCGTTCAGGGCGCCGCCCACCGTGCACAGCGACGCGTCCCAGGCGATCCGGCCGCGGACCTCCGAGGGCGCCGACGCCAGCATCTCGATGCCGAGCGTCCCGGCGAACGGGACCATCTCGTGCAGCGACGCGGTCGCCCCGCCGGGCACCCGGCCCCCGGGGCCGGACGACCCGTCCGTCACGACAGGTGCGCGATGTCGAGCCTGCCCTCCGCCGCGGCGGCGCGCAGCCGCTTCTTGTCGAACTTGCCGACGCTGGTCTTCGGCACCTCGTCGACGAACGCCCAGTGCTCCGGCAGCTGCCACTTGGCGACCTTCGCCGCCAGGAACTCCCGCAGCTCGTCCGGCGTCGCCGTCCTGCCCTCCGCCAGCACGACGGCCACCAGCGGGCGCTCGGCCCACTTCTCGTCCGGCACGCCGATCACCGCCGCCTCGGCCACCGCCGGGTGCGCCATCACCTGGTTCTCCAGGTCGACCGACGAGATCCACTCGCCGCCGGACTTGATGATGTCCTTGGACCGGTCGGTCAGCCGCAGGAAGCCGTCCGGGGTGATCGCGCCGACGTCGCCGGTGCGCAGCCAGCCGTCGTGGAACTTCTCCGAGCCCTCCTCGCCCTCGGCGACCCGGTAGTAGGCCGCCGCCACCCACGGCCCGGACACCTCGAGCTCGCCGACGGCCTCGTTGTCCCAGGGCAGCTCCCGGCCGTCGTCGCTCATCAGCCGCGCGCGGACCGACGCGGGGAAGCGGCCCTGCAGGATCCGGTACTCCCAGGTCCGCTCCGGGGGCAGCCCGGCGGGCGGGCGGGACACGGTGCCCAGCGGCGACGTCTCCGTCATGCCCCACGCGTGGATGATCGTCACGCCGAGCTCGTCGAAGGCGCTCATCAGCGCCGGCGGGCAGGCCGACCCGCCGACCACCGCCCGGCTGAGCGGGCTGAGGTCCTGCGGCTTCTGCTCGAGCAGCGCGAGCAGGCCCTGCCAGATCGTCGGCACCGCGCCGGCCATCGTCGGCTTCTCCGCGGCGATCATCGCGGCCAGCGGCTCGGGCTGCAGGAACCGGTCGGGCATGATCAGCGAGGCGCCGACCATGAACGCCGCGTACGGCAGCCCCCACGACATCGCGTGGAACTGCGGCACGATCACCAGCGCCCGGTCGGACTGCGCGAGGGCCATCGAGTCGGTCATGCACACCTGCATCGAGTGCAGCCAGATCGACCGGTGGGTGTAGACCACGCCCTTCGGGTCACCGGTGGTGCCCGACGTGTAGCACATCGCGGCCGCCGAGTTCTCGTCCACCGCCGGCCAGTCGAACTCGTCGGGCTGCCCGTCGAGCAGGTCCGCGTAGGAGTGCACGGTGATGCCCTCGGGGGCGGTCAGCGTGCTCGCGTCGCCGTTGACGACCACCACGTGCCTGACCGTCTCGAACGTCGGCAGCACCTTCGCGAGCAGCGGCACCAGCGTGCCGTCCACGAGCACCACGTGGTCCTCGGCGTGGTTGGCCACGTAGGTCAGCTGCTCGGGGAACAGCCGGATGTTGAGCGTGTGCAGCACCGCGCCCATCGCGGGCACCGCGAGGTAGGCCACCAGGTGCTCGATGTTGTTCCACATGAACGTGCCGACCCGCTGGTCGGATGTCACACCGAGACCGCGCAGCGCGTGCGCGAGCCGGGCCGACTCGCGGGCGAGATCGGCATAGGTGCCGCGCCGGGAACCCGTCTCCGGTCCAGGTCACGACCTCGGCGTTCGCGTGGACCCGGCTGCCGTGGCGCAACAGGTTGGCGATGGACAGTTGACCGTCCTGCATCGTGCCCAACATCGCTGTTCAAGCTCCCTGTGACTCGTGGCGTCTTGGTTGTACCGAACAGTAGTGCCGAAACTGTCAATCTGGACATGGGTAACGCAGCGTGTCAGACCCCCAGAACGTGGGTCACCTGCGGTTTCGGCGAGAAGAATGCGCGTGTCGCGCGTATGTTCTGAGTCGTTGATGTGTTTACTGGTCGGCGGCGCCGCGGGGGAGCCCCGGGTCTGACCTGGGCGTTGTCGGTCGCGGATCAGCCAGCAGTCGAGTCAAGGAAGGATCACCACGGTGGCTCTGCCCACGTTGACTCCAGAGCAGCGCGCTGAGGCGCTGGCCAAGGCTGCGGAGGCGCGCAAGGCGCGGTCCGAGCTGTTGGCGTCGATCAAGTCCGGTAAGCAGACCATCGCGTCGGTGCTCGGCCGGGCGAAGGACGACAAGACGGTCGGCAAGACGAAGGTCGCCGCGCTGCTGAAGGCCGTGCCCGGCCTCGGCGCGGTGAAGGTCGCGGCCCTGCTGGAGCAGGCCGGCATCGATCCGGACCGGCGCGCCGCCGGTCTCGGCGAGCGTCAGCGTTCCGCGCTGATCGACGCGCTGAACTAGTTCTGCGAGGTCAGGGCCCGTTGGCAGCCGATCTCCCGGCCTGCGCCGGCGGGCCCTCGTGCGTGCCCGGGGAACGTCCCGTGGACGTCCTGAACGTGTTCAAAATCTCCCGGCCGGGCGGGGTTTGCCGCGGCCCGTCGGTGGGCATGATGAGGGCGTGACCCTGGGCTGATCGCGGACTACCGCCCCGGCTCCTTCCTGCTCACCTCCCCGCAGCGGGGTCTGCTCGCCTCCGGCGTGCGGGCCGTCGTCACCGAGCCCGACCCCGACGAGCTGGCCACACAGGTGACCAAGCTGCTGGTCGACTCCGACGCGCCCGCTCGCGGTCGGCGCCCTCCCTTCGACGGGACGCGGGCCCGCCCCGCACGTCGTGCTGCCCCGGTCCGTGCGCTGGTCCGGTCCGCTGAACGCCCGGCCCGGGCGAGCCGGCCGGCCGGCGTCGTCGACGTCGTCGACACCGTCCCGGTGCCCGCGCCGCAGGACTACGAGCGCGCCGTGGCCGCCGCGGTCACCCGGCTGCGAGGCCGGCAGCTGGAGAAGGTCGTGCTCGCCCGTGCGCTGCGGCTGCACGCGGCCGGCCAGGTCGACGTAGTCCCGCTGCTCACCAACCTGGCCGCCGACAACGCCTCGGGCTACACCTACGCGGTCGACCTGCCCGCGGCCGGCGCACGCCGGCGCACGCTGGTCGGCGCCACCCCCGAGATGCTGCTGTCCCGGACGGGCAGACGGTGGTCGTCGCAACCCGCTGGCCGGCTCCATGCCGCGCCACCGCGACCCCGAGCAGGACCGGCTGGCCGGCGAGGCGCTGGCCGCGTCGGCGAAGGACCGCGAGGAGCACCGGGTGGTCGTCGACTCGGTCGTCGAGGCGTTGGCGCCGTTCTGCCGGTCGCTGACCGTTCCGGACGCGCCGTCGCTGATCCGCACGTCCGCGGTGTGGCACCTGTCCACCCGGATCACCGGCGAGCTGGCCGACCCGGGCATCTCCTCGCTGCGGCTCGCGTGCGCGCTGCACCCGACGCCCGCGGTGTGCGGCACCCCCGTTCGGCCGCGCGAAGGCCACCATCGCCGAGCTGGAGCCGTTCGACCGCGGCTTCTACGCCGGGGCGATCGGCTGGAGCGACGCCGACGGCGACGGCCAGTGGGTCGTGGCGATCCGCTGCGCGGAGATCGCCGAGCCGGCGGCCGCGGCGGCGGAGCCGGGCTCGACGCTGACCCTGTACTCCGGCGCCGGCATCATGCCCGCCTCGCGGCCGGACCTGGAGCTGGCGGAGACGACCGCGAAGTTCCGCACGCTGCTCGGCGCATGGCACCTGGTGCGTAGCGGCCGTGCCGGCCTGACCGGCACCGCCTAGCCGAGCGCGGTGATCAGGTCCTCCGCGTCCCGCTCGGTGACCGCGAGCGGCTCGCCGCCGATGACCGCGACGCTCGCGCGGTAGTCGTGGCCGGGGGACAGGTCGGCCATGTGCACCCGAGCGGGGTCCACTTCGGACGACTCGGAGCCCAGCACCCGGGGCGGGTCGTCGTGGGCGGAGAGCGTGAACCGGCTCATCACGATCGACATGCCCTTGCCAGTCGCCTTGACCACCGCCTCCTTGCGGGCCCAGTAGGTGAAGAACGCGCCCCGCCGGTCGGAGTCGGGCAGGGCCTCGAACGACTCGCGCTCGCTGGCCGAGAACATGATGCGCGCGAGCTCGTCGACCTCCGCTGCGCGGATCTGCTCCACGTCGATGCCCACCGGCGGGCCGTCGACGACCGCGAGGGCGACCAGCGAGCCGGAGTGCGAGATCGACACCTCGGGCGCGGTGACGTGCGGCGAGCCGGCGACCACCCGCGGCTTGCCGTGCGGCTTGCCGCAGCCGTAGCAGCTGCTGTCCAGCACGACCCGCTCCGGCTCGACGCCGAGCCGCCGGCCGGCGAGTGCGCGGATCAGCGTGCGGCCGGTGAGGAAGCGCAGCTTGTCGATCTCCAGCCGGTAGTTGCCGTACCGTTCGCGTTCGACCTCGTCGAGCATGCCCAGCAGACGCTCGGTCGCGGGTGCGGGCCGTGCCCACCAGACGTCGCAGCGCATGGTCAGATCTTCGCCGCTGCCGTTTCGCGGCACATGACCACCCTCCGGTTTCGGCCATATGGCGCAAGCGCTTGCGCCATATGGCCGCCTGTTCGAATTGGGTCTTGCGCACAGGTTACTGTCGGGTAATTTATCGGCCACACTGTGACTGCCGTCGCACCTCATCGAGGAGGCCCGTTGCGCCGCATCGTCAGTTTCATCCTGTTGGGACTCGGGGTGTTCGCTGTTGCGCTCGGCCTGCTGCTGCGCTTCTACGCATACCCGCAGCTCGCGAAGATCCCGCTGGACAACGAGTCCACGTCGGTCGCGCAGGGCACCGGGATCACCGCGCTCATCGTGCGCACGGTCGACGGCGCCCCGTCGCCGGAGATCCGCACCAACCTCAGCCTGACCTCGACCACCTACGTCACCGGCGACCTGACCCAGCCGGAGGTCCAGGAGGACGGCGACGTCGCGGTGTACGTCGAGGCGATCAAGACCACCGACGACGCGACCGACACCGTGGTCGACGCGTCGGTGCGCGCGCTGTGCCTGGACCGGCACACCAACGAGGCGGTCGTGCCCTGTGAGGGCCAGTACATCGAGCAGGAGCAGGGCAAGCGGGTCACCGCGGACCGCAACACGGTCCAGCAGCCCGGGCTGTCCTTCAAGTTCCCGTTCGGCACCGAGCAGCGCGACTACCCCTTCTACGACCTGTCCGTGCACAAGGCGGTGACCGCGCACTTCGACGGCGAGGAAGCCATCCAGGGCCTGGACACCTACCGGTTCGTGATGGACGTGCAGCCGACGAAGATCGGCGAGCGGGAGGTGCCCGGCTCCCTCATCGGCGAGGACGACCAGCCGAGCGTCACCGCCGACCTGTACTACCAGGTCAAGCGGACCGTGTGGGTCGAGCCGGAGACCGGGATCATCATCGTCGGCCAGGAGCAGGGCAAGCAGGAACTGCTCACCGGCGGCCAGGAGCCCGGCCAGGGCACCACGGTCTTCGACGGCACGCTGCGGTTCAACGACGCCACGATCAACGACAACGTCACCAAGGCCGAGGACAACAAGTCCAAGCTGAGCCTGCTGACCACGTGGCCGATCGCCATGTGGATCGGCGGCGGCCTGCTGATCGTCGTCGGTCTGCTGCTGCTGCTCATCGGCAACCAGCAGGGTGGCCGGTTCGGCGCGGCGCCGCCGCTGCGCCGCCAGCCGGCGGGCGCCGCGGCCAGATGACCTCCTGCTCAGACCTTTCTGAGCACGAGCACCACATTCCAGGAGGCGAATTCCCGAAGAATCGGGACGTGCACGATCCAGGTGGCCCACCACGGGTGGTAACGCGGCAGGGCGCGCACCATTCTCGCTTTTTTGCAACGGCGCGCCCAGCGGATCGCCGTGCCCACCCGAAAAGCGAACAGGCTTTCCCCGAATCGGTTTTTCGGTTCGTGTCCGTTACGCCGGAGGAATCGGCGTCGCGCATAGTGACCGCCCAGGAAATGCCAGGGCGCGGTCTCATGCCCTCCCCATGGCGAGAACCACGGCGTGAACGACGCGAAAATGGTTCCGCCGGGCCTCGTCACCCGCACCATCTCGGCGAGCATGGCCGCCGGGTCGGCCACGTGCTCGAGCACGTTCGAGGAGTAGCAGATGTCCACAGAACCGGTCTGAACAGGGAGTTCCGTGCCGCTGGCGCGCACCATGCCGGCCACGGGCTCACCCCGTGCGGACAGTTCGCCGACGTCCGGGTCGATGCCGAAGTAGCACCCGCCGGCAGCCCGGAAACTGTCCGCGAAATAGCCGGGCCCACCGCCGACGTCGAGGATCAGCCGACCGTCGAGTGGTGCGAAACCGGAAATCTGGGTGACCGAGTCCGCGGCCAGGATCTGGTAGAAGTGATCCGGGTCGGACTGCTCTTTCAGGAACGCGCGGAACAAACGCACCGATCTACCCAAAGTTGCCGCTCGTGCGTTTTCTGAATCGGTTCGTGTTCCGCTACCTACCATTGGGGGTATCGCTTTCGTGATTCTTTTGGTCCACTGTACCGGCCGGTAACCTATCACCCTGCGATGCGGAGATTTCATGGGCCGCGAACTCGACACCCGTCCCGCGGTGCTGTTCGTCAACTGGCGCGACACCAAGCACCCCGAGGGCGGGGGGTCCGAGCGCTACGTCGAGCGGATGGCCGAGGGCCTCGCGCGGCGCGGCTTCCGGGTGACCATCCAGTGCGCGGCGCACGTCAACGCACCGGCCGACGAGGTGGTCGGGGGCGTGCGCTTCCGTCGGCGGGGCGGCCGGTTCGGCGTGTACCTGTGGGCGTTGCTCGCGGTGCTGCGGCTGCGCCCGGACGTCGTGGTGGACGTGCAGGCCGGCATGCCCTTCTTCTCCCCGCTGGTGGCCCGCTGCCCGGTGCTGGTGCTGGTGCACCACGTGCACCGCGAGCAGTGGCCGGCCGTCGTCGGCCCGCTGCTGGGCCGGATCGGCTGGTGGATCGAGTCGCGGCTCGCCCCGGTGCTCTACCGGCGGTGCCGCTACCTCACGGTCTCCGACGAGACCCGCCGCGAGCTGGCCGGGCTCGGCGTCGCGACCGCGCGGACCACGGTGATCCGCAACGGGCTCGACGACCCGCCGCCGGTGCACGCCGAGCGTGACCGGGACCCGACGCTGGTCGTGGTCGGCCGGGTGGTGCCGCACAAGCGGGTGGAGCACGCGGTGGACGTCGTGGCGCGGCTCGC
This sequence comes from uncultured Actinomycetota bacterium, assembly GCA_963727495.1. GTDB lineage: Bacteria > Actinomycetota > Actinomycetes > Mycobacteriales > Pseudonocardiaceae > Actinophytocola. The sequence continues at coordinate 215,594 of CAVSGQ010000006.1, read as the reverse complement.
GCAGCGGTGGCCGAAGCTGCGCCTGGAGGTGGTCGGCCAAGGCTGGTGGCTGGAGAACCTGCGCCGCCACGTCGACCTGCGCGACGTCGCGGACCGGGTCACGCTGCACGGCTTCGTCGACGAGCAGGACAAGCACGAGATCCTCGCCCGTGCCTGGGTGCACCTGTGCCCGTCGGTCAAGGAGGGCTGGGGCATCGCGATCATGGAGGCCGCCGCGCACGGCGTTCCCTCGGTGGCCTACCGCCGCGCGGGCGGCGTTGCGGAGTCCATTGTGGACTCGGAGACGGGCCTGCTGGCCGACGACTTCGACGATCTGGCCGCGCACGTGGACCGGCTGCTCACCGACTCCTCGGCGCGCGCGGCGATGGGCGACGCGGGTCGGGACCGGGCCGGCACGTTCGCGTGGGAGCGCAGCGTGGCCGAGCTCGAGGCGGTGCTCGTGGAGACCCTGCGGGCGTAGTACGGGGTTTAATACCGCGCGTGAGCTTCGACCACGTGCGGCGCGACTGGGTCCGGCTCGGCGAACCGGACCCGTTGTGGGCGGTGTACGTCGCCGCGGACAAGCGCGGCGGCCGCTGGGATCCCGAGGGGTTCCTGCGGACCGGCCGCGAGGACGTCGCGGCGTCCGTTGCGTGGCTGTCCGGGCTGGGGGTGGGCCCGCGGTGGGGCCGAGTGCTGGATTTCGGCTGCGGGGCGGGCCGGCTGTCGCAGGCCCTGGCCGAGCACGCCGACGAGGTGGTCGGGGTGGACGTGTCGCCGCCGATGCTGGAGGCGGCGCGGCGGCTGGACGCCGCCGGCCGCTGCACGTTCGTGCTCAACGAGAGCCAGGACCTCGGCCGGTTCGAGCCGGGCTCGTTCGACCTGGTGTACTCCGAGCTCGTGCTGCAGCACCTGCCGGCGCGGCTGATCGACGGTTACCTGGCGGAGTTCGTGCGGGTGCTGGCGCCGGACGGGGTGGCACTGCTGCAGTGCACGACCCGTCCGCTGTGGACGTTCAAGGGCACGGTGTGGCGGCTGGCGCCGGGGTGGCTGATCCGCCTGGCGCAGCGGGTCGTGCTGCGCTACCCGGCGCCGATGCGGATGACCCGGTACGCGCCGTCGCGGCTGCGGTCGGTGGTGGAGGCCGCGGGAGGTTCGGTGGTCGCGACGCGCACGGTGGACGCCCGCGAGACCCACTGGCGGTCGACGCGGTTCGTGATCAGGGGTTCGTGATCAGGGGTTGGTCGAGCCGTAGTTGACCGAGTCGCCGGACAGGCCGCCGACGGCGTTGTTCGGGGCGGCGGGGTCGTCGAGGTTGACGCTCTTGTCCGGCGCGGAGGCCGAGGACACGGCGACCGCGACTCCCGTCGCGAGCGCCAGCCCGACCAGAACCGATGCGATGGCGCCGACCAGCTTTCCCACGTCTACTCCCGAGTCCGGCGGCTGGACGGCATCAGGCTACCGGTCGGTAACGCAAGCCACAACAGGCTGAGCGTGACCGTCGCAAGTGCCAACGCGTCGGCGGTGACGACCGGAGCGACCGGTGGCCGTCCGGTGGGATCGGGCCCCGGCTCGCCGTCGATGCGGTACAGGTCGAGCCATTCCCCCTGATAGACCCGGGACGTGTGGTCGAACACGGCCGGGTCGATCCGGCCGGGGGTGCCGTGCTCGACGAGGATCCAGCCGATGCCGAGCCCGGTGAGGTCGCCACCGTCGGTGAGCACGTGCCGCACCGCGGCCGCGCGGGCGTCCTCACCCGCGACCGGGTGGCCGTCGACGACGAGGGTGTCGTCGATGACCGTGGTGCGGGACAGGTACCGGGGGGCGGGGTCGAGCTGGGTGCGCTCGCCGTTCCACCCGTACCGGCGGAAGGTCCCGAACGGCAGCGCGACGACGTCACCGCCGCGCGGGTCGGCGCGCAGGATGTCGTGCACCGCGGCCCAGTCCGCGGGGTAGTCGACGGGTTGCAGGCGCCCCCAGCCCGCCCACGCGAGGTCGGGCAGCATCGCGATGGGGATGATCGCCGCGCCGACGAGCAGGGCCCTGCGGCCCCGGCGCAGGGTGGTGGCCGCGCGCTGGACGCCGAGCGCGAACCCGAGCGCGAACGGCAGTGCCCACCAGGCGACCCACTTCTGCGAGTCGCGCAGCAACCCGCCGCCGGGCACGTGCCCGACCACCCAGCCGAGGACGGCGGTACCGCCGAGCGCGGCGAGGGCGAGCCCGGCGACGCCGAGCGCGACCAGCGGCCCCGGCAGCCGCCGCATGCCGACGATCGCGACCGCGGTCATGGCGAGGACGAGGACCGGCACGAGCGGGTTGGTGCGGCTGTCCGGGACGACCTCGGCGTTCCAGATGCCGCCGAGGCCGAGCAGGCTGGTGATCACCCCGCCCCAGCTCTCGGCGCGCGCGCCGAACGCCGCGACGCCGTCGGCGCTGGACAGCGTGCCCTCGGGGTGGAGCACCGACGGGACCCACCACGGCGCGTTCAGCACGATCGCGATCCCGGCGGTGAGCCAGGCCCGGCGCGCGCCGCCGCAGACGATCGCCGTGCCGGCGGCGAGGATCCCCGCGGCCGGGGTCAGCACGGCGGGCGCCATGACCAGGACGAGGGCCGCCGCCCGGGTGAGCAGGCGGTTGTCGCCGGCGCGGATCGCCAGCGCGACGCGGGCGATCCACGGCAGGCAGGCGTAGGTGAGCAGGTAGGGCCAGTGCCCGATGAACAGGCGCTCGGCGACGTAGCCGCTCCACCCGTAGGTGACCGCGGCGACGACGCGGACGCCGAGCGACTCCGCCGGCACGAGCAGCCCGGCGCCCAGCGGCCCCGCGAACAGCGCGGCGGCGAGCAGCAGCTGCTGGACCAGGTTGCCGGGCAGCACGGTGGTCAGCAGCGCCACGACCGCGTCGGCCGGCACCGAGCGGGGCAGCGCCGTGCCGAGCCCGACCGCGTCCGGCAGCAGGTACAGCCGCGGCGCGAACACCATGTCGTAGGCGAGCACGAACCCCCGCCCGAGCAGCGGCGCCAGCACCGCGAGGGTCATCGCGAGGCACACGCCGGGCAGCACGAGGCGGCGAGTTGTCCACACATCGCCTCCTCGTCCACAGCGAACCCGCAACCCCCGGAAACCGTCACCCCCCACCGATAGAATGGACGACGGGGTGCCCCCGGAGAGGGTGGGGGCCGTCATCGAGGGGTACGCGCGCGGCGGGTGTGTGGCGGGGCGGACGTTCGCGGCTGTGCGGGGCGGGTACGGCCGCACCGAACGCCGGGCCGCACGGTTCGCGATCGCCACCGACGCCGGCTCCGCCGGCTCCCCCGGCCGTCCCAGGCATTTCCGGTCGAGCGCCATCTCACCACGGCGGTGCCGTCGAGGGTCACCGTCGGCGGGCCAGCAGGTACGCCTGTGGCGCCAGCTCGGGGAACGCGCCGTCGGCGTCGGGCTCGCGCAGGGTGCGGACGCGGACCGCGAAACCCGCCCCGTCCAGCAGGTCCGCGACCCGCTCCGGCCGCCGGCGGTGGAAGTCGAGCGCGACCCGGTGGCCGCCCGCCTCGGTACGGTGCACCGTCTCCTCGCCGGCCTGGAACGCGAGCTGCAGGAGGCCGCCCGGCGCGAGCACCCGGTGGAACCCGGCGAACACCCCGGGCAGCGCGTCGTCCGGCACGTGGATCGTCGAGTACCAGGCCACCAGCCCGGCGAGTGCGCCGCGGGGCAGGTCGAGGGCCAGCATCGAGCCCTCCTCGAAGCGCAACCCGGGATGCGTGCGGCGAGCCACCGCGACCATCCGGGGCGCCAGGTCGATGCCGAACACGTCCAGCCCGAGCCCGGCGAGGTGGGCGGTCACCCGGCCGGTCCCGCAGCCGACGTCGGCGACCGGCCCGCCCCCGCCGGCCAGCACGAGCTCGGCGAACACCGCCAGCACCGCGCGGTCGGTCGGCCTGGCGGCCAGCTCGGTGCGGATCCACACGGCGTAGTCCTCGGCGGTGGCGTCGTAGGACCAGCGCGTGCGCCGCACGAACTCCGGTTCCGCCACGGCCGGTCACGGTACCCGCCGTACTCCGGGTGTTGCCGAGCGTGGCACTGGGCTACAGTCGCTGGCCTACTCGCTGGTAACCGGAGGCGACGTGACAGTTGGGGTCTCGGAGCGGATCCGGGTGGCCGCGGTGCTCGTCTCGATCGGGGTCGCGGGGAACCAGGCCGCCGCCTACCTGCTCAACGTCGCCGCCGCCCGGCTGCTCGTGCCCGCGAGCTTCGGCGAGCTCGGCTCGCTGCTGGCCGTCCTCGTCGTGGGGGCGGTGCCGGCCATGGGGTTGCAGACCGTGGCCGCGCTGCGGGTCGCGCGGATCCGGCAGCGCGGCCCGCTGTCCACACGCGACACCGGGCAGCTGTACTCGCTCGGGCTCGCGACCAGCGGCAGCGTCACCGCCGCCGCGCTCGTCGCCGCGCCCCTGCTGATGGTCCTGTTGCATCTCGCGGACATCCGGCCGGCGCTCTGCGTCGCCGGCGCGCTTCTGTCCATGACCATGGTCGGCCTGTCCTACGGGGTGCTGCAGGGCTCCCAGCGGTTCGCGGCGCTCGCGGGCATGCTCGCCTTCGACGCGGTCGGCCGGATCGGCGGCACCGTCGCGGGGCTCGTCATGTTCCGCAGCGCCACCGGGGCGCTGGCCGGTACCGCGATCGGCGCCGCGGTGGTCGCCACCGTGGGCTGGGTGGTCTGCGGCCGGCCGCGGCCGGCCTGGCACCACCGTGGCCACGTCGGCGAGGTGCTGCACGTGGTGCAGGCGATGCTGGCGCTCGTCCTGCTGGTCAACCTCGACCTCGTCCTCGCCCGCCACCACCTTCCCGCGCGCGAGGCGGGCGAGTACGCCGTCGGCGCGATCGTCACCAAGAGCGCCTACTGGCTGCCGCAGGCCGTCGCCATCCTCGTCCTGCCGCGGCTGGCCAGCGAGCGCGGCCGCCGCCGGATGGTGCCCCGCGCACTGGCCATCTGCGCCGCGCTGGACGCGGTCGTCGTGCTGGCCGCGGCGACCATGGGCCCGACCATCGTCGCGATCATCGGCGGCAGCGGCTACCGGGACGCGCACGTCCCGATCTGGCCGTTCGCGATCGTCGGCTCGACGCTCTCGCTCGTGCAGATCCTGCTGTACTCCCGCATCGCCAGCGCCGACCGGCGGTCAACGGTGCTGCTCTGGCTCGCTGTCGCGGTCGAGATCGTCCTGGTGACGGCGTGGCTGCACGACGACCTGGCGCAGATCGTCACCGCCGCCGCCGTCACCACCGGCCTGCTCGTCCTCACCGGCGCGGCCATCGAGATCCGGTCGCGGCGCGTCGAACCAGTCCACACAGGACGAGACGACGGCGGCCGCGGCCAGCAGTAGCGCCGCCTGCGCCACCCACCCGTAGGCCCACGCCTGCCCGTGGTCGAGCAGCCGCCCGGTCACCGCCACCACGCACGCCGTGGCCGTGGCGCCGATCGCGATCGCCCGCGGCGCGGGTGGCCACAGCGCCCGCAGCAGCAGGCAGACGATCAGCAGCACGGCCGGCAGCATGCCGCCGAGCACGACGAGCAGCCCGATCAGCGCGACCGGGATCCACCGCCTGCCCCCGGCGCGCACGTCGATCGGCCGGCGCCTGCGCACCGGCAGGAGCACCGAGCCGACCAGCACGAGCGCCGCGATCGCGCCGACCGCGAGCCGCGTGCGGTACGGGCCGTCCGGCGCGAACTCCAGCCGGACCGTGCCGCCCTCGCCCGCCGGCACCAGCCACGCCTGCTGCCAGCCGTCCACCCGCACCCGGTGCAGCGGTTCGCCGTTGAGCGTGGCCACCCAGCCCTCGTTGGCGTTCTCCGGCACGGACAGCACCGCCTCGGGCCCGGCCGCCACCTGGATCTCCCGGGTGGCGACGTCCCAGCGGGTCACCGTGTGCCCGCGCGACCGCGGCGCCGCGGTGTCCGTCGTGGACAGCAGGCGCAGGTCCTGCACGACGAACGCCGCCGACCGCGCGGTGTTCACCTCGTGGTCGCCCGGCTTGAGGTCGAGCCCGCCCTCGAGGTCGCGGCAGGTCGAGAACCGCAGCGGGCGGTGCGCCCGGTAGTCGGCCAGCGTGCCGGACACCGCCGTCGTGTAGTGGAAGCCGTCGATCTCGAGCAGCGGCCCCTTGCCGCACGGCACGGTGAACGGCGTGTCCGGGTCCAGCCGCGGGAAGTCCACCCCGGCGAGCGCGAGGTCGGTGATGCCGGCCGGCGCGCCGCGCTTGGCCCGCGTCGCCAGCACGGTGATCGTGATCGTGTCGGTGGTCAGCCGGAACTTGGCCACCCCGTCGGCGGTCACCGGCACCGACTGGCTGCCGCGCGGCACGGTGATCAGCAGGTCGGTGGGCCGCGAGCCGCCGGAGTCCGCCGCCGTGGTCAGCCGCAGGCCGCTGAGCTCACGGGGGGTGTCCCACGTCAGCGTCAGGCTCGGGCGCAGGTCCGAGCCGCCGGCGATCCACGTCGTGTCCGGGTCACCGTCCACCGCGGACAGCGCGCCCGCGGTCGGGTCGCCGGCCAGCTTGCTCGACCCGGACACCGCGAAACCGGGCAGCGCCACGGGGTTCGTGCCGCCGTCGGCGGGCAGCACGGTGCCCTCGATCCGGTAGTTCGCCTCGGTGCTCGTCCGGAACAGCCGGTGCACGCCCGACGGCTCCTCGCCGACCCGGGCCCGGGCGGTGTCGCAGGTGCCGCCGACGCAGGCGTAACGCGGCTGGGTGCCCCGGGTGAACGCGAAGCTCGTGCGCTGGTCCGGCGCGGGCGCCACGTCGGTGGGCACCGCCAGCGCGCGTGTCGCCGAGACACCGGGGATGGCGAGCTCGGAGATGCCCACGTTGCCCGTCTGGCGGCCGGCCGCGACCGACACCACGGTCACCCGGACCGTGCTGGTCAGCCCGGGCGCGGCCGGGTACTTCTGCGCCCCGCCGCCGCGCGGCACCTCGTGTTCGACGCTGCCGTTGTCGGTGGTGATCCGGATCCGGGTCACCGGCCAGCCCACCAGCAGACTGTCCACGACGGACATGGTGACCTCGTCGACTTCGCGGGGGGTGTCCAGCTCCACCTCCAGCCACTGGCCGTCCGGCCCGGCGAAGCTCGACGAGCGCCACGCGGTCAGCGGGTCGCCGTCGAGCGCGGCGAACGGCAGGCCGGACGGGTCGCTCTCGTGTACCGCGTCGGCGTAGCTGGCTGACGTGGACGCCCGCACGTCGCGGATGCCCCGGTAGGCGGCGACCGTCTGGTGTTCGCGGCCGGGGAAGGGCAGCACGTCGGTGGACGGCCGGCGCTGGCGGGGGGCCTGGTCGGCGGTCAGCGTCTCGGACAGGTTGTCCCGCACCCGGCCGACGTTGCGCTCCCGGTGCCGCAGCCCGTCGGTGACCAGCCACTCGCGCGAGTCCGCCAGCCCGCCGTCGCCGGCGAGCACGGCCGGCGCCCCCGGGTCGAGCATGCCGGCCTCGAGCAGCGGCAGCAGCGACTCGGGACCGCCGCTGACCGTCGGAACGTCCCGCGTGGACACGACGGTGGCGCGGGGCACCGGCTGGTCCACCTCGTAGACCTCCAGCGAGGGCACCCGGCCGACCCCGTCGAGCGTCACCCGCGGGCCGAACCGCGCCACCTCGCGCAGCCCGCCGGAGCCGGCCAGCCCGGCGCGGATCACCGCCGGCGGCGGGGCGTCGGTGCCCTGCTGGTCGATGTCGTTGCGCAGCAGCACGTACCGGTAGCCGCCGCGGGCGAGGAACCCGGCGAGCGCGGGCGAGCCGCGGCCGTCGGCGAGGGCGTCCTCGACCATGTCCATCAGCCGGGTGTTGCCCTCCGAGCCGAGCGGGATCTGGCTGCGCACCGCCCACGGCGAGCGGGCCAGCGCCTGCGCGGGCTCGTCGACCGTGCGGCCCCAGGTGTACTCGCCGAACCCGGAGCCGGGCAGCAGCAGGGTGCGCGCGTCGGGGTCCTGCTCGCCGAGCCAGGTCATGGCCTGCCGCCAGTGGTCGGGCACCTCGGCCCAGCCCGGTCCCGGACGCAGCGTGAACAGCCACGCGGGCGCGGCCATGATCGCCACCAGCAGCGCGGCGACCGCGATCCGCGCCCGGGTCGCGCGCAGCGGCGAGGTGCCGCGGGCCATCCCGGGCAGCCGGCCGGTGATGGCGTGGGTGAACGCGAGCATCAGCGGCAGCCGCAGCACCGGCTCGAACTTGTGCACGTTGCGCAGCGGCGCCAGCGGGCCGTCCAGCAGGTCGCGCACCGTGTTCGCGAGCGGGCCGTCGAGGGTGCCGACGTAGCCGACGGTCAGCAGCGTCAGCCCGGTCACCACGCTGAGCACCAGGAACCGCCGTTCCGGCAGCCGCGGGCGGACCAGGCCGAACAGCCCGACCGCCGCGATCAGGCCGGTGACCAGCATCAGGATCGGGTTGTCGATCAGCATGTAGCCCGACGGCCACCACGGCGTGCCGGCCACCACGTAGGCGACCCACTGGTTGGTCCCGCGCAGCACCTGGAACAGCGACATCGGCGCGGTCGTGTTGGTGGCCGACTCGATGTAGTCGAGGAACGGCAGGCTGTACTCGCCGAGCAGCAGCAGCGGCAGGATCCACCACAGGCACACGGCCAGCACGGACCCGCACCACCACGCGCAGAGCTTGACGTGCTCGGCGGTGAACCGGCGGGTGGCGAGCCAGAGCACCGGCAGCACCAGCGCCATCAGCACCATCGCGCCGTTGATCCCGCCCATGGCGAGCACGGCGAGTGCCGACAGCCCGGCCGCGCGCCGCGGCGAGCCGATCCGGTTGGCCTTCACCAGCGGCAACAGCACCCACGGCAGGCACACCGCGGGCAGCATCTCCGCGGACAGCGAGCCGATCTCGGTGAGCATGCGCGGCGCGAGGGCGTAGGCGAGCGCACCGGCGAAGCGGGCCGGCTCGCTGCCGATGCGCAGCGCGCGGGCCAGCGCCAGCACGCCGCCGAAGGCCACGCACAGCAGCAGCGCGCACCAGATCCGCTGGGTCAGCCACGGCGGCACCCCGAGCAGCTGTCCCGCGGCGAAGAACGGACCCATGGGGAACAGGTAGCCGTAGGCCTGGTTCTGCAGCTCGCCGCCGGTCGCCTGGGGGTTCCACAGGTGCAGGGTGCGACCGAGGAACGCGACCGGGTCCACCGCGAGGTTGAGCTTGGTGTCGAACGTCGTGCGGCCGGGCCGCTGCAGGAACGACAGCAGCGTGAGCCCGAGCATCGCCCAGGCGGCAGGGTTGCGCGGCAAGGCGGCGAGCCGCCGCACAACCCTGCTACCGGTGGTTAACATCGCTCGAATACTAGGGCTATGGTGACCCGACCAAAGTTGGCTCTCGGCCAGGCAGGTGCCGGTGGATTTCGACCAGGTGTGGGAGTCGGTGTCGGATGTTCCGGGCTGGCTCACCGAAGGCCAGGCCAGGATGCTGTGGGATGCCGTGTCGCGGCTGAAGCCGGGCGCCACGGTGCTCGAGATCGGCAGCCACCAGGGCCGCTCCACGGTGATCCTCGGCCAGGCGGCGCGGGCGGTCGGCGCTCGGGTGGTCGCCGTGGACGCGTTCGTCGACGGGCGCCTGTTCGGCGGGGCGTCGACCCGGGAGCGCTTCGAGGAGAACATCGCCGCGGCGGGCCTGGACGACGTGGTGGAGCTCGTCGTCGGCTACTCGACCAGGCTGCGGCCGGCCTGGGACCGCCCGATCGACCTGCTCTACGTCGACGGCAAGCACGACTACTGGACCTACACCGACGACCTGCGCTGGTCGGCGCACCTGCCCGAGGGCGGCGAGATCCTGGTGCACGACTGCTTCTCCTCGATCGGCGTCACCCTCGGCACGGTGGCGAAGGTGCTGTTCGGCTCCCGCTACACCTACCTCGACCGCAGCCGCTCGCTGGCCCGGTTCGTGCTGGCCCGCCCGCGGCTCGCCGACCGGCTGCGGGTGGTCGCCCAGCTGCCGTGGTTCGCCGGGAACGTGTTCCTGAAGGTGCTGCTGCGGCTGCGGTTGCGCCGGGTGGCCGGCCGGTTCGGCCACCACGGCCCCTACGACCCGTTCTGACTGGGCAGGCCCACCTGCACGTCGGTGACGCACATCGGCGCCACGTCGATGTCGCGGCTGACCTGGATCTCGGTGAACGAGCCGGTGACCACGACGTACACCGAGTGCAGGCCGCCGGTGAAGCGGACCGGGAACTGCGAGTCGCCCGCCTTGACGGTGCCCGGGGCCGAGTCGGCGGTGTAGTAGCCGATGCGCACGATCCGGCGCCCGTTGACCGTGCCGGTCAGCGGGATGTGCACGATGTCGTTGCGGACCAGGTAACCGCAGTCCGGCACCGGCCCGGCCTGGGCGGACACGGTGTCGGTCAGGCCGACGATCGGCTGCGGGGTGCCGGTGGCGTCGAGCTGGTACAGCTCCTCGGCGGGCCGGTCGAACCGCGGGTGCTCGGGTATCAGGCCGACCACCCGCGAGGTGAAGGCGTCCCCGACGAACCAGTCGATCATGATGTCGCCGGGCACCGGTGCGTCGAACAGGACCAGGCCGGGCCGGTCGGCGAGCGCCGCGCGTGTGGTGGCCACGTAGTCGCGCGCCTCGCGGAACTGCAGCGCCGGGGCCACGTGCAGGAAGCTCGCCGTGGACGCGGCCACCACGGCGGCCGCGAGCGCCGTCTGCACCAGGGGGTTGTCCGGCTTCTTCGGCGCGTCGCCGCCCAGCAGCGCGAACGCCGCGCACAGCACGGCCACGGGCACGACGTCGCCCAGGTAGCGCGGATCGGTCGCCACGGCCGCGCCGACGAGGCCCAGCCGGGTCGAGGCGACCAGGGCGAGGTCGACGGCGAGGTAGCCGGCGAGCAGCAGCCACGGCAGCACCGCCCGGCGCCGGGACCGCACCACGCTCGCGGCGATCACCGCGGCGGCGGCCAGCACGGCCAGCATGCGCACGGCCGGGTGCGGCGTTGCCCAGCTCGCGCCGCCGCCGGAGCCGGTGAACGGGCCGCCGAACAGCCCCGGGAGCAGCGTGTCGACGATGGAACGGCCGGTGAACTCGACGAGTGTCCCGGTGGTGACCGGGTTCTCGCTGACCTGGCTGGTGGTGGTCTGGACGAACACCGCGACGTAACAGGCGAGCAGCGCGGCGTTGGCCGCCCAGACCCACCGGTGCGTGCGCAGCGCCCAGACGATCGGCGCCACCTCCCCGCGCGGGGCGAGCAGCACGGTGACGCCCAGCAGCAGCGCCGGGATCAGGGCGGCCTTCTCGTAGAACGCGAGCCCGACGACGGTCCACAGACCCGCCACGACCGCGTGCCACGGCCGGTTCGTGTCGAGGTAGCGCAGGTGTGCGTGCAGGGCGCCGAACATCGCCAGCAGCAACGGGAACAGCGCCAGGGCGTAGGCCCACCAGAGGGTGGGGAAGAGGATCAGCGGGCAGGCGGCGAAGATCGCGAAGAACGGCAGCAGCGCCCAGCGGGTGCCGAACAGGCGGGTGAGTACCCGCCAGCACAGCCACAGCGTGACCGCGCGCGCCGCGAGCAGCGGGACCACGGCGACGGTGTGGTTCAGCGGCGCGATCGCGGTGACCACCCAGGACAGGAGGAACGTGCCCGGCTGGAGGTGCCCGCCGTAGTCCTGGAACAGGAAGCCGAGGTCGTAGGGCGCGGAGTGCGCGGAGCGGTGGATGAAGATGAAGTCGTCCTGGCCGAAGTACCCGTTGAGGGTGGCCCAGGTGTGCACGACGAACGGCACCACGGCGACGACGAACGCCGCGACGGCGACCGGTGAGCCGAACCTGGAGGTGGTTCGGTCCGGGCTCAGGTGCCGCGGCCCGGACAGCGTCTGGTCGGGGGAAACGGCACTGGACACGCCACTCCTCGTCGCCTCGTCGGGCCGCGCTCTCGGCCCCATCATCGTGGCCGCCCGCGGACCGTTACGCCAGCGCCCGCCCGGCTCGGTGGGTCAGCCGCCGGGTTCGGGCTGGCATTGCGGGGGTTGGCAGACGAGCTTGGACAGCGCGGCGTAGAAGATGTCGCCGATCTTGGTGGGGTCGGGGGTGGTGAAGGCCTGACCGCCGGTGGCGCCGGAGATGGCCTGCAGCTCCGCCTTGTCGATGTCCGGGCCGATGCCGATGCCGATGACCTGCACCGGGCGGCGCGGGTCGCGCAGGGACGCCAGCTCGGTGAGCAGCTGCTGGCGGGAGATGCCGTTGTCGTCCTCGTTGCGGCCGTCGGTGAGCACGACGACCAGGTTGATCCGGCCCGGCTCGAAGTTCTGCGTCGCGGAGCGGTAGGCGGCCAGCGTGCTGTCGTACAGGCCCGTCGCGCCGCTGGGCAGGGCCTTCACCGCGCGCAGCTTGGCGATGCCGCCGTTGGTGAGCTGCTCGGCGATGGGCCGGACCGGTATCAGCTCCTTGTAGTCCTTGTTCTTCCCGTCCAGGTTCGTCGAGAACAGCCAGACGCCGATCTTGGTCGTCGGTTTCATCAGGCCGATGCCCAGCTCCGCCGCCTGCAGCGTGATCGCCATCCGGTTGCGTCCGGTGCCCGGCACGGGCTCGTTCATCGACCCGGACACGTCCAGCAGCACCTGGATCCGCGCGCTCAGGTTGACCCCGGCCCACTCGTTGAGCGCGTTGCTGACCTCGTTCGGGTTGGGCGCCGGCGGCGGCGTCATCTTCTGCGACGACGTGCGCCGGTCGCTCGCCCGCTGGCGCAGCATCTCGCCGTCCGGGGTGCGGAACCCGGCGTCGCCGAACGTCTCGGCGGCCTTCTGGTCGATGAGGACCTTCAGGAACCGCTCGGCCGCCGCCCGCTTGTCCGCCTTGGTGTCCGGCAGCACGACGAACGGGTAGTCCAGCGCCGGCACCGCGGGCTGTGCGTACGCCGCCACGAGCGGTGACCCGATGGGTTTCGCGTTGTGCCGCAGCACCGACACCTCGGAGGTGGGGAAGCCGTCCAGCGGCTTCTCCGTGGTCTCCGTGCCCGGCAGCCGGGTGAACAGGTCACTGGCCTCCGTCACCGTGTTCGGCGACAGCGAGCGCAGCTCCGCGGTGATCTTCTGGCCGGCGTTCGGGCCGCGGCCGAGCAGCTCGCGCACCCCGAACAGCGTCGACACGCCCACGGGCTCGCGGGCCGGGTCCGGCATGCCGAGCCGCAGGTCCGCTGACCCGGGGCCGAACAGCTGCGACCACGCCGGCGCCTCCTGCGGCCAGCCGAGCCTCGTGGCCGCGTCCTCGGTCAGCGCGACCACCACCGGCGAGCTCGCGATCGACGTCCCGCTCACCGGCACGTTCCACGCGCCCTTGTCCTGTGCGCGCTGCAGCCAGATCGTCGACTCCGGGATCCACACGTCCGGCCGCTCGGTGCCGTCGGACACCACCAGCGACTCCGCCGTCGCCGCCGAGTCCCGGCTCACCACGTTGACCTTGTAGCAGGCGCCTTCGTCCTGTTCGGACACTTCGTTGCCGATCTGGGTGACCACCGGGGCGATGTCGGCCGCCGCGGTCACGTTGACGACCGTGGTCGTGTCACAGCTCGACGCGCGCAACCGGTCGCGCAGGAAGTCGAAGGTGAACCAGCCCAGCAGGGCGAGCACGAGCAGGGCGGACAGCAGGACGACCGGCGACCGGGAGCGCAGCCCACGCACGCCGCGTGGTCTGGCCGACGAATGTCGCCCCATCGCATGGCCTCCAAGTCGGCAACAGGACGCCTGAGTGGTCCGGGTTGGGAAAACCCTACCCGGTGATCGAGTGTGCTCGATCGGCTACGAACTCAGGAATATAGCGCGTCCACGTCCCTCGCGAAATCCTTCATGATCACGTTTCGCTTCAGCTTCAGCGAGGGGGTCAGATAGCCGTTCTCCGGGTTGAACTCGGTGTCCAGGATGCGGAACCTGCGCACCGACTCGGCGGTCGACACCGCGAGGTTGCCCTCGTCGATCGCGCGCTGGATCTCGGCCAGCAGGTCGGCGTCGCCGGCCAGTTCGGACACCGTCGCGGTATCGGACTTTCCGGTCGTGGTCTTCCAGTAGGCGAAGTAGTCCTGGTCGATGGTGATGAGCGCCGCCACGTACTTCTGCCCGTCCCCGACGACGAAAGCCTGACCCACCAACGGGTGTGCCGAGATCCGGTCCTCGATGACCGACGGCGCAACGTTCTTGCCGCCGCTGGTCACCAGGATCTCCTTCTTGCGCCCGGTGATCCGCAGGAAGCCGTCCGCGTCCAGGTCGCCGAGGTCGCCGGTGGCGAACCAGCCCACGTCGTCGATGACCTCGCGCGTCGCGTCGTCGTTGTGCCAGTACCGGGTGAACACCCCGTCGCCGCGCAGTTCGATCTCGCCGTCCTCGCGGATGCGCACCGAGGTGCCCGGCAGCGGCTTGCCGACCGTGCCCGGCTTGAACGCGCCGGGTGCGTTGACCACCGACGCGGCGGTCGACTCGGTCAGCCCGTAGCCCTCGAACACCGTGATGCCGACGCCGCGGAAGAAGTGCGTCAGCCGCGGGCCGAGCGCGGCGCCGCCGGAGATCGCGTACCGCACCTGACCGCCGAGTGCGGCCCGCAACTTGCTGTACACCAGGCGGTCGAACACCGCGTGCTTGACCTTCAGCCCGAGCCCGGCCGCTCCGGCGGCCTCGCTGAACGCGATCGCGGTGGCCGCGGCGGCGTCGAAGATCCTGCCCTTGCCGCTCGCGTGCGCCTTCTGCCGGGCCCCGTTGTAGACCTTCTCCAGCACGTAGGGCACGGACAGGATGAAGGTCGGCCGGAACTCGGCCAGGTTGTCGGTCAGCGTCTTGACGTCGGCCCAGTGCCCGAGCGTGGCGCGGGCCAGCACCGCGCCCACCTCGACCATGCGGCCGAACACGTGCGCCAGCGGCAGGAACAGCAGCGTGCTGGTCGTGTTGCCGCCGCCGCCCTTGAACATCGGCGCGAGGTACTCCACCGCGTTACCGACCGCGGCGAACAGGTTCCGGTGGGTGAGCACGACGCCCTTGGGCCGGCCGGTCGTGCCCGAGGTGTAGATGATCGTGGCCAGGTCGTCCGGCCCGACCTCGGTGCGGCGGCGCTCGATCTCCTCGTCCGGGACGCTCCGGCCCGCCTCGACGAGCTTGTCCACCGCGCCCGCGTCGATGCGCCAGACGTGTGCCAGGTCACCGAGGCCGCCGCGGACCGACTCGACCTTCTCCTCGAGCGCCGCGTTCTCCACCACGATCGCGACCGCGCCGGAGTCGGACATGATCCACTCGATCTGCTCGGCCGAGGAGGTCACGTAGATCGGCACCGGCACCGCCCCGGCGGTCCACGCGGCGAAGTCGAACAGGGTCCACTCGTAGCAGTTCGCGGCCAGGATGCCGACCCGGTCGCCGGGCCCGATGCCGGAGGCGGCCAGCCCCTTCGCGACCTCGACGACCTCCGCGCGGAACTGTGCGGCGGTGACGTCCCGCCAGGCGCCGTCGACCTTGCGACGGAACGCGACGTCGTTCGGGGCCTCGGCGGCGTTGGTGACGACGACGTCGGCCAGACCACCCTTGTCCGGCACGGTGGCCAGCGGCGGGACGGCGAGCTCCCTCATGTTGACTCTCCTCCGAACCAATGCTACCTCACGGTAACTTGCCCGTATCTTGCCCGCGAAACGGGCCGAGGGCCACCCCCCGGAAGATCGCGGGGAGGGCCCTCGGCCGGTCGGTGGGCAGGTCAGACGCTCAGGCTCCAGCTGGTGAGCGTGCCGGTGTCGTAGCTGTAGACGTCGCGAACCCGCAGCTGCCAGGTGCCGTTGGCGGTCTCGCTGGACGCGTTGACCGTGTACGTGGCGTTGACGTTGTCGGCCGAGTCGCTCCCGCTGGAGTTCTTCAGCCGGTACGCGGAGCCGTCCGGCGCGACCAGGTCGATCACCAGGTCACCCCGGTAGGTGTGCGTGATGTGCACCTCGACCTGGGCGGACGGGGACGCCGCGCCGCTGCAGCCGGAGATCGTCACCGGGCTGGTGACCGCCGCGCCGGCGTCCGGGATGGCCACCGGTGTGTTGTTCGTCTGCGTGGCGCAGGTCGGCGGCGGGGTGCCGCCGCCCAGGTTCGCCGCGGCCGCCGCGATCGCCGCGGCGAACGTGCTGACCTGGGTGTAGACGCCCGGGTTCTGCGGCCGCGCGCAGCCGTAGCCCCAGCTCACGATGCCGACCTCGACCCACGCACCGCCGCTGTCGCGGCGGAACATCGGGCCGCCGGAGTCGCCCTGGCAGGTGTCGACGCCGCCGGAGGTCCAGTTGCCCGCGCAGATCTCCTCGGCCGGCACCAGCTCGCTGTAGGCCTGGCCGCACTGCGCGTCGGAGACGAACGGGACCTCGGCCTTGAGCAGGTAGCGCTGCTGCCCGCCGCCCTCGGTCGCGGCGCCCCAGCCGGCGACGGTGAACGTGCCGCTGTCGTAGGCCGTCGTGGTGGTGATCGGCAGCGTCGGGACGCCGGTGACCGGCTGCGAGAGCCGGATCAGCGCCCAGTCGTCGCCGGAGGGGTTGTTGTAGCCCGGCGCCCGGTAGACGTAGTTGGACTGCCGGGTGATCCGGCTCGGGTCCTGCAGGTCCACCACGCCCAGGGTGGCGGTGATGCCGGTGTTGTTGCCGGTCGAGCCGACGCAGTGCGCGGCGGTCAGCACGAGGTTCGGCGCGTACAGCGCACCGCCGCAGCCCATGGACAGCCGCACCATCCACGGGAACTCGCCCTGGGCCGCCCGCGTGCCGCCGACGACCTGGGGTTGCACGTCGCCGCCGTCGGTGGGTGGCGGGGCGGCCACCGACTGGCCGGCGGCCGCGCCGAGCACGGCCGCGGTGCCGACCACGACGAGCGTGGCCTTGCGGGTCATCCGGCCGACGACCGACTTCCAGGAGTGCAGGGTCATCTGTGGGTCCTTCCGGGGGTCGGGGGTGCTCAGAACGTGAGTCGCCACGAGTCGATGTAGCCGGTGTCGACGGAGTAGACGTCGCGCACCCGCAGCTGCCAGGTGCCGTTCGCGACCTCGCTGGACGCGTTGACCGTGTAGGTCGTGATCACGTTGTCGGCAGAGTCGCTGCCGCTGGAGTTCTTCAGCCGGTAGGCGCTGCCGTCCGGCGCGACCAGGTCGACGACCAGGTCACCGCGGTAGGTGTGCTTGATGTCGACCGACACCTGCAGGTTCGACGGGGCGTTGCCGGGCACGCCGGTCACCGTGATCGGGCTGGTCACCGCCGCGCCCGCGTCCGGGATCGCCACGTCGGTGGTGTTCTCGAAGCTGCTGCCCGGCGGCGGCTCGCTGCCGTCGCAGCTCACGCCGATCACCCGGGACGGGCAGTCGGAGTAGTCGAGCAACGTCAGCACGGCCGCGCGGTTGCGCGAGGTCTCCCGGCCGATCACCTCGTCGGGCGGGTAGAAGCCGTTGAGCCCGCCGCTGGACGGGTACATCT
Source organism: uncultured Actinomycetota bacterium (assembly GCA_963727495.1). GTDB lineage: Bacteria > Actinomycetota > Actinomycetes > Mycobacteriales > Pseudonocardiaceae > Actinophytocola. The sequence goes on along the minus strand of CAVSGQ010000006.1, from coordinate 198,188 downwards.
CGAAGGTGAACGAGTAGATCCGCTGGTTTCCCCACAGCCAGTCGTCGATCGTGCCGTCGGTGATGTAGAGGTCCGAGGCCTGCTCGGGGGTGTAGCCGTTGGTGGCGGCCATCTGCCGGCCCAGCGTCGCGAAGGTGTTGTACTCCTGCTGGGTCATGCCGGGCGCGGTGTTGTTGTAGGTGTAGCCGAAGGGCCACAGCACCAGCTCGGAGAAGGTGTGGAAGTCGATGTTGGTCGTGATCTGCTGCACGCCGCCGACGACCCGGCTGCGCACGAAGTCCATCACCGTCGACACCTCGGGCGCCGACCCGGGGGACGCGCCGCGGTAGGTCTCGCTGGACGTGCTGCCCGACGAGCCGCCGCAGCAGCCCCAGTTGTAGTCCCAGTTGCGGTTGAGGTCGGTGCCGACGTAGGAGCTGCCCGAGTTCGGCTGCCGGTTCTTGCGCCAGCCCGAGTAGGAGCCGTTGCGGATGTCGTACTCGCCGCCGTCGGGATTCATGTCCGGCACGATCCAGATCTCCCGGCTGTTCACCAGGTCCGTGATCCGGCTGTCGGTGCCGTACTTGCCGGTGAGCTCGGTGAGCAGGTACAGCGCCATCTCGACGGTCAGGTGCTCGCGGGCGTGCTGGTGGGCGGTGAACAGGACCTCGGGCTCGTTCTCGTCGGTGCCGACGTTGTCGGAGACCTTCAGCGCCACGATGTCGCGGCCCTCGTAGGAGTGCCCGATGAGCCGGCGGCTGACCAGGGACGGGTAGCTGGAGAGCACGCTGCTGATCGCGGCGTTGGTCTCCGCGTAGTTGTGGTAGCCCGAGTCCGACGGCGGGAAGTCGAGCGGCGTCGCGCCGGTCTCCCGGGCCATGGCCGGTCCGGACTCGACGGTGAGGCCGAGCGCCCTGATCCGGGCGACCTCTGCGGGCGTCGCGGTGACGTTCAGCGCGCCGTGCTCGACGGAGTTGATCGCGGCGCCGGTCCTGGCCACCGCGTTGCGGACGTGGGTGTCGATCGTGCCGGAGACGTAGTACTCGGCGGAGGTTCTCCCGGCGGCCGGCGCGGACTCCTCGGAGGCCGCCGTGCCGGCCATGGACAGGACGAGGGTCAGGGCGGCCAGCGCCCCGACCATGATGGACGGGCGTGTGTGTCTCACGCGTTCCTCCCGCAGGGGACGCCGCTCTCGTCGGCGCTGGAGGTGTCTATTCACTTGTCGGCGAGGCGGGGCCGAACCCCGATGGGGTGCCCTCACGGCCCGTTTTCGCCTGGTTGCTGATGTTCACCCGGTACGCCCGGCTCCACAAGGGGCCGGACGGGCTTTACGCCGTTCGGCTTGTTACCAATTAACGGACGCCGAGGCGGCGCATCAGGCGCAACGAGGCGGTCATGACCCTGGTGTAAAGGCCGTGCGGCAGCCACCTCGGCGGGGTGAGCATCGCGATCCGTTGCGTGCCAACCGTTTGCGCCTCGGTGTACTTGAGGATGCCCTCGGCGCCGTGGCGCCGGCCGAGGCCGGAGTCGCCTCATGCCGCCCATCGGGGCGTCGATGCTGCCGTAGGCGGCGGCGTAGCCCTCGTTGACGTTGACCGTGCCGGCCCGCAGCCGCGCGGCGACCGCCGTGGCGCGGCGCCGGTCGCCGGTCCAACACGCTGGCGTTGAGCCCGTACTCGGTGTCGTTGGCCGGCGCGACGGCCTCGTCGTCGTTGGCGAACGCGGTACAGCGACACGACCGGGCCGAAGGTCTCCGTCGGCGTGGCAGCGCCATGTCCGGCGGTCACGTCGGTGAGCACGGTCGGCTCGTAGAAGTACGGCCCGAGGTCGGGGCGCGGCCGGCCGCCGGCGAGCACGCGCGGCGCCCTTGGCGACGGCGTCGTCGACGTGCTCGGTGACCGTCTTCGAGCTGCGCTCGCGAGCGATCAGCGAGCCCATGTCGGCGTCGTAGCCGAGGCCGCGCCGAGCCGCATCGGCCGGTACCCGCGCGACGAACGCGCTCGGCGAACGCGTCGAAGATCGAGTCGTGCGACGTAGATCCGCTCGATGGAGATGCACAGCTGGCCGGCGTTGGCGAAGCACGCGCGGACCGCGCCCGCGGCCGCGGCGACCACGTCAGCGTCGTCGAGGACCACCATCGGGTTCTTGCCGCCGAGCTCCAGCGAGCAGCCGACGAGCCGCGCGGCCGGCCTGCTCGGCGATCAGCGCGGCCGGTGCGGGTGGAGCCGGTGAACCCGATGTAGTCGCAGCGTGCTCGACGATCGCGCCGCCGACGGCCGGGCCGTCGCCGAGCACGACCTGGAGCAGGCCCTCGGGCAGGCCGGCCTCGATCGAGGAGGTCGGCGCCGAACAGGGCGCGTGAGCGCGGTCTGGCTGTCCGGCTTGAGCACCACGGCGTTGCCGGCCATGAGGGCGGGGATGAGCGTCGCCGACGCGCGAGCGTGAGCGGGTAGTTCCAGGGGCGAGATGATGCCGACGACGCCCTTCGGGTGGCGCAGCTCGGTGCGCGGTCAGGCGCCGGGCAGCGCGCCCCTGCGCCGGTGTCGGGCGCAGAGTGCCGGGCGGCCGTGCGGGCGTAGTAGCTGGCGGCCATGGCGACGTCGCTGAGCTCCTCGAACGCGTCGCGGCGGGCCTTGCCGGTCTCCGCCTGGATGAGGTCGAGGACTGCTCGCTGTCGCGCGAGCAGCAGGTCGTGGAAGCGGGTGAACACCGCGAGCCGCTCCGCGAGCCCGGTGCCCGCCCACTCGCGCTGCGCGCTCGCGGCCCGCTCGACGGCGGTGTGCACGTCGGCGACGGTCGACTCGGGGAGGGTGGCGAGCTCGCCACCGGTGAACACGGCGGTGCTGGTGTGGGTGGCCGCGGTCCCGGCCGTGACGCGGCGGCGCAGGCGGTCGAGCAGCTCGCCGGTGAGCGCGGGGGCGGTCATCCGGCGGTCTCCCGGTCGGTGGTCGGGGCGCTCGCGGCGGCGCGGGCCTCGTAGTCCTTGCGGGCGTCGCGCTCGGTGTCGAGGAGGATCCGGTCACCCTTGAGGGAGCGGACGATCCACTCGGCGACCGCGCGGGGCAGCAGCCGGGTGATGCGGTTCGTCGCGTCCAGCGAGGCGGGCACGTAGACCTCGAACTTGTTGCGCTGCAAGGCTTTCACGATCGCCTCGGCGACGTCGGTGGGGGCGACGGAGGAGAAGAAGCGGGCCTCCTTGAGCCCGGCGGCGAGCTCGGTGCGCACGATCGCCGGCATGACGACGGAGATGTCGACGCCGGAGCCGCGCAGCTCCATGCGGACGGCCTCGGACAGGCCGACGACGCCGTGCTTGGTGGCGGAGTAGGTCGCGCCGCCGGCGAAGCCGGCCTTGCCGGCGAGGGAGGCGATGTTGACGATGTGGCCGCTGCGGCGGGGGCGCATGCGCTTGATCGCCTCGCGGGTGCCGTGGATGACGCCGTGCAGGTTGATCTCGAGCTGGTGGGTGGTGGCGCGGTCGGACTCGTCCTCGAACCGGCCGAGCAGCATGATCCCGGCGTTGTTGACCAGGACGTCGATGGGGCCGAGCCTGCCCTCGACCTCCTCGAGGAACTTGGTGAACCCGGCCCGGTCGGTGACGTCGAGGGGAACGCGGTGGCGCCGATCCCGGCGGCGGTCTTCTCGGCGACGTCGAGGTCCAGGTCACCGATGGCGACCTTCGCGCCCTCCCGGGCGAGCGCCGCCGCGGTGGCCGCCCCGATCCCTCGCCCCCCTCCGGTGATCGCGACGACCTTCCCGGCCAACGAGCGGCGAGCCATACCATCTCCCGACGTAGACACATACATTCCGGCAGGAATGTTTCGTAGCATCCCAGCCCCACCCACCCCCCGCAACCCCCGCGTGTCCAACGCCCCCGACCCGCGTGTCCAACGCTCCGGACCCGCGAGTTGCGCATTCGAGACTTGTCCACAACCGCCTCGCTTGTCCACAGTCCGCCGTCGCCGGTCACGGCACCGGGTCCGCGTCGGGCACAGTCACTCGCATGATCGAACTACCCTCCGGACTGCACGGTGCGCACCGGCGTGAGGATCTTCGCCGCGACCTCGGCGCACTCCGGCTCCGATCCGCCCTGCGGGACGGGACGCTGATTCCGGTCGCGCGAGGTGTGCTGGTCGAGCGCGAGCGCCAGTTGGACGTGCGGACCCGCTCGGCCGCGGCCTTACTTCAGGTCGGCGGCCGCGCACTGATCGCCGGCCACACGGCCGCACTGCTGTTCGGATGCACCGCGGCCGACGCCGGGGAGATACACGTGCTGGTGGGCTACGACCGGCCGGTCCGCAGGGGCCACGGTGTCGTCGTGCACCACGGGTTGATCGAGGAGCAGGACGTCGTCGACCTGCAGGGACTGCGGGTGCACGCGATCAGCTGCGCGATCGCGGAACTGCTGTGCCGGGCCTCCCGCCGTACGGCGCTGGCGTGCGCGGACCAGGCGGTGGCGCTCACACCCGAGGGCGCCAGGGCGGAGTTCCGGGCCGAGGTGTTGCACCGGATACTCACCCGGCGCGACTCGCGCGGTCGGCGCCGCGGTGAGATTCTCCTGCTTCTCGCTGCCGGCTTGGCCGAGTCTCCCGCGGAGAGCTGGTTGATGCTCGGCTTTTTCGACGACGGGTTGCCGATTCCAAGACAGCAGCTGCCGGTGCTGGATCTGGACGGCCGCGAGAGGTACCGGCTGGACTTCGCGTGGGAGGAGGCGCGCGTGGCGGTCGAGTACGACGGCTATGTGGCGCACGTCGGCCGGGAGGTTCGCGACTCCGCTCGGCAGGCCGAACTCGAGCGGCGCGGCTGGACCGTGATCAGGGCCGATGCGGAGGACCTGCGCGACCCGGGCCCGCTGCACCGCGAGATCCGGCGAGCGTTCAGCCGTCGCAGGTTCGCGGCGTAGCGGTCGGGCCGAATGTTCGACTCGCGGGTCTGGAGCGTTGGACTCGCGAGTCGGGAGGGTTGGACTCGCGGGTCACGGGTGGGTGGGGTGGTGGCGGAGGAGGAGGTCGGTGGTGATGCGTTCGGTGTCGCGGTCGACGACGTCGGAGCTGCCGGCCAGGGGGGAGCGCGGGCCGGTGGTGTGGCGGAGGCGGTTGCGCTCGAGGCCGTAGACGACGAGGGCGATGACGGCGGCGGTGATGAGAAGTTCCATGGCACTAAGTTTGCGTAGCGCGGATTCCTGCCACCAGTGGCAGAGCAGACCTTGTGCATCAATATTCTGCCAACTACGCTGGCGGCATGCTGACGACGGTCGCCGCGGTGCTGATCGACCATGTCGCGCCGTTCGAGTTCGGGGTGGTCTGCGAGGTCTTCGGCATCGACCGGACCGAGGAGGGCGTACCGCCCGTCGAGTTCCTCGTCTGCGGTGAGGAGCCCGGCAAACCCCTGCGCACCGGCGTCGGCGCCCGGTTCATCCCCGAGCACGACCTGTCCGCGGTCGAGCGCGCCGACCTCGTCGCGGTGCCTGCGGCGGCCATCCGCGAGGAGTACCCGACCGCCGTGCTCGAGGCGCTGCGTGACGCGGCCGCGCGCGGCGCGACGCTGATCTCCGTGTGCAGCGGCGCGTTCGTGCTCGGCGCCGCCGGCTTGCTCGACGGCCGCCGCTGCACCACCCACTGGAGCCACGTCGACGAGCTCGCCGAGCGCTTCCCCAAGGCCCTGCTCGACCCGGACGTGCTGTTCGTCGACGACGGCGACATCATCACCAGCGCGGGCACCGCCGCCGGCATCGACGCGTGCCTGCACCTGGTGCGCCGCGAGATGGGCTCCGCCGCGGCCACCGCCATCGCCCGCCGCATGGTCGTGCCACCGCAGCGCGACGGCGGCCAGCGCCAGTACGTCGAGCTGCCCATCCCCGAGTGCTACCGCGGACAGCCTCTCGCCGGTGCTGACCTGGATGGTCGACAACCTCGCCGTCGACCACTCCGTCGCCGGGCTCGCCCGCCGCGCGCAGATGTCCGAGCGCACCTTCGCCCGCCGCTTCGTCGCCGAGACCGGGACCACGCCGCACCGCTGGCTGTCGATGCAACGGGTGCTGCACGCGCGCCGGCTGCTGGAGGAGACCCGGCTGACCGTCGAGGAGATCGCCGACCAGTGCGGCTTCGGCTCGGCCGCCCTGCTGCGCCACCACTTCAACCGGGTCGTCGGGGTGTCCCCGAAGGACTACCGGCGCACGTTCGGCCGGCCTGCCGAACTTCAGTCTTGAGTGGACTTCGAGCGCGGTTCGGCAGAATTCGTTACCGGCCGGTCATTCCCTGCTCTCGCGCGCCGGTCGAGCCGTGGTCGCGACGCATGGCCGGCTCGTGGCGCGTCCGGTACACCTGAACGGTGAGTTGTGCCCTGCGCACAGGAAGGCCGGACCGGTGAACGACCGCGAGCAGAAGATCGACAAGTACGTCGGCACGTGGAACGAGCCCGACGTCGACAAGCGGCACGTGCTGATCGAGTCGGCCTGGTCGGCGGACGGCGTCTACCACGCGCCCGCCGTGGAGGCCCGCGGCTACGGCGAGATCAGCGACAACATCGCACGCATCCAGCAGAAGTACCCGAACCGGGTGTTCTGCCGCACGAGCGAGGTGTTCCTGCACCGCAACCGCGCCCGCTACACCTGGGCCATGCTGGACCTGGCCGGCTCGGCCACCATCGCGGGCGTGGACTACGCGCTGTTCGCCACCGACGGCAGGCTGCGCCGCGTGCACTGCGTCTACGACCGCAAGCCCCGCGCCGGCGAGCTCACCGGCGGCTGACCGGGGCCACCACCCGGACGGCGTGCGGCGCGACGCCGAGCGTCACGCCGCTCCCGGTCCCGTCGAGCACCTCCCCGTCGTGCTCGAACCACAGCGGCCGCCCGTCGGTGCGCTCGATGTCGACCCGGCGGGCCCGCGCGTAGGCGACGCCCGGCATGCCGAGGTGCGCGCCCGTCCGGGTCAGCGCGAGCATCTCGCGCACGTCGTGCTCGGCGCCGATCACGCACACGTCGAGCAGGCCGTCGTCGAGCACCGTGCGGGGCAGCAGCGCGTAGTCCCCGCCCCGGTAGCGGCTGCCGCCGACGTTCACCAGCATGATGCGTCCACTGTGGATCGTCCGGCCGTCGGCCAGCACCCGGCCCGGGAAGGCGTCGTAGCCCTCGGCCAGGCCGGCCAGCGCGGCGGCGTAGGAGGTCCCGGCCGCCTTGGCCCGGTGGATGGCCTGCGCCGGCAGACCCGCGCTCACCCCCGACAGCGCCACGCGGTCGAGACCCAACACCCGCGCCAGGTCCACCGCGAGCGGCGGCGCGCCGGCGAGCGCGGCGTCCAGCGACTCCCGCCACGGCACCGATCCCCACAGCGTGCGGTAGTACGAGTTCGCCGTGCCCGCCGGGACGACGGCCATCGGCGTCGCGGAGTACGCCAGCTCCGCCGCCAGCCGCCCGGCGGTGCCGTCACCGCCGACGGCGACCACCAGGTCCGCGTCCCGGCCACGGCACCGGCGCGCCACCTCCGCGGCGAGCGCGGGGGAGTACCCGCCCGCCGAGGGGTTCGTGACGACGCGGATCACTCCCGCGCCGCCGCGCTGACCGAGCCGAGGAACCGGGCCACCTCGCGGTAGGACGCCCACGCGCTCACCTCGGTGTACGGGATCCGGTGCGCCGCGCAGTAGGCGCGCACGAGCGGCCGCGCCGCCGCGAGGTTGCCGCGGGGCATCGACGGGAACAGGTGGTGCTCGATCTGGTAGTTCAGCCCGCCGTAGGCGAAGTCGGTGAACCGGCCCGGCCGGATGTTCCGCGAGGTCGGCACCTGCCGGTGCAGCCAGTCCGGCGCCACGTCACCGCGGTAGGTCGCCATCCCCTTGTGGTTCGGCGCGAACACCGCGCCCAGGTAGAACCCGAACACCGTCTGCGAGACCAGCAGGAACACCACCGCCCGCACCGGCGAGAGCACCAGGAACGCCGCGCCCGCGAGCAGCACGCCGTGCAGCACCACGAGCGACAGCTCCGTCCACGGCCGGCGCAGCACGCCCGCCCGCGCCGCGGCGAACCCGGCCGCGTGCACCCGCCACGCCTCCTGCCCGAGCAGCACGAAGAACAGCACCGACTGGAACCGGATGACGAACCGGCGGAACGCGGTGCGGCCCTTCACCGCCAGCTCGGCGGTGTCGAAGATGACCTGGCGGCGCACCGTGTCCGGGTCGCGGTCGAGGTTGTTCGGCTCGCTGTGGTGGCGGTTGTGGTGGCCCACCCACCAGCCGAACGACACGCCGATCAGCAGGTTCATGTGCACCAGCCCCAGCAGTTCGGTGGCGCGGCTGGCGCGGCTGACCTGCCGGTGGCCCGCGTCGTGGCCGAGGAAACCCGACTGTACGAACGACAGCCCCAGCGCGACCGCGACCGGCACCTGCCACCACGAGTCGCCGACGAGCGCGAAGCAGGTCCAGCACGCCGCGGACAGCAGCAGGTTCACCGCGATCCGGGCGAGGTAGTACGACCGGCGCGGCGCGAGCAGCCCGGCCGCCTCGACGCGGGCGGCAAGCTCGGCGAAGGTGCCGGTGGGCGAGACGGTGAGCATGGGGTCCTCAGTTCGCGGTCAGCACGAGCACGGCGTTCTGCCCGCCGAAGCCGAACGAGTTGCTGGTCGCCGCGCCGATGTCCAGGCGGCGCGGGCCGCCGCGCACGACGTCGATGTCCAGCTCCGGGTCGGGGCTCGCCAGGTTGGCGGTCGGCGGCACCTCACCGTCCTCGATGGACAGCACGGTGCACGCGGCCTCGATCGCGCCGGCCGCGCCCAGCGAGTGGCCGGTCACGCCCTTCACCGAGGTGACGGCCGGCAGCTCCGGGAACACCCGGGCCAGCACGCCGGCCTCGACCGCGTCGTTCAGCGGGGTGGACGTGCCGTGCGCGTTCACGTGGTCCACATCGGACGGAGAGAGGTCGGCGTCGGCCAGCGCGGAGCGGATGGCCGCCTCGACCCCGGTGCCCGACGGGTCCGGCGCGGTGGCGTGGTGGGCGTCGGCGGAGGCGCCGTACCCGCTGACCCGCGCCCGGATCCGCGCGCGCCGCGCCACCGCGTGCTCGTGCCGCTCCAGCACCAGCACCCCGGCGCCCTCGGCGGCCACGAACCCGTCGCGGTCCTTCTCGAACGGCCGGGACGCCGCCGCCGGGTCGTCCACCCGGCCGGACAGCGCGCCCATCCTGGTGAACCCGGCCAGGATCGGCCGGGACAGCCCCGCCTCGGCGCCTCCGGCCAGCACGATGTCGCAGCGCCCGGTGCGCAGCAGGTCCCGCGCCGTGCCGATGGCCGTGGTCGCCGACGCGCACGCGGTGGTGGTGACCAGGTTCGGGCCGTGCGCGCCGCAGTCGATCGCGAGGTAGCCGGCCACCATGTTGACCCCCATCATCGGGATCAGCATCGACGAGACCTTGCCCGCACCGTCGGCGAGCAGCGTCTCGTGCTGCGCGGTGAAGGTGCCCACCCCGCCCAGCGCGTTGCCCATCACCACGCCGACCCGCGCGCCGTCCCACGACCCGGGGTCCAGGCCCGCGTCGGCGATCGCCTCGCGGCACGCGACGAGCGCGAGGTGCACGTACCGGTCCAGCCGCCACGCGGTGCGCCGCCCGAGCAGCGCGTCGGCGTCGAAGTCCGGGACCCGGCAGCTGAAGTCCACCGGCATACCGTCCAATGTGGAGTCGAAGGCCGCGGTCGGCCGACCCTCGCGGATCGTCCGCCAGCTCTCCTCGACGCCGATGCCGGCCGGGGTCACCAGACCGAGACCGGTCACCGCCGCGTGGAAGGCCGGGTGGGACGGCTCAGCCATCGCCGCGGATGCCCTTCGCGTCGAGCAGGGCGAGCGCGTCGGCGACCCGGGCCTGCGGCGACACCTCGTCCTCGCCGATGGTGACGCCGAACTCCTTCTCCGCCACCAGCGCGAACTCGACGATCGCGAGCGAGTCGAGGTCGAGCTCGGCGAACGTGGCGTCCGGGCGCACCTCGTCGGCCTCGACGCCGAAGTAGCTGACCAGGAGCCCGGAGAGGCGTTCGAGAATCGATGGCGACATGGCGTGTCCCTCCACTACAGCACTGTGATGTCCGGCCAACGCAACACGGTCGAGCCCCAGGTGAGCCCGCCGCCGAACGCGCCGAGCAGCACCTGCTGGCCCGCGCGCAGCTCCCCGCTCCGGCACGCCGCGGTGAGCGCGAGCGGGACCGACGCCGCCGCGGTGTTGCCGACCTGGTCGATGTTGCGCACGAACTTGGCCGCCGGCTGGCCGAGCATGTCCGCGACCCCGCCGAGGATCCGCGCGTTCGCCTGGTGGATCACGAACCGGTCGACGTCCCGCAGCCGCAGCCCCGCCTTGTGCAGCACCGACTGCGCGGAGCCGGCCATCTGGAAGATCGCCTTGCGGAACACGGCCTTGCCGGCCATCGTGAAGTACTCCGCCCCGGGCTCGGCGGGCTCGCCGGTGGACCGCTGCCGGGACCCGCCGGCCGGCACCATGATCAGGTCCGCGTCCTGGCCGTCGCTGCCGAGGTCGAACGGGCCGAGCGCGCCCAGCTCGTGCCCGGCGCCCGCGCGCAGCACCACCGCGCCGGCTCCGTCGCCGAAGATCGGGGCGGTGGTGCGGCTGCCCGGGTCGATGATCGTGGAGAACGTGTCCGCGCCGATCACCAGCACGTGCTCGGCCACGTCCGCCGCGATCAGCCCGGCGGCCGACGCCAGCGCGTAGAGGAACCCGGTGCACACCGCGTTGACGTCGAAGGCGGGCACCCGGTCCAGCCCGATCCGGTGCGCCACGTCCGGCGCGGTCGCCGGGCACGGCCGGTCCGGCGTGGTGGTGGCGAGCACCAGCGCGTCGACGTGGTCGAGGTCGGCGGACTTCAGCGCGAGCAGCCCGGCCTCCACCGCGAGGTCGGAGGTGGCCGTACCGGGCTCCACGACGTGCCGCTGGCGGATGCCGGTGCGCGCGCGGATCCACTCGTCGGAGGTGTCCAGCCGCTCGGCGAGCGCGGCGTTCGGCACCACCCGCGGCGGCAGGAAGGTGCCGAGTCCACACAGGACGGCGGTGGAGCCGGACTGCGGCGCGCCCGGGAACGGCACGACCTCGGCCAGGTCGTTCATGACGCCTCCTCCAGCCCGATGTAGGCGAGCCGCTCGGCCTTCATCCGCGCGGACCACTCGTCGGCGGTCGCGGCACGCTCCTCCGGGGTGGTGTCCACCAGCCGCCGGCCCGGCCAGACCTCGTAGTCGCCGACCACCTCGGCGTGCCGCTCCAGGCCGCGCTGGAACAGCACCTCCCGGCGCAGCACCAGCTCGTGCACCGGCAGCACCGTCCACATGTGCATGCCGCGCGCGATCATCTCCAGCGCGCGCTCCTTCTGGACCGGGTGCGCGGCCAGGTACTCCCTGGCGATCGCCGCGCCGACCGTCAGGTGGCGGATCTCGTCGATGCCCGCGCCGCGGTCGATCTCCGCGGCCGGCGGGTCGAGCGGGCGCCACTTGCGCTCGGACAGCTCCGCGGCCGGCGCCAGCGCGCCCTCGATGATGATCGTCATCATCACCACGCCGCCGAGGAAGTCCGCGTCGTCGCGCATGACCTTCAGGCCGAACTCCTCCAGCGGGTCCAGGATCGCGTGCACGTCCGCGCCGGCGAACGCCTCGATCGCCTGCCACAGGCTGTCCCGCGGCACGCCCAGGGACAGCAGGTGGTCGCGGAACACCATCGCGTGCCGCGCCTCGTCGAGCACCTGGGTCGCGTAGAACTCCATGGTGTCGGTGTCCGGCGCGAGCGGCACCAGGTAGGCCAGCGCGCGGGTGGCCTTCTCCTCGGCCACCGACCGGAACGCGTACTCCGCGAGCAGCGCGTCGCGCAGCGGGCCCGGTTCGCGCATGAACTCCGGCACCGTCAGCGCCGGGTCGTACCCGTCGGGGCGGCCGGCGAGCGTGCCCTGCGGCACCGCGGCCAGCCAGTATCGCAGGTTCGCCTCGCGGGCCGTCAGCTCGACCGACATCGCCCCCTCGACCAGCGAGGGCGCCCGCTCCCAGTCCGCCTCGGCCGGGATCATGGCGTGACCAGCTCCCGGTCCAGCCGCGCGAAGGCCGGGTGCGGCTGCGGCTCGAACGGCACCGAGAACGGCTTGAGCGCGTTGCCGAACAGTGCCCGGTCGCCGAGCAGGTGGATCGGGATCGCGAGCAGCGCCCACTCCCAGCCCGCCACCAGCACCCACACGCCGGCGACCACCGCCTGGGTGGCGAAGCTGTGCATCAGGTTGTAGAGCACGTAGTAGGTCTTCGAGATCCGCGCGCCCTTCGCGCGGTGGTGCGCGAGCGCCCCCGGCAGGTAGCCGACCAGGTCGATGTAGACGAACAGCACCACGGCCGGCAGCCAGCGGACCTCGCCGACGTGCAGGACGAACAGCGCGACGCAGGCGGCGAGCGCGATCCCGTACTCCAGGCGCACCAGCGCGTGCGTGGTGCGGGTGTCGAAGCGGTTGACGGCGTCCATCAGGCGGCCCTCCCGGCGCGCGGCGACAGGTCGGTGAGGGCCTCGCCGCCCTCGAGCACGGAGGTCGGGCCGAACAGGGCGGCGAGCACCTCGCACACCACCCGCTTGATCACCCGCTCGGCGATCGGGTCCATGATCCCGGCCAGGCTGTCGATGCCGAAGTCGTAGGCGCACTCGAACCGCACCACGCACCCGCCGATGCCCTCCACCAGCCGCCACGAGCCGGTGAACGACGCGAAGTCCCCCTCGGTCTGGGTGAAGTCGATGCGCAGCCGGTCCGGGTCGACGGTCTCCGTCTCGGTCCACCGCATCGGCCCGCGCCGGAAGTTGACCTCCCAGTCCGTGCCGTCCTCGTGCGACTCGACGTGCCGCACGTCCGCGGCCAGCTCCGGATACCGCTCGAACTCGGCGATCCGCGCCAGCGCGGCCCGCCCGTCGTGCGCGGCGACGTGGACGGTCAGTGCCACAGTCCGCATGCCTCGACCTCCTCTAGTTCAGCGCCGCCCGGGCGGCACGCTCGAACGCGTCCAGCAGGAACCGGTGCTCGCGCTCGTCGAGCACCGCGGGCGGCGTCAGCCGCAGCACCCGGTCGGAGTTCAGCGAGTGGTTGGCGATCACCCCCGCCTCCATCAGCTCCAGCAGCAGCTCGCCGGCGAGCCCCTCGACGGCGCACTCGATCCCGATCAGCAGCCCCACCCCGCGCACCTCGGCCACCGCGTCCCCGAGCACCCCGGCGCACACCTGCCGCAGCTCGCCGAGCAGCCGTGCGCCCAGCCGCTCGGCGCGGGCCACCAGGTCGTCCTCGCGGATCGCCGCGATCGCACCGCGCACCGCGGCCATGCCCAGCGGCGCGGCGGAGAACGTCGACGTGTGGATGAACGGGTCCCGGTCGAACGGCGCGAACGCCGCCTCGGTGGCCACCATCGCCGACACCGGCAGCACGCCGCCACCGAGCGCCTTGCCGGCCAGCAGCACGTCCGGCACCACGCCCACCCGGTCCGCGCCCCACCAGGCGCCGAGCCGGCCGAGCCCGGTCTGGATCTCGTCCAGCACCAGGAACGCGCCGTGCTCGCGGCAGCGCGCCGCGACCTCCCGCAGGTAGCCCGCCGGCGGGACGATCACCCCCGCCTCGCCCTGCACCGGCTCGACGATCACGCACGCCTCGCCGGGATGCCGGGCCAGCACCGCGCCCAGTGCCGCGGCGTCGCCGAACGGCACGTGCGAGGTGTCCGGCAGCAGCGGCCGGAACGGTTCCTGGAACACCGGTCTCGCCGTCGCGGACAGCGCGCCCATCGTCTTGCCGTGATAACCGTCCACCATGGACACCAGGTGGCGCTTGCCGTTCGCGCGGGCCAGCTTGATGGCCGCCTCGACCGCCTCCGCGCCGCCGCAGGCGAAATGCACCCGGGACAGCCCCGGCGGGGTCACCGCGGTGAGCGCCCGGGCCGCCTGCGCGGCCTGCGGCTCCAGCAGCAGCCGGGTGGCCACCGGGTTGCGGTCCAGCTGCTTGCGCACCGCGGCCAGCACCCGCGGGTGCCGCGCCCCGGTGATGAACACCCCGTAGCCGCCGCAGTTGAGCAGCTCGCGACCGGACCGGGTGCGCACCCACGCGCCCGCCGAGGCGACCTCGACGTCGCCGCCGAACATCTCGCCGAGCGCCGCCCGCCCACCCGAGAGGTGCCGGCGGTAGCCCTCGGCCACCGGGTCCGTGGCCGACCGCATCAGGCCACGACCATGGGGTGGCCGTCGTAGAAGTCCACCAGCGCGGCGGCCACGCTCGTCCGCGACGGCGGGTGGAACGCGATCGCGTGCGACGCGGCGGCGAGGTAGGCGATGTCGCCGTTGCCGATGAACGCCATCCCGCCCAGCAGCTCGACCGCGCGGTCCACCGAGGCGGCCACCGCGTCCTGCACCGCGTACCGGGTGACCAGCGCGGCGGCGAGGGTGTCGTTGTCGGTCTCGCCGTCCATCATCCGGCGGGCCAGGCCCTCGGTGAGCGCCGTCGCCGACTCGATGCGCACCGCCAGCGCCGCCCGGTCCGACACGCTGCCCCGCGAGCCGGAGAGCACCTTCTCCACCAGCACGCTCGCGATGCCGGTGTAGGCCGCGCACACGGTGAGCTGGAACCAGATCAGCCCCACCGTGGTCATCGACTCCATCGCGTCGGCGAGCCCGGGGTCCGGCGCGATGATCTGCTCCGGCGCCACCAGCACGTCGGTCAGCCGCACCTCGTTGCTCTCCGCGCCGGACAGCGGGGGCGTCGCCCAGAACGGGTGCACGGAGATGCCGGGCGTGTCCGCGGGCAGCATCAGCAGGCCCATCGCCACCGAGCCGTCCTCCTGCTCGATGCCGACGCTGGCGGTGAGCAGGTCCATCGACCGCGACAGGCTGCACGGCTTCTTCGCGCCGTTGACCAGGTAGCCGCCCTCGACCGGCTCGGCCATCATCGTCGGCGAGAGGATCCCCTGCGAGGTGCGGCCCTCGGCGAACCCGGACGCCACCAGCAGCCGCTCCTCGACCACCCGGCGCAGCAGCAGCTCGTCGAGGTCCGAGCCCTCGCCGACCAGCTCCGCCACGGCGAACAGGGTGCCGAGCGAGAAGTGGTGCATCATCGTCGCGACCGTCATCGAGGGGGCGGTGGCGGCCAGCGCCCGGACCACCCGGGCGGCGTCCAGCGGGGAGGCGTCCAGCCCGCCGTAGTCCGCCGGCACCAGCAGGTTCGTCCCGCCGTGCGCGCGGAAGATCTCGATCGCCGGGCTGTCGGCGGACTCCAGCTCGTGCAGCGGGATCTCCGCCAGCTGCTGGCGCAGTCCCGGCAGCAGCTTGTCGCAGACGATCCGGTCGGCTTCGAGGAAATGCATGGTCAGCCCCTCCGTCCAGAGTGGTCGGTGCCGAAGACGGCCTCCCGCGGCCGGATGCCGGTCGCACGGGAGACGCCCTGCAGGTGCGAGGTGCGCAGCATCGGGTAGTTGGCCTCGCCGAACGCGCCGCCGGTCAGGCCGGTTCCGCCGTGCGTGGGCAGGTACGGCAGGAAGCCGATGTGCGAGTCGTTGATCTTGAGCACGCCGCCGTTGCGGACCCGCGTCACGAACCGGTCGATCACGGACTCGTCCCGTGCCCACAGCGAGTTCCGCAGCCCGTACGGGTTGCCGTTCAGGTGCGCGAGCACCGCGTCGAGCAGTCCGGGCCCCGGCTCCGGGACGATCACCGGCAGCAGCGGGAAGAACGTCTCGCCGCGCACCGCGTCGATCTCCCGGCAGCCGGCCAGACCGTCCACACGCAACACCGTCGGCTCCAGGAACAGCCCGGTGTCGCACGGCGTGCCGTCCACGTCCAGCCGGCGCGCGCCGCACACCAGCGTGGCGCCGCGGTCCAGCGCGTCGCGCACGTAGGCGAAGAACCGCTCGCTGCGCAGCACGGGGGAGAGCAGCACGCCCGGTTCGTCGGGGTAGCCGGGCCGGATCCGGGCGGCCGCCTCGGCGAGCCCGGCGAGCAGCTCGCCGGCGATGTCCGGGTGCGCGACGACCTGGTTGGGCACCATGCAGATCTGCCCGGAGCCGAAGAAGCACTCGGTGAGCGCCTCGACCGCGCCGTCCAGGTCGGCGTCGCGCCACACCACCACGCAGTCGTTGCCGGCCAGCTCCAGCACCGGCTTCTTGCCGCGCGCCACGCACTCGCGCTCCAGCTCCAGGCCGCGCTCGACGTCACCGGTGTAGAAGATGTCCGCCACGTGCGGGCTGTCCAGCCAGGTCCGCAGCACCGGGCCGGGGCGGGCGCAGAAGACGTTCAGCGTGCCCTCCGGCGCGCCGAGCTCGCGCAGGGCCGGCACGACCAGCTCGCGCAGCGCGAACATCACGCCCAGCGGCGCGCTGCGCGGCGCGCGGACCACCACCGCGTTGCCGGACAGCAGCGGGGTGACGCCGAACAGCGCGCTCGCGGCGGGCGCGTTCTGCGGCGGGTTCACGCACACCACGCCGTCCGCGACGCGGCGCACGGTCAGCGTCCGCCCGCCGCCGGGGAGCTCCTGGCGGTACTCCTGGTGCAGCTGGGCCGCGCAGTGGCGCAGCGTCTCCGGGCTGAACAGCTCCAGCAGCCCGGCGACCTGCCAGCGGGCCAGCGCGGCGGGGCTGCCCTCGGCCACCAGCAGGTCGACCAGCTCGTCGCCGTGCGCGCGCACGCGCGCCCGGATCAGCTCGCCCAGCCGCATCCGGATGGCGAGCGGCGTGGCGGCCCACTCCGGGGCCGCCGCGGCGGCCGACTCCAGTGCCGCCTCGACCGTCTCCTGGTCGGCGACCGCGCACCGGCCGACCACGTCGCCGGGGTCGGCGTCGGCGAGACCCTGTTCCAGGCGGCGCTTGAGGGTGAGGCTCGCGAACACGTCGGTGAGGATCGACCGGGTGCTCACGGTGTAGAGGTAGCGGCCGGAATCGACGTCCCGGCCACCCACGTGGGAAAGGTAGGTGGGCACCGGGGTGCCGTGCGTTCGCGGCATACCGCTGGCAAGGCTCATGGTCACGAATTCGAGTCTGACAATAAGTCCTGATGTGCCACTGACAGCGGGCTCGGACGCCCTTTTCGGCGCTGACACACGGCTGACCCGCTGGTCGCGGACGGTTTGGCGATGCCGGCTCGCGGGCCAATACTTGGCGCAAGGAAACGTAGCAGCCAGTGAGGATCGGTGGATCGAGGATGGGTACGGTAGCGGTTGAAACGGATTCCGTGCATTCTGCGATCGCGGCGCACGCGGATAATCCGAGCGCATTTCTCGCGCTGAACTCGGGGAATCAGTACTTCACCGCGCCGGGGCTCGACGGGGTGGTGGTGTACCGCCGGTCGGGCCGGTACCTCGTCCAGTTCGGCGCCCCGTTCGGCCCGGACCGGGCCGCGTTGCTGCGCGCCTTCACCTCCTTCGCCCGCGCCGCGCGCCGCCGGGTGGTCGCCATCCAGGTCCAAGCGTCCGATGTGGACATATACGCGGGGCAGGGCTACACGGTCAACCAGATCGGCGCCTCCTACGCGGTCGACCTCGCCGCGTTCACCCTGCGCGGGTCGCGGTTCGTCCGGCTGCGCAACAAGATCTCCCGGGCCACCCGCGGCGGGCTGGCCGTCGCCGAGGTGCCGCAGGCCGGCTGGGCCGCGCGGATGGCGGAGCTGGACGCGGAGTGGCTGGCCGGCAAGGGCAGGCACGCCAAGCCGCTGGAGTTCCTGGTCGGCGAGTACGGCGGGCCGGCGCAGGCGCACCGGCGGCTGTTCGCCGGCACCATCGACGGCGAGCTGGCCGGCTACATCTCCTACTCGCCGGCCTACGGCACCCGCCCGGGCTGGCTGCACGACCTGTCGCGGCGCCGCCCGTCCGGCCCGCCGGGCGTGATGGAGGCGATCAACGCCACGGCCATCGACGCGTTCCGCGCGGAGGGGGCGCCGTGGCTGCACTTCGGGTTCACCCCGTTCACCGGGCTGTCGCCGGAGCTCGAGCACCCCGGCGCGAGCGGCTGGTTCCGCCGGCTGGTCGTCCTGCTGTCCCGCCGCGGCGCGGCCGTGTACCCGGCGGCGACCCAGCTCGCGTACAAGCACAAGTGGGCTCCGCACGCCGTGCTGCCCGAGTACGTGGCCTTCTCCGACGGCGCCGGCCTGGGCGCCTTCCTCCAGGTCTTCCGCGCCGCCAACGCCCTCTGACCTCGCGGCGGGGTCGGGGGCCGGTCGCGGGGTCAGGCGGGTGTCACCCGGGTGTCAGCCCGCCGGCCGAGCATCGGCTGGGCGAGTACGGAGGGAGGCGGGTCGGTATGACGGACAGACACCTGTCCCCGGTACGGGCGCGCACGGTCATCTTCAAGCTGTTCGGATCCGTCGGCCTGGTCCAGAACGGGCGGTTGCTGGCGATCCAGGGGGGCCGCCAGCGCACCCTGCTGGCCACATTGTTGATCAATTCCGGCAAGGTCGTGACGAAGGAGCAGTTCTTCGAGGAACTGTGGGAGGGCCGCCCGCTGGAGAAGGCGAACAACGCGCTGCAGGCATTGATCACCCGTTTGCGAAAACTGCTCAGGAACACGTTCGGAGAGGAATTCGCCCGGGAACGTCTCATCACGCTGCCCACCGGGTACGTGCTGCACGCCGAGACCCACGAGATCGACGCGAAGCTCTTCGAGCACCTGGTCGGCCTCGCGCACGCCGACCTCGCCGCCGACCCGGTCCGGGCCCGCGACCTGCTGACCGAGGCGCTGGACCTGTGGGACGGCCCGGTGCTGGAGGGCGTGGCGGGCGGACCCCTGTGCCACAGCTCGGTGCTGCACTACGAGGAGAGCCGGCTGGCGGCGATCGAGGACAAGTTCCACGCCTGCATCGTCGCGGGCATCCAGGGCGGCGTGATCAGCGAGCTCAAGAAGATGGCGATGCTCTACCCGTGGCGGGAACGCCTTGCGGAGATGCTGATGATCGCGCTCTATCGGTCCGGGCGGCAGGCCGACGCGCTGCGCGAGTACAACGTCGTGCGCCGGCGGCTCGTGGACGAACTTGGTATGGAACCGTCCGCGATGCTACAAGATCGGATGCAGGCGATCCTGAATCATGATCCTTCGCTGGACCTCGTTCCGAAGGTCGGTAGGCCCCGGCAGGCCGCCGGGTAAGTGATTGTCGTGGTCCCGAAAACGACCTAGGGTTACCATCGTTGGCGTTTATGTCCGATTCATGAGCGCGAAGCGTCACCAATGCCCTGACCTGGATATATTCGGCTCGAATCGACAAACCAACCTTGCGGTTTCTATTGACAAACCGGGCGGTCGGTTTTGTACTCTTGAGAAGCGGCCGAGCCGTTGCCGATCAAACCGACCGGCAGTCGGTCGCGAGATGGCCTCAGGAGACCGAAGTGGACATTGACGTTTTAGGGCCGCTCGTCGCCCGCGAAGGTGGCACGTCGGTGGTCCCCACCGCCGCGAAACCCCGTAAGGTGTTGGCAATGCTCACCGTGCACGCCGACCAGGTCGTGCCGATGGCATCGCTGTTCGAGGAGCTGTGGGGCGAGGACATCCCGCGCAGCGCCAACACGACGGTGCAGACCTACATCCTGCACCTGCGCAACCTGATCGGCGCGGCACTCGACCAGTCGCCGGCCGACGGTCCGAAGGATGCCAAGCGGGTCCTCGTCACCTACCCAGGTGGGTACCTGCTGGACACCATGGGTGGCAGGGTCGATGTCCATGAGTTCGACCGGCTCGCGGCTCTGGGGCACCGCGCACGGGAGATGGGCGACTTCGAGGCCGCGTCGCGCAACTTCTCCGACGCGCTGGCGATCTGGCGCGGCCGCGCCCTCGTCGACGTGCAGACCGGCCCGCTGCTCGAGGTCGAGGCCCACCGGCTGGAGGAGGCCCGTCTCAACGTGCTGGACCGCCGCATCGACGCGGACCTGCGGCTCGGCCGCCACCACGAGCTGCTCGGTGAACTGGCCGGGCTGGTCGGTCGATACCGCACGCACGAGGGCCTGCACGCCCATCTCATGCTGGCGCTGTACCGATCCGGCCGGCGCGGCGAGGCCATCGACGTCTACCGGCGGATGCGCACCGGCCTGGTCAACGAGCTCGGTCTCGAGCCCTCGCCCAGCCTGCGCCGACTCCAGCACGCCATCCTGATGTCCGACCGCCGCCTAGCCGAGGCGAACACCGAGGGCGCCGCCCTGGACAGGGCGGGTTGACCACTTGAAACCCAGCGACGGACCACAAGTAGGGCTGCGGAGACGCGCCCTACTTTGGCGTGTGCGACGGGGTGAGCACCGCCGGTCGAACGATCCGCTCAGCGGCTGAGCGCACCACGGGCCCCGGGACGTGTCGTGACCAGACAGTCGAGATCCGAGAACACGCGGTTGCACCTCGTGCGATCCGCGGCGGAGCTGTTCGACCGCAACGGTTTCTCCGGCGCCACGCTCGAGGACGTCAGCCGCGCCGCGGGGGTCACCAAGGGTGCCTTCTACTTCCACTTCTCCTCCAAGGACGAGCTCGCCGGCGCGATCCAGGCGGAGGCGTGTGCGCTGCTGCGCACCACGGTGTACCGGGTGCTCGCCGACGGGGTGCTCGTGCTGCAGTCGTTGGTGGACCTCACCCACGAGCTCGCCCACTGGCTGGAGACCGAGGCCGTGGTGCGCGCGAGCCTGCGCACCGCGCGCGAGTGCGGCCACCGCGGCGCGCCGTTCCTCGACTTCTACGTCGACCTGCTCTCGGCCGTGGAGACGATGCTGCTCAGCGCCGAACGGGCGGGCGAGGTGGCTGACCGGGTGGCGGTCGACCAGGCCAGCACGCTGGTGCTGACCATCTGCGCGGGCGTGGACATGCTGTGGTGGTCGGGGATCCGCCACGGCGACATCCGGGACAACGTGCGCGAGATGTGGCAGCTGATCCTGCCCGGCCTGGTCGGCGAGGCCAACCTCGGCCGCGTCGACCCCGCCGGCCCACCCCGCCCACCCACCCGATAACCCCGCCACCCGACCCCGCCCCCCACCACCCCGCGGCACACCCGACCCGACCCGTGGCGCGGCCGACCCGACCCGTGGCGCGGTCGAGTCGACCCGTGGCGCGGTCGAGTCGACCCGTGGCGCGGTCGAGTCGGCGTGTGGCGCGGTCGTGTCGACCTGTGGCGCGGTCGTGTCGACCTGTGGCGCGGCCGATCCGTCCCGTGGCGTAGCCGAGTCGTCCTGTGGCGCGGTCGTGTCGACCTGTGGCGCGGTCGAGTCGGCCCCTGGCGCGGCAGATCCGGTCCCGCGCCTCACCGGCTCGACCGCACCCGGCAGCGCCGGTGGCGCCGCGCGGCGAGTCGGTTGGACGATGCCACGGGTCGGCTCGGCGATGTGAGGGGACGACTTGGCGATGCGGTGGGTCGACTCGGCGATGTGAGGAGTCGGGTCGGCGATGTGGGGGCGGGGGTCGAGTCGTTGGGGAGGGTCAGGTGGTCGTGGTTCTGCTCCAGGGCAGCGAGGTCAGGCCGGTGACGGGTGCGGGCGCCGGGCCGGACACCTCGTCGAGGCGCGCGGTGACCTCCTCGGGCAGCCGCAGCTCGAAGCCCGGCAGGCTCTGCTCGTACTGGGCGACCGTGCGCGGGCCGATCACGACCGCGGCCACCCCCGGCCGGTCCCGCACCCAGGCCAGCGCCACCGCCGCCGCCGTGGTGCCCAGCTCGGCGGCGGCCGTGCCGACCTCCGCGGCG
The DNA here is from genome assembly GCA_963727495.1 of uncultured Actinomycetota bacterium. Taxonomy (GTDB): domain Bacteria; phylum Actinomycetota; class Actinomycetes; order Mycobacteriales; family Pseudonocardiaceae; genus Actinophytocola. Next base: position 176,548 of record CAVSGQ010000006.1, on the reverse strand, counting down.
ATCCCCAGGTTGCGCTCGGTCAGCTGGTCGTCGACCCAGGCCGCCACGGTCGGCGTGGCGCCACCGGCCATCAGCTGGCCGAACCGGGTGTCCGGCGCGGGTGCGCGGCCGCGCCGGTAGCGGCCGGCGAGGATGCCGCCACCCAGCGGGCTCCACGCGACGATGCCCACCGTGTGCCGCGCGCACACCGCCCGGATCTCCGCCTCGATGTCCCGGCGCAGCAACGAGTACTGCGCCTGCAGGCTGATCAGCGGCGTCCCGGCGACCCGCGCGGCCGCCCACTGCGACTCGACGATCTGGCTCGCGGTGAAGTTGGAGCAGCCGACGTAGCGGACCTTCCCGGCGCGCACGAACCCGTCCAGCGTCTCCATCGTCTCGTCGATCGGCGTGTCCGCGTCCCACTTGTGGCACTGGTACAGGTCGACGTGGTCGGTGCCCAGCCGGCGCAGGCTCGCGTGCAGCGCCCGGGTCAGGTGGATGCGGGACAGGCCGCGGTCGTTGGGACCCTCGCCCTGCGGCTGGTAGGCCTTGGTGGCGATCACCACCGTGTCGCGCCTGCCGCGGACCGCGCGGCCGACGATCTCCTCGGACTCGCCGTCGTTGTAGTTGTTCGCGGTGTCCACGAAGTTGTGCCCGGCGTCGAGGTACGCGTCGATGATCGGTCTCGCCTCGTCCTCGGTGACGCCGAAACCCCAGGAGGTGCCGAAGTTCGCGGTGCCCAGGCACGCGCGCGAGACCTTCAGACCGGATTGTCCCAGCGGCACGAACTCCACGCTGTGCTCCTTGACGGGCCGGGAGTGCCTGACGTACATACCGGTCGGAACGCATCGACCAGCAGCACCGTATGAAGCGGCAAATCCCGCTGTCAACAGCGTGCGTCCGGGAGGTCACCCATGAGCGATGCCGATGCCGCCGAACGGATCAGGTTCCTGCGCGGTTTGCGAGTGATCCGGAGGTTCTCCGCGGAACCGGTCCCTCAGTTCGTGGTCGACGACGTTCTGGAGGTGGCTCGCTGGTCCGGAAGTTCGGCCAACCGGCAGCCGTGGGAGCTCGTCCTGCTGCGGGACCGGGCGGGGATGCGGGCCCTCGCCGGGGTCGGCGACCTGCCCGGGCTGGTCCCGCTCGCGGACGCGGCGCTGGTGCTCGTGCCGGTGCTGACCAGGCAGGGCGCCGAGCTCGACGCGGGCAGGCTGGTCGAGCGGATCATGCTGGCGGCCGCGGCGCACGGCGTCGGCGCGAGCGTGGCGGGGTTCGGACCCGCGGCGGCGGCCGCGAAGGAACTGCTCGGCGTGCCGGCCGAGTACGGGGTGCGGGTCGCGATCGCGCTCGGCTACCCGGCCGACGCGAGCGCGCGGCTGGTGAGCGTCGAGCGCGAGGTCGACACCCGCCTGCCGCTGGGCCGGCTCCCGGTGGGGCGCAAGCCGCTCGCGGAGATCCTTCACCTCGAGCGCTACGGCGCGGGCCCGGCGGGCCGGTCCTGACCGGCCGCCGAGCGGTTCTCGAGCGGGCCTCGAGCGGGCCACGGGTCAGGCCGTCGCGGTGGTGACCGGCGCCTCCCACTGCGCGGACCCGGCGGGGGAGAACCGGGACACCCGCCGCGGGGGCACCAGCCCGGGCAGCGCGATCCGCCACAGCACCGTGATGCGCTCGTGGATGTCGGCCATGCCGGTGAACACCTCGGACTGGGACTGGATGCCCAGGAACGTCGCGGAGACCCAGTCGGCGACGAGCGCGGGTTCCCACTCCTTGCGCAGATCGCCGCGGTCCTGCGCCTTCTCCAGGACCTCCTGCAGGATGCTGATCCAGCGCTGGTAGACCTCGGGCACCGGACGGGAGAAGTTCGCCTCCAGCACCAGCCGGTTGCTCGCGCGCACCCGGACGTTCGTCCGGATGTTGTGCGCGAACGCGTGGCAGATGTCGATGACCGTCTGCAGGCTGACGTCGTCGAAGTCGACGAACGGAAGGTCCGCCTTCCACTGCTCCTCGATGAGCGCCATCGCGAGCTCTTCCTTCGACGCGAAGTGGAAGTAGAGCGCGCCCTTGGTGACCCCGGCCTTGGTCAGGATCTCGGACAGGCTGGCGCCGGCGAACCCGCGCTCGTCGAACACGGCCGCCGCGGCGTCGAGGATCGCGTTCCGAGTGCGTTCGGCCCGGTCCTGGCGTGCCAAATCCGCACCTCCCTGTGATTGGTCGCGGACCACACCCTGCCACGCGAGAGACGTCCATGGGTCGCGCCACTCTTGAGCGCATCAGGAGTTCTCGACCTCGGGTCCAGGGTAGCTCAAGAAGGACGCAATCGCCCCTCGAAAAAAAACCGGGTGGTAGGTATGGTTCGTGTGTGGTTCACGCCACACGTTCGAGAACCGATCAACAACGGCGTCATTGGGCGCTCCCGTGCCGGACGGGGCCGCCGCGTCGCCGCCGCCACGAGTGTTCGACGTTGACACCGGACTCTGGCTGCGACGCAAAGACCTTCATGAGAGGTTTGCCATGACCACGATGATCAACCGCACCCAGGCGTTACCCACCACGTCACCGACCTCCGAGTTCCTGTTCCAGCTGCCCGTTCCGCCGAGGCTGGTGCGGCGGACCCACCAGTCGGACGTCTTCGTCACGAACCTGCGGGTGACCGGTGTGGACACCTTCGAGGTGAGCGCCCGGCTCCCGGCCACGCATTCCTTCTACGGCCCGGTCCGGCCGGACCTGCACGACCCCCTGCTGCTGCTGGAGACCGTCCGGGAGTCGATCCTGCTGGTCGGCCACTTCGCCTACGAGATCCCCCGCGAGTTCAAGTGGGTCACCCACGACAAGCGGTTCCACTTCGACCGGGCCGGCCTGGCGACCGCCGGTGACGCCCCGGTGGAGCTGCGGCTGGTGCTGTCCAACCACGACATCAAGCGGCGCGGCCGCCGCCCGGCCGCGATGCGCACCGAGGTCGAGTGCTTCCGCGGCGGCACCCGGATCGGCACCGCCACCTACAACTGGAGCGTCGTGTCCGGGGCGGCCTACAAGAAGCTGCGGGGCGACTACATCACCGCCGAGCCCAGCGCCCCGGACGTGGACGTGGTGTGTCCCGGCCGGGTCGGCCGGGACGACGAGATCGACGTGCTGCTCGCCGAACGGCCCGACGGACCGGGCTGGCTGGTCCGGGTCGACCCGACCCACCCGGTGATCTACGACCACGGCGGCGACCACATCCCGGGCAACGCCGTCGCCGAGATCGCCCGCCAGGCCACGCTGCTGGCCACCGGCCGTCCCGACGCCGTCCCGGTGGGCGGGGACTTCGCCTTCGCGCACTACCTCGAGTTCGACACGCCCTGCCTGGTCGGCGCCGAGGTCACCGACGAGAGGCCGGACGGCACCGTCGTGGTGCGCTTTCTCGTCGAGCAGAACGGGCGCCGCTCCGTCGAGGGCGTCCTCGACCTCCGCGTCCCCTGACCCCGCCGTCCGTCGCGGGAGGGACGGCCTCCCTCCCGCAGCGGACCCGGTCGAACCGGTCGCCGGACGGATTGTCCGTTCCCCCCGCGGCGCCGACAATGGAGACGCCGGATACGCACCCCCGCCGCGCGCGGGCGGTCGCGGGATCGGAGGTCGGTCATGACGTATCGGGACGAGGACCTCGGCTTCCCGGGCAACCGGGAGATCGTGGAACGCGCGCTGCGCGAGTCCACCACGCAGGTGCTGCACCTCGCCCCGGAGACCGGGTCCCGGCACCGCACGCTCGCCGAGCGCGGCGCGGACGCGGTGCGCGGGTTCGAGCGCGTGCCGGCGACACAGCCCGCCCGGCCCGCCGACCATGACGTCCCCGCCATCCCGGTTCCCGCGGCCGACGACGCCGTCACGCCGGAGGTCGCCGAGGCGTACCTGCGCGCCCGCAGCGAGGTGAAGGCGATCCTCGCCGAGGGCCTGGACGTGGTCGTCCAGGACACCACCGCGTCGTGAACGCGCGCTGACCGCGTAGGTCGCTACGGGCGGGGCGCGCCGTCCGGGGCCAGCGCGCGCAGCGACTCCAGCAACGCCTCCTGCCGGCTCGCCAGGGTGTCGACCCGCTGCTGCAGCTCGGCCAGCTCCCGGCCCAGCTCCTCGGACTCGTGCGCGAACTCCTGCGGCAGCGCGGGTTCCGCGTCCGGCGACGCCACCGGGGCGTTCGCGAGGATCGACCGCATCCGTGCCCGCAGCACCGGTCCCGGCTCCACCCCGACGTCGTGCCGCAGCCGGCGGCGGGCCCGCTCGTAGACGGCGAGCGCGTCGGACTGCCGGTCGCTGCGGTGCAGCGCCACCATCAGCTGGTCGTAGAACCGTTCCCGCAGGGGGTGGGCGGCCGAGGTCTCCTCCAGCTCGCCGATCACCTCGCCGTGCAGGTTGGCCCGCAGGCTCGCGTCGTAGAGCGTCTCCAGCGCGGTCAGCCGGTGCTCCTCGAGCACCACCGCCTCGGCCGAGCAGACGTCGCCGAGCGCGCAGCCCTCCAGCGCCGGACCGCGCCACAGCGCGAGCGCCGCGCGCAGCAGCGGGACCGCCCGCGCGGGCTCGGTGACCGCGAGCTCCCTGGCCCGGCCGACCCGCTCCAGGAACTCCACCGCGTCGCTCTCCCCGGGGCGCAGCACCAGGACGTAGCCGGGCGGGCGGGTGACGATCCGGTCCGGCTCGCCGCCGGCCACCTCCAGCAGCCGGCGCAGCCGGCGCATCTGGGCCTGCAGCGCGTTGGCCGCGTTGGCCGGCGGCCGCTCGCCCCACAGCTCGGCGATGAGCCGGTCGCTGGACAGCGTGCGCCCGGCGCGCACCACCAGCGCGGCGAGCAGCGCGCGGCGCTTGATCCCGGTGACCTCCACGGGCGCGCCGCCGGAGTCGTGGACCTCCAGCGGGCCGAGGATGTGCAGCCTCACCGGTGCTCCGGTCCGACCAGACCGGACTCGAAGGCGTAGATCACCGCGTGGATGCGGTTGCGCAGCCCGAGCTTGCCCAGCAGGTTCTGCACGTGCGACTTGACGGTGTGCTCGGAGACCGTGAGGTCGGTGGCGATCTCGGCGTTGGACATGCCGCGGGCGACCAGGACGAGCACGTCGCACTCGCGCTCGCTCAGCCCGTCGCGCAGCGGCACGTGCCGCCCGGACCCGGACTCGGCGATCTGCACCGGCTGGCCGTGCTGGTCCGCGCGGCTCAGCGCGAAGCCGGCGGCCGCGATCCGCACGGCGGCCACGACCTCCTCGGGCGTCGCCCACGCGGGCAGCGACCCGCACACGGCCGGGCTCGTCAGCGCCTCGCCGTCGCGCATGCCGATGCCGAGCACCCGCACCACCCGGCCGGTGCGGCGGACCGCGGACAGCACCGGAGCGGCGTCGTCGGCGCGCAACCCGTGCAGCAGCACCACGTCCGGGTACCGGGTCGCCAGCGTCGAGAACACGGCCGGTCCGTTGCGGTGCTCGCCGACGACCACCATGCCCGGCTCGCCGTCGAGCGCGGCGAGCACCCCGCGGCGGGCCAGCACGTCGTCGCCGACGACCAGCACCCGGATGCCGCCGGGCTCGTCGTCCGGCCCGATGTCCACGGCCGGTCCGGGATGGCCGGGGTGCTCGTCGAGCCAGCCGCCGGGCCGGGGCAGGACGCGCACGGCGTGCCCGGACACCGCGCGCAGGGTCGGTTGGTCGGCCCGGTTCAGCCATGTCGCGTCGGTCCAGTGGTCCATGGGTTCGCCTCGCCTCGCCTCTCCCGCCGGAGCGCGGGACTCCGGCACCATTCACGCTAAGGCGGCGCCACACGCAGGGGTTCTTTCGTTGAGCGGTCTTCAACTCGCGACCTACGGACGATCGAGGGCTCCTACCTGTACTTTCGCGCTCCACCACCGCTGCGACGAACGGCAAGGGGCCGCTGGGCCGGTTTGACGGCCCGGTCCCGGTCGCTCACGATCAAGAACAGTTTCCCGTGTTTCTTGAAACGGAGGCCACGTTGCGTGCCCGCTTTCTCGGCAAGGATCCCTACTCGCAGGAAGGGCAGTCCCCCACGCTGTTCGCCACCGACCGCACCGACCGCCGGACGTTCATCGCCCAGGGCTGGATCGTGACCGATACGCAGGCGCTGGCCGACGTCGGCCCGGTGCCGACCGGCGAGGCGATCATCGAGATACCCGAGGACGTGCTCCGCCTCTACTCCCTCGACTACGCCCAGGAGTGTCATTGAGGTACGCCGAGTAGAGCATTTCCGAGAAATTTCTCGGCAACGCGGCCGAAAGCCACTATCGTGAACTCACAAGTGGCGCGTCGGCGGGCACGCGCCGTGCGACGGGACGTGGTGTGCCACCGATTCGAACCAGCGGAGTCTCCAGCCTCCACGAGGCACGGCTCGCGCTAGGCAAGCGGCTCCGCGAGCTGCGCCGCCGGGCTGACCTGAGCGGCCGAGAGCTCGCGGAGTCGCTTTCCTGGCCGCCGTCGAAGGTCTCCAAGCTCGAGAACGGCCGGCAGTCGCCGACCGACGACGACATCCGGGTCTGGGCCGAGGCGACCGGCAGCGACGGCGAGGCCGACACGCTCCTCGCCTCCCTGCACACCCTCGCCGTGCAGAACATCGAGTGGCAGCGGCAGCTACGCGGCGGCCTGCGGTCCCACCAGCACGAGATCGCCGCGCTCGACGCGACGACGCGGCTGTTCCGCGCGCTGGAGTGCACCTTCATCCCCGGGCTGCTGCAGACCGCCGAGTACGCGCGGGCCCGCTTCGCGCAGAGCGTCGCCGTGCTCAGGATGCACGACGACATCGACAGCGCGGTGCGGGCCCGCCTCCAGCGCCAGGAGATCCTCTACCGCCCGGAGAAGCGGTTCCACTTCGTGCTCACCGAGGCGGCGCTGCGGTACCGGCTGTGCCCGCCGGAGGTGATGCTGGGCCAGCTCGACCGGCTCATCTCGCTGTCCGGGCTGCCCAACGTGAAGTTCGGCATCATCGGCTTCGGCACCGGCTACGCGGTGGCGCCGGCCCACGGGTTCTGGCTGCTCGACAACGAGCGGGTGATGGTCGAGACGTTCTCCGCCGAGCTCAACCTGGCCGGACCGAACGAGATCGAGCTGTACCGGACGATCTTCGACTCGATGGCGGCGGCCGCGAGCTACGGGCGCCCGGCGCGGGAGATCATCAAGACGGTCATCGACGACCTTTCCGGTGACGTGTTGCCGGAGGGGAAATGAGTCGGGCCGATTACAACGTTCCGGTGATCCGGAGAAATGTCGAGAAATTTCCTGTCATCGCGGATCGGGACGGCTCTACCGTTCGGTCATGACCCGGGCATTGATCCTTGTTCGGCTGAAACCCCGGCAGCCGGACGGGTCGATGGTCGGCGAGAGCCGGCGGACGTGCCATCTGGTGCCGCTGCCGGACGCCGACGCGATGCCGCGGTTCCTGACCGCCTACTGTGGACTGCGCATCGCGCCCGGGTCGGGGGAGGTGCTCTCCGCGCCGGCGGGCATGCCGTGCGAGCTCTGCCTGATGCGCTCGCCGGTCGTGTCGCTGCCGATGCTCCGCCAGTTCCGCAGCAGCATCGGCGGACCCACCGAGCGCTGAGCTCACCCGGTGACCAGCGCCAGCGCGAAGCCGTCGTAGCCCTTCCCGCCCACCGTCTGGACGGCGGTCGCGTCCACCGTCGGTTCGGCGGCGAGCATCTGGGCGAGCGTGCGGGTGCCGACGACCGACGGGTCGGAACTGCCCGGGTCGGCCACCCGCCCGCCGCGCACCACGTTGTCCACGACGATCACGCTGCCCGGCCGGGTCAGGCGCAGCGACCAGCGCAGGTAGTCGGGGTTGTTGGGCTTGTCCGCGTCGATGAAGACCAGGTCGAACGGGCCCTGCAGGGACGGCAGCGTGTCCAGCGCCGGCCCGACGTGCACCTCGACCCGGTCGGCGAGCCCGGCGCGGGCGATGTTCGCGCGCGCCACCTCGGCGTGCTTCTCCGCGTACTCCAGCGTGACCAGCCGCCCGTCGGGGGGAAGCGCGCGAGCGAGCCAGATCGTGCTGTAGCCACCGAGCGTGCCGATCTCCAGGATCCGGCGGGCGCCCTGCATCCGGGCCAGCAGGTGCAGCAGCTTGCCCTGGGCGGGCGCGACCGCGATCCGCGGCAGGCCGGCCGCGTCGCTGGTGTCGAGCGCGGCCTCCAGGGCCGGGTCCTGGCCGACGAGCAGGTCGGTGAAGTAGTCGTCGACCGCGTCCCACTGCTGCTGTGTCATGCGCCATTCCTACCCGCGCCGCACCGGCCGGGCCACCGTGACCGTCCGCTCAGTCCTTCGGCTCCAGCACGAATACCGGGATCTCCCGGTCGGTCCGGCGCTGGTAGTCGGCGTAGTCGGGATACGCCTCCACCGCGCGCTCCCACCACTTGGCCTTCTCCTCGCCGGTGACCTCGCGCGCGATCATGTCCTGCCGGACCGCTCCGTCCTGCAGCTCGACCAGCGGGTTGGTCCGCACGTTGTAGTACCAGACCGGGTGCTTCGGCGCCCCGCCCAGCGAGGCGACGACCGCGTAGCGGCCCTCGTGCTCCACCCGCATCAGCGGCGTCTTGCGGATCTTGCCGGACTTCGCGCCGAGGGTGGTCAGGATGATCACGGGCATGCCGCGCATCGTGTTGCCCCGGGCACCGCCGGAGCTCTCGAACTCCTCGACCTGGTTACGCGACCGCTCCGACGGGCTCGGTTCGTACTCTCCCTGTAGTGGCATGTCCCCAGTCAACACCAACCCGCACCGCCGGGCGCGGCGCGGCCGTTCAGGACCGGCGCCGGTCGAGGGCGGGCCGACGTTCGCCGTCACGCCGACCCCGCGCGCCGATGTCCTCGACCACCGCGCAGGTGCTGTCCACCGGGTCCAGCGCGTTCGCGTGCGCGGCCAGCCTGGCCAGCAGCGACTTCAGCGTCCGCTGCTCGCGGGCGGGCAGGGCGGACAGGATGTGCGCCTCCGCGTGCGCGAGGCGTTCCTCGAGCCCGCACAGCAGGGCGCGGCCCGCCTCGGTCGCCACGACCCGGCGGGTCCGGCGGTCGGCGGGGTCGGGCCTGCGGGCCACCAGGTCCGCGCGCTCCATGTCGTCGAGCAGGTAGGTGAGCACGGTGCGGTCGATGCCCAACCGCACGCCCAGCGCGGACTGGGATGACGCCTCGTCGCGTACCGCCGCGGTGAGCACCTGGTACCCGCGGTGGCCGCCGGGCATCTCCGCCATCACCGCCGCGCTGGCCTTGACGTAGGCGCGGAAGACGACGCCCAGCGTCCAGCCGAGGTCGGCGTCCAGTGCCGTCATGGGCACCATGGTACGCGGCACGCCAGAACATCTGTCACACAGAATATCTCGTGGCATACTGATCCCATGCCCGACTACGGTCACCCCCTGGAGTTCGGTGTGTTCCTGCCCCCGCAGGCGGACGCGGCCGGCGACACGCTCACCCTCGCCCGCCTCGCCGACCGGGTCGGCCTCGACCTGGTCAGCGTGCAGGACCACCCGTACCAGGCGGCGTTCCTCGACACCTGGACGCTGCTGTCGGTCATCGCGGCGAGCACGACGTCGGTGCGGGTGTTCCCGAACGTCGCCAACCTGCCGCTGCGCCCGCCCGCGGTGCTCGCGCGCAGCGCGGCGAGCCTGGACATCCTCTCGGGCGGCCGGGCCGAGCTCGGTCTCGGCGCGGGCGCGTTCCCGGACGCCGTCGAGGGGATGGGCGGCCCGCGCCGCACCCCGGGCGAGTCGGTCCGGGCGCTGGAGGAGGCGGTCGCGGTCGTCCGTGCACTGTGGACACCCGGGCGCGGCGTCCGGCTGGACGGCGAGTACTACCGGCTCGCCGGCGCGCACCCCGGCCCGTTCCCGGTGCACGACATGGGGATCTGGCTCGGTGCCTACCGCGAGCGGATGCTGGCGCTCACCGGCCGCGCCGCGGACGGTTGGCTGCCCAGCGCGCCGTACGCGCCGCCGGAACGGCTGGCCGGCATGAACGAGATCATCGACGAGGCGGCCATCTCGGCCGGACGGTCCACATCGGACATCAGGCGGCTCTACAACATCACCGGCTCGTTCACCGGCTCGGGCGCGGAGTTCCTGCGCGGTCCGGCGGAGGTCTGGGCCGAGCAGCTGGCCGAGCTGGCGCTGACCGAGGGCATCAGCGGCTTCGTCCTCATGGTCGACCGCGGCGGCGACGACGACCTGCGGCGCTTCGCCGAGGAGGTCGCCCCGGCCGTGCGGGAGCTGGTGGCCCGGGAGCGTGACCTCGGTGCAGCGCCCCGCGAGGCACGCCCGAGGGCCGGCACCGGGCGGCTCGGCGTGACGCCGACCCCGGAGGACGGAACCCGGCTGTCGGCGCAGCGGCCGTGGGACGAGTCGGCGCGGCCGACCGGCCCGGCGCCCGACCCGGACGCGGCCTACACCGACCGCGGCCGCCTGACCGGCCGGCACCTCATCGAGGTCCACGACCACCTGCGCACGGAGCTGGAGCGGGTGCGCGCGCTGGTCCGGCAGGTGGCCGACGGCGCCCTCGACGTCGGCGCCGCGCGGTCGGAGATCAACGAGATGACCATGCGGCAGAACAACTGGACGCTCGGCGCGTTCTGCGAGAGCTACTGCCGGTTCGTCACCATGCATCACTCCATCGAGGACACGTCGTTCTTCCCGCAGGTGCGCCGCGCGGACCCGCGGCTCGGCCCGGTGCTGGACCGGCTGTCCGAGGAGCACCGTGTCATCCACGAGGTCCTCGACCGGGTCGACGCGGCGCTCGTGGCCACGGTGAGCGATCCCAAGGGGATCGCCGAGCTGGGCGACGCGGTCGACCTGCTCACCGACACGCTGCTGTCCCATCTGTCCTATGAGGAGCGTGAGTTGGTCGAACCGCTCGCCCGGCTCGGCATTGCCTGACCCGGCACGACAAAGGCGCCCGCCGCGGCCCCGTGTGCGGCGAACGCCTCGATGCGTCAGATGCCGGCCCGCCCTAACGCCAGTCGGACGGGCGGCTGGTCCGCCAGTCGGAGGGGCGGCCTGCGCGCCAGTCGGACGGGCGGGCGGGGCGGGAGTTTGCTGCGGACATGGCATCTCCTTCGGACATGCCCGGCCTGGTCGCTCACCCAATTGGCGCACGACACTCGGTGGCCGAGCCGTTACAGTGGGGGATCTCCGGTGGAAGGACACGGTGGTGCACGGCGCGGATGATCGCGACCCCGTGCGGGGGGTGAAGCGGTTCTCACCTGGCCGCTGGAGTCTGTGGTCGCTGTCTCGTCCTGCCGTGATCTTCGTCCTCGTGACACAGGCGGCCGCGCTGGCCACCGTAGCGGGCACCATAACTCTCGCGCCGGTCGACCGCGATGACTGGATCCGCTTCCTGCTGCTCGTGGTCGCCTCGGTGACCCATCTGGAGGCGGCGAGCGGGATGGAGCGCATCCGCGAGGTCAGCTCGGAGGGCGCGCCGCACACCCACCTGCAGTCGGTGTGGTTCTTCGCCGGCGTGCTGCTGCTGCCGCCCCCGTTGATCGCCGCCCTGCTCACCGTCAGCTACCTGCACTCATGGGTCCGGGTCTACCGCAGGCGGGCGGTCGCGCACCGCAAGGTGTACTCGATGGCGACGGTCGTGCTCGGGTGCGCCGCCGCCTACGCCGTGCTCGCCGCGATCTACCCGGATCTCGGCACGCCGTTCGCCACCGAACTCGACGGCCCGCTCGGGCTGGTCGCCGTCGTCGCGGCGGGCGCCCTGTACCGGCTGGTCAACTACGGGCTCGTGGTGCTGGTCATCCTCGTCACGAACCCGGACCGGCCGGCGCGCAAGGCGCTCGGGCCGGCCAGCGACCAGCTGATGATCGCCGGCGCGGTCGGGCTGGCCACCGGGTTCGCGGTGGTGATGACCACCCGTCCGTGGTGGACACCGCTGCTGGTCGTCACGGTGCTGGCGCTGCACCTCGGGCTGCTGCTGCCGCAGTTCCGCGACGCGAGCCGCACGGACTCGAAGACCGGCCTGTTCGCCCCGACGTTCTGGGCCGAGCTCACCGCCGACGAGCTGGACCGGGCGCGCCGCCTCGACGGCAGGCTCGGTGTGCTGCTGCTCGACCTCGACCTGTTCAAGCGGATCAACGACCGGCACGGGCACCTGGCGGGTGACGCCGTGCTGCGCGCGGTGGCCGAGGCGATCCGGCATTCGGTGCGCGGGCACGACATGGTGGGCCGCTACGGCGGCGAGGAGTTCGCGGTGGTGCTGCCCGGGCTCGGCGCGGACGACGTGCTCGCCACCGCGGAGCGGATCCGCACGTCGGTCGCCTCGCTGGAGGTGAGCGTGCGCGACCTGGACGGCTCGGAGCGCACGATCGGCGGGCTGACCGCGTCGGTCGGCGCGGCGATCTTCCCCGACCATGGCGAGGACCGCACGACGCTGCTGCTGGCCGCGGACGCCGCGCTGTACGAGGCGAAGGACGCCGGCCGGGACTGCACGCGGGTCGCCGGCATGCCGCGTCCGCTGCTGCCGGGCGCCCGGCAGCCCCAGGAGCTGCCCGTCGCCCGGCAGCCGCGGGACTGACCGTCGCCGGGGGGTTGACAGGCAAGTAACGACTTGCCTAACGTTCTGATGTGGGTGACGTCTTCAAGGCCCTGGCCGACCCGACGCGCCGCACGATCCTCGACGAGCTGACCGAACGCAACGGCCAGACGCTCTTCGAGATCTGCTCGCGCCTGACGGTCCGGCACGGGCTCGGCTCGTCACGGCAGGCGATCTCGCAGCACCTCGACGTCCTCGCGGCCGCCGGTCTGGTCGAGACCCGCCGCGAGGGCCGCTACAAGTTCCACTACATCAACACCGCGCCGCTCGAACCAATCGTCGAGCGGTGGCTGGGAAAGGGATCGTCATGAGAGTCAACCTGGCCAGCGTGCTCGTCGACGACCAGGACAAGGCGCTGCGGTTCTACACCGAGGTGCTCGGTTTCGCCGAGAAGGCCAACGTTCCGGTGGGGGAGCACCGATGGATCACCGTGGTCTCCCCGGAGGATCCGGACGGCACCGAGCTGCTGCTCGAACCCGACGAACACCCGGCGGCCAAGCCGTTCAAGAAGGCACTGGTCGCCGACGGCATCCCGTACACGTCCTTCGCCGTCGACGACGTCGCGGCGGAGTACGAGCGGCTGCGCGGGCTCGGTGTGCGCTTCACCCAGGAGCCCACGGACATGGGACCGGTGACCACGGCGGTGCTCGACGACACCTGCGGCAACCTGATCCAGATCGCCCACCAGGCGGGTACCTCCTAGCCCGCCAGGCGGGACCCGGGTGACTGCGTGGAGGTCGCGGTGTCGCCCTCCGGGTTGAGCTCGTCGTCCAGGATCGTGTCGATCCGGCGCGAGGCCCGGCGCAGGGCCCCGCGGGCGGCGACGACCAGCACGATCGTGACCACGAGCGCCACGGCACCGAGGCGGGCCCACATCCACGGGAGGAGCAGGCCGGCGAGTCCGATGCCGGCGAGCACGGTCAGTGACACCAGTTGCCGATAGACGGGCGACAGATTTCGCATGTTTCCTCGAAGAACGTGTCGGGTCGCGGAGAAGTCGGGCTCGGACTGCCGGCTACTGGGAGTAGTCGTGACCAATGGTGTGATCGCGCCGATCACAATCCGTGTTACCCGTGCGCGGCATGTCACCCGGATGGTCTAACCCTCGCGTCGGGGAGCCGTGGCTGTGAGGTCAACCCCTATGCCTCGCCGGCGAGCGCGGCCTCGCGGCCGCCGGCGGCCCGCCACGACCAGGCCACGCCGGCCGCCGCGAGCACGCCGAGCGCCCCGGCGGCGCCGACCACCAGGTGGGGTGCGGCGCCCTCGGCGGCGACCCCGGCGAGCGTCACGCCCAGTCCCTGGGTGACCTTCAGCGCGGTGACCGCGAGCCCGAACGCCTGGCCCCGGCGGGAGTCCGGCACCGCCAGCACGAACGTCGTGGACGCGATCACCTGGTAGGCGCTGCCCACCCCGGACGCCACGAACAGCGCGACGACGACCACCAGGCCCGGGTCGGCGAAGCAGGCGACCAGCGGCACGCACGCGCCGATCGCGAGCGGCACCAGCAGCCGCAGCCGCAGCGGCGTGGACAGCCGGGCGACCACCAGCATTCCGGTCGCGGCGCCGGCCGCGTACCCGGCGAACATGAACCCCACCGCGACCGGACCGCTGTGCAGCGCGTCCGCGTAGGGCACCGCGATGGCCTCGCCGACGATGTAGAACCCGGACAGGCAGGCGAACAGCACCAGCGCGCGCAGCCGCTGTTGTGTCCACACCAGACGGAAGCCGGCGACGAAGTCCGGCCACCAGGCCCGCCGCACGGCCGCGGCGGTGTCGCCGGCCGCCGCCGGGCGCGGCGCCACCAGCCAGGCCACGAGCAGCGCCGAGACGGCGAACGTGCCGGCGTCGGCGAGCAGCACCCCGCCGGTGCCGACGGCCGCGACGAGCGCGCCGCCGCCGGCGAACCCGGCCACCTGCGCGGCCTGCGTGACCGACTGCAGCGCCGCCTGCCCGGCCGGGTAGTCCACCTCGCCGAGCACCGCGGGCAGCATCGCCCCGCGCGCGGCGTTTGCGGGCGCGCTGACCAGCTGCACCGCCACCAGCAGCGCGCACAGCACGGCGATCGGCATGCCGGGCACCGCCATCAGCGACACCAGCGCGGCCCGCGTCAGGTCGGCGCGGATCATCAGCCGGCGCCGCGGGTGGCGGTCGGCGAGCCCGGACAGCAGCGGGCCGCCGACGAGGTCGGGCAGGAACGTCAGCCCGTAGGTCAGCGCGGTCCAGGCGGGCGAGTGGGTCCGGTCGAACACGAGGATCGACAGCGCGACGCGGGCGAACTGGTCGCCGGCGACCGACACGGCCTGCGCGCCGAACAGGGCCCGGAACTCGGTGTTGCCGAAGACGCCGCGGTAGCCTCGTTGCAGGGTCGTGGCCACCGATCCTCCCCAGGATGCCGGATCACTCAACGCCATCGCACCGTCACGAACCGTACTACGGTACATCGCGTGAGAGTATGGCGCCGTGCGCTACCTGTTGCTGATCGGCGGTGAGCCGGGTGGGGACACGGCACGGTCCTCGGAAGAGATCTGCGCGGACGACGACGCGGTGGCCTGGGCCGAGGAGATGACCCGGCGCGGCGTGCTCGTCAGCGGCGAGCTGCTGCGCCCGCCGGAGGACGCGCGGACCGTGCGGGTGCGCGACGGCGAGGTGTTGCTCGCCGACGGGCCGTTCGCTGAGACCAAGGAACAGATCGGCGGGCTGACCGTGATCGAGTGCGCCGACCTGGACGAGGCGGTCGAGGTGGCCGCCGCGCATCCGGTGGCCCGGTTCGGGATGGTCGAGGTGCGGCCGCTCTGGTGACCGGGCCGGGTGCGCGGGACGAGGCGGCCGCCGTCGAGCAGGCCGTCGCGGCGGCGTTCCGCGCGGAGTGGGGCCAGGTGGTGGCCACCCTGATCCGGGTGACCGGGGACTGGGACCTCGCCGAGGAGTGCGCGCAGGACGCGTTCGCGGCGGCGCTGGAGCGCTGGGGCCGCGACGGCGTGCCGGACCGGCCGGGGGCGTGGCTGACGACCACCGCGCGCAACCGGGCGACCGACCGGCTGCGGCGCGCGGCGGTCGGCGCGGCGAAGCTGCGGGAGGTGGCGGCGCTGGCCGGCCCGCCGCGGGAGCCCGATCCGCCGGAGGAGATCCGCGACGACCGGCTGCGGCTGATCTTCACCTGCTGCCACCCGGCGCTCGCGTTCGAGGCGCGGGTGGCGCTGACGCTGCGCACCCTGGCCGGGCTGACCACACCGGAGATCGCGCGCGCGTTCGTGGTGCCGGAGGCGACCATGGCGCAGCGGCTGGTGCGGGCGAAGAAGAAGATCCGCAACGCCGGCATCCCGTACCGGGTGCCGCCCGCGCACCTGCTCGCCGAGCGCACGAACGCCGTGTTGGGCGTGCTGTACCTGCTGTTCAACGAGGGCTACGCGGCCACGGCCGGGACCGACCTGGTGCGCCGCTCGCTGACCGAGGAGGCGATCCGGCTCGCCCGGGTGCTGGTCTCGCTGATGCCCGGCGAGCCGGAGGTCGAAGGGCTGCTGGCGCTGCTGCTGCTGCACGACGCGCGCCGGGCGGCGCGGGTCTCGCCGGACGGGGAGCTGGTCACCCTGGAGCGGCAGGACCGCGCCCGCTGGGACGCCGCGGAGATCGCCGAGGGGGTGGCGCTGCTGGAGACGGCGCTGCGCCGCGGGGTGCCGGGGCCCTACCAGGTGCAGGCGGCGATCGCGGCCTGCCACTCGACCGCGCGCACCGCCGGGGAGACGGACTGGCCCCAGATCGCCTCGCTGTACGCCCAGCTGGCCCGGTACGTGCCCTCGCCGGTGGTGGAGCTGAACCGGGCGGTCGCGGTCGCCATGGCCGAGGGGCCGGCGGCCGGGCTGGAGCTGGTGGACCGGCTCGCCGAGACCGGCGAGCTCACCGGGTACCACCTGCTCCCGGCGACCCGGGCGGACCTGCTGCGCCGCCTGGACCGCCGCGCCGAGGCCGCCGACGCCTACCGCGCGGCCCTCGAGCTGGCCGGCGGCGACACCGAGCGCCGCTACCTCACCGCACGGCTCGCGGAGGTTTCCTCCTGAGGCTGTCGATCCGGGCGGGGGCTGTTCGTCGGTGGGGCGGACAACCGGATTCAGGGAGGACCGAATGACCCAGCTGACCGGCGTCGACCTCGACCTGCTGGCACCCTGCTACCACTACACCGGCGAGGTGCTCGCCGCGATCCCGCCCGGGAGGTGGGACGCACCGAGCCCGTGCACCGAGTGGACCGTGCGGCAGGTGGCCGACCATCTCGTGGACGCCCTCGACTCCATCGCGGGCATCGTGTCGGGCGAACAGGCGCAACGTCCGGCCGACCTGCTCGCGGCCTACCACGCCGCGGCGCACCGCTGCCTGGACGCCTTCGCCCGCCCGGACGCGCTGACGGCCGAGTTCCCGTTCCCCACCGGCGGCACCGTGCCGGGCCGGGTCATCGCCACCATCAGCATGTCCGAGTCGCTGGTGCACGGCTGGGATCTCGCCACCGGCGCGGGGCTGGCGTACTCGCCGTCCGCGGACGTGGTTGCCGCGGTCGACGGGTTCTCCTTCGGCGCGGTGCGGCCGGGCATGTTCGCCGACCCGGTGCCGGTACCGGCGGACGCGCCGCCGTTCGTCGCGCTGCTCGGCAGGCTCGGCCGGGTGGCGCGCTGATGCTGCTCGACGTGCGCGGGGTGCGGATCGCGGCCTCGACGTTCGGCTCGCCGGCCGACCCGGCGGTGCTGCTGATCATGGGCGCCGGGGCCTCGATGGACTGGTGGGAGCCGGAGTTCTGCACGCGGCTCGCGGACGCCGGACGGTTCGTGATCCGCTACGACCACCGCGACACCGGCGAGTCGGCGAGCTACCCGCCGGGCCGGCCGGGCTACACCTCCGGCGAGCTGTTCGCGGACGCGACCGGGGTGCTCGACGCGCTCGGGGTGGCGTCGGCGCACATGGTCGGCATGTCGATGGGCGGGGCGATCGCGCAGCTGCTGGCCATCCGCGAGCCCGGCCGGGTGCGCACGCTGACGCTGATCTCCACCAGCGGCGGGGCGGGCGACCCGGACCTGCCGGCGGGCGGCGTCACCGAGCCCCCGGAGCCGGACTGGACCGACCGCGCGGCGGTGCTCGACCACCTGGTGGCGAGCTGGCGGGCGGGGGCGTCGCCGACCCGGCCGTTCGACGCGGCGGCGGTGCGCGAGGTCGCGGCCGTCGCGCTGGAGCGGACGACATCGCCGGAGTCGGCGGCGAAGAACCACTACGCGACCGAGGGCGACGGGCGGAGCTGGCGGCCGGACCTGCCCGGCATCACCGCGCCGACCCTGGTGCTGCACGGCACCGAGGACCCGTTGTTCCCGATCGCCCACGGCGAGGCGCTGGCCCGCGAGATCCCGGGCGCCCGGCTGGTCGCGCTGCCGCACACCGGTCACGAGTTTCCCCGGGAGAACTGGCCGCTGGTGCTGCGGGAGCTGATCGCGCACACGGCATGACGGGAACGACGCCCTCGCGGTGTGTCCGCGAAGGCGTCGTTCCGTGTCTCGTGGCGGCCCGCACGGGGCCGTCGCGGCTCATGCCGCCGTGTCGGTCGAGTGGTCGGTGGAGTGGTGCTGCACCCGCAGGCGCCGCCACCAGGACGGGTGGCTCTCCCGCGCCGCGCGCAGGTGCTCCAGGGTCGTGCCGCGCCGCACGTCGCCCAGCGCGCGCTCGACCCGGTAGTCCATCTCGGCCTTCACGATCTCGGGTGAGGTGTTCATCGGGCTTCTCCTTGCCGGTTGTCCTCCGCTGGCAAGGAGAAGATTCGTCCTGAGGCGGGGTGCCGGGCATCGGACGATCACCCATACCCGGCCGTCCGGCCCCTTACCCGGGCGCCTGAGGGCGGCCCGGGGACGGGTAAGACGGGGTAAGGGATGCCTCAGGTGGTGAGGAACTCCCGCACCACCGGTGCCAGCGCCGTGGCCTTCACCAGGTGCGTCTGGCCGGGGATGGTGCGGTGGACCGGGTTCGCGAGCGCCTCGGTCAGCGCCCGGCAGCCGTGGTGCATCCAGGCCGGGCTCTTGCCGCCGTCGGCGACGAGCACCGGCTGGGTGACCGACGACCACCGGTTCTCCGGCAGCGGGCGGCCGCGCTGGAGCCCGGCCATGAACGCGAAGTCGTAGCGCAGCGTCGGGGCCAGGCGCTTGAGCTTCGACCACACCGGGAGCAGCCGCATGATCGCGATGCCGAACGCGGGCACGTCGACGAACCGCATGAACTCCTTGACCGCGTCGCCGGTGCGCCCCTCGGCGATCATCGCGTCCAGCCGCGGCACCCAGTCGGCGGGCAGCGGGCGGTGCGTGTCGTCCACGATCAGCGGCGGCTCGTACATCGCCACCCTGCCGACCCCGACGCCGTGGTTGGCGGCCTCCAGCGCGAGCACAGCGCCGGACGACGCGCCGACCAGGTGCGGGTTCCCGCCGGCCTCCTTGGTGAGCGCCGCGATGTCCTCCACCTCGCGCTCGAGGGCGATCTCGCCGGACTCGCCGCTCTCGCCGCGCCCGCGCCGGTCGTAGGTGAACACGGTGAACTCGCCGGCGAGCTCGGCGGCCAGCGGGCGGGACGGCCCCTGGCCGCGGTGGCACAGGGCGCCGTCGACGACGACCAGCGGCGGGCCGTCGCCGGTGCGCTCGTAGGCGATCGTGGTGCCGTCCGCGGACGTGACGGTGGTCGTGGTCATGGTCGTTCCCCTTTCACGAGAAGGTCGTGGTGAGCCAGGACCGCCAGGCGTGCTCGGCGGCGGCCGGGTCGGTGCGGCCGAACAGGTGGTGCCCGGCGACGATCGGGCCGGTGAAGCCCTTCAGGAACCGGTAGAGCGCGTCGGGCGTGCGCACGCCGAGGGTGTGCTCGTTGGCGAAGAAGACCTCGCCGTCGATCGGCCCGAGCCCGGCCGGCTCGACGTGCACCGGGTCGCCGGGCCGCGGCTGCGCGGGCAGTCCGAGGGCGGCGGTGAGCCTCGCCCGGGCGCGCTCCCAGTCGGTGATCACCGGGCCGAACACGGTGACCGGCACCGCGGTCCGGCCGGCGAAGTGGTCCAGGTAGGTGCCGAGCGTGGCGAAGAACAGCGCGCCGCCCTTGGTCATCGCGTCGTACTCGGCCTCCCAGTCGTCGCCGGGGAGGAAGCCGCTGGTGGCCATGCGCAGCACGGTGGTGCCCCGGTCGCGGCCCTCGACGAGGAACTCGTAGGCGATGAACCGGCCGTCGGTCGCCTCGCCGGAGCGGTAGGCGAGGCGGCGCATCGGCTCCCACGCGGTGACCCGGTGCTCGGGCCGGTAGCCGCCGAACGCCTGGCGGACCGTGCCGGTGCCGGTGGCCTCGTCGTAGTCGACCTCGTTGCGGCCCATGTACCAGGAGTCGATGCCCGGCCCGGTCGCGATGGCCTGCCAGACCTGCTCCGGGGTGGCGTCGACCTCGACGCTGTCGTGGCGGTCGAACTCGCGGCCCATCACGGCTCCCGGACCGTGGGGTGGACCGCGACGATCAGCCGGTGGTCGCGCCCGCCCTCGGCGTTCTCGTCGTGGTACCGGCCGATCAGCGTGGTGACCGCCTGCGCCAACTCCTCGGCGAACGCCGCCCGGTCGGCCGCGCTCGCGAACCGGACCTCGCCGTCGAGGGCGAACGTCGCGAGCCGCTTCTGCGCCTTGGTCGCGCCGGTGAGCAGCGTGCCGACGTCGCGCACCAGCCGCGAGGCCAGCGCCAGCAGCCAGCGGGCGGAGAGCCGGTCGGGCGCGCGCTCCGGGTCGGGCGCCACCGCGGCGAGGGCGGCCGGGGAGATCACGTAGGACGAGGCGGTGGCCTGCAGGACCCGCTCGGTCATGTTGCCCTTGCGGCGTTCCTCGACCAGCTCGACCAGCCCGTGGCGCTCCAGTGCGCGCAGGTGGTAGTTGACCTTCTGCCGGGGCAGGCCCACCCGGCCGGCCAGCGTCGTCGCCGACCCCGGCTCGGCCAGCTCGGCCAGCAACCTGGACCTCGTCGGGTCCAGGGAGACCTCGGCCGCGGCCGGGTCCTCGATCACTGCTACATCGAACATGCCGGAAGTCTGCCTGTGGACAACATGATTTGTCAAGACAATTTTATTTGTCGGTGTCAGACTGGGCGTCGTGCCAGCGAAGCGCAGTGCGGGGATTCTGTTGTTCCGCCGGGCCCCGGCGGGAGTCGAGGTGTTGCTCGGCCACATGGGCGGCCCGTTCTGGGCACGCAAGGACGCCGGTGCCTGGACGGTGGTCAAGGGAGAGTACGAGCCGCCCGAGGAGCCCGCGCTCGCGGCGCGCCGCGAGTTCGCCGAGGAGCTGGGCCTGCCGGCGCCCGAGGGCGAGTATGTCGGCCTGGGCGAGGTCCGCCAGTCCGGCGGCAAGACGGTGACGGTGTGGGCGGTGGCCGGTGACCTCGACCCGGCCGCGGTGGTGCCCGGGACGTTCGAGATGGAGTGGCCGCCGCGGTCGGGAAAGCTGCGCGAGTTCCCGGAGCTGGACCGGGTCGGGTGGTTCGCGCTGCCCGACGCGGAGGCGAGGATCGTGGGCGGGCAGCGCCCGTTCCTGGACCGGCTAGCCGAGCACCTGGCGGACCTCGATCATGCCGACCCCGGCCCAGGGATGGCTTGACGCGACCCGCAGCGCCTCCTCGCGGTCGGCGCACTCGATCAGCGTGAGACCGCCGATCTGCTCCTTCGTCTCCGCGAACGGACCGTCGGTGTGCAGGACCTCGCCCGCCCGGACCCGGACGGTGGTCGCCTCCTTCGGCTCGTGCAGGCCCATCGCGTCGAGCAGCACGCCGCGCTCGGCCATCTCCTGCGACCACTGCGCGCAGCCGGGCAGCTCGTAGCTCTGGTCGACCGACGTGTCGGCACACAGCATCAGCAGGAACCTCACCGCTTGCCCTCCATGACCTTCGGCAGCCCGAACGCGTCGAACAGCGTGGCGTCGAACGTGGTGATCTCGGCGATCCGGTCGCCGGCGAACCGCATGACGTCGATCTTGAACGCCTGGTAGGCGTCCTCGCCCGGCCCGCGCAGGTAGTTGGCGGCCGCGAGGCCGCGGTTCGCGCGGGTGGGCACCAGCAGCCAGTCGCCGTGCGAGCCGCCGAACGCGTCCTGGACCAGCGGCGCGAGCGCCGGGATGCCGTCGTAGACCCACGGGTGCGGCGGCATGGTGATCCGGATGTCGTCGCGCACCAGCTCGCTGAGCGCCGACACGTCGGCGCGCTCGTGGGCGTCGATGTAGCGCGCGAGCAGCTCCCGCTGCACCTTCGAGGGCGGGTCGGGGCTCATCGTGTCGCGTGCGGGCAGCTTGTCGCGCAGCGTCGCGCGGGCCCGCTGCAGCGCGCTGTTCACCCCGGCGACCGAGGTGTCGAGCAGCTCGGCGGCCTGCCGGGCGGACCAGTCGAGCACGTCGCGCAGGATCAGGATCGCCCGCTGCTGGGCCGGCAGGAGCTGGATCGCGGTGAGGAACGCCAGCTCCACGGTCTCCCGCGCGACCAGCGCCGTGCCGGGTTCGGTGTCCGGCGGCGCGGCCTGGTCGAGCAGCCGGTCGGGGTAGGGCTGCAGCCACGGGATCTCGGCGGGCGAGTCCGCCGTCGGCACCTGGCGCCGGGTGCGCCGGATGGTGTCCAGGCAGGTGTTCGTGGCGATCTTGTAGAGCCAGGCGCGGAACCCGGTGCCGGTGAAGCCGCCGCGGGCCTTCCACGCGCGCGCCAGGGTCTCCTGCACCGCGTCCTCGGCGTCGAAGAAGTTGCCGAGCATGCGGTAGCAGTGGACGTGCAGCTCGCGCCGGTGCCGCTCGGCGAGCGCGCCGAACGCGTGCTCGTCACCTGAGGTCGCGGCCGCGATCGCCGCCGCGTCGGGAGCCGGGTGGTTCATGCCGACGATTCTGCACCCGGGCACCGACGGTCCGGTGCTACCCGCGGGCGGTGAGGAACCGGGCGCGCGCGTCGGCGAGGTCGACGATCGGCGCGGGGTAGCCGCGCCGCTCGCGCTCGGGCAGCCGCCACGGCCGGTGGACCGCCGCGCCGTCCACATGCGACAGCTCGGGCACGTACCGGCGGACGTAGTCGCCGTCGGGGTCGTACCGCTCGGCCTGGCGCAGCGGGTTGAGCACGCGGTTGGGCCGGGTGTCGGTGCCCGTGCCGGCCACCCACTGCCAGTTGAGGCAGTTGTTCGCGACGTCGCCGTCGAGCAGCCAGGCGAAGAAGTGCGCCGCGCCCGCGCGCCAGTCGAGGTAGAGCGTCTTGGTGAGGAAGCTGCCGGTGATCAGCCGGGCCCGGTTGTGCATCCATCCCTCGGCGCGCAGCTGGCGCATGCCCGCGTCGACGATCGGGATGCCGGTGCGGCCCTCCTGCCAGGCCCGGAGCGCGTCCGGGTCCCCGCGCCACCGGTCGCCGCGGTCGCGGTAGTCGCGGTGCGCGGCGTCCGGGCGGGCGGCGAGCACCTGGTGGTGGAAGTCGCGCCAGGCCAGCTGCCGGACGAACGCCCCGGCGCCGGCGCCGCGCCCGGCCCGGCGGGCGAGCTCCAGTGGCGACACGCAGCCCAGGTGCAGGTAGGGCGAGAGCCGGGAGGTGCGGTCGGCCGCGAGCGCGTCGTGCTGTGCCTCGTACTCCCGGACGTCCGCGTCCAGCCAGGCGGCCGCGCGCCGGCGGGCCGCGGTCTCGCCGCCCTCGCCGGTGCGCCTCGGCACCGCGCCGGGCCGGACGCGCGCCGGCAGCGCGATCCGCTCCGGTACCGGCGTCACCCGCCGCCGCCCCGCCGCGGCCCAGCGGCGGTGGTACGGGCCGAACACCGCGTAGTGGTCGCGGCCCTGCGGCAGCACCGCACCGGGCGCGACGACGGTGTGCACGTCGTCGTGCACCACCAGCTCGCGGCGGCGCAGCGCCCGCGCCAGACCACGCTCGCGGGACGCCGCGAACGCGGAGACGTCGCCGGAGATGTGCACCCGGGACGCGCCGGTCCGCTCGGCGAGCCTGCCGATCTCCTCGGCCGGGCGGCCCTCCCGCACGACGAGCCGCCCGCCGATGCGGCGCAGCGAGGTGTCGAGGTCGGCCAGGCACTCGTCGAGGAACCGCCGGCGCCCGGCGGCGAACCGGTCGCCGACCCGCTCGTCCCGGACGAACACCGGCACGACGTGGTCGGCCCCGCGGGTGGCGGCGGCGAGCATCGGGTTGTCGTGGACGCGCAGGTCGCGGGTGAAGACCGCGATCGTGGTGGTCATCGTGGTCGTCAACGCTTCCTCGTCGTCAGCGCGGACAGCGCGCACAGCGCGGCCCAGCCGCCGGCCACGGCCATCACCTTCGCGCGTTCCGGCCGGTCCTTGAGCGCCTGCCCGAGCACGGCCAGGTCGCCGAGGTCGGAGGCCACCCGGACGGCGATCGCGGTGCGCATGGCCGCGCGGGTCGGCGCCAGCGCCATCGCCACGCCGGAGGCCAGGTCGCGGATGCCGAGCGTGCGGACGAACGTCTCCTGCTCGGGTTCCGGCGCGCCGCCGCGCAGCATGCCGGACGGCCGGAGCAGCAGCGCCGGGCGTGCGGTGATCGCCGCCCCGTAGGCGGCGGTGGCGGCGCCGAGGGCGCGGGGGAGCCAGGACATTTCAGGACACCTCCTCGTGCTCGGCGGTGCCCGTGATGTTGCGGGCCATGCCGCCGAAGATGACGTCGTGGAACGGGGCGATCGACTTCCAGTAGAGGTGCCCGGCGAGCCCGCGCGGCTCGAAGACCGCCCGCTGCCGGTAGGTGGCGCCGCCCGCCCCGTCGGGGGTGGCGGACAGCTCCAGCCAGGCGCGGCCGGGCACGCGCATCTCGGCCCGCAGCCGCAGCAGGTGCGGGCGTTCCAGCCGCTCCACCCGCCACCAGTCGAGCGCCTCGCCGGTGTGCAGCCGGCGCGGGTCACGCCGCCCGCGGCGCAGCCCGGCGCCGCCGGCGAGCCGGTCGATCCAGCCGCGGACCGACCAGGCGAGTGGGAAGGAGTACCAGCCGTGCTCGCCGCCGATGGACTCGATGACCTGCCAGAGCTTCTCGGCGTCGGCGGGCGTGTGCAGCTCGCGGACGTCGGTGTAGACGGTGCCGCCGGACCAGTCGGGGTCGGTGGGCAGCGAGTCGGAGGGGGCGCTCGCGTCCGACCAGCGGGTGGGCACGTCGGCGTCGCGGATGCGGGTGAGGGCGAGCTCGATGGCGGCCTCGTAGTGCGTCGGCCCGTCCGGCGGGTCGGGGATGTACCGGGCCACGTCCCGGTCGCGGACCACGACCTCGTGCACGAGCGACTCGATCAGCGGGACGGCGATGCTGCGCGGGACCGGGGTGACCAGGTTGACCCACTGCGCGGATAGCCAGGGGGTGAGCACCGGGACCGGGACGACCACGCGGCGCGGGAGCCCGGCCACCACGGCGTAGCGGCGCATCATGTCGAGGTAGGTGAGCACGTCCGGGCCGCCGATGTCGAAGGCCCGGTCGACGTCGTCGTCGAGCGTGGCGGCGTGCATCAGGTAGTGCAGCACGTCGCGCACGGCGATCGGCTGGATCCGGTTGTGCACCCAGCGCGGGGTGACCATCGCGGGGAGGCGTTCGGTGAGGTAGCGCAGCATCTCGAAGCTGGCCGACCCGGAGCCGATGATGACCGCCGCGTTGAGCACCGCGGCCGGCACGCCGGAGTCGAGGAAGATGTCCCCGACCTCCTTGCGCGACCGCAGGTGCGGGGACAGCTCGCCGGTCGGGGGTGTGATCCCGCCGAGGTAGACGATGCGCCGCGCGCGCGCGGCGCGGCCCGCGCCACCGTGCCCGCCGCGGCCCGGTCGACGTCGACGAAGTCGCGCTCGGTGCAGCGAGTGGACGAGGTAGTAGACGACGTCCTGCCCGGCGACCGCCGCCTCGACGCTCGCCGCGTCGGTCACGTCACCGCGGACGACCTCGACCCGCTCGCGCCAGGGCACCTCGTCGAGCTTGCCCGGGTCGCGCGCGACCGCCCGGACCCGGTGACCCGCGCCGAGCAGCTCGGGCACCAGCCGCCCGCCGATGTACCCGGTCGCTCCGAACACCACGCAACGCATGCCGCCGATCCTGACCCACCGCGGCGCTTCCCGCAGATCAGCGCCGGGCCGGTGGCCACCGCGGTCCCGGTGCGCGGGGTGTGGCGGGTCAGCGCCCGGCGGCGATCGGGGCCACGGTCGCGGCGGCGAGCCGGACCAGCTCGGCGGGGGCGAGCTCGATCTCCAGGCCGCGGCGCCCGCCGCTGCAGAAGATCGTCTCGAAGCCGGTGGCCGAGCTGTCCACCACCACAGGCAATCGCTTGCGGTGGCCGAGCGGCGAGATCCCGCCGGCGACGTACCCGGTGGCCCGCTCGGCCGCGGCGACCTCGGCCATCCTGGCCTTCTTGCCACCCGCGGCCGCGGCGAGCGCCTTGAGGTCGAGCTGCCCCGCGACCGGCACCACGCCGACCGTCAGCACCCCGTCGACCTCGGCGACCAGCGTCTTGAACACCCGCTCGGCGCCCACGCCGAGCACCTCGCCGGCCTCGGACCCGTAGGACGCCGACCGCGGGTCGTGCGCGTACTCGTGCACCTGGTGCGGCACCCGCTGCCTGGCCAGCAACGCGGTCGCCGGCGTTCCCCTACCCGCCACGCCGCCCAACCTATCCGCCCACCCACCCCGCGAGTCCAACCCTCCCGACCCGCGAGTCCAACCCTCGGGGGGGTCTGGTGTGTGGGACTCGGGGGTTCGGAGGGTTGGACTCGCGGGTCCGGGGCGTTGGACTCGCGAGGTCGGTCAGGTGCCCGGCTGGGTCGAGTAGACCGTCGGGTCGCCCTGTTTGATCCAGACGGTCGGGGTGTCGATCGGGCGGAACGACCTGTCGCCGCCCGGTTCCCGGGTGTCCGGGACGGTGTCACCCGACGGCAGGTGCATGATGAAGTTCACCGGCTTGGTGTCGTCCACCAGCGGGATCTCGTACACCGCCCAGCCGTCCTCGACCCGGGTCAGCGGCCACGGGTGGTCCCAGGCGATCTGCGCCAGCACCGCCGGGTCGACCGCGTCGCCCCACATGTGCAGGCCCCAGTCGGTGTAGTCGCCCGCCGGGCGGAAGTACCGCAGCGTCGCCGTCTGCAGCGGCGGGCCCGCGTAGTGCACCGTCCGCGTCGCGCTCACCGCGCCGCTCGGCAGGGTCGCGCGGTAGGACACCGGCGTCCCGGCCGCCAGGTTCAGCGCGCCCAGGTCGTCGAACACCGTGTACGCCGGCGACGTGTCGTCGCTGCCGACCACGGTCCACGGGCCGCCGTCGACGCTGCGCTCGAACGACACCACGTGCGACGGCTTCTCCGGGTCGGCCATCGCGCGCACCTCGACGGTCCCGCGCACGCCGCCACCCTCGGCCGGCGCCTCGATCGTCAGCAGCGGCTGCGGCACCCGCGCGCGCACCGCCGGCGCGGACCGGGTGTGCCCGCCGTTGTCCTGCACGACCGCCCGGTACTCCACCGGCGTCCCCGGCGCCAGCCCCGACACGTCGTGGAACACCCGGTACGGCGCGTTGTCGTCGGTCCCGATCGGCCGCCAGCGCCCGCCGGCCACCCGCGCCTCGAAGCTCACCTCGTACAGCGACGAGCCGCCGACCGACGCGCTGACCTCCATCCGCCCGCGCGACGCCTGCGCCGGCACCGGCGTGGCCAGCGAGATCGACGGCGCGTGGTGCGAGCGCGGGATCCGCCCGTCGAGCGCGTAGACCACAGTGGACAGTGCGGGCACGGTGACCGTGAGCTTGCCGTCCCGCCCGGAGGACAGCCGCGACGGGCCGGAGCCGTAGACCCGGGCGTAGGACCGCTTCGACGTGTACGTGGGGATCGCCGCGGTGGCCGGCTGCTCGCTGTTGTTCAGCGCCACCACGTACTCCCGCTGCTGGTGGCGGTCGATGCGGGAGAACGCGTAGATCCCGGCGGCCGAGGACGACAGCCGGCTCTGCTGGGTCCCGTCACGCAGCGCGGGGTTCGCCCGGGTGACCGACGCCAGCCTGCTGATCGACCGGTACAGCGGGTGCGTCGTCGTGTAGTTGTCGCTCGCGTGCGTCGCGTCCGTGCCCAGCAGGTCGTCGTCGAGGTAGTCCGGCACCCGGGAGGCGAACATGGTCTGCCGCGCGTCCTGGTCCCCGCCCGGCCCGGTGAAGCCCTGCTCGTCGCCGTAGTAGATCACCGGGTTGCCGCGCGAGAAGTACATCAGCTCGTGCCCGAGCCGGTCGCGCGCCACCCACTCCGCGTCGCCCGCGCCCGGGTTGTCGGCCACCACGAAGCTGCCGAACCGGCCCATGTCGTGGTTGCCCAGGAACGTCGGTAGCTCGTAGACGTTGGAGTCCGCGTCGGTGTACCAGTCGTCGTCGGCGAAGAACGTCGCGAGCGAGTCGGTCGGCGCGCCGCCGGAGGCGAACTTGCGGGCCGCGTCCTGGAACGGGAAGTCCAGCACCGACTGCATGGTGTCGGTCGTGGTGAAGTGCGACGTGTAGCTCTTCGAGGTGTCGAAGACCTCACCGAACATGAAGAAGTCGCGCTTGCCGTGCTGGTGGGCGAACTTCAGCACCCGCGGCCCGAACTGCTGCCAGAACTCGTCGTTGACGTGCTTCATCGTGTCGATGCGGAAGCCGTCCACGCCGAAGTCGGCGATCCAGCGCTCGTAGATGTCGATCATGCCGTTGACGACGCGCGGGTTCTCGGTGAACAGGTCGTCCAGCCCGAAGAAGTCGCCGTACTGCGAGTCCTCGCCGGTGAACGTGGTGTCGCCGCGGTTGTGGTACAGCGTCACGTCGTTGAGCCAGGCCGGCACCTTCAGGTTCTGCTCGTCGGGGTCGAGCACCGGCGTGTACGGGAACGAGGTGGCCGGGTCGAGCGCGGGGAAGCTGTGCCCGCCGGCGTAGTCGCGGTCGTCGAACACCTGCCCGGAGGCGGTCCGGTACGGCGAGACGTCCTTGGAGGTGTACGCCTTGCGCGCGCCCTGCTGGTAGCCGATGACGTCCGCGGTGTGGTTGGTGATGATGTCGAAGTAGACCTTCATGCCGCGCCTGTGCGCGTCGCGGATCAGCGCCGCCAGGTCCGCGTTCGTGCCCAGGTGCGGGTCGATCTGGGTGAAGTCGGTGATCCAGTAGCCGTGGTAGCCGGCCGACGGCCCGTCCTCCAGCTGGACCGCCTTGTTCTTGAAGCTCGGCGTCAGCCAGATCGACGTGGTGCCCAGGCCCTGGATGTAGTCCAGCTTGCCGCGCAGCCCCTTGAGGTCGCCGCCGTTGTAGAAGCCCTTCTTCGTCGGGTCGAAGCCCGACACCAGCGGGTCGGAGCCCAGCCCGCCCTGGTCGTTGGCCGTGTCGCCGTTGGCGAACCGGTCGGCCATGACGAAGTAGAAGTTCTCGTCGGTGACCGGGCCGCGCAGCGAGTGCAGCGCCCGCGGCCCGCCGTCGTGGTGCCCGCGGTCGGCGACCGCCGGGGTCGTCGCCAGCCCGGCGACGACCAGTGGAACCAGAAGCGCCGCCACGGCGCGACGGAACGACATGCTGCCCTCCATTGGTGCGGCTGCGCGGCAATCTAGCCGGTGATCGACCCGGCGGCGACGGCCAACCAGCGCATTCGTGACGTCAAGGAGCAACCGACTACTCCGGGGCGGAGGCGGCCGGGGAACAAATCGGCGGCCCGGGGCGGTTGGCCGGAATGTGATCGACGTTCCGCTCTCCGTCCTCGACCTCGCCCCGATGGCGCGCGACGCCCGGGCCACCGACGCGCTGCGCGCGACCACCTCGCTCGCCCGGCGGGTGGAGGAGCTGGGGTACCGGCGGTTCTGGGTGGCCGAGCACCACAACATGCCGTCGATCGCGAGCTCCGCGCCCGCCGTGCTGATCGCCCACCTGGCGGCCGCGACCTCGACGATCCGCGTCGGCTCCGGCGGGGTGATGCTGCCCAACCACGCGCCGCTGGTGGTGGCCGAGCAGTTCGGCACGCTGGAGGCGCTGCACCCGGGGCGCATCGACCTCGGCATCGGGCGCGCGCCGGGCACCGACCAGCGCACCGCGCTCGCGCTGCGCCGCACGATGGCCGGGCTCTCGGCGGAGAACTTCCCCCAGGAGCTGAGCGACCTCGTCGGGTACTTCGAGGGCGACTCCGCGCCGATCACGGCGGTGCCCGGGCGGGGGAACGAGCCGGCGATCTGGCTGCTGGGGTCCAGCGGCTTCTCCGCGCAGCTCGCCGGGCTGCTGGGGCTGCCGTTCTCGTTCGCGCACCACTTCAGCTCGGCGAACACGGTGCCGGCGCTGGAGCTGTACCGCTCCTCGTTCCGGCCGTCGCGGTGGCTGGCAGAGCCGTACGCGAAGGTCGCGGTCAACACCATCTGCGCGGACACCGACGAGCGGGCCCGGTTCCTGGCCGGGCCGGCCTCGCTGGCGTTCCTGAAGCTGCGCCAGGGCAGTCCGGAGCCGCTGGTGACCCCGGAGGAGGCCGCGGCCTACCCGTACACCGACCAGGAGCGCGCGTTCGCCGAGGACCGGTTCGCCGACCAGGCGGTCGGCTCGCCGGAGACGGTCCGCCGCCGGCTGGGCGGGCTGCTGGAGCGCACGGGCGCGAACGAGCTGATGCTGACCACCATGGTCTACGACATCGCCGAGCGGACCCGCTCCTTCGAGCTGGTCGCGGAGAAGGTCGCCGGCGGCCTCGGCCGGTAGTCCGGGGGCCGCCGGCCGCCGGTGACCCCCCTCACAGCGATCACCGGCGGTGTCCCGGCGCGGCCATGGCCGGCGGGCCGCCCGACGGCACCCCTCATCCGGGCCGCCTTGCTTCCCGCCGGCCAGTTCGGCCGCCGCCCGAGACAGGAGCACAGGTTGACGATGACACCGACGACGCGGGCGAGGATGGTCGCCCGCGGCTCGGATTCATCGGTGTCACCGTCGCCCCGGCTCCCCGACCCGCAGCCAATCCGCCGCGGCTCGCCTTTCGTACACCGCGCCCCCCGGCGCACTGCAAGGTGCGTAGGTGCGCAACCGGGTGACTGCGACCGGCGACCTGCTGTTCCGCGGAAGCATTCACTCGTTCGGAGTAATGTGGTTCACGGCTCCCAGGCGACCACGGAACGTCGCCGATCGGGCACACTGGTGTTCTGCCGAGGACGGGGGTGTTCATGAGTGAGGAGAGCCTGCCGTACCGGCACGGTATCCACGAGGCGATGAGTGCGTTGTCGGGGCAGTGGGTCACGGCCGTGCTGGCCTCGCTGACCGCGCGCCCCATGACCTACTCGAAGCTGCTCGAGCACATCAACCGGACCGAGGAGCGACTCGGCTGGGTGACCCACGAGCGGCCGCTGCGCCAGAAGGTGCTGACCGACACCCTGCACCGCATGCAGCGCGACGGCCTGGTGACCAAGATCGATCGTCCGAGCCGGTTCGGCTCGACCTGGTACCAGCTCACCCCGATGGGCCGCTCGCTGCTGCGCGCGCTGCTCCCGCTCGCCAAGTGGGCCGAGGAGCATCGCGGCGAGCTCAGCCGCGCCCGCGCCGCCTACCAGGCCGCGAAACCCGACGACTCGGTCGACACGTCCGGCTGAGGTCGCGCCGCGCCGAACGGGCGGGTCAGGAGCCCCGGCTGGGAGCCCGCGGCGCGCCGAGGTCGCCGATCGCCGCGATGATGGTCTGGACCTGGTTGCGGCCGGAGTCCTTGGCGACGAACAGGGCGTCGTCGGCGGCCAGCAGGACGTCCTGCAGCTCGGGGCCGAACTCCGGGTACACCGCGATGCCCACCGACACCGACAGGCTCTCCACCGCCGCGCCGCTCCCGTCGGCCAGCGGGACCCGCAGGTCGCGCACCCGCTCGCAGATGCGCTCGCCGAGGCGGCGCAGCCCGTCGGCCGACACCTCCGGGCAGAGCACCACGAACTCCTCGCCGCCCCACCGGCCGACCACGTCGTAGCGGCGCGCGCACGCGGTCAGCGTGTCGGCCACCGCCTGCAGTACCCGGTCGCCGACCAGGTACCCGTACGCGTCGTTGACCGCCTTGAAGTGGTCCAGGTCGACCATCAGCACGCCGACCTGCGTCCGGTCCCGCTGCGCCCGCCGGATCTCCGCCGACGCGAAGTTCGTCCACGCCGTGGCGTTGGCCAGGCCGGTCTTCTGGTCGGTCGACGCCGCCGCCTCGAGCTGGCGGATCAGCACGCTGCGGTGCAGCACGAGCAGCGCCGGCACCATCATCAGCGCCCAGCCCGGGTTGGCCGAGATCAGCAGCGCGGTGACCGCACCCATCCCGAGCGTGCCGTACTCGAGTGCGGTCTCCTTCGCGGTGCCCAACGCGCGCCGCCGGTTCAGCCGCAGGTCGTGCAGGCTGATGGCCAGCCCGACCAGCCCGGAGTTCACCGCCGAGTACGCCACGATCGCGAGCGCCGTCGCGATCACCATGCTCGGCTGTTCCCAGCGCGCCGCACCGGCCGGCGCGAGCAGGTGCTGGACGGTCCACGCGGTGTAGGCCGACAGCGTCACCGTCGTCGCGGTGAACACCAGGCGGTAGGCGTGCACGCTGCGCACCCGGTACCAGCTGCGCCAGAACAGGTGCAGGTACAGCGCGCAGACGACGGTCGGCGTGAGCGCGGGCGGCAGCACCAGGGCCGCGGAGAAGGTCCACACCGAGGTCAGGTTGACCTGCGGGGTGTCGGTGAACCGCCGCCGCACCCGCTCCACGCGCCGGGTCAGCTCACCCATGGCCAGCCCGAGCCCGATGATGATGCCGAGGAGGACCAGATCCCGCCGGCCGACGTCACTGCGCGTGGCGAGCAGGACGGTCAGCGCGACCGCCCCGGCCTCCACGAGCAGGATGAGGAACAGCACCCGGCGAGGCTCTCGCCAGAGTGCCCAGCGTGTCGGCACCCTGGACCGCTGATCAATGGACGTGGATGCTGGTCGGGCCGATCGGGCGGATGTCAGCTGATCAGCGCCCTTGTCGAGGTCCTCGGCGGTCATCGCGTCGAGAGGAGGTACGAGCGATGAGGCGCTGGGGCTGGTGATCCCTGCGTGGCCGGCGCCCCTCTTGCCGTTGTCGGCCGCATGCCCGTTCGGAGGAGGTGTGAGCGATGTCGAATCGTGATTGATGAGACCCACGTTGACAACTCCGTTGCCGTGCTCGGCGGCACATCCGTTGGGACGAGGTACCAGTGATGTCGAACCGCGGCTGGTGAGCAACTCGCCATGATCGATGTCATCGTCATCGCGTCTGCCTGCGCCGACCCGTGAACGTTCCCGGCGGGGGCGGGCGCGACGCATCGACGCACAGGTCGGCGAGCACCCCGGCACCGAGGACCGCGACTCCTTGCGAGGACAACACCCCGGCGCCGGCCAGCCCGGACGCGGCGCCCCGGTTGTGGTCGGGGACGACCAGCACGAACGCGGCCCGGGCGAGCACGAGGTAGCCGGCCGAACAGGCGCCCGACGCCGCCCACAGCAGCACCATCACCGGGAGCGGCGGGTTCGCCAGGCACAGCGCGAGCGGCACGCCGGCACCGACGGCGAGCACGGTGGTCGCCGTGTCCCGGCGCGACGGCGGGATGCGGGAGGTCAGCCACGCCCCCGCGATGCTGCCGACCGGGTCCGCGGCCATCAGCAGGCCGACCGCCGCGGCGGTCACGCCGAGCCCGGCGGCGTACGGCGCGGCCAGGCCCTCGGGCACCACGAACAGGCCCACCAGCCAGGACAGCGCGACCAGGCCGCGTATCCGGCGGTCCCGCCAGATCAGCAGGGCGGCACCGGCCGAGCGCGCCGGGCGGCGGCCCCGCGCGGCCGGTGTGCGGCGCACGCCGAGCACCAGGATCGCGGCACCCACCGCGAAGGTGGCGGCGTTGAGCCCGAGCGCGACGTGCGGGTCGACGACACCGGCAGCGCGCCGCCGCCGAGGAACCCGGCGATCTGCGCGGTCTGGTTGGTGATCGTGCGCAGCGAGAGCCCGGCGATGTACCGGTCGCCGTGCAGGATCGCCGGCAGCAACGCCTGCTCCGCGGCCGTGAACGGCGCGCCACCGAGGGTCAGCAGGCACACCAGCGCCAGCAGCGCCGGCAGCGGCAGCGACGGGATGGCCATGAGCGCGGTGACCACCGCCCGCAGCACGTCGACGACCACCATCAGGTCGCGGCGGGGGAACCGGTCGGCGAGCCCGCCGAGCAGCACGCCGCCGACGAGCGCCGGCAGGAACGTCAGGGCGTAGGTCAGCGCGGTCCAGCTCGCGGACGAGGTCCGGGAGTAGACGAGGACGGCGAGGCCCACCCGGGCGAGCTGGTCGCCGCAGACCGACAGCAGCTCGGCGGCCCACAGCGCGCGGAACTCGCGTACGGCCAGCACCTCGCGAAATTCCAGCCCGACGCCCCATCCGCCCGCCTCGCTCCTGACGCCAACAGGCCGTGCCCTGCACGACCTGTGGATCCGACATTAGATCCAGCCCAGCGGCAGATCACGGCCGTGGAGCTTGTCTACCCAAATGGCCCAACCATATGACCAAGCGTAATGGCGGCGGCCCGAACCGGGCCCTCCGGTCCTCGGTCAGCGCCAGCAGCGGCAAGGGATTGCTCAGGTGCGGCAACGGTTTCACAGCCGGCCGGGCAGGCGCGAAACCGGAGAAACCCGCCGGAGGATGTCAGGGGTCGCGGGCATCCTGACCGGCATGACCGAGGACAGGGTGGCGCTCGTCGCCGGGGGAACGCGCGCGGCCGGCCGGGCCGTGGCGGTCGAGCTGGGGCGGCTGGGCATGACGGTGTACGTGACCGGGCGGACCACGCGCGAGCGGCGTTCGGAGATGAACCGGCCGGAGACGATCGAGGAGACCGCCGAGCTGGTCACCGCCGCGGGCGGCACCGGCATCGCGGTCCGGGTCGACCATCTGGAGCCCGACGCGGTGCGCGCGCTGGTCGAGCGCGTCGACGCCGAGCAGGGCCGGCTGGACGTGCTGGTCAACGACATCTGGGGCGGCGACGTCTACCTCACCTTCGGCAAGAAGCTGTGGGAGCACTCGCTGGCGGGCGGGCTGCGGATGCTCCGCCTGGGTGTCGAGACGCACGCGATCACCAGCCACTTCGCGCTGCCGCTGCTGATCCGCCGCCCGGGCGGGCTGGTCATCGAGATGACCGACGGCACGGCCGAGTCCAACGCCACCTACCGGGCGGAGGCCGGGCTGTTCTACGACCTGGTGAAGACCTCGGTCCAGCGGCTCGCGCTGGCGCAGTCGGAGGAGCTGCGCGAGTACGGCTGCACCGCCGTCGCGCTGACCCCGGGCTGGCTGCGCTCGGAGGCGATGCTGGACGCGTTCGGCGTCACCGAGGAGAACTGGCGCGACGCGACGGCGGTCCAGCCGCACTTCGTGATCTCCGAGTCGCCGGTCTTCGTCGGCCGGGCCGCCGCCGCGCTCGCCGCCGACCCGGACGTGGCCCGCTGGTCGGGCCGCTCGCTGTCCTCCGGCGGGCTCGCCCGGGTCTACGGCTTCGACGACGCCGACGGCAGCCACCCGGACGCCTGGCGCTACATCGCGGAGGTGGAGAGCCAGGGCAAACCCGCCGACCCCACCGGCTACCGCTGACCCCCCCCGGACCCGCGAGTCCAACCCTCCGGACCCGCGAGTCCCCCGTTCCGGTCCCGCGAGTCCCCGCAGGGTGCGCCGATGCCACCGCCCGGTCAGCCGGGCGGGCCGTTGCGGGCGGCGATCGCCCCGCCCACCCAGGCAAGGGCGGCGCGCGGGAACAGCAGGTCACCGAACGCTCAGCTCGCACCCACCGACTGTGCCGGGCCGTCCCCGCTGGGGATCTCCCCGCGCAGCAGCTTCGCCTTGCGCTTGTTCACCTCGACGATCACGCGCGAGTACTTGTGGTGGGTGCCCGCCTCGTCCGCGGCCCCGGCGGCGCAGCGCTCGGCGGCGTAGTCGAGCAGCCGCACCCGCACGTCGTCGGCCAGCGCGGACCACGCCGCGCTCAGCGCGAGGTTGCGGTCCCGGTTCGCGTTGGTGTTGAGGAAGGTGACCAGCGTGGTCAGGCCGGCCGAGGCCAGCGCCAGCACCGAGATCACGAACGCCGGCACCGCGTCGGACAGCGCGGTGGCCCCGGCCACCGTCGCCAGGATCGCGGCCGGCGCGCCCAGCAGGTAGTACGCCCGGCCCCACCACGCGCTCGCGTTGCGCCACTCGTAGGCGCGCAGGTCGCACTCCGCGACGAGCACCTGCAGGGACGCGTCGATGGTCTCGGCGGACCGGCCGATCTGCTCGGCGAGCGCCTTGCACAGCGCCCGGATCGGGTTGCGGTGGTAGATCGCGCCCGCCAGGTTGATGGGACCCAGCGCCACCGCCGGACCGAGCAGCCTGGCCAGCGACTCGGACCGGGGCGCCGGTCTCGTGGTGGTGTCCATGCGCCAGGTCTCCGTGACTCGTCCTAACCCACGTTCGTCGGGTCCGGCGCGCCCGTTACGGCCGGGCGCGCGGACAGCGCCCGGGCCAGCCCGGCGATCGTCGGCGCGGTGATCACGGTGGACAGCGACACGTCGGTGGCGAGCGCGCCGCGGATCCGGGCGATCAGCCGGGTCGCGGTGAGTGAGTGCCCGCCGAGCGCGAAGAAGTCGTCGTGCACGCCGAGCGCCACCTCCGGCGGGATGCCGAGCACCTCGCGCCAGATCACCGCCAGCCGCCGCTCGGCGTCGGTGCGCGGCGCGACCACGGTCGGCTTGCGTCGCCCCCACACCGGTTCCGGCAGCGCCGCGCGGTCGAGCTTGCCCGACGGTGTGACGGGCAGCGCGTTGAGCGTGACGTACCGCTGCGGCTGCATGTGGTCGGGCAGCCGGCGGGCGAGCCACGGGCGCAGCTCCGCCATGCCGATCCGGCGCCGCGGCACCAGGTAGCCGACCAGCCGGACGTCCCCGTCGTGCACCCGGCAGGCGGTGACGGCCGCGTCCCGGATGGAGTCGTGCGCGCGCAGCGTCGCCTCGATCTCGCCGAGCTCGACGCGGCACCCGCGGACCTTCACCTGCAGGTCGGCGCGGCCGAGGAACTCCAGCCCGTCGCGGCGGCGGCGGACCAGGTCGCCGGTCGCGTACAGGCGCGCGCCCGGCCGGTCGCTGAACGGGTCGGGACGGAACCGCTCGGCGGTCGCCCCCGGCAGCGCGTGGTAGCCGCGCGCCACCCCGGCACCGCCGACGTACAGCTCGCCGACCACGCCGTCGGGCACCGGGGCCAGCGCGGGGTCGAGCACGTGCAGGGTCGTGCCGGCCACCGGCGGGCCGAGCCGCGGCGCCCCGTCGCGGACCTCGCCCACCGCGGAGTAGACGGTGGTCTCGGTCGGGCCGTAGCCGTCGAGCACCCGCGCGCCGCCGGAACGCAGCGCGGCGGCCAGTTCCGGGGTGAGCGCCTCGCCGCCGCTCACCCGCAGCCGCACCGACTCCGGCACCCCGCCCGCGGCCAGCAGCATCCGCCACAGCGACGGGGTGGCCTGCAGGACGGTGGCCCGGAGCCGGACCAGCCGCTCGCGCAGCCGGTGCGCGTCGGTGACCTCCGCCGGCGGCAGCACCGCGACCGACGCGCCGCGCAGCAGCGGCACCAGCAGTTCCGCGACCGACATGTCGAACGACGGGCCGGCGACCGCGGCGACCCGGTCGGCGGGGGAGAGGTCCAGCAGCGAGTCCAGATGCGACAGCAGGTTCGCCACGTTGCCGTGGGTGACCGCCACGCCCTTGGGCCGCCCGGTGGACCCGGAGGTGTGCAGCAGGTACGCGAGCGAGTCCGGGTGCGGCGCCGGCACGCCGGGTGGCGTGTCCGGCCGGCCCGCCAGGTCGGCGGCGACGTCGGCCGAGTCCAGGTCGACGACCGGCCGGCAGCCCGGCGGCCGGACCCCGGCCGCGGCGTGCGTGACCAGCACCGCGGCCCCGGCGTCGGTGGCCGCCGCGGCGAGCCGGTCCACCGGCCAGGCGGGGTCCAGCGGCAGGTAGCCGCCGCCCGCGCGCCACGTGGCGAGGATGCCGACCGGCAGCGCTGTGCCCCGCGCCAGGCACAGCGCGACCGGCACGTCCGGGCCGACGCCGAGGTCGCGCAGCAGGTGCGCGAGCCGGTTCGCGGCCGCGTCCAGCTCGCGGTAGGTGAGCGTGCCGTCCTGGCCGGCCACTGCGGGCGCGTCCCCGAACCGGCGCAGGTCCGGCTGGAGCGCACGGCCGGGCGCCACCGCGGTGGCCGGCGGGCGGGCGTTGGTCAGGGGCAGCTCGGCGACCCGGCGGCTCGGATCGCCCACCGCCGCCCGCAGCGCCACCGCGTAGATGTCGGCGAAACCGGCCACGGTCCGGCCGTCGAACAGGTCCGTGTCGTAGGTCCAGCGGGCCCGCCAGCGCCGCGGCCCGGGCTCGACGGTCAGCTGCAGGTCCAGCGCCGACCCGCCGGTCCCGATCCGCTCCGGGGCCAGCGTCAGACCGTCCACAGTGGCCGGTTCGACCGGCGGCTCGACGGCGAACATCGTCTGCACCAGCGGCCCGTGGGCCATCGTGCGCCGCGGCGCCAGCATGTCCACCAGCTGTTCGAACGGCAGGTCCTGGTTGGCCAGCCCGCGCTCGACCGCATCCTGCGTGCGCGCCGCCAGCCCGGCGAACGTGGTCCGCGGGGCGATCCGCGCGGGCAGCGCGAGCGTGTTGGCCAGGCACCCGACCACCCGCTCGGTCGCCGGGCTTGTCCGCCCGGACACCGGCGTCGCGACCAGCAGGCGGGACTGCCCGGACAGCCGGTGCAGCACCGCCTGGTACACCGCGAGCAGCGTGCCGAACGACGCCTCGGGAAACGGGTCGAGCTCGGTCACCAGCTCGGCGCCGTGCCCGCGGGCCGCGGTGTGCGGGCGGTCGGTGGGCAGCACCAGCTCGGTCGGGACGCCGGCCAGGGCCCCGGCCCAGTAGCGGGCCGCGTCGGCGAAGCTGTTGGCGTCGGCCTGCTGGCGCTGCCACACCGCGTAGTCCGGGTACTGCAGCTCCGGCGCGGGCAGCCGCTCGCCGGCGTAGAGCCGGGCCAGCTCGTCGAACAGCAGCACGCACGACCAGTCGTCCGCGACCGCCCGGTGCACGGTGAGCACCAGGTCGTGCTCGTCGCGCCGGTGGCGCACCAGGCCGGCCCGCAGCAGCGGGCCGGTGCCCAGGTCGAACGGCTCGCGCACCAGACCGTCCACAGCGGACTTCTCGATGCCCACCAGCGGCACCCGCGCCCAGGCCGCCACCACCTGCGTCGGCATCCCGTCGGTCTCGGTGAACGTGGTGCGCAGCGCCTCGTGCCTGCCGACCACGGCGCGCAGCGCCGCGGCCAGCCGGCCGGGGTCCAGCGGGCCGGTGAGGCGCACCCGCCAGGCGAGGGTGAACGCGGAGCTGTCCGGCATGAGCTGGTTCAGCCACCACAGCCGGCGCTGGCCGGAGGAGGTGGGGAAGAAGAACACGTCGTCCGCGGCCGTCGGGTTCACGACTGTCCCGTGTCGAGTCGGTACCGAAACGAGGGCACGGGGAAAGAGCCGTTCAACGTTTCAAGAATTGTCCGCCGCGGAGAATTCGGCGAAATATTACCTGCCGGTCACCGACAGCGTCCCGGTCGCCCATGGCAGCATCCCTTCTCGCTGCCCCCCGCCAAGCGCCCTGACAGTACCGCTGCGGTGACACCCGCGAATCGTCCGAACGGAGCCATGCGACGGTCCGGAATGGACTACCCCACGGGCAATTTGCGTTCCCGATGGGAAACGGCGCGGTGCGCCACGAGCGGGCCTCGAGTGAATGGCCATTGCGCGGACCGCGTAATCGTTTACCGCGCAATTATTCCGCCGGAATTGGCGGCCGGTGCCGCGGCCGTCCCGCCGATGGGGTGAATCCGCTGGTCAGGGCTATGCCCGCGGGTCGGACGGCGGTACTCTGAATCGGTACCGAGAGGGGCTGCGATGCGTCGCAACGCCGGGCCGAGAGCGATGCCGCCGGACCAGGTGCTGGCCGTCATGACGGCCGCCGCCGACGCGCTGTGCGCCCGCATGCCCGGCGAGCGCCGCGAGACCGTGGAGCGCACCGTCTACGAGGTGACCGCCGAGCTGATCTCGACCGTCACCGACCCCGAGCGCCTGGCGGCGATGCTGCGGCTGCGCGCCACCGCCCGGCTGAGCGCCGCCGCGGGCGAGCCGGTGGCGGTCAGGTCCAGAACCCGGCCCGCCCGGCGGGAGTCCGCGTCCCGCTGAGGATGGTCAGGCCGGCTTGAGCGGGTCGTGGCCCATCGACATCAGCCGGTGCCGCCAGCTCGCCTGCCCGGCCACCGGCTCGAGGTCCTCCCGGCGCTGCTCGTGCACCCGGTCCACCACCTTGCGCATGACCCGGCGGTCGTCGCCGGTGAGGTCCCCGTGGCGCTTGCCCAGCACGTGCAGCACCTGCCGGCCGGTCGGGGCGCCCGCCTGGTCCGGCACGGTCTCCGCCTCCTCGCTCGCGTCCCGGGTGCGCAGCCAGTCGGCCAGCTCGCGGGAGGTCATGTTGACCACGCGGTGGAACTCCTGCCACAGCTCGTCGGTGTCCGGATCGGTGTTCGGTTCGCTCATGACGGCGGCCTACCCGCGTGCGCGGGCGGCGAAACCAGGGGTTGCGGGAGCCACCGCGGGGTATGCAGACCGTGAGGATCGGAGGCCGTGATGAACGTGAACAAGGTGATCTACAAGCCGGTGGGCATGCTGGTCGGGGCGCTCGGCGGGGTGCTGGCCACCGCCGTGTTCCGCAAGGCGTGGACGCTGGCCACCGGCCAGGACGAGGCGCCGGACCCGACCGACCGCGACCGCGGGTGGGGTACCACACTGCTCGCCGCCGCCGCGCAGGGAGCGGTGTTCGGCCTGGTCAAGGCGGCCGTCGACCGTGGCGGCGCGACCGGCTACAAGAAGGTCACCGGCGAGTGGCCCGACGACTGAGCGCCCGGCACCGGTGTCGGGACGGTGTCAGGTGCTCGGCAACGGCCAGGACATGCACACCGTGGTGCCGTGCGTGGACGGCGTGATCGCGGCGGTGCGGGTCAGGCCGCGGATGAGCGGCAGCCCGCGCCCGCGGGTGCCGGGATCGCTGGGCGGCGGCTTCCACCGCCCGTAGTCGGTCACCGTGACGACCACCCGACCCCCCGCGGTGTCGCGCTCCGCGCGCAGGTCGAGCACGCCCTGCGTGGGTCCCGCGTAGGCGTGCTCGACGGAGTTGGCCATCGCCTCGTAGCTGGCGAGCGTCAGCGCCTCGCGATCGTCCGGGGTGAGACCGGCCCGCTCGGCCCACTCGGCGAGCGCGTGCCGCAGTCCGGTGAGCCGTCCGGCGACCGCCGGAACGCGGACGTGCAAGTCGCCCTCCTGGACGTCGTCGAGCCGGCTCTGCCCCTGGTTCACGGCTCAGCCCCCGGCGAGAGCCTGGGCGCGGGTGGAATGAATGGAGAACTCGCCCGCGATGCCGGTCATCTCCATGGGGCGCAGCGTCGCGTTGCCCGTCGCGACGAGGCGGAGCCGGGTGCGCTCACCGGCCGCCTGGTTGGCGCCGATCAGCACGCTCATGCCCGCGGAGGCGAGGAAGCTGACCTCGCTCAGGTCGACGACCAGGACCTTCGGGCCCCGGTCGAGCTCCGCCGCGATCGTCTGCTCCAGCTCCGGCGCGGTCAGCAGGTCGACCTCGCCCCCCACGCTCAGCACGACCGCCCCGTCATGGTTCTCCACCCGCACCGAGAATCCCCCCGGTGCGGCGCTCTGCGTCCGAGCCGACTCGAAGCTCATCGTCCCACCGCCTCGTCGCTGGACCGACACGTCACAAGCCACATGCAGGAGTAGGTACCCCCGACGCGCATGGCTCAAACACGAGCCGGCGAGGACCGCTCAGCTTGTGGATAGCCGCTGGTACGAGCCTCAAACACCGGCCCGCCGACGCGGCTGGACGGCACGTGCGGGACAGCGAGGAACGCCAGGACGTATCCGTGGACGCCGGCCCGATCCCGGCGGACACGATGCCCTTGGTGGGCGTGTTCGCCAAGCATCAGGTCGGGACTACCCGGTCGGGTCGGCGTCGAGCCGCCGGCGCATCACCACCCTCGGCCAGGCGTCGAGGCCCCGCGCGGCCTCCCCGTCGCGGATCGCGCGCAGGCCGGGCGTGAGCCGGTCCGGCGCCAGCACCTCGAAGCCGAGCCGGGCGTAGTACGGCGCGTTCCACGGGACCTCGGCGTAGGTGGTGAGGCTCAGCTGCGCCAGCCCCCGCGCCAGCGCCCACTCCCGGGCGACCGCGATCAGCCGCCTGCCGATGCCGTGCCGGGCGTGCTCGGGGTGCACCGAGACCTGCTCGATGTGCGCGTGCCCGTCCACCACCGCCACCAGCAGGTAGGCCACCGGCCGGTCGGCGGCGTCGGTGCACACCCACGCCCGGCCGTCGGCCTGGTACGCGGCGAGCTCCGCGACGGTCGGCGGGTCGTCCTCGGCGACGGCGTCCATGCCGATGGCGCGGAACGGCAGGCCGGCGGCGCGCTCGACCTCGCGCAGCTCCGGCAGCTCGTCGGTGCGGGCCTCGCGGATCATGCCTTCTTTTCTAACCCACGGCACCGACATCCGCGGCCGAATTGACCCGGAAAGGCTCCGAAAATTTTCGGAGCCAACGGTGGCCCGTTTTTGGCATCTGCCCCGTATTGGCGTCTTGACCCGGCAGAGAATTCGCTCTAACGTCGTCCGTCTGTACCGGAAAGGTTCCGAAAACTTTCGGAGGTCCCGCCACCGTCGCCGAGGAGCCTCACATGAAGGTGTCCCACGTCGTCGCGGCCACCGTCCTGGCCGCCGCGGTCGTCTACCCCCTGCTCCCATCCGCCACCGGCTCCCCGGCGCCCGCGCCCGGGCCCGGGCTGTCCACCGACCGGCCGCTGCGCGATCTCGCGGGCCGGCACCTGCTGGTCGGCACCGCCGTCGACCACGCGGCGTACACCGGCGACCAGGTCTACCGCGACCGCGTCGGCACCGAGTTCTCCTCGATCACCGCGGAGAACGTGATGAAGTGGGAGGTCGTCGAGCCCGAACGCGGCCACCCCGACTACACCGCCGCCGACGAGCTGGTCGCCGCGGCCGCGCGCGACGGGCAGCGGGTGCGCGGCCACACCCTCGTCTGGCACAACCAGCTCCCGGCGTGGCTGTCCACCGGCGTGGACTCCGGCGAGATCACGCCGGGCGAGCTGCGCGGGATCCTGCGCCGGCACATCCTCGACGAGGTCGGCCACTTCCGCGGCCGGATCTACCAGTGGGACGTCGTCAACGAGGTCATCGACGACGAGGGCAACCTGCGCGACACGCTGTGGCTGCGCGAGCTGGGACCGGGCTACATCGCCGACGCCTTCCGCTGGGCGCACCAGGCCGACCCGAAGGCCAAGCTGTTCGTCAACGACTACAACGTCGAGGGGCTGAGCCCGAAGAGCGACGCCTACCTGCGGCTCGTCCGCGACCTGCTCGCCCGGCACGTTCCGGTGCACGGGTTCGGCGCGCAGGGCCACTACGGCGTGCAGTACGGGTTCCACGCCGCCTCGGAGGTCGCCGCGAACTTCGGCCGGTTCGAGTCGCTCGGCCTGGAGACGTCGGTGACCGAGGCGGACGTGCGCATGATCATGCCGCCCGACACGGTGAAGCTGCAGGCCCAGGCGCAGGGCTACAGCGTGCTGCTGCAGGGCTGCCTACTGGCCCGCAGGTGCACCTCGTTCACCGTGTGGGGCTTCACCGACAAGTACTCGTGGGTGCCCGGCTTCTTCGACGGCCAGGGCGCGGCGAACCTGCTCGACGAGAACTTCGCGGCCAAACCCGCCTACCGCGAGATGCAGGCCGTGCTCGCCCTCGCCGGACGACGGTGACGCCGCGCGGCGCGTACTCGCGACGATCGCCGCGGCCGCCGTGTTCGGCACCATGTCCACCGTCCCGGCGGCAGCCGCCGACATCGCCACCGGGACGGTGGACCTCACGTCCGGCGCGCACCCGCTGATCCGGACCGGCGCAGGCCGTGGACGGCCAGCACCGCGGCGAGCAGCACGATCCCGGCACAGACCGCCGCGCCGGCGTGCAGGCTGGTGGTGATCGCCGCGAACGCGCTGTCCAGCAGCCGTGCGCCGGCCGCGGGAGGCAGCGAGCCGGCCACCGCCATCGCGCCGGTCACGCTCTCCCGCGCGGAGTCCGCGGCCGCCGCCGGCAGCCCGGCCACCGACACCCCACCGGAGTACAGCGCGGTGCCGATCATCCCGACGACCGCCACGCCCAGCGCGAGCCCCAGCTCCCCGGCGGTCGAGGCCAGCGCGCCGGCCGACCCGGCGCGCTCCGGCGGCGCGGACTGCATCGCGAGTACCGCGCACAGCCCGGCCATCGGCCCGAGCCCGAGGTTCGCCACCACGAGCCCGGTGACCAGCGGCGCCGTCCCGCCGCCGGAGACCTGGGTCAGTAGCAGGAACCCGGCCGCGGACACCACCAGCCCACCGGCGATCGTCACGGGCACCGGCAGGTACCGGACCAGGACCGGCGCCAGCTGCATCGACACCACCATCGCCGCCGTGGACGGCAGCAGCCACATCCCCGCCGCGGCGGGCGACAGGCCGGCCACCGACTGCAGGTACATCGACACGAACAGCTGGTTCGCGCCGGTCAGCCCGGCGAAGACGGTCATGGTGAGCGCCGTGGCGAACGTGCGGTTGCCGAACAGCCGCAGGTCCAGCAGCGGCGCGTCGAGGCGGCGCTGCCGGCCGGTGAACACCACCCCGCAGCCGATGCCCACCAGCACGGCCAGCACCGGCGGCACCGCGAACCCGGTGCGGGACAGTGCCTTCAGCCCGTAGACGAACGCCAGCACCGCCACGAGCGAGAGCGCGACGCTGGGCAGGTCGAGCCGCCCGGCGTCCGGGTCGCGCCGCTCGGGCAGCGCGCGGGGGCCGAGCACGAGCAGCAGCACCATCACCGGCACGCCCATCAGGAACACCGAGCCCCACCAGAAGTGCTCCAGCAGCAGGCCGCCGGCCACCGGTCCGAGCGCGGCGCCACCCATGAAGCAGCACATCCAGACGGTGATCGCCCGAGCGTGCCGGCGCGGCTCGGTGAACAGGACGCCGATGAGCGCCATCGTCGAGGGCACCATGGTCGACCCGGCGATGCCGAGCAGCGCGCGGGCGGCGATGAGCTGCCCGGGGCTCGTCGAGTAGGCGGCGAGGACCGAGGCGATCGTGAAGGCGGCCGCGCCGGCCAGCAGCAGCCGCCTGCGGCCGATCCGGTCGCCGAGGGTGCCCATGGTGACCAGCA
The DNA here is from genome assembly GCA_963727495.1 of uncultured Actinomycetota bacterium. Classification (GTDB taxonomy): domain Bacteria; phylum Actinomycetota; class Actinomycetes; order Mycobacteriales; family Pseudonocardiaceae; genus Actinophytocola. Next base: position 131,780 of record CAVSGQ010000006.1, on the reverse strand, counting down.
GCCCGGCCACCAGGAACCCGTAGATGTCGGTGATCCACAGCTGCTGGAGCCCGCTCGCGTGCAGGTCCACGGCCAGGTGCGGCAGCGCGAGGTAGAGCACGCTCAGGTCCAGCGCCACCAGGATCGTGGGCAGCCCGAGCACGGCGAGACCGAGGTACTCCCGCCGCCCCGCGCGCCGCACCGGCGTGCCGGTCACGGCGTCGGTCACCGTGTCTCGCCGACCGTGATGACGCCCTCGGGGATGCCGGGCATCTCGACCGCGAGCCACATCGGGCGCCAGCCCGGCACCTCGTGGTACCGGCGCAGCTCGGCGATTCCCCCGAGCCAGCCGGTCCAGCCCGCATAGGGCGGCTCGCCGTCGAACCCGCTGTAGACGAACGTGAGCCGGGTCCGCCCGGCGGAGCCCTCGAGCTCCCAGGTGCTGACCATGCCCGGCCAGGCCATGGTGACCTTGCGCGCCGGGTCGAGCTCGAGGATCTTCGCGGTGTCGCCGCGGTCGAACCCGCCCATCGCCCAGCGCCCGCCGGCGTGCGGCTCGACCTCGACGCGCGCGCCGAACCAGCGCGCGAAGACCTCCGGGTCCATCAGCGACTCGTAGACCTCCTGCGGCGACGCGGCGATCTCGACGTGCTCGCGCAGCTCGCGCGAGGTGAAGTCGCACTTCGGCGTGGGCTCGCGGCCCTCCAGGTAGGCGATGAGGTTGGCCACCGCGAGCGCCCAGAAGGTGGACAGCACCGCGAGGCCGCGCTCCTGGACGACCTCCGCGTGGTCCGGCACGTGGCTCTGCGAGACCTCCACGACCGTGGCGTCCGCGCCCCACGGCGAGAGGCTCGATCTCGGCGGTGGTGGCCTGGCCCCCGACCGTCCACTCCAGACGGATGGTGCGGTCGTCGGCGTGCAGCACGCGCTGGCGCGGTTCGGCCCCGTCGGGGGTGTAACGGCCCCAGAACTCGTACCGGTGCGGCAGGTCCACCTCGGCGTGCTCGGCGAGCCACACCCGCAGCGCCCCGGCGTCGGTCAGCGCGCGGCGCACCGTGTCCAGGGGCGCGTCCACGCGGGCGCGCAGGCGCAGGGGCTCGGTCATGGCTTCTCCTTCGGGTGGGTGGGGTAGCAGGCGAGCGCGAGGCGGAACGCGTCACCCGTGTCGCCCCCGTAGCGGGTGAACAGGTCCTGGAGCGTGTCGCGGAGGTCGTCGAGGAACTCCTGGCGGCGGCCGGGGTCGACCCGGATCTCGCCGGACACCCCGATCGAGGGCAGGTCGTCGGCGAGGCCCGAGCCCGCCGTCTCCTCGAGCGCGGCCACCTCGCCCTGCACCTCCTCCATGAGGTCGAGCAGGTGGCCGAGGCTGAGCTGGTCGCGGGTGCGGCGGGAGCCGATGCGGCCGACCAGCCGCGGCGAGAGCCAGTACGAGTGCGCGGTGGCCTGGTAGAGCCCCTCGTGGATGCCGCGCACCCGGCGCTGCCCGACCTGCCGCACGAGACCGGCTTCCACCAGGCGTTTCACGTGGTAGTAGACCCGCTGTGGGGTCTGGTCGAGCTCGGCGGCGACCTCGGTGCACGAGCGCGGCTCGGCGAGCCTGTGCAGCACCTCGACCCGCGCCGGCTTGAGCAGCGCCTCGGCCTGCTCGATGTCGTCCAGGTAGAGAACGTCTCTCACAGGAAAACATCCTTGTACGTAAAAACAGATTTTGTCAATAGGGCCGAGGGAACGGCGGCCGCCCTCGGGCGACCGCCGCTGCTTCCCGCTCGGTTCGGCGAGTGTCAGAAGTAGATCTTGTGCATCTCACCGGACGTGTTGGCCGCCGCGAACCCGTTGGCCCACAGGCTGTTCACGCGTCCGCTCTCGTCCGCGTTCGGGTACGCGTTGGTGCACGACGTGCCGGGACCACCGCCCGACATCAGCTCCGAGCACGGGCCGGAGTAGTGGTCCGGCAGGCCGAGCGCGTGTCCGGTCTCGTGCGCGGTGATCCGGACCGTGTAGTACTGCTGGGACTGGGCGTAGTCGATGAAGATGTAACCGTTGCCGTGGCCGTCGGTGTACGCGTACGACCCCTGGGGGTCGTTGCCCTCGTAGAAGTCCAGCGTCGCGCACGACGGGTTGTTCACCAGCTGGACGTTGCTGACGGACACGTTCCAGTTCGACGCGCCCTGGGCGATCTCGGACGCGAAGCTCGGCGCCCCGGAGGCGTCGTAGCACAGCGTCGTCGCCGCGGCGTGCACGTCGCCCGTGGTGGTGGTGTCAGCGGCTGCCTGTCCGGCGGTCAGCGGCGCAATGATCATCGCGGCCCCGACGGCGACGGACAGGAATGACTTCTTGATCATCAGGCACTCCTCGCCCACACGAATTTGCAGGGAAAGCCCATTGGGCTCGTTGGGGACGTTAGGAGCGGCTCGGCGGTCTCGGCACCAACTTTCGTAGGTTCCCGGGGTTGGTAAATTGCCACAAGTATCCGGATATTGACAATCAGTAACCACGCTGGCAGGGTGGAACGGCCACGAAGGGCCGTCCCACCCGTTCGGCTCAGAAGCCGGCCGTGATGCGGGTGAACTCCCAGTCCGGCTGGGAGATGCCGCTGCAGTTGGACACCACGCCGCCGCCCGGGCAGCCGCGGTCGCGGTTCACCGACCAGAACGCGAGCCGGGCCAGGCCGTGGCTCTTCGCCCAGTCGCGGATCTGCGTCCAGGTGCCGGTGCTGGTCAGCTCCTGCTGATCGGACAGGCCGTTCATGCCGGAGATGCCCATGTGCGCGTACGCGGTCGCGTCCGACCACCCGAAGGCGGCCTTCAGCTTGTTCTTCAGCGCCTCCGACGCGTTGACCGTGTCGTTGTAGATGTTCGAGCTGCCGAAGTCGAACGGCATGATCGTGAACACGTCGATGTTGGCGCCGATCGCCGCGGCGCGGTCGATCAGCTGGTTGCCGTAGTAGTTCGGCCCGGTCGTGGTGGTGCCGAACGTGACGATCGTCTGGATACCGGGGTTGTTCTGCTTGACGATCTTCAGCGCGTCCAGGATGCGGTTGCGTACGGTGTCGTTCTCGAACTCGTCGGAGTTCTCGATGTCGATGTCGATCCCGTGCAGCCCGTAGGCGTTGATCACCTGCTGGTAGGCGCCGGCCAGGGCCTGCGCGGTCGAGCAGTTCGGGCCGAGCTTGTTGCCCTGCCAGCCGCCGAACGACGGCACGACGTCGCCGCCGGCCGCCCGGATCGCGTTGATCGCCTGCTGGTCCACCCCGCCGGTGAGCGGCCGGTTCGAGTCCCACGACGGCGTGCAGCCGCCACCGGAGAGCACGAACGCCATGGTGAACCACCGGATGCCGGTCGCCGACATCACCGTGCCCGGCGCGGGTGGGTTGCCCCAGCCCATGTACAGGTACGGCGCGCCGCGGCCGCCGCCGGGCTGCGTGCAGCCGCCGGTCGTGCCGGAGACCGCCGCGCTGCGCGCCGACTCGCCGTTGCCGTTGTAGGCGGCGACGGTGTAGCTGTGCGACGTGCAGCTGCCGAGCCCGCCCAGCGTCGCGCTGGTGCCGGTGACGGTGGCACGCACGGTCGAGCCCTCGTAGACGCGGTAGCCGCTGACCGTGCCGCTGGACGCGTTCCAGGCCAGCGAGATCGACGAGTTGGTGGTGCCGGTGACGTGCGGGTTCGACGGCGTCGACGGCGCGCCGGGGTTGCCGCCGCTCCCGTCGCAGGGGTCGCCGTTGAACCGGCAGTTCTGGATGCCCGCGAAGTTGCCCGGGCTGCCGTTGAAGCCGAACGACGCGGTGGCGCCGGCGGCCAGGGTCGGTGCCCAGGTCGGGTTCCGGAACGTGTGGTGCTGGCCCGAGGCGGTGTGCTGGGCGTCCCAGAACGCGCCGACCGCGTAGCCCGACGGCATGTCGAACTCGATCGTCCAGCCGTTGAGCGTGCTGCCCGAGCCGTTCTGGACGGTGACCTTGCCCTCGAAGCCGGTGCCCCAGTCGGACACCTTCGTGAAGGTCGCGGTCAGCCCGGGCGCGGCGGTCGCCGGCACCACGCTCAGGCCGAGAATCATCGTGGCGGTCGAAACCAGCAACGCCGCCAGGCGCGCCTTGCGGCGTCTTCGCATCGTGGACATCGGTCTCCTCGCGCAGGGTGTGCAGGGTCCCCGTGAACGATCCACCTCTCGGGGCCCAGTGTGGTCTAGACCAGCCATGGACCACAAGGTCTGGACCAATCAAGGTGTGCGCGCGGTGATCTCGATCGTCACCAGGACCGCCGCCGCCTCGATCGCGAGCAGCGAGATCAGCACGACGAGCTGGGTGAGGCCGGCCTGGACCGGGTCGCCGCCGCCGAGCAGGACGCCGACGAACGCGCCGGGCAGCGCGACCAGCCCGACGGTGCGGGTCTGGTCGAGCACCGGCACCAGCGCCTGGTTCGCGGTGGGCCGGGTGATCAGCAGGGCGGCGTCGCGGTCGAGCAGGCCGAGGGCGAGCGCGGCCTCGAACTCGCCGCGGCGGCCCCGCAGCTCCTCGCGGGCGCGCCGGCCGGCCAGCGAGGTGGCCATCATGGCGCCGCCGACGAAGATGCCGGCGACGGGGATGACCGCCACCGGGCGGGCCGGCACGATCCCGGTGCCGAGCAGCAGCGCGAGCACCGGCCCGACCCCGGCGGCGATCGAGGTCGCAGGCCCGGGCAGCGCGCGCAGCCGGGCCCGCGGCCCGCCGCCCCGGGTGATCCGGCCGGCCGAGGTGACCGCGGCGATGCCGTACATCAGCAGGACGAACCCCGCGGTCAGCCAACCCGACGCGAGCACCGCGGTGATCAGCAGCGACACCGCGGCGAGCTGCACCGCCGCCCGCACGGCCGCGGTGACCACCGGCGCCCACCCGTCGATGCGCCCGACCCGCACCACCAGCGCGCCCGTGGCCGTCAGCAGCACCAGCACCCCGGCGAGCGGCCACCCCACCACGATGTTCTGCCCACCCACCACCCCAGCCTCCCACCCACCCCGCGAGTCCAACGCCGGTGACCCGCGAGTCGAACGCCGGTGACCCGCGAGTCGAACGCCGGTGACCCGCGAGTCGAACGCCGGTGACCCGCGAGTCGAACGCCGGTGACCCGCGTGTCCAACGCCGGTGACCCGCGTGTCCAACGCCGGTGACCCGCGAGTGCGGACCGTTCGCGATCGGGCCGGCCGTGCGGGTGCGGGCCTTCGGGGTTCGGAGCGTTGAACTCGCGGGTTCGGAGCGTTGGACACGCGGGTTCGGAGCGTTGGACACGCGGGTTCGGAGTGGGGGACTCGCGGGGGTCAGTGGGCGCGTTCGTAGCGGAGCAGGACGGTGGCGCCGTCGAAGGTGCGGGTCTCCAGCAGGCGCAGGCCGAACCGGTCGGACAGGGGAAACAGCTGCGGGCCGCCGCCGAGCACGACCGGGTGCACCACCACCTGGTACTCGTCGATCAGGTCCAGGTCGGCGAGCGCCTTCGCGAGGCCGGCGCCACCGGTCAGCTGCATGTCCTTGCCTGGCGCCGACTTGAGCGCCGCCACCTCCGCCGCGAGGTCGCCGCCGACCACCCGGGTGTTCCACTCCGCCTCCTCCAGCGTGGTGGAGAACACGACCTTCGGGGTGGCCCGCCAGACCGGCGCGAAGTAGCGGGCGTGCTCGTCGTCGCCGGTCGCGTCGGCGGTCGGCCAGTAGCTCGACATGAGGTCCCACACGACCCGGCCGTAGAGGAACGTGTCGACCCGGTCGTTCTCCTCGTGCGAGTACCTGGCCAGCTCCGGGCCGAACACCGGCCAGTCGAACTCGCCGTTCGGGCCGGCGATGTGGCCGTCGAGCGACACGTGCACCCAGTAGATGATCTTCCGCATGTCCGGCTCCTCGAGATCGGGCGGTGCCCCCGGTGGGCGCCTTCGCGAGGAGGTCGGAGGCGCCCACCGGGTCTCGACACGGGGCGGGAGAAAATTCTCAGACGAGGCCGATGTCCTCCGGCGTGCTGCGCTCCGCCGGAGCCGGACCGACCTCGCCGGTGCCGCGGTCGGTGACCATCGGCGGCTGGATCTCCCTGGTGGAGGTGTCCGGGTCGACCTGGAAGACGTACGCACCGGTGTAGCCGGAGTGCGACGACTCCGAGAACCCGAACGGCGTGACGCCCGGCCCGCTGATCTTGCCGGACTCCATGGCCTCGACCAGCTTGGCGCGGGTCAGGTCGCGGCCGGCGAGCTTGAGCGCCTGGGCGAACGTGTACGCCTGCGCCATGCCGAACACGATCGTGTTGGTGAACGGCTCGTCCGGGATGTACTTGTCGTGCACCTGCTTGAACAGCGCGATCCACGGGTCGTCGCTCGCGACGTCGGGCAGGTAGCCGGTGCCGATGAGCCCGTCGAGCAGCGCCGCCGCGGACACGTCGGAGCCGCCGCGCTTGGCGAAGTCCTGCAGCAGCCCGGTGAGCGTGGTCGGGTCGGCGCCGATGCTGCTGACCACGAACTGCGGGTGGTAGCCCAGCCGCGCGGCGGTGAGGATGGCGAGCGCGGTGAACGCGGGCACGCACGAGCAGACGACGACCTGCGCGCCGGAGTCCCGCAGCGCGGACAGCTGGGGCAGCACGTCGGTGTTCGCCGGGTCGTACTTCTGCCGGGTGACCACCCGGTCCTTGACGAACTGGTCGAGCCCGCGCTGCGCGTCCCGGCCGACGTCGTCGTTCTGGAACAGCAGGCCGACCTTCCTGCCGGACAGGTGCTCGTCGATGTACCTGCCCTGGATCTTGCCCTCGCGCGTGTAGTCGACCTGGAAGCCGAACGTCATCGGGGACGTCTTCGGGTCGTCCCACAGCAGCGCGCCGGAGGAGACCAGCAGGTCGGGGACGCCCTCGCTGTTGAGGTAGTCGACGACCTTGGAGTGCGTGGGCGTGCCGAGCCCGCCGACGACGGCGAACACCTCGTCCTGGAGCACCAGTTGCTTGACGACCTCGACGGTGCGGGTCGGGTTGTAGCCGTCGTCCTCGACCCGGTAGTCGATCGTGCGGCCGTTGATGCCGCCGTGGTCGTTGACGTAGTCGTACATGGCCTTCGCGGCGACCGAGATCCGGCTGTAGCCGGGTGCGGCGGGGCCGGTCAGCGGCTGGTGGGTGCCGATCACGACGGTGTCGTCGGTGACCCCGGGCGCGGCGTCGCCCGCCGCGGCACCACCCCCGCCGGACGGCTCACCCGCCCCGGAGCAGGAGGTGAGCAGCAGCGTGGCCGCGACGGCCGCGGCCAGCGCCGTCCGCGCCGCGTTACGGGTTGTTCTCATGCGTTTCCTTCTTTCTGAACAGCCGGGCGAGGGTTCCGTGGATGCCGCGGGGGAAGGCGAGCACGACCGTGACGAGCACCGCGCCGAACACCGCCAGCGGCAGGTTCTGCGCGACGTCGGTGCCGAGGTCGAGCGAGCGGGTGAGATCGTCGGCCCAGGTGGGCACGTAGACGAGGGCGAGCGCGCCCCACAGCGCGCCCCAGAGGCTGCCGACGCCGCCGAGCACCATGGCCGCGAGCAGGGACAGCGACAGCGCGAGGGTGAACGAGCCGGGCGCGGCGGTGCCGAGCAGGAACGCCTGCAGGCCGCCGGCGAGCCCGCCGCACACCGCACTGAGCAGGAACGCCAGGATCTTCGTCCGTCCGATGTGGATCCCGGCGAGCGCGGCGGAGACCTCGTCGTCGCGGACCGCGCGCAGCGTGCGGCCGAGGCGGCCGCGCACCACGTTGGCCAGCAGCACGAGGACCAGCAGAGCGGTCGTCCAGACGACCCAGGCCTGCCAGCGGGTCTGCGGCACGGTGCCGGCGAGCCCGGCGGGCAGGCTGTGCACGGTGAACGCGAGCCCGTTGCTGCCGCCGAGCGCGTCGGGGAAGCGCTGGGTGATCGCGGGCAGGCCGACGGCGAGCGCGAGGGTCGCGCCGGCGAGGTAGGGCCCGTGCAGGCGGGCGGCCGCGGCACCGGTGAGCGCGCCGGCGAACCCGGCGGCGGCCGCGGCGAGCAGCAGGTCGAGCCAGAACGGGAACGCCGGCACGTGGATCACCAGCAGGGCCACGGTGTACGCGCCGATGAACATGAACGCGCCGTGGCCCAGGGAGATCTGCCCGTTGGTGCCGGTGAGCAGGGTGAGCCCGGCGACGGCCACCAGGTAGTAGCCGACGGTGGCGATCTCCACGTTGGTGTACGGGTCGACCACGGAGGTGAGCGCGATGACTCCGGCGAGCGCGAGCAGGGCGAGCAGCGCGTGCCTGGTGAGCAGGCTCATCAGACGCGCCTCGCGAGGCGGTGGCCGAACAGCCCGTCGGGTCGCAGGGTGAGCACCACGACGAGGATCGCGAGCGACGCCATGGTGACCAGCTCCGGTCCGAGGTAGCCGGACACATAGGACAGTCCGATGCCGACGGTGAACCCGGCCACGACGGTGCCGACCGGGTTGTCCAGCCCGCCGACGACCGCGGCGGTGAGCGCGTAGACGAAGATCCCGTCGAGCACGGTCGGGTAGAGCAGCGGCGGGACGGCGAGGAGCCCGGCGAGCGCCCCGACCGCGGCGGCGAGCGTCGCGCCCGCGGTGACCATGAGCCCCACCCGCACGCCGACCAGGCTGGCCGCCTCCGGCGCGAACGCGGCGGCGCGCATCCGCAGGCCCAGCGGGGTGAACTTGAACAGTGCCAGCACCCCGGCGGCGGTGGCGAGCACCACGACGACGGCGAACACGCCGGCCGCGGAGAACAGCCCGCGGAAGTCGAAGGCATAGCCGAACGAGCGCGGCTCGCTGGTCCAGATCATCCCGGCCACCGCCTGCGCGACGAGGAGCAGCCCGAGCGTGACGATGACCGAGCCGAGCTCGCCGTGCTCGCGGGCGGGGCGGACGAGCAGCCGGTCGGACAGCGCGCCGAGCACGCCGCCGGCGAGGATCGCGACGGCGAAGCCGAGCCAGTAGGTGCCGGTGGCCTGGTTGACGGTGAACGCGATGTAGGTGGAGAGCAGGGCGAGTGCGGGCTGGGCGAAGTTCACCACCCGCGTGGCCCGGAAGATGATGACGAGCGACAACCCGAGCGCCGCGTACACCGCCCCGCCCGCGAGCCCCCCGACGGTCAAGGTCCAGAACTGGCTCACAGAATCCCCTCTGTCCACAACCGACGACGTTGTCCACAGCCAGCCCGCAACCCACTCCGATGTCGCCCCCGCCCGGTAGGATTGGCCGTGAGGGCCGCCCCCGGGACAGGGTGGGGGCCTGCGTTTCTTGCGGGCTGCACGCGCGTGCGTGCGCGGGGGAGGGTCATCGGTCCACCTCGTCGGGGGTGCGGCCCAGGTAGGCCTCCTGCAGGCCCGGGTCGTCGAGGAGGGTTCCGGCGGGGCCGCGGGCCGTGACCCGGCCCAGCGTCAGCACGTACGCGTGCTCGGCCATCGACAGCGCGCTGCGCGCGTTCTGCTCCACCAGCAGCACGGTCAGCCCGGTTGCCGACCGCAGCTCGCGCAGCACCCGCATGATCGTCGCGGTCACCATCGGCGCGAGGCCCAGCGACGGCTCGTCCAGCAGCAGCATCCGTGGCCGGCCCATCAGCGCCCGGCCGATCGCGAGCATCTGCCGCTCCCCGCCGGACAGCGTGCTCGCCTGGCTGCCGAGCCGCGTGGCCAGCGGCGGGAACAGCTCCAGCACCGAGTCGAACGACGATGCGCGCCGCCACAGCCCGCCCAGGCGCAGGTTCTCCCGCACGGTCAGCTCGGTGATCACCCCACCGTGCTCCGGCACGTGCCCGAGCCCCAGCCGCGCGATCCGGTCCGGCGCCAGGCCGGTGATGTCCCGGCCGTCGAACCGAACCGTCCCGGACGCCGGGCGCACCAGGCCGCTGACGGTGCGCAGCAGTGTCGTCTTCCCGGCGCCGTTCGCGCCGAGCACGGCCGTCAGCGTCCCGGCCGGGACCGACATGCCGACCCCGTCCAGCGCCCGCACGGCGCCGTACGTGGTGACCACAGTGGACAGTTCGAGCACGGCGTCGCCCTACGCCGGGACGCCGAGGTAGGCCTCGACGACCCTCGGGTCCGACCGGATCTCCGCCGGTGTCCCGGTCGCGATCACCGAACCGAAGTCCAGCACCACGATCCGGTCGCAGGTCCGCATGACCAGGTCCATGTTGTGCTCCACCACGACGACCGCGGCCCGCGTGGCGAGGTCGCGGATGCGGCCGGCCAGCTCGTCGATCTCGTCGACGGCCAGCCCGCTCGCCGGCTCGTCGAGCAGCAGCAGCCGCGGCCGCGCCACCAGCGCCCGGGCCAGCGCGACCCGCTTGCGGATCCCGTAGGGAAGCGAGCCGGGCATCGCGGCGTGCGTGTGGGCGATGCCCAGCTCGGTCAGGGTGGCCATCGCCCGCTCGGTCAGCGCGGCCTCGTCGCGTGCCGCCCGGCCCAGCCCCAGCAGCGTCGACAGTGGACCGGAGCGGGCCCGCGGACCGGCACCGACGAGGACGTTCTCCAGCACCGTCAGGCCGGGGAACAGGCCCAGCCCCTGGAGCGTGCGGGCGATGCCGAGACCGGCGAGCGCGTGCGGCTCGTGATCGAGCAGCTCCGTGCCGCACCAGCGGATCGTGCCCCGCTGCGGGCGGACGAACCCGCACACGGCGTTGAACAACGTCGTCTTGCCGGCGCCGTTGGGCCCGATCACGCCGAGCACGGTGCCCGTCTCGGCGGACAGGCCGACCCCCTTCAGCGCGACCAGGCCGCCGAAGCGCACCATGACGTCCTCGATCCGGAGCTGCTCGGTCATGAGCGCGACTGTCGCAACGGCGGCGAGGTCCGCGCATCGGTGGAATCGCCAGTCCCGGGCCGCGTACCCGCCCGTTTCCGCCGCCGCGGTCGTACGCTCTGCGTTCGTGAGCCCAACCGTCGAGGAGATCGTGCGGACCGCCGCGCACTGGATCGGCCGGGGCGTCCGCCTGGACACCCGGACGTTCGCGGCCGAGCTGGGGATCTCGCGCAGCACGCTGTTCCGCCGCGTCGGCAACCGTGAGGACCTCATGGGCGACGCGCTCTGGTACATGGCCGACCGGACCATGGCGGCCGCCGTCCGCGACTGGGAGAAGCTGCACGGCCCGGCGGTCCGCGACCCCGACGGGGAGCTGCGCTGCCTCGCGGTGATGCGCCGGTACCGCTCGGACATCGCCGGCAACCAGGGGTTCCGCCGGCTGCTCGACGAGGAGCCGACGGTCGCGATCCGGGTGCTGACCGACCCGCACGGGCGGGTGCAGCCGCGGGTCATGGCCGCCCACGTCGAGCTGCTGCGCCGTGACGTCGACGCGGGCGGCTTCGTTCCGGCGGTCAGCCTGGAGAGCCTCTGCTACGCCATCGTCCGGCTCGGCGAGGCGTTCCTCTACTCCGACGTGCTCGCCTCCCGCGCCCCCGACCTGGCCGCGGCCTCGACGTTGCTCGCCGCTCTGGTGGAGGGACACGTGCCCGCCACGGGCCAGCTCTTGTGAAACACATCGCGTTGGTGTTTCATCGACAGGGCGCTCACTGAGGAGGCTCGATGTCGGTTCGCACCGCCGAGAGCTGGCCGCCGGGCCTGCCCGAAACCCTTACCTACCCGGAGGTTCCGGTCGGCGCGATCCTCGCCGGCGCGGTCCGCAGGTACGGCGACCGGGTGGCGTTCACGCGCGGCGACGACTCGCTGACCTACGCCGAGCTCGGCCGCCGGGCCGCCCGGTTCGCGCACGGCCTGCTGGCCCGCGGCGTGGCCAAGGGCGACCGGGTGGCGCTGCGGATGCCCAACTGCCTCGAGTACCCGGTGGCCTACTACGGGATCCTGCTCGCCGGGGCGACGTTCGTGCCGGTCAACCCGCTGCTGCCGGAGGCCACGGCCGCCGCGCAGATCGCCGACGCGGGCGCGGTGCTGACGCTGACCGCGGCCGAGGTGCCCGGGGTCTGCTCCGGGCAGCCGTCCCAGCCCCCCGCGGTCGAGATCGACATCCACCACGACCTCGCGCACCTGGCCTACACCGGCGGGACGACGGGCGAGTCGAAGGGGGTGCGGCTGCCGCACCGCAACGTCGTGGTCAACACGCTGCAGTACGCCTGCTGGGGCACGGGTTCGGTGCCCGCGCTGGACGCCCACGGCGGGCTGGTGCTCGACCAGGTGGGCAGCGAGGCGGAGTGGCCGACGCGGCTGGGCACCGCGGTGTCGATCAACCTGACGCCGTGGTTCCACGCCATGGGCACGATCGCCGGGCTGAACGTGCTGCTGATGGCCGGCTACTCGACGACGCTGCACGACCGGCTCGACCCGGCCGCCTACCTCGCCGACGCCGAGCGGCTGCGGGTCACCGGGATGGGCGGTGCGCCCGCCCTGTTCGCCGCGCTGCTGAACTGCCCGGACATCCACACCCGGGACCTGTCCTCGGTGCGGGCGATCTCGTCGGGCGCCGCGCCGATGCCGATGGAGATGATCAACCGGCTGAAGGCGCTCGCGCCGGACGCCATGGTGAGCGAGGGCTACGGGCTCACCGAGGTCACCATGGGCGCCACGTCCGGCCCGTCGCACCGGTCCGGCCTGCGCAAGGTCGGCACGGTGGGCGTGCCGGTGTTCGACACCGAGGTGCGCATCGACGGCGCGTCCGGGCCGGGGGAGCGCGGCGAGGTGTGCATCCGCGGCCCGCAGGTGATGGCCGGGTACCACAACCGTCCGGATGCGACGGACGACGTGCTCGTGGACGGCTGGCTGCGCACCGGTGACGTGGGCGTGCTCGACGCGGACGGCTATCTGTCCATCGTGGACCGTCTGAAGGACATGCTGCTGTACAAGGGGTACAACGTCTACCCGCGGGAGCTGGAGGAGCTGCTGGCCGCGCAGTCCGGCGTGCTGGCGGCGGCCGTGGTCGGCAAGCCGGACGCGTCGGTGGGCGAGCTGCCGGTGGCGTTCGTGGTGCCGGCCGGCCCGTCGGTGTCCGCGGCGGACCTGATGTCCGCGGTGAACGACCAGGTGGTCGCGTACAAGCGGCTGCGGGACGTGTACCTCGTGGACTCGATCCCGATGTCCGCGGCGGGCAAGGTGCTCAAGCGCGAGCTGCGAGGCCGGTTGTCGTGACGGTCGGACCGGTGCTGTACGGCCGGGACACCGAGCTGCGCCGGCTGCGCTCGCTGCTGGCCGCCGCGCGCGCCGGTGACGGCGGCTGCCTCGTGCTGCGGGGCGAGGCGGGGATGGGCAAGACCGCGCTGCTCGAGTCGCTGGACGTCCCGGACGACGTGGGCGCCCTGTCGATCGGCGGGGTTCGCGCCGAGCGGGAGCTGCCCTTCGCCGCCCTGCAGCGGCTGCTGCCCGGGTTCGACCCGGCGGGCGAGCCACTGCGGTTGCGCTGCGAGGTGCACGAGCGGCTGGTCGCCGGCGGGTCGCTGCTGTGCCGGGTGGACGACGCGCAGTGGCTCGACGCGGAGAGCCTGGACGTGCTGGGCTTCGTGGCGCGGCGGCTGGCCGGGCATCCGGTGGCGCTGGTGCTGGCCGGGCGGCCGGAGCTGGCGCCGGTGGCCGGCACGGAGTCGCTGTGCCTGGGGCCGCTGCCGGACGAGGCGTGCGAGCGGCTGCTGCATGAGCGGCCGGTGCCGGCCGGGTTGCGCGCGGCGCTCGCGGACCTGGCCGGCGGCAACCCGCAGGACCTGGTGACGCTGGCGGGGTCGCTGACGCCCGAGCAGCTGGCCGGCCGCGCGCCGCTGCCCGACGAGCTGCCGGAGGGCTCGCGGCGGGCGGACCTGGGCGCGCGGCTGGCCGCGCTGTCGCCGGCGGGTCTGGTGCTGCTGCTGTGCGTGGTCGCCGAGTCCACAGTGGACATGCCGCTGCTGTCCCGCCTGGGGCCGGTCGGCGAGGTGCTGGAGTCCAACCTGCTGCGGGTGGTGGGAACGTCGCCGGGGCTGCCGAGCAAGGCGGTCCGCTCGACGCTGTACGCGCTGGCGCCGGCGCCGGTGCGGCGGGAGGCGCACCACCTGCTGGCGGGTGTGCTGAGCGGTCCGCGCGGGTTGTGGCACCGGGCGATGGCCGAGCCCGGGTCGAGCGCGTCCCTGGCGGACGAGCTGGCCGCGGCGCCCGCGCCGGACCCGATGACCGCGGCGACGATCCTGGAGCGCGCCGCGGCCCTGACCATCCATGATGGACTCCGGGCGTCCCGCCTGTTCGCCGCCGCCCGCCAGGCGTGGCAGGCGGGACGCCCGGGCTGGGCGAGGGTGCTGCTCTCCCGGGCGGCGGGGGCCGACGAGGGCGAGGTGGCCCTGCTGCACGGCGAGATGGAGCTGCGCGACGGCGAGCCGGCGGTGGCCACGCACGCGCTGGCGGCCGCCGCGACCCGGTTGCGCGATCCCGGCCGGGCCGCGCTCGCGCTCCTGCTGGCCGGCGAGGCCCGGCGGCTCAGCGGCGACCTGCGCGGCTACCACGCCCTGGCCCGCGCCCTCGCCCCCCGGCCCGCCGAGACACCCGCCCCGTCGCCGTCCGGCGCGTCGCCGTCCGGTCCGCCTTCCTCTGGCTCGTCGCCCTCTGGATGGCGGCCCCCACCCTCTCCGGGGGCACCCCTCAGGCTCAGTCTAGTGGGGATCGGGGGTGGTGAGCGGGGGTGTTCGGAGCTGTGGACAGCTGGGGACCGCGAGTGGAGCGGTCGTGCGGAGCTGATGCGGGCGCACTTCGCGGGGCTCACCGCGACCTTCGAGGGGCGGCACTCCGACGCGGCCGGGCCCTTGCGGCGGGTGGTCGAGCTCGCCGAAAGGGGCGGGGTCGAGGAGGCCGTGTGGGCGGCCGAGGGGGCGTTCGCGCTCGGGTTGGGGGAGAAGGCCTACGAGTGCGCCTCCGCGGCGGTCAGCCGGGCGCGGCTGGCCGGGCGGGAGTCCACGCTGCCCTGGGCGCTCGTCCACCTCTCGCTCGCCGCGATCGTGCTCGACCGGCACCGGGCCGCGCACGCCGCCGCCACCGAAGGGCTCGCCGCCGCCGAGGCCGCGGCGCAGCGCAACACCTGGATCGAGCACCTCTCGCTGCTCGGCCTGTCCGCGGCGCTGCGCGGCGACCGCGACGCCGCTCTGTCTACATTGGACATCGCGGCGCCGGGGATCGCCGCGCGCGGGCTGGGCCGGCCGTGCGCGATCGCGTCCTGGGCGCACGCCTGCCTCGACCTCGCCGACGACCGGCCCGCCGACGCGCTCGGCCGGCTGGAGGCCATGGCCGCCGGGGTCAGCGGCGCGCAGCCCGCCATCCAGGTGCTGGCCACTCCGCAGCTGGTCGAGGCCGCCGTGCTGGTCGACCGGCCCGACCGCGCCGAGCGCGCCCTCGCGGTGTTCGACGCCTGGGTGCACGCCGACGGCAGCGACGCCTGGCGCGCCCTGTCCCACCGCTGCCACGGCCTGCTCGCCGAGGAACCCGGGCACCACTTCGACGCCGCGATCACCTTGCACCGCAAGGCGGGCGCGGCGATGGAGCTGGCGCGCACCCAGCTGGCCTACGCCCGCCGCCTCCGCCGCGGGCGGCGCTCCCTGGCGGCCCGCGAACAGCTCCGCGAGGCGCTGCGCGTGTTCCGGTCGGTCGGCGCCGACCGCTGGGCCGAGCGCACCACGGCCGCCCTGCGCGCCGCCGGCGAGCCGATCGGTTCCGACGCCTCGCTCGACGGGCTCACCCCGCAGCAGGCGGAGATCTCCCGCCTGGTCGCGGTCGGCGAGACCAACAAGGAGATCGCCCGCCGCCTGGTGATCAGCCACCGCACGGTCGACCACCACCTGCGCAACATCTTCACCGCGCTCGGCGTGCGCTCCCGGGTCGAGCTCGCACGCCGCGTGGCCGGGCTTAAGTAACGGATCCTCCCCCTTGCCGATGCATGGGCGTAGCCGTCCAGCGTTGGAGTGATTCAGTCGTGATCGAGAACTCGTCGGCGGGTCTGGTGATGGTGGCGGGAGAGGTGACCGTCACGGTGACCCGGGAGGAGAACCACCAGTCCGCGCTCGCCCGGTACCCGGTCGCCCCGGGCGGCCGGCGGCAGGTCGCCGTCGAGCTCGCCTGGTGCACCATCGGCTCGGGCAAGTACCGCGGCGAGCGGGGGATCGAGGTCCGCCTCGACGGGCAGCGCGTCGGCGAGCTGACCTACCTGATGTCCCAGCGGTACGGGCCGCTGGTCGGTCGCGTCGGCGCCCGCGGCGGCCGGCCTGGCTGCGAGGCAACGATCGA
Organism: uncultured Actinomycetota bacterium; assembly: GCA_963727495.1. Taxonomy (GTDB): domain Bacteria; phylum Actinomycetota; class Actinomycetes; order Mycobacteriales; family Pseudonocardiaceae; genus Actinophytocola. The sequence goes on along the minus strand of CAVSGQ010000006.1, from coordinate 115,638 downwards.
ACAGGGCGCCAGGGGACTGGAGATCACGTTGCAGCTGCCGCGTTCCGGCGAGGACGCGGCCCCGACCCGCACGTTCGCAGCGGCGCCCGCGGGATACCCGGCACCGGTACCCGCGTCGTACCCGCCGGCGATGCCGCCGGAGCCGCCGCGGCGCGGCCGGGCCAAGCCGGCCCTGATCGCGAGCGGCGCGGTCGTCGCGCTGATCCTCGTCATCGCCGCCATCGCCGGCGGCGGGGACGACTCGTCCACCGGCACCGCCGCCGACCGGACCACCACGACGCCGGCCGAGCCGCCCCCGGCGACCACCACCACGACCACCACGACGACGACCACCACGACCACGAAGCCCTCCCCCAAGCCGAAACCGAAGCCCAAGCCCAAGCCGCCGGTGACCCAGGAGCCCGCGCCACCGCCGGCCACGGTCAAGCCCAAGCCGGTGTCCTCGTGCGACCCGAACTACACCGGCTGCGTCCCGATCGCCAGCGACGTCGACTGCGCGGGCGGCAGCGGCAACGGCCCCGCCTACGTGCAGGGCCCGGTCCGGGTGATCGGCCGCGACATCTACGGCCTCGACCGGGACGGCGACGGCGTCGCGTGCGAGTAGCTCCGTCCGCGCGGAGCGCGCGGTGATCGAGAACTCGTCGGCGGGCCTGGTGATGGTGGCCGGCGAGGTGACCGTCGAGGTGCCCGTCCGGGAACACCACCTGCCCGCGCTCGCCCGCTACGAGGTCACCGGCGGCGAGCCCCGACACGTCGTCGTCGAGCTGGGATGGCGCACCGTCCGCGGCGGCCGGCACCGCGGCGAGCGCGCGATCGAGATCCGGCTCGACGGCCGCCGGGCCGGCGAGCTGACCCAGGCGATGTCCCGTCGCTACGCCCCGATCGTCGAGCGGGTCGGCGCCCGCGGCGGCCGGCCCGGCTGCGCGGCGACCATCGAGCGCGACGCCCGGGGAACGCGGATCGCGCTGCGGCTGCCGCGCTCCGCCGAGGGCGCGATCACGCTCCCGGCGCTGGTCGCGGCGTCCGCGCCACCGCCGCCATCCGGACGGCGCCGCGGCGTGCGGCCGGCCTGGGTGGGTGTGGGAATCGGTGTCGCCGCCGCGGTCCTCGTCGTCCTCGGCGCCGTCGGCGACCCGCCCACCCCGACCTCGGCGGCACCCGCCGCGACCACGACGGCGCCCGAGCCGTCGCCGCCGGCCACCACCGCGGTCACCACCACGACTCGCGCCGGCGCGCGAGGTCGTCGCCGCGACGTCGACGGCCGGCACGTCGTTGCGGGCGAGCACGACCACCCGGACGACCACGACGACGACCTCCGCCACGACCGCGACGACCTCCGCCGGCACCGGGCGGCGGCGGTGCGACCCCAACTACGGCGGCTGCGTCCCGATCGCCCGCGACGTCGACTGCGCGGGCGCGGGCCGCGGCCCGGTGTTCGTGACCGGTCCCGTCGAGGTGATCGGCACCGACGTGTACCACCTGGACCGCGACCACAACGGCGTCGGCTGCGACGAGTAGCTTCGCCACCATGGAGTACCGCACCCTGGGACGCACCGGCACGGTCGTGTCCGCGCAGTGCCTCGGCACCATGACCTTCGGGCACGAGAGCGACGAGGAGACCGCGCACGCCCAGCTCGACCTGTTCGTCGAGCGCGGCGGGAACTTCGTCGACACCGCCGACGTGTACTCGCGCGGGCGGTCCGAGGAGATCATCGGCCGCTGGCTCGCGCGCCGCGACGGCGCCCGGGACGGGCTCGTGATCGCCACCAAGGGGCGCTTCCCCATGGGCGCCTCGCCCAACGACGCCGGCCTGTCGCGCACCCACCTCGGCCGGGCGCTGGACGCGAGCCTGCGCCGGCTCGGCATCGACACGATCGACCTCTACCAGGCCCACGCGTGGGACCCGCTCACCCCGATCGAGGAGACCCTCGGCTTCCTCGACGACGCGGTGCGGGCCGGCAAGATCCGCTACGCCGGGGTCAGCAACTTCGTCGGCTGGCAGCTGCAGAAGGCCGCGCTGCTCGCGGGCGACGCGGCGCCGGTCGTCACCCTGCAGCCGCAGTACAACCTGCTCGTCCGGGACATCGAGCTCGAGATCGTCGACGTGTGCCTGGGCGAGGGGATCGGGATCCTGCCGTGGTCGCCGCTCGCCGGCGGCTGGCTGACCGGCAAGTACGCCCGCGACGAGGCGCCGGCCGGCGCGACCCGGCTCGGCGAGGACCCGGAGCGCGGCATGGAGGCCTACGGCCCGCGCAACGCCCGGGAGCGCACCTGGCAGGTCGTCGACGCGGTCCGGCAGGTCGCCGAGGGCCGCGGCGTGCCGATGTCGCGGGTCGCGCTCGCCTGGGTCGCCGACCGCCCGGCCGTCACCTCGGTCATCCTCGGCGCCCGCACCCTCGCGCAGCTCGAGGACAACCTCGGGGCCGCCGGGCTGCACCTGTCGGACAAGGAGACCGCGCTGCTCACCGACGCGAGCGCCCCGCTGGTCGCCGACTACCCCTACGGCGCGCCCGGCGTCGAGCAGCGCGCCCGCGACCTCGGGTAGCGGCGGGCCACGGGCTGGCTACGGTGGCCCCATGGCGGAGGACACCCTGAGGTCGGTGCGGCTCGAGCGCGTCGCGGTCGGCCGCTACATCGCGCACAACGCCCGCGGCGGCACGCTCCCGATCGGCGGCGACGACTTCACCCCGGTCGAGCTGCTGCTCGCCGCGATCGGCAGCTGCACCGCGACCGACACCGACGTGGTGACCAGCCGTCGTGCCGAGCCGACCGCGTTCACCGTCACGGTCACCGGCGACAAGGTCTCCGACCGGGAGACCGGCAACCGGATGGAGAACCTGACGGTGACCTTCGAGGTCCGCTTCCCGGAGGGCGAGGCCGGCGACACCGCCCGCACCCTGCTGCCCCGCACGGTCGCCCTCTCCCACGACAAGCTGTGCACGGTCAGCCGCACGGTCGAGCGCGGCACCCCGGTCACTCCGCGGATCGAGTGAGCCCCGGCTCCTCCAGCAGCCGCTTCAGCGTGCGATGGCTCACCGGCGCCGCCCGGCGCGCCTGGCGGCGCACGAGCGGCAGCAGCGGCAGGCCGATCCCATGCCCCTCGAAGTCCAGCTCGAACCGGACCCGGGACCGGGCGCCGCCGTCGAGCGGTTCGACGGTGATCGCGGCGCTCGGCCTGATCGGGCCGTCGACGCCGCGCGCGGACCAGTGCCGCGGCGCCGCGTTCTCGGTGATCTCCTGGGTCATCGTCCGCTCGGCGCGGCCGATGCGCCGGACCGTGGTGAACCGGCCGCCGCCCAGCGGGGACACCCGCACGACGTCGCGTTGCCACTCGGGGAACCGGGCCGGGTCGGTGGCCACGGCGAAGACGTCCGCGGGCGGCCGCGCGATGTCCAGTGTGGACACGATGGGTGCCATGGTCTCCTCCTCGGTCACAACGCCGCCGTTGCGCGCGTCATAACGTGTGACGGCCGGCGGCGGAAGAATGTGACCGAGGAAATGTGAGGCGATGGCGGATCTGGCGACGCTGTTCGAGGACAACCGGGAACACCTGCGCGCGGTGGCCTACCGGATGCTCGGCTCGCGCGGCGAGGCCGACGACGCGGTGCAGGAGACCTGGATCCGGCTCAGCCGCGGCGACCCGGCGGACGTGGCCAACTGGCGCGGCTGGCTGACCACCGTCGTCGCCCACGTGTGCCTGGACATGCTGCGGGCGCGCCGGGCCCGGCGCGAGGAGCCGTTCGGCGCGCAGCCGCCGCCGGTCCCCGATCCCGGTGCCGACCCCGAGCAGGAGGCCGTGCTGGCCGACTCGGTCGGCCTCGCGCTGCTCGTGGTGCTCGACGCGCTGGGCCCGGCCGAGCGGCTGGCGTTCGTGCTGCACGACATGTTCGCGGTCCCGTTCGACGAGATCGCCCCGATCGTGGGCCGGTCCGCCGCGGCGACCCGCCAGCTCGCGAGCCGTGCCCGCCGCCGCGTGCACGGCGCGGACGCCGGCGCCGTGGCCGACGCGGACCTGGCACGCCGGCGGGAGGTCGTCGACGCGTACCTGGCCGCCTCGCGGCACGGCGACTTCGACGCGCTGCTCGCGCTGCTGCACCCGGACGTCGTGGCGGAGGCGAACCTCGGCACCGCGACGCGCACCGTCCGCGGCGCCCGCGAGGTCGCCGGGCAGGCGCTGCTGTTCGCCGGCCGCGCCCGCTTCGCCCGGCTCGCGCTGGTGGACGGCTCACCGGGCATCGTGGTCGCGCCGCTGGGCCGGCTGGCCACGGCCATCACCTTCACCATCACCGGGGACCTGATCAGCGAGATCCACATCGTCGGCGCCGCCGAACGCCTCGCCCGGCTGGAGATCGCCGTGGCCGACGGGGGGTGAGCCGGCGCTCAGCCGGTGAGGTCGCGGCGGGCGTAGCCGGCGGTGCCGATCCCGGTGAGCAGCACCGCGAAGCCGCAGAGCACCGCGGTGGCCGGCCAGTCCGGCGGCACGTCGGGAACCGGGGCGAGGTGGGCGAACGGCGAGAGGCCGACGACCCAGCCCGGCGCGTGCGCGGTCTGCGCGGCCACCAGCAACAGGAAGCCGCCCGCGGTCGGCAGCGCGCCGACCGCCACCACCGCGCGCGGCGCCCAGCCGAGGGCGAGCACGGCCGCGCCGAGGGACAGCGCCGCGACCGGCGCCGCGTTCAGCGCGCCGGCGAGCGCGTCCCCGGCGGTGACGGGCGCCCCGGCCAGGAACGCCAGCCCCGAGGCGACCAGCAGCGCGAGCATGCCGGCGGCGGTCACCGCGGCCTCGGTGGCGGCCAGCCGGAAGCGGGTCACCGGCAGGGCCAGCAGCGGGGTCCACCGCCGGGCGGTCTCGTCGGCGGCGAGGGCGGCGACGCGGGTGGCGGCGTAGAGGCCCGCGGGGATGGCGAGCAGGCCGAACATGGCCGCGGCCATGCCCCCGGCGGTGTCCAGCCGGCCGAAGCCCGCGGCGGCGGCGAGTTCGGCGAAGCGCGGGTTGTCGCTCAGGAAGCGCAGCACCGACGTGGTCAGCGTGCCGATGAACAGGAAGAAGGTGGCGAGGCCGAGCGCCCAGCCGCCGGTCGGGCGCAGCGCGCGGCGGGTGGCGAAGCCGGCCGGCGAGCCGAGCAGGCGGGTGCGCGGCGGGCGGCGTACCGCGATCGCGACCAGCCCGCCGCCGGTGTCGCGGCGCCGGGCGGCGGCGATCGCGGCGGCGCCGAGCAGCACCGGCAGCGCGGCGAGCACGAGCAGCGGGGCGACCCGGTCGCCCGCGAAGGGGGCGGCGCGGCCGTTGAGGCCGAACGGGGTGAGCCACGCCAGCCAGGCCAGGCGCCCGGAGCCGTCGGCGAGCATGCGCATGAGCACGCCCGCGCAGAGCAGGGCGACGGCCGCGCCGGTCGCCGCCCCGCGGGTGGGCAGCACCTGCGCGGCGAGCGTGCCGGCGGCGGCGAAGGTCAGGCCGGTGCCCAGCACCCCGGCGGCGTGCACGGCCGCGCCCGCCGGGTCGGTGCCGGCCGCGAGCAGCGCGGCCAGCAGCGCCGCGGCGGCGGCGAGCAGGCCGGCGGCGAGTGCGCCGAGGGCGCGGGCGACCAGGTCGGCGTTGCGCAGGCGGCCGGCCAGCAGCAGGTCCGCGCGGCCGGCGTCCTCCTCGCCGCGGGTGATGCGGGTGGCGGCGAGCAGCGCCCACGCGGCCAGGAGCACCTGCACGCCAGCGCCGGTGCGCCACACGGTGAACCCGCCCACGTCGTCGAGCGCGACCGGCGGTCCGAACAGGACCGCGATGGCCCGGTTGGCGGCGAGCGCGTGGAGCGCGGAGTCGTCGAGCGTGCCGGCGAACGCGGTCCGGTACTGCCAGGCCACCACGGCCGACATCCCGGCCGCGACGAGCGCGACGACCACGGCACCGCGCCGGATCTGCCGCACGGTGTGCCGGGTCACCGCCCGGGCGGCGAGCGCCGGGGCGGTGGCCGTGCTCATCGGCGGGTTCCGTCGGTGCCGCCGGAGCCGTAGTAGTCGAGGAAGATCTCCTGCAGGGTCGGCTCGCGCATCGCGACCGTGGTGACCTCGGCGGCGGCCAGCGCGCGCAGCGCCGGGCCCGGCGCGCCGGACAGGGTGAACCGCAGCCGGGTGCCGTCCAGGTGCTCCACGTGGTCCACCCCGGCAACGTCCACAAGCGACGGGGCACCGTCGCGGTAGGACACCTCGACCAGGGTCCGGCGCAGCCTGCGCAGCTCGGCGATCGAGGCGATCTCGACCAGCCGGCCGGCCCGCAGGATGCCGACCCGGTCGCACACCGCCTCGACCTCGGCGAGCTGGTGGGAGCTGAGGAACACGGTCTGCCCGCGCTCGCGCGCCTCGGTGACGCAGCGGCGGAACTCCCGCTCCATCAAGCGGGTCCAGGCCGCTCGTGGGCTCGTCGAGCACCAGCAGCGCGGCCCGCGTGGCGAACGCCGCCACCAGCGCGACCTTCTGCCGGTTGCCGGTCGAGTACGTCCGGGCCGGCTTGTCCGGGTCGAGCTCGAACCGGCGCACCAGCTCGGCACGGTAGGCGAGGTCGGTGCCGGGGCCGACGCGCGCCAGCAGCTCGAGGATCTCGGCGCCGGTCATCGCCGGCCACAGCGCGACGTCCGCCGGGACGTAGGCCAGGTGCCGGTGCGCGCGGCGCACGTCGGCGGCCGGCTCGCCGAAGACGAGCGCGCCGCCCGCGGAGGGCCGGATCAGGCCGAGCAGCAACCGGATCGTCGTCGACTTGCCGGCGCCGTTCGGACCGAGGAACCCGAACACCTCGCCGGGCACCACGGTGAGGTCGAGGTCGGCGACCGCGACGGTGTCGCCGAACCGTTTGGTGAGGCCGCTGGTGCGGACCGCAGGCGGGGTCGTGGCCACGCGAAGTCCTTTCGTGGTCGGCGAAACGGTTGCCGACCAGCCTTCCCGGCGCACCTGCGGGAAATGTACTCCGGCGCACCGCCGACGGACAGTGCACATTGGATGCTGTATGCCAGCGACCTTGCGCATGCGCTAAGGTTCCATTTGTGAAGATCGCCGTGGTTGGCGAGACGAGGCCCGGCGAGCGTCGCGTCGCGCTCGTGCCGGGTCTGGTGTCGCGTCTCATCGATGCAGGCCAGGAGGTCGCGGTCGAGCCGGACGCCGGCAAGGCCGCGGGATTCACCGACGACGACTACCGGGACGCCGGCGCCTCGGTCGACGCCGACGCGCTCACCGGCGCGGGCCTCGTGCTGTCCGTGCAGCCGCTCAGCGCGCGGCAGGTGGGCGAACTCACATCGAACGCGATGACCATCTCCTTCCTGCCCGCCACGCAGGAGCTCGACCTGGTGCGCGCGCTGCGCGACGGAGGGCAGACCGCGCTGGCGATGGAGCTGGTGCCGCGCATCTCGCGCGCCCAGGCGATGGATGCCTTGTCCTCACAGGCTTTCGTCGCCGGCTACCGCGCGGTGCTGGTGGCCGCCGAGCGGCTGCCGCGGTTCTTTCCGCTGGCGATGACCGCGTCGGGCACCGTCCCGCCGGCCAAGGTGCTCGTGCTGGGCGCGGGCGTCGCCGGGCTGCAGGCCATCGCGACCGCGCGCCGGCTCGGCGCGGTGGTGCGGGCCTACGACGTGCGCGCGGCCGCCGCCGAGGAGGTGCGCAGCCTGGGCGCCGAGTTCGTCGAGCTGGACCTGCCGACGCTGGAGGGCGCGGGCGGCTACGCGCGCGAGATGACCGAGGAGCGGTCGCGCCGGCAACGCGAGCTGCTCGCCCCGCACGTCGCCGCGGCCGACGTGCTGATCACCACCGCCGCGGTGCCCGGCCGGACCGCGCCGATGCTGGTCACCTCGGACATGGTGGCCGCGATGCGGCCGGACTCGGTCGTGGTGGACCTCGCCGCGGAGTCGGGCGGCAACGTCGAGGGCGCGCGGCCGGGCGAGGAGGTCACCGTCGGCGGCGCGACCGTCTGGGGTGGGCACAACGTGCCGAGCCAGCTGCCCGCCCAGGCCAGCCAGCTCTACAGCACCAACGTGGTGAACCTGGTCCTGCTGATGCACGCCGAGGGCGAGCTCACCCCGGACTTCGACGACGAGATCATCGCCGGCTGCTGCGTCACCCACGCCGGCGAGGTGCGGCACGCGCCGACCCGCGACCTGCTCGGAGAGGAGTCGTCCTAAGTGGATGGTATCGCGCTGTTCACGATCTTCGTGCTGGCGATCTTCGTCGGCTACGAGGTCATCTCCAAGGTGTCCTCCACGCTGCACACGCCGCTCATGTCCGGCTCGAACGCGATCAGCGGCATCGTCCTGGTCGGCACCATCGCGGTGGCCGCGCACACCGAGTCCACCGCGATCTTCGTGCTGGAGCTGGTCGCCATCGTGCTCGCCTCGATCAACCTGGTCGGCGGGTTCGTGGTGACCGACCGGATGCTGCAGATGTTCCGCAGCCGTGGCGCGCGCAAGAAGGAGCCCGAGGCGTGAACGAGAACTGGACGGCGCTGCTCTACCTCGCCGCGGCGGTCTGCTTCATCGTCGCGCTCAAGGGGCTGTCCTCGCCGCGGACCGCCCGGCTGGGCAACGTGGTCGGCGCGGCGGGCGCGCTGGTGGCCGTGCTGGTGGTGTTCGCCCACGAGCGCCCGGACCGGCTGGTGTTCATCCTGGCCGCCATCGCGGTCGGCGGGGCCATCGGCACCGTCGCCGCGCAGCGGGTCGCGATGACCGCCATGCCGCAGATGGTGGCGCTGTTCAACGGCGTCGGCGGCGCGGCGGGCGCGCTCGTCGCGCTGCTGGAGCTGGCCGAGGGCGACGACGGCGGGGTGGCGCACCTGGCGGTGACCGCGTTCACGATCCTCATCGGCTCGATCACCTTCTCCGGCTCGGTGCTCACGTTCGCGAAGCTGCAGGAGCTGGTCACCGGCCGGCCGATGATCTTCCCGGGCATGCGGTGGGTTGCCGTGGCGACCGTCGCCGGCGCGCTCGCGACCGGGATCTGGGTCACCCTGGACGGGTCGATGGTGGGCGCGGTCCTGCTCGCCGTGCTGACGCTGGGTGTGGGCCTGCTGCTGGTGCTGCCGGTCGGCGGCGCGGACGTGCCGATCGTCATCTCCCTGCTCAACGCGTTCAGCGGGATCACCGTGGCGGCCAGCGGCTACGTGCTGTCGAACACGCTGCTGATCGTGGCCGGCACGCTGGTCGGCGCGTCCGGCACGCTGCTGACCAAGATGATGGCCGACGCCATGGGCCGCTCGCTGGTGAACATCATGTTCGGCGCCTTCGCCGGCGGGTCCACGCTGGGCAGCACGACCGAGTCGGACCGCCCGGTGCGCTCGGCCGGCCCGCAGGACATCGCGATCCTGCTCGGCTACGCGCGCAAGGTGATCGTGGCGCCCGGCTACGGGCTCGCGGTGGCGCAGGCCCAGCACACCCTGCGCGACCTCGCCGACGAGCTGGAACGCCGCGGCATCGAGGTCGCGTACGCGATCCACCCGGTCGCCGGGCGGATGCCCGGGCACATGAACGTGCTGCTCGCCGAGGCGGACGTGCCCTACGAGAAGCTCAAGGAGATGGCCGAGGTCAACCCGGAGTTCCGCACCGCGGACGTGGCACTCGTGGTCGGGGCCAACGACGTGGTGAACCCGGCGGCGCACGCCACGCCCGGCTCGCCGATCTACGGCATGCCGATCCTCAACGCCGAGCACGCCGAGTCGGTGGTGTTCCTCAAGCGCTCGATGCGCCCGGGCTTCGCCGGCATCGAGAACGAACTGCTGTTCGACCCGCGGACGACGCTGCTGTTCGGCGACGCGAAGGACTCGCTCGGCAAGCTGGTCGCGGCGGTGAAGGGCCTCTAGCAGAACGGTGCCACCTCGCCCCACACCCCCGACCCGACTCCCCACGCGGTCGACCCGACTCCCCACGCGGTCGAGTCGACCCCACGCGGTCGGCACCGACTCCCCTCCGGTCGCCGGTGCCACGAGCCGGGGCCAACGGCGTGGCGGGTTGGCTCGCCGGTGCCAGAGGTCGGTTCGCCGGTGCCACGGGTCGGCTCGGCGGTGCCGGGGGTCGGTTCGGCGGTGCCGGGGGTCGGTTCGGCGGTGCCAGGGGTCGGTTCGGTGGTGTGGGCCGGCGCGGGGTCGGCACGGCGGTTTGCGCGACCGGCGCGCATGCGGCATGTTCTGCCCCGGAGCGCCGGGAAGTCTGGTCGGCACCCGCCGGACGCGGCGGGTCGGTGTGTGTGTCTGTCTCGGAATGACGGGGTGTGCCGATGGCGCTCGTGCTGGCCTTCGGGGTCGTGCTGCTGATCAGCGTGTCCCTGTCCGGGGTGGCCGCGCGGACGATCCTGTCCACGGCCCTGTTGTTCCTGGTGGCCGGCGCGGTCATCGGCGGGCTGGGCCTGGTCGAGATCCCGTCGAACGGCCCGTTCGTCACCGTCCTGGCCGACCTGGCGCTGTTCACCGTGCTGTTCACCGACGGGCAGCGGGCCTGCCTCCCGGCGCTGCGCGAGGGCTGGCGGCTCTCCGGCCGCGCGCTCGGCCTGGCCATGCCGCTGACCATGGTCGGCATCGCGGTGCCGGCGCACTTCCTCGCCGGCCTGGACTGGCCGACGGCGTTGCTGGTCGGCGCGATCCTCTCGCCGACCGACCCGGTCTTCGCCGCGGCGATCGTCGGGCGCGACGACGTGCCGCTGCGGCTGCGCAGGCTGCTGAACGTGGAGTCCGGGCTCAACGACGGGCTGGCCCTGCCGTTCGTGCTGATCTTCCTCGCCACCGCCACCAACGCGGAGACCCACCTCGGCGAGGTCGCGGTGGAGCTGGTGGCCGGGCTGGCGCTGGGCGTCGTGCTCCCGGCGCTGGTCGTGCTCGCGTGGCGGCTGCCGATCCTCGCCATGGAGCCCCGGCTGCAGCCGCTGGGACCGCTGGCGATCGGCGTGATCCTCTACGCGTCCTGCCACCTCACCCACGCCAACCCCTACCTGGCCGCGTTCGCGGCCGGATCCACCATCGCGACCATGGACCCGATCTCCGCGGAGCGGTTCGAGCACCTCGGCGACCTGCTGTCGGAGACCACGAAGTTCGCCGCGCTGCTGGTCTTCGGCGCGCTCATCACGCTGGACCGCATCACCGACCTCAGCGTGGGCGACTGGGCGGTCGCGGTCATCGCGATCCTGCTGGTGCGCCCGGCGGCGATGCTCCTGTCGCTGCTGCGCACCACCCTGCCCGGCGCGGAACGCACGGCCGCGGCGTGGTTCGGGCCGAAGGGCTTCGCGTCGGTCGTCTACGGCCTGCTCGCGGTGCAGGCCGGCATCCCCTCCGGTGACCACGTCTTCGACCTGGTCGCGATCACCATCGCGCTGTCGATCGTGCTGCACTCCTCCACCGACGTCCCGGTTGCCAGGGCGCTGCGCGTCGAGCCGCCGGACAACCTGCCCGCCGGTCGGTCGGACCGGCCGACCGGCGAGGTGCGGCACTGACGCCGGCCCGGGCACGGCCGGAAGGGTGCCCGGGCACCCCGTGCGGCACCCGGACACCCTCTCTCCGGCCGGACCGCGTGTCCGGCGTGGTCCTCAGATATGGAAGCGGGACACCAGCTTGTTGAGCCGGCCCGACAGGCTCTCCAGCTCGGCGGCCGCGGCGCGCGTCTCGTCCGCGCCGGCGGACACCGACTCGGCGACCGAGGCGACACCCGAGATGTGACCGCTGATGTCGGCGGTGCCCTCGGCGGCCTGGGTCACGCTGCGGTCCATCTCGTGGGTCGTCGCGCTCTGCTGCTCGACGGCCGATGCGATGGTCAGCTGGTACTGGTTGATCTCGTTGATGATGCTGCCGATCTCGGAGATCGCGGAGATCGCGTTGCTGGTGTCGGACTGGATGGCCTCGACCCGCCGGGAGATGTCCTCCGTCGCCTTGGCAGTCTCCTGGGCCAGGTCCTTCACCTCGCCGGCGACCACCGCGAACCCCTTGCCGGCGTCGCCGGCGCGGGCAGCCTCGATGGTGGCGTTGAGGGCCAGCAGGTTGGTCTGCTCGGCGATCGAGGTGATCGTCTTGATGACGTTGCCGATCTCCGAGCTCGACGAGCCGAGCTTGCCGATCGTGTCGGTGGTGCTCTGCGCGGCCGCGACGGCCTGCTCGGCGACCTTCACCGCGGTGCCCGCGCTCTCCGCGATGGACGAGATCGCGGCGCTCATCTCCTGCGACCCGGTGGCGACCGACTGCACGTTCTCGGTCACCTGGTTCGCGGCCTGGGCCACGGTGCTCGCCCGCTCGCGGCTCGAGCCCGCGTCCGAGGCCAGCTTCTCGCTGGTACCGGACAGCTGGGTGGACGCGGTGCCCAGCTCGATCGCCGAGGCCTCGATGTCCTTGATCGCCGCGTTCACGCTGGCGGTCGCCACGTTGAGGGTCTCGGCCATGTGGCCGACCTCGTCGCGGCTGTCGACCGTGACGCGGGCGGTCAGGTCGCCGCGGGCCATGGTCTCCAGGGCGTCGGAGACCTGGCGCAGCGGCCGGACGATGCCGCGGGCCACCAGCAGGGCCAGGGCCGAGGCGACGCCCAGGGCGGCCAGCAGCACCATTACCATCACGGTCTCGCCGGTCGACTTGGCGTCCTGCGCGGCGGCCAGGTCCGCCTTGCCGTCGGCGACCCGGGCCGCCTCCAGGGCGTCGAGGTCGTCGGCCGCCTGGCTGATCGCGGGCTTGACCTGGTTCGCGAAGGCGGCGCGCCAGGCGGCGTGGTCACCGCTGCGGGAGGCCGGGAGCAGCAGGTCGGTGTAGAGCGAGCGGACCTTGTCCCAGCTCGCCACGAACGGCGCGAGGTCGTCGGTGCTGCCCATGATGCGGTTGTAGTTCGCCACCGCGGTGTCCAGCTCGGCCTCGTCGTCGGCGATGTCCTGCTCCCATGACGCCTTTCCGTCGGCGGTCGTGTCGTTGGCGTGGCCGAACAGGTCCATCCGGACCTTGATCTCCTGCTGGTGCACCAGCGACTCGTGGAAGTCGGCCTGGACACCCTGCTGGTAGAGCTCGCTCACCCGGTCGTCCACGGCGCCCAGGGCGATGTGGGTGGTCACGCCGGTCCCGAGCAGGCCGGCGACGGCGACGGCGAGCACGGCGAAGATCTTCACCCGCACGGGCCTGTCGGCCAGCAGGCGGAACCGCCGAGCCTTCCCGGTACCTGCTTCTGACGACATGGACGCTCCCTGCGAATGGCGGGCCGACGGGACGAGGTGGTCGGACTTTCCGTCGGCCACGGCGGCGGCGACCTGAGACGTTCGCTGGTAGGTGGGCAATTGTCAGGTAGTCGTCAGGTTGACCCCGGGGAAAACAACCGAGGATTGATCGGAACCGACCAAGACTGGGGGAGCGAGCCGACGGATGTACCGCTACGAGCAGCACTGTCCGGTCGCCCGCGCGGCCGAGGTGGTGACCGAACCCTGGACCCTGCTGATCCTGCGCGAGCTCATGCGCGGCAGCGAGCGCCGGGTGGACATCGCGAAGGGTGTGCCCAAGATGTCCGCCTCGCTGCTCGGCACCCGGTTACGCAGCCTGGAGCGGGCCGGCCTGCTGACCCGCCTGCCCGGGGACAACGGGGAGCGCCGCTACCAGCTCACCCAGGCGGGGCGCGAGATGCGCCCGATCGTCGAGCAGCTCGGCCGGTGGGGTCAGCGGTGGCTGGACGCCCCCCGGGTCGGCGACCTGGACGCGGAGATGCTGGTGTTCGACATCTGCCGCGAGATCGACCGCCGCCGGCTGCCCGCCCGCCCGCTCACGGTCAAGATCGACTTCTCCGACGCGGAGCCGCCCCGCACCTGGTGGCTCGTGCTCTCGGCGTCCGGCGCGGTGGCCCGGCACGTCGCGCCGAGCGCCGACCCGCACGTCCAGCTCTCCTGCACCCTGGGGGCCCTGGCCGGGGTCTGGCTCGGCCACTCCAGCTGGCTCGAGGCGGTGCAGAACCGGGCCATCGTGCTCGCCGGTGACGCCGCCGCGATCCGGCTCGCCATCGACTGCCTGAGCACCAGCCGCTACGCGTCCGTGCCGAGGGTTCCGGGTGGCACCCGCCCGATCGCCGCCCGACCGACCGCGACCGGGGAGACATGATGACGAACCCGCTGACGACACCGCCCGGCGAGGACCACGCGACCCTCGTCATGCCCACCGCGGACCACCCGGCCCCCGAGGAGATCCGGTCGTGGATCGGCGAGGCCCTCGCCGAGCTGCCCGACGTGGACCGGCTGCACGCGACGCTGGTGGCCGGTGAGCTCGTCGACAACGCGCGCCGGCACGGCGCGGCGCCCTACGTGCTGCGGCTGGCCACCGTCGACGGCGGGCGGACCCTGACGGTCTCGGTCGACGACTGCACCACCCCGGACGGCCCCGCGCCGTCGGGGTCCGAGCTGGTCCTGGTCGGCGGGCTGTCCCGGCGGTGGGGCGCGGAACAGCGCCGCCGGGCCCGGACCGTCTGGGCGGAGCTGGTCCCCGACGGGCCCGGGCTGCGCCTCGTGGCGCCGGACCAGCCGGTGCCACTGCCCAGACCCGGGCCGGGGACCGCCCGATGACCCGCCCGCCCGACATCGGCAGCCGCACCTCGGGCCCGCTGCTCGAGGAGGTGCGGCTGGACGGCGCCGACCCGGCGTTCCTGGGCGGGCTGCGCCACTGGGTGCAGCGCCCGCTGTACGGGTGCACCAGGGGCGCGGTCCGCGAGGTGAGCATCGTGCTGGGGGAGCTGGTGGCCAACGCCTTCCAGCACGCCCGGCCGCCGTTCGCGGTGCGGCTGACGCTGACCCGCCGCGGTCACGCGATCCGCATGGAGGTCGACGACGGCACCGCGGCCCCGGCGGTCGGCTGGCCGGTCGCCAAGGGCCTGCTCGTGGTGCGCGGGCTGTGCCCGGAGTGGGGAGTCGAGGACACCGCGCTCGGCAAGACCGTGTGGGCGGAGCTGCCCGTCCTCGTCCCGCCGAGCGCCCGGTAGCTCACACCCGGACCAGCACCTCGTCGAGCGGCTTGCGGGACAGGTCGGGGACGGTGGCGTCCCCGGCCGGGTAGCCGACCGGGATCACCGCGAACGCCTTCTCGTTGCGCGGGCGGCCGAGGATCTCGCCGAGGAAGCGCATCGGGCTGGGCGTGTGGGTCAGCGCGGCCAGCCCGGACAGGTGCAGCGTGGTCAGCAGCATGCCGACCGCGATCCCCACCGACTCGTCGACGTAGTAGTGCTTGCGCCTCGCCCCGGTGCGCTCGTCGAGGAAGTAGCGCTGGGCGAACACGACGACCAGGAACGGCGCGTCGGTCAGGTGCGGCTTGTGCTCGTCGGTGCCCAGCGGGCGCAGCGCCGCGAGCCACTGTTCGCCGAGCCGCCCGTCGTAGGACCGGCGCTCCTCGGCCTCGGCCGCCTCCCGGATGCGCACGCGCACGTCCGGGTCGGTGACCAGGACGAACGTCCACGGCTGCTGGTGCGCGCCGGACGGCGCGGTCGCGGCCACCGCGATCGCGTCCAGCACGAGCCGCTCGTCCACCGGGTCGGGGGAGAAGGCACGCACCGTGCGCCTCTCCGCCATCCGCCGCCGCAGCCACGCGGCCGTCCGCAACGACTCCTCGGCGGGCAGGCGGGCGGGACGGTAGGGCACCGGGCGGTACGGGTCGCCGGGCTGCGGGATCGAGGGTCGCATCGCTCCACTCTGCCGGACGGTGCTAGAGTTTGGGCAAACGCCCAGGGCGAGCGTCCAGGGCGGTTGTCCAGAGGTCGTGGTCGAAGGAGGCGGCGATGCCGGTGGAGCGCGGTGCGCCGACCCGGGACAGGCTGCTCGCGGCGGCCGCGGCGCTGGTCGGCGAGGTGGGCTGGGGCGGGGTGACCACCCGGCTGGTGGCCGAGCGGGCCGGGGTCAACCCCGGCGTCGTGCACTACCACTTCGCGTCGGTGACCGAACTGCTGGTGGCGGCCTGCTCGGCGGTCGCCGAGCAGGTGCTCGACGCGACCGTGCGGGAGCTGGCCGGGGCACCAGACGTCGCGACCGGCGTCGACCTGCTGCTGGGCGCGCTGGCCGGCTACAGCGGCACCGACCCGACGTCGCTGCTGCTGGCCGAGGCGTTCCTCGCGGGCACCCGGGTGCCCGCGATGCGCGACCGGCTGGGCGCGCTGGTCGCCGGGTTCCGGACCGGGGTCGCGGTGTGGCTGCGCGCGAACGGCTCCGGCGCCGAGGCCGACGCCGCCGCGGCGGTGCTCGCGGCGGTGCTCGACGGCCTCGCGCTGCACCGGACGCTGGAACCCGCGCTGGACGTGCGGGCCGTGGCCGGCCCGCTGCGCCGCATGCTCGCCCCCGCCACCCCGACCGAAACGTGAGAGGTTGCCATGGCTCTGTTCGACCGACTGCCGACCGGACTGCTGCGGGTCGCGTTCCGCGTCCCGATCGGGCTCTACCGCGCGCGGCTGGGCTGGCTGCTCGGGCACCGGTTCGTCTACCTGGCCCACCGCGGGCGGCGCAGCGGCCGGCGCCGCGAGACCGTCGTGGAGGTGGTGGGCATCAGCGGCGGCGAGGTGTTCGTGGTCTCCGGCTACGGCGAGCGCGCGGACTGGTACCGCAACCTGCGGGCCGCCCCGGCGCTGGAGATCCGCCTCGGCGCCCGCCGCTACCCCCACCCCGGGCAGCGCTTCCTCACCCGCGAGCAGACCACCGGCCTGCTGGCCGACTACCGCCGGCGGCACCCGCGCACCTGGCGGCGGCTCGCGTCCGCGTTCGGGCTGCCCACCGAGCCCGCCGGCCAGCTCGAGGAGGCCGCGCAGCGGCTGCGCGCGGTGGCTTTCTCCCTCGACAGGGCGGCATGAGCGGGCCCGCCGCCGGCGAGCACCGGCTGCCGGACGGACGCACCCTGGCCTACCAGGAGTGGGGCGACCCCGGCGGCTACCCGGTCTTCTACTTCCACGGCACCCCGGGCAGCCGGTTGGAGGGCGCGTTCGCCGACGGCGCGGCGCGGGCGCGGCACTTCCGGCTCGTCGCCGTCGACCGGCCGGGGTTCGGGCGCTCCACGTTCCAGCCGGGCCGGACCTTCGCGGGCTGGCCGGACGACGTGGCCTCGCTCGCCGACGCGCTGGGCATCGGCGGGTTCGGCGTGGTCGGGCACTCCGGCGCCGGGCCGCACCTGTTCGCCTGCGGCGCGCTGCCGGCGCCGGACCGGCTGCGGTTCGTCGGCGCGCTCTGCCCGTGGGGGCCGGTGGCGACCCCGGAGATCATGGCCGCGCTCAACCGCCTCGACCGGCTCTACGCACGGCTGTCCCGGCGCGTGCCGTGGATCATGCGCGTGTCGTTCGCGCCGCTGAGCTGGTGCGCGCGGTACGCGCCGGACACGTTCCTGCGGCTGCTCACGGCCGCGGTGTCCCCGGCCGACCGGGCCGCGCTGCGCGACGGCGTGCTGCGCGACGGCGTGCTGCGCGAACGGCTGCGGGCCGCGGAGCTGGAGGCGTTCCGCCAGGGTGGCCGCGGCGCCGCCCACGAGGCGCTCCTCGCGTACCGCGACTGGGACGTCGACGTCGCGGCGGTCCGCGTGCCGACCCACGTCTGGCAGGGCGAGGACGACGTGTTCGTCTCCGCCGCCATGGCCGGGTACCTGGAGCGCACCATCCCCGGCGTCGACTTCCACCGGGTACCCGGCGCGGGACACCTCGACGTGGCCCGGTGGGACGACATCCTCGCCGCCTGCGCCGCCCACGTCTGACCCCGCGGCGGCGGTGTGATCTGTGCCCGGTCGCGGGGCTCGCGGCTGGCCCGGCGGGCGCACCCGGCCGGACAATGCGAAGGATGATCGCCGTCGGACGGTGGGCCGGTCGGGGGCGTCGACTCACGCGCGGCGGCCTCGATCTCGTCGTGGTGCCCGGGCTCGTGGGCGCGGCCGCGGGGCTCGGTGCGGGCACGTTCCGGTGGCTGGTCGACCGGGTCACCCGGCTGCTGGTGGGCCGCCCGGAGTCCGCGCACCTGTGGCTGCTGCTGGTCCCGGTGGCCGCGGGCCTGGTCTACGGTCCGCTGCTGCACGTGCTGGTGCGCGGGCCGCGGCGGCAGGGCGTGGTGGAGGTGATGTACGCCGTCGACACGGAGTCCGCGCGGTTGTCGATGCGCGAGACGGGCGCGACGGTGCTCGCGTCGGCCCTGTGCATCGCCGGTGGGGGCTCGGTCGGCCGGGCGGGTCCGCTGGTGCACCTCGGCGCGGCTCTGGGGTCGGTGGCCGCGCGGGTGGTCCGGCCGTCCGGCGAACGGCTCGTCGCGCTGGTCGCCGGGGGTGCCGCGGGCGGGTTCGCGGCGATCTTCGTGGCACCGCTCGCCGCGCCGCTGTTCGCGCTGGAGCTGATCGTGCGGCGGGTGAGCGTCGCGTGCGCGGTCTCGGCGGTGTCCGCGGCGGTGCCGGCCTGGCTGGTGGCGCGGGCGCTGACCGGCCGGCCGGACGCGCTGGACGTCGCGGTGCCCGGGGTGCCCGCGATCGGTCCGGCGTACGGCTGGTTCCTGCTGGTCGGCGTCCTCGTCGGCGCGGCCGGCGCGGCGTTCGGCCGGCTGCTGGGACTGGTGCGCGAGCTGTGCGAGTGGGCGTGGCGGGGCCCGCGGTGGCTGTCCCCGGCCGCCGGCGGGGTGCTGCTCGGCGGGATGCTGCTGGTGCTGCCGCAGCTGTACGGGGTGGGCGACGAGGCGGTGCGGCACGCCGTCGCCGGCGGGTACGCGGTCTGGTTCCTGCTGGTGCTGGTTGCTGCGAAGATGCTGGCGACCAGCGTGTCGTTCGGCATCGGCGGCTGCGGCGGGCTGTTCGGCCCGATGCTGTTCATCGGCGCGGCCGGCGGTGCGGCGCTCGGCGAGCTGGCCGCACACGGCGCCGGGTCCGCCGGGCTGTACGGCCTGCTCGGGATCGGCGCGGCGCTCGCCTCGGCCGCGCGCGCCCCGCTGACCGCGGTGGTCCTGCCGGCCGAGCTCGCCGGCACGGTCGACGTCCTTCCGCCGCTGGTCGTGGCGGTCGTCGCGGCCGTGGTGACCGGCCGGCTGCTGAGCCGCGACGGCGTCTTCACCGCGCACCCGGGCGTGGCCGACCCGGAGATCAGGTAGCCGCCGGCCGCTCATCGGGCGAGGACGCCGCCGACGACCTGCTCGACGAGCCGCTCGCGGAAGCGGGGCTCGGTCGGGTCGCCGCCGGCCATCGAACGGCCCAGGACGGCCAGCAGGAGGGCGCCGAGCACGGCGTTGGCGGCGTCGGCCGTGCTCTCGACGGCGAACGCGCCCGCCGCGCGGCCCTCGCCGAGCAGCCCGCGCAGCGGCGCCGCGATCCGGGCGTCGTTGGCCTCCAGGACCTCGCTCATCCGGCCGCTGCCGCCCAGCGCGCCGAGCAGCCCCGCGCAGGTCCCGGGGTGGTGCCCGAGGTAGTCGGCGAGCGCCGCCACCATCGCGCGCAGCCGCACCTGCGGCGGGTCCTCCTCACGCACCGCCGCGCGCACCGCCGCCGCGCCCTGCCGGGTGTGCGCGGCGAGCAGGTAGGACAGCAGGTCGTCGCGGCCGGAGAAGTAGTAGTACAGCGTCGCCCGGGACGCCCCCACCAGCCGCGCGACGTCCTCCAGCCGCGGCGGCGGGTCGGTGTGCAGCACCTGCTCGCCCACGCCGAGCAGGCGGCGGGCGAGATCCGGCGGGGGGTTCTTCACGTCGAGCCACCCTAGTGGCTTGCTTTGGATTCGAGTCCAGATTACAGTCTAAACCATGGTTGAAATCAAATCCTATGGTCAGTGGGCGGTCGTCACGGGTGCCTCGTCCGGCATCGGCCGCGCCTTCGCCGAGTACCTCGCCGCGGCGGGGCTCGACCTCGTCCTCGCGGCGCGCTCCACGGACAAGCTGGTGTCGCTGGGCGCCGAGCTGGCCCGCGCGCACGGCATCGACCACCGGGTGGTCACCGCCGACCTGAGCAGACCCGAGGGGGCCGCGGCGGTGATCGACGCGGCGGCCGGCCTCGACGTCGGCCTGCTGGTGTCCAACGCCGGCGGCGGCCGTCCGGGCCTGCTGCTCGACCAGTCGCTGGACGACCTGCACCGGCGGTTCACCCTCAACGCCACCACGCACCTGGAGCTGGCCCACGCGTTCGGTCGGCGGTTCGTCGCCCGCGGCCGCGGCGGCATCGTGTTCGTCTCCGCGCTCGGCGCGGTGCACGGGCTGCCGAACATGGCCCACGAGAGCGCGGCGAAGTCCTACGTGCTCAACCTCGGCGAGGCGCTGCACCACGAGCTCGGCCCCGCCGGGGTGGACGTCATGGTGCTGCTGCCGGGCAACGTCGACACGCCGATCATCGACTCGTTCGGCCTCGACCGCGCCGACCTGCCGATCCGTCCGCAACCGGCCGACGCCGCGGTGCGGGAGGCCGTCGCCGCGTTCCTCAAGGGCCGCACGATGCACATCCCCGGCCGCGCGATGCGGATGGTGACCCGCCTCGTGCCGCGCTCGCGGTCGGTCCGGCTCAACGGCCGGATGCTCGGGCAGGCCGCCCGCAACCTCGCCGACCGGGAGGCCGCCGCGGGCGGCTCGTGAGGCGGCCGCTCAGCTCGGCCGGGCGGTGGTGAGCAGCCGGGTCCACGCGTCGGCGAGCCAGTCGCCGAACCGCTGCGCCGTCCAGCCGCGGCGCTCCACCAGCAGCACCCAGTACTCGGGGCCGTTCATGCTCCACACCACGTCGGCGAGCTCGTCGTGGGACAGGTCGGTGCGCAGCTGCCCGGTGGTGGCGAGGTCGGCGACGAACAGCCGCATGTTGGCCGCGCGCCGCTCGGAGATCCGCGTCCACAGCCCGGCGCAGTCGGCGTCGGTGGTGGCGGCGTCGCGCAGGGCCAGGTACACGGGCGCGAGCCGGGGCTGGATCTCGGCCACCGCGTGCGCGTAGGCGCCGATCTTCTCCACCGCGGTGCCCGCCTGCCGGATGCGCCGCACGTAGTCGCGCTCCTCGGCCGGCACCGCGCGGTCCTCGCCGGAGATCGCGGACTCGACGACCTCGCGCAGCAGTGCCGGCTTGCGGCCGACGGTGGCGTAGACGGTGTCCACCGCCACCCGGGCCCGGCGGGCGATGTCGGCGACGGTGGTGGCCGCGTAGCCCCGCTCGACGAACAGCTCGCGCGCGGCCCCCAGGACGGCGTGCCGGGTGGCCGCGGCCTGCTCCGCCCGGCGGGGCGAGTGGTAGCGCCGCCTTTCCGCGTTGACATCCCCGGTCATCAGACCTAACCTCATTCTATTCATCCGAAGTCGCTTCGGGTCGATAGTACAGGAGGCTGGTCGTCGTGGACACCCACAGGGTCGAGACGGTGGTGGTGGGTGGTGGCCAGGCCGGCCTCGCCGTGGGCTACCACCTGGCCGAGCAGGGCCGGGAGTTCGTGATCCTGGAGGCGCACGACCGGGTCGGCGACTCGTGGCGGCAGCGGTGGGACTCGCTGCGCCTGTTCACCCCGGCCCGCTACGACGGGCTGCCGGGCCGCCCGTACCCCGCCCCGGCGTGGTCGTTCCCCTCGCACGCCGAGTTCGCCGACTACCTCGACGCGTACGCGGCCGACCTCGGGCTGCCGGTGCGCACGGGGGTGCGGGTGCGGCGGCTGGGCCGCGACGGCGACGGCTACGTCGTGGAGTCGGCGGACGAGCGGTACGAGGCCCGCAACGTGGTGGTCGCCTCCGGCTTCGACCGGCTGCCACGGATCCCGGCGTTCGCGGCCGACCTCGACCCGGCCATCCGGCAGGTGCACGCCGCCGGCTACCGCAACCCGGGCCAGTTGCGCGACGGCGACGTGCTGGTGGTGGGCGCGGGCAACTCGGGCGCGGACATCTGCCTCGAGGTGGCACCCGCGCACCGGACCTTCCTGTCCGGCCGGCACCCGGGCCAGGTCCCGTGGCGGGTCGAGCGGACGGTCGTGCGCCCGCTCAACCGCATGGTGTTCTTCGCCTTCTCGCACGTGCTCACCGTCCGCACGCCGGTGGGCCGGCGGCTGCGCCCGCGGGCGATGGCGCACGGCGGCCCGCTCATCCGGGTCAAGTCGCGGGACGTCGAGGCCGCCGGTGTGCGGCGGGTGCCGCGGACCACCGGCGTGCGCGACGGCCTGCCGCTGCTCGACGACGGCCGGGTGCTGGACGTGGCGAACGTGGTGTGGTGCACGGGTTTCCGCCCGGACACCAGCTGGATCGACCTGCCGGTGTTCGGTCCGGACGGCGAGCCCGAGCAGGTGCGCGGCGTGGTGCCGGCGCAGCCGGGCCTGTACTTCGTCGGCCGCCTGTTCCAGTACTCGCTGTCCTCCTCGATGATCCACGGCGTCGGCCGCGACGCCGGACCGGTCGCCCGGCACATCGCGCGCGGCGCGGGCCGCTCGCGATCCGCGGCCGCACCCGGTCTGGCGGGCTGAACAATCATTCAGTAGGCTGAACGTGT
The DNA here is from genome assembly GCA_963727495.1 of uncultured Actinomycetota bacterium. Classification (GTDB taxonomy): domain Bacteria; phylum Actinomycetota; class Actinomycetes; order Mycobacteriales; family Pseudonocardiaceae; genus Actinophytocola. The sequence continues at coordinate 93,272 of CAVSGQ010000006.1, read as the reverse complement.
GTTTAACGACGGGGACCTCACCGCGCGAGCCGTGATCCGCGACCGGGCGCTGGCCCTGTTCGCCGAGCACGGACCCGACGCGGTGACGATCCGCCGCATCGCACAGGCCGCGGACGTCTCGCCGGCGCTGGTCGTGCACCACTACGGCTCCAAGCAGGGGCTGCGGGACGCGGTCGACGAGCACGTGGCGGGGCTGTTCGACGCGATGATCTCGAGCTTCTCGGACGACCCGGAACCGCTCGCCGAGGGCGGGCAGGTCGCCGTGTCGAGCTTCGCCGAGCTGCTGCTCGCCCACCTGCCGGAGGGCTCGCCGGTGCCGGCCTACCTGCGGCGGCTGCTGCTGTCCGGCGACGCGGCGGGCCGCGAGCTGTTCCGCCGCGTGTTCGCGATCACCCGCGTGATGACCGACCAGCTGGTCGCCGCCGGCATCATGCGGCCCTCCGCCGACCCGGAGGTCCGGGCGGCCTTTCTGATGATCAACGACCTCGCGGTAGTGCTGCTGCGCGACCACCTGGCCGACGTGCTGGGCGTCGACCCGCTCAGCGACGCCGGCATCCGGCGCTGGGCCGGCGACGTGCTCCCGGCCTACACCGAGGGTGTCTTCCACGGGGAGGAACGATGACGATCGACACCGAGCCCGCCGTACGGCGGGACATGTCGCTGCGCGACGTGACGAAGGTTTACGGCACCGGCGACGCCGCCGTGCACGCGCTGCGCGGCATCGACCTCGACATCGGCTCGGGCGAGCTGGTCGTCGTGCTCGGGCCGAGCGGGTCGGGCAAGACCACGCTGGTCAACATCATCGGCGGGATCGAGTCCATCACCGAGGGCCGGGTCACCGTCGCGGGCGAGGACATCTCCGGGCGTAGCCCCGCGGACCTGTCCGGCTTCCGCCGCGACCACGTCGGCTTCGTGTTCCAGTTCTTCAACCTCATCCCCACGCTGACCGCGCGGGAGAACATCGAGGTGATCGTCGAGCTGACCGGCAAGGGCGACAAGGCGCGGGTGCCCGGCCTGCTCGACGCCGTCGGGCTCGCCGACCGGGCGGACAACTTCCCCGCGCAGCTCTCCGGCGGCCAGCAGCAGCGCGTCGCGCTGGCCCGGGCGCTGGCCACCGACCCGGACATCCTGCTGGCCGACGAGCCGACCGGCGCGCTCGACCTGGCGACCGGCCGGCAGATCCTGGAGCTGCTGCAGGCGCTGCACCGCGAGGGCCGCACGGTCATCATCGTCACCCACAACGCGTCGGTGGCCCGGATCGCGGACCGGGTGATCACCGTGGTCGACGGCCGGATCACCGACGTGCGGCGCAACGAGTCGCCCGCCGACGCCGCCGACGTGACGTGGTGATCGCGGTGCGCGCCATCACCCACAAGACGGTCCGGGACCTGCGCCGCCAGCGTGCCCAGGTGGTGGCCGTCGCCGTCACGATCCTGCTCGGCGTCGCGCTCTACATCGCCAGCGCCGGCGCGTTCCGCAACCTCAGCGGCTCCTACGCGCACACCTACGACCGGCTGCACTTCGCCGACCTGGTCGCCACCGGCGGCGACCCCGCGCGGGTGGCCGCGGCGGCGGAGGCGGCCGGCGCGGCCGCCACCACGACCCGCACCCAGCTGGACCCGCCGCTGCTGATCGGCGGCACCAAGCTGATCGGCCGGGTGGTGGGGCTGCCCGCCACCGGGCGGCCCGCGGTCGACGACGTCGAGGTGCGCGAGGGCGACCCGCTGAGCCCCTCGGCCCCCGACGGGGTGCTGGTCGAGCGGCACGCGGCGGACACGTTCGGGCTGCACCCCGGCGACCGGCTGCGGGTCTTCGCCGCCGGCGGGTGGCACCCGGTGACGGTGCGCGGCGTGGTCGTGTCGCCGGAGTACCTGTGGCCGGCCCGCAGCCGCCAGGAGGTCCTCAGCGACCCGCACGCGTTCGCCGTGCTGTTCGCGTCCGAGCGGGCTGTCGAGCAGTGGTCGGGCGCGGCGGCGAACCAGACCCTGGTCAGGCTCGGTCCCGGGGACTCCGGGCAGGCGGTCGCGGCCGCCATGCGCCAGGCCGGGGCGGTCGACGTCACCACCCGCGCCGACCAGCCGTCCAACGCCGCGCTGCACGAGGACCTCGCCGGCTTCGACGAGCTGTCGGTGGCCTTCCCGCTGCTGTTCCTCACCGCCGCCGCGGTCGCCTCCTACGTCCTGCTGGCCCGGCGGGTGCTCGCCGAGCGGCCGGTGATCGGCACGCTGATGGCCTCCGGCGCGCGCCGCGGCCGGCTGGTCCGCCACTACCTGCTGCAGGGCCTGCTGATCGGGCTGATCGGCTCGGTGGCCGGGGTGATCCTGGGGGTGCTGGCGACCGGCCTGCTCACCCGCGGGTACACCGGTGCGCTCGGCATCCCGGACACCATCGTCAGCGCGCATCCGGGGCTCGCGGTCACCGGCCTGGTGTTCGGCGCGGTCGTCGGCCTCACCGGGGCCGCCGCGCCCGCGCTCACCGCGGCCCGCACGGTGCCGGCCGAGGCGATGCGCAACGCGACGGTGACCCGGCCGCCCGGCTGGTGGAGCCGCTTCGTGGCCCGCCTCGCCCGGCTGCCGGTGTCCACCCGGATGGCGCTGCGCGACGTGGTCCGCAGCCGCAGGCGCACCGCGGCCACCATGCTCGGCACCGTGCTGGCGCTGATCCTGGTGCTCGCCTCGGTCGGCATGCTGACCAGCATGTCCGGCGCGCTGGACGAGCAGTTCTCCCGCATCCAGCGCCAGGACGCGACGGTCACCGCGGACGCCACCGCCGCCGGCACCGCGACGGACCTGCGCGCCGTGGCCGGGGTCGCCGCGGTCGAGCGGTCCCGGACCGGCCCGGTGACCGTGACCCACGGGGACCGCAGCTACGCCACCACGCTCACCGGCTTCGAGCCGGGCACCGCGATGCACGGGTTCCGCACGACCGGTGGCGAGTGGACCCACCTGCCCGCCGACGGGGTGCTGGCCGGCTCCGGCCTGACCGGCCGGCTGGGCGTCGCGGTCGGCGACACGATCACGCTCGGCACCCAGCACGGGGTGGTCCGGGTCCGGCTCGTCGGCCTGCTCGACGAGCCGATGGGCACCGCGGTCTACGCGAGTGACGACCTCGCCGCGCGGGTGGCGCCGGGCGCGGGGACCGCCACGTACCTGGTGCGCTTCGCCGCCGGGGCGGACCGCGACGCGATGCGCGAGCGGATCACCGGGCTGCCCGGCGTGGTCGCCTACGCCGACTCGCGCGCGGTGGTCCAGTCCGTCGACCAGTACCTCGGGCTGCTGTGGGCCTTCATCGGCATCATGATCGTGCTGGGCGGGATCCTCGCGTTCGCGGTGATCTACGTGACCATGGCGGTCAACGTCGTGGAGCGGACCAACGAGCTGGCCACGCTGCGCACCGCCGGGGTGCCGCTGCGCCGGGTCGCGGGCACGCTGGCCACCGAGAACCTGGTGGCGGTGGCCCTCGGGGTCCCGTTCGGCCTGGTGTTCGGGGTGCTCGCGGCGCGCGGCTTCCTCGACTCGTTCTCCAGCGACCTGTTCCACTTCGACCTGCGGCTGGGCTGGTGGGCGTTGCCCGCCGCGGCGCTGGGCGTGCTGGCCGCGGCGGCGCTGTCGCAGTGGCCCGCGGCGCGCGCGGTACGGCGGATGGACATCGCACGGGTGGTACGCGAGCGGGCCGCCTGACCGGCGGCGTGCGGGACTCCCGGCTCAGCCGGTCCCGCGGGCGAGCGCGGCGTCGAGCAGCGCCCGGGCGGACTCGCGCATCACCTCGGTGGCGCGGTCGCGGGACAGGCCGGCGACGTCGGTCAGCCAGACCAGCGACTCGATCCCCGTCGCCGAGCGGATGGCCACCGCCAGGGCGTGGACGTCGAGTCCGGGCCGGGTCTCGCGCAGCGGGGCCAGCGCGTCGGCGATCCAGTCGATGGCGCGGCCCTGCCGCAGCGCCGGCTCCGCCGCGCCCGGCTCCAGGGACAGCCGCAGCTGGGTGCGCAGCTGCGGCTCCCACTCGACCGTCAGCCGGGTGAACTCGCGCATCGCCAGATCGAGCCGCTCGTGCGGGTCCGCCGGCGCGTCCGGGCCGAGCAGCGAGCCCTGCCGCGTCTCCGGGTGCGCGGCGAGCAGCAGGTCGCGCTGGTTGGGGAAGTACCGGTACGCCGTCGTGCGGGAGATGCCCGCCGACCGGGCCGCGTCCTCCACCGTCGGCGTGGTGCCCCGGCCGAGCAGCTCGCGGGTGGCGGCGACCAGCGCGGCCCGGGTGCGCAGCTTCTGCCGGCGCCTGCCCGTCGACTCATATGGTACTGACATCACCATGATGGTACCGTAGTCCCATGGGATTCAAGTCCCACGAACTGCGGAGGCAGATATGAGCGACGACCCCACGATCGTCAGTCCCGACCTGTACCGGGTCGTCTTCGACAACGATCGGGTCCGGGTTCTGGAGTACCGCGACCGGCCGGGAGACCGGACCGGGGCGCACCGGCACCCGGACAGCGTGATGGTGACGCTGACCTCCTTCCGCAGGCGGATCGGCGCCGGTGGCCGCGAGGTGGAGGTCGACCTGCCGGCCGGGCAGGTGCGCTGGCTCGACGCCCAGGAGCACGGCGGGGAGAACATCGGCGACACCCCGACCCACTCGATCTTCGTCGAGCTCAAGGAACCCCGCCCGGCCGGGCTGTCCACACCGGACGGTCCGCTCGGCCCGACCTGATAGCTCCCTGTGAACACGACGAACCCGACACTTCCGGTGCCGCTCGGACGTTCGACGGGATGAGGGGGTCACCGCCCCCGCTACCGAGGAGATCGTCATGAGCCTGGTCGGAGCCGTGCTCGGGTTCGTCCTGACGCTGTTCATCGTGGTGCTGATCGTCCGAATGGTGCTGGACTGGACGGGAGTGGTGGCCGGCGGCCCGCCGTGGGTGCGGCGGGCGCGCGTGGTCACCCACGCCGCGACCGAGCCGGTGATCGCCCCGGTGCGGCGGGTGCTGCGCCCGGTGCGCGCCGGTGGCCTGTCCATCGACCTGGCGTTCACCGCGGTGTTCGTCCTCGCGCTGATCCTGCGCGGGGTCGCCTTCAGCCTCTAGCGCCGAGACCCCTGGCACCACCGAGCCGACCCGCCGCGTCGCCGATCCGGCTCGCGACGACGGGAGCCGGGCGAGCCGGGCGATCGCGTGGGGGGGGTCGGATCGGCCGCGTGGGGGTCGGTTCGGTTGTGTGGGGGTCGGTTCGCCGCGGGGCACGGCGGAATGCGCCGTGCGTGCGGGTGACCCGGTCAGTCCCGCCAGGGCTCGTGGGTGATGTCCACGAACATCGGCGGCGGCAGCGCCGTGTGGGTGTCGTCGGTGCGGTAGGTCATCGACATGTCGACGTCGACGACGCCGTCGACGTGGCTCGCCATCTGCTCGACCAGCGGTAGCTGGCTCTTCAGCTCGAGCTGGCCCTCGAGGGTGACGTGGCCGTCGTGCACGGTCACGTGGACGGTCGACGGGTTGACCGCGGTGCCGATCCCGCGCTCGAAGACGTTCTCGACGATGTCCTCGCGGATCTCCTCGTCCTTGCGCAGGAACACGGTCAGCACGTCCTTGCGGCTCACGATCCCGAGCAGCGTGCCGTCGGCGTCCACCACCGGCAGGCGCTTGACGTTGTGCCGGACGAGCGCGCGGGCGGCGTGGGCCACGGTGGACTCCGCGTCGATGGTGATCGCCGGCGCGGTCATCAGGGCGCCGGCGGTGGTCGCGCCGGCCCGGCGGGCGTCGCGGCGGCGGCGCAGCCAGGCCATCGGCGACCGCGACCAGGTCGGCTCCTGGGTGCCCTGCTTGACCAGCAGGTCGGCCTGCGACACGACACCGAGCACCCGGCCGGCGCCGTCGACGACCGGCGCCGCGCTGACGTCGCGCAGCTCGAGTGCCCGGACGACGTCCTTGAACTGCGTGTTCTCGCGCACCGTCGTGACGTCGGTGGTCATCACGTTCCTGATCTTTCGGTGGCTCATCGCTCGCTCCCGGATCCACGGTTCTGCCCCAACCCGAACGTAGGTCGGCGCCTTCCGTTCCTCTGCTGCCGGTGGACCCGGGGGGACCGGGACCTCGGTCCCTGTGCGTGCCCGGTCAGTGCCCGGTCAGTGCCCGGTCAGTGCCGCAGCAGCGCGGCGACGGGGCCGGTGCCCGGTACGGCGTCGGCCGGCACGACGTAGACCGTGCCGCCGGCGCGGATCGTGTGGGCGGCGGTCGACTCCAGCCGCTCGCGCTCCAGCGGGTCGGCCGTGGCCGGGAGGAACAGGACCTCGACCCGGTCGGTCTCGGCGGCCGCGGCGGCGTCGGCCAGGTTGTCGACGGCCAGCCCGGTGCCGAGCTCGCCGCGGTAGGTCCGCGCCGCCTCGGTCCGGCCGCGGACGAAGATCTCGGCCACCAGCGGCCACGCGCGGGCGTGCAGGTCCGCGTCCGGCACGCGGTCCGGGCTGCCGGACACGCCCGCCTTCAGCACGTGCGGGTAGCCGGTGACGTCGCGGTAGGCGGCCCGGATGTGGTTGACCCCGGCCAGGACCAGCGGCGCGTCCTGCCCGCGCAGCACCGCCGAGACCGCGTGGTCCACCTGGTGCAGGTAGCGGCCGAGCCGTTCCTTCTGCACCTCCGCGCCGATGCCCTGCCCGTGCAGCACCGTCCGCACCTTGGTGCCGACCCGCTCGCCGAGGTGGTGCCCGCGCTGCTTCTGCGGCTCGTCGAAGCGCAGCGCGTCCCTGACCCCGTGCGGCATGCCGGGCACGGCCACCGGGTGCACGCCGGCCCGGGTCCCGCCGAGCAGGCGGGCCTCGTTCTCGCTCAGCGCGAGCACGAAGTACCGGCCGTCGCCGGTCAGCAGCGGCAGCAGCGGCAGGACGTGACAGCGGTCGGACACCACGAACAGGTCGTCGAACGCCAGCGGCAGCCGGTAGGCCCGCCACCAGCCCGCCCGGAAGAACGCGGCGAGGCCGTCGCCGGCGTACCGCCAGAACTCGACGTCGGTGCCGAGCCGGCGGGCCGGGGCGAGGATGTCGACCGCGTCCCGCCGCCGCATCCCGCCGCGGACCAGCTCCTCCTCGGCATGGCGCACGAGGTTGGCCATGCGGATGGGATCCTGCTGCGTCTCCGGCCCCGCGCGGTGCGTCGGCAGGTACAGCGACACGCTGTCCGACCGCGGTTGCTCGAGCAGCATGGTCAGGTCGTCGCGAGTGAACAGGTCCATGCACCGAGTGTGATCCGGGACTCACCTGCCGGTTCAGTGTCGAAGGACGTCGCGGTCCGGGCCTTTGGTCCCACTCGAACGCACCGTCATCACCCCATCACTGCCCGATAGCGACCGAACGGTGCATTGCCCCAGGCAGGACCGGGTGGCACGGTTCATCCGGCCGGGTCCGACGGTGCCGAAAACCGGCGGCCGCCGATCCGGCACACGCATGCGATGGAGGTAGTTGGTGCGAGCAAGAACGTGCATACGAGCGTTGGTCGCGGCCGTGGTGGCGACATCCGCCGCCGGTCTCGCGACGGCGACGGCCACCCCGGCCGCCGCGGAGGACGGTCCGGTGGCGCACTTCGTCGTGCTCGGCCCGCACGGCAAGTGGCTGGCCAGGACGGAGGCGTCCGTGCGCGCCGCCGGCGGCCACGTCCTGCAGAGCTGGCCGCAGATCGGGGTCGTCATCGCGACGTCGGCCAGTGCGGACTTCGCCTCGACGGTGCGCCACAAGCCAGCCGTGTCCGGCGCCGGAGCCTCGCGCGACCTCGTCGAGCTGGGCCTGGGCACGGGCAGCGGCGGTGCGACCCAGTTCGGTGACGTCGAGAAGATCGTGACGGCCGACACGGCCACCACCCGGGCGACCACGTCGGCCGTGGCGGCGGAGCCGCTCGAGGCCAACCAGTGGGACATGCGGATGATCAAGGCCGACCGGGCGCACGCGGTGTCGCAGGGCAGCCGCAACGTGCTGGTCGGCGTGCTGGACTCCGGCATCGACGCCACGCACCCGGACCTGGCCGCGAACGTGGACGCCGCGGACTCGGTGGGCTGCATGAACGAGGGCGTCCCGGACACCTCGCCGGCCGCCTGGGCGCCGACCACCAGCGGCCACGGCACGCACGTGTCCGGCACGATCGCCGCGGCCCGCAACGGCATCGGCGTCGCCGGGGTCGCCCCGAACGTGCGGCTGGCGTCGGTGAAGGTGGTCGACGACGACGGGTTCATCTACCCCGAGTACGCGATCTGCGGGTTCGTGTGGGCCGCCGAGCACGGCGTGGACGTCACGAACAACTCCTACTTCATCGACCCGTGGTTCCTGTGGTGCAAGGACGACCCGGACCAGCGCGCGGTCGTCGAGGCCGTGCGGCGCGCGGTCGACTACTCCGCGCACCGCGGCGTGGTGAACGTCGCCGCGCTCGGCAACAGCAACTGGGACCTCTCGCACCGGATCGTCGACACCGGCAGCCCGGACAACGGCACGCCGGTCGAGCGGGTCACCGGCAACCAGTGCCTGGACATGCCGACCGAGCTGCCCGGCGTGGTCGGCGTGTCGGCCGTGGGGCCGGAGGGCCGCAAGTCCTTCTACTCCAACTACGGCATCACCGAGACCGACGTGACCGCGCCCGGCGGCGACAGCCGGCAGGTCGCCGACACCCCGGACGGCAACGGCCGGGTGCTCTCGACGATCCCGGGCGGCGGGTACGGCTACTCGCAGGGCACCTCGATGGCCTCGCCGCACACGACGGGTGTGGTGGCGCTGATCCGCAGCAGGCACCCGCACTGGTCGGTGGGCCTGGTGCACGCCGCGCTGGGCATCGAGGCCGACCGGATCGCCTGCCCGCCGGGCGTCTACGACCCGGACGGCAGCGGTGCCTTCCTGGCGACCTGCCAGGGCGGCCACTCCGGCCGCGGCTTCTACGGCGCCGGCATGATCGACGCCCTGGACGCCGTGACCAGGTGACGCGCTGAGGACCGAGCTGTGGCCGGGCCCCGTGCCCGGCCACAGCCGTGTCCGGGGCCGGTACCCGCGGCTGCAAGAACTTGCGGCAAGCCCCTAGATTGAGAGCACCACCACCGATCGGGAGGGCGGGCCGACATGGAGCGCATGCCGCCGGACGGGCCGGCCGGGCCGGGCGGGCCGACCGGGTCCACCGCCCGGCTGAGCGACCTCGCCGCGCAGGCCGGGGTCAGCGAGGCCACCGTCAGCCGGGTGCTCAACGGCAAGCCCGGTGTCTCCGCGGCGACCCGGGAGGCGGTGCTCGCCGCCCTCGACGTGCTCGGCTACGAGCGGCCGGCCCGGCTGCGGGCGCGCAGCGCCGGGCTGATCGGGCTGATCACCCCGGAGCTGAGCAACCCGGTGTTCCCGGCCTTCGCCCAGGTCATCGAGCGGGTGCTGACCCGCGACGGCTACACGCCGGTGCTGTGCACGCAGACCGCGGGCGGCTCGACCGAGGACGAGCTCACCGACGCGCTGGTCGACCGGGGGGTCAACGGGATCATCTTCGTCTCCGGGCTGCACGCCGACTCCACCGCCGACATGGGCCGCTACGTCAAGCTGGCCGGCCGCGGCGTGCCGTTCGTGATGGTCAACGGGCACACCGAGAAGGTCTCCGCGCCGTTCGTGTCCACCGACGACCGGGCCGCGGTCCGGCTGGCCGTCACCCACCTCGTCGAGCTCGGCCACAAGCGGATCGGGCTGGCCGTGGGGCCGCGCCGGTTCGTCCCGGTGCTGCGCAAGATCGAGGGGTTCGTCCAGCACATGCGCACGCTGCTGCCGCTGTCCGCCGAGCAGGCCGAGCGCTACGTCCAGCACTCGCTGTTCACCGTGGAGGGCGGGCAGGCCGCGGCGCACGCGCTGATCGGCAAGGGCTGCACGGCGATCATCTGCGCGAGCGACCTGATGGCGCTCGGCGCGGTCCGCGCCGCCCGCGAGCGCGGGCTCGCCGTCCCGCAGGACATGTCGGTGGTCGGGTTCGACGACTCGCCGCTGATCGTGTTCACCGACCCGCCGCTGACCACGCTGCGCCAGCCGGTGGAGGCCATGGGCCAGGCCGCGGTCAACGCGCTGCTCGAGGAGATCGCCGGCACGCCGGCGCCGCACGCGGAGTTCGTGTTCCTGCCCGAGCTGGTGGTGCGCGGCTCCACCGCCGCGGCGCCCGCCGGCTGAGGACCCGGCCGCTCACTCCCTACGCACGAGGGTTTACCTGGCGTACCGGCGCTGGTACCGTGACTGAAAATTCTTGCAGTCAGTTGCAGACAGACGTTGCCGCCCTGCGTAGCGCCTCAGTGAGGAGGCCATCGGCCATGTCCGGTTCGCTTCGACGTGCCCTCATCGCCCTGACCGCGGCCGCCACGGCGGCCCTGCTGGCGGTCGTCCCGGCCGGCGCCAGCCCGCCGCCCGCGCAGGTCGCGCCGCTCTCCGCCGCCGATCCCGGGCCGCACGACGTGATCGTGCACCTCTTCGAGTGGCCGTGGGCCTCGGTCGCGAGCGAGTGCACGAACGTGCTGGGGCCCAAGGGCTTCGGCGCCGTGCAGGTCTCGCCGCCCCAGGAGCACGTGGTGCTGCCCGGGCAGGGCTACCCGTGGTGGCAGGACTACCAGCCGGTCGGCTACCAGCTCAGCTCGCGGCGCGGCGACCGGGCCGCGTTCGCCTCCATGGTGGCGACCTGCCACGCGGCCGGGGTCAGGATCTACGTCGACGCCGTGGTGAACCACATGGCCGGCGGCGCGTCGACCGGGTCGGGCAGCGGCGGGTCGGGCTACAGCCACTACGGCTACCCGGCCGTCCCCTACGGCAACGACGACTTCCACCACTGCGGCCGCAACGGCAACGACGACATCGCCAACTGGACCGACCGGTGGGAGGTGCAGAACTGCGAGCTGGTCGACCTGTCGGACCTGAAGACGGAGTCGTCCTACGTGCGCGGCAAGCTCGCCGGCTACCTCGCCGACCTGTCCTCGCTCGGCGTCGACGGCTTCCGGGTGGACGCGGCCAAGCACGTGCCGGTCGCCGACCTGCAGGCGATCTACCCGTCCGGCAAGTACATCTACCAGGAGACCATCGAGGGCGGGCCCGGCGAGATCAGCCCCCTCGAGTACACCGGCGCCGGCGACGTCACCGAGTTCCGCTACGGGGACGTGGTCGGCAACGCCTTCCGCGACGGCAACCTCGCGAACCTGAACAACCTGGCCGGCTCGATGCTGGTCGGCCCGGCGGACGCGGTGACGTTCGTCGACAACCACGACACCCAGCGCAACGGCCGCGCCAGGCTGACCTACAAGGACGGCACGAGCTACGCGCTCGCCGAGGCGTTCCTGCTCGCCTTCCCCTACGGCGTGCCAAAGGTGATGTCCAGCTTCACGTTCTCCTCGCCCGACCAGGGCCCGCCGGCCGCCGGTGACGGCACCACCAATCCGGTCAGCTGCGGCTCCGGGTGGGCCTGCGAGCACCGCTGGCGGACGACGGCGAACCTGGTCGGGTTCCACAACACCACCAAGGGCGCCGCGGTCACCAACTGGTGGTCCGACGGCTCCGGCCGGATCGCGTTCGGGCGCAGCGGCAAGGGCTACGTCGCGTTCAACCGGGAGGGCGGCGCGCTGACCCGGACCTTCCAGACCGACCTGCCGGCCGGCACCTACTGCGACGTCGCGAACGGCGACGTCTCCGGCACCAGCTGCTCGGGCGCGACCTACACCGTCGACCCGGCCGGCCGGTTCAGCGCCACGGTCGCGGCGAACTCGATGCTCGCGCTGCACGTCGACGCGCGCACCAGCGGCGGCAGCGGCTGCACCACGTCGGCGGTGAGCTTCGCGGTGAACGCCACCACGATCTGGGGCGAGAACGTCTACGTCGTCGGCAACCGCCCGGAGCTCGGCAACTGGGACCCGGCCGGCGGCGTGCCGCTGTCCTCGGCCGACTACCCGGTCTGGCGCGGCACGGTGAGCCTGCCGCTGAACGCGACCGTCGAGTACAAGTACGTCAAACGCAACGGCGGGCAGGTGATCTGGGAGACCGGGGCAAACCGGGTGCTGACCACCAGCGGGTGCACCGTGTCCCGCGACGACACCTGGCGCAGCTGACCGCCGGGGCACGCCATGACGAGGCTGTCGCGGGCGGTGCTCGCCGCCCTGCTGGTGCTCACCACCGTGCTGGTGGCGGGCCGCACGTCCGGCGCGTCGGTCGACGCGCAGGCGCTCGGCGCCCGCTACCACGGCTCCGACATCGCCTTCCGGGTGAGCTCGTCGAGCGCGACGAGGATCGTGGTGGCGCTCTACGCGGCGCCGACCGGGGAGGCCGACCGCGCGTCGTACCCGATGAGCCGGGACGGGTCCGGCGTGTGGTCGGCCACGGTCACCGGCGCGCAGCTGGCCGCGGCCGGGATCACCGGCACGGTCTACTACGGCTACCGGGCGTGGGGGCCGAACTGGCCCTACGACCCGGCCTGGACGCCCGGCTCGACCGCCGGCTTCGTGTCCGATGTGGACTCGGCGGGCCACCGGTTCGACCCGAACAAGCTGCTGGTGGACCCGTACGCCCGGGAGATCAGCCACGACCCGCGGACCCCGGCGTACCCGGACGGCGGCTGGTACCGGTCCGGTCCGGCGCACCGCGCGGTGGACACCGGGCCGACCGCGCCGAAGGGGATCGTGCTCGCCGGGGGCGGCGCGGACACCGGCACCGCGCCGGACCGGGCGTTCAAGGACGACGTGATCTACGAGGTGGCGCTGCGCGGGCTGACCCGCGACGACCCGTCGGTGCCCGCGCAGTACCGGGGGACCTACCGCGGCGCCGCGTACAAGGCGGCCGCGCTGCGCGCGCTCGGCGTGACCGCGGTGGAGTTCCTGCCGCTGCAGGAGACGCAGAACGACACCAACGACGCCGACCCGACCGGCACCGCGGGCGACAACTACTGGGGCTACCAGACGCTGAACTACTTCGCGCCGGACCGCCGGTACGCGGCCGACCGGTCGCCCGGCGGGCCGACCCGGGAGTTCCAGGACATGGTCCGGGCCTACCACGACGCCGGCCTCAAGGTGTTCGTGGACGTGGTCTACAACCACACCGCCGAGGGCGGGCCGACCGGCGCGGACACGGCGACGTACTCGATCTTCTCCTGGCGCGGGCTGGACAACCCCACGTACTACTCGCTGACCGCCGACCGGCAGCGGCCCTGGGACAACACCGGCGTCGGCGGCAACTACAACACCGCGGACCCGGTCGCGCAGAACCTCATCGTCGACTCGGTCGGCTACTGGCATGCCACGCTCGGTGTCGACGGCTTCCGGTTCGACCTGGCCAGCGTGCTCGGCAACACCTGCCGGCACGGCTGCTTCTCCTACAGCCGTACCGACCCGGCCACCGCGCTCAACCGGCTGACCGCCGAGCTGCCGCCGCGCCCGCCCACCGGCGGGCCGGGGGTGGACTACATCGCCGAGCCGTGGGCGATCGGGGCCGGCACCTACCAGGTCGGCAACTTCCCGGCCGGGTGGGCGGAGTGGAACGGCCGCTACCGCGACACGCTGCGCCGCGACCAGAACAAGCTCGGCGTCACCCCGGTCACCCCCGGCGAGCTGGCCACCCGGTTCGCCGGCTCGTCCGACCTGTACGGCGACGACGGGCGGCGGCCCGCCGCCTCGGTGAACTTCATGGTCGCCCACGACGGGTTCACGTTGAAGGATCTGTACTCCTGCAACACCAAGAACAACACCCAGCCCTGGCCGTACGGGCCCTCCGACGGCGGCAGCGACGACAACGACTCGTGGGACCACGGCGGGGACGCGACCGCGCAGCGCACCGCGGCGCGCACCGGGCTGGCGTTCCTGATGCTCTCCGCCGGCACCCCGATGATCACCGGCGGGGACGAGTACCTGCGCTCCCTGCGCTGCAACAACAACCCGTACAACCTCGACTCGCCCGCCAACTGGCTGAGCTACTCGCGCACCGCCGAGCAGGACACGTTCACCGCGTACACGACCCGGCTCGCCGCGTTCCGCGCCGCGCACCCGGCGCTGCGGCCGGCGACCTTCTACACCGCGTCGGACACGAACGGCAACGGCCTGGGCCAGCTGCGCTGGCTCACCCCGGCCGGCTCGGCGCCGGACACCGCCTACTGGAACGACGCGAACAACCACGCGCTGGCCTGGCAGCTCGACGGCACCGAGCTCGGCGACCCGGCGAGCTCGATCTACGTGGCCTACAACGGCTGGTCGGGGTCGGTCACGTTCACCCTGCCGGCGCCGCCGCCGGGCACCGGGTGGTACCGCGTGACCGACACGGCCTCGTGGGCGGAGGGGCCGGACCAGGTGCGGCCGCCCGGCGGGGAGGACCCGATCGCGGGGCCCGGCTACTCGGTGCACGGCAGGTCGCTGTTGGTGCTGGTCGCGCGCTGATCGGGCCGTCCGCGGCCGATCTGTGCATGGCGCAAAGTTTGCGTAATCCGTCCATTCGGATCGGATGGGTTTCACCGCGTCGCGATCGGGTACGCGGGAAAGGTGTCACGACGACTCGAGGACTACGCACTGATCGGCGACACCCACACCGCCGCGCTGGTGGGGGTGGACGGCTCGATCGACTGGCTCTGCGTCCCGCGCTTCGACTCGGGCGCGTGCTTCGCCGCCCTGCTCGGCGGCCCGGAACACGGTCGATGGTCGATCGCACCCCGGGAGAAGGTACGCAAGGTCGACCGGGCCTATCGCGGGGACAGCCTGGTGCTGGAGACCACGATGACGACCGCGTCGGGCACCGTGCGCATCGTCGACTGCATGCCGATCCGCGACGAGCGGCCCGACCTGGTCCGCCGGGTGGAGGGCGTGCACGGCCGGGTGCCGATGGGCAGCGAGCTGGTGCCCCGCTTCGACTACGGCCACGTCGTGCCGTGGGCCCGCGCCGAGGGCGGGCGGCTGGAGCTGTCGGCCGGTCCGGACCGGCTCGTGATGGAGTCCGACGTCGTGTTCGACCTGACCGACGAGGACCGCCCGGCGGCCCGGTTCGCCGTCTCCGCCGGGGAGGCCGTCGACTTCCACCTCAGCTGGGGGGACCGCCTGGACCGGGGCACCCGCGCGCTGGGCGTGTCCGAGACGATCCGGCGCACCACGAACTGGTGGCACGTGTGGACCGCCGACTGCCGCTACCGCGGGGAGTACCGCGAGGCCGTCGTGCGCTCGCTGATCACCCTGAAGGCGCTCACCTACCGCCCGACCGGCGGGATCGTCGCCGCGCCGACCACCTCGCTGCCCGAGCACCTCGGCGGCGAGCGCAACTGGGACTACCGGTTCTGCTGGATCCGCGACGCGACGTTCACCCTGATGGCGCTGCTCGGCGCCGGCTACGACCAGGCGGCGCGCGAGTGGCGGGAGTGGCTGCTGAACGCGGTCGCCGGCCGGCCGGAGCAGATGCAGATCATGTACGGCATCGACGGCACCCGGCGGCTGCCCGAGCTGGAGCTGGACTGGCTGCCCGGCTACGAGGGCTCGCGCCCGGTGCGCACCGGCAACGGCGCGGCGCGGCAGTTCCAGCTCGACGTCTACGGCGAGCTGATGGACGCGCTGCACCAGGCGCGGGTGCAGGGCATCCCGCCCGAGCCCGACGCCTGGCACGTGCAGCGGCGGCTGATGGACTTCCTGGAGGGCAACTGGCGCGAGCCGGACAACGGCATCTGGGAGATGCGCGGCCCGCGCCGGCACTTCACCCACTCGAAGCTGATGGCCTGGGTCGCCGCCGACCGCGCGGTCCGCGCCGTGGAGGACTTCGACCTCGACGGGCCGGTGTCGCGGTGGAAGCGGCTGCGCCAGGAGATCTTCGACGAGGTGTGCGAGCGCGGCTACGACCCCGAGCGGGGCACGTTCACCCAGTACTACGGCTCCCGCTCGCCGGACGCGGCGCTGCTGGTGATGCCCAACGTCGGCTTCCTCGACGCCGGCGACGAGCGGGTCCGCGGCACCGTGGCGGCGATCGAGCGCGAGCTGATGTGGGAGGGGTTCGTCCGCCGGTACCCGATGACCGCGGACAGCGAGGAGGTGGACGGGCTGCCGTCGGGCGAGGGCGCGTTCCTGCCGTGCACGTTCTGGCTGGCGGACAACCACATCATGCGCGGCGACGTGGACACCGGCCGCGCGCTGTTCGAGCGGCTGCTCGCCCTGCGCAACGACGTCGGCCTGCTCTCCGAGGAGTACGACCCCGAGTCCGGCCGGCTGGTGGGCAACTTCCCGCAGGCGCTCTCGCACATCCCGCTGGTGACCACCGCGCTGAACCTGGCCGACTCCGCGGGGCCCGCGCACCGGCGCTCCGGCGCGAACGGGGGAGGGGCGGCCGGATGAGGGCGCTGACCGTCGTACCGCGCGGCAAGGACACGCTGGCGGTGACCGAACTGCCCGACCCCGAGCCCGGCGCGGGCGAGCTTCTGGTCGACGGTCTCGCGGTCGGCGTCTGCGGGACGGACAAGGACATCGTGGCCGCCGAGTACGGGCAGCCGCCGCCCGGCCGGGAGCGCCTGGTCATCGGGCACGAGTCGCTCGGCCGGGTGCGGCACGCGCCGGAGGGGTCCGGCTTCCGCGCGGGAGACCTGGTCGTGGGCGTGGTGCGCCGGCCGGACCCGGTGCCGTGCGGCGCGTGCGCGATCGGCGAGTTCGACATGTGCCGCAACGGCCGCTACACCGAGCGCGGCATCAAGGAGCGCGACGGGTACGCGAGCCAGGCCTGGACGGTCGAGGCCGACTACGCGGTGCGCGTCCCGGAGCGGCTCGCCGACCTCGGCGTGCTGCTGGAGCCGACCTCGGTGGTCGCCAAGGCCTGGGACCAGATCGACCGGGTCGGCGCGCGGTCCTGGTACGACCCGCAGTCCGTGCTGGTGACCGGCGCGGGGCCGGTCGGCCTGCTCGCCGCCATGATCGGCGTGCAGCACGGGCTCGAGGTGCACGTGCTGGACCGGGTCACCGGCGGTCCCAAGCCGGGCCTGGTGACCGACCTGGGCGCCACCTACCACCACGACGGCGTCGACGCGGTCGCCGACCGGGTCCGGCCGGACATCGTGGTCGAGGCGACCGGCGCCGGCGGCGTCGCGCTGGACAGCATGGGCGCCACCGCCGCCTACGGCATCGTGTGCCTGACCGGCGTCTCCTCGGCGGGCCGCCGGATCGGTGTCGACGCGGGCGGGCTGAACCGGGAGATCGTCCTGGAGAACGACGTGGTGCTCGGCTCGGTCAACGCCAACCGGCGCCACTACGAGCTCGCGGCCGACGCGCTGGGCCGCGCGGACCCGGAGTGGCTGTCCCGGATCATCACCCGCCGGGTGGGCCTCGCGGACGCCCCGCGGGCGTTCGAGGCCCAGCCGGACGACGTGAAGGTCATCGTCACGCTCGACGGCTGACCCAGGTTGTCCACACCTGTGGACAACCTGGGGATCAATCGAACACGTGTTTCGCGCCCGACCCGACCCGCCACCCGGCCGATCGACCCGCCACCCGGCCGAGCCGACCCGCCACCCGGCCGATCGACCCGCCACGCGGCCGAGTCGGCTCGCGACGCGGTCGAGTCGGCTCGCCACGCGGCCGATCCGACTCGCCACGCGGCCGATCCGACTCGCGACGCCGGTCCGCCCGACTTCCCGCCGGCCACACGCCACGAGCCGGATCGACGTGGTGGGTCGGCTCGCCGGTGTGGTGGGTCGGTTCGGTGGTGTGGTGGGTCGGTTCGGTGGTGTGGTGGGTCGGTTCGGTGGAACGCGGCTAGGCCCGGTCGTGCAGGCCCCCGGCCAGCAGCTCCGCCAGGTGCATGCCCTCCTTGCCGCCGCTGTCGAGCTCGTGGATCTGCGTGCGGCAGCTGAACCCGTCGGCCAGCACGGCGGTCTCCCGCGGGGCCTCGCGGAGCCGGGGCAGCAGCACCCGCTCCGCGCACGCCTCGCTGACCTCCAGGTGCCCGCGCTCGAAGCCGAAGTTCCCGGCCAGCCCGCAGCAGCCGGAGTCGAGCCGCTCGACGTCCGCGCCGGCCCGGCGAAGCAGCTCCCGGTCGGCGTCCCAGCCCAGCACCGCGTGCTGGTGGCAGTGCACCTGGGCGAGCGCCGTGGCGTCCACGTGCGGCGGCGCGTAGCCGGGCGAGTGGTCGGTGAGCAGTTCGGCGAGCGTGACCGTCTGGTCGCGCAGCTTGCGCACGTCGCGGTCGCCGGGGAACAGCTCCGGCGCGTCCGCGCGGAACACCGCGGTGCAGCTGGGCTCCAGGCCGACCACGAGCCCGCCGTCGCGCAGGTGCGGAGCGAGCGTGCGCACGGTGCGGGTGAGCACCCGCTTGGCCGTGCCGAGCTGGCCGGTGGAGATCCAGGTGAGGCCGCAGCACACCGGCTTGCCGGGCAGCGTGACCCGCCAGCCGGCGTCCTCGATCACCTCGACGGCCGCCCGGCCGACCCGCGGGTGGAAGAAACCGGTGAACGTGTCCGGCCACAGCACCACCGTGCCGCGCGCGCCGTCCCCGCGCGGCGTGCGCCGGGCGAACCACCGCTCGAACGGCTCGGCGGCGAACCGCGGCAGCTCGCGGTGCTCCAGCCCGGCGAGCGAGGTCACCGCGCGGGACAGCGGCCGGGTGTGGCCGACGGCGTTGACCGCCCCGGCCAGCCGCAGCCGGGCGACCAGCCGGGCCAGCACGGGCAGCCAGCCCATCGCCAGGTGCGAGCGCGGGCGCCGCCACTGGCGCCCGGCGTAGTGGTGGGAGAGGAACTCGGCCTTGTAGGTGGCCATGTCCACGCTGGCCGGGCAGTCGGTCTTGCATCCCTTGCAGGACAGGCACAGGTCGAGCGCGTCGCGCACCTCGGTGGAGCGCCAGCCGTCGCGCAGCGGGCCGTCGCCGTGGCCGTCCAGCATCTCGAACAGCAGCCGTGCCCGCCCGCGCGTGGAGTGCTCCTCCTCGCCGGTGACCTGGTAGGACGGGCACATCACCTGGCCGCCGTCGGTGGTGTGCTGGCGGCAGCGCCCGACGCCGACGCACCGGTTGGCCGCCTGCGCGAACGAGCCCCCGTCGTGCGGGAACTTGAAACGCAGGTCCTGCGGGTCGGCCGGGGCCCAGTGCGCGCCCAGCCGCAGGTTCTCGTCGAGCCCGGCCGGCGCCACGACCTTGCCCGGGTTCATCCGGTCGTCGGGGTCGAAGATCGCCTTGAGCCGGCCGAACGCGGTGACGATCTCGGTGCCGAACATCCTCGGCAGCAGCTCGCCGCGGGTCTGGCCGTCGCCGTGCTCGCCGGACAGCGACCCGCCGAACTCCGCCACCACGTCGGCCGCGCGCTCCAGGAACCGGCGGTAGGTGGCCACGCCGTCGGCGGTGTAGAGGTCGAACGGGATCCGGGTGTGCACGCAGCCCTGCCCGAAGTGGCCGTACAGGCTCGGCCCGGTCTCGCTCGCGTAGCCGAACTCCTCGTACAGCTCGCGCAGCCGGCGCAGGTAGTCGCCGAGCCGCTCGGGCGCGACCGCGGAGTCCTCCCAGCCCTCGAACGTGTCGGGCTTGCCGGGGATGTGCGCGGTGGCGCCCAGACCCGCCTCGCGCACCTGCCAGAGCTCCTTCTCGTGCTCCGGGTCGTCGAGGAACGCGACGTCGGCCCGGTGCTCGGTCTCGTGCAGCGCGTCGAGCATCCGGTGGGCGCGGTGCTCGACCTCGTCGGCGTCCGTGCCGGCGAACTGCACCATGAGGAACGAGCGGCCCTCCGGCAGCTCGCGCAGGGCACGCGGGTTGAGGTTCTTGATCTGCTCGTCGCGGACGAGCTTGGCGTCCACGCCCTCCAGCGCCACCGGTTCGTGCTCGAGCACCGCGGGGACCGCGTCGGCCGCGCGGGTGACGTCCGGGTAGCCGAGCACGACCAGGGTGCGCTCGGGGAGCACCGGCACCAGCTCCAGCTCCGCGCGCAGCACGGTGACCAGGGTGGACTCGCTGCCCACCAGCAGCCCCGCGACGTCGAAGTTCTGCTCCGGCAGCAGCGAGTCGAGGTTGTAGCCGGACACCCGGCGCGGGATGTCGGGGAACCGCGCGCGGATCTCGTCGGCGTAGGCGTCGCGCAGCGTGCGCAGCTGCCGGTAGATCGCGGCCCGCGGGTCGCCGCGCCGCTCGATGCGGTCGTACTCCTCGTCGGAGGTCTCGCCGCACCAGAAGCGGGTGCCGTCGTGGAGCACGACCTCGAGGCGGGCGACGTTGTCGACGACCTTGCCGGTGCGCTGCGCGGTCGCGCCGCAGGAGTTGTTGCCGATCATCCCGCCGATCGTGCAGTTCATGTGGGTGGCGGGCTCGGGGCCGAACCGCAGGCCGTGCTCCGCGAGCCGGCGGTTGAGGTCGTCGAGCACGATGCCCGGCTGCACGACGCAGGTCCGCGCCTCGGGGTCGACCGACTCGAGCCGGGTGCAGTACTTCGACCAGTCGATCACCACGGCGGTGTTCGTGCACTGGCCGGCCAGGCTGGTGCCGCCGCCGCGGGAGAGGACCGGCGCGCCGAACTCGCGCGCCACCGCGATCGCGTCCGCGCCGGCGTCCGGCGTGCGCGGCAGCACGACGCCCAGCGGCACCTGGCGGTAGTTGGAGGCGTCGGTCGAGTAGGCGGCCCGGGTGCCCGGGTCGAAGCGGACCTCGCCGTCGACCCGCTCGCGCAGCGCGCCGAGCAGGCCGTCGGTGTCGATCGTGTCGGTGCGGCCGGTGCGGAGCACCGGTCCGGGGAGGTCGGTGACTGCCATGGTGAGGTCCTTCTTCTCAGATGGCGAACCGGGCGGCGGCCGTCTCGTCGAGCGCCATGCCGTGGCCCGGGGAGGAGGTCGAGGGGGTGACCGTGCCGCCCACCGGGTCGAGGGTGCCGGTGAACAGCAGGTTCTCGATGCGGTCGTGGTCGGCGAACCACTCGATGTGCCGGAAGTTGGCGGTGGCCGCGCCGGCGTGCGCGGACAGGTTGGGCGCGCAGTGCGCGGAGACCTCCCGGTTGGCCGCCGCGGCGACGGCCGCGGCGCGGGCCCACTCGGTGTAGCCGCCGCAGCGGGTGACGTCGACCTGCAGGCAGTCGACGGCCCGCGCGCCGATCATCCGGGCGAAGTAGGACAGGTCGTAGCCGTACTCGCCGGCCGCGACGTCGGCCGGGCAGGTTCCGCGCAGCTCGGCCAGGCCGGCCAGGTCGTCGCTGGACACCGGCTCCTCGAACCACGTCACCCCGTGCTCGGCGAGCGCGTGGCCGACCCGGCGGGCCTGGCCGATCGAGTAGCCGCCGTTGGCGTCCACGTAGACCTCGGCGCCGTCGCCGGCGACCTCGCGGGTGAACGCGACGCGGGCCAGGTCGCGGGCCTCCTCACGGCCCCACGACTCGCCGATCTTGATCTTCACCCGGGGGATGCCCCGCTCGCGCACCCAGCCGTCGAGCTGGGCGCGTAGCTGGTCGTCGTCGAACGTGGTGAACCCGCCGCTGCCGTACACCGGCACCGACTCGTGGACCCGGCCGAGCAGCCGGCACAGCGGCAGCCCGGCGGCCCGGGCCGCCGCGTCCCACAGCGCGACGTCCAGCGCGGACATCGCGCAGGACACCAGGCCGGGGCGGCCGAGGTTGCGGATCGCGTGCTGCATCGCGGTCCAGCAGGCCGGGACGTCGAGCACCGGCCGGCCGCGGACCGCGTCCGCGAGCACGCCCTCGACCAGCGGCACGCACGCCGCGCCGGCGTAGGTCCAGCCCAGGCCGGTGACCCCGCCCGCCCGGACGTGCACGACGACGATCGTCGTGGCGTCCCACGCCAGCGTGCCGTCGGCCTCCGGCACCGGGGTCGGCACCCGGTAGGCCCGCGCCCCGACCCGCTCCACGGCGGGCGAGTCCGGCGCCGCCATCAGCGGCTCTTGCCGGGCAGCAGCTCCTGGGCCTTCGTCTTGATCCCCTGCGTGACCAGGTGGAACGCGTTCGGGTCGCCCTTGAGCACCGCCTCGGTGACCGACTTCATCTGCTCGAACGTCGCGTGCGGCGGGATCGGCGGCACCTCCGGGTCGCAGTGCACGTCGAGCACGGCCGCCCCGCCGGCGGACAGCGCCTCGTCCCACGCGGCACCGAGCCGGTCCGGGTCGTCCACGGTGATCCCGGTCAGGCCCAGCGAGCGGGCGAAGCCCGCGTAGTCCACGTCGGGCAGGCTCTGCGACTCCTCGAACTTGGGCGCGTCGCCCATCGCGCGCATCTCCCAGGTGACCTGGTTGAGGTCGTTGTTGTGGAACACGCAGACCACGCAGCGCCGGTCGCTCCACAGCTCCTGGTAGCGGGCGATCGTGATCAGCTCGGCCAGCCCGTTCATCTGCATGGACCCGTCGCCGACCAGGGCGATCACCGGCCGGTCGGGGTGGGCGAACTTGGCGCCGATGGCGTACGGCACGCCCGGGCCCATGGTGGCGAGCGTCCCCGACAGCGTGCCGCGCATCCCGTCACGCATCCGCAGGTTGCGGGCGTACCAGTTGGTGGACGAGCCGGAGTCGGCCGTCACGATCGCGTCGTCCGGGATCCGGCGGGACAGCTCGGCGACGACCCGCATCGGGTTGACCGGCTTCGCGTCCAGCTCGGCCTGCCGGTCCACGGTCGACCACCAGTCGGCGACGTTCTTCTCGATCGTCTCCCGCCAGGAGCGGTCCTCCTTGCGCGCCACCTTGGCCAGCAGCGCGGTGAGCGTGGCGGCGGCGTCGCCGACGAGGTTGACCTCGGTGGGGTACCGCATGCCGATGAACTTGCCGTCGATGTCGATCTGGACCGCCCGCGCCTGCCCGAACTCGGGCATGAACTGCGTGTACGGGAAGTTCGAGCCGACGATCAGCAGCGTGTCGCAGTCCCGCATCAGCTCGTAGCTCGGCCGGGTGCCCAGCAGGCCGATGGCGCCGGTGACGTACGGCAGGTCGTCGGCCAGCACGTCCTTGCCCAGCAGCGCCTTGGCCACCCCGGCGCCGGTCAGCTCGGCGAGCTCGCGCACCTGCGCGGCCGCGCCGCGGGCGCCCTGCCCGGCCAGGATCGCGACCCGCTCACCCGCGTTGAGCACCTCGGCCGCGCGCGCGATCTCGCTCTCCGGCGGCACCGGGCTGGCCCACGCCGTTCCGGGCGGACTGGACGGCACCTGCTTGAACGCGTGCTCGGGCGGGGTGTACTCCTCCTCCTGCAGGTCGGCCGGGATGATCAGCGCCGTGGGCGCGCGGCTGGCCTGGGCCGCGCGGATCGCCCGGTCCAGCGCGTTCGGCAGCTGCTCGGCGACGTTGACCTCGACCAGGTACTCGCCGGCCACGTCCTTGTAGAGCGCCTGCAGGTCGACCTCCTGCTGGTAGCTGCCGCCCATCGCGGCGCGCGCGGTCTGCCCGACGATCGCCACCACCGGCACGTGGTCGAGCTTGGCGTCGTACAGCCCGTTGAGCAGGTGGATGGCGCCCGGTCCGGACGTCGCCATGCACACGCCGACCCGGCCGCTGAACTTCGCGTAGCCGACGGCGGAGAACGCCGCCATCTCCTCGTGCCGGGCCTGCACGAAACGGGGCTGGTTGTCCGCCCTCCCGAACGCGGCGACGATGCCGTTGATGCCGTCCCCCGGGTAGGCGAACACCTGCTCGACCTCCCACTCCCGGAGGCGCTGCAACAGGTAGTCACCGACGGTCTGCGTCATGATCAACTCTTTCCGCTCGTGTTCGCTCTCCCGGTCGGCTACCCGGGCCGCGCCGGCCTACACGTGCGGAGCGGATTCGTGACGAAGATTGCGTCGCGAAAATGTTGCACAGCGCATCCATTTGGGAGCCTCAGGGCAGCGACGGCTCCGCCCGGCCCGCCGACCCGGGCCGTCTCGGCGGCGTCAGGCGTCCCGCGACCCGGTCAGGTCCCGCGCCGCGCCCCGGGTACCGCCGGTTCCCCGCCGCGCGGCACGGCGGCGTAGCGGCTGGCACCGAGGCAGTCGATCAGCGAGCGGACCGCGGCCGTGTCCCCGGCGAGCATGATTGCCCGGTCGCGCACCGCCTGCAGCCAGCTCTCGTGGCCCAGCCAGACCCCGGCCAGCGCGCCGAGCGTGCAGGTGAGGCGGACCGCGGCGGCGCGCGCCGGAACGGTGCGGTGCGCGGCGATCTCGGTGGCCGACAGGGTCAGCCACCACCGCCGCGGCTGCGCGTCGGCGAAGTCGACCTCGACGGTGAGCGGGTCTGCCGGCAGCCGCGCGCGGTCGATCTCCCGGCAGATGTCGAACACCAGCAGCTCGGGGTCCAGGTCGGCGAGCCGCGGCCGGTCCAGCCAGCGCTGCCCCCAGGCGCCCAGCTGCTCGACCACGGGCCGCAGCTCCCGGCCGGCGGCGGTCAGCCGGTAGCGGTCCCCGCCGCCCCCGCCGCGGAGGCGGGTGACCACGCCGTGGCCCTCCAGCGCGCGCAGCCGCGCGGTCAGCAGCGATGCGGACATCTTCGGCAGGCCGCGCGCGAGGTCGACGCGGCGCTCGCTGCCCCGCAGCAGCTCACGGACGACGAGCAGGGCCCACGGTTCGCTGATCACCTCCGCGGCGCGGGCGACCGGGCAGTGCTGCTCGTAGCGGTACATCGAGTCGGTCCTCGTTCCCGTTGATCGGCTCCCGGTAAATCGTCAGGGCTCCTCGTGCGGTTCAACCTGACGACTCGCTGACAATCCCGCCCCGGGCAGCCGAGCGCGTAGCATCGCTGCTGAACATGGGG
The DNA here is from genome assembly GCA_963727495.1 of uncultured Actinomycetota bacterium. Classification (GTDB taxonomy): domain Bacteria; phylum Actinomycetota; class Actinomycetes; order Mycobacteriales; family Pseudonocardiaceae; genus Actinophytocola. The sequence goes on along the minus strand of CAVSGQ010000006.1, from coordinate 68,639 downwards.
TACCACGCCGGAATGACCACCAGCCTGCTGCTCGTCGAGGACGACGCGCGCATTCGCGGTGCGCTGCGCCTCGCCCTGGCCGACGAGGGCTACAAGGTGGTCGAGGCCGCCACCGGCGAACGGGCGCTGGAGCTGCTCGCCGACGGCGTGCCGGAGCCGGACGTGGTGCTGCTCGACCTGATGCTGCCGGGCATGGACGGCCTGGAGGTGTGCGCGCGGATCCGCGAGCGCGGCGACCTGCCGATCATCATGGTCACCGCCCGCACCGCCTCGCACGAGGTCATCGCCGGGCTGGAGGCGGGCGCCGACGACTACGTGACCAAGCCGGTCGACGCCGGCGAGCTGACCGCCCGGATCCGGGCCCTGCTGCGCCGCACCCGCGCCGCGGACCAGGACGACACGATCGAGCTCGGCGGGCTCACCGTGCGCGTCTCGGAGGGCCGGGTGCTGCGCGGGAGCGAGGAGATCCCGCTCGACCAAGACCGAGTTCCGGCTGCTGTGCACGCTGGCGATCGCGGGCGGCTCGGTGGTCACCCGCGAGCAGTTGCTCGAACGCGTCTGGGACTACGGCTACTTCGGCGACACCCGGCTGCTGGACGTGCACATCCGCCGGCTGCGCCGCAAGGTCGAGCCGGACCCGGCCCAGCCGACGCTGATCGTCACCGTCCGCGGCGTCGGCTACCGGGCCGCGTCCGGATCGGACGACACGCCATGAGCGAGCTTGCGAGCGAACCGATGACACAGAGCGAGCTTGCGAGCGAACCGATGACACAGAGCGAGCTTGCGAGCGAACCGATGACACAGAGCGAGCTTGCGAGCGAACCGATGACACAGGGCGACCGTGAGCGGCGGCACCGAGCCTGCGAGGGGCCGTCGTGAGCCGCCTGCCGCTGCGGACCCGGGTGATGGCCTGGTTCAGCCTGGTCACGCTGGTGGTGGCGGGCACCCTGGCGCTCGCCACCTGGCACCTGTCCACCGGGTACATGGTCGACCAGCGGGAACGCAGCGCGATCCGCCAGGCCAACGGCAACGTCCGGCTGGTCGAGTCGGTGCTGCGCCGCGACTCGGTAGGCCTCAAGGAGCTGATGACCGGGCTGGGCTCGGAGGCCGAGTCGGCGGTGCTGCTGGTCGACGACGGCGAGTGGATCACCGGCGGCAACCTCGTCGACCCGAAGCGCCTGCCCACCGGGTTCCTCGACGTCGTGCAGCGCGGCGTGCCCGCCCACCAGCGCACCGTGCTGGACGGCGTGCCGGTGCTCGCCGTCGGGCTGCCGCTGCGGGACCTGTCCGCCACCTACGTCGAGGTCTCGCCGCTGCGCGAGCTCGACCGCACGTTCCGCTTCCTCAGCTGGATCCTGCTCGCCGGCACCATCGCCAGCGGGCTGGCCGGCGCGCTGCTCGGGCGCTGGGCCAGCAACCACGCGCTGCGCCCGCTGCGCAAGCTCACCGACACCGCCGCGAAGGCGGCCCACGGCGACCTCGGCGTGCGGCTGCCGGCCACGCACGACCCGGACCTCATCCCGTTCGCGGAGGCGTTCAACGACACCGCCGAACGGCTCCAGCAACGCGTCGCGCGGGACACCCGGTTCGCCGGCGACGTCAGCCACGAGCTGCGCTCCCCGCTCACCACGATGCTCAACGCCATGTCCGTGCTCCAGCGGCGCAGCGGCGACCTGCCCGAGGGCACCCGGCAGGCGGTCGACCTGCTCGACACGGACCTGCGCCGCTTCCGCCGCATGGTCGACGACCTGCTGGAGATCTCCCGCGGTGACCAGGACGGCGACCGGTCCACCTTCGAGCTCGTCGACCTCACCACGCTCGTGCAGGTCACCGCCGGGGGCCACAGCCAGGTGCCGCCCGACGCGCTCGACCTGACCGCCCGGCCGTGGGTGCTCGCCGACCGCCGCCGGCTGGAACGGGCGCTGGCCAACCTGCTCGACAACGCCGCCCGGCACGGCAAGGGCCTGGTGCGGCTGGGCGTGCTGCGCCGCGACGGCCAGGCCCGCATCGAGGTCGACGACGCGGGACCGGGCGTGCCGGCCGACGCCCGCGAGCACGTCTTCGAGCGCTTCGCCCGCGGCAGCCCGGCCGACCGCGACACCAGCGACAGCGGCGCCGGCCTCGGGCTCGCCCTGGTCGTCCAGCACGTGCGGCGCCACGACGGCCAGGCGTGGGTGGAGGAGCGGCCGGGCGGCGGCGCGCGCTTCGTCATCGAGCTTCCGGAGGTCTCCGAATGACCCGCCGCGCCGCCGCGGCGATGCTCGCCGCCGCCACCCTGGCCGTCGTGGGCGTCGCCGGGTGCGGGGTGAGCAGCGAGGACGAGCCGCAGCGGATGGAGGACACCTCGGTGCAGCAGCCGCCCGCCACGCCGAGCGTCGACACCGAGCCGGGCCCCACGCCCAGCGTCACCAGCACCCCGCCGAGCACGGAGTCGTCACCGGCCACCGCGTCCACCAGCCCGCCGCCGGCCACCGGTCCGCGGACCGCGCCGGGTTTCCGGCGGGTCCGCGGGCGCTGAGGGCGGGGGGCGGCGGATCAGTCGTCGGGGGAGGCGACGCGCAGCAGGTCGGCGAGGGTGGCCAGCTCGGTCGACGGCTCGCAGCTGAGCAGCACGACCTCGTGCAGCGCCTGGCGGATGTCGACCCGGCCGGTCAGCGTGCCGACGTGCCGGCTGGTGGTGATGCCGATCGTGGCGCCGCGCGCCACCACGTCGAGCACGCCCAGCACGCGGCGGGCGGGCACCAGGACGTCCACGGAGAACTGTTCGGGCGCGTCGGCCCGCACCGCCACCTTGAGCAGGGCGTTGCGCGCGTCCACGATCGACCACTGGCAGCGGGCGGACACCACGGCGATCTCGGTGCCGTGCCGGGGGCGCTCCAGTATGTCGAACAGGGGCGCCGCCGAGGCGTTGGCCAGCCCCGGCCGGTCACCGACCACGACCACGAACACCGGCCACAGACCGGCCTCCGCCACCGTCGCGGACGCGCCGACGCCGCGCGGCCACAGCAGCAACACCTCGAGTGCCACCAGTACAGCCGGCCTGTCCGGGCCCTCGAGGTGAGCCGGTGCCGTGGGCGTTGTTTCCCGCATCGCCCTCCTGCCATCGAAAACGGATGAATCGCCTCCCATTGTCGGGGACGGAGTGGTCCGCGAGCGATCGTCGAGCGGAGACTGTCAGGCAACCGCAAGGGGTGTGCGCCGCTACCGCGTCCAGTCGGTGTCCGCGGCCCCGTAGGGCGAGACGTCGGCCGGCGGCTCGCCGCCTGCCTGGCTGAACGCGTTGAGCGCCCGGACGAGGCCGCGCTGGTGGGTCGCCGGCATCCGCTCGACGATCGCGGCGATCTCCTCGCGCCGCCGCCGGGTCACGCTGCGCACGACGCGCTGACCCTCCGGAGTCAGGCTCACCTGCATCTCCCGGCGGGACAGCGGGTTCGGCTGGCGGTCCACCAGGCCGGCGTCCAGCAGCCGGTCGACCGCGCGGGTGGCCGTCGACGGGTTCACCCCGAGCGCCTCGGCGAGCGCGGTCACCTTCTGCCGTCCCTGCGCGGAGAGCACCACGAGCAACCGGAACTGTGCCAGCGAGATCGAGTCGTCGACCGCGGCGATCGACCGCGCGGACACCGCGACGAGCAACCGCGACGCGGTGAGCACCGCGTCGGTCACCGCGTCGACATGGTCATCGTGGGGCGCCGCCATGACTGACAGTTCTACCTCACCGGCGGGTTCGCCGGTGCCGGTCGTCCAGCGCGGCCAGCATGCGGTTGTAGGCCAGCCGGGCGCGCTCGTCCTCGTCGACGTCCTGGCTGTCCAGCACGTCCGCGGCGTCCTCGTCCGCGCCGTAGGAGGCCAGCGCGGAACGCCGTGCGGCGTCGAGGAAGGCGCCGGTGTCGGCGCCGTGGCCCGGGTCGGCCACCCAGCGCCCGGCGATCACCAGCGCGATCACCATCATCAGCCCGTCGCCGCCGAACCACATGATCGCCCCGCCGACGTAGGTCTCGTCCGAGGTCAGCATGAGCACGATGCCGACGAACGTGTCGACCACCATGGACACCAGCACGAGCATCATCCGCACCGGGTGCGGCGGGTTCCAGCGCAGCGGTTCCCAGGCCAGCAGCGGCAACGCGAACAGGTACCCGCTGACCAGGTAGAGGGTCTCCTCGACCGGCCCCAGCCACGGGTGCGCGGGCATCGCCGCCATGAACCCGGTCAGGTGGGTGCCGACCAGCACCGCCGCGTAGGCCGCGAACGCGACCAGCGGATGGGTGAGCACGGCCACGACGGTGTTGCGCCGCAACGCCTCCACCGCCCGCCGCCCGCGGTCGCCGCCGCGGCGGAGCAGGTCGAGCGGGTGGCCCAGCACGAGCAGCGCCGGCGCCACCGTGATCAGCGCGAGGTGCTGGACCATGTGCATCCAGAACACGTGGTGGCCGTAGACGCCCAGCGCGCTGTCCAGCGAGATCACCACGACGGCGAGCCCGGCCACGAAGCAGACGGCCCGCCACCGCGGCCACGACCCGTCCCGCCGGGCGGCGACGAGGTACCAGACCAGGGCGAACAGCACGAGAACGTCGGCGACCGGGCTGAGCGTCCAGTCGCCCAGCGCTTCCGGCCAGCGCGGCATCGACACGCGTGCATTGTGCAACATTTGACGCGCGCAGGCGTTCCCGGGGACCGGCCGCACGTCGCGCGCGGCGCCGCCGGTCGCGTACCGTGCTGCCATGAGATGGCCGCCCCGGCCGTGGCTGGTGCTGCTGGTCGCCGCCGTGGTGCTGGCCGGTGGCGCGGCCGTGGTCGTCGCCGTCCAGCGCCCGTCGCCGCTGACCCGGCTGACCGTGGCCGCCGGCAGCCGGGGCGGGGTCTACTACACCTACGGTCAGGGCCTGGTCACCGCCGCGCGCGCCGCCTACCCCGGGGTGCGCGCCGACGTGCTGGCCACCGCGGCGTCGGTGGAGAACCTGCGGCTGGTGGCCGCGGGCGACGCGGACGTGGCGTTCTCCCTCGCCGACTCGGCCGCCCTGGCGGTGACCGGCGGCGCGCCGTTCACCCGCAAGGAGCCGCTGCGCGCGCTGGCCTGGCTCTACGACAACTACACCCAGCTCGTGGTGCGGGCGAGCTCGCCGGTGCGCACGGTCGCCGACCTGCGCGGGCGCACGGTGTCCACCGGGGCGAACGGGTCGGGCACCGAGCTGATCGCCGCGCGGGTGCTGGCCGCGGCCGGCGTCGACCCGGAGACCGGCGTGCACCGCGAGCGCCTGGACCTGGGCCGGTCGGCGACCGAGCTGCGGGAGGGGCGCATCGACGCGTTCTTCTTCTCCGGCGGGCTGCCCACGCCGGCGATCACCCGGCTGGCCGCCGACACCGCTATCCGGCTGATCGACCTGGCCGGCCTGGCGCCCGGCCTGCGCGAGTCCTACGGGGACTTCTACACCGAGCGCTCGATCCCGGCGACCACCTACGGGCTGGGGCAGGAGGTGGTCACCATCGGCGTGCCGAACTACCTGGTGGTGCGCGAGGACCTGCCGGACGACACCGCGTTCGCGATCACCCAGCTGCTGTTCGAGTCGAAGCAGACCCTCGTGGCGGCCCACCCGGAGGCGCTGCACCTCGACCCGCGCGGGGCGGTGGACACCTACCCGCTGCGGTTGCACAGCGGCGCCGCGCGCTACTACCGGCAGGCGAAACCCTGACCACACGGGCCGATGGTCCGGTCCGGTCCGGGACCTGGTCCTCTCGCCCGCCGCGCGCGGGCCGGGCGACGCTGGTGATCCGACCCGGAAGGCAAGGTGTGCCATGCCCTTTCCCCACGCCGGTGCGCGCCTGACCCGCGGCGCCGTCAACCGGACGATGCTGCGCCTCGCCGGCCACCTCGCGTTCGCCGACCTCGAACACGTCGGGCGCCGGACCGGCACGGTGCGCCACACGCCGGTCCGGGCCTTCCGGGTGGGCGACACGGTGGTCGTCGGGCTCAACTTCGGCCCCCGGTCGGACTGGTTCCGCAACATCCGGGCCGCGGGCGGCTGCCGGATGCGCGTGGGCGGCGAGCGGCTCGAGCTCGGCGCGCCCCGGCTGGTCGACGTCGACCGCGGGGTCGCGCGCCTGCCGTGGATCTTCGCGTTCGCGCTGCGACACGTCGTCCGCACCCGCGAGTGCGTGGAGCTGCCGGTGCTCGCCGCCGAACCCGTCACCCGGCCCCGTCACAGGCGGGCGAGGTCCTGAGCGGGCGCGTGCGCGTGCGCGGCGGGCAGGCTCAGCCGGGCGTGCAGCCCGTGCGGGGTGGCCCCGCGCAGCTCGAGCTCGCCGTCGCAGGCCTCGACCAGTGTCGCCACGATCGCGAGGCCCAGGCCCGAACCGGCGCGGTCGGCGTGGGCCGGTGAACGCCAGTACGGCTGCGTCGCGTCGGCCAGCGCCTCGGCCGGCAGCCCGGGCCCGTCGTCGACCACGTCGACCAGCACCCGGCCGTCGTGCGCGGCCACGCCGACCGCCACCGTCGCGTCCGGCCCGGCGAACTTGACCGCGTTGTCCAGCAAGGCGTCCAGCGCCTGGTCGAGCACGCCCTCCTGGGCCCGCGCGGGCACCGCGGACGCGTCCGGCCCGGCCAGCCGCACGCCCGCCCGGCCGGCCACCGGCTGCCACGCGGCGACCCGCGCGCAGGCCACCCGCGCCGCGTCCACCACGACCACCGGCACCTGCCGCCCGGACTCCGCGCGGGCGACCGCGAGCAGCCCGTCGCAGATCCGCGCCAGGCGGTCGACCTCGTCCAGCGCGAGCACGTGGTCCTCCTCGCCGCCCCGGTCCAGGTGCGTGGTGAGGTTCTCCACCCGCAGGCGCAGCGCGGCGAGCGGGTTGCGCAGCTGGTGGCTGGCGTAGGACACGAACACCCGCCGCCGCTCCAGCATGTCCTCGATGGTGTCGATCATCGTGTTGAACGACGTGGCCAGCCTGCGCAGCTCGGAGGGGCCCACGGCGGCGGGGACCCGCGCGGCGAGCCGGCCCGCGGCGATCTCGTGCGTGGTGTCGTCCAGGTCGTGCACCGGCCGCAGCATCCAGCCGGTGAGCCGGCGCGCGGTGTAGGCCGCCACCAGCGCGGCCACCAGGATGACGGCGGCGACCCACAGCCAGCCGGTGAACGTGGTGGCGCGCAGGTGGTCCACCGGCGAGATGGTCACCACCGCGCCGATGATGTCGCCGCCGTGCCCGACCGGCTCGGCCACCACCAGCGGCCTGGTCTGCCACGGCCACACCACCCGGTCGGCGGTGGTGCCCTCGCTGGCGAGCGCGGCCCGGATCGCCGAGCGCACCTCCGGGTCGTCCAGGTGCGGGTAGGTCCGCGAGGACGCCACCAGCCTGCCGTCCCGGTTGACCACCACCGCGGTGATGCCGAACAGCTCGTCGTAGGTGGTCAGCCGGGTGGTCACGGACGCGGTCTGCCCGGTGCGCAGCGCGGTGTCGGAGAAGCTCGCGAACCGGTTGGTGTCGCCCTGCCGGTCGAGGAACACGTCGCGGGTGTTGTGGATGGCGATCGACACCGCCAGCGGCACGGCGAGCGCGGCGATCGCCACGGTCAGCAGCGACACGTAGGTGACCAGCAGCCGGCGTCGCACGGGTCACTCCGTGCCCGGCACGGCGAGCCGGTAGCCCACCCCGCGGACGGTGGCCACCAGCGGCGGATCGCCGAGCTTTCCGCGCAGCGAGGCCATGTGCACGTCCAGGGTTCGGCCCGCGCCGCGCCACGCGGTGCCCCACACCTCCCGCAGCAGCCGTTCGCGCTCGACGACCATGCCGGGCTCGTGCGCGAGCGCGGCGAGCAGGCCGAACTCCTTGCGGGTCAGCGCGACCGGGCGGCCGTCCCGCGCCACCTCGTGCCGGCCCAGGTCGACCCGCAGCGGTCCGGCGACGACCACCGGGCGGCCGCGCGGCCGCACCCGGCGCAGCACCGCGTCGATGCGCGCCTGCAACTCGGCCAGGCTGAACGGTTTGACGAGGTAGTCGTCGGCGCCGGAGCGCAGCCCGAGCACCTTGTCCCGCTCCTCGCCGCGCGCGGTGACCGCGATGATCGCGACGTCGGCGTCCCGCTCGCGCAGCGTGCGGCACAGCGCGACGCCGTCGCCGTCGGGCAGGCCGAGATCCAGCAGGACGACGTCGACGGGGGGTGCGTCGAGCGCGTCCGCGACCGTGGTGACGCGGTCGACCTGGTATCCCTGGCGGCCGAGCGCGATCGCCAGCGCGTCGGCCAGCCGGGTGTCGTCCTCGACCAGCAGCATCCTCATCCGGGCCGCCTCGCCACCGTCCGGAACGCCCGCGGGCACCGACGGCCGCGGGGTGTGGAGGTCACGGTACCTGCCGCGCCCCCCGCCCGTCGTGGTCGTCGGGGCCCCCGCCCGCCGCGGCGTCCTGCTCGGCCAGACCGAGGTAGGCCGCCCGCACCCGCGGGTCGCCGATCAGCTCGTCGGCCTCGCCGCTGAGCATGATCCGGCCGTTCTCCAGCACGTAGGCCCGGTTGGCGACCTCGAACGCGGCGCCGACGTCCTGCTCCACCAGCAGGATGCCGGTGCCGGACGCGGCGATGTCGGGCAGCCGCGCGATCAGCTCGTCCACGATCACCGGGGCCAGGCCCAGCGACAGCTCGTCGATGAGCAGGATCTCGGGCCTGCCCATCAGGGCCCGCCCGATCGCGCACATCTGCTGCTCCCCGCCGGACATCAGGCCGGCGACCCCGGTCAGCCGATCGGCCAGCGGCGGGAACATCTCCAGCACCTGGCCGACGTCCTCGTTGTGGATCCGCCAGCCGCCCAGCCGCAGGTTGTCCCGGACGGTCAGCCCGGGGAACAGCCGCCTGCCCTCCGGCACGTGTGCCACCCCGGCGCGGGCGACCTGCTCGATGGACGCGCCGGTGAGGTCCCGCCCGCCCAGCGTGATCCGCCCGCCGAGCAGCTCGATCATGCCGGTCGCCGCGCGCAGCAGGGTCGACTTGCCCGCGCCGTTCGCGCCGACCAGCGCCACGATCTCGCCCGGCGCCACGCTCACCGACACCTCGTGGAGCACCTGGACCCGGCCGTACCCGGCCTCGATCCGGTCGAGGGTGAACGTCATGGCTGGTCCGCCTCTTTCCGTTGCGCGTAGCGGGAACCGAGGTACGCCTCGACCACCCGGCTGTCGGACAGCACGTCCTCCGGCGCGCCGCGGGTGAGCACCTCGCCGTGGTGCAGCACGAGGATCTCGTCGGACACCGCCGTGATGGCCTGCACGACGTGCTCGACCATGAGGATCGCGAGCCCCTCGGAGCGCAGGCCGCCGATCAGCTCCAGGGCCGGGCCGATCTCGGTCGGCCGCAGCCCGGCGAGCACCTCGTCGAGCAGCAGCACCCGCGGCCGCAGCGACAGCGCCTTGGCCAGCTCCAGGCGCCGCGCGTCGGCGACGGACAGCTCGGCGGGGGCCATCTCGCCCTTGCCGCCCAGCCCGACCTGGCCGAGCACCTCCTCGACGAAGTCGCGCGGGTTGCGCGGCCGGTGCGGGCCGTAGAGCGCGGCGACCATCACGTTGTCCGCGACCGTCATGCCCCGGAACGGCTTGACGATCTGGAACGTGCGGGCCACCCCGGCGTGCGCGATGCGCCACGGGCGGGCGTCGGTGATGTCCCGGCCGGCCAGCACCACCCGGCCGGCCGAGCGCCGCACGTGCCCGGTCAGCAGGTTGATCAGGGTGGACTTGCCCGCGCCGTTCGGGCCGATCACGCCGAGCAGCCGCCCGGCGTGCAGCTCCACGTCCACCTCGTGCACCGCGCGCAGCCCGCCGAACCGCACGGAGAGCCCGGTGGCCGACAGCAGTGGTCGGCTGTCCGTGATGGTCACAGCCGGTACCTCCGCACGTTGCGCAGCAGCGACCATCGCCGCTCGGCGACCGCGTCCCTGGCGTAGGACGTGATGCCCTGCGGCAGCAGGATGACCGCGATGATGATGACCGCGCCGAGCACGAACGAGTGCACCTCGGTGTAGTGCTGGCGCAGCCACTCCGACACGAACGCCACCGCGACCGCGCCGATGATCGGCCCGAGCACGGTGCCCGCGCCGCCCAGCACCACCATCACCACCATCAGCACCGTGATGTCCACATCGAACAGCCGCTCCGGGAAGATCGTCACCTGCTGGAAGGCGTAGGCCGCGCCCACCGCGCCGGTCAGCGCCGCGGACACCGCGAACGCGACGTTCTTGACCACGGTGACGTTGACGCCCATCGCGCCCGCCGCGTCCTCGTCCTGGTGGATGGCGCGCAGCGCGTAGCCGGCCCGCGAGCGGACCAGCAGCGCGACCACCGCCACCGAGGCGAACGCGATCAGCACGAACAGCACGTAGAACCCGTCGTTGCCCAGCCACGCGGTGGGCGCGTCCGGACCGACGGTCGGGATCGTGATGCCCGCGCCGCCACCGGTCAGCGCGCCGGTGTTCGTCGCCACCTCGCGCAGCCCCTCGGCCACGCCGAGCGTGGCCACCGCGAAGTAGTGGCCCTTCAGCCGCAGCAGCGGCGCGCCGATCACCGCGGCGAACGCCCCGGTCAGCAGCCCGGCGATCGGCATCGCCAGCCAGAACGACAGGTGCGCGTGGGTGATCAGCACCGCGGTGGTGTAGCCGCCGAGGCCGAAGAACCCGACCTGCCCGAAGCAGGTGTAGCCGACGTAGCCGCCGGTCAGGTTCCACGCCGTGGCGAGCGCGACGAACATCGCGATCGTCGTCGCGGTGCGCTCCTGCCCGGTGTAGAGCTGGGTCTGCAGCCCGAACGCGGCGACGAGCGCGAGCAGGCCGATGCCCCAGGGCACCCAGGTCCGCCACGACCGCCAGGATCCGGCGGTGCCGCGCGGCGCCCGCGGGGCGCCGGGCGGCGCCTGCGGTGACGTGTCCACCTCGGTCATCAGCCCACCTCCGTCCGGCTCGCGTAGAACGCCCGCCCGGCCAGGCCCTGCGGCCGCACCGCGAGCACGATCACCAGGACCGCGAACGCGACGGCGTTGATCAGGGTGCCGGGCAGCAGCTGCCCGCCCCACGCCTCAACCAGTCCGAGCACCAGCCCGCCGAGCAGCGCGCCGGACATGTTGCCCAGCCCGCCGAGCACCGCGGCGACGAAGCTGAACAGGGTCAGCCGCCCCGCGTCGGCCGGGCTGAACGTGCCGATCGCGCCGAGGGTCGCGCCCGCGGCGCCGGCGAGCGCGGCGGCGAGGCCGAAGGTCAGCGCGTACACATGCGCGGCCTTGATGCCCATCAGGCGGGCCGCGCCCCGGTCCATCCCGGTCGCGAGGATCGCGAGCCCGGTGCCGGTGTGCTTGGTCACGTAGACCAGGCCCACGGTCAGCGCGACCGCGAGCGCCGCGGCGATCAGCCGTCCGATCGGGACGTGCACGTCGCCGGGCAGGGTGAGCGAGTCACCCGCGTAGTCGGTGGGGATGGACCGGTAGTTGGCGGTGAACCCGAGGATCAGCGCGTTGACGATCAGCAGCTGCAGCCCGAAGGTGAGCAGCAGCGTGATGAAGATCGGCGCGTTGACCACCAGGTTCACCAGCCACCGCTGGATCAGGTACCCGAGTCCGAACAGGACGGCGGCGGCCGGGACCACCCCGACGAACGGGTCGAGCCCGAGCTCCTGGTTGAGCGTCCACGCGACGTACGCCCCGCACAGCACGAGCGCGCCGTGGGCCAGGTTGACCACGTTCATCACCCCCCACACGAGGGAGAACCCGACCGCCACCAGTCCGAACAGGCAGCCCTGCAGCAACCCGTACAGCGTGGCCTGAACCAGCTGGCTCACAGTGCCGCCTCCCCGGAATCAACCCTGTTGGCCGCCTTGGACATGGAGGGTTCGGCTCGGTCACGTACCTGTGGCCGGCTTGCGTCACGTTCCCCTGAGGTGACGGTCGCCGAGGTTGACAGAAGGTGCCTCACGACGCCTGGGTCCCCGGCCACCTCAGCGGAGCCTCGCTCAGCTCCTTCGGCCAGACGCCGACCGGCTTGCCGCCCTGCACCTGGATGACCGCCATCTTCTTGGTCTTGTTCTGGCCGGTCGGGTCGAACTTCAGCGGGCCGAAGAACGTCTGCTCGTCCAGGCCGGCGAGCGCGTCGCGCACCTCGCCCGGGTCGGTCGAACCGGCCTTCTCCACGGCCAGCACCAGCGCCAGGCACGCGGCCGTGGCCTCGGCGCCGTGGTACTCCGGCGCGCGGCCGTCGAACTGGTCGGCGAAGGTCTTGGCGTAGTCGGCGGCGGTGCCGAACCACTTGTCCTCGCCCGGGGTCTTCGCCGTCCACTGGGTGGAGCCGAGCACGCCCTCGGCGTCCGCGCCGAGCGACTGGGCGAAGTCGGGCGTGGGCGGCGCGACGGTCTCGGCGAACCCGCTGGGTCGCACGCCGAGCTCCTTTGCCTGCCGCACCAGCGCGATGCCCTCGGTGACGTGCGCCGAGCCGATGATGACGTCCGGGTGCGCACCCTTGAGCCGGGTCAGCGCGCTGGAGACGTCGGAGGTGCCGTTGGGCACGTACTCCTCGCCGACGACCGTGAAGCCGAGCTCCTTGGCCTTGGCGATGCCGCCCTGGGTCACCGTCTTGGAGAACCCGTCGTCGGCCGAGACGAAGGCGATGGTGGCCGGCTTGGGGGTGGCGAGGTCGGCGATGGCCTGGACCATCGACGCCGCGTACTCGGTGGCGGGGGACAGCACCGCGAAGGTTCGCTTGTAGCCCTTGGTGAAGATCTTGTCGTCGGCGCCGGACGAGTCGGCCATGACCTGACCGTTGCGCTCCACCACGGCCGCCGCGGACTCGGTGTTGGCCGAGCCGTAGGGGCCGAGGACCAGCTTGACGCCCTTGTCGTTGAACTGGTCGACGAGCTGTGCGGCGGTGTCGGGCTGGGAGGTGTCGTCCTGGTAGCGGATGTCCAGCTTGCGCTTGGAGTCGCCGACCTGGACGCCGCCCTTGTCGTTGACCACCGACTTGCAGACGTCGTATCCCTCGCGGGTGAGGATGCCTTCCTTGGCGAGCTTCCCGGTCAGGGACAGGGAAGCGCCGATCACGATGGTGTCGCTGGTACTGCCGCTGTTGGCCTCGCCCTTGGACCCGCAGCCGGTCACGACGACCGCCGTGACCGCGGCGAGGGCCAGGAAAATGGTGCTACGCATGGCAGGGATACGCCTCCTCGAAGACCGTCGTTGGTCGCGTCCGTGCCAGACCGTAGGGGCCTACGAGGGGTATGAACCAGGTCACACGTCCATTCTTAAGCGGCTTTTGATGTACGCATGGCGAACCACGGCCCGCCCACTGACCACAGAGGACTGCCGGGGCCCGCGCGGTCAGTCCCTGTCATCCGGTCCGATCGGCTCCCCGAGCCGTTCGAGCTCCCGGTCCACGTCGGCCTCGGTGACCGGCCGGCTGAAGAAGGCGTTCCAGCCGTGCATGACCACACCGATGCCCCAGAACAGGATCGGGAAGGCCGGCCAGAAGAAGCCGGGCTGCCCGGTCATCGCCCAGACGAGGACCAGACCCGTGTTGACGACGAGGTAGACGATCAGGTGCGGGACGAATCCGCGTCGCTCCTCGATCTTCTTGCGTGCGGCCACCCGGATGTCCTCCGACGTGCTGCTCATGACTCGCACCTCCCTGGTTCGACTTGTCACCTCGACACTGCGTCGGCCGCCGGCAGGTGCGCAGAGCCCTTGGCACCACGTGTGCGGGACCAAGTGCCCCGGTCACGCCTCCCCGAACCGACCCGCCACACGGTCGAACCGACTCCCCACGCGGTCGAGTCGACCCGCCACGTCGTCGAGTCGACCCGCCACGTCGTCGAGTCGACCCACGCACGGCGTCGCCGACCGCCGGACGACGCGTTGTGGCCGGCTCGCCGGCGGTCGGTTCGGCGATGTGCGGGGTCGACTGGCCTGTGTGGCGGGTCGGTTCGGCGATGTGAGGGGTCGGTTCGTCTGTGTGGCGGGTCGGTTCGGTGACGGGCACACACTTCCGGGATACGCGATCTGCCGTAACGTGGCTCGCGGTACCCGGCGGACGGCCCACCCCGAGGCGGCATGGCGCAGCGCGAACCCACCGACGAGCCGATCGACGCCGCGTTCGTCGACGCCGTGCGGGCGCTGCGGCCGGGCGGGCGCGGGGACGGCGGAACGCCCGGCGAGCGCTGGCTGGAACTGTTCGAGGCGCAGGCAACCAGCCGGCACCTCGACCTCGCCGCCCGGCGGCTGCGCGCCGAGGGCGACGGCTTCTACACGATCGGCTCCGCCGGGCACGAGAGCAACGCGGCCGTCGCGATGGCGTTGCGGCCCACCGACCCGGCGCTGCTGCACTACCGCTCCGGCGCGTTCTACGTGGCGCGGGCGCGGCAGGTGCCCGGCCACGACCCGATCCGCGACGTGCTGCTCGGGCTGGTCGCCGCGGCCGAGGAGCCGATCGCCGGCGGGCGGCACAAGGTGTTCGGCCATCCCGACCTGGCGGTGGTCCCGCAGACCTCCACGGTCGGCAGCCACCTGCCGCGCGCGGTCGGTGTCGCGTTCGCCCTGGACCGGGCGCGGGGCATCGGCGTGCCGCCGGCCTGGCCGCCGGACTCGGTGGTGGTGTGCAGCTTCGGCGACGCCTCGGCCAACCACTCGACGGTGCTCGGCGCCGTCAACGCGGCGTGCTGGTCGGCCTACCAGGGGGTGCCGATCCCGTTGCTGCTGGTCTGCGAGGACAACGGGATCGGCATCAGCGTGCCCACGCCGCCGGGGTGGATCGCGCGGGCCTACGGCGCCCGCCCGGACCTGCGCTACGTCGCGGCGAGCGGCAGCGACCCGGCCGGCACGTTCGACACCGCCGTGCGGGCCGCGGCCTGGGTCCGCGAGCACCGCCGGCCGGCGTTCCTGCACCTGAGGACGGTGCGGTTGATGGGCCACGCCGGGTCCGACGTCGAGACCGCGTACCGCTCGCCCGCGCAGATCGCCGCCGACCAGCGGCACGACCCGCTGCTCGCGACCGCCCGGCTGCTGGTGGGCGGCGGGGTGCTCGCGCCCGGCGAGGTGCTCGACCGCTACGAGGCGGTGCGCGAGCGGGTCCGGCAGGAGGCGGACAAGGCCCGGGTGCGCCCGCGGCTGGCCACCGCGCGGCAGGTCGCGGGCCCGCTGGCGCCGCACCGCCCGGGCGCGGTCGCCGCCGCGGCGGCCCGCGCGGCGCCGCGGCGGGAGCGGCTGCGGGTGTTCGCGGGGCGGCCGCCGGAGGAGGAGGGGCCGCTCACCCTCGCCCAGTCGGTCAACCGCGCCCTGCTCGACGCCGCCGCACGGCACCCCGGCCTGCTCGTCTTCGGCGAGGACGTCGCGCGCAAGGGCGGCGTCTACGGGGTGACCCGGGGGCTGGCGCGGCGGATCGGCGCGCGCCGCGTGTTCGACACGCTGCTCGACGAGCAGACCGTGCTCGGCCTCGCGCTGGGCGCCGGGCTGACCGGCCTGCTGCCCGTCCCGGAGATCCAGTACCTGGCCTACCTGCACAACGCGGCCGACCAGATCCGCGGCGAGGCGGCGACGCTGTCGTTCTTCTCGCAGGGACGGTTCCGCAACCCCATGGTCGTGCGCATCGCCGGGTACGCCTACCAGAAGGGCTTCGGCGGGCACTTCCACAACGACAACGCGGTGGGCGCGCTGCGCGACATCCCCGGCCTGGTCATCGCGTCGCCCGCGCGGCCCGACGACGCCCCCGGCATGCTGCGCACCTGCCTGGCGGCCGCCGAGGCCGACGGCCGGGTGTGCGTGTACCTGGAGCCCATCGCCCGCTACCACACCCGCGACCTGCACGAGCCCGGCGACGAGGGATGGCTGGCGCCCTACCGCCCGCCCGCCGACTGGCCCGCGGCGCACGTCCCCGTCGGGCGCGCCCGCACCCACGGCGACGGCACGGACCTGACCGTCCTCACCTTCGGCAACGGCGTGTTCTTGTCCCTGCGGGCCGCGCGGCGGCTGGGTGCGGCCGGGGTGGGCGTGCGGGTGGTCGACCTGCGCTGGCTCGCCCCGCTGCCCGCCGCGGACATCCACCGCGAGGCCGAGGCGACCGGCCGCGTCCTGGTCGTCGACGAGACCCGCCGCACCGGCGGAGTCGCCGAGGGCGTGCTCACCGCCCTGGTCGAGGCCGGCTTCTCCGGCCCGGTCGCCCGCCTCGCCGCCGACGACACGTTCGTCCCGCTCGGCGACGCCGCGGACCTGGTCCTGGTCGGCGAGGACGACATCGAGCGGGCCGCGCTGCGCCTGTGCGACCGCGCCTGACGGCGGCGCGGTCTTGTCGCGATCCCTACGCCGGCGTCGCCGACGTTGACGCGATCCATACGGAACGTGCTGGTCGTGGCCGGTAGACAGGGGCGCAGACTGACTTCATGAGCACGGAGGGACGCGCGTGACCGGCCCGGTCGTCGGGGACGAACAGCGGCGGGAGGTCCGCCGCGGCGAGCTGCGCATCTACCTGGGCGCGGCACCCGGGGTGGGCAAGACCTACGCGATGCTGGGCGAGGCGCACCGGCGCCGCGAGCGGGGCACGGACGTGGTGGCCGGCCTGGTGGAGACCCACGACCGCGCCCGCACGGGGGAGCTGGTCGAGGGCCTGGAGGTGGTGCCGCGCCGGGCGCTGGTCCACCGCGGGCGCGACTTCGCGGAGATGGACGTCGACGCGATCCTGGCGCGCCGCCCGGAGGTGGTGCTGGTCGACGAGCTGGCGCACACCAACGTGCCGGGCTCGCGCAACGCCAAGCGCTGGCAGGACGTGGAGGAGCTGCTCGCGGCCGGCATCGACGTGCTGTCCACGGTCAACGTGCAGCACCTGGAGAGCCTCAACGACGTGGTCGAGCGGATCACCGGTATCCGCCAGCGCGAGACGGTGCCGGACGAGGTGGTGCGCCGGGCCGAGCAGACCGAGCTGGTCGACATCACGCCGGAGGCGCTGCGCCGCCGGCTCGCGCACGGCAACGTGTACCCGGCCCGGTCGATCGACGCGGCGCTGGCCAACTACTTCCGGCCGGGCAACCTGACCGCGCTGCGCGAGCTGGCATTGCTGTGGGTGGCCGACCAGGTCGACGAGGCGCTGCGGCGCTACCGCTCGGAGAAGCGGATCACCGACACGTGGGAGGCGCGCGAGCGGGTGGTGGCCGCGATCACCGGCGGCCCGGAGAGCGAGACGCTGATCCGCCGGGCGAGCCGGATCGCGGCCCGGGCCGGTGCCGAGCTCATGGTGCTCACCGTGCTGCGTGGCGACGGCCCGACCGGGATGGCGCCGCAGGCGGTGACGCGGCTGCGCCGGCTCGCCGAGGACCTGGGCGCGACGTTCCACACCGTGGTCGGCGACGACGTGCCGGGGGCGTTGCTGGACTTCGCCCGGGGCGCCAACGCCACCCAGCTGGTGCTCGGCACCTCGCGGCGCTCCCGCCTGGCGCGGGTGGTCGACGAGGGCATCGGCTCGGCGGTGGTGCGCGACTCGGGTCCGATAGACGTGCACATGGTCACCCACGAGGAGGCCGGCCACGGGTGGCGGCCGCGGCTGCGCGCCAGCTCGCTCGCCGCGTCGCGCCGCGCGCTGGGCTTCCTGGTCGCGGTGCTCGGGCCGGTGGCCGCGACCTGGGCCGGGGTGCTGCTGCGCACGCAGCTGAGCGTGTCCACCGACGTCGTCGCCTACTTCCTGATCATCGTGCTGGTCGCGCTGCTCGGTGGGCTGTGGCCCGCGCTGCTGGCCGCCGGGCTGTGCGCGGGGCTGTTCAACTTCTACTTCACCGAGCCGTTCCACACGCTGCTCATCGCCGACGACGAGAACGTGATCACCCTGGTTGTCATGGTGTTGGTGGCGGTGCTGGTCGCGCTCGTGGTGGACCGCGCGTCGCGGCGCGCCGGGCAGGCCGCCCGCGCCCGGACCGAGGCCTCGCTGCTCGCCTCCTACGCCCGGGCCGTGCTGGCCGGCCCGCGGCCGCTGGAGCGGCTGCTGGAGAAGGTGCGGGAGAACTTCGGCATGGCCTCGGTGGCGATGCTGGAGCGCCGTGACGGGGCGTGGCATCGGGCGGCCTGCGCCGGCGCGCCCGCGTGCGCCGCGCCGGACGAGGCCGACGTGGACATACCGGTCGGCCCCGGCGTGCACCTGGTGCTGCGGGGGCGCGCACTGCCGGCCGCCGACCGGGTGGTGCTCGAGGCCGCCGCCGGGCAGGCGCTGCTCGCGCTGCGCCAGCAGCGGATGGCCGACGAGGCCGACCGCGCCCGCCGGGAGGCGGAGGCCACCGCGCTGCGCACGGCGCTGCTGTCCGCGGTCGGGCACGACCTGCGCACCCCGCTGACCGCCATGAAGGCGGCGGTGGGCAGCCTGCGCACGCCGGACATCACGCTGTCCGCGGCGGACGAGGCGGAGCTGCTCGCCACGCTGGAGGAGGGGATCAACCGGCTGACCGGGCTGATCGGCAACCTGCTCGACTCCTCCCGGCTCACCGCCGGGGCGGTGCGCCCGCGGATCCGCCCGGTCGGCTACGACGAGGTGGTGGCCCGCGCGCTGGCCGGCCCGGACCCGGGCACCCGGGTCGCGGTCGACGTGGACGAGCAGCTCCCGCTCGTGCTGGCCGACCCCGGCCTGCTGGAGCGGGTCGTCGCCAACGTCACCGACAACGCCGTGCGGCACGGCGCCCCGCCCTCGTCCACATGCGACGGTGAGCCCGCCGTCGCCATCCGGGCCAGCGCGTACGCCGACCGGGTCGAGCTGCGGATCGTCGACCACGGCACGGGCGTGCCCCGCAAGGCGATCGACTCGCTGTTCACCCCCTTCCAGCGCCTCGGGGACCGGGACCCGGCCTCGGGTATCGGCCTGGGCCTGTCCGTCGCGAAGGGGTTCACCGAGGCGATGGGCGGCACGATCCGCGCGGAACAGACCCCGGGCGGCGGGCTCACCGTCGTGATCTCCCTGCCCTCGTGGCGGATCACGGCGGAGCCGGGCGGCGCGGCGACCCTCGCGGACCACCGGTGAGCACGGTCCTGGTCGTCGACGACGAGGCGCCGATCCTGCGGACGCTGCGGATCAACCTCGGCGCGCACGGCTACGACGTGCTCACCGCCGCCGACGGCCGGACCGCGCTGCGCCTGGCCGCGTCCGGCAAGCCGGACGTCGTGGTGCTCGACCTCGGCCTGCCCGACATCGACGGCACCGAGGTGGTCGCCGGGCTGCGCGGCTGGACCTCGGTGCCGATCATCGTGCTGTCCGCGCGGATCGACTCCGCGGACAAGGTGCACGCGCTCGACGCCGGCGCCGACGACTACGTGACGAAGCCGTTCGGCATGGACGAGCTGCTCGCCCGGCTGCGCGCCGCGCTGCGCCGGGCCGCGACCACCGCCGGCGTGGTCGAGGAGGCCGAGGTGCGCACGGCGTCGTTCACCGTCGACCTCGCCTCGACCAGGGTCTTCCGCGACGGCGCCGAGGTGCACCTCACCCCCACCGAGTGGGGCGTGCTGGAGCTGCTGGTGCGCAACCGCGGCAAGCTGATCACCCAGAAGCACCTGCTGCACGAGGTGTGGGGACCGCGGTACCACGACCAGACCCACTACCTGCGCGTCTACCTCGCCCAGCTGCGCCGCAAGCTCGAGCCCGACCCGTCCCGGCCGCGGCACCTGATCACCGAGCCCGGCATGGGCTACCGCTTCGAGCTCTGAGTCCCGCGTTCCGCGCGACGGTCCTCAGTGGACCGTGGCGGGGATCATCCGCGCGCCCGGAGGGCGTCAGGATCCGCGCGCCCGGCGTAGGGATCGCGTCAACGTCCTTGAACCGCGGCCGGGCGGTGGCGAGGGTCGGTGGCGCGGGTGTCGCGTGTGGAGGTGAGGGGCCGATGGCCGATGTGGTGCTGGTGCTGGTCGCGCTCGGGTTCTTCGGGACGTGCGTGCGGTACGTGCGCCTGTGCGACCGCATGATCCGCGGCGACGGGGTGCCCGCGCCCGCCGGGGAGCGCCCCGCCGCGGAGCGGTGCTGATGTCGCCGGCCGGCTGGTTGCAGTTCGCGGTCCTGGTCGCGGCCCTGCTGGTGACCGCGCCGCCGCTGGGCCGCTACGTGGCCGCGGTGTACCGCGACGACGGCGGCGCCCCGGCCCGGGCGCCCGGCGACCGGGTGTTCCTGCCCGTCGAGCGGGCGATCTACCGGGTGTGCCGGGTGGACCCGGCCGCCGAGCAGCGCTGGACGGTGTACGCGCTGTGCGTGCTGGCCTTCGGCGCCGTGTCGTTCCTGGTGCTGTACGGCATGCAGCGGCTGCAGCACGTGCTCCCCGTCGATCCCACCGGCGCGCCGGCCGTCACCGCCCACGTGGCGTTCGACGCGGCGGTCAGCTTCCTGACGAACACGAACTGGCAGTCCTACGCGGGCGAGACGACGATGAGCCATCTCACCCAGATGGCCGGGCTGACCGTGCAGAACTTCGTGTCCGCCGGGGCCGGGATGGCCGTGCTGGCGGCGTTCGTCCGCGGCCTGGCCCGCCGCCGCGCCGCGACCCTCGGCAACTTCTGGGTGGACCTCACCCGCACCGTCGTGCGGATCCTGCTGCCGCTGTCGTTCGTGGTGGCGGTCGTGCTGGTGAGCCAGGGCGTGATCCAGAACTTCGGCGGGTTCACCGCCGCGACCACGGTGGAGGGCGCCCGCCAGCTGGTGCCGGGCGGGCCGGTCGCGAGCCAGGTCGCGATCAAGCAGCTGGGCACGAACGGCGGCGGGTTCTTCAACGCGAACTCCGCCCACCCCTTCGAGAACCCCACCGCGCTGACGAACCTGGTGGAGAACTGGTGCATCCTGGTGATCCCGTTCGCCCTCGCGTTCACCTTCGGCCGCATGGTCGGCGACCGCCGGCAGGGCCGCGCCGTGTTCGTGGTCATGTTCGTCGTCTGGGCGGGCATGTCGGTGCTGGGCATGCTGCTGGAGCAGCACGGCAACCCGCGCCTCGACGCGCTCGGCGTCACCCAGGCGTCCATCGCGGACCAGTCGGGCGGGAACCTGGAGGGCAAGGAGGTCCGCTTCGGGGCGGCCGCGTCCGGACTGTGGGCGGCGTCCACGACCGGCACGTCCAACGGGTCGGTCGACTCCATGCACGACAGCTTCACCCCGCTCGGCGGCATGGTGTCGTTGCTGCACATGCTCTTCGGCGAGCTGAGCCCGGGCGGTGTCGGGGTGGGCCTGACCGGGCTGCTGGTCATGGTCGTCCTCGCGGTGTTCGTGGCCGGCCTGATGGTCGGGCGGACGCCGGAGTACCTGGGCAAGAAGATCCAGGCGACGGAGATGAAGCTCGTCGTGCTGTACCTGCTGGTGATGCCGGTGGTGACGCTGGGCTTCGCCGCGGCCTCGGTGCTGAGCGCGGGCGCGCTGCGCTCCCGGGCCAACCCGGGCCCGCACGGGCTGACCGAGATCCTCTACGCGTACGCGTCCGGCGCGAACAACAACGGGTCGGCGTTCGCCGGCCTCGCCGCGGCCACCCCCTGGTACGACACGACGATCGGGATCGCGATGCTGGCCGGCCGGTTCCTGCTGATCATCCCGGTGCTGGCGCTGGCGGGCTCGCTGGCCCGCAAGCAGGCCGTCCCGGTGACGGCCGGGACGGTTCCCACCCACACGCCGCTGTTCGCCGCGTTCGTGGGCGGGATCGTCGTGGTCGTCGCCGGCCTGACCTTCGTCCCGGCCCTGGCGCTCGGCCCGATCCTCGAACAACTGTCACTTTAGGACGGACATGGACAGACATCCCGGCCGGTCGCTGTTCGACCGCGAGATCCTGCGGGCCGCGCTCGCGGACAGCGTCCGCAAGCTGGACCCGCGGGTCCAGGTGCGCAACCCGGTCATGTTCGTGGTGCTGGCGGGCAGCGTGGTGACCACGGTGCTGTTCGTCGTCGACCTGCCCGGCTCGTCCCCGGCGCAGAACGTCTTCGACGCGCTGGTCACCGCGTTCCTGTGGTTCACCGTGCTGTTCGCCAACCTCGCCGAGGCCATGGCCGAGGGGCGGGGCAAGGCGCAGGCCGCCGCGCTGCGCGCGGTGCGCACGCTGACCGTGGCCCGGCGCCGCACCGCGTCCGGGGCCGTCGAGGAGGTGCCGTCCTCGGGGCTCGCCGTGGGTGACGTGGTGATCGTCTCGGCGGGGGAGACCATCCCGTCCGACGGCGAGATCGTCGAGGGCATCGCGTCGGTGGACGAGTCGGCGATCACCGGTGAGTCCGCCCCGGTGATCCGCGAGGCCGGCGGCGACCGGTCGGCGGTGACCGGGGGCACCCGGGTGCTGTCCGACCGGATCGTCGTGCGGATCACCGCCGAGCAGGGTGAGACGTTCATCGACCGGATGATCGCGCTGGTCGAGGGCGCCGCCCGGCAGCGGACGCCGAACGAGATCGCGCTGTCGATCCTGCTGGCCGGCCTGACCGCGGTCTTCCTGCTCGTGGTGGTCACGCTGCAGCCGTTCGCGAGCTACTCCGGAGCCGGGCAGCCGGTGATCGTGCTGGTGGCCCTGCTGGTCTGCCTCATCCCCACCACGATCGGCGCGCTGCTGTCCGCGATCGGCATCGCGGGGATGGACCGGCTGGTGCGGCACAACGTGCTCGCCACCTCCGGACGGGCGGTCGAGGCGGCCGGCGACGTGGACACGCTGCTGCTGGACAAGACCGGCACGATCACCCTAGGCAACCGGCAGGCCACCGGGTTCGTCCCGGTCGGCGGGCTGACCGCGGCACGGCTGGCGGACGCGGCGCGGCTCGCGAGCCTGGCCGACGAGACCCCGGAGGGCCGCTCGATCGTCGCGCTCGCCGGGGGCACGCACGCGCGGGACGGCGACGCCGCGCCGGGCGCCTGCTTCGTGCCGTTCACCGCGCGGACCCGTATGTCCGGTGTGGACATCGAGGGCGGGCGGCGCCTCCGCAAGGGAGCGGCGTCCGCGGTGCTGGCCTGGGTCGCCGATCACGGCGGCCGGCCGGACCCCGAGGCGGCGGAGGTCGCGGACGGCGTCGGCGCGTCCGGCGGCACACCGCTGGTGGTGGCCGAGCACCTCGACGGCGACCCCGCGCGGGTGCTCGGCGTGGTCCACCTCGAGGACGTGGTCAAGCCGGGCATCCGGGAGCGGTTCGCCGCGATGCGCCGGATGAGCATCCGCACCGTGATGATCACCGGGGACAACCCGCGCACCGCCGCCGCGATCGCCGCGGAGGCCGGGGTGGACGACTTCCTCGCCGACGCCACCCCGGAGGACAAGCTCCGCCTCATCCGGGCCGAGCAGCGGGGCGGGCGGCTGGTCGCGATGACCGGCGACGGCACCAACGACGCGCCCGCGCTGGCCCAGGCGGACGTCGGGGTCACGATGAACACCGGCACGCAGGCCGCCCGCGAGGCCGGCAACATGGTCGACCTCGACTCGGACCCGGCCAAGCTCGTCGAGATCGTCGAGATCGGCAAGCAGCTGCTGATCACCCGGGGCGCGCTGACCACGTTCTCCATCGCCAACGACGTGGCGAAGTACTTCGCGATCATCCCCGCGATGTTCGCCGGCGCGTTCCCGCAGCTGGGCCGGCTCGACGTGATGGCGCTGGCCTCGCCCCGCTCGGCGATCCTGTCCGCGGTCGTGTTCAACGCGCTGGTCATCGTCGCGCTCATCCCGCTCGCGCTGCGCGGGGTGCGGTTCCGCGCGGTGAGCGCACACGCGATGCTGCGGCGCAACCTGCTGGTCTACGGCCTGGGCGGGCTCGCCGTGCCGTTCCTCGGCATCAAGCTCATCGACCTGGCCGTGTCGGCCCTGGGGGTGTCGTGATGTTCACCCACCTGCGCCGGCAGCTGCTGCCCGCGCTGGCCGCGCTGCTCGCGTTCACGATCCTGACCGGCGGGCTCTACCCGCTCGTGGTGACCGGTGCCGCGCAGGCGGTGTTCCCGGGCCAGGCGCGCGGCGACCTCGTCGAGCGCGGTGGGCAGCCGGCCGGCTCGCGGCTGATCGGCCAGCGGTTCACCCGGCCCGGGTACTTCCACCCGCGCCCCTCCGCGGCCGGCTACGACCCGGCGGCCAGCGGCGGCACCAACCTCGGCCCGACCAGCGACACGCTGCGCACCGAGGTGAGCCGTCGGGTCGCCGCGTACCGCGCGGAGAACCACCTGGGCGCCCGGACTCCCGTTCCTGTCGACGCGGTGACCGCGTCCGGCTCGGGCCTGGACCCGGACATCTCCGTGGCCAACGCCCGGCTCCAGGCGCCCCGCGTCGCCGACGCCCGCGGCCTCACCGTCGCGACGGTCCTACGGCTGGTCGGCGAGCACACCGCCCGCCGCCCGCTCGGCGTCCTCGGCGAGCCCGCCGTGAACGTGCTGGAGCTCAACCTCGCCCTGGACGACCTGGCCGGGCGGTGAGCGGGATCAGCGGGTGGGCATGTCGAGGTCGCGCACCGGCCACGCGGTGCGCGCGGACTGCGCGGCCCGCTGGATCACCTCCTCGGGGGTCAGCGCGCTCTTCGGGTGGTGGCTCAGGCAGTTCGGCGTGCGCACCCGCTCGAAACGGGAGCCTTCGGTGCTCGCGTAGAACTGGCCGACCTTCAGCGCCCCGACGTGCTCGAGCCGGCCGCCCTTGGCCTGCGCCATCTCCCGCGCGGCGGCGATCTGCACCGGCGAGTTCAGCTGGCCGATGAACTGCGTCGCCGAGTTGCCCGGGATGCGGTTGCTGAGACCCTTCGGCGCCTGGGTGGCGAACACCATGCCCAGGCCGAACTTCCGCGCCTGCGCGACCAGCATCAGGGTGCTGTGCGTGCTCGGCGTGGACGCCCCGGCCGGGGCCAGCGTCTGCGCCTCGTCCATCACGAACAGGCCGCCGAGCGGCCGGTCGCCGGCCGGGTGGTTCCTGATCCACGCGAACAGCTCCAGCTGCAGCTGGTTGACGAAGCCCTGCCGCTGCTCGTCGTTCTGCAGCCCGACGAAGCTGATCACCGAGACCCGCGCCCGCCGGCCCGGCGACGGGGTCAGCAGCATGCCCGGGTCCGCCGGCTCCCCGGCGCCGCCGAACAGCGCGTCGTTGACCCGCGCGGCGCGCAGCGACTTCGCCAGCTCGGCCGCCAGCCTCGGTGCGTCGTCGAGCGTGCCGGCGCCCTCCGGGAGGTCGCCCAGCAGCGTGATGAACCCGTCGAGGCTCCGCCTGCCGCGCCGCGCGTAGTAGGTCAGCGCCTCGCGCAGGACCGCCCGGCTCCACCTGGCCTTGTTGGCCTTGCCGGTGAGGTTCACCCTCGGTTCGAGGGTCGCCGCCGCGGCCTCCACGGCGCTGGCGAAGTCGTCGGGGTCGTCGCCGACGCCGGCGAAGTCCGGCAGCGGCTGGAAGCTCAGCGGCCGCCCGGCCTGCCGCCCCGGCGTCCACACCACGACCTCGGTGCCGGCGAGGTACTCCGCGGCGAGCCGGGCGTCGCCGGGCCCCCAGCCGGGCGGCGGCTCCGGCCACGCGTCACCGAGCCGGGCCAGGTCGTTGTTCGGGTCCAGCACGATCGAGGAGACCCCGCGCAGCGCGCACTCCTCGACGAGCCGGCGGATCAGCACGGTCTTGCCGGAGCCGGCGCCGGCGAAGATCGCGGTGTGCCGCCGGAAGGCCTCCAGCGCGATCCGCACGGGTGTCCCGTCGGCCATGGTCTCGCCGACCGTGATCCGGTCCGGGTCGGCGCCGTCCGGCTCGGGCGGCCGCGGTTCCGGCTGCGCCGGGCCGCTGCGCGCCTCGACCGGTTGCGCCGGGGCGCCGCCTGCCTCGACCGGCTGAGCCTCGACCGGGCGCGCCCCGACCGGCCGTGCCTCGACCTGGGCGCCGAGGACGGTGTCGAGCAGCTCGGTCCCGGTCGCCGGCCGGCGGGCGACCAGCCAGGCCTCCAGGCCCGGCGGCTTCTCCTTGACCAGGATGTCGAGCGCGCGGAAGGTCCGCAGGTCATCGTCGGTGACCGGCAGGTCCACGCCGCCGTCGGTCTTGAACCGGGCCACCTCCTCGGCGGTCACCCTGCCGCCCGGCCAGGCCGAGTTGCGCAGCACCACCAGGTGCCGCGTGCCGTCCGGGCGCAGCCCCGACTCGTCCCGGGCCTTGCGCAGCCTCGTCTGCGCCGCCCGGGGGTTGGGGTGCGCGATCGCGCGGAACCCCCAGTGCGCCTCGGTCTCGGTCTCCTCGTCCAGCGTGCGGCGAAGCCGCGCGTGCAGCAGCGGGATCCGGGCGGTGGACGGCGGATCGACCTTCCACTCCACGCCGCTGCCCTCCCGCTCGACCATCCACGCGGTCAGCGCCGCCGGCACCAGCTCGCGCATGATCCGGTCCTCGTGTGCCGGGTCGAGCGCGGAGCGCACGTCGGCGTGCTCCTTGAGCTCGGCGAAGCGCCGGTCGATCGGCGAGAGGTCCTGGCGCACCGCGACGACGGGGTCCAGCGGCTCCGGCGCGGAGTCCAGACGGTCCAGTTCGGACACCCGGCCGGTGAGCAGGCAGTGCCGCACGTGCGCGTCCACGCGCTGCAGCAGCGCGCGGGGTGTGAACCGGTTCTCGATGCCCCCGAACGCGTGCTCGGCGACCGGCCAGGCCGGATGCGGCGGGACGAACCCGACCTCGGCGTAGGGGACGGCGAGCCGCTGCACCACCAGCTCCCGGGCGAGCGCCGCGTCGCTGATCTGCCCCAGCGTGCCGACCTCGCGGAACCTGTCCGCCGCGGTGGCGAAGGTGCTGGTCTTGACCAGCTCCCAGGTGGGCGTGATGCAGGCGACCAGCGACATCGTCCGCCGGGTGTTGTCGCGCAGCGCCATCAGCCCCAGCGCGACCTCGGACAGCGAGAGGTTGGCCGGATCGGCGTCGGCCGCGGTGTCGAAGCGCGCGGCGATGGGGTCGAGCTGGTCCACGGCGATCACGGCCGGCCCGGTCAGCGCCAGCAGCCACGACACGTCGCGCACGACGAGCTGCGCGGAACGGGGCGCCGGGCCGATCCCCCATTCGACGCGCTCGCCCGGGACGGACTCCTCGCGCGAGCCGAGACACCTCTCGCCGATGTTGCTCAGGTCCTCGTCGGGCGACCCGTAGAGGACCAGCGCGCGCAGCGTGTCCCGGGCCGCCGAGACCTGGGCGTCCACCCTGCGCAGCGCCGCGACGAACGCGTCGAGGTCCTTCCTGGACGGACGGGTCGCGCCGGTGATCGCGGCCGCCTGCCCGTCGGTCAGGCCCGCCCGGGCCGCCAGCCGCGCCAGCAGCGTCGTGAGCTGGCTCTCCCCGCTTCCGTTGGCGAGCAGCAGGTCGCGCTGCACGGCGAGCAGCACGCCGGGCCAGAACTCGGCCGCCTGGTCCAGGTCGACCACGAAGAAGTAGCCGCCCTCCCGCTGTGCCTGGCGGCGGACCCAGCCGAGCAGGTGGGTCTTGCCCGAGCCGCGCTGGCCCCGCACCACCAGACCGATGGGGCTGCTGCGCCTGCTGGCCTTCGCGTCCCGCAGGCCGGCCAGCACCTCACGGTCCACCTCGACGTGCATGCCCTCGACGTGGAACGGCGTGTCTCCCCAGATGTCGTCGGACGTCCACGCCCAGTTGAACCGCAGCGACTCGAGCGCTCGCTGTTCCTCCGGTGTCATGCGGACCCGATCGACAGCAGGTGCACGTCCTGGGTGCCGACGACGAGTGCGGCGTCGCGGTCCTGCCGGGTCAGCCGGCGCTGGTCCTCCTGCGGCGCGAGCGTCACGTTCCGGTCCACGTTCAACCGCAGGAGCGCGGCGTCCACCTCGGCGCGGGGCACGCCGTCGAGCTCCCGTCGCAGGTCGGTGAGGCCGACGTACGCGCCCGGCCTCCCGGCCAGCTCCCGGTAGCACGCGCGGATGCGGTCCTCCACGGAGGCGGGCGGTGCGACGTGGAAGACGTCGGCGAGGCCCTGGTCGATGTGGTCGAGGTAGCGGCCGATCCCGGCGAGCACGGCGTAGAGCGCCTTGCCCAGCGACTCCTCACGCGAGGACCGCGGCCGGCCGGCGGTCAGCTCCTCGCGACACCACTGCCAGCCCTTGTCGGTCAGCTCGTGCACGAACGGAGCGCGGCCCTCACGCGTGCTCCGCACGTAACCCAGGTCGTTGAGCCGGGTGCGCTCCCTGCCGTCCAGGACCAGCCCGTGGGCCTCCCGCATCTCCGTGTTGGACAGCGGACGACCTTCACCCATCAACGTGATCATGACGGCGCGCTGCTTGACGCCCAGCTTCTCGTCGGGCATTCCCGCTCCTCCTGTCAGCCGAGTACTTCGAAGTCGTCTGCGATGAGCTCCGCGCGCTGGCCCGCCTCGGACAGGGCGCCCCGGGCGCGGACGCGGTGCTGTTCGCGGTGCGCGGTGAGCGCGGCGTGGTAGGCGTCCTGCCCGGTCAGGCGGACCCAGAGCACCCGCCGGTTGCCCCGCGCGCCGGCGACCTGGCCGCGGACCCGGATGCGCCAGCGGTCGTCGCGGTTCGGCTGGTCGT
This sequence comes from uncultured Actinomycetota bacterium, assembly GCA_963727495.1. Taxonomy (GTDB): domain Bacteria; phylum Actinomycetota; class Actinomycetes; order Mycobacteriales; family Pseudonocardiaceae; genus Actinophytocola. The sequence goes on along the minus strand of CAVSGQ010000006.1, from coordinate 40,221 downwards.
GCAGGCTCTCCACGGTGCCGGTCACGGTGACCTCGCCGGACGGACCGTGGCGCCGCAGCCGGTCCGCGGCCGCGGCGATGATCTCCGCGCTGCCCTCGGGGAACCCCACGGTCGTGCCGCGCAGGTCGGTCGGCAGCCCGCGGGCCCAGCGGAAGCCGATCTCGAACGGCTCGCGGCCGCCCGGGCCGGCCAGGCCGCGCATGCCCTCGCACAGCTGCGCCGACACCCCGGCGGAGACCGTGCCGTCGAACGCGGCCAGGTCGCCCGACGCCGCCGCGTCCCGGATCGCGACCGTCGCGTCCAGCAGCTGCACGGAGGCCTTCCTGGCCAGCTCCGGGTCCTCGCCCAGCGGGACGCGGACGGGGAACAGGTAGCTGCCGGCCTGGGTCCGGGCGAGCTCGACCCGGTCGACGAGCGCGCCGACCCGGGCGGGCAGCACCGCGCCGGAGAACGAGAAGTGCGGGCCGTCGATCACCGCGCGGGCCGCCGAGCCGAACACGGTCATCACGCCGCGCAACGTGTGCAGCGCCGCCCGCAGCGTGGTGAACCCGCTCGGCAGGCCGGCCACGAACGTGCGGTACCAGTGCTGGTCGGCGTGCGGGGAGTCGATGTCGCGCGCGATCTCCTCGGCCGGGCGGCGCTCCACGGTGGCCAGCAGATCGACGATCTCCGCCACCCGGAGCTCGCCGTCGCCCATGCCGTCGCGCGCGGGCACGAGCACGTCGTAGACGTCCTGATGGGTCCAGATCGCGGCACCGCGCCACGACTCCGGCCGGCGCCGCCACCCGGTGTGCGCCAGGTAGGTCGAGATGTCGGCGACGGACAGCCGCCCGTTCATGGCCGGTTGCCTCGCGACGGCGGTGTGCTCACGTCACCCCCACCGGGACCGGTTCGAACAGGCACAGCAGGGACCGGACGGTGAGCACGTTGCCGACCGGCACCCGCACCGTGCGCCGCCGGGCCGGGCTGGGGTCGGTGATCGGCGCCTCGTCCTCGAGCGACAGGTAGTAGGCCAGGTGCCGCAGCGTCATCCCGCCGGGTTCGAACCGCGCGTAGTCCTTCCGGTCGCCGGGCACAGGCAGGAGGAACAGGTAGCGCGGCACGGTGTAGTCCGGGCCGGCGAGCCAGTTGAACTGCTGCTCGGTGAGGCCGTCGTAGCGCCATTCGTCGCCGATCATCTTCGGCTTGGCGGAGGTCTTCACCTGGACTTCCATGGCGGGTGAGGCCAATCCACCCGGCCGGCCGGGAAATCTGAATCCAAGATCTATTCCCACCCGGTCGAGGTCGTACTGGAATACCAGCAGGCCGGCCGCCGACGCGAGCGCGCGAATGTAGTCCTGCCCGAACTTTCCCTGATGATTTTGCGCGTCCAGCACACGTTCTCCCCGGCGCGGTCGGAGCGGGCCGCGCTCGACACTACGTCCGCGGCGGAGCCGATGTCAGTAAAGGCCACCCGGATGGCCTAGGCCTTTTCGAAATGCCCCGGAATTCCGTGATCAAAATTCCGGTCGTCCAATAGCCCGTGCTTTTCGCGGCGGCCGGTTCACTCCGCGCGCAGGGCGGTCCGGATCACGTCCCGGTCGGGCGGCTGGTGGTCGCCGGCCTCGACGCGGACGGTGTGCAGGGTTCCGGTCCACGGGAACGGCGGCCGGTACCCGTCGCAGACGGGCAGGCCACGCGCGTGGCCCAGGGTCAGTGCGGTGCCGCCGTGCTGCCAGACGAACGGGAGGTGGTGGCGGCCGTTGCCGGTCGCCACGACCGTGCCGTCGACGACCGCGTCGACGCGCACGCCGGCCGGGCCGGGCCGCAGCACGCAGCCGACCTCGTGCCGCCCGGGCGGGAGCGTCCCCTCGGCGGTCACCCGCACGGCGTCGCCGGGCAGTGCGACGGCAACGGTCAGCGTGCCGTCGACGGCGTAGGCCGCGAAGCCGCCGGTCCAGTTGCCCAGCGCGAACAGCACCCCGTTCGCGGACGCCGCGGGGACGTCCACGTCGGCGAGGATGCGGCCGCCGCCGAACAGCATCGGCAGTGCCTCGTCGCAGACCGGGCCGCCCTCGGGATGCAGCAGCACGCTGCGGCCGGGCGGGTGGGCCGGCTGGCTGATCATGCCGACCCGCTGCGCCAGCGAGTCGGCGAGGGGCAGCACGTGGTGGCGGCCGGCCTCGACGAACCACTGCTGCTCGAGCCGGCGCACGACGTCGGGGTGCTCGTCGGCGAGGTCGTGCGCCTCGGCGAAGTCGTCGGCCAGCCGGTGCAGCGACCAGCGGTCGGTGGCGAAGTCCCGGCTGCCCTTCATCAGCCGCTCCTCGTCGATCACCCCGGCAGAGACGTGGTCGGTGGTCGCCTTCCAGCCGTCGGCCACGATGGCCCGCGAGCCGAGCATCTCGAAGTACTGCGTCGACCGCGGGTCCGGCGCGGCCGGATCGTCGAATGTGGACACCATGCTGGCGCCGTGGCAGTCGGGTGCCGCCACGCCGCAGGCGTCCAGCACCGTGGGCAGCACGTCGACCGCGTGGGCGAACTGGCCCCGCACGCCGCCGGGCCGGCCGATCCCGGCCGGCCAGTGCACGATCAGCGGGACGCGGGTACCGCCGAGCCAGGTGTACCGCTTCCACAGGCGGAACGGGGTGTTGCCGGCCCAGGCCCAGCCCCAGGCGTAGTGCGGGTAGCCGCCGACGCCGCCCCAGTCCTCCAGCCGCGCGAGGTTGTCCGCCGGCTCCTCGGGGATCCGGTGGGTGAAGCGGTGTTCGTTGCTGGTGCCGGCGACGCCCCCCTCCGCGCTGGCCCCGTTGTCGGACAGCACGAGGATCAGCGTGTCGTCCAGCACGCCGAGCTTGTCCAGAGTGGACACCAGGCGGCCGAGCTGCGCGTCGGTGTGGCTCAGGAAGCCGGCGTAGACCTCGTGCATCCGCGCGTAGAGGCGGCGCTCGTCCGCGGTGAGGTCGTCCCACGCCGGCACCCAGGAGGGGCGCTCGGTCAGCGTCGTGCCGTCCGGGACCAGGCCGCCGGCCGTCTGGCGGGCGAAGACGTCCTCGCGCCACCGGTCCCAGCCGAGGTCGAACCGGCCGCGGTAGGCGTCGGCCCAGGAGCGTTCGACGTGGTGCGGCGCGTGCATGGCGCCGGTGGCGAGGTAGAGGAAGAACGGCTTGCCCGGCGCGGACTCCTGCTGGTTGACCACGAGCCGGACCGCCTCGCCGGCGAGGTCCTCGGTCAGGTGGTAGCCCTCGTCCGGACCGGCCGGCGGGTCCACGGGGGTGTTGTCGCGCACCAGGTTCGGCGCCCAGTGGTTGGTGTCGCCCTGCAGGAAGCCGTAGTAGCGCTCGAACCCCAGGCCGAGCGGCCACCGGTCGAACGGGCCGGCGCTGCTCCGCTCGCCGCGCGGCACGAGATGCCACTTGCCCACGGCCATGGTGTTCCAGCCGGCCTCGCGCAGCAGCCGCGGCAGGGTCGGCACCGACCCGGGAATCCGGGCCGTGTACCCGGGCGCGGAGGTCGGTATGTCGGCGACGAAGCCCATGCCGACCGCGTGGTGGTTGCGCCCGGTGAGCAACGCCGCGCGGGTGGGCGAGCACATCGCGGTGACGTGGAAGCGGTTGTACCGCAACCCGTTCCCGGCGAGCCGGTCGATCGTGGGCGTCGCGATGCCGGACCCGTAGCAGCCCAGCTGCGCGAAGCCCAGATCGTCGAGCAGGACCATCACCACGTTGGGGGCGCGCTCGGGCACCTGCGCCAAGCTAATGGACCGCCGCGCGATGGGGCAAGATCCGTGGCGTGGCTGACTGGGACGACTACGCGCTGCTGGTGATCGACGCGCAGCGTGACTTCTGGCCGGATGCGGTGGCCGGCACGGCCCCGGACCTGCCCGCCGCGATGACCGGGCTGCTCGCGCGATGCCGCGAGGTGGGCATCGACGTGGTGCACGTGCGGGCCGAGTTCCGGCCCGACCGCGCCGACTGGATGGTGCGCTACCGGCTGCGCGGCAACATCCCGTGCGTGGCGGGCACCCCCGGCGCGCGGCCGCTGGCGTTCGCCGCCGCCCGGCCGGGCGAGCCGGTCGTGCGCAAGCAGACCTTCGACGCGTTCCTGCGCACCGACCTCGACGAGACCCTGCGTGCCCGCGGCAAGCGGTTCCTGTTCGTGGCCGGGCTGGTGACCTCGACCTGCGTGCTGTTCACCGCCGCGTCGGCCGCGCAGCTGGGCTACCTCGTCGCGGTCGTCGAGGACTGCTGCGCGGACGGGGAGGGCCGGCACGAGCGGACGCTCGACGCGTACCCGTTCGTGTTCTCCCGCACCAGCTCGGCGCGCCTGACCGGGGACCGCGCCGGCTGGGACCGTCAGCTCGCCCGGCTGGCTACCTGACCTCGCCGGGGCCGGAGTGCGCCACCAGGCGGATGACCGGCAGCTCCCGGTCGGTCTTGACCTGGTACTGGGCGAAGCGCGGTGCCGCGGCGGTGATCTGCTGCCATGCCGCCTCGCGCTCGGTTCCGTGGAGCTGCTCGGCGGTCACGGCGACCGTGCTGCCGTCGACCTCGATCCGGACCTTGCCGGGGTTGGCGGCGATGTTGTGGTACCAGGCCGGGTTTCCCGGCGCCCCGGCCGCGGAGGCCACGATCAGCCGGCTGCCGTCCGGGCCGGGAAACCAGGCGACCGGGTTGGTGCGCTCGGCGCCGCTGCGGCGCCCGACGGTCGTCAGGGCCAGGACGTTCATGCCCATGAACGTCCCGCGCTTGCGGCGGATCCGGTTCACGGTCCTGGAGTTCACCCACCGGACGAGCCGGTTCGCGCTGGGTTGGCGGGCGCCACGGGTTCCCGCCTTGCTGCTGAAGGTCATTCGGTCCCTCCGGTGAGGTGAACGCGGAACTCTGTTAACGCTGCGTACTGTACGCGGCATTAACTATATGCGCCATGTACCGTATGTCGGGTGGACGAGTCGGTGAGCGGGTGCTGCGGGCAGCCCGACGTCGCCACCGGCCTGGTCCAGCTCACCGGCCTGGTGCAGGGGATCTACGCCCGCGTGTCCGAACGCCACCGGCTGACCGCCGTCCAGGCCAGGCTGCTGTGCGTCCTGCTCGACGGCCCCAGGGGGATGGCCGAGCTCGCCCAGTGCTTCGGCGTCGAGAAGGCCGCGCTCACCGGTCTCATGGACCGCGCCGAGCGCCGCGGGCTCGCCCGGCGGTCACCCGCGCCCGGCGACCGGCGCGCGGTCCGGGTGACCCTCACCGCCGCCGGCCGCGAGGCCGCGGTCGCGTTCCACGGCGAGATCGCCGCGGAGCTCGACCGGCTCGTCGCCTCGCTCGGCCCGCGCGACCGCGAGCACTTCCGCGCCATGACCGCCGCGATCGTCGCCGGGCACCGGACACCCGCTCCCGGTGTGATGGACGGCCGGGTCGGCCGCCGGCGGTGACCGGGCGGCCACCGCCCACCCCGCCTAGCCGTATTCGGCATCGAAGTCGGGTCGGCGTCCGGGAGCTCGCGCACGAGCCGGTCGAGCACGCCGGGAGGGTGCCGGCCCGCGACGTCACTCGACCGACCGCCGGCCCGGTCACCCGCGCACGGCGAACCTCGCCGTGTGCCAGGCTTGCGGTGTGCATGGCAGCGGGTACGCGGTCCGCTGGCTGGCTCGCGGCATGGCGGACGTGCCGGCCGGGGACGACCGGCCGGGCGGCTGGCTGTCCGCGGCGGAGGCGGAGCGGCTCGCGGCGCTGCGGTTTCCCAAGCGCCGCACCGAGCTGCGCCTGTCCCGGTGGACCGCCAAGCAGGCTCTCGCCCGGGTGCTCGGGCTGGACACCACCGACGAGGTCCTCGCCGGGATCGAGGTGCGGCCCGCCGCCTCGGGCGCGCCGCTGCCGTTCGCCGGCGGGCGGCCGGCGCCGGTGGCGGTGTCGCTGACCGACCGCGCGGACTGGGCGGTGTGCGCGGTGGCGCCGCCGGACCTCGCCGTCGGCTGCGACCTCGAGCTGGTGGAGGCGCGGTCGGACGCGTTCGTGCGCGACTGGTTCACCCCGCGCGAGCGCGACCTCGTGCTCGCCGCCGGCGCCGAGCGCGACCTGCTGGCCAACCTCGTCTGGTCGGCCAAGGAGAGCGCGCTCAAGGTGCTGCGGACCGGCCTTCGCCGCGACACCCGCTCGGTGGAGGTCGACCTCCGGCCGGCGGCGGCCGGGTGGGCCGCGTTCGTGGTCCACGCCGCGGAGGGCGCCACGTTCCCCGGCTGGTGGCGCCGCTACGGCGAGTTCGTGCTGACCGTCGCCGCCGATCGTGCGATCGAGCCACCCGTCGACCTCGAGACGCCGTCGCGGCTGGCCGGCGCCAGGCCGTCGCACACCTGGCTCACCCGGCACTGAGCGCGCGGACCATGCCGCGCTCCAGCGCGTCCACCAGGTAGGGCCGCAGCTGCGCGGGCGGGATGATCCGGTGCACCGAGCCGACCCGCAGCGCGCGCTCGATGTCGTGGATCGCGTCGAACTCCCGGGCCACCTCACCGAGCTTCTCGGTGCGGACCGCCTCGACGACCGCGCGCTGCTCGCCCCGGGCGGCGTTGGCCACCCGGGGGTCGGCGGTCGTGCGGGTGTGCACCTCGCGGGCGAACACGACGGCCGCGGCCGGCGCGCCGCCGATCACCGACGCGAACGACCCCTCGACCGCCACCACCTCGAGGTTGTCGTTGAGCTGCTTGGAGAACACGACGAACGCGCCGCCGTGGTAGCGGGAGACGACCGACGAACACGATCGGCCCGGCGAAGTTGGTCACCGCCCGCCCGATCTCGGCGCCGTACTCGAGCTGCCGGGAGCGCATCGACTCGGGCGAGCCGTCGAACCCGGACAGGTTGGCCAGCACCACGACCGGCCGGTTGCCGCTGGCCGCGTTGATCGCCCGCGCGACCTTCTTCGACGACTGCGGGAACAGCGTGCCGGAGGTCCACGACGACGGGCCCGTCGCCGGGCACGCGGCCCTCGCGGCGCGACCGGATGGGACTCGAACCCGAGGAGGCACACCGGGATCCCGCCGACGTGCGCGTCCCACACCACGGCGGTGTCCGCGTGCTGCCAGTGGCCCCACCGCTCCAGCGGCTGGTGGTCGGCGTCGCTGACCGCGCGCATGCACCGAGCGGATGTCGAACGGCTTCTTGCGTTCGGGGTTGTGCTCGGCGGAGAAGATCTCGCCCGACGGTCGCGAAGTCGCTGCCCTCGAGCGGGCCGTGCGGCGCCTGGCGGACGTCGCGGTCGGCGGGGTCCGCCGTGGCCGCGCCGGCGCGGGAAGCGCTCACCGGGGACGACGTACGTGTGCGCGTAGTGCCGGAACAGGATGCTCGCACGCGGACTCGAGGTCGTCGGCGCGGTACTGCGCCTGGCCGTTGGGACCCATGATGCGTTCGAACCCGCCGATGCCCAGGTTGTCCTCGGCGGACACGCCGCCGGAGAAGTCCAGCGCCTGCTTGCCGGTGAGCACCATGGCGCTGTCCGGCAGCATGACGAGGATGCCGCGGGTGTGCATGAGCATCGTCGCCTCGGCGTTCCAGTACGGCTGCGCGCCCGACGTTGATGCCCGGTGACCACGACGTTGATCTCGCCGCCGGCCTGGGTGAACGTGACGATGCGGCGCAGCACGGCGCCGATCCAGTCCATGTTCTCGGTGCCGCTGGACATCGAGATGCGCGCGCCGGAGGACACGGCGAACCACTCGACCGGCACGCCGAGCCGCTCGGCGAGGTCGATCGCCGCGATGATCCGGCGGCACTCCGGCTCGGCGAGCGAGCCGAGGCTGCGGCTGGGGTCACCGGCGATGCAGCACCCGCCGCATGCCCTCCGGGATCGTCGGCGCCACGTTGCGGATCAGCGCCGACCACGAGGTTGGCCGTGTTCCCGCCCGGCGGCCGCGTCACCGGCCACCAGCTCGTTCGCCGCGTCGAGGTCGTACTCGGCGAAGTCACCGGACGGGAAGTCCGACGCGGCCCCCGGCGGCGGGGTGAGCAGCCGGATCAGCTCGTAGGGGTACACGCCGCCGCGCCGCTGGGTGCGCAGCACCCGCAGGCCGTACTCGTCGAGCGGGTCGATCGGTGCGTCGCTCGGCCGGATCAGGTCGGCCGCCGCGCCGCGGGTGCCGGGGCGCGTCACGTCCACGCGTGACCTCCCGCAGCGCGCGGCCCTCCCGCGACCCGACCGCGGACGAGCACGTGCTCGATGCCGAGCCCGCGCGCGGCCGGCGCGAGCCGGTCGCCAGCTCGCGCCACTGCCCCGCCCGGCAACATCCACGGCGGCCGGACGTGCAGCAGCACCAGGTTGTTCGGCAGCCGCTGGTCCGGCGGGCGGTGGGACTGGAACCGGCGGATGCCGGACAGCACCTCGGCCATGATCCGCTCCAGCAGCGGGAACCCGACGGGCATGCCGGCCTCGCCGGGCACCGGGGTGAGGTCACGGACCTCGGCGAGCGCGAACAGCCGCTCGTCGCGCCGGGTTGTCGCGGGCGACGCCGTGGAACAGGTACACGTCCTCGGCGGAGTCGAGCCGGGTGATGTCGAACCGGCACAGCCGCTCCAGGTTGAGCCGCTTGGCCAGCATCGGGTGCAGGTTCCGGTACAGCGCCTCCTCGACCAGGCCGCCGCCGGGTGCGGAGCGGAACGTGAAGTGGTAGGCCCGCCCGCTGTCGTCGGTGATCGTGACGTCGGCCCGGTGAACGGGGGTTCCAGAACCGATGGCGCCCAGCGCGCCGGCGATCCGGTCCCGCACGGCCTCGACCTCGTCGAGGTCGCCGTCCTGCCACACGTGCAGGTCGACCATCGGCCGCAGGCCGGGGCACGTCCGGTCAGGTGCTGTCGCACGGTGGCGGCGACCGCGGGCAGCTCGTCCGCGGGGCAGCAGCCGACCATCAGGTGGTGGCGGTGGCCGAGATGGAGGTAGTCGGCGAGGGCCATGCGGAACGCGCCCACGTCCGCGACGGTGAGCAGGGCGAGGTCGCGGATCCGGTAGTAGCGGCGGGCGGCCACCTCCAGCGCGACGTCGCGCTCCCGCGCGTCGCCGCGCCGGTACCAGCGCAGCAGCGCCGGGCGCAGCGGCTGGGGGCAGTCGATGAGCGAGGCCATCCGCCAGTCCCGCCCGGCCGGGTCCTCGGTCGGACGCCAGATCAAAGATGTACTGGTCCACCTCGGCGAACAGCGCCGCCCTGGTGCGCTCCAGCAACGGTTGCTCGTAGAACCGGAACCGCACGTCGCGGGCGAGGTCGATGATGCCCGGGTAGCGGCGGTCGGCCGCCGCCGCGAGGTGGTCGAGCAGCGCGCGCGGGCCTCGGCGGGTCACCGTCGCGCGCGGGCCGGCGCGCGAGCCAGCGGTCGAGGATCGCGGCGACCACGGGCAGCACGGTGTCGAGCCGGTTCTGCGACCGGTACAGGCGCAGCAGCGCGTCCTCGACGTCGACCGACGGGCCGAGCCGCTCGATGCCGTAGTGGCGCAGCACCCCCATCAGCCGCCGGTGGAACCCCGCCGGCAGGCCGGTGCCGGCGGTCTCGTAGGTCCGCAGCACGGTCAGCAGGTGCTCCTTCGGCGCGCGCACCGACTCGCCGGCGACCTCCTCCGCGGGCTCGGGGAGGCGGCGCGAGACGGCGCAGACGTCGGCGAACAGGCCGAGGAGCTCCGCCTCGCCCGGCCCGCCGGCACCGTGCCACGGGTCGTCGCCGCGCTCGATCCGGGTGACCGTCGCCGGGTCGAGGTCGTAGCCGAGCAGGAACGAGCGCACGGCGTCGGGCCCCCACACCTGCGCGTTGGCGCCGAGCTCGATGCGCACCGGTCCGTCCGATGTGGACTGATCGGTGTCCGCCGCCGGGTCGATGCGCAGCAGCGGGTCGCCCGCGTCGACCTGGACGTTGGGCGCGACGTCGACCGTGCGGACCCGGCCGGGAAAGCCGGCGCGCACCGCGGTCTCGAGCTTCATGCACTCGAGCACGACGAGCGGGTCGTCGGCCGCCACCTCGTCCCCGGGCGCCACGGCCACGGACACGACCACGGCCGGGGTGGGGGAGCGGACGACGCCGCCCTCGTCGCGGGTGATCGTGTGGGACTGGCCGTCGACCTCGATGGTGTGCACGGGGCCGACGAGCGCCGCCAGGACGCGGTACTGGCGGCCCGGGAAGACCAGCCGGCGCTCGACGTCGCCGAGCCGCTCCACCTCGACGTCCACTGTGGACATACCGGCCGGGGTGGTGGCGCCGATGCGGTACGCCGCAGGCCCGAGCTGGTAGACGTGCAGGACGTAGCGGTGCCCCCGGTGGCGGAACTCCAGGCGCCGCCCCGCCCCCGCCGGCAGGCTCGGCCGCCCCCTGGCCACCCCGGCGTAGAACGCGGACCGGGCGTGCGCGTGCTCGACCGCGTAGGCCTCGATCGCCGCGGCGATCAGCGCCACGTCGGCGTGCCGGGGCCGGAGAAGGTCGCCGGCCGCCGTGCGCGCGTCGAGCCATGCCGTGTCGTGCCGGTTCGCCACGACGGCCGGGTGTGCCAGCAGGGCGAGCAGGAACGACTTGTTCGTCCGGCCGCCCTCCACGATGACCTGCGTCTGTGCCACCGCGCGGGCGAGCCGCGTGCGTGCCTCCTCGCGGTCCCGGCCCCACGCCAGCAGCTTGGCGATCATGGAGTCGAACTCCGCGGTGATCTCGTCGCCCTCGGCGACGCCGGTGTCGACCCGGACGCCGGGACCGACCGGCACGCGCAGCCGCCGGATCACCCCCGGCGCGGGCGCGAACCGGTTGTCGGGGTCCTCGGCGTTGAGCCGGACCTCGATCGCGTGCCCGGACACCGCGGGCGGCGCGCCGTCGAGCCGTTCTCCCCGCGCGACCGCGATCTGCAGCTTGACCAGGTCCAGGCCGGTCGTCAGCTCGGTTACCGGGTGCTCGACCTGCAGCCGGGCGTTGACCTCCAGCAGGTAGTGCTGCCCGGTGGCGGGCACGTAGAGGAACTCGACGGTGCCCGCGTTGGTGTACCCGGCGGCGCGGCAGAGCTCGGCCGCGGCGGTGCGCAGCTCGTCCTGGGTGGCGGCGTCGAGCAACGTGCACCCGGACTCCTCGAGGACCTTCTGGTTGCGGCGCTGCAGCGAGCAGTCCCGCAGGCCGGCGGCCCACACGGTGCCGTGCAGGTCGGCGATCACCTGCACCTCGATGTGCCGGGTGCCGGTGAGCCGCCGTTCGAGGAACACCGTGGGGTCGCCGAACGCGTGCCGCGCCTCGGTCCGCGCCTGTTCCAGCGCGGCCGCCAGCCCGTCCGGGTCGTGCACGGCGCGGATGCCGCGTCCCCCGCCGCCCGCCGACGCCTTGACGAACAGCGGGTAGCCGAGGCGCCTGGCGGCCCTGCGCGCCTGCCCGACGGTCGGCACCGGGCCCCCGCTCCACGGCAGCACCGGGATGCCCAGCCGCTCGGCCAGCCGCTTGACGCGGATCTTGTCGCCGACCTCCGCGCATCGCCTCCGCCGTCGGCCCGATGAAGGTCGACCCCGAGCCTGGCGCACAGCTCGGCGAACTCCGCGTGCTCGGCGACGAAGCCCCAGCCGACCCACGCCGCGTCCGCGCCGGTGTCGACCAGGGCCCGTTCGAGCCGCGCGAGGTCGAGGTAGCTGTGCCGCTCGCGGCCGGACGCCTCGTCCCGGGTGGTGGCCGGCCCGATGCAGTACGCCTCGTCGGCCTCGCGGACGAACCAGGCGCCGCGCTCCTGCTCGGTGTGGATCGCGATGGTCGTCAGGTGCTCGCCGGCCGTGCCGTTCAGCTCGGCGGCGGCGTTGAGCAGGCGCATCGCGGGCTCGCCACGGTTGACGATCGCGAGCCGCCGGACGGTGTTCACCTCATCGCCTCCGTGAGCGGCTCGCGCCGGCCGGCGTCCGACCCCGCCGGGCATTTCGACCGTGCGGTAGCCGGTCAGCTCCAGCAGCACCGTGCCGGCCTCGTCGACCACCTGCCCGTCGAAGCCGCCGTCGGTCACCGAGACCCGGGCCGCCACCCGGCCCTGCGGTTCGTGCAGCCCGCGGTGCGGAACGATCCGGTCCACGTGCCGCGGCAGGCCGAACCGGTCCAGCCGGCCGATCTCCCAGATGCCCGCGGTCTGGAACACCAGCTCGATGAGCCGGGGCGAGACCACCTCGGGAAGTGCGGCCGGCACGTGGTCGTCCGGCAGGCCGGCGGTGTAGGAGCCGACGAGGCCCTGCTCCTCGCGCCACGCGCGGTCGAGGACCTGGAAGGCCGGGCCGTGGAAGTACACCCGGTAGATCGACTCCGCGCCGGCACCCCGGCCGTCCGCCTCGGCGGGCGCTGTCGCCGGCCCGGCCGCGGCGGCCTCGCCGTCCGCCGCCCTCGCCAGCCGCACGCGGCCGGTGAAGTGGGTGGTCACCTGGGGTTCCGGTTGGTTGGGCAGCTGCCGGGCGCTCTCCAGGCGGCAGCGGGCCACGAGCCCGCCGCCCTCGCGGCGGTAGGTCGCGGTGACGGTCACCGTGCGGGGCTCGTCCCGGTAGAACTTGCACGGCGCCAGGAACTCGACGTCGGCGATCTCGACCGGGCGCCAGCCGGGCAACGGCAGCGCCGCCACCTCGGCGAAGGCCTCGATGCCCATCACACCGGGCAGGACGGCCGTGCCGTCGATGCGGTGGTCGTGCAGGAACGGCTGCTCGGCCGGGTCCAGCGTGGTCTCCACGGTGAGTCCACTGTGGACGCCGAACCCGGTGACCCGGCCGGCCATCGGTCCGCCCGGAGCGAACCGGCCGGGGTCGACACCGGTGCGCTCGTCGACCATCGCGCCGAGCGCCCCGGCGACGACGACCTCGCCGCCGGTGCCGGCGGTCAGCTCGCGGCGCACGACCGGGATGCCGACCTCGGGCGGCAGCATCTCGATCCCGGCCTGCTTCATCACCTGCGGCACCGAACCGCGGGTGGCCATGCCGATGCCGGCCCACGCCGTCCAGTCGATCGCGACGGCCCGGGTGCCCGGCCGGGTGGCCGGCATCGCCGAGGCGAGCTTGCAGAGCAGGTCGTTCGCGGCGGCGTAGTCGGTCTGGCCGAGGTTGCCGAAGCGCCCGGCGACCGAGCTGAACGCCACGGTGGCGCCGAGCGGGGTGTCCCCGATCGCCTTCAGCACGGTGAACCAGCCGTCGCTCTTGACCCCGAACACGAGGTCGTACTCGGCGGGTTGCTTGTCCGGCAGGGTGTGGCTGATGTCGAGCCCGGCGGCGTGCACCAGCACGTCGACCCGCTCCAGGCCGCCGATCGCGGCGGCCACGGCGTCGCCGTCGGTGAGGTCGACGCTGTGGTAGTGCGCCTGCCCGCCCGCGGCCCGCACGGCATCGATGGCGGCGCGTGCCGCCGCGAGCCGTTCGAACCGGGCCAGCTCGCGCTCCACCCGCACCGGGGTGGCCCGCTCACCGATGGCGCGGAGCCGGTCGATGAGCTCGGCCTTGAGCCCCTCGCGGTCGGCGGCGAACCGCGCGATGTCCGCGTCCCCCGGGTCCGGTTCGGGGGTCAGGTCGAGCAGGTGGAACGTGCCGCCGGTGGCCGCGGCCAGATCGGCGGTGATGGCCGAGACGATGCTGCCGGCCGCGCCGGTCACCACGAACACCGAGTCGGGGCCGAGCGCCAAGCCTGCGCCGCCTGCCGTGCCGGCCGGGCGCTCCTCGACGGTGACGGTCCACCGCAGCCCGTCGGCGTGCCCGATCTCGAGCGCGCCGGGGTCGCGGAGCGTCTCGTCGACGAGCAGCCCGGCGATCGTGTCCGGCGCCGCGTCCGGTTCGACGTCGACGGCCTTCACGAGCACGGCCGGGCGCTCGCGGGCGAACGCCTTGGCGAAGCCGGTGACCGCTCCGCCGAGCGGGGCGAACGCGCCGGCCTCGTCGTAGCCGTGCCGGCCGCCGAGCCGGGTGCCGGTGACGAGGAACGCGCCGGTGTCGTACAGCGCGCGCATCGTGGCGTAGAGCAGCTTGACCCGCACGCGGTTGGCCTCCCGCCAGGCGGCGAGGTCCGGCATCGGACCCTCGTGGTCGAGGGCCGGCAGCCAGTAGACGCCGTGCACCGGCCCGGCGGCGAGCCACTCCCCGACGCGGGTGTCGGGGTCGTCACCGGGGTCCAGCGCCAGCACCTCGACGCCCCGCTCGCCGAGCCGGCCGGCGAGCGCCGCGCCGGCGCCGCCCTTGTCGAGGCCGACCACGACCCGGGTGCCGGCGCCGAGCTCGACGCCGGTCTCCGCGCACGTGTCGAGCGGCGGGCGGATGGTCGCCACCGGGACGCGGCGGGGGAAGGTGTCGGCCGGCTCGGGCGTGCGCTCGACGGGCTCCGCCGCGGGCGCCGTGGTTTCGGCGGTGCCTGCCCGTTCGCGGACGTAGGTGATGACGTGGGCGAGGGTGGGGTAGTCGCGGAGTTTGAGGGTGTCGTCGCGGGGGATGGTGAAGTGTTCGCGGATTTGGGCGAAGACTTCGGCTTGTTTGACGGTGTCGATGCCGAGGTCGGCTTCGAGGTCGAGGTCGGGTTCGAGGACGTCGGTGGGGTAGCCGGTCTTGTCGGCGACGACGGCGAGTACGTCGTCGGTGATGGTGTCGGTGGTGTCGGTGGGTGGTGGGGTGGGGGTGTCTGTTCGTTCGCGGACGTAGGTGATGACGTGGGCGAGGGTGGGGTAGTCGCGGAGTTTGAGGGTGTCGTCGCGGGGGATGGTGAAGTGTTCGCGGATTTGGGCGAAGACTTCGGCCTGTTTGACGGTGTCGATGCCGAGGTCGGCTTCGAGGTCGAGGTCGGGTTCGAGGACGTCGGTGGGGTAGCCGGTCTTGTCGGCGACGACGGCGAGTACTGTCGTCGGTGATGGTGTCGGTGGTGTCGGTGGGTGGTGGGGTGGCGGTGTCTGTTCGTTCGCGGACGTAGGTGATGACGTGGGCGAGGGTGGGGTAGTCGCGGAGTTTGAGGGTGTCGTCGCGGGGGATGGTGAAGTGTTCGCGGATTTGGGCGAAGACTTCGGCTTGTTTGACGGTGTCGATGCCGAGGTCGGCTTCGAGGTCGAGGTCGGGTTCGAGGACGTCGGTGGGGTAGCCGGTCTTGTCGGCGACGACGGCCAGCACGTCGTCGGCGACCGTGTCGGCCGGCGGGGGCGCCGCGACGACCTGCTCGACCACCGGCGCCGGCGCGGGCGCCGGTGCGGGCACGGCGGTCTCGGCGACCCGCAGCCGCCGGTGGTCCACCTCGAGCCGCGCGTCGGCGCTGCCCGTGACGGCCCCGAGCCAGCGCCGCCACGCCGCCCGGTCCACGATCCGGTACTCGTACCCGAGCTCGTCCGGCGTGCGGTGCCGGCCGTCCGGCACCGGCGTCCACCGCAGCAGCACCATGCTGATCTGCGACCCGAACCCCGCCGCCAGCCGCAGCGCGTACCGCACCGGGTAGCTGCCGCCGGTGGACAGGTTCAGCGACCCGAGTGACGGGTCGACCTCCTTGAAGTTCGGCACCGGCGGCACGATCCCGGTCTCCAGCGCCTTCACCGCCACGACGTCCTCGATCCCGACGCCCATCGGATGGCCGGTGAAACCCTTGGTGTTGGCGATGATCACGCGATCCGCGTCGGCGCCGAACACCGAGCGCAGCGCGTCGATCTCCGCCTGGGCGCTGCCGCCGCGCGCCGGGGTGTAGGTCTCGTGGGAGACGAACACCGTCTCACCGGCGATCGCGTGGCGGTCGACGCCGCGGCGCTCCGCCCGGGCGACGAGGCCGGCCATCACGGCCGTCACGTGCTCGACGTCCAGCCGGGTGCCGTGGAACGCGCTGTTGGCGGTGACGCCCGCGAGTACCTCGCAGATCGGCCGCAGGCCGCGCTCGCGCGCCGCGTCGGCCGACTCGACCACGATGCCGGCCGCGCCCATCCCCAGCAGCATCCCGTGCCGCCGGTTGTCGAACGGCAGCGCGGCCTCGTCGACGGCCTCGTCGGTCGCCGCCGCCCCGGACGCCAGGAAGCCGGCGCCGACCCAGGGCAGCAGCGGGTCGGCGGTCACGTTGTCCGCGGCCACGATCACCACCCGCCGGCACCGCCCGGCCCGGATCCAGTCCTCGGCCAGGTTGATCGCCTGGGTCGTGCTCGCGCAGGCGGCGTTGACCTGGGTGTTGGGACCGCGCGCCCCGATGATCTCGGCGAACTGGGCGTGTCCCATCGACAGCACCCGGAACAGGAACCGCCGGTCGAAGGTGAACGGCGCGGCGTCGATCTCCGCCTCGAGCTCGGCGATCCGGCGGTCGAGCGCCACCGCCCCACCGTCCACGTCGGACCGCAGTGTCCGAAGCCTCGCCAGCTCCGCGCGGCGGAACCGGTCCGCCAGGTAGCGCTCCAGCTCGACGGCGAACTCGGCGTACCCGGGGAAGGCCGACGCGAAGATCACGCCGGTGTCGTCGCGCAGCGCGTCCGGCAGCCCCCACCGGGTGGCCAGCCGGGTGCCGACCGTGGTGCTCCGGTAGTGGTGGACCAGCGGGATCCCGGCGTCGCGCAGCGCGTCGATGCCGGCGCCGATCGCCAGGCGGGTGCAGTCGTCGAGCGCCTTGTCCCGCTCCTCGTCGACCCCGAACTCGCCGACCACGTCGAACTCGCCCGCGCGCCCGGCCAGCTTGATCACGTCGGCGGCGCTGTCGATCGTGTCGAACCGGGGAGCGCCCTGCTCGCTCTTCACCAGGCGGGTGATGTGCTTGTCCGCCATGGCTTCCCGGAACGGCAGCGGGATCGAGTCGATGAGCTGCCGGCCGGCCAGGATGTGGCCGACGTTCGCGTCGTCGAAGACGCGGTCGGTGCCGGGCAGGCCGAGCGACGCGCCGGTGATCACGACCGGCTCGGTCGCCGCCGGCCGGGGCCGCGGCGCGGCACCGGAGTACACCTCCTGGCTGCGCTCGAGGAAGTCGGCGAGCAGGTGGCCGAGCTGTGCGTACCGGTCGTCCTCGACGGCGGGCGCGGCCGCGGGCGGCGCGACCGACACCGCCGGGGCCGGCGTCGTGACCGGCGCCGGCGTGGCCACCGGGGCCGGGGCGCCGTGGCCCGCCGCGTAGAGCCCGCACAGCGCCTGGTTGAACGACACCACGTCGCCCTGCTTGGGATGGTTGGTGAACAAGGCGACCACCTCGTCGTGATCGGTGTCGTGGTTGCCGCCGAGCACGTCCTGGACGAACCCGTGCAGCGCCTTCTTGGGGCCGACCTCGACGAACACCCGGGCACCCGCGTCGTACAGGGTCCGCAGGCCGGCGACGAACTGGACGGGGGAGGCGACCTGCCGGGCGAGGATGTCGACCATCCGCGCGGGCGCGTCCGGACCCGTCGGGTAGAACCGACCGTCCACATTGGCCACGACGGGCACCGCGGGCGGGTCGATGGTCGAGCCCGCCGAGCACCCGCCGCAGCGGTTCGCTCGCGGGCGCCACGATCTCGGTGTGGAACGCGTGGCTGACCGGCAGCCGCACGGCCGTGTGGCCGGCCTCGGTGAACGCGGCGACGGCCGTCTCGACCGCCGCGGTCGCGCCGCCGATCACCGCCTGGGCCGTGCTGTTGACGTTGGCGATCACCACGTACCCGCCGACCTCGGCGACGATCCGCTCGATCTCGCGCGAGCGGCGCGAACACGGCCGCCATCGCGCCGTTGTCCGCGACCGACAGGCCGGCCATCTCGCTGCCCCGCGCGCTGACCGCCCGCAGGGCGTCGGCGAACGACAGCGAGCCGGCGGCCACCAGCGCGGCGTACTCGCCGAGACTGTGGCCCATCACGAAGTCGGGCGCGACGGCGTGGCCGGCGAGCAGGCGGGTGAGCGCGATGTCGGTCGTCAGGACCGCGGGCTGGGTGATCTCGGTCCGCAGCAGCCGCTGCTCGGCGTCCGGCTCGCCGGAGAAGACGAACTCGGTGAGCGGGCGGCCGAGCAGCGGCGTCATCACCGTGTCCGCCTCGGCGAGCGTCGCGCCGACGGCCGGTTCCCGATCGCGCAGCGTGCCGAGCATGCCGATGTACTGCGAACCCTGCCCCGGGTAGAGGAACGCGACCTTCGCCCGGCGGACCCCGGCCGAAGAACACCCCCTGCGCCCGCAGCGCGCGGCGCATCCCCGCGTCGTCGCGTTCGAGTGCCTGCACGGCCCGCCTCGCCTTCGCGGCGAGCTCCGCGGCGTCGCCGTGGTCGATGGCGACGCGCACCGGTGCGCCGAGCTCGTCGGCGGACGGCGGGCCCGCCGGTGGCACGGCGCCGGCGGCGACGTCGCGCAGCCGGGCGAGCAGCCCGGCCTCGTCCGACGCCCCGGCGACGAACGCGCCGCGCGCGGGCGTGGTGGCCGTGGTGGTGGGCCGGGTCCGCGGGAGCGCCACCCCGGCGGCGGACACCGGACGCTCGCGGCGCCGGCCGGGCACGTACTCCTCGACCACGGCGTGGAAGTTGGTCCCACCGAAGCCGAACGCGCTGACCCCGGCGCGGCGCACCCCGGCCGGCGGCGGATCCCACGGCCGCGTCTCGGTGTTGAGCCGGAACGGGGAACCGGCGAGGTCGATGTGCGGGTTGGGTGTCTCGGCGTGCAGGGTGGCCGGGAGGATCCGGTGGTGCAACGCCATGACCGCCTTGAACAGCCCGGCGGTGCCGGCCGCGCCCTTGAGGTGGCCGATGTTCGACTTCACCGAGCCGAGCGGGATCGAGCCGGCCGGCGCGCCGTCCGCGCCGAACACCTCGGCCAGGGCCTCGACCTCGACCACGTCGCCGACCGCGGTGGACGTGCCGTGGCCCTCCATCAGCGAGCACGTCGACGGCGCCACGCCGGCGAGCTGCCAGGCCCGCTGCACGGCCAACCGCTGGCCGATCGGGTTCGGGGCGGTGATGCCCTTGCCGCGCCCGTCGCTGGAGCCGGCGATGCCGAGCAGCACGGCGTAGATCCGGTCTCCGTCGCGCTCGGCGTCCGCCAGCCGCTTGAGCACGAACACGGTGCCGCCCTCGCCCATCACGAACCCGTCAGCGCCGTCGGCGTAGGGGCGGGTGCCGGTCGCCGACAGGGCGCCGATCTTGCAGAACTTCACGTAGACGTTGGCGCCCATGTTGCGGTCGATGCCGCCGGCGAGCGCGGTGTCGTACTGGTGGGTGACGAGCCCCTCGATCGCGCTGGCCATCGCGGCGAGCCCGGAGGCGCACGCCGCGTCGGTGGTGTAGCTCGGCCCGTGGAAGTCGAAGAGGTTCGCGATCCGGCCCGCGACGACGTTGGGCAGCTCGCCGGGCATGGTGTCCTCGGTGATGACCGGGATCCGCGCGCGCAGGCCCGCGCCGGCCTCGTCGACGATCGCCGCGCGCACCTGCTTGGGCAGCGCGGCGAACGTCGCCGCTCGCCTCCAGCTCCCTGGCGAACTCCGGGAAGTTGATGCGCAGCGACGTCAGGTAGTGATGCTCGCCGCCGATCGCGGTGCCGATCACCACGGCGGTGCGGTCGTGGTCGAGCGGCCGCTGCGGCCAGCCGTAGTCGAGCAGCGCGGACCGGGCGAGGTTGACCGCCCACTTCTGGGTGTCGTCCATCGCGTCGCTCACCCGCGGCGGCACCGGCAGCCGCCAGGCCAGCGGATCCCACTCGAACTCCCGGACCCAGCCGCCGATCTTGGAGTAGGTCTTGTCCGGGACGGCCGGGTCCGGGTCGTAGTACGAGGGCGGGATCCCACCGGTCCGGCGTGACGTCGGTGATGGAGTAGCGCCCGCCGGTGATGTTGCGCCAGAAGGAGGGCGCGTCCGGGGCGTCGGGCATGATCGCGGCGATCCCGACGATCGCCACGGCACGCTCGAAGGCGTGGTCGGTCATGATGAGGCTCCTCGGGGGCGTGGCCGCGGACGATGCCGGCGACGGCGTCCATGTCGGCGATGGCGTTGGCCTGGGCGGCGAAGATCTGCTGGGTGCGCAGGGCCGACTGCAGGCCGGACAGGTCGTCGGTGCTGGTGTCGCCGGTGGTGCTGCCCCGCACCAGCGCCAGCCCGGTGGTGGCCACCCGCAGCGCGACGTCGCGGGCGAAGACCCGGGCCAGCACGGCGATCCCGGCCGCGTCGAAGCGGCGGTCGGCCTTGGGGTGCAGCGCGCCACGTGCGGCGCGATCGGCGCGGCGGCACAGCGCCTCCGCACCCTCGGTGTAGGCGATCAGCTCGCCGAGCCGCAGCAGCACGTGCTGCTGGCGGGTCAGCCGTTCGGAACGGCACCGCTCGAGCACCTCGCCCAGCGCGTGCGAGGCGAGCGCCGCGATTCCGCCGCCGGTCGCGGGATCCAGCGCGGCGAGGGCGTCGGCGCGGTCGTGGTAGAAGCGGCCGCGGGTCTTGAGGTGCTCCTGCCAGCGGTCGCGCGAGATCGTCATCTCCATGATCTCGGAGGTGCCCTCGTAGATCGTGGTGATCCGGACGTCCCGCCTGATCTTCTCGACGAGGTACTCGCGCGTGTAGCCGTAGCCGCCGTGGCCCTGGATCGCGGCGTCGGCGGCGGCGTTGCCCGCCTCGGTGGCCAGGTACTTGGCGATGGCGCCTTCGGTGTTGAGCCCGCCCTCGCCTGCGTCGAGCCGCTCGGCGGTCTCCTCGACGTGGGCGCGCGCGGCCTCCAGGCGCACGACGTGCGGCACGATCAGCTTGTGGGTGTAACCCTGCTTGTCGGCCAGCGGGCCGCCCGCCTGGATCCGGTCCGCGGCGTACGCGATCACCTTGTCCAGTGCCGACCAGCCCGCGCCGAGGCCGAAGGCGGCGACCATCAGCCGGGTGTAGCCGAACACCTGCTGGGCCTGGAGCAGGCCCTGCCCCTCGAGCCGGCCGACCAGCGCGTCGGGTTCGACGAGGACGTCGTCGAGGTAGAGCGCGGCGGTGTTGGACAGCCGGATGCCGTGCTTGTCCTCGGGCTTGGCCTTGGTGAACCCCTCCGCGTCCCGCTCGACGACGAACCAGCTCGGCCCGCCGGGGGCGTTGGCGAGGATGCTGTACGCGTCGGCGATGCCGCCGTTGCTGATCCACTGCTTGCGCCCGTTGAGCCGGTAGCCGGTCAGGTGCCCGTCCTGCTCGACGGGCGTCGCCGTGGTACGCAGGGCGGCGAGGTCGCTGCCGGCCTCGGGCTCGGTCGCACCGTAGGCGAACAGCAGGCCCTCCTCGGCGATGCGGCTCAGCCACTGCTTCTTCTGGTCCTCGGTGGCACCCACCGCGATCGGGTCGCTGCCGAGGGCGGTGGCGAGCACGCTGGTCGCGACGCCGACGTCGATGCCGGCCATCCGTTCGCAGACCCGGCACACGTCGAAGCTGCCCGCGCCCATGCCGCCGTACCGCTCGGGAACGAAGAGCAGGTGTACGCCCAGCTCGTCGCCGCACATCCGGCGGACCAGGTCCTCAGGACACTCGTCGCGCTGATCGAGCCGCAACAGCAACTCGGTGGGAAGGTGGCGGTCGGCGAATTCCCGCACCGCGTCCAGGAGCATTTCCAGTGTCTCGACGTCGAGACCTTCCGTCGCCATCGCTGTCTCCCGAAATGGGTTCGCGACTTACATGGAGACTTCAGCCTCCGAGCGAACGCGACATCACCAATAGCGCAGAAGGTCCGCGTATGACAGGCCAATGGTCCCGATCCGCCGGGCCGCGTCACCCGGTCAGACGTATCCGGACGGCTCCGACACCTCCGCCGGCCGGCCCACGCCGACCTTGAGGCGTTCGAAGAGGGCGACGTACTGCAACAGCGACCGCGATCCCAGGAAGCTGTCGCGCACCCGCCGGCGGGCCCGCTCGCCCATCGCCCCGGCCAGCAGGGGGTCGGCGAACATGTCGAGGACCGCCCTGCCGTAGGCGGCCGGATCCCGCGGCGTCACCAGCCTGCCGGACCGGCCGTTCTCGATCTGGTCCTGAATTCCGCCGATACGGCTGGCCACCACCGGCCGCGCCTTCCACATGGCCTCGGCCACCGTGAGCCCGAAGCCCTCCGCGATCGACATCTGCACCGCCACCTCCGCGCGCCGCTGCAACGCGTTGATGATCACCGCGTTCTCCTCGAGGTCGACCATCGGGAGCGTGACGAGATGGACGCGCTCCTGCGCCGCCCGCGGCAGGACGGAGAAGCACGTCCTCGCCTCCTCGAGCACGTCCTTCCCCTCGGGGTCGTCGGCGACCGCCTCGACGGAGGGACCGGCGTAGACGAGGTGTGCGTCGGAGTACGGGAGGATGTGCCGGACGAATCCGTCGATCACGCCGAGCGGGTCCTTGAGCCGGTCCCAGCGCGAGACCTGCAGCACGACCGGGTCTTCCGGGCGCAGGCGCCGGCCCTCGTCGGCCTCGGCGCGCCGCTCCACGCGCCCCGGCGAGGTGTCCATCCGGACGAACGTCGCGTCGCGGTCCATGGCCGGCGACTCCTCCTGCAGTCCCGCGGCCGAGAGGATGCCGGCCACCTGGCTGCCGGACAGCGTCTGGTTCTTGGGCGAGAAGGCGTCGATCGACGGGGCGATGAGCACGGTCTTGTCCGGTTCGAGGTCGTTCCAGACGTACTGCCGGCGGGAGAAGACGTAGGCGTCGGCCTCCCGGACGTAGCCGCGCAGGAACTCCCACGCCGTGCGGGTGATCGAGTTGGCGATGTCGATCCCCACATGACACCGCCAGACGACCGGCACGTCGAGCTGCTTGAGCACGGGTATCAGCCCGGCGGTCTGCGGGTCGTGGAGCAGCACCACGTCGCCGGGGGCGATCCGGTTCGCCAGTTCCTCGCCCGCGGCGCGCGTCACCGACTCGTACACCTCGTGCGCCTCGCCGTCGAGCGGCAGGCCGTCGCCGGCGGCGCCGTGCAGGTTGTTGTGGATGCGCTTGGTCACCGCGAAGAACAGCTCGTCGCCCCCGACGACCTCCCAGCGCTCGTCGATGCCGGCGCCCCGCCCGTAGGCGAGCAGCGAGGCCAGCATCTCCGCCACGCCGCCGCCGCGCGAGGTCGAGTTCACGTGCCACATCGCGTGGCCACCGAGAACGTCGCGGCCGCGCTCGAGGCGCTGCATGAGCCGGCGGTGGGCCGCGCTGCCGATCACCGGCTCGAACCGCTCGAGGGGCAGTGCCGCAATCGGGACGGAGGTCAGCCGGCTCATGGCCGGCCCGCGGCTGCGCCACCCACCGGCCCCTGCCGCGCGGCCGGCGTGGCGCAGCGGCGGACGGCGGCCCGGTCGCGAAGGTCGCGGCGCGGATGGTCGTGGCCGGACGGGTCGACGCCGCCGAACACCACGGTCGCGGCCGGGTGCAGCCGCGGGTGGTGGTGCCGGCGTCCGCTGTAGAGCGCGCCGCCGACGACGAGGTCATACCCGGCGCCCGGGACCCGGGCGGCGCGCGCCGGGGCCGGCTCGACCCGCGCCTCCTGCTCGCGCAGGGTCGCGGTGATCAGCTCGGCGACCTGCCGGGTCGAGCCGTGTTTCGTGGCATAGGTGACGAGTACGTCCATGGCACACCTCGGGCCCTTTCCGTCCACTCTCGACGCTGCAGCCGCCGCGGGACGGGGGGAAGTGCCTTTGGTCACCGTGGACCCGGGCAATGCGGACCGGCCCCGTACCGGCCGTCGGAGAGCGCGGCCCGCTCGCCGACGATCAGCAGGTCAGCGAGCGTGACCCGGCTCCGTCGAAAGATCGGCCGTCCGAGGCGGACGAGAATCGGAAGGGGATCACCCACTCCTTCCATTCTCAACTTATAGCGCACCCGGGGGCTTGCGGCAAGACCCGGGTCGTGCCGCAGAATCGCCCGGGTGACGGGGGAGGCGATCCGCGTGAATTCGACGCGGACGATTCCGCGAAAAGGTAGTACAATAAAAAATTGGCGTGTCCTCCCGAACACAACAGGAGAACCCGCCGAAACCTAATTCCAGGTTAGCTGTTGTGAGGGGTACGTGTCAACTCAGGGGTACGACGAGGAATTGTGGTCCGAGCGGAGCTACGTGGCCGGGCTCTACACCCGGCTCGACGCCGAGCGCCTGCGGGTGAAGGGGGAGTACGAGGCGGCGCTGCGGGGGAACGGCGGGACGCCCATCGAACGGGACGTCGAGGTGCGCGCGAAGGCGCGGGAGATGAAGCGGTTGTCCGTCGCGGACAACGGGCTGTGTTTCGGCCGATTGGACTCACTTTCGGGTGAGCATTCCTACATCGGCCGGATCGGCCTTTTCGACGAGGGGAACGAGTACGAGCCGGTGCTGCTCGATTGGCGGGCGCCGGCGGCGCGCCCGTTCTACGTCGCCACCGGCGCGACCCCGGAGAACATGCGCCGGCGCCGCCAGTTCCACACCCGCGGGCGGCAGGTGGTCGACTTCACCGACGAGGTGTTCGGCCGCCCCGGCGGTGGTGAGCGGGGGGACGCGGCGCTGCTCGCGGCGGTCAACGCGCCCCGCGGCGACGGGATGCGCGACATCGTGGCGACCATCCAGGCCGAGCAGGACGAGATCATCCGGCTCGATCACCCGGGGGTGCTGGTGATCGAGGGCGGCCCGGGCACCGGGAAGACCGTGGTGGCGCTGCACCGCGTCGCGTACCTGCTCTACACCCAGCGCGAGCGGATGGAACGCCACGGGGTGCTGGTGGTCGGGCCCAACCCGGCGTTCCTGAACCACATCGGCCGCGTCCTGCCGTCGCTGGGCGAGTCCGACGTGGTGTTCATGACCACCGGCGACCTCGTGCCCGGCATGCGTGTCACCGCCGAGGACACCCCGCACGCCGCGCGGCTCAAGGGCTCGCTGCGGATGCTGGACGTGCTCGCGGCGGCGGTCGCCGACCGGCAGCGGCTGCCCGAGCACCCGGTGCCGATCCAGCTGCGGGACGTCACGGTGCGGATCGACGCGGAGACCGCGGAGTGGGCCGTCCAGGAGGCGCGCGCGAGCGGGCTGCCGCACAACGAGGCCCGCGCGGTGTTCACCGAGATCGTCACGTACGTGCTCACCGAACGGGCGCTGGCCCGGATCGGCCGCGGCTGGCTGACCCGCAGGGACCGCGCGGCGTGGGAGGAGCTGCGGGCGGAGCTGCTCGCCGAGCTCGCGGACGACGGCGGGTTCACCGCCGCACTCGACGAGCTCTGGCCGATCCTGACGCCGGAGTCGGTGCTGGCCTCGCTGTACGCCTCGCCGGACCGGCTGCGCGCGGCGGGCGCCGACCAGGCACTGTGGCGCGCCGACGGCGAGGCGTGGACGGTGCCGGACGTGCCGCTGCTCGACGAGCTGGTCGACCTGCTGGGTCGTGACAAGGCGGCGGAGCGGGCCGCCGAGCAGGCCGCCGAGCGGCAGAGGAACGCCGACGCCGACTACGCCGCGGGCGTGATGGACATCCTGCGGTTGGACTACGAGGAGATGGACGAGGACGTCCTGGTGCGCGCCGACGACCTGCTGCACGCCGGGGCGCTGGCCGAGCGCTTCGACGAACGCGACACCCGCGAGCTCGCTGAGCGCGCCGCGTCGGACCGGGACTGGACCTACCGGCACGTCGTGGTCGACGAGGCCCAGGAACTGTCCGAAATGGAGTGGCGGGTGCTGATGCGGCGCTGCCCGGGCCGGTCCTTCACCGTGGTCGGCGACCTCGCCCAGCGCCGGTCGGCGGCCGGCGCGACGTCGTGGGACGCGATGCTGGAACCGTACGTGCCCGGCCGCTGGGTGTACCGGTCGCTGTCGGTGAACTACCGCACCCCTGCGGAGATCATGACCGTCGCGGCCGCGCTGCTCGCCGAGTTCGCACCCGGGGTCCAGCCTCCGGAGTCGGTCCGCGCGTGCGGCGTCCAGCCGTGGTCCAGGCAGGTCACCGAGGACGAGCTGCCCGCCGCGGTCGAGGAGTTCGTGCGGGAGGAAGCCGGTCGCGGGGGCACCAGCGTCGTGATCGGGCCGCCCGGCGTGCCGGGCGCGGTGGTGCCGTCGGAGACCAAGGGCCTGGAGTTCGACGCGGTCCTGGTCGTGGAACCGGAACGGATCCTCGCCGCCGGTCCGCGGGGCGCGGCCGACCTCTACGTCGCGCTCACCCGGGCCACCCAGCGCCTCGGCGTCCTGCACCAGGGCGCGCTGCCGCGGGCCCTGGCCGGCCTCGCCGAGACCGTGCCCGGCCGTCCCTGAGCGCCTACTCACCGCCGCACCGACGTGTCCGTCGCGTCCCGATCGGGTACGTCGGCCCACCGCACGCCGTAGCGGGCGCCCTTCAGGTGTCCGTCGCCTGGTGTGATCGCGCACGGTGAGTGCGTGTGCACGGACGGTGTTTCACCCTGTCGCGCTGTCCTCGCGCGGCGGTGCGGCCATAGGCTGCCGGTTGGGCCGACCGGAGTGGTCGGTCCGCCGGAACGGTATCCGGAAGGTCGGTGGGCACGTGGGCCTGGGGCGGGACGAGCGGATACCGGCGGGTTGGCGCCACCGGTGAACCGATCGCCGAACGTCCAGGTCAGCCGCGTGTCGCGGCGGCTGCGCGGTGGGGCGCTCGCGGTCGTGTCGATCGTGCTCGGGGCCGCCGCGCACGCCGCCGCCGGTGGCGTGGCGCCGCATCCCAGCGTGCTGCTGCCGGTCGCCGCGCTGACCGCGGCGGCCGGGACGTGCCTGTCCGGTCGCGGGTTGCACCCGGTGCGGGCGATCGGTGTGCTCACCGCCTCGCAGCTCACCATGCAGGCGCTGTTCCTGTTCGGACACCGCGCGGCCCCGCATGTGCACGCGCCGGTGTCGCGGCTGACCGCGGTCGCCGGGTACGCCGCGACGGTCGTCGCGATCTCGCTGCTGCTGGCCTATGCGGACAGACTGCTCGTGCGGCTCGCGGTCGCGCTCGCGGCGGTGGTGCCGGTTCGCCTGACCGTCTCGGCGCCGGTGGTGCGCGTCCCCGCGGCCTTACCCGCGCGATCGGCACGTGACAACCGGTGGCAGACGGTCCTGCTCGCCCGGGCCTGTCCGCGCCGCGGGCCGCCACGCGGCGCCTTCGCCGTCTGATTCCTACTCACGTTTCACCTTTCACCGCGCCGGTTCGCGTGTCCGTGTGGGAGCGGCCGCCCGGTGCGAAGCCAACTGTCACAACTGGAGTGCGTGCATGCAGACGAACATGTCAGCGGAGCGAGTCGCCGGACGGGTCGACGACGTCCTGCGACGCGGAAAGCGATCCCTGAGGCAGGCGAGGGAGCTGACCCTGAGAGTCCTGTCCGGACTGGGGCTCGGCCAGTCCGAGTCGAAGATCTCGGCCGATGCCCAGCGGTACTGGAGGCAGCCGGCCGGGAAGAACTGGACGGCCGACTCCCACTGGCGCGCGGCGCCGGTGTTCGACGGCAGCGACCTGTGGTCGCAGATCGGGCTCGAACACCTGGAGCTGTTCGAACGCGGTGCCCGGATGGTGGAGTTCGACCGTCCGTGGGACCGGGTCGTCGAGTGGGGATGTGGTGGTGGTGCGAACGCGGTGCACTTCGCGCCGCGCGCGGGGGAGTTCATCGGGATCGACATCTCGGCGGCGACGCTCGAAGAGTGCGCGAAGCAGGTCACCTCGGTCTGCGACACGCCGTTCCGGTCGGTGCCCATCGACGTGGGGAACCCCGAGGACGCGCTGCGGCAGATAGCCGAGCCGTGTGACGTCTTCCTCTCCTTCTACGTGTTCGAGCTGATCCCCACCCCCGAGTACGGGGAGCGGGTACTGCGCATCGCACACGAGCTGCTCGCTCCCGGGGGCCTGGCGCTCATCCAGGTCAAGTACGACGAGGGCCGGTGGCTGACGAAGTCGCGCCGACGGTCCTACCGCTCCGCGGTCGCCGACATGACGACCTACCCCATCCCGTCGTTCTGGCAGCTCGCCGAGCACTGCGGATTCATCCCGCAGATGATCCACCTGGTACCCCGGAACGAGCTCGACGAGCGGTACGCCTACTTCCTCCTCACCAGGGAGAACGTCACGTCGTGATCCGTGCGATCACCGGTCGGCGTCGCGGCGCCGAGGGCGGCCTTCGGCCGCCTGCCAGAAGCTCCCTACCACCGCCCGAGCTCGAATCCGCCGGCGCTCCTGCGCCCAGTCCCTGGGATCCCCGCCTCGCCGACGAGATGACCGAGCGAGGCCGAGCGGTCGTGGAGGAACGACTGGTCCCCGCCCTGCTCGGTGACCTCGCCGGCTGACCTTTCCCGGGATCAGGCGGCCTGCGCGGTGTCCGGCCGGTTCAGCTCGCTAACCTGACGGCCATCCCGAGAATGAGGTTCTTGAATGCTGGTCCTGCATGGCTTCTGGTCCGCCTCGAACGGTCTGTGCCTCTGGGCGGAGGACTCCGACCGCACGGTGAAGAGCTCCAGCCAGGCGCTGCGTTCGGCGCGGCCGCATCCGTTCGCCGCGCCCGCCGGCGTGCTCGCGGGGGTTCATGCCGGCAAGCCCGGCACGGCAACGTTGTTGCTGCCGTCGCTGCGGATGGCACCGCTGGACTCGCCGGAGCTGATCAGGATCACACCGCGCCGCGCGCGGCAGACGGATCCGATCTTGTTGTCCTGGACGGTGCCAGTGGTGAGCGTGGACGCGGCGTCCGCCCTGACCATGCTCGAGGAGCCGGTGGCGGACGTGCGGTACGGCGCGTCCCTCGCCTTCCTCGGCGACCTGGCCGCCTTCGCCCGTGAGCTCGCCCGGCGTGGGCGAGTGCTGCCGGCGCTGCGCTGTGACCGGCACGGCGCCGTGGCGTACTGGCGTCCAGTGCTGCGGGGGCCGGACATCGTCGCGATGAACTCCCTGACCACCGCGATGCCTCCGGTGTGCCGGGCCGAGCCTGGCGAGCAGGGTGACCAGGATGCGCACGAGCTGTCCACGCTGGCGTTGAGCCAGTTGGTGGACGCGGCCGCGCGTGCCGTGCTGACCACGTCGGGAAGCGATCTGCTGCCGCCGCGACGTGGCCGGCGGCCGAAGCGCCCGCCGGCCGCCGAAGCGTGGCTCACCGCGCTGGCGGTCCCGGACGGGCGGTTCGACGCCGACGCCGGCGACCTCGACGCGCTGACCGAGGCGTTGCGGCCGTGGGCGGACATCGGCACCGGCAGGATCGGGCCCGCTCGGGCGACGTTCCGGCTGACGGAAGCGCTGACCGAGCCGCCGGCTGAGGTCGAGGAACCGGCGGCGCCGGATGCCGGCCCGAGCTGGCGGCTGGAGTTCCTGCTGCAGTCCACCGAGGATCCGAGCCTGCTGGTGCCGGCCGAGCAGGCGTGGAGCGAGGACGGGAGTCTGCGGCGCTGGCTGGATCGCCCGCAGGAGCTGCTGCTGGCCGAGCTCGGCCGGGCCAGCCAGATCTACCCCGAGCTCGCGGGCGGTCTGCGTACCGCGTGCCCGTCCGAGCTGTACCTGGACACCGACGACGCGTACCGGTTCCTCTCGGTCGTGGCTCCGCAGCTCCACGAGGCCGGCTTCGGGGTGCTGCTGCCGTCCTGGTGGGACCGGCGTCGCAGGCTGGGGCTGGCGCTGTCGGCGCACACCCCGGTCGACGGCATGGTGGGCAAGAAGAGCAAGTTCGGTCGCGACCAGCTCGTCGAGTTCCGCTGGCAGCTCGCCGTCGACGACGAGACCCTGACCGAGGACGAGATCGCCGCGCTCGCCGAGACCAAGGCTCCGCTGGTTCGGCTCCGCGGTCAGTGGGTGGCGGTCGACCCGGAACAGTTGCGTCGCGGGCTGGAGTTCCTGGCCCGCGAACCCGACGGTCGGAAGTCCGCCGCAGAGGTCCTCGCGCTGGCCGCCGGCCACCCCGACGACCTCGACACTCCGCTGGCGGTCACCGCGGTGCACGCGGACGGCTGGCTGGGCGACCTGCTCAGCGGGGCGGCAGCGCAGTCGCTCGAGCCGCTTGATCCACCGGACGGCTTCACCGCCACGTTGCGCCCGTACCAGCGACGTGGCCTGTCGTGGCTGGCGTTCCTGTCCTCGCTGGGGCTGGGCAGTTGCCTGGCCGACGACATGGGCCTCGGCAAGACCGTCCAGCTGCTGGCCATGGAAACCCTTGAACGACAGAGAAATCCAGACACCGGGCCGACGCTGCTGCTGTGCCCGATGTCGCTGGTCGGCAACTGGCAGCGGGAGGCGGCCAGGTTCGCCCCCGACCTGCGGGTCTACGCACATCACGGCGGTGCACGCCGGCACGGCGCGGCGCTGGGTGAGCACCTCGCGGAGCGTCGACCTGGTGGTCACCACCTACGCCACGGCGACCCGCGACATCGACGAGCTCGCCGGGTACGAGTGGCACCGGGTGGTGCTCGACGAGGCGCAGGCGGTGAAGAACAGCCTGTCCCACGGCGCGAAGGCGGTGCGGCGGCTCGAGGCCGGCCATCGGGTCGCGCTGACCGGGACGCCGGTGGAGAACCGGCTCGCCGAGCTGTGGTCCATCATGGACTTCCTCAACCCCGGGCTGCTCGGCTCGTCCGAGGTGTTCCGCACCAGGTATGCGATCCCGGTCGAGCGGTACGGGCAGACCGAGCCGGCCGAGCGGCTGCGCGCGATCACCCGGCCCTACGTGCTGCGCCGGCTCAAGACCGACCCGACGATCATCGACGACCTGCCCGAGAAGATCGAGATCAAGCAGTACTGCCAGCTCACCACGGAGCAGGCCTCGCTCTACCAGTCCATCGTGGACGACATGCTGGAGAAGATCGAGAACACCGAGGGCATCGAGCGCCGCGGCAACGTGCTTGCCGCGATGGCCAAGCTCAAGCAGGTCTGCAACCATCCCGCGCAGCTGCTGCACGACCGCTCGCCGGTCGGACGGCGCTCCGGCAAGGTGATCCGGCTGGAGGAGATCCTCGAGGAGATCCTCGCCGAGGGCGACCGGGTGCTGTGCTTCACCCAGTTCACCGAGTTCGCCGAGATGCTGGTGCCGCACCTGGCCGCGCGCTTCGGCACCGACGTGGCCTACCTGCACGGCGGGACCCCGAAGAAGCGGCGCGACGAGCTGGTGGCCCGCTTCCAGTCCGGGAGACGGCCCGCCGATCTTCCTGCTGTCGCTCAAGGCCGGCGGTACGGGCCTCAACCTCACCGCCGCCAACCACGTCGTCCACCTGGACCGGTGGTGGAACCCGGCCGTGGAGAACCAGGCCACCGACCGCGCCTTCCGGATCGGGCAGCAACGCAGGGTCCAGGTGCGCAAGTTCATCTGCACCGGCACGCTCGAGGAGAAGATCGACGAGATGATCGAGGAGAAGAAGGCGCTCGCCGACCTCGTGGTCACCGACGGCGAGGGCTGGCTGACCGAGCTGTCCACCCGCGACCTGCGCGACCTGTTCACCCTCTCCGAGGGAGCCGTCGGTGAGTGAGCTGGTTCCCGCCGCCGTCCCGCCCGCGCCCGGTCGAGGGCGGCCTCAAGGCCCGCAGCACGCGCGGCGCGATCGCGCGGACCTGGTGGTCGGAGCGGTTCATCGAGGTGCTGGAGGACATCGGCATCGGCAACCGGCTCCAGCGCGGCCGGACCTACGCGCGCAAGGGCCAGGTGATCTCCCTCGACGTCGACCCGGGCTCGGTCACCGCCCAGGTGCAGGGCAGCCGGCCCCGCCCGTACCGGGTCCGGATCGGCATCCCCGCGTTCGGCAAGGCAGAGTGGGCTCAGGCCGAGCGATGCCCTGGCCGGCAACGCCTGGTACACGGCCAAGCTGCTCGTCCGGCGAGATGCCCGAGGACATCGAGGACGTCTTCGCCGGACTGGGCCTGTCGCTGTTCCCGGACACCGCCCGCGAGCTGTCGCTGGACTGCTCCTGCCCGGACTGGGCGGTGCCGTGCAAGCACCTGGCCGCCACGTTCTACCTGCTCGCCGAGTCCTTCGACGACGACCCGTTCGCCATCCTCGCCTGGCGCGGCCGCGAACGCGAGGACCTGCTCGACAACCTCCAGACGCATGCGCACCGCAGGCCCACCGGCCGCCGACCGCGCCGAGCTGACCGGCCGCGCCACTGGCCGACTGCCTGGACACCTACTTCACCCGGCAGGCCGAGATCCGCCGACCCGTCCCGCCGGACACCGCGCCCACGGCCTTGCTCGACCAACTGCCGGCCATCGACGTCACCGTGCGCGGCCGCCCGCTGGTCGACCTGCTGAACCCGGTCTACCGGACATTCGGGCACGGTAGCGATCTCTAGTACCCCGGCTCTGCCCCAACGGGGACCGCACGAATCCGCCGGCGTTGTCAGCTTTACCCCGTCCAGGGTGAGTGATGACGATCTCGTCGATGACCTCCCTCGTCCGCGCGTACATGTGCCGCGTTGCGGGGTGCCATCGACCTGGCGGGTTGGGTCGGTGACGGCAAACAGGTGCTGCGGAGCAGTACGGCGAGGCGTTCACCGGTGTCATTCGGCGTCAGTTTCTGGCAAGCACGTCGACGACGGGACCTTTGGTAGGCTGCACTGATCAGGTCGGGTGGGAACCTCCGCCAGATCGTGGGATTGGCCGTTGGATCCCGAGCGTGCCCTTCGTGCGGGTTCGAATCGTCGTAGACCGCCGAGGTCGGCTGTTTCAGCAGGTCGGGCTCGTGCGTTGTGGTCGGTGCCCCCGGCGCGGTTCGCACAGCATCCGCACGAACCCGTACCCGCCGTGAGCTGCTGGTTTCCACCACGGTCGAGATCCCGCGTCGCCGTCGTGGCCAGGGTGGTGACGCCTGATGACCGCGACGACCGAGCCGGCCCGGCCGCGCGAGCCGGGTGACGGCCGAGGAGTGGGTGCGCCGTACGTGCACGCTGGTCGTGGCCGGGGTGGCGGCGTACGCCTCGTATCAGCATCAGCGCGAGTACGCCCTGGTCGGCGGTTCCGACCCGACCGGTGCGGCGTTGTGGCCGCTGTCGGTGGACGGCCTGCTCGTGTTGGCCACGGTCGGGGTGCTCAAGGCCGAGCGCCTCAGCCGCCGGGGCCGGATCGCGGTGTGGTTGTCGTTCTGGCTGGGCATCGCCGTGTCGCTGGCGGCCAACATCGCCGCCGCCCCGAGCTGACGCTGGCAGCCGATGCTGGTGGCCGGCTGGCCGCCGGTGGCCCTGCTGCTGGCCGTCGAACTGCTCGCCCACGGTCCCCGCTCTCGACAGCACGCCGAGACCGAGCCAGCCGCACCGAGACCGGAACGCGGCTCCCGACCGCGGTTCGAGACAGCCGAGACCGAGGCAACGAGAGCGACGGCGAGACCGCGCAGGTGATCACTCTCGCCGGCGTCTCGCCGCACAGCGAGTCGGCGGGCGAGCCGACCGCCCAGGAGGTCATGTGGGCGCACTTCCAGCGCGAGCAGGCCCGCGGACGGACCCCGACCGGCGCCGAGCTGGACCGGGTCGCCGGCACCAACAACTACGGCCGCACCGTGCTGCGGCAGTGGCGCACCGAAGGCCGCATCCCACCCGCCGACCAGGACCAGCGCACGCGAGGGGGTGTGGGATGACCGACCAACTCCCCGCCGTCCCGCCCGGTCCGGCCGACACCACCCACCCGCGACGGGCGCTGGCCCGGCTGGCGCTGTCCTCCGCCTACCGGGAGGCCGCCGACTTCGCCGCCGGCGGCGTGCCGACCGTCAGCGACGAGTACGGCGACGCCTACGACTACGTCGACCACGCCGCCCGCCTGCTCTCCATGGCCCAGGACGTCCTGACCCGCGCGGTGGTCTACGCCCGCGAGCGCGGCGGCCGGTGGGACGACATCGCCGAGGCGCTGAACCTCACCGCCGAGCAGGCCCGCGACCAGTACGCTGCCGCTGATCGACCAGTGGGAGGACGCGCTCAACCGGCCGTGGGAACGCTCCGGACGGTTCCTGGCCAGCCGGATGCCGGACGGCACCACCGAACCCGACGAGACCGCCGCCGACCTCGACCAGTGGTGCCTGCGACACCTGGAGGAGAACCACGGCGCCCGGCACAACGCCCGCCACGACGGCATCGAAGACCGCATGGTCTCCGCCAACCTGCCCGAGCACACCCCGGTCACCGAGATGAACAGCCTCACCCGCACCGCCGCCTACCTCGCCCGGCGCGGCAGCCGAGGCGACGGAGGCCGAGCGAGATGCCTACGAGGCCCGCAAGAAGACGCTGATGACCAATTAGCTCCGATCGGGTCGAGACTGGGCCCACCAGCTCAACACGTCGGGAGGCATTGCTCGCCAGATACGCGCTCAACTGATAGGTGCTCGACCTGAGGACGATCGGCCCTGTCCTGCCGATCACTCACAAGAGGAGATCCACTACCCACGCGGCCAGCACCGTGGAGCGAAGGCCCTGACTTGTGGAAACGCCGAACCGGCAAGTCGGGTGGGGGCCACCCGTCGGTTTGAATGAGACAAATCAGGCGGACGACGATGTCTGGGAGGCGACTTCACCCCTCGAGTGGGATCTGCACAATCTCGTCTGTTGTGCGACCGGCACCGAACCGTCGGTCCAGCGGGCCATTAAAGATGGCCTTCGGCAGCGGGACGGCGTCATCGCTCAGTGCCTCGACGACATCGAGGAAGACGTCATCTCCTCCCGGGGCGTCAGTAGCGGCGGCCTCAAGGAGCGCGGCGGTCAGGCTTGATGGATCGGGGTACTCGGAACGGTTCAGTGGGATCCAGTCCTGTGCCCAGTCTCGCGCCTGGGGCTTCCGGTGGAGGACAGCGACAGCACTGATGTACGGGTGGTTCGCACTCAGCCTGCCGTCGCGTCCGGCCTCCATCACGAACTCGCCGAGCGAGCCGCCCGGGAGAATGGGTGCACTCATCACCGGGTCGCCATACATCGCCGCGACAATCATGGCTACATCTGTGGGGACGATGAATCCGCATGGATTTGACAGCACTACCACGAGCGGCCAGCCCCGACCTTCCAGCCTCTTCAACTGTCGCGCCGCCTTGCGGATGTCCTCACGGTGTGGCGCGAGGACCTCGGTCATCGACCGGCTTCCGAGAATCGGGCCGCCCTGAGCGGACACTTGCCTATACAGGCCTTCGGTGTTGAACGCCTTCACCTCGCAGAGACTACCCGATGAGCTCCTGAGTCGACGACGAAATCCGGCCGCTTGGCGATCCCGAGGTCCGGCTCCGCTTCCCAACGGTAACCACGCTCATCGAGGTATCGTGCGAATAGTTGCTCGGCAAGTCGGCCTGGATTGGAGTTGAGGCCTCGCATCGATAGTCCTTCCCACAACGCCGTCCTGTGTGGAGCTTGTAGTAAAGCGCCTGCCTGGTGGAGCAAGCAGTGCCAGTGTTCGAATCGCCGGTCGACGTCCCACGGTGGACGGAAACCTGGTTCTATCGTTCGGTGACGGACGAGGGGAGACCATGAGTGCGAGATCAGCTATCGAGTGGACTGAGACCACCTGGAACCCGACTACTGGTTGTGATCGGATATCCACGGGTTGTGACCACTGCTATGCGCTAACGCTGGCCAAACGACTCGAAGGCCATGGGGTCAGTGAAGTACCAGCGCGATGGCGATCCTCGGACGAGCGGTCCCGGGTTTGGCATCGCTAGCCACGAGACCGCCCTCTCGGAGCCTCTCCGCTGGCGAAGCCCTCGCCTTGTCTTCGTCAACTCGATGTCCGACCTCTTCCACGCGAAGGTTCCCAACGACTTCATTCGTCATGTCTTCGAGGTCATGGCAGCGACGCCCCGCCACACATATCAGGTGCTGACCAAGCGTGCTCGCAGGCTCCGGCGACTGGCGCCGGAGCTTGTCTGGCCGCCCAACGTTTGGATGGGCGTGTCAGTCGAGAACGAGGACGTGCTCGACCGCGTCGATGACCTGCGAACGGTTCCCGCTGCAGTCCGGTTCCTGTATTGTGAGCCCTTGCTCGCGCCACTGCCCAACTTGAAACTCGACGACATCGGCTGGGTAATAGTCGGCGGCGAGTATGGACCGCGAGCCCGGGCAATCCGCGAAGAGTGGATCACTGAGATCAGAGATCAGTGCCTCAAAAACGGTGTGCGGTTTTTCTTCAAGCAGTGGGGCGGACGCACTCCCAAGGCTGGCGGTCACGTCCTCGAAGGGCGCGTCTGGGACCAAATGCCCGACCCGACGCAAAGGTTACGAAACGATCTACCCGCGTAGAGCGGTTGACCACCACCTCTGTGGCGTCGCACTCTGTAAGTGGTTGACGCATCCGGTGGACGGTGGGCGCGATGAAGGGTCCGTGGGAACTCGAGCCTCACACCGAGGCCAAGCACCGCATCTACCAAGGCTACCTCAATGCGTGGTTTCCGATACTGATACGACGGTACGGCGTCGTTACATATGCGGAGGGGTTCTCTGGATGTGGTATCTACGCGCGAGATGAGCCGGGCTCGCCAATCATCGCGTTGCGGACGCTGCTGCGTCGACGACGAGAGTTCGGCGAGCATCTGAAACGCGCGCGATTCCTGTTTGTTGAAAAGGAGCGCCACAACGTCGACCTTCTCGCTATCGAACTCGGCAAGTTGTTGAAGACCGGCCAGCCCGTTTCAGAGACTTCGATGATGGTGTTATACGTGTCGCGTTGAGGCACGGACTATGCCAGGACGAGCTCCCGCGCTTGCTGAACGAAACCGGAGCTCGGCGCAATCCGATACTGGCCGTCTTCGACACATTCGGTGGAGGCGTGCCGAGCGGACATGCTTGAGCACATCGCCAAGCAATCGGAGCTCGGAGGTCATATACACCGTTCTGCCCCAACATTTTGTGCGCTTTCCGATGAAGATGCGCGGAGATCAGGTGTTCGCTGACGAGGCATCGCGAAAGGTCGCGGCGGTGCCGCAGTTCGCGAAGAGGCAGTACATTGCCAACAAGTTGCGAAGACCATGTATGCGGCAGGATTTCAAGCATCTTCCTGAGGTTCAATCTTGGCACGTCGCGCGGCGACTTGCTGAAGCTATCTTCTTCGAACGAACTCCATTCCCGGTGTCGAGAAGTTCAAAGACTCCATTTGGAATACGGACCCCGTCAACGGGCAGGGTTTTATGACCCTCGCGACCCGAACCAGCGAGGATGCTTGCCAATGCACCACGAACCAGATCTCCGGACCGCTCCAGCGGCTAATCGACAGTGGCTTCTCGGCGTAGCGGGAAGCACGACGACGATAGAGCAGTTACGCAGACTGGACGAATCGCAGCACAATCTTCAAGAGGTCACATGTCACTCCGTCGCTGATGAAACTCAAACAAGCGGGCCTCATTCAGAAGGTGCACCGGGCCCCTTCGGTTGGGCACTACGACGTCACCGCGGTTCCCGAACATACTGATCTGTTCGGAACGCACATCTGAACCACCGCATCAAAGAGACCTGTTGCAGACGCCGGAGGTCCGTGGCCGAATTGGGTAATCGAAGAGCGTCGACCTAGGGTGGCCATTTGGTGCATCAAATTAAAACCGTCATCGTCACGGAGTTCGCCGTTGATGACCACGGTACTGACCAGGTCGATCGTTTCGCGTGTGGTAATTCCTTGCAGGCGCGCGTAGCGCAGGGCCTCCCGGTCGTCGGATATCCACCAGGAGCCGGCGAACTCGCTCCACTTGAGGACCACGAAACAGGTCTGCGCTTCGCCGAGGTGTTTCAGTGGTTGGTCGTCAGTGCCGCCGAACACGGCACGGCGGACGGCGTTGATCTGCTGGATGTCGGACTCGTCGTCGATCTCGATCGGTTCGCCGAGCCAGCGGTTGGTCGCAAGCTCACCGAGGTCGGGCAGCACCGGGGCGGACCTGGTGGCCTCGTAGGCGACTGCCTCGGTCCACCGGCCGCGTCCGTTGAGCACCGATCTGAGCAGGTCGAGTCGGTTCACGGCGGCGAAGTTGCACAGGACCGTGTTGTCCGGGAATCAGGAACTCGGTCATTGGACATCATGGGTTCCGTGTTCCGACTCGAGCGCGTGCCTGAGGTCGTCGACGTCGACTCCGAGCAGGTTTGCGTATGGGCGGAGGGTTGCGGCACCGGATTCGTACGCGGCGTAGGTGTGCTTGACCAGAAGGCCCAGGTGGACGTGGTGTCCGCGCCTCAGTGACTCGCTGGGCGAACTCGTCGCCACGGTGAGCCATTGCCGCTGCTCTTGGAGGCAGTGATCGCCTTGTAACGGTCGCAGGTTCCCGCGTCGATGAGTCGTAGGTGAAGCAGACGGTAGGCGAGGGCCGATGGGGTTACCATCAGGTCGCACGCCAGTTCCGCGAAGGCCTGTTCGGTGAGGCCGGTCGAGTCTATGGCCGCACGAAGCCGGTCCTCGGGCATGAGGAAGGCGGATGCGAAGGCGTTGGCCCGCATTTCGGTGGGGTCTTTCGACTGGGCCTTGTCGTAGACGTCCCGGTCGAGGTGGACGTCCTGGTCGTCGCCGGCAAGCAGATGGCCGAGTTCGTGAGCGAGTGTGAAACGTTGTCGGGCCGGAACGTGGAGGTGGCCAGCACGATGAACTTGACATGCCGCCGACGAGGCCGCCAAGCCATCGAAACCGGCGCCGAGTTCGACAACGGCCACGTCGGCGCCGAAAACCTCCTCGACGAGGTGCACCAGGTTGCCGACAGCAACCGCGTGACCGGCCTCTTGGACTCGCCGGAGAGCTTCACGGGCCAACGCCACGGCCCTGCTCGGCGTACCCGCCGCGCGCCGAGGACTAACGGAGTCTCGCCGCCAAGGCTGGGGATAGCCGAGGTGCGCCATGTCGGCGCGCAGTGTGCTGTACCTTCCGCCGCCGCCAGTGCCGACGCCGGCGTCGCCGCTTGTGGTCCTCGCGGCTACGGCGAGTGGCGGCTCCTCCCCCGTTATCAGCCAGTCCACCGTCACCCGCACAGCTCCGCTATCCGGGCCAGGTCGACGGAGGAGAAGCCGGCGCCCGCCGCGCAGCGACTTGGACATCTTCGACTCGTCGAGGCCGACCGCTGTCCGAACTCGCGGCGAGTCAGCCCGGACGCCTCGATCAGGCCCAGCACACGTTCGGGACACTCGACACCCGGTCAACACTAGCTCTCGACTTGCGAAAATCGCAAGTCGTAGAGAAAGATGGCGCTTCGGTGACCGACGAAGGGGATGAACGTGACGATCACGGCGGAGCAGCGGGAAGCGCACTGGCGCCGGTGGGACGCCGAGATCCCGCCGGTCCCTGAGCCCGGCCAGGTCGTCAAGGTCCGCGGCTCCACCTGGGCCGTCGCCGCCGTCCGGCAGCAGGGACTGCCGCGCAGCCCGGCCGACGAGGGCGCGGCGGTCTGCACCCACGTGGTGAGCCTCCAGTCCCTGGACGAGGACCGGCTGGGCCAGGAGCTCGCCGTCGTGTGGGAGCTGGAGGTCGGCCACACCGTCGCCCCCGACCAGGGCCTGCCCGAGACGATCGCACCGGATGGCTTCGACGACCCCAACACGCTGGCCGCGTTCGTCGACGCCGTCCGCTGGGGTGCCGTTACCTCGGCCGACGCCAACTCCTACCAGGCGCCCTTCCGCAGCGGCGCGAACGTCGAGGCCTACCAGCTCGAGCCTCTGCGCCGGGCGCTGCAGTCGCCTCGCGGACGAACCTCCTGCTCGCTGACGACGTCGGCCTCGGCAAGACCATCGAGGCCGGGCTGGTCATCCAGGAGCTGCTGCTGCGCCACCGCGCGCGGTCCGTCGTCATCGTCTGCCCGCCCAGCCTGGCGCTGAAGTGGCAGGACGAGATGCGTGAGAAGTTCGGCCTCGACTTCGTCATCGTCAACAGCGAGCTGATGGCTCGAGGTGCGCCGCAGCCACGGGCTCAACGCCAACCCGTTCCGGCTGTTCCCACGGGTGATCGTCAGCATGGCGTGGCTGCCGACCCTGCGCGCCCAGCGCCTGCTGCGCGACGTCTACGCGCACGTGCGCGGACGCCAGCACTCGGCGCGGCGGTTCGCCTTCGACGTGCTCGTGGTCGACGAGGCGCACCATGTCGCGCCGGCCAGCCCCAGCGCCGCGCCCGGCGGGCGCGGTTATGCCGTGGACAGCCAGCGCACGACGGCCACGCGGGCGCTGGCCGAGAAGTGCGAGCACCGGCTGTTCCTGCAGCGCCACCCCGCACAACGGTCACCCCGGAGTCGTTCACCGCCCTGCTGGAGATGATCGACGGCCGCCGCTTCAGCCGGGGCGCCAATCGCTCGACGAGAAGGGCGCTTGCGGGAGGTCACCGTGCGGCGGCTGAAGACCGAGCTGACCGGACAAGGACTTCAAGGCCCGGAGCTCAAGCCCTTCCCTTCACGCCCAGCGAGAGCGAGCAGCAGGCCTTCACCGTACTGGACTCGCATCCTCACCGAGAGCGCCCGCGCGAACGGCAAGGGTCGCTCCGGCGGACATCGTCGCCATGCTGCTGAAGAAGCGTTTCCTCTCCAGCCCCTGGGCGTTCGCCCGCACGCTGGAGCTCTACGAGTCAGGCCGCGAGCCACCGGCCGCCTGCCCGACCTCGAC
>CAVSGQ010000005.1:40000-641601 GCA_963727495.1 uncultured Actinomycetota bacterium | reverse complement strand
CGCGATCACCATGAACTGGCGTGGAACACCTCTGACCAGCCATGAGACCGCCGTCTCGCTGATCGGCGCAACCACGACCAATACCGGGCTGACGGTGAAAGCCGTCATGGACACCGGCAGCTACCCCACCGGCATCAAGATCAGCGACAAGGTCATGAACGCCCTACCACTGATCCGCCACGACCTACACGGCCAGTGAGAAGTACACCCTGACACCCAAACCCAACACGCCCGACCTCGAAGACGTTGAATCACGCTGACCCTAACTTGCCTGCAGCCTCCGTGAAACGTTTCATATCGACCGGCCGTAACGGACGGAGGCGAGCCGTGGCAGCGCTGCTCGAGCTCCGCGACGTGCGCAAGTCGTTCGACGCCGTGCGGGCGCTGCGCGGGGTGTCGGTGTCCGAGTTCGCACTGTGGAACCCCGGCGAGCTCGGCTACGTCGCCGGCTACGCGGCGGCGGCGCTCGCGTCCGGGCAGATCAGCGGCAAGGAGGGCGAGAAGTTCACCGCCGGCAAGCTCGGCGAGCGCACCATCGGCAAGGGGAACGGGGCGCACCCCAGCCACACGTACGTGCTCACACGGGACGGCACCAACTCAAGGTGACAACAAGGGTCAATTCCGGGGAGGCCTTTCAGCCATGATCGACCAGGCAGCCGTGCGGGAGGCGCTCGCGCGCAGACATCGAGACGCCGTCCTGGGCGTACGGCAACTCGGGCACCCGGTTCAAGGTGTTCGCCCAGGGGGCGTGCCGCGCGACCCCTACGAGAAGTGGCCGACGCGGCGCAGGTGCACCGCTTCACCGGGGTGGCGCCGACCGTGGCGCTGCACATCCCTGGGACCCGGTCGACGACTACGCCGACCTCGCGCGGCACGCCGCGGAGCGGGGGTGGAGCTCGGCGCGATCAACCCGAACACGTTCCAGGACGACGACTACAGCTGGGCAGCGTCTGCCATCCGGACCCCGCGGTGCGCCGGAAGGCTGGACCACCTGCTCGAGTGCGTCGACATCATGGACGCCACCGGCTCACGCGGCTGAAGCTCTGGTTCGCCGACGGCACGAACTATCCGGGCCAGGACGACATCCGCGGGCGCCAGGATCGGCTGGCCGAGGCGCTGCGCGAGTGTACGCCGGCTCGGCGCCGAGCAGCGGATGCTGCTCGAGTACAAGCTGTTCGAGCCGGCGTTCTACACGACCGACGTGCCCGACTGGGGCACCTCGCTCGCGCACTGCCTCGAGCTCGGCCAGAAGGCGCAGGTGGTCGTCGACACCGGGCACCACGCACCGGGCACCAACATCGAGTTCATCGTCGCGTTCCTGCTGCGCCGCGGGCGGCTCGGCGGGTTCGACTTCAACTCGCGGTTCTACGCCGACGACGACCTGATGGTCGGGGCGGCCGACCCGTTCCAGCTGTTCCGGATCATGCTACGAGGTCGTCCTGCGCCGGCGGCCTCGCCCCCGACGCCGGCGTCGCCTTCATGCTCGACCAGTGCCACAACATCGAGCCGAAGATCCCGGCCAGATCCGCTCGGTGATGAACGTGCAGGAGGCCACCGCGAAGGCGCTGCTGGTCGACCGCGACGCGCTCGCCGCGGCGCAGCCCGCCGGCGACGTGCTCGGCGCGAACGGCGTGCTGATGGACGCCTACAACACCGATGTCCGGCCGCTGCTGGCCGATGCGCGAGGACCTGGGCATCGACCCCGACCCGCTCGCGGCCTACGCGCGTCGGGCCACGGAGAAGATCGCCCGAGCGCGTCGGCGGCGCCAGGCCGGCTGGGGTGCCTAGATGATTGATTCCGTGAAGATCTTGTGAAGTGGCCCCCCGGGGCTGGGCATGGGAGGAGGGTGTCCAAGATCAATGTGTGAGCAAAGACCTAGACACCCTCCTGACCGCACTGTACGTGCTGATCGACGACCACGTAGTGACGCCCCGCACCGGGCGGGGCCGCCGCCCCGAGCTGACCGACAGCGAGCTTGTCTGCCTGGCCATGGCCCAGGTGCTGCTGGGCTACCACCGCGAACGTCGCTGGATCCGGCATATCCACAGCGACCCGCAGTGGCGGAACATGTTCCCCTACCTGCCGACACAGTCCGGCTATCACAAGCGGTTGAAGGCCGCGGAACCCTTGCTGTGCAAAACGATCATCA
Organism: uncultured Actinomycetota bacterium; assembly: GCA_963727495.1. GTDB lineage: Bacteria > Actinomycetota > Actinomycetes > Mycobacteriales > Pseudonocardiaceae > Actinophytocola. The sequence continues at coordinate 639,451 of CAVSGQ010000005.1, read as the reverse complement.
CGCTCGCCGTGTGCTGCCCGTCCTGGTTCGACGACCTGTGGATGACCGACGCCACCCCCGTGCCGTGCGGCCAGTCCCGCGAGACCGTCAAGCGCTCGGACCTGGCCGGACACGCCGGCTACGGCTACTGCGCCTCCCACTCCCGCTACTACTGGGGCCTCAAGCTCTACCTCGTGTGCACCGGCGACGGCATGCCCGTCATGTGGTGTCTGGCCCACCCCAAGATCGGCGAACGTGAGGTCGTGGCCGCCTTGCTCGACCACAACCATCACCTCATCCGCACCGGCCAGATCCTGCTGGCCGACAAGGGCTTCTCCGGCAAGGAGTTCAAACAGCTCACCGAGCAGATGACCGTGAACCTGCTCCGCCCGGACCGCAAGGACGAGACCTACCGCAACGGCAACCTCGGCGGCGTCCGCCAATGGATCGAATCAGTCAACAACACACTGAAAAGCCAACTCGGCCTCGAACACCACGGCGGACACACCCGCCCCGGCGTGTTCACCCGCATCGCCCAGCGCCTGCTGGCCATGGCCGCAGCCATCTGGCACAACTGGAACACCGGCGCAACCAGCAAACGATCACTCATCGCCTACGACCACTAAACACCAACTTCACGGAATCAATCATCTACGAGCGTGTCTGACGCTCTAGATCCGGTAGGCGCGGCGGGCGGTGCCGGAGAACACCTCCGCGCGCTCGGCCCCGGACAGGCCCGCGGTGAGCCTCCCGGCGGCGTCGACGACCTGCGCGTAGGTCGCCGCCAGCTCGCAGACCGGCCAGTCGGAGCCGAACATGACCCGCTCCGGGCCGAACGCGGCGAGCACGTGCTCGGCGTAGGTCGCGAGGTCGGCCACCCGCCACGCCGCCCAGTCGGCCTCGGTGACGAGGCCGGACAGCTTGCAGAACACGTTGGGCCGCGCGGGCGATCTCGGTGATCGCGCCGGGCCCATCGTCGATCTCGGCGGCGGCGATCGGCGGCTTGCCGGCGTGGTCGAGGACGAGGCGTCCGTCGGGCAGCCGGTCGGCGAGCTCGGCGGCCGAGGAGTACTGGGCGGGGCTGACGAGCAGGTCGTAGGCCAGGCCGGCGCCGGTCACCGCGGCCATGCCGCGCAGCACGTCCGGGCGCAGCAGCCAGCCGGCGTCGGGCTCGTTCTCCACCTGGTGGCGGATTCCGACGAGCGGGCCCCACTCGCTCGAGCAGGGCCAGCCGGTCGGACACGCCGGGATCGGTCAGGTCGACCCATCCGACGACGCCGCGGACGAGCCCGCCCGAATCCGTCGCGGTCGCCAGGAACTCCTCGGTCTCGGCGTCCGAGGACACGGTCTGCACCAGGACGGTTCCCTCCGCCCCGGTCACCTCGCGCAGGTCGGCCGGCGTGTACGGGCGGCGGATCGGGTCCATGGCCGCGCCGGCCATCCACGGGTAGTCGCGGCGGGCCGGATCCCACAGGTGGTGGTGCGCGTCGATCACGGCTGCCGCCCCGGCACGGGCACGTCGGCGCGCAGCAGCCCCTCCGCCCTCAGGTCGGCCCACAGCGCGTCGGGCACGGGCATCGGCGAACCGGTCGGCGTTCTGCTCGACCTGGGCCGGCGACTCGGCACCGAGCACGAGGCCGTGCACGACCGGGTGCGCGGCGGTCAGCGCGATCGCGGCGTGCGGCAGCTCGACGCCGTGCCGCGCGCAGACCGCGGCGATCCGCTGCGCGCGGGCCACGAGCTCGGCGGGCGCGGTCGTGTAGTCGTAGGTCGCGCCGGGCACCGGGGAGGCGAGGATGCCGGAGTTGAACACGCCGGCCGCCAGCACGGCGACGCCCCGCTCGGCACACAGCGGCAGCAACTCGTCCAGCGCCGGCTGCTCGAGCAGCGTGTACCGCCCGGCGACCAGCACCACGTCCACGTCGGCCCGGCGGACGAACTCGGCGAGCGCGGTGACGACGTTCATGCCGAGCCCGATCCCGCCGAGCACGCCCTGGTCGCGCAGCTCGGCGAGCGCCGGCAGGGTGCCGTCGAGCGCCTCGGCGACGTGGTCCTCCGCGTCGTGCACGAACGCGATGTCGACCCGGTCGGTCCCCAGCCGGCCGAGGCTGGACTCCAGGCAGCGCAGCGCGCCGTCCCGGCTGTAGTCGCGGCGGCGCGCGAGCGTCGCCGGCACGTCGAAGCCCTCGGTGTCGCGCTCCCCCGCGCCGCCGGGGTTGTCCACGAGCAGCCGGCCGACCTTGGTGGACAGCACGTAGTCGTCGCGCGGGCGGCCGGCGAGGGCGGCGCCGAGGCGGCGTTCGGACAGGCCGAGGCCGTAGTGCGGGGCGGTGTCGAAGTAGCGGATGCCGCGGGCCCACGCGGTGTCCACGATCGCCCGCGCGTTCTCGCCGGACATGGCCCGGAAGAGGTTGCCCAGCTGGGCGCAGCCGAGGCCGAGCGGGGCGAGGTTCACGGCAGCTCCCAGACCAGGCGCAGGCCGGTGTCGGCGCCGGAGTAGTCGTCCTCGACGTCGAGCAGCTCGGCCATCCGGGCCTGCCACGGCACGTTGGCCGGATGGTCGCGCAGCGCGTGGCGCATGGCGGCGTAGTCGACGACCTCCACGACGTGGAACAGGTCCAGCCCGTCGCGCCAGATCCGCCACGACGAAACGCCGGCCTCGCGCAGGGCGATGTCCAGCTCGGCGGGAATGACCGCATGGACGCGCTCGTACTCGCGTTCCTTGTCCGGCTTGAGCCGGGTGTGCAGGGCGACACGCATCGGGCCTCCATTCGTGGCAACCTGGCGAGCGAAACATCCGAGGTCTGCATGAAGGGTCGTGCCATGCCGGTCACCGACGAAGCGATCGACAAGATCAAAGGCATGATCATTTCCGGTGAGCTGGCGCCCGGCGACCGGCTGCCGAAGGAGGCCGACCTGGCGTCGCGGCTGGGCCTGTCGCGCAGCTCGCTGCGCGAGGCGGTCAAGGCGCTGTGCCTGATCCGGGTGCTCGACGTGCGGCAGGGCGACGGCACGTACGTCACCAGCCTGGAGCCGAAGCTGTTGCTGGACGCGATGACGTTCGTGGTCGACTTCCACCGCGACGACACGGTGCTCGACTTCCTCGCGGTGCGCCGCATCCTGGAGCCCGCGGCGACCGCGATGGCCGCGATGCGCATGACCGAGCAGGACATCGCGAGCTCGGCCGCCCTCCTGGAAGGGCTCGACGAGTCGCCGACCGTCGAGGCGCTGGTCGCCAACGACCTGGAGTTCCACCGGCGGATCGCCCTGGGCTCGGGCAACCCGGTGCTGTGCTCGCTGATCGACAGCCTGTCCGGCCCGACGACGCGGGCCCGGATCTGGCGCGGCCTGACCGAGAAGGGCGCGGTGGCCAAGACCCGCGAGCAGCACCGCGCGATCTACGAGGCGATCGCCGCGCACGAGCCGGAGCTGGCCCGCTCGTGGGCGACCGTGCACGTCGCCGGCGTGGAGCAGTGGCTGCGCAGGACCCTGGGCTCCGCCGACGCCTCCTGACCCGCGAGTCCAACGCTCCCGACCCGCGTGTCCAACGTTCGCGACGACCGGAATGCTGGACTCACCCGACCGGAGCGTTGGACTCGCGGGCATGTCAGGGCCTCGGGCGGGGTCGCAGGCCGTGCATGCCGCCGTCCACGGCCAGGGCGGTGCCGGTGGTCGACGAGGACAGCGGGCCGGCCAGGTAAGCGATCGCGTGGGCGACCTCCTCGGCGGTGACCAGCCGGCCCATGGGCTGGCGGGCGGCCAGCGCCGCGCGCTCGGCGGCCGGGTCGTCCGCGGCGTCGAGCAGCCGGCCGACCCACGGGGTGTCCGCGGTGCCGGGGCACACGCAGTTGACCCGGATGCCGTCGTCGACGTGGTCGGTGGCCATCGCGAGCGTCAGCCCGCAGCACGGCGCCCTTGCTCGCCGAGTACAGCGCCCGGTTCGGCAGCCCCTGCCGTCGCGGCGATGGAGCAGGTGTTGACCACGGCCGCCGACGCCGGACCGGCGCAGGCCGGCAGCGCGGCGCGCGTGACCCGGACCATGCCGACCACGTTCACGTCCAGCACCCGGTGCCACTCGTCGTCCGCGTTGGCCGTGACGTCGCCCTGCGGCGCCGATGCCCGCGTTGTTCACCAGCACGTCGATGCCGCCGAGCTCCGTCCACCGCGGCGCCGACCGCCGCGACCGACCTCGGCGTCGTCGGACGACGTCGCAGCGCAAGCCGCGCAGCGCGGCGGGCCCTCGGGCGTCAGGTCGAGCACGGCGACCCGCGCGCCGCGCGCGGCGAGCAGCGCCGCGGTGGCCAGGCCGATGCCGGACGCGCCGCCGGTGACCACCGCGCGCATCCCCTCGAAGTCGTCGGTCATGTGGGATCTCCACTCCGGACCGTCGGGATAGGCGTACCGCACCAGGCTCTCATCGCGGATGCGCGCCGAGAAGCCCGGCTCGGCCGGCACGAGGTAACGCCCGCCGCGCACCACGGCCGGGTCGGTGAAGTGCTCGTGCAGGTGGTCGACCCACTCGATGGCGCGGCCCTCGTCGGTGCCGGAGACCGCCACGTAGTCGAACATCGACAGGTGCCGCACCATCTCGCACAGGCCGACACCGCCCGCGTGCGGGCACACCGGCACGCCGAACTTGGCGGCCAGCAGCAGGATCGCGAGGTTCTCGTTGACCCCGCCGACCCGCGCGGCGTCGAGCTGCACCACCGACACCGCGCCGGCCTGCAGCAGCTGCTTGAACACCACCCGGTTCTGCACGTGCTCGCCGGTCGCCACCCGGATCGGCGCGACGGCCTCGGCGATCGCGCGGTGGCCGAGCACGTCGTCGGGCGAGGTCGGCTCCTCGATCCAGTACGGGTCGAACGGCGCGAGCACGTGCATCCACTCGATCGCCGGCCCGACGTCCCACCGCTGGTTGGCGTCCACCGCGATCCGCACGTCCGGGCCGACCGCCGCGCGTGCCAGCCGCATGCGCCGCACGTCGTCGTCGAGCGCGCCGCCGACCTTGAGCTTGATCATGTCGAAGCCGTCCGCGACCGCCTGCTTGGCCAGCCGCACCAGCTTCTCGTCGGAGTAGCCCAGCCAGCCCGGGCTCGTGCTGTAGGCGCGGTACCCGGCGGTCCGCAGGCGGGCCACCCGTTCCGCCCGGCCGGGCTCGGCCGCGCGCAGGATGTCCAGCGCCTCGGGCTCGGTGAGCGCGTCAGTGAGGTAGCGGAAGTCGACCAGGCCGACGATCTCCTCGGGCGTCATCCCCGCCAGGAAGCTCCACAGTGGACGTCCGGCGCGGCGGGCGGCGAGGTCCCACGCGGCGTTGACCACCGCGCCGACCGCCATGTGCATGACGCCCTTCTCCGGGCCGAGCCAGCGCAGCTGCGAGTCGCCGACCAGGTCCGCGGACAGCGCGGCCAGCGCGGCGGCGGTGTCCGGCACGGGCCGGCCGACGACCATGCCGGCGAGCGCCCCGATCGCGGCGGCCTGCACGTCGTTGCCGCGCCCGATGGTGAACGCGAGGCCGTAGCCGTCCAGGCCCTCGTCGGTGCGCAGCACGACGTAGGCCGCCGAGTAGTCGGGGTCGGGGTTCATCGCGTCGGAGCCGTCGAGCTCCCGCGAGGTCGGAAAGCGGATGTCCAGCACGTCCAGGCCGACGATGCGCGCCATGCGAGCGCGTCCCCCTTCCTCGACGAGCGATCAGACGTCCGATGTATACCTGATCGTGTCCGCGGAATCCAGAGCACCACACCCCCAACCCCAGCATTGAACCCCGCCATTGATCCGATGATCACTCGCGAGTCCCCGTTCCGGTCGCGCGAGTCCCCCATTCCGAACACGCCGAACGGCGGACTCGCGGGTCCGGAGCGTTGGACACGCGGGTCGGGTCCGGAGCGTTGGACTCGCGGGGTCCGGAGCGGGGGTCGGCGGGGGACTCGCGGGGTCAGTCGGTGGTGACGAGGACCTCCAGGTTGCGGGGGCCGTGCACGCCCTCGACGCGGTCCAGCTCGATGTCGCTGGTCGCGGACGGGCCGCTGATGAACGTCAGCGGGCGCATCGGATCCAGGCGGGCGAGCGCCTCGGGCACGGTGCCGACGACCTGCGCCTCGCGCACCACGCACAGGTGGTAGTCCGGCAGCAGGGTCAGCGCGCGCCGCCCCTGCGCCTCGCCCGCGTCCAGCACGATCGTGCCGGTCTCGGCGATCGCCACCGCGCAGCCGGTCAGCACGCCGTCCGACCGGTCCAGCGTCCGGCGCGCCAGCGGGTGCGCGGGCCCGTCCAGCGACCACACCACCTCCGCCACCCGCCACCAGCCGGGCAGGTCCTCCGGCGCGACCAGCCGGCGCGCGCCCCGCTCGCGCAACGACTCCGCGATCCGCTCCGGCAGCCGCGCCTCCCGCACCCGGCGCACCACCGCGCGGTAGTCGGCCACCCGCAGCGCGAACAGCGCCGGCACGTCGCCCAGCGGTCGGGACCGCTCGTAGTCGCGGCGCACCCCGGGCGGGCGCGGCCGGTCCGCCAGCGCCGCGCGGATGCGGCCGAGCACGACGTCGCGGGAGTCAGCCACGGGTCCTCCGCCACCACGCCGAGAACGACTCCGGCGGCGGCGCCGGCACGTCCCGCGAGTCCGTCCACGCCGACCCCGGCCAGGGCAGCCGCTTGATCCGGCCCCGCCGCGCGACCAGCCGCAGCATCGAGGCCAACCGCTGGGCCAGCCGGAACCGGCGCGGCGAGGCCATCACCCAGGACGCCGCCGCCATCGCGACCGCCTCCGGCGTGTACGGGCCCTTCGCCTCGACCACCTTGCCGCGCAGGTGCACCAGCACCTCCGGGATGTCGATGCGCACCGGGCACACCTCGAAGCACGCCCCGCACAGCGACGAGGCGAACGGCAGCGACGCGTCGGTCGGCGGGTCGCCCGAGCCCGCACCAGCTGCGGGGTCAGGATGGCGCCGATCGGGCCCGGGTACACCGAGCCGTACGCCTGCCCGCCGGTGCGCTCGTAGACCGGGCACACGTTCAGGCACGCCGAGCAGCGGATGCAGCGCAGCGCCTGCCGCCCACCTGGTCGGCCAGCGTCGCGGTGCGCCCGTTGTCCAGCAGCACCAGGTGGAACGCGCGCGGGCCGTCGCCGGGCGTCACGCCGGTCCACACCGAGGTGTACGGGTTCATCCGCTCCGCGGTCGACGAGCGCGGCAGCAGCTGCAGGAACACCTCCAGGTCCTGCCAGGTGGGCACCAGCTTCTCGATGCCCATCACGGTGATCAGCGTCTCCGGCAGGGTCAGGCACATCCGCCCGTTGCCCTCGGACTCCACCACGACCACCGTCCCGGTGTCGGCCACCGCGAAGTTCGCGCCGGAGATCGCGACCTTCGCGGAGAGGAACCTGCGGCGCAGGTGCGTGCGCGCCGCCTCGGCGAGGTCGGCGGGGCGGTCCGACACGCCGGCCGCGTGCGGCATCCTGCGCCGGAAGATGTCCCGGATCTCCGCGCGGTTGCGGTGGATCGCCGGCACCAGGATGTGCGAGGGCCGGTCGTCGCCGAGCTGGACGATCAGCTCGGCCAGGTCGGTCTCGGTGGCGGTGACTCCGCCCGCGGCGAGCGCCTCGTTCAGCCCGATCTCCGCGGTGGCCATCGACTTGACCTTGACGACCTCGCTCGCGCCCGCGTCCCGGACGAGACCGAGCACGATCTCGTTGGCCTCCTCGGCGTCGCGCGCCCAGTGCACCACGCCGCCGCGCGCGGTGACCGACCGCTCCAGCCGCTCCAGGTGGACGTCCAGACGGGACAGGACGTCGTCCTTGATCGCCTCGCCGGCCCGGCGCAGCCGCTCCCAGTCGGGCAGCTCGGCCACCGCCGCGGCCCGCTTCGTGCGGATCGTCGTGGTGGCGTGCGCGAGGTTGCCGCGCAGCTGGGTGTCGGCGAGCGCGGTCCGCGCGGCCTCCGGGAAGGCGGGGCTGCCCAGCCAGGTCACCGGGTTGCGGCCCATGGCTCCTCCTCCGTGCTGGCCAGGATCTCCGCGAGGTGCAGCGCCCGCACGCCGGTGCTGAGCCGGGACAGCCCGCCGCCGATGTGCATCAGGCACGAGTTGTCGCCGGCGGTCAGCACCTGCGCGCCGGTGTCCAGGACGTTGCGCATCTTGTCGGCGAGCATCGCGGTCGACGTGTCGGCGTTCTTCAGCGCGAAGGTGCCGCCGAACCCGCAGCACTGGCGGTCGGCCGGCAGCTCGACCAGGTCCAGCCCGCGCACCTCGCGCAGCAGCGCGAGCGGCTTGTCCCCCACGCCGAGCATGCGCAGCGAGTGGCAGGTCGGGTGGTAGGTGACCCGGTGCGGGAAGTAGGCGCCGACGTCGGTCACGCCGAGCACGTCGACCAGGAACTCCGACAGCTCGTAGGTCCGCGCCGCGACCGACGTGGTCGCGCGGTGCAGGCCCGGGTACAGGTCGCGGACCATGCCGACGCACGAGCCGGACGGCGCGACGACCGCGTCGTAGCCGTCGAAGACGCGGGCGGTCCGGCGGGCCAGCACCGCGGCCTGGCGGCGGTAGCCGGTGTTGTAGTGCATCTGCCCGCAGCAGGTCTGCGCCGCGGGGAACTCGACGGTGCAGCCCAGCCGCTCCAGCAGCCGGACCACGGCGCGCGCGGTGTCCGGGAAGAACGTGTCGGTCAGACACGTGGCCATCAACGCGACCCGCGTGGTCAACGCACTCCTTCCCGAACCCCGGTCAGGCCTTGGCCAGCACCTGCCGCTGCCGGCCGAGCCCGTCGATCTCGATCTCCATCACGTCGCCGACCGAAAGGTACGGGAACCGGCCGGACAGCGCGACGCCCTGCGGAGTGCCGGTGTTCAGCAGGTCGCCCGGCTCGAGGACCATGTACTGCGAGAGGTGGTGCACCAGGGTCGCGACGCCGAACACCATGTCCGCGGTCGTCGAGTCCTGGCGCGGCTCGCCGTTGACGAACGAGCGCAGTCCCAGCGCCTGCGGGTCGGCGACCTCGCCGGCCGGCACCAGCCACGGGCCGAGCGGGTTGAACGTCTCGCAGCACTTGCCCTTCGACCACTGTCCACCGGAGACCGCCGGGTCGATCTGGAAGTCCCGCTCGGACACGTCGTTGGACAGCACGTAGCCGGCCACGCAGGCGAGCGCCTCCTCGGGCGAGGCGAGGTAGCGGGCGCGGCGGCCGATCACCACGCCCAGCTCGACCTCCCAGTCGACCTTCACCGCCCCGCGCGGCACCAGCACGTCGTCGAACGGGCCGACGACCGTGTTGGGGTGCTTGAAGAACACCACCGGCGCCGCGGGCGGCGACGCGCCCGTCTCGGCCGCGTGCGCGGCGTAGTTCATCCCGATGCAGACCACCGCCTGGGGCCGGGCGATCGGCGGGCCGACCCGCTCCGCGGCGATGTCCACGGCCGGGAGCCCGCCCGCGTCGAGCGCGGAGCGCACCGCGGCGATGCCACCGCCGGCGAGGAACGCGCCGTCGATGTCGGCGCAGATGTCCGGGCCGAGCGCGAACGCCCGATCCTGGTCGTCCAGCACCACCGGGCGTTCGGCGCCGGGGGCGCCCACTCGCATGAGCCGCAAGGCGAAGCTCCCGTCTCTGGGTTCCGAGCACACTGTACGAGGCGACACTATGCAGCCAGTCATCTGATGTAAACCGCGCCGACACTCACGCCGTGTCCGCTCCGATGCAAAAGATGGCAAATACATCGGACGACATTTGCCGTGATCTTGACCTAAGATCCACTCTCATGCCGGAGTCCCCCAGCTGGACCGCGTACGTCGACACCAGGACGCGGGTCGAGCACGACCGGCTCACCCTGCTGCAGGAGGTCTTCGACCCCTTCACCGCGCGGCTGCTCGACCGGGTCGGCGTGCGGCCCGGCTGGCAGTGCCTCGAGGTCGGCGCGGGCGCCGGGTCCGTGGCGCTGATGCTCGCCGACCGGGCCGGCGCGGCGAACGTGACCGCGACCGACATGAGCACCGACTTCCTCGCCCCGCTCGCGGAGACCGGGATCCGGGTGATGTACCACGACGTGACCGTGGACGAGCCGCCCGGCGAGTTCGACCTGATCCACTCCCGGTTCGTGCTGGAACACCTGACCCGGCGCGACGAGGCGGTGCGGCGGATGGCGACGTGGCTGCGGCCCGGCGGCTGGCTTGTCGTCGAGTGCGGCACGCCGGTGCCCGAGCTGGCGAGCCGGCCCGCCGTCGGCCGGGCGCTGACCGCGCTCGGCGCGCTGATGGCGACGTCGGTCGGCACCGACCCGGTGTGGGCGCGTCGGCTGCCGGTGCCGCTCGAGGAGGCCGGGCTGGTCGACTGCCACGCCGAGGGCCACGTGGTCCCGGCGCGCGGCGGGTCCGCCCTGGCCCGCTGGCTGACCGCGACGCACCGGCTGATCGAGGAGCCGGCCGTGGCCAGCGGTGCGGTCACCGCCGGTGAGCTCGCGGAGGCGTACAGCTCCTACGCCGACCCGTCCTTCGTCGACTACACCTGGCTCACCATCGGCGCGCTGGGCCGCCGCGCCGGGTAGCGCCGCCCCCGGCGAACGGCCGACCCGGGCGCCCGCGAACGGGGGACTCACCGGGCGCGAACGGGGGACTCGCGGGTGGTGGCCGGTGGGGCCGGTACGAGGCACAGATCACCCGAGGGTGGCGCCTCCGTCCGATTCGTGTTCGGATGGAAGCAATGGTGCGAGCCTCGTGACCGCGAGGGCGGTGCACTCCCTGCCGTCCCGCCTGGCGTGATTCCGAGGCCTCAGCGGAGGTGTGATGCGCAAGGAGACGTTGGAGAGCTTCGTTCTCGGCGACGTACTCCGGTCCAGGGCGGACAGTCACCGGACCGAGCCGTTCCTGAGGTTCCGGGACGGCGAGCTGACCTACGGCGAGGTCCACACGACGGCGAACCGGCTGGCGCAGGGCCTGCTCGCGCTCGGCGTCGGCAAGGGCGACCACGTCGCGGTGATGTTGCCGAACTGCCCGGAGTTCGTGCCGATCGTGTTCGCGCTGGCGCGGATCGGCGCGGTGGCGGTGCCGGTGAACACCGCGCACCGCGGCGAGCTGCTGCGGCACGTGCTGTTCAGCTCCGACTCGACCGTCCTGATCGTCGACTCGTCCTATGTGGACAGGATACCGCCGGTGGCCGGCCGGTTACCCGGGCTCGGCCGGCTGGTGGTGCGCGGCGGCGAGCACGCCGCCGCGCTCGGCAAGCCGGCCGTCGCGCTGTCGAGCCTGCTCGACCACGGCGACGACGAGCCGCGGGCCGGTATCGCGTTCTCCGACCTGCAGGCGATCATGTACACGTCCGGCACGACCGGCCCGTCCAAGGGCGCCATGTGCTCCCACGCGCTCGCGCTGACCTGCGCGTACGACTCGCTGAACTTCCTCGACCGGTGGGGCAAGACGATCTACTGCCCGCTGCCGCTGTTCCACGCGGCGGGCCTGTGGGACGGGATGATGTCGGCGCTGCTGTCCGGCGGCACGCTCGCGGTCGTCGAGCGGTTCAGCGCCTCGCGGTTCTGGGACGACGTGCGCCACTTCGACGCGCAGGTCGCGATGAGCGTGTTCTCGATGATCCCGATCCTGCTCAACCGGGAACCGACCCCGGACGACGGAACCATCCACTCGAGATGTTCTACATGGGCAAGTCGGCGCTGGACGAGCCGCTGCGCGAGCGCTTCGGGGTGCGCTCGGTGGAGACCTACACCTCGACCGAGGCCGGCATCGCCACCGGCAGCCCGTACGGCGCAGTGGCGGGTCGGGTCCTGCGGCACCGTGCACGACGAGCGGTTCGTCGCGGCGGTGGTCGACGAGCACGACCGCGAGGTCGGCCCCGGCGAGCCGGGTGAGCTGGTACTGCGGCCCAGGCAGCCGTTCGTGATCACCACCGGCTACTACGGCACGCCCGAGGCCACCGCGGAGACCTTCCGCAACCTGTGGTTCCACACCGGCGACCAGGTGTGGCGCGACGAGGACGGGTACTTCTACTTCCTGGACCGGATGAAGGACTCGATCCGCCGCCGCGGCGAGAACATCTCCGCGTTCGAGCTGGAGTGCGAGGTCAACCTGCACCCGGCGGTCCTGGAGTAGCGCCGCGTTCGGCGTGCCCTCGGAGCTGGAGGACGAGGACGTGAAGCTCGCGGTGGTGCTGCGGCCGGGCGCGTCGCTCGACCCCGAGGAGCTGGTGGAGTTCTGCACCGAACGGCTGCCGAGGTTCATGGTGCCGCGCTACGTGGAGTTCCTCGACTCGCTGCCCCGCACGCCCACCGACAAGGTCGCGAAGTACCGGCTGCGCGGCCGAGGGCGACCGCGGCATCACGTCGTCCACCTGGGACCGCGAGGCCGGTCCCGAGGCGGCCGCTGGATAGGAGGCTCATGAACTGGGAGGACACTCCCGAGGAAGCCGCGTTCCGCGAGGAGGTACGCGCGTTCGTCCCCGAACGCTTCCCGGCCGGGTACCGGCCGGACCCGGCAGCCGAGCACAGCCTCGAACCCGAGGACGTGTGGGGCTACAACTGGCCCGCCGACCGGCACTCCGCCGACCCCGCCCGCCGAGAGCGGCGCCCGCGCCTGGGCCGCCGCGCTGGCCGAGCGTGGCTGGATCGCGCCGCACTGGCCGGCCGAGTACGGCGGCGCCGGGCTGTCCGCGATGCGGGAGTTCATCCTGCACGAGGAGATGATGCGGGCGCGGGTGCCGACGGTGAACGGCATCGGCGTGTTCCTGCTCGGCCCGACGCTGCTGGCGCACGGCACCGAGGAGCAGAAGGCCGAGCACCTGCCGCCGATCGCGCGCGGCGAGCGGACCTGGGCGCAGGGCTTCTCCGAGCCCGGCGTCGGGCTCGGACCTGGCCTCGCTGCGCACGAAGCGCGGTCCGCGACGGCGACCACTACGTGGTCGACGGGCAGAAGGTGTGGACCTCGCTCGGCGTGCAGGCGGACTGGCTGTTCGTGCTGGTGCGTACCGACCCGGACGCGCCGCAGAAGCACCAGGGCATCACGTTCCTGCTGGTGGACACGGCGACGCCCGGTGTGACCGTCCGGCCGATCACCGACATCCGCGGTGACGTGCCGTTCGCGGAGATGTTCTTCGACGACGTGCGCGGATCCCGGTGGCGAACCGGGTGGGCGAGGAGAACCGGGGCTGGTACGTCGCGATGGACGCGCTGAGCTTCGAGCGGGCCGGCATCGGCGCGACCGTCAAGTTCGAGCAGGCACTGTCCGACCTTGGTCACGCTACGTGAAGCGAGGCCGGCGGAGTTCCTGCGCCCGGACCGGCGACCGCGCTGCGGCAGGAGATCGCCCGCCGGTACACCGAGATCCGGGTGCTCTACAACCTGGCCCGCTACACGGTGTCCAAGCAGGCCGCCGGCGAGGCGCCGGGCTACGAGGCGTCGGTGAACCAGCTGTTCGGCGCGGAGCTGACCAGCGGCTCGCGCGCACCGGCGCGAAGGCGTTCGGGCCGCACGCCGAGCTGTGGCGGCGCGAGGGCGCCCCGCTCGGCGCGGCTGTTCACGCACCTGCGGCTCGACGCCGTCGCGGCCACGTTCCTCGGTGGCACGACGGAGATCCAGCGCAACGTGATCGCCACCCGCGGGCTCGGCCTGCCCAGAAGTTGACCCGTCGGAAGATGGAGAACATGTCATACGAAACCCTTGACGTACGGATCGAAGATCGGATCGCCTGGATCACGCTCAACCGGCCGGACAAGCTCAACGCGCTCGACGCCGGACTCGATGCACGAGCTGCGGGCGCTGTTCACCGAGATCGACGACGACGAGGACGTGTGCGTTGCCGTGCTGCGCGGCGCCGGGGAGCGCGCGTTCTGCGCCGGCATGGACGTGAAGTGGTCGGAGAGCCTGACCCCGAAGGATCGCGTCGAGCAGGGCCGGCTCGGCCAGAAGACGTTCTCGACTGATCGAGCAGACCTGGGTCCCGGTCTTCGCGGCGGTGCACGGCTACGCGCTCGGCGGCGGTCTGGAGCTCGCGCTCGCGGCGGACTTCATCGTCGCCTCGGACAACGCCCAGCTGGGCCTGGCCGAGATCACCCTGTCCGCGCGCCCGCCGTACCGCCGAAGATCACTGAGGACGGCGAGCCCGACCCGGACCAGCCGGCGTTCGGCGGCTCGGCGCCCGGCTGGGGCGGGATGAAGCGGCTGCCGAAGCGGGTCGGCAAGGCACGCGCGAAGGAGATGCTGTTCACCGGCGTCCGGATTGGACGCCGAGCGCGCGCTCGAGTTCGGCCTGGTCAACAGCGTGCTCCCGGCCGAGGAGTTCGACGAGCGAGGTCGCCGAGCTCGCCGAGCGGATCGCCGCCATGAACCGCTACAACCTGCGCCTGGTCAAGGAGCTCGTGGACAACGAGTACGACTGGATCGAGCCGCACCCGAGCTGAGAGGCCCTGACGCAATGCGTATCTACCGGATCGACCACGTCGCCCAGCTGGTGCCCGACCTCGACGCGCAGGTCTCGTTCCTGCAGAAGGTGTTCGGGTTCGGTGCCGTTTCCCGCTGGGAAAGCGCCGAGACCGGCATGCGCGGCGTGCGGATGGTGATCCCGGGCAACTGGGGGCACGCGTGGCTCGTGCTCGCGCCCACCGACGAGTCCTCGCCGCTGCAGCGCTGGCTCGACGAGCACAACGGCCGGCCGGGCCTGCACCACGTCGGCGTCGAGGTCCCCGACCTGGACGCGGCGGTGGCCGAGCTCGAGGAGCGCGGCATCAAGCCGACCGACGGCGTCGCCGGCAAGTGGGTGGAGGCGTCGCTGTCGCCGCCCGAACACGGCCCCGGCGTGCTGTTCCGCCTCCGCGGGCCCGGCACGCTGGCCTTCTGCGGCGACGACACCCCGAGCGCGGTCCAGCCGTCCGCTGTGGACGGACCGACGCTCGGCGTGGTGGCGCTCGACCACATCTGCCAGGCGTTCCTCGACCGCGACGAGCTCGCGCGCTGGTACGCCGACCTGGCGGGCTTCGTCGAGGTGTGGCGGACCGCGGCCGACGAGCACCCCGACATGGCCGACCTCGTGCTGAACATCCCCGGGTCGAGCATCTGCTGGGAGGTGATCATGCCGCGCGGCGAGGACTCGTTCATCGAGAAGTTCTTCTCCCGCAACGGCGCCGCGGCCCACCACGTCACCTTCCAGGTGTCGGACTGGGACGCCGCGATGGCCGCCTGCCGCCACCACGACATCCCGACGTTCGACGACGAGGAGGGCGTCACGGACGGGGCCCGCTGGAAGCACACGTTCATCCACCCCAAGCAGACCGGCGGCGTGCTCGTGCAGCTGTTCTGGGAGCAGCGGCCGGGCGTGTGGGTGCGGTCGGACAAGATCCCGCCGGTGTCGCGCTGATGGATCTCACGCTCACCGAGGACCAGGAGCTGATCCGGCGCACGGCGCGGGAGTTCCTCGCCGCGCATCCCGGCGCGTCCGCCCGCGGCGTCGCCGGCGAGGAGGCCGGGTACTCGACGTCGACGTGGAAGGAGATCGTCGACCTCGGCTGGACCGGCGTGGCGTTCGACGAGTCGATGGGCTTCCTCGAGGCCTGCCTGCTGGCCGAGGAGTTCGGCCGGCACGCGGTGCCCTCGCCGTTCGCGGCGTCGCTGGCCTGCGCGATGGCCGTCGAGTCGCTGCGCGAGGAGGTCGCGGCGGGCCGGGTCCACACGTTCGCGTCCGCCGTGGACGGGGTGGCCGACCTCGTCCCGTACGCGGCCGCGGCGGACGGCTTCGTCGTCGCCGACGGCGGCTCGCTGTCGGTCGTGCCGTCGGCCGGGGAGGTGACCCGGCAGGACGTGGTCGGGCTGGACCCGAAGTACCGGGTGCGCTTCGCCGCGCCGGGCACGCCGGTGGACGTGGCGCCCGGCGTGGTCGAGGCGTACGGCGCGGCGGTGGCGTGCGCGGAGATGGTCGGCGGCGCCCAGGCGGTGCTGGACGCGACCGTCGAGTACGCGACCCAGCGCGAGCAGTTCGGCAGGCCGATCGGGTCGTTCCAGGCGGTGCAGCACCACTGCGCGAACATGGCCATCGACGTGCTCGGCTCGCGGTTCATCGCCTACGAGGCGATCTGGCGGCTGGGCCGCGGGCTGGACGCGTCGGTCGAGGTGGCGGTGGCGAAGTCGTGGGTGAGCGAGGCGTACCAGCGGGTGTGCTCGCTCGGCCACCAGGTGCACGGCGCGATCGGCTTCACCGCCGAGCACGACCTGCACTTCCACACCCGGCACGCCCTCGCGAGCGCCCTGGCCTTCGGCGACGCCGACACCCACACCGAGCGCCTGGCCCACCTCCTCGGCCTCTGAACCCGCGAGTCCCCCACTCCCGCCCCGCGAGTCCCCCACTCCCGACACCCGAGCCCCCTTGCCGACGCGGGGACTCGGAGGACCGGAACGGGGGACTCGCGGGTCCGGAACGGGGGACTCGCGCGTCAGAGGGGGCGGGCCATGATCTGGGAGGTGTCGTAGCGGTGGACGACGGTGAAGCCCATCCGGTGGTAGAAGGTGATCGCGCGCTCGTTCGCCAGGCCCACTCCCAGGTGGACGGCGCCGGCTCCGGCGTCGCGCAGCGCGGCGAACAGCGACTCCAGCATGCGGCGGCCGTAGCCGCGGCCCTGCAGCCGAGGTAACAGGTCGATGTGCAGGTGCGCCGGATAACGCTCGACGACGTCCTGGCTCGCCGTGGGCGGGGCGTGGATCAGGCCGACCAGCCGGTCGTCGAGACTGCCCGGGGGAAACGAACCCGGGCCGTAGCGGGCCCGCAGCGCCGGCCACCACACCCGCTCGCACTGCGCCTCGAACGCGCGCGTGTCGGGCACCCCCAGCACGTATCCGGCCACACCGGACTCGTCCTCGCCGACCAGCGCCAGCGACGGGGCCAGCCGCAGGTACGGGCCGACGTAGATGGCGCCGAGCAGGCCGGGCTCGCGGTACAGGCCGCTGGCGTCCGCGCCGCTGTCGCCGGTGCGCAGGCAGATGTCGTACAGGGTTCGCTCGTCCGCCGGCCGGAACGGTCTGATCTTCGCGCCCACGCCCCGATTATCGATCAGGCGCTGCGATCGATCCCACATGGTCGTAACAGGCCCGCGGATCTGGTCGATGCGATGGAAGGTCGACCTTTCGCCGCAGGTCAGGAGGGGTACATGGACAACGGCAGAGCCGGGCGCGGGATGTCGGTGGTCGCCGGGTTCCTCGCGGCGGCGTCGGCGCTGCCCCTGACCGTGCTGCTGATCCACCGCTGGGCACCGGCACCGCGGCCCGCCGACACCGACCTGGCCGCGCGGGCCCTGCCGCTGATCGTCGTGCCGCTGGCCGGCGTCGCCGTGTTCCTGGTGCTTCGCCTGGTGCGCGCGGCGCTGTCCCGGCGGTACGTGGCGGCCTGCGTCGCGCGCGGCAGCTACAACCCGTACCGGTCGCCGGCGTTCGGGATCACGCTCGCCGCATGGCTCGTGCTGCTCGCCGGGCTGGCGGTCGCGGGCGCCACGGCGGGCGTCACCGAGGGCGAGCAGGTCGATGCCGACCTGGCGCACGCGGACCGGCCGGGATTCCTGGTGCTGTCCGTCGTCGGCGTGGCCCTGACCGCCGCCTACTTCTCCTGGGACTTCCGCCGCCGCAACGAGGTCCCGGCGCTCGAGGCCGCCGGCGTGGTCCGCCGGGTGGACCCGCCCGAGGAACTGCCTCCGGGCACGGCGGCGCGGCTGCGGCTGAAGATGTTCCTGATCGCGACCGTGATCGAGGGCCTGTTCTCCGCCGGGGCGATCCTGCCGCGGCTGCTGCCCGGCGCCGAGCGGCCCACCTCGGACGACCTCATGACGGGCGTGTTCATGCTGGTCGGCGGGCCGGCCGTGATCAGCTTCGTGCTGCTGGCCTGCCTCGTGGTGCTGGCGCCGACCCGGCAGTCGGCGCTGGACGCGCTGCGCCGGCCCAGCTCGCTGGTCGCGATCGGGCTGGTGGTGGCCGGCCTGGCGGTCGACGCGGCCGGGCGGCCGACCATCGGCGGCATCATCGCGCTGCCCGGCCTGCTGCTCGGCTCGGCCACCTGCCTGAACATCATGGAGCGCGGCCGGCAGCCGTGGCTCGGGCTGACGTTCATCCTGTTCAGCTTCTGGCTCGGCTACCTGGCCGCACCGGACGGCTCGGCCGCGCTGCCGAGCGGGATGGTGGGCTGGGCGGTCGCGCTCGTCGCCGCCGGGTACGCCGCCCACCAGGCCCGCGGCCACTGGCGCACCTGGCACGGCCTGACGCCAGGGGACGGCCCCGGCCACGGACACATCACCGAGCCGGCAACCACCTGACCCCCACCACCGACCCGACCCCCCACACCGGCGAGTCGACCTTTGGCATCGGCGAATCGACCCCTCACACCGGCGACCCGACCTCTGGCATCGGCGAGCCGACCCCCTCACATCGGCGAGCCGACCCACTACGTCGCCACCCGACGCCCAGCAGTGGGAGCCGGGCGGTGATGCGCCGGGGCGACTCGACCGCGCCACACGCCGACTCGACCGCGCCACGGGTCGGTTCGGGTGCGGGGTGGGGCGGCTGCGGGGCGGGTGGTGGGTGGGGTGGGGTGGGCGTCAGAGGAGTGGGGGCTTGCCGTGGCCCCTCGACCAGCGGTACTCGCGGACCGCGTCGCGCACCGGCAGGAAGAAGCCGGCGATCATGCCGCCCAGCCCGCGGTTGACGCCGCGCTGGAGCATCCGGCCGAGCGGGTTGAACCCCTGCGCCTGCTTCTGGTCCGCGCGCGCCATCGCCCGGTTGAACTCCGCCCTGCTCTGCGGGGTGTCCTGCCCGTGCGACATTCCGACCAGGTAGTGGTCCGCCGACAGACCCGTCGTCGGCGCCTTGCGGATCACCCGGACCTCCGGGGTCCGCCGCGCCCGCCAGTACCGGAACCGCCACACCAGGCTCACCGGCACCAGCGCCACGACGAACAGCAGCACCGGCGGCCACGCGCCGACCAGCACGCAGACGACGATGCCGAGCCAGCACAGCGCGGTCCACCCGCCGGCGACGAGCACCCAGGTGCGGGGCGAGGAGGCCGGAACGGCAGACGATGGATCCACTGAGGACATGGCGCGCACCCTTCGGACATCACGGAGAGAGATACCCCGACATAGGTGCGAGTCGACAGACCGAAGTAGAACGTTACGTCCGCGTCGTGTTCAGCCGACCGCTGTGACCTGCACCAACCACGCCTGCTCGGGGGCCAGCAGCGGCGGGCGCAGCCCCACCTCGGCGAGCACCCGGCCGGTCAGCACCCGCGGTGTCCAGGCCTGCGGGGCACCGAGCGTCACCGGCGGGCCGGCCGGCTCGACGACCTCCACCCGGTAGCGGGCGGCCGGGTCCAGGCCGGGCAGGCACAGGGGGGCCGGCACCCCGCGCGCGGAGCTCGCCAGCTGCACGTAGGCGAACACGCCGGCGGACCGGTCCCGGGCGACCACGCCGTGCACGAGGGCCGCCGGGTCGGGGTGGTCGGCGCGGACCACCTCGCCGGTGTGCAGCAGGTCGCGCACGCCGCGGTAGTAGGCGATCCCGGCGGCCAGCGCGTCGAGCTCGGGCCCGGTGGCCGACGCGATGTCCCACTCGATGCCGAAGTGGCCGAACAGCGCCGTGGCGTACCGGAACGGCAGGTGCTGCGTGCGGCCGCTCGAGTGCACCGTGGGCGGGCCGACGTGCGCGCCGACCAGCTCCGGCGGCAGCAGCAGCGTGGTCCACCGCTGGATCGTCTGGCGCTCCAGCGCGTCGTTCGAGTCGCTCGCCCACACCCGGTCGGTCCGCGCCAGGATCTCCAGGTCGACCCGGGCGCCGCCGGACGAGCAGCTCTCGATCTCCACGCCCGGGTGCCGCGCGCGCAGCTCGTCGAGCAGCCGGTACACCGCGAGCGTCTGACCGTGCACACCGGACCGTCCGGCGTGGCCGGCCGCGACCAGGTCGCGGTTGTGGTCCCACTTGAGGAACGCGATGTCGTTGGCGCGCAACAGCTCGTCGAGCCGCTCGAGCAGGTACGCGTACGCGTCGGGCACGTTCAGGTCCAGCACCTGCTGGTGGCGCGCCCGCGGCGGCAGCACGCCGTCACCCGGCCCGAGCACCCAGTCCGGGTGCGCCCGGTACAGGTCCGAGTCCTCGTTGATCATCTCCGGCTCGACCCAGATGCCGAAGGCCATGCCCAGCCCGGTCACGTGCGAGATCAGCGGCGCCAGCCCGTCCGGCCACACCGTCTCGTCGACGTACCAGTCACCGAGACCCGCGGTGTCGTCGCGGCGGTGGCGGAACCAGCCGTCGTCGAGCACGAACCGCTCCACGCCCACCCGCGCGGCCACGTCCGCCAGCGCCCGCAGCCGGTCCAGGTCGTGGTCGAAGTACACCGCCTCCCACGTGTTCAGCACGACCGGCCGCGGCGCGGCGGGGTGGCCGGGCCGCGAGCGCAGCCAGGTGTGGAACGCCGCGCTCAGCCCGTCGATCCCGCGCCCGCTGTAGACCGCGTACAGCCACGGCGAGGCGTACTCCTCCCCCGGTGCGAGGATCACCTCGCCGGAGGCGAGCAGCTCGCCGCCGCCCAGCGTCGCCGTGCCCTCCGGCATCCGCTCCGCGTAGGTGACGTGGTTGCCGCTCCAGGCCACGTGCAGGCCCCACACCTCGCCGTGCCGGAAGCCGAACCCGTCCGTGCCGGCCAGCAGCGCGAGCGTCGCGTCGTGCCCGGTACGCCCGCGCCGGCTCTCCCGCGACCAGGTACCCGCGTCGAACGCCCGGCGCCGGGGGTGGCGCTCCCGCGCCCAGTGCCCGGTCAGGTCCAGCAGTTCGGTGGCCCGCGCGGGCACCGGCAGCGCCGCCTCCAGACCGTCCACGGTGTACGGCTCGTCGCCGTCGTTGGTCAGCCGGGAGCGCAGCCGCAGCACGCCCGGTCCGGTCAGCTCGACGGTGATCTCCAGGTGCAGCAGGGCGTCCGGGTCCTCGGCGGCGATCTGCACCGACGAGCCGGCGACCCGCAGGTCGGACACCCGGAAGGAGGTCACCCACGCCGTCCCGGACCGGTGGCCGCGCAGCCCCGGACGCCCCTGGTACCCGCGCACCGCCTCGGGCAGCAGCGCCACCGGCACCGGCTCGTCGGGCGTGCTGATCCCGGCCGGCGGCACCGTCGTGTCGGCCAGCACCGCGAGGTCCTCGTCGGACAGCTCGCCCAGCGGCGCGCCCCAGTGCACCACCGCCGGCAGCCCGCCGCCGCGACCGTCGAGGACCAGGCTGACCGTGTCCGAGGCCAGGTGCAGCAGGCTCATCCCCCGCTCATCCCTTCGTGGCCCCGAGCGTGAGGCCGGCCCGCAGGTGCCGCTGCAGCAGGAAGAAGATCACCAGGGTGGGGATCGCGACGATCACCGAGCCCGCGGACAGCAGGTTGTAGTCGGTGAAGAACTGGCCCCGCAGGTTCTGCAGCGAGCTCGTCACCGGCAGCTTGTCACCGGTGCGCATGAACGCCACGGCCCAGAAGAAGTCGTTGTAGACCCAGGTGACCTGCAGCACCGACAGCGCGGCCAGCGCCGGGCGGCACAGCGGCAGCACGATCTGCCAGAACTGCCGCACGACCCCGGCGCCGTCGACCATCGCCGACTCGTACAGCTCGCGCGGCAGCGTCTTCATGTAGTTGCTCAGCACGAACGTGCAGAACCCGGTCTGGAACCCGATGTTCACCGCGATCACCGCGACGTAGGTGTCGTAGAGCGTGCCCGAGTCGCTGAACCAGTACGGCACGTCGATGTTGAGGAACAGCCGGAACAGCGGCACCAGCAACGCCTGCTGCGGCAGCAGGTTGGCGGCGGTGAACAGCGCGAGCAGCGTGAGGTTGAACTTGAAGGTGAACCGGGCCAGCACGAAGGCCACCGACGACGCGAGCAGCAGCGTGATCAGCACCGAGGGGATCACGATGATCGCGGTGTTGGTGAACGTCTGGGCGAAGTTGCCGCGCTGCCACGCGTGCACGTAGTTCTCGAGCGTGTACCCGCCGATGGAGAAGTAGCCGTGCAGCGAGGTGAAGTCGTAGTCGCGCAGCGAGTTGTAGACCGCCCAGGCGATCGGGAAGATCCAGCCGACCGCCATCACCGTCAGGAAGACGCGCAGCGCCACCCTGGCCGGGGTCAGCGGCTTCTTCCGCTGCGGCGGCACCCGCGTCGCGGTGCCCTGCTCGGCGCGGACGGCCTGGGTCGTCTGGGTGCTCATCGGCGCTGCTCCCGCATCACCTGGATCAGGTAGATCACGATGAACACGGTGGAGATCACGATCATGATGGTGGCGAGCGCGGAGCCGAAGCCGACCCGGCTCGCCTCGCCGATCACGTTCTGCGTCACCAGCGTCGAGATCAGCTCCAGGCCGTTGCGACCCTTGTTGATCACCCAGGCGATGTCGAACGCGCGCAGCGACTCGATCACCGTGATCACCACGATGATGATGTTCACCGGGCGCATCACCGGCCACACCACCCGCAGGAACGTGCGCACCTCGCCGGCGCCGTCGACCGCGGCCGCCTCGCGCAGCGCGGGGTCGACCGACTTCAGCCCGGCCAGGTACAGCAGCATGATGTAGCCGGTGTGCCGCCAGCCGGCCGCGACCAGCACCGCCCACAGGTTGATGTCCGGGTCGCCGAACCAGTCGGTCTTGGTGCCCAGCAGGTCGTTGAGCAGGCCCTGGTCGCGGGAGTAGATCAGCTGCCAGATGAAGCCGACCAGCGCGAGGGAGAGCACCACCGGCATGAAGAAGATGCTCTGGTAGATGCGGCTGCCGCGCAGCTCCCGGTCGAGCATGACGGCGAGCAGCATGCCGAGCAGGGTCGGGCCGAGGAAGAACACGATCAGCCAGATCAGGTTGTGCCGCACGGCGGGCGCGAACGGCGGGTAGATCGTGGTGACGTCGCGGTAGTTGTCCAGGCCGACGACGTTGATGTCCTTGATGGGCCCGATGCCGTTCCAGTCGGTGAACGACAGCAGCACCGTGCCGATCGCCGGCCCCCACACCAGCCCGACCACGACGATCGTCGGGATCGTGACCATGAGCGCGACGATGAGCCGGTCGGTGCCGCTCAGCGTGCGCACCTGGCGCGACCGGCGGGGCCGGCGCGACCGCGCCGTCCCCGCCCGCCGAACCGTCGAGCCGGCCACAGTGTCAGCCACGGCGTCAGCTCCCGAAGATCGAGCTCTTCTGCTCCTCGATGCTCTTGGTCAGCCCGTCGATGTCGTTCGGGTTGCGGATGAACTGCTGCAGCGACGGGATCATCACCGTGGACGCGAAATCCGGCCGGGTGTCGCGGTCGAGGAACTGCGAGATCGACTTGGCCTGGCTCACCAGTTCCTCGCCCTTCTTCTGCAGTGCGTTGTAGCCGCTGGTGTCCGCGTCGTTGTGGGCGCCGATGTTGTTCGGGTCCAGCTTGAGGTAGGTGTCCTCCGCCTTCGCCGAGCCGATGTAGCGCAGCAGGTCCTTGGCGCCGCTCTCGTTGCGCGGGCGCGGCGCCATCATGACGCCGTCGATCGGCGCCTCGACCGCGTCCGAACCGACCGCCGAGTCGATCTCGGGGAACTGGAAGAAGTCGAGGTCGTCGCGCTCGGCGCCCTCGGGGAACTGCTGGCCGACGAACATGCCGAGCAGGTACATCCCGCTCTCCTTCTTCAGCAGCGACTGCGCGGCCTCCTGCCAGGTGCGGCCGAGCGAGTCCGTCTGGTGCAGCGGGAGCAGGCCCTTCCACGTGTCGAAGACCGTCTTGACCTCGTTGGAGTTCCACGCCTTCTCGCCGGCCATCAGCTGGACGTGGAAGTCGTAGCCGTTGATGCGCATGTTCAGGTAGTCGAACGTGCCCATCGCCGGCCAGCCGTCGGAGTCGCCGAACGCGATCGGAACCAGGCCGTCGGTCTTCATCTGCCCGGCCAGGGTCTTGAACTCGTCCAGGGTCTTCGGCTGCTCGTAGCCCTTCTCCTGCCACACGCTCTTGCGGTAGAAGACCGCCCACGGGTAGTAGTAGATCGGCACGAAGTACTGCTTGCCGTCCTTGCCGGTCGACTGCTGCTTCATCGCGTCGGAGAAGCCGCTGCCGATGTCGGACCACACGTCGCTGATGTCGCCGATCAGGCCCTGCTCGGCGAAGAACTGCATGCGGTAGCCGGCGAACCAGCCGAACACGTCGTCCGGACCACCCTGCAGGTAGTTGTTGATGTTCTCCTGGAACGAGTTGTGGTCGACCGTGTTGATGGAGACCTTGCCCTTGCCGTAGGCGTCCATCATCGCCTTGATGCCCTTCTTGGGCACGTCGTCCGACCAGTTCGAGCCGAACGACACCGATCCCCCGCCGCCGCCACCGCCGCCGGCGGAGTCGTCCCCGCACGCCGACAGCAGCGGGACTCCGGCCAGGGCACCGGCTCCCAGCATTCCCTTCAACATGGTCCGTCGTCTGATGGCCATGGCGGACACACCGCCGGCGCCGTAGCTACGAGGGCTCATCATTGTCGCGCCTCCTCAGGGACCCGGCAAAAACTCAACAGTTGTGAACGCGACCTCTCAGAATCGAAACCTTGTCTAACTTCAGGTGGGCCTGTCAAGGGGGCGGACCTCATCCCGTGTCCAGATCGTGACACGTGCCGGTCACTCCGCCGTTACCTGCGGCATTCGGCTGTCACGCTGGGTGGAGATCAGGGCGGTACCGGGCCACCCGGTGTGGTGTTCGGACTTGCCGCTTTCTGTTGACCGGTTCAGGCGCAGGTCACCCGGGCGTTCACCCATTCGGAGTGGTCGTAGTCCTTGTCGCCGTCCGGCCCGGGACCCGCGACCAGCACCAGCTCGGTCACCCCGGTGACGTCCACGTCGACCGGCGCGGCCGGCTGCCCGCCGGTCACCACGTCCGTCCCGGCCAGCGTCGCGCCGTCGCCGAGCACCGTGAAGGTCACCGCGCCGCGGCCGCCGGTCTCGTCGTCGACGCCGGCCGACGCGGTGAACCGGGTGCAGCCGCCGCCCAGGTAGTAGGTCACCTCGGACGGGGCGTGCGGCGCGATCCCCTTGGCGTAGGCGGTGCCGGCGATCGTCAGCGGGTTGCCGTCCACGCTGCGGTCGACGCCGAGCTCGCCCCAGCCGACCTGCGCGGCGACCGGCGCCAGGTCGGACAGCCACGGCGTGCCGGCCGGTGCGGTCGCGACGGTCACCGCGCCGTACCCGGTCAGCCGGCCGCCCCGGTGGCGGATGTCCGCGGTCAGCGGGCCGGTCCCGTTCGGCGCCCCGGCCGGGGTGGTGACGGTGAAGTCCACCCGGGCGTGGTGCCCCGGCGCCACCGCGCGCACCCGGGTCGGGCCGTCCGGCTCGACCCGCCAGCCGGCCGGCGCGGCGAGCCGGACCCGGACGTCCCGGACCGCGCGCGGCCCGTCGTCGGTGACCGTCACCCGCGCGGTGAACGACTCGCCGGGCCCGGCGTAGCCGCCGGTGTCCGTGGTGACCTCGGCGGACACCGCGGGGGTGCCGTGCGGGGAGCCCGGCGCGACGGCGAACATCCGCACCCCGTGCTCGGGCACCGACGCGCGCACGTTGCCGGTGGTCACCGTGGTGGTGTCGGCCCACAGGTCGCGCATGGTGTACGCGGGTGCGTCGGGCAGGCCGAGCGCGGCCGCGGTCGTGGCGATCGGGGCGCCGGTGGTGCCGCGGTTGAACAGGACCACCGCCGCGCCGCCGTCCGAGGTCGGCTTGGCCCAGACCTCCAGGTCACCGGCGTCGGCGATCTTGTGGCCCTGGATGCCCGCCCAGTCCTGGTTCACCGCCAGCACGTCCGGGTCGGTGAGCAGCGACAGCGTCGTCGCGTCCATCGTGCGCAGGTCGTTGCCGGCGATCAGCGGCGCGTTGAGCAGGCTCCACAGGCTCAGGTGCGCGCGGTACTCCTCGGTGCTCATGCCGCCGTTGCCGACCTCGAGCATGTCCGGGTCGTTCCACGCGTTCGGGCCGGAGTACGCCTCCAGGCCGACCTGCTGGTCCAGGATGGACACCATGCTCGACCAGTTGTCGGAGATGTCGCCGGTGGTGCGCCAGTAGTGGCCGCCGACCTGCGCGGCCCACGTCCACGGCTCGTTCGAGCCCCACTCGCAGATCGAGAAGACGATGTCGCGCCCGGACGCGGCCAGCGCGTCGGCCATCGCGGTGTAGCGCTCGACCGCCGGGCGGCCCTGGTTGTTGCAGTTGTCGTACTTGAGCAGGTCCACGCCCCACTCGGCGAAGCTCGCGGCGTCGGTCGTCTCGTGGTCCAGGCTCGCCGGCAGCCCCTGGCAGGTCGCGGTGCCGGCCGAGGAGTAGATGCCCAGCTTGAGACCCTTCGCGTGCACGTAGTCGGCGACCGCCGCGATCCCGCCGGGGAAGCGCAGCGGGTCGGCCCGCAGCCGGCCCTGCGCGTCGCGCTCGGGCGCCATCCAGCAGTCGTCGATGTTGACGTAGGTGTAGCCGGCCGCGGCCATCCCGGAGGAGACCATCGCGTCGGCGGTCTCGCGGATGAGCGCCTCGTCGATGTCGCAGCCGAACCTGTTCCAGCTGTTCCAGCCCATCGGCGGGGTCGGCGCGAGCGGGGGCTTCGCGGCGGCGGGCGCGGTTGCGGGGGCAGGGGTGGCGCCCGCGGGGGTGGTGCCGATCAGGAGCGATACGACGCCGAGGACGGCGAGCAGGGCGCATCGCGCTGTTCGGTTCATTGTGGACACTCCTTTGTGTTCGCTACACGGCGACCTCGACATGGATGCCGGCCGCGCGGAACGCCTCGACGAGCCGCGGGTCCGCGCTGCCGGAGGTGATCAGGACGTCGACCTCGTCGATGCCGCACAGCGGCGAGAGCGAGACGCGGCCGAGCTTGCCGCCGTCGGCGACGACGATCCGCCTGCGCGCGGCACGGCACATGTGCCGCTTCACCGCGGCCTCGGGGAGGTTGATGTTGGTGACGCCGGCCGCCGGGTCGACGCCGTTGCAGCCGAGCACCACGGTGTCCGCGCGGATGCGGTCCAGCACGGTGTCCGCGAGCGGGTCGACCAGCGAGTGCTGCAGCGGGCGCAGGGTGCCGCCGGTGACCACGACGGTGAAGCGCGGGATCGCCGACTCGAGCTCCATCGCGATGCGCAGGCCGTTGGTGAACACCGTGACCTCGGCCAGTTCGGGGCGGGCGACCAGCGCGCGGGCGACCGCGGCGGTGGTGGTGCCGACGTCGAGCAGCACGGTCTCGCCGGAGGTGATCAGCTGCGCGGCCGCGACCCCGATCTGCTGCTTGGCCTCGGCGTTCGCGCCGAGCATCTCCTCGAAGGGCCGCTCGCCGAGCGGGAACTCGATGGGCACCGCGCCGCCGCGCACCCGCCGGAGCTTCGCCTGCCGTTCGAGGGCGGCGAGGTCGCTGCGGACGGTCACCTCGGACACGGCGAACTGGGCGGCGAGGTCCTCGACCCGGACGTACCCGCGCTCGTGGGTGACGGCGGCCATCCGGTTGCGGCGCAGGGACATCGGCAACCGTGCGTCAGCGTCGGTCACCATGACGTCAACTTTCGGTCGCCTGCGGCGGACTGTCAATGTCGAAAGAACAGAAGAACTTCGAAAGAGCACCGGGTTCGCACACCGGATGTTCGATTGAGTTGGTTTATGATTGAATGTCGAGCGATTCGGGTGTTCTCCACGGGTTGGGAGAGGGCGATGCTGGCAGCGGAGAGGCAGGCCCGGATCGTGGAGGAGATCCACCGGCGCGGCGCCGTGCGGGTCATCGAGTTCGCCGAGATGCTCGGGGTCTCCGACATGACGATCCGGCGCGACCTGGACGCGCTCGCGCAGCAGGGACTGCTGGACAAGGTGCACGGCGGCGCGACCCGCCGGTCGGCGAGCACCGAGGAGCCCGGCTTCGAGGCGAAGTCGCTGCGCCAGCAGCCGGAGAAGGAGGCCATCGCCCGGGCCGCGGCCGAGCTGGTCTCGCCGGGCACCGCGGTCGGCCTGTCCGCCGGCACCACGACCTGGGCGCTGGCGCACGCGCTGCGCGCGGTGGACGGGCTCACGATCGTGACGAACTCGATGCGCATCGCCGACGTGCTGCACGCGCGGCCCTCGACCGACCAGAACGTCGTCGTGGTCGGCGGCGTGCGCACCCCGTCGGACGCGCTGGTCGGCCCGATCGCGGTGTCCGCGCTCGCCCAGCTGCACCTGGACATCGTGTTCCTCGGCGTGCACGGGATGGCCGAGACCGCCGGGTTCACCACCCCGAACCTGCTCGAGGCCGACACCGACCGCGCGCTGGTCAAGGCCGGCCGGCGGCTGGTGGTGCTCGCCGACCACACCAAGTGGGGCACGGTCGGGCTGTCCACGATCGCACGGCTGGAGGACGCCGACATCGTGATCTCCGACGACGGCCTGCCCGAGGAGGCCAGGTCGGCTCTCGCCGAGCAGGTCGACGAGGTGCTGCTGGTCCCGGTCGGCGAGGCCGGCCGGTGAGAAGGACCGCCGCACGGCTGTCCGACGGCCGGGAGATCATCTACTTCGACCACTCCGACGCGCCACCGCGCGAGCTGCACGACCCGCGCGAGCTGGACGAGGTGTCGACCGCCTCGCAGATGCGCCACGACCCGGTGCTCGACGAGTGGGTCATGCTGGCCTCGCACCGGCAGAACCGCACCTACAAGCCGCCGGCCGACGAGTGCCCGCTGTGCCCGTCGCGGGGCGGCCGGCACACCGAGATCCCGTCGCCGGACTACGACGTCGTGGTGTTCGAGAACCGCTTCCCGAGCCTGTCGATGCACGCCGCAGGCGGCGCGGCGCCGGACCTGCCGCCGCTGGTGGACTCCGCGCCGGCGGTCGGCCGGTGCGAGGTCGTGTGCTACACGAGCGACCACGAGGCGGCGTTCGCGACGTTGAAGCCCGACCACGCCCGGCTGGTGGTCGACGCGTGGGCGGACCGGACCGCCGAGCTGTCCGCTCTGCCCGGGGTGGCGCAGGTGTTCCCGTTCGAGAACCGCGGCGCGGCCATCGGCGTCACGCTCGCGCACCCGCACGGGCAGATCTACGCCTATCCCTTCGTGACCCCGCGGACCCGCCAGATGCTGGGCAACGCGGCCGCCTACGCGTCGCGGACCGGCCGCAACCTGTTCGCCGACGTGCTGGCGGGCGAGCGCGCGTCGGGGGCGCGGGTGGTGGCCTCCTCGGCGCACTGGACCGCGTTCGTCCCGGCGGCCGCCCGCTGGCCGGTCGAGGTGCACCTCTACCCGCACCGGCAGGTGCCGGACATCCCGGCGCTGACCGGCGACGAGCGCGACGACTTCGTGCACCTGTACCTGAACGTGCTGGGCCGGCTCGACGCGCTCCACGACCAGCCGCTGCCCTACGTCGCGGCGTGGCACCAGGCGCCGCGGACCGCCGACCGCGAGCACGCCTACCTGCACCTGCAGGTGACGAGCATCCAGCGGGCGGCGGACAAGCTGAAGTACCTCGCCGGCTCCGAGGCGGCGATGGGCGCGTTCATCACCGACGTGCTCCCCGAGGAGGTCGCCCAGCGGCTGCGTGACACCACCCGCTGACTCGGACGCATCCCCCAAAAATCGCTTATCGGCGCCCTCGGCCGTTCCCGATCACCGTCATGCGTCGCCATCAGGCAACATGACGAAGTCATCGGCGATGTGAGAGGTCGACTCGGCCGTGTGACGGGTCGACTCGGCCGTGTGAGGGGTCGGCTCGGCGATGAGGGCACTGCCGGTGAGGGGTCGGCTCGGCGATGTGAGGGGTCGGCTCGGCGCGTGGGGCGGGAGCTAGGTTGACGGGTATGACGCTGCCACCTCATGTGCGGCTGGCCAACGAGATCGCGGTCCAGTTCACCCACCTGCCGGCCGACCGGGCGGCCGCGGAGATCGCCGGGCACATGCGCTCGTTCTGGGAGCCGCGGATGCTGCGCCGGCTGCTGGCGCACGTCGACGCGGGCGGGGCGGACCTCGACCCCGTGGCGGCCGCGGCGGCCGAACGGCTTCGCGAGGCGGCCTGACGGCGGCACGTGCACCTACTGTTGCGTCACAAAGAACTAGGCGCACTTCGCGCAACAGTGGAGTACCGTCTGCTCGTCTGCACCGGAACGCGGCTGCGGCCACCCCGCGCCGCCCCCTGAAGGAGCCTACCCATGGCTTTTCCGTCCGATCTGGAGATCGCCCGCGGCGCGAAGCTCAAGCCGATCGAGGACATCGCGCTCGACATGGGCCTGCCGGCCCGGTTGCTGGAGCCCTACGGCCGTGACGTGATGAAGATCGACCTGGCCGCGATCGAGCAGCTCGCCGACGCGCCGAAGGCCAAGTACGTCCTGGTCAGCGCCATCACCCCGACACCGCTCGGCGAGGGCAAGACGACCACCACGGTCGGCCTCGGGCAGGGCTTCAAGCACCTCGGCAAGCAGGCCACGATCGCCATCCGGCAGCCCTCCATGGGCCCCACGCTCGGCATCAAGGGCGGTGCCGCCGGCGGCGGCTACAGCCAGGTCGTGCCGATGGAGCTGCTGAACCTGCACCTGACCGGCGACATGCACGCGGTGACCGCGGCGCACAACCTGCTCGCCGCGATGGTCGACAACCACCTGCACCAGGGCAACGCGCTCGGGCTGGACCTGTCCGAGATCACCTGGCGGCGGGTGCTCGACATGAACGACCGGGCGCTGCGCAACATCGTGGTCGGGCTCGGCGGGAAGGCCGACGGCGTCACCCGGCAGACCGGGTTCGACATCACCGCGGCGTCGGAGGTGATGGCCGCGCTGGCGCTGACCACCTGGCTCGCGGACCTGCGCGCCCGGCTGGGCCGGATCGTGGCCGGCTACACGCCGGCGGGCCGGCCGGTCACCGCCGACGAGCTGGAGACCGCGGGCGCGATGACCGTGCTCCTGCGCGAGGCCATCAAGCCGAACCTGATGCAGACGCTGGAGAACACGCCGGTCCTGGTCCACTGCGGACCGTTCGGCAACATCGCGACCGGCAACTCCTCGGTGGTCGCGGACCTGATCGGCATCCGCTGCGGGGACTACCTGATCACCGAGGCCGGGTTCGGCGCGGACATGGGTGCCGAGCGGTTCTTCAACATCAAGTGCCGGGTGTCCGGCCAGGCCCCGGACGCGGCCGTGCTGGTCGCCACCGTGCGCGCGCTGAAGGCCCACTCCGGCAAGTTCCGGATCGTGGCCGGCAAGCCGCTGCCCGACGAGCTGCTCGCGGAGAACCCCGACGACGTGCACGCGGGCGCGGCGAACCTGCGCAAGCAGATCGAGAACGTCCGGATGCACGGGGTGTCCCCGGTGGTGTGCGTCAACGCCTTCCCCACCGACCACCCCTCCGAGCACCGGGCGATCCGCGAGATCGCCGAGTCGATGGGCGCGCGGGTCGCGGTGAGCACCCACTTCGCCGACGGCGGCGCGGGCGCGACCGAGCTCGCCGAGGCCGTCGCCGAGGCCGCCGAGGAGCCCTCGGAGTTCCGGTTCCTGTACCCGTCGTCGGCCCCGCTGGCGGAGAAGATCGAGACGATCGCGACCCGGGTGTACGGCGCGGACGGCGTGTCCTACACCCCCGCCGCGCGCAAGCAGCTGGACCGCTACGAGCGCAACGGTTTCGGCGAGCTGCCGGTGTGCATCGCCAAGACGCACCTGTCGATCTCGTCGGACCCGAAGCGGCTGGGCGCGCCGACCGGCTGGACGCTGCCGGTGCGCGAGGTGCGCGCGTCGGTGGGCGCCGGCTTCGTGTACCCGATCTGCGGGGACATGCGCACGATGCCGGGCCTGGGCTCCTCGCCGGCCGCGACCCGCATCGACCTCGACGCCGACGGGGAGATCGTCGGCCTGTCCTGAGTGCCACCGCGTCTTGCCCGGAGGGCGGTCGACCGGCGAAGATCATGCGCCGCACGTCCAGCCGCCCCCGGGGAGATCGCCGTGGCCACTGACCGCATCCGGCTGAGCAGGCTCCAGGTCGCCGGCATCGTCGTGCTCGTCTGCGGGGCGCTGCTGCTCGTGGTCGGCGACCGGCTCGCCGCCGTGGCGACCGGTCCGGGCATGGTGCTGCTCGGGGTCGCCCTGCTGCTCGGTGGGCTGGACAGCGTGCTGCGCCGCGAGCACACCACCGGACGGGACAGCGCCCGGATCGACTACCGCGGGACCGCCGCGCGGGCGTGGGGTGTCGCGTTCCTCCTGGCAGGCCTGGCCGTGGTGGTCGCCGGGGTGGTGGTCCTGGCCGGTGCCGGCGAGGACGCCGCCCGGTTGCTGGGCCGCAGGCCGGGAATCGCGCTGGTCCCCGCCGGGCTGTTCCTCCTGGCGGTCGGGCGGGGAATGACGGGGTCGTGGCGCCGCGCCACCGGGGAGGAACCGCCGCGCTACGTGCTGATGCCGGGCCGCATCGGTGGGGTGCTGGTCATGCTCGTCGGGCTGGCCGTGCTGCTGGCCGGGTTGTCCGAGCTGGTGGCGCCGGCCTGGTTCGACGGTCTGGTGGACCGGATCGGGCATTCCCTGCCCTCGGTGCCGGCCCCGCCGGGCTGATCCGGCGCCCGGTTCCCGGCCCGGTGGGGCCTATCCTGACCCGCTTGTGAGCTCACTCCTGCATCTGTCCGTCGGCGGCCTGCTGGAACGGGTGGCCGCGCGCACGCCCGCCCCGGGCGGCGGTGCGGTGGCCGCCGTGACGGCCGCCGCGGCCGCCGCCCTGGTCGCGATGGCAGCCCGGTTCAGCGACGAGTCCGCCGGGCCGGCCGAGGCGCTGCGGGCCCGCCTGGAACCGCTGGCGGACGCGGACGCGGCGGCCTACACCGAGGTCCTCGCCGCCTACCGGCTGCCGGCGGGCGATCCGGAGCGGCGCGGGCGGATCGCCGAGGCGCTGCGGGTGGCGACCGAGGTGCCGCGGGAGGTCGCGGCGGCGGCCCGCGAGGTCGCGGAGCTGGCCGACCGGCTGGTCGAGTCCGGCAACCCCAACCTCACCGGCGACGCCCGGGTCGCCTCGACGCTGGCCGCGGCCGCCGCCGAGGCGGCGACCGCGCTGGTGGAGATCAACGAGGCGGCGGCGGGTCGCTGAGGTAGGCCAGCTCGGTCTCCCAGGTCTCCGGGTCGGGCTGGACCGCGGGGTCGCTGCGGTAGGACTCGAACATCCCGAGCCACTCCTCGCCGTCCCGGGCGAGCGGGACGCCCTCCCGGCCGGCCCAGGCGACCAGTGCCCGGTGCGCCGCGGCGATGCGGTCCGGGTGGCCGCGGTGCACGGCGACCACGTAGCGGCCGGCCGGCTTGGCCCCGGCGACCACCCGGCCGTCGCCCGCGACCGGTGCCGCCACCGGCACGCCGACCTCCACGCTGAACTTCTCCTCGAGGCCGCCCACGATCCGGTGCCGGTAGAACAGCGGGCCCGCGGGCGCGATCCCGCGGCGGCGCAGCCACCCGAACACCTCGGGGACCAGGGCGTTGACCTCGCCCCACTCGCGCAGCGTGGCGCGGACCGGGATGGCGACGTACGGCTCTTCGGTGCGCTCGCGCACCATCGGTTCACTCATGCCCACTCCTACGGCGTGGGCCGGCCGAACTCATCGGTCGTCGCGGCAGCCCGTACCGGCCGAGGTCGCCGGCGAGGTCCAGATGGGTCGTGATCGAGGTGATCCCGGCCCGGCTCACCTCGAGGGTCACCAGCGCGACCGGCCCGTCCGGACCGTACTGGCCGTACGCGGGCGAGCCGTTGGCCGACGTCGCCACCAGCCGCGCGCCGGCGCAGAGGTCGCCGTGGGCGAGCGCCGTCGCGATGTCCGCCCGGCCGCGCAGCCACCAGGCAAACGGGGGCATGGACATCGTCGCGTCCTCGTGCAGCAGGGCGGTGAGCGCGGCGACGTCGTGCCGCTCGAACGCGTCGACGTACCGGGCCAGCAGCGCCCGGCGCGTGTCGTCGAGCGGCTCGGCCGGCGCCGGGTTCCGGAGGGTGGCGCGGGCCCGCTGCAGCGCGCTGTTGCACGACGCCACCGTGGTGCCGAGCAGCCCGGCGACCTCGGCGGCGGAGAACGCGAGCACCTCGCGGAGGATCAGCACCGCCCGCTGCCGGGGCGGCAGGCGCTGCAGCGCGGCCACGAACGCGAGGCGGACCGTCTCGCGCTGCTCGGCCACCTCGGCGGGGTCGCCGAGCAGCCGGTCGGGCAGCGGCCGGACCCACGCCTGCGCCGGCAGCGGCCGGCCCGGGTCCGGCCCGGGGGTCGCGGCCGGCCCGAGGTCCATCGCGACCGCGCGGCGCCGGGCGCCGCGGAGCATGTCGAGGCAGACGTTGGTGGCGATCGCGTACAGCCACGCCCGCACCGGCGCCCGCGCCGGGTCGTACTCGGCCCGCCACGCGCGGACGAACGTCTCCTGCACGGCGTCCTCGGCCTCCGCGGCGGCGCCCAGCATCCGGTAGCAGTACCCGGTCAGCTCGCCGCGCAGGGCCTCCAGCCGCTCGACCGCCGTCATGCGCCCACGGTATCCGCGCCATAGCCTGCCGGGATGGACGAGGCCGAGGCGCGGAGGCGGTTCGCGGCCGCGCGGGTGGCGCGGCTGGCCACGGTCGGCGCGGGCGGCGCGCCGCACCTGGTGCCGGTGACGTTCGTGGTGCGCGGCGACACCGTGGCGATCGCGGTGGACCACAAGCCCAAGACGACGACCGAGCTCCGGCGGCTGCGCAACATCGAGGCGAACCCCCGGGTGTGCCTGCTCGCCGACGACTACGACGAGGACTGGGACCGCCTGTGGTGGGTGCGCGCCGACGGCACCGCGCGGGTGCTGCGCGACGCCGGGCGGGCCGAGCCGGCCGGGCTGCTCGCCGCGAAGTACCCGCAGTACGCGGGCCGCCCACCCGGCGGGCCGGTGATCCTCGTCGACGTGACGGCGTGGCGTGGCTGGGCGGCGGCCGGGGGGTAAGATCACGTCCCGGACCGCACGGCAGCCCGAGGAGGTGAGCCCCATTTCCGCCACGTCAGGCCGGGTGCTCCTCCCGGACGGCCGCACCACATAGCTGTCCCCGAGCGCCCGCGGCATCCCGAAAGGCGCTCCATGTCGAACTCCTCCATCGTCAGCACGCTCCGCGCCGCGGGCTGCGTCTTCGCCGAGGACGAGGCCCGGCTGCTCGTCTCCGCCGCGCATGACGCGGCCGACCTCGACGCCATGGTCGAGCGGCGGGTCGGCGGCGAGCCGCTCGAACACGTCCTCGGCTGGGCCGAGTTCGCCGGCCTGCGGGTCGCCGTCGACCCCGGCGTGTTCGTGCCGAGGCGGCGCACCGAGTTCCTCGCCCGGCAGGCGATCGCGCTCGCCGCGCCCGGCGCGGTCGTCGTCGACCTGTGCTGCGGCTCGGGCGCGCTGGCGGCCGCGGTGGCCGCCGCCGTGCCGGACACCGAACTGCACGCGGCCGACATCGACCCGGCCGCCGTGCGCTGCGCCCGGCGCAACGTCGCCGCCGGGGCGGTGCACGAGGGCGACCTCTACGAGGCACTGCCGACGGCGCTGCGCGGCCGGGTCGACGTGCTGGTGGCGAACGCGCCCTACGTCCCCACCGGCGAGATCGGCCTGATGCCGCCCGAGGCCCGCCTGCACGAGCCCCGGGTGGCACTCGACGGCGGCGCGGACGGGCTCGACGTGCTGCGCCGGGTGGCCGCCGGCGCCCCCGGCTGGCTCGCCGCGGGCGGTCACGTGCTCGTCGAGACGAGCGAGGCCCAGGCGCCCCGCGCGCTCGACGCGGTGACCGCCGCCGGGCTCGTGCCGCGGCTGGCCCGGGCCGCCGAGATCGGTGCCACGGTCGTCATCGGCCGCGACGACGCTTGAACCTCACGCAACGGGAAGTTCTACGGGCCCACCCGGTCAGCGGCCGGCCAGCCCGGCGAGCAGCGGCTGGCGCCAGCGGGGCGCGAGGCCGAGGTGGTAGAGGCTCAGCCCGGTCGCGCCCGCGGCGCGCAGCCGCCGGCCGTGGTCGGGCAGGTCGGCCGGCTCGGCGGGCGGCAGGACCGAGACGTACGCGTCGACCGGGCGACCGGTGCGGGCCGCGCGCACCACCAGGTCGGCCGTCTCCGGGCTGGTCGGCCACGCCGGCACGACCAGCGCCGCCACGTCGCCGGCGGCGGCCGGCGTGAGGCCGGGCGACGAGCCGGTCGCCCACGGGTCGGGGTGGGCGTGCAGCGTCACCGGCACCGCCAGCTCCGCCAGCACGGCCGCGCGCAGCAGGTCCGTCGCGGCGTGCCGGGCGGCCAGCAGCGCGCCGGCGAACGGGACGTCGGCCGCCG
The DNA here is from genome assembly GCA_963727495.1 of uncultured Actinomycetota bacterium. Classification (GTDB taxonomy): domain Bacteria; phylum Actinomycetota; class Actinomycetes; order Mycobacteriales; family Pseudonocardiaceae; genus Actinophytocola. The sequence continues at coordinate 603,272 of CAVSGQ010000005.1, read as the reverse complement.
AGCCGCGCACCGCGTCGCGCAGGGTCGACATCACCCAGGGCGGGTCGAGCCCGCGCTCGCTCCAGCCGGCCTGGCACGCCGGGCAGCAGCACACCGACAGCCACCGCGCGGCCGCCGGCGTCCACGCGCCGTCGGTCTTCTCGTGGTGCGTGGCGTGGCCGAGCCCGAGCTGGCCGCACGCCTCCAGCGACACCTCGTCCGCGCCGGCGGCCGCCTCGCACGCCAGCACCGCGGCGTACTCGCGGACCTCCGGCCACGAGGGGCACAGCGCGTAGGAGTACCGCTCGCCGAAGCAGTTCACCACGCTCACGTCCGGATGTGCCGTGCCCAGCCGGGTGTTGTGGGTCAGCACGACCCACGCGGACACCCGCAGCCCGGCGGCCCGCAGCGCCGCCGCCGCCGCGCCGAACGAGTCCGTCGTGGACATCCAGTCGGGGCCGGCCGGGCGCAGCCTGCGGCCCGACCACACCACCGGGCGCACCGGCCGGTACAGCGCCGCGTGGCGGGCGTCGACGAGCTGGTGGCGGGGATGCAGCGGCGTCGCGGCCCGCGTCGAGTGGTACGCCGCCGCCAGCGCCACGGTGCGCACCCCGAGGTCGGCCACCCGCGCGGCGAACGACGGGTCGCCCAGCACGTCCCACGGGTAGGCGTGCCCGGTGACCCGCGCGGTCTCGACGGTGCGCGCGCCGGCACTCACGGTGCGTCCAGCGACGGCGAGCAGAACCCGCCGCCCAGGTACACCTTCTCCAGTCCCTCGGACGCGGGCACCGAGCCGGCGAACACCTCGGCGTCGTCGCGCGGCTCGTAGCCGAGCGCGCGCGCCTCGGCGAGCGAGAACGTCGCGCGGGTGTTCGCCGAGATCCCCCACACCACGCGGAAGCCCGGCGACGGCACGGAGATCGCCGCCTCCATCAGCCGCGCGCAGTCGTCCGGCGACAGCCAGGTCGCGAGCGCCCGCTCGTTCTCCGGCTCGGTGCCGCACGAACCGATCCGCAGGCAGATCACGTCCAGCCCGTACCGGTCGTGGTAGAGGCTGCCGAGCGCCTCGCCGGCGGCCTTGCTCACGCCGTAGTAGGTGTCCGGCCGCGGGTACAGGTACTCCCCCGCCTCCTCGTCCACCGGCAGGAAGCCGACCGCGTGGTTGCTGCTCGCGAACACCACCCGCGGCGCGCCGGCCCGCCGGGCGGCCTCCAGCACCGTGTAGGTGCCGTTGATGTTGTGCTCCAGGATCTCCGCCCACGGCGCCTCCCGGCTGTGCCCGCCGAGGTGGAGGACGGCGTCCACGCCGGCGCACGCGGCGACCATGGTGTCCATGTCGGACACCGAACCGGGCACGACCTCCTCGTCCGGGCCGGCCGTCAGCGGCGCGATGTCCAGCAACCGCAACGTCCGGCCGGCACGCGCGAGGCGCGGCCGGAGCATCGTGCCGATGGCTCCGGCCGCGCCGGTGAGCAAGATCCGTTCGGTCATGCTGCCACTACTACCAGGACTACTGGTGAACCGTCCTGGTCGGGTGACCGGCGGCCCCGAACGCGCCCGCGTGGTCGGACAGCTCGACGACCAGCCACAGCAGGATCGAGCCCATGAACAGCGCCAGCAACACGTCCGCCGCCGCGGTCTCGGCCGCGAACAGCGTGACGGTGCCCAGCGCCAGCGAGACGACCGCCAGCCCGATCTCGGTCAGGCCGACACGGTTGGCCGAGTCGTGCTGCCGCACGACCAGGAACGCGACGGCACCGAGCGCGAGCCCGACCGCGGCCATGCCCCTCGGGTCCTTGACGAACGGCATCTCACCGTTGATCAGGTAGCCGACGTAGGGCACCGCGATGAGCGCGACGAGAACGGTGGCGACAAGGTCCTTGGCTCCGAGTCTCATCGATCTCACCTCCTTCCGTCCCCACCGTCGGTCCGGACGTCCCCCGCGCGGCACGGACCAAAGACCCCAAGATCGGGACGAACGTCGTCGAACATCCGGTCGGAACGGACTTCGCCGGGTGGGCGATGCGGGCTAGATTTCCTCCGGCGGGGTGTCCTCGCGCCGCGGGCGGCTCCGACGTCTCCGCGAGCTGTGCCACCGGGGCGCACCACCCGCACGAGGAGTGACCATGAAGTACCTGATGCTCGCCTACGCCAACGCCCAGGCCTGGCAGGACGCGATGGCCGGCTGGGACCCGTCCGGGCCGATGCCCGCCGAGGTCCAGGCCGCCTGCGACTTCTACGAGCAGCTGAACAAGGAGCTGACCGAGTCCGGCGAGCTGCTGTCCACCGAGGGGCTGGCCGACCCGTCGCACACCAGGACGGTCCGCAAGCGGGCCGCGGGCTCGCCCGAGGTGACCGACGGGCCCTACGCCGAGGTCAAGGAGGTGCTGGCGAGCTTCGCGATCGTGGACTGCGAGAGCTACGACCGGGCCGTGGCGATCGCCGCCCGGATCACCGACGCGGTGGGCGACACCATCGAGATCCGCCCGATCATGAACGCGTTCGGCGCGCCGGAGCTGTGACCCCGGCTGCCGAGGGCCTGCTGCGCGACCTCGCGCCGCAGGTCCTCGGCGCGCTGGTGCGGCGGTTCGGCGACTTCGGGGCCGCCGAGGACGCGGTGCAGGAGGCGCTGCTCGACGCCGCCCTGCAGTGGCCCCGCGACGGCGTGCCGGACAACCCGCGCGGCTGGCTGATCCGGGTGGCCCACCGGCGGATGACCGACCACCTGCGCAGCGAGATCGCGCGGCGGCGGCGGGAGGACGCCGCGGGCACCCGGATCCCGCGTGACCGGTACCTGGCGCCGGCCGCGGACGCGCCCCGGACGCCGGAGACCGACGACACGCTGACCCTGCTGTTCCTGTGCTGCCACCCGGCGCTGACCCCGGGCGCGCAGGTCCCGCTCACGCTGCGCGCCGTCGGCGGCCTGTCCACCGCCGAGGTCGCGCGGGCGTTCCTGGTGCCGGAGGCCACCATGGCCAAGCGGATCACCCGGGCCAAGCAGCGGATCAGGGCGTCCGGCGTGGGGTTCCGGACCCCGCCGGCCGGCGAGCTGCCGGCCCGGCTCGGCGCCGTGCTGCAGGTGCTCTACCTGATCTTCAACGAGGGCTACGCCGGCACCGCCGGGCCGGACCTGCAGCGCGTCGAGCTGACCGCCGAGGCCATCCGGCTGACCCGTGCGGTGCGCCGGCTGCGCCCGGACGACCAGGAGGTCGCCGGCCTGCTCGCGCTGATGCTGCTGACCGACGCGCGGCGCCCGGCCCGCACCACGCCGGACGGCTCCCTCGTGCCGATGGCCGAGCAGGACCGCACGCGGTGGGACCGGGCGGCGATCGCCGAGGGCGTGGCGCTGGTCGGTGCCGCGCTGTCGCGCACCGAGCGGTTCGGGCCCTACCAGCTGCAGGCCGCGATCGCCGCGGTGCACGACGAGGCGGCGAGCGACGAGGACACCGACTGGCCGCAGATCCTGGCGCTCTACGACCTGCTGCGCGCGGTCGCGGACGGCCCGGTGGTGATGCTGAACCAGGCGGTCGCGCAGGCCCGGGTGCACGGGCCGGCGGCGGGCCTCGCGCTGCTGGACCGCGCGGCCGCCGACTCCCGGCTGGCCGGCAGCCACCGCGTGGACGCCGTGCGGGCGCACCTGCTGGAGGAGGCGGGCGACGCGGCGGGCGCGCGGGCGCACTACGTGGCGGCCGCCCGGCGCACCACGAGCCTGCCGGAGCGCCGGTACCTGCTGATGCGCGCGGAGCGGTGCTCCGTCGGTGGTCGCGCGTAGCGTGCGCGGGGTCCTACCTTCCGCCCGGTCCGCCGGCAGGCGGGTTCGCCACCGCCGATGCGGCCGAGCCGGCGGCGTTCGCGGGCGTGGCCCGGTGTGCCGCCGCCGCGTTCGCGTGGGCGGCACCGTTGGCCGCGCCGTCGGCCGCGGTGCCGGACGCGTGGTTCGACGCATTGCCGGAACCGTTGCCGGAGCCGTTGCCGTTGCCGTTGCCGGGCGCCCGGCCGGACGGGTTGCCCGGAGCGCCGTTCGAGGGGTTGCCCGACGCGTTGCCGGCACCGGCGGCGGCGTTGTCGGCCCCGTTCGCGGCGTTGCCGGAGGCGTTCCCCGAGGCGTTCCCCGAGGCGTTCCCCGAGGCGCCCCCGTTCGCGCCGTCGGCACCGCCGGGAACCGCGGACGACGCGGTCCGGCTCGCGGACGGCGGCGGCGTCGGCGCGTTCGCCGACCGGCCGAGCGGTCCGGGGTCCTCGGCCACCGCGGTGGACCGCACGCCGTCCGCGGCCGCCGCCGAGTCGTCGGGCGCCTCGTTCGCGGGTATCGACGACGTGACGGTCACCGCGGTGGCGGCGACGGCGAGCGCGGCGGCCACCTGGACCACCGCGGCCTTCGCGGCGACCAGCCCGGACACGGTGGTCGCGGCGTCGGTCGCCACCGTCGCCGCGGCGCCGGAGACCACACCCGACACCGCCCCGCCGACGGCCGCCGACACGGTCCCGGACACCGCCCCCGACGCCGTGAGGTACGCCGCGGCCAGCGGCGCGCCGAGCACGACCGGGCCGATCAGGGCGCCGATCTCGGCGTTGACCCTGGTCAGTGCGTCGACGCGGGCGCGGCAGTCGTCGCACACGCGCAGGTGCCGGTCGATCTTGCGGGTGAGCGGCTGCGGGATGCTGTGCCGCACGAACCCGGCCAGCTTGTTCACCGTCGGCCGGCACTCCCGCCGCGGCGGCTCGGCCATGTGCATCCGCAGGTACGCCTGGCGCAACCCCTCCCGCGCCCGGTAGGCGAGGGCGGCCACGCCGTTCGGCCGCAGGCCCAGCAGCGGCGCGACCGTGGCCGGCGACTCGTTCTCGACCTCGGTATGCCACAGCACCAGGCGCCACCGCTCGGGCAGGCTCGCGAACGCGTCCGCGGCGACCGTCGCGTGCCAGCGGTCGATCACCGGGTCGTCGGCCCCGGCGACCGGGCTCACCTCCGGCACGTCCGCGCACAGCGACAAGGCCGCGCCGCGGGAGAACGCGTTGAACGCCGCGTTGCGCAGGGTCACGAGCAGGTACGGGCGGAACTCCTCGTCCGGACCGCGACCCTCCCGCAGCATCCGCAGCACCCGGGTGAACGCCTCGGCGACGAGGTCCTCACGCTCGGCCGTGGTGCCCGCGAGGCAGGCCGCCGCCCGCTTGGCCGACACCAGATGTCTCTCGTAGAGCACGCCGAACGCCGCCACGTCGCCCTCGCGGACGGCCGCGATCAGCTCCCGGTCGGGAAGCTCTTCCGGAACCTCGCTCACCCGGCATCCTCTCGAGCCCGCGCACCGCTCATCGGAAACTGAACGAGTAAGAGATACTCGCGTTACGGCGATCAGCGCCAGTCCACGACCTCGTGCATCAGTCCGGGATGGCGGCGCTTGGCCTGAACGACGTAGTCCTCCATGTGCTCGCGCATCAGCCGCTCGGCCAGATCCGCGTCGCCGGCGCCGATCGCGCGCGCGATGTCCCCGTGCGTGCCCAGCACCTCGCGGCGGCGTGACTTCGGGTACAGCGAGTCGACCACCCGGTCCCGCACCACGTCCGCGATCGACCGGCCGAACAGGCTCATGATCCGGTTCCCGGACATGACCGCGACCAGCTGGTGGAAGTCCACGGCGTGCCGCTGGTACTCGTCGTCGGGCCGGCCGGCCCGCTCGAACCGGGCGAGCTCGACCAGCAACTGCGGCTCGATCCGCTCGGCGGCGCGGCGCGCCAGCACCGGCTCCATGATCAGCCGTGCCTCGATCAGCTCCTTGAAGGTGACCCCGTCCATCTGGAAGAACAACGACGCCATGCGACCGAAGTTGCGGGTGTGCACCCGGTCGACGGTCGGCCCGCCGCGCGGGCCCGGCTTGATCGAGATCAGCCCGTGCACCTCGAGGATCCGCAGCGCCTCGCGCAGCGAGCCGCGCCCGACCCGGTACTCCTCGAGCATCTTGGCCTCGGGAGGCAGCTGGGTGCCCGGGGGCATCTGCTCGGCGCCGATCCGACGCACGATGTCCCGGGCGATCGCCTCGGACACCTTGTCCCCACGTCTGACCGGTCGCTGCGGCGTCGCCGCGCTCCCCGCGCCTGTAGCTGCCACCAGGTCATGTTAGCGATGGGTGATCGACGGTTCACCCTCGGCGCCCGGAATTCAACGGCATCCGAATGTGTACGTCCACTCCGGACATCGCAGAGCGAACCCCGTTGGCCGGCAACGACGTTCACCATCACCCGGACGGGACCCATCCGCCCGCCGTCCGGCACCGAACACCGGTCGTGAACGCCGAACGTGTGACCAGGGAACGGATCGCCGTCATCGGCGCCGGGGTGGCCGGCCTCACCGCCGCCTACCTGCTGCAACGCCGCTACGACGTGCTGCTGTTCGAGGCCGAGCCGCGGCTCGGCGGGCACGCCCACACCCACGAGCGTGGCCACCGGCACACGGGACGGTCGCCGGTGGACAGCGGCTTCATCGTGCACAACGAGCGCACCTACCCGAACCTGCTGCGCCTGTTCGCCGAGCTGGGCGTGCGCACCCAGGACTCCGACATGTCGATGAGCGTGCGCTGCCTCGGCTGCGGCCTGGAGTACGCGGGCGCGCGCGGCGCCTCGCCGGCCTGTTCCCGCGTCCGGGCAACCTCGACCCGCCCGCGCTACCTGCGGATGCTCGCCGAGATCCCCAGGTTCCACCGGCACGCCCGCCGGGTGCTGGCCACCGCGCCGGGCCACGGCGACGCCGGACCGGACCCTCGGCGAGTTCGTCGCGCACGGCCGGTACTCCGCGCTACTTCGTCGAGCACTTCCTGCTGCCGGTGGTCTCGGCGGTGTGGTCGGCGCCGGAACGGGTCAGCCGCGACGTACCCGGCGCGCTACCTGTTCGGTTCCTCGCCCACCACGGGATGCTCTCGGTGGCCGGCTCGCCGACCTGGAAGACCGTGGTCGGCGGGTCGCGCAGCTACGTCGAGCGGGCCGCCGAAGAACCTCACCGCCGTGCAGGTCGCCACCCCGGTCCGCGCGGTGCGCCGGCTGGCCGGCGGGGTCGAGCCGTGCGCGACGACGCCGACGCCGCGCACCATGTCGACCGGGTGGTCCTCGCCACCCACGCGGACCAGGCGCTGGCGCCTGCTCGCCGACGCGACACCGCGCGGAGAAGGAGGTGCTCGGCGCGTTCGCCTACTCCCGCAACGAGACCTGGCTGCACACCGACACCTCCCTGCTGCCGCGAGCAGCCCGCGGCGCGTCCGCGTCGTGGAACTACCTCAAACCCGCCTGCGCGCGGCGCGCGACCGGGTGCTGGTCAGCTACCACATGAACCGGCTGATGCGGCTCGGCACGGCCGACCCGTTACGTGGTCACCCTCGAGCGCCGCCGACCGGGTCGACACCGGCGCCGTGCTCGCGCGGATGGTCTACGAGCACCCGGTGTACACGCCGAGCCTCGGTGGCCGCACAGCACCGTCTGCCCGAGATCGCCGGCCCGCGCACCGCGTTCGCCGGCGCCTACCACGGTTGGGGTTTCCACGAGGACGGCTGCGCTCGCGGGCGTGCGCGCGGCGCGAGCAGTTCGGAGCCGGGTGGTGAGGACGGTCCGGGACGGCCAGCTGTACGACGCGCGGCTGACGCACGTGCGGCGGGAGCGGGTCGACCGGCGGTTCACCCACCGGATGCGCCCGTGGCTGGTCGACCTGGACCACCTCCCGCACCGCCCGCCCCTGGCCACGTTCCGCGGCCGCGACCACCTCGGCGCGCCGGACCGCACGATCCGCCGCAACCTCGACGACTACCTCGCCGGGCACGGCATCACGGCGAGCCGGGTGCTCATGCTCGCCATGCCCCGCACGCTCGGCTACGTGTTCAACCCGCTGTCGGTGTACTGGTGCTTCGGCCCGGACGGCGAGCTCGGTGTGCGTGGTCGCCGAGGTGCACAACACCTACGGCGAGCGGCACTGCTACCTGCTGCGCCCGGACGCGGGCTGGCGGGCCGACGCGGACAAGGCGCTCTACGTCTCGCCGTTCCTCGACGTCGCGGGCGAGTACCGGATGCGGCTGCCCCCGCCGGGCGAGCGGCTGTCGCTGTCCGTCGTGCTGCACCGGGACGGGCGGCCGGTGTTCACCGCGACCCTGCACGGCCGGCGGCGCGGCGCGGCCACCCCGGTCCGGACGCTCCGCCACGCGTTCACCGGGGCGTCGTTGCGGGTACGCACCCTCATCCAGCGGCACGGCGTCGCGTTGTGGCTGCGCAGGCTGCCCGTCGTGCCGCGCAGGCCGCACGTCCCGCAGGAAGGTGTGCAGTGACGATCACCCGGACCGGCCGCCGCGGCGGCCTCGACCTCCCGCCGCACGCCCCGTTCCGGGCGTGGCTCGCCGAGCGGCTGTTCCGCCTCGCCGCGGCCCGGCTGCCGGTGCTGGTGCGCCTGCCCGGCGGCGAGCTCGTCGGCCGCGGCGGGCCGCTGATGATCGTCGAGCGGCCGTCGTTCTTCCACCGCCTGGGCACCGGGTCCACGATCGGCTTCGGCGAGGCCTACATGGCGGGCGACTGGACGAGCCCCGAGCCGGCCGACGTGCTCACCCCGTTCGCCGCCCGGCTCGCCACCCTGGTGCCGCGGCCGCTGCAGGCGCTGCGCCGTTTCGTGGACGCCCGCCGCCCGGCCGCCGAGCGCAACACCCCGCACGGCGCGCGGGCGAACATCGAGCGGCACTACGACCTGTCCAACGACCTGTTCGAGGCGTTCCTCGACGAGTCGATGACCTACTCCTCGGCCTGGTTCGAGCCGGGTGACGACCTGCACGCCGCCCAGCTGCGCAAGATCGACGGCGTGCTCGACTACGCCGGGGTCGGCCCGGGCAGCCGGGTGCTGGAGATCGGCACCGGCTGGGGCTCGCTCGCCGTGCGGGCCGCGCGGCGCGGCGCCACCGTCACCACGCTGACGATCTCGACCGAGCAGCGCGACCTGGCGCTGGACCGGATCGCCGCGGCCGGCGTGTCCGACCGGGTCGACGTGCAGCTGCGCGACTACCGCGAGGCGACCGGCAGCTACGACGCCGTGGTGTCGGTGGAGATGATCGAGGCGGTCGGCGAGGAGTACTGGCCGGCGTACTTCCGCACGCTGCGCCGCGTGCTGGCGCCCGGCGGGCGGGTCGGCCTGCAGGCGATCACCATGCCGCACGACCGGATGGCGGCCACCCGGCACACGCACACCTGGATCACCAAGCACGTCTTCCCCGGCGGCCAGCTGCTGTCCGTGCCCGCGATCGAGCAGCAGGTCCGCGGCGCCGGCCTGGCGATCACCGCCCGGCGCAGGCTCGGCGAGCACTACGCGCGAACGCTGCGGCTGTGGCGCGAGCGGTTCACCGCGGCCGCCGACCGGGTGAGCGAGCTCGGCTTCGACGACACGTTCCGCCGCCTCTGGGAGTTCTACCTCGCCTACTGCGAGGCCGGGTTCCGCGCGCGCTACCTGGACGTGTGGCAGTTCCGGCTGGCCCAACCCTGACGACCCGACCCCCCACACAGCCGACCCGACCCCCCACGCGGTCGAACCGACCCGCCACGCGGTCGAGCCGGCCCGCCACGCGGTACCGGCGCATCGTCGGCGGGTCAGGTCGGCGACGTGAGAGGTCGACTCGCCCGCGCCGCGGGTCGGTTGGGCGACGTGAGAGGTCGACTCGCCCGCGTGGCGGGTCGGCTCGGTGACGGGCACCGGCGGGGCTACAGGGCGATCAGCAGCAGGGCGAGCGCGCCGACCAGGCCGGCCGCCAGCGTGAGCAGCACCGCGGGCGCCGCCCGGTCCACCGGCCGCTGCTCGCGCATCGCCCGCGCCGCCCGCCGGTAGCGGTCGTGCGACCAGCCGACCGCGCCGAACGCCAGCAGCGCGGCCGCGACCGCGGCGCCGATCGCCCACGACGTGTCCCGGACCATCGCGAGCCGGCCGGTGAGCAGCGCGCATCCGGCGAGGCCGAGCGCGGTCCGCGTCCAGGCCAGCGACGTCCGCTCGTTCTGGACCCCGCTCGTCACGAGCGACCCACGTTCGCCACCACGACCAGGACGAACACCGCCAGCGCCACCGCCGCCACCCCGTAGGACAGCCACGGCGCCACCGTGGGCGCCGGCAGCACCCGGTGCTCGCGCATCGCCTGCTCGCTGCGCAGCCAGCGGCGGAACGCCATCGCGCTCGTCGCGATGCCCGCCAGCACCAGCATCGAGGCCAGCACCTGGCGCAGCCCCGGCACCGCGAGCCGCGGCGCGAACGCCTCCAGCCCGATGCCGGCGGCCATCAGCGCGAGCGCGGTGCGGATCCAGGCCAGGAACGTGCGCTCGTTCGCGAAGCTGAACCTCGGGTCCGGGTCCTCACCGGACTCCCGCAGCCGCGCGGACCAGCGGCTCACCCGGCCCACTCCCCCGGTGCCTGCCCCGACACCCCGGCGTCCAGCGCGAACAGCGACCCGGCGTGCGGCTGGCGCGCGAGGGTGTCCTCGGGCAGCCCGGTCCGCGCGGAGGTCAGGTACAGCGTGGACAGGTCCGCGCCGCCGAACGCGCAGCTGGTGATCCGCTGCGCCGGCAGCTCGACGGTGTCGGCCAGCCGGCCCTCCGGCGTGTACCGGCGCACCGCCCAGCCGTCCCACAGCGCCACCCACAGGTGGCCCTCGACGTCCACGGTCAGCCCGTCCGGCCAGCCCCGCTCGACGTCGACCAGCCGGCGCCGGTCGGTCAGCTCCCCGGTCTCCGGGTCGTGGTCGAACGCGTCCACGCCGCCGGTGCGGGTGTCCACGTAGTACATCGTCCGGCCGTCGGGCGACCAGCCCAGGCCGTTGGACACCGACACCCCGGTGAGCACGGTGTGCAGCGACCCGTCAGGGTCGAGCCGGTAGAACGCGCCGCCGCCGTCGGTCTCCTCGACCATCGTGCCGGCCCAGAACCGGCCCCACGGGTCCGCCTTGCCGTCGTTGAACCGGCCGCCGGGCGGGTCGGTCGCCACCTCGTGCAGCCTCGTCAGGCCGGAGCCGTCGTCGGCGCACGTCGAGATCCCCGTGGCGGTCGCCAGCACCAGCCCGCCGTCACGCCGCACGGCGACCGTGCCGACCGGCTCACCGACCTCGAACGAGGTGTCCTCCCCGGACACCGGGTCGAACCGGTGCACGCGCCCCGGCAGGATGTCGACCCAGCGCAGCACCGCCGCGCGGGCGTCCCAGATCGGTCCCTCACCCAGCTGCGCACCCGCCGCCAGCGCCACATCCACGATCACACAGGGACGGTAGGCCGTGAACCCGGCCGCGATCAACGACACGCACGATGACCGGCCCGTCACCGTCGGGTCGATTAGGGAGTTGTTAGCGCGGTTGCCCAGTCTTGTGCGTGGAGGTAATCGCATGGAGACGTTCGAGGGCATCCGATATCGCCTCCTCGGCCCGGTGGAGCTGTACCACGAGGGGGAGGCCGTCGACCTGTCGTCGACCAAGGTGCGGCTGATGCTCACCGCGCTGGCGCTCGCGCCGAACACCGTCGTGTCCTTCGAGGCGCTGGGCCGCGTGCTGTGGGAGCGCGGCGCGCCGCGGTCGGCCCGGTCCAACGTGCGCACCTACGCGACCAACCTGCGCCGCGTGCTCGACCGCGGCAGCCGCAACCGGCTCGTCTACCGCGGCGGCGGCTACCTGCTCAGCACCGACCCGGACGAGCTCGACGTGCAGGTGTTCACCCGGCTCGCGGAGATCGGCCGGCGCGCCCTGGCCGACGGCGAGCCGGCCGGCGCGCGCACCCACCTGCGCCAGGCGCTCGCGCTGTGGCGCGGCCATCCCGGGGAGGGCCTGCCGCCGCGCCGGGCGCTCGCCGGGCAGCTGGACGCGCTCGCCGAGCAGCGGCTGATCGTCCAGGAGGACCTGCTGGAGGCCGAGCTCGCGGCCGGCGCGACGGTCGAGCTGGTCGGCACCGCGCGGCGGCTGGTCACCGAGCACCCGCTGCGCGAGCGGGCCTGGGCGGCGCTGATGCTCGCGCTGTACCGCGGCGGTGACGTCGCGGCCGCGCTGGAGGCGTTCGGGGAGGCCCGCACCCGCATGGTCGAGGGGCTCGGGCTGGAGCCGGGGTCGCGGTTGCAGCAGCTGCACCAGGCGATGCTCAACCGCGACCCGGCGCTGCTGGACCGCCCGGCGACCGGCGCGGCCGCCACGACCGGCGGCGGACCGCGCTGCGAGCTGCCGCGGCAGGTCACGCTGGTGGACCGCGCCGAGGAGGTGCGCACCGTGGTCGCCGCGCTGTGCACCCCCGACGACGAGGGCGCGCGGGTGATCGTCGTGCACGGGCCGCCCGGCGCGGGCAAGTCCGCGGTGGCGCTGCGCGCGGCGCACCAGGCGGCCTGGTGCTATCCCGACGGCCAGCGCTACCTCGACCTCACCGACACCGCGCTGGACGGCGCGCACTGGCGCTCGACGCTGGCGGGCCGCCGCGAGCTCGTGGTCGTCGACCACTGCACGTCGGCCGCCCAGCTGCGCCCGCTGCTCGTCGCCGAGCCGGGCTGCGGGTTCATCGTCACCTCGGACACGCCGCTGCCCGCGACCGACGCGACCGCCCGGGTCACCGTCGGCAGGCTGTCCACGCCGGCCGCCGTGGCGATGCTGGGCAGGCTCGTCGGCCGCTCCCGGGTCACCCCCGACGCGGCCGCGGCCGCGCTCGTCGACCGCTGCGACCACCTGCCGCTCGCCATCCGCGCGGCCGCCGCCGTGCTGATCGCGGACCCGCGGCTGGGGCTGGCCGAGCTCGCCGAGCGCCTGCGCACCGAGTCGGTCCTCGACGAGCTGGCCGTGGACGACCTGGACCCGCGCGCCCGGCTGCTCAGCCGTTACCGCGAGATGTCCACCGTGGACCAGGTGGCCGCGGCGGCGTTCCAGTACCTGGGGACCGACGGCGTCGCCGCCGCGGACCTGTCGCCGCCGATCGCGCGCAGGCTGACCGAGCACGGGCTCATCGAGGACGGGCACCTCGCTCCGCTGACCCACCGGGTCGCGGTGGAGCTGGGCACCGGGCCCGCCTGAGACCCCGCCCGGACCCGCGATGAGATGTCATCTCGGGGAAGTGGGTCCGGGCGGGCCGGCCTCCGTCCTACCCGGCGCGGGCGGACAGCCCCACCAGCTGGTTCACCAGGCCCTCGGTGAGCCCCTGGGCGAACAGGTCGGCCGCGCAGGGGTTGCCGAGCTCGGCGGAGGCCGTCGCGACGACCTCGGTCGGGGTGGCGTAGGGCCACAGGCCGGCGACCAGGATCACGACCGCGCCCGCGAAGTGCGTCGCCGCGTCCTCCCCGAGCACCGGGACGGCCGTGCGCACCAGGCCGGCGAGGCGGGCGGTGTTCTCGCCGAAGCGGCGCTTGAACACGCGGGCCACGTCGAGGGAGATGTTGCGCTCCAGCACCGCGGCCATCGCGCTGAACAGGTCGCACAGCAGCGGCTCGGCGATCAGCGACGCGGCGATCGCGGTGGCCACCCTGGTCTCCCGCGCGTACCGGGCGCGCGCCCGGCCCGGGTCGAGCACCAGCCCGTCGAGCCACGCCGTCCAGGTCCGGTCCAGCACCTCCAGGAAGATCGCCTCCCGGCTGTCGAAGTACCGCAGCACGTTGGACTTGGCGAGCCCGACCCGGCCGGCGAGCTCGCGCAGCGAGATGTCCGCGACCGGCCGCTCGCGCAGCATCCCGGCGGCGGCGGACAGGATCGCCTCGCGGCGGGCCGCGACCTGCTCCGGGCGCCGGGCGCGCTGGAAGGTCGCGCTCATCCCGTGCTCACCCCGGCCGGTTCGGCGCGCGCGGCGTACCGCGCGCGGGCGCGCTGGACGTGCGTGATGTTCTCCTCCGACCACCGCCGGATCGCCGAGAGCGGCTCGGCCACGCTGCGGCCGAGGTCGGTCAGCTCGTAGTCGACCCGCAGCGGGACCACCGGGTACACGGTGCGGGTGAGCAGGCCGTCGCGCTCGAGCTCGCGCAGGGTCTGGGTGAGCATCTTCTGGCTGACGCCCTCGAGCCGGCGGCGCAGCTCGCCGAACCGGCGCGGGCCGTCCTCCAGCGCGCCGATCGCGAGCGCGGTCCACTTGTTCGCCAGCAGGTCCAGCACGCCGCGGCACGGACAGTTGCGCAGGTATACGTCACGCGAGCCGGGTTCCTGCACGTCACAGGTGGTTTCCATCAGGTACCTATAGCACGGAAATGTGCCTGATTGCAATCAGAGAGCAGCAGCGGAAGAGTGGTGCGCAGCGACGGAAAGGATCATCGATGGACATGCTCGCGATCACCCAGGACGGCGTCGGCGGCCCGGAGGTGCTAGCCCCGGCGACGGTCGCGCGGCCCGAGCCGATCCCCACCGAGGTGCTGGTCCGGGTGCACGCGACCTCGGTCAACCCGGTCGACTGGAAGACCCGGGCCGGCGCGGGGATGAGCGGCCTGTTCGGCGACGGCCCGGTGGTGCTCGGCTGGGACGTGTCCGGCGTGGTCGAGGAGGTGGGCCCGGGTGTCACCCGCTTCGCGCCCGGCGACGAGGTGTACGGGATGCCGCGTTTCCCGCGGCCGGGCCGGACCTACGCCGAGTACGTGACCGCACCCTCCCGCCACTTCGCCCGCCGCCCGCGCGGCCTCGACCACGCGCACGCCGCCGCGCTGCCGCTGGTCGGGCTGACCGCGTGGCAGGCGCTGGTGGACACCGCGGACGTGCGGGCGGGGCAGCGGGTGCTGGTGCACGCGGCGGCGGGCGGCGTCGGGCACGTGGCGGTGCAGGTCGCGAAGGCCCGCGGCGCGTACGTGATCGGCACGGCGAGCGCGGGCAAGCACGACTTCCTGCGCGACCTGGGCGCCGACGAGCTGATCGACCACCGCTCCACGGACTTCGCCGACGTGGTGCGCGACGTCGACGTGGTGCTGGACCTGGTCGGTGGCGACTACTCGGTGCGCTCCATCCCGGTGCTGGCGCCCGGCGGGCTGCTGCTGACGATCCCCGGCGGCGCGGCCGAGGAGGCGCGGCGGGCGGCGCGGGCGGCGGGCGTGCGGGGTACGTGGATGCTCGTCGAGCCGGACCACCACGGTCTGGAGCGGCTCGGCGCGCTCGTCGAGGAGGGGCGGCTGCGGGTGGAGGTGGAGCGGGTGCTGCCGCTGGCGGAGGCGGCGCGGGCGCACCGGCTCGGCGAGGCGGGGAGAACTCGCGGCAAGATCGTGCTGAGCGTCGCCGGCTGACCGTATTCTGACCGGGTGCGCGTCACGATCGCCGAAGTCGCCCGGCGGGCCAGGGTCAGCAAGACCACCGTGTCCCGCGTACTCAACAACAAGGGTGACGTGGACGCGAGCACCGCGATCCGGGTGCGCGAGGTCATCGCCGCGACGGGCTACACGCCCAGCGCGGGCGCGGTCGGCCTGGCACGCGGGCGGACGCAGACCGTCGGGATGCTCGTGCCGGGGCTGACCTGGCCGTGGATGGGCGACGTGCTGCAGGGCGTGGCCGACGTGCTGGAGGCGCGCGGGTACGGGCTGCTGCTGAACACGATGAACCGCGGCGCGGACTCGCTGACCCAGTTCGCGCGGCACGTGTCGGCGAACGCGTTCGACGGGCTGCTGCTGGTCGAGCCGCCGGACACGCTGTCCTACATCACCTCGCTGCACGAGTCGGGGCTGCCGGTGGTGATGATCGACGACCGCGGGCACCACCCCGGCTTCCCGTCGGTGGCCACGAGCAACCGCGAGGGCGCCGCGGACGCCGCCGCGCACCTGGTCGCGTCCGGCCGGCGGCGGATCGCGATGGTGACCGGGCCGGCGGCGTTCGGGTGCACCCGCGACCGCACCGCCGGCCTGCGCGAGGGGCTCGCCGGCGCGGGCGTCGCGTTCGACGAGCGCCTCCTGGTCGAGGGCGACTTCACCCGCGGCGGCGGGCAGGCGGCGATCGAGGACCTGCTGGCGTCCGGCGCCCGGTTCGACGCGGTGTTCGCCCACAACGACCTGATGGCCGTCGGCGTGCTCGACGGCCTGCAGTCCGCCGGCCGGGCGGTACCCGGCGACGTGGCGGTGATCGGCTTCGACGACATCTCCGTCGCGGCGCACACCCGCCCCGCGCTGACCACCGTCCGCCAGCCGTCCCGCGAGATGGGCGAGGCCGCCGCCACCATGCTCCTGGACAACCTCAACGGCGCCACCCTCCCCGCCACCCCCCAGGTCGTCCCCACCTCCCTGGTCATCCGCGACTCCGCCCCCTGACCCCGCGAGTCGGGTGGGGTTGGGGGGCGGGGTGTTGACGGGGGTGTTGCGTGGTTGTTAAATGCATCACAGGTCTCTGTAACCGGTTCCGGAACCGGTTTCTTGCTGACTGGATCGATCCACCCTTCGCCCGGTTAGGACCACCATGAGACTTCCCCGCCTCACCCGACTGACCGCCCTGCTCGCGGTCGCCGCCACGGCGCTGACGACGGCCGCCGTGGTCGGCGCGAGCGCCCCGGCGGCGGCCGCGTCCACGCTGCTCTCCCAGGGACGCACCGCCACCGCCTCCTCCACCGAGAACGCCGGCACCCCGGCGAGCGCCGCCGTCGACGGGAACACCGCCACCCGCTGGTCGAGCGCGTTCAGCGATCCACAGTGGATCCAGGTCGACCTCGGCGCCACCGCCACCGTCGACCAGGTCGTGCTGCGCTGGGAGGCCGCCTACGCCACCGCGTTCCAGATCCAGACCTCCGGTAACGGCGGCACCTGGACCACCGTCTACTCCACCACCACCGGCACCGGCGGCACCCAGACCCTCGACGTCACCGCCACCGGCCGCTACGTCCGCATGTACGCCACCGCCCGCGCCACCGGCTACGGCGTCTCCCTGTGGGAGTTCCAGGTCCTCGGCACCTTCGGCACCACCGAGGGGTGCGGCACCACCAACGCCGCGCAGGGCAGGCCGGCCACCGCGTCCTCCACCGAGAACGCCGGCACCCCGGCGAGCGCCGCCGTGGACGGCAACACCGGCACCCGCTGGTCGAGCGCGTTCAGCGATCCACAGTGGATCCAGGTCGACCTCGGCAGCTCGCAGCCGGTCTGCCGGGTCGGGCTGAGCTGGGAAGCCGCCTACGCCACCGCCTTCCAGATCCAGACCTCCGACAACGGATCCACCTGGACCACCGTCTACTCCACCACCACCGGCACCGGCGGCACCCAGACCCTCGACGTCACCGCCACCGGCCGCTACGTCCGCATGAACGGCACCGCCCGCGCCACCGGCTACGGCTACTCGCTCTGGGAGATGTCCGTGTTCACCACCGGCGGCGGCAGCGGCGTCGGAGACACCGACCCGTACAACCCGGACTTCGGGCCGAACACGTTCGTCTACGACCCGTCGACGCCGGCCGGCACCATCCAGAGCCGGCTGGACTCGATCGCCGCGCAGATGAAGACCAACCAGTTCGGCACCCAGCGCTACGCCGTGCTGTTCAAGCCCGGCACCTACACCGCCGACGTGAACCTGCGCTTCTACACCCAGGTCGCCGGCCTCGGGCTGTCCCCGGACGACGTCAACCTCAACGGCCACGTGCGCGTCGAGGCGGACTGGCTCCAGCAGGGCGACGACCCGAACAACCTGGGCAACGCCACGCAGAACTTCTGGCGCTCGGCGGAGAACCTGTCGGTGACGCTGCCCGCCGGCCAGATCGAGCGCTGGGCGGTGTCGCAGGCGGCGCCCTACCGGCGGATGCACCTGCGCGGCCAGGTCCAGCTGTGGAACGGCGGCGACGGCTGGGCCAGCGGCGGCCTGATCGCCGACTCGCGGATCGACGGCGTCGTCGAGTCCGGCTCGCAGCAGCAGTTCTTCACCCGCAACAGCCAGCTGAACGGCGGCTGGTCGGGCTCGGTGTGGAACATGGTGTTCACCGGCACCAACGGCGCCCCGCCGCAGCACTTCCCGAACCCGTCGCACACCGTCGTGGCGAGCACCCCGAAGATCCGGGAGAAGCCGTTCCTCTACATCACCCCGGCCGGCGAGTACCGGGTGTTCGTGCCCGCCCTGCGGCAGAACGCGACCGGCACGTCGTGGGGCTCCGGCGCGGCGCCGGGCACCTCGCTGTCCCTCGCGGACTTCTACGTCGTGCAGACCGGCACGCCCGCGTCGACCATCAACGCGGCGCTGGCCGAGGGCAAGCACCTGCTGTTCACCCCCGGCGTGCACCACCTCGACCAGCCGCTGCGGGTGACCAACCCGAACACCGTCGTGCTCGGCCTCGGGCTCGCCACGCTCACCCCGGACACCGGCCAGCCGGCCATCCAGGTGTCCGACGTGGACGGTGTGAAGCTGGCCGGGCTGCTGCTCGACGCCGGCCCGCAGAACTCCCCCGTGCTGGCCGAGATCGGCCCGTCCGGGTCCTCGGCGAACCACTCGGCGAACCCGACCTCGCTGCACGACGTGTTCTTCCGGGTCGGCGGCGCGCACGCGGGCAAGGCCACGGTCTCGTTGCGGGTCAACAGCAACGACGTGATCGGCGACCACATGTGGCTGTGGCGCGCCGACCACGGCACCGGCGTCGGCTGGACCACCAACACCGCGCAGAACGGCCTGGTGGTCGACGGCCCGAACGTGACGATTTACGGCCTGTTCGTCGAGCACTACCAGCAGTACAACGTGGTCTGGAACGGCGAGGGCGGCCGGACGTACTTCTACCAGAACGAGATGCCCTACGACCCGCCGAGCCAGGCCGCCTGGGGCAGCTCCGGCGGCGGCGCGCAGGGCTGGGCGTCCTACAAGGTCGCTGACTCGGTGACCTCGCACGAGGCGTGGGGCGTCGGGGTGTACTGCTTCTTCAACACGAACCAGTCCGTCGTGGCCAGCCGTGGCTTCGAGGTGCCCAACCGGTCCGGGGTGCGCTTCCACGGCCTGGTCACGGTCTCACTGGGCGGCGTGGGCACGATCAACCACGTCATCAACGACACGGGAGAGGTGGCGAACCTGCCGCACCAGGTGAGCTACGTCGAGAACTACCCGTAGTCGGTCCGGTGGGAGCGAGGGGCGCCGCGGACCTGCCCGCGGCGCCCCGTCCCGCTCAGATCCGCCTGACGATCCGCGCCGGGTTGCCGACCGCGACGACGTTCGGCGGCAGGTCGCGCGGCACCACCGCGCCGGCGCCCACGACGGTGTTCTCGCCGATCGTGACTCCCGGGCAGACGATCACGCCGCCGCCGAGCCACACGTTGTCCTCGACAGTGATCGGCTCGGACGACTCCCACCCGTCCCGGCGCGGGCCGGGCTCGATCGGATGCGTCGCCGTCAACAGCTGCACGTTGGGTCCCATCTGGACGTCCGCGCCGACGACGATCTTCCCGACGTCGAGGAACTCCGCGCCGTGGTTGACGAACGTCCGCGGGCCGATGCGGGTCTGGTAGCCGTACTCGATGCGAAACGGCGGCCGGACGTTCACTCCCTCGCCCAGCTCGGCGACCAGCTCGGCGAGGAGCGCGGTGAGCTCGGCGCGGTCGGTGGTGGAGTTGTACCGCGCCAGGATCTTCTCGCAGCGGGCGTAGTCCTCGGCGAGCTGCGGGTCGTCGGCGATGTAGAGCTCCCCGGCGAGCATGCGGTCCTTCTGGACTCCCACGGTTTCCCTTCCTCAGGCGGACTCCCGGATCACCAGCGTAGGGTCGAAGACCACCGAGCGCGGCGGGGCCGCCGGGTTCTCGATGTGCGTGAGCAGCAGCCGGGCCATCTCCGCGCCCATGTCCTCCACCGGCTGGCGGACCGTCGTCAGCCGCGGGCGGCACGCGCGGGCCGGGCTGCTGTCGTCGAACCCGATCAGCGCGACGTCGTCGGGGACCCGCCGCCCGGCGTGGTGCAGTACGCCCAGCGCACCTTGCGCCATCAGGTCGTTGGCCGCGAACACGCCGTCCAGGTCCGGTTCCGCGGCGAGCAGCCGCGTCATCGCCGCCTCGCCGGTCTCGTGGGTGAAGTTTCCCGCCTCGGCCGGCACGTCGGCCTGGCCGAGCGCGGCCATAGCCTCGCGGAAGCCGGCCAGCCGGTCGTCGCTCGCCGACAGCCCGGACGGGCCGGAGATCGTCGCCACCCGCCGGCAGCCCCGCTCCACCAGGTGCCCGGCCGCCAGCTGAGCACCGGTCCGGTGCGCGACGTCGACATAGCTGATCGGGACGTGCGGCACGGGCCGGGCGAACAGCACCGCCGGCACCGAGGCCCGCGCGAACATGGCGGGCAGCGGGTCCGCGGCGTGCGTGGACACCAGCAGCGCACCGTCCGCGCCGCCCTGCCGCAGGTGCGCGACCACGTCCGCGCGCGCCTCGTCTCCGTCGGCCAGCATCAGCAGCGGGTGCATCGCGTGCCGGCGCAGGAAGTCGATCACCCCGCCGACCACCCGGCCGAAGAACGGGTCGTCGAACAGCCTGCTGGTGTGCTGCCCGGCCACCGGACCGTCCGGCTCGCCGGACCCGGACACGACCAGCGCGACCGCCCCGGTCCGCCGGGTGACCAGCGAGCGGGCCACCCGGTTGGGCGCGTAGCCGGTCTGCTCGATGGCCCGGCGGACCGACTTCTGGATCTCCGAGTCCACGTTGCGGATGCCGTTGATCACCCGGGAGACCGTGGCCCGGGACACGCCGGCGACCCTGGCCACGTCCTCCAGCGTCGGCGGCGCACCATCACTCATGGCTCCCCATGGTACGGGAGAGCGCTCTCCGTCAGATCGTGACGGACCCGGACAGCCGCAGGTCACCCACCGACCGGCCGGCGTGCACGGTGAACGTCCCCGGCTCGGCCACCCGGCCCTCCGCCGTCCAGTGCTCGACCGCCCGGGCCGGGACGTCGACCACCGCGTCCACCACGCCGCCCGGCGCGGCGGTCACCGCGGCGAAGCCGGCCAGCCAGCGTGCGGGGTAGCGCACCGCACCGTCCGAACGCGACAGGTACACCTGCACGACCTCTCGTCCGGGCCGAAATCCCGTGTTGCGCAACCGGATCCGCACCGAACACGCATGTCCGTCCGGTTCGGACACCGAGATGTCCTCGTAGGACCAGGTGGTGTAGCCGAGCCCGTGCCCGAACCAGTAGGCGGGCTCGACGCCGGCCGCGAGCCACGCCCGGTGGCCGACGTCGAGGCCCTCGGCGTAGCGCAGCACGCCACCGGCCGGCCGGGTTCCCGGCAGCGGGGCGCCGGCCTCCGTGGCCGGCCAGGTGGTGGGCAGCCGCCCGCCCGGCTCGGCGGTGCCGAACAGCACGTCCGCGATGCCGTGCCCGGCCTGCTCGCCCGGGAACCAGCCGAGCAGCACCGCCGGCACCTCCTCGCGCCAGGGCAGCAGCACCGGCCCGCCGGAGTTCACCACCACCACGGTGGCCGGGTTCGCCGCCGCCACGGCGCGCACCAGCTCGTCCTGGCCGCCCGGCAGCGCCAGCGAGGTTCGGTCGAAGCCCTCGCTCTCGATCTCGTCGGTGGTGCCGACGACCACGATCGCGACGTCGCTGCCGCGGGCCAGCTCGACCGCGGCGGCCAGCTCGTCGACCGCGCGCCGCCGCGGCGGGTCGGCGGCGAGCAGCGTCGCGACCCCGGTGCCCGCCACCAGCTCGCGCCGCGCCACCAGGTGCACCTGCTCCCCCGGCCGCACGGCGAGCAGCCCGGTCCGGAACGCCGGCGAGAGGTGCAGCGTCGCCGGGTCGTCGGTGTCGACCGCGACGTCCTCGTCGACCAGCGGCCGGCCGTCGGCGGTCAGCGACAGCGGGCCCCACCCGCCGACCGACAGCCGCCACTCGCCGCCCACCGGCGGGCGCAGCAGTGCCTGGATCTCCACCGCCGCCGCGCCCCGGACGTGCGCGGGCTCGATGATCCGCCCGGACAGCCGCCGCTCGGCGTGCAGCTCGGCACCGTCCGCGTCGAGCAGCCGCACCAGCACGCCAGGCTCGCCCGAGCGCGGGTCGCGGGACGTGGCCGGGTCGAGCGGGGTCGGCAGGTCGGTCGGGTACGCGCCGACCGCGTGCACCACGTCCGCCGTGCCGGCCAGCGCCGCCCGGATGCCCTCCAGCGGGGAGACCGGGGAGGCGGGGTACACCGCCGCGCTGCCGCCGCCCTGGATTCGCGCGGCCACGGCGTTCCAGCCGAGCACCGCGACCCGGCGCAGCGCGGTGGGGTCCAGCGGCAGCACCCCCGTGTTGCGCACCAGCACCGCGCCCGCGGCGACCGCCCGGCGCAGCAGCGGCGCCGGGTCCACCGCGGGCGGCGCGGGTGGCTCGGCGCCGAGCGCGCCCACCCGGTCGGCCAGCCGCAGCAGCCGCAGCACCTTGTCGTCCACGGCGGACTCCGCGACCTCGCCGGCCCGCACGGCGGCGACCAGGGCGTCGCCCCACGGCCCGCGCGGCCCGGGCATCACCAGGTCCTGCGCGGCCCGCGCGGAGGGCACCGTCGAGCGCACCGCGCCCCAGTCCGACACCACCGGGCCGGCGAAGCCCCACTCGTCCTTCAGCGGCGCGGCGAGCAGCGGCGAGGCCGACATCGGCGCCCCGTTCACCCCGTTGTAGGCCGACATCACCACCCACACGCCGGCGGCCACGGCGGCCTCGAACGGCGCCAGGTACACCTCGCGCAGCACCCGCTCGTCGACGACCGCGTCGAGGGTCATCCGCTCGGTCTCCGAGTCGTTGGCGACGTAGTGCTTCGCGGTGGCGGCGACCCCGCCCGCCTGCACGCCGCGCAGGTAGGCCGCGCCGATCCGGGCGGTCAGCGACGGGTCCTCGCCGAAGCACTCGAAGTGCCGGCCGCCGTACGGCGAGCGCTGCAGGTTCAGCGTCGGCGCCAGCAGCACGTCCACGCCCTTGCGCCGGGCCTGCGCGGCGAGCAGCCCGCCCAGCCGCTCGACCAACGCCGGGTCCCAGGTCGCCGCCAGCGACGTCGGCGACGGCGTCACCAGGGAGGTGTCCCGCTCGTCCCACCGCTCGCCGCGCACGCCGACCGGTCCGTCCGACATCACGATCGCACGCAGCCCGATCGCGGGCTCGGCGTGCAGCCGCCACATCGTCGCGCCGGTCAGCAGCCGGACCTTCCGCTCGAGGGTCAGCTTGCCGACCAGCCTGCGCAGCTCCTCGGTACCCACCGCTGCCACCTCTCCGTCGTCGGGTCCCCGCGCGCCCGGGTCAGGTCATGGCCGGGCGGGCGGGCCGCCTCGCCTCCCCACCCTGGGTGAGCAGGGCCTCGACCGGCAACGTGGCGGCGCCCACCGCGACCGCGTCCGGGCCGAGCTGGCACAGCTCGATCGAGGTCTGCTCGTAGGCGTGGCGCAGCGCGTGGGCGGCGGTGGCCCGGCGGATCTCGGGCAGCAGCCGGGTGCCGAGCACGAGCCCGGCCCAGCCGCCGAGCACGATCCGCTCGGGGTTGAACAGGTTGACGAGGTTCGCGATGCCCGCGCCGAGGAAGCCGACCGTCTCGTCGAGCACCCGGGCCGCCGTGGCCGACCGGTCCGCCGAGGCGAGCAGGAAGTCCAGCTGGGACTGCTCGTCGGGGCGCGGCACCGCCCGGCCGCCACGGGCCTTGCGGAACCGGTCGAGGATCCCCTCGGCGCCGACGTAGGCCTCCAGGCAGCCGCGCGCGCCGCACCGGCAGGACCGCCCGCCGTACACCAGCGTCGTGTGCCCCCACTCCCCCGCGCTGCTGGTCGAGCCGCGGTAGGTGACGCCGTCGGTGATCACGGTGGCGCCCACCCCGGAGCCGATCAGCGCGATCACCGCGTGCCGGGCGCCGCGGCCGGCACCGAACCACATCTCCGCCTGGCCCTGGGTCTTCGCGCCGTTCTCCACGAACAGCGGCGCGCCGACCCCGCTGTCGCGCACCAGGTCGGCGAGCGCGATCCCGTCCCAGCCGATGGCCTGCGCGTGCACCCGCACGGTGTCGCCCTGCTCGACCGTGCCGGGCACGCCGATGCCCACCCCCAGCACGTCGTCCCCGCCGACCCCGGCGCGCCCGAGCAGCTCCTCGAGGCCGGCCGCGATGAGCGGGCCGACCAGGCCCGCGTCCGGCTGCGGCGGCGGCAGCGGCCGGCCGACCGCGGCGAGCCGGTTCATGCCGAGGTCGAACAGCTCCATCTGCACGCCGGTCTCGCCGACGTCGACGCCGATCACGCTGCCGTACCCGGGGTTGACCCGCAGCAGCACCCGCGGCCGGCCGCCGTCGGACTCGACCAGCCCGGCCTCGACGACGAGCCCGTCCTCGATCATCTCGCCGACCACGGTGCTCACCGTCGCGGCGGACAGGCCCGTGCGCTGCCCGAGCTCGTGACGGCTCAGCGGGCCCTCGAAGAACAGCGTCGACAGCAGCGTCGACCGGTTGCGCCGCCGCAGGTCCCGGACCGTGGTGCGCTTCGCCTCCATGAGCTCGTCCCTCCCGACCCCCGGCCGTCCGCCAGCCTAACCGAGCCGACGATAGTTCATCGGGCGGCTTATTTCGTAGCTTAAAATTAGTCTAAATTCGTTACCTGCATGTTATTGACGTGACGCCGGTCACCCCGCTTGACTCGGGGCGCTCCCTCTCCCTGTCCCGAGGAGGAATCCCATGCGACTCAGGCGCACCGCCGCGTTGGTCGCCGCGCTCACCATGACGCTCTCCGGCGTGGCCGCCTGCGGCAGCGGCGACTCCGGCGGCCAGGGCAACGCGGCCGGAGTGCTGAACATCGGCATGCCCAACGGGCCGCAGACGGAGAACCACAACCCGTTCCTCCCGTCGTCGTCCGGGGCGTCGCTCGGTTACCGGTTCATGATCTTCGAGCCGCTGGTGATGACGAACCAGGTGAAGCCGAGCGAGGAGGGCAAACCCTGGCTGGCCACCAAGTGGGAGTGGTCGGACAACTACCAGAAGCTCGTGCTGACCATCCGCGACGGCGTGAAGTGGTCCGACGGCGAGCCGATGACCGCCGAGGACGTCGCCTACACCTACAACCTGCTCAAGGACACCCCGGCGCTCAACATCAACGCGATCCCGTTCGACACGGTGACCGCCAATGGCGACCAGGTGACCGCGACGTTCACCTCGTCGCAGTTCGTCAACCAGGTCGACATCCTCACCTCGGTCGTGGTGCCCGAGCACATCTGGTCGAAGCTCGACGACCCGGCGACCGACACGATCAAGGACCCGGTCGGCACCGGCCCCTACGAGCTCAAGACGTTCACCCCGCAGACCGTGACGCTGACCCGGCGCAGCGAGTACTGGCAGGACCTGCCGGCACCCAAGGAGCTGCGCTACACGTCCTACAACGACAACAACGCGCAGACCACCGCGCTCGCCAACGGCTCCTCGGAGTGGGCGTTCACGTTCATCTCGAACTACAAGGCGGTCTACGTGGACAAGGACCCCGCGCACCACAAGCTGTGGTTCCCGCCGACGCTCGCGATCCACGGCCTGTTCCTCAACACCCAGCACAAGCCGTTCGACGACCCGGCGCTGCGCCGCGCGATGAACATGGTCGTGGACCGGGAGGACATCTTCAACCAGGGTGAGGCCGGCTACTTCTACCCGCAGGTGACCAGCGTGACCGGCATCCCGACGCCGGCCGGCGACGAGTTCATCGCCGACGAGTTCAAGGACACCACGCACGAGGTCGACGTCGACGGTGCGAAGAAGGAGCTCACCGGCGCCGGCTACACCTTCGACGGCGACACCCTGCTCGACCCGACCGGCAAGCCGGTGAAGATCACGCTGTCCAACCCGGCCGGCTGGTCGGACTACATCACCGACCTGGAGATCCTCAAGGACAACTTCTCCCAGATCGGCATCCAGGCCACCGTGGACAAGGCCAACACCGACGCGTGGACCACCAACATCGACACCGGCCAGTTCGAGGCCGCGATGCACTGGACCAACGGCGGCGCGACCCCGTTCGACCTCTACCAGGGCATGATGGACGGCGCGCTGTACAAGCCGGTCGGCGAGTCGGGCACCAACGGCAACTGGGGCCGGTTCCGCAACACCGCGGCGACCGAGGCGCTGCGCCAGTACGCCAACGCCGAGGACGACGCCTCCCGCGGCGCGGCGATGGACGAGCTGCAGAAGATCTTCGTCGACCAGGCGCCGGTGATCGTGACCTCGGCGGCCAACGCGGGCGGCGAGTACAGCACGAAGCACTGGGTCGGCTGGCCCGACGAGAACGACCAGTACGCGCCCGCGCAGCCCACGCTGATCAACGCGCTCGACGTGGTGCTGCACCTCAAGCCCGCCTCGTGACGGGTTCCGTGACGGGCGAGCAGCCCACCGCTTCCGGCACCGACGTGGTGCTGGAGGCGGTGGGCCTCACCAAGCACTTCCCGGTCCGGCGGCGGGCCCGCGAGCTGGCCACCCGGCAGCGGCGCAGCGTCCGCGCGGTGGACGACGTGAGCCTGGTGCTGCGGCGCGGCCGTGTCACCGCGATGGTCGGCGAGTCCGGGTCCGGCAAGTCCACCGTGGCCCGGCTGCTCGCGCAGCTGGTCGCGCAGACCGCGGGCGAGGTCCGGTTGCACGACCGGCTGGTCCGCGCCGGGCGCGGGCGCGCGTTCCGGGCGTACTGCAGGCGGGTCCAGATGGTCTTCCAGGACCCGTTCGCCTCGCTCAACCCGGTGCACACCGTGCGCTACCACCTGACCAGGGCGCTGCGCATCCACCGCCGCACCGACGACCTGCCCGCGGCGCTGGACGACCTGCTGACCAGGGTGGCGCTGACCCCGCCGGAGCAGTTCCTGGCCAAGTACCCGCACGAGCTCTCCGGCGGGCAGCGCCAGCGGGTCGCCATCGCGCGGGCGCTCGCGGCCGGCCCGGACGCGCTGCTCGCCGACGAGCCGGTGTCCATGTTGGACGTGTCGATCCGGCTCGGCGTGCTGAACCTGCTGCGGGACCTGCGCGACCGGCTGGACCTCGCGATCCTCTACATCACCCACGACATCGCCTCGGCCCGCTACTTCGCCGACGAGGTGCTGGTGATGTACGCCGGTCAGGTCGTCGAGGGCGGCGACGGCGAGGCGGTCACCCAGCGCGCCGCGCACCCCTACACCCGGCTGCTGATCTCCTCGGCGCCCGACCCGGACCGGATCACCGGGGACGCCGGCGACGACGCGCCGCGCGCCGAGGGTGAGCCGCCGAGCCTGATCACCCCGCCGTCCGGCTGCCGGTTCCACCCGCGCTGCCCGCACGCGATGCCGCGCTGCGAGCGCGAGACGCCGCCGCGGCTGTCGGTGGACGGCAACGGGTCGGGCCACTGGGCGGCCTGCTGGCTCTACGACGCCGGGACGGTGGCCGAAGAGGGCACCCCGAGCGAGGGCACGTCATGAGGTTCGTCCTGCGCCGCATCGGGTTCTACGTGTTCACCGCGTGGGCCGCGATCACCATCAACTTCTTCCTCCCCCGGGCGATCCCGGGCGACCCGGTGCAGTCGCTGATCGCCAGGGCCCACGGCATGCTCGACACCCAGGCGATCCAGTCGCTGTACGTCCTGTTCGGACTCGACGACCGGCAGAGCCTGCTCTCCCAGTACGCCGACTACTGGGGCCAGCTGCTGCGCGGCGACCTCGGGCTGTCGTTCACGTTCTTCCCGACCCCGGTGTCCGAGGTCATCGCGGACAGCCTGCCGTGGACCCTCGCACTCGTCGGGTTCACCACGGTGATCAGCTTCCTGCTCGGCACCCTGCTGGGCATGCTCGCCGGCTGGTGGCGCGGGTCCTGGGTGGACATCGTGATGCCGGTGACGACGTTCCTCTCGTCCATCCCGTACTTCTGGCTCGGCCTCATCGCGATCACGCTGTTCGCCGACCAGGGCGGGGCGTTCCCCTCCTCGGGCGGGTTCGACCCGGGCGTCGTGCCCGGCTGGGACTGGGACTTCATCGGCAGCGCGATCTACCACAGCATCCTGCCGGCGATCACCATCCTGGTCACGTCGATGAGCGGCTGGGTGCTGTCGATGCGCAACATGATGCTCACGGTGTCCAGTGAGGACTACATCACCGTGGCGCACGCGAAGGGCCTGTCCGAGCGGCGGGTCATGGTCGGCTACGCGGCCCGCAACGCCCTGCTGCCGAGCGTGTCCGGGTTCGCGCTGGCGCTCGGGCTGATCGTCGGCGGCACGTTCCTGGTGGAGATCGTGTTCTCCTACCCGGGCGTCGGCTTCCAGCTGTTCGCCGCGGTCGGCGCGAAGGACTACCCGCTGATGCAGGGCATCTTCCTGATCATCACGCTGTCGGTGCTGGTCGCCAACCTGTTCGCGGACCTGGTGTACCTGCTGCTCGACCCGCGGACGAGGAAGGAGGGCTGAGCGATGGCGATGCCCACGACCGACGTGCTGACCGTGCCGGCGCCGGCCGCGCGGCGGCGGCGCCGCTCGGCGTTCCTGTCCAACGGCAAGGCGCTCGCCGGCCTCGCGATCGTCGCCGTGCTGGGGGTGTTCGCGGTCATCGGGCCGTGGATCACGCCCTACGACCCGTCCGCGCGCAGCGACGACCTGCTCGTCGCGCCGGGCTCCGCGCACTGGTTCGGCACCACCCACCTCGGGCAGGACATCCTCAGCCAGATCCTCGACGGCACCCGCAGCGTGATGCTCGTCGGGCTGGGCGCGGGTGCCGTGGCGACCGTGCTCGCGGTGCTGTTCGGGGTCACGTCCGGCTACTTCGGCGGGTTCGG
Source organism: uncultured Actinomycetota bacterium (assembly GCA_963727495.1). Taxonomy (GTDB): domain Bacteria; phylum Actinomycetota; class Actinomycetes; order Mycobacteriales; family Pseudonocardiaceae; genus Actinophytocola. The sequence goes on along the minus strand of CAVSGQ010000005.1, from coordinate 574,706 downwards.
CGGCGAGGGCCTGTCCGCGGTGTCCAACGTGTTCCTGGTGATCCCGGCGCTGCCGCTGATCCTGATCATCACGCTGGCCCTGCCGGAGACCGACGACCTGACGATCGCCCTGGTCATCGGGTTCACCTCGTGGGCGTGGGGCGCGCGGGTGCTGCGCGCGCAGACGCTGTCGCTGCGCAGCCGGGACTACGTCGAGGCCGCGCGCGCCACCGGCGAGTCGACCTGGCGGATCCTCTCCTTCGAGATCCTGCCGAACCTGACCGCGGTGATCGCCGCGAGCTTCGTCGGCACGGTCATCTTCGCGGTGCTCTCGGAGATCACGCTGGCGTTCATTGGGGTGCCCGGGGTGTCGGACTGGAACTGGGGCGCGATCCTGTTCTGGGCGCAGAGCCAGCAGGCGCTGGCGCAGGGCGCGTGGTGGTGGTTCGTGCCGGCCGGCCTCGCGATCGCGCTGCTGGGCACCGGGCTGGCGCTGCTCAACTTCGGCATCGACGAGTACGTCAACCCGCGGCTGCGGCGCGGCTCGCAGCGCGTGCGCGGGGTGGCGATGCGGGTCGGGTTCACCCCCGTCCTGCCGCGGGAAGGAGCGGGCCGGTGACGGGCGAGGCGGTGCTGGACATCCGCGGGCTGTCGGTCGACTACGGCCTCGGCGACGAGGCCGTGCACGCGGTCCGCGACGTCGACCTGACCCTGCACCGCGGCGAGGTGCTCGGGCTGGCCGGGGAGAGCGGCAGCGGGAAGTCGACCCTGGCCTACGGGATGCTGCGGCTGCTGCCCCCGCCCGGGGTGATCCGCGACGGGCAGGTGACCTACCACCCGCGCGACGGCGAGCCCGTCGAGCTGATGTCGCTGTCCCGCTCCCGGCTGCGCCGGTTGCGGTGGGCGGAGGTCTCGATCGTGTTCCAGGGGGCGATGAACTCGCTGAACCCGGTGCATACGGTGGCCGCCCAGCTGGGCGACGTGATCGCCGCGCACGAGCCGCGGACCACCGCCGCGGCCCGCCGGGAGCGGGCCGCCGAGCTGCTGGGCCTGGTCGGCATCACCACCGACCGGCTGGGCAGCTACCCGCACCAGCTCTCCGGCGGCATGCGGCAGCGGGTGATGATCGCCATGGCCCTCGCGCTGGAGCCGCGCGTGGTCGTGATGGACGAGCCGACCACCGCGCTGGACGTGGTGATGCAGCGGCAGATCCTGGCCCAGCTGGTCGAGCTGCGCGAGCGGATCGGCTTCTCGGTGCTGTTCATCACCCACGACCTGTCGCTGCTGGTCGAGTTCTCCGACCGGATCGCGATCATGTACGGCGGCCGGATCGTCGAGTCCGCGCCCGCCGCCGAGCTCTACCGCGCGCCGCTGCACCCCTACAGCGACGGCCTGCTGCACTCCTTTCCCGCGCTGCGCGGGCCGCGCCGCGAGCTGACCGGGATCCCGGGCTCGCCGCCGGACCTGCGCGCGATGCCGGCCGGCTGCGCGTTCCATCCCCGCTGCCCCCGGGCGTTCGAGCCGTGCGCCGACCGTTCGCCGGTCCTGGCGGAGCCGGCCGAGGACTCCCACCGCACGGTGGCATGCTGGCTGCACACCGCGGAGCGCGTCAGGACCTGACCGGGAGCGACGAGACTGCGAGATCGACACGGGAGGATGGGATCTTGGACACGACTGCTGCAGTGGCGGAGCCCGAGGCGGAGCAGGCGCTGATCGACGGCCTGCCCGCGGACTTCCGGTGGGGTGTGGCGACGTCCGCGTACCAGATCGAAGGTGCCCACGACGAGGACGGCCGCGGGCTGTCCATATGGGACACCTACTGCCGCACTCCGGGGATGGTGGACGGCGGTGACAGCGGCGACGTGGCGTGCGACCACTACCACCGGATGCCGTCGGACGTCGCGCTGATCAAGTCGCTCGGCGTCGACGTGTACCGGTTCTCCGTGGCGTGGCCGCGGGTGCAGCCGGGTGGGCGCGGCCCGGCGAACCCGCGCGGGCTCGCCTTCTACGACCGGCTGGTCGACGAGCTGCTGGGCGCCGGGGTGGACCCGTGGGTCACGCTGTACCACTGGGACCTGCCCCAGGAGCTGGAGGACGCCGGCGGCTGGCCGGAACGCGACACCGCCCACCGCTTCGCCGACTACGCGATGCTCGTGTTCGACCGGCTGTCCGACCGGGTGCGGTCCTGGACGACGCTGAACGAGCCGTGGTGCTCGGCGATGCTCGGCTACCACGAGGGCCGGCAGGCGCCGGGGCGGCGCAGCTTCGCCGACGCCATGGACGCGGTGCACCACCTGCTGCTCGGCCACGGGCTGGCCGCGAGGCGGATCCGGACCGCCGCACCCGGACCGGTCGAGCTGGGCATCACGCTGAACATGGGCAGCTCCATGCCGGCGACCCGGTCGATGGCCGACCAGGAGGCGGCCCGGCGCGCGGACGGGCTGGGCGTGCGGATCTACCTGGACCCGTTGCTGCGCGGGCAGTACCCCGGCGACGTGCTGGACGACCTCTCGGCGCGCGGCGTGACGCTGCCGGTGGTCGACGGCGACCTGGCGATCATCGGCGAGCCGATCGACGTGCTCGGCGTGAACTACTACTCCAGCCACCTGGTGTCCGGTGTGGACTCCGCGGGCCGGACCGAGGACGACGAGGGGAACCCGGTCTCGCACAACGTGCCGATGGGCCGGCCGGTGACCGCGATGGACTGGGAGATCGTGCCGGAGGGCTTCACGAACCTGCTGGTGCGGCTGTCCCGCGAGTACCCGGGGGTGGCCTTGGTGATCACCGAGAACGGCGCGGCGTTCGACGACGTGGCCGACGAGTCGGGGTTCGTCGCGGACGCCGACCGGACCGCCTACCTGTCCGCGCACATCGCGGCGGTGGCGGCCGCCCGCCGGCAGGGCACGGACGTGCGGGGCTACTTCGCGTGGTCGCTGCTGGACAACTTCGAGTGGTCCTACGGGTACGCGAAGCGGTTCGGCCTGGTGCACGTGGACTACCGGACGCAGGTGCGCACCCCCAAGCAGAGCGCCCTGTGGTACCGCGACACGATCCGCCGAGTGCGCGGCCACTGATCCACGACCGGTCCGCGTGCCTGGCGGGTTAGTGTCCGGTGTGGCTGAGTTCGTCGACGAGGTGGCCGAGCGGCTGGCCGGGCTGCCCGCGGTGGTGGCCGTGGCGCTCGGCGGGTCCCGGGCGGACGGGACCCACCGGCCGGACAGCGACTGGGACCTGGCGCTGTACTACCGCGGCGCGTTCGACCCGGCCGACCTGCGGGACGGCCGTGCCGCGGCGGGTTGGGACGGCGAGGTGTCCGAGCTGGGCGCGTGGGGCGGCGGCGTGTTCAACGGCGGCGCCTGGCTGCGCATCGCGGGCCGCCGGGTGGACGTGCACTACCGCGACCTCGACGTCGTCGAGCACGAACTCGCCGAGGCCCGGGCCGGCCGGTTCCACGTCGAGCCGCTGCTGTTCCACCTTGCCGGCATCCCGTCGTACCTGGTCGTCGGGGAGCTGGCGACCGGCCGGGTGCTGCGCGGCGAGCTGCCCCGGCCCGACTACCCCGCGGCCCTGCGCGAGCAGGCGCCGCGCGTGTGGTGGCGCACCGCCGAGCAGGTGTTCGGCTACGCGCGGACCGGCCACGCCGCGCACGGGCGGCGCGCGCAGGGCATCGCGCTGCTCGTGCAGGCCGCCACCCAGTCCGCGCACGCGGTGCTGGCCGCGCGCGGCGAGTGGGTCACCAACGAGAAGACGCTGCTCACCCGCGCCGGGCTCGGTGACATCGAGAAGATCGTCACCGAGCCCGACGCGGAGGTCGCGGTGGAGAAGGCGCACGCGCTGTGCGCCGACGCCGTCCGCGAGGCTCAGCGGTAGACCCGGGCTGCCCGGCCTCGTACACCCGACGCCACCAGCAGAACCTTGTCAGGTCGCCGAGCCGACCCGCCACGCTGCCGAGCCGACCCCACACACGGCGTGTCGACCCGTCACGCGGGCGAGCCGACCCCTGACATCGCCGAGCCGACCCGCTGCGCGCCACGCGGCGCGACCGGACACGGTCACCCGGCCACATGCGAAGTCGACTCGACCGCGCCACAGGTCGACACGGCCGCGCCACAGGTCGACTCGACCACGCCACAGGTCGACTCGACCGCGCCACGGGCCGGCTCGGCCGCGCCACGGGTCGGCTCGGCGACGCCACAGGTCGGCTCGGCGACGCCACGGGTCGACATGACCGCGGCAGGGGTCGACGCGGGTGCGTCGAACGGTGGACGGTGTTGCTGGGTAATCGAGACTGACGGTCATTCCCGGGTAATTCCGGAAATCCGCTGATGCCACTCGAAAATCACCGCGGCGGCGGTCGTCGGGTCGTCGCGCATCACTAGATGCCCGCTGCCCGGGACGACGACCTGCCGTGCCTGCGGCAGCCGGCGCCGGGCCCGACCCGCGTCGGCCGGCGGCACGATCCGGTCGCGCCGGCCCCACGCGAGGAGCACCGGCGCGGTGATCGACTCGGGGTGGCGGAAGGCGTAGCGCCACGCGTGCGGGAACCCGCGCACCGACCGGTGCCGGGCGGCCGTGTACCAGGCATGCGGCCTGGTCCAGAAACCGAAGGGACAGAACGCGGTCACCCCGGACACCGGCATCCGCCGGGCCACCTCGAGCGCCACCGCGCCCCCGAACGCGTGGCCGACGACGTGCGGCAGGACCTGCCCCGTGCCGCGCGCCCGCGCCGCGACCAGGTCGGCCGCGCGCGGGACGGACGCCGCGGCGGGCAGCCCGACGACGGCGACCTGAACGAATCCGGGGAGCCGGTCGACGATCGGATCCCAGACACCGTCGTCACCGCCATCGTGCAACAGCAACAATGGCGGGGGACTATTCATCGGCTGCCCCCGTGGATCAAACAAAACGTCTGACCAGAATACGGTCCGTATTCGACCGGGAACAGCGCCGCGGAGCGTTCTCGATCCGCGAGGAACCCGGGCTCGAGCCGGTTTCCAGTCCGCTCTACGCGACGTCGGCGAGCGGGCGCGGCCGAGCCTGCTCGGGCTCGGGCGGGGTGGTCTCGTTGCCCGGCAGCACGGAGAAGGTCCGCAGCCGCAGGCTGTTCGACACCACGAACACCGAGCTGAACGCCATCACCGCACCCGCGAGCATCGGGTTCAGCAGCCCGGCGGCGGCCAGCGGGATCGTCGCGACGTTGTACGCGAAGGCCCAGAACAGGTTGCCCCGGATGGTGTTCAGCGTCCGCCGGGACAGCCGGATCGCGTCGGCGGCGGCACGCAGGTCGCCGCGCACGAGGGTCAGGTCGCTCGACTCGATGGCCACGTCGGTGCCGGTGCCCATGGCGAGGCCGAGGTCGGCCTGCGCGAGCGCCGCCGCGTCGTTGACCCCGTCGCCGACCATGGCGACCACCCGGCCGGCGGCCTGCAGCCGGCGCACCTCGTCGACCTTGCCGGCCGGCAGCACGCCGGCGACGACCTCGTCGATGCCGACCTCCGCGGCCACCGTGCGCGCGACCGCCTCGTTGTCGCCGGTCAGCATCACCGGGGTCAGCCCGAGCGCGCGCAGCTGGCGCACCGCCGCCGCACTGGTCGGCTTCACGGTGTCGGCGACCACGAGGATGCCGCGTGCCCGGCCGTCCCACGCGACCGTGACCGCCGTGCGGCCGTGCTCCTCGGCCGCCGCCGTCGCCGCGGCCAGCGACTCCGGCAGCGCGGGCAGCCAGCCGTCCGGGTCCGCCGACGCGTGCGCCCGGCCGGCGGTGACGGCCCGGCCCTCGACCTCGCCGCGCACGCCCAGCCCGTCGACCGAGGCGAACCCGGTGACGGCCGGCAGCGACCCGAGCCGCTCGCGCGCCGCGTCGGCGACCGCGCGGGCGATCGGGTGCGACGAGGCGTCCTCCAGCGCACCGGCCAGCCGCAGCAGGTGGTCGGCGGGCACGCCGTTGGCCGGCACGACCTCGACGAGGGACATCCGGCCGGTGGTCACCGTGCCGGTCTTGTCCAGCACCACGGTGTCCACCCGGCGGGTCGACTCCAGCACCTCGGGGCCCTTGATCAGGATGCCCAGCTGCGCGCCCCGGCCGGTGCCGACGAGCAGCGCGGTCGGCGTGGCCAGCCCCAGCGCGCACGGGCAGGCGATGATCAGCACGGCCACCGCCGCGGTGAACGCCGCCGACGCCGACGCGCCCGCGCCGAGCCAGAACCCCAGCGCGGCGAGCGAGAGCCCGATCACGACCGGCACGAACACCGCCGACACCCGGTCGGCGAGCCGCTGGACCTGGGCCTTGCCGGTCTGCGCCTGCTCGACGAGCGCGGCCATCTGCGCGAGCTGGGTGTCCGCGCCGACCCGGGTCGCGCGCACCACGATCCGCCCGCCGACGTTCACCGTCGCGCCCACGACCCGCGACGACGGGCCGACCTCGACCGGCACCGACTCACCGGTCAGCATGCTCTCGTCGACCGCCGACGCGCCGTCCTCGACGATCCCGTCGGTGGCGATCTTCTCCCCCGGCCGCACCACGAACCGGTCGCCGACCGCCAGCCGGTCGACCGGCACCCGGGTCTCCAGCCCGCCGCGCAGCACCGCGACGTCCTTGGCGCCCAGGGACAGCAGCGCGCGCAGCGCCGAGCCGGCCCGGTGCTTGGCCCGCGCCTCGAAGTACCGGCCGGCCAGGATGAACGTCGTCACGCCGGCCGCGACCTCGAGGTAGATGTTGCCGTCGCCGCCGGTGCGCTCGATGGTGAACCGGAACGGGTGCTCCATGCCGGGCGTGCCCGCGGTGCCCAGGAACAGCGCGTACAGCGACCACGCGAAGGCGACCAGCGTGCCCATCGAGATCAGCGTGTCCATGGTCGCCGAGCCGTGCCGCAGGTTCAGCCAGGCGGCGCGGTGGAACGGCAGCGCCCCCCACACCACGACCGGCGCCGCGAGCGCGAGCGACGCCCACTGCCAGTAGGTGAACTGCAGCCACGACGACATCGCCATGGCGATCACCGGAACGGCCAGCGCGAGGCTCACCAGCAGCCGGGTGCGCAGCGCGCGCAGCTCCCGGTCCTCGGGTTCCGCCTCCTCGGCGGCCGGCTCGGGACGCGGCAGCGCCGCGGTGTAGCCCATCTTCTCCACGACCGTGACGAGGTCGTCGGCGGACACCGCGTCGGGCGCGGACACCACGGCCTTCTCGGTCGCGTAGTTCACGCTCGCCTCGACCCCGTCGAGGCGGTTCAGCTTCTTCTCGATGCGAGCCGCGCACGACGCGCAGGTCATGCCGCCGATCACGAGCTCGACCCTGGCCGACATGATCACTCCTCGTGCGGTGCGGCGACCGCGGTGAACTCGGCGGTGCGCACCACGTCGCCGTGCTTGAAGTCCAGGTAGAGCCGGTAGGTGCCGGCCGTCGGCACCTCGGCGTAGAAGGTGATCGACGGGCCGGGCCGGGTGGTGCCGTCGCCGGGCTCGCCGTGCGGGTGGACGTGCAGGTAGGCGAGGTCACCCTGGCGCAGCGCGATCAGGTGGCCGTACGCGGCGAGGTAGGGCTGCAGGTCGGTGACCGGCGCGCCGGCCCTGTCGACGGTCAGCGTGAGCTTGCTGGTGGTTCCGGGGGTCAGGGTGCCGGCGAGGGTCACCCGGTAGCCGTCGACCGTGGCGGTGCGCGCCGGCGCGGGCAGCGGTGCCGGGTGGAAGTCGCCGGGGACCGCGAGATCGGCGCCGAGCGTGGTGCCCTCGTCGCGGCCGGCGGGCAGGAAGTCGGCGAACACCCGGTAGTCGCCGGCGACGGGGAAGGCGAGCGGGACCCGCCAGGTGCCGTCCGCGGCCATGATCGGGTGCACGTGCTGGAAGCCGGACAGGTCGCGCCGGACGACGACCAGGTGCATCAGCTTGTCGTGGGTGGGCGCGAAGCGGGTGACCGGCGTGCCGTGGTCGTCGAGGACGCGGAACGTGAGGTCCCGCCGCACCCCGGCCCGCAGGCCGGCGCCGTCCACGTCGAGGGTCAGGCCGTCCGCGGAGATCGCCAGGCCCTTGGGCAGCCCGCCGTGCTCGTCCCCGTGCCCGGACATGCCCGGCATGTCCCCCGTGCCCTCCCCCATGCCGCCGTGCTCGGCGGCCGGCTCCGGCTCGGACGCGACCGGCCCGACCGCGTGGCCTACGCCGTACGCGGCGGCGAACGCCACCGCCAGGACCAGCCCGAAGCCGCCCAGCTTGCGCGCCGTGCCGGAGGTCGCCATGTCAGCTCGCCAGCTCGTATCCGGCCTCGTCCACCATGGCGCGCACGTCCTCGGTGTCGACCGGTGCCTCGCTGGTGACGGTGACCCGGCCGGTCGGCAGGTCCACGGCGACCTCGGTGACGCCCGGGATCCGGCCCACCTCCTCCTTCACCGCGCCGACGCAGTGCTCGCAGGTCATTCCGGTCACCGTGTACGTAGAGGTGGTCACCACATCTCCCGTTGCTCGTTCGAACCCGTCCCGACAACCGTACTATACCCCCGCATGGTATCTGCGGGTAGTCCTCGTCACGTTCTTCCCAGCCTCGTGCACCGGGCTGGGACACGCCGCGAAACGGCCGTGACTTTCGCTGGTACCGCGCGGGCCACCGGCTGGATGCGAGCCAGGATCAAGACGCGGCGCACACCATCGTGGCCAGGTCCCGGGCGGCGCGCGACCCGGGCGGACGGGAGGTGAACACCGTGAGCCACACCGACAGGGAGCACCTCGTACGCCGGGTCGCCGACCTGCTGGGGCTGCCGCCCGGGGAGCTGGCACCCGACGCCGACCTCGGCGCGCTCGGCCTGTGCTCGCTCGACGTGATGCGGGTGGTCAACGAGTGGCGGGTGCGCGGGGTGCCGGTGACGTTCGCCGAGCTCGCCGCCGAGCCGACGATCGAGGGCTGGTCGCGGCGGATCGACACGCTCTGCCGGGCCAACCCGTACCTGCGGCCGACCGGATGAAACGGGCGGTTCCCGGCAAATCGTCGCGAATGGACACACGGTTACCGGGCGGTGGGCCGGCCGAGGAACGCTGTCCTACGCAGGTTCCATGTGGACTGACGGAAGTCGGGGCCCGATCACGGAGGACGCACATGTCATTGAGAGCCTTGGGGGCACGGAGGTTAGTCAGCGCCGGGTTGGCGGTCGGCCTGCTGCTCGTCGCGCCGGTGGCCAACGCTGGCGCCACCCAGCGCGAGTGGGGCCACGACCGATCCGGCTCGGTCAGACTCAACCAGATCCAGGTGATCGGCACGCAGAACAGCTTCCACCAGGAACCGCCCGCGGCCGAGAAGGAGATCCGGGTCCAGATCACCGGTCCCGAGGTCGAGCAGACGATCGAGTACACGCACGTCCCGGTCGGCACCCAGCTCGGCGAGGAGAACGTGCGCCAGCTCGAGTTCGACGTCTACGCCGACCCGGACGGCGGCAAGTACGCGACGCCGTTCCTGCGCCTGGCCGCCGGCCTGGGCCCGATGGGCGGGGTCATGACGCAGCCGGGGTCGAAGGTCCTGCACCTGCAGGACGTCGACTACCACTCGAACTGCCTCACGCTGGTGCAGTGCCTGCGGCAGGTCAAGTCCTGGTCCGACCGGCACCGCGAGCACATCCCGATCATGATCATGCTGGAGTTCCAGGACCGGCCGCTGATCGTGCCCGGGGAGACCGAGCCGCGGCCGGGCACGGTGATCCCGCTGCCGTGGACGCGGGCCCGGATGCTCTCGCTGGAGCAGGAGATCCTGTCGGTGTTCCCGCGCAACCGTCTGCTGACCCCGGACAACGTGCGCCGGCCCGGCAAGACGCTCGAGCAGTCGGTGCTGCAGGACGGCTGGCCGACCGTGGACGCCACCCGCGGCAAGGTCATGTTCACGATGGACAACAACGGCACGTACCGGGACGCCTACCTGGAGGGCAACCCGAGCCTGCAGGGCCGGCTGCTGTTCACCAACAGCAGCCCGGGCCACCCGGACGCCGCGTTCATGAAGCGGTACGTGTGGGATCCGAACGGCGTCGAGGAGATCACCAACCTGGTCCGCGCGGGCTACCTGGTGCGCACCCGGGCCGACGCGGACACCATGCAGGCACGCAACAACGACACATCCACACGGGACACCGCGCTGGCGACCGGCGCGCAGTGGGTGAGCACGGACTACCCGGTGCCGGGCATCGCCGAGCGGTTCGGCAGCCCGTACTACGCGGCCATCCCGGGCGGTCACGTGGCACGCTGCAACCCGCAGACCGCACCGTCCTGGTGCTCCTGCGTGGGCGAGTGACCGAAACCCGCGAGCCCCTCGCCCCGTCCGGGGCGGGGGGCTCGCGGCGTGTCAGAACAGGGTGGGCGGGCTGGCGGCCTCGAACGGGTCCATGGTGTTCAGCTCGGAGGTCGGCAGGCAGCTGAACGTCAGGGTCAGCGCGGAGTGGTCGGAGAGCCGGGTGGTGCGCGGCTCGTGCACGTACTCGCACTCCTCGATCTCCGCGGCGAGCTTCTTCGTGCAGTGCGCGTGGTCGTAGCGATAGCCGTCGCCGGTGCGGCCGATCCAGCTGTGCTCGACGAGCTCGGGCTCGGTGTGGCGGAACGCGTCCACCAGGCCGTGCTTGTCGGTGAGGCCGCGGTAGAAGTCGTACTCGAACCAGCGGAACGTGGTGTAGCTCGGCCGGTGGTCGGGCTCGATGACGTTGAGGTCGCCGAGCACGACGGTCTCCGCGCCGGAGTCGGTCAGCCCGTTCGCGCCGAGTGCCGTGGAGAACTCCGAGAGCCAGCGCCGCTTGCGTTCGGTGCGCTCCGCCGTGGCGTCCCGGGTGGGAGCGTACGCGCCGACCACGCGGACCAGCCCCATGGCTGTGGAGATCATCACACCGCTCACCCGTTCGGGGAGGAACGAGAGGTGCGCGGCGATCGGGTCGGGTTGCACCGGCAGCCTGCTCACGATCATCACGCCGTAGCCGGCCGGGCGCGGCTTGGGGTAGAGCACCGCGTAGCCGGCCGTGCGGAAGGCGTCGGCCAGGTGGCGGCAGCCGTCGGACGCCCTGGTCTCGGTCAGCACGAAGACGTCCTCGTGCCGGGTGGCCAGCCAGGCCAGCTGGCGGTGGGCACGCTCCTCCGAGGGGCTGCCGATGTTGAAGGTCATCAGGCTGAGACCGGACATGGGGCCAGATCGTAGAGGTGGCACCGGGCCGGGCGTGTGGCCGGGCGGCGACCGCCCGCACCGGAGTGGACACTCAGCGCTTCGCCGGCAGCACCACCGGCACGACGGCCAGCACCGCGGCCACGCCGACGGCGGTCAGGTAGGAGGCGTCCACAGTGGCCTGCGCGGCGACGGCGATGCCGAGGACGAGACCGAGCTGGTGGTAGCCGGCGAGCAGGCCGGTCGCCTCGCGGCCCACGCCCCGCGCACCGGCCGCGCCGATGGCCGCGAGGCAGGCGGTGACGGTCGCCAGCCCGGCGGCGACCAGGCCGGTGGACAGCAGCCAGAACCCGAGTGCCGCGCCGGAGAAGCCGAGGTGGGCGGTGACCCGCGGCCCGACGGCGAGGGCGAGCCGGGGCGCCACCGGCACCACCGCCGCCGCGGCGGCGAGCGCCGGCAGCACCACGAGCGCCGCGCGCGCCGGGGACAGGCCCTCGCGCTGCAGCTGCACGCTCGCCACCACGAACCCGACGGCGAACAACGCCGCGGCGCCGGCGGCGACCAGCACCCCGGCCCGCCGCGCCGCAGCCACCGTGAACGGCGGTTCCACCAGCACGAACCCGGCGACACACACCGCCCCGAGCACCACCGCGACGATCCCCGCCGGCACCGCCCCCCGCCCGGCCGCGACGCACCCGGCCACGACCAGCACGACGGCCGCGGCCATCGCGGCGGCGCCCCACCGGCTCCGCGCCCGCTCGGCGCGGTCGGCCGGGTGTGTGGCGGTGCGGACGGTGGCGCGCCCGGCGGCCGCGGGGCGGTCGACGGCATGATCACCCACCGCGCCCACCGCCGCGGCGGCGCGGGCGGACACCGCGGTGGCGCGATCGCCCGTCCCGGTGCGCGTGGCGACACGGGTGGTCAGCAGCAGCGCGCCCAGCGCACCCATGCCCAGGAACACCGCGCGCCAGCCGAACCACGACACGACCTGGCCGCCCACCGCCACCCCGGCGACCGCCGCCACCGCGTCCAGGCCGAGCCACCAGCGCAGCAGCCGCCCCCGCGCCTCCCCCAGCGCGGCGCCGGAGACCAGGGCCGCGCCGATACCCTGCGCGACCCGGGCCGCCACCAGCACCGGTCCGGCCACCGCGGTGCCCGCCACCAGCGCCGCCGCGGCGAACACCGCCAGGCCCGGCAGGAAACCGCGCAGCCGCAGGCCGGGCAGCAGCAGCGCGCCGAACGCCAGCGGGTAGGCCGCCAGCACCCAGGGCAGCTCCGCCGCACCGGCCCCCAGGTCGGCGCCGATGCTGGGCAGCGCCAGGGTCACCACCGCCAGGTCGGCGACCACCAGCAGCTGCGCCGCGAGCACGAGACGGGACATGGCGGGCGGGACCCGCCGGACGGTCGGCTGCATCGCGAGCTCCTCCGAACACGGGCATGCCGGCGGATCCGGGAAGGACCGCCGGCACACCAGGGAAAGGTCAGGCCGCCTCCGTGGACGACTGCGACAACGGCGGGTTGAGCAGCGCCAGCAGCACCTCGCCGTCGGCACGGCCGTCCTGGCTGTCCCAGAAGCGGACGGTCGTGTCGGTGAGGACCATCGGCTGGCGCACGTTGCTGTGGGTTATCGACGCGAACGCCACCTCGCCGCTGAACGCCTGCGAGTCGATCTGCGAGCGGAAGATGCTGCGGAACCGGGCGATCAGGATGTCCGGCAGCTGCCGCACCCAGTAGTCGTCGACCGACCAGTCCGCGAGCGCCGGCACCGCGTGCTCCTTGATGGACTTCGCGAGCAGGTAGTAGACCAGCTGGTTGTAGCAGATGTTGAACTCGACCGCGTTGAAGTGGCCGGTGTCGTCGATGTAGCACGGGCTCGGGATGCTGAACTGTCCACGTGCGACACCGAGGCCGTTCTTGACCGTCACCGTCGCGGACTTCAGGTAGCGGCAGTGCTCCTTGTACGGCCGCAGCACGCCCTCGAGCAGGTGCTGGTCCTCCTCGAAGCGAAGCGACGTCGCGGCGTCGAACAGCGGGGTGACCGTCTGCGCCATCTCAGGCCTCCTTGCCGAGCCGGTCGTACTCGTCGAGCACCGTGACGCGGTGCGACGCGGTCGGCTCCGGCTTCGTGGTGTGCAGCGCCCGGTGGATGAGCGTGCGGTTGTCCCAGAGCAGCAGGTCGCCCTTCTCGAAGGTCTGCAGGTGGATGTTCTCGTGGGTGAACGTGGTGTCCAGCTGCCCGGTGGCCTCCAGCACTCGCCGCAGCAGCTCGCCGTCGAGCTCGTTGCCGGCCGCGTCGTGGATGGACTCGGTGAAGCCCTCGGACACGTACAGCGTGGGCTCGCCGGTCACCGGGTGGATGAACACGGTCGGGTGCGCGGCCGGCGGCGTCGTGGCACGCACCTCCGCGACCAGCTCGCCGATCGGGCGGTACACGTCGCTCGGACGGATCTTGAAGTAGCGCGACGCGCCGTGCCGGCAGCTGGTGCCCCTGATCGCGGCCTTCAGCTCCGCGGGCAGCTTCTGGTAGGCCCTCGACATGTCGATGAAGTACGTGCCGCGGTTCTGTGCCGGCACGACCTGCGGGTGGATCAGCGTGATCGCGAACGGCTCGGGCATGAACTGGTAGTCCGCGTGCCAGAACTTGCCGGTGCGCGGCACGCCGATCTGCTGGCCGTCCTTCGGCACGTTCGACGAGACGAAGATCTCCGGATGCTCGGGGTGGTGGTACATCGGCTCGTAGTAGGTGACCGGCTCGCCGAACCGGCGGCCCAGCGCGAGGAACCCGTCCGGCGACAGGTCCTGGTTGCGCACCAGGGCGATCTTCTCCTGGTAGACCGTCCACTTGAGCTTCGCGATGTCGTCGTCGGTGGCGCTCTCCGCGTCGAACCCGTCCACCACGACACCCATCGTCTTTCCGCTCTGCGGAGTGATAAGCATCGACCCAACCTCTCTTCGACCTCGGGCTTCGCCAGCTGGGTGCCGACGCACCCTCCACGCTAGGCGCGGCCCGTAACCGCTTGGTAATTACCGGGTTTGTCCCCTATCCGGCGCGCTTCATCGCGCGGCGGACCAGGTCGTCGGCGTCCATCTCGTCCAGTTCGGACTCGTCGGCGCCCGGTGCGTGCTCCTCGGTGCCGGCGAGCTGCAGGAGGGTCTCCAGCAGCCCGGCGGCGCGCAGCTGCGCGAGCGGCACGGTGGCGAGCGCGCGGCGGATCTCGCCCTCGCGCGCGTCGAGGTCCTCGACCGGCCCGCCGGTGGGCAGCAGGTCCGCCCGCAGCTGGCCGGCCAGCGCGACCGGCGTCGGGTAGTCGAAGATCAGCGTCGCGGGCAGCCGCAGGCCGGTGACGCTGTTCAGCCGGTTGCGCAGCTCGACCGCGGTCAGCGAGTCGAAGCCGAGCTCGGTGAACGCCCTCCCCGCGTCGATCCGGCCCGCGTTGCCGTGCCCGAGCACCGGCGCGACGTGCGAGCAGACCAGGTCCAGCAGGGCCCGGTGCTGGTCGGCCTCGGGCAGCCCGGCGAGCCGGGTGACCAGCGCCGGGTCCGCGACGCCGGCCGGCTTGCCCTGCGCGGTGCCCCGCACCGGAACCCGGACCAGGCCACGCAGGACCGGGCGCAGCGTGCCGGCCGCGGCCTCGCCGCGCAGCACGGCGGTGTCCAGGTCGGCGGGCAGCACGGCGGGGCGGTCCAGCGCGAGCGCCGCGTCGAACAGCGCCAGTCCGTCCTCGGTGGACAGTGCGCGGACACCGCCGCGGCTCAGCGCCGCCGCGTCCACCCCGTCGGTCATGCCGCTGCCCCGCGCCCACAGGCCCCAGGCGATCGACACGGCGGGCTCGCCGCGCGCCCGCCGGTGCTGCGCGAGCGCGTCCAGGTAGGCGTTGGCCGCCGCGTAGTTGCCCTGCCCGGCGTTGCCGAGCACCCCGGCCGCGCTGGAGAACAGCACGAACAGGTCCGCGTCGACCAGCTCGTGCAGGTTGCGCGCGGCGTCGGCCTTGGCCCGCAGCACGGTGTCGAGCCGCTCGGGCGTCAGGGACGTGATGACGCCGTCGTCGAGCACCCCGGCGGAGTGCACGACCCCGCGGACCTCGTGCTCGCCGAGCAGCGCGGCCAGCTGGTCCCGGTCGGCGACGTCGCACGCGGCCACCGCCACCCGGGCGCCGAGCGCGGTCAGCGACTCCACCAGCTCGCCGGCGCCCGGCGCGTCCGGGCCGCGCCGGCTCACCAGCAGCAGCCGCCGCACGCCGTGCCGGGTGACCAGGTGCCGGGCGACGGTGGCGCCCAGCCCGCTGGTCCCGCCGGTCACCAGGACGGTGCCCTCCGGCGCGGGCGGCGGGTCGCCGGCCACGTCGAGCCGGGCGAGGCGCGGCGCGAGCAGCCGGCCGCCGCGCACGGCGAGCTGGGGCTCGTCCACGGTGGCCGCGAGCGCGAGCGCGACGTCGGTGCCGGACTCGGCGTCCAGCAGGGCGAACCGGCCGGGGTGTTCGGACTGCGCGGAGCGGACCAGGCCCCACACCGCCGCGCCGGCCAGGTCGGTGACGTCGCCGCCGTCCGGCGCGACCGCGCCGCTGGTGACGATCACCAGCCGCCCGTCGGGCGAGGCGTCCAGCGCCTCCCGCAGCAGGGCGAGGACCTGGTTCGTGGCGGCCCGCAGGTCGGGCTCGGTGACCCGGTGGACCCCGGCCTCGACCGCGCCCGGCACGGCGGGCACGTCCGTCCACTCCAGACCGTACAGCGCGCCGCGGCTGCCGGCGGCCGCCCGGATCGCGGACGGCTCCACCGGCCGGGCCACGAGCGACTCGACCGACACCACCGGCGCGCCGGCGGCATCGGCGACCTGCACGGTCACCGCGTCGCCGCGCGGCACGAGGCGCACCCGGGCCGCGGTGGCGCCGGTGGCGTGCAGGCGGACCCCGCGCCAGGCGAACGGCAGCCGCACCCGGACGTCGGGCAGCTCCGCGGCGAGCAGCGGGTGCAGCGCCGCGTCGAGCAGCGCCGGGTGCACCCCGAACCGCTCGGCGTCGGCGTGCGCGGTCTCGGCCAGCTCGACCTCGGCGAACAGCTCGCCCCCGCGCCGCCACAGTTTCCGCAGGCCCCGGAAGGCGGGACCGTAGCCGAACCCGGCGACGGCCAGGTCGTCGTACGCGCCGTCCAGGCCGACCGGCTCGGCGCCCGGCGGTGGCCAGGACGTCAGGTCGAACGCGGGCGCGGGAGCGCCCGGGGCGATCGTGCCGGTGGCGTGCCGGGTCCACGGCGCCTCCGCGGGCGCCGACTCGGCCCGCGAGTACACCGACACCGCACGCCTGCCGTCCTCGCCGGGACCGCCGACGACCAGCTGGACGCGCAGCGCGCCGGGCACCACCACGGGCGCCTGCAGCGTCAGCTCCTCGACGAGGTCGCAGCCGGCCTGGTCCGCGGCGCGGACGGCCATGTCCACCAGCGCGGCGCCCGGCACCAGCACGGTGTCGGCGACCGCATGGTCGGCCAGCCACGGGTGCGACTGCGTCGAGATCCGGCCGGTGAACACCCGCCCACCGGTCTCCGGCAGGTCGACCGCGGCGCCCAGCAGCGGGTGCCCGGCGGCGACCTGGCCGAGCCCGACGGCGTCGACCACGCCGGACCCGGCGACGAGCCAGTAGGCCCGGCGCTGGAACGGGTAGGTGGGCAGGTCGACGCGCCGGGCGCCGGGGAAGACGGCGGCCCAGTCCAGCGGCACGCCCCGCGCGTGCGCCTCGGCGACGGAGCCGACGAAGCGGTCCAGCCCGCCGCGGTCGCGGCGCAGCGAGCCGACGACGGTGGCGTCGACGCCCGCGTCCTCGGCGGTCTCGCGCAGCCCGACGGCGAGCACCGGGTGCGGGCTCACCTCGACGAAGTGCCGGACGCCGTCGACCAGCAGGCTCCGGGTGGCCTGCTCGAACTCGACGGTGTGGCGCAGGCTGCGGTACCAGTGGTCGTGGTCGAGCTCGGCGGCGTCGATCAGCGCGCCGCTCACCGTGGAGTAGAGCGGGATCTCCGCGCGCCGCGGCCGGATCGGCGCGAGCGCGTTGAGCACCTGGTCCCGGATCCGCTCGACCTGCTCGGAGTGCGACGCGTAGTCCACCGGGATGCGCCGCGCCCGGACCTCCCGGCGCTCGCACTCGGCGAGCAGCTCGTCGAGCGCGGCCGCCTCGCCGGAGACGACGACCGACGACGGCCCGTTCACCGTGGCCACACCCAGCACGCCGTCCCACGGCAGCAGCAGCCGCTGCACGTCGGCGACCGGCAGCGGCACCGAGACCATCCCGCCGAGCCCGGACAGCGCGCGCAGCGCCTGGCTGCGCAGCGCCACCACCCGCGCACCGTCCTCGATGGACAGTGCGCCGGCGACGACCGCGGCGGCGATCTCGCCCTGCGAGTGGCCGACGACCGCATCCGGAGTGACGCCGTAGGAGCGCCACAGCGCGGCCAGCGACACCATCATCGCCCACAGGGCCGGCTGCACGATGTCGACGCGCTCCAGCGACGGGGCGTCCGGCGTGCCGCGAACCACGTCCAGCAGCGACCAGTCCACGTGCGCCCCGACCGCCCGCGCGCACTCGGCCATCCGCGCGGCGAACACCTCGGAGGTGTCCAGCAGCTCCGCGGCCATGCCGGCCCACTGCGCGCCCTGGCCGGGAAAGACGAACGCGACCTTGCCGTGCACGCCGCCGGTGGCGCGCGCCACGTTCGCGGCCGGCTCCCCGGCGGCGACCGACGCGAGCCCGGCGAGCAGCTCGTCGCGGCCGGCGCCGGTGACGACCGCACGGTGGTCGAGCACGCCGCGGGTGGTGGCCAGCGAGAGGCCGATGTCGGCCACGTCGGCGGACGGGTCGGCGAGGCGCTCGCGCAGCCGCGCGGCCAGGGCGGCCAGCCCCTCCTCGGTGCGGCCGGACAGCACGAGCGGCAGGACCGCCGCCGGTGCCGCCACGTCGTCCACATCGGACGGCACGGGTTCGGGCGCCTGCTCGAGGATCACGTGCGCGTTGGTGCCGCTGATGCCGAACGAGGACACCCCGGCCCGGCGCGGGCGGCCGGTGGACGGCCAGGCGACGCGGCTCGGTGAGCAGCTCGACGTCGCCCGCCGACCAGTCCACCTGGGACGTCGGCGAGTCGACGTGCAGCGTGCGGGGCAGCTGCCCGTGCCGCATGGCCTGCACCATCTTGATCACTCCGGCGACGCCGGCGGCGGCCTGGGTGTGCCCGATGTTCGACTTGAGCGAGCCGAGCCACAGCGGGTCGCCCACCCGGCCCTGGCCGTAGGTGGCGAGCAGCGCCTGCGCCTCGATGGGGTCGCCGAGCGAGGTGCCGGTGCCGTGCGCCTCCACGACGTCCACATCGGACGTGGTGAGCCCGGCGTCGGCCAGCGCGGCGCGGATGACCCGCTGCTGCGAGGGGCCGTTGGGGGCGGTCAGCCCGTTGGACGCGCCGTCCTGGTTCACCGCCGACCCCCGCAGCACGGCGAGGATCGGGTGCCCGTTGCGCTGCGCGTCGGACAGCCGCTCGACGAGCACCACGCCGACGCCCTCGGCCCACGCGGTGCCGTCGGCCGCCCCGGCGAACGGCTTGCACCGGCCGTCCGGCGCGAGCCCGCGCTGCCGGGAGAACTCGACGAACGTGGCCGGCGTGGCCATCACCGTGACGCCGCCGGCGAGCGCCAGGTCGCACTCGCCCTTGCGCAGCGCCTGCGCCGCGAGGTGCAGGGCGACCAGCGACGACGAGCACGCGGTGTCCACGGTGACCGCCGGGCCCTCCAGCCCGAAGGTGTAGGCGACCCGGCCGGACGCGACGCTGCCCGACACGCCGGTGGCCATGTAGCCCTCGACCTGGTCCGGCGTGGCGGTGCCGCCGGTGCCGTAGTCGTGGTACATCGCGCCGGTGAACACGCCGGTCCGGCTGCCGCGCAGCGAGGCCGGGTCGATGCCGGCGTGCTCCAGGGCCTCCCAGGAGGTCTCCAGCAGCAGCCGCTGCTGCGGGTCCATGGCCAGCGCCTCGCGCGGCGAGATGCCGAAGAACTCGGCGTCGAACTCGCCGGCGTCGTGCAGGAAGCCGCCCTCCCGCACGTAGGACGTGCCGGACCGCTCGGGATCGGGGTGGTAGAGGCCGTCGAGGTCCCAGCCGCGGTTGGTGGGGAAGGCGCTGATGCCGTCGCGGCCGTCGGCCACCAGGTGCCACAGGTCCTCCGGGGAGCGGACCCCGCCGGGGTAGCGGCAGGCCATGCCGACGATCGCGATCGGCTCGTCGGCGACGGCCCGGACGAGCGGCTCGGCGACGGCGACCGCCGGTTCGGCGCCGACCAGCTCGCCGAGCAGGTACCCGGCCAGCGCGCTCGGCGAGGGGTAGTCGAACACCAGGGTCGCCGGCAGCCGCAGCCCGGTGACGGCGTTGAGCCGGTTGCGCAGCTCCACCCCGGTCAGCGAGTCGAAGCCGAGGTCGGTGAACGGCCGGTGCGGGGTGATCGTGTCCGGTGTGGTGTGCCCGAGGACCGGTGCGACGTGCTCGGCCACCACGCCGAGCAGCAGCTGGAGGCTCTCCGGCTCGGACAGCCCGGCGAGCCGCTCCGCGAGCGACCGCTCCGGTGCGTCCGGTGTGGACGCGGCGCCGGCCGCGCGGGTGCGGACCAGGCCGCGGAAGACCGGGGCGAGCGTGCCCGACCCGGCCGCGGCGCGCAGGCCGGCGATGTCCAGCCTGGCCGGCACGACGATGCCGCGGCCGGTGCGCAACGCCGCGTCGAACAGCGCCACGCCCTGCTCGGCGGGCAGCGCGGCGATGCCGCCGCGGGTGAGCCGGGCGAGGTCCGCGGTGCCGAGGTGGTCGGCCATGCCGGCGGTCGCGTCGGTCGGTCCCCACAGGCCCCACGCCATCGAGGTGGCGACCCGGCCGCCGGCCCGCCGGTGCGCGGCGAGCGCGTCGAGGAAGGTGTTGGCGGCCGCGTAGTTCGCCTGCCCCGCGGTGCCCGCGGTGCCCGCGATCGAGGAGAACAGCACGAACATCGCGAGGTCGCCGGTCAGCTCGTGCAGGTTGACCGCGGCGTCGACCTTGGGCGCCAGCACCGTGTCCAGCCGTTCCGGCGTCAGCGACTCCACGATGCCGTCGTCGAGCACGCCGGCGGTGTGCACGACGCCGACCAGCGGGTGCTCCGGGGGGACGGCGGCCAGCAGCCCGGCCACGGCGGCCCGGTCGGACACGTCGCACGCGGCGACGGTGACCTCGGCGCCGAGCGCGGTGAGCTCGGCGGCCAGGTCGCTGGCACCGGCTGCGGCCGCGCCGCGGCGGCTGACCAGCAGCAGGTGCCGGGCGCCGTGCTCGGTCACCAGGTGCCGGGCGAACAGCGCGCCGAGGGTGCCGGTGGCGCCGGTGACGAGCACCGTGCCGTCCAGCGGCCCCACCGGCTCGTCCACATCGGACGCCAGGCGGACCAGGCGCGGCACGTGCACGGTACCGGCGCGCAGCGCGAGCTGGGGTTCCCCGGTGGCGAGCGCGGCGGGCAGGGCCTGCCGGGACAGCGGGTGGTCGTCGGTGTCGACCAGCGTGATCCGGTCCGGGTGCTCGGTCTGGGCGCTGCGCACCAGGCCGAGGACCGCGGCCTGCGCGAGGTTCGGCGCCTCCTCGCCGGTGACGGCCGCGGCGCCGGTGGTGAGCACGGCCAGCCGGGTGCCGGCCAGCCGCGGCTCGGCGAGCCAGGCCCGCAGCTCGGCGAGCGTGCGGTGCAGCGTCGTGCGTGCCGCGGCGGCGGTCTCCCCGGCGGGCGCGTCGGGGGTGAGGACGATCAGGTCGGGCACCGGCGCGCCCCAGATGATCTCCTCGAGGACGCCGGTGACGTCCGGGTAGCTCTCGGCGAAGACCCCGTTGTCCCGCAACGTGTCGCGGTCGAGGTCCGCGGCACCGACGAACGCCCAGCCGGCGCCGCCGGGTGGTTCGGGCGCCGGCTCGGTGAGCGCGGGCCAGTCCAGCCCGAACAGCGAGTCGTCCCGGGCGGCCCGGGCGCCGGCGAGCTGCTCGGGCGTGACCGCGCGCAGCACGAGGGCATCGACGGTGGCGACGGGGGCCCCGGCGCCGTCGGCGACGGTCAGCGCCCAGGCGCCGGCGGCGGTGGCGGTCAGCCGGACGCGCAGGGAGCTCGCCCCGGTGGCGTGGATCCGCACGCCGCCCCAGGAGAAGGGCAGCCTCAGGCCGGAACCGGCGGGCTCGTCGAGGGCGGCGAGCACCAGCGGGTGCAGGGCCGCGTCGAGCAGGGCGGGGTGCAGGCCGAAGCCGGTGGTGCCGGTGCCCTCGGGCAGCGCGACCTCGGCGAACCAGTCGGCCCGCTCGCCGGTGTCGCGGCGCCAGACCGCCCGCAGGCCCTGGAAGGCGGGGCCGTAGTCGTAGCCGCGCTCGGCGAACCGCGGGTAGGTGCCGGTCAGGTCGACGGCCTCGGCGTCGGCCGGGGGCCAGGCGGTGAGCCGGGTGCCGGTGGCGGTGTCGGGCGGCGGACAGGGTGCCGGTGGCGTGCTCGGTCCACGCCGCGTCGCCGGCCCGGTCGGGTCGCGAGTGGATGGTCACCGGGCGGCGCCCGCCGTCCTCGGCGCCGACGATGACCTGCAGCTGCACGCCACCCTGCTCGGGGAGGACCAGCGGCGCGGCGAGCGTCAGGTCGTCGAGGTGGCCCGCGCCGAGCCGCTCGCCCGCGTGCACCGCCAGCTCGACGAGCGCGGCGCCGGGGACCAGGACGGTGTCGGCGACCGCGTGGTCGGCCAGCCACGGGTGCGTGGTGAGCGCGATCCGTCCGGTGTAGACGGTGCTGTCCTGGTTGGCGAGCGTGACGGCGGCGCCGAGCAGCGGGTGCTCGGTGGCGCCGAGCCCGGCGGAGGTGACGTCGCCCGCGCCCTCGGGGGCGTCCAGCCAGTAGGACTGGTGCTGGAAGGCGTAGGTGGGCAGCTCGACGGTGGCGGCGCCGGGGAAGATGGTGGTCCAGTCGGGGCTGAACCCACGGACGTGCAGCCCGGCCAGCGCCCGGGTGAGCGTGGTGGCCTCGTCGTGGTTGCGGCGCAGCGCGGGGACGAACACCGCGTCCTCGGCGCTGTCCGCACCCATCCCGCACAACACCGCATCCGGGCCCAGCTCCAGGAACGTCGATCACGCCCAGCGCCGCGCAGGGTCGCCACCCCGTCGGCGAACCGCACCGCCTCCCGCACGTGCCGCACCCAGTACTCCGGGGTGGTCGGCTCGGCGATCTCGCCGGTCAGGTTCGACACCACCGGGATCACCGGCTGGTGGAACTCGACCGTCTCCAGCACCGCGCGGAACTCCTCGAGCATGGGGTCCATCAGCGGCGAGTGGAACGCGTGCGACACCGCCAGCCGCTTGCACTTCCGGCCCTGAGACACCCACTCCGATTCGAGAGCAGTGATCTCGGTTGCGTCCCCTGACACGACCAGAGAGCGGGGGCCGTTGACGGCAGCAATGCTCACCCGCTCGCTCGCCAGCTCCACCTCGGGTTCGGTGATCCGAACCGAGAGCATCGCTCCACCCTCGGGCAACGCCTGCATCAACCGACCCCGCGCGGCCACCACCCGACACGCATCCGGCAACGACCACACCCCGGCCACGTGCGCGGCGGCGAGTTCGCCGATCGAGTGACCGGCCAGGAAATCAGGCCGGATACCCCACGACTCGACCAGCCGGAACAACGCCACCTCGACCGCGAACAACGCCGGCTGGGTGAACCCGGTCTCGTCCAACTCCTCCTGCGACAACGCCCACAAGATCAAGATCGAAATGCCCGCACACCTCGTCCAACACCGCCGCGAACACCGGAAACCGCTCATACAGCCCCAGCGCCATCCCCACCCGCTGCGAACCCTGACCCGTGAACAACACCGCCAGCCGACCGGACGCGACCTCACCGGTGACCAGGTTCGCCGCCGAACCACCCGCCGCCACGGCGTCCAACCCGGCCGACAACGACTCCCGATCCGCGCCCAGCACGACCGCCCGGTGCGGTAGCCCCGCCCGGGTGGTGGCGAGCGAGAACCCGACGTCCGCGAGCGGGCCGCCGTGGTCACGCAGCCGGGCGGCCTGCGCGGCCAGCGCCTCGGGCGTCTTCGCCGACAGCACCCACGGCACCACCGGCGGCGCCTCGCCCGCCGGTGCCTCGGGGACCGGCGGCCCCTCCTCGATGATCACGTGCGCGTTCGTGCCGCTGATGCCGAACGAGGACACGGCCGCCCGCCGCGGACGGTCCGGACCGGCCCACGCCCGCGGTTCGGTGAGCAGTTCGACCGCGCCGCCGGCCCAGTCGACGTGCGGTGACGGCTCGTCCACGTGCAGCGTGCGTGGCAGCACACCGTGCCGCATCGCCTGCACCATCTTGATCACACCACCCACACCCGCAGCCGCCTGGGCATGACCGATGTTCGACTTCAACGACCCCAACCACAACGGACGGTCCCGATCCACCCCATAGGTCGCCAGCAACGCCTGCGCCTCGATCGGATCACCCAGCGTCGTACCGGTGCCGTGCGCCTCCACAGCGTCCACATCGGACGGCGACAGGCCCGCGGCGGCCAGCGCGGCCATGATGACCCGCTCCTGCGACGGGCCGTTCGGCGCGGTCAGGCCGTTCGACGCGCCGTCCTGGTTGACCGCCGAACCCCGCATCACCGCGAGGATCCGGTGCCCGTTGCGCCGCGCGTCGGACAGCCGCTCCACGAGCAGCAGGCCCACGCCCTCGCTCCAGCCGGTGCCGTCCGCGCCCGCCGCGAACGACTTGCAGCGGCCGTCCTCGGACAGCGCGCGCTGCCGGGAGAACTCGACGAACGTGTTCGGTGTGGACATCACGGTGACGCCGCCGGCCAGCGCGAGGTCGCACTCCCCACCGCGCAGCGCCTGCGCGGCGAGGTGCAGCGCCACCAGCGAGGACGAGCACGCGGTGTCCACGGTGACCGCCGGGCCCTCCAGGCCGTAGGTGTAGGCGACCCGCCCGGACAGCACGCTCGAGGTGTTGCCGGTGAGCAGGTAGCCCTCGTAGCCGTCCGGCGCCGTGGTCAGCCGCGAGCCGTAGTCGTTGTACATCACCCCGGCGAACACGCCGGTGTTGCTGCCCCGCAACGAGGTCGGGTCGATGCCGGCCCGCTCGAACGTCTCCCACGCGATCTCCAGCAGCAGCCGCTGCTGCGGGTCCGCGGCGAACGCCTCGCGCCGGTTGATGCCGAACAGCTCCGGGTCGAAACGGTCCGCGTCGTAGAGGAACCCGCCCTCGCGGGTGTAGGACTTGCCCAGCCGGTCCGGGTCCGGGTCGTAGAGGTTGTCCACGTCCCAGCCCCGGTTGTCCGGGAACGGCCCGACCGCGTCGGTGCCGGTGTCGACGAGCCGCCACAGGTCCTCCGGCGAGGACACCCCGCCCGGGTAGCGGCAGGCCATGCCGACGATGGCGATCGGCTCGTCGCTCGCCGCGGCGGTGGCCGCCCGGCGCGGCGCGGGCCGGGTGGCGCCGGAAACCTTCGCCAGCACGAACGCGGCGAGCGCGTCCGGGGACGGGTGGTCGAACACGGCGGTGGTCGGCAGCCGCAGGCCGGTGGCCGCGTTCAGCCGGTTGCGCAGCTCGACACCGGTGAGCGAGTCGAACCCGAGCTCGTTGAACGCGCGGGCGGCGTCGACCGCGGCCGGCGACGCGTGCCCGAGCACGGTGGCGACGGTCGCCCGGACGAGGTCCCGCACGGTCCGCTCGCGCTCGGCGTCGGCCAGCCCGGCGAGGCGCTCGCCCAGCGGGGTTCCCGCGTCCGTCTGCGCCGCGGCCGCCCGCCGGGCGGGGGCCGTGACGAGGCCGCGGAACATCGCGGGCAGCAGCCCGGCACCGGCCTGCGCGCGCAGCGCGGCCGGGTCCAGCCGGGCCGGGACCGGCGCCGGGTCGCCGCCGGCCAGGGCCGCGTCGAGCAGGGTCAGCGCGTGCTCGGGGTCCAGCGGGACGATCCCGCTGCGCCGCCAGCGCGCGAGGTCGGCCTCGCCGAGGGTGGCGGCCATGCCGCCGGTGGGTGCCCACAGGCTCCAGGCGAGCGCGGTCGCCGGCAGCCCCCGGGCGTGCCGGTGCCGGGCGAGCGCGTCGAGGAACGCGTTGCCGGCCGCGTAGTTGGCCTGCCCGGGCATGCCGATCGTGCCGACGATCGAGGAGAACACCACGAACGCGGCGAGGTCCATGCCCTCGGTGGCCCGGTGCAGCTGCCAGGCGCCGTCGACCTTGGGCGCGAGGACCGCGTCGACCCGCTCCGGGGTGAGCGCCTCGACCGTCGCGTCGTCGAGCACGCCGGCGGTGTGCACCACGGCCGACAGCGACACGCCGTCGAGCAGCCCGGCGACCGCGGCGCGGTCGGTGACGTCGCACGCGGCGAGCGTCACGTCCGCGCCGAGCGCGCTCAGCTCCCCGGCCAGCGACTCGTCCGGCCGCCGGCGGCCGACCAGCAGCAGGCTGCGCACGCCGTGATCGGTCACCAGGTGCCGGGCGACGTGCCGGGCGAGGGTGCCGCTCGCGCCCGTGACCAGGACGGTGCCGTCGAGCGCGGGCCGGGCGCCGGTGGACCCGGTGGCCCTCGCCAGGCGCGGCACGAACGCCGCGCCGTCGCGCAGGGCCAGCTGCGGCTCCCCGGTCGCCAGGGCCGCCGGGACCGCGTCGCCGGACGAGCCGTCCACGTCGAGCAGCACGAAGCGGTCCGGGTGCTCGGTCTGCGCCGAGCGCACCAGGCCCCAGGCGGTGGCGGCGGCCATGTCCATGCCGGCCGCCTCCGGCCCGGCCGCGCCGCGGGTGACGACGACCAGCCTGGAGTGGGCGAACCGCTCGCCGGCGAGCCAGCCGCGCACCAGCTCCAGCGCGTCGTGCGCGGCGGCGTGCGCCGCGCGGGCCACGTCGGTGATCTCGCCGACGCCGGCGACCGGGGCCAGCACGAAGTCGGGCACCTCGGTGAGGTCGTCCAGCGTGGGCACCTCGTCGCCCAGCCACGCGACCGGCGCCGGCGTGTCCGGTGTGGACACCGGGACCCAGTCCACCCGGTACAGCGAGTCGTCCTGTGCGGCGGTGGCGCGGGCCAGCGCCTCGGCGGACGCCGCGCGCAGCACCAGCGAGTCGATCGACGCGACCGGCGCACCCGTGCCGTCCGCCGCGGTCAGCGACATCCCGCCCGCCGTCCCCGAGCCGCGCGGCGACCAGCGCACCCGCAGCGCGGTGGCGCCGGTGGCGTGCAGCGACACCCCGCTCCACGCGAACGGCAGCGGCAGGTCCGGCGCGTCCAGCACCAGCGGGTGCAGCGCGGCGTCCAGCAGCGCGGGGTGCAGCCCGAACCGCGCCGCGTCCACGCCGTCGGGCAGCGCGACCTCGGCGAAGATCTCCTCGCCGTCGCGCCACGCGGCACGCAGGCCCCGGAACGCCGGCCCGTAGCCGTAGCCGCGCTCGGCCAGCCGGTCGTAGACGTCGGTGAGGTCGATCGGCGTCGCGCCGGCCGGCGGCCACTCGGACAGCGGGCCCGCTCCGGTCCCGCCGGCCGCGAGCATCCCGGTGGCGTGCCGGGTCCACCCGTCCGCACCGTCCACACGGGAGTAGACGCCGACGCCGCGCCTGCCGTCGCCGTCCGGCCCGCCCACGACCAGTTGCAGCGCCACGCCGCCGTCGGCCGGCAGCACCAGCGGCGCCTCGACGGTCAGCTCCTCGACCCGGTCGAGGCCGACCTGGTCGCCGGCCCGCACGGCGAGCTCGACGAACGCGGTGCCGGGCAGCAGGACCGCGCCGGCGACTGTGTGGTCGGCGAGCCAGGGGTTCGTGTGCCGGGTGAGCCGCCCGGTCAGCAGCACGCCGTCGCCGTCGGCCAGGCCGACCGTCGCGCCCAGCAGCGGGTGGTCGGCCGGCCCGAGCCCGAGCCCGGTGGCGTCGCCCGCGCCGGCCGGGGCGGCGAGCCAGTACCGCTGCCGCTGGAAGGCGTAGGTGGGCAGGCCGACCCGGACCGCGCCGGGGAAGTAGGTGGTCCACTTCGGACTGATGCCGCGCACGTGGGCGTGCGCCAGCGCGACGGTCACCGCCTGCGCCTCCGGCCGGTCCGCGCGCAGCACCGGAACGAGCGCCGGCTGCGCGGTGTGCTCCGGGTCGTCGGCGAGGCAGTCAGCGGCCATCGCGGTCAGCACGCCGTCCGGACCGACCTCCAGGTAGGCGGTGACCCCCTGGGCGTGCAGGCACCGGACGCCGTCGAGGAACCGCACGGTCTGCCGGACGTGCCGGGCCCAGTAGTCCGCCGAGGCCAGCTCCCGCGCCGAGGCCAGCTCGCCGGTCATGCCGGACACGATCGGGATGCGCGGCGGGTGGAACTCGCAGCCCGCCGCGACGGCGCGGAAGTCGTCGAGCACGCCGTCCATGTGCGGCGAGTGGAAGGCGTGGCTCACCCGCAGCGCCTTGATCTTGCGGCCCTCGGCGCGCCAGCCGCCGGCGATCTTGTTCGCGACCCGCCGGTCGCCCGCGATGACCGTCGAGCCCGGGCCGTTCAGCGCCGCGATCGAGACGTGCTCCTCGTGCCCGGCGAGCGAGGCGAGCACCTCCTCCTCGGAGGCCTGGACGGCGATCATCGCCCCGCCCTCGGGCGCGGCCTGCATGAGCCGTCCGCGCGCGGCGACCAGCATGGCCGCGTCGGCGAGCGAGAGCACGCCGGCGACGTGCGCGGCGGCCAGCTCGCCGATCGAGTGGCCGAGCAGGAAGTCGGGCACCAGCCCGCGGTGCTCCAGCAGCCGGAACAGCGCGACCTCGACCGCGAACAGCGCGGCCTGCGTGTACTGCGTCTCGTCGAGCAGCACCGCGTCCACCGTGTCCGGCGGCGCGAACAGCACCTTGCGCAGCGGCCAGTCCAGGTGCCGGTCCAGCTCGGCGAGCACCTCGTTCATGGCCGCGGCGAACACCGGGTCGTCCTGGTACAGCTCGCGGCCCATGCCCAGGCGCTGGCTGCCCTGCCCGGTGAACAGGAACGCGAGCCGCCCGGTCACGCCGGCGCGGCCACGCACCACGCCCGGCCCGTCCCGCCCCTCGCCCAGGGCGTCCAGGCCGGCCAGGAACCCGTCGCGGTCGTCGGCCACCACGACCGCGCGCTCG
Organism: uncultured Actinomycetota bacterium; assembly: GCA_963727495.1. GTDB lineage: Bacteria > Actinomycetota > Actinomycetes > Mycobacteriales > Pseudonocardiaceae > Actinophytocola. Next base: position 546,516 of record CAVSGQ010000005.1, on the reverse strand, counting down.
TCGAACGCCGCCCGCCCGGCGACCAGCGACAGGCCGACGTCGAGCGGGTCCAGGTCGGCGTCCGCGCGCACGGCGGCGGCGAGCCGGGTGGCCTGCTCGCGCAGCGCGGCACCGGTGCGCGCGGACAGCACCCAGGGCATGCCGGGCGTCTCCACCGGACGCGGCTCGGCCTCGGCGGGCGCACCGGACGGGGCCTGCTCGACGATCAGGTGCGCGTTGGTGCCGCTGATCCCGAACGACGACACCGCCGCGCGCCGCGGCCGGTCCGCGGCCGGCCAGTCCCGCGGCTCGGTCAGCAGCTCGACGGAGCCGGCCGTCCAGTCCACCTTGGACGTCGGGGCGTCCACGTGCAGGGTGCCGGGCAGCACGCCGGCCCGGATCGCGGCGACCATCTTGATCACGCCGCCGACCCCGGCCGCGGCCTGGGTGTGACCGATGTTGGACTTGAGCGAGCCGAGCCACAGCGGGCGCCCGGCCGGGCGGCCCTGCCCGTAGGTGGCGATCAGCGCGTCCGCCTCGATCGGGTCGCCGAGCGCGGTGCCGGTGCCGTGCGCCTCCACGGCGTCCACATCGGACGCCTCGAGCCCGGCGCCGGCCAGCGCCGCGCGGATCACCCGTTCCTGCGCGAGGCCGCTGGGGGCGGTGAGCCCGTTGGACGCGCCGTCGGAGTTCACCGCGGAGCCGCGGATCACGGCCAGCACCGGGTGCCCGTTGCGGCGCGCGTCGGAGAGCCGTTCGAGCAGCAGCAGCCCGGCGCCCTCGGCCCACGCGGTGCCGTCGGCGGACTCGGCGAACGCCTTGCAGCGGCCGTCGGCGGCGAGCCCGCGCTGGCGGGAGAACTCGAGGAACATGCCGGGCGTCGGCATCACGGTGACGCCGCCGGCGAGCGCGAGCGTGCACTCGCCCTGCCGCAGCGCCTGCGCGGCGAGGTGCAGCGCCACCAGCGACGAGGAGCACGCGGTGTCCACGGTGATCGCCGGGCCGCCCAGGCCGAGCGCGTAGGCGATCCGGCCGGACGCGACGCTCGGCGTGGTGCCGGTCAGCAGGTAGCCCTCCGCGCCGTCGGCGCCGCGGTGCAGGCCCGGGCCGTACTCGTGCGTGGTGGCGCCCACGAACACGCCCGCCCGCTCGCCGCGCACCGACTCGGGAACGATCCCGGCCCGCTCGAACGCCTCCCACGCGATCTCCAGCAGCAGCCGCTGCTGCGGGTCCATCGCGGCGGCCTCGCGCGGGTTGATGCCGAAGAACTCCGGGTCGAACTCGCCCGCGTCGTGCAGGAACCCGCCCTGCCTGGTGTAGACGGTGCCGGGCCGGTCGGGGTCGGCGTCGTAGAGGTTCGCGAGGTCCCAGCCGCGGTCGGCCGGGAAGCCGCCGACCGCGTCGACGCCGCCGGCGACGATCCGCCACAGGTCCTCCGGCGAGGCGACCCCGCCCGGGTAGCGGCAGGCCATCGACACGATCGCGACCGGCTCGTCGGCCGCCCGCTCGCGGGTCTCGACGGACGCGGCCCGCGGCGCCCCGGCGAGCCGCTCGCGCAGGTGCGCGACCAGTTCGGCGGGGGTCGGGTAGCTGAACAGCATCCCGGACGGCAGCGCCAGCCCGGTCGCGGTGACCATCCGGTCGCGCAGCTCCACCGCGGTCAGCGAGTCGAAGCCGAGCTCCTTGAACGTGCGGTCCGCGTCGACGTCCTCGGTGCCGGGGTAGCCGAGCACGGCGGCGACGTTCGCCCGCACCAGGTCGTGCAGCAGCCGTTCGGCGTCCTTCGTGGACAGACCGGCCAGCCGCCCGCGCAGCTCGCCCGCGGCGTCGAGCTCCGCCGGCTCGCCCGCCTCCGCCGTGCCGCCCTCCAACCAGTACCGGCGGCGCTGGAAGGGGTAGGTGGGCAGCGGGATGCGCCGGCCGCGGCCGCCGAGCACGGCGACCCAGTCGACCGGGACGCCCGCGCAGTGCGCGGTGGCCAGCGCGGTGAGCAGCGCGGCGGGCTCCGGGCGGTCCCTGCGCAGCACGGGGACCAGCGCGCCGACCGGCCGGTCGGCCAGGCACTCGCGGGCCATCGCGGTCAGCACGCCGTCCGGGCCGAGCTCGACGAACGTGCCGACGCCGAGGTCGGACAGCGCGAGCACGCCGTCGGCGAACCGCACCGCCTCGCGGATGTGCGCGGTCCAGTAGTCCGGCGAGCGGAGCTGCTCCTCGGTGGCGAGCCCGCCGGTGACGTTGGAGACCACCGGGACGGCGGGCGGGTGGAACGTGAGCCGCCCGGCGAGGGCCCGGAACTCCTCGAGTGCGGAGTCCATGTGCGCGGAGTGGAAGGCGTGGCTCACCCGCAGCCGGCGGGTCTTGCGCCCCTGGGCGGCGAAGCGCGCGGCGAGCGCCTCGACGGCGTCCGCGTCGCCGGACAGCACCGTCGAGTTCGGACCGTTGACCGCGGCGACCGACACGCCCGGCGTCCGGGCGGCGAGCACCTCGGCCTCGGTGGCCTGCACGGAGACCATCGCGCCACCGGCCCGGGCGGCCTGCATGAGCCGGCCACGGGCCGCGACCAGCTCGGCCGCGTCGGCCAGCGACAGCACGCCCGCGACGTGCGCGGCGGTCAGCTCGCCGACCGAGTGGCCCATCACGAAGTCCGGGGCGAGGCCGTGGTGGCGGGCCAGCCGGTAGAGGGCGACCTCGACCGCGAACAGCGCGGCCTGGGTGTACCGGGTCTCGTCGAGCAGGTCGGCGCGGGTGAACACGACGTCGCGCAGCGGGTGGTCGAGGTGCGGGTCGAGCGCTGCGCACACCTCGTCGAACGCGCGCGCGAACACCGGCTCGGCGGCGTGCAGCTCGCGGCCCATCCCGGCGCGCTGGCTGCCCTGCCCGCTGAACAGCACCGCGACGCTGCCCTCCCGCGGGGCGGTGCCGCGCACCACGCCGGCGGCGTCCATGCCCTCGGCGAGCGCGTCCAGCCCGGCCAGCAGCTCCGCGCGGCTCGACGCGGTGAGCACCGCGCGGTGCTCGAACGGCGTGCGGGTGGTGGCCAGCGAGCCGGCCAGGTCGGCGAGGTTCGTGGTCTCCTCGGCCACCAGCTCGCGCAGCCGCGCGGCCTGGGCCCGCAGCGCGCCCGGCGCGCGGGCGGAGAGCACGAACGGGAAGGTGGTGGCGGTGACCGGCTCGGTCTCCGGCGCCACCATCGGCGGCTCGGCGAGCACGACGTGGCAGTTGGTGCCGCCCATGCCGAACGAGCTGACGCCGGCGAGCAGGTCGCCGTCCGGCCAGGCGGACAGCTCCGTGTTGACCCGCAGGTTCAGCTCGTCGAGCGGGATGTCCGGGTTGGGGGTGGCGAAGTTCAGGCTGGGCGGCAGCTCGCGGTGCCGGATGGACAGCGCGGCCTTGATCAGCCCGACGACGCCCGCCGCGCCCTCCAGGTGGCCGACGTTGGTCTTCGCGGAGCCGACGAGCAGCGGCAGCTCGCGCCCGGCACCGAGCTCGGCGCCCAGGGCGGCCGCCTCGACCGGGTCGCCGACCCGGGTGCCGGTGCCGTGCAGCTCCACGTACCGCACCTCGCCCGGCGCCACCCCGGCCCGCGCGCAGGCCAGCCGCAGCACCTCGCGCTGGCCGGTCTCGCCGGGCACGGTGAGCCCGTCGGTGGCGCCGTCGTTGTTGACCGCGCTCCCCCGGATCACCGCGTAGATCGGGTCCCCGTCGGCGATCGCCGCGGCCAGCGGCTTGAGCAGGACCGCGCCGCCGCCCTCGCCGCGCACGTACCCGTTGGCGCGCGCGTCGAAGGTGTAGCAGCGCCCGTCCGGGGACAGGCCGCCGAACCGGGCGGCGGCGAGCGCGCTGTCCGGCGACGAGGTTGAGGTTCACCCCGCCGGCGACCGCCAGCGTGGACTCGCCGCGGCGGATGCTCTCGCAGGCCACGTGCACCGCGACGAGCGCGGAGGACTGTCCCGAGTCGACGGTCGCGCTCGGGCCGCGCAGGCCGAGGGTGTAGGAGATGCGGTTCGCGACCAGGCTGCGGTGCAGGCCGGTCAGCGTGTGCTGGGTGACCGCCTCGGCACCGAGGCGGCGGGCGAGCGTGGCGTAGTCGTCGGCGATGGTGCCGACGAACACGCCGGTGCGGCTGCCGCGCAGCCCGCCGGGCAGGATGCCGGCGTCCTCGAACGCCTCCCAGGCCAGCTCCAGCATGAGCCGCTGCTGGGGATCCATGGCGACGGCCTCGCGCGGCGAGATGCCGAAGAACGCCGGGTCGAACGTGTCGACCTGGTCGAGGAAACCACCGTGCCGCACCCGCGCCTCACCGTCCTGTTCGGACGGCCAGCGGTCCGCGGGCACCTCGGTGACCGCGGACGTGCCGGTGCGCAGGAGCCGCCAGAACGCCTCGGGGCCGCCCGCCCCGGGCAGCCGGCAGGCGATGCCGACGATCGCGACACCGGTCTCCTCCGGACCGGTGCCGTTCTGCTCGGCACCTCGACTCTCGGTCATGGTTTCACCGCCCTCACTCGGACACGATCACCCAACGCGCGGCGCACCAGGCTGTCGGCATCCATCGCGTCGATAAGGTCTGTCTCGTCGGTTCGTTCGTCCCGCGACTCGGGGACCTCCGGCTCGGGCACGAGCTCCGCCCGGAGTGCCTCGGCGATGGCCGCCGGGGTGGGATGGTCGAAGATCAGGGTGGCCGGCAGGCGCAGGCCGGTGGCCGCGCCGAGCTGGTTGCGCAGCTCGACCGCGGTGAGCGAGTCGAAGCCGAGCCCGTCGAACTGCCGGTCCGGGGTGATCGAGGCGGGGCTCGCGTGTCCGAGCACGGCGGCGACCTGGTCGCGCACCAGCCCGAGCAGCAGGCGCGCCTGCTCCGCCGTGGACAGCCGGGCCAGCCGCTCGCGCAGGCCGGTCCGGGGCTTTGCGGTGGCCGCGCGGCGGGTGCGGGCCAGGCCACGCAGGATCGGCACGTCCTGTGCCCGCGCGGGGTCGAGCTTGATCGGCACGGCCAGCGGGCCGCCCCCGGCGATGGCGGCGTCGAGCAGGGCGAGTCCTTCGTCGACGGTCAGCGCGGCGGTGCCGGAGCGGGCGAGCCGGGCCAGGTCGACGTGGGTCGCCATGCCGGTGTCCCAGGGACCCCAGGCGAGCGAGACCGCGGGCAGGCCGCGGGCGTGCCGGTGCCGGGCGAGCGCGTCGAGGAAGGAGTTGGCGGCGGCGTAGTTGGCCTGCCCCGGGGTGCCCAGGATCCCGGACGCCGACGAGAACATGACGAACAGGTCCAGGTCGCCGGCGAGCTCGTGCAGGTACCACGCGGCGTCGGCCTTGGGCGCCAGCACGGCGTCGATCCGCTGCGGGGTCTGCGCCTCGATGACGCCGTCGTCGAGGACGCCGGCGGCGTGCACCACGCCCCGGACCGGGTGCGCGGCGAGCAGCGCGGCGAGCTGGTCGCGGTCGCCGACGTCGCAGGCCACGATCGTGGCGCCGGGCAGCTCCGCGTGCAGCGCGTCGGCGCCCTCGGCGTCCGGGCCCCGGCGGCCGGCCAGGATCAGGTCGGTCACGCCGTGCTCGGCGGCGAGGTGGCGGGCCACGGCCGCGCCGAGGCCGCCGGTGCCGCCGGTGATCAGCACCGGGCCGGTCACCTGCGGCGGTGCGACCGGCGGCCGGGTGCGGGTGAGCCGGGGCACGTGGATCTGCCCGCCGCGCAGCGCGAGCTGGGGTTCGCCGGTGGCCAGCGCGGCGGCGAACGCGGTGGTGTCGCCGTCGTGGTCGGCGAGCACGACCCGGCCGGGGTGCTCGGCCTGCGCGGAGCGGACCAGGCCCCACACCGCCGCCCCGGCGACGTTCGTGGTCGTCGCCTCCCGGGTGGTGACCAGCAGGCGGGCGGCGGCCAGGCGCGGCTCGGCGAGAAAGGCCCGCAGCACGCCCAGCGCCGCGTGGGTGGCGGTGTGGGCGCCGGCCACGCCGTTGTGACCGGCGCCCGCTTCGTACACCACCACCTCCGGCGCGGGTGCGCCGGAATCCAGGGTCGCGGCCAGCGCCGCGAGGTCGCCGTGCCGGGTCGCGGGGATCCCGGCCGGCTCGGGGGTCTCGCCCAGCACCGCCCAGCGGCCCGGGACGGCGCCGATCGCGGCGGGGGCCGGCGGCCAGTCCACCTCGTACAGCCAGCGGTCGGCCGGGCCGCGCGGGCGCAGCTGGTCGGCCGCGCACGGCCCGGACCGCCACCTCGTCGATGGTCAGCACCGGCGCGCCCTCGGCGTCGGCGATCAGCACGGCGAACCGGTCGGTGCCGGTCGGGCGCACCCGCACGCGGACCGCGGTGGCGCCGGTGGCGTGCAGGGTGACCCCGGTCCACGCGAACGGCAGCCGGGTCCGCACCGCACCGTCCGGGCCGTCGAGCAGGAACACGCCGTGCATCGCCGCGTCGAGCAGCGCCGGGTGGATGCCGAACGCACCCGGGCCGGCTGACTCGGGCAGCTCGACCTCGGCGAGCACGTCGGCGCCGTCCCGCCAGGCGCGGCGCAGGCCCCGGAACGCCGGCCCGTAGCCGAACTCGCCGAGCGAGTCGTAGAGGTCGCCCTCGACCGGCTCGCCGCGCGGCCAGTCCGCGAGGTCCGTGCCCGCCGCGTCCGGCACGCCGGCGCCGAGCGTGCCGGTCGCGTGCCGGGTCCACTCGCCGCCGTGCTCGGCGCGCGAGTGGACGGTCACCTCGCCGTCCCGCACGGCGACCTGGATGTCCACCGCGCCGTCGAGCACCAGCGGGGCGTGCAGGGTCAGCTCCTCGAGGCGGTGCCGGCCGACCTCGTCGCCGGCCCGGACGGCCAGCTCGACGAAGGCCGCGCCGGGCACCAGGACGGTGCCGGCCACCGCGTGGTCGGCGAGCCACGGGTGGGTGGCGAGCGAGAGCCGGCCGGTGAGCACGGCGGCGTCCGCGCCGGCCAGGGCGACCGCCGCGCCGAGCACCGGGTGCCCGGTGGCGGCCTGGCCGAAGCCGGCGGCGTCCGCGGCCGCGGGCCGGGCGGTGAGCCAGAACGGTCCGGTGCCGGAACGCGTAGGTCGGCAGCTCGACGGCCCGCGCACCCGGGAAGATCGTGGTCCACTCCGGACCGGCACCGCGCACGTGCAGCTGCGCGAGGGCGCGGGCGAGCGCGGCCGCCTCGCCCTGACCGCGGCGCTGGGAGGGCACGAACGCCTGCTCGCCGCCCGCCATCCCGGAGAGCACCGCGTCCGGGCCGACCTCCAGGAACGTGGTCACGCCGCGCTCGGCGAGGGTGGTGACGCCGTCGGCGAAGCGCACCGCCTCCCGGACGTGGCGCACCCAGTAGTCCGGCGTGGTCGGCTCGACCGGGCCGCCGGTCAGGTTGGACACCATGGGGATCCGCGGCCGCCGGTAGGCCACCGAGGCCAGCACCGACCGGAACTCCGCGAGCATCGGCTCCATGCGCGGCGAGTGGAACGCGTGGGACACGGTGAGCCGCCGGACCTTGCGGCCCTCGCCCGCCCAGGTGGCCGCCAGCTCGTCGATGACGTCCGCGTCGCCGGAGACGACGACCGAGCCGGGCCCGTTCACCGCGGCGATGCCCACCCGCTCGTCCGGCAGCACGATCTCGTGTTCGGCGGCCCGCACCGACAGCATCGCGCCGCCCGCGGGCAGGTCCTGCATCAGCCGGCCGCGGGCCGCGACCACCACGCAGGCGTCGGCGAGCGTCCACACCCCGGCCACGTGCGCGGCGACCAGCTCGCCGATCGAGTGCCCGGCCAGCCAGTCCGGCGTGACCCCCCAGGACTCCCACAGCCGGAACAGCGCGACCTCGACGGCGAACAGCGCCGCCTGCGTGTACCGGGTCCGGTCGATCAGCTCCGAGCCGCCGAACACCAGCTCGCGCAGCGGCCGGTCCAGGTGCCGGTCCAGCTCGGCGCACACCGCGTCGAACGCCCGCGCGAACACCGGGAACGCCGCGTGCACGTCCCTGCCCATGCCCGGGCGCTGCGATCCCTGGCCGGAGAACAGCATCGCCAGCCCGCCGGGCGCGACCGTGCCGGTGACCACACCCGGCGCGTGGCGGCCGCTGGCGAGCACGTCCAGGCCCGCGCGCAGCTCGTCGCGGTCCGCGCCCAGCACGACCGCCCGGTGCGGCAGCGCGGCCCGCGTCGTCGCCAGGGAGAAGCCGACGTCCGCGAGGTCCCCGGCGTGCTCACCGTCGTGGTCGAGCAGCCGGGCGGCCTGCGCGGCGAGCGCCTCGGGCGAGCGTGCCGACAGCACCCACGGCACGACCGGCGGCCGGACCGGCGCCGGGGCGTCCGATGTGGACTGTGCGGGCGCGTGTTCCAGGATCACGTGCGCGTTCGTGCCGCTGATGCCGAACGACGACACGGCGGCGCGGCGCGGCCGGTCGGCCCGCGGCCACTCGCGCTGCTCGGTGAGCAGCTCGACCGCCCCGGCCGACCAGTCCACCTTCGGGGTCGGCTCGTCGACGTGCAGCGTGCGCGGCAGCACGCCGTGCCGCATGGCGAGCACCATCTTGATCACGCCGGCGACCCCGGCGGCGGCCTGCGTGTGCCCGATGTTGGACTTCAGCGAGCCCAGCCACAGCGGGCGGTCCCGGCCCTGGCCGTAGGTGGCCAGCAGCGCCTGCGCCTCGATCGGGTCGCCCAGCGCGGTCCCGGTGCCGTGCGCCTCCACGGCGTCCACATCGGACGGTTCGAGCCCGGCGCCGGCCAGCGCGGCGCGGATCACCCGCTGCTGCGACGGGCCGTTCGGCGCGGTCAGGCCGTTGGACGCGCCGTCGGAGTTCACCGCCGAACCGCGCACCACGGCGAGGATCCGCCGCCCGTTGCGCCGGGCGTCGGACAGCCGCTCCAGCACCAGCACGCCGACACCCTCCGACCACGCGGTCCCGTCGGCCGCGCCGGCGAACGCCTTGCACCGCCCGTCCGGGGCGAGCCCGCGCTGGCGGGAGAACTCCACGAACGGCTCGGTGCTCGACATCACCGTCACGCCACCGGCCAGCGCCAGCGTGCACTCGCCGGCCCGGATCGCCTGCGCGGCCAGGTGGATCGCGACCAGCGACGCCGAGCACGCGGTGTCGATCGTGACCGCGGGCCCCTCCAGGCCGAGCACGTAGGCGATCCGCCCGGACGCGACGCTGGCCTTCGTGCCGGTCAGCAGGTGCCCCTCGATGCCGTCGCCGCCGGTGTGCGGTCCCCAGCCGTAGTCCTGCGCGACCATGCCGGCGAACACGCCGGTCCGGCTCTCCCGCAGCGAGGTCGGGTCGATCCCGCCGTGCTCCAGCGCCTCCCAGGACGCCTCCAGCAGCAGCCGCTGCTGCGGGTCCATCGCCAGCGCCTCGCGCGGCGAGATGCCGAAGAACTCCGCGTCGAACCCGGCGGCGTCCGCGACGAAGCCGCCGGACCGCACGTAGGACTTGCCCGGCCGGTCGGGGTCCGGGTCGAACACGCCGTCGACGTCCCAGCCGCGGTCCGCCGGGAACGCGGAGATCCCGTCGCCGCCGTCGCACACCAGCCGCCACAGGCCGGCGGGCGACGTCACGCCGCCGGGCAGCCGGCAGGCCATGCCCACCACGGCAACCGGCTCGTCGACCGGCGTGGTGCCCGCCGGCCGGTCCGCACGGTCCTCGCCGCGCAGCCGGGCGACGAGCGCGCGCGGGGTCGGGTGGTCGAGCACGAGCGTGGCGGGCAGCCGCCGGCCGGTGACCGCGGTCAGCCGGTTGCGCAGCTCCACCGCGGCCAGCGAGTCGAAGCCCAGCTCCGCGAACGGCCGGTCGGCGGCCTCCCGCGCGGACAGCCCGGTGTCCAGCACCGCGGACGCCTCCGTCCACACCAGAGCGAGCAGCTCGTCCTCGGAGAGCCCGGCGTGCGCGTCCCCGGCCGGCGACACCAGCTCGCGCAGCAGCGCCGGCTCGTCCGGCAGGCGCCCCGCCGGCATCGCCAGGACGCAGCCCAGGCCGAGGATCCCGGCCGTGTCCACCGCCGCGTCGGGGCGCGTGCCGCCGGTGGCGACCAGGGTGGCGGGCAGTCCGGCGGCGCGGCGGCGCGCGACGAGCCCGTCGAGGAACGCGGCGAGCGTGGCGCCCTCCGGGGTGCCGGTGCCGAGCAGGTCGGCGGCGTCCACCAGGAACGCCAGCGGGCCCGCGGTCCGCTCGTGCAGGGCGAGCGCGTGCTCCTGGTCGTCGGCCCGGACGAGCACCGGGTCGGTCCACCCCGGGTGCTGCTCCCCCACGGTCACCGGCACCAGCCGCGGCGCGAGGACGGTGCCGCCGCGCACCGCGAGCTCCGGCTCGCCGGGCACCACCAGCACCGGTCCGTCGACGACGGTGATTCGCCCGGGGTGGCGGTGGCCGAGCGCACGCACCAGCCCGCGCACCGCCGCGCGGGCGGGGTCCGGCGGCGGCTCGCCCGGCAGCGCGACCGACCCGGCGGCGCGCACGACGAGGTGGCCGGTCGCGGCCGAGGCGAGCCAGGCCCGGACCCCGGCGGCCACCTCCGCGACCGGTGCGGTGCCGTCGAGCACGGTGACGCCGGCGGGCGGCTCGCCCGCCGCGGCGACCTCCCGCCACTCCACCCGGTACAGGTCCGCGGGGTCGGCGCCGAGCGCGCAGAGCCGCGCGGGCCGGGCGGGCAGCGCGCGGCGCACCACCGAGCCGGACGGCGAGCGCGGGATCGGCCCGGTCAGCCGGAACTCGGCCGGCTGGGCGGCGCGCGGCAGCCGGGACCGGCAGGTCGCGACCAGCGCGGCCGGGTCCGGCGGCACGTCGGCGACCAGGTAGGCCACCGGGACCTCGCCGTCCCCGGCGGTCCGGGCGGTCACGGCGGCGTCGAGCACGCCCGGCACCTCGCGCAGCACGTCCTCGACGTCGCCGGGCCGGACCGTCTCGCCGCCGGCGGTGATCAGGTCGGTGAGCCGGGTGGTGACGCGCAGGCAGCCGGACCCGTCGCGGCGGGCCAGGTCGCCGGTGCGGTACCAGCCGTCCCGCAGCGCGGCGGCGGTCGCGGCGGGCTCGTCGAGGTAGCCGCCGGCCATCACGCCGGGGCCGCTGACCCACACCTCGCCCTCCCCGCCGGTGCCGGTGTCGCGCCCGGTCGCCGGGTCCACCAGCCGCAGCCCCAGCCCGGGCAGCGGCAGGACGCCCGCGCCGCCCGGCCAGCCGACCGCGATCGGCCCGCACGTCTCGGTGGTCGCGTAGACCTCCACCACCGGCACGCCGCCGCGGGCGCGTGGCGCCGGGCCCAGCGCCACGCCCAGCCGCAGCGCGGGAAGGGCGGGCAGGTCCGCGAAACCGTCGGGCGGGCCGACGACCACGGTCACCGCCGGGTCCGGCTCGTCGAGGTACACGGTGGCGCCGACGGCCGCCATGCCCAGCGCCCAGACCGGGTCCGGGGTGCGCAGCCACACCGTGTCGTCCGCGGACAGGCCGAGCATCGGGGCGAAGCCCGCCACCGTCCACAGCAGGTTGCGCTGCGTGGCGAGCACGCCCTTCGCCGGGCCGGCGGTGCCGGCGGTGCGCAGCAGGAACGCCAGCTCGTCCAGCTCCAGGTCGTCGCGCGCCTCGGTGATCGGCTCCCGCGCCACCATGTCGTCCACTTCGGACCGGTCGGCCAGGACGAGCTCGGCGTCCGGGTCGGGTCCGGGCACGCAGACGGCGCCGGCCCGCACGGTCGCGAGGCAGGCCACCACGAGGTCGACGCCCGCGAGCTCCACGGCCACCCGGTCGCCCGGCAGCACGCCGCGCGCGGCCAGCCCGCCGGCCAGCCGCCGGGTCAGGACGGCCAGCTCCGCGAACGTGACCGCCCGCCGGGCGTCGGCGAACGCCGGCCGGTCCCCGAACCGATCCGCGTGCGCCACCACCAGTTCCGAAAGCGGCCGGATCAGGTCGGTTCGCAGCATCTCAGACACCCCATGTCGGCGGAGGCGGAACGGACAGGGTCAGACGATGACCGGCAGCTGCCGCAGCACGCGGATGAAGTTGGAGTGCCGCCAGCGCAGCTGCTCGGCCGGGACGGCGAGGCGGATGTCCGGAAAGCGCTCGAACAGCGACCGCAGCGCGATCCGGACCTGCGCGCGGCCCAGCTCCATCCCGGGGCACACGTGCGGGCCGAGGCCGAAGCCGAGGTGCTGCTTGTGCTCGCGGCGGAAGTCCAGCTCGTCGGGCTCGGGGAAGCGGTGCGGGTCGCGCCCGGCCGCGCCGAGCGAGAGCGTCACGACGTCGCCCGCGCCGATCGCGGCACCACCGATCTCCATGTCCGACACGGCGAACCGGCGCACGCCGCTCTGCACCGACCCGTCGAACCGGATCAGCTCCTCGACCGCCTCCGGGTACAGCGACGGGTCGGCACGCAGCTCGGCGATCTTCTCCGGGTTGCGCAGCAGCGTCGCGAGCGCGTTGCCGAGCGTGCCCGCCGTGGTCTCGAAGCCGGCGATGAGCGTGAAGAACGACAGGCTCAGCACCTCCGGAAAGGACAGTGCGGGCGAGCCGTCGTCACCCTGCCAGTGGCTCCAGTGCGAGATCAGGTCGTCGGCCGGGTCGGTCCGCTTGTGCTCGACCAGCCCGGTCAGCATCGTGACGAGCGGCTCCAGGGCGGCGCCGGCCTCCTCGTCGGTGCCGGTCAGCATCGCCTCGCTCGCCGAGCGGAAGTCCGCCCGCAGCTCCGGGGGCACGCCCAGCATGTCGCAGATGATCGTGATCGGCAGCGCGCTCGCGAACGCGGGCATCAGGTCGGTCTTGCCGTCCGCCTCGATCGCGTCGAGCAGGCCGTCGACGACCTCGGTGATGCGCGGCAGCAGCGCGTCCACCCGGCGCGGGATGAACGCGAAGTTGATGAAGCGGCGCAGCCGGGTGTACTCGGGCGGGTCGGAGATCAGCGGGCAGGCGTCCAGGATGTCCTCGGGCAGCGTGTCACCCGGGAAGTCCGGGCCGGCGTGCTCGGGGTTGCGGGCCAGCCGCGCGTCGCGCAGCCCGTCGCGGACGTCCTCGTAGCGCGTGACCAGCCACTGTGGACTCTCGTCGACGTCGCAGACGCGGTGCGCGGCGCCGGTCTCGTGCATCGCCGCGTAGGTGGGGTACGGGTCGACGAAGTAGGCGTCGTCGAACGGGATCGGGTTCCCGTGCGCGGGGCACTTTCCTGCCATGGCAAGCCTTTCCGGGAGTTCGACGGCACTGGTCTCGAGTATGTGGGCGCGGGACGTACGCCCCGCCCACTCGCGGGTAACTCAGAGCCGGACCGGCAGCGCGGTGAGCATCCGGATGAACGTCGACTCGCGCCAGCGCAGCTCGTCGCGGGGCACCGCCAGCGCGACGCCGGGGAACCGGTCGAACAGCGCGCGCAGCGCCACCCGCACCTCGATGCGGGCGAGCTCGGCGCCGGGGCAGGCGTGCGGGCCGCGGCCGAACCCGAGGTGCTGCCCGTCGGTCCGGTCGATGTCGAGCGTGTCGGGTTCGGTGTAGCGGCGGGGGTCGCGGTGCGCGGCGGCGATCGAGAGGTTCACGCTGTCCCCGGCCGGGATGGTGACCTCGCCGATCGAGACGTCCTCGCGGGCGAAGCGCCGCCAGCCGCGCAGCGCCGAGGTGTCCCAGCGCATCAGCTCCTCGACCGCGGCCGGCCACCGGTCCGGCTCCGCGCGCAGCCGCGCCACCAGGCCCGGGTGGGTGAGCAGGCCGAGCATCGCGTTGCCGAGCGTGCCGACCGTGGTGTCCTGCGCGGCCAGGAACAGGTAGAACGGCATGTTGACCAGCTCGCGTTCGGACAGCCCGGTGCCGTCGCCGGCGCGCGCCCGCACCCAGTCGGAGATCAGGTCGTCGCCCGGGCGCCGGGTGCGCTCGGCGACCAGCTCGGCGAAGTAGCCGAGCAGCAGCGCACCGGCGCGGTTGCTGACCTCGGGGGTGCCGGCGAGGATGTCGTCGCACCACGTGCGGAAGTCGGCCCGCGCGCCGGGCGGCACGCCGATCAGCTCGCCGATGAGCGTGATCGACAGCGGGGAGGCGAAGTCCGCCATCAGGTCGGCCCGTCCGTCCAGTTCGGACAGCAGGGAGTCCACCAGCTCGACGATGCGCGGCTCGAGCCGGCGGGACTGCTTGGCGGTGAACGCGTGGATGACGAACTGCCGCAGCCGGGTGTGCTCCGGCGGGTCCTCGCTGAGCACGTTGCCGGCGTGCAGCACCTCGGGGATCTGCTCGACCGGGTAGTCCGGCCGGGCGTGCCGGCGGTGCCGGGCGAACCGCTGGTCGCGCAGGGCCTCGCGGACGTCGTCGAAGCGGGTGAGCACCCACTCGGGCGGCCGGTCGTCGAGGCAGACCCGGTGCACCCGCCCCGCGGCGTTCATCCGGGCGTAGGTGGCGTAGGGGTCGGCGTAGAACGCGTCGTCGAACGGCATCGGCTCGCCGTGCCGGGGGCAGCGCCTCATCGCGGCCGCCCCGTCACGCCGCGACGAGCGGGGCCTGGATGGAGGCGTGGTGCTCGAGGATCAGGTGCTGCAGCTCGCGCAGCTCGCGGCCGGGCTCGATGCCCAGCCCGTCGACGAGCGCGGCGCGGGTGCGGCGGTAGACGTTGAGCGCGTCGACCTGGCGGCCGGACCGGTAGAGGGCGAGCATGAACTGCATGCACAGGCGCTCGCGGACCGGCTCGGCCTCGGTGAGCACCTCCAGCTCCGGGGTGATCTCGCGGTGCCGGCCGCACATCAGCTCGGCGTCGAAGCAGTCCTCGTAGGCGAGCAGCCGCTCGTCCTCGATGGCGGCGAGCTCGGACCAGTTGGTGCCGCGCTCGACGAGGTCGGCGAGCGCGCGGCCGCGCCACAGGCCGAGCGCCTCGCGCAGCAGCGCCTTGCCGTCGGTGGGCTCGGCGGCGGTGCGGCCGGCCCGCACCAGGCGGCGGAAGTGGTGCAGGTCGACCAGGTCGGGGTCCACCCGGAACCGGTAGCCCGGCGGGTGGGTGACGAGCGCGGCGCCGTCGGCGGTCCCGGCACCGTCGTGTGCGGCCAGCGTCCGGCGGATCGCGGAGACGGCGTTCTGCACCATCTTGCGCGCGGTGGAGGGCGGCTGCCCGTCCCACAGCGCGGAGAGCATGCGGCTGGTCGGGACGACCTGGTTGGCGTGCAGCAGCAGGTAGCCGAGGACCGCGCGCTGCACCGCGCCGCCGAGGTCGACGGCCACTCCGTTGTTCTCGATCTCCAGCGAACCGAGCAGACGAAACCGCATCGAGAATCACTCCCAGATTTGCCGCGGGACCATTTCGCGAATGGATGGTCACACGGCCGGTACCCGCCCGGAAACCCCCGCTCCACCGCCCGTTCCACCGCTCCCCCAGCCACCGCCGGCCCCGTATCCGCAGCTCACCGCAGCCGACGTGAAAAATGCACATGCCCCCGGTGACAAGCTCAGGGAGGGAAACCGGAATACCTACCGCGAACCGATGACAACCCCACAACCCCCCGAATGCACCCACCACCAGTTCCCCACCCCCGGGAACCCGCGAGTCCAACACTCCGAACCCGCGAGTTCGACATTCGGGCACACCGAATGTTGGACTCACGGGTCGCCGACGTTGGACTCACGGGTCGCCGACGTTGGACTCGCGGGGTCAGGAGTGGTGAGGGCGAGGAGCTTGGTGACGGTGTTCCAGTTGCGCATGGTGGCGACCTCGCCCTTCCTGGTGGGGAAGGCGGCCAGCATCCTGGAGTGGATCACGCCGTCCGGAGTCCAGAAGTAGATCTCCCGCTCGCCGACGTGGAACAGCTCCGGGGCGAACGCGTCCGGCGCGAAGTCCGGCTGCTCCGGCGCCTCGCGCAGGAACGACACGTGGTACCGCGAGGCGTTGTCGGCCACCGAGCCCAGCGGGTCGGCCTCGACCACCGCGCGCAGCTCCTCGGCGGTGCGCACCACGCAGTCGATCGCGAAGCCTGCGCCCTCGGCCAGCCGCGCCTCCACCTCGCGCAGCACCGTCGCCGGGCGCTTCGCGGTGCGGAACACGATGTTGCCGCTCTGCACCAGCGTGCGCACGTCGGCGTAGCCGAGGTCGCCCAGCCACGACCGCAGGTCGGCCATCGCCACCCGGCGCTTGGCCCCCAGGTTGATCCCGCGCAGCAGCGCTACATAGGTCGGCACGAACCGGAGACTAACCCCTCCCACGCCGCCGGGCTGAGTACCGTGGTCGGGCCGGACGGCGAGGAGGAGAACGACCGCCACCGAGCGGGGTCGAGCAGCAACGCAGCGCCCACCGCCAGCAGCGGCATGACCGCCGGCGGGTCGAACGGCACCGGCAGCAGCTCCTCCGGGCTCCCCCGGTACACGCCGCGCCGCAGCAGCGCGGCGAGCAGCTCGGCGGCGACCGCGCGCCGGTCGTGGCCCAGCTCGCCGTGCCGCAGCAGGGCCATCAGCGCCATCGTCGTGCGCACCCCGGCCCGGCCCGGCGCGGCGCGGGCAGGCGAGCGGCCCAGCGACACGTCCAGCAGCGCCGCCACCAGCCCGGCGCCCGCCAGGTCCGCGTTCACCGGCTCCACCAGCCGCGGGTTGAGATCGATCAGGTGCGCCGCGCCGCCGGGCGGCACCAGGGCGTCCACGGACAGCCCGCCGTGCCAGGACAGCTCGGCGCCCAGCTTCTCCAGGTCGGACAGCAGTGCGGGCTCGGCCACCGACACCTTCGCCGACGCGCTGCCCTGCACGCCCTCGCGCACCCGCTCCACGCAGTGCACGGCCACCAGCGAGCCGTGGTCGAACACCGTCTGCGCCATCACGAACCGGCCCTCGACCGGCTCCTGCACCAGCACCTGCCACCCACGGGCGAACGCGTCGGCCACCTCGGTCCGCACCGACACCTCGGCCAGCGACGCCGGACCGTCCACATGCCACACCCCGCGGCTGCCCGTGGAGATGGGCAGCTTGACGTAGCACGGGAACGTGGTGACCGAACGCAGCTCGGCCGCCGAGGACACCAGCGACGTGGCCGGCAGCGGGATGCCCAGCGAGGTCAGCAGCCGCACGGCCGCCGCCTTGTCCTGCACCCGGGCCAGCGACGGGAACGGCGGCGCCGCGAACGGGACGTCCACCGCGGACGGGTACCGGGACAGCACGGCCAGCTGCTCGTGCGTGGGCAGCAGCACGTCGTAGGGCCGGGAGGCGACCGCCGCCTGCAACGCGGCCAGGTACGCCATCGGGTCCGCGCCGAACAGCGGCACCCGGTGCCGCCACCGCACCCGCCGGCTCACCGTCAGCAGCCCGCCGCGCTTCGGCTCCACCACCCCGACGCGGTGACCGTGCCGGGCCAGCACGGTGACCACCTCGCGGGCCGAGGCGCTGGCCGACTCGGTCAGCAGCACCCTCACGAGCCGGCCTCCGCGTCGACGGCCGGACCGGGGCGGCGCACGCCGACCACCAGCAGCAGCGCGGCGCCGCCGACGAACAGCAGCGACATCGAGCCCAGCGCCCAGCGGTAGGACCCGGTCAGCTGCACCACGGCGCCGAACAGCAGCACGCCGAACGCGCTGCCGCACCGGTTCACCACCTCGAACACGCTGAAGTACTCGCCGGACCGGTCCCGCGGCATCAGGTTCGCGAACACCGCCCGGGACAGCGAGTAGCCCGTGCCGTTCACGAGTCCCATCAGGACACCCATCACGCTCAGCATGAACAGCGCGCCCGGCTGCACGCTCACCTGGACGACGATCACCAGCAGCCAGATCCCCAGGCTCGCGAGCAGCACCCGCGGCCCGCCGTAACGCGTGGCCAGCCGGCCGGCGACGGTCGTCGACCAGACGGCCAGCAGGCTCACGAACAGCACCCCGCCGATCAGCATCCCGGAGCCGACCTCCAGCTCCTCGGCGACGAACGTGGTGCCCTGGCTGGACAGCACCTGGATCCCGTTGTTGTACAACAGGAAGGCCACCAGGAACACCGCGGCGACCTTGCGGTCCACCACCAGCTCGCGCAGCATCCGGCGGAACTGCGGCCGGTCCTGCGCGGACTCCAGCCGGGTGGCCGGCAGGTGCCGCACCGGGATCGCCGAGAACCCCGCCCACCACAGGCCGGCCAGCACCAGGCACAGCACGAGCGCGGCGCCCTCGTCGAGGCCGAGCGCGTCGTGGCCGACCATCAGCACCGCGCCCAGCACGAGCATGATCGCGGTGCCGAGGTAGCCCGCCGCCGAGCCGCGCGCGGACACCGTCGCCCGCTCGCCCGGCGGCGCGATCTCCGGCAGGTAGGTGTCGTACACGACGATCGAGGCGCCGAGCGCGAGCGTGGCCAGCACGAACAGCAGCCCGCCCGCCAGGTAGCTGGACCCGGTGACCAGCGCCAGCGCCACGGTCGCGACGCTGCCGGTCAGGGCCAGCAGGCCGAGCAGCCGGTTGCGCGGCATCCGCCGGGCCAGCGCGCCCGCCGCGGGCAGCACCAGTGCCTGGCCGAACAGCGACAGCGACACCAGGAACGGGTACAGCGACTCGGCGCGCACCCCGATGCCGAACGGGTGCACGAAGCCGGCCGCGTCGGCGGCGTCCTCGGTGACGTCGGTCAGGTACGGGCCGAAGAACGTGGACGTGACGATCGTGGTGAACACCGAGTTCGCCCAGTCGTAGGCGTACCAGGCGCGGCGGACGGTGCGGTCGCCTCGTGCCGGGGCGGCGACCGGGGTGCTCTCGGGAGGGTCGGCCGGCAGCAGGGTGGTCATCGAGGGTCTCCCTCAGGTGAGCTCGTCGCGGACGATGTCGAGCACCTGGCCGGCGTGCTGCTCGGCGAAGAAGTGCCCACCCGGGAACAGGTGGCAGGCGAACCGAGCGCTGGTCTGCGCCGACCAGCCGCGTAACTCGGGCTCGGTCGCCCGCGGGTCGGTCCGGCCGCCGAGCGCGGTGAGCCCGACCGGCAGCGGCGGTTCGTCGGTGTAGGCGTAGTCCTCGTTGACGGCGAAGTCGGCGCGCATCATCGGCAGGAACGCCTCGAGCAGCTCGGGGTCGGACAGCAGCAGGTCCGGCGTGCCGCCCATCCGCCGCAGCTCGGCCACGAGCCGGTCGGTCGGCAGGTCGCGCAGCCGCAGCCGCCCCTCGGGCAGCTGCGGCGCGGGCCGGCCGGACACGAACACGTGCGCGGGCGGCGGCGCACCGATCTCCCGCAGCCGCCGGGCCAGCTCGAACACCACGAGCGCGCCCATGCTGTGCCCGAACAGCGCGTAGGTCCCGGTGAACTGGCCCTCCAGGCCCGCCACCACGTCGTCCACCATGGACCGCACGTCGCGGTGCGGCGCCTCGCGCAGCCGCTCGGCGCGCCCGGGCGGCTGGGCCGGGCAGATCCGCACCGAGTCGCCGACGATCCGCTGCCACTGGGCGAACACGGCCGCGCTCGCGCCCGCGTGCGGGAAGCAGAACACCCGCGTGTCGGCCGTGGCGGGCGTGCCGAACGGCAGCCAGCGGGTGCCCTGCGTCGTCGGGGTGCTCATGTCGCCTCCCTGGCGGGGATCCCGGCCGGTCCCCAGGTGGTCGCCACGAACTCGGGGTGCCAGGTGTTGCGCACGTTCAGCTGCACGCAGACCGTGATCAGCACCGCGTCGCCGACGACCTCCAGCGCGATCGCGGTCGCGATGAAGCCCGGCTCGGGCAGCACCAGGAACGCCCCGATCCGCACCAGCACGCGGGTGAGGAAGTAGCCGACGCCGATCATCGTGGTGACCTTCGCGGTCCGCTGGTAGACCGTCGAGCCCATGGACGCCGGCGGCATCGTCACGAAGTCGTTCGCGGCCGCGGCGAACAGCGGCCGCCCGGCGAGCACCGACGTCGCGCAGAACGTCGCCATGATCACGTCGACGGCGGCCACCGGCAGGAAGAACAGCGACAGCTCGCGGGAGACCACCGCGATCACCGCGGACAGCACGATGAACGTCATCACCATGCCGGCCACGAACCCGCGCCCGGCCCGCCGGTCGAGGTAGTACAGCCCGCCGGCCACGAGCAGCGCGACCGCCGCGCCGGGCTCGATGCCCAGCAGGGTGGACAGGGCCAGGAACGTCAGGCTGGGCGCGAGCGTGTTGCGGATCATCCGGGGCAGCGCCACGACCAGCACCTGGCCGGTGGCCCGCCAGGTGTTCTCCGGCAGGTCCTCCAGCCGCGGCGTCGGCCGGGCCCGCAGCCACCCGGGCCGGGTCACGTCAGCTCCAGCGTCAGGTATGCGGGCGGTGGCTGGATCCGGGCGAGGTCGGACTCGAACACCAGCCGGTTGCCGTCCCGCTCGGCCTCGGTGAACCCGGCGAACGCGTAGGTCACGTACATGACCCGGTTGCGGCCGGTCTCCACGAACTCGGCGCGCAGCTTGGCGCCGGCCGCCCTGGCCAGGCCCATGATGTGGTTGAGCAGCACGGTGCCGACGCCGCGGGACATCACCCGGCACGACATCAGCATCATCCGCAGGTACCAGAAGTCGTCGCCCTTCTCCACCAGGGCCAGGCCGATCTTGCCGTAGCTGCCGTACTTGTCCGTCAGCGACGCGACGAGCAGCAGGTGGTCGTCGGACTGGCGCAGCTCGTCGAGCTCCTCGTAGGAGTAGGTGCGGCCGGTGGAGTTGAGCTGGTTGGTGCGCACGGTCAGCTCCTCGGCGCGCTGCAGGTCCTCCCGCGCCGCCGGGCTGATCGTGAAGTGCATGTCCAGTGTGGACAGGAACTCCTCGGAGGTGCCGGCGAAGTCGGCCTCGACCTGGTTGCGCGCGGCGTCGCTGCGGTACATGTGCCGGCGCAGCCTCGACTCGTCGGTGACGAACTTCGGGGTGAACGCGGGCGCGGCGAGCGTCGCCAGGTCCAGCGCGTCCACGGTGATCACCGCCGGGTGGGCGTGGTTGACCTCCTCGCGCTCGAACGCCTGGTCGTCGACGAACGCCAGCGTGTCGATGCCGATGTTGA
This sequence comes from uncultured Actinomycetota bacterium, assembly GCA_963727495.1. Classification (GTDB taxonomy): domain Bacteria; phylum Actinomycetota; class Actinomycetes; order Mycobacteriales; family Pseudonocardiaceae; genus Actinophytocola. The sequence continues at coordinate 525,678 of CAVSGQ010000005.1, read as the reverse complement.
TCGCCCTGGCGATGGCCTCGACGGAGCTCGACTTCGGGTTCCAGTTGATCTGCGGGTACAGGAAGTACTCGTCCAGCCCCAGCTCGCGCAGCTTCGCCATCGCGGTGTCGTGGTCGTTCTTGCTGGCGATCGAGTGCAGGACGCCCATCTCGTCCAGGCGCCTGATCTCGGCGACCACCTCGGGCCGCACGGTCACCTCGCCGTCCTCCAGGATCGTGCCCCGCCACAGGGTGTTGTCCAGGTCCCACACGACGCACTTGACCCGGCCGCGCCTGGCCAGCGCCTCGGTATGGTCGACCGCGGTCGGCTCGTCCACTGTGGTCATTACGCTGCCTCCCGGTACGCCTCGCCGGCGATGAACGTCTGCTGCAGCTCGGTGCTGCCCTCGATGATTTCCATGATCTTGGCGTCGCGGTACAGCCGGGCGGCCGGGAAGTCCTGGCTGCACCCGTTGGCACCGTGGATCTGCACCGCCTCGTTCGCGGCGGCGACGGCGTGCGTGGACGCGAAGTACTTCGCGACCCAGGTCGCCATGATCGTCGCCGGGTCACCGGCGTCCTTGAGCCGGCCCGCCTCCTCGCACAGCAGGCGGGCGGCCCGCACGGCGGTGACGAGGTCGCTGACCTTGCGCCGGATCAGCTGCAGGTCGCGCAGCTTGCCCTCGGCCACCTCGCGCGTGCTGGTGTAGCCGACGCAGGCGTCCAGGCAGGCCTGGATGATGCCGACCGAACCGCACGCGACGCTGTAGCGGCCCATGTCCAGCGCGCCGGTCATCACCATGCCCGCGGCCCAGCCCTGCGGACCGAGCATGGCGCTCGCCGGCACCCGCACGCCGTCGAACACGATCTCGGCGATCATGCTCGACCGGGTGCCCAGCATGTTGGGGATCGGGGTGATCGTGACGCCGGGAGTGCCCGCCGGCACGAGGAACGCGCTCATGCCCGGCCCGGTGCGGGCGAACACCATCATGACGTCCGCGACCTGGCCGCCGGTGATCCACTTCTTGCGCCCGTCGATCACCCACCCGTCGCCGTCCGGAACCGCGATCGTGCCGGTGGCGGTGGCGTCGCTGCCGTTGTCCGGCTCGGACAGGCAGAACACGCCGAACGTGTCCCCGGACACGAGCCGGGGCAGCAGCTCCGCGCGCTGCTCGGCGCTCCCCCGGCGCCACACCGCCCACGAGACCATGGTGTGCACGGTCAGCATGCTGCGCAGCCCCGAGCAGCCCCGGCCCACCTCCTCGTGGATCCTGCCCAGGGTGACCATGTCCAGCCCGGCGCCGCCGGCCTCGGGCGGCACGAACGGTGCCCACAGCCCCAGCTCGGCCACCCGGTCCAGAATGGACCGAGGCAGGCGCTCGGTCCGGTCCCACGTCTCCGCGTGGGGCATCACCTCGGTGTCCACGAACTCGCGCACCGTGGCGAGGTCGGGCACCGGCGGCCGGCCGGCCCCGATGGCCGTGCTGCTCATGGCATCCCCTCCCGGTCGGTCCGGATCAGATGGCGGCGGCGGTGTCGGACTCGCCGACGAGCCGGGACACCAGGTCGGCCATCGCGTTCACCGAGCGGAAGTTGTCCAGCTTCAGCTCCTCGTTGGGAATGCGGGTGGCGAACGTCTTCTCGATGAACATCACCAGCTCCATCGCGAACAGCGAGTTCACGAAGCCGAGCGAGAAGATGTCCTGGTCGTCGGCCAGCTCGATGTCCGGGTACTTGGCGGTGATGAACTGCCGGATCTCGGTGTAGGTGTCGGACATGGTGTGCGTTCCTCCTCAGGAGTCGGTGCGGACGGCGGCGAGCTTGTTCTGCGCGCTCTGCGCCTTGTGGTCGGGGCCGTAGACGTAGAAGCCGCGGCCGGACTTCTGGCCGTGCAGGCCGGCGTCGGTCATCTGCTTGAGCAGCGGGCAGGGCCGGTACTTGCTGTCCGCGAAGTGCTCGTAGAGGACCTCGACGCTGTAGAGGATCGTGTCGACGCCGATCAGGTCGGCCGTCTCCAGCGGGCCCATCGGGTGGCCGAAGCAGCTGCGGAACACCTCGTCGACGGTCTCCGCGGTGGCCACTCCCTCGTAGACCAGGTAGGCGGCCTCGTTGACGGTCAGCATCAGCACCCGGTTGGACACGAAGCCGGACGCGTCGTTGACGTCGATCGGCTTCTTCCCCATCGACACCACCAGGTCCCGCACCCGCTGCAGCGACTCGGGCGAGGTGTGCACGCCGGGGATCAGCTCGACCGCGGGCTTCATCGGCACCGGGTTCATGAAGTGCACGCCGGCCACCTGGGTGGGGCGCGTGGTCCAGGAGGCGATGCGGGTGATCGGCACCGCGGAGGTGTTGGCCACGAACACCGCGTCCGGGCGGACGGTCGCGTCCAGCTTCGGGTACAGCTCCTTCTTGAGCTGCTCGTTCTCGGTGATGTTCTCGATCAGCGCCTCGACGGCGGCCAGGTCGGCCAGGTCGGTGCTGAACGTGATCCTGGCGAGCACCTCGTCCGCGTCCACCGACGGGCCGCCGAGCATGCGGCTCATCCGGCAGTTCAGCTCGATCTTCTCGCGGGCGGCCGACAGCACGTCCTCGCTGATGTCGACCAGCACCACGTCGTGCCCGACCTGCGCCAGGTTCTGCGCGACGCCGGCACCCATCACGCCCGCGCCCACTACTCCAACCACAGCCATCGGTTCTCTCCTCAACTCGCTAACAGATTGGTGGCACCGAGCACCTGGCTCAGTTCCCGGACGGTCGGGTTCTCGATCACGGCGGTGATCGGGACGCCGCCGAAGGTGGTGCGGATGCGGCCCATCAGCCGGACGGCGGTCAGGGAGTGCCCGCCGAGCTCGAAGAAGTTGTCGTTCGCGCCGACCGCGTCGATGCCCAGCACCTCGCCCCAGATCTCCGCGACGGTCGTCTCGGTGCCCGGTGCCGGCGGCTCGTACGGAGTGGACAGTGCGGGCCGCTCGTGGCGGCGCTGCTGCTCCTCGACGGCGGCGCCGGTCCACGCGGCCAGGCGCGGGGCGAGCGGGCCGGAGGAGATGACCAGCTGGCGCACCCGGTTGGCGACGGACAGGGCGCGCTCGAAGATCTCCACGCCCTCGTCCTCGCGCATCCAGTACTCCTTGATGGTGGTGGCCGGCATGGGATGTTCGGCCTCGTCGCGCAGGCCCCAGCCCTCCCAGTTGACCGAGATCCACCGCCCGCCGGGCGCGGAGGCCGCGGGCCGGGCGTAGGCGTCCATGCCGGCGTTCGCGCAGGCGTAGGCGGAGAAGCCCAGGCCGCCCAGCACGGAGGACAGCGAGGACACCGTCATCCGCAGCGGGGCGTCCGGCAGCACCTCGTCGAGCACCCGGATGCCGTCGATCTTCGGGCGGAAGTGCGCGTCGCACGAGGCGAAGCTCACCGACGGGGCCGGGCCGAACGTGCGGTGGTCCGAGCAGCCGGCGCCGTGGATCACCAGGTCGATGCCGCCGAACCGCTCCGTCGCCGCGGCCACCACGGCGGCCATCCGCTCGCGGTCGCCGACGTCCGCGGACATGGCCAGCACCTCGGCCCCGCGCGCCCGCATCCCCTGCACGGTGCGGATGTGCCGGGCGGCCCGGCCGTCGGGGTGCTCGGCGAGGTAGGTGGCCCAGGTCTGCTCGGGCGGCAGCTCGGTGCGGGCGGTGAGGACGAGGCGCGCGCCGCGGGTCGTCGCGAGGTGCTCGGCGATGACCGCGCCGACGTCCCCGAGCCCGCCGGTGATGAGCACGGTCGCGCCGGGGCGCAGCGGGCTCTCGGTCACCTCGCCGATGCGCAGCTGGTCGTAGGCCTGCACCCAGCGGTCCGCGCGGCGCAGTGCCACGTGGTCGCGGACGGGCACGCACGCCTCGGCGACCAGCTCGGCGGCGAGGTCGTCGAGCGTGCGCTCCTGGGTGCAGCCGGGGAGGTCGACGTCGACCAGCCGGCAGCCGAAGTCCGGGATCTCCTGCGCCAGCACCGGAACCAGGCCGGCCATCGTGCCCCGCTCGGGGTGGTCGAGGTCGCCGCCGACCGCCTCGACCGCGCCGCCGGTGACCAGCACCAGCTCCAGCGGGCCGGGCGTGGTGGACTCGGCCAGCGCGCCGGCCGCGATCCGGACGGCATGGAAGCCGAGCCGCTGCGCCTCGGCGAAGCCCTCCGCGCCGAGCGACCAGGCGTGCACGGCGGTGCGCGGGCGGCCGAACTCGGCCAGCACCCGGGCGTAGTCGCAGCGCGAGTTCGGCTCGACCTCGACGACGTGCATCCCGCCCTCGCGCGACACGTGCCGGTACCCGGTGCCGGGCCGCAGCACGACGGTGCCCGCGCCGAGCCGGGCGCCGACCGCCTCGCCCAGCTCGTCGGCGGCGAAGACCCACCACGGGCCGCACGCCGCGGGGGCCGCCGCGTCCCGGCGGGCGGGCCGGTTGTGCCACACCGGGTGGTAGAACCAGGTCGACAGGTCGCGCTCGGCGCTCGCGCCGGCCTCGGGCACCGCGGCGACCGGGGCGGGCCCGGCGCCGGGCTCGATCCAGTACCGCGCGCGCCGGAACGGGTAGGTGGGCAGCGCCACCCGGCGCCGGTGCCCGTCGTGCAGGGTGGACCAGTCGATCTCCACGCCGGTCAGCCACTGCTCGACCGCGGCGTGCGCGCTGGTGGCGATCACCGGCGCGGCCGAGGTCGCCTCCGGGCTGGCGCGCCGGATCCGCTCGGGGTCGGCCAGCGCGGCGACCGCGTCCGCCACGTCGTCGGCGATCACCGCGAGCCGGTGGCCGAACCCGGCCCGGCTGGCCTGCAGGGTGAACGCCACGTCGGCGAGGTCGGCGTCCGGGTCGCCGGCGAGGTGGCGGCGCAGCGCGGCGGCCGCGGCGTCGAGCGCGTCGGGGGTGCGCGCGGACAGCACCAGCGCGTGCGGTCCCCGCTGGGCGGGCCGCTCGGCGGGCGGGCCGGCCTCCTCCAGCACCACGTGCGCGTTGGTGCCGCCGAGCCCGAACGAGCTGACCCCGGCGCGGCGCGGGTGCTCGCCGCGCTCCCACGGCCGGTTCTCGGCCAGCACGGTGAACTTGCCGCCGGCGGCGGCCAGCGCCGGGTTGGGGTTGCGGTAGTTGCGGGTGCCGGGCAGCACCGCGCGGTCCACCGCGAGCGCGGCGCGGATCAGCCCGGCCACGCCGGAGGCGCGGTCGAGGTGGCCGACGGACGGCTTGAGCGAGGCGAGCACGGTCGGGGTCCGCTCGTCGTGCCCGGCGAACGCCCGGTCCATGGCGGCGAGCTCGACCGAGTCGCCGAGGTTGGTGCCGGTGGCGTGGCACTCGACGTAGCCGATGCTGGACGGCTCGACGTCGGCGACCTCGTGGGCGTAGGCGATCACGTCGGTCTGCCCGTCCGAGCCGGGTGCGGTGAACCCGGCCTTGGCACGGCCGTCGTTGTTGGCCGCGGAGCCGAGGACGATCGCGTAGACGTGGTCGCCGTCGCGCCGGGCGTCGGACAGTCGCTTGAGGACCACCACGCCGACGCCGTTGCCGATCACGCTGCCGGCGGCGTCCGCGTCGAAGCTGCGCACCTGGCCGTCGGCGGACACGATGCCGCCCTCCTCGTAGAGGTACCCGGTGGCCTGCGGCACCTCCAGCGACGCGCCGCCGGCGAGCGCCACGTCGCTGTCGTAGGTGAGCAGGCTCTGGATCGCCAGGTGCACGGCGACGAGCGAGGTCGAGCAGAAGCTCTGCACGGCGACCGCCGGGCCGGTCAGGCCGAGCTTGTAGCTGACCGTGTTGGACAGCGAGTCGCTGTTGTTGCCCACCGCCCACTGCACTTCCGGCGTGGTGGCCATGATGTCCGGGCGGGTGCGCACGTGGGCGAAGCCGTACTTGGACAGCCCGCAGCCGGAGAACACGCCGACCCGGCCGGGCATCCGGTTCGGCTGGTAGCCGGCGGTCTCCAGCGCCTCCCACGAGCACTCCAGGAACAGCCGGTGCTGCGGGTCGGTGACCTCGGCCTCGCGCGGGCTGAACCCGAAGAACGCGGCGTCGAAGTGCTCGATGTCGCTCAGCGGCGCGCCGCGCCGCACGTAGCGCGGGTCGGCCAGCAGGGCCGGGTCCACGCCGACGGCCATCAGCTCGTCGTCGCCGATGTCCCGGATCCCCGGGATGCCGGCGGCGAGGTTCGCCCAGAACCGCTCGACGTCGTCGGCGCCGGGGAACCGCCCGGACATGCCGACGATGGCGACCACCGAGTCGTCGTCCCGATCACTCATCGCTCGTCCTCACCGCCGCATTCGTAGTGTCGTGACACGATTCCGGGCGCCAGGTCCAAAACTAGGTCGGCCCGCCCACCCGCCGGTAACTCCCCGATCACCCCGACCGCACCCCACCCCCGCCCCCGGCGGGTCGACCCCCGGCATCGCCGACCCGACTCCTGGCATCGCCGACCCGACCGATCGAACGACGTTCTTGGTGCGTCGCCACGGGTCGACTCGCCGGTGTGACGGGTCGGTTCGGTGGTGTGACGGGTCGACTCGCCGCGTGAGGGGTCGGGTCGGTGGTGTGGGGGTCGGGTCGGTTGGGGCACTGTCAGGCCGCCTTGCCGCGCTTGCGCAGGTTGGCCCGGCGGCTCGCGCTGCGGTCCTTGCGCTCGGCCTGCTTGTCCACATCGGACACGGAGGCGGCGTTCGCGTCGAGCAGGCGGGCCAGCGCGCCGACGGTCGGTGCCTCGTACAGCACGTGCGGGGCCAGCTCGTCGATGCCCAGCCGGCGCCGGATGCGGATCATGATCTCCACGCCGACCAGCGAGTTGCCGCCCAGCTCGAAGAAGTTGTCCCCGGTGCCGACCTGCTCGAGGCCCAGCAGGTCCGCCCACACCTCCGCGATCGCGACCTCCACCTCGCCCGACGGGGCGACGAACGCGGTGTTCAGGTCGGGCCGCGGGTGCCGCCCGCCGCCGCCCGCCTCCGCGGTGTGCGCGGCGACCGCGAGGTCGACGGTGAACATGCCGCTGGCGGCGACCATGCCGGCGAAGTCCTGCGTGCTCACCACGACCAGCGGCTGGCCGTGGGCGAGCGCGCGGCGGAACGAGCGCCAGCCGGCCTCGAAGCCGATGCCGAACGTCTTGCGGAACCCGCGGAAGAACTCCTGCACGTCGCTGCTGTAGCCGGTGAGGCCGGACGCCCAGGCGTTCCACTCCCACTCGCCCCAGTTGATCGCGATGACGCGCGGGCCGTCGGTCCGGCCGGCCGCCGCGTGGGCGTAGGAGTCGAGGAACGCGTTGGCCGCGCAGTAGTCGACCTGGCCCGGGCCGCCGCCGGTGGACGAGGTGATCGAGGAGAACAGCGCCACGAAGCCCACGTCCAGGTCGCGGACCGCGCGCTCGATCGCGAGCGTGCCGGCCACCTTCGGGCCCAGCACCTTCTCGATCTCCGCACGGGTCTTGAACTGCATGAGGCCCACGCCGGGCAGGCCCGCCGCGTGCAGCACGCCGTCCAGCCGGCCGAACCGCGCCACCGCCGCCGCGACCGCCGCGTCCACATCGGACTGCGTGCCGACGTCGCCGGTGACGATCTCGACCTCGGCGCCCAGCTCCTCCAGCCGCCGCACGCCCGACAGCCGGCGGCGCACCTCCTCGGCCAGGTCCGGCTTCGCGAGCACCGCGTCCCAGGTGTCGCGCGGCGGCAGGCCGGTGCGGCCGAACAGCACCAGCTTCGCCCGGACGTCGCGGGCCAGGCCCTCGGCCATCGCCAGGCCGATGCCGCCCAGGCCGCCGGTGACCAGGTAGACCCCGCCCTCCGTGAGCAGCGGGGTGTCCACGGTGGACTCGACCCGCTCCCAGCCGGGCAGCCAGCGCCGGCCGCGGCGCAGCGCGACCATCGCCTCGGTGGCGCCGTCGCCGACCTCCACCGCCAGCGCGCCGGCCAGCCGGGCGGGGTCGGCGAGCTCGGCGGGGTCCAGGTCGACCAGCCGGCAGCGGGTGCCGGGGTACTCGACCGGCACCAGCCGGACCGGGCCGAGCAGGGTGGCGTTCTCCGCGCGGACCTCCTCGTCCCCGGTGACCTGCTGGCTGCCGGCGGTGACGATGTCCAGCGCCCACTTCTCGGCCCCGAGGTCGCTCATGGCCTGGGCCAGCGCGACGAGGGTGTGGATGCCGCGGGCGAGGTCACCGTCCACGAGGGACCACAGGTGCACGACCCGCTCGGGCAGGCCCGGCCCTTCGCGCAGCTCGCGGAGCATCGCCTTCAGGTCGGCGTTCTCCCCCGGCCGCACGGTGTACCCGTCCTCGGTCGCGGCGAACGCGTCGCCGGGCCGGACCAGGACGACCGAGCCGGGCAGCCGTTCGACCAGCGGCGCGGTCACCGGCTCGGTGTCGGTGAACACGAGCCAGCGTGCGGCCGGCAGCTTCGCCGTCCGGGGCGCGGTCTGCCGCCACACCGGCGCGTGCAGCCACTCGTCCTCGGCGAGCAGCGGCATCGAGGTCAGCGCCGCCGCCGGGTTCTCCGCGTCGGACAGCCCGGTCGAGCCGGCCGCGCTGATCAGCTCCGCGCCGAACGACGGCGCGCGCTCGGTGCGGGCGGGCTCGAGCCAGTAGTCCTTGCGCTGGAACGGGTACGCGGGCAGCGGCACCCGGCGCAGCGCCCGCCCGGCCTGCAGCGCGGCCCAGTCGATCGGCACGCCGGTCAGCCACAGCGACCCGACGGCCTCGGTGAGCACCCGGTCGTCCGGGCGCGGGTCGGCCGACGCGGGCAGCGAGGCCGCCACCAGCGGCCAGCGCTGCTGCGCGCAGTCCGGGTGCACCCGGGTCATCGCGGACAGCGACTGCCCCGGCCCGATCTCCAGCAGCGCCGGGTCCGGGTCGGCGAGCAGCGCGGACAGCCCGTCGGCGAACCGCACCGGCGAGCACATGTGCCGCGCCCAGTACTCCGGGTCGCACACCAGCTCCTCGGTGGCGACCTCCCCGGTCACGTTGGACACGTAGGGCAGCGCGGGCGCCTTCGGCGACAGGTTCGCCCGTGCCCACGCGGTCAGCTCCGCGCGGGCGGGCTCCAGCATCCGGGTGTGGAAGGCATGCGTGGTCAGCAGCTTCGTGCTCGGCACGTCCCGTTCGGACAGCCGGCGCGCGAACTCGTCGATGCGCGCGGTCTCGCCGCCGACCACGGTGATCTCCGGACCGTTGACCGCACAGACGTCGACGCCGGCGGCGAACAGGTCGGCGAGGTCGCGGCGCAGCGCCTCCGGGGCGCGCGGCACGGCCAGCATCGACCCGCCGGGCAGCGCGGAGATCAGCTTCGCGCGGAACGCCACCAGCCGCAGCGCCTCGGGCAGCGTCAGCACCCCGGCGAGCGTCGCGGCGACGTACTCGCCGAGGCTGTAGCCGAGCATCAGGTTGGGCGCGACGCCCCAGCTCGCCAGCAGCCGCGCCACCGCGTACTCGGCGACGAACACCGCGGGCTGCGCCAGCTCGGTGCGGGCCAGCGCGGCCCGGTTCGGGTCCTCCGGCTCGGCCGCCCGGCCCAGCATGGCCAGCAGCGAGTCCTGCTGGCCGGCCGCCGAGGTGCGCGGCGCGGTCAGCAGCGGCACCAGGTCCTCGCCGAGAGCCTCGCGCAGCACCGCCGCGCACTCGTCCACGACCTCCCGCAGCACCGGCTCGCGGCGGTAGAGCTCGGCGATCATGCCGGGGTAGTGCTCGCCGACTCCGGCGAACATGAGGTTCACCGGCCGCTCCCGCACCGGGTCGGCGCGCACCAGCATCCCCGGCGGCGCCGGGTTGGCGGCCGCCGCGTTCACCGTCACGTCCGAGGTCAGGTCGGTGACCAGCACCCGGCGGTGCTCGAAGGTCTCCCGTCCGGTCTGCAGCGTGCCGGCCACGTCCGCGAGCGGGAGGTCCGGGTGCGCGGCGAGGTGCGCGACCAGCCGGCCGACGGACTCGTTCGCGGCGGCCTCGCTGCGGCCGGACACGGTGATCAGCTCGTAGCGCCGGTCCGGCCCGCCCTCGGTGCTGCGCGGCCGCGGTGCGGGCGGCTCCTCCAGGATGACGTGCACGTTGGTGCCGCCCATGCCGAGCGAGTTGATCCCGGCGATGCGCCGCCGCCCGTCCGGAACGTCCCATGCGGACAGTTCGGTGTTGACGTAGAACGGGCTGTTCTCGAAGTCGATCTCCGGGCTGGGCGTGGCGAAGTTGAGGCTGGCCGGGATCTGCCGGTGCCGCAGGGCGAGCGCGGTCTTGATCAGCCCGGTGGCGCCCGCGGCCGCGGCGAGGTGGCCGATGTTGGTCTTCACCGAGCCGATCGGGCAGTACTGCTTCCGCGCGGTGTCGCCGAACGCCTTGGTCAGCGCGGCCACCTCGATCGGGTCGCCGAGCGGGGTGGCGGTGCCGTGCGCCTCGACGTAGCCGATGTCCTCGGCGGTCACCCCGGCGTTGCGCATGGCGTCGGAGACGACCCGCGCCTGCCCGACGACGCTGGGCGCGGTGTAGCCGACCTTCAGCGAGCCGTCGTTGTTGATGGCCGAGCCGCGGACCACCGCGAGGATCTCGTCGCCGTCGCGGGTGGCGTCGGCGAGCCGCTTGAGCAGCAGCACGCCCGCGCCGTCGCCGAACATGGTGCCGTTGGCGGCCGCGTCGAACGTGCGCACGTGCCCGTCGGAGGACTCCATGCCGCCGGGCACGTGCAGGTGGCCGACGCGGTCCGGGGTGTGGATGGACACCCCGCCGGCCAGCGCCAGCTCGCACTCGTCGTGGCGCAGGCTCTGGCACGCCAGGTGCAGCGCCACCAGCGCGGTGGAGCAGAACGTCTGCACGGTCAGGCTGGGCCCGTCGAGGCCGAGCTTGTAGGAGACCTTGGTGGCCAGCGAGTCCTTGTCGTTGCCGATGACGAACTGGTAGGCGTCCGCCTCGCCGACCTCCTGCGGGTTCGCGCCCGCGGCCATCATCATCCGCATCATGTAGGTGCTGATGTTGGTGCCGCCGAACACGCCGACCCGGCCGCGGTGGTCGCCCGCGCCGTAGCCGCCCTGTTCGAGCACCTCCCAGCAGCACTCCAGGAAGATCCGGTGCTGCGGATCGGTGATCTCGGCCTCACGCGGGGAGAAGCCGAAGAACCCGGCGTCGAAGCCGCGCACGTTGTCCAGCACCGGGCGCTTGGGCACGTAGGTCGGCGCGGCGGCGATGTCCGCGGGCACCCCGTTGGCGCGCAGTTCCTCCTCGGTGAAGGTGGTCACCGACTCGACGCCGTCGCGCAGGTTCGCCCAGAACTGCCCGACCGTGGGCGCGCCGGGGAACCGGCCGGTCATGCCGATGATCGCGATCGCGTCGCGGTGGTCGCGGCCGACCGGGTCCGCGTGCCGCGCCGGCTCGCTCACCGCGACCTTCCTCGGGGCGGGCGCGGCCTTCGGCTTCGGCGCGGCGGCGCCCTTCTGCTCGACCAGGGTGGCCATCGCGTGCACGGTCGGCGCCTCGAACAGGTTGACCGCGGACACCGCGACCCCGGTGACCTTCTGGATCCGCTTCACCATCTGCAGACCCATCAGCGAGGTGCCGCCGAGGTCGAAGAAGTTGTCCCGGGCGCCGACGCCGTCGATGCCGAGCATGTCCTCCCACACCTCGGCGAGCCGGCGCTGCCGCTCCCCGGTGGGCGGCACGAACTCCTGCGCCAGCGCGGGCCGCGGCATCCGGGCGCCCACCGATCTCGGCGCGTCGGAGCCGTCCTTGACCAGCCACTGGGTGATCCGCTTGGGCAGCTCGCCCGCGCTGATCACGGTGCGCGGCACCGGGTTGGCCAGCACCCGGTCGAACGCGGCGAGCGCCTCGGTCTCGGTCATCGAGTACTCGACCATCGACGCGCCGAGGTCGCCGATCCCGCCGCCGTCGACCATCTCCGCGGTGGAGATCCAGGTGTCCCAGTTGATCGCGAGCCAGCGGGTGGTCTCGCCGCGGTGCCGGTAGGGGACGGCGTCGAGGTAGGAGTTGGCGGCGACGTACGCGGCGAAGCCGATGCCGCCGAGCACCGAGGACATCGACGAGAACAGCACGCAGAAGTCCACCGGGTGGTCCGCGAGCACCCGCTCGATGGCCGCGGTGCCGCGGGTCTTGCCGCCGTCGAGGTGGATCGCGACGGACTCCGCGCGCAGGTCGGAGATCGGGCCGAACGTGCCGGCGTCGGTGACCGCGGCCAGGTGCACGACGCCGTCGAGCCGGCCGTGGGTGGCCTTCACGTCCTCGACGAGGGCGCGCAGCTGGGCCTCGTCGGTGACGTCGGCGGCGGCGGGCACGGCGTTGATCCCGTTGTCCCGCAGGAGTTTCACCCCGGCGATCCGGGTGGCGAGGGACTTGGCCTCGCCGTCGGCGGGGATCGCGTCCCACTCGTCCTCGGGCGGCAGGCCGCCCCGGCCGACCAGCACGGTGGTGACGTCCTTCGCGGCGGCGCCGAGGTGCCCGGCGATCAGCCGGCCCACCGGGCCGAGCCCGCCGGTGATCAGGTAGACGCCGCCGTCGGCGACCTCGATCGGCGCGGCGTCCCCGGCCGGGGTGGGCGCGTAGTCCATCACCCAGCGCTCGCCGGCGCGCAGCGCGACCGCCGTGTCGGCGTCGTCCGCGCGCACCTCCGCGAGCAGCGCCGCGACGTCGACGTCGGGCTCGACGTCCACGGCCTTGATCAGCAGGCCCGCGTACTCCTGGGCACCGACGACGCACGCGCCGAGCACGGTGGCGCGGTCCGGGTCGGGCACGTCGGTGTCGAGCACCGCGCGGGAGTTGCCGGTGACGACGGTGATCCGCACGGTGTCGGCGACCTCGTCGCCCAGCACCGCGGCCAGGTTGGCCACGCTGTCGAAGCCGAGCGACCGGGTCCGGCCGGGGGTCCGCGGGTCGAGGCCGAACAGGTGCACGACCGCGCCGGGCGGGCCGGCCTCGGCGAGCAGCCGCGCGTAGTCCTCGCGCACGTCCGGTCGGATCGTCCACTCCGGACCGGATGCGAAGGCGTCCCCGGCGCGCACGACGACCGCGCCGTCGAGCCGGGCGGCGAGGTCGGCGCCGACCTCGCCCCCGGAGTCGGTGAGCACCCACGTCGGGGCGGCGGGTGCCGGGGCCGCCGCGGCGGCCGGCTTGCGCGACCAGACCGGCGACCAGAGCCGGTCCTCGTCCGCCGCGTCCGGGGCGGGCGCGGCGGCGACGGCCGGGCGGGCCCGGGTGCTCGACGGCGGGTCGATCCAGTAGCTCTGCCGCTCGAACGGGTAGTCGGGCACCGTGGTCTTCAGCGGCATCCGGCCCGCGTGGTAGGCCGTCCAGTCGATGTCCACACCGGACAGCCACAGCTTGCCGAGCGCCTCGGTGAGCACCGCGGTGTCCGGCCGCGGGTCGGCCTCGGCGGGCAGCGTCGGCACCAGCAGCGACCAGCGATCGGTGCCGCAGGCCGGGTGGTTGCGGGCCATCGCGCCGAGCGACTGGCCCGGTCCGATCTCCAGGAACAGCGTGTCGCCCGCGTCGTCACCGGAGAGCAGCTCGGTGAGCATGTCGGCGAAGCGGACGGTGCGGCACATGTGCTCGGCCCAGTAGCCGGGGTCGGCGAGCTGCCGTTCGGTGATGGGCGCACCGGTCACGTTGGACAGGTAGGGGATCTTCGGCGTGCGCGGCGACAGGTTCTCCCGCGCCCACGCGGTCAGCTCGGCGGCGACCGGGCTCAGCATCCGGGAGTGGAAGGCGTGGGTGGTGCGCAGCGCGCGGCACGGGACGTCGTGCTCGGCGAGCGTCGCGGTGAGCGCGGCGACGGCCTCGGTCGGGCCGGACACCACGATCACCTCGGCCCCGTTGACCGCGGCGATGTCCAGGCCGAGGTCGGCGACCGGGCCGGCGAGCCGGGCCAGCTTCGCTGCCGACAGCGGCACGGCGGCCATCGCGCCCGCGGGCAGCGTGGCGATCAGCTTGGCGCGCACGGCGACCAGGCCGGCGGCCTCGGACAGGGTCAGCGCCTCGGACAGCGCGGCCGCGACGAACTCGCCGACGCTGTAGCCGGCCAGCACCCGCGGGGTGACGCCCCAGGACATGACCAGCCGGCCCAGCGCGTAGTCGACGGCGAAGACGCCGGGCTGGGCGATCTCGGTCGCCGACGCGGTGTCGTCGGCGGAGTCGCGGCCCAGCAGCGCGGCCAGCCCGGCGCCGTTGCTCTTCTCCCCGGCGATCAGGTCGGTGAGCGGGTCGGCGTCGAGGTGGTCGGCGAAGACCGCCCGGCAGGCGTCGATGGCCTCGCGGAACACCGGCTCGGTGCGGTACAGGCCGCCGACCATGCCCCGGTAGTGCTCGCCGACCCCGGCGAGCAGGAACCCGACGGGCCGGGCGCTGCCCGCGTCGGTGCGCGCGAGCACGCGCTGCGGGGCGTCCTCGCCGAGCGCGCGGGCGGCGTCCGCCGCGTCGGAGACCACCGCGACGGCGCGCTCGTGGAACACCTTGCGGCCGACCTGGAGCGTGTAGGCCGCGTCCGCGACGTCCACATCGGACTCCGCGAACGTGCCGGCGAGCCGCTCGGCGGTGCGGGCGCGGGCCTCGGCGGTGCGGGCGGACCACACCAGCAGGTGGTGCTCGCGCGGCGGCACCCGGTCGGTGCGGTCGGCGGGCTCGGGCTCCTCCAGCACGACGTGCGCGTTGGTGCCGCCGATGCCGAACGCGCTGACCCCGGCGCGGCGCACCCGCGCGTCGTCGCGCGGCCACGGGGTGAGCGAGGTGACCACCTCGATCCGCTCGCGGGACCGGTCGAGCTGCGGGTTGGCCTTCTCGAAGTTGATGGTCGGCGGGATCTGCTCGTGGTGGATCGACAGCGCGGCCTTGATCAGGCCGGTGACCCCGGCCGCCCGGTCGAGGTGGCCCATGTTGGTCTTGGCGGAGCCGACCCGGGTGATGCCGGCCTCGTCGGTGCCGAACACCTGCTGCAGCGCGGCGATCTCCGCGGCGTCGCCGAGCGGGGTGCCGGTGCCGTGCGCCTCCACGTAGTCGATGTCCGCGGGCTCCAGCCCGGCCGCGGCGAGCGCCTCGGCCACCACGCCGGCCTGGCCGCGCACGCCGGGCGCGGTGAAGCCGACCTTGTTGGCGCCGTCGTTGTTGACCGCCCAGCCGCGGATCACCGCGTACACCCGGTCGCCGGCGGCGAGCGCGTCGTCGAGGCGGCGCAGCACCACGACGCCGACGCCGTTGCCGATCGGGGTGCCCTGCGCGGACGCGTCGAACGCGCGGCACAGCCCGTCCGGGGAGGCCATGCCGCCCTGCTCGTAGACGTAGCCGACCTTCTGCGGCACCGCGATCGCCGTGCCGCCGGCCAGCGCCACGTCCGACTCGCCGGTGACCAGGCTGGTGCACGCGGCGGCGACGGCGACGAGCGAGGTGGAGCAGTAGGACTGCACGCTGTAGCAGGGGCCGGTGAGGTCGAACGCGTGCGCGACCCGGGTGGCCAGCGAGTCCTTGTCGTTGCCCAGCCCGATCTGCACGGCGCCGACCTGGTCGAGCAGCTCCGGGTGCTGGGCCAGGTTGTTCAGCAGGTACGTGGAGATCGCCGCGCCCGCGAACACGCCGACTGGTCCGTCCACACGGGACGGGTCGATGCCGGCGTCCTCCAGCGCGTGCCAGGAGCTCTCCAGGAACAGCCGCTGCTGGGGATCCATCAGCTGCGCCTCGCGGGCGACGTAGCCGAAGAAGCCGGCGTCGAACAGGTCGACGTCGTCGAGCACCGAGGCGGCCGGCACGTAGTCCGGGTCGGCCAGCAGCTCGGGGTCCACTCCGGACGCCGCCAGCTCGTCGGGGGTCAGCCGGACGATGCAGTTGCGGCCGTCGCGCAGGTTGCGCCACAGTTCGCCGACGTCGCGGCCGCCGGGGAACCGGCCCGCCATGCCCACGATGGCGATGTCGGTTCCGGCACCCACCTCGTCGTCCCCGTCGTAGGGTGCGAGTTCGCTGGTCATCGCCATCCTCACCTTCTGGTCTTCCTGGCTCGCATGGCCGACGCGCCGGTTCGGGCGCGGCGGCGTTCCCCGCGGGCGGCGCTGGTGGCCGCCGCGGCCGCGGGTGTCGGTCCGGTGGAGTCGGTCGCGTTCGCGGGGTCGAGCTCGGCCAGCAGCGCGGCGAACTGCGCGACGGTGGGCCGTTCGAACAGGCTGGCCGCGGCGAGCTCGAGGCCGAACTCCTTGCCGAGCCGGTTGACGACCGCGATGCCGACCAGCGAGGTGCCGCCCAGCTCGAAGAACGGGTCGTGCACGCCGACCTGCTCGATGCCGAGGTAGTCCTGCCAGACCTCGGCCACGCGCCGCTCGGTCCGGCCGCGCGGCGCGAGGTAGGGCACCCGCAGGTCCGGGCGCGGGTACTTCGGCCCACCCGCCCGCGGCTCGTCCATGATCCCGTCCGCGGAGGTGAGCCGGACCAGGTCGGACGCGAGCTCGCGCATGGGCTTGGTCATCACCAGCACGTGCGGCGAGCCGGCGGCCAGGACGCGGTTGAGCGTGTCGGTGCCCTCGTCGTCGGTGAGGCCGAACTCGTCGCGGTACTCGCGGGCGCGGGCCAGCACCACGTCGTTGGCCAGCGTGTCCGCCTGCCAGCTGTCGTGCACCCACGCCGCCCACGCCGCGGAGACGACCCGGCGCGCGACGACCCCGGTCTCGGCGGCGGCGAACGCGTCGAGGAAGGCGTTGGCCGCGCCGTAGTCGCTCTCGCCGAAGCCGCCGATCACGGCCGCGGACGAGGAGTACAGCGCCAGCAGCTCCGGCGGGTCGGCGCGCAGCGCGTCGGCGATCGCCAGCGTGCCGGCGATCTTCGGCGCGAGCACGGCCGCGGCGGCCTCGCGGGTCTTGGACTGCATCAGGCCCGAGCCGGGCACGCCGGCGCAGTGCACCACGCCGTGCAGCTCGCCGAAGGTCTCGCGCACGGTGTGGAACACCCGTTTCACCTGGTCGGGGTCGGTGATGTCGGCCGCGATCGGCAGCACCCGCGCGCCCGCGGCCCGCAGCCGGCGGATGGCCGCGACGATCTCGCCCGCCCTGCCCTCCGGCGGGTCGTCCCAGGTGTGTTCGGGCGGCAGCTCGGTGCGGCCGACGAGCGCGAGCCGCACGCCGAGCGGGGCGAGGCGGCGGGCCAGGATCAGCCCGAGGCCGCCGGTGCCGCCGGTGATCAGGTAGGTGCCACCGGGCCGCCATACCTCGCGGTCGCCGGCGGCCGGCAGGTCGGCCTCGGTGAAGGCGCGCAGCCAGCGGCGGCCGCGGCGCCAGGCGACGACCTGGATCTCGGTCTCGGCCGGGGCGGGCGCGCCGGGCGGGGGCGCGGCGAGCAGTTCGACCTCGCGCAGCACCTGGCCGGCCCGCTGCGTCGCGCCGGCGCTCGTTTCGACGTCGACGCAGCGGGCCGAGACACGGGGCAGCTCGCTGGTCAGCGAGTTGCAGACACCGAGCACGGTGGCCGACAGCGGGTTGGCGATGTCGCCGCCCAGCACGTCGAACGCCTCGGACACGACCGCGACCACCTCGACGGACCGGGAGGACACCACCTGGCCGAGGGCCTTGGCCAGCCACAGCGGGCTGTAGAACGCGGCGTCGAGCGCCGCCTCGGTGTCGCGTGTGGACTCCCGGGCCCCGTAGGCGTGCACGATCCGCAGCGGGCCGTCCGCCGCGGCCAGCCCGGTGACCAGCGACTTGTAGTGCTCGGGCTCGGCGGGGTCGAAGCCCGCGCCGGGCTCGACGACGCGGTGGCCGGCGGCGGTGGCGAGCTCGCGCAGCGCCGCGCTCAGCGCCGCGTCCGCGAACACCAGCAGCGTGCCCGGCGCGGCGGGGGCGGCCGGGGCGTGCGCGTCGTCGCGCCGCCAGCTCGGGACGTGGCAGCGGATCGCCCGCGCCGACGGTTCCGCGGCCGGGACGTCGCGCTGCCGCGGGACCGCGCAGGCGTCGCGGGGCGAGGTGGGTGCGTCCGGCCAGAACCTGGTGCGCTGGAAGGGATACGTGGGCAGGGTGACGGGGCGGCGCGGCGCGGGGTACCCGGCGGCCCAGCGCACCGGCATGCCGCGCTCCCACAGCGTGCCGAGCGCGCGCAGCCAGGTGGCCCGCTCGTCCCCCGGGCCGGGCAGCACGGCGACGGCGGGCAGCCGCGGGACGTGCTCGCCGGCCAGCGTGGTGAGTGCCCGCCCGGGCCCGGCCTCGACGAGCACGCCGACCTGGCGGGACAGCGCGGTCAGCCCGTCCGGGGTGCCGTCGAGGATCGGGAACCGCGGCGTGGACACCCGGGCGTCGTCGCCGGCCGAGCCGGTGGCCGCGAGCCGCAGCGCGTCGGGCAGCTCGTGCACCCCGGCCACGCACTCCGCGACGACCCGGCCGATCCCCTGCCCCAGCACCGCGGACGGCCCGAGGCCCCACTCGCGCAGCAGCGCGACGAGCGCGTACTCGACGACGAACACGCTGACCCGCTCGGACATCTCGATGCCGTGCTCGCCGATCGCGGCCGCGCACTCGTCGGCGGCGGCGCGGAACGCCGGCTCGGTCCGGTACAGCCCGTCGGCCAGGCCCGGCCACAGCTCGCCCGCGCCCGGCAGCAGCACGCCGACCCGCTGGTTGGTCACGCTCACCGGGGTGGCCTCGACGTCCTCGCGCAGCGCGCGCACGATCCCGGCGAGGTCGGCGCCGACGACGGTGCGGCGCAGGTCGAGCGAGCCGCGCCCGGTCTGCGTGGTGTACGCGACGTCGGCCGGGTCCAGCCCGGGGTGTGCCTCGAGGTGGTCGGCGAGCCGGTCGGCGGCCTGGCGCAGGCTCGCCGGTCCGGTCGCGGACACCGCGACCAGCTGGTGGCCGTCCGCGGGCGCGGGCTCGCCGGCGGGCGGGGCCTGCTCGACGATCACGTGCGCGTTGGTGCCCGACCAGCCGAAGGAGCTGACACCGGCCCGGTTCGGCCCGCCGGAGTCCGGGAAGGGCGCGCGTTCGGTCAGCGGTCGCACCGTGCCGTCCAGGGTGACGACCGAGTTCGGCCTGGTCAGGTGCAGGTTGGCGGGCAGCTCGGCGTGCTTGACCGCCTGGACGGCCTTGATGAGCCCGGCCATGCCGGCGGCGGCGAGCAGGTGGCCGATGTTGGTCTTGACCGCGCCGACCATGAGCGGGGGCGCCGCACGCTCGCCGAACACCTCGCGCAGCACGGAGAACTCGATGGTGTCGCCCAGCTCGGTGCCCGAGCCGTGCGCCTCCAGGTAGCCGATGTCGTCGGGCCGCAGGTCCGCGTCGGCGAGCGCGGCGCGGACCACCGCGAGCTGCGCGGCGCGGTTGGGCGCGGTGAGCCCGTTGGACCGGCCGTCCTGGCTCAGCGCGGAACCGCGGATGCGGGCGTGCTCGCGGCGGCCGGTGGCGGTGGCGTCCGCGGCCCGCTGCAGCACGACGACCCCGCCGCCCTCGCCGATGACGAACCCGTCGGCGGACTCGTCGAACGCCTTCACCCGGCCGTCGGCGGCGAGCATGCCCATCTTGCAGGTCTGCACGAACAGGTCGGGGTGCACGGTGGCCGAGCCGGCGCACACCAGCGCGAGGTCGCACTCGCCGCGGCGCAGGCTCTGCACCGCGAGGTGGGTGGCCACCAGCGAGGACGAGCACGCGGTGTCCACGGTGAACGTGGGGCCGCGCAGGTCGAGGTGGTAGGCGATGCGGCCGGCGGCGGCGCTGGGCGAGCCGCCGAGCCCGAAGTACGGGTCGTTGATGCAGCCCTCGCCCTCGGCCTCGATCTGCCGGTTCATGTACTGCAGCGAGTCGACCAGGCCGAGGAACACGCCGGTGCGGCTGCCGCGCAGGGTGTCCGGCGCGATGCCGGCGTCCTCCAGCGCCTCCCAGACCAGCTCCATCAGCAGCCGGTGCTGCGGGTCGAGCCGGCGGGCCTCCAGCGGGGACATGCCGAAGAACGCGTTGTCCCAGCCGGCGATGTCGTCGAGGAACGCGCCCTTGCGGGTGTAGGACTTGCCGGCGGCGTCGCGGTCGTCGTCGTGGAACGTGCCGGCGTCCCAGCGGTCCGGCGGCACCTCGCCGACCGCGTCGGTGCCGGCGAGCAGCGCCTCCCAGTACCGCTGCGGGTCGCTGCCGCCGCCGGGGAACCGGCAGCCCATGCCGACCACGGCGACCGGCTCGTCGGCGCGCACCGGCGCGCAGGCGACCAGCGGGGTGGCGGTGGCGACCTCGTGGCGGACGGTGAGCAGCTCGGCGCGCAGGTGGTCGGCGAGCAGGGCGGGCGTGGGCTGGTCGAAGATCAGCGTGGGCGGGAGGTCCAGGCCGGTGGCGGTGGCCAGGCGGTTGCGCAGCTCGACCGCGGTGAGCGAGTAGAACCCGAGGTCCTTGAACGCGCGGGCGGGGTCCACCGCCGCGCCCTCGTCGAGCCCGAGCACCTGGCCGGTGTGGCCGAGCACCAGGTCGAGCAGCCACTGCTCCTGCTCGGCGTCGGACAGCTCGCGCAGCTCGGCGACCAGAGTGCCGGTGTCGGCCTTCGGCGCGGTGTCCGTGGCGAGCGCGGCGAGCTCGGGGAGGTCGTCGAGCAGCGGGCTGTGCCGCAGCGCGGTGAAGCGGGGCACGAAGGTCGGCCAGACCACGTCGGCGACGGTCAGGCAGGTCTCGTCCCGCCCGACGGCCCGGCTCAGCGCCTCGATGGCACGGTGCGGCGGCATGGCGCGCAGGCCGAGGTCGCCGAACTGCGCGGCCACCTCGCCGGAGCCCATGCCGACCTCGCCCCACAGTCCCCATGCGACGGACGTGGCGCGCAGGCCGCGCGCGCGGCGGGCGCGGGCGAGGCCGTCGAGGTGGGCGTTGGCCGCGGCGTAGGCGCCCTGGCTGCCGCTCCCCCAGGTGGCGGCGATCGAGGAGAACAGCACGAACGCGTCCACGTCGCCGACGAGCGCGTCGAGGTTGGCCGCGCCGGCGGCCTTCGCGGCCATGACGTCCGCCAGCTCGTCCGGGGTCGTGTCGGCGAGCATGGTCAGCTGCGGGACGCCGGCCGCGTGCAGCACGGCCGTCAGGTCGTCGATCCCGTCGAGCACGGCCGCGAGCTGCGCGCGGTCGGCGACGTCGCAGGCGGTGACGGTGACCCGGGCGCCGCGCCCGGTGACGTCGGCGGTCAGCTCGTCGACCCCGGGCGCGCCCGGGCCGCGGCGGGACAGCAGCACGAGGTGCCCGGCGCCCTGGTCGGCGAGCCACCGGGCGACCTCGGCACCGATCCCGCCGGTGCCGCCGGTGACCAGCACGGTTCCCCGTGGCGTCCACTGTGGAGCATCGGCGGCCGGGTCGGCGTGCACCAGGCGGCGGGCGAGCAGGCGGCCGTCGCGGACGGCGACCTGGTCCTCACGGCCGCCGAGCACGTCGGCGAGCCGGTCCACGGCGTCGACGTCGACCAGGCCGCCCCAGCGCTGCGGGTGTTCGAGACCGGCGACCCGGCCCAGCCCCCAGACGGCGGCCTGGGCCGGGGAGGTGACCCCGTCCGGGCCGGTGGCGCCGGAGGTGAGGCACCACAGCGGTGCGGCGACGCCGTCGAGGGCCTGGATCAGCTCCAGGGTGCGGCGCAGGCCGTCGGTCTCGTCGAGGGCGAGCAGCGACAGCACGCCGTCGGCGGTGAGCGAACCATCCACTTCGGACACCGTGCGGACGGTCAGCCCGGCGGCGGTCAGCGCGGTCTCGACACCGGCCACGAGCGGGTGGCCGCCCGGCGGGGCCACGATCACCCAGTCTCCGGCGGCGGGCGCGGCCTCGGCCGGCACCCAGGTCTCCCGGTAGCGCCAGGAGTCCACGTCGGACACCGGGGTGCTGCCGTCGCCGATGATCCAGTACGGCTTGCGCTGGAAGGCATAGGTGGGCAGCGGGACCCGGCGGGTGCCGGCGAACACCGGCCGCCAGTCCACCGGCACGCCGCGCAGCCACAGCTCGGCGAGCTCGTACGGGTCGGTGGGCAGGTCGACGGTGTCGGCGTCCGCGGGCTTGGCGAGCACGACCGTCCCGGCGGCCTCCCCGGCGGCGAGCGCGGCGAGGCCGGCGAGCCCGTCGGTGACCACGGCCCGGTGCTCCAGCGCGGCCCGGCCGGTCGCAAGCGTGCCGGCGACGTCCAGCGGGTCGAGCTCGGGGTGGGCGGTGAGGTGCTCGTGCAGCCGGGCGGCCTGGGCGCGCAGCGCGGCCTCGGTGCGGCCGGAGACGAGCCACGGCGCCGCGGTGATCGCCGGGGCGGTCTCCTCGCGCGGCACGGGCCGGTGCTGTTCCAGGATGACGTGCGCGTTGGTGCCGCTGAAGCCGAACGCGGAGACGCCGGCACGCAGCGGGCGGTCGTCCTCGGCGCGCCACTCGCGGGCCTCGGTGAGCAGCCGGACGGTGCCCGACGACCAGTCGACCTGCGGGGTGGGCTCGTCGGCGTGCAGGGTCCGGGGCAGCAGGCCGTGCCGGATGGCCATGACCATCTTGATCACGCCGGCCACCCCGGCGGCGGCCTGGGTGTGGCCGATGTTGGACTTGACCGAGCCGAGCCACAGTGGACGGTCGGTGGTGCGCTCGCGGCCGTAGGTGGCCAGCAGGGCCTGCGCCTCGATCGGGTCGCCGAGCGTGGTGGCGGTGCCGTGCGCCTCGACGACGTCGATGTCCGTCGTGGACAGCCGGGCGCCGGCGAGCGCGGCGCGGATGACGCGCTGCTGCGACGGGCCGTTGGGGGCGGTGAGCCCGTTGGAGGCGCCGTCCTGGTTGAGCGCGGAGCTGCGGACCACGGCCAGCACGTCGTGGCCATTGGCGACAGCGTCGGAGAGGCGTTCCAGCAGCAGCACACCGGCCCCCTCGCCCCAGCCGGTGCCCTCGGCGGTGGCGGCGAACGCGCGGCAGCGGCCGTCGCGGGACAGCCCGCGCTGGCGGGAGAACTCGACGAACACGCCGGCCCCGGCGACGACCGTGGAGCCGCCCGCGATGGCGAGCGTGCATTCCTGCTGGCGCAGCGAGTGGCAGGCGAGGTGCAGCGCCACGAGCGAGGAGGAGCAGGCGGTGTCGACGGTGACCGCCGGGCCCTCCAGGCCGAGCACGTAGGACACCCGGCCGGACGCCACGCTGCCCTGGGTGCCGGTGCCGATGAAGCCCTCGTACTCGACCGAGCCCGCGCGCAGCTCCGAGCCGTAGTCCTGGTTCATGTGGCCGACGAACACGCCGGTGCGGCTGCCCTTCAGCGAGGTCGGGTCGATGCCGGCGTGCTCCAGCGCCTCCCAGGAGGTCTCCAGCAGCAGCCGCTGCTGCGGGTCCATGGCGGCGGCCTCGCGCGGGCTGATGCCGAAGAACTCCGCGTCGAAGTCGGCCGCCGCGTCCAGGAAGCCGCCCTCCCAGACGTAGGACTTGCCGGCCCGGTCGGGGTCGGGGTCGTACAGCTCCTCGCGCTGCCAGCCGCGGTCGGCGGGGAACGGCGTGATGCCGTCGGTGCCCTCGGCGACCAGGCGCCACAGGTCCTCCGGCGAGTTGACCCCGCCCGGGTAGCGGCAGCCGATGCCGACGATCGCGATCGGCTCGGCGCTGCGCTCCTCGACGTCGCGCAGCCTGCTCCTGGTCCGGGTCAGCTCGCCGGTCACCCGCGTCAGGTAGTCCCGGAGCTTGTCGACGTCTCCCACTGCAAACCCGTCCGTTCGTCGTGTCGGAACTCAGATCCCGAGGTTGTCGATGAAGTCGAAGAGCTCGTCGTTGCTCGAGGTCTGCAGCCGTGCCAGCACCTCGGTGTCGTCGGCCTGGGCCTCGGTGACCGCGGCGAGCAGCGCCTGCAGGCGGGTGATCACCCGGTCGCGGCCCTCGTCGCCGGGCTCGATGCCGCGCAGCGCGGCCTCCACCCGGTCGAGCTCGCCGAGCAGCGCCTCGGCGGGGTCGCCGCCGCCGACCAGCTCGGCCAGCAGGAACTTGGTGAGCGCGCCGGGGGTCGGGTAGTCGAACACCAGCGTGGCGGGCAGGTGCCGGCCGGTGAGCGCACCGAGCCGGTTGCGCAGCTCGACCGCGGTGAGCGAGTCGAAGCCGAGCTCGGTGAACGCGCGGTCGGGCGTGATGGTGCCGGCGCCCGCGTGCCCGAGGACGGTGGCCACGTTGGCCGCGACGAGCTCCAGCAGCTCGCGTTCCTGCTCGCCGGCGGGCAGCGCGGCGAGCCTGCGGCGCAGCGCGTCGGCCTGGCCGGCGTGCCGGCCACCGGCGGCGCGGCGGGCGCGGACGAGCCCGCTGAGCACCGGCGGCAGCGGCGCGGTCCTGGCGTTCGCGGCGAGCGTGGGCAGGTCGAGCTTGATCGGCACGAGCACCGGCTCCCGCGCGGCGACGGCCGTGTCGAACAGCCGCAGCCCTTCCTCGGTGGACAGCGGGGCGGCGCCGGTGCGGGCCAGCCGGGCCCGGTCGGCGTCGTCGAGCTCGCCGCCCATGCCGCTCTCCCACTGGCCCCAGGCGATGGAGACGGCCGGTTTGCCGGTGGCGTGCCGGTGCCGGGCGAGCGCGTCGAGGTAGGAGTTGGCCGCCGCGTAGTTGGCCTGCCCGGGGTTGCCGAGGATGCCGGCCGCGGAGGAGAACAGCACGAACAGGCTCGCGTCGACCAGCTCGTGCAGGTTGGCCGCCGCGTCGACCTTGGCGCGCAGCACGGTGTCCAGCCGCTCGGGGGTGAGCGACTCGACGAGGCCGTCGTCGAGGACGCCGGCGGAGTGCACGACCCCGTCGACCGGGTGCTCGGCGAGCAGCGCGGCGAGGCGGTCGCGGTCGGCGACGTCGCAGGCGGCCACGTGCACGTCCGCGCCGAGTCCGGTCAGCTCGGCGACGAGGTCCTCCACTCCCGGGGCGTCCGGCCCGCGCCGGCTCACCAGCAGCAGCCCGGTCACGCCGTGCTCGGCGGCGAGGTGCCGGGCGACGGTGGCGCCGAGCCCGCCGGTGCCGCCGGTGACCAGCACGGTGGCGGGGATCGCCGGCCGTTCGGCGGCGGGATCGGCGCGGCTCAGCCGCGGGACGAGCAGCGCGCCGCCGCGGACGGCGAGCTGGGGCTCGTCGGCGGTGGCGGCGAGCGCGGCCGGGACGGCGTCGTCGGTGTCGACGTCGAGCAGGGCGAACGTGTCGGGGTGCTCGGCCTGGGCGGAGCGGACGAGTCCCCACACGGCGGCACCGGCGAGGTCGGTGACGTCGTCGGTGTCGCCGGTCGCGACCGCACCGCTGGTGACGATCACCAGCCGGGCGTCCCGGGGCTCGGCGAGCCACCCCTGCAGGAGCTCGAGCGTGCGGTGGGTGGCGGCACGGACGTCGGGTTCGGTGAGCCGGTGCACCTCGACGCCGTCCGGCGCGGCCTCGGCCGGCTTCGGGCCGGGTGTCCACTCCAGACGGAACAGCGGGCGCTGCTCTTCCTGGCCCGCGGCGGCGCGCAGTGCGGCCGGGTCGACGGGCCGGACGGCCAGCGACCGCACGGAGAGCACCGGCGCGCCGGCCGGGTCGGCGATCTCGATCCGCACCCCGTCGCCGTCCGGGGCGAGCCGGGCGCGGCCGGCGGTGGCGCCGGTGGCGTGCAGGGTGACCCCGCTCCAGGCGAAGGGCAGCCGCGGGCCGGTGTCGTCGCCGTCCCGGTTGACGAACATGCCGTGCAGGGCGGAGTCGAGCAGTGCCGGGTGCACGCCGAACCGGGTGGCGTCGCCGTGGGTGGACTCGTCGAGCTCCAGCTCGGCGAACACCTCGTCGCCGCGGGTCCAGGCCCGGCGCAGGCCCTGGAAGGCGGGGCCGTAGCCGAAGCCGCTCGCGAGCAGGTCGTCGTAGAGGCCGGCGACGTCGGCCGGCTGGGCGCCGGCGGGTGGCCACTCGGTCAGGTCGGCGGTGCCGTCCGGCACCTCGGTGGTGAGGGTGCCGCCGGCGTGGCGGGTCCACTCGGTGCCGTTCTCGGTGCGCGAGTGGACGGTCAGCGACCGCCGTCCGTCCTCGTCGGACCCGGCGGCGACGCGCAGCCACACTCCGCCGTGCTCGGGGACGACCAGCGGGGCGTGCAGGGTCAGCTCCTCGACGTGCGCACAGCCGACCTGGTCCGCGGCGCGCACGGCCAGCTCGACGAGGGCCGCGCCGGGGACGAGGACGGTGTCGGCGACCGTGTGGTCGGCCAGCCACGGGTGGGTCAAGCGGGAGATCCGGCCGGTGAAC
Organism: uncultured Actinomycetota bacterium; assembly: GCA_963727495.1. GTDB lineage: Bacteria > Actinomycetota > Actinomycetes > Mycobacteriales > Pseudonocardiaceae > Actinophytocola. The sequence continues at coordinate 499,601 of CAVSGQ010000005.1, read as the reverse complement.
ACGTAGCCGCCGGAGTCGGGCAGCTCGACGGCGGCGCCGAGCAGGGGGTGTTCGGCGGCGGCCTGGCCGAGGCCGGTGGCGTCGGCGTAGCCCATGTTGGCGACCAGCCAGTACGGCTCGCGGCGGAAGGCGTAGGTGGGCAGCTCGACGGTGGCGGCGCCGGGGAAGATGGTGGTCCAGTCGGGGCTGAACCCGCGGACGTGCAGCCCGGCCAACGCCCGGGTGAGCGTGGCGACCTCGTCGTGGTTGCGGCGCAGCGCCGGGACGAACACCGCGTCCTCGGCGCTGTCCGCCCCCATCCCGCACAACACCGCATCCGGCCCCACTTCGAGGAACGTGGTCACGCCCTCGGCGAGCAGGGTGGCGATCCCGTCGGCGAACCGGACCGCCTCCCGCACGTGCCGCACCCAGTAGTCCGGCGTGGTCGGCTCGGCGATCTCCCCGGTCAGGTTCGACACCACCGGGATCACCGGCTGGCGGAACTCGACCGTCTCCAGCACCGCGCGGAACTCCTCGAGCATGGGGTCCATCAACGGCGAGTGGAACGCGTGCGACACCGCCAGCCGCTTCACCTTCCGGCCCTGGGACACCCAGTCCGCTTCGAGAGCAGTGATCTCGGTTGTGTCCCCTGACACGACCAGAGAGCCCGGGCCGTTGACCGCAGCAACGCTCACCCGGCTCGCTCGCCAGCTCCACTTCGGGTTCGGTGATCCGAACCGAGAGCATCGCTCCACCACTCGGGCAGCGCCTGCATCAACTTCCCCCGCGCCGCGACCACCCGACACGCATCCGGCAGCGACCACACCCCGGCCACGTGCGCGGCGGCCAGCTCACCGATCGAGTGACCGGCCAGGAAATCAGGCCGGATACCCCACGACTCCACCAGCCGGAACAACGCCACCTCAACCGCGAACAACGCGGGCTGGGTGAACCCGGTCTCGTTCAACTCCGCTTCAGACAACGCCCACAAATCAAAATCGAAATGGCCGCACACCTCGTCCAACACCGCCGCGAACACCGGGAACCGCTCATACAGGCCCCGCGCCATCCCGGCCCGCTGCGAACCCTGACCGGTGAACAACACCGCCAGCTTGCCCCCCGCGACCGTGCCGCGCACCGCGTCACCCTCACCACACGCCAACGCCCCAACCCCCGCCAGCAACTCCTCACGCGACGACCCAAGCACCACCGCCCGCTCCTCCAACGCCGCCCGCGTCGTGGCCAACGAAAACCCCACCGAGGCCGGATCCAACGACGGCCGCGCCGCCACAAACCCCCCAAGCCGCCCCGCCTGCGCGCCCAGCCCATCCACCGACCTCGCCGACAACACCCACGGCACCACCGGCGGCGCCTCGCCCGCCGGAGCCTCGGCGACCGGCGGCCCCTCCTCGATGATCACGTGCGCGTTCGTCCCGCTGAACCCGAACGACGACACCGCCGCCCGCCGGGGCCGGTCCGCGCGCGGCCAGTCGCGCGGCTCGGTCAGCAGCGACACCGCACCCGAGGACCAGTCGACCTTCGGCGACGGCTCGTCCACGTGCAGCGTGCGCGGCAGGTGCGAGTGCCGCATCGCCTGGATCATCTTGATCACACCGGCCACCCCGGCGGCGGCCTGCGTGTGCCCGATGTTCGACTTCACCGACCCGAGCCACAGTGGACGGTCACGGTCCTGGCCGTAGGTGGCCAGCAGGGCCTGCGCCTCGATCGGGTCACCCAGGGACGTGCCGGTGCCGTGCGCCTCCACGACGTCCACATCGGACGCGGCGAGGCCGGCGTTGGCGAGCGCGGCCATGATCACCCGCTGCTGCGAGGGGCCGTTCGGCGCGGTCAGCCCGTTCGACGCGCCGTCCTGGTTGACCGCCGAACCCCGCACGACGGCGAGCACCCGCCGCCCGTTGCGCCGCGCGTCGGACAGCCGCTCCAGCAGCAGCATGCCCACGCCCTCCGCCCAGGCGGTGCCGTCCGCGGTGGCGGCGAACGACTTGCACCGGCCGTCGGGCGCGAGGCCGCGCTGGCGGGAGAAGCCGACGTACGGGTCCGGGCTGGACATCACGGTCACGCCGCCGGCCAGCGCCAGCGAGCAGTCGCCGGACCGGATGGCCTGCACGGCGTGGTGGATCGCGACGAGCGAGGACGAGCACGCGGTGTCGATGGTGACCGCCGGCCCCTCGAGCCCGAGCACGTAGGACACCCGGCCGGACACCACGCTGCCCGCGGTGCCGGTGGCGACGAAGCCCTCCACGTCCTCCGGCGCGGTCGACAGGCCGGGCAGGTAGCCCTGGTACATCAGGCCGGCGAACACCCCGGTTCTGGTCTCCCGCAACGAGGTCGGGTCGATCCCGGCCTGCTCGAACGCCTCCCACGACGTCTCCAGCAGCAGCCGCTGCTGCGGGTCCATGGCCAGCGCCTCGCGCGGCGAGATACCGAAGAACGGGGCGTCGAACCCGGCGACGTCGTCGAGGAAGCCGCCGTGGCGCAGGTAGGACTTGCGCGGCCGGTCCGGGTCGGGGTCGTAGAGGTTGTCGAGGTCCCAGCCGCGGTCGGTGGGGAACGGGGACACCCCGTCGACGCCGTCGACGACCAGCCGCCACAGCTCGTCGGGCGAGTTCGCGCCGCCCGGATACCGGCAGGCCATCCCGACGATCGCGATCGGCTCGCTCTCCCGCTCCTCGACCTCGCGCAGGAGCCGGCGCGTCTCCCGAAGGTCGGCGGTGACCCGCTTGAGGTAGGCGAGGTACTTCTCTTCGTTCGCCACGTCTGTCACTCCCTTGCGGCGCGTCAGGACGCCTTGAGCTCGTCGTCGAGCAGGTCGAAGATCGTGTCCGCGGTCGCCGAGTCGAGGTCGTCGTCGCCGCCCTCCCGGGTCCGGTCGGTCCACCTGGTCAGCAGGTGCCGCAGCCGGACGGTGATCTCGGTGTGGTCGGTGGCCGTGAGGTCGGCCGCGACGAGGGTCGCCTCCAGCCGCGCGATCTGCTCGGTGACCGGCATCCTCGCCGCCGGCTCCTCGATCAGTTGCGAGCGCAGGTACGCGGCGAGCGCCTTCGGCGTCGGGTAGTCGAAGATCAGCGTCGCGGGCAGCCGCAGCCCGCTCGCGCCGCCGAGCCGGTTGCGCAGCTCGACCGCGGTGAGCGAGTCGAACCCCAGCTCGGTGAACGCCCTGGCCGGAGTGATCGCGTCGGTGCCGGCGTGCCCGAGCACCGCGGCCACCTGGCCGGTGACGAGCTCCAGCAGCGCCTGCTCGCGGTCCTGTTCGGACAGTCCGGCGAGGCGGGCGCGCAGGGCGTCGGACCGGCCCGCGGACGCGGCGCCGGCGGTGCGGCGGACCCGGACCAGCCCGCGCAGCGCGGCGGGCAGCGCCCCGGCCCGGGCGTTGGCCTGCAGCGCGGGCAGGTCCAGCTTGATCGGCACCACCACCGCCCGGTCGCCGGCCACGGCCAGGTCGAACAGCGCGAGCCCCTCCTCGGTGGTCAGCGGGAGCGCGCCACGGGCCCCGCCCAGGCGCTCGCCCATGCCACCGGCCCACAGTCCCCACGCGATCGACACGGCCCGCCGCCCGTGGGCACGGCGGTGCTGGGCGAGCGCGTCGAGGTAGGAGTTCGCGGCGGCGTAGTTGGCCTGCCCGGGGTTGCCGAGCGCCCCGGCGGCGCTGGAGAACAGCACGAACATCGCGGCGTCGCCGGCCAGGTCGTGCAGGTTGGCGGCGGCGTCGATCTTGGGCCGCAGCACGGTGTCCAGCTGGTCGGGGGTGAGCGTCTCGACGGTGCCGTCGGCGAGCACGCCGGCCGCGTGCACCACGCCGTCGACCGGATGCTCGGCGAGCAGCGCCGCGAGCCGGTCCCGGTCGGCCACGTCGCAGGCGGCGACGTGCACCCGCGCACCGAGGGCCCTCAGGTCGGCGACGAGGTCGTCCACCCCGGGGGCGTCCGGTCCGCGCCGGCTCACCAGCAGCAGGCGGCCCACCCCGTGCGCGGTGACGAGGTGCCGGGCGAGGGTGGCGCCGAGGCCACCGGTCCCGCCGGTGACCAGCACCGTGCCGGGCACCGCACCGGTCGCGCCGGTGCCGTCCACCCGCTCCAGGCGGGGGACGAGGACGCGGCCGTCGCGGACGGCGACCTGCGGCTCGTGCGCGTGTTCGGTGATCGCGGCGGACAGCGCGGCGGCGACCTGTCCGGTGTCCGGCTCGAGGTCGACCAGCGTGAAGCGGTCCGGGTGCTCGGACTGGGCGGAGCGGACGAGCCCCCAGACGGCGGCGCCCGCGAGGTCGGGGGCGGTGCCGCCGGTCGACACGGCGCCCCGGGTGACCAGCACGAGCCGGGAGGCGGCGAGGCGTTCCTCGGCGAGCCAGGCGCGGACGAGCGCGAGCGTGTCGTGGACGGCGTCGCGGGCGGACCGCCCGGCCGGCACCGGGTGGATGACCACGGCCGGCGCGGGGTCCGCGTCGAGCGAGGCGACGAGGGCGGCCGGGTCGGGGTGGGCGTCGGCGGTCAGGCCGAGCGTGTTGGTGCCGAGCACGACCCACTCGCCGGCCGGCTCGACGCCGGACACCGGCGCGGGTGTCCACTCCAGACCGAACAGGTGCCGGTCGGCGGTGGGCGCGGCGAGCTCGAACGGGCGGGCGACGAGGGTGGCCACCTCGGCGAGCGGCACGCCGGACGGGTCGGCGAGCAGCACGCGCACACCGTCCTCGCCGGTGCGGGTCAGCCGCACCCGGGCTGCGGTGGCGCCGGTGGCGTACAGGGTGACTCCGGTCCAGGAGAACGGGATGCGCGCCGGGCCCGGCTCGTCGACGAGCAGGCCGTGCAGGGCGGCGTCGAGCAGGGCGGGGTGGATGCCGAACCCGGCCGCGGCGGCGGGCTCGGGCAGTTCGATCTCGACGTAGGTGTCGTCCCCGTCGCGCCAGGCGCGGCGCAGGCACTGGAAGGCGGGGCCGTAGCCGAACCCGTCGAGGCCGGCGTAGAAGTCGTCGACGTCGACCGGGTCGGCGTCCGGCGGCCAGGTGGTGAGGCCGGTGCCGGCCGGGGCGTCGCCCTGCGGTGTGCCGGTGAGCGTGCCGGTGGCGTGACGGGTCCAGTCACCGCCGTGTTCGGCGCGCGAGTGGACGGTCACCTCGCCGTCCGACACGGTGACCTGGAGCTGCACGGGCTCGGTGAGCGCGAGCGGGGCGTGCAGGGTCAGCTCCTCGAGGTGGGTGCGGCCGACCTGGTCGCCGGCGCGCAGCGCCAGTTCGACGAGCGCCGCGCCGGGCACGATGACCGAGCCGCCGACGGTGTGGTCGGCCAGCCACGGGTGGGTGGCGAGCGAGAGCCGTCCGGTGAGCACGGCGGTGTCGCTGCCGGCGAGCGTGACGGCGGCGCCGAGCAGCGGGTGCTCGGCCGCGGCCTGGCCCAGCCCGGCGGCGTCGACCGTGCCGGTACCGGCGGCGAGCCAGTACGTCTGGTGCTGGAAGGCGTAGGTGGGCAGCTCGACGGTGGCGGCGCCGGGGAAGATGGTGGTCCAGTCGGGGCTGAACCCGCGGACGTGCAGCCCGGCCAACGCCCGGGTGAGCGTGGTGACCTCGTCGTGGTTGCGGCGCAGCGCCGGGACGAACACCGCGTCCTCGGCGCTGTCCGCACCCATCCCGCACAACACCGCATCCGGGCCCAGTTCGAGGAACGTGGTCACGCCCTCGGCGAGCAGGGTGGCGATCCCGTCGGCGAACCGGACCGCCTCCCGCACGTGCCGCACCCAGTACTCCGGCGTGGTCGGCTCGGCGATCTCCCCGGTCAGGTTCGACACCACCGGGATCACCGGCTGGCGGAACTCGACCGTCTCCAGCACCGCGCGGAACTCCTCGAGCATGGGGTCCATCAACGGCGAGTGGAACGCGTGCGACACCGCCAGCCGCTTGCACTTCCGGCCCTGAGACACCCACTCCGCTTCGAGAGCAGTGATCTCGGTTGTGTCCCCTGACACGACCAGAGAGCCCGGGCCGTTGACCGCAGCAACGCTCACCCGCTCGCTCGCCAGCACCAGTTCGGGTTCGGTGATCCGAACCGAGAGCATCGCTCCACCACTCGGTAGCGCCTGCATCAACCGGCCCCGCGCGGCCACCACCCGACACGCATCCGGCAGCGACCACACCCCCGCCACGTGCGCGGCGGCGAGCTCACCGATCGAGTGACCGGCCAGGAAATCAGGCCGGATACCCCACGACTCCACCAGCCGGAACAACGCCACCTCAACCGCGAACAACGCGGGCTGGGTGAACCCGGTCTCGTTCAACTCCGCTTCAGACAACGCCCACAAATCAAAATCGAAATGGCCGCACACCTCGTCCAACACCGCCGCGAACACCGGGAACCGCTCATACAGGCCCCGCGCCATCCCGACCCGCTGCGAACCCTGACCGGTGAACAACACCGCCAGCTGCCCCGCCGCGACCGTGCCGCGCACCGCGTCACCCTCACCACACGCCAACGCCCCAACCCCCGCCAGCAACTCCTCACGCGACGACCCAAGCACCACCGCCCGCTCCTCCAACGCCGCCCGCGTCGTGGCCAACGAAAACCCCACCGAGGCCGGATCCAACGACGGCCGCGCCGCCACAAACCCCCCAAGCCGCCCCGCCTGCGCGCCCAGCCCATCCACCGACCTCGCCGACAACACCCACGGCACCACCGGCGGCGCCTCGCCCGCCGGAGCCTCGGCGACCGGCGGCCCCTCCTCGATGATCACGTGCGCGTTCGTCCCGCTGAACCCGAACGACGACACCGCCGCCCGCCGGGGCCGGTCCGCGCGCGGCCAGTCGCGCGGCTCGGTCAGCAGCGACACCGCACCCGAGGACCAGTCGACCTTCGGCGACGGCTCGTCCACGTGCAGCGTGCGCGGCAGGTGCGAGTGCCGCATCGCCTGCACCATCTTGATCACACCACCCACACCCGCAGCCGCCTGGGCATGACCGATGTTCGACTTCACCGACCCCAACCACAGTGGACGGTCCCGATCCTGCCCGTAGGTCGCCAGCAACGCCTGCGCCTCGATCGGATCACCCAGCGTCGTACCGGTACCGTGCGCCTCCACGACGTCCACATCGGACGGCGACAGGCCGGCATTGTGCAGCGCCGCGCGGATCACCCGCTGCTGCGACGGCCCGTTCGGCGCGGTCAGCCCGTTCGACGCGCCGTCCTGGTTCACCGCGGACCCGCGGACCACCGCGAGGATCCGCCTGCCGTTGCGCCGCGCGTCGGACAGCCGCTCCAGGACCAGCACGCCCACGCCCTCGGACCACGCCGTCCCGTCGGCCGCCCCGGCGAACGCCTTGCACCGCCCGTCAGCCGCCAGCCCACGCTGCCGGGAGAAGCCCACGTAGGAGTCGGGGGACGCCATCACCGTCACCCCGCCGGCGAGCGCCAGGCCGCAGTCCCCGGACCGCAGCGCCTGCGCCGCCCAGTGCACCGCCACCAGCGAGGACGAGCACGCCGTGTCGACGGTGACCGCCGGCCCCTCCAGACCGAACACATAGGACACCCGGCCGGACACCACGCTGCCCGCGGTCCCGGTGGCCACGAAGCCCTCCACGTCCTCCGGCGCGGCCGCCATGCCGGTGCCGTAGTCGTGGTACATCGCACCGGCGAACACGCCGGTCCGGCTCTCCCGCAACGAGGTCGGGTCGATACCGGCCCGCTCGAACGCCTCCCACGACGTCTCCAGCAGCAGCCGCTGCTGCGGGTCCATGGCCAGCGCCTCGCGCGGCGAGATGCCGAAGAACCCGGCGTCGAACGCGCCCGCGTCGTGCAGGAACCCACCCTCGCGCACGTAGGACCTGCCCGGCCGGTCCGGGTCCGGGTCGTACAGGTCGGTGTCCCAGCCGCGGTCGGCCGGGAACGGGGTGATGCCGTCCACGCCGTCGGCGACCAGCCGCCACAGCTCGTCGGGCGAGTTCGCGCCGCCGGGGTACCGGCAGGCCATGCCGATGATCGCGACCGGCTCGTCCGGCGCCGCGGTCACGTCCACGGTGGCCGGTGCGGCGGCGCCGCCGAGCTCGGTGCGCAGGTGCCGGGCCAGGGCGCGCGGGGTGGGGTGGTCGAACACCAGGGTCGCGGGTAATCGCAGGCCGGTGGCGGCGTTGAGATGGTTGCGCAGCTCCACGGCCGTCAGCGAGTCGAAGCCCAGCTCGGTGAACGCCCGGGTGGGGGCGATCGCTGCCGGGTCGCCGTGCCCGAGCACGGTCGCCACCTGGCCGGACACCAGCTCCAGCAGCACCGCGTCCTGCCCGGCCTCGGGCAGCCCGGCCAGCCGCGACCGCAGCCCGCCGTCCCCGCCGGCCGCACCGGCCGTCCGGCGCACCCGGACCAGGCCGCGCAGCACCGGCGCGACCGGCGCGGTGCGGGCCGCGGCGTGCAGCGCAGGCAGGTCCAGCTTGATGGGCACGGCCAGCGCCTCGCCGCTCGCGATCGCGGCGTCCAGCAGCGCCAGGCCCTCCTCGGTGGTCAGCGGTCGCGCGCCGCCCCGGTTGATCCGGGCCAGGTCCGCGCGGTCGAGCTGCGCGGTCATCTCGCCGGCCTGCTCCCACAGGCCCCAGGCGAGCGAGGTGGCGGCGCGCCCGGTCGCCCGGCGGTGCTGGGCGAGCGCGTCGAGGAAGGAGTTCGCGGCCGCGTAGTTGGCCTGCCCGGCGGTGCCGATCACCCCCGACGCGGAGGAGAACAGCACGAACAGCGACACGTCACCGGCCAGCTCGTGCAGGTTCAGCGCGGCGTCGACCTTGGCGCGCAGCACCTCGTCGAACCGCTCCGGGGTGAGCGAGGAGACCAGGCCGTCGGCGAGCACGCCGGCCGTGTGCACGACGCCGGTAACCGGGTGCTCGGCCAGCAGGGCGGCGAGCGCGTCGCGGTCGGCCACGTCGCACGACGCCAGCACGACCTCCGCGCCGAGCGCGGTCAGCTCCCCGGCCAGCTCGGCGGCGCCCGGCGCGTCGGGCCCGCGCCGGCTCGCGAGCACCAGCTTCCCGGCGCCGTGCGCGGTCACGAGGTGGCGGGCCACCACGGCACCCAGCCCACCGGTGCCGCCGGTCACCAGGACGGCGTGCTCGCCACGGCGGGCGGCACCCTCCGCGGGTGCCGACCGGACCAGGCGGGGCGCCAGGGCGGTGCCCGAGCGGACGGCGAGCTGCGGCTCGTCCGGGGCGAGCAGCAGCGGGCCGTCGGTGTCGACCAGGCCGAACCGGTCGGGGTGCTCGGCCTGCGCGGAGCGCACCAGGCCCCACACGGCCGCGCCCGGCAGGTCGGCCACGTCGCCGCCGTCGGTGGCGACAGCGCCGCGGGTGACGAACACCAGGCGGGACCCGGCGAAACGCGGCTGTGCCAACCACTCCTGCACGAGCGAGAGCACCCGGTGGGTCGCCTCCCGCACGCCGGTGAAGGCGGGCAGCGCGTACGCCACGACCGGCGCCGGCTCGACGTCCGACAGCTCGCCGTCGACCGGCGGCGCACCGGCCGGTTCCGCCGGCACGGGTGTCCACTGCAGACCGAATAGCCACTGCGCGGACGGCGAGACCCGCAGTGCCGCGAGATCGACCGGCCGGGTGGCGAGCGACTCGACGGTCGCCACCGGGGCGCCCGCCGTGTCGAACAGCTCGACCGCGCCGCCGGCGAGCCGCACCCGCAGCGCGGTCGCACCGGTCGCGTGCAGCGAGAAGCCGCGCCACTCGAACGGCAGCTCCGGCTCGGCGCCGGTCACCAGCGCCGCGTGCAGCGCGGAGTCGAGCAGCGCGGGGTGCAGGCCGAAGCCGTCCCCGGCCTCGGGAAGCTCCACCTCGGCGAACACCTCGCCGTCGCGGGTCCACACGCGACGCAGGCCCTGGAACGCCGGCCCGTAGCCGAAACCCGCCTCGGCGAGCGCGGCGTAGTCGACCTCGACGGGCCGCGCGCCGGCCGGTGGCCACTCCCCCAGCGCCGCCGCGGTGTCCGTGCGGTCGGAGAGCAGCCCGGTGGCGTGCTGGGTCCAGGTGCCCTCGTCGGGCCGGGAGTGGATCGCCAGCGAGCGCCGGCCGTCGGCCTCGGGCGCGCCGACGGTCAGCCGCAGCCACACGTCCGCGGACCCGGGCAGGACCAGCGGCGCGGCCAGCGTGAGCTCGTCGACCCGCGGGCAGCCGGCCTGGTCACCGGCCCGCACGGCCAGTTCCGCCAGCGCCGCGCCCGGCACCAGCGCCGTGCCGGCGACCGCGTGGTCGGCCAGCCACGGGTGGGTGCGGGTGGACAGCCGGCCGGTGAGCACCAGGCCGCCGGACTCGGGCAGCTCCACCGCGGCGCCGGCCAGCGGGTGGCCGGTGGCGACCACACCGACCGAGCCGACGTCGCCCGCGCCGGGCGGGGCGAACAGCCAGTACGGCCGGTGCTGGAACGCGTAGCTCGGCAGGTCGACGCGCCGCGCGCCGGGGAAGATCGAGGTCCACGTGGGGCCGGTGCCGCGGGTGTGCAGCGTCGCGAGCGCGCGCAGCAGCGTGCCCACCTCGTCGTGCTCGCGGCGCAGGGCCGGCACGAACGCGAGCTCGTCGGCGTCGGGCAACGCGGTCACGCAGTCCGCGCCCATCCCGGACAGCACGGCGTCCGGCCCCAGCTCCAGGAACGTGGTCACGCCCTCGGCGAGGAGGGTGGCGATCCCGTCGGCGAACCGGACCGCCTCCCGCACGTGCCGCACCCAGTACTCCGGCGTGGTCGGCTCCGCGATCTCCCCGGTCAGGTTCGACACCACCGGAATCACCGGCTGGTGGAACTCGACCGTCTCCAGCACCGCCCGGAACTCCTCGAGCATGGGGTCCATCAGCGGCGAGTGGAACGCGTGCGACACCGCCAGCCGCTTGCACTTCCGGCCCTGGGACACCCACTCCGATTCGAGAGCAGTGATCTCGGTTGTGTCCCCTGATACGACCAGAGAGCGGGGGCCGTTGACGGCAGCGATGCTCACCCGCTCGCTCGCCAGCTCCACCTCGGGTTCGGTGATCCGAACCGAGAGCATCGCTCCACCCTCGGGCAACGCCTGCATCAACCGACCCCGCGTGGCCACCACCCGACACGCATCCGGCAGCGACCACACCCCCGCGACATGGGCCGCGGCGAGCTCACCGATCGAGTGGCCCGCGAGTACCTCCGGCACCACGCCCCACGACTCGAACAGGCGGTACAGCGCCACCTCGATCGTGAACAGCGCGGGCTGCGCGTGCCCGGTCCGGTCCAGGTCGGCGTCCCACAACGGCCGGTCGATCTCGAAGTGCGCCCACACCTCGTCGACCGCCGCCGCGAACACCGGGAACGCCGAGTACAGCTCGCGCCCCATGCCCAGCCGCTGCGACCCCTGCCCGGTGAACAGCACGCCCAGCCGCCCCGCCGACACCGCGCCCCGCACCACGCCCGGTGCGGCCTCGCCGGCGGCCAGCGCGCGCACGCCGTCGAGCAACGACTCGCGGTCCGCGCCCAGCACGACCGCGCGCCGGTCCAGCGCCGCCCGGGTCGTGGCGAGCGAGAAACCCACGTCCGCCAGGGACAGCGCCGCATCGGCGGCGACGTGCCCGGCCAGCCGGGACGCCTGCGCGGCCAGCGCGGCGTCGGACCGCGCGGACAGCACCCACGGCACCACCGGCAGCGCCACCGAACCCGGCTCGCCGAGCTCGGCAGGCTCGGCCTCCTCCAGGATCACGTGCGAGTTCGTGCCGCTGATGCCGAACGACGACACCGCCGCGCGCCGCGGCTGCTCGCCACGCGGCCACTCCCGCGGCGCGCGCAGCAGCGAGACCGAGCCCGCCGACCAGTCCACCTTCGGCGTCGGCTCGTCCACGTGCAAGGTGCGCGGCAGCAGGCCGTGCCGCATCGCCTGCACCATCTTGATCACCCCGGCCACGCCGGCGGCGGCCTGCGTGTGCCCGATGTTCGACTTGATCGAGCCCAGCCACAGCGGGTCGCCCGCGCGGTCCCGGCCGTAGGTCGCGATCAGCGCCTGCGCCTCGATCGGATCGCCCAGTGACGTCCCCGTGCCGTGCGCCTCCACAGCGTCCACATCGGACGGCGACAGGCCGGCGTTGTGCAGCGCAGCGCGGATCACCCGCTGCTGCGACGGCCCGTTGGGCGCGGTCAGCCCGTTCGAGGCGCCGTCCTGGTTCACCGCCGAGCCGCGGACCACGGCCAGCACCCGGTGGCCGCGCCGCGCCGCCTCGGACAGCCGCTCCACCAGCAGCATGCCGACGCCCTCGCTCCAGCCGCTGCCGTCCGCCGCCGCGGCGAACGACTTGCAGCGGGCGTCCGGCGCCAGCCCGCGCTGCCGGGAGAACTCGGTGAAGGCCTCCGGGGTGGACATCACGGTCACGCCGCCGGCCAGCGCCAGGTCGCAGTCGCCCGACCGGATCGCCTGGACCGCCAGGTGCAGCGCCACCAGCGACGACGAGCACGCGGTGTCCACGGTGACCGCCGGCCCCTCCAGGCCGAGCACGTACGCCACCCGCCCCGACGCGACGCTGCCCGCGTGGCCGGTGCCGACCAGGCCCTCCAGGTCCTCCGGGTAGGTCGCGAACCCGCTCGCGTAGTCGTGGTACATCACCCCGGCGAACACCCCGGTCCGGCTGCCGCGCAAGGAGACCGGGTCGATGCCGGCGTCCTCCAGGGCCTCCCACGAGGTCTCCAGCAGCAGCCGCTGCTGCGGGTCGGTGGCCAGCGCCTCGCGCGGGGAGATCCCGAAGAACTCCGCGTCGAAACCGGCCGCGTCGGTGAGGAAACCACCCCGGCGCACATAGGACTTCCCGGGTGCCGACGGGTCCGGGTCGAACAGTTTCTCGACATCCCAGCCGCGGTCGCCGGGAAAGTCGCAGATGCCGTCGCCGCCCGCGGCGACGAGTTCCCACAGGTCCTCCGGCGAACGCACACCGCCCGGTAACCGGCACGCCATACCGACGATCGCGATCGGCTCGCTCGACTCGGCCACCAGCTGCTGGTTGTGCTGCCAGAGCCGCTCGTTCTCCTTGAGCGACTCCCGCAGCGCGGCCACGAGCTGCTCGGAGGAAGTAGCCATGTTCTCCCCTCCACGTCGGCCTTCGAAAAGAAGTCAAACAGGGTGCGCGCTATCGACCGGTAACTCGGCGGCCATTCGCCGAACATCGCCTGTCCAGCACGAACCCACCCGTCCACGACGTGTGAACGGGCGGTTTCGGAATTGTGTCTACAATGGAATGTTGCCGTGCGTTCCGCGCGGCCGGACGCCGCCTTCGTAGGCCGCCGCGAACGCGGACGCGAGCCGCCATCGGGTCTCGGCCGGGTCGATGATCTCGTCGACCACGCCGAGCGCGACGCCGCGCTCCGTGCCGCCCGCGGCCCGCTGCTGCTCGACGACCAGCCGCGCCCGCAACGCCTCGCGTTCCTCCTCCGGCGCAGCGGCGAGCCGCTTGCGGTACAGGATCCCGACCGCGGACTCGGCCCCCATCACCGCCACCTCGGCCTCCGGCCACGCGAACACGGCGGTCGCGCCGAGCGAGCGGGAGTTCATCGCGATGTACGCCCCGCCGTAGGACTTCCTGGTCACCAGCGTCACCCGCGGCACGCTCGCCTCCGCGAACGCGTACAGCAGCTTCGCCCCGCGGCGCACCACGCCGCCCCACTCCTGCCCGACGCCGGGCAGATAGCCCGGCACGTCGACCAGCACGAGCAGCGGAACGCCGTAGCCGTCGCACATCCGCACGAACCGGCTGGCCTTCTCCGCGGACAGCGAGTCGAGGCAGCCCGCCTTGCGCAGCGGGTTGTTCGCGACCACGCCGACCGTCCCGCCGCACAGCCTGCCGAAGCCGACCACCACGTTCGGCGCCCACTTCGGCTGCAGCTCGTGGAACCCGTCGGTGTGGTCGAGCATCGCACGCACCAGGGGGCGCACGTCGTAGGCCCGGCGCGGCGAGTCCGGCAGCAGCGCCCGCAGGTCGGCCTGCGGCCCGGTCGTCGCCGGGTCGAACGTGCCCGGTCCGGCGACGAAGGTGACCAGCCCGCGGGCCTGGTCGTAGGCGTCCTGTTCGGACCCGGCGACCAGGTGCGTGACGCCGGAGCGCCGGGCGTGCGCCTCCGGCCCACCCAGGCCGGCCATGTCGATCTCCTCGCCGGTCACGCTGCGCACCACGTCCGGCCCGGTGATGAACACCTTCGCCTCCGGCGCCATGATCACGATGTCGGTGAGCGCCGGCCCGTACGCGGCCCCGCCCGCGGCCGGCCCGAGCACCACGGAGATCTGCGGCACCCGGCCGGAACCGCGGACCATGGCCCGGAAGATCTGGCCGATCCCGTGCATCGCCTCCACCCCGTCGGCGAGCTTCGCGCCCGCCGAGTGCCACAGCCCGATCACCGGCGCGCCCTCGGCGACGGCCAGGTCGATCGCGCCGGCGATGCGGCGGCACTCGGCGATGCCGATCGCCCCGCCCTTGATGGTGGCGTCGGTGCAGAACGCGACCACCCGCTCGCCGCCGATCCGGCCGCGTGCCGCGGTGACCGCGACCCGGTCGGGCTCGTGCAGCGGACGCGGCGACCCGGCGTCGAGCAGCCGGCCCAGCCGGACCAGCGGCGCGCGCGGATCCTCGGTCGCGTCGAGACTGATGGCAGAGGTCACGGCGAGTGCCCTTCAGTTGACCGCGCGCGACTGGCCCCGCCAGTACCTCGCGCGGAGCTCACGGCGCAGGATCTTCCCGCTCGGGTTGCGCGGCACCGCGTCGACGAGCTCGTAGCGCTGCGGCATCTTGAACGCGGCCAGCCGGCCGTGCAGGTAGCCGGCCAGGTCGGCGGCGGCCACCTCGGTGCCCGGCTCGGGCACCACGAACGCGTGGACCGCCTCACCCCACCGCTGGTCCGGCACGCCCACCACGGCGACCTCGGCCACCGCCGGGTGCCCGGCGATCGCGTTCTCGATCTCCGCCGGGTAGACGTTCTCGCCCGCCACGATGATCATGTCCTTGATGCGGTCCCGGATGAACAGGTAGCCGCCGTCCAGGTAGCCGGCGTCGCCGGTGCGCACCCAGCCTTCGACGAGCGTGCTCTCGGTCGCCTCCGGGCGGTTCCAGTAGCCGAGCATCGCGGCCGGGGTACGCAGGCAGACCTCGCCGACCTCACCGTCGGGCAGCACCCGCCCGTCCAGGTCGCGGATCTGCACCGCGAACCCGGGGTAGGGCCGGCCCGCGGCGGCGAGCCGCGGCGAGCCCGGCACGTGGTCGGCCGGCGGCAGGCACAGCGCGGTGTTGCCGGTCTCGGTCAGCCCGTAGATCTGCGCGAGCTCGCAGTCGAACACCTCGATGCACCGGGCCAGCAGCGACTCCGAGATCGGCGAGCCGCCGTAGACGACCTTGCGCAGCGTCGCGAAGTCCGCGGTGGACACTCCGGGCTCGGCGAGCACCTGGCGCAGCATGGCCGGCACCATGCACGTGGTCGTCACGCCGTGGGCGCGGATCAGCTCGACCGCGTCGGGCGGGGTGAACGTCCGCATCAGCACGTTGGTGACGCCGGCGGCGAAGCCCTGCACCGCCCACCACAGCCCGCCGACGTGGAAGCCCGGCACGCCGACCAGGCTCCGGTCGTCCGGCCGCCAGTCGATCCAGTCCAGCCCCCCGGCGGCGAGCGCGTCGCGGACGGCGAAGAAGCCGCGGTGCGCGAGCACCACGCCCTTCGGCAGGCCGGTGGTGCCGCTGGTGTACATCTGGATGATCGGGTCCTCGGGCCGCACCCGCACCAGCGGCTCGGTGTCCGGCTGCGCGTCGAGCCAGCCGGCGAGCTCCTCCAGCGCGACCACGCGCACGTCCTGCGCCAGCCCGGCCACCACCTTCGCGGCGAGCCCGGCCGAGTCGGCGTCGACGAACAGCAGCGTGCTGCCCGAGTCCGCGAGCACGTGCTCGACCTCGGCCGCGGCCAGCCGCCAGTTGATCGGCACCAGCACGGTGCCGCTCTTCGCCGCGCCGAACACCAGCTCGTAGTAGTGCTCGGACTCCTTGCCCAGGTACGCCAGGCGGTCGCCCGGCCGCAGCCCGGCGGCGCGGATGCCGTGCGCGGCCTGCTTGGCCCGCCGGTACAGCGTCGCGTAGCCGACCCTGCGCCCCTGGCAGATCATCGCCGGGTGCTCGCCGCGGTCGGCCGCGTGCGCCCGGGTGAGGTCGGCCAGGGTGCGCGGCCTGCTCACGCCGCCACCTGGGCGGCGCCGGCTCCGGGCGGGTCGACCAGGGCCAGCAGCACCTCGCCGTCCGAGCGGCCCTTGTCGTGGTCCCAGAACCGGCAGGTGGTCTGGGTCAGCAGCACGGGGCGGCGCACGTTCGACTCGGTGAAGCCGGTGAACGCGACCTCGCCGCGGAACGTCGAGGAGTAGATCTGCGAGCGGTACACGCTGCGGAACCGGGTGATCAGGATGTTCGGCAGCTGGCGCACCCAGTAGTTCTCCACGGTCCACGCGGCGAGCTCGGGCACCGCGCGCTCCTTGATCGACTTCACGATCAGGTAGTAGGCGAGCTGGTCGTAGCAGATGTTGAACTCGGCCACGTTCACGTGCGCCGTGGTGTCCAGGTAGCAGGGGCTCGGCACGTGGAACTCCCCGCGGGCCACCGCGAGACCGTCCTTCACCGACACCGTCGCCGACTTCAGGTAGCGGCAGTCCTCGTGGTACGGCCGCAGCACCCGGGACAGCAGCGCCGGGTCCGGCCCGAACCGGGACGGCGCCGGCGCGAGGACCGGTTCGGGTGATTCCACAATGGAGCGGGTCATCGCATGCCTCCAGGTGTTACGCGGCCTTGCTGGGTGCGGTGATCATGTCGAGCAGCATCTCCGAGGTGAGCCGGCGGTCGCCGAGCACCGGCGCCGCGGACAGCAGCGCCATGTGCAGCGCCTGCAGCCGCGCCGACGGCTCGATGCCCAGCTCCTGCATCATCCGGCGGCGGAAGTCGCGGAACACGTCCAGCGCCGCGGACGTCCGGCCGGACCGGTGCAGCGCGAGCATCAGCAGCGCGTGCGCCGACTCGTGCAGCGGGTTCTCCACCGCGAGCGAGGCCAGCTCGCTGACCATCTCCTGGTGGGCGCCCAGGCACATGTCCGCCTCGATGCGCATCATGTGCGCGTAGAAGCGACGCTCCTCGAGGCGCACGATCTGCGCCCTGGTGCGGGTACCCCAATGTCCACAGTGGATGATCGAGCCACGCCAGCGGGCCAGCCCGCGGCGCAGGCACTCGGCGGCGAGCTCGGGCCGGCCGTCGCGCAGCGCGGCGGTGCCCTCGTCGACCAGGCGCTCGAACTCGGTGATGTCCAGCTGCTCGGGCTCGACGCGCAGGATGTACCCGCCGGAGTAGGTGAGCAGCAGCTTGTTGTTCACGTACTCGGTGGACAGGCCGAGGCTGGTGCGGAACAGGCCACGCAGCTTGAACACGTAGGTCTGCAGGGTGGCCGGCGCGGACCGCGGCGGCGCGTCGTCCCAGACCTCACGCAGCAGCTCCCCGGCGCCGACCGCGCGGTTCGCGTTCAGCAGCAGGGTCACCAGGATCGCGCGCAGCTTCGGCGCGCTCGGCGCGATGTCGACCCCGCCGTAGGAGATGACCAGCGGGCCGAGCAGCTCGAACCGCAGGTCCGGCATGATCCGGTTGTCGGTCCGGGAGCCGCTTTCCAGCAGGCGGGCGATGAGGTCGTTCTTCTCCGCAGCGGACAACGACTCCAGGTCGCTCAGTTGGACGCTCATGACGACCTCGCAAACGTGTAGGTCACTTGAATGCGACTCGAACGGTATCCACACGCGCGGTCCTATCAACAGTGAAACCGTCACGTATGCGCAGTGAGGACACACATGTGTCTTCATGACCCTGGCACTGGCCCGCTCCACCGGCGCTCCGGCACAGTTCTAGCTGCGATCACCGGCTGAGAGCACCACCACCACACCAGGACACCACCATTTCCCTGAGGAGCAAGAGATGTCTGCGAGCACCGCCGAGCTTGTGATGTCGTTGATGGCCGATGGCCCGGGTGTGACCCGGCCGTTACAGATCGACCTGCTGATCGACGAGCTGGACTCCCCGACGATTCCCCCCGCGGGAATGGCGATTCCGACGATCTGGTGCAAGGTCACGAACGCGCTGCCGCTGGAGGTCGCGGTGTCATGAGCGCCCCGGTCTCGTCCGCGACGTCGCTGATCGGCTTCAAGCGGCACCTGCGGGTCGACGTGGTCGAAGGTGAGGCCGTCTACGTGCTGTCCGAGCGCGGCGTGACCGCGCTGCGGGGAACCCTCGCCGAGGCACTCGTGCCCCTGCTGGACGGCACCCGGGACCTGGCCGGCCTGCGCCGCGCGCTGCCTCGCGGAGTCGCGGGCGAGGAGGTGGGCGCACTCCTCGTGCGCCTGATGGAGGCCGGACTGGTCGTGCTGCGGCCGCCGGCGAGTCCGGGCGCGGACGAGCGAGCGCTCGCCTACTGGGAGGCCGGTGGCCTCGAACCCAACGAGGCCACCGCCAACACCGCCACCACCACCGCTCAACTGTTCACCGTCCGGTGTCCCGACCAGACACCGGACGGCGGGCCCGGCCGCGGCATCGACGCCGCAGCCGCCCGGGCCGCGCTGCGCGACGCCGGCCTCACCGTCACCACCAGCACCGACGGCCTGCCCGACGCGTCGAGCGGGCTGTCGGTGGTGCTGTGCGACGACTACCTCGCCCCCGGGCTCGCCGCGATCGACGCCGCGCACCGGGCCGCGAACCGGCCGTGGCTGCTCGCGAAGCCGCTGGGCACCCAGACCTGGATCGGCCCGGTGTTCGGCATGCCGGACGCCGCGTGCTGGCACTGCCTGGCCGCCCGGCAGTGGGCGCACCGCCAGGCGGAGGCGCACCTGCAGGCCTCGCTCGGCCGCAGCGGCCCCGCGCCGCGCCCGCCGATCTGCGTGCCGCCGCTCGCCGCGACCGCCCTGCACCTGATCGCCCTGGAGACCCTGAAGTGGCTGGCCGGCTACCGGTACGCCGGGCAGCGCCAGGTGTGGACGTTCGACACCCTCGACCTGACCGGCACCCACCACGAGCTTCGCCCGCGGCCGCAGTGCCACCTGTGCGGCGACGACACCCTGATGGCCACGCAGGCGAACCGGCCGGTGCTGATCGCCAGCCGCGCCAAGGCGTCCCGCAGCGGCGGCGGCCACCGGTCGCTGCCGCCCGAGCAGGTGCTCGACCGCTACCGGCACCTCGTCAGCCCGGTCACCGGCGTGGTCCGGGAGATCACCCGGGACAGCCGGGGGCCGTCGTTCTTCAACTCCTTCCGCGCCGGGCCCAACGTGGCCATGGGCGCACGTTCGCTGGACTGCCTGCGCGAGGGGCTGCGCGCGGAGAACGGCGGGAAGGGCGTGACTCCCTTGCACGGCAAGGTGAGCGCGCTGTGCGAGGCGCTGGAACGGCACAGCGGCTACTTCCACGGCGACGAGGCCCGGGTCCGCGCGAGCTACGCGTCGCTCGGCGAGCAGGCGATCCACCCGAACGCCTGCCTGCTCTACGACGAACGGCAGTACGCCGCCGCGTCCACATGGAACGCCGCACACTCCGGCTCGCAGTTCGTCTGCGACCCGTTCGACGAACGCGCGCCGCTGGACTGGACGCCGGTGTGGTCGCTCACCGAACAGCGGCACCGGCTGCTGCCCACCGCGCAGCTGTACTTCTGCGCGCCCGGCAGCGCGACCGGCTGCCAGGTGCGCGCCGACTCCAACGGCAACGCCGCGGGCACGAGCGTCGAGGACGCCGTGCTGCAGGGGCTGCTGGAGATCGTCGAGCGGGACGCCGTGGCGCTGTGGTGGTACAACCGCACCCCGGTGCCCGCGCTGGACCTCGACGCGTTCGCCGACCCGTGGATCGACGAGCTGCGCGAGGTCTACTCGGGACTCGGCCGGGCGGTGTGGCTGCTCGACCTGACCGCCGACCTCGGCATCCCGACCGTCGCGGCGATGTCCCGGCGCACCGACCGGGAGCGCGACGACATCATGTTCGGCTTCGGCGCGCACCTCGACCCGCGGGTCGCCGTGACCCGCGCGCTGACCGAGATGAACCAGCTGATGCCCGCGGTCCTCGGAACCGACTGCACCTGGACCGATCCGGACGCCACCCGGTGGTGGCGCACCGCGACGGCGGCCAACCAGCCGTACGTGCTGCCCGACCCCGCGCGGCCGGCGCGCGGCCCGGCCGACTTCGCCCACACGCCGACCGACGACCTCGCGGTGGACGTCGCGGCGGTGCGGTCGCGGATCGAGGCGCTGGGCATGCAGGTGCTGGTGCTCGACCAGACCCGACCCGACATCGCGCTGCCCGTGGTGAAGGTGATCGTGCCGGGCATGCGGCACTTCTGGGCCCGGTTCGCGCCCGGCCGGCTCTACGACGTGCCGGTCCGGCTCGGCCGGCTCGCGCGCCCGACTCCCTACGCCGAGCTCAACCCCATCCCGCTGTTCGTCTGAGGATCGAGGTCACCACCCGTGCCCGTCCAGCCGCCGCCGGCCACGTTCCGGCTGTTCTCGTTGCGGGACGACGTCATCGTGGACGCCGGCCCGGAGACGGTCCGGCTGTCCACGCGGTGGGGTGAGCTCGAGGTCGGCGCCGCCGGCGCGGCGGAGCGGGAGTGCCTGGACCGGATGACGCTCGGCCCGGTGCTGCTCGCGAACATCGCCGGAGCCGGCGAGGCGAAGCTGGTCGGGATGCTCGACCGGCTGCCCGGCGTGGTGGTGCACTCGCTGGACATCGACGACCTCGGCGGGCCGCTGCTGTCCGCGGTGCCGGTGTCCGAGCAGGCCCGGTTCACGCTGCCGGCGGTACGCGGCGCGGACGTGGTCCGGCTGTCCCGGTTCGCCGCGATGCGCACGAGCGACGACGAGCTGGTCCTCGAGTCGCCGCTGGCACACCATCGCGTCGTGTTCCACCGGCCGCTGGCCGGCGCGGTCGCGGGCGCGCTGGGCCGCGCGGCGACGGTCGCCGACCTCGCCGCCGGGCTGGGCATGGACCCGGGGCTGGTGACCGAGATCGTCGCCCACCTCGCGGGCGCGGAGATGGTGCTGCTCGGCGACGCGTCGGACGGCGGTCCGGTGCGGTTCGCCGAGGACCTGGACCCGCGGCTGATCCAGTGGTCGCACCACGACCTGCTCTTTCACGGGCGCAGCCGGCTCGGCCGGCACGACGAGCCGCTCGGCGCGACCTACCGGCACGTCGGCACCATCCCGCCGCAGCCCGCGGTGCGCCAGGTACCGGCCGGACGTCGCATTCCGTTGCACCGCCCGGACGTCACCGGCCTCGCGCCGCTGACCGACGCGGTCGAGGCGCGCCGGACCTACCGGAAGTTCGCCGAGCAACCGCTTTCCGCGGGCCAGCTCGGTGAGCTGCTGTTCCGCACGGCGCGGATCCGGTCGCTGGTGGAGGCGACCGGCGCGGGAGGCACGGGCTACACGGTGTCCGACCGGCCGTACCCGTCCAGCGACGCGCTCTACGAGCTGGAGCTGTACATCACGGTCGACAGCTGCGCGGAGCTCGCCCGCGGGATCTACCACTACGACCCGCTGGAGCACGCGCTCACGCTGGTCAGTGACGACGAGGCGCAGCTGGCCGAGCTGCTGGACGCGGCGAAGGTGCTCACCGGGACGATGCGGCGGCCGCCGGTCCTGATCACGATGGCCGCGCGGATGGCGCGGCTGTCCTGGGTGTACGACGGAATCGCCTACGCGACCGCGCTCAAGCACGTCGGCGTGCTGCAGCAGACGCTCTATCTTGTTGCTACCGCAATGAATTTGGCGCCGTGCGCGCTCGCGGCGGGGGCGAGTGACACCGCGATCGAGGCGCTGCGGCTGGACTGGCCGGCGGAGGTCACGATCGGCGAGTTCGTCGTCGGACTGCGGCCCGGGTAGCGCCATGCGACCGACCGGTTACCCGAGCCGGACCGAATGGTCCATGCGCGACGGTCTGCTACCCCGATCGGCCCAGCACCGGTGCGGAACGCACCCGTACCAGGCGCGGGTAGGGAAAGATACCGACAACGCGGTTTCGATCGGACACCACGCGGCGAGGCGGAACTCCTTCCACGGCAACGGGTTGCGGGGAGACGACGACATGATCAAGGTCATGCTGGCGGAGGACATGCACATGGTCCGCGGCGCCTTGGTGGCCCTCCTCAACCTGGAGCCGGACATCGAGGTGGTGGCCGACGTGTCCACCGGCACGGACATCATGCCGACCGCGCTCAAGTTCACGCCCGGACGTGGCCGTGATCGACATCGACCTGCCGGGCAAGGACGGGCTGACCGCGGCGAGCGAGCTGCACGAGCGGCTGCCGGGCATCCGCACGCTGATCCTGACGGGCCTGGGCCGGCCGGGCACGCTGCGCCGCGCGCTGTCCGCGCGGGTCGGCGGGTTCCTGCTCAAGGACGCGCCGCCGCGCGAGCTGGCCGACGCGATCCGCAGCGTCGCGGCCGGACGGCGGGTGGTGGACAGCCAGCTGGCCACTGGCCGCCTGGGACTCGGCGGACTGCCCGCTGACGGCCCGGGAGATCGAGGTGCTGCGCCTCGCGTCGGAGGGCATGGAGGCGGTGGAGATCGCCGCGGCGCTGTTCCTGTCGGCCGGAACCGTCCGCAACTACCTGACGACGATCATCGCCAAGCTCGACGCCCGCAACCGCGTCGACGCCATCCGCATAGCCACCTCCGCCGGCTGGCTCTAACCCCACCCCCACCCCGCGCGAGTCCCCCACCCCGAACCCGCGAGTCCCCCACTCCAGCCCCGCGAGTCCCCCACTCCGAACTCGCGTGTCTAACACTCCGGACCCGCGAGTCCAACCCTCCCGACCCGCGAGTCCCACACCCCGGGCCCGCGAGTCCGCCGCTCCCGACGACCACGGTCGGTCCCGCGCGTTGGGGCACTCGGGTCCCCAACGTTGGACACGGGGGTCCCCAACGTTGGACACGCGGGTCCCGGGCGTTGGACTCGCGGGTTCCCGGCGTTGGACTCGCGCTACCGCAGTGGGGGACTCGCGGGGCCGGAACGGGGGACTCGCGGGGTCAGGTGCCGACGAGTTCGGCGGGGGGTTCTTCCTTGCGGACGGGGAGGGGGATGGTGGCGCGCAGGCGGAACTCGTCGTCACCGGTACGTTCGGTGACCAGTTCGCCACCGAGTTCCACGGCGCGGCCGGCGAGATTTCCCAAACCGCCCCCGCCGTGCGTACCGGAATCCGCTGTGACCTGGCGCACACCGTCATTGACGATCTCGATCGTGACCTGCTGCTGGCTTTGCCGCAATGTGATCTCACACCATTCGGCCTTGCTGTGCCGCAGCAGGTTCGTCACGCCCTCGCGCAACACCGTGGCAAGCACCGTGCTCACCGCCACCGGCAGGTCGCGGTAGTCGAGCTTCATCCGCACCTCGACGTCCGCCGCGGCCAGCACCCAGCGTGCCGAGCGGCATTCGTCCTCAATGGACAGCTCGCGATAGCTGCTGGACACGGTCCGTACGTCGGCG
Source organism: uncultured Actinomycetota bacterium (assembly GCA_963727495.1). Taxonomy (GTDB): domain Bacteria; phylum Actinomycetota; class Actinomycetes; order Mycobacteriales; family Pseudonocardiaceae; genus Actinophytocola. The sequence continues at coordinate 476,136 of CAVSGQ010000005.1, read as the reverse complement.
AGTGCCTGGCGGGCGATGCCCAGGATCTCGACCAGTTCGTCCTTCGCCTGCGCCGGGTTCTTGGTGACCAGCCGGTGGGTCAGCTCGCTCTTCAGCGTGATCGCCGAAAGGCTGTAGCCGAGCAGGTCGTGCAGATCCCGCGCGAAGCGCAACCGTTCCCGGACAACCGCCATCTTCGCCATTTCGGCGCGCGCCGCGTGCAATTCCACGACAAGCGCGGCGAGTCGGGAAAGACCGTAGACCACAAATCCGGTCGTAATCGTGGAAATTGACGAGTAGACAATATCGAGTGGCGGGCCGGTAAACACCGCCTGCAGAACGCCCATGCTCGCCACGACCGCGCAGAACGCGATCCAGCCGAGCACGGGCGGGAGGACCAGCAACATGCTGCCGGCAAGGAACCCCGGCATGGCCGCCCACGCGTCGCTGAACCTGATCATCGGCAGGTAGACCAGGCCCGCCTGGGCGGCCAGCGCGACGTAGCCGACCGGCGAGCGTAATCGGGCCTGCGGGCCGCTGAACCATAGTAGTTGCAACAACAACAGTGCCACGATGCAGGAGAACGAGACGGTCACCCCGACCGTGTCGTCACCCTGCTCGTACAGGATGCGGATGAAGCCGATCAGCGTCAGTCCGATGAAGACGGCCGCCACCACGGCGCGCGCGAGCCGGGCAGGAGGCAGCGGTGAGAACGTCGCCCGTGTGGCGAGATCCGAATCTTCTACCCCTGCGGTCACGCCCGTACCACCTCGTCGAGAACAACCCCCCGCTCGCGCAAATAGATTACACTTCGTGCCGGTACAGATGTCAAATGTCAACTACGTTAAGCCGCAAGCATTACTGAATGGTTTACGCATATCCGGTGCAGCAACTGAGCGTACCGGATTGGTCACCGACGATTCGCGCCCGTTCGGACCGATTGGCCGTACGCCGAACGGTTCAACCCGCCTTTGCGAGTGCAGTCACCGGGGCGAGTGGCCGCGCGGCATAGGTGATGCGCACGATCCCGTCGCCGCCCCGTCCGGCGCTCGCGCGCACCCCGAACACCTCGCGCAGCAACCGTGGCGTCAGGACGTCCAGCGGGGAGCCCGCGGCGACCGCGACACCGTTGCACAGCACCACCAACCGGTCGCAGCTGCGCGCCGCGAGGTCGAGGTCGTGCAGCACGGCCAGCGTCGTCATTCCCAGCGAACGGACCAGATCCAGTAGCTCGAAGCGGGCTCGAATGTCCAAATGGTTAGTGGGCTCGTCCAGTACCAACAGTTTCGGTTGTTGGGCGAGTGCCCGTGCGAGCAGCACCCGCTGCCGTTCGCCGCCGGACAGCGACCCGTAGAGACGGCCGGCGAACGCCGTGGCACCGACCCGTTCCGTTGCCTCGTCAACGATTTCGCGGTCCGCCGCGGTGTCTCGGCCGAACAGCCCGTGGTGCGGCGTGCGGCCGAGCGCGACCACTTCGGTCACCGTGAGCCCCGGCGGCACCGGACTGTCCTGAAGCACCGCGGTGACCCGGCGGGCGGCGGCGCGCGCCGACAGCGCCCACACGTCGTCCCCGCCGACGCGGACGGTGCCGGCGGTGGGCCTTACCGACCGGTACACGGTGCGCAGCAGGGTGGACTTCCCGCTGCCGTTCGGCCCGACGAGCCCGACGAGCTCGCCGTCGGCCACCGCCAGGTCGACGTCGTGCAGGATGGTCCTCTCCCCCACGGCGACCCGGACCCCCGCGACCTCCAGCCTCATCAGCTCATCACGCTCCGATCGCGACGCAGCAGCCAGACGAAGAACGGCGCGCCGAACAGCGCGGTGAGGATGTTCAAGGGCAGCTCGTTCGGCGCGTCCAGGGTGCGCGAGAGCAGGTCCACCACCACGAGGTACAGCGCGCCCACCAGCGCCGAGAGCGGCAGCAGCCGGCGGTGGTCGGCGCCGAAGGCCATCCGCACCAGGTGCGGCACCATCAGCCCGACGAACCCGATCCCGCCCGCGACCGCGATCATGGCGCCGGCCAGCAGCGAGGTGAGCACGATCAGCCCGATCCGCAGCCGGCGCACGTCGATGCCGAGCGCGGTGGCCGACTCGTCGCCGGTCACCAGCGCGTTGAGCCGGCGGCCGAACAGGGTGAGCAGCAGGGTCGTCGTGACCACCACCGCGCCGATCACCGGCAGCTGGCTCCAGTGCGCCCCGGACACGCTGCCCAGCAGCCAGAACATGATCTGCCGCATGTCGTTGGGCTCGGACCGCAGCTGCAGGTAGCTCGTGACCGAGGTGAACGCGTAGCTGACCGCCACCCCGGCCAGCACCAGCCGCACCGGATGCAGCCGGCCACGCTGCTGGCCGAGCAGGAACACCAGCCCGACGGCGAGCATCGCGCCGAGGAACGCCGCGCCCGACACGCCGAGCCCGCCGAGCACCCCGGCGCCCGCGGACAGCACGAGCACCGCGCCGACCGACCCGCCCGCCGAGACGCCGAGGATGTACGGGTCGGCCAGCGGGTTGCCGGTCAGCGCCTGCAGCACCACGCCGGCGACGGCGAGCCCCGCGCCGCACAGCGCGGCCAGCAGCACCCGCGGGATGCGGAAGTTCCACAGGATCTGGTCGAGCGCCGGGTCGCCGGGCATCCCCTGGCCGGTGAGGTGCGCGACGACGATGCGCCAGGCGGCACCGGCCGGAACCGGCACCGACCCGATGCCCGCGGCCGCCACGACCACCACCGCGAGCAGCGCGCCCAGGGCCAGCAGGCAGGCCGGCAGCGGGAGGTCGTGCGGCGAGCGCGGCCTCGCCCGCGCCACGGCCGGTGCGGTCGCCATGGCTCAGGCCACCCCGGGGTGCACGGTCGCGGCGATCTTCTCGACCGCGAGTTCGTTGCTGGGTCCCAGGTAGATCGAGTCGGACAGCACGACGTAGCGGCCGTCGCGGGCGGCGTCCCACTGCGGGAACGCGGCGAGCACCGCGCGCGCGTCCGCGCCGGGATCCTTGCTCATGTAGTTCACCACGACGAGGGCGTCCACGTCGGCCGCGGCGAGCTGCTCGCGGGAGGGCGTGGCGAACATGTCCGTGGCGTCGCCGAACACGTTCCGCGCGCCGGCCTTGGAAAAGATGTCGTTCCAGATGCCGTTGCCGCCGATGGAACCGATGTCCCCGCCCATCGACATGCCGGGGATGACCAGCAGGACGTTGCGCGCCGGCTCGCCGGCGACGGCCGAGGAGACCGCCGCGACCCGCCGCTTCGACGCCGCGATCAGCGTGTCCGCGCGGTCGCGCACGCCGAAGATCGTGCCGAGGTCGCGCAGCAGCGCGTAGCTGTCCTCGATGGACGGACGGTGGGCGACCGTGCCGACCTCGCCGCACGAGGTCTCCGGCGCGTAGGAGTTCGCGCCGACCGCGCGCAGGTCCTCGCGGGTGGCGAAGCCGGCGTCGGCGCGGAAGCCGCCGTCGTAGGTGGAGATCACGAAGTCCGGGCGCAGGCCGATCATCGCCTCGCGCGGGATGTCCATCATCTCGTTGAGCTCGATGTCCCCGGTCGGCAGCTTCGCGATCCGCTCCGCCCGTCCATCCACTTCGGACGCACCGTAGGACTGTGCGTTGGCCACGATGCGGTCGTCGAGGCCGAGCGCGACCAGCGAGGACACCTCGGCGACCGAGCCGCCGTTCATCACCACCACCCGGCGGGGCGCCGCGGTGTAGGTGTACCTGGCGCCGCAGTTGGTGACCGTGACCGGGTAGCCCCGGCCGGTCCGCTCAGGCGTGTCCGCGGTGCTCGCCGACACGCACGCCGAGGTCGCCAGGCCGGTCGCCGCGAGCAGTGCCGCCAGCGCTGTCGTTGCGGCCTTCTTCATCGATCCTCCTCCGGTAGGTGATCAGGCAGGTGAGCGCCGCGAACGTGGCGAGCAGCACGGCCGCCGCGGTGAACGCGAGCGGGGCGCGGTCGGGGGCGTGCGGATCGCCCGGGGTGCCACCGAGGACGAGCCGGTACCAGGCGCCGGTGACCGCGACGCCGAGCGCGAGGCCTGCCTGGGTGACGGTGGTGGCCACGCCGGAGGTGGCCCCGGCGTCCACCGGCCGCACGGTCGCGATGATCGCGGTGACCAGCGGGGTGGCCACGAGCCCCTGGCCGGCGCCGGCCACCGCGAGCAGCAGCGCGAGCAGCCCGGGCTGGACGGCCGCGGGCGCGTGGGCGGCCGCCGCCGCGGCGAGCAGGGAGGCGGCCAGCAGGCCCGCGCCGGCGACCGGGCCGGCCCGTGCGGTGAACCGCTGTGCCAGCACGAAGCCGAGGCCCATCGGCACGAACAGCAGCCCGGCGGCGAACGGGTCGAGCCCGAGCCCGGTCTGCGTGTAGTAGGTGACGACGAGGAAGAGCCCCGAGTTGCCGGCGAAGAAGACGGCCAGCGTGACGAGGCTGCGCGGCATCCCGGGCGTGGTCAGCACACGCGGCGGGAACAGCGGGTCGGGCGCGGTGCGCTGCCGCCACACGAGCGCGCCGAGCGCGGCGGCCGCGAGCGCCAGCGGCCACCACGTGCCGGGGAAGATCAGCGGCACCAGCAGCGCGGGCACACCGGTCACGGCGAGCGCGGCCCCGGCGAGGTCGAGCCGCCCGGCGGCGCCCCGGCTCTCCCGGACCGCGCCGGCGGCGGCCAGTATGCACAGTCCGATCGGGACGTTCACCAGCAGCACCGGACGCCAGCCGTCCAGGTGCGCGAGCAGCCCGCCCCCGGCCACGCCGGCGACCACACCGGACCCGACGACCACGCCGTACCGGCCGATGGCGCGCGCCTGGTCGGCGGGCTCGGTGAACATGGCCCGCGCGAGCGCGAGCACCTGCGGCACCATCACCGCGGCGGCGGCCCCCTGGGCGAACCGCCCGGCGACGAGCAGGCCGGCGGTGGGGGCGAGCCCACACATCGCCGAGGTGGCGGTGAAGGCGGCGACCCCGGCGGTGAACACGCGGCGCCGCCCGTGGCGGTCGCCGAGCCGCGCGCCGACGACGAGGAACGCCGCGAACGCGAGCACGTACCCGGCACCGACGAGCTGGATCTGCCCGAACGAGGCGTGCAGGTCCCGCTGGATGGACGGGCCGGCCACGCTGACCACGAACCCGTCGACCTGCCCCAATGAACGTGGCCGCCAGCAGCACCCGCAACCCCGCCCAGTCCCGCGGGGTGGCCCTCACGCCGCCGCCCCCCACCCGCGAGTCCCCCGCTCCGGACCCGCGAGTCCCCCGTTCCGGTCGGCGAGCGCGGCGGTGAGCACCCGGCCGACCTCGGCCAGCGCCGCCGGCGTCGCCATCTGGTTGTGCTCGCAGGCGATCTCGTGGATGGTCAGGTGCCCGGTGATGTGCGGGCGCCACAGCGGCGGCGTCGGCGAGTCCGCGGTCTTGCCCTCGGTCGCCACGAACAGCACCGCGTCGCCGCGGAACCGCCCGAGCTCGTGACCGGGGCCGACCCGCGTGTGCTCGACGAACGCCCGGTACACCGCGTCCAGGTGCCGCGGCTCCAGCGTGGCCAGCAGGCCGACGCCCTGCTCCTGCAGCGCCCCCGCCACCCGGTCCGAGGTCAGGTCCTCGTCCGGCACGTCGTCGCGGTCGAACCCCGCCTGGCCCAGCACCTCGACCAGGAAGTCGCGCTTGCGCGGGACCTCCTGGTGCTGCCAGGCGGACGGGATGGGGTAGGAGTCCAGCAGCGCGAGCAGCGCCACCTCCTCCCCCTCGGCCTGCAGCCGCACCGCGGCCTCGTGCGCCAGCACCCCGCCCAGCGACCAGCCCAGCAGGCGGTACGGACCGCGCGGGCACGCCCGGCGGATCTCCCGCACGTAGTCGGCGACCATCTCCGGGATCGAGGTCGCGATCGGCTCGTCGCGGTCGATGCCGCGCGCCTGCACGCCGTGGATCGGCACCCGGGGGTCCAGCGTGGTGATCAGCCCGGCGTAGGACCAGCTGATCCCGCCGGCCGGGTGCAGGCAGAACAGCGGCGGCGCGTCCCCCTCCGCCCGCAGCGGCAGGATCACGTCGAACGCGCTGAGCTGCGGGGCCGCCGGATCGCCCAGCGAGGGCGCCAGCCGGGCGACCGTCGGGGCCCCGAACACCGCCCGGATGCCGATCTTGACGCCGAACTCCGCCTTGATCCGGTTGATCAGCCGGGCCACCAGCAGCGAGTGCCCGCCCAGGAAGAAGAAGTCGTCGTCGATGCCCACCGACGGCACGCCGAGGGTCTCGGCGAACATCGCGCACAGCACCCGCTCCCGCTCGTCGCGGGGCGGGCGGCTCGCCGCGCGCACCACCGGCTCCGGCAGGGCGGCGCGGTCCAGCTTCCCGTTGGGGGTCACCGGCAGCCGGTCCACCGTGGTGATCGCGGGCGGCACCAGGTACTCGGGCAGCCGCTCGGCCACGTAGCCGCGCAGCTCGGCCGGGTCCACCGCGCCGACCACGTACGCCGCGAGCCTACGGCCGCCCGGCCCGCCGTCCCACACGGTCACCGCCGCCCGCTCCACCGCCGGGTGCCCGGCCAGCGCGGCCTCGACCTCGCCCAGCTCGATCCGGAAGCCGCGGATCTTCACCTGGTCGTCGGCCCGGCCCAGGTACTCCACCATCCCGTCCCGGCGGTGCCGCGCCAGGTCGCCGGTGCGGTACATCCGGCCGCCGTGGAACGGGTCGGGGACGAACCGCTGCGCGGTCAGCTCGTCGCGCTCGTGGTAGCCGCGGGCGACCGGCGCACCGCCCAGCCACAGCTCGCCGGTCACCCCGGGCGGCACCGGCCGCCGGTTCGCGTCGAGCACGTAGGCGCGCGTGTTGGCGATCGGCCTGCCGATCACCGGGGTCTCGCTGTCGGCGAGCCGGCAGGCGAGGGTGTCCACGGTGCACTCGGTGGGGCCGTACAGGTTGTAACCGGCGATGTCCGACTCGCGCAGCGCGGTCCACAGCGCCGGCCCGGCTGCCTCGCCGCCCAGCGCGACCACCGCCGGCCGGTGCGCGGCCTCCAGGAGCCCGCCGGCCACGAGCTCCTCGGCGTAGGTGGGCGTGAGGTCGAGGAAGTCGATGCGGTGCGCGGCGATGTAGTCGAGCATCGCGGCCGGCTCCCGCCGGACGTCGTCGTCGACGAAGTGCAGCTCGTGGCCGGCCAGCAGCCACAGCAGGCCCTCCCAGGACGTGTCGAACGACAGCGACGCGGTCAGCGCCGCCGCGATCCGGCGCGACCCGGCCTCGCGCTCGATCAGGTACTCGCGGTGGTGGGCGAACAGGTTCACCATGCCCCGGTGCTCGAGCACCACACCCTTGGGCCGCCCGGTGGAGCCGGAGGTGTAGATCAGGCACAGCGCACCGTCCGGCTCCGCGAGGTCCACATCGGACTCCGCGGCCGCGAGCGGGCCGCCGACGACCAGGGTCGGCGCGGGCACGGTGCCGGCCAGCTCCTCGGTGGTCAGCACCAGCACGGCGCCGCTGTCGTCGAGCATGAACCGGATCCGTTCGGCCGGGTACTCGACGTCCACCGGCACGTACGCGGCGCCGGCCTTGAGCACGGCGAACAGCGCGACGATCGTGTCCGCGGTGCGCGGCAGCAGCAGCGCCACCCGCCGCCCGGGCCCGGCGCCGTGCGCGAGCAGCAGCCGGGCCAGCCGGTTGGCCCGCGCGTCCAGCTCCGCGAACGTGAGCGTGGCGTCCCCGGCGACCAGGGCGACCGCGTCGGGACTCGCCGCGGCCCGGGCCCGCAGCAGCGCGGGCACTGTCGCCGCCGGCACCGGGGTGGTGGCGCCGTTCCACCGGTGCAGCAGCGTCTCCCGCTCGCCGGGCAGCAGCAGGTCCAGCTCGCCGACCGGCCGGTCCGGCTCGGCGGCGGCCCGGCCGAGCAGCGTCACGAACCGGCGCAGGTGGGTCACGACCTCCTCGCGGTCGTAGTGGTTGGGGTTCGCGTCCAGGGCGACCCGCAGCCCGCTGCCGTCGGCGCGGTCGTAGATGTTGAGGACCATGTCCTCGACGAGCCCGGCGGTGACGTTGTGCACGGTCCCGGGGACGCCGGCGAAGGACAGGCCGTAGTCGAAGGCCATCATGTTGACCGAGGGGCCGAACAGCTTGCGGCCGCCGGCCACCAGCCGAAGGTCGCGGCGCAGCTGCTCGTAGCGGTAGCGGAAGTGCGGCCGGATCTCGCGCAGCTCGGCGGCGTGCGCGGCGGCCAGCGTGGCGAGGCTGTCCGCGGCGGTGACCGCCAGCCTGAGCCGCGCGGCGTTGGTGACCATGCACGGCACCCGCAGCGCCGCCGAGCCGAGGCGGTTCATCAGCGGCAGGGTCAGCGGGATGTCCGTGGCGCCGGTCATCCGGTGCAGGTAGGCGGCGAACGCCGCGCCGACCACGTCGCTCCAGAACACCCCGGCGGCGCGGGCGACCGACGTGAGCGTCTCGACGGTGGCGGCGGAGAGGTCGTCGCCGCGGCGCAGCACCGAGCGGGCCAGCGGGCCGCCGCGGGTAGCGAGGCTCGGCGGGTCGGTGCCGTCGCCGGCCCGCTCGACCCAGAACTCCCGGTCCGCCGCGCACTGCGCCGACGACGCGTAGGCGGCGTCCTCCTCGGCCACCGAGGCGAGCGGGCCGAACCGGGCGGGCGGCGGCTCGGCGCCCGCGTCGAGGGCGGTGTAGACCTCGGCGACCCGCCGGGCGACCAGCGAGAGGCCGAAGCCGTCGAGTGCGATGTGGTGGACCCGCTGGTACCAGAGGAAGTGCTCGGTGCCGACGCGCAGCAGGGCCTGGGCGAACAGGGGCCCGGTGGACAGGTCGGTGGACGGCGCGAGGTCGGCGTCCATCCACTCGCGGGCGGCGGCCATCGGGTCGGCCGCGGAGCGCAGGTCCAGCACCGGGAACGGGAAGCCGGACCGCGGGTCGGGCACCTGGACCGCGCCCCCGTCGGCGACCGGCACGAACCGGACGTTGAGCGCCTCGGTCTCGCCGACCGCGCGCCGCACGGCGGCCTCGAACAGGTAGGCGTCGACCGGGCCGCGGATCTCGACGTACTCGGCGATGTTGAACGCGGGATTGTCGCGCTCGAGCTGCTGGCCGGTCCAGATCCCCGCCTGCGCCGCGGTGAGCGGAATGGCGTCCACCAATTCCGACAATTCCACTGGACTGTCCGGATCGACGTCGAGAATTGCCATTTCGTCCTCACACCCCCGAGTATTCACATTGATTGGGACACGCGATGCGCGGAATCACGCCGCCGGCCGCCACCGAGGGCGCCCGCGAGGTCGCGACGGGCCCGGGCGACCCGGGACCGGATTGTGCCGACCGGGCAGCCGCACGCCCGCGCGGCCTCCGCGTAGGCCAGCCCGACGACCTGGGTGAGCACGAAGGCCTCGCGGCGCTCCGGCGCGAGCATGCGCAGCGCCTGCCCGAGCGCCACGGTGTCGTCGACACCCGGCAGCTGACCTGCGGGGAGACGTTCCGCAGCGGCCTGCCAGTCGTCGGCCGAGGACAGCCGCGGCCTGCTCATCGCGGCGCGGGTGTGGTCGACCGCGACCCGCCGCGCGATGGCCAGCAGCCAGGCCCGCGCATGGCTGCGGGCGGCGAAGGTGGGCAGGTTGCGCAGCGCGCGGACGAACGTCTCCTGGGTCAGGTCCTCGGCGTCCGCCGGTCCGGCCAGGTGGGTGAGAAAACGCCACACATCGCGTTGCGTCGCGCGAATGAACGCGCCCGCGGCGGCCCGGTCACCGCGCCCCGCGGCGAGTGCCAGGTCCGTAATCGCCTCGTCCGATGATTTCTCCGCCATGCCCGGAACTGTAACCACGGGTCCGGTCCGGAAAATGCGTTCCAGCGCGATTCGAGCGAGGTTTCAGACGGGTGTCATGTGAATGATCGAGCCGGTATGACGAATTCACGGGAACCCCGTGAGGGGGTCAACCGACCTCTCTGGTGTGGAGTGCGAGTACTACGAGGAGTTGCTCTCCGCCTACCTCGACGGCGAGACCGGTACCGGGGAGGCGCGGGAGCTGGACGTGCACCTGGACGCGTGCCTGCCCTGCCGCAACTGGCTCGACCAGGCGGCACGGGTGACCAGACTGGCACGCATCGCGCGCGCGGAGCCGTGGCCGGACGTGGTGGACCCGGTGCTCCTGCGGTTCCCCGCCGGGTGGGTGCCGCGCGGCGATGGCTGACGGGCGCGAGGTGACGGGTGGGGCGCCCGTGGTGCACGGGCGGGGGCCGCGTCAGGCGGCCTCGCGGCGGTCGGCGTCGGCCAGCCGGGACTCCACGGCGTCGGACACCCGGACCGGCGCGCCGGACTCGCGGACCAGCCGCCGCACCCGGCGGGCCGCGGCGCGGGCCGGCTCGTCCACCGCGAGCCGCGCCACCGTGTGGCGCAGCGCCGCCGCGTCGAGGTCGGCGAGGCGCACCACGACGCCCAGCCCGAGCTCGGCCACCCGTGCGGCGTGCCGGCGCTGGACGGGTGTGCGCGGCGCGAGGACCAGCGGGGTCGCGTGGCGCAGCGCGGCGGCGATGCCGGGCAGCTCGCCGTCGGCCAGCACGGCGTCCGCGTGGTCGAGGACGGCGAACCGGGCCGGCAGCGGCGTGAAGTTGGCCGGCAGGTCCTCCGGGGACAGGTCGGTGCCCAGCACGAGCACCTGCCAGTCCCGCTCGCCGAACGCCTCGGCGAGCAGCTCGACCGGCACCGCGCCGAGGGAGACCACCAGGACCTGGCGCGGGTCGCCGGGCGCCCACCCGCCGAACACCGTGCCGCGCCCGGCCGGGTGCACGTACAGGTAGTCCTCGCCGAACGACCGCTCCGCCGGCCAGTCCACGGGCCCGCCGCCGGCCAGGTTCGTGTGCGCGACCATCACCCGCGCACCCCACTCGCGGCCCAGCTCGACCGCCTCACCGTGGGTCCGCGGATCGCACACCACCAGGTCGACCGGGTCTTTGCGCAGCCGCGCGGCGAACGCCGGCAGGCCCAGCAGGGCGTGCACGTCCCGCCCGTAGCGCAGCAGCAGCACGCCCGACTCGGCGTCCTCCTCCGCGAACGGGTCGCTCGTGGCGAACGTCACCGTGTGCCCGCGACGGCCGAGCTCCTCGGCCACCGCGAGCGTCAGGTACTGGTGATCCGCGTCGGGGCGGCTGACGAACAGCACGTGCCGGGTCGATCCCATGGCTGGCCTCCGTGAACGGTGTGTCACCGAACGTATGTCCGGCCGCTCTCGTGTGGCTGGAGCGCCGGTCGAGTCCTCTCGCGATCCGGCCGCCGATGGGGTAGTGCGATCTCAGCGCGACTCGGCCGCGGACAGGGCGAGCTTCTCCACCTCGGCCTCGAACCGGCCGTCCTCGTGGGCCTGCACGACCAGCGCGGCGAGGTCTCGCAGCTTGGTGTTGCTGTTCTGGGAGGCACGCCTGAGCCGGTCGAAGGCCTGCTCGGAGTCGTAGGAGAAGTGGCGCATCAGCAGGCCCTGCGCGCGCCCGACCATCGAGCGGGTACGCAGGGCCACCCGCAGCTGCCCGATCAGCTCGCTGCTGTCGTGGTACAGCGAGGCGTTGTCGAAGGTCACCCCGGCGTGCAGGGTCAGCAGCAGCACGACGTCGTAGCCGAGCTCGTCGAACTGGCCGGCCACCTCGGAGAACAGCGTCAGTACCGCGGTCTCCTCACCCTGGGTGACCAGCGGCAGCGCCAGGCAGCCCTGGAAGCCGCCGTTGATCAGGTGCACGCTGTACGCGGGCCAGCGCTGGTCGTTCGCGGCGTCGCCGAGCCGGCGGGGCTCGGCGAAGGTGACCGCCTCCACGACCGGCCCGGGGACGAGCGGGTCGAACCCCAGGTCCTTGCCGCCGGCCACGGTCTCCACCGAGTCGGCGCTGCGGACGGTGATCGTGGCCGCGTCACAGCCGGGGATCGTGCGGACGATCCGCGTGACGAACCGGTCGAGGGTGCCGCCGAAGTCGTCCGCCTCGACGAGGCGCGTGACCTCGACGAGCTCCCGCGCGATGGTCAGAATGTCGTCGGCCATGCCCCGAGTCTTCCCCCTGTCAGCGCCGGGAGCTAGGGTGATCGCGACTTCACGGTTACGCAGTCAGCCGTGCGCCTCGATTCGATCCTGAGGGGCCTGTATGGCTGAACTCTTCTGCACGGCGCCGCATCCGGCATCACCACTACGGCGTCACCGTCTTCCCTCGACCGATCCCACGCTCGCGCTGGGCACCTGCACCCCCACGGACGGTGTCGTGGTCGTGTCCGCCTGCGGCGAGATCGACCTCGCGAACCGCGACGCGCTGGCCGCCGCGCTCGACCCGGTGGCCACCGATCCGGCGACCCGGCTGCTGGTCTGCGACTTGACCGCCACCACGTTCCTGGCGTGCACCGGCCTGTCGCTGCTGCTCGACACGAAGGCCCGGCTCGACGCGCACGGCGCGACGCTGCGGGTGGTGACCGCCAACCCCACCGTGCTGCGGGTGATGGACATCACCGGCAGGCGCGCGAGCCTCGACGTGCGGCCCACGCTGGCCGCCGCGCTGCCCGCGCCCGGACCCGCCGGCGACGCCGGGCCGGCGGAGGTGGGCGCGGCGATCGCGCGCGCGGCCGAGCAGACCGCCGCCCTGGCCGCGACCTGGGGCCGGCTCGCCGACCAGGTGTCCGCCCTGGACCCCGGGCGGCTCGTCGACGGCCGCGGCGAACGCTGGCGCCCCCGTGAGACCCTCGCCGAGATGGCCGAGGACCTGCGGGTGCTGCAGAACCACCTGGCCACCGGCGCGTTGCTCGCCGCGCCGGCCGTGGAGGACCTCGCGCACCTGCGGATCGCGGGCGGCGACGGCTGAGGCAGCGGGTGTTTCACCGCCGCCTCGACGGGGTAGGCCGCCGTCCATGCCCTGCCAACGGGAGGCGGCGCGATGAGCGGCTGGCTCTCCCCCATGCTCGCCACGGCCACCGATCGCAGGTTCTCCGACGAGAACTGGGTCTTCGAGCGCAAGCTCGACGGCATCCGCGCACTGTCCGTTCGAGACGGTCGGCGCCCGCAGCTGTGGACGCGGGACCGGCGGCGGATCGACGACGCCTTCCCGGAGGTGGCCGACGCGCTTGCCGCGCTCGGTGGTGAGCGGTTCGTCGTCGACGGCGCGATCGTCGCTTTCGACGGTCCGGTGACCAGCCTCGTCCGGCTGCGGTCCCGCCTGCACCACGGCAAGGGCGACGTGGCCGTCTACTACTACCTGTTCGACATGCTCGCCCTCGACGGCACCGAGCTCACCCGCAGGCCGTTGCGGTACCGCAAGCACCTGCTGCGCAACGCCTTCCGCTACCGCGACCCGCTGCGGTTCAGCGAGCACCGCGACCGCCACGGCGAGGCCTTCTACCGGCAGGCGTGCGACCTCGGGTGGGAGGGGCTGGTCGCCAAGCGGGCGGACTCGCGGTACCAGGCGGGCCCGTCCTCCGACTGGCTGACGTTCACCTGCGTGCGCGACCAGGAGTTCGTGGTCGGCGGGTTCACCGACCCGCAGGGCGCCCGCGTCGGGTTCGGCGCGCTGCTCATCGGGTACCACGAGGGAGACCGGTTGCGGTACGCCGGCAAGGTCGGCACCGGCTACGACCGGGCCACGCTGCGCGCGCTGCGCGCCCGGATGGACGGCATGGCACGGGCGGGAAGCCCGTTCGCCGACGAGGTCACCGAGCCGACCGCGCACTGGGTCCGGCCGGAGATGGTGATCGGGGTCGGGTTCGCCGACTGGACCCGGGAGGGCCGGCTGCGCCTCCCTCGCTTCCGCGGCGTGCGGACCGGCACACCGGCCGCGGAGGTGGTCCGCGAGGAGCGCCGCGCCGCGTGGGACGACGTGAGACGAGGTGAGGCAGGTGCGTGAGTTCGACGCCGACGGCCCGCGGGCGCAGGGACCGCCGGTGGTGTGGGCCGGCCCCGAACTGGGTCCGGCGCTGGTCGTCATCGACCCGACGGGCGCCGCGAAGCACGAGGACCTGCCCGCCACGTGGCACCGGCTGGCCGCCGGCCACCAGATCGCGTGGTGCCGGATGCCGGCGAGCCGGGACTCCGTGGAGGACGTCGAGGACGTGCTGGAGACGCTGGCCGAGCGCCGGACCCGGGTCGATGTCGTGGCCGGTGGCGAGGCCTGCGCGGTCGCGGTGGCGCTGGCCGGCCAGTTCGACGACGTGGTCGGCTCGGTGCTGCTCGTGGACCCGCCGGCGGACACCCCGATGTCGGCCGTCACCCGCGTCGTCGCGCGCAGCCCCGGCGGCGCCGGGGACCGGGTCGAGCCGCCGATGCCGCTGGGCCATCCCGACGTCGTGGCCGGGATCGCCGCGGCGCTCGCGGATGCCGGCCACGGCACCGACAGTCCTTTGTAGAGCGTGCCTCACCCGTCGCCCGACGGGCCGCGCCCGGGTGCGGCGGACTTGTGATGTGGGCGGAGGGGGCCTACCGTTGGAGGAAGCGCGGTTGAGCAACCAGCCGTACCTGGAGGCGGAGCGTGCCTCAGCGGTGAACGGCGTTCTGGTGCAGCATTGCGTCAACACTTTCTCAGTGCGCTCGTGTACTCCGCTACTCGTCCACAACGAGAAGAGGCGTACGTCGTGCACAACACATCCTGGTGGCCCGGTGGTGAGGTCGTCACACCGCGTCCTCGCGGACCCGGTCATGCCGCACCATCGGTCACCGACATCTTCGACATCGACCTGGAGCGGCGCGCGGACCAGCCGGTCGTGGCCCACGTCATCGGCGCCCTCGATCTGCTGACCACCCCCGTGCTGCGCCGGTGCCTCGACGACCACGTCGGCTCCGGCGGGCTGGTGCTCGACCTGAGCCGGGTGGACTTCCTCGCCGCGTCGGGCCTCACGGTGCTCACCGACACCGACGACCGCGCCCTGCGGGACCGGCTGGCCTGGGCGCTGGTGGCCAACTCCCGACCGGTCCTGCGGCCGCTGGAGGTGCTGGGCCTGCGCGAGGCGCTGCCGACGTTCGACACGGTGCCGGACGCGGTCGCCGCGGTCCGCGCCGCGTCCGTCAACCACTGATCCCCCAGCCCCGCCTATCCTGTGCGGATGGTGCCGCGGACGCGAACGTGGGTGGGGTGTCGATCCAGCTCGGCACGGTTCGTCGGTGGGGCATGAACACAGTCACCTCGTCCGACGGAACCACCATCGCCTACGACCGCGCCGGCTCCGGGCCGGCCGTGGTCCTCATAGCCGGAGCGTTCAACGACCGCGCGACGCTCGCCCCGCTGGCCGCGGCGCTCGCCGGCGACTTCACCGTGGTCACCTACGACCGGCGCGCCCGCGGTGACAGCGGGGACACCAAGCCGTGGTCGGTCGACCGGGAGGCCGAGGACCTGGACGCGCTGATCGCCGCGGTCGGCGGCAGCGCGCACGTCTTCGGCTTCTCCTCGGGCGGCATCCTGGCGCTGCACGCGGCGGCGCGCGGCTCGGCGGTCTCCAGGGCGGTCTGCTACGAGCCGCCGTACCCGTTCGGCGAGGGCAACGCCGCCGACCTGCCCCGCAGGCTCGGCGAGCTCGTCGACGCGGGGCGCCCGGGCGACGCGGTCGAGCTGTTCCAGCTCGAGGGCATCGGGCTGCCCCGCGAGGTGGTGGCGCAGATCCGCCGCTCGCCGATGTTCCCGGCGCTGGAGGCCATGGCGCAGAGCGTCGTGTACGACTCCAGCATCACCACCGGCGCCGCCCCGCCGGCCTCGCTCGCCACCCCGACGCTGGTCATGCACGGCGCGCTGACCTGGCCGGAGCTGGCACGGTCCGCGGTCGCGACGGCGGCGGCCCTGCCCAAGGGCCGGCACGTCGAGGTGCCCGGCGGGGCACGTCACACGATCGAGCCGGCCGTCACCGCGCCCGTCGTGGCCGAGTTCCTCCGCGAGGGATAGCGGCGACCGGCCACCGGGCGGACCGCCGGTGGTCCGCCCGGTGGCCGTCCGAGCCGAGAAAGGCGGTGGCATGACCCACCCGGAGAGTCCCGAGAACCTGCCCGCGGCGCTGGCCGAGATGGCCCGGGACCTGCTCGCGCAACCCACCGTCCAGCAGACGCTCGACCGCGTCGTCGCCCACGCGGTCGAGCTCATCGACGGCTGCGAGGCCGCCGGCATCCTGGTCGTCCGGAACGGCTCGGTGCGCACCCTCGCGGCGACCCACGACATGGCCCGCACCTCCGACCGGATCCAGGACGAGCTGGGCGAGGGGCCCTGCCTGAACGCGACGCTCTACGAGGAGCAGGCGTTCCGCATCGCCGACATGGCCACCGCGGGCGACCGGTGGCCCCGGTACGCGCCGGCCGCGCGCCGCGAGGGCATCGGCGCCGCCATGGGGTTCCTGCTGTTCACCGAGGACGAGAACCTGGGGGCGCTGAACCTGTACTCGTCGCGGCCGGACACGTTCGGCGACCGCACCGAGCACGTCGGCTGGCTGCTGGCCGCGCACGCGGCGGTGGCGATCGCCAGCGTCCGCACCGACGCTCAGCTGCGCGAGGCGATCGCCACCCGACAGGAGATCGGCGAGGCGCTGGGCATCATCATGGAACGCCACAAGCTGACCGAGCAGCAGGCGTTCGAGACGCTGCGCAAGGAGTCCCAGACACGCAACGTCAAGCTGCGCGACCTCGCCCGCGTCGTCACCGAGACGGGCGAGATCGACGGCATCGAGTAGCGCATCCCGTGCAGAACCCGGTCGTGCCGGGTACCCCGCTCACATGGCCATCCGACGACCGAACCCGGTGCAGTGGGTTCGCTACACGTTCGGCGGCCGGCTGCCGGACCGCTACCGCGAATGGGTGCTGCACGACACGACCAGCCGCAACTGGCTGTGGCGTTTCGTGCTCCGCGTCCTGGTCGAGGCGCTGCCGTGGCTGGTCGCCGGCTACCTGCTGCTCACCCTGTTCACCCCGCTGCCCGCCGGCTACGTGGTCGGCGCGCTGGCCCTGGCGCTCGCGCTGAGCCTGTACTTCACCGTCACCAGCGCCGACGAGCTCACCGAGGCCCGGCTGGTCAAGCACGGCTTCCGCGCGGGTACCGGGAAGGAGCGCCGACGGGCCCGGCCCTCCGGCGGGTAGGCACGGTGATCCGCCCGGGCGGCCCGGGGCGGGTCGCGGCGGTAGCGTCTGCCCATGGCGTGGCTGCCCGACGACTTCGCGCACCCGACGATCGTCCCGATCCTGGACGGGTTCCACCTGCGGCCGATCCGCGAGGCGGACGCCGACATCGACTTCCCCGCCGTGATGGGCTCGCGGGAGCGGCTGTGGTCCCTCTACGGCGAGGCGTGGGGCTGGCCGCCGGAGACGATGACCTACGAGCAGGACCGCGCGGACCTCGCCCGGCACGAGCGGGAGATCGCGGCGCACGAGTCGTTCAACTACGCGCTGCTGGACCTCCCCGAGACCGAGCTGCTGGGCTGCGTCTACCTCGACCCGCCGCGCAAGGCCGGCGCGGACGCGGAGGTCTCCTGGTGGGTGGTCGACGACCGGGTGGACACCGACCTGGCCGTGGCGCTGGACCTGCTGGTGCCGCGGTGGGTGGCGAAGGCGTGGCCGTTCGAGCGGCCGCGGTACGTCGGGGTGGAGATCACCTGGGCGGACTGGCTGGCGCTGCCGGACGGCTAGCCCGCGCGGCCACGCGCAGGTACTCCACCACGTTCAGCCCGACGACCACCGCGGCCGGCAGCAGGATCGCCGCCAGCGCCGGCACCAGGTGCGCGACCGGGAGCAGCACCAGGACGACCGCCGCCGCGGTCAGCCGGGTCACCGACCACGCGCGGAACATCATCCAGCGGGTGTAGCCGAAGGTGGCGAGGAACAGCGCGGTGCCGCCGAACAGGAAGCCCAGGAACGGCCAGGACAGGTGGTGGCCCGGTTCGGCCACGGTCTCCTCCATGCCGACCGCGATCGCCACGATCGCGCCGATGAACACCACGTGCCCGTAGGACAACACGTGCCGGGTGATGGTCAGCTGGGTCGGCGCGATGGTCAGCGCGTGGCGCATCGCGTCGTTGGCGAAGTGGAAGTACACCCAGAACAGGGCGCAGCACAGCAGGAACGCCGCACCCACCGCGGCCAGCGTGGCGACGCCGACCGCGACGCCGCGGTTCGCCACCGGGGCGCCGATCGCCACGATCGACTCGCCGAGCGCGATCAGCACGAACAGGCCGAACCGCTCGGTGAGGTGACCGGGGTCGAACACCATCGCGGCCAGCCGGCGGCGCAGCAGCGAGGGCACCGCGAGGTCGAGCAGCGCGCCGGCCAGCCACAGGATCTCCCGCGCCGGGCCGTCGAACAGCGCGCCCACCATGAGCAGCGGGCCGGTGAACGCCATGCTGACGGTGAACGGCTGGACGTGCCGCAGCTCGCCGTGGAAGGCCCACAGCCCGAACCCCAGCCGGGCCGCCCAGTACGCGCCGGCGAACAGCAGCCCGCGGTCGTCGTAGGCGTAGGGCAGCGCGAACGCCATGACCAGCCCGCACAGCGCCACGAAGAACACCGCGATCTGCTCGGCGGCGCGGTCGAGGTCGCGGCGGTTGGTCTGGATGGTCGTGCCCACCCACACCCAGTAGACCGGCAGGAACACGACGACCGCGCGGCCGACACCGGCCCAGGAGTGGTCGTGGTGCAGCAGTGCGACCAGCTGCGTGACCGCGAAGACGAACACGAGATCGAAGAACAGCTCGGCCCAGGCGACACGCTTGCCGGTATCGGGATGGCTCACCCGGACAGCGTATTGCGGCTCAGGCCGGGTAGGCGGCCGTTCGCTCGAAGCGCACGTCGCGCAGCGGCACGGCCGCGTCCTGATCGTCCACAAAGGCCACGCGCAGCGGCCGCCCGCCCGCCGACCGGCGCACGACGGTCGGGCCGCCCTGGTTCGGGCAGTGCTCGTCGCCCCACTGCTGCAGCGCGCCGAGCACCACCTGCAGCTCGCGGCCGGCCGGGGTGACGCGGTACTCGAAGCGCTGCCGGGCGCCCGGCTCCTGGTAGGGCACCTTCTCCAGCACGCCCGCCTCGACCAGGGTGGCCAGCCGTGCGGTGAGGATGTCCGGCGCGACGCCCAGCGCGGTCCGGAAGTCGGCGAAGCGCCGCACGCCGGTCAGCGCCTCGCGGACCACCAGGAACGTCCACTTCTCCCCCAGCACCTCCAGGCTGCGGGCGATCGAGCAGGTACTCGCCATGACGCTCATCATACCCTGGATTGGAAAATCCAACTCATGCTAAGTTGGAAAAACCTACTCAGCTGTCCGAGGAGCTCACATGCAGATCAACGGTTCCGTCGCCCTGGTCACCGGCGCCAACCGCGGCCTCGGCCGCCACCTCGCCCAGGGCCTGCTCGACCGCGGCGCGGCGAAGGTCTACGCCACCGCACGCGACCCGCGGGCCGTCTCGCTCGACGGCGTGGTGCCGCTGCGCCTGGACGTCACCGACCCGGCGTCGGTCGCCGCCGCGGCCGGGGTGGCGGACGACGTGACGCTGCTGGTCAACAACGCCGGCTCGTCGACCGGCGCGTCGCTGCTGGGCGGCTCGCTGGAGGACATCCGGCTGGAGATGGACACCCACTACTTCGGCACGCTGGCGGTGACCCGCGCGTTCGCGCCGGGCCTGCGGGCGGTGCTGAACGTGCTGTCGGTGCTGTCCTGGGTCACCCTGCCGACCTCCGGCGCCTACAGCGCGGCCAAGTCCGCGCAGTGGGCGCTGACGAACGCGCTGCGCCTCGAGCTCGCCCCGCGCGGCGCCCAGGTGACCGGCCTGCACGTCGGCTACATGGACACCGACATGGCGTCGCATGTGGACGGCCCGAAGAGCGACCCGGCGGCGATCGCCGCGCTGGCCCTGGACGGCGTGGAGTCCGGCGTCCACGAGGTCGTCGCCGACGAGATCTCGCGGACCGTGCGCGGCAGCCTGTCCGGGCCGCTCGCCGGCCTGTACCCGAGCCTCGCCTGAGCGTCCGGGCCTACCGGGCCGGCACGGCGACCGGTTCCAGCTGGGGCTTCGTGTCGATGCCCGGAATGCCCCGGCCGCGCAGCGAGCACGCCCTGGTCTCCGGGACGAAGATCAGCGCGACCGCGCCGACCACGCACGCGGCCATCATGTAGTAGGCCGGGAACAGCAGGTCGCCGGTCGCGTTGATCAGGCCCTGGTTGATCGCCGGCGCGGTGCCGCCGAACAGCGACGTCGACACGTTGTAGGCGATCGCGAAGCCCGCGTACCGGACGTGGGTCGGGAACATCGCCGGGAACGTCGCGGAGATCGTCGACAGCTGCGGCACGTACAGCAGGCCCAGCACGGCGAACGCGATCACGGCGCCGGCGAAGCCCTGCGCCATCAGCTGGAACATGGGGATCGCCATGACGAACAGGCCGGCCAGCGATATCCACCACAGCGTCTTGCGGCCGACCCGGTCCGACCACGCGCCGGAGAACGGCAGCAGCGCCATCATGGCCAGCTGGCCGATGATGATCAGGACGAGGCGAGCTCGTCGACGACATCCCGATCTCGTTCTCCAGGTAGGTCGGCATGTACGCGAGCAGCGTGTAGTTGACGATGTTCAGCGTCACGACCAGGCCCACCAGCTGCAGCAGCGGCCGCCAGTACCGGAACAGGTCGCGGAACTGCGTGCCGGTCTTCTCCTCGATCTTGCCGTCGGCGGCGCACTCGCGGAACACCGGCGTGTCCTCGAGCTTGCTGCGCAGGTACAGCCCGATCAGCCCGAGGGGCGCGGCGACCAGGAACGGCAGCCGCCAGCCCCAAGCTCGCCATCGCGTCGGAGCCGACGATCTGCTCGGCGATCAGCACCAGGCCGGCGCCGAGGGTGAACCCGGCGAGCGTGCCGAACTCCAGGAAGCTGCCGAACCGGCCGCGCTTGCGGTCCGGCGCGTACTCGGCCATGAACGTCGCGGCGCCGCCGTACTCGCCACCGGTCGAGAAGCCCTGGATCATCCGCAGCACGATCAGCCCGATCGGCGCGAGGATGCCCAGCGTGGCGTAGCCGGGCAGGATGCCGACGCAGACCGTGGCGCCGGCCATCAGCAGGATCGTCGTCGCGAGCACCCGCTGCCGGCCGACGCGGTCACCGAGCGGGCCCCACACCATGCCGCCGATCGGGCGGATCAGGAACGAGATCGCGAACACCAGCAGGCTGCCCAATGTGGACGCCGTCTCGTTCTCGCTGGGGAAGAACGCGTCGCCGATGTAGGTCGCGGTGTAGGCGTAGACGCCGTAGTCGAACCACTCGGTCATGTTGCCGATCGCCGACGCGGCGATGGCCCGGCGCAGGGTTCTCGCATCCGGCGCGCTCGTCGCCGTCGCGCTGCCGTCGGGTCGTTGCGCCATCGTGTGCCCTCCCCGTTCCGGGTCCGGCCGGGCGACCGGACAAACGCCGCTGGGCGGGTACCCGCACCCCGGACACCGAAACATCGGCCGCGCACGGTCCGGTCAGGACGCATACACGCGAGCCGGGCGGTCTGTGTCCTGTGTGGGCACGAGCGTGTCGAGCCGGGCGCGATCGCATGCTTCGTCACGTCGGCGGTGTTGCCGCGCACGCCCACCGCGTCCGTCCACTTCGGGCTCGCCGCCGGCCGCAAGAAACCTACGAAAGTCCGCACGTTCATTACCTCAGCCGAGCAATCTTCGTGCTTGACCGATCGGCCGGTGACTCATCGGCCGATCGGCCGACCAGCCCCCGCGCGCGATGGCCATCTGCCCGAAGAGCCGCGCGACCCCGCTCCCCCAGGCTGTGCCGCGACCTCACGTCGACCACAACACCACGGGGAGATCCGGTGCCACACGAGACGACACCGCTGCTGACGGGGCGGGGGCTGGTCAAGCGGTACGGCCGGCAGCACGCGCTGGACGGCGTCGACATCGACATCCACGCCGGCGAGGTGCTGGCCATCGTGGGCCCGTCGGGCTCCGGCAAGACCTCGCTGCTGCACGTGCTGGCCGGCATCCTGCGCGCCGAGGAGGGGCAGATCACCCTTGCGGGGCAACGGATCGACCAGCTCTCCGAGACCCGCCGCAGCGAGCTGCGGCGCACCGAGTTCGGCTTCGTGTTCCAGTCCGGGATGCTCGTCGGCGAGCTGACCGCCGTGGAGAACGTCGCCCTGCCGCTGCTGCTCGGGGGCGGCAGCCGGTCCGAGGCGACGGCCGCCGCGCGCGGCTGGCTCGACCGGCTCGGGCTGGCCGGCAAGGAGGACCGGCGGCCGGGAGAGCTCTCCGGCGGCGAGGCGCAGCGGGTGGCCATCGCGCGGTCGATCGCGCACCGCCCGAAGGTGATCTTCGCCGACGAGCCGACCGGCGCGCTGGACACCCGGACCGGGCACGCGACCGTGCAGGCGCTCATCGAGTCGGCGCGGTCCACCGGCGCCGCGGTGATCATCGTGACGCACGACCGGGAGCTCGCCGCCGCGGTCCCGCGCACGGTGTCCATCCGGGACGGCCGGATCGAGTCGGCGGAGCAGGCCCGGGCGGTGCCGGTCGCATGAACCCGGTCCAGCTGGCCCTGCGCGTGCTGCGGGCCGACCGCCGCACGCAGATCTCCACGCTGCTCACCGCGCTCGGTGTCGCGGTCGCGACCGGCCTGGTGCTGCTGCTGGTGAGCCTGCCGTTCGCGACCCGGTCCCGCGCCGAGCGCACCCTCTGGCAGACCCCCGACCACACCGCGGCCGGCCCGACCCGGGTGAGCTGGAGCTCGTCCGAGGACGAGGTCGACGGGCAGCGCATCACCCGGGTCGACGTCGCCCCGCTCACCGACCCCGCGACGCTGCGGCTCCCGCCCGGGATCGACCGGCTGCCCGGTCCCGGCGAGATGCTGCAGTCCCCGCGGCTGGCGGAGCTGGCCGGCGGCCGCCCGGCCGCGCAGCTCGCCGACCGGTTCGGGGCCACGCCCGCAGGCCTGCTCGGTGACGAGGCGCTGCGCTACCCCGAGCAGCTGGTCGTCCTGGTCGGACACACGCCGGACACCATGCCGGGCGCGGCGATGCGGCGCGCGGCGCTCGGCTCCGGCCGGGCCGAGGTGGACCAGCTGCTGGCGCTGCTGTCCGGAGTGGGCGTGGTGGTGCTGCTGGTGCCGAGCCTGGTGCTGGTCGCCTCGGCGTCCCGGCTGACCGCGGCCCGGCGGGAGCGGCGGCTGGCCGCCCTGCGGCTGGCCGGGGCCACGCCCGCGCAGGTGATGGCGATGGTGGCCGCGGAGACCGGGCTCGCCGCGGTCGGCGGCGCGGTGCTCGGGGTGGCGGCGAGCCCGCTGCTGCACCGGCTGGCCACGGTCGTGCCGTGGGACGGCGGGACCTGGTTCGCCCGGGACTTCGTGCTGCCGCCGGTGCCGGTCGTGCTGATCGCGCTGACGATCCCGGCGCTCGTGGTGGGTGCCGCGGTCGCCGGGCTGCGCCGGGTCGTCGCCCGCCCGCTGACCGCGACCGGCGGGCACACCCGCAAGCCGCTGTCGGGGGTCCGGCTGCTGTTCGTGCCGGCCGCGGCCGGGCTGTTCTTCCTGTCGCTGGCCAACCAGGGGGACGGGATGCTGCTGCCGATCCTGGTGTCGCTGGGGCTCCTGATGTGGTCGCCGACGATCGTCGGGCCGT
Organism: uncultured Actinomycetota bacterium; assembly: GCA_963727495.1. Lineage (GTDB taxonomy): Bacteria > Actinomycetota > Actinomycetes > Mycobacteriales > Pseudonocardiaceae > Actinophytocola. The sequence goes on along the minus strand of CAVSGQ010000005.1, from coordinate 452,641 downwards.
GGGTCACCTCGGTGCTCGGCGGTGTGTTCGTCCGGATCTGGCGCCGGCCCGCGGTGCTGCTGGCCGGGCGGCGGCTGCGCGACGACCCGAAGGCCGCGTACCGGGCGTCGGCGGGCGTGGTGCTCGCGGTGTTCGCCGGCTCCATGGCGCTGACGCTGATGCCGAGCCTCGAGTCGGAGGCCGGGTACTACAGCCCGTTCCGCGACTCGGTGCTCTACCTCGTCACCGACCCGTCGCGGGCGGCGGACGCGGCCGCCGTCGTCGACTCGCGGCTCGACGAGTACGGGGTGGCCGAGCGCGCGGTGCGCATCGGGAACGGCGAGCTGCGCTCCGGCGACCAGTACTACACCGCGATCGTCGCCGACTGCGCGTCCGCCAAGCGGGTGCTGCCGGGCACCGGGGGGATCGCGTGCCGGGACACCCCGGCGATCTACCTCGACTCGACGGTGCCGGTGTCCGGGCTCGGCGTGCCGGGCGACGGGTCCGGGGCGTCCGCGCCGGTGTCGCTGCCGGCCGGCGCTCCGGTGGTGACCGGCGGGGCCCCGGGCGTGGTGATCGTGGACCCGGCGCTGTGGCCGCGCGAGGCGCCGCCGTCGAGCGTCACCGTCGCGGTCGCCGCCGACGACGCGAACCGGGAGACCGTGCGGACCGCCATGCTCGCGGCGTCGGGGGGCGAGCAGGTGATCAGCAAGGAGATGAAGCTGGGGCAGCAGGACACCCAGCTGGCCGACCTGCGGCGGGTGACGGTCATCGGCCTGGTGACCGCGTCCGTGCTGGGTGGACTGAGCGCGGCGATCGCGACCGCGGGGTCGGTGCTGGACCGGCGGCGCACGTTCGGCGCGCTGATGGCCGCGGGCACCCCGGTGCGGACGCTGGCCCGGGCGCTGCGGGCGGAGGCCGCGCTGCCGGCTCTGGTCGCGACGCTGGGCGCGGGCGCGCTGGGCACCGCGGTCGGGGTGGGCCTGTTCGGGCTGGTGTCGCACAGCGTGCCGACGTTCAGCCCGTGGCTCGCCGCGCCGGTCGTCCTGGGCGCGCTGGTCGCGCTGCTGGCGGCGTCGGTGTGCGCGCCTGCGCTGCGCCGGGTCCGCGCCGAGCCGCTCGCCGACGAGTAGCGGGCGTGGCGGGGCCCGCGAGCCGCCGAGGGGGCGGCTCGCGGGCTCCGAACGTCGGACACGCGAGTCCGCAGCGTTGGACACGCGGGTCCGCAGCGTTGGACACGCGGGTCCGCAGCGTTGGACACGCGGGTCCCGGAACGGGGGACTCGCGGGTCCGGAACGGGGGACTCGCGGGTCCGGAACGGGGGACTCGCGGTGGTCAGGCGAGGGGGGCGGTGGTGAGGAGGGCGGCGCGGGCCTGCTTCAGGATCGGGGTGGCTCTCTCGGGCTCGGCGGCGCGGAGCAGGGTGGCGGCGAGGCGGACGGCGTCTGCCTGCTCGCGGACCCGGGGGGTGTCCCCGCGGGCGGCGCAGCGCACCAGCGCGGTCATCAGGCTCTCGGCCAGCTCGGTGGTGTCCGTGACGGCCCCGAGTCTCGGCAGCACGCTCTCGACGCCCACGAGCAGGTCGTGCCCCGCCCTCGGCCGGATGTCCGGAACCGTGTCCTGAATTGCCATGACCAAGCCTCTCCTTTGAAGCATCGATCGGTAGCGGCGTTCTTCACTCCACATTGGACCACCACGCCCCGGCGCGCACGACAGGCCCCCATCGGGTGACGGCCGGCGCTCAGGTGTAGCTCACCAGGGCCACAGGAAAAGCACAGGTCGCGAGCACACACTGGAAGTACCGCGCGGGGAGGAGGGGCCATGGACACGAAGCCCGACGTCCGGAGCACGTGGCACACCGCGGGCGACCGGGGTCCCCGCACGGTCAACGCGGACGCCGTCGCCTCGGCCGTCGACCCGGTCACCGGGGCGCTCGTGGTCGCCCTGGCCGACGGCGTCGGCGACCACCCGGACGCCGCGCGGGCCGCGCTGGCGGCCGCGACCGCCGCGGTCGCGGTGCCCACCGCCGACGGCCCCGCGGCCGCGCTGCTCGCCGCGCGCCGCGCCGTCGAGGCCACCCCCGGCTCCGGCGACTGCGTGCTCGTGGTGGCCCAGCCGTTCGGGCTCGGCTGCCGGATCGCCTGGGTGGGCGACGTGCGGGCCTACGCGTGGGACGGCCGCGCCCTCTACCAGCTGACCGCCGACCACACGGTGGCGCAGTACTTCCGCGACCGCGGCACGCTGCCCAGCCCGGCGATGGAACACCAGGTGCTGACCAGCGTGCGCACCGCCGCGCCCGCCGAGTTCGGGCTGGCCTCGCTGTCCATCCCGGCACGCCTGCTGCTCACCAGCGACGGCGTCCACAAGGCCCTCACCCACCGGGCGATGACCGACATCGTCCGCTACGCCCGCGACCCGGCCACCGCCCTCGTCGACGCCGCCCGCGCCGCCGGCACCACCGACAACGCCACCGCCGTCGTGGTCGACAACGTCGTCGTCCCGCCCACCGGCCCCATCCCCCTCGTCCCCGCCGCCGCCTGACCCACCTCGCGAGTCCAACACTCCGAACCCGCGAGTCCCCCGTTCCGGACCCGCGAGTCCCCCACTCCCGACCCACGAGTCCCCCACTCCGGACCCACGAGTCCCCCGCTACCGCCGCGGGTCCACGTGCACCTTCGGCGCGGCACCCCACTCCGCGCGGCGCCGGCCGGCCAGCACGTCCGCGACGTCCTCCAGCCCGACCGTGGCGGCGACCAGCGGCCGCGGGTCCACCGCCCCCGACGCGTACCGCGCGATCGCCCCGTCCAGCCCGCCCGACCCGCTCAGCACCCCGACCGCCGTCACGTCCCGCAGCACCAGCGACCGGCTGTCCAGCAGGCTCGGCTCCCCCGCGATGCCGATGAACACCACCCGCCCGCCCGGCTCGACCAGCGACACCGCCCGCGCCGGCGACGACGCCGCGTTCGACGCGTCGACCACCGCGTCGTAGCGCAGCGCCGGCAGCGACTCCGCGGTCCACGCCGGGAACCCCAGCGACCGAGCGAACTCCAGCGACGCCGGCGTCACGCCCAGCAGGTGCGCCTCGACCCCGTCGGCCGCCGCCAGCAGCGCGCACAGCAGGCCGATCGTCCCCGGCCCCAGCACCAGCAGCCGCTCCCCCGCGGACAGCCCCGCCGCCCGCACCGCGCGCACCGCGTTCCCGCCCGGCTCGACCAGCGCGCCCAGCTCGGCGTCCACCGAGTCCGGCAGCGGGTGCAGGGCGCGCACCGGCACCGGCAGCCGGGTGGCGAGCGCCCCCGGCCAGCCGTTGCGGATGCCGATCTCGTGCCGGTCGGCGCACAGGTGCTGCCGCCCGCCGACGCAGCGCGCACACCGCCCGCAGCCCAGCATCGTGTCGCCGGTGACCCGCCGGCCCACCCACGAACCGTCCACACCGGAGCCGACCGCGCTGACCACGCCGGCCCACTCGTGCCCGATCCGGATCGGGTATCCGGCCTCGCCGGTGTGCAGGTAGGCCATCTCGCCGGAGAAGAACTCGGCGTCGGTACCGCACACGCCGCAGCGCTCGACGTCCACGACGACCTCGCCCGGCCCGGCGACCGGCGCCGGCACGTCACGCACCTCGGCCCGGCCGGGGCCGGTGACGACGAAGGCTCGAGCTGTAGCGTGGTCCATGATCTTCCGGATCCTAGAGCGTGCCTGACGGATCACGGTCGATGCGATCCGTGATCCGCGCGGCCGCTCGCACGGCGGAGCATTGGCCTCGTACCGGGTCGTACTCGGCCGCCGCGACAACGCCGCGAGGGGCCGCGTGGGCGCGAATCGCGCGCCCAGGGATCCGTCGGGCACGCTCAGATCGGAGGCACACGACATGTCGCTGCGCAGCGAGGCGTGGTACGCCGGGCGAGGACCGCAACGCCTACATCCACCGCGCGTGGATGCGGCGCGGCGCGCCCGACGACGCGTTCGCCGGCCGGCCGCAGATCGCGATCGCCAACACCGCCTCCGACCTCACCCCGTGCAACAGCCACCTGAACGAGGTCGCCGACAGCGTCCGGCAGGGCGTCTGGAACGCGGGCGGCGTGCCGCTGAACCTGCCGGTGGTCTCCCTGGGCGAGACGAACGTGCGGCCCACGGCCATGCTGTGGCGCAACATGGCGGCGATGGCGACCGAGGAGATGCTGCGCGCCAACCCGATCGACGGCGTGGTGCTGCTCGGCGGCTGCGACAAGACCATCCCGTCGCTGCTGATGGCCGCCGCGTCGGTCGACCTGCCGGCGGTGGTCGTGCCCGGCGGCCCGATGCTCACCGGCACCTTCCGTGGCCGCCCGCTCGGCTGCGGCACCGACGTGTGGCGGCTGTCCGAGGAGGTCCGCGCCGGCACCCTGTCCAACGAGGACTTCATGCGGTCCGAGTCGTCGATGATCCGCAGCCGCGGCCACTGCAACACGATGGGCACCGCGTCCACCATGGGCCTGCTCGCCGAGGCGCTGGGCACCACGCTGCCCGGCATCGCCGGCACCCCGGCCGCGGACAGCCGGCTGCTGGCCCAGGCGCACGAGACCGGCCGGCTCGCCGTCGAGATGGTCGAGCAGGACCGCAGGCCCAGCCGGGTGCTGTCGGCCGGCTCGTTCCGCAACGCGATCGTCGCGCTGGCCGCGCTCGGCGGGTCCACCAACGCCGTGGTGCACCTGCTGGCGATCGCCGGGCGGCTCGGCGTCCCGCTCACGCTGGACGACTTCGACCGCGTCGGCGCGGGCGTCCCGCTGCTGGTCGACCTGCAGCCGGCCGGCCGGTTCCTGATGGAGGACCTGCACCGCGCGGGCGGCCTGCACGCGGTGCTCGGCCAGGTCGCCGACCTGCTCGACGGCGCGGCGCTGACGGTCACCGGCCGCCCGCTCGTGGACCACCTGGGCGACGCCCGGATCTGGGACCCCGAGGTGATCCGCACCCGGGACACGCCGCTGCAGCCGCACGCCGGGATCGCGGTGCTGCGCGGCAACCTGGCTCCGGACGGCGCGATCATCAAGCCGGCCGCGGCGTCGGAGCACCTGCTCACCCACCGCGGCCGGGCCGTGGTGTTCGACTCGGTCGAGGACCTGCACGCGCGCGTCGACGACCCGGACCTGGACGTCGACGCCGACTCGGTGCTGGTGCTGCGCGGGTGCGGGCCGCGCGGCTACCCGGGGATGCCGGAGGTGGCGAACCTGCCGCTGCCGTCCAAGCTGCTGCGCGCGGGCGTGCGCGACATGGTCCGCGTCTGCGACGGACGGATGAGCGGCACCGCCTACGGGACGGTCGTGCTGCACGTCGCCCCGGAGGCCGCGGCGGGCGGGCCGCTCGGCCGGATCCGCACCGGCGACCTGATCACCCTGGACGTGCCCGGCCGCCGGATCGACGTCGGCGTGCCGGACGACGAACTGGCCGCCCGCGAGCCCGCACCGGCGATGGCCGCGGCCCTCGCGGCGCCGCGGCGCGGCTGGGAGCAGCTGTACGTGAACACGGTGACCGGCGCGGACACCGGCGCGGACCTGGACTTCCTGGTGGGCGCCAGCGGCCACGCGGTGGCCCGCGAGTCGCACTGAGCCCCACTCCCGGCCCTACTCGAGCGGGAACTCCGTCCCGTGCTCGGACTCCGGGCGGGCCGAGAATGCGTCGCTGCGCGGCGTCGATCGGCACGTCGTTGATGCTGGCCTCGCGCCGGGCCATCAGCCCGTTGCCGTCGAACTCCCACAGCTCGTTGCCGTAGCTGCGGTACCACTGGCCGCTCGCGTCGCGGGACTCGTACTGGAACCGCACGCCCGCGCCGCGGCCGCCACCCTGCTCACCTCGACTCGCGTGTCCAACGCTCCGGTGCGGTGAGTCCAACGTTGCGGACCGGGCGAGCGTCGAACTCGCGGGTCCGGAGCGTTGGACACGCGGGTCGGGAGCGTTGGACACGCGGGGTCAGCGGGAGCGGCGGGAGCGGGTGGTGTGGCGGACCTGGTCGGTCTCCTGCGTCATCGAGCTGATCTGGTCGGCCAGCCCGCGGTCGTCCAGGTTCAGCTCCGCGTGCGCGTCGGCGAGTGGGGAGAGCAGCTCGGCCGGGTCGTCGGCGGCCAGGGCGTCGTCGACCCTCGCCCGCGCGTCCTCGCCCAGCCCGGCCGAGGCGCTGACCTGCCCGGCCAGCCGCCGCAGCGACGCCGAGTTCTCCCGGGCCCACGACGCCACCGCCCGGTCGCCCGCCCGCCGGTCCCGCTCCGCGCGCACCCGCGCCTCGCCGGTCGCCTCGCCGGTCGTCGACGGGCGCAGCCGCAGGTACCGGCGCTCGGCGGCCTGCCGGCTGGTCACGCCGAGCGCCGGTGCGATCCGCGCCCAGCTCGCCCCCTGCTCGCGGGCCGCGGTGATCAGCTCCGGCTCCCACGCCGCGATCTCCTCGCGCAGGTGCCGCAAGACCTCCAGGCCGGTCAGCACGTCGGCCGAGGAACCCTCGCGCACGTCGTCGAGCACGGCCTGGACCAGTGCCAACGCCCGCGCGGCGGACCGGTCGTCCATGATGTCATCCTTTCGACGACCTTCCTCTTGTCATCGTTGTGACGACATGCTACAACGGTGGTGCGCGTTGACGACAGCCCATCGAGCCGAGGAGGTAGACCACGATGTTGATGCGCACCGACCCGTTCCGTGAGCTGGACCGGTTCGCCCAGCAGGTGTTCGGCAACACCGGCACCTGGTCGCGTCCCACGGCCATGCCGATGGACGCCTACCGCAGCGGCGACGAGTTCGTCGTCGCGTTCGACCTGCCCGGTGTCGACCCCGACGCCGTCGAGCTGACCGTCGAGCGCAACCTGCTCACCGTGAAGGCCGAGCGCCGCCCGAGCAATCCCGGCAACGCCGAGATGCAGGTCGCCGAACGTCCGCTCGGGGTGTTCTCCCGCCAGCTGTTCCTCGGCGACACCCTCGACACCGGCCACATCGACGCCTCCTACGAGGCCGGCGTGCTGACCCTGCGCATCCCGGTGCTGGAAGCGGCCAAGCCACGGCGGATCTCCATCTCCGGCGGCGCGGACCACAAGCGGCTCAACGCCTGACCGGCCCGCTGGTCGGGAACCCCCCGACACCCGCCCCTGCACGGGCGGGTGTCGGGGGCTTGAAGCTGGGTACCCAGCTGGTCGGCCGCCCGTGGGCGGCCACGAGACTCTGGCAGGAGGGACACAAGCTCATGGAGTTCGAGCCTCGGAGCCGGTCGGCGCACGGCCTCCGGCGATACACGGGACTGGTGACCGAGGCACTCGGCTACACCGGGCAGGCGTTCCACGTCCAGACCGAGTGCCCCGCGACCGCCTACATCCCGCTCGACGAGCGGATGCCCGCCTTCCCGGGCCGCGACGTCGCGCTGCTCTGGGACGAGCGCCACGGCTGGTGCGGCGCGATCGAGACCGCGTCCGGCGAGGACCTCATCGTCGTGTCCTACCTCGGGACCGACGTCCTTCCGGCGCCGCGCGTGGTCGCCCGGTTCGCCACCGACCTGGTCGCCGGCAACGGACCCGGCCAGGCGGCACCGCCCGGGTTCCGCGAGGCCGGTGCCGACGACGACCTGGCGGCCCGGCTGGCCGCGTACGCGCCGGACCCGCAGCTGGCCGCCACCCCGTAGCCCCCTACCCCCGCAGCGCCTCGGCGAGTGCCCGCACGACCTCCCTGGCCACCAGCAGCCGCTCGCCGCTGACCCCGGCGCGGTCGAGCACCTCCCGCCGGTTGCGCTCCGAGCGTGCGAACAGGTCCTCGACCGTCGCCCGGCCCCGGTCGGTCAGCGCGACCAGCGGCGAGCGGGCGTGGTCGGGGTTGGGCCGCGCCTCCAGCTGACCCGCCGAGACCAGGTCGGTGACCACCCGCTGCACGCTCTGCGGCGCGAGCCCGAGCCGGCGGGCGGCCGCGGGGACCGTGCGCGGGCCGTCGGACAGGACGCTGAGCACGTGCCAGCGGGCCGCCGTCTGGCCGGCCGCGCCGGCCAGAGTCTCGCTGGTGCGCCGGGAGAGCCCGGCGAGCTCGTAGACATCCGCGACGAGCAGCCGGTAGGCCTCGACATCATCTGACAGCATACTGTCAAACTACCAGTATGCTGGCGTCATGATCCTGAGAACCTGGCGCGGCTGGACCGCCACCCCGGAGGACGCGGACGCCTACGCGAAGCTGCTGAACGGCACGATCGCCCCGGCGATCATGCGGCGCGGGATAGCGGGCCTGCGCGACCTGTCGGTCCTCCGCCGCCTCGACGCGGCGGGCGAGACGGAGTTCCTGACCGTGATGACCTTCGACGACTGGTCCGCGGTCGAGGAGTTCGCCGGCCCGGACGCGACCGCTTCGGTCGTGCCCGAACAGGCCCGCGCGGTCCTGTCCCGCCACGACGAGCACTCCCAGCACTACGAGTTGCTGGAGCGCCACCACTAATCTGGCGCGCGTGACCACTGACGACATGCATCTGGACGGGGTGGCCCTGGTGACCGGGGCCAGCCGCGGCATCGGCGCGGCCACCGCTGTCGCGTTCGCCGAGGCCGGAGCGGCCGTCGTGCTGGCCGCCCGTGACGAGGCGGCGATCACCGCGCTCGCGGAACGGATCACCGCCGGCGGCGGCCGGGCGCTGGCCGTGCCGACCGACGTCGGTGACGCGGCGGCGGTCGACCGGCTGGTGGCCCGCACGCTCGACGAGTACGGCCGCCTCGACCACGCGGTGAACAACGCCGCCGGCGGGCACCGGCCGACGCCGCTCGCCGAGGTGCCGGTCGAGGACTTCGACGCCGAGGTCGCGGTGAGCCTGCGCGGGGTGTTCGTGTCGATGCGCGCCGAGATCCCCGCGATGCTGGCCGGCGGCGGCGGCTCGATCGTCAACATGGCGTCGACCGCGGCCCTGCACCCGGTGGCCGGGCTGGCGGGATACGCGGCGACGAAGGCCGGCGTGGTGGGCCTGACCCGGACCGCGGCGCTGGACTACGCGGCGAGCGGCATCCGGGTGAACGCGCTGGCGCCCGGACCGGTGCACACCGAGCAGCTGGACCGGGCCGGCCCGGCGGCGCTGGAGCGGGTGGCGGCCGGGGTGCCGGTGCACCGGCTGGCCGCGCCCGCGGAGATCGGCGCGGCCGCGGTGTGGCTGTGCGGTCCGGCGGCGGGTTTCGTCACGGGGATCACGTTGCCGGTCGACGGCGGGCTGGTCGCCGGCATGCCGCCGTTCGATCGTGGCAAGGTTGGCTGAGTCGCCGACCCCCTTGGAGGACGCGCACGATGCTCGCCGGACGGCTGGAGATCCCGACCCTGAAGTTCGAGGTCCGCGAGGTCCCGGTGCCCGAGCCGGGCCCCGGCCAGGTCCGGGTCCGGGTGCGCGCCGCCGGCGTGTGCCTGTCCGACGTGCACCTGATCGACGGCACGCTGACCCCACCGTTCCTCGACGGCGACGAGGTGACGCTCGGCCACGAGGTCGCGGGTGAGATCGACGCGCTCGGGCCGGACGTGCCCGGGCCGTGGGAGGCCGGGCAGCGGGTGACGCTGCAGGCGGGTGAGCGGTGCGGGCGCTGCGCGGGGTGCGTGCGGTACCAGCAGTGCCTGTCCCCGCGCACCCGGGGGGTGGACTACGACGGCGGCTGGGCGCAGTACGCGCTGGCGACCCACCACACGCTGGTCCCGATCCCCGACGACATGCCGTTCGACCAGGCGGCGATCGTGCCCGACGCGGTGTCCACGCCGTGGGGCGCGATCACCGGCCCGGGCCGCGCGGCGGCCCCCGGCCGTCCGGCGGGCGTGTGGGGCGTCGGCGGGCTCGGCGCGCACGCGGTGCAGCTGCTGCGGATCGTCGGCGCGGCACCGATCGTCGCGGTCGACCCGCTGCCCGCGGCGCGCGAGCGGGCGCTGGAGTTCGGTGCGGACGCGGCGTTCGACCCGGCCGCGCCGGACCTGCGCGACCTCGTGCGGGGGCTGACCGGCGGGCTGGACGTGGCCTACGACATGGCCGGTTCCGCGGCGGCGCGCGAGCAGGCGGTGCGCTGCCTGGGCATCGGCGGGCGGCTGGTGCTGGTCGGGCTCACCGCGGAGCCGCTGACGGTGTCGAACAGCATCGCCCTGTCCGTGCGCGGCAGGCAGATCCTCGGCTCCTACGGCGGCGGCCCGGAAGCGGTCGAGCAGCTGATCGCGCTGGCCCGCTACGGGCGGCTGGACCTGACCCGCTCGATCACCGCGCGGATGCCGCTGGCCGAGGCCGCGGATGCGGTCACGCGGCTGACCGACAAGACCGGCAACCCGATCCGCATCATTCTCGAACCGTGACCCATCCCGTCGCCGCCCTGCTGACGTCCCGCGCGGCGGCAGGCACGCGCGCCGACGGCCACCGCCTGGCCCTGGTGATCGAGGGCGGCGGCATGCGCGGCGTCGTCTCCTCGGCCATGACAGCCGCGATCGAGGACCTCGGGCTCGCCGGCTGCTTCGACCTCGTCGTCGGCACGTCGGCAGGAGCCCTCAACGGCGCCGCCCTGCTGGCCGGGGTCGCCGGCGGCTGCACCCACGAGTACGCCGACGGCTTCGCCGGCCGCGAGTTCATCAACCCGCTGCGCCTGCTGTTCGGCCGCCCCGCCGTGAACGTCGAGTTCACCCTCGACTACAGCTCCGCCATGCTCGACGCCGGCCGCCACGCCCGCACCCTCGCCAGCGACGTCGAACTGCACTGCGTGGCCACCGACGTCGCCACCGCGGCGGCGACAGCCCTCACCGGAATGTCCACACCGGAGGAACTGCGCGGCGCGCTGCTGGCCACCAGCCGCCTGCCCTGGATCGGCGGCCACCCCGTCGAGTACCACCGCCGCCGCTACCTCGACGGCGGCCTCACCCAGCCCGTCCCGGTGCCCACCGCCGTCGCCGCCGGCGCCACCCACGTACTCGTCCTGCTCACCCGCACCATCGGCTCGACGATCCCACCGGCCGGCGGCCTCGGAGATCGCCTGGTCGAACGCAAGCTACGCGCCCTGAACCCGGCGCTGGTCACCGCCTACCGCCGCCGCATCCCCGACTACCTCGCCTTGGTCGACTCCCTCGCCACCGCCGACCAGTCCCGCCCGCCCTACCTGCTCACCATCGCTCCGTCGGCGGACGCTCCCGTCCCGTCCCGCCTGGAACGCGACCCCACCGTGCTCCGCGCCGCCGCCGAGAACGCCCGCCTGCAAACCTTTCGGACGCTGGCCAGACAACCAGCCACCGAGTCATTCGATGAACGAAAGCCACGCCTCTGATTTACTCGGGCTCCTCCGCGTCGGCGATCATGACCTCTCGCCTGAAGACCACGCGCGCGTCATCATCTTGCCCCGCAAGCGCCTCGTCCAAGGCCGGATCATTAACGATCCTTGGATGCCCCCACACTGCCTGAGTTCCAGCCCGACCCCCGTTTCGCAACGCGAAACACCAGTTGTCAGGAAGATTTCCGTCCTCGACCTCGAACAGTTCCATCGGATACCAGTTGGGTTGCCGATAATCGTCGGTTACGAGCACGACAAGGCCCGCGTTGAACAGCGCCATCTCGTAGACGCGGTAGCTGCGACCTGGTGTCAGGTCGAATCGGGTGCGCTCTGTGAAATGGAGGCCACGATAGTCCCGAGGTAGCGAATATCCCTGGTCGGCGACACATTTTACAATCATCGCTCACCGTCGCTACTTGAATTTGAAGTCATCAACCTGGCCGGTAACAGTATTTCTCACGTAGTGAATCTCGACTCCGTCAACATTGTGCGACATCCTAACCCAAGCAGGTTGTGGACCCGTCGCACCGGCGCCGACGATCGCGACCGGACCACCGTCCGAGCCGTGGACCTCCTCACCGACCGCCAGGTCACCCGCGTCCACCCGGCGGCCCAGCTCATCCACCCAGAACGGATGCGACGCAGGCGCCACCACCGTGACGGTCCGATCCCCGGCAGCACCGTCGGTGTCCGACCTTACCTGGGCCTCAGGAACTCGCTGGCGGATTGGATCGTCAACTTGCCCTCCGCGAAACTCGATCACGGAATGACCTTTCAGGTCTCATGCCAGCCGACGAAGACGAACGTGAATGTCACGGACTGCTTCGCCGCCGACAATGTCGGACAATCTCGGGTCGAGCCCCACTTCCCATCGCGTACTGTCGTGTGCGCGGATTGTTACCAAACATCGCCCGAAATCGTCGCTGTCCAACTCAGCCGGCACCAGAGCAGCTTGAGAATCGGCCGCCACGACAAGACAGTCATAAGTTTCCTCGAGGCCACGTGAGAACTCCTGCAATTCACGCCACGACATCGTTCGACCCGTCGGCGATGCACGTAACTGCTCCTCGAACTCGGACAAGGTTCCACCGTCGGGTGATCTTCCTATGCCGTAGAAGTCGAGGACACTCCATACCAGTTCATTTTCCGGAAAGACCGCCAGCACATCTGCCATCTGAACAATGCGCCCGAGATCATTCCACATTGGAATCTTCATAAATATTCATGGCCACTCAAGTGGTAACGCAGACCCTCGCCTCGCCGTGCCACCTGTCGGATTCGGTAGATACGCGTGTTGGTGAGGGTTCGTATACTGTCCGTGACCGGTGAGGTCGATATCCCGGACGGGATATCCGTCGCCGGCGAACTCTCGAGCTTGAGGATGGCTCCCGCGGCGCCCGTGACAAGATCGGCTACTGGACAGAGGTCTGACCCCACCCATCGGGCGGGGCCAGAGCAGGAACGGTCTGTCTGACGACGACGCATGGCCCTTCGCTCCCGACAGGACTGTCAACGAATGCTGAGAAGGTGCGATCGGGGTACCTTGCCGACATCATTGTCGACCACACATCGGCGAGGATCTCAGCGAAAATATGCTCCGCGTCATTGATCAATTCCGGAAAGCCCGGCCAGTGTCGGAAGAGATGTCTCACCTCAAATCTGTTAAAGCTATCCACAAAGGACGGCCAGTTCAGAGTCGCCACCCTGCCTGGGTCGACTATGGAGTCCGCTATCGCCTTTTCTATCTTCGATCGGTCCCCGCCGCGCAAAATCACAAATATCGCACCCTCGACACTTATCGTGTCGGGCCAGAACACACGCGCCATAGAGAGAGCGTCAAAGAGATTTGAAGCCTGCTCGAAGTAGCCAGACCCGTCATCCCCGCCCAGTTCCGAATAGACCATCCTAAGGAGTTCATCCGCCCTCTGATTGGCCGTCACAATGAGGTCCTTTTCAGATTGGGTACGCTATAGCGGACGCGACCGTAAGTCAATTGGCGCACGTCTTCAGCCGTGGCCACCACTAAGTGATGCTAGTACCCGAATGGAAGATTGTCGCCTTCTGCTCGCTCAGCGAAACCGGAGCCTCTCGGATACAAGAGCGGAGGGTCGATGCCGCTATATCGACAACTCTAACGAAACGCTTGCCTACCACATTAGGTTGGACTCCACGTGCCTTCTCGATCAAACCTTCTACTGTCTCCTGATCAAAGAACTGGCTCCGGCCACCAAGCCGAGACCCGCCTGCCATATGCGCATCCTGGATCTTACGCGTGCCTCTAGGAGTGCGGGTCGACCACGCTCCCCCGGATTCCGAATCGCTTGTATCCGTACGACGCCAGGCCCACCGCTTGCCGCTCATCGAGACCAGGGAGGTCGACGCTCCAATAGACGCTGCTATTATCGGTAGTGTCCTTCGTCACGGTTCTACTCACCTATGTGGTTCAACGAAGTTTCTGGATCGCCATCGACAGTTGGCAGCTCACATAGTATCCGGACGAGCACCTTCTTGCGATACTCCCAACGACATCTCCAGCGTATTGATGATGGAGTCGCTGCCGAAGACTTCTACGCCAACCATACGGTCATCAAAGGCGCCGAACCCGCGGACCGCGAAAGATGCGTCGTTCGCGGCCTTAACACCCAGCAAGAATAGATCGGGCACCTTAGCAGTAAGCCTTTCCGGCCGAATTGATGCAACCCGAAACAATGGGTCCGCAGACGATATGTCAACGGCTAGACAAATGGCGTTTTCTCGACGCGTTACCTCCAGAGCCACAGGAATATCATCAGATTCCAGCGATATACTTCCCGCGAATCCTGTCAGACCCCCATTATAGGACACCTTGGTCTCCGACCGTGCACCTCTTGGCAACTCGATACCGGCCTTTTCCGTGGCGCCCCACAGTCCGAGCCGCGTAGCCTGGAGCATAGCTATTCTGTCCGCCCTTCGAACCGGCCTACTCGCAACCAGAAGCCACATTCTCCACCGCCGAGGAAGTGATGCCCTCATCCATGCGGTTCGAAAGTTGTCAGATGCTTCACGGACAGCCGCTTTGATCTTCTCCGCCGGGAGGCGGTTGATCTCCACCGAGAGCACGCCAAGTTCTCTGGGCAGATCCAGGCCGTCGAATATGGGCCAGTCGCCCGGCCTCTCCCGACGGATATCTATCCGTCTAGTAGTCATAAATGGTCGCCGTTTTCCGTATTGAAGCGTGAGCCTCAGAAAACACGGAATGAATTTCCCTGTGTCACCCTTCCATTTCCTATCGACAGAGTCGTTACCACGCACGACGTTCCGGCGACTGGCGAGCAGCTGAATTTGCACCCTGAAGCCTTGCTAACTGGGGTCCGCCAAGACAAGGACGACTGCGGCGGGCGCGGCGATCGACCGAGCACCAACATAAATGGAAGAGAACCACGGTTGGCCCGGGAGAACGCAATCCTTCTGATCCAACCAACCGCTCGACTACTTCTTCTCAGAATAGTCCTCAAACTCCCACTTACCGATACGGGCAATCTTCTCAGCCAATCCTTGCCACGTGTCCGCCTCCAAACCTTCGACCTGAGCGCGGAGGTAATCCGTGATCCGCTCCACATCGAACCGCTCCACGAACAAGTAGTGGCGACCTATTAATGGGCCCTGCTTCTTTACGATTTTCCCTGCCCATGTAGGTGTGCATACCATCACGTCGAAAGACTCTTCACCCTCGCCGCCGGCCGGTCCCACGATTAGCTGAAGGAGAAAGCCAAAGTCTGTGGGATCGTCGACGCAATCTCGGGACAGGTCGACATCAGGACTATGTATGCTTCGAACGATTGCTCTCATCGATCAGTCCACAATATCCAGATGACCATTTGATTGCCATTGTCCGCGTGACACAAACCTTTGCTCAAAGTTGGCCTGAGTTATTCCAAGACGCAGTTTGTAGCTTGGAGGTCGATACTGCCGAAGACCATCGGCGCTTACCATGGTCTTTCCGTCACTAGCGGTCTTATAGCCCTCTCCAACCCAGGCTCGTCCCGCCTCGGACGCCTGGGACCTTGTACTGGAACCAAGCCCGAAATTGCCCTTTCCCTTGTAAGCGTCTCGAACAACGCCGCTAATGAATTCCCAATCCCCGCATCCGTTGTTGTGTACGAGTAGTGGTGTGTCGCCAGCGAGGACATAGTACGTGTGGATGCCCTCGATGGTGAGGTTGTGGACCCGTCGGTACTCCGTGCCCTCACCGACACCGACGACCTCGACCGGACTGCCGTCCGAGCCGTGGACCTCCTCACCGACCGCCAGGTCACCCGTGTCCACCCAGCGGCCCAGCTCATCCACCCAGAACGGATGCGACGCAGTCGCCACCACCACCGCGGTCCGATCCCCCGCAGCACCATCGGTGTCCACCGTCAGCCGCACCAGGTCCTTACGTCCCTGCGAGGTGACCGTGCCGACCACCTTCCGCGCACCGGTCTTCCCCGTCGCCGGATCCGTGGCCAACACCTCATCACCGACCTCGACCTTCCCGATCGGCTTGCTCGAACCATCGGCCATCAACACCCGCGTACCCGGCACGAAGCTGTTCACCCGGTACGCACGACCCACGTCATGCACCGTGTCAGCCGCATCGGCGACCTTCTCCGCCGCCTTCACCACCTTCGCCCCAGGCACGAACCCCACCGCCAGCCACACACACGCCGACGCGTCCCCACCGAAACAATCCGCCCATCTCTCGCAAAGCACCACGAAGTAGACGACTACCTACAAGGTCCCTCCTTCGTGGTCGTGGCACACGCTGAATAGCTACGCCCGAGGCGCTATTGATCCCGCTTCCACATGGCCCGCCGTTGTGGACGAGTACCGGTGTGTCGCCAGCGAGGACATAGTACGTGTGGATGCCCTCGATGGTGAGGTTGTGGACCCGTCGGTACTCCGTGCCCTCACCGACACCGACGACCTCGACCGGGCCGCCGTCCGAGCCGTGGACCTCCTCGCCTACCGCCAGGTCACCCGCGTCGATCCAGCGGCCCTGTTCGTCGACCCAGAACGGGTGCGACGCTGTCGCCACCACCGTGGCGGTCTCGTCCCCGGCAGCACCGTCGGTGTCCACCCGGACCCGCACCAGCTCCTTACGGCCCTGCGAGGTGACCGTGCCGACCACCTTCCGCGCACTGGTCTTCCCGGTCGCCGGATCCGTGGCCAACACCTCATCACCGACCTCGACCTTCCCGATCGGCTTACTCGAACCATCGGCCATCAACACCCGCGTACCCGGCACAAAGCTGTTCACCCGACACGCCCGACCCACGTCATGCACCGTGTCGGCCGCATCGGCGACCTTCTCCGCCGCCTTCACCACCTTCGCCCCAGGCACGAACCCCACCGCCAGCCACGCACACGCCGACGCGTCCCCACCGAAACAATCCGCCGCATCCGCCACCGGCGTCAGCTCACAAACGAACTCCACCATCCACAAGCGGTGACCGAGGTAGGCAGCCAGGTCGGTGGCTTACGCGGTAGTGATCCCTTCTGTCTTCCCGGACTTCTGCGCCAGCAGGAGAACCTTGGACGATAGTTGCGTTGATATGCTCATTCAAGTTGGGACAGTCGCCTACGCGCTATCTCTCTTACCTGGCTCCATGAATCGTTGCAGAGCCGCTCGAGTGTCGCCTGCGAAACACGCCTGTGCATGGCTACCCTCATCCTGACGGACTCATCGCTGTCAACCGAAAGCTTGTCCAGAAGATCGGATGTCAATTTTCGCTTCATCGCGACAGCGTGCCTGACATCAGCATCCGGATCATCCGCGAGAATCTCGAGTATCTCGTGTGGCACGGTCTTGTTGTGAGCAACCCAGACTCTGGCTTCTGGGTAAATATCGATGATCTCCCGCCAGACCTCAACGGGGGCATCCTCGCCTGCGGCTCTCTGATAGTCGCCCGGGTCTTCACTGTACCTGAGCGCCAGGAACTCAGTAGCGGACAGGATCGTCATCCCGCCCCCCCGCAGACTCGACCACGGAATGAATTTTCCTGTGTTACCTTTCCATTTCCCATCGATATAGTCGCCGTACCTGTCGGCGTCCTTAATCCACTGCAAACCCTTCTTCGTCTCCTTGTACACCTTGAACGCGGAACCTCCATGACCAATAACATCAGTAGTCCACCACGTGCCATCCGAGGCGCTCTTGTAGAATGCCGTGTTGAACGGTCCGCCCCTCTTCATCGCGGCTGAGCCATCCTTGGTCAGCCGCCAGGGGGCCTTGCCTATCGGTCCACACCCAGCGTTGTGTACGAGTACTGGTGTGTCGCCGGCGAGGACATAGTACGTGTGGACGCCGTCGATCGACAGGTTGTGGACCCGCTGGTACGCGGTGTCCTCGTCGGCGCCGAGGACGTCCACCACGTCACCGCGCAGGTCGTGGAGTTCGTCACCGGCCGCGAGATCGCCCGCATCCACCCAGCGGCCCAGCTCATCCACCCAGAACGGATGCGACGCAGTCGCCACCACCACCGCGGTCCGATCCCCCGTGGCACCGTCGGTGTCCACCGTCAACCGCACCAGGTCCTTACGGCCCTGCGAGGTGATCGTGCCGACCACCTTTCTCGCACCGGTCTTTCCGGTCGCCGGATCCGTGGCCAACACCTCGTCGCCGATCTCGACCTTCTCGATCGGCTTGCTCGTGCCGTCGGCCATCAGCACCCGCGTGCCCGGCACGAAGCTGTTCACCCGGCACGCCCGGCCCACGTCATGCACCGTGTCGGCCGCATCGGCGACCTTCGCCGCCGCCTTCACCACCTTCGCCCCAGGCACGAACCCCACCGCCAGCCACGCACACGCCGACGCGTCCCCACCGAAACAATCCGCCGCATCCGCCACCGGCGTCAGCTCATAGGCGAACTTCGCCATCCGCCCCAACGCCCGCAGCACCCCACCCCAGTTCCACACATCCGGCCTACAGCGATCCGAACCACCCGACTCCGCCAGCGCATAACACACCGTCGTCGCCGCCTCCGGACTCACCAGCGCGAAATCCAACGCCTCCCGCACCGTGAACAACGGCGAACCCCGATACCCCCGCTGCTTCAACGCAGCCACCGCATTGTCATCCAACACCCGCCCGTACACCGGAGCGTTCATCCGCATCTGCTGATACGGAGCCGCGTCCTTCTTCCGCTCCTGCGCGGACCGCTGCTTCCTTCCGCACTTGCCATCCCGGCACGCACCCGCGTCGATCGTGGGCAGGCCGTCACCCTCGATGAACTTCCGGCCATCAGGATCCGGAAAGGTCGTCGGGTTGTTGTTGCCGTACGTGTAACCGTTCAACTGCTGCGGATCGGCCAGATCCATCACCGGGTCCACCGACACGAACCGACCCAAACCCGGGTCGTACTCGCGGGCACCCAGATGCGTCAAACCGGTCGACGCATCCACCGTCCCCCCGACAAACCCCCGCTCCCCCGGCCACACCGTCGACGACCCCCGCGCCCCACCGAACGGCAGATGCCGCCGCCGGCTCACCGCCAACGACCCACTGTCCACCGACACCTCATCCGTGCCGTTGCGGTCACCCGCCAGCCACGACAGACCCGACTCGGTCCGCACGGCCACCGTCTGCCCGCCGTGCGTGTAATAGCGGGTACCGCTCGTCGCCCCCGACTGGCGGTCCAGGCGGACCTCCTCGCCCCCCAGGTACAACGTCACCGCCTGCTCGTCACGGCGCAACAACCGGTTGCCGTCCGCGTCATAGACGAAGGACGTCTCCTCCCCGTCCTCGGTCACCGAAGCCAGGTGCCCCTCTGCATCCCACTCCAGCACCTGACCCGGCCGCGCCGTCGTGTTCCCCGCCGCGTCGTAGCCGAACTCCTCCAGCGACGACCCACCCGGATCCTGTGTCGTCACCGAACCCAGCCGGTGCCCCTGATAGGCATAGGTCCGGGTCAGGTCACCGGTCATCGCGTGCTCGGTCTCCGACAGGCGGTTGCCCACCTCGTCATAGCCGTACGACCGCCAGTACGGCGCCACCCCACCCAACTCGTCCGTCGCCGGGTCCGCCGCGCAACCCCTGCCCGGCGTCCACGCCTCGGTCAGCCGCCGCAGATGGTCGTAGCGGAAACACTGCACGTCCCCGGACAGCCCTGCCGGCGTGTCCGCCACCGACGTCACGTTCCCCGCGTCGTCGTAGGCGTAGTGGTAGTCCGCCTGCATCGGGTTCGCCACCTCGGCGTCCACCACCGACCGCGTCAGCCGCCGGGTGTCGTCCTCGTAGAAGTAGGACAACCACGCCCGCTTCGTCCCCTCCCCCAGCTGCAGCACCTGCGGCTCCCCGTACCGCGTGTACTCGGAGGAGAGCACGTACTCCACCGTCGACCCGCTGAACCCGCCCCAGGTCCGCGACGGCAGCCCCAGGTCGTCGTAGGAGTGGCTCACCCCCTCCCGCGGCAGGCCGCCGGCCTGCGGGTACGTCTCCGACGCGAGCGAACCGTCCGGCTTGTAGGTCAGGTACGCGACATACCTCCCCGCGAGCTCCGGACCCTCCGCCGCCGGGATGTCCACCTCGGTCCGCGCCGGCTGGTACAGCGGCGTGTACGCCGTCACCTTCGTCGCGTACGCCGCCGCCCCCACGTGCCGGGTCGCCGTCGCCGGCATGCCCTTCCCGTACGCCACCGTGTCGTAGGTCCAGTCCGCGAGCAGCGCACCCGTCGCCGAGTCGCGGTGCAGCGCCGTACGCCGCCCGAGACCGTCGTAGGAGTACACCAGCGTCACGTCCCGCGAGTCCGTCGTGGACACCAGCCGGTCCGCGTCGTCGTAGGTGAACGTGGACTCACCCCGGTCCGGGTCGGTCTCGGAGACCTTGCGGCCCCGCAGGTCGTAGCCGTACTCCCAGAGGTTTCCGCCGGGGTCGGTCACCGTGGCCAGCTGCCCGGCCGGCGTGTACGCGTAGCTCGTCTCGTCGAAACCCGCGGGGCCGTGCTGGCGCAGCTTCGTGGTACGTCCGCGGGCGTCGGTGATCGTCGTCGTGGTGGTGCCGCCCTGCGGCGGCGTCACCGTCACCCGGTCGCCGCCGTAGGTCGTGGTCGTGTGCCAGCGCTCGGTGCCGTTGCCGAGGAACTTCTGTACCGACACCCGTCCCGCCCCGTCGTAGTCGGTCTCCGCCATGCCGGGAACGGTGTTGTCGGTCGGCAGCCACAGGTCCGTGTCGACGGCCGCGTCGTTGAAGTACGGCTGGGTCACCTTCTGCGGCCGGCCCTGCGAGTCGTAGCGGGTGTCGGACAGCAACCGCCCGCCGCCCGGGGCCGGGGCCTGCCGTTGGCGCAGCCGCAGCATCCCGTCGAAGAGCTCGCGCGTCGTGACGTAGGTCCCGTTCGGGTCGAGCTTCGTGGTCGTGATGACGTTTGGTCCGTCGTCGCGGACCTGGTAGGCGAACTGGTAGCTGCCGTCCGGGTTGGACGAACGCGGCCGGTTCGGCAACCACACCTCGGTGGAGCGGCCAAGCGCGTCGTAGGTCAGCTCGGTACGGCGGTTGTTCGGGTCCACGACCGCCGTCGGCAGGCCGCGCAACGGGTCGTAGGACGTGGTCGTGGCGAACCCGGCGGTGCCGGACGCCGGCGCGGGCGTGGTCGAGAGGGTCTGGGTCACCGGTCCCGCCAGCGACGGGGTGTAGGCGGTGGTCGTGGTGTTGCCGAGCGCGTCGGTCGAGGTCAGCACTCGCCCGCGCGCGTCGTAGGTCGACCGGGCGTCGACCACATAGGACGGACCGGCGGCCGGGTGCTCTGCTGCGACCTCGACCGTGGTGGCGTCGCCAGTCGTCGGCGGGCTGTCGTCGTTCTGGCCGTCGTAGCGGATCAGGGTGTCGCCGACGGCATCCTCGGGATATGTCGGCGTCTGGCCGCACCGCAGCGACACCGTCTCCACCCGGGAGGGGAAGTCGATCAGCCATTTCGACTGGTTCGGCCGGTAGGTGGTCGTCGTGCACAGGTCGTCCGCGGCGGTGGCGGTGTCGCCGAGGTCGTTCACCGCCGTGGGCAGGCCCCACGTGTGGTCGTAGGTCGTCTCGGTGCGCGTGACCCGCGCACCGCCCGAGGCGAGCGCGGTGAACTCGCGCTCGACCCCGGCCCGGACGAGGTAGGCGTGCAGCGACCCGCGGGTGGCGGTAGGCCCGTGGACGACCGGGTCGGTGATCGTCTTGGTGACCCGCTTCGGGCTGGTGTCGCTGACCGACGCCGCCTCGTGCTCGAACGTCGCCGACTCGAACTCGAAGCCCTGCAACCACTCCGAGTCCGTCCGCGTGCCGCCCTCGCTGTCGGCGACCGTCGCCGACCGGGTCCCCGAGGGGAGCTTGTCGCCGTCCATGCCGCGGTAGAACCGCCGCTCGACCATGGTCTTCGGGCCGTCGTTCCCGGAGCCGCTGCGGACCCGCACCCCGCTGAAACCGCGGAACTCGCTCCACGTCTTCCGTTCCTCCGGGGTGACCTCCGAGGTGTCCCAGTGCCAGGCCGCGCCACCGAGGTACTCGTAGCTCGTCTCGACCGCGAGGCTCCCGGCCACCCCGTCGTGCTCGGCCACCGACGCGACCACGTACTTGTGGAAGTAGTCGGTGCGCTCCGGGGCACCGGGCGGGGTCCAATGCACCGGGAAGCAGCGCAACGTGTTGGTCTGGGGGTTCGCCGGCATGTGCGAGCCGAACTCGCAGTCCGGCTCGGCGTAGTCGATCGAGATGGTGCCACCGGTCTCGGAGACGATCGCGTTCATCCGGAAGCGGATGAGCGAGGCGTACCCGTCCACGCCGTGCACCCGGTTCTCCCGGCGGGCGCCGTCGAAGGTCACCTCGGGCAGGGTGATCGGCGTGCCGGCCTGCCCGGTGTGGGTGATCCCCTTCAGCCACAACGCGGGCTTCTCCCCGTCGCCGGGGTCGGGCAGCTCGTGGCGCAGCGACCAGCTGTCCACCGGTTGGAGCTGGCCGCCGGACAGAGCCTTCGTGGTGACCGTGACCAGCTTCTTGGTCGTCCAGAACGTCGGCGACCAGCTGTCCGGACAGGACGACCCGTCGCACTTGTTGCCCAGCGGCACGTCCGGCAGGTTCGCCGGTTTCGACAGCGTGCAGTCCGACCCACGCACGCACCGGTCGGCGAAGCCGCCATCGAACGCTGCGACGGCCTCGTGGTCGGCACCCTGCTCGACGCTGGGATGACCGTCGTGGTGATCAGCCCGAACCAGCTCAAGGGCCTGCGGTCCCGCTACGGTTCGGCCGGCAACAAGGACGACCGGTTCGACGCCTACGTGCTGGCCGACACCCTGCGCACCGACCGCGCCCGACTGCGACCCCTGCAACCAGACAGCCCCACCACCATCACCTTGCGCGCCACCGTCCGCGCCCGCCGAGACCTGGTCGCCCACCGAGTCGCGGTCTGCAACCAGCTGCGCGCCCACCTGCAGAAGACCTTCCCCGGCGCAGTCGGCTTGTTCCGCGACCTCGACAGCCCGATCAGCCTGGCCTTCCTGACCCGCTTCGACTGCCAGGACCGCGCCGACTGGCTCACCCCGAAATCTCAGACCTCCCTGGTCTCCAGGGGCACCGCGCCCGAGCGGACCAGTCCCAGCTGGACGGTCTGGCGGCCGACCACCGCGTCCAGCGCCCAGTCGGCCGCGGTGCGGGTGCGGTTGCCCGGCAGGGTCAGCAGGTGGTACCCGCGGGTCACCGCCTTCGCCACCACCCCTGACAGCGGCACGCGCAGCGGGTTCGCCGCGGCCTGCGTCCCGCCCAGGTCCACCAGGAACCCCAGGTCGTGGTGCTTGTAGCGGCGCGTCCGCCCGTGCCCCAGCGACGCGGCCACGTTGCGCCCGGCCAGCACGCCCTGCCGCTGCGCGTGCTGCGCGGTCATCGCGGTCAGCTCACCCGGCCGGGTCAGGTCCGGCACCGCGGCGGCGTCACCGCACGCGAACACCTCCGGGTGGCCGGGCACCGCCAGCGTCGGGTCCACCACGAGCCTGCCCTTCGCCGTCTCCAGCCCGGTGGCCGCCACCAGCGGGTCCGGCCGCACGCCGACGCACCACACCAGCGTCCGCGACGGCACCATCTCCCCGTTCGTCAGCTCCACGCCACCGCGCGACGCCTCGCGCACCGAGGTTCCCGTCAGCACCTCGACGCCGCGCTGCCGCAGCACCCGGTCCGCGGCCCGGGACAGCCGCGGGTCCAGCTCGGGCAGCACCCGCTCGGCGAGGTCCAGCAGCAGCCAGCGCACCGGCTGGTCGCGCAGCACGTGGCTGTGCCGGACGAGGGCGTGGGTGAACAGCGGGCCCTGCGCGGCGACCTCGGTGCCGGTGTAGCCAGCGCCGACCACGACGAACGTGCACCGCGCGGCCCGCTCGGCGGGGTCGTCGGTCGCCGCCGCCAGCTCGATCTGGCGGATCACGTGGTCGCGCATGTAGAGCGCCTCGGCCACGCCCCGCAGCCCGTGCGCGTGCTCGGCCACGCCCGGGATCGGCAGCAGCTTGTTCACGCTCCCGACGGTGAGGACCAGCCGGTCGTAGCCGAGCTCGTGCACCTCCCCCTCGGGGTCGGTGTAGGTGACCGTGCGCTCGGCCAGCGACACCCCGGTGACGTCGCCCTGCGCGAGCCGCACCCCCGGCAGAGCCGCCGGCAGCGAGACCGTCACCCGCCGGGGGTCGATCACCGCGGCCGCCACCTCGGGCAGCAGCGGCAGGTAGAGGAAGTAGTCGGTCCGGTTCACCAGCACGATCTGCGTGCCGGGATCGGGCGGCAGTGCCTTGCGCAACGCCTTGGCGGCATGGAAGCCGGCGAACCCGCCGCCGACGATCACGATCCGGGTCATCTCAGTACGGTGCCACGCCACCCGCCAGACCGCGCAAGGCCTTCTCCACATGGGACTGCGCGACCCGCCACAGGCCGGCGCCGAGCGAGATGCGCGCCACGCCGAGCCCGGCGAGCGCATCGAGACCGGGCCCGCCCGGCAGGTACAGCGCGTTGACCGCGGCCGGGCGCACCGCCTCGACCAGCTCGGTGAGCACCTCGACGTCGCGGACCAGGATCGGGTAGACGCAGTCCGCGCCCGCCGCCAGGTAGGCGCGGGCCCGGTCGATGCCGTCCTTGAGCACCTCGCGCTGGTCCTCCGCGCGCAGGAACACGTCCACCCGCGCGTTGATCACCAGGTCCGGGTCGGCGGCGCGCAGCGCGGCGATCCGGTCGGCCTGCCGCACGGGGTCGGCGAGCCCGCCGCCCGCGGCGTGGTCGCTGTCCTCGATGTTGCAGCCGACCGCGCCCGCGCCGGCCAGCCGGGCGGCGAGCTCGGCGGGCCCCAGGCCGTACCCGGCCTCCACGTCGACGGTCACCGGCACGTCCACGGCCCGCGCGATGCGCGCCGCGGCGGCGAACATCTCCTCGGGTGGCGCGCCCTCGTGGTCGGGGTAGCCGAGCGACTCGGCGACCGCCGCCGAACCCGTTGCCACGACGGGGAAACCGGCGGCCTCGACGAGCCGCGCGGACGCCGCGTCCCAGGCGTTGGGCAGCAGCAGCGGCGTGCCGGGGACGTGCAGGGCACGCAGCCGGGCGGCGGTCATCCGGCCCGCCGCGGCAGCGGCGAGTGGCTCGGCACGGCCACCCGGTTCCAGCCGTTGATCACGACGATCAGCCACATCACGGCGGCGTACTGGTCCTCGGTGAACACGGATGTCGCCCGCTCGTACACGTCCTCGGGGACGTCCTGGGTGTCCGGGAGCCGGGTGACGGCCTCGGCGAGCTCCAGCGCGGCGCGCTCCTGCTCGGTGTAGAGGTCGGTCTCCCGCCAGGCGTCGAGGACGAACAGCCGCCGGGGGTTCTCGCCGAGCTTCAGCGCGTCGGCGGAGTGCATGTCGAGGCAGAACGCGCAGCCGTTGATCTGGGAGGCCCGCACCTTCACCAGCTCGACGAGCAGGCCGTCTACGCCCGCGTCGGCCGCCGCCTTCGCCACGCTGCCGGCGAACGCCCGGTACGCCTCGTAGGCCGCCGGCACCGTCTTCATCAGGTGGATCCGCTGTGTCATGAGACCGACGCTAGCCCCGACCTGCCCACGGGTATGGTCCAGTTTCGTGGCGGAATCGTGGGCCAGTTCGGTGGACGCGCACCTCGACTGGACACCCGGCGCGGGCCGTGCCGGACTCGCGGCCGGGCTCGCCGCCGCGGTCCGTGCCGCGATCCGCGACGGGCGCTGGCGGCCGGGCGCGGTGGTCCCGTCGACCCGCGCGCTCGCGCACGACCTCGGCGTCGCCCGCGGCACCGTCAGCCGGGTGTATGCGGACCTGGCCGCCGAGGGGTACCTGCACACCAGCCAGGGCGCGCCGACGCGGGTGGCGACCGCGGGCGCGTCGCCGCAGTCCGCCCCACCGGCCGGCGTACCGCTCGAGCAGGCCCGGCGGTGGTCGTTCCAGCCGGGGCGGCCGGACCCGTCGCTGTTCCCCCGCGACCAGTGGCTCGCCGCGACCCGGCGGGTGCTGGCGCACGCGCCCAACCAGGTCTTCGACCACGCCGAGCCGCGCGGCTCGGCCGTGCTGCGCGCGACGCTGTCTGCCTACCTCGGGCGGGCCCGCGGCGTGCTGGCCGACCCGGCGCGGATGGTCGTCTGCTCCGGGTACAGCCACGCGATGTCCGTGCTCGGGCGGGCCCTGCTCGATCTCGGCATCACCGAGACCGCGTTCGAGGACCCGTCGCTGGACCGCTTCCGCGCGCTCGCCGCGGCCGCCGGCCAGCGCATCACCGGCGTGCCGGTGGACGGCTCGGGGCTCGTGGTGTCCCAGTTGGACAGTCCGGCGGTGGTGGTGACGCCGGCGCACCAGTTCCCGCTCGGCGTCACCATGGCCCCCGCCCGGCGCACCGCGCTGGCCGGCTCGGGCGCGGTGATCGTCGAGGACGACTACGACGGCGAGTTCCGCTTCGACCGCCAGCGGGTCGGCGCGCTGCAGGCGCTCGCCCCCGAACGGGTGGTCTACGCGGGCACGGCGAGCAAGACCCTGGCCCCGTCCCTGCGGCTGGCGTGGCTGGTGCTGCCCCGGCTGCTGGTGGACCCGGTGCTGGCGGCGCTGCGGGCGAGCGGCGCGCAGCCCCCGCTGCTGCCCCAGCTGGTGCTGGCGGACATGGTCGGCTCCGGCGCGTACGACCGGCACGTGCGGCGCTGCCGGCTGGAGTACCGCTCCCGGCGCGACCGGCTGGTGGCCGCGCTGCCGCCGCACCTGACCCCGGAGGGCATCTCCGCCGGCCTGCACCTGGTGGTCCGGGTGCCGGCCGATGTCGAGGCGCGGCTGCCGGCGGCCGCCCGGCGGCACTCGGTGGGCGTGGAGCAGCTGAGCCCGATGTGGATGCGCCCGGCCGGCGAACCGGGCGGTGTCGTCGTCGGCTACGGCGCCACCGCGCGCAACGCCGTCACCCCGGCGCTGTCCGCCCTGGTCACCATGCTGACCGAGCTGGCGTGAGGCTCCTCGCCCCGGCCCGCACGGGACGCCCCCGCCGGGACCCGGAGGTAGGGTGCTGAGCCATGTCATCGGAGGCGCCCGAAGCGGTGGACGAGGCGCGTCGGCTCAAGCTGTACGCCTACCTGGACGCCCGGGAGCACCGGCGGACCTACCTGGCGATCATGCGGCTGTTCGCGTCGACGCTGCTCGCGGACCTGTCCGCCGGGGAGGTCGCCGCGGCCGTCGCGAGGGCCGAGCGGCGCGGCGAGGTCGCCGAGGGCGAGTCGCGGGTCGACACCGTGATCGCGCGGCTCAAGCAGCTCGTCGAGTGGGGCAACCTGGTGCCCGGGCGGCGCGAGGTCGTCGCCTCGAGCATCGCGGAGTTCCAGCACGGCAGCGTCCGCTACCAGGTCAGCAAGCTCGGCGTGCGCGTGCAGCGGGCCGCCGACGACCTGCTGCGCACCACCGAGGGCGCCCGCGAGGTCTCCCGCGAGCTGCTCCCCGCCATCGCGGCGGGCCTCGACCAGCTGCACGAACGCCTCGCGCGGGCCAGCCTGGAGCACGGCCGTGACCCGCACGCGCGGGCCGCCCGGCGGGCCGTCGAGCGGCTCGCCGAGCAGGTCACCACGCTCTTCCTGCAGCACGGCGAGCTGGCCGCCACCGTCCGCGACTTCTACGCCTACCTCGGCCAGGTCGTCACCCGCTACCACCTCGTGGCCGAGGAGATCTCCGGGTTCCGCAACCTGCTCGTCGAGTACATCCAGATGGTCGTCGAGGACGTGCTGCGCTACACCCCGGCCATCGCCGAGGTGCTGACCCGCGAGGAGTTCCGCGGCGCGATCCCCCGGCTGCTCGACCTGCTGGCGCCGGCCGGCTCGCTCGGCGCCGACCTGGAACGCTCCCGCGGCCGACGGGCGGAGGACTGGGCCGAGCTGACCGACTGGTTCGTCGACCGCCCCGGGCGGCCCAGCCAGGTCACCGCGCTGCGCGAGGCCACCGCCCGCGCCATCGGCACGCTGCTCGCGACCGTCAAGCGCGCCACGTCCGGCGGCGGGCCCGAACCCGGCCGCCGCGCGGAGCTGCTGCGGCTCGCCACGTGGTTCGACGAGGCCACCCCCGACCAGGCGCACGCCCTGGCCGCCGCCGCGTTCGGGCTCTACGGCGCGCGCAACCTGCTGCCGGCCCCCGAGTACGACGCCGACGACGAGCGCACCCCGTGGGCCGACGGCCCGGTGCTCGACATCACCGTCAGCGTCCGGGGCCGCGGCGACCGCGGCGCCCGCGGCCGCACCTCCCGCATCCTCGACGACCCGCTGGGCCGCGAGCAGCTGCTCGCCGAGGCCCGCGACGCCGACGCCCGGCACGCCGGCGCGCTCGCCGAGCTGGCCGCGGCCGGCGGGCGGCTCGACGAGGTCGAGCTCTCCCCCGGCGCGCTCGGCACGCTGTGCGGGCTGCTCACCGACGCGATGGCGCAGCGCGAGCGCGCGTCGGACGCCGGCGAGTCCGGCGACCCGGTCGGCGGGCTGACCCTGCGCGTGCGTCCGGAGCCCGGCCACACCCAGGCGATCCGCACCGCCCGCGGGGTTCTGGAGCTGCACGACACCGCGGTCGAGGTCGGCGCGTGAGCCACCTGTCAACCTCCGGAACGGTCACCTCAGGGGAACGTGACGCAAGCCGGCCACAGGTACGTGATCGGGCCGAACACTCGCTGCCCACGGTGACCAACAGGGTTGATTTCGGGGAGGCGGGACTGTGACCGCTGACGTCCTCGACCGCCTCGGGGAGATCGACCAGGCCGACGTGGTGCGCTGCGCCCGGATGCTGCTGCGCAGCCCGCTGCTGCGGGCCGGCGGCCCGGACGCCGACCTGCTGCCCCTGGTCCACCGGCACCGCGCCACGCTGACCGACCTCTTCGCCGGCGTGCTCGGCTACCGGCTCGTCGTGGAGCGCCGCTTCGCCCGCCTCTACAAGTCCGGGGCCGGCGCGGATCCCACCCGCGGCGAGCCCACGCTGGGCCCGCGCGGCTACGCCTACCTCGCCCTGGCGATGGCCGCGCTCACCACCGCCGGCCGGCAGACCCTGCTGTCCCGGCTGGTCATCGACATCCGCGCGGCGGCCGCCCAGGCCGGCATCGAGGTCACCGACGACCTCGGTGACCTGCGCGCCCTCGCCGCCGCGCTGCGCCACCTGGTCTCGCTGGGCGTCTCACCGAGACCGAGGGCACGGTCACCGAGGAGGAGGCCCTGCTCACCGTGGACGCGTCGCTGCTCGGCCAGCTCGTCACCGGTCCGATCGGCGCCGCGGGCTCCGCGACCGAGCTGATCGAGCTCGCGCGGCGGCCCGGGCCGCGCGGCGTCGAGCACGCGGTGCGCCGCCGCCTCGTCGAGGACCCGGTCGTGCACTACGCCGACCTCACCGAGGAGGAGGCGGGCTGGCTGCGCCGCCGGGCCCGCGCCGAGGCGCGGCTGCTGGAGCGCTGCTTCGGCCTCGCCACCGAGTCGCGGCTGGAGGGCATCGCGGTCACCGACCCGGAGGACCACCTCACCGACATCGCGTTCCCCGGCCAGTCCACGGTCGCGCGGATCGCGCTGCTGGCGCTGCCCGCGCTGCGCACCCGCGAGCAGGGCTGGAGCGAGACCACGCTGGAGCGGGTCACGCAGGTGTGCCAGGAGCTGGTGGACGCCCACCCGTCGGCGTGGTCGCGGCAGGTGGTCGCGAGCGTGCCGCGGCTGGCCGACGACGTGCTGGCGCTACTGTCGGCACTCGGCCTCGCCCGCCGCGCCGACAGCGGCGGCTGGCTGCTCAGCCCGGCCGCGCACCGCTGGCAGCCCGAGCCCGACGCCACACCGCGGCAGGGCGCGGCCGAGGAGGAACCCGGGCCGGAGCCGGTGCCCGGGTGGTCGCTGTTCGGTGACCTGGACGCCGAGGGGGGCGGGACATCATGAGGTGGCGGCTGCACCGGGGCGGCATCGTCAACGTCTGGCAGTACTCGGTCGAGGAGTTCGACCTGTCCGGCGGGCGCGCGATCTTCCAGGGCACCAACGGCTCCGGCAAGTCCCGCACGCTGGAGCTGCTGCTGCCGCTGTGCCTCGACGGCGACCTGCACCAGATCGGCTCCAAGGGCTACGACACGGTCAGCATGCGCCGGCTCATGCTCGACGACTACACCGGCGGGCCCAACCGGATCGGCTACGCGTGGGTCGAGCTGCGCCGCGAGGCCGACGGCCGCGAGGAGTACCTGACCAGCGGCATCGGCATCAAGGCGTCCGCGACCTCCCAGCAGATCAACGACTCCTGGCGGTTCGTCACCGAGGCCCGCGTCGGGCACGACTTCGAGCTCGTCGCGGACGGCACCCCGGTCGGCGCCACCCAGCTGCGCGACATCCTCGGCGCGGACCGGATGCACGACGAGGAACCGTTCCGCGCCACGATCGCCGAGCAGGTCTACGGCATCCCGGCCGCGCGCTACGCCGACCTGCTCCATCTACAAAGGACACTGCGCAACCCGGACGTCGGCCTGAAGGTCCTGGAGGGCCAGCTCGAACAGATCCTGTCCGACTCGCTGCCGCCGCTCGACCCGGCCGTCGTCGACCAGCTCGCCCAGTCCTTCGAGGACCTCGAGTCCATCCGGGACAACATCCGCGGACTGTCCACCGCGGACACCGCGCTCGGGCGGTTCCTCACCGGCTACGCGGGCTATGCCTACGGCGCGTTGCGCACCGCGGGCCGGCGCAGCGCGGAGGCCGGCAAGGAGCTGGCCGCCGCCCGCGCGGAGATCGCCCGGCTCACCACCCGGCTGCGCGACGAGGAGGCCGCGGCGGAGAAGGCCGAGGCCGAGGTCGCGACGCTGGAGGAACGGGAGATCACCCTCGAGGGCCGCATCGACGACCTCAAGTCGAGCCCGCTCTACGACAGCGTGCGGGACCTGGCCGACCGCAAGCGGGTCGTGTCCGCCGCCCGGCAGGCCGCGGTCAGCGCGCTGCGCCAGCTGCGCACCCAGCGCGACCACACCGGGCAGCTGGTCGACTCGGTGCTCGCCGAGCTGGCCCGGTTCGCCGACGACACCGCGCAGGCGGGCGAGCTGGCCGCCACCATCCGCGAGCGGATGCGCGAGGCCGGGCTGGACCCGGCGCTGTCCCCGGCCGTGCCCGAGGTGCCCGCGCTGTCGGCCACCGAGGTGCACGAGACCGGCCGCGCCACGCTCGACCCCGAGGCGGCGCCGGTCGAGCTGACCCGGCGGGTCCCGCCCGAGCTCGACCCGGACGCGCTGCACGAGGCGCTGCGCGCCGCCGCCGAGCAGGCGTCGCGGGGCGCGAGCGCGCTCGGCGAGCACTGCGCGGTGACGCTGTCCCTGGTCGAGCGGGCCCGTGAGCTGGCCGGCGAGGAGCAGGAGCTGGGCCGCCGCCGGCAGGAGGCGCGGGCCGCGCAGCTCGGCGCGACCGAGGCGGCGGGCCGGCGCAACGAGTCCGCCCAGCTGCTCGAGGACGCGGCGCACACCTGGCACGACGCCGTGTCGCGCTGGGCGGCCGGCATCCCCGCCACCGAGTCCGGGACCGAACCCGCGGCCGAGCTCGCCCCGCCGCCGGCTGCCGTCCTCGTCGCCGACCAGGACGCCGACCCGGCAGGCCACCGAGCGGGCGCACGCCTGGCTGCGCGGCCGGCTGCCCGCGCTGCACGCGGAGGTCGGCCGCACCAGTCACCTCGTCGACGACCTGGACCGCCGGCTGGCCGCGGCGACCGACGAGCTGACCGCGCTGCGGTCCGGCGTGGTCACCCGACCCGGACCGCCGGTTCCTTCGCCACCGCCGTCCGCGCACCCGGTGGCGGGCGCGGCGTTCTACCGGCTCGTCGACTTCGCGTCCGATCGCTGTCCGACGCGGCGCGGGCGGGCTGCGAGGCGGCGCTGGAGTCCTGCGGCCTGCTGACCGCGTGGGTCACCGCGGACGGCACGCTCACCGACACGGGCGCGCCCGACCTGACCGCCGTCGGCGACGTGCGCGCCACGGACGGCGCCGGCGCTGAGCGGCCGTGCTGGTCCCGGCGGTGCCGCCGGACTCCCCGGTGCCGCCGGAGACCGTGGCGCGGCTGCTGGACCGCGTCGCGCTCGGCACCGGACGCCGGGGCTGGGCATCTCGACCGACGGCCGGTGGCGCGCCGGGGTGCTGGCCGGCTCGATGTCCAAGCCCGCCGCGGAGTTCGTCGGCGCGGGCGCGCGGGAGGCCGCCCGCGAGCGGCGGATCGCCGACCTGGTGGAGACCGTCGACCGGCTCACCGGCGAGCGCGACGAGGCCGACGCGGCGCTCACCACCGCGCGCGAGCGGGCCGCCGCGTGGGAGCGGCACATCAACTCCTGCCCGGACGACCGCACGCTGCTGGCCGCGCACGTCACGCTGCGCGCGGCCACCGAGGCTGCCGACGACGCGGCCGGGCGGGCGATCGCCGGGCGCGAGGCGCACACCGCGGCGGCCGACCGGCACCGCTCGCGGCAGGACGCGCTGACCGACCGACGCGCGGGCCGCCGGCCTCGACGCGTCGGTGGACTCCCTGCAGCGCGCCAGGACCGCCGCGCTGGACGCGCGGACCGCGGCCGAGTCGCTGGTCACCGCGCTGACCCGGCGCTGCGCGGGCGCGGTCGACACGCTGGCCAAGGCGGTGGCGAACCACCGGCGCACCGCCGCGGAGCTGGCCGAGGTGTCGGCGGTGGCCGAGCGGGCCTGCCTGGACTTCGCGAACGAGTCCGGCGGGCTACGCCGAGCGGGTGCGGTCGATCGGCGCGGCGGCCGAACAGCTGGAGCGCGACCTCGCTGCGGCCGAGGAGGAGCGCACCGGCCTGCGCCAGTCGGCTGCCCGGGGCGCGCCAGCAGGCGACCGACGCGCGGGTGAAGGCCGGCAAGTCGCAGACGCAGATCGACACACGGGAGGCCCGGCTCGACGAGCTGGGCGGCCGGGAAGCCGCCGCGCGGCAACGGTTCTCCGACGCGCTGGCCGCCGACGGCGTGTGGTCCGCGGCGGTCGGCGCGCCGCTGCCCGGCGACCTCGACGAGGCGTACGCGGTGCTGACCTCGGTGTCGCGCGACGCGGTCGGCGAGGACGCGGTGCTGGGCGACCTGCAGGCGCTGCAGGCCGCGCTGGCCGGCAGCCACGACATCGTCGCGCAGCGGTCGGCGGACATCCTGACGGTCACGGTCACCGGGGCGCAGGGCCGCGGCCGGTGGCGGTCGCGGCCCGCGAGGTGGCCGAACGCCTTGCCACGCAACGGAACCTGCTGAGCGAGGAGTACCAGCAGATCTTCGACGCGTTCATGCTCCGCGACCTGGCCGACAAGCTGGCCGCGCAGATCGCGGTCGCCGACGACCTGTGCCGGCGGATGAACGACACCCTGGACGTGGCGCGTTCCAGCCAGGGCGTGCACGTCCAGCTGGAGTGGCAGCCCGCGCCGGACCTCGACGAGGACATGCGGGCGGCCATCGCCCTGATCCGCACCCCGTTCGCGAAGCGCGGCGCGGGCGAGGACGAGCGGCTGCGCACCGCGCTCACCGACCGGATCACCGCCGAGCGCGACGGCCACTCCGGCGACTACGCGGAGGTGCTGGGCCGGGCGCTGGACTACCGCGCTTGGTACCGGTTCACCGTGCGGGTGCGCGACCGCGGACCGGACGGGGCGCCGCGCACCCGCCGGATGCGCCAGCTGTCCTCCGGCGAGACCCGGCTGATCTCCTACGTGACATTGTTCGCGGCGGCGTCGGCGTTCTACGACGCGGTGAGCACCGGGGCGCAGCGCCCGCCCGCGCGGCTGGTGCTGCTGGACGAGGCGTTCGAGCGGCTGGACGAGCCGACCATCGCGCGGATGCTGGGCCTGCTGGTGGACCTGGACATGGACTGGATCATCACCTGGCCGAGCGGCTGGGGGCTGTCGGAGAAGATCCCGCGGATGCACATCTACGACGTGCTGCGCCCCAAGGGCGGTCGCGGCATCGCGTGCACCCACGCCATCTGGAGCGGCAACGCACTCACCGAGGATCGCTAGCGGTACAGCGCCGCCAGGGCCGCCGCGGCCTCGGACATGCGGCGGCGCAACGGTTCCGGGCCGAGCACCTCCACCTCGGCGCCGAGCCGCAGCAGCTCGCGGTGGGCCTGCTCGCCGTCCTCGACCGGGACCGTCGCGCGGGTCCAGCCGTCCGCGTCGGGCACGCCGGTGTCGGCGACGGCGCGGGCGACTGCGGCCTGCACGAGGTCCGGCAGCCGGCGCAGCACGCCCGGGGACACCCGGATCTCCGCGACGCCGACGTGCCGCCGCGCGTCGAAGTCGTCCACATAGGACTCCCAGTGCGCGGCCAGGTCGAACCCCTCCGGCCGGGCGAAGCCCTCGTCCAGCACGGCCAGCGACCGGATCTGCGAGACCCGGTAGGTGCGCGGCCGTGGCCCGGCGACGAGGTACCAGACGCCGGCCTTGAGCACCAGCCCGTACGGGTCGAGCACCCGGGTCACCTCCTGCGGAGCCGCCCACCGCCGGTACCGGACCCGGACCCGCCGCTCGCGCCACACCGCGTCGGCGGCCGGGCCGAGGAAGGGCGTGTCGTCGGCGTCGGTGTACCAGCCCACCGCGTCGAGGTGGAACCGCTCGCGCAGCACCGACGCGCGGTCGCGCAGCGCGGGCGGCAGCGAGGCGGTCAGCTTCAGCCACGCGGCCGCCGCCTCCGCGCCCAGCCCGAGGTCCCGCGCCGGGCCGGGCAGCGAGGCCAGGAACAGCGACTGCGCCTCCGGCGCGGTCAACCCGGTCAGCCGCGTCCGGTAGCCGTCGACCAGCCGGTAGCCGCCGGCGTGCCCGGCCGAGCCGTACAGCGGCACGCCGGCCGCGTGCAGCGCCTCGACGTCGCGGTACACCGTCCGCACCGACACCTCCAGCTCGGCGGCGAGCTCGGCCGCGGTCAGCCGGCCGCGCGCCTGCAGCAGCAACAGCAGCGACACGATCCGGGAGGCACGCACGCCGTAGAACTTAGCTGACACGTCCTGTCAGTGAAGCGTCCTACCGTCCGTGCCATGAACAACTTCGACTTCTTCATCGGCACCTGGCAGGTGGCCAACCGCCGCCTCACCGCGCGGCTGGCCGGCAGCGACGACTGGGAGGAGTTCCCCGGCGAGTCGACGTGTGTGAAGGTGTGGGACGGCACCGCCAACTTCGACCAGATCGTGTTCCCCACCAAGGGATACAGCGGCCTGACGCTGCGCCTGTTCGACCCCGCGCGCGACGAGTGGTCGCTGTACTGGGCCAGCTCCCGGGACGGTCTGCTCGGCCTGCCACCGGTGGTCGGCCGCTTCGGCCCGGACGGGACCGGCACCTTCTACGCCGAGGAGGTCCAGGAGGGCAGGCCGGTCCGGGTGCGGTACCTGTGGGACAACATCACCGCGACGACCGCGCGCTGGGCGCAGGCGTTCTCCCCCGACCGTGGGCAGACCTGGGAGACCAACTGGGTCATGGACTTCACCCGGACCGGCTGAGCTCAGCGCTCGGTGCCGAGCACCGGCTTGACGTCGACCACCGGCGTGCCGTCGAGCGCCTCGAGGTCGCGCACCAGCACGCGCAGCCCGTCGATCTCGACGACCGTCACCCGGTGCAGCCCGATCGGGTTCGGCCGGTCCGGCGAGCGGGTGGAGAACACGCCGGTGGGCGGGCGGTTCGGGTCGTCGCGGGGGTGCGTGACCAGCACCCCGCGGTCGGCGCGGTCGAGCCAGGTGAGCACGAGCACCTCGGTGCCGGGCGCGAGGTCGCGGATGCCGTCGGCGACGTCCGGCTCGAACTCCAGCCACGCGTCCGGCGCACCCTCGTCGCCCTGCCGCGGCGCCGCGGCCCGGTCCGTCAGCGGGGAGGAGACCTGGGCGATCGCCCGCAACCGCATGTCGCTCACGCCCGCGATGGTAACGGCGGCGCCCTCTGCCCAGGCCCTCCCGTCCGCCACCCGACCCCCACACCACCGAACCGACCCCTGGCACCGGTGAACCGACCCGCCGCGTCGTCGATCCGACTCGTGACGGCGGGAGTCGGGCGATCGGGTGGGAGGTCGACTCGCCCGCGTGGGGAGTCGACTCGCCCGCGTGGGGAGTCGACTCGCCCGCGTGGGAGGTCGACTCGGCCGCGCCAGAGGTCGACTCGGCCGCGTGGGGGGTCGACTCGGCGGCGTGGGGATCGGGTGGGCTGGTGTGGGCGGGGGTGGAGCGGACAGTGCGGTTCTAGACGGGGGCGGGCTCGGTGAGTGCGCGCAGTTCCCACGGGTCGTGCGCGGAGAACACGGTCACCTCCTCGCCGTGCCGGGCGACGAGTTCGCGCAGCCGCGCGTGCGTGCCGAGCCGCAGGTCGCGGTGGACCTCGGCGCGCGTCTGGATGAGGTCCATCAGCGGGTGCGGCTCGGGGTCGGCGGACAGCTCGCGGTGGTAGTAGTACGCGTCGCCGGCGTGCAGCAGCCAGCGGTCGCCGTCGGGCACCGCCACCCCGGTGTGTCCGGGCGTGTGCCCGCCGAGCGGGACGAGCAGCAGTTCCGGCACGTCGCGCAGCCGCGTCGCGTCGAAGTCGAACCACCGCTCCTCACGCTCGGGCCCGTAGGTCTCCCACCGCGGCCCGTGCGCCCAGTGCGCGGGCCGGTACCGCGGGCCGTAGTTCCCCGACAGCGCCGCGCGCACCTCCGCCTCCAGCACGTGTACCGCCGCGTCCGGGAAGTCCGGCAGGCCGCCGCAGTGGTCCACGTCGAGGTGGGTGACCACGACGTGGCGCACGTCCGCCGCGGCGAACCCGAGCCGCTCCACCTGGCGCAGCGCGGTCTCCGGCTCCGCGAGCGCCGGCTCGCACATCGCCACCCAGTCCGCGTCCAGCGAGCCGGCCGGGTCGCGCACGTCGTCGAGGCCCAGGCCGGTCTCGACGAGCACGAGGCCCGCGGCGTCGGTCTCGACGAGTAGGCAGTGGTTCACCGCGGGCGCGGGCGGCGGGCCGTCGTAGGTGGCCTCGATCGTCCGGACGGACCCGCAGTTGAGGTGATGGATCTTCACGTCGCTCCCTCGGCGGCCGCGGCGGCCACGTCGGCCACCTGTGCCGCGATCGTTCGGATGACGGTGGCGTCGCGCTGCACGCGGGCGAGCAGCAACGCCCCCTGGACCGCGGAGACGACCAGGTTCGCGACCGGCTCCGCGTCGGTGACACCGTGGTGGGACAGGAAGTCGGCCAGGCCGCCGATCCAGGTCGAGTAGGTGCCCTCGCACGCCTCCCGGATCGGTTCGCTGTCCGCGGCGGCGTCGAGCGCGACGGTGGCCACCGGGCAGCCCGCCCGGAAGTCCGACCGCTCGAGGTTGGCGGCGAACAGCTCGCCGACGGCCGTGATCGCACCGCGCACGTCGGCCGCCGCGGCCACGGCCGTGGCCATCTCCGCACCGGTCCGCTCGCCGGCCAGCGCCACCGCCTCGGCGGCGAGCTGCTCCTTGCCGCCCGGGAAGTGGAAGTACAACGACCCCTTCGGCGCCGCGCCGTGCTCGACCACCTGGTTCAGCCCGGTCGCGCCGTAACCCTGCTGCTGGAACAGCTCCGCGGCCGCGCGCAGCACCCGCGCCCGGGTCTCGCCCTGCTTGCTCACGACGCAAACTATGACGACCGGTCTAGTGATCTGTCAATAGACCGGTCGTCATAGTTTTCGGCCGGACGGTCAGCCGAGCGCCTCCGCGGCCCGGCGTTCCGCCGTCTCGCGCGGGTCGCGGATCGTGGTGACGGAGTCCCGCGGGTGATCGGTGTGGTGCTCGACCGTGTAGAAGCGCACCTCGTGCCCGTCCGGGTCGTGCAGCATCGGCAGGATCCAGCCGGCGGACGCCGGGTGCACGCCGGCGTGCTCCTCGCCAAGCCCGGTCAGCCGGGCGGCGAGCGCCTCGATCGCGGCGCGGTCCGGCACGCCGATGGCGAAGTAGTCGAACCCGGCCGCGGCCTTCGCGCGCTCCGGGTCCAGCCGCAGGCCCAGGTCGGGTCCGCCGTCGGGATGCCGCAGTCCCAACCCCATCAACCTGCCCTGCTCGACGAACTCGATCATCGGCGTGTAGCCGAGCCGGCTCTCGTACCAGGCGCGGGACCGCTCGAGGTCGGAGACGGGCAGCTTGAGGTGGTGAACCCCGGCGAGTCGCGGAGCCTCCGACATGGCATACCTCCTCGGTGCACCCCGACTGCAATGTTGCAGTTATACTGCATCGAGTGGACGGCACTGTCAAACCCGATCTCCGGGCGGCCCGCGTGGCCGACACCGAGGAACGCATCGTGCGCGCCGCGACGGAACTGTTCGTGGCGAACGGCTACGCGGCGACGACGCTCGCGGCGGTCGCCGGGGCCGCCGGGGTCGGCGCGCGCACCGTCTACGTCCGGTTCGGCACCAAGGCGGCGCTGCTCAAGCGGGCGGTGGACGTGGCGATCGTCGGCGACACCGCGCCGGTCGACGTCACGGGCCGCGACTGGTTCGCGACGGCCATGTCCGCGCCCGCGGCCGGGGACCGCATCGCGGCCTTCACCGCGGCGTCGCGCGACATGATGACCCGGGCCGGGCCGCTGCTCGCGGTCGCCCAGCAGGCCGCGCCGGCGGAACCGGTCCTCGCGGCGGCGGCTCAGGCGGGCCGGGAGGCGACGCTCGCGCACATCCGCCGGTTCTGGTCGGCGATGGCGTCCGACGGCCTGCTGCCGGCCGGCGCGGACGTGGAGTGGCTGATCCGCACGACCGCGGCGCTGGTCGCGGCGGACGCGTACCTGCTGTTCACCCGCCTGCACGGCGAGGCCCCGGCCGAGTACGGCACCTGGCTGGACACGACGCTGCGCCGCCTGGTGCCGGCCTCGACGCAGGCGTAACGCCGTCGCGCCCGGTGGCGACCCTGGAGACAACCTGCTCAGCGTGCCGTGGGAGGGTGGCGCATGGCCGAGACGTTCCAGGCCGACCGCGTCGGTCGCATCATCGACATCCTGTACGGCGTCGCCACCGGCCGGGGCACCATCGAGCACCGCAGACTGGCCTTCCGGATCGGCACCCGCCCGGACATCCTCGGCCACCCGCTCGAGCAGGCATCCCGTCGCGCCACCGAGCGCGGCGAGCCGATGTGGAGCGCCCTGGTCGTGTCGAGCGAGACCGGACGCCCCGGTGCCGCGTTCTTCGGTTCGGCGCGGCGGCTGCGCCCGGAGTACCGGTCACTGGGCGACGACGAACTGTGGGATCTGGAGCGGGAGCGCTGCTACGCCGCCGCGGCCGCCACCCGGTCCGCCCGGACCGCCTGAGCGGTCAGCCGCCGAGCAGGTCGCGGCCGAGGGTCGCGGCGATCACCACCACGGCCAGCAGGGTCATCCACGCGCGCACCAGGTACAGCCGGGCCAGCGCGTTCGGCCGCTCGGCGGCGGGGCCGTCCGGGGACGAACCGTGCTCGCGCAGGTACTGCCGGTCCATGTGCCGCACCATGACCGGGTATGTGCCGGCCCAGACGAGAAAGATCACGAATGCGGCGATCAGCACACCGTCGTCGTAACCGCCGCGGGCGCCGCCGAGAAATACGCTGAACACCAGCGTGGCGCCGATCGCCGCGCCGAACAAGATCGTGGGAATTCCGCCGATCCCGCGCTCCCGCACGAGCACCACCACAAGCAGCGGAAGACCGACCACGAACGACCCGAAAACGGGGTCCGCCATCAGCAGTACCACGGCGAGCAGGGCGGTCGAGATCCAGAACAGCGCACCGATCATTACCTGCGACGATGCGTCGTCCAGCGAAATAGGAAAGATCGCCGACCGAATTCTTCTAACCAGTACGGTCATGGCCGTTGCCACCCCCAGCAGGCGGGGTTTCCGCCGGGCCGGGAATTCCTGGCACCCGGCACGATAAATGTTGTGACAGAGCGTACGGAGTTCTGGCTACCCAGCGCTATGTTGAATACTTGACTGTTCCGGTCAACGGAATGCGGACGGTTATTGACCAACTCGTTGCCCGGCGCAGGGGCAACGTTCGGGATCCCCGAGGGTGCGGCAGTAGCTTTCGACCGCCGGTTGTGCAAGGCGCCCGGCAAACTTCCCACCGGATGTTCCGGCATGTGGACCGGGTTGTCGCACGACGCACCCGGTCCGGACCATGCGAAGCAGACCCCGTCCGACCGGAATGGATGCCGAGATGCGACAACTGGTCCTGCTGGCGCTGGTAGGCCTGGGAGCCCAGTTCGTCGACGGCAGCCTGGGCATGGCCTACGGCGTGACGTCCACCACCCTGCTGCTGGCGATCGGCACCAGCCCCGCGGCCGCCTCCGCGACGGTGCACCTGGCCGAGATCGGCACCACGCTGGCCTCGGGCCTCGCCCACTCGCGGTTCGGCAACGTCGACTGGAAGGTCGTCGCGAAGATCGGCATACCCGGCGCGGTCGGCGCCTTCGCGGGCGCCACCTTCCTGTCCAGCCTGTCCACCCAGGCGGCGCGGCCGGTCATGTCGCTGCTGCTGCTGGCGCTCGGCATCTACATCCTGTTCCGGTTCACCACGTTCGGCCTGCCCCGGCACAACCTCGGCAAGCCGCTGCGCAAGCGCTTCCTCGGTCCGCTGGGCCTGCTCGCCGGCTTCATCGACTCGACCGGTGGCGGCGGCTGGGGTCCCGTCGGCACCCCGGCCATCCTCGCCAGCGGCCGCCTCGAGCCGCGCAAGACGATCGGGTCGATCGACACCAGCGAGTTCCTCGTCGCCGTCGCCGCGAGCCTCGGCTTCCTGTTCGGCCTGGGCTCCCAGGGCATCAACTTCGGCTGGGTGCTGTCCCTGCTGATCGGCGGCGTGATCGCCGCGCCGGTCGCGGCCTGGCTGGTCCGGCACATCCCGCCCCGCGTGCTCGGCTCGGCGGTCGGCGGCGTCATCATCCTGACCAACGTCCGCACGCTGCTGACGAGCGACTGGGTCGGGGCGGGCGGCACCGTGCGCTGGACGGTCTACGCGGTCGTCTACGTGGTCTGGGCCGGCGCGCTGGTCTACTCGATCCGCGCACACCTCGCGAGCCGCCAGGAGGACCGGGCGCTCGCCGGCGAGGCGGGCGGCAGGACCGGCGAGAGCGAGAACGCGGCCACCTGATCCGTTTTCCGGACGCTAACCCATCATTTCCATGCCGGCGAAGAATGCGACCACGGCGGCGCCCGCACCGAATCCGATGAGGACCGGAACGCCCACCGCGGGCCGGAAACGGGCAAGCGGGTAGGCGGCCACCAGAGCGAGCATCATCCACGCGCCGACCAGGGCGCCCGGGCTCATCATGTGCTGTCCCACCAGGAATGCGACGCGTGCGCCGGCCGCGACCACCGCCGCGGTGAGCACCGCGAGGACGATCCGCCGGGTCGGTGAGCAGGGCGGGTGAATGGTCGCGTGCAGTTTTCATGACGTGCTCACTCCCGAATTCCGTGCGAATTTCTCCTGCGTCAATCCTCGCACCGGATCGGCACGATTTCTCTTACCGGCCCCTTACGTGACGCTCACCCGGAGTGACGGTCCGCCGGCGGGGACGGCGCGTGGGCAAGACCACCCTTCCGCGCGGGCCGCGGCGGGTCACGGCGAGGTAAACTCGCAGGTCGGCCGAACGCGCGGGGGCGCTCGGCCCCGCTGCGAACCGCGAACGGCGCAGCTCCCACGACATGGAGGATCAGTTGCGTCTGCGCTGCCCCGGTGACGCTCGATGACCGCTGTGCTCGACGTGGCCGCGACCGCCCGATTCGTCGCCGGCCCGGCCACGCCGCCGCGCACCCTCGTCGACGTGCTCGCCGACACCACGAGGCGCCACCCGCGAGCCCCGGCCGTCGACGACGGCGAGGTCGCCCTCACCTACGCCGAGCTGGGCGAACGGGTCGACGAGCTGCGCCAGAAGCTCACCGCGAACGGCGTGGGCCCCGGCGACCGGGTCGGCGTCCGGGTCGCCGTCGGGCACCGCCGACCTCTACGTGGCGATCCTCGGCGTGCTCGCCGCGGGCGCGGCCTACGTGCCGGTCGACGCCGACGACCCGGACGAGCGGGCCGAGCTGGTGTTCGGCGAGGCCGGCGTGTGCGCGGTGCTCGGCGCCGGCCACGAGGTCACCATGCGCGGCGTCCCGGGCGGCCGCGACCGGCGGGCCCGGCCCGGACGACGACGCCTGGATCATCTTCACCTCCGGCTCCACCGGCACGCCCAAGGGCGTGGCGGTCACCCACCGCGCGGCCGCCGCGTTCGTCGACGCCGAGGCGCGGCTGTTCCTCACCGACGGAGCCGATCGGGCCCGACGACCGCGTCCTCGCCGGGCTGTCGGTCGCGTTCGACGCCTCCTGCGAGGAGATGTGGCTGGCCTGGCGGCACGGCGCCTGCCTGGTGCCGGCCCCGCGCTGCGCTGGTGCGCACCGGCATGGACCTCGGGCCGTGGCTGGTCGAGCAGCGAGATCACGATCGTCTCCACGGTGCCGACGCTGGTCCGCGCTGTGGCCCGCGGAGGCGCTCGACGACGTCCGGCTGCTGATCCTCGGCGGCGAGGCGTGCCCGCCGGAGCTGGCCGAGCGGCTCGCGTCAGGACGGCCGCGAGGTGTGGAACACCTACGGCCCCACCGAGACGACGGTGGTCGCCTGCGCCGCGCGGCTGACCGGCGAGGGCCCGGTGCGCATCGGCCTGCCGCTGGACGGCTGGGAGCTCGCCGTGGTCGACGCCGCCGGCGAGCCGGTGCCGATGGGCTGACACCGGCGAGCTGGTGATCGGCGGCGTCGGGCTGGCCCGCTACCTCGACCCGGTCAAGGACGCCGAGAAGTACGCGCCGCTGCCGTCGCTCGGCTGGGACGCGCGCCTACCGCAGCGGCGACCTGGTCCGCGCCGAGCCCGGCCGGGCTGGTGTTCCTCGGCCGGGCCGACGAGCAGGTCAAGCTCGGCGGCCGGCGGATCGAGCTGGGCGAGGTCGACGCCGCGCTGCTCGCGCTGCCCGGCGTCGACCGGCGCGGCCGCCGCGGTGCGCACGCACCGCGGCCGGCAACCAGCTGCTGGTCGGCTACGTCGTCCCGGACGGCGTGGACGCACCGGCCTCGACGCCGTCGCGCGCTCGGCTCGCGCGAGACCCTGCCCGCCGCGCTGGTGCCCGCGGCTGGCCGCGGTCGACGACGCTGCCGACCCGCACGTCCGGCAAGGTCGACCGGGACGCGCTGCCCTGGCCGCTGCCGGCCGCGGGCGAGGACGACCCGGTCGCGCTGCACGGCACCGCAGAAGCTGGCTCGGCGAGCTGTGGACCGAGGTGCTCGGCACCGCGCCCGCCGGCCCGGACGCGGACTTCTTCGCCAGCGGCGGCGGCAGCCTGGCCGCCGCGCAGCTGGTGTCGCTGGTGCGCGCGCGGCACCCGCACGGTCTCGGTCAGCGACGTCTACCACCACCCGACCCTCGCGCGCGCTGGCCGCGCGGCTGG
Organism: uncultured Actinomycetota bacterium; assembly: GCA_963727495.1. GTDB lineage: Bacteria > Actinomycetota > Actinomycetes > Mycobacteriales > Pseudonocardiaceae > Actinophytocola. The sequence goes on along the minus strand of CAVSGQ010000005.1, from coordinate 409,562 downwards.
ACGCGCTGGCCGGCACGCACCGGCCGGCGCCGGGTGGTCCACCCCGACGCCGCGGCGCGCGGGCCTGCTGCAGACCGCTCGCGCTGCTCCCGCTGCTCACGCTCGTCGGCCTGCGCTGGGCGGTCGCGCTCGCCGCGGTGCGACAACGTCGCTCGGGTTCGCCTGGGCGCCGCCGGTGTCCTGGTGGCTGGTCGGCGCGGGCTGGCTGCTGCTGTTCAGCCCGCCCGGCCGGATCGCGATCGCCGCGGGCGGCGCCCGGCTGCTGCTGCGCGGCGTGCGGCCCGGCGAGCTACCCGCGCGGCGGCGTCGCGTCCACCTGCGGCTGTGGGCTGGCCGAGCAGCTCGCCGAGCGTCAGCGGCGCCACCGAGCTCACCGGCTCCTGGGTGGTGCACTACGCGCGGGCGCTCGGCGCGCGGATCGGCCGCGGACGTCGACCTGCACTCGCTGCCCCCGGTCACCGGCATGCTCAAGCTCGGCGACGGGCGCGGCCGTCGAGCCCGAGGTGGACCTGTCCGGCTACTGGGTCGACGGCGACGTCGTGCGCGTCGGCCAGATCCGGGTCGGCGCGGGCGCCGTGGTCGGCGCGCGCAGCACGCTGTTCCCCGGCGCGCGGGTCGGCAAGCGGCGCCGAGGTCGCGCCCGGGTCCGGCGTGCGCGGCTCGGTGCCGACCGGGCAGCGCTGGTCGGGCGTCGCCGGCCGGCAGGCAGGGCCAGGCCGGCGCGCCGCTGGCCGACTCGGCCCGCCCGCCGCGCCCGCGCCGCTGGTCGCTCGCCTACGAGCGTGACCTCGGTGCTGCTCGGCGCTGCTGCCGGCGCTGGCCGCGCTGCCCGCGCTGTACCTCGATCGAGCCTGTTCGTCGGCGGCGCAGCGACGCCCGGCGCGCGGCGACTCGGCGCGGCGCTCGCCGCGGTGCCGCTCGCCACGCCGGCCTGGCTCGGCACGCTACGCGCTGCTCGTGCTGGTCGGCGGTGCGGCTGCTCGGCATCGGCCTGCGCGAGGGGTACCACCCGGTGCGCGGCCGGGTCGCGTGGCAGGCGTGGGCCACGCTGCGGCTGATGGACGTGGCCCGCACCTGGCCTGTTCCCGCTCTACGCCAGCCTGCTCACGCCGGTGTGGCTGCGGCTGCTCGGCGTGCAGGGTCGGCCGGGGCGTCGAGGCGTCGACGGTGGTCGCGCTGCCGACGATGACGACGGTCGGCGACGGCGCGTTCCTCGCCGACGACACGATGGTCGCCACCTACGAGCTGGGCGGCGGCTGGCTGCGCGTGCGCCGCGGCGCGGGTCGGCAAGCGGGCGTTCCTCGGCAACTCCGGGATGACCGCGCCGGGCCGGTCGGTGCCCAAGCGCGGGCTCGTCGGCGTGCTGTCCGCGGCGCCGAAGCGCGCCAAGTCCGGCACCTCGTACCTGGGCATGCCGCCGATGAAGCTGCGCCGCGCGGTCGAGGCGCGGCGACGCCGAGCCGCACGTTCGACCCGCCGCGCCGGCTGATGCGTGGCCCGCGCGCTGGTCGAGCTGTGCCGGGCTGGTGCCGGTGATGTGCTCGGTCGCGCTCGCCGTGCTGGTGCTGGCCGCGTTGCGAGCTGGCTCGGCGCTCGGGCTCGTGGTGGCGCGCTGCTCGGCGGGCCGCTGCTGCTCGGCGGCGGGCGTCGTCGGCGGGTGCGCTGGCGGCGGCGGCGAAGTGGCTGCTGGTCGGGCCGGTTCCGGGCCGGGCGAGCATCCGCTGTGGAGCTCGGTTCGTCTGGCGCGGCGAGCTCGCGGACACGTTCGTCGAGGTGCTGGCGGTGCCGTGGCTGGTCGGCGGCATGCGGCGGCACGCCCGCGATCGTCGCTGTGGCTGCGCGCGCATCGGCGCGAAGCGTCGGGCGGGGCGTGTGGTGCGAGTCGTACTGGCTGCCCGAGGCGGACCTGGTGCGGCTGGGCGACGGCGCGACCGTCAACCGGGGCTGCGTCGTGCAGACCCACCTGTTCCATGATCGGATCTTGCGCATGGACCAGGTGACGCTTGGCGGCCGGGCGCGACCCTCGGGCCGCACGGGATCGTCCTGCCCGGCACGACGATCGGCGCGCACACCACGGTCGGGCCCGCCTCGCTGGTGATGCGCGGGCGAGCGCCGTGCCGGACGGCACCCGCTGGCTCGGCAACCCGGTCGCGGCCTGGCAGTAGCCCGGCGGTATCGCGATGCCGATCCGGGACGCGGACCTGCCGGGGCACGGCAACCCCGGCTACCGCGTGTCGGCGCTACGACCTCGACCTGGCTACAAGCCGTCGACCGGCCGGCTCGCCGGGGACCGCGCGGTGCTCCGCGGTCGCCGAGGCGCCCTGCCCGGTTCGCGCTCGACCTCGGCCCGCTGCCGCGTGACCGGCGTGCTCGTCGACGGCCGGCCCGCGCGGTGGACGCACCGGGGCGGCAAGCTGCGGGTCGCGCCTGGGCCGCACGGTGCCGCCGGGGCCGCTGTTCTCCGTGGAGCGTGCGCTACGCCGGGCACCCGGCGCCGGTGCACACCCGGCACTGGGGCGAGGTCGGCTGGGACGAGCTCACCGACGGGGCGATCGTCGCGAGCCAGCCGGTCGGCGCGCCGTCGTGGTTCCCGTGCAACGACCGGGTGGCGGACAAGGCGAGCTTCCGCATCGCGGTGACCGCGCCGGGCGACTACACGGTGCTCGCCGGCGGCGTGCTGGCCTCGCGGACGTCGACGGGCCGCACGACGCGGTGGGAGTACGTGCAGGACGCGCCCACCGCGTGCTACCTCGCAACCGTCCAAATCGGACGGTACGAGTCCGTCCGGCTCGGGGAGGGCCAGCACGCGGCCGTGCCTGCGGCGCGCGTGCGGGCGTTCCGCGCACGACTTCGGCCGCCAGCCGGAGATGATGTCGCTGTTCGCCGACCTGTTCGGGCCCTACCCGTTCGCCGAGTACGCGGTCGTGGTGACCGACGACGACCTCGAGGTCCCCGTCGAGGCGCAGGGCCTGTCGATCTTCGGCGCGAACCACGTGGACGGCAGGCGCGGCTTCGAGCGGCTGGTGGCGCACGAGCTGGCGCACCAGTGGTTCGGCAACAGCGTGGGCCTCGCGGACTGGCGCGACATCTGGCTCAACGAGGGCTTCGCGGCGTACGCGGAGTGGCTGTGGTCGGAGCGCTCCGGCGGCCGGGCGGCCTCGGCACTGGCGGCGCTGTCCCGCTCCCGGCTGGCCGCCGAGCCGCAGGACCTGGTGATCGGCGACCCGCCGGCGGGCGAGATGTTCGACGACCGGGTGTACCAGCGGGGGGCGCTGACGCTGCACGCGTTACGCACGACCGTCGGCGACCGCGCGTTCTTCGCCCTGGTCCGCGAGTGGACCGACACCTACCGCCACGCCACCGCCACCACCGCCGACTTCGTCGCCACCGCCCAGCGCCACACCGCCGTCGACCTCGCCCCCCTGTTCACCGCCTGGCTCCACACCCCCACCCTCCCCCCCGCCGACTAACCCCCGCGAGTCCAACGCTCCCGACCCGCGTGTCCAACACTCCCGACCCCTGAGTCCAACATTCGCGACGACCGCCGTCGGGCGGTCCGGAACGTTGGACACGCGGGTTCGGAACGTTGGACACGCGGGTTCGGAGCGTTGGACTCGCGGGGTCAGGTGTGGGTGGCGACGGCTTGGCGGGCGGAGACGGCGTCGGGGGCGTCGAGGGCGAGGCGGGCGAGGTGCTCGCAGTCGGCCAGGGTGTGGGCGGCGAGCGAGGCGCGGACGGCCGGCACGACCGAGCCGGACATCGACAGGGTCGTCACGCCCAGGCCGGCGAAGACCAGCGCCAGCAGGGGGTCCCCCGCCGACTCGCCGCACACCCCGACCGGCTTGCCCAGCTCCCGGCCGGCGCTCGCGACGCCGGCGACCAGGTCCAGCACCGCCGGCTGCCACGGGTCCAGCAGGTCCGCGAGGTCGCCGTTCATCCGGTCGGACGCCATCGTGTACTGGCTCAGGTCGTTCGTCCCGATGCTCACGAAGTCGACCACCTCGAGCAGGTGGCGGATCCGCAGCGCCGCGGCCGGCACCTCGATCATCACCCCCGCCGTCGGCAGGCCGGCCTTGCGGACCTCGGCGGCGAACGCGTCGGCCTCGGCCACCGTGGCGACCATCGGCGCCATCACCCACACGTCCGCCCCGGTCGCGGACGCCGCCCGGGACACCGCCGCCAGCTGGTCGGCCAGCACCTCCGGGTGGTCGCGGGCGATGCGCAGGCCGCGCACGCCCAGCGCCGGGTTGTCCTCCCCGGCCAGGCCCAGGAACGGCAGCGGCTTGTCCGCCCCGGCGTCCAGCGTGCGCAGCACGATCTTGCCCTCGCCGAGCGCGCCGAACACCTCGGCGTAGACCCGCTCCTGCTCCTCGACGGTCGGCGCGGTCGTCCGGTCCAGGAACAGGAACTCGGTGCGGAACAGGCCAACGCCCTCCGCGTTCGGGTTCACGTCCGCCGCGCCGCCGACGTTGAGCAGCAGCGGCACCGGATGCCCGTCCCGCGTCCGTCCGGGCCCGGTGACGCTCGCCAGCCGTTCCCGCTCGCGCCGCGCCCGCTCGCGGATCTCCTCCGCCGCCCCCGGGTCCACCGTGGACACCTGGCCGGTGGTGCCGTCCACCGCGACCGTGATGCCATCGGTCAGGTCCAGCACCCCGGCGCAGCCGACGACCGCAGGCAGGCCGCGGGCCTTCGCGAGGATCGCCGTGTGGCTCGTCGGGCCGCCACGCCGGGTGACGATCGCCAGCACCGCGGCCGGGTCCAGCAGCGCGGTGTCCGCGGGCGAGAGGTCGTCGGCGACCAGCACGTACGGCACCCCGGGCGCCGGCAGGCCGGGCATCGGCTCGCCGAGCAGCCGGGCCACCGCGCGGTCGCGGATGTCGGCCAGGTCCGCGGCCCGCTCGGCGAAGTACCCGCCGATCGCCGCGAACGCGTCCTGCTGCTCGGCGATCGCGTCGGTCACCGCCCACGCCGCGGCCCGGCCCGCGTCGACGTGCCGGGCCACCCCGTCGGCCAGGGTCGGGTCGACGGCCATCATCGACTCGGTGTCCAGCACCTCCGCGGCGGTGCCCGACACCTGACCGGACAGCCGGGTGAGCTCGTCGGCGACGAACCGCAGCGCGGCCGCGGCCGCCTCCTTCTCCGCCGCCGGGTCGGACACCGGCGGCGGCTCGTCCGGCAGCGTGGGCGGCGGGGACATGCGGTGGACCGGCCCGGCCGTGCGGCCCGGGCTCACGCCCAGTCCCGCCAGCTCAGGCATCGGCCGGTTCCGCGTCGAGGTCCTGCGCGAGCACCTCGGCCAGCGCGTCCAGCGCCGTCTCGGCACCCTCCCCGTCGGCGGAGATGGTCACGGTGTCCCCGCCGTGCGCGCCGAGCGCGAGCACCGCGATGATGCTGCTCGCGTCGACCGGCGGGCGGTCACCCGTGCTGATCTTGATGGAGACCGGCTGGGCCGCCGCCGTCCTCACGACGATGGCGGCCGGCCGCCCGTGCAGGCCGATCCGCGACCCGACGACGACGTCACGCGTGGCCATGGCACCCTCCTACGGCTCTATTGTCACCTTGATGGCTCGTCCCGACGCGACCAGTTCGATCGCGTCGTGCAGTTCGGCCAGCTTCAGCCGGTGCGTGATCAGGTCGTGCACCGGCACCCGGCCGTCCGCGATCAGCTCCAGCGCCCGCTTGTTGTGCGCCGGGCTGGAGCCGTTCGCGCCGAAGATCGTCAGCTCCCGGTAGTGCACCAGGTTCGAGTCCAGCGAGATCGTCGGCTTGTCCTTGGGCAGGCCGCCGAAGAAGCTGATCCGCCCGCTGCGCGCGGCCATCTGCAGCGCGTCCTGCTGCGCCGCGCCGGACGCGGCCGCGGTGATCACCACGTCCACGCCGCGGCCGTCGGTGAGCTTGCGCACCTCGTCGATGGCGTCCACCTCGGACCCGCAGATCGCCGCGTCCGGGTCGACGGCCGCCGCCGACATGTCCAGCCGGGACCGGTTGAGCTCCACCAGGAACACCCGGCGGGCGCCGCGCGCGCGGGCCAGCCGCACGTGCAGGCAGCCGATCGGGCCGGCGCCGACCACCACGACGTCGTCGCCGTGCCCGTCGTGCCGGCCGACCCCGGCGATCTCCTGCCCGTTGACCACGCAGGCCAGCGGCTCGGCGACGGACGCCTCGGCGAAGCTGACCCCGTCCGGGATCCGGTTCAGCCCGTCGACCGCCAGCACCGCCTCGGGCACCACCAGGAACTCGGCGAACCCGCCGTCGTAGTGGTAGCCCACCGAGGTCTGGTTGGGACAGACGGTCATCCGGCCACGCCGGCAGTCCGCGCAGGTCCCGCACGGCACCGCGGCGATCACCTGCACCCCCTCGCCCGCCGACCAGCCGGACACCTCGGCGCCGACCTCGACGATCTCGCCGGCGATCTCGTGCCCGATGACCCGCGGCGGCACCAGGTGGTGGTGCCCGTGGTTGAAGATCTTCACGTCGGTGCCGCAGGTCGAGCACTGGCGGACCCGGATCTTCACCTCCCTCGGGGCCGGCACCGGCTCCTCGGCGTCCTCCAGCCGGAGGTCGCCAGGGGCGTAGAAACGCGCCACCCTCATACTTCGATTCCTTCCCCGATCGACGACAGGAGCCCGTGGACGTCCTCGACGCTCGTCGAGGTGCGCAGCTGCTCGGCCCGGGCGGGGTCCATCAGGATCTGCGCCAGCGCGGAGAGCACGGTGACGTGCTCGTCGCCCTTGGCCGCGATGGCCACGCAGATCGTCACGGTCTGGCCGTCCCAGTCCACGCCGTCCGGGAACTGCAGCACTCCCAGCGTCGTGCGGCGGACCAGGGCCCGGCTCTCGTCCGTCCCGTGTGGAATCGCCACACCCTCGCCGATGAACGTCGACACGGAGCGCTCGCGCTCCAGCATGGTCTCCGGGTAGCCGTCCTCGACGGCCCCCAGCTCGGCCAGCAGGGCCCCGGACTGGCGGATCGCGTCCCACTTGTCGGACGCGGTCAGCGCCAGCCGGATGCCCTCCACGGGCAGCACGTCGTGCCCGGTTCCCGGCTCAGCCACGGATCTCGCTGCCTTCCTTGATCGCCTTCTCGACCTCGTCGAACACCGGGTCGCCGAGGAACATCCGGAACTCGACCACCACCGCGTGCGGCACGGTCGCCCGGGCGCGGGCGGCGAGGTCGGTGTGGGTCAGCACGAGCCGCGTCTCCGCCGGAATGTCGTTGACCGACACGTGCTCGACGCTCACCCCGTACGGCTTGAGCCGGGTGCGCATCTGGCTCGCGAGCATCACGCTGCTGCCCATGCCGGCGTCGCAGGCGACCACGAGCTTCGTGACCTCCCTGCCGGAGATCACCGGCCGGGCCGGGGCCGCGACCGCACCGTTCGCCGTGGGGCTCACCGCGGCGCCGGTCACCGGTGCCTCGCCCTGGTGCTCCACCTCGTCCTCGACCGCCTCGGCCAGCTCACCGGCCGCCGGCGGCGTCGCGCCCGGCTCGTCGACGTCCTCGTCGTGCCCGAACCTCAGCAGCGCGGCACCCACCACGAACGACACCCCGGCCGCGATCGCGACGGACAGCAGCACGCTGACGTAGCCGCCGCGCGGGGTGACCGCCAGGTAGGCGAAGATGCTGCCCGGCGCGGGGGTGGCCAGCAGCCCGGAATGGGTGACCAGTGCGGTGGTCACGCCGGCCATGCCACCGGCGATCGCGGCCAGGATCATCTTCGGCTTCATCAGCACGTACGGGAAGTAGATCTCGTGGATGCCGCCGAGGAAGTGGATGATCATCGCGCCCGGCACGGTCGGCCGGATCCGGCGCGGTCCGAACAGGAGGAACGCGGTCAGGATGCCCAGGCCCGGCCCGGGGTTCGTCTCGATCATGAACAGGATCGACTGGCCGTGCTGTGTCGCCTGCTCCACGCCCAGCGGGCTGAACACGCCGTGGTTGATCGCGTTGTTGAGGAACAGCACCTTGGCCGGCTCGACGATGATCGACACCAGCGGCAGCAGGGTGTTGCTCACCAGGAAGTCCACGGCGTTGCCGGCCGCCTTGGTCAACCCCTCGACGATCGGACCGATGCCGATCAGGCCGAGCAGTGCCATGCCGCCGCCGAGAATGCCGACCGAGAAGTTGTTGACCAGCATCTCGAAGCCGGTCTTGATCCTGCCTTCGACAGACCTGTCGAAGGCCTTGATCACCAGCGCGGCCAGCGGCCCGATGATCATCGCGCCGAGGAACATCGGCACGTCGGTGCCGACGACCACGCCCATCGTGGCGATCGCGCCGGCCACCGCGCCGCGCTGGCCGTGCACCATCCGGCCACCGGTGTAGCCGATCAGCACCGGCAGCAGCACGCTGATCGTCGGGCCGACCAGCATGGCGAGCTTCTCGTTCGGCAGCCATCCGGTCGGGATGAACATCGCGGTGATCAGGCCCCAGGCGATGAACGCGCCGATGTTCGGCATGATCATCCCGGCCAGGTAGCCGCCGAAGCGCTGCACTCTGGCCCGGAAACCATTGCCCTGAAGATGCTTCAGGTCGGCCATGGCAACATTCGTCATCGAATCTGCTCCATCCCGTGCGCTTGGTGCGGCCCACGCAGTGGCCGCGACAGATCGGCGGTGGCGTGCACGAGCACGGCACCACGCTCCACATCGGACGGTCCAGGCATCCGGGAGCCCGGAAACCGCACCGCCGCCGCACCCCACGACAACGCCTCGACGAGGACATCCCCACCCCTGATCCCGGCCGCCAGGTAGCCGGCCAGCATCGCGTCTCCCGCCCCGACCGCACTGCGGCCCCGGTCCACCGGGGACTCGCCGTACCGCATCCCCTGCCGGTCGACCAGCACCGCACCGTCCGCGCCGAGGCTCGCCAGCACCGCCTCGGCACCCGCGGCCCGCATCGCCTCCGCCGCGCGCACCGCGTCGCCGACCGTGTCGATCCGGAACCCCACCGACTCGGCGAGCTCGTCCCGGTTCGGCTTGACCAGCGCCGGCCCGCAGCCGAGCGCTCCGGCGAGGGCCGGACCGGACGTGTCCACCGCGAACCGGACACCCAGCTCGGCCAGGCGGGTGCCGAGCCGGCCGTAGAAGGTGTCCGGCACCCCGGGCGGCAGGCTCCCGCTCGCCACCACCCAGTCCGCCCCGACGGCCGCGGTCAGCGTCGCGGCCACGATCCGCTCCAGGTCCTCGGCGAGCAGCGACCCGCCCGGCTCGTTGATCTTGGTGACCGTGCCGTCCGGCTCCACCAGGCTGACGTTGGACCGGGTGTGGCCGGTGACCGGGACCGCGCACACGTCGATGCCCTCGACCCGCAGCAGCCCGGTGAGCTGGTCGCCCTCCGAGCCACCCAGCGGCACGACCGCGCGGGTCGGGACGCGGTGCGCGGCCAGCGCCCGCGACACGTTGACGCCCTTGCCGCCGGGGTCCAGGCGGGTGGCGGTGGCCCGGGTCATGGCACCCCGGGTGAGCCGCGCGATCTCGATCGTGCGGTCCAGGCTGGGGTTCAGTGTCAGGGTGACGATCACGCCCGCACCACCCTCGGACCGTGCGACTCGATCTCGGCGGCGGTGCGCTCGTCGAGGCCGGTGTCGGTGATGAACGTGTCGATGTCGCCGAGCCGGCCGAACCGGGCCAGGTGGTCGGTGGTGACCTTGGTGTGGTCGGCGAGCAGCACGGTCCGCCGGGCGGCGGCGATCATCGCCTTCTTCACCGCGGCCTCCGCCTGGTCCGGCGTGGTCAGCCCGCGCTGCACGGACAGGCCGTTGGTGGCCACGAACGCGACGTCGACGTAGCTCTGCGCCAGCGCCTCCATCGCCCACGGGTCGACGCAGGCCAGCGTGCGGCCGCGGACCCGGCCGCCGATGAACAGCACGTTGATGGTGGCGCGGGTGGCGAGCGAGAGCGCGGTCGGCAGCGCGTTGGTGAGCACGGTCAGCTGCCGGTCGACGGGCAGGATCTCGGCGAGCCGGGCGGTGGTGGTGCCGGCGTCGAGGATGATCGAGCCCTCCTCGGGCACCTCGGCCAGCGCTGCCTTGGCGATCCGGTCCTTCTCCGCGGTGAGCAGGGTGTCGCGGGCGGCGAGCGCCGGCTCGAACCCGAGCCGCTCCACCGGGATCGCGCCGCCGTGCACCCGGCGCAGCAGACCGTGCCGCTCGAGCACGGACAGGTCGCGCCGGATCGTCTCGCCGGTCACAGCCAGCTCGGCGGAGAGCTCGGCGACGTCGACCCGGCCTTCGCGCCGCGCCCGGTCGACGATGTGCTGCTGCCGCTCTTCTGCGTACATGTGGATTTGCCACCGTTCCATCTGCGTATCCCTGTGTTTACATGGAACCAAGTGGCTAAGTCAACAGGGGCGCATGCCGCGTGCCCGGCCTGTGACCAGGCCGGGTCGTGGCGGGCGAGAGTGGCTACCGCGCCGCGAGCGCGGCGGGGACCGAGGCGTAGGTGGGTAGGTGCCCGGTCAGGCCCAGCACCTCGATGGGGCGGGTCACCGCGGTCGCGGCGCAGGCCAGGGCGAACGCGACGCCCCGCTCGCGGGCGCGGATGGAGATCCGCAGCAGCGCCTGCAGCGAGCTCGAGTCGCAGAAGCTCACGCCGGACATGTCGAGCACCAGCGCGGGCGGGTCGGTGTCGAGCTCGCCGGCGAGCAACCGCTCCAGCGCGGTGGTGCCGGGATAGTCGAGCTCGCCGGTCAGCCGCACGACGAGCGCGGCGGCGGTGCGCTCCGTCGACGACGTCCAGTTCGGCGGCACGTCGCCGGAGGGCCCGTGTGACAGCACAGGTTCGGCAGGCATGGCTTTCCCTCGGAGGTGTTCGAGGCCGCCCGGCAGCGATGGCGCGGGGCGGCTGGGAGGTGCGGCTGTGTGCTCAACCGGCGGGTGCCGGAAACTTATCAGTGGATGCGCCCGACGGAGCGGTCATGCATGGTTTCGGGTCGGGCGGGTACTCACGACCTGAGACATCCGGGGCGCCGAGCGAGGGACGAAGACCATGAGCGAGCGGCAGACGGAGGTTCTCTCCATAACCGGTGAGCTCACCGAGCTGGCCAGGGTCCGACGATGGGCGCGCCGGCAGCTCACCGACCTGGACGAGGACACCCTGATCGACGCGCTCGCGGTGGTCGACGAACTGACCTCCAACGCACTGCGGCACGGCCGCGGTCCGTACCGGGTCGGCCTGGGCCGGGCCGACGGGCGCCTGCGGGTCGAGGTCGCGGACGGCTCGACCGACCCGGCCGGCCCGCGGACTCCGGGCGAGGACGGCGGCCGGGGGCTGCTGCTCGTCCAGGCGTACTCGCTGGGCTGGGGCCAGGACGTGCACGGTGACGGCAAGCTCGTGTGGGCCGAGATGGACCTGGCCGGCGCGTCGGACACCCCCGCCCGGGAGCGCGCGGACGCGTCCATGGCCTAGCCGTCGTCCCGCCCGCCGAACGGCTCGACCGCCGCGAGGAACGCGCGGGTGCGCGGGAAGTCGGCCAGCGTGTCGGCCAGGGCGGTCAGGGTCATGTCCAGGCTGCGCAGCGGAACCCGACGCGCCCGCAGGACCTGTGCGGTCCAGCCCAGGAAGTCGGTGAACAGCGCGGGCTCGTCGACGTAGAGCGCCGCGGCGAGGAAGTCCACGATGTGCCCGAGGTCCTCGAGCGTCGCATCGCGCTGGTGCTCGTCGTAGCCGCGCAGCGGCGGGAAGACCTCGCCGAGCCGCTCCATGGTCAGCGTCACCAGTTCGGCCCGCCGCGCCCGCAGGCCGGTGAACTCGGCGTCCGCGCCGCGCACCCGGGCGGCCGGGCCCGGCTCCTCGGCCTCGCCCCGTTCCAGCAGCCGGACCGCTTCCAGCGCGTCGGCCGCCCAGCTGGACACGCCGAGCGCCGCGGCCCACTCGCCGTGCGCGCCGAACCCGAGCCCGCCGACCAACACCCGGGTACCGGTGTTGCGGCATGCGGAGATGACCTGGTGCGCGCGCGGCAGGCTGCGGGACAGCGTGCAGCTCAGCGCGACCACGTCCGGGCCGTTCTGGTGCAGGTAGGACACCAGGTGGCTGGTGGGCACGCTGGTGCCGAGGAAGGTCACCTGCCAGCCGTGCCCGCGCAGGATCTCGGCGACGATGCGCGGCGGGATCGCGTGCCATTCGCCGTCGAGGCAGGCGACCACGACGTGCCCGCGGGTCGGCTCGACGACGTTGCGGGTGGCGGCCACGGCGATGACCCGCTCGTTGATCGCGGTCGCGGCGTGCTCCTGGGCGACGCTCCACTCGTTGCGCTGCCAGAGCTGCCCGACCTGCCGCTGCACCGGCGCGACCACCTCGAGCAGCAGCTGTTCCGGGGTCATCCCGCCGTCGAGCAGCCGCTCGGCGATCGCGACGGCCCGGCGCTCGTCGGCCGCGCCGACCGCGTCGAGCAGCTCGTCGCGCGCGGCGAGCCCGACGGTCACCGGACCGCCTGGACGGTGAGGACCGTCAGGTCGTCGTGCTTGGTGTGGTCGGACCACAGGTCGGCCTGCAGCGCGAGCCGCTCGGCGACCGCCCCGGCGGGCATGACCTGGGTGCCGCGCAGCACCTCGCGCAGCCGGTCCTCCCCGTACCGCTCGGTCCCGAGCGCGCCGCCGGGCGCCTCGGTGATCCCGTCGGTGTAGAGCACGCACACCTCGCCCGGCGCCAGGTCGACGGTGGCCGACCGGAAGACGGCCTCGCGCACGGCGCCGACGACCGTGCCGCCGATCTCGACCGGCTCGACCCCGCCGTCGCCGCGCACGACCAGGGGCGGCAGGTGCCCGCCGCCGGAGAGCCGCAGCCGGATGCCGTCCGGGGTCCGGCCGATCGTGCCGAGGACGAGGGTGACGAAGCGGTCGTCGGTGGGGCCGCGGTCCAGCAGGGTGGCGTTGAGCACGCGGAGCATCGTGTCGTGGTCCGCGCCGACGCGGCGCAGCGTGTCGAGGGTCTGCCGGACGAGGCCGGTGGTGGCCGCGGCCTCCACGCCCTTGCCCACCACGTCGCCGAAGGCGAACAGAGTGCCGTCCTCGTCGGGGTGGATGCTGTAGAAGTCGCCGCCGATCAGCACGGCCTCGTGCGCGGGCCGGTACTCCGCGCCGAGCGCGACGCCCGGCACCTCCGGCAGCGCGTCGGGAACCAGCGAGGACTTGAGCACGGTGGCCACGTGGGCCTGCTGGGCGTAGAGCCCGGCCGCGGCGAGCGCGACGTCGGCCCGGGCGGCGAACTCGACCAGCGCCGAGCGCTGCTCGTCGTCGGCCACGGCGGGCTCGGTGCCGGGCGCGCGCCAGAGGACCAGTGTCGCGGCCGGCAGGCGGTCCCCGGGCAGCGGGATCACCGTGGCGCAGGCGAGGCCCGCGATGTCGGCGTCGGCGAGCCACTCGCCGGTGATCTGGTCGGCCGGATGGTCGTCGGGCCCGACGGTCGCGCCGTCGCCGGCCTCGAGGACGCCGGGCGGGACGGCCGCGCGGACGCACTGGCCGTGGCTCTCGGTGCCGCGGGCGTCGCCGCCGCGCCGGGCGAGATGCCGCCAGCGGTAGCCGGCGCGGCCGTGCGGCAGCACCAGCGTCGCCGCGTCCGCCAGCTCGACCGCGAGCTCCACGATGGACCGCTCGGTGCGGGCCGGGTTGAGCGACCCGCCGAGGCGGCGGCTGGCGCGGACCAGGAACCGGCCGCGCTCGCGCTCGGCGAGCAGGGCGGCCTCCTGGGCGCGTTCGGCGGTCGCGTCGCGGACCTGCCAGACGGTCCAGCCGTCCGGCTGCCGGGTCCGGGTGCCGGCGAACAGCCGTCCGTCACGCTCGAACTCGAACCCGTCCAGCCCGCGCGCCAGCGCGGTGACCGCCTCGGGAACCCGGACGGCGCCGGCGTGCTCGCCCTCGCGGAGCCCGGGCAGCAACGACCGTGCGGCGGTGTTCGCCACGCCGACCACCCCGGCCCCGTCACAGGCGAACACCGCGACGTCGAGACCGTCCAGCAACCGCTGCGGCGGCGCGACGGCCGGCGCAGGCTCCGTCATCCGCCGAAGCTATCACCCTCCTCCTCGTTGCGGGCGCCGATGAGCACGGAGGAGACGGTGGGCCTGCGCAGCAGCCGGTTGATCGCGACCTGCGGCACCGCGCGACCGGTCTCCGCGGCGACCTCGTCGAGCGCGCCGACCACGGTGTACGGGCGCTCGTCGGGGACCGGCGCTCCACACCACCGCGGTCGCGGGCGAGTTCACCTGCTGAATACCGCGATGCGTGCAAGGGCTGTGTTCCATCTGGCGCATTAGCCTTACGCTCGGGCATCCGATAATCAACGCGTCGGCAGGTTCGGCGCGCCGACTCCGGTGTGTCGTGGGGAGGAACGGGCTCGTGTCGCAGCTGTCGCCGACAGAGCACCGGACGATCGTCGTCGTCGACGTAGCGGACTTCACGAATCCTGACCGGAATGTCACCGACATGCTCGCGATGCAAGAGGGCCTGTACGAAGTCCTCAAAACCGCTTTCGCCGAGTCCGGCGTCGACTTCGACTCGTGCACGTCCGAGGATCGCGGCGACGGCGCGCTGATCCTGGTGCCGGCGGACGTGTCCAAGAGCCAGCTCGCCGATCTGCTCCCCGATCGGCTGGTCGCCGCGGTCCGCCGCTACAACTTCACCAGGAAGGAGACGGCCCGGTTCAAGCTGCGGGTCGGGCTGCACGCCGGCGACATTCGCCGCAACGACAAGGGCTGGGTCGGCCATGCGGTCAACCTGGCGTTTCGCATCCTGGACGCCGCCGAGGCGAAAACGGCGCTCGCCCAGTCCGACGGCGTGGTCGCGCTGATCGTCTCGAACCACTTCTTCACCGAGGTCATCGAGCAGGACCCGGGAACCGCGCCGGACACCTACCGCCGCATCCCGGTCAGGGTCAAGAAGTTCTCGGCCGACGCGTGGCTCCGGCTCCCGGGCAGCACCGTTGCCGTGAATGCGGCGCCGGCCCCGGCCGTCACGCAACCGGACGACATCGCTCGTCCGATCGACGGATCGTTCGCCGACGACGCGGTACTGGGCGTGATTCCGGGCGAAGATTTGCAGAAACTCCATGGCTGGCTGGCTCGCGTCGAAGTTCCCCACCTCACTACGCTCGTCAGTCGTGCCGCCGGTCCAGCGATTCCGGTCCCCCGCCGCAGCTCCGCGTGGGACGTGTTCACCTATCTCTCTGACTTCAACGCCAGCCCGGACGGCGTCCCACCCGCCCTGTCCTTTCTTCAGCTCCTGGCAGCGGAGGTCGACGACCCGGTCGGCGGCACGTTGATGGCCTGGGTGGAGCAGCAGGCCCGCCGCCTGCGGCTCGGCGCCGCACTGGCAGACCGCCGCAACGACCGCCCACCGATCCCGGAAGAACCGCACCTGAACCTGGTCATAGCACTGGAACCGGACTCGATCGAACCGGAACGGAGGTGCGCGCTCTCCTTCTGGCGACAGGACGATCCGCTGGTGTGGCCGCCGGCCCGCGGCGGCGTGCTCGAGGTGGGCGTCGATGATCTCGAATTCCGGGTGGACGACGTGCTGCTGGACGCCGAGCGGGTGTGGTCGGGGCAGGCCATCTCCGCAGCGGTGGAATTCCTGCTCCCGCGAAGTCTGCTCAACCTCCCGATCCGCCAATGGCGCAAGGAGCACGATTCCGGCGATCCACGTCCGCTGGCCTTCGACTATCAGCTGACTTTCAGGTCACTCGAAAGAATGCGCGCAACCCACTGGCATCGCGCCTGGCATCTGCGCTGGGACTCTATGCTGAAGAACCCGTCGATCGACCGTGTTCACCCCTTCGGAGTTCACCCGTTCGGAGCCACCCAGTACGAGGAGCACCCCATCGATGCCGTGCTGAGCGACCCTCACTGGGTCGGCCTCGTGATGGCCGAACCGCCCTCGCCGCGACCGGAGCCGGACGCGGGACCGGACGAGCTGACCGCCGCGCTCCGGGCCGGGCTCCCGCTGATCTTCTGGCATCCGGCCGCGGGCGTCGACGATTTGCGGGAACTCGTTCGATGGCTGCTCGCCGGAGAAAACGGATTTCTCGACCTTCCGGCACGTCACAAATCCGCATGCTTGTCATCGACTTTACCGTTCAACAACAGTCTTGCTCGCGATTTGGTGGTAATGTGGGACGACCCAAAACGACTAATCGTTCTCGACCAACCGTCAATCCCGTCTCAGCGGTAGGGGGATGCAACGGATGACCGTGAACGATCACGGCGCAGAGGTGACGCCGGAGCGACCACCTCGTTCCGATGCGCCCGACTGGTGGATCTACCGCGGCACCGGGCGGCCGCTGCACGACATCGACCTCACCCAGATCCTGCCGCCGCCCCCACCGTGGCGGGACTTCCACGGCGGCCCGCTGCCCGAGCACGACGCACCACCCGAGGACGAGGGCGAGGCGACCCGCCGGCTCGGGTCGGCCTTCCACCTGGCCGACCGGGACGTGGACCCGCACGAGCTGGACATGGTCAACGCCGCGCTGTACCTTCGCCGCCCGCTGCTGGTCACCGGCAAGCCGGGCACCGGGAAGTCGAGCCTGGCCTACCGCATCGCCCGCGAGCTGGGCCTGGGCCGCGTCCTGCGCTGGCCGATCACGAGCCACACCTCGCTGTCGTCCGGCCTCTACGGCTACGACGCCATCGGCCGCGCGCAGGCCGCCGCGACCGGCCAGGTGCAACGGGACACCGCGAAGTCCGGCACAGCGTCACGTGCGGCGGAGCCATCGATCGGGGACTTCATCCGGCTCGGTCCACTCGGGACGGCCTTCCTGCCGGGCAGGCTGCCGCGCGTGCTGCTGATCGACGAGCTCGACAAGAGCGAGGCGGACCTCCCCAACGATCTGCTGAGCATCTTCGAGGACGGCGAGTTCCCCATCCAGGAGCTGGCGCGGATCCGCAACCGGACACCGAAGGTCACCGTGCACACCGCCGATCCGAACGGCACTGCGGAGGTCATCGAGGGCCGGATCCGCTGTCACGCGTTCCCGGTCGTCGTCATGACCAGCAACGGCGAACGGGAGTTCCCGCCCGCGTTCCTGCGCCGCTGCCTCCAACTGGAGATACAGGACCCGAACGTCGAACAGCTGGCAGCGATGGTGGCCAACCACCTGCTGGACCCGCACGGGGAGCACCGGGACCGGCTCGTGCGCGAGTTCGCGGCCAAGGCTCAGCAGGAAGGGGGGTTGCCGGCCGACCGGCTTCTCGACGCCGTGTTCCTGGCCACCTCCGGCGCGTACCAGCCGGACGACGTGGCGTGGGGGCGGCTGATGGAGGCCCTGTGGCGCCGACTGTCGACGGTGCAGTGACATGGCCAGGCCAGCTGGCGCCCCCTACCCGCGTCCTGCCCTGCCGGCCGGACCGTCGACCGCCGGATCGCCCGCGGGCCACATCGACCTGACCGACCTCACCGCCACCGACATCGCGGACATCATCTGGCTGGCCTCGGCCGTCCGGACGCCCGAGAAGGCGGACACGTCCCCGCCGGAACCGACACCTCCCGGCTCGCCGACGTTCGACCGCACCGACCTTCCGGCGCGCACGGAGCCGGACCGGGCTCCCCCGCCGGAGGTGCCCGCGGATCCTCCCCCGTTCGGCGAGGCGGACGAGCCCGCACTGCCCGAGCGGATCCCGAAACCGGGGCTGCGGCTGCTGGCGGGCGACGGAAGGGCCACCCCGGCGGTCGCGCTGGCCGATTCGCTGGCCTATTTCCGGGCGCTCAGGACCTTGAAACGGACGGTGAATTCCCATCGCGAAGACGACATGGTTCTGGACGAGGATGCCACCGCCGAGCAGGCCGCGGAAACCGGCCGCTGGTGGCCGATCATCCGGCCACGAAAGGAGCGCCTGCTCGACCTGACCGTTGTCATCGACAACGGTCCTTCGATGTCGTGGTGGCATTCCCGGATCACGGCATTCGTGGCCGTTCTGGAAAGGGTCGGGGCATTCCGGACGATACAGCTCCGCCTTTTCGAGACCACGAAACTCGACGACGGTTCGCTCGCCCCGGTACTGCGCGGCGGCACCGTCGACGCCCCGCTCCGCGACCCCGCCGAGGTGCTCGACCCGTCCGGACGCCGGGCCCTCCTGTTCCTCACCGACGGGGTGGGCGACGCGTGGCGGCGCGAGGTGCTCCACCCGGTCCTCGCGCGCTGGGGCCGCACGATGTCCGTGTCCGTGCTGCATCTGCTCCCCCAGTGGATGTGGCATCGCGGCCGACTCCGCCTGCACAGGGCCCGGCTCACCGTGCCCGCCATGTGCCGGCCGAACGCCCGCTGGAGTGTGGACCTTCCGGATGCCTGCCTCGAACCCGACCCGGCGTCGCTCACCCCTCCCGGCACGGTGCCGATCCCCGTCCTGGAACTGCAGCCACGCTTCATGAGATGGTGGGCGCGGCTGATCTCCGGCGAACACCGCGGGCCCGCCGACGGCACCGTCCTCCTGGCCGCCGACCAGGTGGACAACGACATCCGGCCGCCCACGCCGGTACCGACCGCGCACGAGCGGGTCCAACGTTTTCGCAGCCTGGCATCACCGCCGGCACTGCGGCTCGCCACACTCCTCGCCGCCGTGCCCGCCCGCCTTGACGTCGCCGGACTCATCCGAGATCATTTCGTCACCCAGGCGGGTCCGGAACACCTATCCGAGATCATGCTCGGATTGGACCTCGGCTACGATCGCGGTTCTGAGGAAGAAGGCTCCACTTGGGACACAATTGAGCTCGTCTTCCCAGAGGCAGTCCGTGAATTGCTGCTCAATGGCGCCCGGCGATCCGAAACCGCCGGTGCCGTGCGAGTTGCTGCCGATCACCTTGGCTCTCGGATTCCGGTGCTCGGCCACATCCGAGACGCCATTGCCGACCCCGACAATACGCCGGACCCAGTACTCACCCACGAGAACGCGGCGGATGTCGCCCTGGAGAGTGCCGTCATGCGAGCACTCTCCGGGCCGTACCTGTCCAGAGCAGACCGGCTCCGCAACGCCGTGCTGCATGAGACCGCGCCGGCTTCTGAATCAATTAAGGGCCGGGTTGATGCCGCCACCTCCCCGAGCAATGCGAGCGAGAACATGACTGACACGGCCGAGCACCCGAACGAGTCCTCAGGAACGGAGACGTCGACCCATGCCGTCCCGGAGGACCAACCCGCTCGGCCCGGTGGCTTCGACCTCGATACGGCCACGACGCCGATGGCTCATCCGAGTGCCGTCCGGCGCCGGTTCCGGGACCGGCAACCGGACGAGCCCCCTCCGGTGTGGGGCAACGTGCCGCCACGGAACCCGAACTTCACCGGCCGCGCCGAGCTGCTCGAGCAGCTCGGCAAACGCCTGACCGCGGGCGGTACCACCGCCGTGTTGCCGTCCGCGCTGCACGGAATGGGCGGAATCGGCAAGACCCAGATGGCGGTGGAGTACATCTACCGTCACCTGCAGGACTACGACCTGATCTGGTGGATCGAGGCGGCCCGCGCGACCCAGATCCGGGCAGGTTTCACCGAGCTCGCCCGCCAGCTCGGCCTCCCCGGCGGGTCCGAGGCCAACACCGCCGTGCCCGCGGTCCGCGAGGCGCTGCGCACCGGCAGGCCGTTCCGCCGCTGGCTGCTCGTCTTCGACGCCGCGGAGAGCCCCGACGCCGTCCGCCCGTTCTTCCCGACCAACGGCCCGGGCGAAATCCTCATCACCTCCCGCAACCCGGACTGGGCCGGCGTCGCCCGCCCGCTGGAGCTCGCGGTGTTCAAACGTGAGGAAAGCGTCGAGCTGCTCGGCAAACGCGGTCCGGAAATCAGCACGGTCGAGGCCAACCAGCTCGCGGACAAACTGGGCGACCTGCCGCTCGCGATCGAGCAAGCCGCCGCTTGGCGCGCGGTGACCGGAATGCCGGTCCAGGAATATCTGCGCCTTTTCGACGAGTCGGTCGCGGAAATTCTCGACACCAGCGCGCCGTCGGACTACGAGGTTTCCGTCGCCGCGGCCTGGAATGTCTCCTTCGACGAACTGAGGACACGAAATCCTGCCGCGCACCAGATACTCCACATCTGCGCATTCTTCTCGCCGGAACCCATTTCCCGTGACCTGTTCACCGGCGTGAGCCGCGTGTCGATCTCTCCCGAGCTCGACGAGGCATTGCGTGACCCGATCAAGCTGGCCCGCGCTATTCGCGACATCAACCGCTATGGGCTTGCGAAGATCGACCACGGCCAGAACACGCTGCAGCTGCACCGCCTGGTTCAGCTGGTGCTGCGCAACCGGGTGATGGCTCCGCAGGTTCAGGCGCAGATGCGCCACGGCGCGCACCAGCTCCTCGCCAGCCTGGACCCGAACGACCCCGAGTCGAGCCGGCACTGGCCGCGTTACCGCGAGCTGCTTCCCCACGCGTACGCGGCGAACGTCGTCGACTGCGACGACGGCTGGGTACGCCAGCTCGTCATCAACATCATGCGCTTCCTCTTCCAGTGGGGCGATCACGAGGAGGCGGCGCAGCTCGCGACGCGCGCACGCAAGGACTTCACCGAGAAGCTCGGGCCCACCCACGCGCAGACCCTCGAGGTGTCCACGCGCCTCGGCCTCTACCTGTGGTCGGTGGGCAAGTACGAGGAGGCGGCGGAGCTCAACCAGCGCACGCTGGCACTGCGCCTGCAGGTCTCCGGCGAGGAGAACGAGGAGACCTTCGCCCTGCAGACGAACATCGTGACGGACTACCGGGCCCAGGGTGACTTCGCGCAGGGCACGAAGCTGAGCGAAGAGGTGTACGTCAAGTCCAAGCGCCTGTTCGGTGAGGACGACCCCGAAGCGCTGCAGGCCGCTTTCCAGCACGGCCTCAGCCTTCGCCTGCTCGGGCGCTACCGGGAAGCGGCGGAGCTCGACCAGGAAACGCTACGGCGCCGGATCGAGGTGCTGGGTCCCGATCATCCGAAGACGCTGAGCACGAACGCGTCGCTGATCCTCGACTGGCGGGAGGCGGGCGACTACGTCCGCGCCCGCGTCGAGCAGGAGAAGCTGACCGCGCTGTACCGCAGCCGTTTCGGCCCGGACAACCCGGACGCCATCAGGGTGACCTACTACCTCGCGATCGCCCGCCGCAAGGACGGCGAGCACCCGGGAGCACTGGCGCTGTCCACGCCCGCGTTCGACCAGTTCCGGATCCTCTACGGTGTCGACCATCCCTCGACGATGGCGTGCGCGCTCGGCCACTCGATCGACCTGCGCCACTCCGGTGACCTCGCCTCCGCGCGCAAGCTCGGCGAGGAGACGTTCGACCGGTACCGCCGCAGCCTCGGCGAGCACCATCCGCACACGCTCGGCGCGTCGGTCGACCTCGCGGTCACGCTGCGGCTGCTCGGCGACGTCGTCGAGGCGCGCACCCTCGACGAGCGCGCTCTCGAACAGCTCCGTGCCGGCATCGGTGTCGATCACCCGTACTCGATCCTCACCAGCATCAACCTCGCGAGCGACCTGGCGGTGCTCGGGGACCACGAGGCATCCATCGCGCTGAACAAGGATGCGCTCGAGCGCGGCACCCAGGTGCTCGGTGCCGACCACCCGACCGTTCTGGCGGCCACGCTGAACCTCGGCCTGGACCTGCGCGCCGCGGGCCGCGTGGACGAGGCAGAGCCGTATCTCGGTCCGATCCCGAACGCCTACCGCAAGAAGCTCGGCGAGGCACACCCCGCGACCATGGCAGCGGTCAAGGGCGCCCGGGCGGACTGCGATGTCGACCCGATGTTGATGTGACCCGAGGGGGTCCCCCGGAGACGAGCTGGCCGATCCACCTGGCGAGCTGTTGCGGTGTCGGCACGGGTCGCGTCCTGCATCGAAGCCGCCGATGCACCGCACGCACCAGTTCCGGGCGGTGCAGGAGGGCGCGTGCGGCGGGGTCGACGCCGCGGGCCGCGAGCGCGAGCCCGAGGCCGACCAGCGATGCCGGCCGGTCGGGGTCGGCCACCAGCTGCGCGCGATAACCCTCCGCGGCGTCGGCAAAGCGGCCGGTCGCGTAGGCGAGATCCGCGTCGGTCGCGTCCGGCACGGTCTGCCAGGTGCCGGGCAGGTCCGCCTCGTCTCGGAGGTGCAAGCGGATCAGATCCAGCCGAGCACGCGACCATCCGCCGTCCGGCACGGGAGTCGGCGGCAGGCTGGTGGTGTTCAACGAGATGGGCGGCCGGGTGTAGCCGGCGATCCACGCCTCGGCGAGCCGAGCGACCGTGGCAGGACTGGGCCGGAGGTGCCGGGCACGCCATCCGGCGTGATGGTCGATCGCTGCCGTGGCGGCCAGCTCGGCCATGTCCGCTGGAACGTCTTCGTCCTGCCACGGCCCGAGCCTGTTCGCGATCCCCTCGACGAACCGATGTCCGGCATCGGTCAGGGCCGGATCGCCGCGCAGCGTGCCCAGCGTGCGCCAGGTCTGCCCGCGCCAGTAGGCGAACTCGAACGCGGCGCGCTGCGAGACGCTCTCGACATCCGATCGGGCGAGCGCCCGCCAGAAGGCCGTCACGCCGAAGAAGGCGTAGACGCCCTGCAAGGTACCGCTGACCGGGCGTGGATCATCACGCCACGCGACGTAGAACCGTTCGCTGGGATCGTTGTCGTACAGCCGGGTCAGGTGCAGCAGACCGCCGAGCACGATGTGCTGGTATTCGTGGATCACCGTGCTCGCCAGCGCCGCGCCGTCCGCCGGGCGGCCGACGACCGCGCTGCCGAACGCCTCACCGGTGGACGCGCTCGGGTTGCGGAACAGCACCGGAGGACGGGGGACCAGCGACGTGAGCCCGATCGGCAGGCTGCCGGCGAGATCCGGCAGGTGGCCGACGATGAGCCGCCATGCCTCGTCGATCAACCGCCGCCACGTGGCGAACTCGGTGTCGGTCAGGCGCTGGGGTGGTACGGGTTCGTACAGCCCCCGGTAGGGGTCCAGATCGTCGAGCCACACCGAGAGCCGGCGCTGCCCGGCGCGGGTCCGTATCCGCCGGACCGGCCACCATCCGGGCGCCTCGTGATCGGGCGGGGTGGGCACGCGGACCTCGCCGCGCGCGTTGGCCACGACGTAGGAGCCTCGCGCACCACGCACGTCGGCTACCGAGAACGCCGAGGACGCCGCCAGGCGCGCCATGCCGAGCGACGGCAGGGCCACCCGACCGTCCCACGCGGGTACGGCGATGGTGAAGTCGACGCCGGCGCGGATCGCGGCCGCCGCGGCGAGCGCGTGTACGTGCCCGAGATGCATCCACAATGGGCCCACCCCGCCGGATCCAACGCGCAGCAGGCGAGTGGTGTAGCCCGGCCCAGCTCCCGACATAGGGATGGGCGAGCACACCCGCGACCGCCGCCGGCGAGACGGACTCGACACGGGCCAGCAGTTCCCACACGGCGTCCGGCGAGGGCAACGGTCCGAACACCTCTGGCGTCTTCGCGGAATCCTCCATCAGCGCGCGGAGCAGCAGCTTGCGCCTGCTGCGTTCGGCGCGACGCAGCCGCCGCACCATGTCCGCGTCACCGTCGAAGCCGGCTAGGGCGTCGAAGTCGCGCCATGCCAGCCGGTGGAACGCGGAGCCGGGCGTCGAGTCGTCTCCCGATGGACCCGCCATCAGTCGATCCGCTCACCCCCGGCACCGTTGGTACTCTTGTACGGGGCACGAACCCCTCTGGTTCGCTCCACGACGTGGAGCAGTGACTTGCGCAGGGGTTCGCTGTCCAGGTCACGCAGTGTCGTAAATGGGACGGCTTCGAGGTCGATCAGCTCGGATTCGATGCCTGGTTCGGTGCCCGACGAATTCATCGATCGTTCCCCTCCACCCGTGATCTCAACCAGTGCCGGTTTTAATCATCCCGCATTTGGTGAGGTTCTGGTAGCTCCGAAGGTCCCCTTCCCAGGTGGCCGTGCACGTGCAGGCGTCGGTGCCACGGTCGACAATTGTCCCAGCTAATTCGTGCGACTTCCAGCCGCGAATCAGCGGCGAGGTGTGCCGGCGTGCACAGCCAAATTCGGCGGGCGGTGGAACGTGCGGCGGTAGGCGGCCGGGCTCACGCCGCGCCGGGCGGTGAAGTGGTGGCGGAGGGTGTCGCCGGCGCCGAGGCCCGCTTGCGACGCCACCCGGTCCACCGGCAGGTCCGTGCTCTCCAGCAGCTCCTCCGCTCGCCGCAGGCGCTGGTCCAGCAGCCACCGGTGCGGCGTCGTGCCCGTGGCGGCGCGGAAGCGGCGGGCGAACGTCCTCGGCGACATCGCCGCGCGGGCGGCCAGCGTCCGCACCGGCAGCGGGTCCGCCAGGTGCTCGGTCATCCAGTCCAGCAGGTCGGCCAGGACGTAGTCCGCGGCGGGCGGCACCGGCAGCGCCACGAACTGGGCCTGACCGCCCTCCCGGTGCGCGGGCACCACCATGCGGCGCGCGAGCTCGTTCGCCGTCCGGGCGCCGTAGGTCTCGCGCACCAGGTGCAGGCAGGCGTCGATGCCGGCCGCGGCGCCGGCGCTGGTCAGGGTGGGGCCGTCCGCCACGTAGAGGACGTCGCGGTCGACGTGGACGCGGGGGTGGCGGCGCGCGAGGAGGTCGGCGAACTGCCAGTGGGTCGCGGCGCGCCGGCCGTCCAGCACGCCCGCCGCGGCCAGGGCGAACGCGCCCGAGCACACCGACAGCACCCGCGCACCCCGCTCCACGGCGGCCCGCAGCGCGTCGAGGACCGGCTCGGCGATCGGGGCGTCCAGGGTCGGCCACGCGGGCACGGTCACCAGGTCGGCGGCCGCCACGCGGTCCAGGCCGTCGGTCACCCGGACCGGGAATCCCGACGTCGTCGGGACCTCGCCGGGCGCGCGGCCGCACACCGCGAAGTCGTGCGCGGGCAGGCCGTCGTCCGAGCGGTCGAGACCGAAGACCTGGCACACGATGCCCAGCTCGAATGCCGCCACCCGCTCCCCCACCAACGCGACCACCGAACGCACGGCCACGAGTATGGCAGAAACTTCCGACATCCTGGCGTTGCTGCCACTGTCGGGCGCGGAGCGGCCCGCGCAGGCTGGCAGCCATGAACGACTTCCCGCTCCCCACCGGCCACGCCGAGCTCGTCGCCGGCGCGCCCGGCCACGGCCCGCAGCAGTGGGCCGGCGCCCCGTCCTCCGCCCTCGACTCCGACGGTTCGGTCGTGCTGACCTACCGCGTCCGCGGCGACCACGACGTCGCCGTCGTCGCCCGCTGCGCCGACGGGGTGCGGCCGGCCACGGTCGGCACCGTCGAGCCCGCCCGGCTCGGCGCCGCGATGGTCGAGCGGTCCGCGCTCGTGCGGGTCCGCGACGGCCTGTGGCGGATGTACGTCAGCTGCGCCACCCCGGGCTCGAAGCACTGGTGGGTCGGCGTGCTCGAGGCCGCCGAGCCGGAGGGCCTGGCCGCCGCCCCCGTCCGGCCGGTCTTCACCGGGGACGGCACGTTCGGGGTCAAGGACCCGGTCGTCCACCACGACCGCACCGGCTGGCGCGCCTGGCTGTGCTGCCACCCGCTCGACGTGCCCGGCGCCGAGGACCGGATGACCACCGGGTACGCGACCAGCGACGACGGCCTCGACTGGACCTGGCACGGCACCGTGCTGGCCGGCCGCCCCGGCGCGTGGGACGCCCGCGGCGCGCGGGTGACCAGCGTGCTCCCGGACGGCCGGGCGAGCTACGACGGGCGCGCGAGCGCCGCGGAGAACTGGTTCGAGCGGACCGGGCTCGCCACGCCCGCCGGCACCGCGCTCGCCGCCGACCCGGACGCGCCGGTGGTCGACGTGCGCTACCTCGACGTCCTCCCGCTGCCGGACGGCCGCACCCGCATCTACTACGAGGCCCGGCTGGCCGACGAGAGCCACGAGCTGCGCACCGAGCTGCTGTGACACGAATCCGGTTGTCCCAGCACTTGTCTGCTGCGGATTCAGTCGCGAGTATGGCACAGAGCCATCGCGATCCTCGTCAGGGAGTTCGGACATGACCGACAAGACCATCCTGCGGAACTTCGTCGACGGCGCGTACGCCGAACCCGCCGACGGCGCGTACGCGGACCTGATCGACCCCAGCACGGGCGAGGTGTTCGCGGCGGCCCCGGTCTCCGGCGCGGCGGACGTCGACCGCGCCATGACCGCGGCCGCCGCCGCCTTCGAGAAGTGGCGGGACGTCACGCCGCGGGAGCGGCAGCTCGCGATGCTGAGGTTCGCCGACGCGCTGGAGGCGCGCACGAACGACCTGCTCGACGCCGAGTGCCGCAACACCGGCAAGCCCCGCCAGCTCACCCTCGAGGAGGAGATGCCGCCCGCGATCGACCACTTCCGGTTCTTCGCCGGGGCCTCGCGCGTCCTCGAGGGCAAGTCCGCCGGCGAGTACCTCGCCGGGCACACCAGCTACGTGCGCCGCGAGCCGATCGGCGTCTGCGCGCAGGTCACGCCGTGGAACTACCCGCTGATGATGGCCGTGTGGAAGATCGCGCCGGCGCTCGCGGCGGGCAACACCGTGGTGCTCAAGCCGTCGGACACCACGCCGGTCTCGACGCTGCTGATGGCCGAGATCGCGGCGGAGTTCTTCCCGCCCGGCGTGTTCAACGTGGTCTGCGGCGACCGCGACACCGGCCGCGCGCTGGTCGCGCACCCCACGCCGCAGATGGTGTCGATCACCGGCTCGGTGCGCGCCGGCCGCGAGGTCGCCCAGGCGGCCGCGGCCGACCTCAAGCGCGTCCACCTCGAGCTCGGTGGCAAGGCGCCGGTCGTGCTGTTCGACGACGCCGACATCGCGGCCGCGGCCGAGGCCATCGCGATCGGCGGGTACTTCAACGCCGGCCAGGACTGCACGGCCGCGACCCGGGTGCTGGCCGGTCCGGGCCTGCACGACGAGTTCGTCGCCGCGCTCACCGAGCAGGCGCGGGGCACCCGCACCGGCCCGCCGTCGGACGAGGACGTGCTGTACGGGCCGCTGAACAACGCCAACCAGCTCGCCCGGGTGAGCGGGTTCGTCGACCGGCTGCCCGGCCACGCGACCGTCCACACCGGAGGGGCCCAGGTCGGCGACCGGGGCTACTTCTACGCGCCCACCGTGGTCTCCGGGCTGAACCAGGACGACGAGATCATCCAGGACGAGGTGTTCGGCCCGGTGATCACCGTGCAGCGGTTCAGCGACGAGGCCGAGGCGGTCCGCTGGGCCAACGGCGTGGAGTACGGCCTGGCCGCGTCGGTGTGGACCCGCGACCACGGCCGCGCGATGCGCATGACGAGCAAGCTGGACTTCGGCTGCGTCTGGGTGAACACGCACATCCCGTTCATCTCCGAGATGCCCCATGGCGGCTTCAAGCACTCCGGCCACGGCAAGGACCTGTCCATGTACGGGTTCGAGGACTACACGCGCGTCAAGCACGTCATGCACAACATCGAGTCCTAACCGGCCAACCCGGCCAGCCGGTCGGGGTCGTTGATGATGTCGATGGCGGCGATGCGGCCGCCCGCCACGGTGAAGGCGAACAGCACCAGCGGGCGGCCGTCCCGGTGGACGAGCAGGCCGGCGGCGCCGTTGACGACCACCTCGCGCACCTCGCCCGAACCGCCGCCCGCGCGGCGGAACAGCAGCGCCTGGCCCGCCACCGCGTCCGCGCCGCGCAGCACGTGGGACGCCCCCGCCGGGAGCGCGCCGCCCTCGGAGCGCAGCACCACGCCGGGGTCGAGGACGGCGACCAGCGCGTCGAAGTCGCCGTCGCGGGCGGCGGCGAAGAACGCGTCGACCACCGCGCGCTGCCTGGCCAGGTCGGTGTCCGGTGTCGTCGGCGCCCCCTGTACGCGCCGGCGTGCCCGGCTCGCGAGCTTGCGGGTCGCGACCGGGGAGCGGCCGACGATCGGGGCGATCTCGTCGAACGGCAGCTGAACATGTCGTGCAGCACGAACGCCAGCCGCTCGGCGGGGTCGAGCGTGTCGAGCACGACCAGCAGGGCCAGCCCCACCGAGTCCGCGAGCAGGGCCTGCTCCTCCGGGCTGGTGCCCACGACCGGGTCCGGCAGGTGCGGCCCGGCCGGCTCCTCGCGCCGCGCGGCGCGCGAGCGCAGCATGTCCAGGCACACCCGGCCGACGACCGTGGTCAGCCAGCCGCCGAGGTTCGCGATGTCGCCCGCGCCGTTGCGGTGCAGCCGGAACCAGGACTCCTGCACCGCGTCGTCGGCCTCGGCCAGCGAGCCCAGCATCCGGTAGGCCACCGCCCGCAGGTGGGTGCGGTGCTCCTCGAACCGCTCGGCCAGCCAGTCCTGCTCGTCCATCGGTCCTCCCCGTCGCCGTTCGTCACCACCCTGACGGACGCGCCGCGCCCGGTGTGACCGGCCCCGTCACATCCGCGCCGCGCGATCCGTCAGACGGCGAGGAATCCCGATCGAAGGAGGAGACATGCAGGCACGGATGCAGAGCCCGGCGGTGCTGTTGCCGGACGCGCTGAAGCTCGGGCAGGGCCTCGCCCAGGTGGCCGGCCAGGGTGGGGTCGACGAGGAGACGATGCGGCTGGTGCACCTGCGGGCGAGCCAGATCAACGGCTGCAGCTGGTGCGTCGACTCCGACCGGCCCGGCGCGGACACCGACGAGGAGTCCATGAAGCGGAAGTGGTCGGTCTCCGCGTGGCGGGAGGCGCCCTACTACACCGACGCGCAGCGTGCCGCGCTCGAGCTCGCCGAGGCGATGACCCGGCAGGCGGACCGCGGCGAGGTGGTCACCGACGAGCTCTGGACCGAGCTGACCCGGCACTACGACGAGAAGCAGCTGGCCGGACTCGTCTTCTGGATCGCGACGGTCAACTTCTACAACCGGATCAACGCGGCCGTCCGGCAGGTCGCCGGAACCAAGTGGAACTAGCATCGCCGAACCGACCCACCACGCAGGCGAACCGACCCATGGCATCACCGAACCGACCCGTGGCATCGGCGAGTCGACCCACCACGCAGGCGAGCCGACCCGTGGCATCGGCGAGTCGGCTCGCTGCGCGCGACCGGACACGCCAACGGCACGGCCGAGCCGACGACAAGCGGAACAGCTCGGGCCGCGCCACCGGTCGACTCGACCTCGCCACCGGCGACTCGGCCGCGCCACGGTCGGGTCGGCTGCGTGGTGGTCGGGTCGGGTGTGTGGCGGGTCGGGTCGGCGCGGGATCGCGGAGACCAACGCAACCTCAGGGGACCGTGACGGCACCCAGCCACAGTCGACCGCGTGACGCCACCATCCGCTGGAACGCGACCCACACAATTGATCCCGGGGAGGCGGTCAAGCCAGCATCCCCCAGGGGGAGCCGTGCTCCTTGAGCAGGTCGAGGAACGGGACGGGGTCGAAGGCCTCCGGGCCGAGGACCCCGCTCCCGGTCCACGCCCCGGACGCCAGCAGCTCCAGCGCCACCACCGGGTTCAGCGCCGTCTGCCAGGACACCGCCTGGTGGCCGTACTCGCGCATCGACCACTCGTTGTCGACCACGTGGTAGAGGTACACCTCGCGCGGCGCGCCCGCCGGGTCCAGGCCGCGGACCCAGGTGCCCGCGCACGTCTTGCCGGTCATCCGCGGGCCCAGCCCCGCCGGGTCGGGCAGGCAGGCGGCCACCACGTCGCGCGGCGACACCGACGCCCCGCCCACCCGCACCGGCTTTGTCGAGTCCAGGCCCAGCTTGTGCAGGGTGCGCAGGACCGCGATGAACTCCTCGCCCAGCCCGTACTTGAACGTCACCCGCCCGGCCGTGACCCAGCGCGGGATCAGCAGCACCTCCTCGTGCTCCACGTTCACGCACTCGACCGGGCCGATGCCCTCCGGGAAGTCGAACACCTCCGGCTCGGAGAACGGCTCGGTGGTGTACCAGCCGCGCTCCTTCTGGTAGATCACCGGCGGGTTCAGGCACTCCTCGATGGTCGTCCAGATGGAGAACGTCGGCGCGAAGTCGTAGCCCTCCACCACGAGGTTCGCGCCGTCGCGCACCCCGATCTCGTCGATGGTGGAGAACAGGTGGTCCGCGGCGTAGCGGGCGAACACGTCGGACATGCCCGGCTCGACACCGATGCCGACGAGCGCCAGCCGGCCCGCGGCCGTCCACGCCTGCGCGGCCGCGAACTGGTGGTCGCCGAGCTTCACCCCGGTGCGGCTGTACGGGTGCGAGGGGTGCGGTGTGGACAGTGACATCGCCATGTCCAGGTAGTCCGCGCCGGCCGCCAGCGCGGCTTCGAACACCGGCATGGTGAACCTGGGGTCGACCGCGTTGAGCACATGGGTGATGCCGTGCTCGCGGCACAGCGCCGCGATGTCCGATGTGGACGAGGCGTCGACACGGGCGGCGGTGAACCGGCCGTCCGACACCGACTCCACCGCCCGGGTGGCGCGGTCGAGGGTGTAGTCCGAGACGACGAACGAGGAGAAGAACGACCGGCGCGCGGCGATCGCCACGGCGGCCGAGCCGACGCTCCCGGCGCCGACCATCAGCACCCGCATCACGACAGCCCCAGCAGCCGCGCCTGACGCCGCGCGCGCAGCTGGACCACCAGCACGATCACGAACGCGAGCAGGAACACCGCGGTGCCGATCACGTTGACCTGGCGCGGAATCCCGCGTTGCGCGGCGCCCCACACGTACATCGGGAACGTCACCGTGGTGCCGGAGTTGAAGTTCGTGATGATGAAGTCGTCGAAGGACAGCGACAACGACAACATCGCCGCCGCCGCGATGCCGGGCAGCACCAGCGGCAGCGTCACCCGCCGGAAGGTCTGCCACTCGTCGGCGTAGAGGTCCATCGCCGCCTCCTGCAGCCGCGGGTCCAGCCCGGCCAGCCGCGCCTTCACCGTCACCACCACGAACGACAGGCAGAACAGGATGTGCGCCACCACCACCGTCCAGAAGCCGAGCGGGCACCTGCAGCGTGACGAACAGCGCCAGCAACGAGGAGCCCATCACGACCTCGGGGGTGGCCATCGGCAGGAAGATCAGCACGTTGGTCGAGCCGCGGCCGCGGAAGCGGTGGCGCGCCAGCGCGAAGGCCATCAGCGTGCCCAGGATCGTCGCGACCACCGTTGCGACCAGCGCGATGCCCACGCTCACCCGCAGCGCGTCGCCGATCCCGCCGGTGGCGAAGGGGTGCAGCCAGTAGTCGAGCGTCCACTGGTCGGACAGGTCGTAGGACAGCCGGTTCGTCGGCCGGTTCAGCGACAGCAGGAACACCACGACGATCGGCAGGAACAGGTACGCGAGCACGAGCAGCCCGACCGTCATCACCCAGTGGTCGGCCACCCAGCGCCAGAAGCGGTTCACTCAGACCACCTCGTCGGTTCCGGCGGCGCGGACGTAGGAGAACACCATGACCAGGATCGTGGCCATCAGCAGGAAGGACAGCGCCGCGGCCTGCGGGTAGTCCAGCCGCACCAGGAACGCCGAGTCGATGACGTTGCCGATCATGTACTCGTTGGGCGTGCCCAGCAGCTGCGCGTTGATGTAGTCACCGGCCGCCGGGATGAACGTCAGCAGCGTGCCCGCGACGACGCCCGGCATCGACAGCGGCAGCGTCACCTTCCGGAACGTCGCCGTCGGCTTCGCGTACAGGTCCCGCGAGGCCTCCAGCAGCCTGCCGTCGAGCCGGTCCAGGCTCGCGTAGAGCGGCAGCACCATGAACGGCAGGAAGTTGTAGACCAGGCCCAGCACCACCGCGGCGGGCGTGGCGAGCAGCCGGAAGTCGTCGCCGACGAACGGTAGGCCGCGGAAGAGCTCCACCACCGGGCCGTTGTCGGACAGGATCGACTTCCAGGCCAGCGTGCGCACCAGGAACGTGGTGAAGAACGGCGCGATCACGCACACCAGCAGCAGGTTGCGCCACCGGCCGGCCTTCTGGGCGATCGCGTAGGCCAGCGGGTAGCCCAGCACCAGGCAGATGACCGTCGCGATGCCCGCGTACACCGCCGAGCGGACCAGGTGCGGCCAGTAGGTCGCGATCGCGTCGGCGTAGTTGACCACCGCGAACGACTGCTGGTAGCCGGTCTCCAGGCTGCCCGACCGGTCGTAGAGGCTGGTCGCGGCGAGCTGCACGGACGGCACGATGAAGAACAGCACCAGCCACAGCCCGCCCGGCAGCAGCAGCAGGTAGGGCGTCCAGCGGCGCCGCTTGCGACCGGCGACCGGTTCGTCGACCGGCTCCAGGTCGGGCTGCGGCGCGCCGGGGCCGGTCGCGGCGGCGCCGACCAGAGCGGTCACGGCGCGACGCCCAGCGGGTCGGCCGAGTACTGCGCGACGTCGTCGCCGTCGCCGGCCGGGCGCTCCAGCACGAACGAGTGTGCCGGGTACCAGTGCGCGACGACCTCGGTGCCCGGCGACATCGGCTCGCCCGCGGACGCGTTGGCGGAGAACACCGACATCTCCTGGCCCCACGGCGTCTTCAACAGGTACTCGGTGCTCACGCCCGCGTAGCAGGTGTCGGTGAGCACGCCGCGCACCTGGTTGTGGCCGTCGGGCGGGCTCTGGCCGGGCTCGGCGAGGCGGACCTTCTCCGGCCGCACGCCCAGCCACACCCGGCCCTCGGTGACGTGCGCGCGCCCGGCCGGGGCGGCGAACCGCTCGCCGTGCGAGGTCAGCAGCAGGTCCCCGCCCGAACGGCCGGACACCTCGGCGGCGAACAGGTTGGACTGGCCGAGGAAGTTCGACACGAACGGGCTGGCCGGGAACTCGTAGATCTCGGTCGGCGCGCCCAGCTGCTCGATCCGCCCGGCGTTCATCACCGCGACCGTGTCGGCCATCCACATGGCTTCGTCCTGGTCGTGGGTGACGTGCAGGAACGTGATGCCGACCTCGGTCTGGATGCGCTTGAGCTCGATCTGCATCTGCCGGCGCAGCTTGAGGTCCAGCGCCCCGAGCGGCTCGTCGAGCAGCAGCACCTCCGGCTCGTTGACCAACGCCCGGGCCAGCGCCACCCGCTGCTGCTGGCCGCCGGAGAGCTGGGCCGGCTTCCGCCGCTCGTACCCGGACAGCTGCACCAGGTCCAGCATCTCCCCGACCTTCGCGGCGACGTTCTTCACGCCGCGCCGGCGCATCCCGAACGCGATGTTGTCGCCGATGTCCAGGTGCGGGAACAGCGCGTAGCTCTGGAAGACGGTGTTGACCGGCCGCCGGTAGGGCCGCAGATGGGTGATCACCTCGTCGGCGAGCCGGATCTCGCCGGAGGTCGGATCCTCCAGCCCGGCGACCGTGCGCAGCGTCGTGGTCTTGCCGCAGCCGGACGCGCCGAGCAGGGCGAAGAACGCGCCCTGCGGGACGGACAGGCTCAGGTCGTCGACCGCGGTGAACTGCCCGAACCGTTTCGTGACGTGCTCGAGGACGAGATGGCCGGTCTGGGTCATGTGTTCAGGCTCCGATCACCTGCTGGAACTTCTGCTCGTAGTCGCGCTCCTGGCTCTCGTCCAGCGCCATGAAGACCTTCGCCCTGCCCAGGGTGGCCTCGTCCGGGAAGATCAGCGGGTTCGTGGCCAGCTCGGGGTCCAGCTTCTCCATCTCGGCCTGCGCGCCCTCGACCGGGCAGATGTAGTTGACGTAGGCGGCGAGCTCCGCGGCGACCGCCGGCTCGTAGTAGTAGTCCATGAGCTTCTCGGCGTTGCCCCGGTGCGTGGCCTTGTTGGGCACCATCATGTTGTCCGACCACAGCATGATCCCCGAGTCCGGCGTGACGAACTTGACCTTGTCGTCCTCGAACGCGAGCTGGATGACGTCGCCGGACCACGCGACGCAGGCGGCGATGTCGCCCTTGGCGAGGTCCTGGGCGTAGTCGTTGCCCGTGAAGCGGCGGATCTGGCCGGACTCGGTGGCCGCGCGGAGCTTGCCCAGCGCCTCGTCGAACTGGTCGGCGGTGAAGTCGGACGGGTCGTGGCCGAGCGAGAGCAGCATCAGGCCCATCGTGTCGCGCATCTCCGAGAGCATGGTGACCTTGCCCTTGAGGTCCGGCCGGGTCAGCAGGTCGTCGATCGTGCGGACCTCCTTGGCGACCTTCGCGTTGTAGGCCAGGCCGGACAGGCCCGACTGCCACGGCACCGCGTACTCGTTGTTCTTGTCCCACTGCCGCCCGCGCAGCGTCGGGAGCAGGTTCGACTCGACGTTGGGGACCTTGTCCTTCTCCAGCTTCTGGGCCCAGCCCAGCCGGACCACCCGCGCGGCCATCCAGTCGGTGAGGACCATGATGTCCCGGTCGATCGCCTGGCACGCGGAGAGCTGGTTGCGCACCTTGCCGAAGAACTCGTTGTTGTCGTTGATGTCTTCCTGGTACGTGACCTGGATGCCCGACTCCTTGACGAAGGCGTCCAGGGTGGGCCGCTTCTTCTCGTCCTTCTCGTCGACGTCGATGTACAACGGCCAGTTGGAGAACACGAGCTTCTTCTCGTCGGCCGACTTGTCGTCGCTGACGCAGCTCTGCGCGGTCTGCTTGGTGCCCGACGTGCCGCAGGCGGCGAGCGCGCTGCCCGTCGCCGCGAACGCGCCCGCCGCCAGCAGCCCTCTGAGCACGGTGCGGCGGGAGGTGCCGGACCGCGCGGACATCGCACGTAGTACCGCGGCCGCCTCGGGGGAAGGCGGGGTGGTCGCCCTGGTTCGCATGGCGACTGATACTGACACGACGCCCGTCCGGTCACAAGGGATTCCGTTGTCACGGTCGCGCCACGCAACGAAATACGCCAGACTTATGCCCGTTACGAGGGAGGAAACGAATGGCGGAATCCGTACCCGAGGGGCGCCGGGTGGTCGTGCGGGAGGGTGCCCAGCACGCGCTTCTGGATGACGTGGCCAAGGGGATCATCGAGCAGCTGCAGCAGGACGGCCGCCGTCCGTACGCCACGATCGGCCGCGCGGTCGGGCTGTCCGAGGCGGCCGTGCGCCAGCGGGTACAACGGCTGCTCGACGCCGGCGTGATGCAGATCGTGGCCGTGACCGACCCGCTTCAGCTGGGCTTTCCCCGGCAGGCGATGGTCGGCCTGCGCACCTCCGCGGAGCTGGAGGAGACCGCCGACCAGCTCGCCGGGCTCCCGGCGGTGGACTACGTGGTGATCACCGCGGGCTCCTTCGACCTGCTCGTCGAGGTGGTCGCGCGCAACGACGACCACCTGCTGGAGATCCTCAAGGAGATCCGCGCCGTACCCGGGGTGACCACGACCGAGGCGTTCGTCTACCTGAAGTTGCGCAAGCAGACCTACTCCTGGGGCACGCCCTGATACGAAATCCGTCGTGATGCACCCCTAGTACTAGCGAAACACTTGCCAGAGCGCCTTCGATGTGCGATAACCGTTGCATGTCCGACCACCTCTGGATGCACTTCACCAGGATGTCGGCCTACGCCGGCGAGCCGGTGCCGACCATCGCCCGGGGCGAGGGCCCGTACATCTACGACACGAACGGAAAGCGGTACCTGGACGGGCTTTCCGGGCTGTTCGTGGTCCAGGTCGGGCACGGCCGCGAGGAGCTGGCCGACGCCGCCGCCAAGCAGGCCCGCGAGCTCGCGTTCTTCCCGATCTGGTCCTACGCGCACCCGAAGGCGATCGAGCTGGCCGAGCGGCTGGCGTCGCTCACCCCGGGCGACCTGAACCAGGTCTTCTTCACCACCGGCGGATCCGAGGCGGTGGAGAGTGCCTGGAAGCTCGCGCGCGCGTACTTCAAGCTCGCCGGCAAGCCGACGAAGCACAAGGTCATCTCCCGGTCGATCGCCTACCACGGCACGTCGATGGGGGCGCTGTCGATCACCGGGCTGCCCGGCCTGAAGGCGGACTTCGAGCCGCTCGTGCCGTCGACGATCCGGGTGCCGAACACGAACATCTACCGCGCCCCGGCCGGGACCGCCGGGCCGGACGGCACCGACGCCGAGGCGTTCGGCCGGTGGGCGGCCGACCGGATCGAGGAGGCGATCGAGTTCGAGGGCGCGGACACCGTCGCGGCGGTGTTCCTCGAGCCGGTGCAGAACGCGGGCGGCTGCTTCCCCGCCCCGCCCGGCTACTTCCAGCGGGTGCGCGAGATCTGCGACCGGCACGACGTGCTGCTGGTGTCCGACGAGGTGATCTGCGCGTTCGGCAGGCTGGGCGAGTACTTCGGCGCGCAGCGCTACGGCTACCAGCCGGACATCATCACCTGCGCGAAGGGCCTGACCAGCGGGTACGTGCCGCTCGGCGCGATGCTGGTGAGCGAGCGGCTGGCCGAGCCGTTCCGGCACGGCACCAACTGGTTCGCGCACGGCGTGACCTTCGGCGGCCACCCGGTGGCCTCGGCGGTGGCGCTGGCCAACCTGGACCTGTTCGTGCGCGAGGACCTCAACGCGCACGTGCGCAAGAACTCCGAGCTGTTCCGGTCCTACCTGGAGCGGCTGTACGACCTGCCGATCGTCGGCGACGTGCGCGGGGACGGCTACTTCTTCGGCATCGAGCTGGTGAAGGACAGGGCGACCCGCGAGACGTTCGACGAGGCGGAGTCCGAGGCGCTGCTGCGCGGGTTCCTGTCCCGGGCGCTGTTCGAGGCCGGGCTGTACTGCCGCGCGGACGACCGCGGCGACCCGGTGGTGCAGCTCGCGCCCCCGCTGATCTGCGAGGAGGCGCAGTTCGCGGAGATCGAGCAGATCCTGCGCTCGGTGCTGAGCGAGGCGTGGAGCCGGCTCTGAGCGAGGCCGGGGGTGGCGTGAGCTTCTGGCTGTCCACCCTGGACCTCACGCCGCGTGCCGCGCTGCCCGGCGACCTCGACGTGGACGTGGCGGTCGTGGGGGCCGGATATACCGGACTGTGGACGGCCTACTACCTCGCGCTCGCGGACCCGGCGCTGCGGATCGCGGTCGTGGAGGCGCGGGTCGCGGGGTTCGGCGCGAGCGGGCGCAACGGCGGCTGGTGCTCGGCGCTGTTCCCGGTGTCGCCGGCCGCGCTGGCCCGCCGGCACGGCCGGCCCGCGGCGGTGGCGCTGCTGCGCGCCATGGAGTCCACGGTGGACGAGGTGGGCCGGGTCGCCGCCGCGGAGGGGATCGACTGCCACTTCGCCAAGGGCGGCACGGTGACGCTGGCCCGGACGCCGGTGCAGGAGGCGCGGGCACGCGAGCTGGTCGAGTCGGAGTCCGCGTTCGGGGTGGACGTCTCGTGGCTGTCCGCGGACGAGGCCCGCTCGCGGTGCGGCGCAACCGGGGTGCGCGGCGGCGTCCACACCCCGCACTGCGCGGCGATCCACCCCGGGCGGCTGGTGCGCGGCCTGGCGTCGGCGGTCGAGCGGCGCGGGGTCCGGGTGTACGAGGGGACGCGGGCGCTGTCGCTGCGGCCGGGCGCGGTGGTGACCGACCGGGGCACGGTGCGCGCCGGGGTGGTGGTGCGCGCCACGGAGGGCTACACGGCGGGGCTGGCCGGGCTGCGGCGCAGTGTGGCGCCGCTGTACTCGCTGATGGTGGCGACCGAGCCGCTGCCGGCGTCGTTCTGGGCGGAGGCGGGCCTGGCCCGCCGGGAAACGTTCGCCGACTTCCGCCGGATGATCATCTACGGCCAGCGCACCGCCGACGACCGGCTGGCGTTCGGCGGGCGCGGGGCGCCGTACCACTTCGGCTCCCGGGTCGCGCCGTCCTACGACCGCGACGCCCGCGTGCACGCCGCGATCGAGTCGGCGCTGGTGGAGCTGTTCCCCGCGCTGGGCCCGCGGCCGCCGGTCACCCATCGGTGGGGCGGCCCGCTCGGCGTGCCCCGGGACTGGAGCGCCTCGGTCGGCTTCGACCGCGCGACGGGTCTGGCCTGGGGCGGCGGCTACGTCGGCGACGGCGTCGGCACCTCCAACCTCGCCGGCCGCACCCTCGCCGACCTGATCACCGGGGCGTCCACCGAGCTGACCGCCCTGCCCTGGGTCGGCCACCGGTCCCGCCGCTGGGAGCCGGAACCGCTGCGCTGGCTGGGCATCAACGCCGGCCTGGCGATGATGTCCCTCGCCGACGCCCGCGAGGACCGCACCGGCCGCCCCTTCCGCCCCGCCGCCCTCGCCTCCCGCTTCCTCGGCGAGTAACCCGCGAGTCCCCCGTTCCGGCCCCGCGAGTCCCCCGCTCCCGACCCGCGAGTCCAACCCTCCGGACCCGCGAGTCCAACCCTCCCGACCCGCGAGTCCAACCCTCCGAACCCGCGAGTCCGACGTTCAGGCCACCATCGGCGCGCTGGTCCGCGCCCGCTTCAGCTCGAAGAAGCCCTCCGTGCCGGCCACCAGCAGCACGCCGTCCCACAGCCGCCCGGCCGCCTCGCCGCGTGGGGTCGGGGTGACCACCGGGCCGAAGAAGGCGTGCACCGCACCGTCGGGCAGGGTCACGTGGATCGCGGGGGTGCCGAGGTCCTCGCCGACCGGGCCGAGGCCCGCCTCGTTGCCGGCCAGCAGCGCCGCGTCGAGGTCGGTCGACCCGGCCGCGTCGGCCAGCTCAGGAGGCAGGCCGGCCTCGGCGAGCGCCTCGGTGTACAGGTCCGGCCCGAGCGGCCGCCGCTCCAGGTGGATGCGGATGCCCAGCGCGGTGTAGACCGCCCGCACCTGCTCCGGGCCGTACCTCTGCTCGACCGCCTTCGCGACCCGCGCCGGACCCCATCCGGCGTCCAGCCACTCCCGGTACCACTGCTCCACCTCGCGGCCCTCGTTGAGCACCGACAGGCTCAGCACGTGGAACCGCACCTCCACGTCCCGCACCCGCTCCACCTCCAGCAGCCACCGCGAGGCGATCCACGCCCACGGGCACTTCGGGTCGAACCACATGTCCACCGTCGTCATGCCTTCACGCTAGGGCCGACATTGGCCGAGCCCCAGTGCCAATTCCTCGGCCGGACGACTGGGCCAATCCGGCGGCCTGTCCACTGCGCGGCGACCAGTGCCCCGAGCACCACCACCGCGCCGAGCACCTGCACCCCGGTCAGCCCCTGGCCGAGCACCAGCCAGCCCAGCGCGGTCGCGACGACCGGGCTCAGCAACCCGAGGAAGGTGACCTTGGTCGGCGACAGCGCACGGATCCCGCGGAACCACAAGGCGTACGCCAGCGCGGACCCGACGACCACCAGGTACGCGTAGCCCGCGACGTTCGCCGCGCTCAGCGCCGGGGGCGGCGGGCCCTCGACGGCGAGCGTGACCGGCAGCAGCACCAGCCCGCCCGCGACGAGCTGCCAGCCGGTCGTCGCGAGCAGCGGCGCCGGGGACGTCCAGCGCTTGCTGAGCACCACCCCGGCGGCCATCGCGACCGCTCCGCCGAGCGCGGCGGCGACCCCGGCCGCGTCGAGCCGCGCGTCCGCGCGCAGCACCAGCAGGCTGACCCCGGCCACGCCGGCGGTCGCCGCGACCGCGGTGCGCGGCGCGAGGCGCTCCCCGAGCAGGCCGGCCGACAGGCCCGCGACCAGGAAGGGCTGCAGCGCGCCGATCGTCGCGGCCATCCCGCCGGGCAGCCGGTAGGCGGCGACGAACAGCAGCGCGAAGAACGCCCCGATGTTGAGCGTGCCGAGCACGAGCGCGCGCCACCACCAGTCGCCGTGCGGCAGCCGCCGGGTGAGCGCGACGAGCAGGAGCCCGGCCGGCAGCGCGCGCACGACGGCGGCGAGCAGCGGGCGCCCCGGCGGCAGCAGTTCCGTGGTGACCAGGTACGTCGAGCCCCAGACGGCGGGCGCGAGGGCGGTCAGCAGGACGGTTCCGATCCGATTGTTTAGCACTAAGACAATGTAGCTCAGCGCTAAGACACCTGCAATCTCACTGCTAAGGTTTCTGGATGGCCGACCATGTGGACCGCCTCCTCGACCAGTGGGCCGAGCAGCGCCCGGACCTGGACGTCTCGCCGATGGGGGTGATCGGGCGGCTCTCCCGGCTGTCCCGGCTGATCGACCTGGAGCTGCGCCGCACGTTCGCCGGGCACGGCCTGGACGCGGCGTCGTTCGACGTCCTCGCGACCCTGCGGCGCAGCGGCCCGCTCACGCCCTCCGCGCTGATGGCCTCGTCGATGATCACCTCGGGCGCGGTCACCCAGCGGGTCGACCGGCTGGCCGCACGTGGGCTGGTGACCCGCGTCCCGAGCGAGTCGGACGGCCGCAGCCTGGAGGTCGCGCTCACCGACGAGGGCCGCGCGCTCATCGACCGGGCCCTCCCCGACCACGTCGCCACCGAGCACCGGCTGCTGGCCGCGCTTCCCGGCCCGGAACGCGACCGGCTCGCCGGCACGCTTCGCGCCCTGCTGGAGTCCCTGGAAGGCTGAGCACATGCTTGTCCGTCTGGCCGGCGCGCTCGTGGTCGGCGCGCTCGGCACGGCGCTCACCGCCACGCCCGCACTCGCGCACCACCTGCACGCCGAGCTGACCGGCAGTTCCCCCGCGGAGAACGCCTCGCTCGCCACGGCACCCGACCGGGTCGAGCTGACCTTCGACGAGCCGGTGACGCTCGCGGACCACGCGATCGAGGTGGTCGGCCCCGGCAACGTGATGTGGGAGGTCGGCGAGGTGACCGTCGCCGGCTCGGTCGTGTCCGCGCCGGTGCGGGCCAGCGGCCCGCCGGGCCGGTACACGATCGTCTACCGGGTGATCTCCGACGACGGCGACGAGGTCCGCGGCTCGGTCCGGTTCACCATGACCGACTCGGCGGACAGCGGGCCGGCCGGCCCCACCACGACGGCGCCCACCGGCGGGTCCGATGGCGGGACGCTGCGGTGGATCTGGCTGCTCGGCGGCGCGATCCTGCTCGCCGCGCTGGTGGTGGTAACGCTCCGCGTACGGCGTCCGGGCCGCTGACCAGCACTGTTGCATGTGGCCGGGCTAGCGGGCAGTATCTGCCGGGTTGTCTGCCTCCCCGGTGGAAGGTTGCTGTGCAAGACCAGACTGCGCAGGTCGACGATCTTCGACTCGTCG
This sequence comes from uncultured Actinomycetota bacterium, assembly GCA_963727495.1. Classification (GTDB taxonomy): domain Bacteria; phylum Actinomycetota; class Actinomycetes; order Mycobacteriales; family Pseudonocardiaceae; genus Actinophytocola. The sequence goes on along the minus strand of CAVSGQ010000005.1, from coordinate 368,781 downwards.
CGCTGCCCAGCGCCGTGAACTGCGCCGAGCTCTTCGTGCGCTTCACCCTGACCGAGTGGCACGTGCCCCAGATGGTCGACGATGTCGGGGAGACGGCCAAGAAACTCGTCCGGTCGGTGATCAGCACCGTGTCCGAAGGGGACGCGCCAACCATGATCACCGTCCGGCTGCGGCTGCGCGGCAGCACGATCTCCGTCGAGGTCGAGGACGAGCGGCCCACCCCCAAGCTCCGCGTGCCGCGCGGGCTGTCCGGCAAGCCCAGCGGCGTCGAGACGCTGTCACGGGGCAAGCAGCTGATCTGGTGCGAGCTGCCCCTTCCGTCCGGAATGGACGCGACGGTGGTGCCGCTCCCCCGCCGCGGCACCACCCGCGCCGCACCGCCACGGTCGAAGGAGATCGACGAGGCCGTCGACCTCAACAACGACGTGATGCAGCGCATCCTGGACGGCCTGCGCCGCGACGACCCGACGATCTGAGCGGATAACTTGCGGGACCCGCAAACTTGCGTCCCACGCAAGTTTGTCGGTACGGTGTCGGTGTGAGCGGGTTGCGGGAGCGCAAGAAGCAGCAGACGCAGGAGGCGTTGAGCTGGGCCGCGCTCCGCCTGACCGTCGAACGCGGCCTCGACAACGTGCACGTCGAGGACATCGCGGCGGAGGCCGGGGTCTCGCCACGAACGTTCAACAACTACTTCTCCAGCAAGGCCGAGGCGATCGTCTGGCGGCACCTGAACCGGTCCCGCCGGGCGGCCGACCTCATCCGGGAGCGGCCGGCGGGCGAGCCGCTCTGGGAGTCGATCACCGAGGCCCTGCTCGCGCAGGCCGGCGGTGAGCACCGGAGCCCGGATCCACAGTGGACGGCCGGGGTCCGGCTCATGCTGGCCGAACCCGCGCTGGCCGGCGAGTTCCTGAAGGCGAGCGCGGAGGCCGAGCGCGCCTGCACGGTCGCCATCGCCGAACGGACCGGCACGGAACCCACCGACATGTTCCCGCGCCTCGTCGCCGCCGCGATGATGGCGGCCAACCAGGCCGCCATCGAGCAGTGGCTGCGCGCGGACCCGCCGCTGGCGCTCGCGCCGCTGCTGCGCGACGCGCTGCGCCAGATCGCCGCAGGTCTGCCCGACCCGTCGGCCTAGAGATCCCCACACCCAGCCCACCGCCGCGGAACCCGCGGCGGTGAAGGAAGGCGTCCCCCATGTCCGACGATGTCCTGATCATCGGCGGCGGCCCCAACGGCCTGCTGCTCGCCTGCGAGCTCGCGCTCGCCGGCGTCACCCCCACGGTGCTCGAGCAACTCCCGCAGCGGCCCGCGATGCCCAAGGCCAACGGGCTCGTCGGCCGCGTCGTGCAGGCGATGGACTACCGCGGCCTGCACGAGCGGCTCGGCGGCGGCCCGCGCCCGGCGCGGATGCCCGGCTTCCAGTTCGGCGCACTCCCCCTCGACCTGTCCACTATGGACGATCACGAGCTGTACGTGCTGCCGGTGCCGCAGCGGCGGCTGGAGCGGATCCTCGAGGAACGCGCCGGCGAGCTGGGTGTGCGTGGTGCGGCGCGGCCACACGCTGGCCGGGCTCGACCAGGACGGCGACGCGGTCACCGCCGAGGTCGACGGGCCCGACGGGCGGTACCGGGTCCGCGCGGCCTACCTGGTCGGCGCGGACGGCGGGCGCAGCGTGGTGCGCAAGGCCTGCGGCATCGACTTCCCCGGCATCACCGACGACACGTTCGTCAGCCGCAGCGGGCAGGTCGTGATCGACGCCCCGGCCGCGGTCGGCGACGGCCGGCTGGACGTCCCCGGACTCGGCCTGCTGCGGCCCGCGACGTTCACCCGCACCGACACCGGCATGTTCGCCTACGGGATGTTCCAGCCCGGCCTGTACCGGGTGTCGGTGCACGAGTGGGGCGCGGGCGCGGCGGACGACAGCGAGGACATGCCGCTGGCCGAGCTGCGCGACGCGGTCAAGCGGGTGCTCGGCGCGGACCTGCCGATGCGCGCGCCGGACGGCGCGCACCCCGCGCTGCGCCGCCTCGCCGGGGTCAACTCGCGGCAGGCCGAGCACTACCGGCGGGGCCGGGTGTTCCTCGCCGGCGACGCCGCGCACGTGCACAGCGGGGTCGGCGGGCCGGGCCTGAACCTCGGCATGCAGGACGTGCTCAACCTCGGCTGGAAGCTCGCGGCGGCGGTGCACGGGTGGGCACCCGCCGGCCTGCTCGACACCTACGAGTCCGAGCGGCACCCGGTCGGCACCCGCGTCGTCATGCACACCCGCGCGCAGATGGCCCTGCTCTCCCCCGGCCCGAACATCACCGCGCTGCGCGAGCTGATGACCGAGCTGCTCGGCGCGCGGGCCGTGCGCCGGCACGTCGCCGACCTGATGGCGGGCGCGGACGTCCGCTACCCGACGACGAGCACGCACCCGATGGCCGGCCGGTGGATGCCCGACCGCACCCTGGACGGCGGCCGGCGGGTGGCCGAGCTGCTGCGCGCGGCCCGCCCGCTGCTGCTGGCCCCGCACGGCTCCGGCGCGGCCGAGGCCGCCGCGGGCTGGGCGGACCGGGTGGACACCGTCCCCGGCGGGGACACCGCCGTGCTGGTCCGGCCGGACGGCTACGTGGCGTGGGCCGGGGAGGACGCCGGCGGGCTGGACGAGGCGCTCGCCGCCTGGTTCGGTCAGCCGGGGCCGCGGCGCAGCCGGACCCGGTAGGAGTAGTGGTCGGGCAGGAAGTAGCTCGTCGCCAGCTCGACCAGCCGGCCGCTGGTGTCGAGGTAGCTGCGGTCCACCCGCAGCAACGGGTCGCCCGGCGCGCAGTCGAGGTGGACGGTGATCGTGTCCGACGCGGCGACCGCGGTGATGCTCTGCTCCGCCTCGGCGACCGGGCTGGCCGTGTGGCTGTCGATCATGCCGATGACGGTGACCTCGCTCAGCGCGCCCGGGGTGGACAGCTCCGGGCGCGCGGCGAGCACGGCCCCGACGTCCGGCGGCAGGTACACCGTCGTCAGGCAGAACGCGACGTCGTTGTGCAGGCGGCGGAACAGCACCCGGTACACCACGTCGCTGTCCAGCCGCAGCCGGCCGGCCGCGTCGATGTCGACCAGTCGGCGCAGCGGGCTGATCACCTCGAGCCGGGTGTCCAGCGACAGGCCCATGAGGTCCTCGACGGACCCGAACTGGCGCAGGTACTGCCCGTGCCGGGGCGCGGCGAACGTGCCCCGGCCGGGCACCCGCCGCACCATGCCCTCGGCGACGAGGTCGTGGAACGCCCGCCGCACGGTCTGCCGGGAGACCCGGTACTCGGTGGCCAGCTCGGCCTCGGTGGGCAGCCGCGCGCCGCCGGCGTAGCGGCCGGCCAGGATCGCCCCGCGCAGCGTCCGGGCCAGCATCGCGTACGCCGCCTCGGTGCGCGCGGCCATCACAGGCCCCGCGCGACCAGCTGCGCGGCGATGACGTTGCGCTGGATCTCGTTGGTGCCCTCGCCGACGATCATCAGCGGCGCGTCGCGGAAGTAGCGCTCGACGTCGAACTCGGTCGAGTAGCCGTAGCCGCCGTGCATGCGGACCGCGTTCAGCGCGATCTCCATCGCCGCCTCGGAGGCGAACAGCTTCGCCATGCCCGCCTCCATGTCGCAGCGCTCGCCCGCGTCGTAGCGCCGGCGCCGCGTGCAGCACCAGCTGTCGCGCGGCGGTGTAGCTTCGTGGCCATGTCGGCCAGGTAGTTGCCGATCGACTGGTGGCGCCAGATCGGCTTGCCGAACGCCTCCCGCTGCTGGGCGTAGCGCAGCGCGTCGTCCAGCGCGGCCCGGGCCACCCCCAGCGCGCGGGCCGCGACCTGGATGCGCCCGATCTCCAGCCCCTTCATCATCTGCGCGAACCCCTTGCCCTCCTCGCCGCCGAGCAGCGCGGCGGCGGGCACCCGGTGGTCGGTGAAGGACAGCTCGCAGCTCTCCACGCCCTTGTAGCCCAGCTTGGGCAGGTCGCGGGAGACGGTGAGGCCGTCGCCGTGCTCGACGAGCAGGACGCTGATCCCGGCGTGCCGGGGCGTCGCGGCGGGGTCGGTCTTGCACAGCAGCGCGATCAGCTGCGAGCGCCGGGAGTTGGTGATCCACGTCTTGGAGCCGTTGACGACGTAGGCGTCCCCGTCCCGGCGCGCGGTGGTGGTCATCGCCTGCAGGTCCGAGCCGCCGCCCGGCTCGGTGAGCGCCATCGTCGCGCGGATCTCGCCGGTCGCCATCCGCGGCAGGTAGCGCTCGCTTCTGCTCGCTCGGTGCCGAACGTGGCGATCAGCTTGGCGACCACGGTGTGCCCGCCCATCGCGCCGGCCAGGCTCATCCAGCCGCGCGCGAGCTCCTCGGTGACGGCCACGTAGCAGGGCGTGGACACGGCGACCTCGCCGTAGGGCTCGGGGATCGCCAGGCCGTAGACGCCGAGCCGCTTCATCTGCTCGATGAGCTCGTCCGGGTAGGTGTTCGCGTGCTCCAGCTCGCGGGCCACCGGGCGGACCTCCCGGTCGACGAAGTCCCGCACGGTGTCGACGATGGCCTGTTCCTCATCGGTCAGCATGTGTCCTCTTCAGACGGTGTGGGCGGCGCGCAGGCCGGCGATCTCGGCGTCGGTGCGGCCGAGCGCGCGCAGGATGGCGTCGGTGTGCTCGCCGGCCGCGGGCACCGGGCCGAGCGCCGGCTCGACGCCCGCCAGCGTCACCGGCGGCAGCAGCGTGTCGAACTCCCCGCCGGCGCTGCCGACCGGCCGCCAGCGCTCGCGCGCGGCGAGCACCGGGTGGTCGAGGAACTCCGGCATCGAGTTGACCCGTCCACTCGCGACACCGGCCCGGTCGAGCAGCCCGACCGCCGAGGCGGTGTCGAGTGCGGCGAACCGGCGGGAGAGGAGGTCGTTGAGCGCCTCGCGGTTCGCCACGCGGGCGGGGTTGGTCGCGAAGCGCGGGTCCTCGGCGACCTCGGGGTCGTCGAGCAGCAGGCGGCACAGCGCCACCCACTCCCGCTGGTTCTGCACGGCCAGCACCACGGTGTCGCCGTCGCCGGTGGTGTACGGGCCGTACGGGGCGATCGTGGCGTGCTGCGCACCGACCCGCTCCGGGGACCCGCCGCCGTAGCGCGTGTAGAGCGCGGGCTGGCCCATCCACTCGGCGAGCGCCTCGAACAGCGACACCTCGACCGCCGTGCCCGTGCCGGTGTTCGCCCGCTGCAGCAGTGCGGTGAGGACACCGGAGTAGGCGTACATGCCGGCGGCGATGTCGGCGACCGAGATGCCGGCCTTCACCACCTCCGCCGGCGTTCCGGTGACCGACACGAGCCCGGTCTCGCACTGCACGAGCAGGTCGTAGGCCTTGCGGCCGGCCCACGGCCCGCTGGTTCCGTAGCCGGACACCGTGCAGTGCACCAGCCGGGGGTACCGCACGCGCAGCGGGCCGGCGTCGAGCCCGAGGCGGGCGGCGGCGCCGGGGCCGAGGTTGTGCACGAACACGTCGGCCCCGGCGAGCAGCTCGTGCAGGATCTCCCGCCCCGCCGGCTGCTTGACGTCCAGCGTCAGCGACTCCTTGGACCGGTTGAGCCAGACGAAGTAGCTGGACTGGCCGAGCACGGAGGTGTCGTAGTGCCGGGCGAAGTCGCCGCCACCCGGGCGTTCGATCTTGATCACCCGGGCACCGAGGTCGGCCAGCTGGCGGGTCGCGTAGGGCGCGGCGACCGCCTGCTCCAGGCTGACCACGGTGACCCCGTCGAGGGGTCTCATCCGAGCTCCTTTCCCAGCAGCGCGGCGGCCGCCGGCCAGTCGAGGGCCAGCTCGCCCGCCCCGCACGCGGCGAGCTTCCCGCCCAGCTCCGCGGTGGTCGGCGGGCGCCGCGGCGAGCCGGGCGGCTGGTCGAGGCTCGCGCGGTGGACGGTGCCGTCGGCGAGCGTGAGGTCGATCCGCACGGCGCCGGTGAGCAGCCCCTCGCCGCCGGGCTCCGCCACCACCTCGACGGTGCGCAGCAGCCGCTGCGCCTCGGGGCGCGCGACGGCCGCGTCGGTGAAGTCGGGGCGCTCGTCGAGCAGCGCGGTCGCGATCGCGTACTCCAGGCTGAACTTGCCCTGCAGGCCGGTGACCGGCCGGTGGTGGATGAGCGGCTGGACGCTCGCCGCCGGGGTGCGGACGACGACGCCGCGGACCTCGCCGGGGTCCGGGCGTGGCAGGCCCTCGCGCACGGCGGCGATCGGGCGCTGCAGCGCGTAGCAGCACGGGTGGAGCTTGATCGCCAGCCCACCGGGGACCGCCGGTCCGCCGGTGTCCAGGCGGGCGGGGTCGCCGCCGGCGAGGCGCAGCCACTGGTCGAGCGCGGCCGGGTCGGCCCGCGCGCCCGCGGCGGCGAGCCGGGCGGCACGCACCCCGGCGCCGGCCGCGAACCCGACCTGCAGGGCCTTGCCGTCCGAGCCGAACGCGCGCTGCACGCCGCCCGCGGCCGGCACCGCGAGCGCCATCGCGTGCGCGGTCCGTTCCGCGGACAGGCCCAGCGCCCGCGCGGCGGCGACGGCCGCGGCCGGGGCGCCCGCGGTGCAGGTGACGTGCCAGCCGCTCGCGTAGTGGTCCCAGCCCAGCGCCGTCCCGAGCCGGGCCATCACCCCGGCGCCCGCCAGGTAGGCGTCCGCGCCGCCGCCCGCCGCGAGGGTGGCCGGCACGCAGACCACGCTGACGTGCGCGGTGGAGGGCAGGTGCAGGTCGTCGAAGTCGAGGACGTGACCGATCGCGGCCCAGCGCTCGGCGTCCGGCAGGCCGGCGGTCAGCGTGCGCATCCGGCCGTCCCGGGCGGCCAGCGCCACCGCGACCGTGTCGAGCAGGGCCCGGTGCGCCAGCTCGAGGTCGTCGCCGGTGGGCCGGTACCGGTGCGCCCACGCGGCCAGCCGCTCGGCCGTCGACACCATTCGCACCCCGTCCGCCGGAACAAATGTACGGCCAATATCGCCCGGCGTTGTCCGTGGTGTCAAGCGCGTTCTAAGGTGACGCGCATGATATGGCCGGATGAATCGGACGGGCCGTTCTTCGACGACCTCGGGCTCGGCGACCGGTTCGACGGCGCGCCGGGCGTGACGCTGACCGACGGGCACGCGGCGGCGCACCAGGCGGTGCTCGGCGACCGGCTGCGGCTGCCGCTCGACCGGGCGCTGGCCACCGCGGTCGCCGGGGGTCCCCTCGCCCATCCGGCCCTGGTCTGGGACGTCTCGATCGGACAGTCCACCGTGGTGACCCGGCGGGTGCGGGCGAACGTGTTCTACCGCGGGCTCGCGTTCCGCCGGTACCCGGTCATCGGCGACACCCTGCGCACGGTGACCGAGGTGGTCGGGCTGCGGGAGAACCGCCGCAGGCCCGACCGCGCGCCGACCGGGCTGGCCACCCTGCGGATCACCACCGTCGACCAGGAGGACCGGCCGGTGCTCGACTTCCGGCGCTGCGCGATGCTGCCGCTGCGCTCGGCGGAGCCGACCGGCCGGGACGACGACCTGCCCGGCCCGGGCGACGGCGAGCCCGGCGACCCGCCGCTGGACGGGTGGGACCTGGCGCGGTTCCGGCAGCGGGTGCCGGGCGAGCACTTCGCGGCGATCGCGCCCGGCCGCTCGTGGCGGGTCCCCGGCGCCGACGTGGTGTCGAGCGCGCCGGAGCTGGCCCGGCTGACCGCCAACATCGCCATCGCGCACCACGACGAGGTGACCGCGGGCGGGCGCCGGCTGGTGTACGGCGGCCACACGATCGGCCTGGCGCTGGCGCAGGCGTGCCGGGCGATCCCGAACATCGTGACGGTCGCGAGCTGGGCCGGGTGCGACCACGGTGGACCGGTGTACGAGGGCGACTCGCTGTCCAGCCGGATCGAGGTGACCGGGGTCCGGCCGCTGCCCTCCGGTGGCCTGGTCTCGCTGCGGTCCACCGTCGAGGCCCGGGCCGGGGACGCCGAACCGCGGCCGGTGCTCGACTGGCGGTTCACGGTGGTGATGGCGTGAACCTCGGGTCCGCGCGGACCGTGCTGTTCGTGCCCGGGGACCGGCCGGACCGGTTCGCGAAGGCGGCCGCGGCCGGGGCCGACGCGGTCGTGGTCGACCTGGAGGACGCGGTCGCACCGGCGGACAAGGACGCCGCCCGGGCGCACGCGGTGGCCTGGCTCGAGGCCGGCAACGAGGCGGTCGTGCGGGTCAACGCGGTGGGCACGCCGTGGCACGACGCGGACGTCGCCGCGCTGGCCGGGGCCGCGATCATGCTGCCGAAGGCCGAGCGGCCCGCCGACGTCGAGCGGGCCGGGCGGGTGGTCGTCCCGCTGGTGGAGACCGCGGCGGGGCTGGCGGCGGCCCGCGAGGTGTGCGCGGTGGCGGGCGTGGTGCGCCCGGCGTTCGGCAGCATCGACCTGGCCGCCGAGCTGGGCGTGGACCCGGGGTCGCACACGGCGCTGCTGCACGCCCGCTCGGCGCTGGTGCTGGCCGCGGCGGCCGCGGGCTGCGCGCCGCCGCTGGACGGGGTGACCACCGCCCTCGACGATCCCCGTGCGCTGCGCCGGGACACCGCGCACGCGGTGGAGCTGGGCTTCACCGGCAAGCTGTGCGTGCACCCGCGCCAGATCGGGCCGGTGCACGACGCGCTGCGGCCGTCCGACGAGGACATCGCGTGGGCGCGCCGGGTGCTCGCGGCGGGCGAGTCGGCGGGCGAGTCGGCGGTGGCGGTCGACGGCCGGCTGGTGGACCGCCCGGTGCGGCTGCGCGCCCGGCGCCTGCTCGACCGCGCGGGCCGCCGGTAGCGCCTTGCCAGGTCACTGCGGCCTTTCGCCAACCCGCCCCACGGCCACCACGACCCGACCCCTGGCGCAGCCCAGTCGACCCGTGGCGCGACCCAGTCGACCCCCGGCGCGGCCGAACCGACCCGTGGCGCGGCCGAACCGACCCGTGGCGCGGCCGAACCGACTGCCCACGTCGCCGGGGTGACCGCCCCCGGTCGCACGGCCGGTGGCGCGCAGCACGTCGGCTCGGCGACGCCACCGGTCGACACGCCGACGCCACCGGCCGACTCACCCGCGCCACGGGTCGACTCACCCGCGTGACAGGTCGACACGCCGACGCCACCGGTCGACTCACCCGCGCCACCGGTCGACTCACCCGCGCCACGGGTCGGCTCGCCCGCGTGACGGGTCGGCTCGGCGACGCCACGGGTCGACTCGCCCGGGTGCGGGGGAGCTGCCGTCGAGGGGCCCGGGGAGCATTGCCGGGCGGCGCGTCAGCTCCCGGCGAGCCCGTCGAGGGTGGTGGCGAGCGCGAGGCGCGCCGCGTCGGCCGGGCCGGGCCGCAGGGCGTCGAGCGCGGCGACGAGCTTGCGCTCCTCGTAGACCAGGTGCGTCTCGAGCAGGGCGGCCAGGCCCGCGAGCTCGACGCGCACGTCCCCGCCCTCGTCGAGGAGCTCGCGCAGCCGGGTCATCGCGTCGGCGATGAGCAGGTGGTCACGGCTGAGCTCGTCGAGCACCGGCGCCAGCTCCGGGTACTCCCGGGCCAGCACGGGGAACGCGCCGCCGTCCTCGCCCTCGTGGTGGCGTGCGAGTGCCGAGCAGAACGTCAGGCAGTGCGCCCGCAGGTCGCGTGCGGCGCCGTCACCCTCGCGGATGCGGTCCAGCTCCTCGCGAAGCCGGAGGTGGACCTCGACGAGCTGGGTGCCGAAGGCGACGAGGCGGTCGGTCACGCGCCTGCCTCGACCAGGACGCAGCAGTGCCCCGGCAGCGGCCCGGGCCGGGCGGTGCGGGTGTCGCCGAGACCGGCGATCATGCCCTGCACCAGCCCCAGCGCCATCCCGCACACCACGTCCGGGTGGGCGCGCGCGAGCGCGTCGAACGGGCAGTTGCGCAGCAGGATCCGGTCGCCCTCGACGGCCGGCTCGAACCCGTGCCGCTCCAGCAAGGCGGCGAGGTCGCCGCCGGCCGCGCCGAGCCGCTCGCCCGCCGCCCGGGCCTGGTCGGCCAGCGCCACCGCGCCACCGCCGGCGGCGACCGCGCCGGCCATCAGCAGCCCGGCCAGCTCGTACTGCCGCTCCGGAAGCGACACGGTCACCTGCCGCCCGGAGCGCCGGTAGACCTTCGACGGCCGGCCCGCACCCGGCCCGGCCCGCTCGGTGCGCCGCTCGAAGGTGGCCGTGAGCAGGCCCTCGGCCACCAGCTTGTCGAGGTGGAAGGCGACCGTCGCGCGCGGGATCCGCAGCGCCGCGGCCACCTCGTCCCGGCTCACCGGGACGGGCTGGCGCACCACGTGTGCGTAGAGTCGCAGGCGCGTCGGCTCATCGAGCGCCGCGACCGCCGACACCCCACTCGCCAGCACGTCGTCCACGGTCTCACTCTAAGACAAACGGTCGTTGACGAAAACAGGGCATCTCTTCTAAAGTCACCGATGTTGTTTTTAGAACGAGGGGTGCGTCGTGACCGTGAATGAGATGAGCCAGCCGAGTCCCGGCCGGCACCTGTCGGTCGTCCACGATCGCGACACCGTCGACCTCGCGGCGGCGGAGCGCGCGGTCGCGGACCTCCTGCGGGCGCTCGGCAAGGACCCGTCGTCCGAGCACCTGGCGGACACCTCGGCCCGGGTCGCGAGATCCTTCGCCGAGCTGCTGAGCCCGCGCGAGTTCCGGCTGACGACGTTCCCGAACGACGAGGGGTACGACGAGATGGTGGTGGCGAGGAGCATCCCCGTGCACTCGCTGTGCGAGCACCACCTCCTGCCGTTCCACGGCGTCGCGCACGTCGGCTACCTGCCGGGCGAGCGGATCCTCGGCCTGTCCAAGCTCGCCCGGGTGGTCGAGCTGTTCGCCCGCGACCTGCAGGTCCAGGAGCGGCTGACCAAGCAGGTCGCGGACTGGCTGCAGACACACCTGGCGCCCCAGGGCATCGGCGTCGTCATCGAGGCCGAGCACCTGTGCATGGCGCTGCGCGGGGTGCGCGCGCCCGGCACCGTCACCGTGACCTCGGCACTGCACGGCCTGTTGCGGGAGGATCGAGGCGCGCGGCAGGAGTTCTTCTCGCTCACCGGAATCGGTGCGTGAACCAACCAGCCTGAGCCAACCAGACGGAGAGACAAACCATGGTCAGCGACAACGCGTACGTCATCGTCGGCGGAGGGCTCGCCGGCGCGAAGGCCGCCGAGACCCTGCGGGAGGACGGCTTCGAGGGCCGGGTCGTGATCATCGGGGACGAACGCGACCGGCCGTACGAGCGCCCGCCGCTGTCCAAGGGCTACCTCCTCGGCGACGACGAGCGCTCCAGCGTGTACGTGCACGAGGAGGGCTGGTACGCCGAGAAGTCCGTCGAGCTGCTGACCGGGCGCCGGGTCACCAAGCTCGACCGCGGCGCGCACGAGGTCGAGCTCGAGGACGGCGAGCGGATCGGCTACGCGAAGCTGCTGCTGACCACCGGCGCCTCGCCGCGGCGGCTTCGCATCGAGGGCAACAAGCTCGACGGCGTGAACTACGTGCGCCGCCTCGGGCACACCGATCGGCTGCGCGAGGCGCTCGCGTCCGGCGGCCGTGTCGTCGTGGTCGGCGCCGGCTGGATCGGGCTGGAGGCCGCGGCCGCCGCGCGGGCGAAGTTCGGCTGCGAGGTGACCGTCGTCGAGCCCCAGCCCACCGCCCTGCACGCCGTGCTCGGCCCGGAGCTGGGCACCGTGTTCGGCGACCTGCACCGCAAGCACGGCGTGGACTTCCGCTTCGGCACCGGGGTCACCGAGTTCACCGGCGAGGGCACGGTGTCGGGCGTGCGCACCGACGACGGCACCGAGATCCCGGCCGACACGGTGATCGTCGGGATCGGCGCGCGGCCCAACACCGAGCTGGCCGAGGACGCGGGCCTCGCCGTGGACGGCGACACCGGCGGCATCGTGGTGGACGCCTCGCTGCGCACCGGGGACCCGGACGTGTTCGCGGCCGGTGACGTGGCGAGCTTCCCGAGCGCCCGCTACGGCCGGCGCATCCGCGTCGAGCACTGGGCCAACGCCCTCAACGGCGGCCCGCTGGCCGCGCGGGCGATGCTGGGCCAGGACGTGAGCTACACCGACCTGCCGTACTTCTTCACCGACCAGTACGACCTCGGCATGGAGTACACCGGCTGGTTCGCGCCCGGCGGGTACGACCAGGTCGTGCTGCGCGGCGACGTCGAGGGGCTGGCCTTCCACTCGTTCTGGGTCGCCGGGGACCGGGTGGTCGCCGGGATGCACGTCAACCTCTGGGACGACGGGATCGGCCCGGTGCAGGAGCTGATCAACGCCGAACACCCGGTCGACACCGGACGGCTCGCCGACACCTCGGTGCCGCTGGCCGACTGCCTCAAGCGGTAGCCGCGACGTCGCGAAACTCCGTGGGAACGACTTAGGCGCAATGGCGGTCCAATTCGGGCGGCAAAAGTCGTAAGGTTTCCCCGCCTCGCGGGCTCTCAGCCTGTGTGAGCAGCTAGAGCCCCTGGACCGGAGGTCCCCCACGCAGTGAGTGAGTTAGCCGAGCACACCGACGCCCAACTGGTCGCCGGTGTGCTCGCGGGCGACCGGGAGGCGTTCGCGGCCGTGTACGACCGCTACGCCGACCGGTTGCACGACTTCTGCTGGTCCGTGCTCCGCGACCGCGACGAAGCCGCGGACGCCGTGCAGGACACCTTCGTTCTCGTCGCTCAGCGGCTCGCTCAGCTGAACGACCCCGACCGGCTCCGGCCCTGGCTCTACGCCGTCGCGCGCAGCGTGGCGTTGCGCAGGGTCCGGGCCCGCCACCGGGTCGTGCTCGACGAGGTGGAGGACATGGCGGACACCGATCCGGGACCGGATCGGGCAGCCGAACAGGTGGCGCTGCGCGAGCTCGTGTGGAGCGCCGCCGCCGGGCTGTCCGATCGGGACAGGGCACTGCTCGACCTGCACGTGCGGCAGGGGCTCGACGGCGCGGAGCTGGGCGAGGCGATGGGCGTCAGCGCCAACCACGCCTACGTGCTGCTGACCCGGCTGCGCGACCAGGTCGAGCGCTCGCTGGGCGCGCTGCTGATCGCCCGGCAGGGTCGCAAGGACTGCACCGAGCTGGACGCCCTGCTGTCCGGCTGGGACGGCCGGTACTCGCCGCTGATGCGCAAGCGGGTCGCCCGGCACGTCGACTCGTGCGAGGTGTGCTCGGACCGCAAGCGGATCATGGTCAGCCCGTTCGCGCTGCTCGCGGCCGTGCCGCTGCTGCCGGCGCCGCTGTGGCTGCGGGACCGGGTCATGGACCAGGTGCAGCTGGCGGCGTTCGAGGACGACCTGCCCCCGGGTGGCGGTGGCGCGGTGGCCGCCGCGCGGCCACCGCCCGACGGACGGCGTCGCCCCGAAGCGCCGCCGGATGCGGATCGCCGCGGCGGCCGCCGCGGTGCTCGCGCTGCTGGTCGCCGGCGGCGGGGTGGCGTACTGGCGCAACGGGGCGGTGGAGGGCGAACCGCTCGGGCTGGACCTCCCGGTCGGGCCGACCCTGCCCACCGGCACGGGCGAGCCGGGCTCGTCCTCGTCGGACCCGTCGAGCTCCGCGTCCCCGAGCTCCGGCACGACGACCACCACGACGACCGTCGCGGACGCGGTCACCCCGGACGACCCGACCACCACCACGACGACCACCACCACCCGGCGCGTCGTGCCGCCGAACCCGCGGCCCGACCCGCCCAACCCACCGGCGGACCCCTCCTCCGACCCGCCGCGGGACACCACCCCGCCGACGATCACGGCGGTGCGCGCGGGCGACGTCTACTCCCTGCGGTGCGAGCAGTCCCCCACGGTGACCACCGTCTCCGCGCCGATCACCGACGACGTCGGCGTGAGCTCGGCGCAGCTGAGCTGGACCGACTCCGACGGCCAGCAGACCGGCTCGGTGCCCATGTCGCTGTCCGGCGGCGTGTGGTCGGCGGACCTGGGTCCGTTCAGCGTCCCGGGGTCGGTGCCGGTCACCGTCACCGCGGCCGACGCGGCCGGCAACAAGGTGAGCCGGGACAGCAAGTTCTCGGTGCTGAACTGCCCCGTCATCGGCTGAGAAAAAGTTCCGAGAAAAAGTTGTAAGGCTTCTCGCGGGTCGTGACTCCTACCGGGCGACACACCGTCACCAGGAGGAACACGATGAAGAGCCACCGCATCGTCACCGTCGCCGGCACGGTCGTGTTCGGTGCCCTGCTGCTCGGCGCCCCGCACGCCGCCGCCGCGCCGCCGCCGGTGAACCCGACCGGCGTCGAGATCGCGATCGCAGACCCCGAACCGCACGTGCCGCCCAAGCCGGGCAGCCCGGAGATCGGCACGCCGCCCAGCGAGGTCGCACCCGACCCGTGCGGCACCGACTGCCCGCCCGCCGACTGCCCCGAGGGCCAGCTCTGCGAGCCCCCCGCGAACCCGTGCGACGAGCCGTGCGAGCCGGTCGAGGAGCCCGAGCAGCCCGCCGAGCCCGAGCCGCCCGTCGCCACCCCGTCCGCCGCGCCGACGGCGCAGCCGCGGCCGGTCCCGTCCACCGACGCGGACACCGTGCCGACGCCCAACCGCATCGACACCGGCGAGGGTCCGGGCGACCCGGTGAACTGGTGGCTGGTCGGCATTCCCGCGCTCGTTCTGCTGGGCCTCGCCGCGGGCGGCGCCCACCTGTGGATCACCCGGACCGAGCGGAGCCCGCGATGAGGACCGCCGGACTGCTCACCGCCGTCGCCGCCGGTGCGGTCGCCGTCGCCGCCGCGTTCACGCTCGTCACGCAGCTCGACCGGGTCGCCGAGGCGCACGAGGTGACCGCGCCGGGCGGCGTGCGGGAGGCACCCGCCGACCGCGGCGCCCCGGTCCGGGTCACCATTCCCGCGATCGACGTGGACGCGAAGCTCGTCCCGGTCGGCCTCATGCCGGACGGCTCCATGCAGACGCCGGACTTCGGCCTCGCCGCGTGGTACCGACCCGGCCCGCGTCCCGGCGACGCAGGCCCGGCCGTGCTGCTGGCGCACGTGGACTCGAAGGCCGACGGGCCGGACGTGTTCTACCGCCTGCACGAGCTGAAGCCGGGCGACCGGGTCACCGTGCACTACCACGACGTCGCCACGACCTTCGCGGTCACGGCCACCGAGGAGGTCGCCAAGACCGCGCTGCCCACCCGCCGGATCTGGAACTCCACGAAGGACCCGGTGCTGCGCCTGATCACCTGCGGCGGGCAGTTCGACCGCGCCGCGCACAGCTACCTCGACAACATCATCGTCTACGCCGATCGGCTCGTCTGACCACACCAGCACTGAGGGGAACAGCAATGTTGGCAACCACCCGCACCCAGGTTCTCGCCCGCGCGACCGATCCGATCCTGCAGAGCGGCGTGCAGATGGCCCTGCGCACGCGCCCGGAGGTCTGGCTCGTCGACGAGGACGCCGACGTCACCAGGACCGTCGCCCTGGTCGCCGCGGACCGCTTCGACGAACGGACCACGCACCTGCTGAAGGCCCTGCAGGGCAAGGGGTTCACCAGAATCGTGCTCGTCGCCGGCGAGCTGGAGGACGCCGAGGTGCTGACCGCGGTCGAGGCCGGGGTCTGCGCGGTCGCGCGCCGCGCCGAGAGCACGCCGGACATGCTGGTGCGCCTGGTCACCGCGGCCGCGGCCGGCGAGGGCGCGCTGCCGCCGGACCTGCTGGGCAGGCTGCTGAACCGGGTGTCCCGGTTGCAGCGCCACGTGCTCGAGCCGCGCGGGCTGCAGCTTGCCGGCATCACCAACCGGGAGGGCGAGGTGCTGCGCCTGGTGGCGTCCGGCCTGTCCACCAAGGAGATCGCGGACAAGCTGTGCTACTCCCAGCGCACCGTGAAGAGCATCCTGCACGACGTCACCAACCGCTTCCAGCTCAAGAACCGGGCGCACGCGGTGGCCTACGCGCTGCGCGAGGGGCTCATCTGAGACCGGCGGGCGCCCCGGACATGCCCGCCGTGGCGCCCGCCGCCGGTCAGCCGGCGTTCTCCAGCACGACCGCGAGCCCCTGGCCCACGCCGATGCAGATGGCGGCCACGCCCCACCGGTGGCCGCCGTCGCGCATCACCTTCGTGAGCGTGCCGAGGATCCGGCCGCCGGAGGCGCCCAGCGGGTGGCCGATCGCGATGGCGCCACCGCGCACGTTGACGATCTCCGGGTCGATCTTCCACGCGTCCAGGCAGGCCAGCGACTGCACGGCGAACGCCTCGTTCAGCTCGACCGCGCCCACGTCCGACCAGGCGATGCCGGCGCGCTCCAGCGCCCGGTTGGCGGCCTCGACCGGGGCGTAGCCGAACCGCTGCGGCTCCAGCGCGCTCGCCGCCCGGCCGGCGATCCTCGCCATCGGCGAGCGGCCGAGCGCCGTCGCGGCGGCGGCCGACCCCAGCAGCACCGCCGACGCGCCGTCGTTGAGCGGGGAGGCGTTGCCCGCGGTGATCGTGCCGTCCGGCCGGAAGGACGGCGTGAGCGTGGCGAGCTTGTCCGTGCCGGTGTCCGGCCGGATCCCCTCGTCGCGGGTCAGCTCGGCGACCGGCACGGTGATGTCGTCGTAGAAGCCGGACTCCCACGCCGCGTGCGCGAGCCGGTGCGACCGCACGGCGAACTCGTCCTGGCGCTCGCGGGAGATGCCGAACTCCTCGCGCAGCTGCTCGTTCGCCTCGCCGAGCGAGACCGTCCACTCCTGCGGCATGTCGCGGTTCACCAGCCGCCAGCCGAGGGTGGTGGACACCGCGGTGACGTCGCGGGCCGGGAACGCGCGGTCGGGCTTGGGCAGCACCCACGGCGCGCGGGTCATCGACTCGACGCCGCCGCTGACCACCACCTCGGCGTCGCCGGTCTCGATCGCGCGGGAGGCCGCCATCGCGGCGTCGAGGCTGGAACCGCACAGCCGGTTGACCGTGCCGGCGGGCACCGTCACCGGGTAGCCGGCGAGCAGCGCCGCCATGCGGGCGACGTTGCGGTTGTCCTCCCCCGCGCCGTTGGCGTTGCCGAGCACGACCTCGTCGACGGCCGCCGTGTCCAGGGCCGGCGAGCGTTCGGCGATCGCGCGCAGCACGGTCGCCGCGAGGTCGTCCGGGCGGACCTTGGCCAGCGCCCCACCGAACCGGCCGAACGGGGTGCGTACCGCGTCGTAGACGAATGCGTCGGTCATGCCCCCAGTGTCCCGGACCGCCCGGGCGGGTGTCGTGTGACCTCGGCCGGGGCCTACCGTTCTCGGCATGGTCGACCGGCAGTCGTTCGGTGCGTGGCTCGAGGGCTACGAACGGGCCTGGCGCACCGCGGGCACGGCGGGGCTGGCCGCGCTGTTCACCGAGGACGCGGAGTACCGCCCGTCGCCGTACGCCGCGCCGGTCGCCGGGCTCGCGGGCATCGCGGAGTTCTGGGAGCGGGAGCGCGACGAGCCGGACGAGGTGTTCACGATGACCGCGGAGATCGTCGCGGTCGACGGGGACACCGGGGTGGCGCGGTTGCTGGTGCGCTACGGCGACCCGGTGCGCCAGGAGTTCCGGGACCTGTGGGTGGCCCGCTTCGCCGCGGACGGCCGGTGCCGCTGGTTCGAGGAGTGGTGGTTCGAGCCGTCGTAGTGCCGCGTCACCGCAGCCGCACCGACAGGCAGGTCACGCAGCCCTCGAGCTTCTCGAACTCGCCGATGTCGACGGTCACCGGCTCGAGGCCGCGCGCCGCGAACAGCTCGGCGGTGCGCGGCGCGGACGCGGCCATCAGCACGCGGTCGCCGCCCAGCAGCACGACGTGCGCCCCTGGCTCCTCCGGCACCGCGAGGAAGTCCGGGAACAGCGCCGGGTCGTCGACCAGCGGCGGGTGGCCCACGACCGTCCCGCCGGGCAGCGCGGTGACCGCCGACTTGAGGTGCAGCACGCGGGTCACCGGCACCGGGACGACGGTGGCGCCCACCGCACCGAGGTGCCCGGCGAGCTGGCGGACGCCCTCGTCGTTCGTGCGGCCGCTGCGTCCCACGTAGACGGTCGAGCCGATCTTGAGCACGTCGCCGCCGTCGAGCGTGCCGGGCGCCTCGATCCGGGCGACGCGGTACCCCGCCTCGCGCACGGCCTTCCCCACGCCGGCCACCTCGGCCCGCCGGCCGGGGGCACCGGAACGGGCCAGCACGGCCACGTCCCGGTACACCACGACCGGATCCTCGACGAACACCGCGTCCGGGCAGTCGTCGGCCGGCTCGACCTCGGTGACCCGCCACGCCGCCGACTCCAGCGCGGCGACGTACGCGCGCCACTGCCCGACGGCCAGGCCGGCGTCTACCGGCCGGCGGGCGATGTGGGAGACCAGGCCCTCGGCGAGGCGGGGGCCCGGCCGGCGGACCAGCGCGTGCGTCGTCATGCCGCCCAGTGTCCCCGAGGGGTCACAGCGACACCCGCAGCACGGCCAGGCGCCAGGTGCCCGGGTCGGGCGCGCGGACCACCTCCACCGCCGACATCGACGGGAACCGCCGCAGCAGCATGGTCAGCGCGACCTCCGTCTGCACCCGTGCGAGCGAGGCGCCCAGGCAGAAGTGCGGTCCGTGCCCGTAGCCGAGATGACCCGACGGCGCCGCGGACCGGCCGAGGTCGAGCCGGTCCGGGTCGGCGAACGCGCGGGGGTCGCGGTTGGCCGACGCGACCACGGCGGTGACCGGCTCCCCCTGGCGCACGCGCGCGCCGCACAGCTCCACGTCCTCCCGCGCGTAGCGGGGGATCGACATCATCGTCGGGCCGCACCAGCGGGTCAGCTCCTCGACCGCCGGGCCGGGGTCGGCGTGCAGGGCGCGCACGTGCGCGGGGTCGGTGAGCAGCAGCGCGACGGCGTTCGCGATGAGGTTGGCCGGGGTCTGCCCGGCGATGACCAGGTGCCAGACCAGCGTGACCAGCTCGGTGTCGCTGAGCCGGTCGCCGTCCTCGCCCTGCACGCGGACGAGCTCGGACAGCAGGTCGCCGGCGGGCTCGGCGCGGCGGCGGGCGACCGCCTCCTTCGCGCCGGCGATGATCCCCGGGATCGCCTCGGCGAACCGCGGGCCCGAGCCGGCCGCGACGGTGGCGCCGTACTCGCGCCAGCGCGCCCGGTCGGCGCCGGGGATGCCGACCAGCTCGCAGATCACGTCCATCGGCAGCGGGCGGGCGAACCCGTCCAGCAGGTCGGCCTCCCCGCCCGTGGGCAGCTCGTCGAGCAGGCGGTCGACCAGCGGCTCGATCCGCGGCCGGAACTCCGCCGCCCGGCGCGGGGTGAACGCGGGTGCGGCGAGGCGGCGCAGCCGGGCGTGCTCGGGCCCGTTCATCTCGGACATGGTCCGCAGGTAGGGCAGGCAGTCCTGCGGCACGTCCGGGCGCAGGAAGCTCGCCCCGTTGATCGCGAAGCGCGGGTCGGCGAGCATCGCGCGGGCGTCGTCGTACCTGGTCAGCGCCCACATCGAGCCGATGCCGGGGACCGGGATCCGGGCCAGCGGCGACGCCTCCCGCACCGGCGCGTAGGCCCGGAACGGGTCGCCGAGCAGCTCGGGGTCGGACAGGTCGATCTCGGGAATTTCAGATGATGTCATCATGTGTTCTTACCATACGAATGGTGACGGTATCTTGACCGGGTGAGCCGGCTCAGCAGGGCGGAGGCGCAGGAACGCAACCGCGCGAAGGTGCTCGCGGCGGCCCGCGACGAGTTCGCCGAGCGGGGGTTCCGCGACGCCAAGATCGACGCGATCGCCGAGCGCGCCGAGCTCACCCGCGGCGCGGTCTACTCGAACTTCCCCGGCAAGCGCGCGCTGTACCTCGCGGTGCTGGCGGACCTGACCTGGCCGCGGCCCGCGCACCCGACGCTGGGCGCCACCCCGGCCGAGGCGCTGGGCGCGCTCGCCCGCGCGTGGGTGGCCCGGCTGGACGGACCGGACGCGCGGCTCGGCGTGGACCTGTTCGGCGAGGTGCTGGCCGACGAGCGGGTCCGGCTGCCGTTCACCCGGCTGATGGCGCTGGACGCGCTGCTGCTCGGCCTCGCGCTGGAGCGCCTGCGCCCGCCCGCCCGGGGTGCCCGGCTGGTGCGGGTGGCGTCGACGGTGCTGACGACGCTGCACGGGGCGCGCCAGCTGGCGGCGGCCGCGCCGGGCTTCGCCGAGGCGTTCGACGTGATCAGCGCGTGCGAGCGGCTGGCGGGGCTGGAGCTCAACGACTACTGGGCGCCGCCGCACGCCGCGGCGCCGGCGCTGGCGGTGTCCGAGCCGTGGCGCCCGCCGGACGCGGTGGACCTGGTGACCGGCTCCCCCGCGCCGGTCGAGGACGGGGTGGTGGCGGTGCTGGGCCTGCACCGGCTGCCGGCGGTGGAGGAGGCGGTGCGCGCGGGCGGCCCGGACGCCGCGGTCACGGTCGTCATGGTGACCGGCGAGCCGGCCGAGCTGGGGCCGCTGGCCCGCCTGGTGGTCACCGAGCTGACCGGCTGCCTGCGCCAGTCCTTCCCGCGGCGGGCGTGGCCGCGGCTGCGGGTGGTGTGCGACACGGCGGGCCCGGGCTCGGTGGCCGCGGCGGCCGGGGTGCCGGCGGTCAGCGACGGGACGGAGGCGGCGGTGCGCGTCGAGGCCGGGCGGATCGTGCGCCGGGCGGAGGGGTTCGGCGCGTGCCACACGGTCGCCGCGGGGGACTCGCGCGACCGGAACGGGGGACTCGCGGGGTCTGAGCGTTGGACTCGCGGGGTCTGAGCGTTGGACTCGCGGGTGGGGCCCCGGCTGCCTGTGGACCGGGGCCCCGTCCTCCCGCGGGTCACGCGAACGTGGCGGACCTCCCGATGTCGGAGTCGATGGCCGCGTTCACGATGATGCTGCGCTGCTGCGAGGTGATGACGCCGTCGGTCACCAGCCGGTCGGTGACCTTGTTGACGTGCTTGACGAACCGGTTGTGGTTGCCCCACTCGGCGTCCTCGTCGATCAGGTCGTTGATCGTGCAGCCGTCGCCGGTGTCCACGTTGGGCACCCCGGTGTCGATCAGGCCGATGATCACCGTCGCCCGGGTGTCCGAGCTCGGGCAGGCGTCGTCGGTGACCTCCACGACCGTGAACGAGCCGGACAGCTCCGCCGAGACGTTCCCGGCGACGTCGGTGGCCCGGTAGTACACGGTGTGCGTGCCGGCGGTGTCCACGATCACCGGCTCGGTGTACTCCGTCCAGTCGCCGTCGTCGAGCTTGTACTCGACCGACGCCACGCCGGAGTCCATGTCGAACGCGTCGATCGTGACCGTCGCGCTGTCCAGGTAGTGCCAGCTCCCGTCCTGGTCCCCGGTGATCACGGCGGAGACGCTGGGCGCCGTGGTGTCCTCACCCGGGGCGTCGACCACCGAGAAGGCGAGCGACCCCTCCGGCGAGGTGTTCCCGGCGATGTCCGTCGCGCGGTAGAGCAGGGTGTGCGCGCCCTCGGCGGTCACCTGGACCGGCTCCGTGTAGGCCGTCCAGGCGCCGCCGTCGAGCTGGTACTCGACCGACGCCACCCCGGAGCCCTCGTCGGACGCGGTGACCGTGACGACCGCCGTGCCCACGTAGTTCCCGTCGGCGTCCTGCTGGCCGGTCACGCTCGCCGACGCGGTCGGCGCGGTCGTGTCCTGCTCCACCACCGTGAACGTCGGCCATGCCCTCCGGCGAGGTGTTCCCCGCGACGTCGGTGGCCCGGTAGTGCAGCATGTGCGCGCCTGGCGTGGTGACGACCACCGGGTCGGTGTACGCCGTGAACGCGGCACCGTCCAGCGAGTACTCCACCGACGCCACCCCGGACCCGTCGTCCGTGGCGGACAGGGTCACCGTGGCGCTGTCGAGGTAGTCGCCGTCGCCGTTCTGCTCGCCGGACACCACGGCCGACACGTCCGGCGGCGTGGTGTCCTCGCCGCCGCCGTCGACGATCCGGAACGGCACCGAGCCGGTCTCGGAGACGTTGCCGGCGGCGTCGGTCGCGCGGTACTGCACCGCGTGGTCGCCGAGCGTGGACACGGTCACCGGCCCGCTGTAGGGCCGGAACCCGGTGTCGTCCAGCTCGTACTCCACCGACGCCACCCCGGACCCGTCGTCGGTCGCGGTCACCGTGACCGTGGCGCTGCCGACGTAGTCGCCGTTCGCGTCCTGGTCGCCGGAGACCTCCGCGGACACCGCGGGCGGCGTGGTGTCCTCCCCGCCGGGCGAGACGACGGTGAAGTCGACCGTGCCCTCCGGCGAGGTGTTGCCCGCGACGTCGGTGGCCCGGTAGGCCAGCGTGTGGTCGCCGACGGTGTCCACCACGACGGGCGCGGAGTAGGTCGTCCAGGCGCCGCCGTCCAGCGCGTACTCCACACTGTCCACACCGGACGAGTCGTCCGAGGCGGTCAGCGTGGCGGTGGCGCTGCCGACGTAGTTGCCGTCGGCGTCCTGGTCCCCGGACAGCTCCGCGGACACGGTCGGGGGCGTGGTGTCCCCTCCCCGCCGCCGTCGGTGACGACGAGCTCGCCGGTCATCTGGTGGCCGGGAATCGCGCAGAAGTAGCGGTAGGTGCCCGGCGTGAGCGTCACCTGCGCCTCGTGCCGCCCGCCGTTCGCGTCGAACGGGCTCGCGGTGATGTTCAGGCTGACGTCGTGGTTGTAGCCGGGCGTGGAGGTGTCGAAGGTCAGCGTGTGGGTCATCCCGGTGGTGTTGCCGGTCGCCGTGCTGTTCTCGAACACGATCGTCGTCGCGCCGGACACCGCGGTGGTCGGGAACGACGCGTAGGCGGTCATGCTGTCGTTGGCGGTCCAGGTCAGGGTCTGGTCCGCGGTCACGGCCGGGTCGATGGCCGGGCCGCCCGGACGGGCCGAGGCGGTGGTGGGTAACGCCACCAGCGCCACGGCGGTGAGCGCCGCGACCAGCGCGGCGAAACAAGCTCTGAGCATGGGGAAAACCTTCCGAAGGGGCCGGGTGGCCGGCCGGCGCGGTGTCCCCGCGCCGGCCGGCCGTCCGGTCACAGCTGCCGCACCCGGATGTCGCGGAACTCGATCAGGTCGTTGTCACTGTGGTTCTGCAGCCCGACGAAGCCGCTGGTGAACTGCCGCAGGTCCGTCGGCGGGTCGCCGTCGCGGGACGACTCCTTGCCCGGGGTGTTGTCGAACTCGTTGATCACCACACCGTTGCGGATGATCGTGTAGTGCTGCCCGACGACCCGGATCTCGTAGTCGTTCCACACGCCCTTGTCGGTGACCCCGGCGTCCTCGAGGCCGACCGGGTCGAAGTTGTAGACCGACCCCGTCTTCTGGGGCTCACCGGTGTCCCCGTCGTAGATCTGGACCTCCTGTCCACAGTAGATCGCGACCCACGCCGGTGAGCTGCGTGCCGAGCCGACGGTGCCGCAGCTGCCCGGCGGCCGCTGGTCGAGCGGGGTCCGGATGTCCGGGAACCGGACGAAGACGCCGCTGTTGGCCCGGTGGCCCTCGGGTGCGATGTCCTTGAACTGCAGCTTCAGCGAGAAGTCACCGAACGCCTTCTTCGTGAACCACAGCATGCCGAGCCCGCCGGCGGATCGCAGCGATCCGTCGCCCTGGATCGAGAACGATCCGGTGGGCGCCTGGGCCCAGTCGTACAGCGACTGGTCGGTGCCGTCGAACAGCGGCTCGTAGCCGGTGGATCCGGGCCTGCCGATGTCCGACTCCTGGGCCGCGGTGTCCAGCTTGTCCTTCTGCTTCTTGTTGAGGATGCCGAGTTGCTTGAGCTGCTTGGTGACCTTCTCGACGTGGTTGACGAAGGCCTTGTGGTTGCCCCACGTGCTCTCGTCGTCGATCAGGTCGTCGACCTTGCAGCCGCCGCCGGCGTTCTTGTTGTTCACGGTCGTCTCGGTGTCGCCGAGGGTGACCTTGGTGTTCGGGTCGGAGCTGGCGCACCCGACGTTCACCGTGGTGCGGACCGTCGCCGTCTCGCCGTCCGCGTAGGTCACGGTCAGCTTGGCGGTGTACGGGCCCACCCGGCTGTAGGTGTGCCGCGGGTTGGCCTCGACCGAGGTCTTGCCGTCACCGAAGTCCCAGTCGTAGGCGACACCGCCGGCCTTCGTGCCGTTGAACTGGTAGGTCAGCGGCTTGTTCTGCACCGCGACCTGCGACGCGGCCGGCAGCGGGGTGGGCGGGCCGCCCTGGTAGGTGACCCGGATCAGCTTCTGGTTCGGGTCCAGGCTGAAGAACCCGCCCGCGTAGTCGAGCATGTAGAGCGCGCCGTCCGGACCGAACCTCGCGTCCATCCAGCTCTGCAGCCTGTTGTCGCCCGAGCCCGACTGGATGATCTTGCCGACGGTCTCGGCGAAGGCCGGCGGCTGGTGGGTCGGGACGCCCGCCGGGTCCACGGTCACCGCGACCCGGTTGCCCGGGTTCGACTCGTCACCGATGAACCACTTGTCGTCCCAGTACTTCGGCCACGCCACGCCACTCCTGGTGTCGACCCGGTCGTAGTGGTAGGTCGGCCCGGACATGATGGCCTGGCCGCCGCCCCGCAGGTACGGCTCGGTGTAGGTCGCGTCGTCCGCGTCGTAGGTCGGGATGGAGCTCCCCGGCCGCTTCGGGAAGACCGGGCCGCCGCCGTCCGGCGAGTACCAGATCATGTTGTCCTTGATCGGCGGCAGCTCCACCAGGCCGGTGTTGCGCGGCGAGGTGTTCAGCGGGTGGTCGCAGTCGTACCAGCCCGTCAGCACGTCGGCGTCGGCGTTGCTGCGGTCGCGGTACGGCTGCCGGTTGCCCATGCAGTACGGCCAGCCGTGGTTGCCCGCCTCGGTGATGACCGTGGCGGTCTCGTACTTCGCCGGTCCGAGCTCCGGGCTCGGCGACGGCGCGTCCGGCCCGACCCAGCCGGCGTTCAGCCAGTTGGTCTCCGGGTCGATGGCCAGCCGGGCGATGTTGCGCACACCCATCACGTAGATCTCCGGGCGGGTCTTGTCACCGGGGTCGTTGGCCTCGGGGAACAGGTTGCCCTGCGGGATCGTGTAGGTGCCGTCCGGCTCCGGGTGGATCCGGATGATCTTGCCGTCGAGGTCGTTCGTGTTGCCGGCGGTGCGCCGGGCGTCCTGGAACGAGATGCCCTTGTACTCGGCTTCCCAGTTGTTCCCGGAGTAGCCCTCGCGAGCCCTGCGACGAGTTGTTGTCGCCGGACCCGACGTAGAGGTTGCCCTGCGCGTCGAACGCCATGCCGCCGCCCGCGTGGCAGCAGCTGTGGATCTGCACCGGCCACTGCAGCAGGTCCTTGCGGGTGGCCTGGTCGATCGTCCCCGTTCTCGGCGTCGTAGGTCAGCCTCGAGATCGTCCGCTAGCCGATCTGCTTGTCCCGGTTGATCGAGTCGTGCGGCATCCAGTAGACGTAGAGCCAGCCGTTGTCGGCGAAGTTCGGGTCGGTGACGATGCCGAGCAGGCCCTCCTCGTTCTTGACCAGCTCGCCGCCGCTGCCCCGGTTGCCCATCACGTCAGCGTGGTGAGCAGCTTCGCCTTCTTCGAGACCGGGTCCCACTTGTGGATCGTGCCGCAGCCGAGGCCGATGTCGGGGTTGGTCCACTCGTTCGGCTGGGGAACGGCGTTGCCGGGGCAGGCCGCCTTGCCGACGTAGAACACCGTGCCGTCCTTGGCGATCGTCATGCCGTGCGGCTCGCCGATCTGGTCGAGCCGGCCCGCCTGGTTCTTCGCGGTCAGCCGCTCGATCTTGTAGTTCGACGCGATGGTGGCCTGGCAGTCCGCGCGCACCATGCCGGTCGTCCACTCGAGCGCGCCGAGCAGGTGGCTGCGGAACGCGGCCTCGCCGTAGCTGCCGTCGGTGCCGCCCATTGCGGTGTAGAACGACCGGCCGCCGTCGTAGTCACGGCACCAGGACACCGGGTGGAACGGGCCGTTCGCGCCCTGGCCGGCGTCGTAGCGCCACTCCTCGACCTGCGCCACGGTGTGCACGATGCCGACCGGGTTGGGCGCCCAGTTGCGCCACTTGTCCGTGCGGGTGATGGTCAGCGGCAGGCCCGCGTTGGCCGGGTGCTGGCGGTCGGTCAGGTCCACCACCGCCCGCTGCGGCTGCGGCTCCGGCGGGGGCGCGGAGTCCGGTGTGTACAGCGACCACTCGGCGAGCTGGGTCAGCGGCTCGCCGTCGTTCTGGGTGATGTTCAGCCGGTAGTGGCTGTAGGCGGTCGAGTTGTCCACCGTGAACTCGCGGCGCTGGAACCGGTCCGGGAAGTCCTGGTTGGTCCGGGTGTCCAGGTCGATCCAGGTCTCGCCGTCCTGGGAGCCCTGCAGGGTCCAGGCCTTCGGGTCGCGACCGTCGAAGTCGTTGGCCGAGGTGAGCGCGTACTTGGTCACCTGCGCGGGCTCGTCGAGCGCGTAGGCGACCCAGCCGGTGGGGTTGAACGTGAGCCACTTGGTGTGGTCGTCCCCGTCGGCCAGCTTCTCCTTGGTCTCGTTGGGCGGGTTCTCGGCGCTCGCGGAGAACGCGGCCACCGGCACCGCCGGCGGGACGGCGCCGACCGGCCGGGTGCCGATCAGTCCGGTGAACCACTCCGAGCTCGGCTGGAACTTGGCGGCGTCCGCGACGCCGAGGTAGCCGTTGCCGGCCTTGATGTAGTTCTGGAGTGCGCTCTCCTGGTCACTGCTGAGCGTCACGCCCTCGGCGGAGAGGAAGACCACGCCGCGGAAGCTGGCCAGGTTCGCCGCGGTGAACGCCTTGGGGTCGGTCGTGACGGACACGTTCATGCCGTTCTGCTGGCCGAGCCCGGCGATCGCGTCCGTCGCACGCACGACCGGGTCCGCCTGGTCCGCGGCCGGGCCGTGGAAGATCAGCACGTTGACCGCGGTGGACGCGGCCACCGCGTCGGCCTTCGGCGCGGCCTGGGCCGTGGGGGCCGCGGCCGCGGGCGTCAGCAGGGTCCCGAACGTCATCGCCGCGCCGATCGCCATCACCGTGGCGGTGCGCCAGGTCCGGCGCCGGGACATGTCTCTGGGAACTCTTCGTCCCATCCCTCGCTCCTTCATCGGTTGGGTTGCCTCGCGGTCACATGCCGCCGCTTGCGTGGCCGTGGAAGTGGTCGATGGCGTCCTGTGCGCCGGCCGGCATGGTCCCGTTCGGGTTGCGGACGAGGAACAGGCCGACCATCCCGTTGTCCGAGTGGAACTGCACGTGGCAGTGGTACATCCACACGCCGGGACCCACGCCCTCCCCGGCGATCACCTGGAACCCGAACGAGCTGCCCGGGTCGAGGTCCTTGTTGTCGATCACCCGCGTGTGGTCGTCGTCGCCGTTGAGCAGTCCCGTGCGGGTGTCGGCCCAGCGGTGCGCGTGCAGGTGGAAGGTGTGCGACTGGTTGCCGTGCCCGACGCAGAGGAACTCCACCCGCTGGCCCTGGTTGGCCTCGAACATCGGGGTGTCGGGCGCCATCTTGTTGTTGATCGACATCTCGTTGAACACGACCGTGTACTGCCTGTCGGGCAGCAGGTCGCCCTTCTTGCGGACGATCAGCCCGCCGTAGAGCCCCTTCGCGATGCCGCCGGTGCCGTGCTCGGTACCCATCGCGTGGTCGTGGTAGTGCCAGTAGCCGGCGCTGCCCGGCACGTAGAAGCCGCCGCCGGCCTTGTGCTGGGTCTTGGTGCGCCAGACGTAGGTCCGGGTCTCGCCCGGCTCGTTGACCGACTTGTTCATCACGGTGCCGTCGGAGGACACCTCGTAGTCCACCCCGTGCGGGTGGATCGACAGGCGCTGGTCGGTGTTGTTGACCAGCTCGATCTCGAGGGTGTCGCCCTCGTAGATCTCCAGCAGGGGCCCGGGAATCGTGGCCTGGCCCGGAGCGAGCCCGTAGCCGAACAGCCCGCCGGGCAGCGGTTCGGCGTAGATGGTGATCTGCCGCAGGCGGGCACCGGCCGCGGCCGCCGTGGCCGCCAGGGGGGTGGTGCCGCTGGTCACCACCACCGGCGCGACCAACCCCGCCGCGGCACCGGCCAGCAGGGATCTGCGTGACCACCGGCCGGGTTGAGCATGTTCGTCCATCGAGGATCTCCGTTCGTGGGCACCGGGGTCGCCCGGAGGGCAGGTTGAGGTCACCGCACGCGGCGGTGCCGGGTTTCTGGGGAACGGGATCGGCGGCGTGGCGCACCGCTGATGGCACGCAGGTCCGCGGAGGGTGCACGGCGGTGCGGGCCGCCGGCCACCTCTGCGGTGACATCCGTTGTCACGCTGCCTCGCCTTTCATCCGGCTGTTGCCGGGTGTCCCTCACGTTGGCTGTCACGTTGGCAGAGACGTACCGCTTCCGATCAAACGACTCGAACTTATGTCGCCCAGCAACAAAAGTTAAGAGGCCAATCGGCCTAATACGTGACGCACAGCACGGGCCTCGACCGTCTGAGCAGCGGAGTTACCGTGTGTTAGTTCAACCGTTGACCGAATGTGGGGATTCACCCACCACACATGCGGATACTTCGACGGAAAGTCGAGGTGAGCGTAGAAGGCCACCCGGCCTATCGGCTAGGCCTGGCCTCCGGGTCGTCCGGGTGATCGAAGATCGTCTCCAGCACCACGATCGTCCGGGTCCCGGTCACGCCGTCGACGTCGAACAGCCGCCGCAGCACGTCCTGCAGCTGTTCGGTCGTCCCGGTCCGGATCTTCACCAGCAACGACGCCGACCCGGCGACGATGTGCGCCTCCTGGATCTCCGGCACGGCGGCGAGCGCCTCGCGGGTCGCCGCCCCGCCCATCCAGGCGCGGGCCTCGACCATCACGAACGCGAGCACCGACTGCCCGACCGCGGCCGGGTCGACGTCGATCGTGGTCCGCCGGATGACCCGGCGCTCGCGGAGCTTGCGCACCCGCTCGTGGGCGGCGCCGGCGGACAGGCCGACCGCGCGGCCGAGCTCGGCGTAGGACTGCGTCGCATCGCGCCGCAGCTCGGCGAGCAGCACGCGGTCCAGCTCGTCAACCATCCGAACACCATCCTACGGTAGACGGACATCACCATATCTCATTCAGAGAATATCGGTACACTTCGAACCACATTCGGAGAGGAGTGCATCATGGGTGACGTCATCCCCGCCCGGTTCGAGATGCTCGACCAGCGGTTCGCCGGGCTGGACGGTGACTTCGTGGTGGAGCGCCTGCACACCGGCGCCCGCAAGTCCGAGGGACCGGCCTACTTCCCGGCCGGCCGCTACCTGGTCTGGAGCGACATCCCCGGCGACCGGCTGCTGCGCTGGGACGAGACCACCGGCGAGGTCGGCGTCTTCCGTGCGCCCAGCGGCTACGCGAACGGCAACACCGTCGACCGCCAGGGCCGGCTGCTGTCCTGCGAGCAGGGCAACCGGCGGCTGACCCGCACCGAGCACGACGGCACGCTCACCGTGCTGGCGAGCCACTGGCGGGGCAAGCGGCTCAACAGTCCCAACGACGTCGCCGTCCGCGCCGACGGGTCGGTCTGGTTCACCGACCCCGCCTACGGCATCGACGGTGACTACGAGGGCAACAAGGCGCACAGCGAGATCGGCGCCTGCCACGTCTACCGGATCGACCCGGACGGCGGCGAGGTGCGGGTGGTGGCCGACGACTTCTGCCGGCCCAACGGCCTCGCCTTCTCCCCGGACGAGACCCGTCTGTACATCGTGGACACCCGGCAGGAGCCCAGCCACATCCGGGTGTTCGACGTGACCGCCGGGGGCACGCTCACCGGCGGCGCGATCTTCGGCGAGTGCGACCACGGCCGGTTCGACGGCATCCGGCTCGACGACGCGGGACGCGTCTGGGCGGCCGCGTGGGACGGCGTGCACTGCTTCGACCCCGACGGCACGCTGCTGGGCAAGTTGCTGCTGCCCGACCCGGTCTCGAACCTCACCTTCGGCGGCCCGAAGCGCAACCACCTGTTCATCACGGCCGGCCCCTCGCTGTACGCGCTGCGGGTCACGTTCAACGGCGCGGTTTACCCGGCCGCCCGCGCGGGGTAGCCGACCCCCGGACCGGGGTTGCCGTCGAGCACGCACACCCGCCGGGTCAGGCCACGTCGAGGACGGCCTTTCCGCCGACCCGCCGCTCGCGCATCGCCGCGGCGGCGTCGGCGAAGCGTTCCATCGGCCCCTGCCAGCCGATCTCCACGGCCAGCTCGCCGGCCGCGACGAGCCGCACCAGCTCGGCCAGGTCGGCGCCGACCGCGCCGCTGTTGACGAAGGACGTCAGCGACTTGGCCGGCCCGATGGTGGAGTACGGCGGGAAGACGGCCGGCTCGCCGGAGGTCCAGCCGACGCTCTGCAGGCTGCCGCCCTCGGCCAGCAGCCGCCACGCGGCGACCAGCTGCGGGCCGCCGACGCTGTCCAGCACGACGTCGACCGGCCGGCCGACGCCGTCGAGCCCGACGACGACCTCGTCCGCGCCGAGACCGGCGCCGCGGGTGAGCGCGCCGACCGAGGCGATCACGTAGGCGCCGGCCAGGGACGCGAGCCGGACCGCGAACCGGCCGACCCCGCCGGACGCGCCGGTGATCAGCACCCGCCTGCCGAGCAGCGTGCCCGCGGCCCGCAGCGCGCGCAGCGCGGCCACTCCGGCCACCGGCAGGGTCGCGGCCTTCGCGAGGTCGACCATGGCCGGCACCTCGGCGAGCGAGTCGGCCGGGACCAGGACCCGCTCGGCGAACGCGCCCGGCGCCATCCCCACCACGCGGGTGCCCGGCGCGAGCGAGCCGCCCCAGAGCACCACGCCCGCGACGTCCGAGCCGAGCACCGCGCCCGGCGGCACCCGCCCGGAGCGGGCGTCGTTGAGGTCACCGTGGTTGAGCGACGCGTGCCGCACCTCCACGAGGACGCCGTCCCGGGCGACCGGATCGGCCACCTCCGCCAGGCGCATCGAGTCCGGTGCGGACGGATCCACCACGATCGCACGCATCGCCGCCCCCACGTGTTCGGCCCGTGTCGACGATAGCGCCGTCCCGGCTCAGCCGGGTTGGCACTTCGGGCACCAGACCGTGCTCCAGACGCCGACCCGGCCACGCCGCAGCGTCGTGCCGCACCGCGGGCAGGCCCCGGACGGCTCGTCGCGGCGGCCGGTCAGCCACGTCGTACGGGGCGGCACCCGGCCGGCCTCGACCGACCGGCGCAGCACCGTCCGCATCCGCGCGCGCAGCCGCGTGACATCCTCTGTGGACAGTTGGTCGCCGCGGCGGCGAGGGTCGATCCGGGCGCGCCACAGGATCTCGTCGGCGAGCAGGTTGCCGACCCCGGAGAGAACCGACTGGTCGGTCAGCGTGGTCTTCACCTGCCGCCGGCGGCGCAGCAGCGCGGCGAGCTCGTCGCGCCCGACGCCCGTCGCGTCGGGTCCCACACCGGCGAGGATCTCCCCGGCCTCGCCCTCGTCACCGGCCAGCCGGATGCCCTGCAGCTTGCGCATGTCGCGGAACCGCAGCTCGCCGCCGTCCAGCACGAACACGACCCGGTCGTGCCGGTGGCGGTCCCCGCCGGTGGCCCAGCGCAGGGCGCCGGTCATGCCGAAGTGCAGCAGCAGCACCGGACCGTGCTCGAGCGGGGCGACCAGCCACTTGCCGTGCCGGCGCGGGGCCGCGAAGCTCCTGCCCCGCAACCGCTCGTCGAGCTCGCGCGCGCCGACGCCGCGCAGCACCTGCGCGTCGAGCACGTCCACGCGCCGGACCGGGTCGCCGGTGTGCGCGGAGCGGACCCGGCAGAAGCCGGCCACGTCGGGTAGCTCCGGCATGGGACACGGGTAGCCGCCGTGCCGCGGTCCAAACGGGTGTGCCGCCGGACGTGCGGGCGAGCCGGTGACCGTCGCGGTGACCGGCGTGATCCCGCCCGGGCAGGGAAGGCGAGTTCGCCGGTGGTGACCTCAGGCCGGGTACGTGGCGGTCTCGGTCGCCTTCACCGTGGCCCACAGCGGCGTGCCGGGGCGCAGGTCCAGCTCGGCGACCACGACCGGCGTGATGTCCGCGAGCACCGGCGGGGTGCCGTCCAGGCGCACGCGGACGGTGTGCGCGTGCTGCTCGAGGTCGGCGACGGTGACCGGCCAGCTGTTGCGCGGGCTGCCGGCCGGCGCCGCCGGGTGCAGGCTCACCGCGGTCGGCGGGAACGCCACGTGGACCGGGCCCGCCGCGGGCTCGGCGACGGTGAACGAGCCGCCGTCGGCGAGGTCGACGGTCGTGCCCGACGCGTTGCCCCGGTACAGGTTCAGCCCGACCAGGTGGGCCACGTAGTCGGTGCGCGGCCGGCGGGCCACCTCGGCCGGCGCCCCCTCCTGGACGACGCGGCCCTCCTCGACGATCACGATCCGGTCGGCCAGCACCATCGCGTCCAGCGGGTCGTGGGTGACCAGCAGCGTGTGGCCCGGATACTCGCCGAGATGGCGCGCCAGCTCCGAGCGGATGTGCAGCCGGCTGCTCGCGTCCAGCGCCGCGAGCGGCTCGTCCAGCAGCAGCAACGCGGGCTCGGTGGCCAGCGCGCGGGCGAGCGCGACCCGCTGGGCCTGCCCGCCGGACAGCGACCGCGGCCGCACACCCGCGAACTCGCCGAGGCCCACCCTCGCCAGCCACTCGCGCGCGCGAGCCCGGGCGAACGCGCGCTCGGCGCCCTGGGCGCGCAGCCCGAACGCGACGTTCTCGAGCGCGCTCAGGTGGTCGAACAGCAGGTAGTCCTGGAACACCACCCCGGCGAAGCGCCGCTCGGCCGGCACGAACACCCGGGGTGGCGCGTCCCAGACGGTCCCGTCCAGCCGCACCTCGCCCGCGGTGACCGGCAGCAGGCCGGCCAGCGCGCGCAGGGCGGTGGTCTTCCCCGCGCCGTTGGGCCCGAGCAGCGCGACGACCTCGCCGGGACCGATGCGCAGCGCGAGGTCGAGCCGGAAGCCGGACCCTCGGGTGACGGTCAGGTCGGCGTGCAGGGTCATGGTGGCTCCGTCACGACAGCCCGCTGATCCACCGGTCCCGCAGGCTCACCAGCACCACCACGGAGACGACGAGCAGCACCAGGCTGAGCACGATCGCGGCGCCCGGGTCGGTCTCCAGCGCCAGGTACACCGCGAGCGGCATGGTCGTCGTCCGCCCCGGGAAGTTGCCCGCGAAGGTGATGGTGGCGCCGAACTCGCCGAGCGCGCGTGCCCAGCACAGCACCGTCCCGGCGACCACGCCCGGCGCGATCGACGGCAGCGTGACCCGCCGGAACGTCAGCCAGCGCGACGCGCCGAGCGTCGCGGCGGCCTCCTCGTAGCGGGGGTCCGCGCCGCGCAGCGCACCCTCCACGGCGATGACGAGGAACGGCATCGCCACGAACGCCTCGGCCACCACGACGCCGGCCGTGGTGAACGGCAGCGAGATCCCGAACCAGTCGTGCAGGTACCGGCCGAGCAGCCCGCGCCGGCCGAGGACCAGCAGCAGCGCGACGCCGCCGACCACCGGCGGCAGTACCAGCGGGACGGTCACCAGCGCGCGCAGCACGCTGCGGCCGGGCACGTCGCCGCGGGCCAGCAGCCACGCGAGCGGCACGCCGAGCACCACGCACACGACGGTGGCGAGGCTCGCGCACACCAGCGACAGCGTCAGCGCCCGCCCGACGTCGGCGCTGAACAGCCGTGCGCCGAACGTGGACCACGGCGCCCGCACCAGCAGCCCGGCCAGCGGCACGACCAGGAACGCCAGGCCGGCCAGCGCGGGCAGGACGAGCACGGCCGGGAGCCGGGTCCGCCTGGTACGCCTGGTACGCGTGCTCATGGCTTGTCGAAGCCGGCCTTCGTCAGCACCGCGATGCCCTTGCCGGACAGCACGAAGTCGACGAACGCCCGGGCGCCGGCCGCGTTCGGCGCGTCGGCCAGCACGACGATCGGGTAGGTGTTGACCGCCTTCGCCGCCTCGGGGAACGCGATGCCCTCGACCTTGCCGCCGGCGGCCTTCACGTCGGTCCGGTACACCAGCGCCGCGTCGACCTCGCCGAGCTCGACCTTCGTCAGCACGGCTTTGACGTCCTTCTCGAGGGTGTCCGGCCTGGCCGTGATCCCGGCGGCGTCGAGGGCCTTCCTCGCGGCCGCGCCGCAGGGCACCTCCTCGGCGCACAGCGCGATCTTCTTGCCGTCGTCGGCGAAGTCGGCCGGCCCGGTGACGCCGCCCGGGTTGCCGGCGGGCACGGCGATCATCAGCGTGTTGGTCACGAACGTGACCGGGTCGCCGGCGGCCCCGCCCGCGCCGGTCACCTGGTCCATGTTCGACGGCGACGCCGAGGCGAACACGTCGGCCGGCGCGCCCTCGTCGATCTGCCTGGCGAGCGAGGAGCTGCCGCCGAAGTTGAACGTGACCTTCGCGTCCGGGTTCGCGGCCCGGAACCGCCTGCCGATCTCGGTGAACGACCCGGTCAGCGAGGCGGCGGCGAACACGGTGACCTCACCGGAGGCGCCGGTCCGCCGGTCCGCGGAGCCGGCGGGCGGGTCGTCGGTTCCGCAGGCCGCGAGGGACGCGGCGGCGAGGGCGGCCAGCGCGGCCGCCCGGAGGGAACGGGTCATCACGTCTCCGGTATCTCGACGACGACGTGGGTGGACTTGATCGAGGCCACGGCGACGCTGCCGGCCTCGAGCCCCAGCTCCTCGGCGGCCTCCCTGCTCATCAGGGAGACCAGCCGGAACGGCCCGGCCTGCATCTCGACCTGGGCCATCACGCCGTCCTTGAGCACGCGGGTGACGATGCCCCGCATCCGGTTGCGCGCGGAGGCGGCCACCGTGACGCCCGGCTCCGGCGCCTCGGCCAGCCGCTGGACGAACGCGGCCAGCTCGTGGCCCGCCACGGCCATCCGGCCGTTGTCGGCCTGCACGGCGGGCAGCCGACCCATGTCGATCCAGCGGCGCACGGTGTCGTCGCTGACGCCGAGCAGGCCCGCGGCCTCGCTGATCCGCAGCTTTGACATGCCGGGCATCATAACTCCGCAGATTCGGACCCAAACCGGCATGTGGGCAGATGTTGCGGAACCGTGGTGAACCGATCATGGATTACCGTGGGCCCATGAGGATCGGACTCGGCGCGCCGGTCTCGGGCGCGTGGGCCACGCCGGAGAACATCGCACGCTTCGCCGCCCGCGCGGAGGAGCTGGGCTACGACTCGCTGTGGACGTTCCAGCGCCTGCTCGTCGGCCCCGAGATCGGCACCGACGACCCGCGCGGCGCGGTGTACCGCAGCGTGCTCGACCCGCTGTTGGCGCTGACCTACGCCGCCGCGCACACCTCGCGCATCCGCCTCGGCGTGGCGCTGGTGAACATGCCGTTCGTCTCTCCCGTGGTGCTCGCCAAGCAGGCGGCCACCCTCGACGTGCTCAGCGGCGGGCGGCTCGACCTGGGGCTGGGCATCGGCTGGTCGCCGACCGAGTTCACCGCGACCGGCGCGGACACCGCCCGGCGCGGTGCCCGCGCGGCGGAGTACGTGCGGGTGCTGCGCACCCTGTGGAACGACGAGGTGGCCTCGTTCGACGGCGAGTTCTACACCGTGCCACCCAGCCGGATGGCGCCGCGGCCGGTCCAGCCGGGCGGGCCGCCGATCCTGCTCGGCGGCGCCGCACGGCCGGCGCTGGAGCGGGCGGGCCGGCTCGCGGCGGGCTGGATGAGCGCCAGCGCCACCGACCTCGACCGGATCGGCGAGCAGATCGCGGTCGTGCGCGCCGCCGCAACGGCCGACCCGCGGATCGTGGTCCGCGGCGTGGTCCGGGCGGGCGGCTCCGGCGGGTGGCTCGCCGGCTCGTACGACAGGATCCGCGCGGACGCGGACCGGCTGGCCGGGCAGGGGGTGACCGAGCTGTACTACGACCTCAACTGGGACGAGCGGATCGGCAACCCGGACGTGCCGGTCGAGTCGGCCACCGCGCGGGCCGCGGAGATCATCGACGCGCTGGCACCGGCACGCGCATGAGGTCCTCGGCGACGACGAGGTCGCCGGAGAAGATCGCGGCGGCCTCGTCGTGGAAGCGCCGCGGGTCGGTGTAGCGGCCGGAGAAGTGGGTCAGCACCAGGCGGCGGACCCCGCACTCGGCGGCCACCCGGGCGGCCTGCGGGGCGGTGAGGTGGCCGTAGTCGGCGGCGAGCGCGGCATCCTCGTCGAGGAAGGTGGACTCGATCACGAGCAGGTCGGCGCCGTCGGCGAGGGCGAACACGCCGTCGCAGAGCCGGGTGTCCATGACGAACGCGAACCGCTGGCCCCGGCGGGGCGCGCTGACCTCGCCGACGGTGACCGTGCGGCCGCGGTGGTGCAGCACGCCCTCCCGTTGCAGCACGCCGACGTCCGGCCCGCTGATGTCCAACCGGGTCAGTTCCGCGGGCAGCATCCGCCGCCCGTCCGGCTCGACGAGCCGGTAGCCGAACGCCTCGATGCGATGGTCGAGCGGTTGCGCCTCGAGGGTGCCGAACGCGCCGGTCGCGAGCGTCCCGCCGCGCTCGACCGGCTCCTCGCGCAGCTCGGTGACCCGGTGGTACGGGGTGGCGTCGCGCAGCCGCCGGAAGTACCCGGCGCCGCTCGCCGGGTAGTGCGCGACGACCGGTCCCGGCGCCCGGTCCAGCGAGAGCCGCTGCACCACGCCCGGCACCCCGAGGCAGTGGTCGCCGTGGAAGTGCGTGAGGCAGATGCGGTCGATGTCGTGCGCGCCGACCCGGGCGAGCACCATCTGCCGCTGGGTGCCCTCGCCGGGGTCGAACAGCAGGCCGAGCCCGTCCCAGCGCAGCAGGTACCCGTTGTGGTTGCGGTGGCGGGTGGGCGCCTGGCTCGCGGTCCCCAGCACGACCAGCTCACGAGTCGACACGACCGCACCCTAGACACCACCCCGCGAGTTCCCCACTCCGAACCCGCGAGTCCCCCGTTCCCGACCCGCGAGTCCCCCGCTCCGGACCGGCGTGGCTTGACTCCGGGCGGCGGCGGTGGCTGGAATGGGCCGGTGATCGCCACGTGAAGGTCGAGACGCAGCCCCTGGTCGGCGCGGACTCGGTGACGTTCCGGCTCGCCGACACCGGCGAGGCCGACGGCCCGGCGCTGGACGGGATCCGGCTGCTGCCGGCCCTCGCGCTGCCCGGTGCGGAGCTCGGCTTCCGGCACGCGGACGGGGAGTGGCGGCTCACCCTCCCCCGCCCGCCGGTGCACCGGATGGAGTACCGGTTCGGTCTGCACCACCCCGGCGGCGACACCGAGGAGATCTGCGACCCCGGCAACCCGCTGCGCGCCCCCGGGGCGTTCGGCGACAAGTCGGTGATCGAGTTCCCCGGCTACGCGGCGCCGAGGTGGCTGGCGGCCAAGCGGGTCGACGGTGAGCTCGTGGACCTGGAGATCCCCGCGCCGCTGCTCGACGGGGACCTCACCGCTCGCGTGTGGACCCCGGCCGACCCGGCCGAGCCCCTGCCGCTGCTCGTCGCGCACGACGGTCCGGAGTACGACCGGCTCGCCGACCTCACCGGCTTCGTCGCGGCGCTGGTCGCGGACGGACGGCTCCCCCACTGCCGGGTGGCGCTGCTCGCGCCCGGCGCGCGCGACGACAACTACTCGGCCAACCCGCGGTACTCGGCGACCCTGCACCAGCGGGTGCTGCCGGCGCTGCGCGAGGCCGTCGCGGTCCACGGCCCGGTCGCGGGGATGGGCGCGAGCCTCGGCGGGCTGGCCATGCTGCACGCGCAGCGCGCGCTGCCGGGCCTGTTCGGCGGGCTGTTCCTGCAGTCGGCGTCGTTCCTGACCCGCGAGCTCGACCCGCAGGAGGACGGCCGGTTCGCCAAGTTCACGCAGGTCGACGCGTACGTGACGAAGATCCTCGCGGAGGGCGCGCCGGCCGAGACGGTGCCGGTGGCGCTCACCTGCGGGCTGGCCGAGGAGAACCTGGCCAACAACCGGCAGATGGCGGCGGCGCTCGCGCGGCAGGGCTACGCGGCGCGGCTGGTCGAGGTCCCCGACGCGCACAACTACACCGGCTGGCGCGACGCGTTCGACCCGGCGCTGGCCGAACTGCTCCGCGAGATGTGGGGGGCCTGATGCGCCGCGAGCAGCACGACATCGGTGGCGGCACCGTGATCGTCCACGGGCACTACGGCCGGCCGTTCCTCGTGTTCCCGTCCGAGCAGGGCCGGGCGTGGGACTTCGAGAACAACGGCATGATCGACGCGGTCCGGCCGCTGATCGAGGACGGCCGGGCCAAGCTGTACTGCGTCGACTCGTTCGACGCGGCGTCGTGGTCGAACCGGTCGCTGCCGCTGGAGCAGCGCGCGCGGGCGCACGGCGTCTACGAGTCGTGGATCACCGGTGACGTGGTGCCCGCCGTGCACGCCGACTGCGGCGGGCCGCAGGACATCGGCACGCTCGGCTGCTCGCTGGGGGCGTTCCAGGCGGTCCTGTTCGGACTGCGCCGGGCCGACCTGTTCCCCCTCGCGATCGGCATGTCCGGCAACTACGATCCGTCCACATGGGACGGCTGGGGCGAGCGCGGTGACGCGGCGTACTTCACCAACCCGGTGGACTTCGTGCCCAACCTGCACGGCGATCACCTGAACTGGCTGCGCGAGCGGCTGTCGGTGCTGCTGGTCGTCGGGCAGGGTCAGTGGGAGGACTCCACCGGGTCGCTGCCGTCCACCCGGCACTTCGCGAACCTGCTGCGGGAGAAGGGTCTCCGCTGCGAGCTGGACGTGTGGGGGCACGACGTCCCGCACGACTGGCCGTCCTGGCGGGCGCAGCTCGCCCACCACCTGCCCCGGTTCTGTTGAGGAGGACGCAGATGCCCGACCGCACCGAACACCTGCTCGGCCTGTTGCTGGGGACCGAGGAGGACTGGCCGCGGGCCTTCGAGGAACTGGTCCGCAGGCTCGGCCCGGTGCGCCACGGCGGGCAGGAGCATTCGCTTCGTACCGAACGCATCACGATCGAGCCGTTCGACCTGCGCGCCACCCCGCGCTACGACCTGGTGATCGACCGGCTGGCGTACTGGTACTACGTGCCGCGCGAGTGGCTGAAGAAGGTCGCGTTGATGAACGACGTGTACCTGCTGAACAGCCCGTTCACGTTCCAGTCGATGGAGAAGCACGCGGCGTACTGCGCGATGATCCGGCTGGGGCTCAAGGTGCCGGAGACGTGGCTGGTGCCGTACAAGAACCCGGTCGACAACGCGCGGTACGCCTACACGGCGGCGCGGTACAACCGGCCGTTCGACCTGGACGAGATCGCCGGGCGCATCGGCTACCCGCTCTACATGAAGCCCTACGACGGCGGCGCCTGGCGGGGCGTGTCCCGCATCCGGGACGCGGGCACGCTGCACCGGGCCTACGACCAGTCCGGCGAGATGCTGATGCACCTGCAGGCCTCGGTCGAGGGCTACGACGTGTTCGCGCGGTCGCTGACCATCGGGCCGGACAGCATGGTGATGCGGTTCCGCCCGGACGAGCCGATGCACGACCGGTACGCGGTGGACCACGAGTTCCTGTCGGCCGAGGCGGGCGAGGAGGTGCTGACGATCTCGCGGCTGATCAACGCGTTCTTCCGCTGGGAGTTCAACTCGTGCGAGTCGCTGGTCGTCGGCGCCTCGGTGCACCCCATCGACTACGCGAACGCCTGCCCGGACATCTCGATCACGTCACTGCACTACTACTTCCCGTGGGCGATCTCGACCCTGCTCAAGTGGTCGGTCTACTGCGCGGTGAGCGGCCGGCGTCCGAGGCTGGACCTGGACACGCGGGCGTACTTCGAGGTGGCCGACTCCGGCCGGTCGTACCCGGAGAAGCTGGCGGAGTACCGCAGGCTGGCCGACGCGTACTTCGAGACCGAGCGGTACCACGAGTTCTGCGCCACCTCGCTGTCCACAGTGGACGACATGGTGCGGGACTGGGTGGCGACCCCGTCCTTCGACGCCCTGCTGGTGGACACCGTGCGCTCCACCTACCCACCGGCCGAGCACGACCGTTTCCTGGCGCACTTCCGCGGCCTGCTGTCCCTCTGGACCGCCGACACCCCCCGATAACCCCGCGAGTCCAACCCCCCGAACCCGCGAGTCCAACACTCCCAACCGGCGAGTCCAACGCTCCGGACCACCGCGGCCCCGCGAACTGGGGACTCGCGGGTCCGGAACGGGGGACTCGCGGGTCCGGAACGGGGGACTCGCGGGTCTCGAGCGTTGGACTCGCGGCGGTCAGGCTTCGGCGTTGGCGCTGCTTCTGGTCGCGGAGCTCTGGTAGTCGGTGTACTGGTAGGGGTTGTCCAGGACCTTCGACGCCGGAATGTCCGGGTTCATGCCCTTCAGCCACTCCTCCTCGCCCAGCGTGGAGCGCAGGTACTCGACCGTCGCATCGATCTCCTGCCGTGCCGCGGCCAGGTCGATGCCCACCAGGCGGCCCTCGTGCTTGACCACCCGGCCGTTCACCAGCACCGTGTGCACGTCGCCGCGCTGGGCCTGGAACGCGACGTGGCCGTAGACGTTCAGCATCGGGAAGCTCGACCGGCGACTGCTCGTTCTTGATCAGCACCACGTCCGCCTTCCGGCCCACCTCCAGCGGCCGATCGTCCGACGCGGCCCAGCGCCGCCGCGCCACCGCGCGTCGCCCACTCGACCACCTGGTCGGCGCGCAGGCTGGAGTGCGTCACCGTGTCGCCCTTGACGTGCGCCTCCATGTGCTCGCGCGACCGGTCCGCGCCCAGCGTCGTGCCGCATCGCCGAGAACAGGTCGCCGCTCCACCACACGCTCGTGTCCATCGACAGCGACACCGGGATCCCGTGCGCGCGGATGGCCCACGTGGGCGGGTAGCCCTGCCCGGCGCTCTGCTCGCTCTCCGTCGACACCGAGATCGAGCCGCCGGTCGCGGCGATGCGGTGGTACGAGTCCGCGGACAGCGACGCCGCGTGCACGTAGATCGTCTCCGGGGTCATGAAGCCGTTGTCGTGCATGAGCCGGATGCCGTCGTCACTCGTCGCGCCCCACACGCCGGCGTGCGTCGTCACCGCGACGCCGAGGTCGCGCGCCACCTCGAACGCCGGCTTCTCCGGGAACGCCGGGTCGCCGGTCACGTCGAACGCCATCTGGAAGCCCAGCATGTCGTCGCCGGTGATGCGGCGGCTGACGAAGTCGCGGAACTCCGGCGCGCCGCTCCACTCCGCGGGCGGCTGCTGGATGTTCCCGTACGCCAGCACGAACCGGCCGGGCACCGAGCGCAGCGCGTCCACCGCCGCCTCGGCGTGGTCGATCGTCTGCAGGCCGTGCGACCAGTCGACGACCGTGGTCACCCCCGCGTCGAGCGCCTCGATCGCGGCCAGCGTGTTGCCCGCGTGGATGTCCTGCGGCCGGAACGACTTGCCGTGCTCCAGGTAGTACCAGACGAAGTACTGCGTCAGCGTCCAGTCGGCCCCGTAGCCGCGCATCGCCGTCTGCCACATGTGCCGGTGCGTGTCGATCATCCCCGGCATCACGATGCCGTCGGACGCGTCCACCACGAGGGCCCCCTCCGGCGCCACCAGACCGCGCGCCCACCTCGGCGATCCGGTCGTCCAGGACGAGGACGTCGGTATCCGCGAGCACCGAGCGCGTGTCGTCCATCGGCAGCACGGTGCCGCCGCGAAGGAGAACCGGTCGTCCCGCCCTGGAAGTCGTCCATCGGTCGAACCCCTCACCTGCTGCCGCGAAGTTGTCGCCGGACGATTGTCCGTCAGGCGGTCGACTGCCGCGTTCGCTACTCTGGTGACCGCCAGCGGAAAACTCAATGGACCGGACGCGGGTCCGGCTGCCGGACAGCCGCATGGGGACGAGGAGGGCACATGCCGCCGCAAGGCACCGGACCGGACTTCATCGAGGCGCTGGCGCGCGGGCTGGACGTGCTCACCGCGTTCACGCCCGGCCGAGCCCACGATGTCGCTGTCCGACGTGGCCGCGGCGACCGGCCTGGCCCGGCCGACCGCCCGGCGGATCCTGCTGACCCTCGCCGAGCTGGGCTACGTCCGCGCCGAGGGCTCCGGCGGCTACGCGCTGACCCCGCGCGTGCTCGACCTCGGCGTGGCCTACGTGCGCTCGATGGGACTGTGGGAGGTGGCCCGCCCGCACATGGAGCGGCTGTCCGAGCGCAGACCGCGAGTCCTGCTCGGTCGCCCAGCTCGACGGCTCGGACATCGTCTACGTCGCGCGCGTCGCAGTGCCCAAGATCGTGGCGCTGACCGTGCAGATCGGCACCCGCTTCCCGGCGCTGCAGACCTCGCTGGGCAAGGTCCTGCTGGCGGCGCTGTGACCCGGCGGAGGT
Source organism: uncultured Actinomycetota bacterium (assembly GCA_963727495.1). Classification (GTDB taxonomy): domain Bacteria; phylum Actinomycetota; class Actinomycetes; order Mycobacteriales; family Pseudonocardiaceae; genus Actinophytocola. The sequence goes on along the minus strand of CAVSGQ010000005.1, from coordinate 326,665 downwards.
CGACGCGGTGCTCGCCGAGCCGACCCGCTCGGGCCTGATCCCGCGCTGGCAGCCCGACCGCGCCGAGCGCGAGGCCGAGCTGCGCGAGGTCCGGGCGCGCGGCTGGGCGATGACCGACCAGCAGCTCGCGCTGGGCATCCGCTCGGTCGCCGCGCCGCTGCGCGACGGCTCGGGCCGGGTCATCGCCGCGCTGAACGTCAACACCCACGCCGCCGAGACCGCCACCGAGCACCTCGTCGAGCACCACCTGCCGCTGCTGCTGCACACCGCGGGCGAGATCGGCGCGGACTTCGCCCGGCTGCGGCCTCGGTGCCGCACGTGACGCGGACCGAGGCGTCTTGACGGGGCCGCCGAACGTGTCAGAATCGCGATAGCGGACGAGTGTCCGCGATACGGACGGAGGGCTGTGTGAGTGGACCGCTGAGCGGTGTCCTGGTCGCCGACTTCTCCCGGGTCCTGGCCGGCCCCTACGCGACGATGCTGCTGGCCGACATGGGCGCCGAGGTCGTCAAGGTCGAGGGGCCCAAGGGCGACGACACCCGGTCCTGGATGCCGCCGGTGCGGGGCGAGGAGTCGACCTACTACCTCGGGATCAACCGGGGCAAGCGGTCGATCGCGCTGGACCTGCGCGACGAGGGCGACGCCGGCGCTGGGCCGGGAGCTGGCGCGGCGCGCCGACGTGCTGATCGAGAACTTCAAGCCCGGCGGGCTGGCCCGCTTCGGGCTGGACTACGACTCGGTGCGCGCGGACAACCCGGGCATGGTCTACACCTCGATCACCGGGTTCGGGTCGGGCGCGGGCCGCCACGTGCCCGGCTACGACCTGATGGTCCAGGCGATCTCCGGCCTGATGAGCCTCACCGGCGACCCGGACGGGCCGCCCTACCGCGCGGGGATCTCCGTGTTCGACGTGATGGCCGGCAACCACGCGGTCATCGGCATCCTCGCCGCGCTGCGCCACCGCGACGCCACCGGGCAGGGCCAGCGGGTCGAGGTCAACCTGCTGTCCTCGGCGCTCACCGGCCTGGTCAACCACAGCTCCGCCTACGCCGCGGGCGGCGTCGTGCCCTACCGGATGGGCAACGCGCACCCGAGCGTGTTCCCCTACGAGCCGCTGCCCACCAAGGACAACGACCTGATCGTCACCGCCGCCAACGACGGCCAGTTCCGCAGGCTCTGCGAGGTGCTCGGCATCCCGGAGGTCGCCGACGACCCGCGGTTCGCCACCAACGCCGACCGCACCGAGAACCGCGAGGAGCTGCGGCCGATCCTCACCGCGCGGCTGGTCGAGCGCGGCGCCGTGGAGTGGTTCGACCTGCTCGTCGAGGCGGGTGTCCCCTGTGGACCGATCAACACGATCGACGGCGGCTTCGCCATGGCCGACCGTTTCGAGCTGGAGCCGATCGTCGAGGTCGGCGAGGGCGACCGGGTGATCCCGACGACCCGCAACCCGATCCGGTTCTCCGAGACGCCGGTCGCCTACGGGCTCGCGCCGCCGAAGCTCGACGAGCACGGCGCGGAGCTGCGCGCGTGGCTGGGAGACAAGGATGCCTGAGTACCCCGACCGCGCTCGGCGCGTCCTCCCGCGACGCGATCACGCTGCTGGGCAAGGACCTCGCCGCCGACATCATGGGCGAGGTGTCCTTCGGCGAGCTCGCGTTCTGGCTCGCCACCCAGCGGCGCCCGACCCGGGTGAGACGCGGGTGTTCGAGGCGGTGCTCGCCGCGCTCGCCGACCACGGGTTCACGCCGACCGCGATCGTGACCCGGCTGACCTACCTGTCCGCGCCCGACTCGGTGCAGGGCGCGCTGGCCGCCGGCCTGCTCGGCGGCGGCTCGCGGTTCCTCGGCGTCACCGAGGACTGCGGCCGCTTCCTGCACGCCGCACTGGAGGGCAGGCAGCTTCCGATCGACGACGACGGCTGGGACGCGCTCGCGCTCGAGGTCGTCACCGCGGAACGCGAGGCGAAGCGGTTCATCCCCGGGCTCGGCCACCACGTCCACAAGAACGGCGACCCCCGCACGCCGCGGCTGTTCGAGATCGCCCGCGAGGAGGACCTGTACGGCCCGCACCTGTCGCTGTTCGCCGCCATCGGGCGGGTGCACCCCCAGGTGCTCGGCCGGACGCTGCCGCTCAACGGGGCCGGCGTCTGCGGCGCGGCGCTCGCCGACCTCGGGCTGCCGCTGGAGCTGCTGCGCGGCTTCGCGCTGCTGGCCCGCACCGCCGGGCTCATCGGCCAGCTCGCCGAGGAGCTGCGCAACCCGGTCGCGAACGACATCTTCCTCTCGGTGGACCTGAACAACACATCCGTTCCCCCAGAACCGTACGGAGGTTCGCATGGCTGAGCTGGTGGCGGTCATCGCATCCACCCACCACCCGTTCTACTACCGCGCCAGCACGTCGACCGGCGAGGACCGCCCGCCGTTCGCCGACGAGTGGGTGCGCAAGGTCGAGGCGTTCCGCGAGACGCTGACGCGGGCGAACCCGGACCTGCTGGTGATGGTCGGCTCGGACCACTTCCACCAGCTGTGGCTGGACAACATGCCGCAGTTCCTCGTCGGCAAGGCGCCGTTCTACGACGCGAACTGGTACAACGAGGAGCGCGAGTTCGGGCTGCCGCGGATGACGATGCAGGGCAACGAGGAGCTGTCCTCCTACATCCTGCGCGAGGGCATCGACGCCGGGTTCGACCTGGCGTTCTCCAACGAGCTGCGCATCGACCACTCGATCACCTGCCCGATCATCACCCTGCGCCCGCAGAACGACCTGCCGATCGTGCCGATCTACACCAACATCTTCGCCCCGCCGCTGCCCCGGCCGACCCGGTTCGTCCAGCTGGGACGGACGATCCGCGAGCTCGTCGAGTCCTGGCCGTCCGACGCGCGGGTGGCGGTCATCGGCACCGGGCACCTGTCGCTGGAGCTGGGCGGGCCGCGCCAGTTCGGGCCGCACGGCCCCGACCCCGAGTTCGACCGCAGGGCCGTCGAGTGGATCTCGTCGGGTGACATCGAGGGCTGCTGCGCGGACGTGACGCTGGACAGCCTGCACCTGCCCGGCAACGCCACGCACGGCTTCATGGACTTCATGCTGATGATGGGTGTCGCCGGGGAGGGCCGCAAGGCCGACTACGTCGACACCTACGACCTGTTCCACACGATGGAGGCCTACTTCACCTGGTACCCGAACGGGGCAGACGCATGAGCAAGTACCTGCTGAACAAGTTCCTGTTCACCGTGGACCGCGACCCCGAGCTGGTCGAGCGGTACCGGGAGGATCCACAGGCGACGGTCGCGTGGTGGGAGAACAACGAGGCCAACCGGATCCTCAACTGCCACGGCGCCGAGTCCTCCACCTGGCTCGCGTTCGACGACACCGAGCGCGCCGCGCTGGCCACCCACGACTACCCGAAGCTCTTCGAGCTCGGGGCGCACCCGTTCCTCACGCTGACGCTGTTCATCGCGATGTTCGAGCGCGACCACGAGAGCCTCGGCTTCCAGCTGGAGTACGCGCGGCGGCTGGCGCACATGTCGCTGCCCTACCCGGACATCGCCACGTGACCGGGGACGTGATGCGCGCCGCGCGGATCATCGAACCCGGCCGACCGCCCGAGGTCGCCGAGGTGGCCGAGCCGGTGCCGGGAGAGGGCGAGGTCGCGGTCGCGGTGCGGGCCGCGCCGATCACGCCGCTCGACCTGCTGTGCGCGACCGGCACCTCCTACTTCGGCCGGCCGGCGACCCCGTACGTGCCCGGCGTGCAGGGCGTCGGCGTGGTGGACGGCCGCACCGTCTGGTTCCCGACCTCGGCCGGGATGGCGCCCGGTGACGGGAGCATGGCCGCGGTCGCCGTCACCCGGGCCGACGCGCTGGTCGAGCTGCCCGCCGGGGCCGACGCGGTGGCCGTCGCGGCGCTGGGGCTCTCCGCGGTCGCCGCGCACCTCGCGCTCACCTGGCGCGGCGAGCTCGCCGAGGGCGAGCAGGTCGTCGTGCTCGGCGCGGGCGGCGTGGTCGGGCAGGCGGCCGTGCAGCTCGCCCGGCTCGCGGGCGCCCGCCGGGTGGTCGCCGGGGCGCGGTCGCCGGCCGCGCAGGCCCGGGCCGCCAAGGCCGGCGCGGACGCGGTGGTCGCGCTGGACACCGAGGACGTCGGCGAGCTCGCGGCCCGGTTCGCCGCCGCCGCGGACGGGCCGGTGGACCTGGTGATCGACCCGCTGTTCGGCGCGCCGGCGGCCGCCGCCGCGCGCACGCTGCGCCCGGCCGGGCGGCTGGTCCACCTGGGCAGCTCCGCCGCCGAGACGTGCCCGCTCGACTCCTCCACCCTGCGCAGCAGGTCGCTGCGGCTGCTCGGGTACACGAACAACGAGCTGACCCCGGCCCAGCGCGCGAAGGCGATCGCGGTGGTCGCCGCCGAGTCCGCGGCCGGACGGCTGGCGGTGGTGCACGAGGCCGTGCCGCTGGCCGACGCGGGCGCGGCGTGGGCACGGCAGGCCTCTGGCGAGGCGTCCGGCCGCATCGTCCTGGTCCCGTAACGGGCGGTCCGGTCCGGCCGACGAACCGACCATGAGATGGGTCATGGCGGTGGCCTTGCTCGCGTTCCTCGCGGGCTGCTCGTCCACTGTGTCCGGTTCGCCGGCCGGCTCGACGGTCGCGACTCCGACCACCGCGCCGACCACCGAGAACACGACGGAAGCCACGATCACCGACGAGGAGCCGGCGACGTCGCTGCCGGCCCCGCCGACCTCGATCGACCCGGCGGTCGACCAGCAGTACTGCGACGGCACGATCACCGGCGCGCTCGGCAAGCCGATGCAGGTCGTCGTGGTGAACACCCCGGGCGGCCGCGTCGACTGCGACCAGGCCGGCGCCGTGCTGGTCGACTACTACGCCGAGCGGCCCGACCCGGAGCCGGGCTCGGAGCCCATCGAGGTTGCGGGCTTCTCCTGCAACCAGGTCCCCGAGCCGGACATCCCCCAGGTCATCTGCGCCGACGGCGACTCGCTGCTGTACTCGATGTGGCGCCAGGGCGGCTGACCCGGCCAGGATGGGCCGATGGCCAGGACACCCGCCGCCCGCACCGCGCTCGGCCCGATGGTGATCGCCGCGGTCGAGCAGTTCGAGCCGCCGCCGCGGATCCTGACCGACCCGCTGGCGATCCGGTTCCTGCCGCCCTCGCTCGCGCTCGTCGCGCGCGCGTGCCGGTGGCGCACCGCGCGGAACCTGGTGATCCGCGGCACCGAGAGCTCCGCCCACGGGTTGTGGGGTGCCGTGCTGTGCCGCAAGCGGTACGCCGACGACCAGGTCGCGGCCGCCGTCGCGAGCGGGGTCCGGCAGCTCGTGGTGCTCGGCGCGGGGCTGGACACCCGGGCCTACCGGCTGGCCGGAGACGCCCGCGTGTTCGAGGTGGACCTGCCGGAGAACGTCGACCTCAAGCGGACACGGGTGCGCTCGGCGCTCGGCGAGGTGCCCGGCGCGGTCCGGCTCGTACCGGTGGACCTCGCCTCCGGCGACCTCATGGAGTCCCTGTCCGCCAACGGCTTCCGGCCCGGCGAGCCGGCGATGTTCGTGTGGGAGGCGGTGACCCAGTACCTCACCGGGGACGCCGTGCGCGCCACCCTGGCACACCTGGCGACCGCGGCCGCGGGAAGCCGGCTGGTGTTCACCTACGTCCCGCGCGACTTCCTCGACGGGACGAACCGCTACCGGGCCGAACGCATCCACCGCGACTTCGTGGCCCGGCGCCGGGTCTGGCACTTCGGTCTCGCGCCGGAGGAGGCCGGCCCGCTGCTCGCGGAGCACGGCTGGACCGAACGCGAGCAACTCGGCCCGGACGGGTACCGGGAGCGCTACCTCGCTCCCGCCGGGAGGGACCTGCCGGTCACCGGGCTCGAGCGGATCGTGTACGCCACCAGGGAATGACCGGCCCGGTTCGCCGCACGTTCATGGCCCTGATCACCAGCGGTGCGCCACGTCGATGACGAGCCGGCCGGACAGGGTGAACACCCGGAACGGCAGCCGGGCGCGCACCCCGAGCCCGACGGTCGAGGTGCCCTCGAACGAGCCGGCCCACGCCACCTGCCGGAAGGTCCGGTAGCCGGTCACGGTCACCAGTTCCGCGCGGTTCGCGTACCGGTAGGTCGGCCGGCCGGCCGCGTCGTACGCGGGCGCCTGCGCGGTGATCGACAGCTTCGCCCCGCCGCGCAACGGAATCACCCGCCCGGAGGCGTCCTCGGTCATCGTGCCCACGTACCTCACCCAATACCCGGTGACATTTCCACGGACATCGAGAACGAGCCGGTCATAACAATTGTGCCGCCCGGCGCGGACATTCGTCAGCCGCGGGAGCGTCGTCGGGTGCGATGCCGCCTTCGGCAGCGATCCCCACGTGATCCCGCAGTACGGCGCCGGCGCGGAGGCCCGTGCCGGCGCCGCGGCCGACGCCACGGCCACCGGCGCCACCCCCGCCACCAGGGCGAGTACGGCCGCCAACAAGCCTGCTCTGCGTAACATCTCGACTCCCCTCGGAACCGGAGACCGCATTTCGCGGTTCCTTTGTGAGGGGACGTCCGGAAATGGCCGGCGTTGTTCCGGCACGGAAATCGTGTCAGACCAGAAACGTGAACAACGGGCTGTCCGGCGGCACCCGCTCGATGCGGTGCGGAGCGGTCTCCATGCGCTTCAGCATCGGGTCCAGGTTCTCCGGGGTGCCCAGCTCGATGCCGACCAGCGCCGGGCCGGTCTCCCGGTTGTTGCGCTTGACGTACTCGAACAACGTGATGTCGTCGTCCGGGCCGAGCACGTCGTCGAGGAAGCGGCGCAGCGCGCCCGGCTCCTGCGGGAACTCCACCAGGAAGTAGTGCTTGCGGCCCTCGAAGATCAGCGCCCGCTCCACGATCTCCGCGTACCGGCTCACGTCGTTGTTGCCGCCGGACAGGATGCACACGACGGTCGCACCCGGCGGCAGCGACACGTCCCGCAGCGCCGCCGACGCGAGCGCCCCGGCCGGCTCGGAGATGATCCCGTCCGACTGGTACAGGTCCAGCATCTCCACGCAGATCTGGCCCTCCGGCACCGCGACCAGCGCCGGCCGGTGCGGCGCGGCGAGCGCGAACGTGTGCCGTCCGACCTGGCGCACCGCCGCGCCGTCCACGAACGGGTCGACGCGGGCGAGCGGCGCGGGCCCGCCCTCGGCGAGCGCGAGCGCCATGCTGGCCGCGCCGGCCGGCTCGGCGCCGATCACCCGCACCGCCGGGTGCCGCGCGGACAGCCAGGCGAGCGTGCCGGCCAGCAGCCCGCCGCCGCCGACCGGCACCACCACGGCGTCCGGCGCCCGCCCGAGCTGGTCGACGACCTCGCGGACCACGGTGCCCTGGCCGGCGATCGTGCGCGGGTCGTCGAACGCCGGGATCAGCGTCGTGCCCGTCTCCGCGGCGTAGGAGTACGCCGCCGCGGCCGCGTCGTCGTAGGTGTCGCCCTCCACCACGACCTGCACGAACCGGCCGCCGAGGTTCGCCACCCGGTCCCGCTTCTGGCGCGGCGTGGTCCGCGGCAGGTACACCCGGGAGCGGACGCCGAGCGCGGCGCACGCGAACGCCACGCCCTGCCCGTGGTTGCCGGCGCTCGCGCACACCACACCCCGCTCGCGCTGCTGCTCGGACAGGCCGCTGACGAAGTTGAACGCCCCGCGCCCCTTGTAGGAGCGGACCGTGTTGAGGTCCTCGCGCTTGAGCCACACGTCGAGGTCGTGGCGTGCCGAGAGCCGCTCGTTGCGCTGCAGCGGGCTCGGCGGGATCACCCCGGCGAACCGGCCGGCCGCCGCGTCCACGTCGGCCGCGCTCACCGTCACCACGCCTGCCGCCTCCTTCGTCGCGTCGCGGAGTATCCCGACATCATGGCAAGGCCGGATCTCACGTGCCGCCCGGCCCGGCCGTCTACCCGGTGTGGACTCCCCGCTGCCCCGCCTCCCGGTGCCCGCCCGGCCGCCGGTCGCGTGCACCGTGGCCGAGGTCGCCACGCTCCTGCGGCTGCTGGCCGCGCTGCCGGCGGACACGCTGGTGATCGGCACCGCGGCCGACCCGGTCTCGCGGGCGAACGCCGCGCTGCTGGCCGCCGCGTGGCCGGGCGAGGTGCTGGACACCGTGGTGTGGCCGGAGGCCGCCGCGTCCTGGCTGCGGCAGGCCCGGCGGTTCACCGCCCCGGCACCGGACGCGTGGCTGGTGACCGGCACCCCGGCCGGCTGGGTGGGCATGGGCCGCCGGCTCGCGCACTCCACCGGATGGTCGCCCCGGCGCACGGTGGCCACGTCCGGGCTGGCCGACCCGGTGCTGGTCGCCGCCGGCGGGCCGGACACGTTCGACGGGCTGCGCGGCGCCCGGCCGGACGGCCGGCGTGTGGCAGATCTCCCGGACGCTGCTCGTGTGATCCGCCCCGTCGGGGGATGCGCGCGGCGGGGGCGGGCGTTGTGCGGGGTGTGCGGGAGACGGACGTCGTGGTGATCGGCGCCGGGCAGGCGGGCCTGTCCAGCGCCTACTTCCTGCTCCGGTCGGACCTGGACTTCGCGGTCCTGGACGCGAACCCGGCCCCGGGCGGGGCGTGGCAGCACCGCTGGCCGACGCTGCGGATGGCCACCGTGCACGGCATCTTCGACCTGCCGGGACGGCACTTCGACCCACCGCCGGCAGGCGAGCAGGCGGCGACGGCCGTGCCGGCCTACTTCGCCGCCTACGAGCGGGACCTCGGCCTCGACGTGCACCGCCCGGTGACGGTCGGCGCGGTGCGCGCGGGGCCCGGTGACCGGCTGCTCGTCGAGACCGGCGCGGGCACCTGGCGGACCCGCGCGGTGATCAACGCGACCGGCACGTGGACCCGCCCGTTCCGGCCGCACGTGCCCGGCCGGGAGACCTTCCGCGGCCGCCAGCTGCACACCTGCGGCTACCGCGGGCCGGACGAGTTCGCCGGCGCGCGGGTCGTGGTCGTCGGCGGCGGGACGTCGGCCGTCCAGCTGCTGACCGAGATCGCCGAGGTCGCGGACACCACGTGGGTGACGCGCCGGCCGCCGGTGTTCCGCGAGGGGCCGTTCACCGCCGAGCACGGCCGCCGGGTCGTCGCGCTGGTCGACGAGCGGGTGCGCGCCGGGCTGCCGCCGCACAGCGTGGTGCGCGCGACCGGGCTGGCGCTGACCCCGCGGGTCCGCGCGGCGCGGGCACGCGGGCTGCTGGACCGGCGGCCCATGTTCGACCGGATCCTCCCGGACGGGGTGGCCTGGCGGGACGGCACCGTGCTGGCCGCGGACGTGATCCTGTGGTGCACCGGCTGGCGCCCCGCGCTCGACCACCTGGCGCCGCTGCGGCTGCGCGGCCCGGGCGGCGGGATCGCCATGGACGGCACCCGGGTCGTCGCCGAGCCGCGGCTGCACCTGGTCGGCTACGGCCCCTCGGCGAGCACCGTGGGCGCGAACCGGGCCGGCCGCGCCGCGGTCCGCGAGCTTCGCGCGCTGCTCACCCCGGCCGCCGCGTGAGCGGTCACCGCGCCGGCGGCCGCCGGCGTGGCTGGTCCGCCCGTCGAGGTAGCGGTCCGGCCTGGGGTCGACTCCGCGTCGCGACCGTCCTCACCCGCGGCGGCAACGCCCGAAGTGTCGGCACGTGCGGCCGGGTCAGCCGCTGCCGAAGCACACCAGCGGGGTGAGCGGCTCGGTGAGCGCGGCGTCGGCCAGCGCCCGCGCGGGCGCGACGCCGCGGGACAGGCCGCGGTGGTAGGCGGTCATCACGCCGACGGCCGCCTGGTCGTCCATCCGGGCCACGCTGGACACCACGGTCCGGGTGCCGCTGTAGAGCAGGGCCGCGGTGAAGCCGAGGATCTCGTCGCCCTCCCGCACCACCGACCGCCCGACGTCGCAGGAGGACAGGATCACCTGCTCGGGCGCCGCGCCGAGCCGGTGGATGTCGTAGGCCATCAGCGGCCCGTCGACCAGGTCGAGCCGGGAGAACAGCACGCTGTCCTGCTCGTGGTGGCCGTGCGTGGCGAAGTGCGCGATCCCGCAGCCGTCCAGCGCCTTCATCGCCGACTCGACGGTCGCGTCCTCCCCGAGCAGGGTCTCGCCGTCGGGGTAGAGGACGGCCAGCTGCTCGACCTCGTCGGCGGCGTGGGTCAGGTTCGGCCCGGCGACCAGCAGCGTGCCCGGGGCGGGCGCGCCGCGCTCCCGCCGGCCGGCGAGCCAGACCGTCGCCGACGGGGTGACGGTCACCGGCCGCCCGCGCAGGTCCGGCAGCAGCGCCCACGGCACGCCGGTCAGCGGGCCGGTGGGCACCACGACGAGGTCCTCGTCGCCCAGGTGGCCGCGCAGCGGGGCCACCAGGTGCTCGGCAAGCACGGCAAGCTGGCGGCGCACCGAGTTGCGGACCGTGGTGTCCAGCCCGGCGGGCAGCACCCGGCCGCACAGCACGTCCAGGTCGCTGCGCAGGCGGGCGGCCGCCTCGGTGGCGGTCGGCAGGTCGCCGAGCTCGACGATGCGCGCGGTGCGGTCACTGACCAGGAAGCCCAGGATGCGGGTGCCGACGGTGAGGAAGCTGACCAGCGCGGCACCGGCCCGGCCCAGCTCGGTCCGGACCTGCGCGAGCGATGCCTGCGCCTGGTGCTCGCCGGTGCCGCTGACCTGCCAGCTGTGCGCGCGGATCTGGCGCTCCAGCTCGGCGCAGCGCCGCATCGCGACCGGGTCGCGGCGGCCCTCCAGCTCGCTCGCCCGGGCCGCGCGGGACCGCTGCCGCAGCTCGGCGAGGGCGTCGGCGGTGACCGGGTCGTCGAGCGGGTGCACCGCGCGCGACCGGAACGCCTGCGCCCGCGAGTGCTCCAGCCAGCGGAACACGGTGGCGGGGCGGCCGTCGGCGAGCGCGGCGTCCAGGCCGGCGCGGGCCAGCTCGGAGCCGAGCGTGGTCACCCCGGTCTGCAGGTCGATGCTGCCGAAGTGGCTGCGGTGCTCGCCGAGCAGGTCCAGCCCCGCCCGCGCGTGCCGGAAGGTGGCGGCGCGGCGGCCGCGGGTGGCCGCGATCCGGGCCTGCACGAGGTGGCGCTGCAGCCGGGTGTCGACCGTGGACCGGCGGCCCGGCTGGCGGCGGACCCGGGCCGCGGCGTCGTCGGCGCGCCCGCGGCTCAGGTGCGCGCGGGCGGCCAGCAGCTCCGCGGCCTCCGCGTCGTTGTCCAGCCCGAGCTCCGCGAGCCGGGCGGCCAGCTCGTCCGCCGCGGCGGCGACCCGGGCCACCCGCCCGCCCGCGGCGAACTCCGCGCGCAGCCTGGTCAGCTCGGCGACCGCCGCCCAGGTCTCGTTGTGCCGGCGGTGGAAGCGGCGCCGCGCCCGGATCGCCCAGCGCCGGGCCGCCCCGTGGTCGCCGACCGCCAGGCCGATCTGCGCGCGGGTGAGCTCGGCCTCCGCGTGCTCCTGGTTCATGCCGAGCCCGGCGAACCGGGGCAGCACCGCGTCCAGCCCGGCCGCCGCCTCCACGCCGAGCCCGGCCGCGAGCAGCGCCCGCGCCTTCTCCACCGCCAGCACCACGAGCATGCCGTCGGCGCTGCCGGTGTACCCGCGCTCGGCCTCGTCGAAGGCGCGCAGCGCGCCCGGGATGTCCCCGGCGAGCAGCAGGCAGGAGCCGCGGCCGTGGAACGCCTTGGCGACCTGCACGGACATGTCCAGCTCGCGGCTGATCTCCTCGCTGCGGGCCAGGTCGGCCAGCGCGGGGCGGACCTGGCCGGCGATCTGGTGGATGTAGGCCCGGTTGAGCAGCGTGCGGGCCAGCGCCACCCGCTCCCGCGCCCGTTCCAGCAGCGGCACGGCCGCGTCGAAGCTGTGCACCGCGTCCTCGACCCGGCCGGTCATCGTCAGCAGCAGGCCGCGCTGGAGCAGCAGCACACCGCGGTTGTCCGCGGTGACCAGCGTGTCCGCGCCGTCGAGCAGCTCGAAGCCCCGGTCGCTGTTGCCGCGGGCGACCTCGGCGGCGGCCAGCGTGCCGAGCAGCCGCACGGTCAGCTCCCGGTGCCCGATCCACGCGCCCCACGGCTCCGGCCAGCCGAGCAGCCGCAGACCCGCGCGCAGCGACCGGGCGCCGAGCAGGGGGCGGCCCCGGTTGAGCGCCTCAAGGCCCCGCCGGTGCAGCTCGCGCGCGCGAGTTTCGACGGCCTGTCCGGCCACGACACCAGGCATCTGGCCAGTATCGAGTCAGTTCCACGCCGGGGACAGGGGCTATCGACTTATATTCGTTGATGCGTCAAATTTCCATTGTCGGGGTGATGACCCGCCGGGAATTCCCGGTGACGTACACGATGAGCTGCACGATTCCGGCCGGGACCGCGTCGAGCGAGAACCGGCCCGCGTCGTCGGACTCGGTGGACATCGGCCGGGCCGGGGACCGCAGCTCGATGTGATGGCACGCCCCGGGCGTGAGCCAGCCGTCGATCCGCGTCGTGCCGTCGACGTGCTGCTCCAGGGTGATCATGATGCTCAGCGTGTCGCTCTGGAAGGTGACCAGCCGGGTCAGCTCGTCGGTGCGGGCGGTCGCGAGCTCGCGCGTCTCGGTCAGCCGCGACACCTCCAGGTCGATGGCGTCGAGGTCGAGCGCGAACTGGACCTGCTCGACGAGGTTGGCCGGCATCGGGTCCACCGTCTCCCACAGCTCGCGCACCTCGGACAGGATCGCGGCGTCCAGGTCGTCCAGCGGCGCCTGCCCGCTCTCGATGTCCTCCGCGCTCACCGCCAGCCTCCCGTCCGGTCGGCCAGCAGCAGCCGGCGCAGCTTCGCCAGGCAGCGGCCGCGGCTGGGCCCGACGCTGCCGACCGGCATGCCCAGCGCCCGGCCGACCGCGGCGTAGTCCGGCCGCCGGACGAACGCGACGACCCGCAGCAGGGTGCGGCACCGCTCGGGCAGCTGGTCGACCGCCGCCCACAGCCGGGCCCGGCGGTCGCCGTCGACGACCTGCTCGGCCGGGCCGGCGCCGGAGTCTCGCATCTCGAGGAACACGGCGTCCTCCTGGACGTGTTCGGACCGGCCGGCCCTGCGGACCCGCCAGGCCTCCCGCTTGGTGACGGTGACCAGCCAGGCCACCAGGGCCGTCGGGTTGCGGATGCCGGACAGCGAGCCGAGCAGCTCCAGCCAGGTGGTCTGGACGACGTCGACGGCCGCCTCCCGGTCCAGCCCCTGGGCCCGGGCGACCTGCCAGAGCATCGGCGTCAGCCGGCGGACCAGCTCGGACAGCGCGTCCCGGTCGCCGTGTCGTGCGGCGAGGAACAGCGCGTCGACCTCGATCCGGTCCACCGGCGTCCGCTGCGCTAGCGCTTCGGTTCGGTCTCGGTGCATGCCTCGACCGCCCGCCGTGCTCGTTCGCGCATCGCCTCCTGGCTGACCCGGCCCATCCGCAGCCGCTCGGGGTCGGCGTCCGCGTACTCGACCAGCTTGTTGGCCAGCACGGACGCCGCGTGCGGCCCGGCGAAGGACGTGCCGTGCCACATCGCGAACCCGCTGGAGAAGTCGTCCGGGTCCAGCGACTCCCGGTCCAGCGCGGGGATCATGTTCGCGGGCGCCATGCTGCCGCGCAGCTTGGGGAACGTGCTCACCACGCCCGCGCCGGTCGCCCAGCCGTGCACCCACGGCGCCTGGTTGCTGAAGAACGCCTTGGTGCCGTTGGGGTTGAGCGCGCCGACGGACAGCACCGGCTGCCCGCCGCCGGCCGGCGGGTCGGTGGCCAGCGCGGCCGGGTAGAACGGGCGGGTCGTCGCGTCGTTGCCGGCGGCCGCCACGACCAGCACGCCGAGGTCGCTGAGCGCGTTGAGCAGCCTGGTGAACTCGACGGTCTCGGCCTTGTCGTCCTCGGTCTCGCAGTAGTAGCCCATCGACAGCGACAGGATGTCGATCATGTCGGCGGGGTCGCCGCCCGGTGCCTGCGCCGCGCGGACCTGCTCCACCAGCTTCTCCAGCGCGGCCAGCAGATCGCTCTCGTAGGCCACGCCGTCCCCGGCCATCACCCGGGCGACCGCGACCTCGGCGTCCGGCGCGATCTGCCGGACGATCCCGGCGATGAACGTGCCGTGCCCGGCGTGCCGGTCGAACTCGCCGGTCAGCCGGTTGTCCGGGACGTCGTCGTCCCAGTAGTCCGCGATGACCCGGGTGCCGGTGCCCGCCTCGCGGCTGCTCGCGGTGATGGCCTCCTGCACGCCCTTGAGGACGCGGACGAACCCGCCCGGCTGGATGCTGCGGTGCGCGGTGCCCAGCCACTCGTGCGGCGCGATCCCGGTGTCCAGCACCGCGACCACCGGGCGGCGGTCGAACCCGCTGTTCGGCATCGGCGTGCGCGGCGCGGCCGGGCGGGCGGCCAGGCTGACCGGAACCGGGCCGCCGCGCGCCGAACGCACGTAGGAGTCGCTGCTGAACAGGCCGTGGGAGTCCCACGGCGCCGGGCCGATGCCGTGCGAGTCCCACGGCGCCGGGTCCAGCCCCAGGAACAGCAGGTGCTCCAGGCCGACCTGCCCGGCCATCGCGCGGGCCGGGTCGTCCCCGGGGGCGGCGTGGCGCAGGTAGTGCAGCGCGTACCAGGCGTCGACCGTCGTCGACCGGGCCGGGTCGCGTGGCACGAGGCGGGCCACCGGCGGGTGGCCGACGCCTCCCGGCGCGACGCCGGCCGGGGTGGCCAGCGTCAGGTTGATGGCGTTGAGACTCCGTTCGATGACCGCGCGGTCCACCGAGCGCGGGATGCGCAGGACGTCGGCGCGGTAGCCCGTCGCCGTGGGCGCCGGACCGGTCGTGTAGTACATCGGGTCCGCCGGTTTGAGCACGCGCGCGCGATGCCTCGCGAGCAGTTTCTCCGGCACGCCCGGCACGCCGTTGCCAAGACCTTCGTCGTGCGAGTTGCGACGGATGTAGAAGTCCATGAGACCTCCCCTTCTCTGGGCACGCGACCACTGCCCTTGCACGAGTCGAACGGCTGTCGGGAGATACATCGTGGACATCACGAGTTGGTTACGACCGCCGGCGGCCCGCACGCGGAACGGCGCCTCCCCCGCCTCGCCGGGCGGGGAAGGCGCCGTCGCGCGATGGCGGGTCAGCGGAAGGTGCGCCGGCGGCCCTCGCTCGCGACCGCGGGCGCGCCGGCCGCCGGGGCGACCGCGGCGACCCGCGGCGCGACCGCGACGTCCGGCAGCGCCGTGGCGCCCGGCCGCAGCGACACCGGCAGGCCGAGCCGGCTGCGCCCGAGGTCGACCTCGACCGTGGCCCCGGTGCTCGCGGGCTCGGTGAACTGCGTGTCGCTCAGCGTCAGCACCAGGCCCAGCACCCGCCCGGCCGGCAGCACGGTGTCGTAGGCGTGCAGCCGCCAGGTCACCGTGTACCAGCGCCCCGGGCGCAGCGGCGCCGGCCGGGTCAGCGAGTCGCGGTGCGCCGCGTCGACCCAGCCGCGGGTCAGCACGCCGAGGTCGGAGGTGACCACGTTCTTCACCGTGTCCCGGTAGCAGGCGTCGTCCGCCGCGGTGGACGCGCCCCAGCAGGACTCCGTGCCCACGGTCCGGATGCCCGCCCCCGGGCTCATGTAGTCGATCCGCTCCGCGGTGCCGTAGTCGACCAGCCGGGCGGACAGCTCGGTGTCCGGCCGGTCCACGCGGATCCGCAGCGTCACCGTCGGCGTCCCGCTGATCCGCAGGTCCCGCCGCAGCGGCGCGGACAGGAACACCCGGCGCCCGGCGCGCGCCTCGTTCGGCGCGGACACCGCTGCGGACTCGAGCAGCCCGGGGACGTCGGTGACGGTCACCGACGTGCCCGGCCGGGTGGGCCGCAGGCCGAGCGTGCCGCCGGTGCCGTCGCCGTTCCCACCGCCGAGCGAGACCGGCAGCGAGAACGCGCCCCGGGCGGGCCAGGTCGGCTCGTTCACCCACACGTCGGGCCGGCGCTCGATCGAGGCCTGCGGCTCGCGCATGATGCCGTTGTCCAGGCCCTGCAGCCAGTAGTCGAACCAGCGGTGCAGTGTCGACACCCACTCGGCGCGCCGGTAGTCGAACGGGTCCACGTGCCCGGGCCGGCCCAGCCAGATCTTGCGCGGCACGCCCGCCTTCGCGAGCGCGTCCCACCACCGCGCGAAGTGCTTGGTCTCCACGTTCAGGTCGTTGATGCCGTGCGCGACGAACACGCTCGCCCGCACCGTGCGCGCGTCCGGCACGAAGTCGCGCCGCGCCCAGAAGGCGTTGTAGTTCCCGGTCGCGTTCTCCGAGCCGGCGAGCAGTTCGTCGCGCACCGGCGCGCACACCTGCGGCGGTCGCCCGTCGACGTACCCGGACAGCCACGCCGGCCCGTAGTCGGTGGTGTAGGGCACGCCGTTGTCGCGGTAGTAGTCGTACCAGCTGGAGATCGCCGAGATCGGCACGACCGTCTTCAGACCCTCGACGCCGGTGGCCGCCACGCCGTTGGCCACCGAGCCGTCCCACGACTTGCCGATCATGCCGACCGCGCCGGTGGTCCAGTCCGCGCGGGCCGGGCTGCCGTCGGCGTAGGTCGCGTCCGCGCGCCCGTTGAGCCAGTCGATGACGGCCTTCGTGCCGAGGATCTCCTCGCGGCCGCCGACGTCACCGCACCCGGTGGACCGGCTGGTGCCGGGGAAGTCCACCGCGGCGAAGGCGTACCCGCGCGGCACGAAGTAGTTGTCGTAGAACAGCGGGAACTTCGTCACCGTGCCGTCGGCGGCGTAGGACTTCAGCTCGCTCTCGTTGCCCCGCCCGCAGCACTGGTAGTACGGCGAGGAGTCCATGATGACCGGGATCCGCACGCCCGCCTCGGCGGGCTCCCGCGGCCGGATCAGGTCCACGGCCACCTTGTCCGGTGTGCCGTCGCGGTCGTTGTCCAGCGACGTCGTCACCCAGACGCTCTCGCGGATCGCGCCGGCGTAGTCGTAGACGGGTTCGGTGTGGGTGCCCACGACGTGCGGCGGCGCACCGGGGGTGGTGGCCGCCGCGGGTGGGGCGATCAGCGCACCGGCGAGGCCGGCGAGTGCCGCGCACAGCAGGGCGCGGCGCAGGGGTAAGGAGGACATGGTCGCGACCGTACGGGCTGGGCCACGGTCACGGAAGGCACACGGTGACCGGACGGCCACGCTGTGCGGCCGGTGTGCACCGCGGCGGTGCACACCGGCCGGCCGGTCAGTGCGCCGCCGCGATCGGGCGCAGGTTCTCGTCGTGCTCGTCGACGTGGTAGTCCTCGCCGGCGGTCTGGTCGGTGCCGTTGGAGACGTTCATCCGCCGCACGACCAGCGTGACGACCACCGCCACCAGCAGGTTGCCGACCAGGGCCACGAAGCCGACGTAGACCAGCGCCGTCGAGCCGCCGAACGGGTGCCAACCGAAGATGTTGAGCTTGTCCAGCGTGAGCGCCGAGCCACCGAAGTGCGCGCGGCCCGTCGCCGGGTTCGGGATGCCGTAGAGCATGATCATGCCCCACAGCAGGCCGACCGCCCAGCCGGCGACCAGCGCCCAGCGGTGCAGCCACCGGGTGTAGAGCGCGATCGCCACCGACGGCAGCGTCTGCAGGATGATCACGCCGCCGATCAGCTGCAGGTCGATCGCGTACTGCGGGTCGATGAACACGATGAACACGATCGCGCCGAACTTCACGACCAGCGAGGCGAGCTTGGCCTGCTTGGCCTCCTGCGCCGGGGTGGAGTCGCGGCGGATGTACTCCCGGTAGACGTTGCGGGTCCACAGGTTCGCCGCCGCGATCGACATGATCGCCGCCGGCACGAGCGCGCCGATCCCGATCGCCGCGAACGCGATCCCCGCGAACCACGCCGGGAACTGGCCGTTGAACAGCTCGGGGACGATGGTGTTGCCGTCCGGGCGGCCGGTCGCCTGGTTGGTGATCGGCTTGGTGCCCGCGGCGATCGCCACGTAGCCGAGCAGCGCCAGCAGGCCCAGCAGCAGCGAGTAGGCCGGCAGCGCGGACATGTTGCGCTTGAGCACGTCCCGGCCGCGCGAGGCGAGCACGCCGGTGATCGAGTGCGGGTACAGGAACAGCGCGAGCGCCGAGCCGAACGCCAGCGTCGCGTACTGCAGCTGGTTGTTGGAGTTGAGCAGCAGGCCGCCCGAGGGCTTGCCGGTCGCCGGGTTCGGCGTGCTCAGCTTCGTGTCCGCGGCGTCGAAGATCGAGCCCCACCCGCCGAGCTTGATCGGCAGGTAGATCACCGCGACCAGGATCACCAGGTAGATGAGGATGTCCTTGACGAAGGCGATCAGCGCCGGCGCGCGCAGCCCGGACTGGTAGGTGTAGAGCGCAAGGATGACGAACGCGATCAGCAGCGGCAGGTGCCCGAGCATGCCCGCGCCGTTGAAGCCCATCGACCGCAGCACGGCCTCCAGGCCCGCCAGCTGCAGCGCGATGTAGGGCATGGTCGCGACGATGCCGGTGATCGCCACCAGTAAGGCCAGCAGCGACGAGCCGTACCGCCCGCGCACGAAGTCCGCCGGCGTGACGTAGCCGCGGGCACGGGACACCGACCACATCCGCAGCACCGGCAGGAACACCAGCGGGTAGGCGATGATCGTGTACGGCAGCGCGAAGAACCCCGCCGCGCCGGCCCCGAACAGCAGTGCGGGCACGGCGACGAAGGTGTACGCGGTGTAGAGGTCACCACCGATCAGGAACCAGGTGATCCAGGCGCCGAACTTGCGGCCGCCGAGGCCCCACTCGTCGAGGTGGTCGAGCGTCGAGCCGGCCCGCCAGCGCGCCGCGACGAACCCCATGAACGTGACGAAAAGGAAAAGAATGGCAAATACGACCAGCTGGACCCAGTGCATCAGGACACGCTCCCCTCATCGAGGTCGTCGACGTCCGGTTCCTCGCCCTGGGCGGCGATGGTCGGCCTGCCCCGGGTCATGCGGTAGACGATGATCGTGGAGAGCACGCCCACCGCGATGAACAGCAACTGGAACCAGTAGAAGAACGGCATCCCGAACAACCGCGGGGACTCGTGGTTGTAGATCGGGGTCAGCAGGATGATGAACGGAACGATCAGCAGCAGGTTCCATGGGTTGAAAACCAGCCCGGTGAGCCTGCTCCGTGAGTTGCCGGAGGTCATGTTGGCCTACCTCGAATGGTCACTAGCCTGACGACGATGTCGGGTGAACCCTAGGACCTATCGATCATTACGTCACGGTCCGCAATGTGTCGGTTTCGAAACGGGTTCCCCCTCGCGAGTCCCCCGTTCCGGACCCGCGAGTCCCCCACTCCGGACGCGCGAGTCCCCCGCTGCGTGAACGGGGGACTCGCGGGTCGTGAACGGGGGACTCGCGGGGTGGTCAGGACTTGTTGAGCCAGGCGTCCACCTTGGACTGGTTGTCCTTCACCCACTTCTCGCCGGCGTCCTCGGGGGACATCTTGTCCACCGCGATGTACTTGGCCACCAGGTTCTGGTCGTCGTTGGTCCACTCGAAGTTCTTCACCAGGTCCGCGGCCGGGCTGCCGGAGTCCATGAACTTCTTGCTCGCGATCTTGTCCAGGTCGTACGGCGGGTAGTCGCACGCGACCTTCTCCGGGTCCGCGTCGCAGCCGTCGGTGTACTTCGGCAGGTCCACGTGCACCAGCGGCACCTCGAGCATGAACCACTGCGGCTCGTAGAAGTAGCCGATCATCCACTTGCTGGTCCTTCTCGGCCTGCCGGAAGGACTGGATCAACGCCGCCTCGCTGCCCGCGTAGACCACCTTGTAGTTCAGGTTCAGGTTCTTCACCAGTGCCGCGTCGTTGGTCACGAACGACGGGTCGCCGTCGAGCAGCTGGCCCTTGTTGCCGGACTCCGAGGTCTTGAACATGTTCGCGTACTTGTTGAGGTTCTTCCAGTCGGTGATGTCCGGGTACTCCTTGGCCAGCCACGGCGGCACGTACCAGCCGATCGTGCCGGTGTTGCCGGTGGAACCGCACCCGCACGGCCGTCTTCTGGTCGTCGATGTACTTCTTCTTCAGGTCGTCGTGGCCCCAGTTCTCCAGCACCACGTCGACCTCGCCGGTGCCGAAGCCCTGCCAGGCGACCTCCTCCTTGAGGTCCTTCTTGTTGACGTCGCAGCCGAGCTGTTCTGTCGGCGACGTAGCCGACGACCGCGGCGTCGGCCTCGTAGCCGACCCACGGGTTGATGGCGATGTTGAACTTGCCGCAGTCCGCACCGCCGCCACCTCCTCCTCCGCCGCCGCCCGAGTCCTCGCCCACCTTGGCGCCACTGCAGCCGGCGAGCACGAGCGAGACCGCGGCGAAGAGCACCGTCGTGCGCACGTTCCTTCTTCTCATCGTGACCGTCCTCCTCGTCGGGGTCCTATCCGGCGGTCCGCCCGGTCCGGCGGGCCGCGGCCTGGGTGATTCGGTCGAGCATGATGCCCAGCAGCACGATCGCGAGTCCGGCGGCCAGCCCCTTGCCGAACAGCTGGCCCTGCGAGAACCCGGCCACCACGTCGTAGCCCAGCGCGCCGGCGCCGACCAGCCCGCCGACCACCACCATCGACAGCACGTAGATCAGGCCCTGGTTGGTCGCCAGGGTCAGCGAACGGGTCGACATCGGCAGCTGCACCTTCGTGATCATCTGCCAGCGGCCCGCGCCCGACGCGGTCGCCGCCTCCACGGTGGTCGGCCGACACGCCGCGGATGCCGTCCGCCACCAGCTTGATGACGATCGGGGCGGCGTACACGCCCGCGGCGACGATGGCGGTGAACCGGGAGGCACCGAACAGCGCGACGAACGGCACCAGGTACACGAACGGCGGCATCACCTGGGCGGCGTCCAGCAGCGGCCGGATCGTCTGGTCGGCACCGCGGCTGCGGCCCATCCACACCCCGACCAGCACGCCGACGGCGACCACCGCGACGGTGGCGACCAGCGTGGCCGCGAGCGTCGTCATCGCGTCGTGCCAGACCCCGGTGCCGAGCAGCAGCGCCAGGCAGATGGCCGACACGACCGCCGGGCGCAGGCCACCGAGCACCGCCGCGAGCGCGATGATCACCGCGCACATCAGCCACCACGGCGAGTCGGTGAGCAGCGACTCGAACGGGTTGAGCACCGCGTTGGTGAACCCGTCGCGCAGGTCGTGTGTCAGCACGGACATGTTGGCCTGCACCCACTGCGTGATGTCACTGGTGACCCGGGAGATCCGGGGGCCGATGTTCCACTCGTCGGGGAACTCCGCCGCCCACACGTAGGTGTAGGACAGGTACACGCAGACCGCGGCGACCACGCCACCGCCGATCAGCAGCGGGCGGCGCAGCCGGGCGCTGCCGGCCTGCGGGCTCGAGTGGCGCAGCTGCTTCTCCGCCCGGGCACCGGCCGCGGTGGTCACCCGGTCCAGCACGATCGGCCATGACCACGATGGCGAGGCCGGCGTTGAACGCGGTGCCGACGTCGAGCGTCGACAGCGCCTTGATCACGGTCTTGCCGAGGCCGGGCGCGTCGATCAGCGCGGCGATGGTCACCATCGCCAGCGCGGCCATGATCGTCTGGTTGATGCCGACCACGATCGTGCGCTTGGCCATCGGCAGCAGCACCTTGACCAGCGTCTGGCCGCCGGTCGCGCCGAGCGAGTCGGCCGCCTCCCGGCTGCTCTGCGGCACCGACGCGATGGCGTGCGCGGTGATCCGGATGGCCGGCGGCATCGCGTAGATCAGCGTCGCGATCGTCGCGGAGGCCGGGCCGATGAGGAAGAACAGCGTCAGCGGCGCGAGGTAGACGAACGTCGGCATGGTCTGCATGAGGTCCAGCACCGGGGTGATGAGCCGTTTGCACCCGTCGGCGACAGGCCCGCCCAGATGCCCAGCGGGATGCCGATCAGCAGCGCGATGAGCACCGCCGCGGCGGTCAGCGCCAGCGTGTCCATGCTCTCCTCCCACAGTCCCTGCAGGCCGAAGAACACGAACCCGGCGACCGCGAGGAGCGCGACGCGGACGTTGCCGAACGCCCAGCGAGACGTAGCCGGCGATGGCGACCACGCCGAGCCAGCCGATCAGCGGCACGCCCCGGCCCGGCACCGGCTGGGAGATGAGGTACTGGATGCCGGTGACCAGGTTGTCGATCACCAGCCGGATCTCGTTGAAGAAGTAGAGGAAGATCGGGTTGCTGTTGCGGCTCGCCCCGATCGCGTCGTTGAGGTCGTTGAACCAGCGGTGCACCGGGGTCAGCGACGCCGGGGCGAGGTCGAGGGTGGCCCGGCCGCGGAACACCACGAACAGCACCAGCCAGCCGGCCAGGATGCCGAGCACGACGACCAGCCTGCCGGGCCGGCGCATCGCCGCGCCGAGGGGCGACCGCGGGCCCGGCGGCGCGGCCTCGGCGGGCGGGGCGACGGTGGTGGTCACGGCGCGCTCTCCCGCGCCGCCGCGCTGTCCACCGGCTCCGCGGCCGGCGCGCTCACCCGCACGGTCTCCCGGCCGGTGGCCTCCTCGCCGGCCCCGGAGACGACGACCTCCAGGATCTCCTCGTCGCCCACCACGCCCAGCAGCTCGCCGTTCTCCACCACCTTCACCGGCTTCTCCGCGGCCAGCACCGCACGCGTGGCCTCGCGCACCACCACGTCCGGGCCGAGCTCCGGCCCGTCGAGCGGGTCGGCGGGCCGGGGGGCGCGCATGATCCAGCGCAGGGTGAGCACGTTGGCGCGGGAAACGTCGCGCACGAAGTCCGCCACGTAGTCGTCGACCGGCGCGCCGACCAGCTCGTCCCCGGTGCCGACCTGCACCATCGTCGCCGTCGCGCATGATCAGGATGCGGTCGCCGAGCTTGAGCGCCTCGGACAGGTCGTGGGTGATGAACACCATCGTCTTGCCGACCTCGTCGTGCAGCCGGATGACCTCCTGCTGCATGTCGCGGCGGATCAGCGGGTCCAGCGCGGAGAACGGCTCGTCGAACAGCATCACGTCCGGGTCGACCGGCGAGCGCGCGGGCCAGGCCCGACCCGCTGCTGCATGCCGCCGGAGAGCTGGTCGGGGAAGGAGTTCTCGTAGCCGCCGAGGCCGACGAGCTCGATCACCTCGGCGGCGCGCCTGCGGCGGTCCGCCCTGCCGGCGCCGCGGATCTCGAGTCCGAACGCGACGTTGTCCAGCACCCGGCGGTGCGGCAGCAGGCCGAAGTGCTGGAACACCATGGCGAACTTGCGCCGGCGCAGGTCCCGTAACCGTTTCTGGTCGGCGGTGCGGATGTTCTCGCCCTCGAACATCACCTCGCCGGCGGTCGGCTCGATCAGCCGGGTGAGGCAGCGCACCAGCGTCGACTTGCCCGAGCCGGACAGGCCCATCACCACGAACACCTCGCCGGGCGCGACGTCGAACGTGACGTCGCGCACCGCCGCCGTGCAGCCGGTCCTGCTGAGCAGGTCGCGGCGGGACAGCGCGGTCAGCTCGGCGTCGGCCGGCACCCGGCCCGCCTTCGGACCGAACACCTTCCACAGGTCGCGAACCGAGATCACCGGATCGGCGGAGGTCGTCACGGCCCGCCCCTTTCGCTCAGTGTCAACGGTTCCGCCCGCCTCACGCGTGGAACCAGTACTGCGGCTTCGGATCGATGTTGTGCCAGACGTGCTTGGTCTCGCGGTACTCGTCGAGCCCGGAAGGACCGAGCTCGCGACCGACGCCGGAACGACCGTAGCCGCCCCACTCGGCCGCCGGGACGTACGGGTGGTAGTCGTTGATCCAC
Organism: uncultured Actinomycetota bacterium; assembly: GCA_963727495.1. Taxonomy (GTDB): domain Bacteria; phylum Actinomycetota; class Actinomycetes; order Mycobacteriales; family Pseudonocardiaceae; genus Actinophytocola. Next base: position 303,004 of record CAVSGQ010000005.1, on the reverse strand, counting down.
ACCGTACCGTGCCGGAGCCGGCCCGCCACCCGCTGCGCCCGGCCTGCGTCCTGTGTCCACACCGCACCCGCCAGGCCGTAGGTCGTGTCGTTCGCGATGCGCACCGCGTCGTCCTCGCCGGTGAACCGCTCGACGGTCAGCACCGGACCGAACGACTCCTCGTGCACGACCGACATGCCCTGCGTGCACTCGTCCAGAACCGTTGGCAGGTAGTAGAACCCGCTCGCCAGGTCCGCCTCGTCGGGCGCCCGGCCGCCGCAGCGCAGCACCGCGCCCTCGGCCACCCCGGCGTCCACATAGGCCGCCACCTTGTCCCGGTGCGCGGCGGAGATCAGCGGGCCGGTCTCGGCGTCCACATCGAACGGTCCGCCGAGCCGGATGCCCTCGGCCCGGCGCACGATCTCGTCGACGACCTCGTCGTGCACCTCGTCCTGCACGACCAGCCGCGCGCCGGCCGAGCACACCTGGCCGGAGTGCAGGAAGATCGCGGTCAGCGCGAAGTCGACCGCGGTGGGCAGGTCGGCGTCGGCGAACACCACGTTCGGGTTCTTCCCGCCCAGCTCCAGCGCGACCTTCTTCACCGTCGCGGCCGCGGCGGCCATGATCCGCCTGCCGGTGGCGAGCCCGCCGGTGAACGACACCAGGTCGACCGCCTCGTGCTCGGCGAGCGGCGCGCCCGCCGCGGGCCCGGCACCCAGCACCAGGTTCGCCACCCCGGCGGGCAGCCCGGCCTCCTCCAGCACGCGCATCAGCAGGATCGCGGTCGACGGGGTCAGCTCGCTCGGCTTGAGCACGATCGTGTTGCCGGCCGCGAGCGCGGGCGCGACCTTCCACGATGCCTGCAGCAGCGGGTAGTTCCACGGCGTGATCAGCCCGCACACGCCGACCGGCTCGTGCACCACCCGGCTGATCGCGTCGGCCCGCCCGGTGTCGACCACCCGGCCGGCGTCGGTGCCCGCGATGCCGCCGTAGTAGCGGAAGCACGACACCACGTCGGCGACGTCGTACTCGCTCTCCACCAGCCGCTTGCCGGTGTCCAGCGACTCGGCGCGGGCGAAGTCCTTCGCGTCGCGCTCGAGCAGGTCGGCCACCCGCAGCAGCAGCGCGCCGCGCTCGCGTTCCGGGGTGGCCGGCCAGTCGCCGGCGTCGAAGGCGTGGCGGGCCGCGCGGATCGCCGCCACGGCGTCGGCCGCGGTGGCCTCGCTCACGGTCGCGACCGGGCTGCCGTCCGCGGGGCAGCGGATCTCCCGCCGGTCACCCTCGGCCGGCTCCCGCCATTCGCCCCCGATGTACAGCTCCGCCACAGGCAGTCCTCATGAACGGTCGGCGCGTTGCGTATCGTGCACGCTAGTGCTTAATGAGGAAACCCTTGTCCACCTCGCCAGCAACGTCAAGAGTGTTGTCCACCTTGGTACCTGTAGAACTCGACCGTCGCGGGCGCTAACGGAGTGTTGCCGAGGATGAGGTCGGCCGCCTTCTCGGCCAGCATCATCACCGGGGCGTAGATGTTCCCGTTGGTCACGTAGGGCATCGCCGAGGCGTCCACCACCCGCAGCCCGCGCAGCGCCGTGCACGCCCATCGTGGCAGGGTCGAGGACGGACACCGCTCGCCGGCGCCCATCGCGGCGGTGCACGACGGGTGCAGCGCGGTCTCCGCCTCCCGGGCCGACCCAGTCGAGGATCTCCTCGTCCGTGCCGACCTGCGGACCCGGCGAGATCTCGCCGCCGTTGTACGGGCGCCATGGCGGGCTGGTTGAGGAGGTCCCGGGTGACCCGGATCGCCTCCACCCACTCGCGGCGGTCCTGGTCGGTGGACAGGTAGTTGAACCGCAGCGCCGGGTGCCGGCGCGGGTCGGTGCTGGTGATCTTCACCGAGCCGCGGGCGTCGGAGTACATCGGACCGACGTGCACCTGGTAGCCGTGCCCGCCCGCCGGCGCCGAGCCGTCGTAGCGCACCGCGATCGGCAGGAAGTGGAACATCAGGTTCGGGTAGGCCACGTCGTCGTTGCTGCGGACGAACCCGCCGCCCTCGAAGTGGTTGGTCGCGCCGCGGGCCGCGGCGCGGGAACAGCCACTGCGCGCCGATCCACGGGCCGGTAGCGCCACTTCAGGTACGGCTGCATGGAGACCGGCTGGGTGCACGCGTACTGGACGTAGACCTCGAGGTGGTCCTGCAGGTTCTCGCCGACGCCGGGCAGGTCGGCCACCACGTCGATGCCCAGCGCGCGCAGCTCGTCCGGCGTCGCCCACGCCGGACAGCTGCAGCAGCTGCGGCGAGTTGATCGCGCCGCCGCAGAGGATGACCTCGCCGGCCTCGACCGTCCGGCGGCCGCCGGAGGGGAAGCGGCTGTACTCGACGCCGACCGCCCGGTTCCCGTCGAAGCGGATCCGCGTGACCAGCGCGCGGGTGACCACGTCGAGGTTGTCCCGGCGCATCACCGGGTGCAGGTACGCCTGCGACGCCGACCAGCGCCGTCCCCTGTGGACGTTGCGGTCGAACGGCGCGAAGCCCTCCTGGCGGTAGCCGTTGACGTCCTCGGTCAGCGGGTAGCCGGCCTCCTGGACGGCCTGCGAAGAACGCGCTGAACAGCGGGTTGGTCGCCGGCCCGCGCTCGAGCACGAGCGGGCCGTCGTGGCCGCGGAACTCGTCGTCGGGCGCGGCCGCAGGCAGTTCTCCATCCGCTTGAAGTACGGCAGGCAGTGCGCGTAGTCCCATGTGGACATGCCGGGGTCGGCGGCCCAGCGCTCGTAGTCCAGCGGGTTGCCGCGCTGGAAGATCATCCCGTTGATGCTGCTGGAGCCGCCGAGCACCTTGCCGCGGGCGTGGTAGATCCGCCGGCCGTGCATGTGCGGCTCGGGCTCGGACTCGTAGCGCCAGTCGTAGAACCGGCTGCCGATGGGGAACGTCAGCGCGGCGGGCATGTGGATGAAGACGTCCCACGGGTAGTCGGGCCGGCCCGCCTCCAGCACCAGCACCCGGTTCGACGGGTCCGCGGACAACCGGTTGGCCAGCGCGCTGCCGGCCGATCCGCCCCCGACGATGACGAAGTCGTACTGGCCCGCCTCTCCGGAATCAACACTCATGGTCACCTCGGGTGTCATCGATCCGCTTGGTCACGTACTGGTGGCCGGCCCGCGTCACGGTCCCCTGGGGTGCGGTTCGGTGTCATGCGCTCTCGTCGAAGTTGCGGGCGACGAGGTCCTCGACCGCGCGCAGGGCCTCGGCGGCGGCCGCGCCGGTGGCGGAGACCACCAGCTCGTCGCCCTTGCGGGCGCCCAGCGCCATCAGCGCGAGCACGCTGCGGCCGTCGGCGGTCGACTCGCCGAAGCGCACCGTGACCTGCGCGTCTACTTCGGACAGCGTGCGGGCGAGCAGCGCGGCCGGGCGCGCGTGCAGGCCGATCTCGTTGCCGAGCCGGACCGTCGTCGTCTCGGCCGCCCGTTCGGGAGCCGGCGCCTGCTCGGCGGCCGGGGGGCCGGCGGCGGCCCGGGCGGCGTCGGCGACCTCGGCGAGGCCGGCGCCGCCCTGCGCGGCGACCGCGGCGGCGACGGTGCCCTCCACCAGCGGCGCGTCGGCCAGGACCGCGGCGTCCGGGTCCGCGAGCGCCTCCAGCACCATCTCGGCCACCATGCGGGCGCTGCCGAGGTCGTAGAGCAGCACCACCCCGGCGCCGCCGTCGGCCCGCTCGACCGCGGCGGTGACCGCGTCGAAGTCGGTGCCGATGCCGCCGTCGGGCGTGCCCCCGGCGGCGGCCACCGTCACGTCCGGCGCCATCTGGGCCGCCACCTCGACCACGCCCTCGGCCAGCCTGCCGCTGTGCGAGACGACGACCAGGCCGACCCGGCTCATGAGGCGACTGTATTCATTGGTTCGCTCCGCTCCTCCGCTACTCGCAGTCTTCCCTCCTCCGTGCTCGGCGCTGGCGCGCCTGCGCGCGAGCGTCAGTCCAGACGGCGAACGCTCCGTCACTCCCGCTCACAAGACTCGGCGAGCGAACGCAGGATCAGCGCGCTGGAGCGCGCACCCGGGTCGAGGTGGTCGGCGCTGCGCTCACCGAGGTAGGAGGCCCGGCCCTTGCGCGCGACCAGCGGCACCGTCGACTCCGCGCCCGCGTCCGCCGCGTCGGCCGCGGCCGCGAGCACCGCCGCGACCGAGCCCTGCTCCTTCTCGGCCGCCTTCACCGCCGGGTCGATCGCGTCGACCATGGTCTTGTCACCCACCTCGGCCTTGCCCCGGGCGACCACCCCGCCCAGCGCGGCCCGCAGCGCCTCGGTCACCTCGGCCGGGCCCAGCTCGGCCGCCGTGCCGACCGCCGTCGCCGCCCGCAGAAACGCCGTGCCGTACAGCGGGCCGGCGGCCCCGCCGACCTTGGAGATCAGCGTGGTGGCCACGATCTTGAGCACGTCACCCGGCGTGTCCGGTGTGGACTCGTCCAGCTTGGCCACGATGGCGCGGAACCCGCGGTCCATGTTCTCGCCGTGGTCGCCGTCCCCGATCGCCCGGTCGAGCTGGATCAGCTCGACGCGGTGCTCGGCGACCACCGCCGCGACCGCGCGTACCGCCGTCGTCACGTCCCGCGCGGTGCAGCCCACGTCAGCTCCCCCACCGCAGCGCCGCGGTGCGCACCGGTGCGTCCCACAGGTCGCGCAGCTCGTCGTCCAGCTTGAGCAGGGTCAGGCTCATGCCCTGCATCTCCAGGCTGGTGACGAACGGGCCGACGAGCCGGCGCTCCACGACGATGCCGCGGTCGGCGAGCATCCGCTCCGCGATCCCGTGCGCCAGGTACAGCTCGATCAGCGGCGTGGCCCCCATCGAGTTGGTGAACAGCAGGACCCGGTCGCCCTCGGTGAACGGCAGGTCCTCGACGATCGGCTCCAGCAGGCGGCGGACGATCCCGTCCGCGTTCTCCACCGGCATCCGGGCGCGGCCGGGCTCGCCGTGGATGCCGATGCCGACCTCCATCTCGTCGTCGGCGAGGTCGAAGCTGGGCTCGCCGACGTGCGGCACGGTCGGCGCGGCCAGCGCCATGCCCATCGAGCGCACGTTGGCGATCACCCGCTGCGCGACGGCCTCGCAGGCGGCGAGGTCGTCGCCGCGCTCGGCGGCCGCCCCGACGATCTTCTCCAGCGGCACGGTGCCGCCCACGCCGCGCCGCCCGGCGGTGTAGAGGGAGTCCTTCACCGCGACGTCGTCGTCGATGACCACCGAGCGGACCTCGATGTCCTCGGCCTGCGCGAGCTCGGCGGCGGTCTCGAAGTTGAGCACGTCACCGGTGTAGTTCTTGACGATCAGCAGCACCCCGGCGCCGCCGTTGGTCCTCTCGATGGCGGTCTGCATCTGGTCGGGGGTCGGCGAGGTGAACACCGCGCCCGGGCACGCGGCGTCGAGCATCCCGGGCCCGACGAGACCGCCGTGCATCGGCTCGTGGCCGGAGCCGCCGCCGGAGATGACGGCCACCTTGCCCCGCACGGGCGCGTCCGCGCGCACCACGACCGCAGGATCGGGCACGACGGTGATCAGGTCGGAGTGGGCCAGCTCCAGCCCACGCAGCGATTCGGCCACCACGGTCGACGGGTCGTTGATGATCTTCTTCATCGAAGCCTCCAGCCGGGATCGGTGCAGATCCACTCCGATTCCTACCCCAGCGAAGCCGATCGGGAAAGCCGATCACTGTGCGGTTGCGCGAGGCTGCGCACCGTCCGCGACAATGCAGGCGTGACGGAGAACGGAGACGGGCGGGCCCTGCGGGCGGTGTTCCTCGGCCGTCACGGCCACCGCCCCGGCCCGGAGCCCGTCGAGATCGCCACCGCGCACGAGGCGCGGAGCTTCCCCGGCGGGGAGATCCTCTGGCAGTCGGTCCGCGGGTGGTTCGGCAACGGCGGCGGCGCCTGCCACGTGGCGCCGCTCGACGAGGACGACGACCCGCTGTTCGCGCTCGACGCCACCCTGCGCGCGCTCGAACCGCACGCCGTCGACGTGGTCTGCTTCCCCGGGCTGGTCGAGCACGTCCGCACCGCGGACGGCGAGGTCGACCTGGAGGACTTCGGCGCCGCCCAGCGCATGATCGTCGAGGCGTGCATCGCGACCGGCGACCGGGTGGCGGTGCTCGACCCGCCGCCCGGGCTGACGCCGCCGGAGATGCGGGACTGGCGGGTCGACGTGCTCGGCGCGGACACCCCGCACGCCGTCCTGTACTACCCGTGGCTGCACGTCGTCGCCGGCGCGGACCTCGCCTGGGTGCCCCCGTGCGGGCACGTCGCCGGGGCCTGGGCGCGGGTGGCGCGCGAGGACGGCGTGCTGGCCGTGGTCGGCAACCTGGAGCTGGCCGACGTGCTCGACGTGGAGGTCAACGTCAGCACCGCCGAGCAGGACATGCTCACCAGGCTGAACGTCAACCTGCTGCGCGCGCTGCCCTCCTGGGGCGTGCGGACCTGGGGTGCCCGCACCCTGTCGGTGAGCCCGTGGCTGTTCCAGATCCCGACCGCGCGGCTGCTCGCGGCGCTCAAGCCCGTGGTGCTCGACCGGATCCTGCGCTCCCCGGTGACCGGCCGCGCGCTCGTCGAGCGGGTCGAGTCGGCCATCCGGGACGTGTCGGGGCTCGCCGACGACGGGTTCACGGTGCGCGCGCTGACCGCGGCGGACGAGTCGATGCGCATCGAGATCGAGCTGCACACCCGGGTCACCCACGGCTACCCGCTGACGATCGTCATCGAGCTGCCGGCGGGGACGTGGACGGTCCTGGAAATCGAACACTCGCTGGACAACCCGCCGGCAGGTCGCCGAGGATGAGCCGCTCCAGCCGGGCCCGGTCCCCGTCGGACCAGGTCTCGGCGATGCCGCCGCGCACCACCACCTCGACCCGCCGCGACATCTCGGCCGGCGGGGTCCAGCCGAGCACCACGAACCCCGGGTCGACGACCTCCACCTGCGACACGTCGGCGCCGCCGAGCACCTCCACGAGCCGCCGGATGCCGTGCTCGGTGCCGCGGTAGGCCAGCAGCTCGCTCGCGTCGCGCAGCAGCCGGCGCTTCGCGTCCGGGGACGGCCAGCCCGCCGGCAGGTCCCAGCCCAGCCACGTGCACAGCCAGTCGACCATCGCGTCCGGGGCCAGCGCCGGGTGCGCGAGCAGGTCCAGCTCCTCGATCGGCGTGGCCACCCCGTCCAGCAGGTCGTCGAACACCGCCACGAGCCGCATCAGCAGGTCGTCGTCCCACATCACGCGCGGCATCAGGGCGGCGATCCGCTCCGGCCCGGCACCCGCGGGCGCGGTCATCGGACGACCACCTCCGGCGGGGCCGGCCAGCACAGGCCGTTCGGCGCGAGGTCGACCCGGTCGGTGCGCTCGCCCGCCCGGTCCGCGACCGGATCCCACCCGATCAGGTGCACCTCGTCGGCCAGCTCGACGCCGGGCACGTCCAGCAGCACGCCGAACAGCTCGCCCGCGACGACCGGCCTGCCGAACGGCCAGCCCCGCCCGTCCCGGCCGCCGCGCACCGGGTGCAGGTAGTCCCGCAGCGCGGCCTGCGCCCGCGCCCGCACCCGCTCGGCCGGCTCGGTGCCCGACCGCGTCACCGTCGCCACCGCGCGCACGCCCTGGTAGTCCGGCGGCTCGACCACCAGCCGCACGCCCACCGCGCGCCGCTCGTCGAGGAACTCGACGACCTCGTCGAACACCGGGTCGCCGACCAGCATCGAGGCGAAGCTCTCCGCGTCCGGCGGGCCCTGCGGGTGCGCCACCACCACGACCCGGGCCACGCCGGGCTCGCCGGTCCGGCAGCGGGCCCTGGCCACCCGCGGGCTCGCCAGCCGGGTCAGCCGCTCGAAGTCGTCCGCGGACACCGCGCGCCAGCCCGACCGCAGCAGCCCGGGCGCCCGCGCGCGGACCTCCTCGACCGGCTCGGCGTCGTGGCCGCCGGTGGCCGGCACCCGGTTGCGCACCCGGGCGACGTGCGGGATCGCCTCGCGGAGCACGACGATCGTGCCGGCCGCGACGTTGCCCGCGGTACCGCCGCCGGCCAGGTAGTCGATGGTGATCTCGGCGTCCTCCGGCGGCATCGCCCCGTGGCTGCCGTCGCCGAAGAGCACCTCGCCGGTGTTGCGGTCGAGCTCGTAGTGGCGGTCCTCGGGCAGCGAGCCGACCAGCGAGTCGACCGCCGTCCACTCCCGCCCGCCGACGCGGACCCGGTGCAGCTCGGGCAGCAGCGGGGCGCGGTGGGTGCGCAGCCGCTGGCGCGGGCGCCCGGTGCCGACGCCGAGCACCTCGCCGGGCACCGCGCTGGCGTGCTGCACCACCACACAGACGCCGGCGCCGAGGGCGCCGTGCACGACGACGGTCAGCTCGGTGTCGGTCCGGGCCGCCTCGGCGAGCACCGGCCGGAACCGCAGCCCGTGCCCGTCCTGGTCCCCGGCCCGGTGCGGGGCCCAGTCCGGCCCGGTGTCCACCAGCACGGCCGGCCGGTCCGCGGGCACGCTGTCCGCCTCGACGTCGGCCCAGCCGGCCGCGGTCGAGCACTGCCACTCCAGCTCCGCCGGCGACGGCTCGTCACCCGACCTGACCTCGAGCTCCACCCGCACCAGCGAGTTCGGCCCGCCCTCGGCCAGGGTCAGCTCGACCCAGCCGCCGGTGGTGTCGTGCGCGCGGACGGTCGTGGTGAGCTCCGCACCGTCCTGCGCGCCGACCACCTCGCGCAGCGCGACCGGCCGCGCGACCGCGTGCTCGACGGTCACGAACTCGACCGGCCCCTCGTCCGCGGTGGTCGCGGTGGAGATCGGCGCGCCGGCGGGGATCCGGACGGTCTGCCCCGGCGCGTCGAGCAGGAAGTCGACCCGCGCGGTGGCGACCGAGGCCGGCCGGCACCGCACGCCGACCATGTTCAGGAACTGCGAGTACAGCCGGTCCGGCACCTGGTTGAGCCGGTAGAGCAGCTGGTCGACGAGGTAGGCGAACACCTCGATCAGCGCGATGCCGGGGTCGCCCGGCTCGGTGCTGGTCCACTCGGGACAGTAGCGGTCGCGCAGCCGCAGGGCGGCCTCGACGAGGTCCGCGTAGCGCCGGTCGTCCAGCGACGGGACCGGCAGGCGGCCGCCGGGACTCGTCGCGCCGTTCCCGGCGGCGCCGGCCGTGTGCTTCACCGTGTCCATTCGAACCTTCCCTCGAACCGGCCCTGCTCCCCGGTGGCCGTGAGCCGGTAGTCGATGCACACCCGCGCCCAGCCGAGGTGCCGGGCGTCCCACTGCTGGTCGAGGTCGGCGAACTCCACCCCCAGCACCTCGACGCGGGGTTCGTGGCGCGCGACCAGCTCCTCGATGCGGCCGGGCAGCTCGGCGAGCGTCCACTCCGGCCGCACGCCGAAGTCCGGGCGCATCACGCGCTCGCCGGCGACCGTGCCGAGCAGCACGGTCAGCGCCGCGTCCACCGCGCTCGTGCCCGGGAGCACCACGAACCGGCCGCGCATGTCGGTGCGGGCGGGGAAACCCCAGCCCCGGCTGACTGGCTCGGTCACGGTCACCGCCCCCGCGCGCGGATCGAGACGAGCGTGCCCGGCTCGAGCGCGGAGACGTCCAGGCCGGGGTTGTCGTCGGCGATGACCCGCCACCGGGCCGGCTCGCCGAGGTAGTGCGCGGCGAGCAGGTCGATGCGGTCGCCGCGGCGCACCCGGTGCGCGATCACCCGCTCGCCGTCACCGGCCGGCGCGGCCGCCGGTGTGCTCCGCCGCACGGCCGCGGCGAGCGCGTCGAGCCCGTCGGCGTGGCCGCCGGTGAAGTCGATCCCGGGGACGGCCCGCAGCGACGGCGGCGGCTCGGCGGTCCCGAGCAGCAGCGGCAGGACCACCACCCGCTCGTCGAGCCGGAGCATCTCCGCGACCCGCAGCTCCTGGTGGACGGTGCGCGAGCGCGACGCCGACGCGGTGACGAGCACCGCGACGTGCGTGCAGGCCCGCAGCCCGGCCTCGACGGCGTGCGCCCAGGTGACGCCCGGGTCGACGTCGCGCGGCGCCAGCCAGGTGGCGATGCCCCGGTCCTCGAGGTCCTGGGACAGCCGGCGCGCGAGCGGCCCGTCGCTCTCGGTGGCATGGCTCAGGAACACCCGCACCGCGGCTCCTTCCGGTGACCGGTCACGTCAACAGGAGATCATGGCGTGTCGGCCCCTGCGGACGCGAGTGGCGGGTGCTGCGGGCCGCGTTGTCACGACCTTCGTAGGGGGTCGGCCGGACGCACGCGAGGGCCTCCCGGACCGATCGCCCCGCCGGGAGGCCCTCGCGCTCGACGACGCCGGACGGCGTCAGGTCAGGTCGTGCCGGGTGACCCGGCCGCCGTGCACGGTGACCGACGCGCGCGGCGTGCCGTCCCGGTGCCAGATCGTGTAGTCCCCGGCGGGCACGCTCGGGAACACCGCCGTGTAGGCGACCCGGTCATGGCCGTGGCGCGCGTGCACGACGTTGTGGCTGCGCGGGGTGGCCGGGTCCGCGCCCGGGCTGATCTCGATCTCCTGCTCGGCGAGCTCCGCGCCGGCGACGACGACCAGCGCGCCGACGTCGCCGCCGATGTCCAGTACCAGGGTGTCCATCTCGCCTCACGTCCAGGGGTTGTCGAAGCCGTCGTGCGGCGTGCCGAGGTACGGGAACCGGTCGAGGTACGGGATGTCCAGGTTGTCCGGTGTGACCCCGTCGTCGACCTGTGCCGCGGCCGGGTCGGGCGTGTAGGTCTTGTCGACCAGCGGGTAGGTCGCCCCGGCGATGGCCCGCAGTTCGATCGCGACCACGTCGTCGAACACCCGGCGGCCGTTCGGGAAGCCGGCGAGGTCGCCGCCGAGCAGGCCGAAGATGCTCGGCCGCGCCGCGGGCGGGATGGCCGTGTTCAGCCGCATCAGGTCGGCCTGGGTCTGTGCCGGTGAAGTTCGCGAAGCCGGGGATCAGGCCGGCCGGGATGCCGGTGAGCAGGATGGCCAGCAGGTCCGCGCGCGGCGTGCCGGACTTGTTGAGCACGTCGAGGTTCGGGAAGACACCGGGGAACAGGCCGGGCAGCAGCCGCGCGACCTCCGGCTTCGCCACGAACCTCGCGAACCGGCTGTCCCCGTCGGGCGGCTGGGTGTTCCAGAAGTCCTTGCGCCCCATGGGCACGATGACCTCGTTGAACAGCGGCATGGCCAGCCGGGAGACCTGCCGGTACGGACCGGTGCTCCAGGTGTTGTTCCGCTCGGTGTCGAGCATCCGCACGCGCTGGCGGCTCGCCGTGGTCCACACGCCGATCGTGGCGCGCGGGTCGGTGACGTCCCTGCCCCTCCAGCCGCCGCGGGTGAGGTCGGTGATCGGCACCTGCAGCGCGATGGTGTGCACGTTGAGGTTCTTCGTCGCGTTGACCCCGTTGCCCGACTGCGGGAACTTGGCCAGCCCGAAGTGCTCGTGCGCGTCGGCGAACGGGCGCGGGTCGAGCAGGTCGAAGATCGCGCCGAGGTCGACGTAGAAGCCCTCGGCCCGCTGGCCGGCGAAGACCCGGCGCCGGCCGCCGAGGTTGCGCACCGCCGCGGTGGCCAGCGCCGTGTAGTCCGGTGTGGACAGTGGGCCGATGTTGCACGGCGGGCAGGGCAGCCACCGGCCGAGCACCGTGTCGCGGCCCCGGACGCGGCGCACGACCTCGTAGAACTGCCGGCGGTTCCAGTTCGGCGAGTCGATCGCCAGGATCGGCCCGGTGTTGTAGAGGAAGGTGTTCTCGTCGCGCACCTGGGTGGTGAACCGGAACTCGTAGCTGACGTCGGCGCGCCCGTCGCCGTCGTTGTCGATGTGGATCGCGTAGCGCACGTCGTCGCCGAACTCGTAGAAGTTCGGGCCACCGGCCGGCGCCTGTAAGGGCACGTAGTTCGCGATCAGGGTCACGGTATCCGGCTTGTCCGGGCTCACGAACGCGTAGACGTCGGTGGAGTCGGCGACCGGGTCCTTGGAGATCTCGGGTGCTTCGCGGTGCGAGGACATGGCGCTACCTCCCCTCGGCGTCGGAGATGACGTCCGACAGCCGCGCGGCGAACGCGCGGTCCGTGAACCGGATCCGCCGGGTGCCGACGAAGACGTCGAAGTTCCCGGACGACGCGTCACGCAGGTGGACCATGACCGGCTCGGCCGGCGCCGCGACCGGGCGGCCCGCCTCGGTCCGCCCGCCCGCGGACCGCGAGGTGGCCAGCGGAACCCCCGCCCCGACGACCACACCCGCCGCCGCGAGACCGGCCCCGGTCAGGATCACCGTGCGCCGCGAGGACCCGGCGGTCCCGGGTTGCTGCTCGTGAGTCATGAGTCGAACTCCTTGCTGGAAACGGGCGCTCATCGCCCTCCAGCCGGCTATTCGGCACATCCCGGCAGGTGGATTGGCGCAGGACGAAACGGGTGCCGCACGCCAGTTCCCGGCGTGCGGCACCCGTTTCCGGCAAATCTCAGCCGACCGGTTCGAGCACCTTCGGCTCGGCCGGCGGCGCGACCCGCTCCCGGCGGCGCAGCCAGCGCGGCGTCCACCAGTTCGACTCGCCCAGCACCGCCATCAGCGCCGGCAGCACGACCGCCCGGATCAGCGTGGCGTCGAGCAGGATCGCCGTCGCCAGGCCCACCCCCATCTGCTTCATGTCGATCGTGGACAGCGTGGCGAAGATGGAGAACACGCCGATCATGACCGCGGCCGCGCTGGTCACCACGCCGGCCGACCGGGTGATGCCGGTGGCCACCGCGTCCCGTGTGGACAGTCCGGTCAGCCGGGCCTCCCGGATCCGGCTCACCACGAACACGTGGTAGTCCATCGACAGCCCGAACAGCGTGACGAACAGGATCACCGGAAGCCAGGCGGTGATGCCGCCGGTCGACGTGAACCCGAGCAGGCCCTCGGCCCAGGTGTTCTGGAAGACGAGCACCAGCACGCCGTACGCGGCACCCGCGGAGAGCAGGTTCAGCCCGATCGCGCTGAGCGCGATGACCGGCGCGCGGAACGCCCACAGCATCACCAGCAGCGTCAGCAGCAGCACGAACCCGATGACCCACGGCAGCGCGCCGTTCATCTCGCCGACGAAGTCGTTCTCGCCCGCGGTCATGCCGCTCACCGCGAACTCCGCGCCGGCGACCGTGCCGATGGTCTGCGGCAGCAGCGTGGTGCGCAGCTCGGCCAGTGACCGGTCGGCCTCGGGGCTGCCCCCGTCGTAGGGGATGCCGGCGGAGATCAGCACGATCCGGCCGCCCGCCGCCTCGGTGACCTCCGGCGGCTGGTCGTGGGCGAACCCGCGGTCGGCCGCGATCCGGTCGAGCAGCTCGTCCACCGCGGTGCGGGCCTGCGCCGTGCGGTCGGCCGGCACCCGGATGGCGATCTCGTGGGAGGCGCCGGTGCTCGGGAACGCGTCGGTCATCCGGTCGTAGGTCCGCATGATCGGGATGCTGCGCGGCAGGTCGGCCTCGCCCGGCGCGTTGAGCGTCATGCCGAACGCCGGGACCGCGAGCGCGACCAGCACGCCGGCGGAGACGATCAGCGTGGTCCGCGGCCGGCGCAGGCTCGGCCGCAGCACGGCCTTCCAGAACCGGGGCTCACCGCCGGCGCGCATGGACAGCCGCCACAGCAGCGGGATCCGCGGCCGGTCGACCCACCGGCCGAGCTTGGCGAGCAGCGCGGGCAGCACCGTGATCGAGCCGATCATCGCGGCGAGCACGACGAGGATGGTGCCGACGGCGATGGAGGAGAACACGATGTCGTCGACCACGAACATGCCGGCCATCGCGACCGTCACGGCGATGCCGGAGACGACGATGGCGTGCCCGGACGTGGCGGCCGCGATCTCGACCGCGTCCACGTGCCCGGCACCCTTCGCGCGTTCCTCGCGTTCGCGCCGGACGTAGAACAGCGAGTAGTCGACGCCGACCGCCATGCCGATCAGCAGGATCATGCTGCTGGTGTTGTCGGTGGCCGGGATGAGGTGGGAGACCAGCGCGGACAGGCCGAGCGCGGTGCCGACCGCGGACATCGCGAGCAGCACCGGCACGCCGGCGGCGATCAGTGCGCCGAACACCAGCAGCATGATCAGCAGGGTGACCGGGATGCTGATCAGCTCGGCCTTCTGGAAGTCCTCGCCGAGGGTCGCGGAGAGCGCCTTGTCCAGCGACGCGCCGCCGACCTCCTCGACCAGCAGGTCCGGGTGGCCCTTCTGCACGTCGGCGGTGGTGTCGAGCAGCGGCTGGATCCGGTCCTCGGCGGTGTCCGACGATCCCTTCAGCTCCACGTTGACGAGCACCGCGGTGCCCTTCGGCGACGGCACCGGGTCGCTGACCTTGCCGACCTCGCCCAGCGCTCCCATGCGCTCGCGGACGTCCTGCGCAGCGGCCATCGCCTCGTTCCTGTCCAGGTCCCCCTGCCTGGCGCTGATGAGGACGTTCTCGGTCGCGGGCCGGGAGAAGCCGGCCTCGTCGACGATGCTCTGGTAGGTGGCGAGCTCGCCCTTCGGGTTGTCGTCGAAGTCCGCCTGCCTGGTCCCCGCGACCTGCCCGGCCCCGACGCACACGGCCACGAACAGCAGCCAGGCACCGATCGCGCGCCACGGATGCTCAGCGCTCCATCTCGCGATGCGCACTGTCAACATCGGCTTGCCCATCTTGTCCCCTCCGGTCTGTGTTGACGTTCGCTCACAGCCTCGGGCACGGCGGGCTCCCCGGGATCAGGATCAATCCCCGGTCTTCCCTCAGGGATCACCCCTACCCACCACGGGGGCTAACCCCACCCCGCGAGTCCAACCCTCCCGACCCGCGAGTCCCCCATTCCGGTCGCGCGAGTCCCCCGGTCCGGTTGCGCGAGTCCCCGGTCCGGTTGCGCGAGTCCCCCGGTCCGCGCCCGCGAGTGCCCGGACTCGCGATCCGCAGCGTTGGACACGCGGGTCCGGAATGTTGGACTCGCGGGTCCGGAACGTTGGACACGCGGGTCCGTTGGACACGCGGGTCCGGAGCGGGGACTCGCGGGGTCGGAGCGGGGGACTCGCGGGGTGGGGGCGTTGGACTCGCGAGGTGGGGGTCTGGTAGAACGTGTTCTAGTTGGTGTGGGAGGTGGCGGTGGATCCCCGTGCGTGGAGCGAGTTCTGCCGGGCCCTGGAGAAGGCCGGGGACGTGGTGCTGCGGCCCGCCGCGCCGGACACGCCGCTCGACCGCGCCGAGGGCTACCGCTACCTGACCCGGCTGCTGCGCGAGATGCTCTACATGACCGTGGAGAACGCCGACCCGGCCTTCCCCCGCCTGCACGAGCTGGACCTCACCAAGATCGGCGCGGACAACCCGGACAACGTCTACCTCACCGCCACCGTCCGCGGCGACCACACCTACCGGCTCACCGGCACCCGCGGCACGATCGCCTACTTCAGCGTCGGCTCCAAGGCGAACCGCTACGCCAAGGACGGCACCATGGCCTCGACCGGTGAGCTGTCCGACCAGGACATCGCGGTCGAGGCGGACGGCACCGTCGAGATCACCGTCGGCGCCACCCCGCACGACAAGAACTGGTTACCGCTCGCGCCCGACTCGACCAGCCTCGTCATCCGGCAGACCTACCTCGACCGCACCGCCGAGGTGCCGGGGACCTGGCGCATCGAGTGCGTCGACGGCCCGGCCACCCCGCCGCCGCTGGACCCGGAGTTCCTCGCGAAGGCGCTGCGCCGCGCGGCGCTGGCGGTGCACGGCACGGCGGCCACCTTCGCCGGCTGGACCGAGCTGTTCATGACCCGTCCCAACGAGCTGCCCGACTTCGGCCAGGAGATGTTCCAGCGCGCCGGTGGCGACCCGGAGATCTTCTACCTGCACGGCTACTGGACGCTGCGCCCGGGCGAGGCGTGGGTCATCGAGACCGAGGTGCCCGACTGCCCGTACTGGAACTTCCAGCTCGACAACTGGTGGATGGAGTCGCTCGACCACGCCCGCCGGATCACCGTCAACAAGCACACGGCGACGCTGGACGGGGACCGGCTCACGATCGTCGTGGCCGACCGGGACCCGGGCTGGGGGAACTGGATCGACACCGCCGGGCACACCAGCGGCACCGCGCTGCTGCGCTGGCTCGGCGCCCGGACTCACCCGATACCGGTCTGCCGGGTGATCCGGCCGTGATCCGCGTCGACGACCTGCTCGCGGCGGCGCGCGACCGCACCGGGCTCACCGACTACGGCGACGAGTGGTTCACCGAGCCGCTCGGGGTCCTGGTGGACGCGCTGAACACCGAGGCCCGGCTCTCCGCGCTCGGGCTGGAGCTCACCCGCCGCCGGCTCACCGCGCTGCTCGCCGACCGGCTGCGGCTGCGCGCCCTGCAGCCGCGCACACCCCGAGATCGCCGAGGTCGAGGTCACCGTGGCCGCCGAGATCTGCGGGCTGCCGCGCACCGGGTCCACCCTGCTGCACCGGCTGCTCGCCGCCTCGCCACGGCTGACCTCCACGCTGTCCTGGGAGACCTCCTACCCGCTGCCGTTCCCCGGCGAGGGCCCGGACGCCGCGGAGCGCAAGCGCCGGGCCCGCGAGCGCGCCGCGATGTTCCTGGAGATGTCGCCGGACTTCGCCGACATCCACACCATCGAGTGGGACGGCCCCGAGGAGGACGTGATCCTGCTCGACCGGACCTTCACCTCGATGAGCTTCGACTCGTTCTACCGCATCCCGACCTACGGGGCGTGGCTGCGCGCGGCCGACCAGACGCCCGCCTACCGCGAGCTGCGCGAGTGGCTGCGGGTGCTGCGCTGGCAGGACCCCGCGCGCGAGGGCCGGGCGTGGGTGCTCAAGTCGCCGCACCACCTGACCGCGGTGGACACCGTGCTCGACACCTTCCCCGGCTGCCGGATCGTCATGACACACCGCTCGCCGGTGAGTGCGGTCCCCTCCTACGCCTCCATGGTCGCGGAGATCTCCGGCCAGTACAGCGACGAGGTCGACCGCGCGGCCGTCGGGCGCTACTGGAGCGAGCGGTTCGCCGGGACCCTGCGGGGGTTCGCCGAGATCCGCGCGCGCCGCGCCGACCGGTTCGTCGACGTGCACTACGAGGCGATGCTGACCGACCCGGCCGGGCAGGCCTGCCGGGTGCTCGGCGAGCTCGGGATGCCCGCCGGCGCCGCGGACCGGGCGGCGTTCGAGTCCTATGTGGAACAGAACCGGCGGGAGCGGCACGGCTCGCACGCCTACCGCCCGGCGGACTTCGGGCTGTCGGCCGAGCAGCTGGAGCGCGACTTCGCCTTCTACTCGGAGGTGTACCTGGAGCCCTGTTCGAAACACTCCGCGAAGCTGCCTGACAGGAAGACGAGGACCAGTTTTGAATAGGACTCCATCGATCCTCGCCGACGAGGTCGTCATCGTCTCCGGCGTCGGGCCGGGCCTGGGCGCGAAGCTGTCCGCCCGCGCGGCCGCGGAGGGCGCCAAGGTGGTGATGGCGGCCCGCTCGACCACGGTCACGTCCCAGGTGGCCAAGGAGATCGCGGAGGCGGGCGGCGAGGCGCTCGCGGTCGCCTGCGACGTGCGCAGGCCCGACGACGTCGAGCGGG
Organism: uncultured Actinomycetota bacterium; assembly: GCA_963727495.1. GTDB lineage: Bacteria > Actinomycetota > Actinomycetes > Mycobacteriales > Pseudonocardiaceae > Actinophytocola. The sequence goes on along the minus strand of CAVSGQ010000005.1, from coordinate 285,485 downwards.
TGGTGCGGACCGCGGTGGACCGGTTCGGACCGGTCACCGGGCTGGTCAACTCCGCCTACTCGCACCCCGGGTTCGTCGACCTGCTGGACACGCCGGACAAGCAGCTGCGCCGGTCGCTGGACATCGTGCTGCACGGCGCGCTCGGCATGACCCGCGCGGTCGTGCCGCACATGACCACCGGCGGGTCCATCGTCAACATCGGCACGATGTCCACCCGCAAGCCGCTGCGCGGCGAGGGCGGGTACGCGGTGGCGAAGGCGGCGATGGGCTGCGCCACGCAGTACCTGGCGCTGGAGCTGGGCGAGCGCGGGATCCGGGTCAACCAGGCCGTGCTGGGCTGGCTCGACGGCCCGGGCGTGCGCTTCTACCTGACGATGACCGCCGGGCAGCGCGGGATCAGCGAGCAGGACGTGTACGACGAGATCGCGGCCCGCAACCCGCTCGGCCGCATCCCCACCGACGAGGCGTGCGCGGGCGCGGTGCTGTTCCTGCTGTCCCGGCTGGCCTGCGAGGTGACCGGGCGCGGTGCTGGACGTCAACGGCGGGGAGTACATGCCCGCCTGAGGTTCAGACCCGGCCGACGAGCGTGTCGCCCATCGTGGTGATCAGGTCCTCGATGGCGGTGCCGTCCATGGTGTGCGGCTGGACGACCAGCCGGTGCACGCCGAGGTCGGCGTAGCGGCGCACGGTGTCCGCGTCGGGCGTGCCGGGCGGGGTGATGGTGATCTCCAGCTCGCCGAGGCCGGCCGGGCGCTGCCCCGCGGCACGTAGCCGGGCGAGCGTCTCGGCGGTCGCCTCCAGGTCGAGATCCCAGCCGTACCAACCGTTCCCGGACCGCACGGCGCGCCGCAGCGCCTGCGCCGAGTGCCCGCCGAGTACCAGCGGCGGGTGCGGGCGCTGCACCGGGCGGGGCCGCTGGACCACGCCGTCGAAGGAGACGAACTCGCCGTGGAAGGAGGGCACGGGCTCGTCCCAGAGCGCGCGCATCGCCGCGAGGTACTCGTCGGTGCGCGCGGCGCGCTCGGCCAGCGAGGTGCCGAGCGCGGCGAGCTCCGGCTCGACGTAGCCCACCCCGATGCCGACCGTGAGCCGCCCCTTGGACAGCACGTCCACGGAGGCAAGCTGCTTGGCGAGCAGCACCGGCTGGCGCTGCGGCAGCACGATGACCCCGAACCCGAGCCCGATGCGGGTGGTCACCGCGGCGAGGTGCGCGAGCGTGACGACGGCCTCCAGCCGCGGCTGGTCGGCGGGGTCGCCCGCCTCGTCGACGGGCAGCGCGATGTGGTCGCCGACCCAGAGCTCGTCGATGCCGGCCCGCTCGGCCAGCAGCGCGCGCCGGGCGAGGGTGTCGGGATCGGCGCTGCTGCCGCGGTGCAGCCCGTAGAGTGCCAGCCTCATCCGGGCAGTAAACACGCTGGACCGCACGCCAGGTCAACCGCGGTCGGCCAGCAGGGCGAGGAGCATGCGGCGCAGCTCCCGCCGCTGCGTCCCGGTCAGCGCGCCGAGGAACCGCTCCTCGATCTCCGCCCCGGTGTCGACCAGGTCGCCGACCGCGGCCCGCCCCCGCGCGGTGAGCGCGAGAACACGCCGCCGCCGGTCGTCCGGATCCACCTCACGGCTCAGCAGCCCGCGCTCGACGAGGCCGTCGACCACCGGCACCGCGTTGCGCGCGTCGATCCCGATGAGCGCGCTGAGCCGCTGCTGGCCGAGCGGTCCCTTCTCGTGCAGGGCCATCAGCATCCCGTAGTGGTGCGGGGTCAGGCCCCGCTCCGCGAGCATGCGCGCCCAGTGCTGGCGGGCCAGCGCTCCGGTCCGCGCGAGCAGGAACGCCGTCCCGCCCTCGAACCCGAGCCCGTCCCCGTCGGTTCGGCCCACTCCTGGCCCTTTCGTCATGGAACATGATAGACATGAGTCATGAATAACATGACTCATGAAAATTTTACCTGCCTGGTGACGGGCGCGACGAGCGGGATCGGCGAGGCGGTCGCCACCCGGCTCGCCGCCACGGGAGCGCGGGTGGTCGCGGTCGCCCGCGACGCGGCGCGCGGCGCGGACGCGGCCGCGCGGATCCGGAGCCGGGTGCCTGCCGCGCGGATCGACCCGCTGACCGCGGACCTGTCGGTGCTGGCGCGGGTCCGCGAGCTCGCCGCGCAGGTGCGGGCCCGCTACGAGCGGCTCGACGTGCTGGTGCTGAACGCGGCGGTGGCCCGCCCGCGGCTGGAGCGCACCGACGACGGGTTCGAGGTCGACTTCGCCACCAACCATCTCGCGCCGTTCCTGCTCACCCGCTCGCTGCGGGACCTGCTGGCGGGCCGGATCGTGGTCGTGTCCTCCTCCGGGCACCGGCACGTCAAGGAGCTCGACCTCGACGCACTGCCGGACGGTGCGGACTTCCACCACCTGCGCACCTACTCCGCGACCAAGCTGCTCAACATCCTGTTCACCGCCGAGCTTTCCCGCCGGCTCGGCGGGTCGGCCGTCACCGCGAACGCGGCCGACCCCGGGTTCGCCCGCACCGGCCTCGGCCGCGACGCGACGGGCGCGTTCCGGCTGTTCCTCGCCGCGGCACGGCCGTTCCAGCTCAGCCCCGACCGCGCCGCGACCACGCCGGTGCACCTCGCGACCTCCCCCGCCGTGGCCGGGGTGACGGGTGCCTACTTCGAGAAGTGCCGGCCGGTCGAGCCGAGCGCCCTCGCCCGCGACCGGGAGCTCGCCGGGCGGCTGTGGACGCTCAGCGAACGGCTCGTCGGCTGACGCACCGGCTCAGCCGCGGCCGGCGGCGACGTCCTCGTTGGTACGGCCCGACTTCACCGACCGCGGTAGTGCCTCGGGGTCCCAGCCGCGCCGGGCGTGCTCGTCGTTCTTGTGCACCAGCAGCCAGTTCGGCGGGCCGCGGCGGATGAGGACGAACCGGCCGGCGAGCTTCTCCCCGTACAGGTCGAAGTGCAGCTCGCCGTCGGCCACGGCGCGGACCGGGTCGTCGGTCTTCGCGGGCTCCCAGCCGCCCCGGTCCCACACGATCACGTCGCCGCGCCCGGCCACGCCCTCGAAGTCGTAGTGGCCGAGGTCGTGGTCGTCCACGTGCACCGCGAGCAGCCGCACCGACGGGTCCAGCGTCGGCCCCTTCGGCACCGCCCAGCTCACCAGCACGCCACCCATCTCCAGCCGCAGGTCGTAGTGCAGCCGGCGGGCGCGATGACGCTGGACGACGAAGCGGCGCACCCCTCATGCATACCCGCACCCGCGGCGGCGGGCGCGCTCAGACCCGCGCCCAGGCCCCGACGAGCAGCGGCGGCGGGAAACGTCGCCGCACAGCCGGTCGGCCAGCGTGTCGACGTCGACCTCGTCCTCCGTCGCGACACCCGCCCGCACGATGGCCGGCAGCGGGGTACGGACCGTCTCGGCGGTTCCTCGACCAGTCGCGCACATCGACGTCTCGGCGCTGGCGCCGCGTGTGAGCTGCCCCACCCTGATCCCGCACTCGCGCGGCGACCTGCGCGTGCCGCGGGCGCAGGAGCAGGAGCTCGCCACCCTGATCCCCGACGGTGAGCTGCGGTTTCTCCACAGCCGCAACCACATCCTGACCGCCGGCGAGCCCGCGTCGCCGGTGTTCCTCGCGGAGATCGACGGATTCCTGAGAACCGGTGTAACGACCTAGCCCCGGGTCACGATTGGCCGAGTGTCCCCGCAGTGCTGACGGACCCCCGACCTGGCAGCACTGCGGGGATCCTTGTCGCGCTGCATGATGGTAGGCATGCCTGCCGACCAAGGCGATGCCTTAGACGCGACCGTCGAGATCGAACATCAGGATGGCGCGGTGGTGTTGCACGTGGCCGGGGAGCTGGACATGCTGACCACCCGGACGCTGCAGGAGTCCATCGCGCTCGCGCTGGCCGGGACCCCCGCCGTCCTCGTTCTCGACCTCGCCGAGGTGACGTTCCTGGCCTCCAGCGCGATGGCGGCGATCGTCGGGGCGCACCAGAACGCGGGCGAGCGGAGCGCGGTCCGGGTCGTGGCGTCCAGCCGGGAGACCGCGCGGCCGCTGGAGGTGGCCGGGCTGGACACCTACCTCGCCGTGTACCCCACCCTCGACGCCGCGCTCACCGGCTGAGCCCACCGCGTCCGCCCGGCACGTGTGGCCGGGCCACATGTCCTGACCCGGCCGGATGGTGAGCGCCCACCTTGCCGCAGCGGCCCGGGTTCGTCACCGTATGACCGGTTCCCAGTGTCGTGCTCCCGTGGAGGTGGCCAGTGCCCGCCAGCCCGGCCGGTCTGCGCGCGCCGTCCCGTGTCGGCGTGCCGGTCGCCGGCGGCGAGCTGAGCGTCGCGGTGTGGGGTCGAGCCCGGCGAGGCGCCTCCGGTGCTGGCCGTGCACGGGCTGACCGCGTCGAGCATGGCGTGGGTCGAGGTCGCCTCCCGGCTGCCCGGTGCGGTCATCGCGCCGGACCTGCGCGGGCGCGGCGGCAGCGCGCTGCCCGGCCCGTACGGCATGGCGGCGCACGCCGCGGACTGCCTCGCCGTGCTGGACGCGCTGGAGGTGGACCGGGCGCTGGTCGTCGGGCACTCCATGGGCGCCTTCGTGGCGTCCGTGCTCGCGCACCGGCACCCCGAGCGGGTGGCGCGGCTGGTGCTCGTCGACGGCGGCGCCCCGCTGCCGGCGCCGGAGGGCGGTCCGGAGACGGTGATCGGCCCGGCCGCGCGGCGGCTGGGGATGCGGTTCGGCTCCCGCGCGCAGTACCGGGACTTCTGGCGCGCGCACCCGTCGTTCGCGGACTGGACGCCGGCCGTCGAGGCCTATGTGGACTACGACCTGACCGGCACCGGCGAGGACCTGCGCAGCCGGGTGTCCGAGGAGGCGATGCGGACGGACTTCACCGACCTGCACACCGGCGCGGCCGGCCTCGATGCGTTCGCCGCGCTGCCCGCCGGCACCCCGTTCGTGCGAGCCGAGCGCGGCATGTTCGACGAACCGCACCCGCTCTACCCCGACCTCGGCGCGCTGGCCCGGCTGGCGGTGACGACGGTGCCGGGCACCAACCACTACTCCGTCCTGTTCGCCGACGCCGGCGTGACCGCCGTCGTCGCCGCGCTGTCCTGAGGAGACCCGACCCATGCGCTCGTTCCGTTACCTCGCCGCCGCGGCGCTCGTCGCGGCCGGCATGGTCGTCCTGGACGGCACGGCCGAGGCCGCCGACCCGGCCTACCTGACCAAGGAGGCCACCTACACCAGCGTCGCGAACGGCTGGGCGTCGGTGGACCGCTACCGCGACACGACCGCGGGCTTCCACGACGAGCAGTACCCGCCGGACGGGCGCGGGGACCAGGACGGGCAGCGGCGCACGTTCTTCGGCGGCGTGGCCCGGCCCTCGTCGTCGCGGTTCCTGCTGTACTCCGCGCCCGGGTGGGACACCGGCGCGAAGGCCACCCCGGTGCTGCTGGTGCACGGCGCGAACGACAACCCCGACCGCGCGTGGGCGAACCCGAACGAGTCCGGCGGGTTCGGCTGCGGGTCGGCGTCGTGCCCGTCGACCGGGCTGATGCAGTACCTCAGCTCGCGCGGCTACCGGGTGTTCGCGATCGGCTTCGCGCACAAGCAGGGCGACAACCTGCAGCAGGCACAGCAGGTCGGCGACGCGGTGGCGATCATCAGGTCGCGGCTGGGGGCCGCCAAGGTCGACGTGGTCGGCTGGAGCAAGGGGATGATGTCGGCGCGGATGTACGTCGCGTCGGTGAAGCCGTCGTGGGGCCGGTCCTACGCGGGCGACGTGCGCAAGCTGATCCTGCTGGGCGGCCCGAACGGCGGCTACGACTATCCCTTCGCGCACGGCTGGGCGCACGACTTCTCGATCTGGCCGGAGTGCGGCGGGGCGGTGAACGCGCCGAGCCCGCACACCCGGATGACCTGCTACGGGCTCTACACCTACCACCCGGAGCTGTCGATCACGCCGGCCGGCGGGTACGACGCCTACCCCGGCCAGCGGCAGATGCTGGCGCGGTGGGACGGGGTGTACGGGGTCAACACGACGACCCAGGACTGGTACACGACCTACTACGGCGGGCAGGGCTTCTACACCAGCGGCCCGGGCATCCAGGCGGCGATCGACGCCGGCTCGCTGATCTCGCGGATCCAGTCGTCGCCGACGCCGTCCGCGGTGCCGGTGTACCTGCTGGCCGGCGGCTCGCCGACGATCGTCGGAATCTGGAACGAGACCCGCGGCCCGAGCGACGGCGTGGTGTTCGTGCAGAGCGCCCTGTCCACCACGGGGGTCACGAACGTCGGTGCCACCACACTGGTCTCCTCGGCGAACCATCTCGAACTCGGCTGGGCGTCCGCGGTCATGTCGACCGTGACGGGCTGGCTGGCGTGAAAGGATCCGCGATGTCCAACCTCCTCGACGGGATCACCGCCCGCGCGGTGCCGACCGACCGGCTGAGCGTCAACGTGCTGTCCGTGCGCGACTCCGGGGTGCCGGTGGTGTTCGTGCACGGCAACGTGTCGTCGTCGTTGTTCTGGCAGGAGACGATGCTGGCGCTGCCGGCGGAGTACCGGCCGCTCGCGGTGGACCTGCGCGGCTTCGGCGACACCGAGCCGGCGCCGGTCGACGCGACCCGCGGCGTGCGCGACTACGCCGACGACGTGGCGGGCGTGGTCGACGCCCTGGAGCTGGGGCCGGTGCACCTGGTGGGCTGGAGCATGGGCGGCGGCGTGGTGATGCAGATGCTGCGCGACCGCCCGGCGGTGGCGCGGACGGTGACGCTGGTGGCACCGGTGTCGCCGTACGGCTACGGCGGGACGCGCGGGGCGGACGGCGAGCTGATCGACGCGTCCGGCGCGTGCTCGGGTGGTGGCGGCGGGAACCCGGACTTCGTGCGGGCGCTCGCGGAGGGCGACCGGTCCGCCGACTCGCCGATGTCGCCGCGGCAGGTGCTGCGGGCGTTCTACGTGAAGCCGCCGTTCGTGCCCGAGCACGAGGACATCTACGTCGAGTCGATGCTCTCCACCCGCACCGGCGCCGACCACTACCCCGGCGACAGCACCACGACGGACGTGTGGCCGGGCCTGGCGCCGGGCGGCCGCGGCGTGCTCAACACGATGGCCCCCACCCACTTCCGCCTCGACGACCTGCCGGAGATCGCCCCGAAGCCCCCGATCCGCTGGATCCGCGGGGACGCCGACCAGATCGTGTCGGACGCGTCGATGTTCGACCTGGCGAACCTGGGCGCGCTGGGCGCCGTGCCGGGCTGGCCAGGCGCCGAGACCCACCCGCCGCAGCCGATGATCGCCCAGACCCGCGCGGTGCTGGACCGCTACGCCGCCGCCGGCGGCACCTACGACGAGGTGGTCATCGCGGACGCCGGCCACAGCCCGCACATCGAGAAGCCAGCCGAGTTCGACGCGGCGCTGCGGGAGATCATCGCCAAGGGTTAGCGGATCACCTCGGTGAGCGTCAGGTCCTGCCCGGCCGCCTCGCGGGCGATGTCGATGCGGGATCGGACGCCCAGCTTCGCCAGGATGTGCGAGACGTGGGTGCCGACCGTGCGTGGTGAGAGCACCAGCTGCTCGGCGATCTGCGGGTTGGACATCCCGCCGGCGACCATCCCGGCGATCCGCGACTCGGTCGGCGTCAGGCTGTTCCAGCCCACGCGCGCCTGCCGGTGCTTCGCCCGGGGACCGCGCCGGATGCCGAACTGGCGCAGCTGCGCGCGCAGGTGGGCGAGGTCCCAGTGCGCGCCGAGCCGGGCGTAGACGTCGTCGGCGCGGGTGAAGGCGGTGCGCGCGGAGCGGCTGTCGCCCGTGGTGGCGAGCCGGACCGCCGCGGCCTCCAGCGCCCTCGCGGTCAGCAGCGGCAGCCCCGCCTCGTGGTAACGGTCGGCCGCGTTCTGCAGCAGCGCGGGGTCGCCGTCCAGCAGGCCCCGGCAGTACGCGGCGGTGGCGACCCGGTGCGGCACCTGCGACCGGCCCGCCAGCGTGGCCGCCTGCTCGGCGATGTCCGCCGCGGCTCCGGTGCTCCCGGTGCTCGCGGCCAGCCGGGCGGCGTCGGGGAGCAGGTCCTCCATCTCGTCGAGCTCCTCGGCGCGCCTGGCGACACCGGAGGTGAGCACCGCGAGCGCCTCGTCCGGGTCGTCGGACATCTCGTGGTCCAGGCTCCGCGCGAGGGTCAGCGAGGCGACGACCCGGTTGCCGATCTTCTCCGCGCTGGGCTCGGCCATGACCAGGTGCTGGCGCGCGGTGGCCGGATCGCCCCGGTGGAAGGCGATCGCCGCGGCGATGCCCCGGTCGCAGCAGGTCACGCTGGGGTCCTTGAACTCGTCCGGCAGGGTCTCGACCTCGGCCTGCGCGTCGTCCCACCGCCCGACCTCGAACAGCAGCGTGCCCAGCGCGCTCTGCGCCTGCGCGAGCCGCACCAGGCTGCCGGCGTGGTCGGCCCGCTCGCGCACCTGCTCGGCCGCGCGCAGCGCCTCCTCGTAGCGGTCCAGATCCCCCAGCGCGACGGCCTGGTTGACCTGCAGCAGCAGCCCGAGGTCCGTGAGCGCCGAGTCGTCACCGACGACCGTCAGCGCCCGCTCGAACAGCGGCAGGGCGGACACCACGTCCCCTTGCATCATCGACACGATGATCAGCACGTGCAACGCCCAGCCGACCGCCCACCGGTCCCCCGTCTCCTCCCCGGTGGCCAGCGCCTCCGAGGCGACCTCACCGGCCGCGATGACCTCACCGAGATCCCGGCGGGCCCGTGCCGTCATGACCAGCAGCCGGGCCCGGTGCCGCGCCGACATGCCGGGACGCGCGAGTGCCTGCGCCAACTCCTCGAACGCCTTGTCCGCCCGCCCCACCAGCGCGCGGCACTGCGCGACCGTGCTGTACAGGTCGACGAGCAGATCCGAGTCGCTGACCACCGCCATCGCTCGGGTGGCCACCTGCTCGGCGGACACCCGGTCGCCGGTCCGGAACAGGGCGTCGGCCAGCCGGCAAGCGAGGACGGCTCCCCGCTTGGTGGTCGCGGGGGACCTGCGCACCGCCCGTTTCAGCAGATCGATCGCCGTCCGCGGCGCCTGCGCGACGAGTGTGGGCGCGGCGCCGACCAACCAGTCCAGCAACGACTCGTCCAGCGGGCCCGCCCCGGGCGAGTTGACCGCCTGCAGCAGTTGCCGGGCGACCCGCTGATCCGGTGCACCGGCCTTCGCGAGCGCCCGGGCCGCATCCAGGTGCCATGCCGGGCGCACCGCCTCGGCGATGTCGTCGTACAACGCCCTGCGGATCAACGGATGCCGGAAGGCCAGCTTCTCGCGGGCGTCCCTGAGCACCCCCGCAGCGCGGGCCTCGTCGAGCGCCGGGACCAGTTCGGCTATCCGGGTGCCCATCACGATGGCGAGATCCGAGACCAGGAAATCCACCCCGAGAAGTGCCGCGCCCTGCAGGACCGTGCGGATCTCCTTGGGCAGGAAGTCGAGCCGGTGCGCGATCGCGGCGACGAGCGAGCCGGGCACCGGCCCGTCGGTCACCTCCACGATGCCGGCGTCGTCCAGCTTCAGCCGTTCCGACCGGGCAAGGGCGTCCATCAGCTCGGTCACGTACAGGGGGTTGCCCGCCGCGTCGTCGGCCAGGCGCAGCAGGCCCGCGCTGGGGGTGCCGTCCGAGATGCTGGTGACCAGATCGGCGATCGCCTGGCCGGGCAGGCCACCGAGACGGATGACGCCGTTCTCCCCCACCACCCGGCGGATCGGGAACAGCTCCTCCCGGTGCGGGACCGGCCGCACGACGCCGATCAACAGCAGCTCCGTGCGCTCCACGGAGCGGGCCAGCCATTCCCAGACGCTGATGGTGGCTATGTCCGCCCACTGCATGTCGTCGACCACCAGGACGGTGGGCGCCGCACTGCACAGCTCGGATATCAGGGTGAGCATCTGCTCGGACGCGGCGACCGTCGGGTCCGCGGAGCTCGTGACCTCGCCCCGCAACAGCCGCAGGATCGTCACCAGCCGCGGCTCGCCGGTGGCTTCCCTGTCCCGCAGCGCATTCAGCAACGGCTGCAGCGGCAAAGCCTGCCCCAGCTCGTCGCCCTCGGCCCAAAACGCCTGGTAGCCGCGCTGCTCGGCGAGGCCGATAGCAGCGCGGGCCAGGGAGGACTTGCCGATTCCGGGCTCCCCCTCGATCAACAGGGCTCGCCCGGAACCGGCGCCGAGAGCGTCAATCCACTCGTTGAGTCGGGCGAGTTCCGCGTCGCGGCCGACGAGATCAGTCGAATCACCCGACATACTTCGACAGTAAGACGTGACCCTGCCGCGAGCATCGGCCATCCGGGTGCCGTACCACGGATAGCGACGGCACACCCTGTCATCTGACATGCGAGGACCGTTGTTAGCTGTTTGTAACTTACAGTGGTTGGTCGATTACGTCGTCTTATGTCATAGTTTAATTGACCCCTAAGTTGGGCCAGCACCAAACCCAAAACACGGGGACGGCATGCCAACCGCGTGAATCTGACCGTTTTGCTTTCGGGAGGCCAGAATGAAGATCGCGCGATTGATCACTGCTCTCATCGCTTCGCTGTTGCTCATCTTTGCCGCCATTGGCACCGCGTCCGCGGCGGGTCATTCCGACATGACGTACAACACGCCGGGCATGACCTACAACTAGCGGAATACGAGCAATCAATGAACACCGCACGCGCTTCGGTTCAGAATTTTGTCTAGTGCGAGCGTCCGGGGCCGCAGGTTTACACAGTCGTCGAAAGCCCCTTCGTCGGACTGTGTGGGCTCTGCGGCCCTGTACGCTGCTCGGTTCTGCAGCGCGTGGCCCAGGTCGACGAGCCGGCCACCGAGGTGGTACTCGTCGCCTGCGGCGATCTGCTCTCGTCTTCCGGCATCCGCGTCGAGCAGCCGGAGTACGAACCGGGCAATCTGGTTGTTGACGCTGGCCAGCTCGGCGACGAGAACAAGCTCGTCGTGCCAGTCCGGAGCGGTCACCACTTCACCCCACGACCTATGTCGTCTCGTTGTTGCGATCTCCAAAACTTGGACTCAGCAAGCCTCGTTCGCCGGACCCGGTGAGACATCGGTCAACTGACCGATGTCGTAGACATGCGCGTCCGGGCGCGTCCACCAGCGCATACAGGGCTCGGGCGCCCTATCCTGGCCGGTGGCGGCCGCCGTCGGCGGCCCGTTGACCAGGGAGAACGGAGTTCGCTGTGACCGCGTACGACGTCGCCGCGCTCACCGAGGCGCGAAACCGGCTCCGCGAGGCCCACCTGCGCCCCAGCAACGAGCGCAGCGCCTCCAGCGGCCGCGGGCTGCACCACACCGCCCTCATCAGCGGCGACGTGGAGCGCACCATCCGCTTCTACCAGGACCTGCTGGAGTTCCCGCTCACCGAGCTCATCGAGAACCGGGACTACCCGGGCTCCTCGCACTTCTTCTTCGACATCGGGAACGGCAACCTTCTCGCTTTCTTCGATTTTCCCGGACTCGAGCTGGGGGACTACGCCGAGGTGCTCGGCGGCCTGCACCATGTGGCCATCTCGGTGGCACCGGAGCGCTGGCGGAAATTGAAGGACAAGCTCGAGGCAGCGGGCCTACCACACGAAGTTCACAGCGAGGTCTCGGTTTATTTCCAGGATCCGGACGGCGCGCGAATCGAATTGATAGCGGACCCGCTCGGTGAAATGTACGGCAACGTGGTCCGATGACGCGAAATCCTCCCGTCGAACCCGCGGTTCGACGGCAAATTTACCCGCTGTCATAAATTCGATCTATCAAGCCCGTCACGTTCCGTAGTCGGACCACCGTGGCAGCCATCGGGCGTCGACAGGCGACCCAAAAAGTAAAGCACACGCGTCAAATGCACTGGAAGATGCACATGCAATTCTTCGCGGCGCGAACCATCGGCCGATGGCTTCCATTGTGGACGATTTCCGGCTCGGCGCCACCGGCGGGCTCACCTGGCGCCGATGCCGGTCACCGAGCGGACCTCCAGTTCGTCGGAGCGGGCGCGGTCGCTGTCGTCGCGGCCGAGGACGGTGCCGAGGAAGCCCAGGAGGAACGAGAGCGGGATCGACACGATGCCGGGGTTGCTGAGCGGGAACAGGTGGAAGTCGACGCCCCTGATGATCGACGTGGCCGAACCGGAGAACACCGGGGAGAACACGATCAACAGCAGGCACGAGACGAGACCGCCGTAGATCGAGAACAGTGACCCCGTCGTGTTGAACCGGCGCCAGAACAGCGTGTAGAGGATCGTCGGCAGGTTCGCCGAGGCCGCCACGGCGAACGCGAGCGCCACCAGCGACGCCACGTTCTGCCCGATGGCCAGGATCCCCCCGCCGATCGCCAGGCAGCCGATCACCACCGCGGTCAGCCGGGCCACCCGCAGCTCGGCACCCGGCGTCGGCCGGCCGTGCTTCATCACGTTCGCGTACACGTCGTGTGCGAACGACGCCGACGCGGTCAGCGTCAGCCCCGCCACCACGGCGAGGATCGTGGTGAACGCCACCGCCGCCACGATCGCCAGCAGGACCGTGCCGCCCACGGCGAACGCCAGCAACGGCACCGCCGAGTTCTCCGCGCCCGGCGCCGCCTCGATCGCCTTCGAGCCGACGATGGCGCTCGCGCCGTAGCCGATGACCAACGTCGACAGGTAGAACAGCACCATCGCCCACGTCGCCGAGATGACCGAGCGGCGCGCCTGGTACGCGTCGGGCACCGTGTAGAACCGCATCAGCACGTGCGGCAGCGCCCCGGTGCCCAGCACGAGCGCCAGCGCCAGCGACACGAAGTCGAGCTTCGAGGTCCCCGACTTCCCGTACTGCGCCCCCGGGCTCAGGATCGACTCGCCCATCGCGTTGTTCGCCGCCGCGCGGTCGAGCAGGTTCGACAGGTCGAAGCCGAACTTGCCGAGGATGAACACGCTCAGCATCACCACGCACACGAGCAGCAGGCTGGCCTTGATGATCTGCACCCAGGTGGTGCCCTTCATGCCGCCCACGAGCACGTACACGATCATGATCACGCCGACCGCGCCGATCACGAGCGCCTGCCCGCCGGCGGAGCGCACGTCGAGCAACAGCGCGACCAGCACGCCGGCCCCGGCCATCTGCGCGAGGAGGTAGAAAGCGGAGATGACCAGCGTCGCGTTCGCCGCCGCGGCCCGAACCGGACGCTGGCGCATCCGGAAACTGAGCACGTCGCCCATCGTGAACCGGCCGACGTTCCTAAATCGTTCCGCTATGAGCAACAACGGAATCAACCACGCGACGAGGAATCCGATGGAGAACAGGAAACCGTCGTAACCCTGCACCGCGATCGCGCCGGCGACGCCGAGAAACGATGCCGCGGACAAATAGTCGCCGGACAGTGCGATTCCGTTCTGCACACCGCTGAACTGTCCGCCGGCCGCATAGTAGTCAGCGGTCGTCGTATTCCGGCTACTGACTCGATACACCACGAACAGCGTGCTCGCGACGATCACCAGGAAGATGCTGACGTTCAGTACCGGGTTCGTCATGGACGGTGCTCGCCCACCTGCTCGGCGACCTGCTCCGCCACCCGCGCGCGCAGCTCCTCGACCTGCGGATCGACGCGTCTGCGCGTGAAACTCGCGTACCACAACGTGATCACGACGGTACTGACGAACTGGGACAGTCCCAGTAGCAGTCCAACCGTGACACTGCCGAACACGCGATGCCCCATGAAGCCCGGCGCGTACGCGGCGAGCAGCACGAACGTCAGGTACCAGACGAGGAACAGCGCGCAGGCCGGGACGACGAACCGGGACAAGCGCCGGCGCACCTCGACGAAGTCGGCGTCCGCGCGAATGGCAGCGAAGTCCGGGCCGCGCGCGTCGTCGACGTACTGCCTTTCCGGCGCGCGCGTAAATGACGACGTAGTGGTCATCGCAGCTCTCTTTCGCGACCATTTCGGGGGCGCCGAGCCGACCGGCGGCGCACACGACCATCGAAGGGTAACCATCGGCGCGCCTGAGTCAAGGAACAGAGTCCGTGCAGAACTAACCGGCTCTCGCTACATCGCGCAATTTCCTTTCCGGCCATCTGGCAACGGAGCGTACTCGTCCGGTGGCGAAATCGACTCTTGAACGCGATAGGCATAGATCCCTAAGTTGGCTTGCAATTGTTGCGCCCGCAAACGCGTGCCGGGAGGAGATCCCGTGAGGTGGTGGTCGACGGCCGCGCAGTGGCGTAACTGGCCGCTGCAGGTGAAGCTGGGCGTCGTGCTCGTGGTGCCGGTTCTCGGCGCCCTGGTGCTCGGCGTGCTGCGGGTGCAGGGCGACGTCCGGCTGGCCGGTTCCTATGCGGACATCGAGCGCATCGCGGCCGTCCGCGTCCAGGTGGTCGACGCGCTGACCGCCATCCAGAACGAGCGCAACGCCGCGGTGCGCCACGGGCGCGACCTCGCCAAGCTCGGCGACGTCTCCGACGCGGCCCTCACCCGCACCGACGCCGCCGTCGGGCGCGCGCCGGACCTCGGCGAGAACGCCATCCGCCGCTTCCGCAACCTGACCGGCGCCCGAACCCTGCTGCCCTACGCGCGCGGCCGGGTCGCCGCCGGGGCCGACGGCGGCATCATCCTGATCGCCTACGACGCGGTCACCAACGCCGTGCTGGAGTTCGACCGCGCGCTCGTCGGCCGCTTCCCGGACGAGAACCTGACCAGCGCGTCCATCGCGCTCAACGTGCTGCAGACGGCCCGCGAGCAGATCGGCATCCAGCAGGCAGCCGGGCTGGTCGGCGTGCGCAAGGGCAGGCTGACCGACTCCGACCGAGCGACGATCGGCGAGGCCGACGTGCGGCTCGGCGACAGCCTCAGCGACTTCCGCGCGGTGGCCAACCCGGACCTGCTCACCCGCTACGAGACGACGGTGACCGGCAACGAGGTCGCCCGGCGCAAGCTGCTCGTGCTCGCCGCCCGCACCCCGGGGGTCACCAGGCCGCCGTTCACCCAGAAGCAGTGGGACACCTCGTTCAACGCCTCCATGGCGCTGATGGCCGACGTGACCGAGCACGCCGCGGACGGGCTGCGCGGCGACTCCTCGGCGCTCGCCGACAGCTTCGGCAACCGCGCGGGCGGCGCCTCGGTGCTGCTGCTGACCATGGTGCTGCTCGCCGCCGGCATCGGCGGCGTGCTCAGCCGCTACCTGCTGCGCTCGGTCGGGCTGCTGCGCCGCACCGCGCTGGACGTGGCCAACAACCGGCTGCCCGCGGCGGTCGCGAGCATCCGCGCGGGCGAGGCGGCGAAGGTCGCGATCGACCCGGTGCCGCTGCGCACCACCGAGGAGTTCGGCCAGCTGGCCCGCGCGTTCGACGCCGTGCACGCGCAGGCGGTGCGCTCGGCGGCGGAGGAGGCGAGCCTGCGCAGCAACCTCGCCAACATCTTCATGAACCTCTCCCGCCGCAGCCAGGGCCTGGTGGAACGCCAGCTGCGGCTGATGGAGCAGCTCGAGCAGAAGGAGGACAACCCCGACCAGCTGGCGAACCTGTTCCGGATCGACCACCTGGCCACCCGGATGCGGCGCAACAACGAGAACCTCATGGTGCTGTCCGGCTCGGGCCTGGCCCGCCGGTCCACCGAGCCCATGGCGGTGCCCGACGTGCTGCGCGCGGCCGTCTCGGAGGTCGAGCACTACCAGCGTGCGGTCGTGCGCTCCGCGCCGGGCGCCCGCATCGTCGGCTACGCCGCGGGAGACCTCGTCCGGTCGATCTCCGAGCTGATCGAGAACGCGACGCGGTTCTCCCCGCCGGACAGCCAGGTCGTGATCTCCAGCAGGCTCGACGACGACGGCGCGGTGCTGATCGACATCCTCGACGAGGGCGTCGGCATGGGCGGGGACGAGCTGCGCGAGGCCAACCAGCGCGTCGCCGCCGGCGGCGGGGTCGACGTGCCGGTGTCGCGGCAGATGGGCCTGTTCGTGGTCGGCCGGCTGACCGTCCGGCACGGGATCCGGGTGCGGCTGGCCCGCCGCGAGGACGGCGACGGCCTGCGCGCGTCCGTGTTCGTCCCGGCCAACGTGGTCATGGCGGGCGCCGAGCCCGCGCCGGCCGCCCCGGTCCCGCTGCCCGCGCCGGCCGCGCCCGCGGAGCCGATCGAGGTGGCGGGGGTCGCGCTGCGGCTGGAGTCGGCCGGGATCCACGTGACGCTGTCGGACTTCCCGCCGGCCACCACGCCCGCGTCGATCCTGTTCACCGCGCAGGTGCCGGCCGCGCCGATGCCCGATGAGGGCCCGTTCAGCTGGTTGTCACGTCAATCCGCCGCGGACGAAACGCCCGGGTACGTCCCGTCGACTCCCCCCGTGGCACCCGAGGCTGGACCGAACGGCCTACCCAAGCGGGTGCCAAAGGGTCAACTGCTCGCTCCGCCGATGAACGAGCAGCGGCCGAGGCCGCGGACCAGGGACGCCGACCGCACCCGCGGGTTCCTGAGCGGCTTCCAGGCCGGTGTCCGAGCGAGCGAGAACCGGAAGGGGGCCAGCGACACATGACCGTCGACACCCAGCAGATGGGACAGTTCGGTTGGCTGGTCAACAACTTCGCCGAGAGCGTTCCCGGGGTCGCGCACGCGGTCGTGGTCTCCGTCGACGGCCTGCTGCTCGCCTCCTCAGCCCGGCTGCCGACCGAGCGGGCCGCGCAGCTGTCCGCGATCTCCGCCGGGATCGTCAGCCTGAACCTGGGCGCGGCGAAGTGCCTCGGCGCCGAGCAGGTCGTGCGGGCCATCGTCGAGATGGACCACGGCGCGCTGCTGCTCACGTCGATCAAGGACGGCTCGTGCCTCGCGGTGCTGGCCGGCCGCGACTGCGACATCTCGCAGGTCGCCTATGAGATGGCCGTGCTGGTGGACCAGGTCGGGCAGATCCTGACCCCGCAGCTGCGTGCCGCGCTGACCGCGAACTGACATTCGGTGGGTGAGCTGCCCATGACCGACGAGGAAGGGCCGGAGTTGACCTTCGCCGACGTCCTCAACGGGATCGCCCGGTCGGGCGGCCACCGTCGGGACGCGGCACCCGAGCCCGCACCGCAGGCGCCCGCGCCGCACCCGGCGCCGGCGCCGGCCGAGCAGATCGAGGAGCTCTCCTCGAGCGTGCGCGCCTACGCCTGGACCGGTGGCCGGACGCGGGCGAACCACCAGCTGGAGATCGAGACCCTGGTGTCCACCACCGCACGCGCCGAGGAGCTGCTCGACGCGCTGCGCAGCGAGCACCAGTCGGTGGCCCGGCTGTGCCGGCACTCCAAGTCCGTCGCGGAGGTCGGCGCGCTGCTGTCGCTGCCGCTCGGCGTGGTCCGCGTGCTCCTCGACGACATGGCCGGCATGGGTCTCGTGCAGGTCCACCGCACCTCGACCGGAACCGACGACCGACCGGACATCGAGCTGCTCGAACGCGTCCGCCGCGGCCTGGCCAACCTCCGCGGCTGACGCCCGGGCGGACCGACCCAGCAACCGCCCGGGCACCCTCCCTGCCGGGGCGCGAACCTCACCCGGAACATGCGAGGCCCCGCGGGCGGGTACCCCCCGACCATGAACCACGTGAGCGTGCGACATCTGGCCCTGGTGTGCGGCATGACCCTGGTCCTCGCCGGCTGCACGTCGTCCGGTGGCGACCAGCCGAGCGAACCGCCCACCCCCACAACCACGACCACCGAGACCACGACCGTGCCGGTGCGCCAGGAGTGCGCCGACGTCGCGGACACCGCCAGCGCGCTGGTCACCGCGGCCGGCCGGCTGGTCACCGGGGACGCGACCGTCGAGCAGGTGCGGACGGCGGCGGGTGAGCTGTCCGACGCCCTCGACGCCGCGCGGGCCGCGGCCCGACCCGAGGTCGGCGCGAACCTCGACGCGGCGGGACAGGCGCTGCAGCGGATGCGGGACGCGCTCGGCGCGCAGCCGCTGGACCGCGCCGGGCTGCGCACCGCCGCCCGCGACCTGCTCGACTCGCTCGGCGACGCGGCCGCGATCTGCTCCCCGGCGAGCCCGACGGTGAGCTCCACCGAGCCCACCGCGACCGGAACCACGGCACCGACGTCGTGAGCCGGTCACCCGGTGTCCGTCGGGCCGGCGGCCGCCGGGAGCTGGTCCAGGAACTGGATCGCCGCGAGGCAGACCACCAGCAGCAGCAGCAGCGCGATCAGCAGCACGGCGAGACCGCTGGGCCGGTCGAGGAACACGAACACCAGCACGGCGAGCCCGACCGCCACGCCGCATACTCGCCGCGAACCCGAGCCCGGCGCCGCCCAGCGCCCCGCCGGTGCCCGTGCACGAGGTAGACAACCCAGAACCAGCGTCGGTACCGCGGCTGCTGCTCGAGCAGGCGGGCGGCTTCGGTCGTGCCCGACACGTTCGCGCGCGGACCGGCCGCGCGGTGTCCGCGATGGATGACTGCTCGGCGGCCGGTGAACACGGTCAAGACGCACGTGCGGGCCACCCATGCCAAGCTCAGCGTGAACGACCGCCGCGCGGCCGTCGTGGCGGGTCGCCGGCTCGGGCTCGGCTGACCAGCGGATCCAACCATCCACTGAGGACTGTTACCAACGGGCCCCGGATTCGTGGTGTGATGGTTCGCATGTGGCGTCTCGCGATGGTGCTTGCCCTGGCCCTCGTCCTGAGTGGATGTGAGCAGAGCGACCCGCCGGCGGACAGAGACTCCGACAAGCCGGTGGCCACGGCGGACTACGTGAGCCGGCCCGATCTGCACCCGCCCGTGGTGGACATCCGGACCTCCAAGGCCGGGACGGACCCCGGGTACGTGTTCCTGCTGGCCCGCTTCGGCGAGCGGGAGAAGGGTGACACGCAGGGATACGGCATGATCGTGGACACCGACGGCCAGCCGGTGTGGATGATCCGGTTCGACGACGACGGCACGTTCCCGAACGACCTGGCGATGCAGACCTACCGCGGCAAGCCGGTGCTGACCTACTGGCACGGCTCGTCCCCCGAGCGCGGCTGGGGCAACGGCGAGTACGCGGTGCTCGACCAGAGCTACCGGCAGATCGCGACCGTCCGGGCCGGCAACGGGCTGTCGGCCGACCTGCACGACATGGTGATCACGCCACGGAACACGGCGCTGGTGCTGAGCTACCCGACCGTGCGCGGCGACGACACGGTCCGCGAGGGCGTGGTGCAGGAGGTCGACATCGCGAGCGGCCGGGTGTTGTTCGAGTGGCACAGCATCGACCACGTCGCGGTGTCCGAGTCGGCCGAGCCGAAGCCAGACGAGCCGGGCAAGCCCTACGACTACTTCCACATCAACTCCGTCGACGAGGACGCCGACGGGAACCTGCTGATCTCCGCGCGGCACACCAAGGCCATCTACAAGATCGACCGGAAGACCGGCAAGGTGCTGTGGCGGCTGGGCGGCAAGCTCAGCGACTTCGAGTTCGGCGAGGGCGCCGGCTTCGCGTGGCAGCACGACGCGCGGTGGCGGCCCGGCGGGCGGATCAGCCTGATGGACAATGCGTCCAATTTGGACGACAAGGGTCCGCCGTCGCGCGCGCTGGTGCTCGACGTGGACGAGCAGGCCCGCACGGCGACACTGGTGAGCGCGTTCGGCAGCCCCGACGAGCTCACCAACGGCAGCCAGGGCAACCACCAGCTCCTCCCGAGCGGCGACAGCTTCGTCGGCTGGGGCTCCCGGCCCGCGTTCACCGCGTTCGCGCCGACCGGCGAGGTGCTGCTGCACGGCCGGCTGCCGGACAAGACGTTCTCCTACCGGGCGCTGCTCGCGGAGTGGACCGGCCGGCCCGCCGAGCCGCCCGCCGTGGCCGGCCGCACCGACGCCGACGGCACGACCGTGTACGCGAGCTGGAACGGCGCGACGGAGGTCACCCGGTGGCGGGTGCTCACCGGCGCGGACGCCGACCACCTCGAGGTCGCGCGGGAGGCCCCGCGGACCGGCTACGAGACGAAGATCGAGATCCCCGAGCGGGTGGACTTCGTGGCCGTCGAGGCACTGGACGCGCAGGGCGACACCCTCGGCCGCGCGACCCCCGCCCGCACCAGCGAAAAGTAGCCGCCCCACCCGAACCCCCCACGTCGGCGACCCGACCCCCCACGCAAGCGAGTCGGCCTCTGGCGCGGTCGAGCCGACCCCTCACGCAGGCGAACCGACCCCCCACGCGGTCGGTCCGGTTCCGCACGTCGCCGGCTCGGCGCACCCGGCGGCGCTGCCGGCACCGCGCAGCGGGTCGACTCGCCGACGCGATGGGTCGACACGCCAACGTGAGGGGTCGACTCGCCGACGCCACGGGTCGACACGCCAACGTGAGGGGTCGACTCGCCGACGCGACGGGTCGACTCGCCGATGTCGCGGGTCGGCTCGGTGATGTGGGGTCGGGTCGGCGGTGGGTGGGGTGGCGTTCGGTCAGGTGGTGGTCGCGGCGAACTGGGCGGAGTACAGGCGGTGGTAGGCGCCCCGCGCGGCGAGCAGCTCGTCGTGCGTGCCCTGCTCCACGATGCGGCCCGACTCCATCACCAGGATGAGGTCGGCGTCGCGGATCGTGGACAGGCGGTGCGCGACGACGAAGCTGGTGCGCGAGGAGCGCAGCGCCGCCATCGCGTGCTGCACCAGCGACTCGGTGCGGGTGTCCACCGAGCTCGTCGCCTCGTCCAGGATCAGCAGCGAGGGGCTGGCGAGGAACGCCCGCGCGATCGTGAGCAGCTGCTTCTCCCCCGCGCTGACGTTCGTGCCCTCCTCGTCGATCACCGTGTCGTAGCCGTCCGGCAGCGTGCGCACGAAGTGGTCCACGTGGGTGGCCTTCGCCGCCGCGACGATCTCCTCGTGGGTCGCGTCCGGCCGGCCGTAGGCGATGTTGTCCCGGATCGTGCCGCCGAACAGCCAGGTGTCCTGCAGCACCATGCCGGTCTGCGACCGCAGGTCCTCCCGCTTGAGCGCGGTGATGTCCACGCCGTCCAGGGTGATCCGGCCCGCGTCCAGCTCGTAGAACCGCATGATCAGGTTGACCAGTGTCGTCTTCCCGGCCCCGGTCGGGCCCACGATCGCCACCGTCTGGCCCGGCTCGGCGACCAGCGACAGGTCCTCGATCAGCGGTTGCTCGGGCCGGTAGGAGAACGACACGTGCTCGAACTCGACCCGGCCCCGCCGCTGCGCCGGCAGCGACGCCTCCGCCGGGTCCGGCTCCTGCTCGTCGGCGTCCAGCAGCTCGAACACCCGCTCGGCCGAGGCGACCCCGGACTGCATGAGGTTGGCCATCGACGCGACCTGGGTCAGCGGCTGGGTGAACTGGCGCGAGTACTGGATGAACGCCTGCACCTCGCCCAGCGTCATCGCGCCGGAGGTGATGCGCAGGCCGCCGACCACGGCGACCACGACGTAGCTGAGGTTGGACAGGAACATCATCGACGGCATGATCAGGCTGGAGATGAACTGCGCGCCGCGCGCGGCCTCGTACAGCTCGTCGTTGCGGCGGGTGAACTCCGCCTCGGACTCCTTCTGCCGGCCGAACACCTTGACCAGCTGGTGGCCGGTGAACGACTCCTCGATGTGCGCGTTCAGCGCGCCGGTGTTCTTCCACTGCGCGATGAACTTCTTCTGCGCGCGCTTGCCGATCTGTGCGGTGACGAACACCGACAGCGGGATCACCGCCAACGCGATCAGCGCCAGCAGCGGCGAGATGGTCACCATCATCACCAGCACGCCGACCACGGTGAGCAGCGAGGTCAGCAGCTGGCTCAGCGTCTGCTGCAGCGTCGTGGAGATGTTGTCGATGTCGTTGGTGACGCGGGAGAGCAGCTCGCCGCGCGGCTGCCCGTCGAAGTAGCGCAGCGGGAGCCGGTGCAGCTTGTCCTCGACGTCCTCGCGCAGCCGGAACACCACCCGCTGCACCACGACGTTGAGCAGCCGGCCCTGGACCCAGCCGAACAGCGAGGACGCCAGGTACAGCGCCAGCACCCAGCCGAGCACGCCGGCCAGCGCGGAGAAGTCGATGCCCGCGCCGGGCACGTTGCGCAGCCGGCCGAGGACGCCGTCGAAGATGATGTCGGTGGCGTGCCCGAGGATCTTCGGCCCCGCCACCGCGAACGAGACGCTGGTCACGGCCAGCACGACGACCGCACCGAACGCGAACCGCTCCGGGTAGAGCCGGCGCGCCAGCCGCTTCGCGGACGGGCCGAAGTCCTTCGCCTTCTCGACCGGCCCGGTCATGCCCGGGAACCGGGGCCCGCCGCCCATCGGGCGCGGGCGGGTCTGGGTGGCGGTGCTCATGCGACCTGCTCCGGGGTGAGCTGGGACTCGACGATCTCGACGTAGGTCGGACAGGTGCCCATCAGCTCGCGATGCGTGCCGATTCCGACGACCGACCCCTTGTCCAGCACCACGATCTGGTCGGCGTCGAGGATCGTGGAGACCCGCTGCGCGACGACGACGACCGCCGAGCGCCGGGTGTGCGGCCGCAGCGCCACCCGCAGCGCCGCGTCGGTCGCGAGGTCGAGCGCGGAGAACGAGTCGTCGAACAGGTAGACCTCCGGCGCGCGGACCAGCGCCCGCGCGATCGACAGCCGCTGCCGCTGCCCGCCGGAGACGTTCGTGCCGCCCTGCGCGATCGGCGCGTCGAGCCCGCCGGGCATGGCCTCGACGAAGTCGCGCGCCTGCGCCACCTCCAGGGCCTGCCAGAGCTGTTCGTCGGTGGCGTCCGGGTTCCCGTAGCGCAGGTTGCTCGCGACGGTGCCGGTGAACAGGTAGGCGCGCTGGGGCACCAGGGCGATGCGCTCGCACAGCAGGTCGGGGTCGAGCTCGCGGACGTCCACGCCGTCGACGAGCACCTGGCCGCCGGTGGCGTCGATCAGCCGCGGGATCAGCGAGAGCAGCGTCGACTTGCCCGAGCCGGTGCTGCCGACGATCGCGGTGGTCCGCCCGGCCTCGGCGCGGAGCGAGATGTCCCGCAGCACCGGCTCAACGGCGCCGGGGTAGCGGAACTCGACACCGCGGAACTCCACGTCGGCGTGCCGGGTCAGCTCGCGCACGGGCGCGACCGGCGGGCGCACCGACGGCTCGGTGTCGAGCACCTCGTTGATCCGCTCGGCGCAGACCGCGGCCCGCGGGATCATCATCGAGATGAACGTCGCCATCATCACCGACATCAGGATCTGCAGCAGGTAGTTGAGGAACGCGGTCAGCGAGCCGATCTGCATCTCCCCGGTGTCCACCCGGTGCGCGCCGAACCACAGCACCGCGACGCTCGACGCGTTGAGGATCAGCATCACCGTCGGGAAGATCAGCGCCTGCAGCCTGCCGACCCGCAGCGCGGTGTCCGTCAGCGCCGTGTTGGCCCCGGCGAACCGGCGGGTCTCGGCGGGCTCGCGGACGAACGCGCGGACCACCCGGATGCCCGACAGCTGCTCGCGCAGCACCCGGTTGACCGCGTCGATGCGCTCCTGCATCAGGCGGAACTGCGGCACCATCCGGGCCACGATCAGCCCGATGGAGACCACCAGCACCGGCACGCAGACCAGCAGCAGCCAGGACAGCCCGACGTCCTCGTGCAGGGCCATGATCACGCCGGCCACGCACATGATCGGCGCGGTGACGAACATCGTGCAGAGCATGGCCACCAGCAGCTGCACCTGCTGGACGTCGTTGGTGGTGCGGGTGATCAGCGACGGCGGGCCGAAGGTGGCGACCTCGCGGGCGGAGAACCGGCCGACCCGGTGGAAGATCGCGGCCCGGACGTCGCGCCCGAAGGCCATCGCGGTGCGCGCGCCGAAGTAGACGGCGCCGACCGAGCAGAGGATCTGCACCACGGTGACCGTCAGCATCCACCCCCCGGTGGACACGATGTAGTCGGTGTCCCCCCGCGCGATGCCGTAGTCGATGATGTCCGCGTTGAGGCTGGGCAGGTACAGCGACGCGATCGTGCCGATCATCTGCAGCACGAGCACCGCCGTCAGCTCCCCGCGATAGGCCCGCAGGTAGGTACGAAGTAGGCGCGTCAGCACCGGGCCCCCTATTGGAAGAAACGATCCGTATCTAACATGAGGTAACCTAGACCAGGCCGGTAAGAAACGCAACGTATCTTAAAGGTAAAGGGGACGGGTGACCGAGACGAAGTCCCGCCGCAGGGGCGAGCAGCTGGAACAGGCCATTCTGGAGGCGACCTGGGCCGAGCTGAACGACGTCGGCTACGCCGCCCTCACCATAGAAGCTGTAGCCGCCCGGGCCGCCACGAGCAAGTCGGTTATCTACCGGCGCTGGCCCGGCCGGGCCGAGCTGGTCCTCGCAGCCTGGGCCAAACGGCGCCCGGCCGGCCTGGACGCGACCGACACCGGTTCGCTCCGGTCGGACCTGATCTCCCTGTTCAGCCGCGTCGCCCGGCGGGCGGAGGGGATGATGAGCGAGATGATCGCCGGGGTGATGGGCGAGGCGTTCCGCCACCCCGAGGTCGCCGAGGTGCTGCGCGACCGGCTCCGGACCGCGCCTCTAGGCGACTGGATCGACACGATCGTGCGACGGGCGGCCGAACGCGGCGAGCTGCCACCGGTCGAGGTGCCGCCGCGCGCCGCGCGGGTCCCGCTGGACCTGATCCGCAACGAGACGATGATGTGCGGCGGTCCGGTCGGCGAGGATGCCGTCGAGGAGCTCGTCGACGACGTCTACCTGCCGCTGCTGCGCGGGCTCGCGCGCTGACCCACCCCGAGCGCGCGCTCGAAGAGGGTGACCAGGTCGCGGCCGTATCCGGCGACGTCCAGCTCCGGATAGGCGGTCACGTAGGCCGGCATGGCCTCGAGGGTGGCCCTGATCATCATCGCCGTCGAGCGGACCGGGAACTCGCCGAACTCACCGGCGTCCCGGCCGCGGCGCAGGATGTCCTCGATCGGGGCGAGCGCGGCCTCCTGCAGGGCGGCGTCGTGCAGCATCCGCGGCCGGCCCTCCGGGTCGGTCAGGTGCTGGCCGATGGCGAACAGGACCCGGATCGCCCTCGGGTTGACCTGCAACGACTCCACGAAGGCGCCGACGTACGCGCGCAGCTGGGCGCGCGGACCCGCGGCGGCCCGCACCCGGGACATGATCAGGTCCGCGCCGGCGGTCAGCACGTGTCCGAGCACGGCCTCGATGAGCTCCTCCCGGTTCGCGAAGTGATAGAAGATGGCCCCCTTGGTGATGCCGGCCCGGCGGGCGATCTCCGCGAGCGACGCCTTCGGGTACCCGACGTCGTCGATCGCGTCGATCGCGCACTCGACGAGCTGCGCGCGGCGGGCCACGTCGACGAACGTTCGCTCACCACTCGGTTGCTTTTTTGACCGCACGGTTAGTATCCTAGGTCCATCGGACCTCGGGGGAGGCGATGATGACCGAGTTCGCCGGCTTCGCACCCAGCCCCGTACCCGCCGAGCCGAGCGCCGAGAGCGCACGGCTGGTCCGGCGGATGTCGGGCAACCGGAGACTGCAGGCCCGCTCCCGCCCCCGCGGGCTGAGCCTGCGGCTGAACCGCCTCGCCATCCAGGTCTTCGGCCACGCGTGGCGGTCGCCGAAGGGCGCCCGGGACGTGCGCTTCGGCGACGCGCGCGGGCGCTTCGTGTCCACTTCGGACTCCGACCGGGTGCGCGGTGTACTGCTGTGGGTGCACGGCGGCGGCTTCGTGGCCGGCACGCCACGGATGGACCAGCACATCGCCGCCGGGTACTGCGGGCCGATCGGGATCCCGGCGTTCGTGCCGCGGTACCGGCGGGCGCCCGAGCACACGTTCCCGGCGGCCGCCGACGACGTCCTGGCCGCCTACCGGGGCCTGCTCGAGCAGGGCTACGCCGCGCCGGAGATCCGCGTGGCCGGCCTGTCGGCGGGCGGCGCGCTCGTCGCCGGGCTGCTGGGCGACCTGACCCGCGACGGGCTGCCGATGCCCGGCGCGGTGCTGCTGGTCTCGCCGCTGCTGGACCTGACCACCGCCACCCTCCGCCGCACCGACGCGGTGACCCGGGACCCGTTCATCTCGCCGGACTTCGTCGAGCGGGCCAACCTCGCCTACGCCGGCGACACCCCGCTGACCCACCCGCGGCTGGACGTGTTGAGCGCGGACATGCGCCGCTGGCCGCCGATCCTGGTGCAGACCGGTGGTCTGGAGTGCGTCTCCGGCGACGCGCGACTGCTCGGGTCCCGGATGCGCGCGGCCGGTTCGCCCTGCGAGGTCCAGCTGTGGCCGGGGCAGATCCACGGCTTCCCGTTCTTCAAGATCCCCGAGGGCAGGGCCGCCTTCGCCTACGGTGTCCGCTTCCTCGCCGACCCGCCGGTCACCAGGCCCGGTGCGGCTTGAACTGGGTGACGGTGCGGGCCAGCGAGTCCCGGGCGGTGGTCAGCCACGACGCCACGTTCGCCCGTTCCGCGACCTCGCGCGCCGTGCGGTAGTGCGCGCCTGCGGTCTGGTGCTGGCCCAGCCGGACCGCGAGGTCGCCGAGCAGCTGGGCGATGGGGAGCAGCACCGCGTAGCCCCCGGTGTCGCCGCCGGCCACCTCGTCGTCGAGCGGCAGGAGGGCCTTGTACGCCTCGACGATGCGGTCGTAGTCGGACAGCGCCAGGCCCACCAGCCCGCGCAGCGCCATGACGATCTTGAAGCGGAGGTCCCGCGGGATCGGGTGGCGCGCCGCCGCGACCTCGCGGGCCTCCTCGATCCGGCCGGCCGCGTGCAGCGCGAGCGCGTAGGGCTCGGCCGCCTGCTCCGGCGAGGACGCGTACGCGAGCCGGCAGTCCTCGACGCGGTCGGCGAGCTTGCCGGTCCACAGCGCGAGCGACAGCGAGTTGATCGGGAAGAAGCCCTGCTGGACGTCCGCGAGCCCGGCCCGGCTGGTGAGCTCCGCCGCGTGCTGGTAGGCCTGCTCGGCCTCGGCGAACCGCCCGTGCACGGTGTGGTGCACCCCGCGGTACCAGGCCGCGGTCGCCGCCGCGGCCGCCAGGTCGTAGGTCGTCGCCAGGCGCTCCAGCTCGGCGGCGTGCTCGTCGGCCTGCGCGAAGTACCCCTGGCCGCTGGCGCAGCGCACCAGCGCCTGCCGGCCGGCCGCCTCGACACCGATCAGCCCGTGGTCGCGGCCCAGCCCCAGCAGCTCCTCCCCGATCCGCCGGCGCTCGGCCAGGGTGGAGGTCCAGTAGCTGCGCCGGAAGCGGGCGTTGAGCGCGGTCGCCAGCAGCGCGGGGTCGCCCACCTGCCGGGCCAGCGCGACCGCCTCGACCGACGCGGGGTCGCCGCGCGGGTCGTCGGACTGCTCCAGCTCGACCGCCAGGCTCGCCAGCAGCCGGCAGCGCAGCTCGCCGTGCCCGGCGGGAAGCTTGTGCAACGTCCGGTCGATCAGGTCCACGAGCTGTTCGGGCGTGTCGCCGGTGGCGTGCTGCGGCCACAGGTCGTGCGCCTCGTAGGCGACGATCACCCGGGCGGTCAGCTCCGCGTCGCCGATCACGACCACCTCGGCCAGCGTGTCGTCGCGCAGCCCGCGGGCCGACGCGCGCTCGCCCGCGGTGGACAGCGTGCGGATGGTCCCGATCACCAGCTCCAGCCGGTCCCGCACGGTCCCGCCGGGCGCGTGCGCGAAGGACAGCACGGCCTGCTGCCACAGCCCGGCCGCCTCGCGGTGGGCGTAGCGGCGCTCGGCCTGCTCGGCCGCGAGGCGCAGGTACCGCGCCGCCTTGGCGGCCGCGTCCGGCGCCTGCGCGGCGGCGAAGTGGTGGGCGAGCGTCACCGCGTCGTCGGGCCGCAGCCGTTCCATGGCCGCGCCGACCCGGGCGTGCAGCCCGGTGCGCCGCAGCCGGGAGATGTCGTGGTACAGCGTGTCGCGCACCAGCGCGTGGGCGAACCGCAGCGACGGGGTCGCGGTGTTCGGCTCGGCCAGCAGGCCCGCCCGCAGCGCGGGTTCGAGGCACTCGACGAGCGCGTCCCGCGCCGTGCCGGTGACCGCGGAGAGCACGTCCAGGGTGAAGTCGCGGCCGATCACCGCCGCGTGGTGCAGCATCGACTGCGTGGTGGCGGGCAGCCGGGCGATCCGGCGGCGCACGATGTGCCGCACGCTCGGTGGCACCTCGCCGACCGCCGCGTGCTCGCCGTCGGTCTCCAGCAGCCGGGCGATCTCCCGGACGAAGAACGGGTTCCCCTCGGTGCGCCGCGCGATGGCCGCGACGGTGTTGTCCGCGAGGGTCCGCGTGCACAGCTCGTCCATCAGCTCGGCCACCGCCCCGGTGTCCAGCCCGGTGAGCGTGACGTGCTCGGGCCCGCGGCGGGCCAGCGTGGCCAGCGTCTCCGCGAGCTGCTCGTCCACCTCGGTCGGCCGGTAGGTGGCCAGCAGCAGCACCGGCTCGGCGACCAGGTCGGTGGCCAGGTGCGCGAGCAGCGCCAGCACCTCGCCGTCCGCGTGGTGCAGGTCGTCCAGCACCACCAGCAGCGGGCTGGTGCGCGTCACCGCGGCGAGGTAGCGGCCGACGGCGGTGCGCAGCCGGAACCGCGCGGCCGGCACGTCCCCCGAGGTGCGCAGCGTGACGTGGTCGTTGAGCAGCGGCGCGAGCTCCATGGCGTGGTGGCGGGGCGGGAACCGGTCGGCCAGCCCGCGCAGGACCTCCGTCCACGGCTGGCCGGCGGGGCTGCCCTCGCGCTCCGGGCAGTTGCCCCAGGCCACGGTCCAGCCGTCGCCCGCCAGCCGCCGGGCCGTCGCGTCCGCGAGCGCGGACTTGCCTATTCCGGCTTCGCCGGACAACAACGCGAGCGTGAACCGTCCGGCCGCGGCGAGATCCGCCGCCCGGCGCAGGCGGGACAATTCCTGGTCGCGTCCCAGCAATCTGGGTTCGTGCTCCTCGCGCGCGGGCGGAATTCCGGTGTCGCGGGCGCCCTCGGGCACGTGCAGCCAGGCCGTCGCCGAGGTTTCCTTGACCGACACGCAGACCGACCGGTACGTGGTGGTGTCGCAGTGCGGGCTGTTACGGACGACCTCCTCGAAGAACCACAGCGACGTGATGAGCGCGAGCACTCCTCCCGATTCCGCGAGCTCGGCTTTCAGCTCGGCCGAGTCGAGCAGCCGGAACGCCAGGTTGATCGACGCCGAGGTGACCCCGTGCTCGTCGTAGTTGATCTCGCCGGCGTGCAGCGCCATGCGCAGCCGGACCTGTTCTTCCACGCGGTGGCAACGGTTGTGCGCGTGCAGGGCCGCCACCAGCGCGCCGGGCAGGGCTTCGACGAACGGGCCCTTGGGCACCTCCGCCGGGGCCAGGATCAGCGCGCCGTCGCCGCGGTCCTCCGTTTCGCAGTCGGCCCAGGAAATACCGGCCGCCCGGAATGCTTCGCGCAACGATCCGTAGAGACCGGTACGCACCGCCACCTGATCCACATTGTTTCGCCGGTGATCACCGAAACCCGCCACATCCACCACGAGGATGGTTCGGTGCACCGCCGTCCGAGGACGTGTCATGAAACCTCGCGAACTTGCCAAATGGACACTGGAATATGTCACAGCAATCAGCAAGGAAACCGCGCCGCTACCCCCCAGATGGGACACGCCACCAATTCTTGCTAACCCACGTAACTGGCTCGCTACCCTACGGTCAGGCCGCGCCGACCGCTAGTATTGACACGAGAAGAAATCCGGAGAAATATCGTCCACTCACTTGGGGCAGGTGGCGAGCATCTGGGCGAGTGCGGCGTGCTCGGCCTTGTCGGCGGTGAGCCGGTACTTGAGCTTGGTGCGGATGTAGCGGGTGGCGTAGTCGCACCATGCCTTGCGGTTGGTGGGCCGCCACTTCGCCGGGTCGTCGTCGCTCTTGGACTCGTTCACGCTCGAGGTGACCGCGACCAGGTTTCCCCGGTCCTCGTAGTAGGCGTGCTTGCGCGCCGCGGACCAGACGCGGGCCGCACCCAGCCCCGGATTGCCGCCCACGAGGACCCGCGACCGGGCCGCCTCCTTGAGCGGCACGCGGTGGTCGATCTGCAGGTCGTGGGCGTCCGCGGTGGTCCGGCCGTCGTACGGGGACACCCAGCAGGGCCGGGCGGTCGGGCAGGTCGGCGCGCAGCCCGAGCCGCGCTGGGCACCGCGCCCCTGGTCGATCAGCACCAGGTCGCGGGTGTCGCACCCGCCACCGCGCTCGGACCAGTCCTCGCCCCAGTCGGCGCGGTCGTAGTGCGCGCCGGTGTCCTCCGAGGCGACGACGAGCTTCTTGAGCAACGCGGCCGCGTTGGCCGGCGGCGGGGCCGCGGGGCCGGTGCTCGCGGGGCTGGTGAGGTCGATCGGCTTGCAGGCGGTCACGGCGAGGGCGGCGCAGACGAGGCCGGCGGCTAAGCGCTTCACGCGGCCGGGATACCCCGTTTCGGCCGCTCCCAAGCCTTCCCGGCGCGATCGGTGACGACGGTGTGCACCGTCAGGCGGCCTCGGTCCCGGCGGGCACCGCGGCCGGGTCGACGATCACGACGTCACAGTGGACGGTCCGCCAGATCTCCCGGCTCGCCGACGGCCGGGATGCCGTTGCCGGCCAACCGTTCCAGGTGGGTGCGGTCGGCCCCTCGGTGCTCGCGGCCATGTGGTCTCGACCGGCGGTCAGCGCAGGTCGAGCGCCTCGGCGAGCATCGGTTTCAGGGTGCGGCTGAACTCGCGGTTCATGTGGTTGGCGTCGAAGTAGACGGCCACGTTGCCGACGACGGCGTAGCAGCGGCGCGGGTCGCAGAAGTAGTCGGTCAGGTCGGCGAGCGACACGCGGCGGTTGCCGGTGGTGCGCGCGACCTCCGAGAGCGGGTCCGGCGGCTGGGCGACCGCGCGGTCCACCGCGCACACCTTCGGGTCGGCCGGGTTGATCACCACGCAGTCGACCTCCCGGACCGCGCCATTGAGCGGCGGGTCGGCCAGCACGACCACCCGGGACCCGGTGTTGGTCCACGCCCGCCAGTACGGCTCCAGCCCGTCGCGGTACTGCGCGGTCTGCGACCGGCCGCTGCCGTCGTCGGCGAACTCCCTGCGGGCGAAGAAGGAGACCAGCACGGCGGCCGGCCGGTCGGCGGCGACCACGTCGACCATCCGGCGCGTCCAGTCCTCGCAGGGCCGCGCCTCGGCGTCCGAGGCGCCGGGCGTGCGGTACCCGTCGAAGTCGATGCCCGCGAACGGGCAGCCGCCGAGCAGGCCGAGCTTGAGCACCCACCGGTGCTCGCGGGCCAGGTCGAACAGCGGGCTCTGCCACTGCTGGGCGTGCGAGTCCCCGACCAGCCACACGACCTTCGGGTCGGGCGCGCCGCGGCTGAAGTCGCAGACGATCGTGGTCCGCTTGTCCTGGACCTTGTTCTCGTCGAGCGCGGTGCACTCGCGCGCGACCTCGTAGTACTCGTTGGCCGGGCCCATCGCCACGATCTTCGCCGGGCCGAGCCGGGACGGGCAGCGGTTGGCGGGGTCCATCGCCGGGGCGCCGTGGCACGGGTCCGGCCGCTCGGCGACCGCCGCCTCCTCGCGCTCGGCCTGCGCGACCTGCCGGTCGTAGTTCCAGCTCAGGCCGTAGGTCGCAGCCGCGATGACGACCAGCCCGGCGACCATGCCGGCGAAGGTGAGCGGGGTGCTGCGGGCAAGCGGCGTCCAGGTCCGGCCGCGGTCCTCGACCAGGTACTTCGAGCCGACCGCCAGCAGCAGCGCCACCGCGAGCACGCCAAGCTGGTAGGGCAGCGTGAGCCGGCCGGCCGGCAGCAGGTCACCGAGCGCGAACGGGGCC
Source organism: uncultured Actinomycetota bacterium (assembly GCA_963727495.1). GTDB lineage: Bacteria > Actinomycetota > Actinomycetes > Mycobacteriales > Pseudonocardiaceae > Actinophytocola. The sequence continues at coordinate 253,828 of CAVSGQ010000005.1, read as the reverse complement.
AGCAGGATCAGCGGCCAGTGCCACAGGTACAGCGAGTAGCTGACGTCACCGACCAGCTGCACCGGCCGGGAGGCGGTCACCAGGGTGTGCCACTGCCGCGCGCCGCGCCCGCCGGCCATGATCACCAGGGCGGTGCCCACCGTCGGGACCAGCGCGAGGTGGCCGGGGAACGGCGTGGTGTGGTCGTAGGCGACGGCGGCACCGATGATCATCGCCAGGCCCGCGAGGGAGGCGAGGCCGGCGGCGACCCTCGGCAGGGCGAGCCGGGAGCCGGCCAGCGCGACGATCGCGCCGAGGGCGAACTCCCACACGCGCACCGGCGTGACGAAGTACGCCTCGTGGGGCGAGTGCACCGTGAGGTACACGCTGTAGGCGAGCGACCCGGCACCCACGACCGCCATGCCGGCGAGCTGCACCGGGCGCCGGCCGATCGTGAACAGCAGCAGCAGGAGCAGCGGCCAGCACAGGTAGAACTGCTCCTCGACCGACAGCGACCAGTAGTGCTGCACGAGGCTCGCCGCCGCGTCGGCCGCGGAGTAGTCCACCGAGTGGACCGCGAGCAGCCAGTTCTCCCAGTACGTCGCGCTCGCGAAGGACTCCTGCGCGGTCGCCGCCCAGCGCGGGTAGGGCAGCAGGAAGTAGGCCGCGACCAGGCAGCACCCGAGCACCAGGAACGCGGCGGGCAGCAGCCGCCGGGCGCGGCGGGCGTAGAACCGGCCGAGCCGCACCCGCCCGGTGCCGGCGATCTCCCGGTCCAGGTGCGAGCTGATCAGGAACCCGGAGATGACGAAGAAGACGTCCACGCCGACGTAGCCGCCGGTGAGCCACTCCGGCCACAGGTGGTTGAACACCACGGCGAGCACGGCGATCGCACGCAGCGCCTGGACGTCGGTGCGGAACCCGGACCCCGCCGGCCCGGCGTCGTTCGCCGTGCGGTCGCGGCGCTGCTCGGTGACCGTCTCCACGACCTCGCCAATCCCCCACCGTACCGACCGCGTGCCAACCCGACCCCGATCGCGAAGGCTACCGCCGGGACGGCCCGGTCGCCCGCGCGGCGTCCACCTGTCGCACACTCGGGGAATGCGGCTGCCCGATCTTCCCGTCCGGGCCGTGCTGGGCGAGGTCACCGGGGCGCTCGCCGGGCCCGGCGCGGCGGTGCTCGTCGCGCCGCCGGGCACCGGGAAGACCACCGTGGTCCCGCTCGCGCTGCTGGAGTCCACCCGGGGGCGGATCGTCGTCGCCGAGCCGCGCCGGCTCGCGGCCCGGACCGCGGCCGCGCGGATGGCCGAGCTGCTCGGCGAGCCGGTCGGGGACACCGTCGGCTACGCGGTGCGCGGCGACCGCCGGACCTCCGCGCGCACCCGCGTCGAGGTGGTCACCTCCGGGCTGCTCGTGCGCAGGCTGCAGGGCGACCCCGGGCTGCCCGGCACGGACGTGGTGCTGCTCGACGAGTGCCACGAACGCCACCTCGACGCGGACCTGCTGCTGACGCTGCTCCTCGACGCCCGGGCGGGGCTGCGCCCGGACCTGCGGCTGCTGGCCACCTCGGCGACCGTCGACACCGACCGGCTCGCCGAGCTGCTCGGGCCGGGCACGCCGGTGGTGCGCGCGCACGTGCGGACCCACCCGGTGACCGTCACCTACCTGCCGCCTGCCCGGGGCGAGCGCGTCGAGGGCCACGTCGCCCGGGCCGTGCGTGCCGCGCTGTCCGAATCGGACGGTGACGTGCTGGCTTTCCTGCCCGGCGCGGCGGAGATCGCCCGGACCGCCGCGCGGCTCGGCGGTGTGCCGACGGTCCCGCTGCATGGCAGGCTGCCCGCCGCGCGGCAGGACGCGGCGCTGCGCCCGGGTGCCGGGCGGCGGGTCGTCCTCGCGACCGCGGTCGCCGAGTCCAGCCTCACCGTGCCGGGCGTGCGCGCGGTGGTGGACTCGGGGCTGGCCCGGGTGTCGCGGACCGACCACCGGCGCGGGCTGGCCGGGCTGGTCACCACGCGGGTCTCGGCGGCGGTGGCCGAGCAGCGCGCCGGCCGGGCCGGGCGGGAGGCGCCCGGCCGGGTGTACCGGTGCTGGCCCGAGCACGAGCACGCCACGCTCCCCGCCCGGCCGGAGCCGGAGATCCGCACCACCGACCTCACCCGGCTCGCCCTGGAGCTGGCCTGCTGGGGCACCCCGGACGGCTCCGGCCTGGACTGGTGGGACCCGCCGCCGCCCGGCGCGCTGGCCGCCGGCCGGGAGGTGCTCACCGCCCTCGGCGCGCTCGACCGGACCGGGGCGGTGACCGGGCGCGGGCGGCGGATCGCGGGCATCGGCCTGCATCCGCGGCTGGCCAGGGCGCTGCTCGACGGCGCCGAGGAGATCGGCGCGACGGCCGCCGCCGAGGTCGTGGCCCTGCTCGACGACGACACGCTCGCGGCGAGCGAGTTCGTCGAGGACGCCCTGCGCCGGCTGCGCGACCACGACGGCGCGGGCGCGGACGGCGAGCGGGTCCGCCGCTGGCGCCGGGAGGTCCGCAGGCTCGCCGCGCTGGTGCCCGGCGGTCCCGGCGGGCGGCCCGACCCCGCGCTCGTAGTGGCCCTGGCCCACCCGGAGCGGCTGGCCCGGCGGCGCTCGCCCGGGTCGCGGGTGTACCTGATGGCCGGCGGCACCGCCGCGGAACTGGACCGCGACGCCGGTGCGGAGTGGCTCGCGGTGGCGAGCGCGGACCGGGCGCCGGGCCGGGCGCACGGCCGGATCCGCCTCGCGGCGCGGGCCGACCGGGCGCTGGCCGAGCGCGCCGCGCCCGCCCTGATGTCCACAGTGGACGAGGTGGCGTGGGACGCCGGCGACGTGGTCGCCCGCCGGGTCACCCGGCTCGGCGCGATCGTGCTGAGCGAGCGCCCGCTGGCCGATCCGGACCCCGAGCTGCTGCGTGCCGCGCTGCTCGCGGGCCTGCGGGCGGAGGGTCCGGGGCTGCTGCGCTGGACCGAGGCGGGCACCCGGCTGCGCGCGCGGCTGGCCCTGCTGCACCGTGCCGTGGGCGACCCGTGGCCCGCGGTGGACGACGCCGCCCTGCTCGACGCCGCACCGGTCTGGCTGGGCCCGGAGCTCGCCCGCGCGACCCGGCGGGCCGACCTGGAACGCGTCGACGCGCACGACGCGCTGCGCCGGCTGCTGCCCTGGCCCGAGGCCGCGCGGCTGGACGAGCTCGCCCCGGACCGGCTGGCGGTCCCGTCCGGCGCGCGGATCAAGGTGGACTACTCCGGCGACGAGCCGGTGCTCCCGGTCAAGGTCCAGGAGGTGTTCGGCTGGACCGCGACCCCGACGATCGGCGGCGCGGCGCGGGTGCCGGTCGTGCTGCACCTGCTCTCCCCCGCCGGCCGGCCGGTCGCCGTGACCGGGGATCTCACGTCGTTCTGGCGGACCGGGTACCCGCAGGTCCGCGCCGAGCTGCGGGGCCGCTACCCCAAGCACCCGTGGCCGCAGGACCCGGCCACCGCCACCCCCACCGCCCGCACCAAACGTTGACCCCACACCGAGCCGACCCCTGGCACCACCGAGCCGACCCCCCACGCGGTCCAGCCGACCCCTCGCCCAGTCGAGCCGACCCCCCACGCAGTCGAGTCGACTCCCCACGCGGACGAGCCGGCCCCTCGCGCGGTCGGGGCCGTCGCCGCGGGACCCGCCGAGCCGCCCGCGCCACAGGTCGACTCGACCGCGCCACCGGTCGACTCGACCGCGCCACCGGCCGACTCGACCGCGCCACGGGTCGGGTCGGCCGCGGCACCGGTCGGGTCGGGGTGGGCGCGGGGTCAGGCGGCGCGTTGCCAGGCGGCGGTCAGCGTGCTCAGCCGCCACGGCGTCATCCGCAGGACGGTGATCTTCGGGTCCCGGTGGTCGGCGCTGCCCGGGATGCGCGGGTCGTAGCCCAGCGGCTCCTCGACGCCGGCGACGCCATCCGCCACCGCCGGGTGCGCCCGCCCGGATGACGCCTACCCTCGTGTCGTTGCGTCGGCTAACGACCTAGGGAGTGGACATGCGGGACGGGCTCGAGGCCGGGACGGTCACGGTGACCGGAGCCGGTGGTGACGCGATCGAGGCGTACGCGGCGCACCCGGTCGGCGCCCCGCCGGCCGGCGGCGTCGTGGTGATCCACCACATGCCCGGCTACGACGAGGCGACCAAGGAGATCACCCGGAAGTTCGCCACCTGGGGCTGGTCGGCCGTGTGCCCGCACCTGTTCCACCGGTTAGCCCCGGACGCGGACCCGGACGACGCCGCGGCGGCCGGGCGGGCGGCCGGTGGCGTGCCGGACGAGCAACTGCTCGGCGACGTCGAGGGCGCGGCGGCCTACCTGCGCGAGCACCCGACCGGCAACGGCCGGATCGCGGCGATGGGCTTCTGCTCCGGCGGGCGCCAGGCGATCCTCGCCGGCTGCGGGCTGGACATCGACGCGGCGGTCGACTGCTACGGCGCGTTCGTGCTTACCCCGCCGCCGTCGGACTTCCCGCTGAACGTGGTGCCGCTGGAGCCACGGCTCGACGAGCTGTCCTGCCCGGTGCTGGGCCTGTTCGGCGCCGAGGACAAGGCGCCGGCCGCCGCGGAGGTCGCACGGCTCGACGAGGTGCTGACCGGGCTGGGCAAGCCGCACGAGTTCCACAGCTTCGACGGCGCCGGGCACGGCTTCTTCTCCGTCGACCGGCCCGCCTACCGCCCGGCCGCGGCCGTCGAGGGCTGGCGGCTCGCGCGCGAGTTCCTGGGCCGGCACCTGGCCGCGGAGCGGAGCGCCTGATGTGCACCTACGTCACCGAGCAGAGCGCGACCGAGGGCAGCGGCAAGGGCGCGGCCGGCTGGTTCCCGCTGACCTCCACGATCGTCTACTTCGACCACCCCGTGCACGCCCAGGCCGGGCACACGCTGAACCTCGACTTCGTCAACCCGGGCCGGGGAGCGTCCGCCCGGGTGGCGGTCGAGCTCACCGCGGACTCCGCGGTCGGGCTCGTGCAGGCCATCGCGCGGGTGTTCGCCCAGGTCCCGGCGGACCTGACCGGCGTGGACGCACCCGCGGCGCGGCGGCTGTTGGAGGCGGCGGAGCAGCTGCGGACCTCGGCCTGACGCAACGCCGCCGCCACCACCCGAACCCGGCGAGCGCGCCCAGCGCCACCACGCTCGCCCCGCTCACCCAGTACCCCGCGCCGCCGTAGGGCGCGGCGTACTCGAGCCGCACGGTGTGCCGGCCCGCGCCGACCGCGACCGCCACCACCGCGTGGTCGGCGGCCAGCAGCCCGGCCGGCTCGCCGTCCACGGTGGCCCGCCAGCCGTGCTGCAGCGCGTCGGCGACGACCAGGTGACCCGGGCCGTCCGCGTCGACCGCCACCTCGACGGCGCCCGCACCGTCCTCGACCACGTCGACGTCCGCGCGGCTGCCGGCCGACCCGCCGGCACCGGAGTCGAGCAGCACCCCGTCCGGGGCGACCGCGCCGCCGGCGAGCATCGCCAACCGGGCGCCGGCGTCCGGCTCGACCACCGCGGTGCCGGCCCAGCGGATGCGCGGCAGCGCCCGGTCGCGCTCGTAGACGACCGCCGGGGACGCCACCACCAGCCGCAGCCCGTCGTCGGCGGGACCGACGGTGGTGAACGCCGGACCGCCCGCGTCGGCGGCGAGCACGAGAGACCCGCCGCGCACGGTGAGCGTGGCGGTCAGCGGGGTGCCGTCCGGGACGTCCTCGCCGGCGACCGGGACGTGCACGGTGACGGTTCCCCGCGCCCACCGCAGCTCGCGGTGCCCGGCCGCGAGCTCGGTGCCGTCCGGGCCGCGCACGCTCACCTCCAGCCGGGTGGTCACGTCGGTCGGCTCGGTCACCCGCACGACGACCGCGCGCAGCGGCCCGCTTCGCTGGACCGGCGCGGTGACCGGCACGCCCGGGGTGAGCCTGACCGAGGTGCCGTCGGAGGCGAGCCCGTGCGGCGTGCCGATGACCGGCGCCCGGGTCGAGCACACGTAGTAGCGGACCGCGAGCCGGTCCAGGATCGGGCTCGTGACGAGCTCCGGCGTCACGCCCATCACCGGCATCGTCGGCGGGTCCTTGAACTGGTCGCCCGGCAGCGCCTCGATCAGCTCGCCCATCGGCCCGTCGGAGAAGGTGTGCCCGGTCAGCGCGCGCAGCCGGTGGTAGGAGCTCTCGCCGGGCATCAGCGTGTTGGGCGGGGAGGTGTACCGCTCGTGGCCGAGGTGGGCGGCCAGGAACCGGTGCGTGTCCGTCTCGGGGTAGAACGTCTCCCGGTCCGCCCGCGCCCAGTACGGCCGCACGAACACCAGCGCCTGCACCGCGATCAGCACGGGGATGCCCACGAGCGCGGCGGCGCGGGCCACCCGGCCGGCCCGCCCGGTGCGCCGGACCCACCACGCGACGCCGACGCACCCGGCGGCCACCGCGACGAACGCCAGGCCCGCCAGGACCTGCCGGTCGAAGTTCGCCAGCCGGGCCGGGTCGCCCTCGGCGAGCCGGCGCGCGGCCAGGACGATGCCGGCACCGGCGAGCGCGGCGCCGGCCCACACCGCCGGGCCCCACAACCGTCCGGCGAGGTCGACGCCCTTCTCCCGGGTGGCACGGATGCGCCACACCAGCACCTCGAAGCCGGCCGCGGCGAGCACGGCGACGAGGAACCCGAGCACCGACCTGACCCGGCCGACGAAGTTGTCCGCGAACAGGAACGGCAGCCGCTGCGCGAGCGCGAGGGCCGGACCTCCGGCGTAGACCAGCACCATCGCGACGCCGGTGGCCGCGACGAGGAAGACCCAGACCCCCTCCGGCAGCAGGGCGCGCCCGGCCCGCGCCGCGGCGACGCCGACCAGCGCCAGCAGCAGCGCCGCGGCGCCGACGTAGGACAGCGCCTCGACGATGTGCGTGCCGGGCGCCCACTGCCGCACGCCCTCGGGGTAGGTGGTGCCCAGCGCCCACGGCGCGATCGCGGTGACCAGCGCCCGGAACGGGATGGTGTCCCCGGGCGCCTGCTCGCGCCCCCACACGTAGGCGTTCGAGATGAAGTACGAGAACGGCAGCAGCTGGAACGCCGCCAGGCCGGCCGCGGCGGTGACCGCGCCGACCCCGCTCGCGGCGACGGCGGTGATCCGCCGCCACTGCCCCGGATACCGGGCCACCAGCCGGACGAGGAAGTAGATCCCGCCGGCGACCAGGGCGTAGCCGGTGACCGACGGGAACCCGCCCAGCAGCATCGCGGCCGCGGCGAGGCTCACCAGCACGACGTCACCCGCGCGCCTGCGCTGCACCAGCCGCTCGACGGCCCAGAACAGCACCGGCACGAACGCGGCGGTGCGGCTCTGCGTCCAGGTGGTCCAGGAGATCATGAACCCGCTGGTGGCGAACACCAGGCCGCCGACGAGCGCGGCGGGCCGGCCCAGCCCGAGCCGGCGGGCGAACAGGAACGTGCCGCCCACCGACACGGCGATCTCGAGCGCCTTGACCCAGGCCGGCGCGAACCACGCGGGCAGCAGGTAGAACGGCACGCTCAGCGGGTTGAAGAACGCGTTGTTGGGCACCGCGCCGAGCGGGGTGCCACCGAGCATGTACGGGTTCCACGCGCCGCCCAGCCCGTGCCGGAACAGGTCGGCGAACAGGGCGGTCTGCGGCAGCACCCCGTCCGCGACGTCCTGCAGGTACGGGTTCTGCACGCGCACGCCGGAGAGCACCGAGTCGGCGTAGGGCGCGAAGCGGGCGAGCACGTCGGTGGGTCCGAACGTGCCGAGCCCGACCAGCGGCCAGCCGATCCCGACGACCACGAAGCAGGCGACGGCACCCCAGACGGCGAGGGTCAGCGGCCGGTACAGCCGGCCCGCGGAACGATCGGGGCCCGGGGTGGGCCGGGGACCGGCGCGCGAGGTGGGTCTTTCCTCGTCCTCCAGCGCGCTGCTCAACCGGCCTCCCATCGCGATGCAGAGCGCGAGAGTAGCGGTAACTCCAACGGGTGATATCGCCACTATTGGTAAACAAGTTGGTCGATCCCGTTACGCGGGGTGTGCGTTCGGACGCGGATGCATACGCCGACCCGGCGGTGACCGACCGCGGCGGGGCGGCCACGACGTTCGTGGACCGTAATCTCCGCCGTACGCCCACCCCACACCCGCTGGGCGTACAAAAGGGCAGCGGGCGACGAGCCCGCGGTGACGAGTCCGGGGCGGGTGGTGGCCTTGTCGGTGGTGCGGCCCGGAGCGGCGCGGCGCTGGGCGCTGGTCGCGGTCCTCGCCACCGTCGCGGTGCTCGTGCCGCAGGTCCCGGCCTGGCTGCCGGCCTCGGCGACGGCGGTCGACCCGGACACGCTGCGGGACCGGATCCTCGCCTCGGCCGGCCTGCCCCACCAGGGCTACGCCGAGATCACCGGCTCGCTGGCGCTGCCCGAGCTGCCGAGGCTCGAGGACGTGACCTCCCTGCTGACCACCACCACGCGGGTCCGCTCCTGGTACGTCTCGCCGTCGCGCTGGCGGTTCGACGTCATCAGCGGGGTCGGCGAGCGGGACGTCTACCGGACCGTGGACGGCGAGTTCACCTGGGACTACGGCGCGAACCTGCTGACGTGGCTGGTCGGCGACCCGCCGGTGCGGCTGCCCCGGGCGGGCGACCTGCTGCCGCCGCAGCTGGCCCGCGGGCGCTGCTGGCCGCCCAGGACGACCCGGTGCGCGCGCTGCCCTCCCGCCGGGTCGCCGGGCACCGCGCGGCGGGCCTGCGGCTCACCCCGGCCGACCCGGACACCACCGTCGGGCACGTCGACATGTGGGCGGACCCGGACACCGGCCTGCCGGTCGCGGTCGAGGTGACCGCCCGCGGCGCCGACCACCCGGTGCTGGTCAGCCGCTTCCTCCAGCTCGACACCAGCCGGCCCGGCGACGCGGTGCTCACCCCCAGGCAGTCGGCGGGCACCGGGTTCAGCGTCACCACCGCGCCCGACGTCGGCCAGGCGCTCGGCAGCCTCGGCCGGGGCGAGATCCCGGTCCGGCTCGCCGGGCGGGACCTGCGCATCACCGACGCGGGCGGCGTGCGCGGGGTCGGCGTGTACGGCTCGGGCCTGTCCGCGTTCGTCGCGCTGCCGGTCCCCCGCGACATCGGCGCCGGCGCGGCGAAGGCGATCACCAGCGCCGGCGGCACGAGCGAGGACCTGCCCCGCGGCGAGGCGCTCGAGCTGTCCATCGCGCCGCTGTCGGTCGTGGTCGCCCGCTCCGAGTTCGCCCGCCGCTGGTACCTGCTCGCCGGCCTCACCACGACCGACGTCCTGCTCGACGCCGCGGGCGAGCTGACCTCGCTGCCCAGGAGCCGCCGATGATCGTGACCCGGGCACTGACCAAGCGCTACGGCCGGGTGCTGGCCGTGGACGGCGTCGACCTGGACGTGCGGGCCGGCGACCGGTACGGCTTCCTCGGCCCCAACGGTTCGGGCAAGACGACGCTGGTGCGCCTGCTGCTCGGCCTGGTGTACGCGACCGGCGGCGAGATCGAGGTGCTCGGCGAGCGGGTACCGGCCCGCTCGACCTCGGTGCTGCCGCGGATCGGTGCGCTGGTCGAGGGTCCCGCCGCGTACCCGCACCTGTCCGGCAGGCGCAACCTGTCGCTGCTCGACGCCGCCGGCCCGGGCGGCACCCGGCGCACCCGGCGCGGCCGGATCGAGGAGGCGCTCGAGCAGGTGGGGCTGGCCGGCGTGGACCGCCGCCCGGTGCGGGCCTACTCGCTGGGCATGCGCCAGCGGCTCGGGCTCGCGGCCGCGCTGCTGCGCAAGCCGGAGCTGCTGATCCTGGACGAGCCGACCAACGGGCTCGACCCGCGGGGCATCCGGGAGATCCGCGACCTGCTCACCGCCCTGAACGAGGCCGGCACCACGGTGTTCCTGTCCAGCCACCTGCTCAGCGAGGTGGAACACCTGTGCACCCGGGTCGGCATCGTCGACCGCGGCCGGCTGGTGCTGCAGGACGACATCGCGAACCTGCGCGCGCCCACCGGCCACGTGCTGGTGGAGAGCCCGGACGCGGGCCGGATCGCGTCGCTGCTGGACGGCCAGGTCGTCGAGCGCGACGGCGAGCGGCTGGTGGTCCGCCACCCCGACGCCGCCGCGCTCAACGCCCGGCTGGTCGGCGAGGGCGTGCGGGTGTCGGCCATCGCCGTGCAGCGGCGGTCGCTGGAGCAGGTGGTGCTGGACGTGACCGGGCACGGCAGCGACCGGATGGAGGCCTCGCGGTGATCGCCGTCGAGCTGCGCAAGCTGGTGCTGCGCCCGCGGGTGTGGCTGTCGATCGTGCTGCTGTGCGCGGTGCCCGCGCTGGTGGCGGTGCTGCTGTCGATCTCGAACCTGGCGCCGCCGCCGGGCCAGGGCGGCGCGTTCCTGTCCGCGGTGCTGAACAACGGCTCGCTCTACCCGGCCGCGGCCCTGGCGATGGTGCTGCCGGTGTTCCTGCCGCTGGCCGTCGCGGTGTACGCCGGCGACGCGGTGGCCGGCGAGTCCGCCACCGGCACGCTGCGCTACCTGCTGGTCCGCCCGGTGGGGCGGCTGCGGCTGCTGTCCGCGAAGCTCGCCGCGCTGACCGTCTACATCGTGCTCGCCATGATCATCGTGGTGGTCTTCTCGCTCACCATCGGCGTGGCGCTGTTCGGCACCGGCGCGGAGGCGGTCGGGCAGCCGGGCGCGGTCACGTCGCTGTCCGGCGCCACGCTCGACCCGGCCGAGCTGGCCGTGCGGCTGATGGCGGCGGTCGGCTACATCGTGGTGTCGATGCTCGGGTTCGGCACGATCGCGTTGTTCTGGTCGACGCTGTCCGACTCCGCGCTCGGCGCGGCGCTGGCCTCGCTCGCGGTGCTGATCGCCAGCTCGATCATGCAGACGCTGGACGCGGCCGACCCGATCAAGCCGTACCTGCCGACGAACTACTGGCTGAGCTGGATCGACTTCTTCCGCGACCCCATCCTGTGGCACAACATCGACCGCGGCCTGCTGCTGCAGGCCGGCTACATCGTGGTGTTCTTCGGCGCGTCCTGGGCGAACTTCGCCACCAAGGACATCACGAGCTAGCGCCCCTGCGCGCGCAGCTCCGCGCAGTCGCCCGCGTCCGGCGCGACGAGCGGGCCGGTGCCCAGCGCCCGCAGCACGAGCCCGGTCACCAGCGGGTCGGCCGGCAGCTGCGAGTGCGCGACCACGGCGTCCGGGCAGACGTCCTGCAGTGGCACGTTGACCGCGCCGGACAGCCGCGCGGAGTCCGGCGGGATCACCGTGCGGTCGTCCTCGGTCCACAGCGACAGCCACGGCAGCCGCTCGGGCAGGCCATCGTCGATCCCGGCGAGCAGCGCGCTGCCCGGGCTCAGCTGCTGGCAGGCCACCGGGCACGCGCCGGGCACCAGCACCTCGCCGGTGGTGGCGAGGCGGGTGCCGTGCAGGGGCGAGCCGAGCGTGACCACCCGCCGCGCCGTGCGCGCGCCGTCCTCGGTGGCCACCCACAGCCGGGCCACCACCCCGCCCGCCGAGTAGCCGATCACGTCCACCGACGGCGCCCCCGCGGCGACCGCGTCCGCCGCGGCGTCGGCGAGCACCCGGACCTGGGCACGCAGGTCGCCGGTGCCGTCGCCGGGCAGGGTCAGCACCCGCGCGTCCCGTCCGGTCCGGCGGATCCGATCGGCCAATGTGGACAGTGAGCCGCGGGAGCCGCCGTAGCCGGGCACGAGCAGCACGGGCCCGGGCCGGTCCTGCGTCGCCGGGGCCTGCCGGTCCGGCACCAGCTGCACCACGACCGCGACGACCCCCGCCACGACGGCCACCGCGACGGCCACCGCGACGGCCGCGAGCAGCCCCCGCCGCCGCCGGCTCAGCCCGCTCCACCACTCCCGCACCCCACCATGATCCCCCGCTCGCCCACCCCCGCGCCGCCCCGCCGACACCGCCCCACGCCACCCGACCCCCCACACACCCGAGCCGACCCCCCACGCAGTCGAGCCGACCCCTCACGCGGCCGAGCCGACGCTGGGCGTCCCCGAACGCGCCGAACGTAAGCGTCACCCCACTTCGCAGGGCAGGTCGGCTCGGCAACGCACTGAGACGACTCGCCCGCGCAGCAGGACGACTCGCCCGCGCAGCGGGTCGGCTCGCCCGCGCAGCAGGACGACTCGCCCGCGCAGCAGGACGACTCGCCCGCGCAGCGGGTCGGTTCGGTGGGGTGGGCGTGGGGCGGGGGTCAGCTCCGGTGCGCCACCAGCTGGATCGGGTTGCCGTCGGGGTCGGCGACCCAGGCCAGCCGCAGGTCCTCGAGCCAGTCGTGCGGCCGCGACAGCACGGGCGCGCCCGCGGCGGTGAGCCGGGCGAACGCGGCGTCGGTGTCGGTGCACCACAGCACCAGCTCGACCGCCTGCCCGTCGGGGTCCGGGTCGAGCCCGTGGTCGGCCCGGGCCGCCTCGACGTCGGCGATGCCGAGCCGGAACCCGTCGAGGACGAGCTCGACGTGCACCGGCTCGCCGCGCGGGGCGTGGCGGAACGCCTCGATGAAGCCGAGTCCGGCGTAGAAGGCCATGGCCCGCGGGAGGTCCCGGGAGTACAGCGTGATCTGCGGCGCGGAGAACATGCCGCGGACGGTATCCCGGGCGGCTGACAGCGCGGCAAAGGTCAAGACTGTTGTTCGCCCGCGGGTACGCGCAGGATTCGGCCATGCCCTCGATGCAGATCCTCACCGGCCCGCCCGGGGCCGGGAAGACCACCGTCGCGGCGATCGTCGCGGAGACCGCCGAGCAGCCGACCGTCCATATGCACACCGACACCTTCTACGTCTGGATCAGGTCCGGGTTCGTGCCGCCGTACCTGCCCGGGGCCGCGCGGCAGAACGAGGTCGTCGGCGCGGTGATGGTCGAGGCGGCCCGCGGCTACGCGCGCGGCGGGTACGACGTGGTGCTCGACGGGATCCTCGGCCCGTGGGCGCTGGAGCCGTTCCGCGACGCCGCGGCCCGCGACGGGCTGGACCTGTCCTACGTGGTGTTGCGGCCGAGTCTCGATGTCGCCCTCGCCCGCGCGACCGCGCGCGAGGGCCGGGCGCTCACCGAGGTCGGGCCGATCCGGGGCCTGTACGGTGCCTTCGCCGACCTGGGCGAGCTGGAGCGGTGCGTGATCGACTCCTCCGGCCAGCCACCCGAACGCACGGCCGCCGAGGTGCGCCATCGGGACCGCTTCGTGATCGCGGGTGCGTAGACGTACTCATGACACGGTCCGGGCGCGGGGTGATGCTGCGGGCATGACCTCTTCCGTGCAGTCCAAGTCCCCCACCACCGCCGGCTTCTTCTTCCAGGCGGCCGCCTCGTTCGCGGTCGCCGGTCTCACGGTCATCGTCGGGATCGTGTTCCTTCCGGTCGATCCCTGGGTCCGCGCCTTCCTGGCGCTGGGCATGCTCTACACCGTCTCGTCGGCCTTCACGCTCGCCAAGTGCGTCCGCGACCGGCAGGAGGAGGCGTACGTGGCCAACCGGGTGGACAGGGCCAGGGTGGACAAACTGATCGCCGAGCACGACCCGTTCAAGATCGACGCCGGCTGACCCGGTGTGCGCGGGCTCCCGATATGACGGAACAGCCCGCTTTGCGGAGTTTCACGCTCGGGACCCACCCGATTGCCGGGTGTCGCCACGGCCGCCGTCCGTCCTATTGTGCTGCGGTTCCCAGGCAACGGAGGTGTGGACCAATGATGCGGAGATCCCGCGCGTTCGTCGTCGGCACGGTGGCCGCGCTCGCCACCGTGCTGTGCGGCCCGACCGCGAGCGCGGCCCCGGCGACGCCCGGCGCGCCCGGCCTCGGTGACTCCTACTACCCGCTGGACGGCAACGGCGGCTACGACGTGTCGCACTACGACATCCGGCTGAGCTACCGGCCCGACACCGACCTGCTCTCCGGCACCACCACGATCCTGGCCCGGACGACCCAGGACCTGTCCCGGTTCAACCTCGACTTCCTGCTGCGGGTCTCCTCCGTGCGGGTGAACAACGTGCCCGCCCGGTTCGCCACCGACGGCGGCGAGCTGACCGTGACCCCGCGCAGGGCGTTGCCGAAGGGCGCCGACTTCACCGTCGTGGTCCGCTACAGCGACAACCCGACGCCCTACCGGCTGTACGGGTTCTCCGGCTGGACGAGGACCCCGACCGGGGCGCTCGGCGTCAACGAGCCGCAGATCGCGCCGTGGTGGTACCCGAGCAACGACCACCCGCGGGACAAGGCGACCTTCGACGTGTCGATCGCCGTGCCCGAGGGCGTGGAGGCGCTGTCCAACGGGGTGCTGACCGGCAAGCAGCAGCAGATCGCCGGCATGGTGCGGTGGAACTGGCGCAGCGTGAAGCCGCAGGCGCCGTACCTGACGTTCCTCGCGATCGGCCAGTACGAGGTGCGCGAGGCGACCGCGCCCAACGGGCAGCCGCTGGTCACCGCGTACGGCGACGACCTGGGCGACAACGGGCCGGCCGCGCGCGCGTCGGTGGAGCGCACGCCCGAGGTGATCGAGGTGCTGGAGCAGAGCTTCGGCCCGTACCCGTTCGAGGCGCAGGGCGGGATCGTCGACACCAGCCTCGGCTTCGCGCTGGAGAACCAGACCCGCCCGGTCTACGACGACGGGTTCTTCCGGCGCGGCGCGAACACCTCGGTGGTCGCGCACGAGCTGACCCACCAGTGGTTCGGCGACTCGGTGTCGGTGGACGACTGGCGGGAGATCTGGCTGAACGAGGGCTTCGCGACCTACGCGGAGTACCTGTGGTCGGACTACCAGGGCGAGGGCACGCCGGCGGAGGTCGCGCAGTTCACCTACGACTCCATCCCCGCCGACGACCCGTTCTGGCAGGTCCTGCCCGGTGACCCGGGCCCGGACCGGCAGTTCGACGACGCGGTGTACGACCGCGGCGGGATGACCCTGCAGGCCCTGCGCACGACCGTCGGCGACGACGCGTTCTTCCGCATCCTGAAAACCTGGGCCAAGCGGCACCGGTACGGCACCGCGACGACGGCCCAGTTCGTCGCGCTGGCCGAGCGGATCTCCGGCCGGCAGCTCGACGGGTTGTTCCGGACGTGGCTCTACACCGCGGGCAAGCCCGCGACCGGCCCGAACGGGACGGCGGCCGCGCTGCGCGCCACGACCGCGAAGCCGAGGTCCTACGACCAGATCGAGCGCACCCACCGGCTGCTCGACGCCACCACCCGCTAACGGTTCGCCGCCGCCGGCGACTGCCACTTGCGCAGCGTCGGCGGCGGCCGCTTCTCCAGGCCGTACGGCTCGAGGTGGGCGCGGAACACCTCGTCGAACGCGCGCTCCACGCTGTCGGCGTCCCAGCTGTCCCGCTCCAGGATGGGCGCCTTCAGGTACGGCTGGCCGACGATGTGCAGCTGGGGGCCGTTGCAGCGGATCATCTGCCCGGTGACCCCGGCCGAGCGGTCGCCGAGCAGGTAGGCGACCAGCGGCGCGATCTTGTCCGGCGTGCTGCCCGGCGGGCATCCGCGCAGCGCCCGCTCGGAGCCGAGGACCATGCGCGTCTGCGCGACCGGGCAGACGGCGTTGACCCGGATGCCGGCGGCCTCCAGGTCCAGCGCCCACGAGTAGGTCAGCGAGGCGACCGCGCCCTTGCTGGCGGCGTAGGTGGCCAGCGTGCGCTGGCCGAGCGAGGCTCCGGAGGAGATGTTCACGATCGAGCCGCCGCGGCCGGTCATCGCGCGCACCGCGGCCAGGCCGGTGTAGATGACGCCGAGCACGTTGACCTCGATCAGCTCGCGGACCAGGCGGGGGTCCTCGTCGGGCGGGAGGGCCTCGTAGTTGACGGCGGCGTTGTTGACCAGCCCGTCGACCTGGCCGAACTCCCGCACGCACAGCTCCACGATGGCCCCCGCCTCGTCGGGGTCGGCCACGGAGTGCGCGCTGCCCACCGCGGCGCCGCCGCCCGCCCGGATGGCCGCGGCGGCGGCCCCGGCGAGGTCCCCGTCGATGTCGTTGACCACCACGGCGGCCCCGACCCGCGCCACGTGCACGGCGAAGGCGCGGCCGAGCCCCCGCCCGGCCCCGGTGACCACGACGGCCCGCCCGTCGAGTGACGTCATCGACCTGTCCCCGGCAACCATCCCACGCGACCAGTGTCGGCCGTCCCCGCACGACCTGAACCCGCTCCCCGACCCGGGACGACGGGTGGTCGCCGTGGTGCGGCAAGCGCACGCGCCGTTCGGTCCACCCGATCAGCCCGGCATAAGCGCCCGGCAGAACGCCACCCACCGCTCACCGCGAGTGAATTCCGAAATTCACCACTCTTGCCAACAAATGGACAAACACCGTGCCCACCGAGCGGGTCCGGTATCGAAGTTCTTTCACGTCCCGATGTACGCGCCGTCGGATCCGAGCAGGGGAGTTGGTCATGGCCCGATGGTTGCCGCTCGTCGTGTCGGCCGCGATGGTCGGGCTCACCGCCACCGCGTGCGCCCTGGGCCCCACCACCCAGGCCGACGTGTGCGCCGAGTTCGACAAGCTCGGCGACCGCCTCCTGCATGCCAACGGCGTCCTCGACAACGCCCTGTTCGGCCAGGCCGACGACCTGGCCGACGTGGCGGAGCGGTACGCGGGCGAACCGGACCTGGCCGCCGACGCCGCCGCCCTCGCCGCGATCGCGGACTCGGACAGCACCACCAGCCTCGCCCTGATGGACGCGACCTCGACGATCGCCGGCCTGTGCGGTCACCCGCTCGGCGCCGGCGCGCTGGTTCCGCACAGCGGTGGTGTGGCCGACGTCGAACCGGAGGGGCCACCCGGCGACACGTGGCTCACGCCCGGGGACGAACCCACCACCGCGGCACCGCCCACGACGTCGCCGAACGCGCCGCCGGCCGCCGCGGTGGACTCGCGGACCGTCGCCGGTCCCGGTGGACTGTCGGTCTCGATTCCGGGCACGTGGGTGGTCGGCGACCCGCCCGCCGCGGCGAACCGGCAGGCCGCCGACCCGGCGACTCCCCAGGACTTCGTCCGGTTCGGTGCGTCACCGCCACCCGGGGTACCGTTGCTCACGGAGATCGAGGCGGGCGAACGCACGAACCCGAACGTGCGGAACGGCTACCGCCGAATTCGCCTCGAAGAGGTCGCGTTTCTCGGCGGAACCGCGGTCGACTGGGAATTCACGTTCGTCAAGCAGGGAGTCACCCGGCACGCCCTCGGCCGCTACTGGCGGGCCGGCGGGTTCGGTTACCTGATTTATCTGTCCACTCCGGACACCGAATGGGAGTCCCTGCGCCCGGTGTTCGATCTGATGGCGGACACCGTGGTCATTCACTGAACGGAGCGAGTTTCGTGGCGGAGTGGTTTTCCGAGGAGCTGCGCAGCGGTCCGGCCGAGGAGTACGACGTATTCCTGAGCTTCACGCGGGCGAGTCCGGGATCCGTCGAGCGGATCGAACTCCTCGATCGGGCGCTCCGCGACCGTGGCCTGCGCGTGTTCCGGGACGTGTGTGTCGACGAGTTCGACAGCATCACCGCCGGGCTGGCGAGAGCGCTTGCCGGATCGAAGATCCTCCTCGCCTACTACACCCGCGAGTACCCGCGGCGGTACGCCTGCCAGTGGGAGCTGACGGCCGCGTTCGTCGCCGCCCAACGCGAGGGCGACCCGCGGCGGCGGGTGCTCGTGATCAACCCCGAGGACGACACGGACCACCTGGCACCGATCGAGCTCGCGGACGCCAAGTACTCCGGTGCGCGCACGCCCGTCGAGATCGAGCGGCTCACCACACGGGTGGCGGAGATGGTCGCCGCCGCGCGCGGCCCGCTCGGGGCACCACCCGACGCGTTCGACCGGGCACGGCTCCCGGCCGAGGTGCTGCGGCCCGCGCGGTTCGTCGGCCGCTACCCCCAGATGTGGGAGATCCACAGCGCCGTCAACGGCATGGATCTCCCTGGCGCGCACGAGCCCGGTCCGGCATCGGCGGTGCTCGTCAGCGGTATCACCGGTACGGGCAAGTCCAGCCTCGCCGCGCGGTACGCCTACCTCTACCGCGACGCGTACCCGGGCGGCATCTTCTGGACCGGGCCCGTGGGCGGGTCCGCGACGGACGCGGCCGGCCGGTTCACCGCGGAGCTGCGCCGGGTGGCCGCCGGCACGCTCGGGCTGGAGGTCGACGGGGTCGAGCCCGCCCGGCTGCGCCGCCTGGTCGCGGACTTCCTCGGCCGTACCGGACGCAAGGTGTTGTGGATCGTCGACGACATCCCGCCCGGCATGCCGAACGAGGACCTCGAACAGCTCCTCATCCCGGCCGCCGAAGTCCGGACGGTCCTGACCTGCCGGAGCGGCGCACCGGACTGGGACGTGCGGTCGATCGTCCTGGACGGGCTGACCGACGAGGACGCCCTGGCCCTGTTCGGCCGCGGGCTCTCCGCCGAGGACAGGCAGGCCGTGCGGGACTTCACCCGGCGATGTGGCGGGCATCCGTTCGTCCTGCGCTCGGTGGCGAACAAGGTGCCCTACCACCCCGCCACGCCGTCCGGTGCGGACGTCGACCGGCTCCTCCGCACGGCCGCGTCGACCGTGGCCGAGACGGTCCGACGTGACCTGGCGGACCTGCCGGAGCCGGCCATGAGCGTGCTGCGCGTCGCGGCCGTCCTCGCGCCCGCGCCGTTCGCCCGCTCGCTGGTCGCGCGGGTGCTCGGGACCGGAACGGGCGGTGGTGTCCCCGACGCCGTCGAGGAGCTCGTCCGGCGCGGTCTGTTGAACGTGGTCGGTACCGGCTGGGAGGTGCACGCGCTGGTCAGCGAGACGGTCGAGCAGGATGCCGACCTGCGCGAGATCGCGGAGCTGACCGCGGCGACGCTGCTCGACGCCGTCGACCCGGACGATCCGCATCTCGTCAAACACGCGCGCGAGCTCGGTGGTCGCGCGGATATGCCGGCGAGGCTCCGGCTCCCGCTGCTGCGGCACGTCGTCGAACATCACGAGGCGCAGGGCGACCCGGTGGCGGCGGTGCACGTCGTCCGGACGCTCCTGGGACTCGGCGGCGGCGTGCCGGACCTGCTGACCGCGGCGCGGGTCGCCATCGCCGCGGGCAGGCCGCGCGACGCCGAGACGCACGCCCGGGAGGCGATCCGGTGCGCCGCGGCGACCGACGACTACCGGGCACGCGACCGGGCCCGGTTGCTCCTGGCGCAGGCACTCGACCAGCTCGGCCGCCTCGACGAGGCGGACGCGGCGTTCTGGACCGGCGTCGAACGGCGGCCGCCGGCGTGGATGGACGCCCGGGAACGAACCCGGACGAGCCTCGCACTCACCGCCGCGAAGCTCCTGCGGGGGTTCCCGAAGGACGCGCTCGCGATCGTGGAACCCATCGTGAAGGAGCTCCGCGCGACGCCGCCAGGCCCGGCCGGCTCGGAGCTGGCGGCCGTGGCGAAGCTGGAGTACGCCCGCCTGCTGCAGCTCACCGGAAAGGCCCGCAACGCCCGCGAGATCGCGTGGGAGGTCGTCACCTTCTACCGCGACCGGCGGATGGGTGCGCACGCGCGGCTGCTGGAGGCGGAAGGTGTCTGGGCCGACGCGTTCCTGACCCTGGATCTGCTCGAACTGGACGGCAAACAGGAGAACTGGGAGCGGGCGGAGAGCAAGCTGCGCGAGTTGTCCGACACCTATGCCACGAAATGGGGCGAGGCAAGCAGCGTCGCGCTCGCGGCGCGGGTACGCGCGGATCGCGCGCTGCTGGCCATCGGCGAGCCCGCGAAGGCGCTGCGTGCCCTGGCGGCGACCGAGCAGGAGGTCCTCCGCCATCTCGGCCGGCACCGGCTCTGGTTCCGGGTCCGCCATGCCATCGGGCTGGCGCACGCACAGCTGTACGAGTTCGACCGGCAACGTGAAGTCCTGCGCGGGATCGTCGACCAGCAGGCCGAGCAACTCGGCCGAAACCACCCGGAGACCGTCGAGAGCCTGCTGGATCTGGGAATCGCCCTCGCGCTGACGGGCGAGCGGACCGAGGCGATACGCCTCGTCGACAATGCGGCCCGGACCCTTCGCCGCAGCCTGGGGTTCGATGTGGACCTGTCCGGCAAGGCGACCATGGCCCAGTGGGTCCTCCGCCTGCCGCATGTCGTGCTGATGTCGATGATGGCGGCGGGAAAGCTGTTCGGCGGCGGGCCGAAGAAGGAGTCAGAATGTTGACAACAACACCCGCCCGCTGACCCTTCTCGCCGGAATATGTCCACTTTCTGTCCGATCGGAAAGCCGCTGTAACAGCGGCCTACGCGGGATTGACATTCCTCGCGACAAGGTTGGATCGGTGATGGCGAAGGAAGCCGAACATGGAGCGGGCGCTGGGAAGTCGATACCGGCTCGGGGAGACTCTGGGCAGCGGGGCGATGGGACAGGTTTTCGTGGGATCGGATCCCGAGGGGCGGGAATTCGCATTCAAGATACTGCGGAGTGACCTGACCGGGAATCCGGATGTCGTCGCGCGCTTTCTGAAGGAGAGGTCGATTCTCACCGGGCTGCGGCACCCGAACCTGGTCGGCGTGCACGACCTCGTGGTCGAAGGCGAGACCGTCGCCATCGTCATGGATCTGGTGCGTGGCGGCGACCTGCGCCGGCGGCTCGCCGAGTCCGGGACGCTGCTGCCGTCCGAGGTCGCCCGGATCGGCGCGAACGTCGCGTCCGCGCTGGCCGCCGTGCACGCCGCCGGTGTGGTGCACCGGGACGTCAAGCCGGAGAACATCCTGATGGACGGCTCCACGCCCCGGCTGACCGACTTCGGCATCTCCCGGCTCGCCCGGGACTCCGAGATCGGCCGCAGCTCGCTGCTCGCCGGGACGCCGCAGTACGTGGCGCCGGAACTGGCCGAGGGCGAGGAAGCCACCCCGGCGGCCGACCTGTACTCCCTGGGCATCGTGCTGTACGAGCTGTGCTGCGGCGTGACGCCGTTCGCGGGCGGCTCGATGCTCGCCGTCATCCGCCAGCACGCCGAGCAGGAGCCGGGCCGGCCGGGGGGCGTCCCGGACCCGCTGTGGGACCTGATCTCCTGGCTGCTACGCAAGAGCCCGCGAGCGCGCCCCCAGTCGGCCCAGCAGGTCGCCACGCTGCTCGACGCGCTCGCGCCGGAGCTGATCCAGTTCCCCGTGGCGCAGCCGCTGACCGCGCCGCCGCAACCCGCGCCGAGCCAGCAGGCGTTCACGACGCAGGCGTCCATCCCCCGCGGCGGTCCGGCCCCCGGCTTCGCCCACGGGATGACCCCGCTGTCCCCGATGCCGATGGGAGGCCCACCCGTGCGGAAGAAGCGGCGCAAGGCGCTCGTGGGGACCACGCTTGCGGTGCTGCTGATGATCGGCGGCGCGGTCACCTACTCGGCGCTGCGCCCGGCCGGCGAGAGCGGCTCCCCCGGTGCGAACGCCAGCGGCGCCACGACCGGTGTCCGGCAGGCCGACGCGCCGGCTCCGGAGCCGGCGGTCACCACGACGACCGAGGCCGAGCTGACCACCGCGCCCGACCTCGTCGGCATGGAGCTCGCCGACGCGCAGGACCAGCTCCCGTCCACTGTGGACGTCGAGATCGTCGACTCCATCCAGCAGGGCGCCGAGCCCGGCACCGTGGTGGAGCAGTCGCCGAAGGCCGGTGAGCAGCTCGACGGGAGGATCTCGCTCACCGTCGCCCGCGAGGCCGTGCAGGTCTACCTGGACGAGTTTCCTCCGGTGAACGGCTCCTGGGACGATGCGGACGCCACGGCGTCCATCGCCGGCAAGCAGTACCTGCACAGCCTCGGCGCGCGCATCGCGAGCTGCAACCCGGGCGGCGAGGCCGAATACAACGTCTCCAAGGGCTTCCGCAGGTTGACCACCACCGCGTCGATCGAGGACAACGCGGAGAACGCGGAGATCACGGCGCAGCTGGAAATCTTCGCCGACGGGCGCAAGGTGATGTCGAAGACGATCGGCTACGGCAAGCCCGTCCCCGTCGACGTGGACCTGAGCGGGGTGCTGCGGCTGAAGTTCCAGTGGCGACCCGTGCAGGAGCCCTGCACCGAAGGCGGATACCTGGTGCTGGGTGAGGCGACGCTGTTCGGCTTGCCCGGCGAGGTGCCGACCGCCTCGATGACCCCGACCGGCTAGCGCGATGGCGAACCCCGCACCCGAACTCCTGGTCACCATGGGACGGCGGTCGTGGCGATTCGGTCCACGCTCGACCGTCCTGGTGGGCCGCGACGACGACTGCGACGTGCAGGTGGACGATCCGCGGGTGTCCCGGCGGCACCTGCGGATCGGCTACCGGGACGGCTGGGTGGTGGAGGACCTCACCACCACCCACGGCAGCTGGGTCGACTCCGTCCGGCTGGTGCGCCATCCGGTCGTCGACCGGGTCACCATCCGCCTCGCGGACGCGGCCGACGGGCGGTCGCTCGAGCTGGCGCTCGACCCGCCGCCACGTCGTGCCGCGTCCCGCCCGGGGGTGGTCACGGTGGGCCGCGCCGCCGACAACGACATCGTGCTCAACGACGTCCGCGTGTCCCGCCGGCATGCGCAGCTGGAACGGGTCCCGGACGGCTGGCTGCTCAGCGACCTGGGCAGCCGCAACGGGATGATCGTCAACTCCGGAATCGTGACGGGCCCGGTCGTCGTGCGCGACGGGGACCGCCTCACGTTCGGCGGCACGGACCTGGTCGTCGCCGGGGACGGCTTCATGCCGGCGGGCACCTCGGACGCCGCGCTGGTCGCCGAGGACGTGGAGTACACGCTGCCGGACGGGCGATCCCTGCTGTCCGGTGTGGACTTGCGGGTGCGGCCGGGCGAGCTCGTCGCGATCGTCGGCCCGTCCGGAGCGGGCAAGTCCACCCTGCTCAAGGTGCTCACCGGCGGGCTGCGGCCGTCGTCGGGCACGGTCACCTACGACGGCCACGACGTGCACGACGAGTTCGCCGCGGTGCGCAGCAGGATCGGTGTGGTGCCGCAGGACGACCTCGTCCACCGGCTGCTCACCCCGCGTCAGGCGCTGACCTACTCGGCGATGCTGCGGCTGCCGGGCGACGTCGGGCGCGCGGAGCGCCACGCGATCGTCGACTCGACGCTGGCCGAGCTGAGCATGACCGAGCACGCGGACACGCGGATCGGCCGGCTGTCCGGTGGCCAGCGCAAGCGGGTGTCGGTGGCGCTCGAACTGCTCACCTCGCCGTCGTTGCTGCTGCTCGACGAGCCGACCTCGGGGCTGGACCCGGCACTGGACCGGCAGCTCATGACCGGCCTCCGGGCACTCGCCGACGCGGGACGGGCCGTCGTGGTGGTGACCCACAACGTCGCGAACCTGGGGCAGTGCGACACGGTCCTCGTGCTCGCCCCCGGCGGGATACCGGCCTACAGCGGCCCACCGGACAGGCTGACGGACCGCTTCGGCACGAGCGACTGGGCCGACGTGTTCACGATGGTCGCCGCCGCGCCGCAACCGGCCCGCGCCGAGGTCCGGGCGGGTGACGAGGCGCCGCGCCGGCGGGCCAGGCGCGGCCAGGACGAGCCCGCGATGGTGCGGGCCACCGTTGCGCGCCAGGTGCGGGTGCTCTGCCGGCGGCATGCCAGGCTGATCCTGGCCGACCGCGGCTACGCACTGTTCCTCGCCGCGCTGCCGGTACTCCTCGGCGTGCTCGCCCTGGCCGTGCCGGGAGACGCGGGGCTGCGCAACGCGCTCGCGGCGGAGTCGGTGGAGGCGAGCCAGATCCTCGTCCTCGTGTTCGTCGGAGCCGCGTTCATGGGCGGAGCCGCGGGTGCCCGCGAGGTGATCGGGGAACGCGACATCGTGCTCCGCGAGCGCGCGGCCGGCGTCCTGCCGTTCTCCTACGCCGCGGCGAAGGCGGCCGTGTTCGCCGCGGTGTCCGCCGTCCAGGCGGCGCTGCTCGTCACCGTGCTGGTGACCGTGAAACCGGCGCCGGTGGCCGGCACGACGCTGTCCGACGCCACCACCGAACTGGTGGTCGCGGTGTGGGCGACGGCCGCGGCGTCCTGCCTGCTCGGCCTGCTCGGCTCGGCGGTCGTGCGCTCCACCGAGCAGGCCATGCCGGTGCTCGTGGTCACGGTGATGGCCCAGCTCGTGCTGTGCGGCGGGATGGTGCCGGTGAGCAGCAGGATCGTGCTCGAGCAACTGTCCTGGCTCGCCCCGGCCCGCTGGGGATACTCGGCTGGCGCGGCCACCGTCGACCTCACCAGCACCGGCGGCGGGCTGCCCGTCGATCTGTTGTGGACGCACGACACGGCACACTGGCTGTCCGCGATCGGCATCCTCGCCGCCATGGGGCTCACCTTCGTGGTGTTGCTGGCCCTACGGATGCGCCGGATACGAGCCCGGCAGTAGCGACCGTTTCCAGCTCCCGCCGGAAACGGGAAACTCATTGTTGCCGCTCCGGCCCGACCGCAGAATTTGTATCAGGAAACCATTCCCCGATGCAGATGTCGAGCCGAAGGAAAACACAATGAGCATTTTCATCCCCGTTTCCTCCCTCATCCGGTTGGCCTTCTGGCTGGCGGTGGTCGGGATCGTGCTGGGCGTGCTGCTCGGAACCGACGGCGGCGCGACGACGAACACGCCGAACGACATGACGAACACGGTGTCGTCGTCCACCGTGGCCCCGGCCGTCGAGGCCGCCGGTGACCGGCACTGACGCGCCCTCGCGGGCCGGTCGCCGGCCGGGACTTCGCGATGTGCCCTGCCTGGGCGCCGTACTCGTGGCCATAATCGTTCTGACGCGGAGGGGGCTGACGGTGACCGACAGCATCACGTTCGGCGACGAGCTCCGCCGCCTGCGCCGCAAGGCCGGTGTCTCGCTGTCGGTGCTCGCGGCTCGCGTCCACTACTCCAAGGGCTATCTGAGCAAGATCGAGAACGGCACGGCCACACCGAACGAGTCCCTCGCCTGCCTGTGCGACGACGAGTTCGGCACGGGCGGCACGCTGGCCGCCATGGTCGCCGGCGCCGGCCCGCGCCGCCGCTCCCGGAGCACGGAGCCTTCCGCGGCACCGTTCGGGCTCCCCGCGGTGACGTCGCACTTCACCGGGCGGACCGACGAGGCGGCCGCCGTTCTCGCCGCACTGCGGCACGACGACCCCGGCGGCGCGACGGTGTGCGCGATCACCGGTATGGGGGGCGTGGGGAAGACCGCGCTGGCCGTGCGATGTGCCCGGCGGCTCGAGACACGCTTCACCGACGGGTGCCTGTTCATGGACCTTCGCGGGCACACGCCCGGCCGCGACGCGGTCG
Source organism: uncultured Actinomycetota bacterium (assembly GCA_963727495.1). Lineage (GTDB taxonomy): Bacteria > Actinomycetota > Actinomycetes > Mycobacteriales > Pseudonocardiaceae > Actinophytocola. The sequence goes on along the minus strand of CAVSGQ010000005.1, from coordinate 228,624 downwards.
AGCCCACCGAGGCACTGGACCGTTTCCTGCGGCTGCTCGGCGTGCCGGGGGACGCCATTCCCGCCGACGTCGACGACCGTGCCGCGCTGTACCGGCACCAGCTGCGCGGTCGCAGCATGCTCGTCGTGCTCGACAACGCACGCAGCGCCCGGCAGATCATCCCGTTGCTGCCCGCCGAACCCCGCTGCCGCCTACTGGTCACCAGCCGCAATCGGCTGTCCGCCCTCGACGACGCGCACCAGGTGAGTGTCGGCGTGCTCCCGGAGCCGGACGCCGTGCGGCTGCTCGGGACGCTTCTCGCCGGCCACGCGGACGATGCCGACGAGCCCCTGTTGCGCGGTGTCGCCGCCCGGTGTGGCCGGCTGCCGCTCGCGATCCGGATCGCGGCCGCACGCCTGCTCGCCAACCCGTCCTGGCGGCTGGCCGACCTCGACCGGCGGCTCGCCGTGAGCGCCGACCGGATGCGTGAGCTCGACGACGGCGAACGGGACGTGAGCACCGCCTTCCGGCTTTCGCTGGACGCCGCGCCGGACGACCAGCGCGACGCCTTCGCGCTGGTCGCGCTGCACCCGGGCACCGACCTCGACCTGATCGCCGCCGCGGCGCTGACGGGCCGTCCGGTGCCCGACACCGAGCGGCTGCTCGGCCAGCTCCGCGACGGCCACCTCCTGACGCAGGAACCGTCCGGCCGCTACGGGTTGCACGACCTGTTGCGCAGCTTCGCCGTCACCCAGCAGCCCGCCGCGCTGTCCGACGCCGACCGCACCGACGCGATCACCCGCCTGCTCATGACCGAACTGCACGCCGCCGACGCGGCGGACCGGTTGCTCGCGCCGAGCCGCTACCGCCGGGACCTGACGTTCCCGCGGCCGGCGCCGGAGCGCACGTTCGCCGACGCGGACGCGGCGCTCGCGTGGTTCTGGGCGGAGTGGCCGAACCTGACCTCGCTGTGCCGGCTGGCCCGCACGCACGGGCAGCACACCCACTGCTGGCAGCTCGCGTTCTCGCTGCGCAGCTTCTTCTTCCTGGCGAAGCTGTGGGATCCATGGATAGCGACACAGCACGTCGCCCTGTCCGCGGCGGAGGCGTCGGGCGACACCTGGGCCCAGGCCATCACGCTGAACAACCTCGGAGTCGCCCTGATCGACCGCGGCGACCTGGAACTCGCGGCGGACCACTACCGGCGGGCGCTGACCCTGTTCCGGGAGCGCGGCGACGAGCACGGCATCAGTACGACGCTCGCGAACTACGCATGGGTGGATCACTATCGTGGTGATCATGCGCAGGCATTGCGGAACATGCACATCGCGCTCGATTTCTACCAACGCTCCGGCGCGGACCGAAATGCCGGAATCACGCTGCGCGGAATGTCCCTCATGGAAACCGCGCTGACCGACTACGACGCCGCCGTCGCGCACGTGACCGAGGCGCTCGCCCTCTTCGTCCCGCTCGGACTCGAACTCGACATCGCCATGAGCCACAACTGTCTCGGCTGGGCGTATTTCCGTGCCGGACGACTGGCCGAAGCAAGAGATTCCTACCTGACCGCACTGGACAGCGGTATCCAGTGCGGCAGTACCTTCGAGGCGGCACGCGCGGACACCGGACTGGGCAATGTCGCGGCGGCACAGGGATTCTGGGCAGAGGCAGAGCAGCACTGGGGACTCGCCGACGAGCGTCACACGCTGCTCGACGCGACCGTCGTCGGCGAGCTCGGGGCCCGCCGGGCAGCTGGGGAATCCGCCTGACCCGAAATCCCGAGGGATGGGTTAACCCACGCGGATGACCCAATGTCACCTTTGGATACCTCTTTGGCCCAGGTTTCGTCCATGCGCGTCGACAAGGCTCCCGTCGAACGATGTACGACGGGAGACAGTCGAACGGAAAAGGTGGTCACGTGGAGATCCACTAATGCCCGGCGGCCGGCGGCGGCAACGTTCGGCCCGCGCCGGACGACTGAATTGAGGAAAGGCGGATCTGGAGGCGACGATGACGGCGGTTCTACCGGAACTGATCGGGGATCTGAAGGCACTGCGGAAGGGGCGCGGCCTGTTCGTCAGTCGCATCGACGAGCGCGTCGGCGCGACGTTGCGCGCGGTGTGCGCGGTGACCGAAGAGGACGGTCCGGCCGAGATTCGCCAGAAGGTCGGTGAGCGGCTGGAAAGCCTCGCACGGAACCTGCCGGCGGATCTTCGGGTCGCCGTGATGGCCGCGTTCGCGATCGCGCCGGACGCCCGCCTGCCGCTCTACCAGGACCGGGTCGGCCTGGCCGCGACGAAACTGAACCGCGACCCCAGAACCGCTCGGCGCCGGATCGACGACGGGATACACCACATCGCCCAGCTCGCCACGGTCGCCGAGCCGGAACGTGCGCCACGGCCCGCGGCGTCGTCGCGGTGGCACACCGCGGAGCTCCGGGTGGCGCTCGCACTCGATCGGGGGCGCCGCGAGGTGCTCCAGTACCGCACGATCGTGGCCGACCGGGACGACCTGACCGAGATCGACCTCGCCATGACGGTCTCGACGGCGAACCGCGGGCCGAGTCCGTTGCCGCGGGACCTCGGCGTGGACCTGTTCCACGGTGGCACGCTCGTCGCGCGCGGGATGGAGTCCAGCGCACGGTACGCCTTCTCGCTGGTCCTGCCGCGCCCGCTGGCCCGGGGCGAGACGCACGACCTCGCCATGCGCGTCCAGCTGCCCGGGGACCAGCCGATGCGCCCGCACTTCGCGTGTGTCCTGAGACATCCCTGCCGAGTGCTCGACCTCCGGGTCCGCTTCGACCGCGACCGGCCGCCGGAACGGGTGTGGCTGCTGCGGGACGCCTTCCAGCGGGACCTCAACGACCTCGTCCCGACTCGCGAGAACGTGCGCGTGGACGGCGCCGGCGAGAGCCAGGCGAGCTTCCGCGACCTGGCCCCGGGGATGGCGTACGGCCTGCGCTGGGACTGGTGACCATCGCACACCCCGCCGTAGCGCCTCAGGCACGGCGCGTCACCTAATCGAGCGTCGCTCGTTAGGGGGACAACCGTCGTTGCTGGTTGGAGGCGTTCATGATCCGTCGATCTTCGTGCCGGGGGTTCGTCCGGCGGGCCGCGCTCGTGGCCGCGCTCGTGCTCGTTCCGATGGGGGTAGGCGTGCCCGCGAGCGCCGCGCCGGCGCTCGCGCCGCTGTCCGCGTCGCTGGCCCGCACGCTGGGCACCGCGGCGGACAGCATGCCGATGTCGGTGCTCGTGCACGGCAGCGACCTCGCCGCGGCCGACTCGGCCGTCCGGCAGGCCGGCCTGACCGAGATCACCGCCTTCCGGCGCATCGGCGTCGTCGCCGCCAGCGGCACCGCGGGGCAGGTCCGCGCCGCCCGCGCGCTGCCCGGCGTCACCTACGTCGAGGGTGACGAGCCCCTGCGCCTGTTCGCCAGCTCCGGCACCACCGCCACCCGCAGCCTCGCCGCCCAGCAGACGCTGACCGGCGCGAACGGCACCGCGCTGGACGGCACCGGCGTCTCCGTCGCGGTGATCGACAGCGGCGTCGACCCCACCCACCCGGCGTTCGCCGGCCCCGGCGGCGCGACCCGCGTGGTGCGCAGCCTCAAGGGCCTCTGCCTCACCGAGGACGCGCCGACCTCCGGCTGCCTGGTCGACGTCCCCACCTTCGTCGACACCGACCTGCTCTCGGGCGGCGGGCACGGCACGCACGTCAACGGCATCGCCGCGGGTGACGACTACACCCTGTCGAATGGGACGAAGGTCGGTGGCTCGGCGCCCGGCGCCAAGATCGTGTCGCTGTCGGTCGGCGCCGCGCTGCTGATCATCGGCGCGGACTCCGCGCTGAACTGGGTGCTGGAGAACCACGCCGCCCCGTGCGGCGCGGGCGTGCCGGCCTCGACCTGCCCGCCGATCAAGGTCATCAACAACTCCTACGGCCCGTCCGGCGGCGGCGAGTTCGACCCGAACTCCGCCACCGTGAAGCTCCAGCGCCGGCTCGCCGCCGACGGGGTGGTCACCGTCTGGGCGAACGGCAACGACGGCGGCGACGGCTCGGCCAACCTGTCCAACCCGCCGGGCACCGACCCGACGCCGGGCATCCTGTCCGTGGCGTCCTTCAACGACCAGGGCACCGGCACCCGCGACGGCTCGGTGTCCGACTTCTCCTCGCGCGGCGCCGCCGCCGACCAGGGCACCTGGCCGGACATCTCCGCCCCCGGCGAGAACATCGTCTCGGCCTGCCGGCTGTACCTGCCGATCTGCTCCACCGGCCTGCAGCCGATGAACGGCCCGGGCGCGCTGGACCTCGGCACGTACAACGTCATCAGCGGCACCTCGATGGCCGCGCCGCAGATCACCGGCATCGTGGCCCAGCTGTTCCAGGCCAAGCCCTCGGCCACCCCGGCCGAGATCGAGGACGCGCTCAAGTCCACCGCGTACAAGTTCACCGCGGGCGCGCCCTACCAGGCGGCCGGGCCGTACACGTCCAGCTTCGACAAGGGCACCGGACTGGTCGACGCGGTCGCGGCGGCGACCTCGCTGGGCGCCGCTCCGGCCTGACCTCACCGGCCGGGGACACCGCGCGCCCGGTGTCCCCGGCTGTCCTTCCGCGGCCGCAGGGTCGAGTATGGAACCGTGACCGCCGAGCTCAGCGCGTACTGGTGGCACCACCACGGGACCGTGGTGGTGGTCGCGCAGGGCCTGCTGGACGCGGTGACATACGCCCGGCTGCGCGAGGCGATGGTGAAGGCGGCCGCCGAGGAGCCGCGCGCGGTGATCGTCGACGTGGACGGGTTGCGGGTGCACAGCGTGGCCGCGCTGGCGCTGTTCCCGGCTGTCGGCGCGGAGATCGCACGCTGGCCGGGGCTGCCGCTGCTGCTCGTGGCCGCCGGCGAGGCCAGCCACGGCATGCTGGACGCCTACCGGATGCCCCGCTTCCTCCCGGTGTACCGCGACGTGGACGCCGCGGTGGACGCCGTCGGTGAACCGCCGCCGCGCCAGGTCGGCAGGCTCGCGCTGCCCAACGGCCGCGGCTGCGTCCGGATGGCGCGCGCGTTCATCCGCGAGTGCTGCGCGCGCTGGGACATCACCGGCGACCGCGCGATCGACGCGGTCTGGGTCACCAACGAGCTCGTCGAGAACACGATCAAGCACACCTACGGCCCGCCGACCGTCCGCGTGGAACTGCGCCGCGGCCTGCTGACCGTGGCCGTGTACGACGACGATCCGTCGTTGCCGTGGCTGCCCGAGCCGCCCCCCGGTGCGCCGGCCCAGCACGGGCTCGCGGTGGTCTCCCGCCTGTGCCGCACCTGGAACAGCACGCCCACACCGTCCGGCGGCAAAGTGGTGTGGGCCGCGCTCTGAGGACACCGGCGAGGCCATCGGCGTTGCGCCGCGCCGGCGGGGTGGGGTAGCCTCGTGACATCTCCCTTGTGGATGCAGGAGTCTTCTCCCCCACAAGAACTTCTCCGGATCACCGTTCCACCGCTCCGACCGGCCGTCGTGCCGTGGCCCGCGCGGGTGTGAGCGGGATCCCCTCCTGGAAAGAAAACCCATGCCCGACAACACTTACACACCGTGCGCCACCCATGCGTCGCAAGAGGACGGTCAGGTCACCGGAATCCTCGACGTCGTGGGCAACCGCGCCTACGTCCGCGCCGACGGCTACCTGCCCGGCCCGGGCGACACCCAGGTCCCGCAGGGACTCGTCCACGAGCACGGGCTGCGCCGCGGCGACACCGTCAGCGGCACGGGCCGCGGCGGACGGCTCGCCCGCGTCGAGTCCGTCAACGGCCGGCACCCGCGCCACGCTCGGTCCCGCCCGGCGTTCGCCGAACTGGTTCCGCTCTACCCCGACGACAGGATGCGCCTGGAGACCGAGCCGCACGCACTGACCGCCCGCGCGATCGACCTGCTCATGCCGGTCGGCAAGGGGCAGCGCGCGCTGATCGTCGCGCCGCCCAAGGCCGGCAAGACCTCCGTGCTGCAGGCGATCGCGCACGGGATCGGCAAGAACCACCCGGAGTGCCATCTCATGTTCGTCCTCGTCGGCGAGCGCCCCGAGGAGGTCACCGAACTGGCGCGGGCGGTGCCCGGCGAGGTGATCGCTGCGACGTTCGACCACCCGCCCCGCGAGCACACCGCCCTCGCCGAGCTCGCCGTCGAGCGGGCCAAACGCCTGGTCGAGATGGGCCGGGACGTGGTGGTGATGCTGGACTCGCTGACCCGGCTCGGCCGCGCCTACAACCTCGCCGCGCCGGCCTCCGGGCGGGTCCTGTCCGGTGGCGTGGACTCCACCGCGCTCATGCCGCCGAAGAGGTTCCTCGGCGCCGCGCGCAACATCGAGGACGGCGGCTCGCTGACCATCTTCGCCACCGCGCTCGTCGAGACCGGCTCCGCCGGCGACACGCTGATCTTCGAGGAGTACAAGGGAACCTCCAACGCCGAGCTGCGGCTGGACCGCAAGACCGCCGCGCGGCGCGTGTTCCCCGCCGTCGACGTCCGCCAGTCCGGCACCCGCAAGGAGGAGCTGCTCCTGGCCGCCGACGAGCTGGCCGCCACCCGCGCCCTGCGCCGGGCGCTGGACGGGCGCGACGGCCAGCAGTCGGTCGACCTCCTCCTCGACGGCCTGCGCCGGACGAGCACGAACGCCGAGCTCCTCGTGCAGCTCGCCCGGACCGCGCGGGCCTGACCTCAGAGCGGCGCGACCCAGTAGGGCGCCAGGTTCATCCAGCCGTTGGCCGCGGCCCCGTTGAGCCGGCCGCTGGTCGTCGTGGACAGGGTGTACCAGGAGTCCACGTAGTCCGGGTCGTCGGTCCACCACGAGCCCGGCATGGCGTTCAGGATCGCGTTCACCAGCGGGACGTACGCGCCACCGTCCACAATGGTCAGCAGCGCGTCGGCGAGCGCGACGGCGAGCGACTGGTAGTTGGTGTCGCCGTCGTCCTCCATCATCACGAAGTCGGCCAGGTTGTACTTGTACGCTGAGAAGTGGACGATCAGCTGGTTCGGGTAGTACGTGGTGCCGTCGTGGTCGAGGTAGGGCATGGTGACGGTGTCCACCTTGACCTTGCCGTCGAGCCCGAAGCCGCCCGCGATGCCGAAGATCTCCGCGGCGCCCTTGATCCACGGTTCCTTGTCGTCGGACAGCCGCACCGCGCGGACCTGGGTGGCCCAGTACCCGGACGTCGCGGTGGCCCGCGGCGCCGCCTCGGTGAGCCCGTGGCGGTCCAGGATCGTGCGCATCACGTCCATCCCCATCGGGAGCGCCCGCGCTGTGTCGACCTCGACCACGAGGACCGGCCGCTGCGGGACCTTGTCCGGGTCGAGCAGCACCGGCGCGCCGCCGAGTTCGTAGGCGGTCACCGCCGCGGCGACGTCGTCCGACGGCGCGGCCGCGACGAGCGGAGCGGCGCCCCGCAGCAACGCGGCGCGCATGCCGGGGTCCGCGAGACGCAGGCGCAGCAGCGAGGTCCCGCCGGCGGGCAGGCCCTTCGCGGCCAACACGGCGGCGTTCGCCCGCCGCACGGCGGTGCGGAACGCCGGTCCGCCGGGCGCGGCGGCCAGGTCGACCGCCTTGTCCGCCGCGGCGCGCAACAGCCCGGCGCGGCGGGCGTCGGCGGCCCGCGGCGAGACGATCAGCCGGGCGAGACGATCGGTGACGGTGGCGACGCTGTCGCCCGGCGCCGCCCGGCCCGGTTCGGCCGACACCCCGGTGGGCTCGGCCTGGCTGGGCACGACGGACACACCGAGCGCGAGCGCCATGGTGACGGCGGACGACGCGACGATACGAAAGACACGTGAGTACACGCGGCCCCTCCTCGATCACCTGCGGATGGCAGGGGGTGCGGAAAAGCCTGCGGGTGGCAGGGTTGGAAAAGATTAGGGAGGATGCCGCCGTTCCCTGTCAATCGATCACGACCACCGGGCGCGCACATTGAGCCCATGGGACGCCCGGAACCCGCCGATCGGCTGTGCGCGGAGTAGTGCACCCGACACGCGGAGCGAGATGGGCCACGCCGTGACCGACCGCTTCGTCGAGCGCCGGGGCCCGGGCGGACGCCCGGAACCGTCAGTCGACGGGCAGCAGGGCCGGGTCGACCCAGCCCTCGGTGTCCACGTCGTTGCGGGCCGCCAGGTCGAGGAGGTCCTCGAGGCGGGCGTGGTGCAGGGAGGTCGTGTAGCTGTCGCCGGCCTGCCGGGCCTCCACGATCGCCTGCTGGACGGCGTCGACCCGGCTGCGCAGGGTCATCATGAACTGGCTCATCGTCCTCGCATCCCTGCCGTCGCACGTGGGTACATCATCTGCGCGGTTAAAGAACTTCGCAAGTGCCGGATCGTGCGATCGAGCGTTGCTCAACCGCCGCGCGAGCGGCGGCCCCGCCGGCCGGACGGCGTGCGCAGGTCGGCCAGCAGCTCCACCTGCCCGGCCAGCACCTCGGTCAGGATCCGCCGGGCCACCGCCAGCAGCTCGGCCACGTCCGGGCTGGTCAGCGAGTAGAACACGGCCGACCCCTCCTTGCGCGCGGTCACCAGCCCGGCCCGCCGCAGCACGGCGAGCTGCTGGGACAGGTTCGCCGCCTCGATGCCCACGTCCGGCAGCATCTCGGACACCGCGTGCTCGCGTTCGCTGAGCAGCTCCAGCACCCGGATGCGCGCGGGGTGCCCCAGCGTCTTGAAGAAGTCGGCCTTCAGCTGGTAGAGGGGCCTGGTCACCGGCACCTCTCCGCGCCCACCACTGCTCGTCATGTCCCGACCTCCGGCCGCACGATTCGGCACTTGCAAATCTTAGCAACTCCGAAAGGCGTGCGTACCATCCACAGAGGACTCAGCGGAGCGCGACGGTGAGCAGGACCGCGGCGTCCGACAGCGCGGTCAGACCGTGCCGCTGCGGCGGGATGGTGAACAGCTGCCCCGCGTCGAGGACCCACTCCTCGCTGTGCGTGTGCAGCCGGACCCGCCCGCTGAGCACGTGCAACGTCGCCGCCGACGGCGCGCCGTGCTCGGCCAGCTCGGCACCGTCGGCCAGGGCGATCAGGGTGACCCGCTGCGAGCTACCCGACACCAGGGTCCGGGCGACCCGCCGGGCGTGCTGCCCGCGCGCCTCCTGAAGAAGCTCGGTGGCGAGCGTGTCGACCTGTGTGACGGTCGGGTGGTCGGTCATCGGGCCCGCTCCCATCCTCGCCGGGGCCTCGGCCGCCGGGGGTCCGGCACGGCCGCGCACGACGATACAAGGTCACGTCCCGGCCGACCCGCCTCGGTCCGCGCCCGCAGGCCGCGCAGCATGTCGCCCGGCACCGCGCGGCCATGGCGCGGGGTACTCAGCGGCTGTCGGTCGCCGCGTCGGCCTCGCCGACCGCGGACCGGCCGGCCTCCAGCCGCGCGACCGGGATCCGGAACGGCGAGCACGACACGTAGTCCAGCCCGACCTCGTGGAAGAACCGGATCGACTCCGGGTCGCCGCCGTGCTCACCGCAGACGCCCAGCACGATGTCGGGCCGGGCCGCCCGGCCCGCCTCGACCGCCAGCTCGATCAGCCTGCCGACGCCGTCGCGGTCGACGGTCTCGAACGGCGAGACCGAGAAGATCCGCTCGCTGAGGTAGGTGGGGAAGAACGAGGACTCCACGTCGTCGCGGGAGAAGCCCCACGTGGTCTGGGTGAGGTCGTTGGTACCGAAGGAGAAGAACCGTGCGGTCCGCGCGATGCGGCCGGCGGTGAGCGCGGCGCGGGGCAGCTCGATCATGGTGCCGATCTCGTGTGGAAGGTCCACACCGGACTCGGTGGCCACCGCGGCGAGGATGCGCTCGGCCCGCCGCGCGACGATCTCCAGCTCACGCGCGTCGCCGATCAGCGGGATCATGATCTCCACCTTCGGCTGCCCGCCCTGCCGGGCGCGTTCCGCCGCGGCCTCGGCGATCGCCCGCACCTGCATGTCGTACAGGCCCGGGATGACCAGCCCGAGGCGCACGCCGCGCAGGCCGAGCATCGGGTTCTCCTCGTGCAGCCGGTTGACGGCGTGCAGCAGCTCCTCCGGCGCGTCGTCGTGGCCGAGCGCCTTCGCGACCGCGACCCGCGCGGTCAGCTCGGTGCGGTCGGGCAGGAACTCGTGCAGCGGCGGGTCGAGCAGCCGGACCGTCACCGGCAGACCGTCCATCTCGGACAGGATGTCGATGAAGTCCTGCCGCTGCAGGGACAGCAGCGTGGCCAGCACGCCGTCGCGCTCGGCGTCGTCCGCGGCGAGGATCAGCCGCTCGACCAGCTCGCGCCGCTCGCCCAGGAACATGTGCTCGGTGCGGCACAGGCCGATCCCGCTCGCACCGAGCCGGCGGGCGCGGCGCGCGTCGGTCGCGGTGTCGGCGTTCGCCCGAACCTCGAGCCGGCGCCGGGTGTCCGCGTACCGGATGATCCGGTCCACCGCGCGCACCAGGTCGTCGCCCTCGCCCCCGCGGCCCTCGAAGTACTCCGCGACCGGCGAGGGCACGACGGCCACCTCACCGAGGTACACCGACCCGCTGGAGCCGTCGACCGACACCACGTCGCCCTCGGCGACGACCGTGCCGTCGGCGGTGGTGAACCGCCGCGCGGCCACGTCGATGTCCAGCGCCTCCGCGCCGACCACGCACGTGCGGCCCAGGCCCCGCGCCACCACCGCGGCGTGCGAGGTCTTGCCGCCGCGGCTGGTCAGCACGCCGCGGGAGTGGATCAGGCCGTCCAGGTCGTCCGGGTTGGTCTCCCGGCGCACGAGGATCACCGCCGCGCCCGCCGTCGCCCGCTCGACCGCGGTGTCCGAGTCGAACACGACCTCGCCGACTGCCGCGCCCGGTGATGCGGCGACCCCGGTCGCGATCCGCTGCGCCCGCGTGTCGGTCGCGAAGCGGGGGAACATCAGCTGGGCGAGCTGGGCGCCGCTGACCCGCCGCAACGCCTCGTCGGCGTCGATGACGCCCTCCGTGTGCAGCGCGTCCGCGATCCGGAACGCGGCGCCCGCGGTCCGCTTGCCCACCCGGGTCTGCAGCATCCACAGCGTGCCGCGCTCGATGGTGAACTCGATGTCGCACAGGTCGCGGTAGTGCTCCTCCAGCGTGTGCATGATCTGCATCAACCGCTCGTAGGCCTTCGGGTGCAGGTCCGCGAGCTCGTTCAGCGGCAGCGTGTTGCGGATGCCCGCCACGACGTCCTCGCCCTGGGCGTTGGCGAGGTAGTCGCCGTACACGCCCGGGGCGCCGGTGGCCGGGTCGCGGGTGAACGCCACACCGGTGCCGGAGTCCTCCCCCAGGTTGCCGAACACCATGGCGCACACGTTGACCGCGGTGCCCAGGTCGTCGGGGATGTGCTCGGCCCGCCGGTAGGTGCGCGCCCGGTCGGTGTTCCACGAGGTGAAGACCGACTCGATCGCCATGTCCAGCTGCTCGCGCGGGTCCTGCGGGAAGTCGCGGCCCGACCGCTCGCGGATGATCCGCTTGAACTCCCCGGTGAGCCGGCGCATGTCCCCGGCGTCGAGGCCGAGGTCGCCGCGGACCCCCTTGGCCTGCTTGGCGGCGCGCAGCGCGCCGGCGAAGAGCTCACCGTCGATGCCGAGCACGGTCTGGCCGAACATCTGCAGCAGCCGGCGGTAGGAGTCCCAGGCGAGGCGCTCGTCGCCGGCCCACGCGGCGAGCCCGTTCACCGAGTCGTCGTTGAGGCCGATGTTGAGCACCGTGTCCATCATGCCGGGCATCGAGAACCTCGCCCCGGACCGGACCGACACCAGCAGCGGCTCGTCGACCTGCCCCAGCTTGCGCCCGCTCTCCCGCTCCATGGCGTGCAGGTGACCGTCCACCTCGGCCGCCAGCTCGGCCGGGGGCCGCCCGGTGGCCAGGTACGCACGGCACGCCTCGGTGGTGATGGTGAAACCGGGCGGCACCGGCAGGCCCATCGTGGTCATCTCCGCCAGGTTGGCACCCTTGCCGCCCAGCAGGTCCGCCATGCCGCGGTTGCCCTCGTTGAAGTCGTACACGTACTTGGACATCACATCTCCCACCCGTGCGTCGGTGTCACTTCCATTGCAGCCGCGCCGGGCGGTCCGAGGCAGAGTCCAAGGGGCGCGGCGGCCGGGACTTCCGGCCCGTTCCGCACACGGGGCCGGTGCCGTGCCGTGCGGACGGTCCCGGCGTCAGGTCTGTTCGGGCACCATCTCGATGGCCCCGCTCGGGCACTCGGCGACGCAGAGGCCGCAGCCCTTGCAGTAGTCGTAGTCGATCTCGTAGCGCCCGCCCGGGCCGAGCTTGATGACCGCGTTGTCCGGGCAGACCCCGTAGCAGTTGTCGCACTCGAAGCAGTTGCCGCAGGACAGGCAGCGGCGGGCCTCGAACAGCGCGGTGGACTCGTCGAGCCCGCCGACGACCTCGTCGAATGACGTGACGCGCCGGGCCGCCTCGAGCGTGGGCCGCATGGTCGGCGGCGCGTCGGAGTAGTACCAGGTGTTCAGCCCGTCGAAGGGGGCCACCGCCGCCCGCTGCTCGGCGGTGTAGGTCTCCCCGCGCAGCCAGGAGTCGATGGCCCGGGCGGCCCGCTTGCCGTGTCCCACCGCGACGGTCACGGTGCGCTCGGCGGGGACCATGTCGCCGCCGGCGAAGATGCCCGGGTGGCCGGTCATGAGGTCCGGCCCGACGGTGACCACCCCGTCCTGCTCCTCGATGCCCGGCACCCCGGCGAGCAGCGACAGGTCGGCGTTCTGTCCAATCGCGAGCACCAGCGCGTCCGCGCCCAGCTCCTCGAACTCACCGGTCGGCTGCGGGAACCCCGACTCGTCCAGGCGCATCTTCTCCACCGTGACGCTGCCCGCGTCCGCGTGGCTGATGGTGGACAACCACTTGATCGTCACGCCCTCCTCGAGCGCCTCGGTCACCTCGACGTCGTGCGCGGGCATCCGGTCCCGGGTGCGGCGGTACACCACGACCGCGTCGGTCGCGCCCAACCGCCGGGCGGTGCGGGCCACGTCCATGGCGGTGTTGCCGCCGCCGTAGACCGCCACCCGCCGGCCCAGCACGGGCTTGTCCGCGCCCTCCATGTCGCGCAGCAGCGTCACCGCGTCCAGGATCCGCGCGCCGTCGCCGGCCGGGATGTAGGCGCGGCGGCCGATGTGCGCGCCCACCGCGAGGAACACCGCGTCGAACTCGCCACCGGCCGCGCGCAGCGTGCCGAGCACGTCGGTGACCGGGCTCTCCAGCTCCAGCGTCACGCCCAGGTCCAGGACGCGACCGATCTCCGCGTCGATGACGTCGCGGGGCAGCCGGTAGGCGGGGATGCCGTAGCGCATCATGCCGCCGGGCGCCGCGCCCGCGTCGCGGATGGTCACCTGGTGGCCGAGCCGGGCGAGGTGGTACGCGGCGGAGAGCCCCGAGGGCCCCGCGCCGACCACCAGCACCCGCTTGCCGGACGGCTCCGCGTCCACCGAGACCGTCCACTTCCGACGGATGGCCTCGTCGCCGAGGAACCGCTCGACGGAGTTGATGCCGACGGCCTCGTCCAGGTGTCCCCGGTTGCACGCGGTCTCGCACGGCCGGTAGCAGACCCGCCCCATGATCGCGGGGAACGGGTTGTCGGCCACCAGCGTGCGCCACGCGCTCTCGTAGCGGCCCTCCTCCGCGTCGTACAGCCAGGCCTGCACCTGCTCGCCGGCCGGGCAGGCGTTGTCGCAGGGCGCCAGCAGGTTGCGGTACACGGGCCGTTCCGTGCGCCACGTGCCGGTCTTGTTGGCCAGGCTGGAACCGACGCCCAGCGTGATCGCGAACGGCTTGTCCATCACGGCACCTCGGGGTGGTCGAGCAGGCCGTACCTGCGGATGTTGCGGTCGGCGGCCGCCTGGATGCGGGCGATGACGTCGTCACGCCGCGAAGGGCGGAACAGGTGGGCGTAGCGGCCCTGCAGCGCCAGGTACTCCTCGACGGGCACCTGCCTGCGGATGTGCGACACGTCGACGACCTCGCCGCGCTCGGCCTCGAAGACCGGGAACAGGCCGCTCTCCTTGGCCAGCCGCGCCACCCGGATGGTGTCCGCGGCGGAGCTGGCCCAGCCCAGCGGGCACGGCACCAGCACGTGCAGGTAGCGGGCGCCGCGGAACTCCATGGCCCGGCGCACCTTGTACTCCAGGTCGCGCAGCTCGGCCACGGTCGCGGTCGCCACGTAGGGAATCTCGTGCGCCATGGCGATGGCCGGCACGTTCTTGCCCTGCCCGAAGGGGTTGCCCGGTTCCGGCCCGACCGCCTGGGTCGTCGCGGTCCGGGCGGCCGGCGGCGTCGCGCCGGAGCGCTGCACGCCGGTGTTCATGTACGCCTCGTTGTCGTAGCAGATGTAGAGCACGTCGTCGTTGCGCTCGAACATGCCGGACAGGCAGGCGAAGCCGATGTCCACGGTGCCGCCGTCGCCGCCCTGCCCGACGACGCGGACGTCGGTGCGGCCCTTGGCCCTCATGGCCGCCGCGACCCCGGTGGCCACCGCGGGCGCGTTGCCGAACAGCGAGTGGATCCAGGGCACCTGCCAGGACGTCTCCGGGTACGGCGTGGAGAACACCTCCAGGCAGCCGGTGGCGTTCACCGCGATCATCTGCCGGTCGGTCGCGCGCATCGCGGCGTCGATGGCGTACCGCGCGCCGAGCGCCTCGCCGCAGCCCTGGCACGCCCGGTGCCCGCAGGTCAGCGAGTTCGCGCGGTCGGCGCCGGCCTGCACGGAGCGGTCCTCCAGGTCGAGCAGCCGGTTGCCGACCACGAAGCTGCCGGTCTGGTAGAACTTGATCGTCCGCATGGGCATGGCTGTGTCTCCTCAGCTCGGGGCCGCGGCGCCGGCGTCCAGGTCGCGGAGCAGGTTCTCCGCGGTGGGCCCGGAGCGCGGGCCGCTGCGCACGCGCCGCAGCTCTCGCTCGACGAGCCCGGTGTTCAGGTCCAGGAACCGCAGCGGTTCCAGCACGCCTGCCGCCGCGTCGGCGAACAGGGTCCGCAGCGAGGCCTTGGTGATCGGCCGCCCGCCCAGGCCCGCGATCACCGTGTGCAGCTCGGCCGGCAGCCCGGCCAGGGCCGCGCGCAGGTCCGCGGTGACGATCCCGCCGACCCCGACGGCGAGCGCCTTCTCCAGCACCACGACCCGCTTCGCGTGCCCGGCCGCGGCGCGCAGCGCCTCGACGGGGAACGGGCGGAACGCCGTGATGCCGACCGCGCCGATGCGCATGCCGTCGTCGCGCAGCTCGTCCACCGTGTCCTCGATGGTGCCCAGCACCGACCCGAGCGCCACCACGATCGTCTCCGCGTCCGCGGCGCGGTAGGACCGGACGAGCCCGCCCGAGTCCCGGCCGAACGCGGTCGCGAAGTCGGCGGACACCGCCGGGACGAGCTCCAGCGCGCGCAGCTGCTTGACGTGCGCCAGGTAGCGGACCTCGGTGAACGCGTCCGGGCCGACCATCGCACCCATGGAGACCGGGTCGGCCGGGTCCAGCACCTGCCGCGGCTCGTAGCTCGGCAGGAACGCGTCGACCTGCTCCTGGGTGGGCACGTCGACGCGCTCGACGGCGTGGGTGAGGATGAACCCGTCCATGCACACCATCACCGGCGTGGACAGCTCCTCGGCGATCCGGAACGCCTGGATGTGCAGGTCGAGCGCCTCCTGGTTGGTCCGCGCGTAGAGCTGGACCCATCCGCTGTCCCGCTGCGACATCGCGTCGCTGTGGTCGTTCCAGATGTTGATCGGCGCCCCGATCGCGCGGTTGGCCACCGTCATCACGATCGGCAGGCCCAGCCCGGCGGCGTTGTAGAGCGCCTCCACCATGTAGAGCAGGCCCTGGCTCGCGGTGGCGGTGTAGGCGCGGGCGCCCGCCGCGGAGGCGCCGATCGCCACCGACATCGCGGCGAACTCCGACTCGACGTTGACGTACTCGCACCGGGCCAGCTCGCCGGACTTCACCAGGGCGCTGAGCGCCTCGACGATGTGCGTCTGCGGCGAGATGGGGTAGGCGCAGATGACCTCGGGCCTGCTCAGCGCCACGGCCTCGGCGACCCCGCGCGAACCTTCGATCTGCCTAAGCATGCTCCAGCTCCTGGATCTCGGCGCGGACTATCTGGAAGGCCGACGTCGCCGCGGCGACGTTCGCCGTCGCCACGGACCGGGTGAACCGCTGGCGGATGGCGGTGGTCACCGAGTTCAGCGACACCAGGCCGCTCATCGCGGCGAAGCCGCCGAGCAGCGCGGCGTTGGGCACCGGCTTGCCCACCAGCTCCCGCGCGAGCTCCGTCGCGGGGACCACGATCCGCCGGCTGCGTGGCTGCACGACCCCCTCGAGGCCGAGCTCCTCGAACCGCCGCGAGGAGTTGATCAGCAGGTAGCCGTCGGGCCGCAGGCCCTCGAACACCGAGGGCTGCGCCAGCAACGTCGAGTCCTGGATGATCAGCGCGTCCGGGTGCATGATCGGCTCCCGGCTGCGAATCTCCCTGTCGTCGATGCGGCAGAAGGCCACCACCGGGGCGCCGGTGCGCTCGGAGCCGAAGCTCGGGAACGCCTGCGAGTGCCGCCCCTCGAAGAAGGCGGCCACCGACAGCAGCTCCGCCGCGGTGACCACACCCTGACCACCTCTGCCGTGAATCCGCACCTCGAACATCGGGCCGCTCCCCTCCTCGTCCGGTTGCGTCCCCTCCTGTGTAAGGCCGGGCGGGGGGCCGGGGTCAGTGACGGAAGTCCCCGAAGCGGCGGTCATTGGTCGCCCCTGCGCGCGGCCGGGACCTTGGTCCACGGTCCGCGCGGCAAGGGTCCCGGCGAACGGAGACCGAACGGCTGTGGGATGGCTCACACCGGCCGGGCAGGCTGGACGAAGGCCGGACAGCCCGCCCATCCCGAGGAGCCGATCATGACCACCGCGACCGCCGCGCACGCCACCACCGATGCCGTCCGAATTCTCCACGCCGAGGACCGCTGCGACCGCTGCCCGGCGGCCGCGCGCGTGCTGGTCCTGCTGCACGACGGCGGCGACCTGGCCTTCTGTCATCACCACGCCAACCAGCACCGGCGTGCGCTGACCCCGATCGCGATGCTGATCGAGCATCGGGCCCGCTAGCGAACCGCGGCTGCTCGAAGGGATCCGGTCACGATGATCGCGACGAACCTCACCGCACGGCACCGGGCGATGCTGCGGGCCGTCGCCGACGGACGCGGTGAGCTGCTCTCCGGTCGTCACCCCACCCTGTCCGTCGACGGGCGCTGGTGCGACTTCGCCGCCACGAACGATCTCGTCGAGCACGACCTGGTGCGCCCCGCGTGGCCGGCCCCGTTCGGGGCCGTCGCGCCGGCCGTGCTGACCACGGTCGGGCTCGCCGCCCTCGGCGCGCTGATCGGCGCGACCGCATAGCTCCCGCGTCCGCCCGGGGACGTCCTTCCCGTCCGGCAGGGTCCTCCGGCCCTGCCCCCCGGCGGCGCACGGCGGGATGGTGAGGTCGGGTTCGCGGGAAGGAGCGGAATCATGACTGGCCAGAACGGCATCGTCGTGGGCGTCGACGGCTCGGCCGCGAGCGTCGCGGCGTTGCGATGGGCGATCAACCGGGCGGCGGCCGAGCACACCACGGTCACCGCGGTCGAGGTGCGGCCCTCGGTGCACCTGCTGCCGGGCTCGTCCTACGCAGTGCAGCCCTACGGCTCCGCGCCACCGATCGAGCGGTTGCGGAGCAGGCTGCACGACACGGTCGCCGCCACGGTGGCCACGATCCCGGACGCACCGCCGGTCACCGAGCTGCAGCTGCACGGCGACCCCGGCGCCGAGCTCGCGCGGACCGCGTCGGACAGCGGCTCGATGCTGGTGCTCGGCTACCGCCCGCACAGCCGGGTCACCGAGTTCCTGCTGGGCCGGGTCACCGGCGAATGCCTGCGCCACTCGCGCCGCCCGGTGGTGCTCGTCCCCGTCACCTGACGGCCACCCCGGCGGCGAGGAACCGGGCCCGGCTCCGTGGAGCCGGGCCCGGTTTCGTGCGGCCCGTTGTCACAGCGTTGTCACAGCGCGGTCACAGCGCGGTGGCCACCGTGTCGTCGAACTCGAAGGTCACCTTGTTCCGCACCCCGACCACACCCGGCACCTTCTGGGTGAGCTGGGCGGCGATCTGGGCCGTGGTCCGCCGCTCGACGGCGCCCTCCAGCGTGGCCACGCCGTCGGCGACCTCGGCGGTCACCGAGCCCGGGATGAGCCACATGCCCCGGCGGAACACGTGCTCCTCGATGTCGGCCAGGATCTGCGCGTCCTCACGCAGGTAGGTGCTGATGATGTCGCGCCGCGACACCACGCCCACCAGCACACCGCTCAGGTTGACCACGCACAGCCGCCGCACCTTCTTCTCCGCCAGCAGCCGCGCGGCCGCGGTCACCGACGACTGCTCGGCGATCGTGATGGCCGGCGCGGTCATCAGGTCCACCGCGGTCATCCCGGCCGCCTTGTGGTAGTGCTCGCGGCGCTGGCGGCTGAACGCGATCGGCATCCGCGCGTTGCCGCCCTCGTACTCCTGCTTGGCCAGCGTGTCCGCCTCGGACACCACGCCGACCGGGCGGCCCTCGTGGTCGACGACGGGCACACCGCTCACCCCGTTCTCGGTCATCAGCGCGACCAGGTCCTTGAACCGGGTGCTCTCGCGAGCGGTCACGACATCCTTCGTCATCACCGACTCAACCGTTGGTTCCCACATCACAGATCCTCCGTCCTCACCTCTCGGGTCACGGCTTGAAGCCGGTCCACACCGCGCCGTGGTCGACCAGGTCGTCGACCACGTACCGCAGGTTGTTCTGGATGCCGACCACTCCGGGGAGCGCCACGACCGCGCGGCCGACCAGGTCGACCTGCCGCCGCCCGTGCAGCACACCGTCCACAGTGGCCACTCCGTCGGTGACGGCGACGCCGACCGTGCCCGGCGGGATGCCCACCGCGGGCGAGGTCAGCAGCGCCTCGATGTCCGCGCGCACCTCGTCGTCGGTGCGCCGGTAGACCTTCAGCAGGTCGCGGCGCGACACCACGCCGACCAGCCGGCCGTCGGCGTCGAGCACGAACAGCCGGCGCACCTTCTCCTTCGCGAGGTGGTGCGCGGCCTCGCTGACCGGCACGTCGGCGGCGACCGTGCGCACCGGGCTCGTCATCAGCTCGCCGGCGGTCCGCGCCAGCGCGCGGTACCACCGGTCGCGGCCGGCCCGGTTGTGGTGCGGCAGCTCGTCGTGCCCGCCGTGGAACTCCTGCTTGGCGAGCGCATCGGCCTCGGACACCACCCCGACCGGGTGGCCCCGCCCGTCGACGACCGGTACGGCGCTGATGCCGTGTTCGGTCATCATGCCGACCACGTCCTTGAACGGCGTCTCGGTTCTCGCGGTGACGACCCGCGTCGTCATCACGGACGCCACGTTCGGCTCACGCACCACGACCTCCTTCGGTCGACTTCTGCCACAAGGGAACAACGCTCAGTGGCCGGAACACAGAGCACGTGAGCACGCGTGCACAGGGACCAATGGCCTGGTGACCCAGCACTCAAGGGCACCGCGAGAAGGGGAAGCCGGGCCGTGTCGGCGCGGAGGACCGGCCGCGACCATGGATGGAACACCTCGGGAGACGCGAAGGAACCGGTCGTGAACGCACAGCGCAGCACCCGAACCGTGATCACCCGGGCGCCGTCGCGCGTCGCCCCGGCGCCGGCCGTGCACGAGCGGTACACCGACCTCGCCGACCTTCGCCTGGCCATCGCATTGTCCACAGAGGACACCGCGGAGGACGGCGGGCTCAACCCGTTCGAGCGGACCACGTGCTACACGCACCGCCGCTGGCTGCACCAGTGCGTGTCCTCTCCGCTGCACGTCGTCGTGGTCACCGGGCACCGCTGGTGCCGCCGGTGCCGGTGCGCGGTGACCGTCGCGGTCGACGAGCTGGCCGGGGACGTGACCCTCACCTGCCCGAGGTGTGGCGAGATGCCGGCCGGTCCGGCGAACCGCCAGGTCGTGCGCTCCTGCCGGGCCAGCCTCGCGGCCTCGACCGAGTGATCACCGGGCCGGCGCGGCGGCGGGCAACCCGGCGGCGACCGCGCTGGTCCAGGCTTCGATCCGCGGCCAGTCCCGCAGGTCGCCGTAGCGGCCGCCGCACAGCCAGAACAGCGCCCGCGCCGGCGGCGCGGACTCCCCGCGCGGAACCACGCCGGCGAAGGCCTGGTAGTCCCGCGGCCCGATCAGCTCGCACAGCGCCGCGATCCTCGGCGGCACCTCGTCGCGCAGCAGGCGGCCGACCGGCCCGCGCAGCGACGGGGTGAGCCCGACGCTGAACAACCACACCGGCTTCGCCCGCAGCGCCTCCGCGTTGCGCAGCAGGAAGTCCTCCACCACGGGCAGCAGGGCTCGCTCGCGCACCGCACCGCCGACCACGACCGCGTCGTAGCCGGTGACGTCCGGCATCGCCGTGGCGGCACGGAGATCGACCACGGCGCCCCGCGTGCGCAGCCGGGAGGCGACGAACCCGGCGATGCTTCCGGTCGTTCCCCGCTCGCCGCCGTGGACGACCAGGACCCTGGTCATGTCGTTCATCGCGTGCTCCGAAGACGGTCGGCCCCCGAACACCACGACAGCGCGCGGCGGCGGTGGGTGGCAAGGGGCGAAGGTCCTCGCGGCGGCGGGTCCGTGGTTGGTGCCCCACCCACTCCGGCCGGGTGACCGTCAGGATGGGAGGGCGTTCGAGGAGGCGATGGCGATGGCCGGGAGAGGTCCCGCGCGCAGGTGGGTCGGCTGGGCGATCGCCGCGGCGGTGGCGGTGGTCGCGGTGGTCGCCGCGGTGCTGGTGGCGATCGACCGGGACGGCGGGGCGCGGCCGCCCGCCGCCGCCCCGACGACCACGGCGCCCGGCACGAACCCGGCCGTGGTCGCGGTCAAGATCGACAACGTGTCGGCGGCGCGCCCGCAGACCGGGCTCGGCTCGGCCGACGTCGTCTACGTCGAGCCGGTCGAGGGCGGGCTGACCCGGCTGGTCGCCGTCTACACCCGGCCGCCGCGGGTCGTCGGCCCGGTGCGCAGCGCCCGGCGCACCGACATCGAACTGCTCGCGCAGTACGGCAGGCCGGTGCTCGCCTACTCCGGCGCCGCGCCGGAACTGCTGTCGGCGCTGCGCGCCGCGGACATCGTCGACGCCTCGCCCGCGCAGGCGCCGGCGGCGTTCCACCGCGACACGAGCCGGCCCGCGCCGCACAACCTGTACCTGGATCCGGCGGACCTGCCACGCGGCGCGGCCGCGCCGGCCGAGCCGCCGCTGCGCTTCGGCGCCGCGCCGCCCGCCGGGGAGGCCACCGGCAGCCAGGAGATCACCTTCCAGGCGGCCCGGTACACGTTCACCTGGTCCGCGGGGGAGCACCGCTGGCTGGTCTCGATGGACGGGACGCCGCTGGTCTGCACCGACTCCGGCCGGGTGAGCGCGGCGACCGTGGTGCGCCAGGAGGTCGTGGTGACCACGACCGAGCCGATCCAGGACGCGCACGGAACCGTCTCGCCGGTCGCGCGCACCGTCGGCCACGGCGCGGCACTCGTGCTCCGGGACGGCCGGCGCTTCGCCGGCACCTGGTCGCGGCCGGCGCCAGGGTCGCCGACGACGTTCCGCACCACCGGCGGCGAGGACCTGCCGCTCGCGGCGGGTCCGGTGTGGGTGCTGCTGACCCCGGCATGAGGCGGGCGCGACCCGCGGGCCGCGCCCGTCCGGCGGTCCGCCGGGTCAGTCCCCGGCGGGCCCTGGCCGCGGACCCGGCGGCTCCTCCTCGCCGTCTCCGTCGTGCCGCCGCGCGTCCTCCTGGTGCTCGTCGCGGTACACCGCGGCGTTCACCAGCCGGGTCACGGCATCCACGCCGGTGTGGGAGGACCCCGCCGCGCGCCGCGCGTACCCCGCCCGGGCCTCCTGCTCGGCCCGGTAGCCCTCTTCTCTCTCGGACATCGTCACCACCTCCGCCCTCCGGCAAGCCCATGCCAGCACCGGGCCCGGGCGGCCGAACCGGTACGAGGGCCCCTCCCGGCCAGGACCTACGGCTCTGGCTCCGGCTCGTGCCGCCCGGAAACGTCGGCGGGAGAACGGTTTTCTGTGGGAGGTGAGGGGCCGTGGAGACGCTGAGCCCGCTCGACACGGCGTTCCTGGACGCGGAGGACGCCGACCGGCACGTCTCGATGGCCATCGCGTCGGTCGCGGTGGTCGAGGGGCCCGCACCGAGCCAGGCGGAGTTCGTCGAGACGATGCTGCCCCGGCTGCGCGCCGTGCGGCGCACCCAGCAGCGGGTGCACCGGCTCCCGTTCGACCTCGGCCCGCCCCGGTGGGTGGACGCCGGCGGCTTCGACCCCGACTACCACCTCCGCCGCTCCGCACTGCCCGCGCCGGGCGACGACGCGGCGCTGTGCCGTCTCGTCGGGCGGGTGATGGCCCAGCGGCTGGACCGCGACCGCCCGCTGTGGGAGTGCTGGGTGATCGAGGGCCTGGCCGGCGGTCGCTGGGCGATCCTGCTGAAGCTGCACCACTGCCTGGCCGACGGCGTCGCCGGCGCCGAGCTCTACGGTGCCCTGTTCGCCGCGGGCGACGGCCCGCGGACCGTGCCGGAGTGGACCCGCGAGCCGGGGCCGGGGATCGGCACGGTGCTGGGCGCGGTACGTGACCTCGCCGCCAGCCCCGTCGACCAGCTGCGGCTGCTGGGCCGGGCACTGCGCGCGCCCGGGGTGCTGGCGCGGCGGGCGGCGGACACCGCGGGCGGGCTCGGCAACCTGGTCTCGGTGCTCTCGCCGGCGTCGCCGTCGTCGCTGTCCGGGCCGATCGGCAAGCCGCGGCGCTTCGCCGTGGCCCGGGCCTCGCTGACCGACATGCGCGCGGTGGGGGCCGCCTTCGGGGTGACCGTCAACGACGTCGTGCTGGCGGCGATCAGCCTGGCGTTCCGGGAGGTGCTGCTCAAGCGGGGCGAGCGGCCGGGATCGCACACGCTGCGCTCGCTGGTGCCGGTCTCGGTGCGCACCGCCGACGGCCTGGACAACCAGGTCTCGCTGCTGCTGCCGATGCTGCCGGTGGAGTTCGCCGACCCGGCGATCGTGCTGCGCGAGGTGCACCGGCGGCTGTCGGCGCTCAAGCGCAGCGGGGAGGCCGAGGCGGGCGAGGCGGTCACCTCGCTGGCCGAGCACGAGCCGTTCGCGGTGGTCTCGTGGGCGATCCGGCTGGCCGCCCGGCTGCCGCAGCGCAACATCGTCACGGTGACGACCAACGTCCCCGGCCCACCGCGGCAGCTGGCCGTGGCCGGACGGCCGATCCTCGAGATATTCCCCTACGTGCCCATCGCGGTGCGGCTGCGCACCGGCGTCGCCGTGCTGAGCTACTGCGACCGGATGACCTTCGGCGTCACCGCCGACTTCGACAGCAACCCGGACGTGGACGTCCTGGCCGATGCTCTCGAACGCGGCGTCGCCGAGCTCGGCGAGGCGGCGCGGCCCGCGGTGCGGAGCACGCGGTGACCCGTGGCTCCGCCCGCGGGCGGCGGGTCAGCCCGCGCGCCGGCGCCGGGCCGGCGGCCGGGCGTCCAGCTGCCTGACCAGCCGGTCGACGACCTCGTCGACGGCGTTGCGGAGGGTGTCGGCACCGGCCTCGGCATGCACCGGCCGTCCGTTGACGTCCAGGTTCACCTCGACCGCCACGGGACGCCCGACCGCCGGGTTCTCGTGCCGGGTGAGAGTGACGTGCACGTCGAGCACGGGCCCGTGCGCGTGCCGCGCGACGGGAGCGAGCTTGCGGGCGACCAGCGTGGCGACGTCACTGCCGAACCGGCCGCGCACGACCAGTCTCGGGGTGGGTATCGCGATGTTCGGCTTCGTCCTCATGGGACCGACGGTGCCACGCCGGTACCGGCCGCGCCGACGACATCGGTCACTTCCGACCGGGTCCAAGGACCCTGTCTCCCCGGGACCCCGCACGACGGGATCGGGCCGTTGGTCGGTTCCGACCGCCGCGCCACCGGGTGAGCCTGGAGGCATGAGGGACGGCGACCGAAAGACGCTGAGCTCGCCCGCGTGGCAACGCCATCGGGCGGCACGCACCCTGGCCCAGCACGCGACGGACGCGCGGGACCTGACCGAACTGCTCGACATGTTCGGTCTGACGGCGGCCGAGGGGCGGGTACCCCCGGACCGCGTCCCGGCCCCCGCACCGGCCCGGCACCCGGTGAAGCTGTCCGAGGACAGCACCGGACGGCTGAGCCACCTGCTGCGCGCGGCGTTCCCCGAAGCCCGGCACCACCCGGGCGAACAGGTGTCCAACGGGCACGGCGGCAAGGACGAAGGTCCCGAACGGCCCGGCACCAAAGATTCCGCAGTCGGGACATTCGCCTCCAGATCGCGCGGCGGCGGCGGCCGACAATTCAGGTAGGCAACATTCCAAGGAGGCACACGATGTCCATCACGGAAAACCCGCTCGAGCACAGGAACGTTCCGGGCACGGCCGACGTCGCGACGGGCAGCACGGCCGCGGGCCGGGTTTTCGCCACCCTGCGGATCGTCATGGGTCTGGTCTTCGCCTGGGCGTTCGTCGACAAGCTCTTCGGCCTCGGCTACGCCACCCCCTCGGCCAACGCCTGGATCAACGGCGGATCCCCCACCAAGGGCTTCCTCGGCCACCTCGACCACGGCCCGTTCGCCTCGATGCTCCAGAGCTGGGCCGGCAACGCCTTCGTCGACTGGCTGTTCATGCTCGGCCTCGCCGGCATCGGCCTCGCCCTGCTCTTCGGCGTCGGCATGCGCATCGCCGCCGCCAGCGGCACGCTGCTGCTGCTGTTCATGTGGGCCGCCGAATGGCCCTTCGCCCGGTTCACCGACACCGGCGACCCCACCATGTCCACCAACCCGGTCATCGACGACCACATCGTCTACGCTCTGGTGCTGATCGCCCTCGCGGTCGTCGCCGCCGGCAACACCTGGGGCCTCGGCCGCCGGTGGGCCAAGCTCGACATCGTGCAGAACAACCCCTGGCTGCGGTGAGCCGGCCCTGAGGCTCCGGTGTGGACGGTCCACACCGGAGCCTTTCGGCGTCCCGATCCGATCGTGTGGAAGGAACCGTCCGTGCGCCTCGTGTCCGAGTCACAGCTGAGCACGGTGCTCTCCGGCATCGCCGCCACCCCGGCCGCGGGAACACCGCGCGTCGTGGTGAGCGGGAACTTCGCCACCCCGCGCCGGGCGCTGGCCGTCCTGGACGGCGTGCTCGCCGGGTACCACCTGTTCACCCTCAACGCCCAGCCCGGCCTTCCGGACCGGGAGGGTGTCGTGCTGGAGACACCGTTCGTCGGGCTGGGCATGCGTGGCCGGCGCGGGCTGCGGTACTTCCCGTCGCGCCTGTCGCTGGTGCCGCACCTGCTCAAGCAGTCGCTGCCACCGGACATCGTGCTGCTGCACACCTCGGAGCCGGTGGACGGGACGGTGTCGCTGGGCACCGAGGTGAACATCCTGCCCGCGGCCGTGGAGGCGGTCCGCGCGCGGGGCGGGCTGGTCGTCGCGCAGGTCAACCCGCGCATGCCCTACACCCACGGGGACGCGGTGCTGGCCGTGGACGAGATCGACTACGCGATCGAGACCGACGAGCCGCTCGACTCACCCGCACCCCGCCCGATCGGGGACGTGTCCCTCGCGATCGGCAAGCGGGTGGCCGACCTGGTGACGGACGGGGCGACCCTGCAGCTCGGGATCGGTGCGGTCCCGGACGCCGTGCTCGGCGGACTGACCGGGCGGCGCGGGCTGGCGGTCTGGTCGGAGATGTTCAGCGACGGCGTGCTGGGGCTGGACCGGGCCGGCGCGCTCGACCCGGACCGGCCGCTCACCGCGTCGTTCGTGTTCGGCTCCGCCGAGCTGTACGAGTGGGTGGACCGCAACCCGCGGGTGCGGCTGCTGCGCACCGAGAAGACCAACGACCCGGGGCTCATCGCCCGGCAGCCGTCGCTGGTGTCGGTCAACGGCGCGCTGCAGGTGGACCTGTTCGCGCAGGCCAACGCCAGCCGGGTGCGCGGCGCCATCTACTCCGGGTTCGGCGGGCAGACCGACTTCGTGGTCGGCGCCCTGCACTCCCCCGGCGGGCGCGCGATCATCGCGCTGCCCTCCTGGCATCCCAAGGCGGACACCTCGACCGTGGTGGCGTGCCTGGCCGGGCCGGTCACCTCGTTCCAGCACAGCTACATCGTCAGCGAGCAGGGCACCGCGACCGTCTGGGGACGCGACGCCACCGAGCAGGCCCAGCAGATCGTGGACCGCGTCGCCCACCCCGACGCGCGCGACGAGCTGCGCGAGGCCGGCCGCGGGCTCGGCTTCCCGCTGCGCTGAGGCGGGCGCGGAGGTGACCGGAGGCCCGGCTACCGGAGACCTTGGTCCCTGTGCGCCGACCCCCTGCCCGGCCGACAGTGGAGACAACGCACGAGCCACAGGAGCGACCATGACCAACCCCCGGCCGGACGCCGGCACCCTGCGCAAGGCGATAGCCCTGGCCACCCGGGCGCCGTCGGTCCACAACACCCAGCCGTGGCGGTGGCGGGTCGGGGCGGAGTCGGTCCACCTGTTCGCCGACTGGAGCCGGCAGGTGGCGGCCACCGACCCGGACGGGCGTGACCTGGTGCTCAGCTGCGGTGCCGCCCTGCACCACCTGCGCGTCGCGCTGGCCGCGTTCGGCTGGGGCACGACCGTGCACCGGATCCCCAACCCGGACGACCCCGCGCACCTCGCGGCCATCGAGCTGTTCTCCCACGAGCCCACCGCGGACGAGATCGGGCGCGCGGGGACGATCGAGCGTCGGCGCACCGACCGGCGGCGGATGACCAGCTGGCCGGTCCCGGCCGACGACCTGCGGCTGCTCGCCGACGTCGCCGCGCACGAGGGCGCGCTGGCCGTCGCCGTCACCGACCCGGTGGCCCGCTTCCGGCTCGGCGGCGCGATCGCGCAGGCCGCCGTGATCCAGGAGAACGACCCGGACTACGCCGCCGAGCTGACGCTGTGGACCGGCCACGGCAGCGGCGCCGACGACGGGGTGCCGGCCGCCAGCATCCCGGCTCCGCAGCGCGGGGACGGCGACGTCCAGATGCGCTCCTTCCCCCGGGGCACGCTGACCCAGTCGCCCGGCAAGCGCTACGACGAGAAGACCTCCCTGGTCGTGATCGCCACGTCGAGTGACGACCTGCTGTCCCGGCTGCGGGCCGGCGAGGCCACCAGCGCCGCGCTGCTGGCGGCCACCGAGCTCGGGCTGGCCGCCTCCCCGCTGTCCCAGCCGCTGGAGATCGGCGGCACCCGCCGCATGGTCCGCGACGAGGTGCTCGACGGCGCGGCCGTGCCGCAGCTGGTGCTGCGGCTGGGCTGGGCCCCGGTCTCGGCACAACCGCTGCCCCGCACGCCGCGCCGCACCGTGGACGACGTCCTCGACGAGCTGCCCGACTGAGCCGTCCGGCGCGGCTCAGACCCGGGGCGCGAGCAGGTGCGCGGTCGCCCGGGCGACCTGCCCGGCCGGCTCCGGCCCGACCGGGGCGCGGGTGGCCGGGCATCCGGTGCCGCGAGCGGCCGTGAGGAGGCCCACGACCGGTTTGCGTGGCATCGATCTTTGCGGCATGTTGGGGGACGGCGTGCCGGGAAGTCTGGTCGGCGACCGTCCCCGCCGGGGGCGGGCAACAGCCGACCCCGGGGAGCCGCATGCGAATGTCACGCGTCGACGTCCGACTCGCCGTACGCTCCGGGTGTGCATGCGAACGAGATGGCCGAGGACTTCCCCGTGATCGGGGTGGAGTCCGACGCGTGGGACGCGGTGACCCAGCTTGCGGAGCACCGGCTGCCCGGCCTGGTGGTGTGCGACACCGCCGGCAAGCCGGTGTCGATCCTGCCGGCCTCACAGGTGGTCCGGATCCTGGTCCCCAGCTACGTGCAGGACGATCCCTCACTGGCCGGGGTGCTGTCGGAGTCGATGGCCGACCGGGTGGCCGACAAGCTGCGGGGCAAGACGGTGGCGGCGCTGCTGCCGGACAAGGCGCCGGAGCTGGCGGTGGTGAACGACGACGACACGATCGTGGAGGTCGCCGCCGTGATGGCGCGGCTGCGCTGCCCGCTGGCGGCGGTCATGCGCGGCGACACGCTGGTCGGGGTGATCACCGCCTCCCGGCTCCTGCAGCTCGCGCTGACGCCGCGCACGACGACCGCGGAGTGACCCCGGGGCGGTGGTCGCCGTGAGCACCGCGATCGCGATCACCGTCTTCGTGGCGGCCTACCTGCTGATCGCCACCGAGAAGATCCCCAAGATGATCGCCGCCCTCGGCGGCGGGGGCCTCGTGCTCGGGCTCGGCGTGGTCGGCTCGAAGGACACCTTCTACTCCCACGACACGGGGATCGACTGGGACGTCATCTTCCTGCTGCTCGGGATGATGATCATCGTCGCGGTGCTGCGCCGGACCGGCGTGTTCGAGTACGTCGCGATCTGGGCCGCCAAGCGCGCCAAGGGCTCGCCACTGCGGATCATGATCCTGCTCGTGCTGATCACCGCGGTGGCCTCGGCGTTCCTGGACAACGTCACCACGGTGCTGCTCATCGCGCCGGTCACGCTGCTCGTCTGCGACCGGCTGGACATCGACCCGATCCCGTTCCTGATCGCCGAGGTGCTCTCGTCGAACATCGGCGGTGCCGCGACGCTGATCGGCGACCCGCCCAACATCATCATCAGCAGCCGCGCCGGCCTGACGTTCAACGACTTCCTGGTGCACATGACGCCGATCGTGGTGATCGCGCTGATCGTGTTCACCCTGGTGCTGCCGCTGCTGTTCCGCGGCTCGTTCACGGTCTCCCCAGAGCGCGCGGCCGAGGTGATGGAGCTCAACGAGCGGGAGGCCATCCAGGACACCGGGCTGCTGGTGAAGTGCGGCGTGGTGCTGTTCGCGGTGCTCGCCGCGTTCGTCACGCACTCGGTGCACCACGTCGAGCCGTCGGTCGTCGCGCTGCTCGGCGCGGGCGTGCTCGTGCTGATCTCCGGCGCCCGGCCCGCGCAGTTCCTCGACGGCGTCGAGTGGGAGACCCTGCTGTTCTTCGCCGGCCTGTTCATCATGGTCGGCGCGCTGGTCAAGACCGGCGTCATCGGCCGGCTCGCCGAACTGGCCACGGATGCCACCGGCGGCAACGCGCTGCTCGCGGTGATGCTGATCCTCGTGGTGTCCGCGGTGCTGTCCGGGATCATCGACAACATTCCGTACGTGGCGACGATGAGCCCGCTCGTGCTGGACCTCTCGCAGAGCATCGGCGACCCCGTGCACGCCGAGGCGCTGTGGTGGTCCCTCGCGATCGGCGCCGACTTCGGCGGCAACATGACCGCGGTCGGCGCCAGCGCGAACGTGGTGGTGCTCGGCATCGCCGCGCGGGCAGGCAGCGCGATCTCGTTCTGGGAGTTCACCAGGAAGGGCGCGCTGGTCACGGTGATCACGATCGTGCTCGCCGCGCCCTACCTGTGGCTGCGCTACTTCGTGCTGTCCTGAGCGCGCTCAGCGCACCGGCACCCGGGCACGGGACGCGGCCGGGTCGCGCATGCGCAGCAGGGGCACACCCACCCCGTAGAGCACGAACTCGCGCTCGGGCTCGATCTCGACGACGCTGCTCGACGCGCGGCGCCCCGCCGGCAGCATCGACGCCAGCCGTGTGGGGAGCGCGCCGGTCTCGCGGGCGCCCGCAGGTCGCACGGTCGCCCTGCCGTGGCAGCTGATGGTGGCCGGCGGCACCGGAGCCAGCAGCGAGAGGATCCCGCCTCGCCGCACCGGCACCGTCACCGCGACCCGGCCGTCCGCGGCGATGTGCCGCGCCTTCCAGCTGTCCGCGGCGACCACGACGAGGAGCCGGCGCCCGGACGCGGCGCAGAGCACGCCGCTCGACCGCGGCTCGCCCGCCGGGGTCACGTGGCTGATCACCGCGAACGACGACCTGGCGAGGATGCGCCAGACCTCGTCCGTGCTCACCGCGGGCCCGCGCACCGCGGTCGTTCCGTGGGACATGACTTCCTCGCTTCCGCCCGCGAGCGCCTCAACCGTCCCGGCCGGAGCGCAGCACGCGCTCGATGTCGGCCAGCCGGGTGGCCAGCAGGTCGAGCCGGTCGGTCAGCCGGCGCTCGAAGGCCTCGATCTCCCGCTCCTCCTCCTCGACCTCCCCGACGACGATCGACGACGCGGCGATCGCGGTGACGAACGCGACCGCGCCGACACCGCCGAACATCAGCGCCGCGCCCACCACGCGGCCGATCCCGCTCAGCGGGACCACGTCGCCGTAGCCGACGGTGGTGATCGTGGCCGCGGCCCACCACAGCGCGACGCCCAGGTGCGGGAACACCCGCGGGTCGGTCAGCGTCACGAGGACCCCGGCCACCAGCACCGACGCGACGGTGCCCGTCGCGACCAACCCCAGGGCCTGCCGGACCCCGAGCCGGCGGCGCCGGCCGCGCAGCATCCGCGGTGTCCACCGTGGACCGTCCACGCGGCCCGGTCGCGCGCTCATCGCACCATCGGCTCCGGTACGGCACTCAGCCCGCGGCGCCGTCGTCGGGCGGCTCGGAAACCTCGTGCACCTCGATCGTCCACTCGTTGGCCAGCGCGGCGATCGCGCCGACGGCCGTCACGATCGGGGCGACGACGGCGGCGACGACACCCGCGGTCACCGGGATCTCCATGACGGTGTTGCCGTGCTCCTCCTTGATCACGACGCGGCGCACGTTGCCCTCGTGGATGAGCTCGCGGACCTTGGCCACGAACGCCTGCCCGCGCAGGCGGGTGCGCTCCCTCGTGCCGGCCTTCTCCTCCTGCTGGACGGTCATCGCCCGCTCCTTTCCCTTCCTTCGCCTTCCTCCCCAGCGTCTGCGGTGCCCGGCCGGCCGCCCAGGGACGAAGGTCATGCGGGGCAGGTGACATCGGGCCCGCCCGGGATCAGAGCCCGTACATCGACTTCAGGCCCTCGACGTCGCCCGCGCCCAGGACGCGCTGCGCGGTGCTGCACGGCGGGGTCTTCGGGCTCATCGTCTGGGACGAGTGGACCGCCTCGTCGACATGGGACAGACCGGCGGTGTGGCCACGCTCGTGCACCATCACCGACTGCAGGTCCCACTGGCCGGAGCAGCCCGGGGGCAGCGCGGTGAACCACGCGTGGATCTTGTTGTCGATCAGGGTGTCCGAGGCCAGCACGGTCCTGGTCGACGTCCGGTAGTACACGCAGGTGTAGGCCAGCGTGTTCGGCGGCAGGCTGCCCCAGCTCACGACGCTCACGTTGTCGTTGCCGGTACAGGTGCCGCTCGACGAGACCTGGGCGGACCGGCCCGAGGAGCCGACGTAGCGCTCGGTGGTCGAGAGGTCGGAGATGCTGCCGCAGCGGTAGCCGGCGTGGAACAGCGTCCAGGATCCGTTGCGGATCGCGGTGACCGCGGTGGAGGCGACCGAGGCGGGCGCGCCCCTCGGGTTGTAGTACCAGCTGAACCTTCTCGGCAGCTGCCATCCCGACAGCGCGTAGGTGGTGTCCTGGCAGGCGGCGTTCACGGTCGCGGCGGCGGCCGGCCTGGGCGCGGCGGCGAGCTCGAACGCGGACGGCGCCAGGATCGCCCTGCCCACGACGGTGACGTCGTCGGCGATCCTGGCGCCGCCCGCGGTGGGCCCGGCCGGCGTGACGGTGGCGGCGGTCAACGCTGCCGCGGCGCTGACGGCCGACAGCACGGTGATCGTCTTGCGAAGCATCAAGGCTCCTTCCGGGGCTTGCTGATGCGTCCACAATCCGTGACACCGGTTGTTGTCAAGTAGCTCGAACAGATGCCGTTCGGTAGCAGGGTCGGCGATTGAACAAACTCTGGGTAGAGCTGTGCCCGCGTCGGCGTACAGTGCTGCGCCCTCGATCCGGTGGCCCCGTCACGAGGCGGCCGTCAGGGCCGGAGCAGGTCCGGGGTGTACTCCGCCAGCACGTCCAGGAAGGCCGCGGCGGCCGTGCTCGGGTGGCCGCCCCTGCGGCGCACCGCGACCACGGGCAGGCTCGCGTCCACGCCGGCGACCTCGATCGTGCGCAGGCTGCCGATGCGCACCTCCTCCCGCACGCTGCTCATCGGCATGAGCGCGACGCCGAGGCCCGCCTCGACCAGCCGCTTCTGCGCGGTGAGGCTGTCCACCGCCATGATCGAGGAGCCGGGCAGCCCGGCCGCCGCCAGCTGCCGTTCGAGCTGGTGGCCGAAGGAGTCCGGCTGCCGCCGCTCGGGCGGGAAGCCGAGCCACGTCTCGTCGCGCAGCTCGCCCAGGTCCGGCAGCGTGCGCGCGGTGACCCGGTGCCCGGCCGGCACCACGACGAACAGCCTCTCCGCACCGAGCGGGACCGACTCCAGGGCGGGGTCGGCGTCGGGGAAGTACCGAAGGCCCAGGTTCGCCTCGCCGCTGCGGACCAGCGCGCTCACCTCGCGGCTGGTCGCGGTCCGCAGGTCCACCGGCGAGCCGTACCGCGACCGGAACCGGCGCAGCGCGTCCACGATGTGCGAGTCGGCGAGGGTGCCCACGACGGCCAGCCGCAGGGCCGGCACGCGCGCGGGGTCGGCGGCCAGGTCCCGCACCGCGTGCTCCCCGTCCCGCACCGCGGCCAGCGCCGCCTCGGCGTGCGGCAGCAGGGCGCTCCCGGCGCCGGTGAGCCGCACCCGGCGGCCGGCCCGTTCGAACAGCGGCGCGCCCAGCGCGTGCTCGAGCTCGCGGATCCGGCGGCTGATCGCGGGCTGGGACCGGTGCAGCCGCCGGGACGCGGCGGTGAACCCGCCCAGCCGCGCCACCGCGACGAAGGTCTCCAGCTCGTCGAACGTCATTCACATGAGTATTGCTGATGGCAACGATCAGAACTATGCATTTGCCTTATGCGACGGCCCGGGCGCACAGTGGGCCATGACCAGGACCGACCCGGGAGGCGGAACCATCATCACCGACCAGCTGGCCCGGGCCACCCGCTTCCGCGCGCTGCACGAGCGGCCGGAGCCCTTCGTGATCCCCAACCCCTGGGACGCCGGGACCGCGCGGCTGCTCGCCGACCTCGGGTTCGCGGCCCTGGCCACGACCAGCCTCGGCGTGGCCGCCACCCTCGGCCGCACCCGGCCCACCTCGCGCGACGTGCTCGAGAACTGCCGCGCCATCTGCGCCGCCACCCCGCTGCCGGTGACCGTCGACCTGGAGAACGGCTTCGCCGACGACCCCGCCGAGGCGGCGAGGCTCGTCGAGGCGGCGTACGCGGCGGGCGCGGTCGGCGCGTCCGTCGAGGACGCCACCGGCGACCCCGCGGCGCCGATCTACGAGTTCGGCCTGGCCGTGGACCGGGTGCGGGCCGCCGTCGAGGTGGCGCGCGCCCTGCCCGTCCCGTTCGTGCTCACCGCGCGGGCGGAGAACCTCCTGCACGGCGTGCCCGACCTGCAGGACACCATCCGGCGCCTGCGCGCCTTCGAGGAGGCGGGCGCCGACGTGCTCTACGCGCCGGGGCTGCGCACCCTCGACGAGATGCGGGCCGTGGTGTCCTCGGTCGGCAGGCCGGTCAACGTGGTGATGGGCTTCGCGGACCCCACGATCACCCTGGACCAGCTGGCCGGGATCGGCGTGCGCCGGGTGAGCGTCGGCGGCGCGCTGTCCCGGCTGGCGCTGCGCGCGGTCGCCGACGCCGCGCGGGAGATGCGGGCGGGCCGGTTCGGGTTCGTGTCGGACATGCTGCCGGTCGCCGAGCTGGCGCGGGTGTTCGGCTGACCGTCCCAAGTGGACTCAGACGACGAACTCCGGGGCGGACCGGGTCAGCAGCGCGGTCTTCGGCCCGGCCGCCCACCCGTCGGCCAGCTCCCCGGCCACCGCGGCGACGAGCCGGCCGACGTCCTCGGCCGCGGTGCCGTGCAGCGCCTCGGCGACGATCAGGACCGAGGACGTGGTGTCCCGCACGGCCGAACGGCCGCTCTGCCGGTTCGTCCACCGCCGGGCGTGCGCCTGCCCGGCGGCGTCGGCGAAGACCACCTCGCCCGGCTCCGGACGCTCGGTCGTGCCGGCGAAGGTCAGGTAGGTCTCCTCGCCGGTGGCGTGGCGCACCCGCAGGGGCCACGCGATCTCGGCGACGTCGAGCACCGCGACCGGGATCGCGAACGCGAGCGAGATCGCGTTGCACAGGTCGATCACCGGGTGGATGCGCGGCAGCTCGCCCTCCCTGCGCAGGCGCCGCAGCAGTGACTCCGACGCGCACCGGTACTGCGTCGGCTTGAGTCCCAGCCGGGCGAACGCGCGCCGCCACGCCCGGATCTCGGGCAGCTCCGACTCGGTGCCGCCGGCGAGCCGGTCCAGGGCGGCCGCGGTGTAGCGCTCGATCCGGGCGGTGACGTCGGCGTCCGGGCCGACCCCCTCGGCGTACAGCACGCCCGCCACCAGCTCGGGGAACTCCTGCCACAGGTCGTCGGAATGTCGGAACAGCACGGGCCCCATCCTCGGGCGTGCGACCCCGCCGCGCACAGGTCCAAAGCCGGGCGGCCCGACCGGTCCATAGCGGCGGCAGGTCTACTCCTCGATGCCCACCGCCGCGAACAGCGCCCGCACGCACATCGCGCGCAGCTCCTCCTGCGACACCGTCCGGTGGTCGAGCCAGTCGAGGATCACCGCGCTGGCGAACGTCAGCCAGCCGTGCACGGCCAGCCGAGTCGCCTCGGTGACGGTGATCAGCTCGCCGAGCCCCTCGAGGATCCGGTCGCGGTTCGTGGCCAGCCCCGCCTCACGGATCTCCCGGATCTCGCGGTCGGCGCCGGTCGCCGCGCGGTGCACGATCCGGTAGCTGTCCGGGTGGGTCCGGGCGAACTCCAGGTACACGTCGAGCCCGGCCCGCAGCCGTTCCGGGACGGGCAGCGACGGGTCCGGTGCGCTCATCCCCAGCAGCAGGTCGCGCTGAGCCCGCACGATCTCGGCGAAGAAGACCTTCTTGGTCGGGAAGTAGTGGTACAGCAGGCCGCGCGAGACCTGGGCGACCTCGGCGACCTCCTCGATCCACACCTCGTCGTAGGGCCGGTGCGCGAACAGCCCGGCGCCGATCGCGAGGAGCTGCTCGCGCCGCTGCTCGGTGCTCAGCCTCGTCCGCATCGGCCCACCTTACTTGACATGGGTTCAACAACGCGGGATCGTGACGCTATTGGATTCCGGTTCAGTAGGAGGCGCGGTGGACACCTCCGGCATCCCGCACCGGCCGGGCCGCCTGCCGGTGCTCGGCGACCTGCTCGGCACGAACCCGCGCAAGCCCGTGCAGGACACGATGCGCGTCGGCCGCGCGCTCGGCCCGATCTTCACCCGCAAGCTGGTCGGCTTCGAGGTCGTCCTCGTCTGCGGCGCCGACCTGGTCGCGGAGCTGAACGACGAGACGCGGTTCGGCAAGCGCGTGGGAGGCGGCCTGGACAACCTCCGCGCGGTCGGCGGCGACGGCCTGTTCACCGCGCACACCGGGGAACCGAACTGGCGGCTCGCGCACGACATCCTGCAGCCCGCGTTCCGGCAGGAGGCGATGCGCGGCTACCACCCGATCATGCTGGAGACCGCCCGCGAGCTCCTCGCGTCCTGGGACGCCGCGACCGGCCCGGTCGACGTGGCCGCGGACATGACCCGGCTGACCCTGGAGACGATCGGGCGCGCCGGGTTCGGCTACCGGTTCGGCTCCTTCGAGCGCGCCGAACCGCACCCGTTCGTGACCGCGATGGTCTGCGCGCTGCGGTACGCGCAGCTGCAGAACCTCGGGTTGCCGTTCGTCCGGCGGATCGTCGCCGGCTCGGCGCGGCAGAACAGGGCCGACATCGCCACGATGACCGGCCTGGTCGACGAGGTGATCGAGGCCCGGCGGCGCGGCGGCGAGCGCAGCCGCGACCTGCTGGGCCTGATGCTGGCCGAAGGCCACCCGGAGACCGGTGAGCGGCTCGACCCGGTGAACATCCGCAACCAGGCGATCACGTTCGTGGTGGCCGGCCACGAGACGACCTCCGGCGCGCTGTCGTTCGCGCTGTACTACCTGACCCGCCACCCCGCGCTGCTGGCCCGGGCGCGCGCCGAGGTGGACGCGGTCTGGGGCGACCGCGAGCCGGAGTTCGCCGCAGTGGCCAAGCTGCGCTACGTGCGCCGGGTGCTGGACGAGGCGATGCGGCTGTGGCCCACCGCGCCCGGCTACTCGCGGGTGGCGCGCGAGGACGTGGTGCTCGGCGGCCGCTACCCGATGCGCCCGGGCGACTGGGTGATCGTGCCGCTGCCCCTGCTGCACCGGGACCCCGCCGCATGGGGACCCGACGCCGAGTCGTTCGACCCCGACCGGTTCGAACCCGCCGCGGTGCGCAGGCGCCCGGCGCACGCCTACAAGCCGTTCGGGACCGGCGAGCGCGCCTGCATCGGCCGGCAGTTCGCGCTGCACGAGGCGGTGCTGGCACTGGGCCTGGTGCTGCAGCGCTACGACCTGGAGGCAGACCCGGGCTACCGGCTGGAGGTCGCGGAGTCGCTGACCCTCAAGCCGGCCGGGTTCACCGTGACACCGCGCGTCCGTCAGCCGAGCACGTACGTGCGCAGCGCCCTGGCGTAGTCGGCGACCTCGGTGAAGGACGTCACGGTGTTCTCGTCGGGCCGGGTGGTGGTGAACTCGGGGCACCGCGACTTGGCGGTGACCCGCACGTGGGCCACGACGTTGCCGGTCACCACCTCGGTCAGCGTCAGCTCGGCGACGGCGAGCTCGAGGGTCAGCGACCGCGGCGAGCCGGAGTCGGAGTACTGCGGCTGGTAGTGGCAGACCTTCCCGGTGCGCCGGGGTTTCCCGTCCTCCTCGCACAGCACGAGCTGGACCCGGCCGGCGTCGAAGGTGTCCGGCTTCCAGTTCCGCCACGGCGCGGGCCACACGTCGTACTCGCCGTACAGGGTGCCGAACCCGAACGCCTGGGTCGGGTGCGGCGGCGGCCCGTCGTAGAGCGCGCCGTCGAGGAACGTCTCCCCGTCGCACACCACCGACAGGTCGGTGTCCGGCGGGAGCCGCGGCGTCGTGGTGGTCGTGACCGTCGTCGTGGTCGTGGTGGCCGGCGCTGCCTGCGGCGTGGTGGCGGCCAGTGGCTCGCTCTCGCCGTCGCACGCGACCACGGCCGCGCACACGACCAACGTCCCGAAGATCCCCAGCGCGCACCGAGCCGCTCGCCTCGTGCCCATGGCGAGAAAGTCTGCCAGCCGGGGAGGCGAACCCGTGACCGCCGAACGGACTCGTCCCACCACGGGGACACCTGTCAGGATGTGGGCGTGTCGATCGATCGCGCGCTGCTGTTCCGCCTGGCCACGAGCACCCGCTGGGAGTGGGCGGTGCGGGGCCTGCCCGGGACGCGGGAGGCGGCGTGGCGGGCGGCGTCCCGCTACGTCGCGGGCACCGCGGCGGACGACGCGGTGCGGGTGGTGCGCGAGCTCGGCGCGCGCGGGATCGCCTGCTCGGTGGACCAGTTCGGCGAGCTGGTCGACGATCCCGTTGTCGCGCAACGGGTCGCCGGCGACCACGTGCGGCTGGCCGGCCGGCTCGCCGCGCTGCCGGAGCCGACGTGGCTGGCGGTCGACCTGTCGCACCTGGGACTCGACGCCGACCCGGCCGCCTGCGCCGGCCACCTCGCCGAGATCGCCCGGGCGCTGCCGCCCGGACGGCGCATCCAGGTGGGCGCCGAGGACCACGCCCGCGCCGACGCGGTGCTGGGCCGCGTGCTCGACGTCGCCGGCCGGGGGCTCGCCGACCGGCTGGGCGCCACCGTGCAGGCCAACCTGCGCCGCACGCCCGGGGACGCGCGGCGGCTGGCCGACGCCGGTGTCCACATCAGACTGGTGAAGGGCGCCTACGTCGAGCCGGCGCGCTGGGCACTGCCCTACGGCGAACCCACCGACATCGCCTACCTGCACCTCGCGCACCAGCTGGCCGGCGACGGGGCGTCGTTCTCCCTGGCGACCCACGACGGCGTGCTCCGCGAGGCGCTGCACGCCGCGCTCGGTCCGGTGCCGGTCGAGCACCTGCTGGGCGTGCGGCCGGACGTCCTGGCCGACCTGGTCGCGCGGGAGGTGCCCGTCCGGGTGTACGTGCCGTTCGGCGAGGACTGGTTCCGCTACTGGATGCGCCGGGTCGCCGAGTCCCGCGGCGCCTGAGCCGGGTCGCAGGCCGCGGCGCGGGCGGCGAGGTGCTCGCGCTCGGCGGGACCGGGCGCGAGCGCGGACGCCGTGCGGTACGCGGCGGTGGCCTCCGCGGTGCGGCCCAGGCGGCGCAGCAGGTCGGCGCGGGTGGCGTGGAAGGCGTGGTAGCCGGCCAGGTCGAGCGCGTCGACCAGGTCCAGGGCGGGCCGCGGGCCGTGCACCTCGGCCACGGCGACGGCGCGGTTGAGCGCGACCACCGGGGTGGGCATGAGGGCGAGGAGCTGGTCGTAGAGGACCAGGATCTGGCGCCAGTCGGTCGACTCCACGGACGCGGCGTCGGTGTGCACGGCGTTGATCGCGGCCTGCAGCTGGTACGGGCCGGGCCGGTCGCGGCGCAGGCAGGCGCGCACCAGTTCGTGCCCCTCGTCGATCAGCGCGCGGTCCCACCGGGAGCGGTCCTGGTCGCGCAGCAGCACCAGCGTGCCGTCCTCGGTGGTCCGGGACCCGAACCGGGACTCGGTGAGCAGCAGCAGCGCGAGCAGCCCGGTGGCCTCGGGTTCGTCGGACATCAGCTCGGCGAGCACCCGGGCCAGCCGGATCGCCTCGGCGCGCAGCCCGCCGGCCTCCGCGGCCGCGCCCGGTTCGGCGCCCGCGGTGTAGATCAGGTAGAGCACGGCGAGCACGGCCCGCAGCCGGTCGGGCAGCTCGGCCGCGGACGGCACCCGGTACGGGATCCGGGCCAGCTTGATCTTGCGCTTGGCCCGGACCAGCCGCTGGGCCATGGCCGGCTCGGCGACCAGGAAGGCGCGGGCGACCTCCGCGGTGCGCAGCCCGCCGAGCAGCCGCAGGGTCAGCGCGACCCGGGCCTCGGGTGCCAGCGCGGGGTGGCAGCAGGTGAAGATCAGGCGTAGCCGGTCGTCGGGCACCGGTCCCTCCTCCCGCTCCCCCGGGGTGTGCTCGAGCAGCGCGAGCTCGCCGAGCAGCTCGCGGCCGCGGACGTCGCGGCGCAGCCGGTCGATCGCGCACCGCCGGGCGGTGGTGGTGATCCAGCCGCCGGGGTTCGGCGGCAGCCCGTCGCGCGGCCAGACGCGCAGGGCCAGCGCGAACGCGTCCTGCACCGCGTCCTCGGCGACGTCGATCCGGCCGAAGATCCGGATCAGGGTGGCCACCGACCGGCCGGACTCCGCACGGAAGGCCCGGCCGATCTCGGCCTCCCCCATTCCGCCGGCCACGGTCAGCCGCGGCTGTCCCAGAACGGCCGGACCTCGATCGGCGCGCCGATGATCGCGGCCGTCCGCGTCGCCCAGCCCAGCGCGCCGTCGAGGTCGTCGGCCTCGACGATGTAGAAGCCGGCCAGGTGTTCCTTGGACTCCACGAACGGGCCGTCGGTGGTCAGCACGTCATCCGCCGACACCCGGACCACGGTGGCCACGTCCGGGCCGGTGAGCCGGCCGGCGAACAGCCAGGCCCCGGCCGCCTTCATCTCCTCCTCCAGCGCCAGGATCCGCTGGTACTGCTCGTCCGCGCCGGGGCTGTCCGGTGGGCTGTCCGGCGCGGCGTCGGGGGCGGCGTCCGGGGCGGCGGCAGTGTGCACGGACAGCAGGTACTGGGTCATCGAACGCTCCTCGGTCCCGGGCGGGCGTCTCCCGCCCCTGCCCCACTACGAACGACCTTCGGCCATATCGACAGCCCGGGCAAGAAACCCGGACATGGGGGCGCCGGACGGGCCGGCGCCCCCACTGTCCTCCCCGGCTCGGTCGGTGCCGGGCGGTGTGGCAGGACCCGGCGTGGGTTCCACCCGGTCGCGGCGGGCCATGCGTCGCCGTCGCCGCCGTCACCGGAGGCGGTGGCGTGACCGATGTGGTGGGCGTCGTTCTCACGACGCCACCCCCAGTCACCGGTCGCCACGCCGCCCGGTGGTGGTGCCGGCGTTCCACGCGTGCCCGTGGCGGTGGCGTCGCCACCCGCGACGGAGTCCCCGCCCCGGTCCGAACGGGGAACCCGGCGCGTGGCCGCTCGTCGGAGCGTCACCATCGCCTGGTCGTCGGCCTGCCCGGCCGTGGTGGCCGGCACCACTGCGTGAGCCCTCACGCACCTCACCTCCTCCCCGATGGGGGCACCACTACGGGCTTTCGGGCCGGCGATCACGACGGATGGGTGTGGACGGGGATTTTCTTTTCGCCCCGAAGAGGTTTAACGTCCACCAATGGGGGTAAATGGGCGCGCCTGTCTGTTGTGGACTGCCCTACGATGGGAATGTCTCGGCCACAAGGGGAAAGCGGCATCCGTCCGCCCCGCCGCTACGAATCCCCGCCGACCGCAACCGCCACGCGAAGGACGGTTCCAGATGCCGCCGAACCCATCCGCCCAGCTCCGCGACGAGCGACTGCGCGCGCCGACCGAGGTGACCGAGCTGCGGGTGCACAACATCACCCGCGCGCTCGACACCTACCTCGGCCTCGGCTACGACGCGGTCTCCGTCGCCGACGGCCGGGCGGTGCTGCGGAACGGCGCGGAGAACCGCACGATCGTGCTCAGGACGACATCGCCGCACCGGTCCGGCGGCTGAGGGCGTACCGCCCACGACGGGACATCACGACACCAGCCGGCCCGCCAGGCGCGCGAGCTCGGCCGGTGCCGCGTTGCCGCCACTGCACACCACGCCGACCCGGCGGCCCGCGAACCGCTTCCGGTCGGCCAGCACCGCGGCCAGCGCGGCCGCTCCCGCTCCCTCGGCGAGCGTGTGCGCCTCGGACAGCAACACCGCCTGCGCGCCGGCGATGTCGGCGTCGTCGACGAGCACGAAGTCGGCGAGGTGCGCGCGCAGGATCCGTTGCGTGAGGGCGAACCCGCTGCCGGTCGCCAGCCCCTCCATCACCGTCCTGTTAGGACGCTCGACCAGCTCGCCCGCGCGCCAGGAGTCGTGCGCGGCCGGCGAGGCCGAGGACTGCACGGCGATCACCTCGCAGCCCGGCGCCACCGCCGCGGCGACCAGGCACGCCGCGGCCGCTCCGGTTCCGCTGCCCACGGGCACGACCACGGCCGACAGGTCCGGCTCGGCGGCGAACAGCTCGAGGTA
This sequence comes from uncultured Actinomycetota bacterium, assembly GCA_963727495.1. Classification (GTDB taxonomy): domain Bacteria; phylum Actinomycetota; class Actinomycetes; order Mycobacteriales; family Pseudonocardiaceae; genus Actinophytocola. The sequence goes on along the minus strand of CAVSGQ010000005.1, from coordinate 187,425 downwards.
GGCCGTCGCCACCCCGGCGATGATCGGCGGCTCGTCCGCGGCGGACACCAGCCGCGTCCCCCGCCGCGCGGCCAGCGCGACCGCGTGCGCGCGCGCCTGCTCGAAGTCCGCGCCGTGCTCCACCAGTTCCGCGCCCAGCGCCCGCACCGCCCGCGCCTTCACCGGGTTCGGGTCCCCCGGCATCACGATCGTGCACGGCACGCCGAACTCCCGCGCCGCGTACGCCAGCGACTGCGCGTGGTTGCCCGTGGAGTAGCCGAGCACACCCCGCGCCCGCTCGGCCGGCGGCATCGTGCCCAGCAGCGTCAGCCCGCCGCGCACCTTGAACGCCCCGGTCGGGTTCGCGTTCTCGTGCTTGACCACCACCCGGGCCCCGGTGAGCTCGTCCAGCGCCGGATGGCACGACGCCGGGGTCGCGGTCAGGTGTCGCGCCAGCAGGTTCCGCGCGTGCAGCACGTCGGTGATGGTCGGCATGGCACCACTCTGGCGTGCCGTGACGCATAGGTCCAATGCCGGTATTCGCTGAACCCATCGAAGTTGTCTATGGTTCGTCCATGGACCTGAACCGCCTGCGGGTGCTGGTCGCCGTGGCCCGCGAGGGATCCGTCACCGCGGCGGCCGAGGCGCTGCACTACGCCCAGCCGTCGGTCAGCCACCACCTCGCCCGGCTGGAGGCCGAGGCCGGCGTGCCGCTCGTGCAGCGCGCCGGGCGCGGCATCCGGCTCACCGAGGCCGGCGAGCTGCTCGCCGGTCGGGCGGAGGAGATCCTCGGCCGCGTCGACTCGGCCCGCGCCGAGGTCGCCGCGCACGCCGGGCTGCGCGCCGGCCGCGTCCGCCTCGCCGCCTTCCCGTCCTCGCTCGCGACGCTGGTGCCGCCGGCCGCCGCCGCGCTCACCGCCGCGCACCCCGGCCTGGAGCTGGCGCTCACCGAGGCCGAGCCGCCGGAGGCGCTGACCCTGCTGCGCGGCGGCGAGGTCGACGTGGCACTGGTGTTCGCCTACGACGACGCCGACGAGCCGGCCGGAGTCACCGCCACGACGGTGCTCACCGAGCCCGTGTACCTGGTGACCCCGCCCGGCCGGCGCGGGAACGGCCGGCGGGGCGACCTGGCCGCGTACGCCGGCGCGGACTGGATCGCCGGCTGCCCGCGGTGCCGCGCCCACCAGGTCGCCGCGTGCGAGCGCGCCGGGTTCACGCCGTCGATCAGGTTCGACACCGACGACTACGTCGCCGCGCAGGCGCTGGTCGCCGCCGGGATCGGGGTCACCACCCTGCCGGGCCTCGCGTTGCGCGCACACCGCAACCCGGACGTGCGGATCGCCCGCGTCCCCCGCCACGGCAGGCGGGTGCTCGCCGCGACCTACGGCCGGCCGCCGCTGCCCGGCCCGGTGCGCGCGTTCCTGGACGCACTCACCGCCACCGCCGCCCGCCCCGACCTGGCCCCGCTGACGCCACCGGCGACCGAACCGACCCCCCACGCGGGCGTGTCGACCCCTCACACGGGCGTGTCGGCTCCCCACATCGCCGAGTCGGCCCGCCACATCGACGAGTCGGCTCCCCACGCGGAACGACAACGCCACCGCCCGCGACCGAGCCGAGACCGCGCGAACCAGATCGCCCGCGCCACCGGTCGACTCACCAACGCCACGGGACGACTCGCCCGCGCCACCGGACGACTCGCCCGCGCCACCGGACGACTCGCCCGCGCCACCGGGCGGGCCAGGCGGGGCCGGGGGCGGGGCGGCAGGGCCGGGGGCGGTGCGCGGCGAGCCGGCGGTGTTACCCGGACTTCGCCTGCCGGGTGCGCATCCGGGCCTGCAGGCGCGCGATCACGTCGTAGTAGTGGGTCGGCGCGATCCGGGCCAGCGCGTCGAACACGTAGGCGTCCGGCCCGACCAGGATCCGCGCCCGGCCCCGCTCGACTCCCCTGTGGATGATCGCCGCCGCCTTGTCCGGCGGGTCAGCGTCATGGCCTCGAACTCGGCGGCCATCTCGTCCTTGGCTCCGGCCGCGGCCCTCGGGGTCGGAGCGGACGCGGGCGTTGCGGGCGATGTTCGTGGTGATCCCGCCCGGGTGCACGGTGACCGCCCGCACGCCGGTGCCGCGCAGCTCCTGGCGCAGCGCCTCGGTGAAGCCGCGGACGGCGAACTTGGCCGCGCAGTAGGCACTCTGGTTGGGCATGCCGACCAGCCCGAACACGCTGGAGGTGTTCACGACGACGCCGGAGTCCTGCTCGACGAGGATCGGCAGGAACGCCCGGGTGCCGTTGACCACGCCGTGGAAGTTGATCTCGTGCAGCCAGTCGTCGTCCTCGGGCATCGGCGTCCAGCACGGTCGAGCTGACCGCGACCCCCGCGTTGTTGAACACCGCCGCGAGCGGCGCCGGGAGCCAGTCGCGCACCTCGTCGGCGAACCGGCGCTGGTCCTCCGCGTCGCGGACGTCGAGGACCCGGGTGAGCACCCGGCCGGGCAGCGCCGCCGCGGTCTCCTTCAGCCCGGCCTCGTCGATGTCGGCGATCGCGACCGGGGAGCCGTGCCGCGCGAGCCGCTGCGCGAGGCCGCGGCCGATGCCGGACGCGGCGCCGGTGATCACCACGGGACGGCCGGTGATCCTACGGACCGGCCATCGGTGCTCCTTCGTTCAGTGTGGTCGCGGCGCGCGACTGGTCGTCGATCAGGTCGAGCAGCGCCGGCCAGGCGCCCTTCGGCAGGTCGTGGCCCATGCCGGCGATGGTCTCCAACCGCGCCCCGGCGATCGCCCGGGCGGTGGCCGCGCCACCGGTCGGGTGCACCATCCGGTCCCGGTCGCCGTGGATGACCAGCGTCGGCGCGGTGATCGAGCGCAGCGCGGCGGTCCGGTCGCCGGAGCGCGAAGATCGCGGCCAGCTGGCGTCCGGTGCCGGCGGCCGACGGGTCGCGGTCCCAGCCGGTCCCGGCCAGCTCGCGCACCCACGCCTCGTCGAAGGGTAAGCCGTGCGAGCCGATGTGCCGGAACATCGCGCAAACCGCGTACTCGACGGCCGCCTCGCGGGTGCGCGGCGGCGGCGGCGAGCCAGCCGCCACCAGGTCGACGGCGCGGGCGGCCGATCGCGGCGCGCCCGGTGGTGGACATGATCGACGTCAGCGTGCGCACCCGCCGCGGGTACCGCGCGGCGACGGTCTGCGCGATCATGCCGCCCATCGACACACCGACGAAGTGGGCGTCCGTCGGTGCCGAGCGCGTCGAGCAGGCCGACGGTGTCGGCGCCATGTCGCCGAGGTGGTACTGCCGCGGCGTGATTGCCGCCCGCAGCATCGCCGACCGGCTTCGGCGGCGGAAAGTCGCATGTGCGTCGACCGGCCGACGTCGCGGTTGTCGAACCGGATGACGCGGTAGCCGCGGCGGCCAGCTGCGTCGCGAAGTCGATCGGCCATGAGCCGTGCAGCTGCTGCCCCAGGCCGCGCGACGAGCACGATCGGCGGTCGCCTCGGGTCGCCGAACTGCTCGTAGGCACAGCGCGATCCCGCGGCCGACGTCGCGACCACCGCTCGGTCGCGTCATGCCGTCACCCGCGCGCCGCCGCGGTGAGAGTCGTCGGTCGCGCATCCGCCCGGCGCCGGTACACGACGGCGCGCCCGCCCTGTGCCCGGCGCAGTGGCCACGCCGCGCGAGTGCACACGCGCTCGCCGGCGGCATACGGTGTGCCGAACTCGAATTCGTCGCGCAACACGGTGCGCAGCGTGACGTTCATCTCCATGTTCGCGAACGCGGCGCCGATGCAGCGCCGGATACCGCCGCCGAACGGAATCCAGGTAGAGTGTCCGGGCCGCGCGCCGACGAACCGCGACGGGTCGAACGACCGCGCGTCCGGGAAGACCGCGTCGTCGTCGTGGATCAGGGCGATGCTGACCAGCACCGCGTACCCCTTCGGCACCGCCCAGCGCGCCCAGCTCGAAGGTCTCCGCCTTCACCTGCGCGGCCCACCATGTCGATGACCGGGCGGGTGCGCTGCACCTCCAGCACCGTCGCCTCGCGCAGCGCCGTGCCGCCGGCGTCGACCTCCTCGACCAGCGCGCGCAGCACCTCGGGGTGGCGGCGCAGCCGCTCCACCGCCCAGGCCAGCGTGGTCGCGGTCGTCTCGTGCCCGGCGGCGAGCAGCGTGAGCAACTGGTCGGCGACGTCGGCGCGGGTCATCCGCGAGCCGTCGTCGTAGCGGCTCTGCAGCATCAGCGCCAGCACGTCGTCACGGGCGTCGAGGTCGGCCCGCTCGGCGGTGTCGATCAGCCGGTCGATGACCGCGTCGTACTCGCGGCGCATGGCCCGGAACCGGCCCCACGGGCTCCACCGGCCGCGCTGCGGCAGCGGCAGCACGGCCAGCCGCGAGCCCAGGCCGACGAGCCGGGGCAGCAGGTCGCGGAGCCGGTCGAACTCGGCGCCCTCGGCGCCGAACACCGCGCGCAGGATGGCGTTCAGCGTGATCCGCATGGTCGACGGCAACGTGGGGAAGGGCCGGCCGCGCGGCCACGACGCGGTCTCGCGCTCCGTCTCCTCCTCGACGATCCGCTCGTAGGCGGCGAGGCGGCGGCCGTGGAACGGGGGAACCAGCAGCTGGCGCTGCTCGCGGTGCTCCTCGCCCGCCAGCGCGAACAGCGAGCCGGGACCGAGCACCCGGCCGAGGTTCGCGTCGAGGTTGTCGACGGTCTGCGCGCCGGTGGTGAACAGCTGCTTGATCTCGTCGGGACGGCTGATCACCACGGCCCGGCCGAAGATCGGCACGTTCACGGTGAAGGCGTCGCCGTAGCGCTCCCGCATCCGCCGCATCCCGCGCAGCGGCGTGGCCAGGGCGTAGGCGCCCTGCACGAACCGGGGGGTCGAGGGGCCGGGAGGTAGCGTCACGGTCGTCATCGAGGGCAGCACCTCCGCAGTGGTACGTAGCCGTACCACCCGCACGGTACGCCGTTGTACCATTCGGGACAAGGCCGCACCGAGCGAGGGGAACGGCGTGACGACGGTGACCGAACGGCAGGACCGCGGCACGGACCCGGGCGGGTTCCGCCAGCGGCTGCTCGACGGGCTGGCCGAGTCGATCGCGCACGAGGGCTACCGCAACACCACCGTCGCCGACATCGTGCGCCGGGCACGCACCTCGCGGCGCACCTTCTACGAGCACTTCACCAGCAAGGAGACGTGCTTCGTCGCGCTGCTCACCGACGCCAACGCCGAGATGATCCGGCAGATCTCCGCCGCGGTCGACCCGCGGGCGCCGTGGGAGCGGCAGGTGCGGCAGGCGGTCGAGGCGTGGATCCGTTGCGCGGAGGCGGAACCGGCCATCACGCTGAGCTGGATCCGCGACGTGCCCTCGCTCGGCGCCGCGGCCCGCGAACTGCAGCGCGACGTGATGGACGCGTTCGTCACCATGATCCAGACGTTGTGCGACACGGAGAACTGGCACGCCGCGGGTGCCGGCCCGGTGCCCCGGCAGATGGCGGTCATGCTGCTCGGCGGGCTGCGCGAGCTGATCGCGACCACCGTCGAGGACGGCGGCCGCGCGGTCGACATGACCGAGGTGGCGGTCCGCGCCTCCATCGCCCTGCTCGGCCCGCTCCCGCGGTAACCGGACCGAACCACGAGCGGGGGGGTCCAGGCCCGGTTAAGGCCGCCTCGGGAACCGCTACAGCATGATTGTCGGGCGTTCCCGCTCCTGCTTAGCCTGCCCGGACATTCCCCCCACGAAAAAGCGCGGGGATACCGAGAAAGGGTGAGGAAAATGTCGGAGAAGGAAACCCCGAAGGGCACCGGCACGTCGGCTCCCGCGTCGCTCGACATCGGTATCGACGAGCTGCTGGAAGCGCTCAACGACCTCGAGAAGGCCGAGGCCCTCATGGCGAAGCGGGGCTGGACCAGCCAGGACCTGGTGGCCCGCGCCGAGGCGCTCAACAAGTGGCTCGTGGAGTCCATGGCGGCCGTCAACGTGGTCTGACCTGCCCGACGACGCGCGACGAGGGCCGAGAACGAGGAGGGTCACGTGCCAGGTGCGAGCGCTTTCCACGACGTGGTCGCCCGACTGCGACGCGCGCCGGCGACCGGGTTCGGCGCCCACGCGGTGGACGTCCTGTCCGAGCCGCTGGACTGGCTCGACCTGGTGCGTGGCCGCCTCGAGGAGATGAGCGCCGAGGCACTGGTCTCCGGCACCGCACGCATCTTCGTGCCGGGCGTGGAGCCCAAGACATTCCTGCTCCACCACGAGCCGGGGAAATTCCGGATCGTGCTCAACCATTTCGACCGGGACAGTTTCGAATGCCACCGGGCCGAGGGCCGGATAACCCCGCATTTCCACCGGTTCAGCTTCGCCACGCGAATGCTGCGCGGCGACTACCATCACATGCTGTTCGCCAACGGCGGCGACCTGCGCTCGCCGCGGTTGTCCCTGTGGCACCACACCAAGGACGTCGCCGACGACGTCTACTTCCTGCCCTGGGACGAGTACCACTGCGTGCTCGCACCCGCGGACGGCACGATGTCGCTGCAGGTCCGCACCCCGGTCCGGTACGCGGGCGGCGTGCCCGCGGCGCCGCCCGCGCGCGACCTGCTCCTCGCCCGGGACGCCGCGCTGGACGCGCTCGGCGAGCCCGCCGGCTCCCGGCCCGGGCGGGGCACGGTGCCCGACTTCGCCCGGCGCTGGCTGGCCGGGACGGGGCCGGAGGTGGCGGCGTGACGTCGGTCCTGCCTCCCGCGCCGCTGTCCCGACAGGGCACCGGCACCGCCGCGGCCCCGCCGGCCCGCGCCGCGTTCGTCGGCTACGCCGCGGACGTGCTGTCCCACCTGACCCGCCACGCCGAGCTGCGCCGAGCCGGCGAACCGGTGCGCGTCGACGGCTTCCGGCTGCGCGCGCACTACGAGAACGGCCCGGTGCACGACCTGCCGGCCCGGCCCCGGCACCGGGACGTGACGACCGGCCAGGAGCCCGACGGGGAGCTGGGCGGCTACCTTCGCGCGCTGCTGCGCATCACGGTGCCGCGGGTGGACGGCGCGGCGAGCCGGGCGGCGCGGTGGCACGCGGCCGACGGCGGCGAGCACGGCCGCTGGTCGGTGCCCGCGGACGACTCGCCGGACTTCGTGTTCGCCTTCCCGCTGCCCCCGGCGAGCGCGCCGCCGCGCGCCGACCTGGGCGCGGCGATGCTGCACGCCCTGCTGGACACCGTGGACCTGTGCGCAGGCGGGCGTCCGGTCGAGGTGGACGAGGTGGTCGCCGGCGGGCACCGCAGCGCGCTGCCCGCGGCCGGGTCGCACCCGCCGGACCTGGGCTCCCGCAAGGAGGTTCCGGGCAGCGGGTTGCAGCCCCTGCACACCGTCGCGGCGACCGAGCCGACGATCGTCACGGTCGCGCGGCACTGGGCCGAGCTGTCCGCGCTGCTGTCCGTCACGCCGGTCGCCGCGTCCGGGATGCCCGCACTGTCCCTGACGGACACCGCCGCGGCGGCGCCGGGCGGTGTGATCGCCGCCTTCGAGCTGCGGGACCTGTCGGGCTGGCTGGTCGAGTCCGACTGCCACCCCGCGGAGATCTACGAGTACCTGGCCCGCGTCTGCAACGTCGCGTGCAACTTCTGCTACCTGTTCGGCAACCCCGACGACCTCGCCGTCGCGCGCGGCAAGAAGGTCATCACCGACGACGAGATGACCACCCGGCTGCGGTACTTCACGCCCGCGTCCAGGCGCATGCTGTTCAAGTCGCAGTGGGAGATCAACGAGTTCCTGGTCGACCCCAAGCTGCCGCGCGTGCTGCGCGAGCTTCGCGCCAGGAGCGGCGAGGAGTTCTACTTCATCACCAACGGCAGCCCGCTGCTGCCCCGGGTGATCGACCTGCTCGAGGAGGTCAGGCCGGTAACGCTCATCGTGTCCACCAACACGATCGACGCGCCGCTGCGCACCCAGGTGATGAACGAGCGGCGCAAGCAGACCGAGACCGCGCTGTCCTGCCTGGCCCGGCTCTCCGAGCGGCGGATCCCGTTCGGGCTGAGCTTCGTCGCGACGCCGGAGTTCCCGGCCGCCAAGCTGGCCGAGGCGATCGAGAAGATCGAACCGTTGCGGCCGGCCATGATCCGGGTGAACCTGCCCGGCTTCACCCGCGACCACCCCTACCTCGTCCCGTTCGACACCGACGAGGTGTGGGCCCGGGCGACCCGCGAGGTGGCGGCGCTGCGCGAGCGGTTCAGCACGCCGATCGTCATCATCCCCAGCGCCTACGAGGCGAACCTGCTCTACGACGACCCGCACGAGCCGCGGGTCACCGGCGCGGTGCCGGGCTCGCCGGCCGCCCGCGCGGGGTTCCGCTCCGGCGACGTGATCGAGCGGGTCGGCTTCCTGCCGGTCGCCTCGCGGGCCGAGGTGCAGTCGCTGGTCATGATGCTCGACCGGCCCACCCCGGTCGCGGTGCGGCGCGGCGGCGAGGCGATCTCCCTCACGCTGGACCCGACCGCGCCCACCGAGTACCCGCACACCGGCCACCTGATCGGCAAGTACGTGGTGCCGCACGGCCTGGTCGTCGCGCCCTCGCTGAGCCGTGGCGACGCGGGCGCGCTGGCGGTGGCCATCGAGAACGCCGGCGCGAGCCGGCCGTGGCTGGTCACCTCGCCGCTGATGGCCGCGCAGGCCAGGGTGTTCGCGCGGCGGTGGCTGCCCGAGCACGCGGACGCGCTGCACCACGTGGTGGCGCGCAACGACTACCTCGGCGGCAACATCCAGGTGCTGGACATGGCCACGGTGGACGACATCCACCGCGCGGTGTGCCGGGAGAAGGAGCGCACCGGGACCGAGCCGGACCTGCTGCTGGTGCCGGGCACCGGGTTCAACCGCCAGGGCCGGGACGTGGCCGGCCGGCACTGGGCCGACCTGCGCCGCACGCTCGGCGTCCCGGTCCGGCTGCTCGACGTGACCACCCAGTTCCTGTTCTAGCGGCGAGGAGACCGTCATGCCCAAGACCGCGGCACTGGTCCGCCCTCCGGTCGACGTCCTGCACAAGTTCTCCAAGCCGGTCGAGTGCCTCGCGCTGGGCTACCTCGGCGCCGCGCTGCGCAAGGCGGGGCACGACGCGGTGCTGCTCGACGGGATGATGTACGAGTGGAGCGTCGAGGAGACCGCGCGGCGCATCCTCGACGCCGGGCCCGACCTCGTCGGCTTCACCGTGGTGCTCAACCACCTGCCGGCCCAGGTGGAGGCGATCGCCGCGCTGCTGCGCGCGGGCGGCTTCGGCGGCCCGATCCTGGTCGGCGGGCACTCCGTGTCGTTCTTCCCGGACCGGGTGCTGGCCGCCGCGCCGTCGGTGGACGCGGTGATCCGCGGCGAGGGCGAGGTGCCGGTCCAGCGGATCGCCACGTCGCTCGCGAGTGGACTGTCCTGGCGGGACGCTCCGGGGGTCTGCTCGCGGGACGGCGGCTCGGTGCGGCGCAACCCGGTGCGCAGGCTGACCGACCTCGACCTGCTCGGCCGGCCGGCGCGCGACCTGACCGCCGAGGTGATCGACAACGACGGGCTGGCCGCGATGTCCACCAGCCGCGGCTGCTACGCGCGCTGCACGTTCTGCAGCATCCCGCGCTTCTACGGCCTGGAGCGCCCCGGCCGCGGCCTGCCCTCGGGTGACTGGCTGGGCCGCGACGTGGACAGCATGGTCGCCGAGGTGCTCGACCTGCACGAGCGGTTCGGCCTGCTGGAGCTGCTGATCGTGGACGACGAGTTCTTCGGCGGCAGCGGCGGCGGTCAGGAGCGGGCCGCCGAGTTCGGCGACCGGCTGGCCGCGGCCGGTGCCCCGGTCTCGCTGGCGCTGTCCTTCCGGGCGGAGAACGCCGAGCCGGACGTGCTGGGCCGGTTGCGGGCCGGCGGCCTGCGGCACTGCTTCGTCGGCCTGGAGTCCGGTGTGGACAGCGATCTCAAGCTGTACGGCAAGGCGCACACGGCCACGCAGAACCGTGACGCCGTGCGGGTGATCCGCGACCTCGGCCTGTCCTTCCAGCCCGGTTTCATGATGTTCCACTACGACTCGACGATCCCGCGGCTGCGGCGCAACATGGACTTCCTGCGCGACATCGGCGAATGCAAGCCGGTGACCGTGAACAGCTCAGTGGACCCGCACTTCGGCACGCCGATGCTGCGGGTGATGCGCCGCGAGGAGGTGCTGACCGACCACGGCACGCACCTGTCCGCGCGGTTCAAGGACCCGCGCGTCGCGGTGGCCAAGCTGGTCGCCGAGGAGGCGGCGGCCGGCTTCCAGGAGTACATGAACACGATCGCCGCCGTGCAGTCGGCGATCACCTACGAGTGGCGTCGGCCCTCGCCCGACCGTCCCCCGCAGGCGAGGGCCGCCGCCGACTCCTTCGAGCGCGGCGTCAACGACGCGTTCGTCACCGTGGTGGACGAGGCGCTGGCGAGCCTCGACGACGGGGTGCCGGGCGAGGCGGTGGCGGCGGCCGCCCGCGACCGGCTGGTGGCGGTCCGCGAGCGGCTGGAGGTCTCGCGCTCGCTGCTGCTGCTCGCGTTGCAGCGGCTGGAGGGCGGGGTGCGCTACCGGACCCAGCGCGAGCGCATCGACGCCGCCCGGGCGCGGCGCGACGTCCCGGTCGGCTGAGCCCGTGCCCGACGGCGGGCCGATCACCGGCCGGGTGGTGCTCGGCAGCTGGGGGATCAGCGGGGCGCACACCGTGGGCGGCGCGCCGAACGGCTACCCGGAGGTGCCGGCCGGCCGGGTCGACGCGGTGCTGGACGCCGCCTGGGACGCGGGCATGCGCTGGGTCGACGTGGCGCCCGGGTACGGCGCGGGTGCCGGGATGCGCCGGGTCGCGGACTGGCAGCGCCGCCGCGGGCGGGTGTGGCGCGCGGTGGTCAAGCCGGGCCGGGCGGTGCGCGAGGACGGCCCGCACAGCGACGTCACCCTCCCCGGCCTGGCCGCGGAGCTGCGCGACATCGAGGCGGTGCTGACCGACCCGGCCGGCGTGCTGGTGAAGGACCCGCCCGAGGCGGCGTTCGCCGACGGCTCGCTGACCGCGCTGCTGGCCCGGCTGGCGCGCGAGGGCCGCCCGGTGGTCGGCGTCGCCACCCACCGGCACGACCTCGCCGCGCTGCTCGGCGACCCGCCGGCGCCGGGCGCGGTCGTGCAGCTGGAGTACCACCTGCTCAACCGGCACGTGGCGGTGCCGGCCGCGGCGCTGCTGGCCGCGCGCGGCTGGCGGGTGTGGGCGATGCAGCCGCTGGCCTACGGCTTCCTCGGCGGGCGCTACGACGCCGCGACCCGCTTCCCCGCCGACGACTGGCGCTCGCGCATCCCGGACCGGGTGCGCACGGCGTTCGCCACCGCGGCCGCGCTGGTCCCGGGTTGGCTGCCCCCCGCGGTGCGCGAGCACCCGCTGCCCGAGGTGGCGCTCGCCTGGTGCCTGGCGGACCCGAACGTCGACCGGGTCGTGGTCGGCCCGCGCCGCCCCGAGCACGTCGGGTCCGTCCTGCGCGCCCTGCCGCTCGTGCCGCGGCTCGCCGGCTGACGCGACCCGCCCGCGACGCGTCCTCGAGCGGCTCTCGAGGAGACCACGAGGACTCCGGCAGATCGTCGTCGGCATGGCTGCTGACGAACACCTCGAGAACGGCTCGTTGCGGGCCGCCGTGCTCGACCGTGCCAACCTGGTCGACGTGCGCATCCAGGCCGTGCTGGACCGGCTGGACCTCGACCGCACCGACGCGGAGCGCGAACGGGTGATCGACGCGATCATGGGACTGTGCCTCGCCGCCGACGCCGCGCGCGCGTACGCCCGCGACGACGTCGAGTCCGGCGACGAGCTGTCCCTGTCGATGGCCCGCTACGCCGACCGGGTGCTCGGCGCGACCGAGTGAGCTGTCAGCGCCCGCCACTAGAGTCCGGCGTGTGACAGCCGACCCGGAGTCCACGACGAGGCCGGGTGCCGCGAGACCCGCGCTGCCGCGTGTCTTCTGGGCGTTGTGGTCCGGCACCCTGGTCAACCGCGTCGCGACCTTCGTGGCCCCGTTCCTGATGCTCTACCTGGTCCGCGACCGCGGCGTCGCCCCGGTGACGGCCAGCGCGCTGCTCACCGTGCAGGGCATCGGCCTCACGCTGTCCAATGTGGTCGGCGGCTGGCTGTCCGACCGGTACGGCCGGCGGGCCACGATGGTCGCGGGGCTGACGTGCACGGCGGTGATCATGGCGCTGCTGCCCGCGGCGAGTCCGGTGTGGACCATCGCGGTTCTGGTCGCCGCGCTCGGGCTCGCGTCCGACCTGCACCGCCCGGCGCTCAACGCGTTCGTCGCGGACGTGGTGCCCCCGCCGGACCGCCCCCGCGCCTACAGCCTGCTGCACTGGGCGATCAACCTCGGCCTGTCGGTCGCCCTGATCTGCGGCGGGCTCATCGCCGAGGTCAGCTACGCGTGGCTGTTCCGGCTGGACGCGCTGACCACGCTGGGCTTCGCCGTCGTCATCCGGTCGCTGCTGCCCCGCGACACCGCCGGCCGCGAGCCGACGCCGTCCGCACCGCCGGCGGACGGCGCCCGGTCGCCGTGGCGCGACCCGCGGCTGCTCGCCTTCGCGGCGATCACCTTCCTGGTGTTCCTCATCTTCTTCCAGAACTTCGTGACGCTGCCGCTCGCGGTCACCGACCTGGGCCTCACCCCGGCGGACTTCGGGCTCGTGCTCGCGGTCAACGGCGTCGCGGTGGCGATCCTGCAGCCGCTCACCGCGGGCCACCTCGGCAGGTTGCGGCCCCACGTGGCGCTCGCCGCGGGCTACGTGCTCATCGGCACCGGCTACGGGCTCGTCGCGTTCGCCACCGACGTGCTGTCGCTGTCGGGCACCGTCCTGGTGTGGGGCCTCGGCGAGATCGTGGTCATGGCGGTGGGCACCGCCTACGTCGCGGGTCTCGTCCCGGCCCGGCTGCGCGGCCACTACCTCGGCGTGTACGGCGCGGCCATCGCCGCCGCGGTGGCCGCGGCACCGCTCGTCGGTACGCTCGTCTACGCCCTGCGCGCGGACGCCCTGTGGTTCGGGTGTGCCGCGGTGGGTGTGCTCGTCGCCGCCTGGCAGCTGTGGCTGGGGCGCGAGACCCGGACCCCCGCCCCCGTGAGATGAGGACCATGACCGTCCGACGCGCGTCCCGGATCGCCGAGCTGGCCGGGCCGTGGCGGGCGGCGCTGCCCCACCCGACGATCCTGACCACGCCGGAGTGGCTGGCCACCGACGACGAGGGCCGCCGCGACGAGGTGCGCTACGTGCTGCGCGAGGACGCCGGCGCGGCCGCCGGGCTGGTCGCCCAGCGCGTCGCCGCCGGCTCGTTCCCGACCGGCGACCCGATCGCCCTGCTGCTGACCGGCGAGCTGGACCCCGAGGCGGACCCGGACGCGCACGCGGAGATCGCGGCGCGGCGCGAGCGGCTCGCCGGCCGCCTGGACGCCTGCCACCCCGCGGCGACCGCCACGCTGCCCGGCGGCTACCTGCCGGGCCTGGTCGGCGAGCGCCGTCCGGACGCGATGGCCGCGCTGCTCGACGAGCTCGACGCGGCCGCGCGGGACTGGGGCTGCCCGGTCACCTCGGTGCCGCACGTGCCCGACGGCGACCCGCTGGCCGCCCTGCTCGCCGAGCGCGGCTATGTCGGCGCCGCCACGCTCGCCCAGGCCGAGCTGGACGTGGCCTGGCCCGACTTCGACGGCTACGTCGCCACGCTGCCGAAGCGCCGGCGCAACAAGGTCCGCCGGGAGCGGCGCGAGTTCGCCGCGGCCGGCATGGCGGTGCGCGAGGACGCGCTCGGCACCCGCGGCCCCGAGCTGGCGGAGCTGCACGCCGGGCAGCTGCGCCGCTACGGCCACGCGATCACCGCGGAGTTCCTGCGCGGGCTGGTCGAGCGCATCGAGCGCCACCTGGCCCCGTGGTGCCGCCTGCTGGTCGCCGAGCGCGACGGCGAGCTCGAGGCGTTCGCCCTCTGCTACGCGCACGGCGGCGAGCTGCACGTGAAGATGACCGGCTTCTCCGCCGCCGCGCAGGAGCACTTCGGGTACTTCGCGATGACCTACTACGAGGTCGTCGAGCTCGCGCTGCGGCACGGCCTGCGCACCGTCGTGTTCGGACCGCTGAGCTACCGGGCCAAGGTGGTCCGCGGCGCCCGGCTGGCACCCCGCTCGACCTACCTGAAGGTGCCGCCCGAGCTCCGTGCCGAGGTGGCCGACCTGGCCGTGCTCGTCGACCGCCACAACCGCGCCACCTTCGCCGAGATGGGCAAGCGCGAGCGCTAGGCCACCCACCGAACCGACCCCTCACACCACCGACCCGACCCCTGGCACCACCGAACCGACCCGGCACCGCCGAACCGACCACCGAACCGACCCCTGGCACCGCCGAACCGACCCGTGGCGTTGAAGCGGGATGCGTGCCCGCGCCGGTGTGAGAGGACGACTCGCCGATGTGAGGAGTCGACTCGCCGATGTGACGGGACGACTCGCCGATGTGACGGGACGACTCGCCGATGTGACGGGACGACTCGGCGGTGTGGGGGGACGGCTCGGGGGTGTGAGGGGCGGTTCGGGGGTGGGGGCGGTCAGGGGCGGGGTGGGAGGGGGAGGAATCCGCTGGTGCGCCGGACGTAGTCGGCGTAGCCCGGGCGCGAGCCGGCGAGGTGCTTCTCGGTCAGCGGCTTGCCGGTGCCGCGGGCCAGGATGAACGTCATCAGCAGCGGCGCGGGCAGGGTCGCCGCACCGGCCCAGCCGCCGCAGGCCAGCACGTACAGGCCCCACCAGACGGTCGCGTCGCCGAAGTAGTTCGGGTGGCGGGTGTAGCGCCACAGGCCGGTGTCCAGCACCCGGCCGCGGTTGGCGGGATCCGCGGCGAAGCGGCGCAGCTGCGCGTCGCCGGCCGTCTCGAACGCGAAGCCCAGCAACCACACCGCGGCGCCGGCCGCGAGCAGCCACCCCGGCGCGCCGGGCCCGTACTGTCCTACCTGGACGGGCAGCGAGACCACGAACATGATCACGGCCTGGGTGAGGTACACGACGCCGGCCAGTCGCAGGTTCGGCCACCGGGCGGCCTTGGCGCGGATCTCGGTGTACCGCCGGTCCTCCGGCCTGCCCCGGTTGCGCAGTCCGATGTGGACGGCGAGGCGAAGCCCCCACACCACGGTGCACGCGGTGAGCACCAGGCGGGTGGCCGGCTCGCCGCTCCCCGCGGAGAGCGCGAACGTGGTGACCGCGACGAGCGCGAAGCCGAGCCCCCACACGACGTCCACGAGGTCGTGCCGGTCCCGGCGCACGGACACCGCGAAGACGGCGCCGAACAGCACGACGATCACCCCGGCGCTCGCGGCGAGGTTCGTCACGACGTCAGCCATGCACGGCCCGCCGCGCCGGCTCGCGAACCGCCGGCATGCCGCTGTGCCCGTCCACGTGCGTGCGCACCGCGACGATCTGGTCCACGCCCATCCTGTTCTCCTCGAACGCCAGCGCTCCCCCGGCGAGGTAGAGCCGCCACACCCGGGCCTGCTCGCGGCCGACCAGCGCGACGACGTCCGCCCACCGCCGCTCCAGGGTGGCCAGCCACGCCCGGCAGGTGCGCACGTAGTGCTCCCGCATGGCCTCCACGTCCCGGACCTCCAGGCCGGCGGCGGCCAGGTGGTTCAGTGTGCTCCCGACCGGGCGCATGGTCATGTCCGGGGCGATGTAGGTCTCGATGAACGCCCCGCCGCCGGGCGCCGTCGCGCCGCGGGACATCTGCTGGAGCACCAGCCGCCCGCCCGGCGCGAGCATCCGGTGCAGCGTCGCGGCGTACTCGGGGTAGTTCCGCTCGCCGACGTGCTCGCCCATCTCGACCGACGCGACCGCGTCGAAGGGCGGGTCCTGCAGGTCGCGGTAGTCCTGCAGCCGCACCTCGACCTCGCCGTCCAGCCCGGCCGCGGCGACCCGGGCACGCACGTGGTCGCGCTGCGCCCGGGACAGCGTGATCCCCGTGGCGCGCACGCCGTAGTGCTCGGCGGCGTAGAGCACCAGCGAACCCCAGCCGCAGCCCACGTCGAGCAGCCGCATGCCGGGGCGCAGGTCCAGCTTGCGGCAGAGCAGGTCCAGCTTGTCGGTCTGCGCGTCGTGCAGCGTGTACTCCGGGCCGTCGCCGGTCCAGTACGCGCACGAGTAGGCCAGGTGCGGGTCGAGCAGGAGCCGGTAGAACTCGTTCGACAGGTCGTAGTGGTGCGCGACGGCCGCCCGGTCGCGGCGCCGGGTGTGCGTCCGGCCGGACAGGCGCGCCTCCGCGGCCGGGCGCGGCGGCCGCGGGCCGACGGCCCCCAGGGCGAGCGCGGCCGCCACGATCCGCGGCCACCGCCCCGCTCCCGGCGCCGGCGCGCCACCCAGCCGCCAGAACCGGCTGAGCCCCTCCGCGAGGTCCCCCTCCACGTCCAGGTCGCCGGACACGTACGCCCGCGCCAGGCCCAGTTCCCCCGGCTGCCACAGCACGTGCCGCAGCGCCCGCCGGGACCGCAGCACCACGCACGGGCCGTCGGCGGCCCCCGCCCGGCTGCCGTCCCACGCCCGCAGCCCGACCGGGAACGGCGCGCCGAACAGCCGTTCCACCAGCTTCACCACTCGCACCGCCACACCTGCCGTCACCCGCACTCCCTTCCTCACCCGCTGTTCGGAGCGCGCGGCCGGGCGGATTGGTCAGGCGGCCGCACGGGTGGGCGGCTCCTCCGGCAGCGCGGCGACCGGGGCCGCCGGGCGGACCGTGGCGATCGCCGCCGCGGCGACCAGGGTCAGCCCGCCGGCCACCAGCAGGCTCAGGTGCAGGCCCGAGGTGAAGGCCGCGGCGGCCGGCCCGTCGAGCACGGTGCCGACCGAGCGGCCGGTGACCCGCGCACCGAGGTGCCCGTTGACGATCGCCCCGAGCGCCGCGACGCCCAGCGCCGTCCCCGTCTGGCGCGCGGCGTTCACCGTGGCGGCGGCCGTGCCCGACCGCCGCCGGCCCACCGCGCCGACCGCGGCGGAGTTGGTGGAGGTGATCGCCAGACCCATGCCCGCTCCCAGCACCGCGAACAGCGCGGCGACCGGCGGGTACCCGGCGCCCGGTCCGATGCCGACGAGGGCGAGCAGCCCGGCGCCGATCAGCGTGTAGCCGGTGAGCATGATCCGGCCGCCGTCCAGCCGGGCGCCGAGGCGGCCGCCGACCACCGAGCCGACCGCGATGCTGACCGAGTAGGGCAGGAAGCGCACCCCGGTCTCGGCCGGCGAGGAGCCCTGGACCTGCTGCAGGAACAGGGAGAGCAGGTAGAAGGTGCCGTAGGCGCCGAACCCGAGGACGAACGACGCGAAGGTGACCACGGCGAACCGCGGCCGGGTGAACAGGCCCGGCGGCAGCATCGGCCGCCGCGCGCGCCGCTCGACCACGACGAACAGCGCGAACCCCACGACCGCCACGCCGAGCAGCGCGACGATCGGCGCCGAGTCCCAGCCGCGGTGGCCGGCCTCCAGCACCGCGTAGGTCAGCGCGGCCAGCCACACCACGCCCAGCACCTGCCCGGCCGGGTCGCTGCCGGCGTGCTCGGGGTCGGCGCTCTCCGCGATGCCGGCCCACCCGGCCACGATCGCGACCACGCCGAGCGGCAGGTTGATCAGGAAGATGGCCGGCCAGCCGAACGCGTCGGTGAGCACGCCGCCGACCAGCGGCCCGACCACCACCGCGAGCGCCACGCAGGCACCCCACATGCCGATCATCCGCGCCTGCTCGCGCCGCCCCGGGAACCCCTGCACCAGCAACGACAACGCGCCCGGCGCGACGGCGGCGGCGCCCGCGCCCTGCACCAGCCTGCCCAGGATCAGCACGGCGGTGGCTGGCGCGACCGCGCACACCAGCGAGCCCGCCGTGAACACCGCGAGCCCGCCCACGAACAACCGCTTGCGCCCGTGGCGGTCCGCGAGCGTGCCGCCGGACAGGATCAGCGCGGACAGGCACAGGGTGTAGCTGTCCACGACCCACTGCACGGTGCTGAAGCCGGCGCCGAGGTCGTCCTGCATCGCCGGCAGCGCGACGTTGACCACGCTCACGTCCAGCAGCGACATGAACGTGCCGAGGAAGATCGCCACCACCAGGCCGACCGGTCTGTGCTGCTGCGTCACCCGAAGCTCCCGTCCACGCCCGGCGCCCACCACAGCACACGCCACCGGCAGGACCCGTGGAGAACCGCTGGAACCGTCAGGTCCGGGCCGTGAGCACGAGCATGCCGTCCGGGCCGCGGGAGATGCGGGTGCCGAACCGGTCGCCGGTGCGGGTGAGGATGTCGCCGAGCCAGTCGGTGTCGGCGGCCGACGCGTGCTGCAGCCGCAGCCGCACCGCCCGCACGGGCAGCATGCGCAGGCCGGTGAGCTCGCCGGTGGCGGGGTCGACGGCCGGGAAGTACAGCAGGCGCAGGTCGTCGCGGTAGGCCTCGAGCCCGGTGATGCCCTCGTAGTCGTTGATCAGGTCACCGCAGCCGTAGAGGATCAGCCTGCCGCGGTGCATCTCGATCGGCCTGGGATGGTGCGAGGAGTGGCCGTGCACGATGTCCACGCCGCCCTCGACGAGCCGGTGGGCGAACCGGATCTGCCGGTCCGGCACCGTGTAGCCCCAGTTCGATCCCCAGTGGACGGAGAACACGACGACGTCGCCGGGCCGCCGGACCTGCGCCACCCGCGCCACCACCGCCGCCGCGGTGGCGTCGGACAGGTCCGGCAGGCGGTGCACGCCCGGCCCGGTCTCGGTCGCCGCCCAGTGCGCCGGGACCCCGCTGGACTCCGTCGCGGCGGCGAACACCACCAGCCGGCCGCCCCTGCCCAACGGGACGACCGCCGGGCGGGAGGCCGCGGCCAGGTCGCTCCCGGCGCCGGCCACCGCCAGCCCGGCCGAGCCCAGCAGCCGCAGCGTGTCGAGCAGGCCGCGCCGGCCGAAGTCCAGCACGTGGTTGTTCGCCAGCACGCAGACGTCCGGCCGCCCGGCGCCCACGGTCGGCAGGTTGTCCGGGCTCATCCGGTAGTGCACGGCCTTGCCCGCCGCGAACTCGCCGGACCGGGTGATGCCGGTCTCCAGGTTGATCACCCGCGCGTCCGGTGCGACCGCGTCGATGGCCGCGAGCGTGCTGCCCCACGGCCAGGAGAACGGCACCGGAAGGCGGATCCGGCCGTTGCGCCGCATGGCCGCGCCGGCGTAGTAGCGCGCGTCGGTGACGTGGGACTCGCGCAACCGCGGGTCGCCCGGGTGCGGCAGCACCTGGTCGATGCCGCGGCCGGTCATCACGTCGCCGCAGAGCAGCAGCGTGCTCACGTCCCGGCCCGCCGGCGTCCGGCCACCCACCAACCGTAGGGCGCGGCGGCCCGGTCCGACAGCCACCGCCACCGAAAGTTTCGGAATCCGCGCTCCCGTCCTCGGTCCCCGTCGTTGACAGAGTGTGTGCGCCAGTCCTACCTTTTATTCCGGAACTTTGGCGAAACTTCCGGCCGCACCGTCGCGGGAGGATCTCATGGCACCGAGTCGTCGATCACCCGCACTGGTGGCGCTGCTGGCCGCCGCGGTCGTGCTGCTCGCCGGCTGGGCGGCACCCGCCCGGAGCGCCGGCAGCCACCCGGCCGGCCCGGCGAGCTGGGTCGGCACCTGGGCGAGCGTGCCCACCGCGACCCCGGCGAGCGCGACCCCGAGCCTGTCCGACGAGACCATCCGGCAGGTCGTGCACACCAGCGTCGGCGGCGACGCGCTGCGGCTGCGGCTCACCAACGAGTTCGGCGAGCGGCCGCTGCACGTCGGGGAGGTGCACGTCGCCCGGCGGGCCGGCGGCACCGGTGCGGGCACCGACATCGTCCCGTCCACCGACCGCGCCGCCACGTTCGGCGGGCACCGGTCGGTGACCGTTCCCGCGGGCGCCCCGATGGTCACCGACCCGATCCGGCTGGCGCTGCCGGCGCGGGCGGACCTGGTGGTGAGCATCTACCTGCCCGACCCCACCCCGGTGACGACGCTGCACGCGTTCGCCTACCAGGACAACGTGATCGCCGCCGGGAACGTCACCGCGGCGCGGACCGTCACCGCGACCGCCACGGTGGCCCAGTGGTTCTTCCTGTCCGGCGTCAGCGTGCGCACGCACCACCGGGACGCGGGCGCTGTCGTCGCGTTCGGCGACTCGATCACCGACGGCTTCCAGACGATCCCGGGCGCGAACCACCGCTGGCCGGACCTGCTCGCCGAGCGACTGCTGGCCGAGCCCGGCCGGCGGGAGTCCGGCGTGCTCAACCTGGGCATCGCGGGCAACCGGCTGCTGCACGACCCGAACCCGCCCCCGGGCAGCGACGCGGAGAACTACGCCGCCTTCTTCGGGCAGAGCGCGCTGCGCCGGTTCGACCGCGACGTGGCGGCCCAGCCCGGCGCCCGGTACGTCGTGGTGCTGCTCGGCGTCAACGACCTCGGCCACCCCGGCACCACCGCGCCCGCCGACGAGACCGTCACCGCCGCGGAGATCATCGACGCGCACCGCCAGCTGATCGCCCGCGCGCACGCGGTGGGTATGGCGATCTACGGTGGCACGATCCTGCCGTTCAAGGACGACACGCTCGGCTTCTACAGCGAGGTGAACGAGGCGAAGCGGCAGGCGGTGAACGCCTGGATGCGCACGAGCGGCGAGTACGACGCGGTCATCGACTTCGACGCCGCGATGCGCGACCCGGGCGACCCGCGTCGGCTGCGCGCCGCCTACGACAGCGGTGACCACCTGCACCCGAACGACGACGGGATGGCCGCCATGGCGGCGGCCATCCCGTTGCGTCTGTTCCGCTGACCCGCTCCGTCGAGGACGGTCACAGGGGCAGGTCCAGGTCGTTCAGTGCGTCGTGCACCCGGGCGTCCACGTCGGCGTGGAAGTCCTGGTGCTGGTCGACGTCGGCGTCCTGCACCTGGGTCTGGTCGCTGTCCAGGTCCTGGTCGATGTCGTTGTGCTGGTCCAGGTCCTGGTCGCTGGTCTGGTCGGCGTCCACGTCGACGGTGGAGGTGGCGTTGCCGCCGTTGCCGCCGCTGGCGTCCGCGTTCCCGCCGACACCGCCGTTGCCCCCGACGCCCACACCGGACCCACCGGTCGAGTCACCGAAGTTGATGTTGAACTTGCCGCTCTGCGAGATGTCGCCGGCGTTCCCGCCGATGCCCAGCCCGGAGCCGCCGTTCGCGCTGCCGCCCACCGCGACGCCGCCGTTGCCGCCGTCGCCGGCCACGGTCGTGGTGTCGGTGTCGGTGTCCTGGCTCTGGTTGTTCTGCTGCGCGCCGACCTGCGTGTTCTCGGCGTTGGCGTGCTGCTCGTCGATCTGCGCGGCCTGCTGCTCCTGCGTGGTGTCCTGGTCGAGAACGGCGGTCAGATCGACGTTGGCGACCGACTTGAGCATCTCGGAAAGGTTGAAAGACATCGTGTACTCCTCAATCGTGAACCTGCGAGGCGCAACGACCCTTTCGTGGCGCCCGGGGGACCCTTTGTCCCGCTGACACCAAAGTTAGGTTCGCCGGAAGCCCTTGCCATCCGGGCAATCCCCCTGACCACACGCTCCCGTACGGGGGTTCCCGGCCGGGCCACCGGGACCGTACCGGGACCTTCCCGGCGGCCGGGCGGACGAGCCTGGCGCACAATGGCCGCCATGAGCTACGCGGTCGATCCCCGGGTCGACGACTACATCGACCGGCTGCCGGACTGGCAGCAGGACATCTGCCGCGAGGTCCGCGACCTGGTGCACGCCGCGGACCCGGCGGTGGTGGAGACCGTCAAGCGCACCGCCCAGCCCTACTTCGTGCTGCAGGGCAACGTGTGCGCGCTGCTGGCCGCCAAGGACCACGTCGACGTCTTCCTGTACGACGGCGGCATGGTTCCCGACCCGGAGGGCATCATCACCGGGGGGCACGGCAACAAGACCGGGCGGACGGTGGCCTTCCGGCGGGGCGAGACCATCAACGCCCCCGCGCTGACCGCGATGTTCCGGCAGATCGTCGCGAACAACCGGGCGGGCGGCTGGCGCAGGCTCCAGCGCGAGGGCCGGCCCGGCGCGTAGCGGCCGCCGCGCGGGGAGCAAGCGGATGGGTGCGATTCGACCACCGGTGGCGATGGCGCTGGCCCGGGACGGGCGCGAGGTCCCCGGCCCCGACCCGCGCTGGGCGTACGAACCGAAGTTCGACGGCTGGCGGGCCGCCGTGTTCACCGCGCGCGGCCTGCTGCAGTCCCGCCGCGACAACGACCTCGCCGGCCGGTTCCCCGAGATCGCCGCCGCCGGCCGCGCGCTCGATGATCTGGTCGTCGACGGGGAGCTGGTGGCGCTGCGCGAGGGCAGGCTCGACTTCGGCGCGCTCACCTCGACGCCCAGGGCGCGCGCCGAGGCCGGGGTGGTCATCTACTACGTCGCGTTCGACCTGCTCGCCGACGGCGCGCGCGACCTGCGCGGCGAGCCGTACCGCGTCCGGCGGGCGGTGCTCGAGGAGCGGTTCGCCGCGGCGGTCCCGCCGCTGCAGCTGGTGCCCGCGACCCCGGACCGGGCCGAGGCGATGACCTGGATGCGGCCCGAGGTCGCCGAGCTCGGCATCGAGGGCATCGTCGCCAAGGACGTCACCCGGCCCTACCGCGCCGGACGCACCGGCGACTGGCGCAAGACCCGCCAGCGGATCGTCGTGGACGCCGTCGTCGTCGGCGTCGCCGGGGCCGTGACCCGCCCGGAGGCGCTCGTCCTCGCCCGCCCCGACCGGGCCGGCACGCTCCACCAGATCGGGCTGTCGCTGCCGCTGCCCCCGGCGCTGCGCGACGCCGCCGCGGCTCTCGTCGAGGCCACCGGCGAGCCCCGGCGACGGCTGCCCGGCGTCCTGGGCTCCGAGGGAACCGAGTACCTGCCGGTCCACCCGACCCTGGTCGTGGAGGCCGAGGCGGAGGCCACCGTGATGACCTTCGCCGGCCGGCTGCGGCCCCGCGTGCACCGGCTGCGCCCCGACCTGACCGCGGCCGAGGTCACCGCCGGGTAGCGGACCTCAGTGGTGGGAGGGCAGGCGGGCGGACCGCAGGACCTGCCGCACGGCATGCAGCAGGGCGGGCCGGTCGAACGGCTTCATGATCTGCGGGTACCGGCCGGCCTGCTCGCTCAGGCCGGCATCGTCCGGGTAGGCGGTCATCAGCAGCACGGGCGTGTCGGGCCGGGAGCTGCGCACCCGTTCGGCGAGGTCGAAGCCGACCATCCCGGGCATCACCACGTCGGTCAGCACCAGGTCGACCGGGTGGGTCAGCGCCAGGTCCAGCGCCGCGGGACCGTCCCCGGCCTCGAGCACCCCGTAGCCGGCGCCGCGCAGCATGCCGCCGATCGACGCGCGGAGGTCGGCCTCGTCCTCCACCAGCAGGATCGTGCCGGCGTCGTCCCCGGCCAGGTCGTCCCCGGAGGAGCGGTGCCACTCGGCGGGCTGGTCGGCCGACGGGAGCCGCACGGTGAACGTCGTGCCGTGGCCCGGCTCGCTGCGCACCTGGATGTCGCCGCCGCTCTGGCGGACGATGCCGAACGTGGTGGCCAGGCCCAGACCCGTCCCCTTGCCCACCTCCTTGGTGGTGAAGAACGGCTCGAAGATCCGGCTCCGCACCTCCTCGGTCATGCCCGTCCCGTTGTCGGCCACGGTGAGCACGGCGTAGCAGCCGGGGGCCAGCCCGGATTCGGTCGCGGCAAGCTCCACCGCGGTCGTCCCGACCTCGATCCGCCCGCCGTCCGGCAGCGCGTCCCGGGCGTTGATGATCAGGTTCATCAGCACCTGCTCCAGCTGCACCGGGTCGACCACGACCGTGCCGGTGTCCGCGTCGAGGTCGACCCGGACCTCGATGTGCTCGCCGATCAGCCTGCCGAACATCGTCACGCTGTCGCCGACCAGCTCGTTCAGGTCGACCGCCACCGGGCTCGCCGGCGAGTTGCGGCTGAAGGTGAGCAGCTGGCGGGTGATGGCCGCGGCCCGCTCCCCGGCCCGGCGGATCCTGGCGAGCATGTCCGAGGCGAACTCGCTGCCGAGGATCTCGTCGCTGTCCCACAGCAGCTCGGCGGAGCTGAGGATCACGGCGAGCATGTTGTTGAAGTCGTGCGCGACGCCGCCGGCCAGCCGGCCGAGCGCCTCGACCTTCTGCGCCTCGTGGAGCTGGTCGACCACCGAGCGCTGCTCGGTGACGTCCCGGATGGCGGCGAGCCAGGCCGGCGCACCGCTCCAGTCCACCCGCACGGTGCGCATCTCCCCGGTCCGGCGGGCGCCGCCGGCCACGATCTCGATCTCCGCGATCGCGCCGTCGGTCACCGAGAAGCCGAGCTGCTGGCCGACGAGCTCGCCGGCGTCCCGGCCGAGGAAGCGCGTCGCGGCCTCGTTGACGTACCGCAGGACGCCGGCGTCGTCGGACACGATGATCGCGTCGAGGTCCGCGGCGACCAGCGCCGCGACGCTGCGCGCGTGCTGCTCGGCCTCGTACCGGGAGACCGCGTAGAGCACGCTGCGGGCGAGCAGGCGGGGCCGGGTGGCGTCGTTCTTGTCGATGACGTCCGAGGCGCCCTCGGCGACGAGCGTGTCACGCATGCCGCCGGTGATGCCGCCGGTGAGCACCACCAGCGGCGCGCCCCGGCTGTGCGCCTTGGCCCGCCGGAAGGTGTCCATGCCGACGCAGTCCGGCAGGTTCAGGTCGAGGACGACCGCGTCGACGGCGCCGTTCGTCAGCGCCTCCTCCGCGGCGGACAGCCGGGTCACCTGGCGGATCTCGAACTGGACGCCCGGGAAGTCCTCCAGGTGCTCGCAGGCCAGTCCCGCGTCGCCGGGGTTGTCCTCCACCAGCAGCACCGTGATCGGCCGCGACGGCTGCTCCGCGCCGCGCGGGCCGGCGCCGTCGGCCACCTCGGTCATCGGCTGTCCCCGAGGTCGAGCCCGCGCAGCACGCCGTCGCGGTCGCCGAGGTCGCCGAGGACCCGGCGCTGCGGCCGTGGCGAGTAGCGGACCAGGGTCGGGGTCGCGAGGAGCCGTTCGTCCTCGACCACCGACGGGTGCTCGAGGACGTCGACCACCTCGATGTCGGCCTCGCCGGCCAGCTCGCGCGCGCAGATCTCCCGCATGTTCGCGATGGCCCGCATGGAGCTCGGGGTCCGCCCGCTCACGTACAGGCACAGGTGGTAGGTCATCGGACCTCCGTGGCGGTCGAAGGCCGGTCGCCGTTGTGCGGCCCGGGCAGCGCGACCATCCGGAGCCAGAAGGTCTCGATGCCGCGCACCACGGACAGGTACCGTGACAGGTCGATCGGCTTGGTGAGGTAGCAGTTGGCGCCGAGCTCGTAGCACGTGTCGACGTCGATGTCGGCCTGCGACGAGGTGAGGATCACGACCGGGATCGTGCCCAGCTCGGCGTCGGCGCGCAGATCCCGCAGGACCTGCTGGCCGTTGCGGCGCGGCAGGTTGAGATCCAGGATGATCAGGTTCGGCAGGCTCGAGCCGCCCCGGTCCCGGCGGGAGCGCAGGTAGTCCATCGCCTCCACGCCGTCGCGGGCGACCACGACGTCGACGTCCAGGGCGCTCTCCGCGAGCCCCTCGGTGACCAGGCCGACGTCGCCGGGGTTGTCCTCGATCAGCAGCACGTTCATGACGTCGCGACCTCGGTCCGCTCACGGCGTGCCGGGGTGGCGCCCCCGGTGGGCCGGTCGCCGGCGTGCGGGCGGCGTTCCCGCGGCGCCGGGAGGTCGGCGGGCACGGTGAAGCGGAACGCGGTGCCGCCGCCCGCGCCGGGTTCGCACCACACCCGGCCCCCGTGCCGCTCCACGATGCGGCGGACCACCGCCAGCCCGATGCCGCTGCCCTCGTAGGCGCCGCGCTCGTGCAGCCGGCGGAACATGTGGAAGATCTGCTCGGCGTACTCCGGGTCGATCCCGATGCCGTTGTCGGTGACCGACAGCTCCCACGCGCCCGGCGCGCGGGTGGCGGCGATCGCGATGTGCGGCGGGGTGTCCGACCGGAACTTCACCGCGTTCATGATCAGGTTCTGGAACACCTGGCCGAGCTGGCCGCCGTCCACCACGACGGTCGGCAGCTCGGCCACCTCCACCCGCGCGCCGGACTCCTCGATGACCTGCCCCAGGTCGCTCAGCACGCCGCGGACCACGGCGGCGAGGTCGGTGGGCGCCGGCGCGTTGCCGCGCGTCCCGGCGCGGGAGTACACCAGCAGGTCGTGGATCAGCTGCCGCATCCGGTGGCCACCGTCCACGATGAACCCGATGTACCGGTCGGCCCGCTCGTCGAGCTGCCCGCGGTAGCGCTCGGCGAGCAGCTCGGTGTAGTTGACCATCATCCGCAACGGTTCCTGCAGGTCGTGGGACGCGACGTAGGCGAACTCCTCGAGCTCGCGGTTGGACCGTTCCAGCTCGCGGTTCTTGTCCTGGAGCTCGCGCTGGGTCCGCTTGCGCTCGGTGGTGTCCACGATGGACACCACGGCCGCGTCACGGCGGCCGACGTGCACCGACCGCAGCGCGAGCTCGACCGGGAACTCGCCGCCGTCCTTGCGCCGGCCGATCGGCTCGTCCTGCTCCGGCTCCGGGCCGAGCGGGGGCAGCAGGCGGTCGACCGCCATCCCGTCCAGCTCGGCCCTGGTGTACCCGAACTGCCGCTCGGCCTCGGCGTTCGCGAGGACGATGCGCCCGTCGGTGTCGATGATCAGCAGCCCCGCCGCGGCGGCGTCGGAGACGACCCGGAACCGCTCCTCCTGCTCGCGCATGTTGGTCAGGTCGCGCGAGGTCGTCGACGCGCCGACCACCTCGCCCGCGGAGCCCACCAGCGGGCAGATCGTCAGCGCCACGTCGATGCGCTGCCCGCTCCGGGCGACCCGGACGGTCTCGAAGTCCTGCACGGTCTCCCCCCGGCGCACCCGGTCGAGCAGGTCGGCGAGCTCGGTGCGCCGGTCCGCGGGCACGATCAGCGACACGGGCCGCCCGGTCGCCTCGGCGACGCTGTACCCGTAGAGCCGCTCGGCGGCCGGGTTCCAGTCCGCGATGATCCCGTCGGGGGTCTTGGTCAGGATGGCGTTCGGTGAGGACTCCACGACCGCGCGGTAGCGCAGCAACCGCGCGGCCTGCTCGCCCAGCTCGCCGCGCAGCGCCGCGTTCGCCGCGGCGAGCTCGCGCTCGACCCGGGCCCGCACCGAGATGTCCTGAACCACGCCGATCCACGCGTCGGAGGTCTCGGAGATCCGCCGCCCGGTCAGCATGAGCACGCGGGTGGCGCTGTCCGCGCCAACCACCGTGACCTCGGCAGGCGTGCCGTCCCCGGCGCGCCGCAGGTCCTCGATCGCGGCCCCCAGCTCGGCGAGCCGCCCGGAGAAGACGGCCGACAGCGCCGGGGTGCCGCCCAGCAGCGCCGGGTCGTCGCCGAGCACCGCGCGGAAGGCCGGGTTGGTGTAGGTCAGGCGGTCGCCGCTGACCGACAGCACGCCGTCCGGGAGCGCCTCGACGAAGTCCAGCTGCTCCTGGTCGGCCGAGGCGATGCCGATCGCGGTCCGCCACACCTGGGTCATCAGCACGGCGATCCCCGCCGCGACGGTCAGCGGGCCGAGCGGGGCCGAGGCGGTGTTGGCGTGCACCAGCCCCCACATGACCGCGACCAGCATCGGCACCGCGACGACGGCCGGCAGCAGCCGGCGCAGGGTCCGGCGTGCCCGCATCGAGCCCCGGGTCGCCTCCGACAGCCGTGGCAGGACCGTGATCACCACGGCGACCCCGAGCGCGGTGAGCGCTGCCGCCGTCGGATAGGCCAGACCGCCCGCGCCCAGGCCGGCCGAGGAGAACAGGCTGGTGACCGCCACCAGCTGCCCCCCGAAGCCGAGCACGCCGAGCGTGCCGCCCATCGCCCCGGCGAGCACGGCGACCCGGGCACCCCGCGACCGGCCCGACGCCGCGGCGACCTCGCCGACCGCCAGGCAGACCAGCGCGACGGTCGTCTGCAGCGACGGCCGGCCGGGGTGCGCCGAGTCCTGCTCGACCGGCCAGAGCACGGACTCCAGCCCGCCGCGGACGGCCAGCAGGTGCTCGGCCAGGACGACCCCCGCGGCCGCGCCGGCCGTGACGGCCACCACGAACCGCACGACGCGGACCGCGCGGTGGCCCGTCGCGAGCCCCGCGCCGGCCGAGACCGCCAGCGTCAGGCAGATCATCGCGGTCAGCGGCGTGGTCGTCGCGTGGCCGCCGAACGTGTAGAGCGCCGGCTCCCCCGCCGCCCAGCCGGCCAGGGCCGCCAGCGCCGCGGCGACCGCGACGCCGACGGCGCACGCGGCCGCCGGGCGCGGGTTCCTGCCCATCCGTCGCAAAGGTCCGATCACGTGAGCCCCTCGTAACTGCTGACCATGGTCGTGAATGCCTGCGGACAGGCCATCACGTCATTCGACGACTGTTTTCCATTCCCCGGCGGCGTCGATTTCCACAGTAGCGGCACGTGCGGCGGCAATCCCCCCGTCAGCCGATATGTGACCGAAGAATACGAATTACCTCAAACGAGTGTCACTCTTTCGGGAACGAAATTCCCTATTTCGCGTGAAATTGATGATTACGTTTGGTATTTCTACGCCACACCCAGCCTGTCGGCCGACTCGGCGAGCGACGACAGGACCGCGGCGACGTCGTGGTGGCGCAGCCGGCCGTCCCGCTTGACCACCCGCCCCGCGACGATCACCGTGTCCACCGCGCGGGTGTCCGCGCAGAGCACGACGGCGCCGGCCGGGTCGTGCACCGGGGCGACGCCGGGCAGGTCGGTGCGCAGCAGGACCAGGTCGGCCTGCCGGCCGACGCCGAGGGTGCCGACGAGATCGCCGAGCCCGGCGGTCCGCGCCCCGTCCACGGTGGCGGCGCGCAGCGCGTCGCGGGTGGTGAACTCCGTGTTCGGCCGCCCCCGTTCGAGTGCGTACGCGGCGCGCATGAGGCTGAACATGTCGCCGGGACCGCTCACCACCGTGTCGGCACCGAGCCCGATCGGGGCACCGGCCGCGAGCGCGCGACCGGTCACCGGGACACCCAGGCCGAGCTCCACCTCGACGAGCGGGGACACCGACAGGGCGCCGCCGCTGGCGGCGATGCGGCGCAGCGCGTCGTCGGTGTAGTGGTTGCCGTGCACGTAGCTCGTGCGCGGGCCGAGCAACCCGTGACGGGTCAGGAAGTCCAGCCCGCGCTCCGCGCTCTCCGCACCGTGCCCTCCCATGTGGACGGTCACGGGCAGGTCCAGCTCCTGGGCGAGCCGCCACTCCGCCAGCGCGGTCGTCTCGTCGACGATCTCCGGGCCCATCGGGGCGATCGCGGTCGTCACCAGGTCGTGTCCCATGTGTTCGGCGAGGACCTTCGCGTCCGGCCTCGGCGAGCAGTAGCCGAACACCGCGCGGATCCCGCTGTGGCGCAGCGCCTCGACGGCCGCCGCGGTGTGGTCGGGCGTGTGCTGGATGTGCGACCAGTCGACGAGCGTGGTGATCCCGGCGTCGAGACAGTCGAGCGCGCCGGCCAGCGTGCCGGCGTACACGTCGTCCGGCCCGTAGCGGGGCGCCAGCCTGCCGAGGACGTGGTCGAGGTAGCCGGCGAAGGAGATGTCGGCGCCGGTCGCCCGGATGCCCGCCTGCCAGGTGTGCCGGTGGGTGTCGACGAAGCCGGGGAGCACGAGCATCCCGGTGGCGTCGACGACCTCGGCGCCGGCGGCGTCCAGCCCGGGGCCGACGGCGGCGATCCGGCCGCCGTCGACCAGGACGTCGGCGCGGGTCGCGGAGACGGGATCGGTGTCGACGGCGGTGCCGCCGCGCAGAAGAAGTCGCATGGCCGAAAGCTTACGAAGAAGCTTTTTAGAAAGCAATACGGTGAGCTGTACTCTCGTGGACGTGCGGGACGAGGGGCGGGACGAGGTCGACGGGCTCGTCGAGCGGTGGACCGCGGCGGGCATGTCGCCGCAGGCCGTCGCGCGCCTGGAGCTGACCAAGCGGGTCTCGCGGATCGGCGGCCTGTTCGAGCGGGCGATGAAGGCGGAGCTGGCCGGGCTCGGGCTGACCTACGCCGAGTTCGACGTGCTCGCCGCGCTGCACCGGGTGGGCCCGCCGCACCGGCTGCGGCCCAGCGACCTGTCGAAGTCCCTGTTCCTCACCTCGGGCGGCACCAGCAACGTCCTGCAGCGGCTCGCCGCGGCGGGCTACGTGGAGCGCGCGGACGACGCCGACGACGCGCGCAGCCGGTGGGTCCACCTCACCGACGCGGGCGTGCGGGTCACCGGCGAGGCGATGGCCGCCTCCGTCCGGGTCCACGAGGACATCCTCACCGGTGTCCCGGACGAGGACGTGCGGCACGCGGCCGACGCGCTGCGCCGCATCGTCGCCGTCACCGGGCGCCGCCGGGTGCGCTGAGTCACTCCTCGGCCGGCGCGGTGCTGCGGCGGCGCTGGAAGCGCTCCACCGGCCGGTACCACCGCGCGAGCAGCACGGTGCCCACCACCAGCAGCCCCGCGACGATCGCCGGCACCAGGCCCACGTGCTCGACGATCCACTCGACCGCGTGGTGGCTGATCGACTTCGGGTCGGCCAGCACCACGGCCACGAACACCACGGCGACGCCGGTGACCGCCCACGGCACCAGCCTGCGGTGCCGGTTGGGCAGGTTCGCGCGGCGGCGGATCACGTCGGCGGCGCCGATGATGCGCCGGACCCGCAGCATGCGGACCGCGGAGACGAAGATGAGCAGCCGGAAGATCTGCACCGGCCCGACCAGCAGCACCACCGCCGGCACGGTCGCCACGGCGAGCGCGAGCTCCGAGCGGTGCTCGCGGATCCACGCCATCCGCTCGCGGCTGACCAGGAGCAGCACCACCGACTCGCCGACCAGCACCACCCCGGAGGCGATGTTCAGCACGGTGCCCACGACCGCGGCGGGCCCGCTGGTCATCGTCAGGAACACCGCCGGCACCGACACCAGGGCCGCGACGAGCACCGGGACGTCGAGCCGCTCCTCGATCGCGTTCGCCCGGTCGTTCGCCCCCTCGCCCACGCCCGCATGGTAGGTGCCGGGCCCGCGCACGTCACGGCCCTGTCAGGGCACCGCGACGGTGGTGACCGGCGGGGTGGTCGGCCGCGGCGAGCCACCCGCCGGCTCGACGGTGACCGCGAACGCCTCGACCCCCGCGATGCCGTCGACGCCGAGCACGGCCCGGCCGCCGTCCGGCTCGAGAAGGCCCGCGGAGCGGAACCGGGAGCCGACCGTCCAGCCCTGGTAGGCGCACCCCGCGGGCGACCGTGTTGCGCTCGTCGGCGGGGCGGGCCGCGTCCACCCAGCGGCGCAACGGCTGCAGCGTCCGGGGCACCAGGGTGGTGACCCGCTCGGCGAACGGGGTCAGCAGGCCGGCGAGGTCGTCGCTGGTCCAGTCACCGGCCATGTAGGACTCGCCGAACCCGATCTTGGCGTCGATCCCGAGCCGGTGGAAGAACGTCGCGGGCCGCACCAGGCGCATCAGCGGCGCCGTGGCGCACGGCCTGCCGGAACAGCCGCTCGGCGAGCCAGGCCCGCACCGGCGAGGTCGGCGGCACGGCGAGGCCGGGCCAGGCCCGCGTGGGCGCGCAGGCCCACTCCGGACTGAGCAGGGGTGAGGTGGTCACGTCGTCGCTCCCGGGACAGGGTCGGTCAGAGCCAGCCGGACAGGCAGTCGAGGATCGCCGCCTTCGACTTCGCGCCGCGGATCGTGGTGGCCGGGCGGCCGTCGACGAACAGGGTCATGGTCGGGATCGACATGACCCGGCAGTCGGCGGCGACCCGCGGGTTCGCGTCGATGTCGACCTTCACCACGGTGAGCTGGTCCGCGTGCCGGCGGGCGATGTCGGCGAGGACCGGCGCGAGCGCCTTGCACGGCCCGCACCAGTCCGCCCAGAAGTCGACGAGGACCGGCTTGTCCCCGGCGAGGACCTCGGTGGCGAACGTGTCGTCGGTGATGGACCTGATCTCGGTGTCGTGCCGCACGGTGGGCTCCTGTTCTGGTCAGCCGAACGTGAACGAGTAGGCCTGCACGCCCGCGCCGACCGTCACGTCGACGGTCCCCGACTCGGTGTCCGGTGTGGACAGAAGCCGGTAGGAGTCGGGGGTGCCGGAGACCCGGGCGGTCCGGGTCCGCCCGCCGGCCCGGTATGTGACCGTGCCGGAGCCGGAGAGGACCATGCGGACCTGCTTGGCGTGGTAGTTCAGCCGGATCCGCCCGGACCGGCCGGTGGGGGTGATGTGCTGCGAGGTGAGCGTCCAGTCCCCGTCGAGCGCGAAGCTGTCCGCGGGCTGGCCGGCGGGGAGCGTGAACGACCTGTCCCCGGCCGTGTAGGTCTCGCTCCCGGCGAAGTTGACCCGCTTCGTCGAGCCCAGGTAGGTCTCCCGGGTGATGTCGGCGGTGTCCGGGGTCTCGTCGGCGGTGTCGGTCGGCGCGCCCAGGTCGGCGCCGGGGTCGGCGTCGGTGAGCAGCCGGCGGATCAGCTTCTCGGTCACGTCGTAGCCGCCCTCGCCGAACTTGATGTGCCGCACGGTGCCGTCCGCGTCGATCAGGTAGTGCGCGGGCCAGTACCGGTTGCGGTAGTTCGTCCACGTGGCGAGCGAGTTGTCCAGCGCGACCGGGTAGCGGATGCCGAACTTGGCGGTCGCGGCCTCGACGTTGCGCGCCTCCTTCTCGAACGCGTACTCCGGCGCGTGGATGCCGATGACCCGCAGCCCGGCGTCGCGGTAGGCCCTGTCCCAGGCGACCACGTGCGGGATGGACCGCTGGCAGTTGATGCAGGAGTAGGCCCAGAAGTCCAGCAGCACCACCTTGCCGTGCAAGGACTTCAGGTCGACCGGCCGGCCGCCGGGCGTGTTGAGCCACTGCTGGATGCCCTTGATGTCCGGCGCGGTGCCGCAGCTCTCCAGCTCGTTGGCGTCCGCGGTGCACCGGTCGAGATCCTTGTTCTGCTCGTTCTCCAGCCCGCCGAGGTCGAGCGCGTCCTGGACCTGCTGCGAGTTGCCGACCGTGTCCTGCAGGCCGCTGGTGTAGTCGGGGATCGCGCGCTGGAGCAGCTGCGGCAGGTCGAACACCAGGCCGACCGCCAGCGCGATCATCACCACGCCCGCGGTGATCCGGATCCCGCGCTGCCGCTTGCGGAACGACCGCACCCGCTCGGCCACCCGGCGCCCGGCCAGCGCGAAGACCAGCAGCGGGATCGCGGCGCCGACCGCGAAGGTGACGGTGAGCACGACCGTGTCGGCACCGATCCGCCCGGTCGAGCCGGCGACCGTGATGGCGGCGAGCACCGGACCCGCGCACGGCACGTACACCGCGCCGAGCGCCAGCCCCAGCGGGAAACCGCCGCGGGCGGCGTCCGGGCTGCGCTGCGGGATCCAGCTGAACGGCTTCTCCAGCAGGTGCTCGAAACGCGGCACGATCAGGCCGATCCCGATCAGCGCCAGCACGACCAGGCCGGCCCACCGCAGCACGTCCTGTGGCAGCCCCAGCACGGACAGCAGCAGCGAGCCGAACAGCGTGACGAGCGTGAAGCTCACGACGAGGCCGGCGATCACCAGGTACGGCCGGGCCCGCGAGGGGCTGTCCGCGGCCGGCCGCTCGGCCGTGGCGAGCGCGCCGGGCACGGGCTCCTTGCGCGCGGCGGCCGGCTGGGTCGCCTGGGCACCGGTGAAGAAGATGACGGGGAGCACCGGCAGGATGCACGGGGAGATTCCCGTGACCAGTCCGCCGATCAGCCCGATCAACGCGAGTGTGATCACGGGATCGTCACCGGCCTTTCGAGTGGGCTCATGACCGGTATTCGCCGGCCGTGCCGCAGCGGATTGCCCGGGAGTCCTCATCGGACACCGCGGCGAACCGGCGGCAATCCGCGGGCCGCCCGGCTCCGAACACCCGTCGAACCGGTGCGTCCCGGGCGTCGCCGCCGGCGGCCCCGGGCGAGCCGTCCTCGCGGGGTCGGCGGCGAGCCGAACACGTCCGCACTCGCCGACCGGGCCTCCTGACCGTCCTATTGAGACGTCCGAATGAGACACGCTAGATAACGGAACGGTCACGATGGCCGGCCGCAGGCATCCGGCCGAGCGGCCGCCCCGAATCCCCGACGACCCACGGCCTGAGAACTCAGGTCCACCAACGGAACGGGGAGTTCACCAGTCATGAAGCGCAGCATCCGCCGCGGAATGTCGGCCGCCAGCATCGCTTTCATCGCGTTGGCCGGCGCGGCATGCGGCAGCAGTGACGACAGCACGTCGGACGCCTCCGGCACGAGTGCCGAGGCCCCGGCGACCACCACGGAGACCTCTTCGGGCGGCGGCGCCGCGACCGACCCCGCCGCCGACCTCGTCGGGCCCGGCTGCGCCGGCTACGCCGAGCAGGTGTCGGACGGCGCCGGCTCGGTCGCCGGCATGGCCCAGGACCCGGTCGCCGTCGCCGCCGGCAACAACCCGCTGCTCACCACGCTCGTCCAGGCCGTGTCCGGCAAGCTGAACCCGAAGGTCGACCTGGTCGACACGCTCAACGGCGGCGAGTTCACCGTGTTCGCGCCCGTCGACGACGCCTTCGCCAAGATCGACAAGTCCACCATCGACACGCTCAAGACCGACGACGCCCTGCTGACCAAGATCCTGACCTACCACGTCGTGCCCGGCCAGCTCTCCCCCGACCAGGTCGTCGGCGAGCAGACCACCGTGGAGAAGGGCACGGTCGACGTCACCGGTTCGGGTGACAACCTGAAGGTCAACGACGCCAACGTGATCTGCGGCGGCGTGCACACCGCCAACGCCACGGTCTACCTGATCGACTCCGTCCTCATGCCCACCGGCTGAGAACCCGTCGGCGAGACACCGGCCGCGTCACCCGCGCGGCCGGTGTCCGCGTGCGCCTACCGGGTGCCGACGATGTCGCGGGTGACCGCCGCCTGCTCGGTGAGCACACCGCTGATCATCGTCTGCGTGTCGTTGATCTTCTCCACGATCTGGCTGATCGCGGCCAGCGACGAGGCCACGCTGCCCGCGTCGGTCTGGATCGCGGTGATCAGCCGGGCCACGTTCTCCGTCGCGCTGGCCGTGCTCTGCGCCAGCTCCTTCACCTCGTGCGCCACCACCGCGAAACCCTTGCCCGCGTCCCCCGCCCGGGCCGCCTCGATGGTCGCGTTGAGCGCCAGCAGGTTCGTCTGCTCCGCGATGCTGTTGATCACCTTCACCACATCGCCGACCTCGCCGCTGGAACGGCCCAGCCGGTCCACCGCCGCGTTCGCCTCCCCGGTCAGCTCGCTGGCCTGGCTCGCCACCGTCGTCGCCTCGACCACGTTGCGCTCCGCCTCCTCGATCGAGGTCACCAGCTCCGAGCCCGCCGCGTTCAGCCGGCTGCTCCCGCGCACCCGCTCCAGCGCCTGCGACACCAGGAAACCCGTGTTGCGCAACGCATCCGCCCGGCTCGCCGACAGGTCGATCTCCTCGGTCACGAAGAAGTCCATCGTGCCCACCACCACGCCGTCCACCAGCAACGGCAGGCACACCCCCGAGCGCACCCCCGCCCGCTGCGCCACCGGCGCCCGCACGCAGTCGGTCACCTCGCCGAGATCCCGCACGAACACCATCTCCCGGGCCTGCCACGCCCGCCCGGCCAGCCCGACACCCTCCGGGAAGCTCGCCTCCCGCGTCACCCGCCGGAACTCCTCCCCCGCGTCCCCGGACTCCAGCACGAAGCGCAACGCCCGCCCCTCCGGGTCCACCGCCCAGAACGACCCGTACACCCAGCCGAACTCCCGCCGGATCGTCTCCAGCGCGCCCGAGATCGCCGACTCCTCGTCGCTCGCCGACGCCAGCTGCCGCAGCACGCTGTTCACCGCGGCCAGGTCCGCCCGCGCCGCCACCTGGCGCTCCGCGTCCGCCACCCGCTCCAGCGCCTGCGACACCAGCACCCCGATGCTGCGCAACGTCTCCAGCCGCTGCTCGGACGGCGCCAGCGTCTCGGTGGTGAAGAAGTCCATCGTGCCGACCACCTCACCCGCCTCCAGCAACGGGAAGCAGACCCCGCTGCGCACCCCCGCCCGCTGCGCCGCCGGCGCCCGCACGCAGTCGGTCACCTGCCCCAGGTCCTCCACGAACACCAGGTCACGCTTCTTCCACGCACGCCCGGACAGCCCCACGCCCTCCGCGAACGACGCCTCCAGCGTCACCTTCCGGAACTCCGCACCCGCCGACCCGGACTCGGTCTCGAACCGCAGCGCACGCTCCCCCGGATGCACCCGCCACTGCGACCCGTACGCCCAGCCGAAACACTCCCGCACCGCGTCCAGCGCCACCTGCGCGGCCTGCGCCGAGGTCGTGGCGCCGGACAGGGCGCGCACGACCGCACCCAACGCGGCCGCGTTCTGCCGCGCCTCGGCGACGACCTCGTCCCCCGACGAAGGGCGCACCACGCGCCCGGACCTGAACGGACTCATGTGAGCTCCACCCTGCCTGGTTGTTGGTCACCCTCACATCGCCGCTCGAACCGCGTACCTGAGTGGTTCGGCACGACCTCACACTCCGTTCCCGGCCGGTCACCGGCGGCCGACCGGGGAATCCGGCTCGCACCAAGGGGTCGCGGCGCTCGCGGGGTAGCCGCCGTGTCCCGGGACGCGGTACAAGTAACGGACTGCGCGAGACCTGGGGCGAGCTTTTTCGTCGTGCACACTGGGAGGAACACACATGCGTGTCGTCATCATCGGGGGCGGGATCGGTGGGCTGTTCACCGCGCTCCGGCTGCATCACGAGGGGATCGAGAGCGTCGTCCACGAGCAGGGGACGCTGCTGGGCGAACTGGGGGTCGGGATCAACCTGCTGCCGCACGCGGTCGCCGAGCTCGACCTGCTCGGGCTGCTGCCACGGCTCGAGGAGATCGGCATCCGTACCCGCGACCTCACCTACACCCACCGGCTCGGGCACGAGATCCTGCGCCGGCCCTGCGGGACCGACGCCGGGTTCGCGCTCCCCCAGATCAGCCTGCACCGCGGGCGGTTGCGCGGCATGCTGCTGGCCGCGGTGCGGGAGCGGCTCGGCGAGGACGCCGCGCGGCCGGGGCACCGGCTGGTCGCGCTCGACCAGGACGCCGACGGGGTGCGCGCGCACTTCGTCGGCGGGGCCGAACCGGCGCACGGCGACGTGCTCGTCGCGGCGGACGGCATCCACTCCGCGGTGCGCGGACTGATGTACCCCGACGAGGGCCCGCCGCGGTGGAACGGCGTGATGATGTGGCGCGGCGCGACCGAGTGGCCGGTGTTCGGCACCGGGCGGTCGATGCTCATCGCCGGCGGCACGGCGGCCAAGCTGGTCGCCTACCCGATCGCCGCCGGCTCGACGCCGGACACGCGGCTCACGAACTGGGCCATCAGCGCGCGCACCGGACGGGACGGCGACCCGCCGCCGAGCCGGCAGGAGTGGTCGCGCCTGGCCGACCCCGCCGACGTGCGCCGGCACGCCGGGCAGTTCCGCGTCCCGCTTTTCGACCACATGGCGCTCATCGCCGCCACCGCGGAGACCTTCGAGTTCCCCATGTGCGACCGCGACCCGCTGCCGCGCTGGACCGATGGCCGGGTCACCCTGCTGGGCGACGCGGCGCACCCGATGTACCCGATGGGCTCGAACGGCGCGGGCCAGGCGATCCTCGACGCCGCGAACCTCGCCGGACAGCTCGCCCGGCACGCCGACCCCGCCGAGGCACTGCTCGCGTACCAGCGCGACCGGCTGCCGGCCACCAGCGAGATCGTCATGCGCAACCGGGAGGGCGGCCCGGAGAGCGTGATCGACGAGGTCGAGCGCCGCGCGCCGGACGGGTTCGACCGCATCTCCGACGTGATCGACCCGGCCGAGATGGAGGCGGTGATCGGCCGCTACGTCCGGGCGTCCGGCCCGCAGCCGGTCCCGGACGCCACGGCGGGCGGTGGCCGCCTCCTATCCTGACCGCGTGCACCTGGAGTTCAGCGGCGAGATCTGGTTCTGGAAGGGCCCCGCCCCGTGGCACTTCGTCACCGTCCCCGACCAGGAGTGCGGTGCGCTGGAGGCGACCTCGGCCCTGGTGACCTACGGCTGGGGCATGATCCCGGTCGCGGCGCGGATCGGCGGCACCGGGTGGACGACGTCGCTGTTCCCCAAGGACGGGCGCTACGTCGTGCCGGTGAAGGCACGGGTGCGCAAGGCCGAGGGGCTCGAGGTGGGCGACGTGGTGACCGTCCGCCTGGAGGTCGACGTCTGACTCAGGCGCGCTGCCACGGGAAGGGCGCGCGGTCCGGCGGCGCCCACCCGGTTCGCGCCCGGGCGAGCGTGGCCGGGTGGTAGAAGCGCGCGATCAGCCGCTTGTCCAGCAGGGCGGGGTTGTGCGCGGCGAACGTGGCGAAGTCGGCGGTGCCGGGTTCGGCCTCGGCGTGGTGGCCGACCAGCTCGACCCAGGCGCGGCTGAGCGTGACGTTG
The DNA here is from genome assembly GCA_963727495.1 of uncultured Actinomycetota bacterium. Classification (GTDB taxonomy): domain Bacteria; phylum Actinomycetota; class Actinomycetes; order Mycobacteriales; family Pseudonocardiaceae; genus Actinophytocola. The sequence goes on along the minus strand of CAVSGQ010000005.1, from coordinate 148,974 downwards.
TACTTCTGCGGCGCGCCGGCGTACCGGGCGGTGTGCGCGAGGCCCCGGCCGACCACGTCGATCGCCGCCGCCACGCCGAACCGGCGCACGGCCAGCCAGGTGAGGTGGACGTGCTCGCGGTGGCCGAACCGCCCGGCCCCGGCGGCGACCTCGGCCATCAGGTCCCGGAACTCCCGGTCCGCGCCGTCGGGCGGGGTCGTCATGCCGGCACCTCCGTCAGCGCGGCGAGCACCGCGTGGAACCCGGCGACCGCGTCGGGCGGCAGCGGTCGCAGGGCACGGCGCTCGAGGGCGGTGACGGTCCGGCGGACCGACGCGGCGGCGTCTCGGCCCCCGGCGGTCAGCTCCACGACGAGGGAGCGGCGGTCGGTCGCGCTCGCCGTGCGGGTGACGAGCCCGCGCCGCTCCAGCCGGTCGAGCACGCCGGTCAGGGTGGAGGACCGGCTGCCGACGGCCGCGCCGAGCCCGGAGACCGTGCGCGCCCGGCCGTCGGCGAGGTTGCCGAGCACGTTGATCTCCGACGCGGTCAGCTCCAGCTCGGCGAGCTCGGCGACGAGCACCTGCAGGGTGGCGTGGGTCGCGCGCTGGAGCGCGAGCAGCGCGGACCGGCTCGGTACGAATCCGGATTTCACGGTTCCGTACTATACGTATCCGTACTAACCGGCGCACCGTCAGGTCGCGACCCGACCCGCCACACCACCGAGCCGACCCCCGGCACCACCCAGCCGACCCGTCGCACCACCGAGCCGACCCCTGGCACCACCCAGCCGACCCGTGACATCGCCCAGCCGACCCCTGGCATCGCCGAGCCGACCCGTGACATCGCCCAGCCGACCCCTGGCATCGCCGAGCCGACCCGTGACATCGCCGCGCCGACCCCTGGCATCGCCCAGCCGACCCGTCGCACCGCCCAGCCGACCCCTGGCACCAGCGAACCGACCCGTCACATCGCCGCGCCGACCCCTGGCATCGCCCAGCCGACCCCGTCGCACCGCCCAGTCGACCCCTGGCATCGCCCAGCCGGCCCGCCGCGCGGAGTCGACTCGACCGCGCCACACGCCAACTCGACCGCGCCATAGGTCGACTCGAGCGCGCCACGGGTCGGCTCGACCGCGCCACGGGTCGGCTCGCGAATGCCCCGGGGTGGGTCGGGCTACTTGGCTCGCGCCGGCTGGGCCCGGCGGCTCGTGCGGCGTCGCTTCTCCCGGGCGTAGATGATCTCCGGCTTGCCGTCGCCGGGGCTGCGCCGGTCCATCTCGAACAGCGTGGTCGCGGCGATCAGGTCGCTGAGCTTGGCGTAGCCGTAGTTGCGGGAGTCGAAGTCGGGCTGCTGGTTGGTGATGATGTGGCCGACCGACGCGAGCGCGGCCCAGCCGTCGTCGTCGGAGGCGGCCTCCACGGCGTTGCGCAGCTGGCCGACCAGCGCGGCGTCGCGCTTGAGCTGCGCGGCCGGGATGGCGGTTCGCGACCGCGGCGCGGCGTCGGCCTCCGCGGCCGCGCCGTCGGGATAGCCGAGGTTCTCGACGTAGATGAACTTGTCGCAGGCGGACACGAACGGCTTGGGCGTCTTGCGCTCGCCGAAGCCGTAGACGGTGAGGCCGGACTCGCGCAGCCGTGCGGCCAGGCGGGTGAAGTCGCTGTCGCTGGAGACGATGCAGAACCCGTCGAAGCGCTCCGAGTACAGCAGGTCCATCGCGTCGATGACCATCGCCGCGTCGGTGGCGTTCTTCCCGGTCGTGTACGCGAACTGCTGGATGGGCTGGATCGACTGCGCGAGCAGCTGGTCCTTCCAGCCCTTCAGGCTGGTGCCGGTCCAGTCGCCGTAGGCGCGTTTGACGTGCGCGGTGCCGTACTTGGCCACCTCGGCGAGCAACCCCTCGGTGATCGACGGCTGCGCGTTGTCCGCGTCGATGAGCACCGCCAGCCTGGCGGCGTTCTCGCTGACCATTCGACGGCTCCCTCATGGTGTGGTGCGATCACCGGAATCATCCACCATGAACGGCCGCCGGGCCGGCCGGCACGGCCTCAGGCCGCGTCGTCGAGCCGGACCTCGCCGGGGACGGGCTCCTCGCCCGGCGCCGTCCGCGGTGCCGGCCGCGTGCCGGTGCCGATGGCGGCGTAGCGGTCCGGACGGGCCGAGCGCAGCCACACCGCGTAGCCGAACCCGGCCACGGCACCGGCCAGCAGCAGCCACGGGATCGCCCCGACGACGGGGTTCGCGGTGCCCGTCATGGTGGCGAAGTTGGCCACCAGCAGCACCACCGCGGTGCCCAGCCCGGCGACCGCCAGCAGCGGCGCGAGGACGGTTCGCCACCAGTGCCGGTCGGTGCGCCGCCAGAACACCGCCACGACCGAGAGCGCGGCGCCGGCCTGCAGCACGATGATGCCCAGGGTGCCGAGGCCGACCAGGCTGGTGGCCAGGTTCAGGTACGGGTCCAGCCCGGCCACCGCGAAGGCGGCCACGAGCACCACGGTCACCACGATCTGGGCCACGCTCGTGCGGTGCGGCGAGCCGTGCCGCCGGTGCACCGCGCCGAGCCAGCGGGGCAGCACCCGCTCGCGACCCAGCGTGAAGACGTACCGGTTGCCGGCGTTGTGCAGGGCGAGCATCGCGGCGAACAGGCTGGTGCAGATGAACACCTGCATGATCGAGGTCGCCGGCGCGCCGACGTTCTGGTCGCTCAGCGCGAAGAAGAGGTTGCCCAGCTGCTCCCCGGCCACCGCCGCCACGTTGCCCGCACCGATCGCGCCCACCGCGACCCAGCTGGTGAACGTGTAGAACACGGTGATCACGCCGACCGCCGCGTAGGTGGCCAGCGGCACGCTGCGGGTGGGGTTGGCCGACTCCTCGCCGTACAGCGCGGCCGACTCGAACCCGATGTAGGACATGAACGCGAACATCATCGACACGCCCACCCCGCCGGCCAGCACGCTGTCCGGGCGGAACGACGTCGCCGGCAACGCGGACACGCCGTGGTGCGCCAGCACCCCGATGTCCAGCACGGCCAGCAGGCCGACCTCGGCGACGATGAAGACCGCCAGGACCTTCGCGGACACGTCGATCTGCCGGTAGCCGAGCACCGCCATGCCCGCCACGCCCAGCGCGGACCAGACCTCCCAGGGCAGGTCGAGCCCGTAGGAGGCGGCCAGGATCTGGGTGAAGTAGCCGAAGGCGCCGGCCAGCCCGATCGCCGCGGCCGGGTAGGCGATCACCGCGACGATCCCGCCGGCCACCGCGACGGGCCGGCCCAGACCGGCGGAGAGGTAGGGGTAGAAGCCGCCCGCGTTGACCACGCGGCTGCTCATCGCCGCGTAGCCCACGGAGAAGCACAGCAGGGTCAGCCCGGCGAAGACGAACACCCCGGGCAGCCCGGCGCCGTTGCCCAGCACGAAGGCCAGCGGCACGGTGCCGACCACCGCGGTCAGCGGCGCCGCCGCGGCGATGACCAGGAAGGCGATCTTGGGTGCGGTGAGTGTGCGGCGCAGGCGCCCCTCCACCCCCGCGTTCTGCGAGGTTGCCATCGGCGTGTCCTTGAGGTCCGGGAACTCGTACGGCTGCTTCGCCCCCGAGAACGGTGGCACGGCGCGGAATCGCCCGGCACCTCCCACATTGCGCATCCCAGGTTCGCGGTGCTTGCACGGGGCGGGGCGGCGCAATACGGTGTGCCACGGCTTGTCGATCGACTTTCGGGGGAGTCATGTTCTCGCGCCGTCGCCTCGCCGCTGTCAGCGGCGTCCTCGCCGCCACCGCGCTCGTCGCCGGCGCGGTCACCGGTTCCTTCCCGGCGACCGCCGCGAGCGGGCCGACCACCCTGCCCGCGAGCGAGTACACGCTGAGCGCGAACTACCACCAGTTCGACACGATCAACTCGGCGCTGGTGTCGAAGCTGGGCACCGCCGCGGTCCACACGGTGATGGACCACGCCAACCACGACCGCAAGGCGCTGCCGTCGTCGTTCTCCATCGGCGGGCTCTCCGGTGGCTTCCGGTTCGACAACACGGACAACTCGGACTGCAAGAACTACCCGCAGGGCATCACCACCAGCCGGGACGCGGTGGGGACCGCGAACAGCGGCAACTACGACGGCCACCAGCTCGTGCTGGTCAGCTGGTACACCCGGGACGCGTGCGGCGGCAGCCAGGAGCGCAGCCGGATCACCCTGGTCGACTGGGACGCCACCTACCCCAACAAGTACCGCAAGGTGCTTCTCGTCCAGCCGACCGGCACGGGGTCCACTCCGGACTTCAAGGACATCCCGATCCACGCGGGCGGCGTGTCCTGGTACGGCGACTACCTCTACGTCGCGGACACCGGGCACGGCATGCGGGTGTTCGACATGCGCAAGATCCTCAAGACGAACACCGGTGGCACCTCCGACCAGATCGGCCGCCAGTCGGACACCGTCTACTACGCGCACAACTACGCCTACGTGCTGCCGCAGATCGGCACGATCACGTCGAACACCACGTCGGGCACGAACCTGGTGTGGTCGACCATCTCCCTGGACCGGGTCAGCAGGTCGATCGTGATGACCGAGTACACCTGCCAGTCCTGCTCGTCCTACCCCAACCGTGCCCCGCGTGCGGTCCGCTTCCCGTTCGCCTCCGGCGCGACGACGTTCGCCGCGTCCACGACGGCCAGCCAGGCGCTGCGGCTTCCCTGGTACAACCTCAACGGGGTCGCGTCGCACAACGGGCGCTGGTGGTTCAACTCGTCGGGCCAGAAGAAGCTCTACTACTGGACCCCGAGCGCGGGCTCGACGACCTACTCGTGGGTGAGCAGCGGCGAGAGCATCTCGTACTGGGAGGACGCGACGAACCCGGACCTGCTGTGGACGCTGCAGGAGGGCGCGGGCAACCGCAACGTGTTCGCCGTGAAGCAGGCCAGCTACGACGGCTGACGCGCGTTCCCCGATTGGTTTGAACCACTCCGGCCCACCCGCCGTATCCAGAGGCGGGTGGGGGACGGACCGGAGGAGTGGCGCATGTCCCTGTTCGGAGGCAACGGCCGGCACCGCAGGCGCGCGCGCATCGGGCTCGCCGCGCTGCTCGGCGCCGCGGGCATCGCGGCCGGCGCGGTCGCGGCCGGCGGCGGGGACAGCGAGGCGGCGGAGTCCTGCCAGGGGCTGGACACCGCGCTGCGGAACAACCTGACGTTCGTCGCCGGCCAGCAGGCCGCCCCGGACGCGCAGTCCGAGGCCAGGATCGCCAACCGGCTCGCCGTCGTGGACCAGATCCAGCAGCGCCGCCAGGTCGCCGGCTGCACCGGGGACGTCGTCGCGCAGCCGATCGACACCGGCGGCTCGGGCGAGTCGTGCGCCGGGCTGGACACCGCGCTGCGGAACAACCTGAACTTCATCGCGGGCCAGCGGGCCGCCCCGGACGCCCAGTCCGAGGCCAGGATCGCCAACCGGCAGGCGGTCGTCGACCTGATCCAGCAGCGCCGCGCGGCGGCGGGCTGCGCGGCCGACGTGCGACCCGACCAGCCCGCGGCACGGACCCCCGCGGAGCAGCCCGCGAACGACCCGTCCGGTGACGCGCCGGGTGAGGTCGTGTGTGCCGGGTCCACGGTCACGCTGTCCGGTGAGGACGGTGCGCCCGCCGCGTCCAGCAACCAGTTCCCGATCGGCACCCGCCTCACGGTGACCAACCTGGACAACGACCGGTCCATCACGGTCGAGGTCACGTCCGTGTCCGGCAGCTGCGTGCTGCTCAACGACGCGGCGTTCGAGCAGGTCCGCGAGCAGGGCAGGTTCCTGGTCCGGCACGCCCGGGTCGAGCGCGCCGGCTGAGCGGCTCAGGCACGGAACGCCGAGATGACCTTCGCCATCCGGGCGAGCGGCTCGGCACCGGTCAGGTCCGGCAGCCGCACCATGACCTCGGTGGCGCCCGCCTCGGCCAGCTCGCGGAACCGCCCGATGTGGTCGTCGACGGTCCCGGCGTTGACCGCGGCGGCGTAGCGGGCCGCGTCCTGGCGGCGCGGGCGCAGCCGGTCGACGAGGCCGGCCACCTCGCGGTCGTCGGTACCCACCAGCGCGGTGGACAGGTGGGTCAGCTCGATCGGCTCGCGGCCGGCCTCGGCGCAGTGCGCGCGCAGCACGGATGCCTTGCGCCGCACGGTGTCCACGTCGCCGAGCACGTTGGCGGCATCGGCGTGCCGGGCGGCCAGCCGCAGCGTGCGCCGCTCTCCCCCGCCGCCCACCACGATCGGGACGTGCTCCTGCAGCGGGCGCGGGTAGCAGGTGGCCTCGGGGACCGAGAGCACCCGGCCCTCGAACGCCGGGCTGCCCGGTCCCCACAGCAGCGGCAGCAGCCGCAGGGCGTCCTCGAGCAGCGCGTACCGCCGGGCGGCCGGCGGGAAGTCCCAGCCGTAGGCGGCGTGCTCGGCCGCGAACCAGGCCAGGCCCAGCCCGCAGACCGCGCGCCCGCCGCTGAGCACGTCCAGCGTCGCGACGATCTTGCCCAGGTGCGCCACGTTGCGGTACGTGATGCCGGTGACCAGGGCCCCGAGCCGGACGCGCTCGGTGCACGCGGCCAGGTAGGCCAGCGTGGTGTAGCTCTCCAGGAAGTTGTCCCACGCCCGGCCGACCTGCGGGATCTGCCGGAAGTGGTCCATCACGTAGATCGCGTCGAAGCCGGCCTCCTCCGCACCGGCTGCGATCTCCCGCAGCCGCGCCGCGGTCCGCGGGGCGCCGCCGTCGAACGTGAACGCGGACAGGTGCAGGCCGAACCGCAGCCCGGTCGGCCGCTCCCGCTGCCGCGCCACGGCCTCCGGTGACGTCGCGAACGGGGCCGCCACCACCCGGACCGGTCGCGGGGTGAGGACGTCGTCGTACCCCTCGGCGGGCAGCAGGTCGCGGACCGTCCGCCAGCTCCGCAGCTGCGCGGTCAGGACGTCGGCGGGAATGCGCTTGGCGCGGTCGCGGTTGCGCGCCCGGCACTCGGCGGCGGGGGTGTCGAACGCGACCGCCACGCACGGCAGCCCGTGCCGGCGGGCCCGCTCCAGCCAGGCCCGCCTGCGGTCGGTGTCCAGCCCCAGCGTGTCGATCACCGTGGTCAGCCCGCGCGCCAGCCGCGCCGCGACGATCTGCTCCAGCAGCGCGAACGCGTCGGCGCTGGCGGCGATGTCGTCCTCGCCCGCGCCCGCCACCGCGCGCAGCCGGTCGCTGGACACGACGGTGTCGGCCGGGAAGTGCTCGGCCGCCCAGGTCGACTTGCCCGAGGCGCCCGGCCCGGCCAGGACCACCACACACGGCGACGGCAGCGCGAGCGTCACACCGGCCACCCTATGGTCACCGGGGCAGGCGTGCCGGCTCCATCAGCAGCTCCGCCAGGTGCGCGCCGGGGGGCGTGGACAGCACGAACGAGACCGCGGACGCCACCGACTCCGGGGTCAGGTAGCGCTCGGACTCGAACGGGCCGCCCTCCGACCGGCGCACCGCCCGCTGCATCTCGGTCGCGACCCGGCCCGGGTAGATGCTGGTGACCCGGACGCCGTTGTCCAGCTCCTCCTCGTGCAGGGCCCGGGTGAACACGCGCAGGGCGTGCTTGCTCGCCGCGTACGCCGAGCGGCCGACCGGGGAGCGGGCGACGACCGACGAGTTGACCACGATGATCCGGCCGCGGGCGGCGCGCACCGCCGGCAGCAGCCTGCGGGTCACGTCGACCACGCCGAACAGGTTCACCGCGAAGACGTCCTGCCACACGCTCTCCGGCGTGTCGGGCTCGAACACGCCGGCGCAGTGCACGAGCACGTCCACCGCCGCCAGCTCGGCCGGGACCACGTCCATGCCCTCCGACGTCGCGAGGTCGACGGTCCAGTGAAAGGCGTCCGGGAGGGTGGTGGTCATCGACTTGAGCGCGGCTTCGTCGCGACCAGCCAGGCACAGGGTGTGACCATCACCGAGCACATTCACGACAGATCGGCCAATCCCCCCAGTGGCCCCCAGAACCACACCAACCGGCTTTCGTCCCACGGCTGTTCCCTTTCACGCGGCGAAATCCCCCGCGCCCGCAAGTATTCGGTCCGGTGCGAAATGCCGCTATACCGTTGTGCACGCAACGGCGTAGCGACTACTCAGCGTCGCGACCAATCGGCCATAGCGGACAAAAGACCCGACCCGGCAGGGGCTACGCTCTCGGTACCCGTCCTGGAGTCGCTTGGTGGAGTGACTGGGTCGAGGTGTGCTCCTCCCTCGGCGAGACCGAGCCGGACGAGGGCAGGGTGGCCGCGTTCCGCACCCCGTTCGAGGCGGACTTTCACCACCGCGGCCCGCGCCTTCCTGCGGCGCCCGTTCGTCCCCGGCTCCCGCCGACCCGGTGGACGGCCGCACCGAAGCGGAGCCGCCGCGATGCTGGAGGCCCCGCGACGTTCAACCGCCTGCTCGAGGAGTTCGGGCGGAGCACCTCCGACGGCGACCGTGCCGCGCATCCTGGAAGATCCGGTCGACCCGGTCGGGCTTGTACGGTGGCTGGCATGGTCGACTGGCTGGCGGATGCCGTCCTGTATCAGGTCTACCCGCAGAGCTTCGCGGACTCCAACGGTGACGGGATCGGCGACCTCGCGGGCGTCGAGTCCAAACTGGACTATCTTGAGTGGTTGGGCGTCAACACGGTGTGGCTGAACCCGTGCTACGCCTCCCCCATGCTCGACGGGGGGTACGACGTCGCCGACTACTACACGATCGACCCGCGCTACGGCACCGTCGACGACCTGGTCAAACTGCTCGACGCGGCGGGCAGGCACGGGATCAGGGTGCTGCTCGACCTGGTCGCCGGACACACCTCCGACCAGCACCAGTGGTTCGTCCACTCCGCGAACGACCCCGGGGACCACCGCTACATCTGGGCCGACAAGCAGGCTCCGGGCTTCCAACCGTCACCGGGCGGCCGCGGCGGCTTCTACCTGCCGAACTACTACCCGTTCCAGCCCGCGCTGAACTTCGGGTACGCACGGATGAACGAGGCGGAGCCGTGGCGCCAGCCGGTGGACGCCGACGGGCCGCGGGCGAACCGCAAGGCGTTGCGCGACATCCTGGACTTCTGGCTGGGCCTGGGGGCCGCGGGGTTCCGGGTGGACATGGCGCCGTCGCTGGTCAAGGACGACCCCGGTACCGTGGAGACGGCGAAGCTGTGGCGGGAGATCCGCGCGTGGATCGACCGCGCGCATCCGGATGCGGCGTTGTTGTCGGAGTGGAATCAGCCACAGGTCGCCATTCCCGCGGGTTTCCATGCGGACTTCTTCATGCATTACGGGGAAAGCCGCGCATTCCGGTCGCTGTTCCACAACTACGCGGTCTTCGACGTGACGTGGGAATCCACCCAGCCCTGCTATTTCGACGCGGCAGGCCAGGGCTCGATGACCGCGTTCCTCGCCGAATGGGCCACCGCGTCCGCAATAATCGGTCAGAACGGACACGCCATCCTGCCGACGTCGAACCACGACTGGCCGAGGCTGGTGGCCGGATCGCGCACGGCCGAGCACGCGCGGGCCGCGCTGGTTTTCCTGCTGACCTGGCCGACGCTGCCGGCGATCTACTTCGGCGACGAGATCGGCACCCAGTATCAGCCGGGCCTGCCCGACCACGAGGGCAGCCTGCTGCGGGTCTTCGAGGACGGCTTCAACCGGGCGGGCTCGCGCACCCCGATGCAGTGGGACGCGGCGGACCCGGCGGTCACCTACCTGCCGCCGAACCCGTCGCCGACCCGCCCGAACGTGGCCGACCAGCGCGCCGACCCGGACTCGACGCTGAACCTGGTCCGCGACCTGATCGCCCTGCGCAAGGCCAACCCGGCGCTCGGCGCCCGCGCCGGGGTCGAGGTCGTCCGGTCCGGGTACCCGTTGGTCTACCGGCGCGGCGAGTTCACCGTGGTGGTCAACCCGGCGCTCCGTTCGTCCACAGTGGACGTGGTGGCGCCCGGCGAGCTGGTCCTCGGCCGGAGTACCGGCTACGACGCCACCGGGCTGCACGTCGCGGGGCACGGCTACGGGATCTACCGAACCTGACACGACCCGGCCCCACTCCCCGGAGGTGGACGGCACGCCACGAGGCGCCCGCCCCCACCGGGGACGGGCGCCTCGCCGTGCCGCTCGTCAGCTGTCGTGGTTGCGCAGCCAGTCGGCGTAGTCCCGCACGGTGCGCTCGACGTCGTACTCCGGCTGGAAGCCGGTGTCCTCCCGCAACCGGGTGATGTCGAGGTAGCCGGCCGTGGGCCGCTCGGGGTTGCGACCCGCCGGGAGCGTGATGTTCGCGCCTGGAACGGTGGCGTTGATCGCGTCGACGACCTCGCCGTAGCCCACCAGCCGTCCACTCGAGACGTTGTAGATGCGATGGTTCAGCCGCTCCGCGACCATGAGCAGCGCGATGGCCCGGCCGCAGTCCTTCACGTAGCACAGGTCGGTGGCGTCCTCGGCGTACGCGGCCGGGCGGGGCGGGGTGAGATCGGGGGCCTGGCCCCAGACCGCCGCGCTGAGCAGGCGGGGCAGCGCGAAGAAGGGCGAGTCGGGCAGGCTGAGGGGCCCCCAGATGGTGCCGATCCGCAGGCTCACCGTGTCGAACCCGGCACTGTCGCCGACCAGTTCGGCCCACAGCTCCGCGGTCCTCTTGAACACCGGGATGTGGAACGGCGCCACCACCGGCAGCAGGGCGTCCTCGCGCCACGGGACCTCGTCGACCCCCATGTACGCGCCGATGGTGCTGGCGACGGAGAACCGCCGCACGCCCCACTCCTTCGCCGCCTGGAGTGCGTTGAGCATGCCGACGCTGTCGGCGCGGAGGTACTCGATCGGATCGGGCAGGTTGTACGGGGCCGCCGCGAGGTGCACGATCCCGGTGATCTCGTGCCGCTTCCCGATGTCGAGGAAGGCCGCCTCGTCCGCGGTGTCGAGCGGCTCGACGACGACCCGGCCCTCGGGCTCGCCGGCGAGGAACTCCGGCGGGTCGGTGGACCGGTGCGCCGTGACCACGACGGATTCGCCCAGATCGAGCAGTGCCCGTGCGGTGTGTGACCCGATGGAACCAAGGCCGCCGGTAATGAGAAACATTCGCTCCCCTCCATGACTCGCCGACAATTCGCCGGCAACGATCCTGCCCGAAGCCAACCCTAGTTCACCCCATTTTTCGCGGGGACGGAAGGAGGAGAGCAATCTGGGAGATGTCGCGGCCCCGGAGCGCGCGGGACCGTGAAGCGGTGAATTGGCAGCCGGAGCGAAAGTCGCGGGCGACATCCGGCCTCCGAGGCAGCGGACTGTCCGTGGAGGGCGGAGCTATGCAGCCTGACGATCGTTCGATGCGAGACCTGATGCTGGCCGGGGAGCTCCATCTCGCCAACGGGCCGGAACTGACCGCGGAGAACCGACGAGCGCTGGCCCTGTCGGAGGAGTACAACCGGAGTTCCGTGCTGGACCTCGACACCCGGCACCGCCTGCTCAAGGAACTGCTGGGTGCCATCGGCGAGGGGTCGTACCTTCGACCGCCGATCTACTTCAACTACGGCTACCAGACGAGGATCGGCGCCCGGAGCTACGCGAACTTCGGGGTCATCTTCCTCGACGTCGGACGGATCACGATCGGCGACGACGTCCTGCTCGGGTCCTACTCCCAGCTCCTGGCCGCCGGACACACGCTGGAGCCCCGGCCGCGGCGGGAAAAGTGGGGATACGGCAGTCCCATCGTGATCGAGGACAACGTCTGGCTGGGGGCCGGCTCCATCGTCGGCCCCGGCGTCACCATCGGCGAGAACACGATCGTGGGGGCGGGTTCCGTGGTCATGAAGAGCCTGCCACCCAATGTCATCGCCGCGGGATCACCGGCACGCGTCATCCGGCCGGTGGAAGGCGGGTAAGGCCCCCGTGCGGGACTTCTCAGCGGCGCTGCTTGCGAACCAGGCGCCGCAGCTGGGCGATGCGTGCGGTGCCGAGGATCAGTGTGAGCAGCACCGAGCCGACCGCCGCGATCAGCAACGCGACCGCCAGCGGGGTAGTGGTGGTCATCCACAGGAACGAGATCTCGGTGCTGCCGGTGTTCTGCACGAGGAAGACGATCAGCAGCACGGCCAGCAACGCGGCGCCGATGAGGGCCACCCAGGCCGTGCCGGTGCGGGTGTGGGGCACCTGCACGGGCTCACGCGTGGGTTGAGGCTCAGCCTCCGCCGGGGTCGTCGGTGTCGCCGGCGGCGGGGAGGCGGTCGCCGTCGGACGGTGCGAGACCTGGCTGTCGGTCTCACGGCGGGTGCGGGGGTCGGTCATGACGAACCGCTTCTTCCGGGGATTCACGCCGGAAGGGCGGGCACCTCGGGAATGGGATGTCGTCGTGTCCGGCTACCACCCAGTTTACCTCGCCGAACGGCGCATCGCCCGGTTGAGGGAGCTCGGCTCGCGGTGTCGGCTGTCGGGGGCACGGCCGCGTGGGCGCCCGGCGGGACCGGGAAAGTGTCGCCCCTGGTGCGTTTCCCGGCAAGGCGCGTACTGTGGCGAGTGAGTGCCCGGGACCCCGGCGAGTAGCCGGCCGACCCGGGAGTTTTCATGTCACAGCCCGACCCGTCTCGAGTACCGCACCCATGGTCGGGATCGCGGAACCTCACCAGAGCACGGTCGCGGCCGGCCGGCGGGGCCCACACCGCCGATACCCACCGAGAACGGTCAATCGTTCGCGGGCGGGGCACTTCCCCTCTTTGGTCCGGATAGGACACTTCCATGACCGCACCTGCCGCGACTCGCCCACCGCGACCTGATCCGAAGCCGATGGTCCTCCCCGGTCGATCGATGGCCGACCAGATCCTCGTCAAGGTCTTCGTGCTGATCCCGTTCGCCGCGTTGGTCGCGGCGGTCCCGATCGCGTGGGGCTGGGGGCTGGGCTGGACCGACCTCGCCCTCGCGACCGCGTTCTACGTGGTGTCCTGCCTCGGAGTGACGGTCGGCTATCACCGGCACTTCACCCACCGGGCGTTCAAGGCCACCCGCGCGCTGCGTATCGCCCTGGCCGTCGCCGGCGGTCTCGCCGCGCAGGGACCGGTGATCGGCTGGGTCGCCGACCACCGGCGACACCACGCCTTCTCCGACCGCGAGGGCGACCCGCACTCCCCCTGGCTGTTCGGCACCGGCCCGCTCGCCCTCGCCAAGGGGTTCTGGCACGCGCACATGGGCTGGCTGTTCGAGCGGGTCAGCACCAACGCCGAACGGTTCGCCCCGGACCTGCTCGCCGACCGGGACCTGCGCATCGTCGACCGGCTCTTCCCCCTCTGGGTCGTGCTCACCGTCGGCGTGCCCACCGCGCTCGGCGGACTGATCACCTGGTCCTGGTGGGGCGCGCTGACCGCGTTCTTCTGGGCCGGACTGGTGCGCGTGTCCTTCCTGCACCACGTCACCTGGTCCATCAACTCGATCTGCCACATGATCGGTGACCGGCCGTTCGTCTCCCGCGACAAGGCCGCCAACTTCTGGCCGCTGGCGATCCTGTCCATGGGCGAGTCCTGGCACAACTCCCACCACGCCGACCCCACCTGCGCCCGCCACGGCGTGCTCCCCGGCCAGGTCGACATCTCCGCCAGAGTCATCTGGGCGTTCGAGAAACTCGGCTGGGTCACCGACGCGCGCTGGACCAACCCCGCTCGGATCGCCCGCATCACCGCCACCACGGACCGGACCCGGCACGCCACGGACGCGGCGACACCATGACCACCGTCGTGCTGCCGTACCGTCCCCCGCGCACCGGCCCGCCGGCCGAGGTGCTCAGACCGGGCCGTCGGCCGGACGCCACGTGAGCAGTCCCCGGGTCGCCGAGATCCTGTCCGTGATCGCGCACGACCGGGGTGGGCAGGGCACGCTGCCCGCCAGGCTGTGCTCGGCCTGCCTGTCCGCGTTGCCGGTCACCGGTGTCGGTGTGGCGCTGATGACCGCCGCCGGACCCAGCGGGGTGATCCTGGCGGCCACCGACGCGCGGGCCCAGCAGCTGGAGGAACTGCAGTTCACCCTCGGTGAGGGCCCCTGCGTCGAGGCGTCCGGCGGCGGTCGCCCGGTGCTCGAACCGGACCTGGCGGCGGCCGGGTCGCCACGCTGGCCGCGGTTCGGCGCGGCCGTGCTCGACGCCGGCGTCCACGCCGTGTTCGCGTTCCCGCTGCGGGTCGGCGCCATCCGCGTGGGCGTCCTCGACCTCTACCGCGACGCACCCGGGCCACTCACGGGCTCCGACCTCGCCGAGGCGCTGGCCTTCGCCGACTCGGCCACCGTCGTGGTGCTGCACCTGCAGGACCGCGGGGAGGACGCCGCGCTCACCGGGCCGATCGACAGCACGGCCGAGGTCCACCAGGCGACCGGGATGATCACGATCCAACTCGGCATCGGCCTCGCCGAGGCGCTGCTGCGGCTGCGGGCGCACGCGTACGCTTCAGGACGTACGGTGTCATCGATCGCCGCCGACGTGGTCAGCCGCCGCATGTCCTTCGACGACAGCGAGCCCGGTACCACGCCGCGGCAGGGTCGGCCGTGACCCCCGAGACAGCGGAGGCAGTGGGCTCATGACGAGCCGGGAACGACTCCTTGCCAGCACGTTCGTGGACCTGGCCGACACCCTGGTCGCCGACTTCGACGTCATCGACTTCCTCCACACGCTGGCCACCCGCAGCGTCGAGCTGCTCGACGCCGACGCCGCGGGGATCATGCTGGCCGACCACCACGGTGGCCTGCACGTGATGGCGTCCTCCACCGAGGAGGCGCACCTGCTGGAGCTCTACGAGCTGCAGAACAACGAGGGCCCGTGCCTGGACTGCTACCGCTCCGGACACCCCGTGGCCCGGGACGACCTGCCCGCGATGCGGTCGTCGTGGCCGGCGTTCACCGAGCAGCTGCAGCGGCTCGGGTTCCACTCGGCACAGGCCCTGCCGATGCGGCTGCGCGCGGAGACGATCGGCGCGCTGAACCTGTTCCGGACCGAGCCCGGGCTGCTGAACGAGGCGGACCTGGGAATCGGCCAGGCCATGGCCGACGTCGCCACGGTCGGCCTGATCCAGGAACGCGCCATCGCCGCCGGCGAGCGCCTCGCCACCCAGCTGCAGACGGCCCTCAACAGCCGCGTTCAGCTCGAACAGGCCAAGGGTGTCCTCGCCCAGCGCACCGGCCTGCCCATGGACCAGGTGTTCGCGCTGATGCGCGACTACGCCCGCAGCCGCGGGCATCGGCTGAGCGACGTCGCCGCACACATCATCGACGGATCGATCGACGACGAACTGCTCCGGAAGCGTTCCCGCAGGACACCCGCCGCGCCGCCCCGCGCGTAAGGAGGCCGGCGGAGTGGACTCGGACAGCGGCGGGAATCCCGCCGATCGCGACCGCGACGACAGCGGCCGCGCACGCAACGCCCGCCCCCGCGACGGGCTGGGTCGCCCGCTGCCACGCGGCGCGACCGGTGTCGCGCGCCAGCCCGAGGGGGTCCCCCGGTCACCGGCCCAGACCCTCGCCGAGGCCCAGCGGCTGCTCGACGGCGGCATGCCGTTCCACGCCCACGAGGTGCTCGAAGACGCCTGGAAGGCCGCCCCCGAGGCGCGGCGCGCCCTGTGGAAGGGCCTGGCGCAGCTGGCCGTGGGCGCTACCCACGCCGCCCGCGGCAACAGAACCGGCGCGGTCGCCCTGCTCAGACGCGGCGCCGATCACGTGGCGCCCTACCGGGACGACCCGCCACACGGCATCGACATCGCCGGGCTGCTTCGCTGGGCCCACGACCACATCACGGCCCTCGACACCGGAGCCGACGAGCTACCGCCTCCTCGCCTCCGCGGGCCGCGCTGAGTACCCCGCCGGGTCAGTCCTGGCCGATGCCGGGTGGGTGGTGCGCCTCGGGTGCCGTGCGGTCGAGGTCGGCCGCGCGGAGTCGGTACACCTGGAGGTCGGTGGCGAAGTACTTGCCGGTTTCGCCGACCCACTGCATGCCGTTGTGCCGGACGGTGGCCGCGGCGCGGGCGTTGCCGGGCCGGACGACGGCGAAGATCTCGTAGACGTCCTGGGCGAAGGCCCAGGTGGCGAGGGCGTGGGTGGTCTCGCTGGCGTACCCGTTGCCCCAGGCGTCGGGGTGCAGTTGCCAGCCGATCTCGAGGTCCTCCTTGCCGGGCGGCAGCGGGAGCAGGATGGCTCCGCCGATCACATGGTCGTCGGAGTTGCGGTGGATCGCCCATCGGCCCGCGGGTGCGGGCAGGCGTGCGTCCTCGGCGATCCACTGCTGAAGCAGCAGGCGCATGGCCGCCAGGTCCGTCACCCGGTCCATGTCGGGGCTGAGCCAGCGGATCACGTCGGCGTGACCGTAGACGTCCAACGCCGCCTGGGCGTCGTCGACCCGCCAGGGCCGCAGCGTCAACCGCTCGGTGGTCAGCACCTGTGTCGTGGACATCGAGGATGTTCGGCCAGCACACATATCGGTGTCACTCCCGGCACTCGGGGCAGGACCGGCGGCTGGCCGGGCTCCACGGCAGGCGGGTGCCGGGGCACGGAATCACTTTCGGGTCGCCGTCGACGGATACCGTCACTCTACGCGCACCGCGTTCGCCCCGTCGCCGCCCGACGCGCAGGCGGTTCAACCCGAGTACGATGAGGCCATCGGCCCCGGACCCGGCATCGACACCTCGACCGCGAGGGCCATCAGCGTGGCGGACCACCGATCCTCACAGGGAGTACGGTCACCGCGACAAGGCACCCGCACAGCACGGTTGGTCCGGCGCGACCGCGGCATCGATCGATCGGTCCGTGCCCACCTCGACATCACCCGTCGCCGTCACAAGGCGCCAACCACAAGGAGAAACCCATGACCGAGGCCGTATTCGTCTCCCGCTACGAGAAGCGGGTCATGTTCGTGCAGGACGTCCTGAAGAAGAACTCCAAGCTCAGCGACAAGGCCTCCCACGAGCTCGCGACGCAGGTGGTCCACGCGATCGACCACATCCCGGAAGAACGCCGCTGAACGACCGGCCCGCGAAGGACACGGTGCGATCAGCCGCACCGTGTCCTGGCCGCCGAGGCGGAGGTCCGCCGATCGCGAGTCCGTCCCGGTCCGACGGGCGAGGCGCGTAGGTCAGCCGCGCCGGCGCGGCTGACCTTCGTCGTTCGTGGACCGGGTGGAGAAGGCGACATCGCGTGCGACATCGCCCGGGCGACGGCGGTCCGTCGCGCGTGCCGCGTGCTCACCGGCGGTCGGATGGCTGAAGACCATCGTCGGGGCAGCTGGCGCGGCGTGGCTGGAACCACTGGATGCGGGTTTCATCGGAGTACTCCTGACATTGGTGGGACGCCGTCCGGCAGCACCACGACGTTGTCGAGGCGGGGCGTGCGCGGCGCGTTGCCCGAGGGTGCGAGGACGAGTGCCTCGAGTTGGCGGATGATGGTCGCCGGCGGGATCGGCTCCGGCTGGCCGAACACGTCCAGCAGGGTGTCCACGGACTGCTCGACCGTGAACCTGGTCGCGGCGGCATGTCTGGCGGTTCGTGACAGCGGTCCACTGGCCACGGCCGCACGGATACCCCAGGCGAGCGCCTCGGCGTTGTCCGGCTCGACGAGCACAATCCCGCCGCAGTCGGTCTCGGGCAGACCGCCGTCGTCGGACGCGATCACCCGGCACCCGGAGTGCTGGGCCTCGACCGAGACGATGCCGAAGGTCTCGTGCCAGTACTGGCTGTTGGACGGCATCACCACGACGTCGTGGTCGGCCATCAGGGCGGCCATCGTGGCCGGTGTCTTGCGGCTGGTGACTACGGAGATGCCCGGGTGCTGCCTGAGCAGCCGCTCGATGATCTTTCCCTGTGGCTTGTCCGCCCCCGCGGTGGTCGCGGTGAACGTGAGGGCGACGTCCTGCTCGATGACGTCGATGTGCAGTGCCTCGAGCAGGGTGTAGACGCCCTTCTCGGGGCTGAGCCGGCCGGCGAACAGGACACGCGTCGTTCCGGTTGATGTGTCCGCGCGGGACTGCTCGCCGAAGCACGGCTCGGCGAAGGGGTACACGACGTTGATCGTCGCGACGTCGACGTCGAGGTATCCGGCCCACAGGGCGGCGGCGTACCGGCTGGTGGCGATCAGGGCGCGATTCCTCGTTCCCTCGACGGCGAACGCCCTCTTCTCCTCCCGGATGGGCGGCGGGTTGTGCAGGATCAGGAAGGCAAGGTGCTTGGTCGGCACCGGATGCGGTTCGTTGACGAAGACGACGGTGCCGTCGAGCCCGCCGACCTCGGTCAGGGTCGCCAGCGAGCGGAACGGGATGTCGGTGAAGTCGTTCCTGCCGTCGTCGGCTCCCAGGCCGACGGTGACGACCTGTGCCGGTGCGCCGCGCCTGTTCAGTTCTCGGACCTGGCCGACTGTGTAGTTCTCCGAGCCGCCGGTGCCGGCGGGCAGGGGGTTTCCTGGTGACCAGATGAACGAGATCAACTTTGTGTTGCCCCACATTTCGTTGTTCGGTTTCGGACACACGCCGCCCGCTGCGGCACAACCTGTTCGCGAGCCGGGTGAAACACCTCCACAATGGACGGGCGGTGTCTCGGCGCGGCAGCAGCACGCGGGAGGGAAATCGGTGGATCGTCGGCGGACCACGACGGGCCCACCGCTCGATCCTTCGGCGACGTTCGAAAACCGGGGATGTCGGCGAGAAGCAACGAC
The DNA here is from genome assembly GCA_963727495.1 of uncultured Actinomycetota bacterium. Classification (GTDB taxonomy): domain Bacteria; phylum Actinomycetota; class Actinomycetes; order Mycobacteriales; family Pseudonocardiaceae; genus Actinophytocola. Next base: position 130,350 of record CAVSGQ010000005.1, on the reverse strand, counting down.
ATTCGTGATGGTGAACACGTGACAGCCAGCCGAAGAATAGCACGGTGGTGACGCCGTGAACGGTTGGGCGTGGATGATCCTGCACACAGGACAGGAAACCGCGTTCGGACCCGACCTCGACGGCTCGACCACGGCAGCCTGGTCCTGCTGGACTTCGACCTGTCGGCGCGGCCGCCGGCTGACACACTGGGCGGATGGTCCTCGGGTACGTCTTCGCGGTGCTCGCCGCGGTGGCTTCGGGCAGTGGCTCGATCCTGGAGTCGCTCGGCATCCGCCGCGCCGGCGTGCACGGCGGCACCTCGCTGGAACTGGTCACCCTTCGGCGCCAATGGATCTACTTCCTCGGTCTCGGTGTGGACGTGGCGGGTTTCGTCCTCGCCGCCGCGGCCTTGCACCGGTTGCCGCTGTTCCTGGTTCAGTCGCTGCTCGCGTTCAGCGTCGGGGTGACCGCGACCATCGCCGCCTTCATGGGAACCCGCCTGGCCCGGCCGGGGTGGGTCGGGCTCGGCGTCGGTGCGACCGGGCTGATTCTGCTCGCGGTGTCGGCCGACCCGAGCCCGGCACGCACACTCCCACCGGGGTGGCGCTGGCTCCTGCTGAGCACGGCGGCCCTCGTGGTGGTGATCGCCGTCGCCGCCAAGGGCCACTACCATGCCTGGGCCGCCCCGGCGCTGGGCTTCGGCGCCGGCCTGGGCTACAGCGCCGTCGGCATCTCCGCGCGAACACTGCGCGTTCCGGACCCGGTATGGCGTCTCGTCGTGGAACCCGCCGTCTGGCCATCGTCCTCAACGGACTCACCGCGGCGGTGGTGTTCGCGATGGCCCTCCAGAAGGGCGCTCCGACGACGGTCACCGCGATCATGTTCACCACCAACACCACGCTGGCGTCCCTGATCGGTCTCGTCTACCTCGGTGACCAGGCCCGCGCCGGCTTCGCCGTGCCGGCCGCCGCGGGCTTCGTTCTCGCGATCGCCGGAGCGATCGGCGTCGCGCACTACTCGGCCCTCGCCGGCCCGCAGGTTCCGTCACGACGCACGCGGCGATGAGGAGAACCACGTTCGGCGCGCAGGCTTCATCGCCCCGGCGCGGGGCGGACCGTCTCACATGGACGGTCAGGTGTCGCGCAGGATGACCGCGGCGAGAAGTTCCCGTGCCCGTTCGGCGGTGCGTGGTTCGCACAGCACGTCATAGCGACGGGCAACCAGCTGGCTGTGTGACACGAAGTCGCGTCGCCCCCGGGTGGGCCCGTACCGGACGGCGGCCGAGGTGAGGCCGAACGCGATGCCGGACACCAGGCCGAGAAGGATCGGCAGCACGCCGCCGCCGACGGTGAACAGGCTCAGCAGCAGGCCGACGAACAGGCCGAGCCACGCGCCGGACGCCGCACCGGTGGCCAGCACACGCCGCCAGGTCAGGCGGGCGTCGACCCGCTCGACGAGCATCGGGTCGATGCCGACGATCGTGAGGCCCTGCACCGGGAACTCCTTGCCGGCCAGGTGGTCGACGGCCTGCTGGGCCTCGACGTAGGCGTCGTAGGAGCCGATCGGCCACCCGTTCGGCACCATCGGCAGCCGGGAGGCGGTCGATGCCCGCCGGTACGGAGTCGTCATCTCTGTCCCGCTCTCCGAAAAGTCACGGCCGATATCGCTCGGCGGCACGTTCGGTGGCGCGGTCGTCGCCGGTCCCGAGCTCGGGTTCGGCCGTCGCGGCGAGCAGGCCATCGATGCTGTCGGCGTTGTCCCGGCGCGACGCGGTGGCCAACATCCGGTGCGCGGCGACCGGGTCCGTCGCCGGCGGTACGACCAGCAGGGTCAAGCGGGAACCGCTCGCTCCGATCACGTCCACGGTGTGCGGGTGCTGGGTGCGGAATCCGCCCAGCCGCAGCTGCCGGCCGTCGATGTCGAGGCGGCGCGGAGCGGCGTCCCAGGTGGCAAGGTTGTAGCTCACCCGCTCGACGCCACCCAGCCGAATTGCCAGCGCCGCATGCAGCGCCGGCAGCTCGGTGGACAGGTTTCGTGACCAGGGCCACCACGCTCCGTCGACGGACCCCGTTGCGGGCGCCGTCGGCTTCAACGTCAACCGAAGGGTCTGCCGAGGCGGCTCAGTGGCCATCGAGGCCGTTGGAGTGACGTTACGAAGGTGCGGACCCGACATCATGCGGGTGCTCCCGTCCCCGACCGCAAGAACGCGATCGGTCTGGGCGATAAGCCGATGACGACGCGGGCTTGACCGCTCACGTGCGAAATGTCCTCGACAACCACGATGCTACACCGGCACCGAACCGCCCGGTCGATTCCGGCCTCGAATTCCCTGAATGACGCGCATGCGCGAGACCGCGATGGGGTCGACGCGGTGCGTGACCGGATCGTGCCGGAAGCGGCGGACCGAGGCTTCAGCCGGTCTCGCCGGGAGGCGTGAAGGTGGGGTGCGTGGTGCAGACGCAGCCGCGCTCGAACTTCCCGGCGACGGTGGCGTTGCAGAAGCGAGCCGCGATCGTGTCGTGCTCGGCCCAGGAATGTGCGCAGACCGCACAGGCGGCGGCGACCTCGCCGCTCGTCTGCGGTCCGGATGACGTGGCGTGCACTTCGGTGGTGACCATCATCGCTCCCGATCATCCATTGTGTACTCGATACCGGTACTCGGATCCAGCGGTGTCGGACACACCGGGAGACTCGCGATGACTTCGCGACACCACCAGCGTACGCCTGGGGCGACAGGTTGCCGATCCGGGCATCTCATGCAATTCTGAACGAGTGATCGCGGACATCCCGCGAGACGGTGCCGCCCCGGACCCGGTGCGCTGTTGTACCCCGAGGAAAGCGGTATCCGTTCATGACCTCCGTCGACTTCGCCCCCGCCGTGGGCGTCCGCAGCCGCGACTACGCCGAGCTGTCACGGACGATCCGCGACGCCGGGCTGCTGCGGCGCCGCTACGGCTACTACGCGGTGAAGATCTCCCTCAACGTCGTCGCGTTCGCCGGCGGGTGGGTCGCCTTCTTCCACATCGGTGACTCGTGGTGGCAACTGTTCCTGGCCGTGTTCTTCTCCGTCATGTTCGCGCAGTTCTCGTTCATCGGGCACGACGCCGGGCACAAGCAGATCTTCCGCACCCGACGCGCGAACGACGTCGTCGGGTTCTGGCACGGCGGCATGGTCGGGCTCAGCTACGGGTCGTGGATGGACCAGCACACCCGCCACCACGCCAACCCGAACCACGAGCAGGACGACCCCGACATCCACATCCCCGCACTGGCGTTCACCACCGAACAGGCCGGGACGCGGCGCGGTTTCCTGCGCTGGCTGGTCAAGTACCAGGCGTTCGCGTTCTTCCCGCTGCTGCTGCTCGAAGGCTTCAGCCTCCACGTCTCCAGCGTGCGCGCCCTGCTGCGCAGGGACATCCGATCACGCGCGATGGAGAGCGGCCTGCTGGCGCTGCACTTCGCCGCGTACCTGACCGCGGTGTTCCTGGTGCTCTCGCCGCTGACCGCGGTCGTCTTCATCCTGGTGCATCAATGCCTCTGGGGTGTCTACATGGGATGCTCGTTCGCCCCTGGCCACAAGGGAATGCCGACCATCGCCGCCGGCCGGCCGCTGGACTTCCTGCGCAGGCAGGTACTCACCTCCCGCAACGTCCGCGGCGGTAGGTGGGTGGACTTCTCCCTCGGCGGCCTGAACTACCAGATCGAGCACCATCTCTTCCCCAGCATGCCCAGGCCGAACCTTCGCCTCGCTCAGCCCCTGGTGCGCGGGTTCTGCGCCGCGAAGGGCATCGAGTACGCGCAGTGCGGCTGGCTGCGTACCTACGGATACGTGCTGGCCCACCTGCACGCGGTGGGCGCTCCCCTTCGTGCCGCCGCCCGCTGAGCCGGCCACCGTGCTCGGCGCCTCAACCGGTGAACGGGCAGATTCGGGGCCCCCGGGTCGAGGCACCGCTGGTGAGGGTGACGGGCGCGGTGGTGGACAGCGCGTCGCGGACGGTGCACACGATCTGGTCGACGGCCGTGGCGGACAGCGCGGCGACGTCCGCCGACACGACGACGTCGACCTTGCCGGACGCATCGGTGACGGTGACCGGGTCGAGTCCGGCGGGGACCTCGCTCGTCAGGTTCGCGGCTCGTTCGTCGCGGTTGGGTCCGTGCTGGAGCAACTCGAGTGTCTGCGTGGGCCACATGGGCCGGCGCATCGGGCGGAGCACCGGCGTCAGCGACGAGTTGTCGAGGAAGTAGAGCGTCACGCCGTCCGCCGGTCCGGTGGGTGCGGCCCGGCCGGTGATCACACCGCTCGGCCGCACCCCGCAGCCGGCGGTGAGCGCCGCGACCAGCACAGCGACCAGCACGACCCGGGCGAGCGGGTGTCGTCTCGTCATCGGGTGTCTCCGGGTTCGGCGCCGGGCCGCGGCAGGTGCAGGGTGAACGCCGCTCCCCCGGCGGGACGGTTCGCGGCGGTCAGGCCGCCGCCGTGCAACCGGGCGTTCTCCCAGGCGATCGCCAGGCCGAGACCGCTCCCCTCGGAGCGCGTCCTGGCGGTGTCGGCCTTGTAGAACCGGTCGAACACGTGCGGCAGCACGTCCGGGGCGAGCCCAGGCCCGCCGTCGCCGACCTCGATGTCCAGCCGGTCCGATCGGACGTCCGCCCGCACGGACACCGGGGGCGCGCCGTGCCGGAGCGCGTTGCTGACCAGGTTCGCGATGATCACGTCCAGCCGGCGGGGGTCCACGCGAGCCACCACGCCGAGAGGCAGATCGGTCCGCACGCTGTCGGTCCAGCCGCGGGCGCGCAGGGTCGCACGGATCGCCTCGGCCACGTCGACGTCGTCGAGCGCGAGCGTCGCGGTGCCGACGTCGAACCGGCTGACCTCGATGAGGTCGTTGACCAGCCGGGTGAGCTTGTGGGTCTCCTCGCTGACCAGGCGGGCCGCCCGGCCGGCGTCACCCGGCAGGCGTTGTGCCTCGTCGTCGAGGACGTCGGTGACCGCGGTCATCGCGGCCAGTGGGGTGCGCAGCTCATGGGACACGTCGGCCACGAAACGCCGCGCCTCGGACTCCATCCGGCGCAGTTCGCCGACGTGCCGTTCCAGCGTTTCCGCGGTGTGGTTGAACGTGCGCGCGACGTCGGCCAGCTCGTCCGTGCCACGGACCCGGGCGCGGGCGGTCAGGTCCCCCTCGCCCAGCCGGTCGGTCGCCCGGCGCAGCTCGCGCACCGGGCCGAGCACGCCGCGGCCGGCCAGCAGCGCCAGCAGCACGGCGAGCACCAGCGCCACCGCGCCGGTGAGCCACGCCCGGGTGGCGAGCCGGCCGATGCTCTCCTGCTCGGGGGCCAGGCCGCGCACCGAGTAGATCTCCAGGTCCGCCGGCAGCACGGCCCCGTCGCGCCGGACGAGCCGCACCTGGGTGCCGATGACCAGCACGGGGTTTCCGTTCGTCGACACCCGTTGCCACACGACGTGTCCGTCACGCACCGCGCGCCGCAGCTCCGGCGAGAGCATGCCCGGGTCCGGGCCGCGCAACGACCGGCGGTCCCGGTAGACGGCGACCGCGGTGTCGCTGCCGTCGGACAGCCGGTCGGCGATCTCGTCGAGCGTGGCCTGGCTGGGTGGCATGCCGCCGAGCGGGAACAGGCTCTCGATCCGCTCGGTCATCGTCTGCACCGCGGTGTCCTGCGTCTTCTGCAGGATGAGGTCGCGCGCCTGGACGTAGTCGACGCCGGCGACGAGCACGGCGGTGCTCACCCCGAGCAGCGCGAAGGCCACCAGCAGGCGGATGCGCAGGCTCCTGGCTCCGCCCAGGAACCGGGCCGCCGCGTTCACAGCGGTCCGAACCGGTAACCGAAGCCCCGTACGGTCTGGATGTACACCGGCGCCGCGGAGTCCTCCTCGATCTTCGCGCGCAGCCGCTGCACGCAGGCGTCCACCAGCCGGGAGTCGCCGAGGTAGTTGTGTTCCCACACCAGCTCGAGCAGTTGCTGGCGGCTCAGCACGCGGCCCGGTGTCGCCGACAGCTCCAGCAGCAGGCGCAGCTCGGTCGGCGCGAGACCGACCGGCCGGCCGTGCTTGCCGACCACCAGCGCGGCCCGGTCGATGGTGAGGTCACCATGTCGCTCCACCGGCGGTGGCCCGACGTTCGCCGGGCCACCGCCGCTGCGCCGCAGCACCGCCCGGATGCGCGCCTCGAGCACCCTCGGCTGCACCGGCTTGACCACGTAGTCGTCGGCGCCGGCCTCCAGGCCGGCCACCACGTCCATGTCGTCGTTGCGGGCGGTCAGCATGATGATCGGCAGGTCGCCGCCGGCACGAATCCGGCGGCAGATCTCGAACCCGTCCAGCCCCGGCAGCATGAGATCAAGCACCACGACGTCGGGCGGCGTGGCGCGCAGCATCTCCAGCCCCTGCTCGCCGGTCCCGGCGCTGTCGACGGCATGTCCCTGCCGGGTCAGCGCCAGCTCCAGACCGGTGCGCACCGCGCGGTCGTCCTCGATCAACAGCACTCGGGACATCGGCCCCTGTCCGCCTCCCCGAGATCGACTGCTGTCGTTTGCGTTCCAGCCGGTGGTGCGGTCCGGGTGGACCGCGGCCGGGTACCGTCACGGTCCCCCGAGCTTACGTCGGGAGGTGGGACCTCGATGTTCGTGGCGTGTTCTGGTTCTGTCACGAACACGCCCCCGGTGGATCGTGTCGAACCATGGCCCGGCTGTGGCCCGCTCATGACACAACACGGATCGGGTGGGCGCATTCGCTGCCGACAGTGGGCGCCATGGTCGAAACCGAGTCATGCTCCGTGCGGCTGCGTGCCCTGGTCACCAAGCTGATCGCCCGATGCCTGCTGCCCCTGGCCGCGCTTCGCGCACCCGGTCGGGCCCGCTGGCTCGCCTGCCAGTGGGCGCTGGGCATCCGGTTCCCGGCAGAAGATCTCGAGGGGCTGTCCCGGTCCGCGCGTGCCGCGTTCACCTCCGCCCGCGCCGACGCGTTCTGGCGGCACGGTCAGCTGATCGGCCTCACCTCCGGCCACCGGGACGCCGTCGAGCAGCATCGGCTGTTCGTCGCGGAGGTCCGCCGCACCGGCTCGCGCTCGGCGGCACGCTGCCGCGTCCTGCCGCCCGGGGAGTCCGCGCACGTCGCGGGCATCGCCGTCGACGTGCGGCCGACCGGCGGGGCGCGCTGGCTCGAGCGGCACGGCCACCGGTACCACCTGTACCGCCGCTACGACAACGAATGGTGGCACTTCGAGTACCGGCCCGAGTACGGCGGACACGCGCCCCCACGCCGCCCGCACCCGGGCGCTGTAGCACAACCGTGACACGGTGATCACGGTCCGCGGACGTCGTCCGTCCACGGTGAACGCATGCACACCCCGCACGCGCACGCCGTCGTGCACCTGGACGCGGTGGCGCACAACACGGCGCTGTTCGCCGCCCGCACGACGGCGGCGGTGATGGCGGTCGTCAAGGCCGACGGCTTCGGCCACGGGGCCGTGCCGGTAGCGAGCGCCGCGCTGTGCTCGGGCGCGACCTGGCTGGGCGTGACGACCTGCGCCGAGGCACTGCGGCTGCGCGCGGGCGGGATCACCGCCCCGATCCTCAGCTGGATGCACAGCCCGCTGGAGGACTTCGGGGCCGCGCTGCTGGCCGGCGTGGACCTGTCGGTGTCCTCGCGGGAGCACCTGCGTGCCGTCGCCGCGAGCGCGGCGAGGCTGGGCGTGAGGGCCGAGGTGCATCTGAAGGCGGACACCGGGCTGCACCGCAACGGCGCGCGGCCCGAGGAATGGCGAGGGCTGGTGCGCCTGGCCCACGGCCTGGAGACCACCGGGCACGTGCGGGTGCGGGGCGTCTGGTCGCACCTGGTCAGCGGCACGGAGGCGGCCGGGGACACGACCCGATCACAGGTCACGCTGTTCGACGAGGCGGTCGAGGTCGCGCGCGGCGCCGGGCTGCGGCCGCCGATCCGCCACCTGGCGAACTCCGCGGCGGCCCTCGGCGCGCCGCGGACCCACTACGAGCTCGTCCGTCCCGGCGTCGGGCTCTACGGGGTGGAGCCCGATCCACGGCACGTCGTCGGGTTGCGCGGCGCCATGACCCTGCGTGCCCGCCTGATCCTCGTCAAGCGCGTGCCGGCCGGCAGCGGCGTCTCCTACGAGCACGACTACGTCACCGACCGTGACACCACGCTCGCGCTGGTGCCGCTGGGCTACGCGGACGGTCTGCCCTGGGGCGCGGCCGGGCACGCCGAGGTCTCGATCGCGGGCCGCAGGCATCGGGTGGCCGGCCGGATCGCGATGGACCAGTTCGTCGTCGACGTCGGCGACGCCACCCCCGGGTCGGCGACGAGGCCGTCGTGTTCGGACCCGGTACCGAGGGGGAGCCGACGGTGGCCGACTGGGCCAGGTGGGCGAACACCGTTCCCCACGAGATCATCACCGGAATCGGCCCCCGGGTGCCGCGCCGCCACGTCCACGCGTGCACCCGCCGGACCGAGGAGCCCGAGGAGTCGGTGCGTGTCTGAACCGAAGATCCGGCTCGCCGTCCTGTTCGGTGGACGCAGCGGGGAGCACGAGGTGTCGTGCAGGTCGGCGGCGAGCATCCTGGTCGGCCTCGACCGGGAACGCTACGAGATCCGGCCGGTCCGGATCGGCCGGGACGGCGTCTGGACCGGCGTCCCGACCATGCCCGACCTGGCGACCGTCGAGGAGGTCCTGCGATGGCAGCGCAACGGCTTCCCGGAGACCCTCGACACCACGCCGGCGGAAAGCATCCTCGCCACCGCGCACGAGCTCACCCGCTGTGACGTGGTGTTCCCGGCGTTGCACGGACCCTACGGGGAGGACGGCGCCGTCCAGGCGATGCTGGAGGGACTCGAGATCCCGTACGTCGGCAACGGCGTCGCGGCCAGTGCGCTGAGCATGGACAAGGAGTACACGAAGAAGATCGCCGCCGCCGCCGGTCTCCCGGTGGCCGAGGGGGTGGTGCTCCGCACGGGGCGGCAGGACCTCGCCGCGGCGGACCGCGACCGGCTGGGGCTCCCGGTGTTCGTCAAGCCCGCCCGCGAGGGCTCGAGCATCGGCGTGTCCAAGGTGGAGGACTGGGCCGAGTTGCCCGACGCCCTCGACCGGGCACGCACGAGCGACGGCAAGGTACTGGTGGAGTCGGCGGTCCCCGGCCGGGAGATCGACATCGGAGTGCTCGAACACCCGGGCGGCGACCTCGAGGTCAGCCCGCCGATGGAGATCCTGCCGTCCGCCGAGCACGGCTTCTTCGACTACCAGGCCAAGTACGCCGACTCCGCCACCGTGTTCGACGTGCCCGCCACGCTCGACCCCGCGACCACCCACGCCATCGGCCAGGACGCCCTGCACCTGTTCCGCGAGCTGGGCTGCGCCGGCCTGCTCCGGGTCGACTTCTTCCTGTGCCCCGACGGCACCAGGATCATCAACGAGGTCAACACCTTCCCCGGCTTCACCAGCGTCTCCCAGTACCCCCGGATGTGGCAGGCCGCCGGCCTCGGCTACGGCGACCTGCTCGACGTGCTGGTCGACACCGCCCTCAGGCGACCGCCGCGCCCAGTCCGATCGTCTTCAGCCGGGCTTCGAAGAACGCGCCCGAGGTGATCGACCGGTACTTCACCGGGTTGGCGCCCCAGCGCTCGTCCGGGAGCAGGTCGACGTCGGCGCGGGGGTAGATGAACAGCGGGCTGGAGTAGCGGCTGGAGCCGGTCGGGGTGTCGGGGGCGTCGATGCGGTGAACGGCCGAGCGCAGGTGTCCGCCCGTCAGGTACTGCAGCATGTCGCCGACCTGCACGATCGTGTGTCCCTCCGGCGCGGTGCCCTCGATCCAGCCGCCCCCGCGAAGCTTGACCTTGAGCCCCTTGCCCGTCGACGGCGGGAGGATCGACACGAGGTTCGCGTCGGTGTGACGGCAGCCCCAGACGACCCGCCCGGCCTGTTCCGGCGTGATCGGCGGGTAGCACAGCGGACGCAGCGCGGTGCTGGCGTCACGGGTCATGTCGGCGAAGAAGCCGTCCGGATAGCCCAGCCGGGGTTCGAGGGCGCGGAGGACGGCGAGGCCGATGCCGTTGAGCGCGTCGTACACGGCCAGCGCGTTGTCGCGGAAGGCCGGCGCGTCCCGCGGCCACACGTTGTCGGCGTAGAAGGCGGGGAACCGGGCGTTGAGCGTCGGGTCGACGACAGCTTCGGGGCCGACGAGCCAGCATGACCGGTGGTCGGGCTGCGGCTCCGCGTCGACACCGGAACGCCGGCACGCCGGGGCGGTCTCGACACCGAGCGGGGTGTAGCCGCGCAGGTGGTGGATCTCGGGCCGCCGGTATCGCTCGAGCTCGTCCGCGGGCCGGCTGAAGACCCCGGCATAGGCGGCGTAGGCGGTGGGCAGCATCCCCGCGAGCTCCGGTGTCCGGACGAACACGAAGCCGATCCGGCGCAGCCCCCACTCCACGGCCTGCGTGAACTCGCGCCGCCGGGCCGCCGACGCCGTCGCGTCCGCCAGGTCGACCCGTGGAATCTCCCGTGTCACGCCGGGACGGTAAGCATCCGCCACCGGCACGGACAACGGCCACGACCAGCGTTTACACGGCCGCCATCAGCCGTAACGCGGCGGCGTCCGAAGGGGATGTGCGGTCACGACAACGAAACCCTGGCTCGCCACCAGGAACTCGCCGACGTCGAGTGCGGCCGGACACGGACGGCCTCGAATAGGCTCGCCATCATGGGTAAACGGCTGGCTGTCGGACTGGGCGTCGCGCTGGTGGTGGTCGGTGCCGTATGGACGGTGCAGGGTCTCGGCTATCTCGAAGGCAGCTTCATGACGGGCCAGAAGCTCTGGACGACGATAGGCGTGCTGTGCGTGCTCGCCGGTCTCGTGCTGGCCATCGGTGGCCTGAGGAGAAGGTGAGGATCCTGGCCGCGGTCGCGGCGACCCGGCGGGTCTCGCGGCCCGTTGCCTCTCATCGGCACTCGGCGGCCAGCGCGGTGGTCAGGCCGTCGAGCCGGCCGAGCGCGCGCCGCACCCACCTGGTCCGTATTCGCGGGACTCGACGATGACGCTGTCGGGGTACCCGGGTCACGAAGACGCGCGGCAACGGATTTCGCCCTCCTGTCGCCAGCTGACCTTGATCTTCAGTACCGCTGGGACTCCAGAGCCCCCGAATTACGTCGAACCTGGGCACGAACAGCGACTAGAGAGGCAGCCTGGCGTCCGCATCACCCCTCAGGGCAGGAGATGTACGAACGCCTCCTCAACCGCCGAACGCACTGTCATCGCCGGCACGTCGGGAAAGGTGTCATCTCCACCCCGGTACACACGTTCCCCGATCGGCCCCTCCGGTCCGCTGACCAGCACCCGGAGTTCGAGGTCGAGCAACACGCCGTCCGTGATTCCCTGCGCGGCCAACGGCCCGTCGCTCAGCGGTCGGCCGTTGTACAGCAAGGTGTACTCGAACCTGATCTCCAGGATGTCGCCGAACCGAGACACCGACTCCGGCAACGCGAGTACCCGTCGCACAGTGCCGAGCAGCTCCCGGCCCGTGTGGCTGGGCTGCACACCCACGACGTGTGTCATGCCGAGATCCTGGTTGCGCACCCGCACGACGGTGGTCGGCTGGTCCACATCGGAGTTGACGCTGGGCGGCGGAAACACCGGCGTGCCGGCGGCGAGGTCACCCCGCCAGCACGCCACCAGCTCACCTGCCACAGAGGCCCAGTCCTGGTATCCGTTCAGGTAGCGGCGAACCGCGAGCAGTGGCGGCAGCAACGAACCGTCCAGCCTGACGATGAACAGGAAGGACCGCCGCTCGTTGATCTCACGAGCGTATGCCGCGGCCCACTCGTCCTCGACCCATGGCCGGTCCACACAGTTCCTCGACCACAGCAGCACGTAGAAGTCCGACTCGGCCATCTCCCGGTTGATCGACAGCACGACGTTGTGCCCGAGGGAGATGTCGCGAGAGTCGATGAAGGCTCGGACACCGAGCGCCAGCAGGTCCTCGGCAAGCCGCGTCGCCATCGCACGGTCATCGCCCGCGAAGGAGATGAACACCTTCGGGCGCCTGGTCATGTTCTGCACGGTGACTCCAATCGTCGGTCTTCCTGCGCAGCCATCGGCGCACAGGTCCAGCGCCGGTCTGCCGGCCCGGGTCGCCGTATAGGGTCCAGCACGCCCAGCGGGCTGGGTGCCACGGCGTCCCGGCATGCGCGGTGCGGCCGGCCCACACGTCGAGCTGCGCACGACGCAACGCCACATCCCGTGGCAGATAACGCAGATAGCGTTCGAAACGATCGAGCAGCTCGGTGGCGACCGGCTCCTCGGCGATCCAGCGGGCGGCCAGCACCGCGGCAGCGCCCGCTCGCATCGCGGACCGGGTGAAGCCGAGCCGTTCGTCACGGCCCGCCGTCCGTGCCATCGCCGACTCACACGCACCCAGCACCAGGGTGCCGCAGCTGTGCAGATCCAAGGCTCGGACGTCCGCCGGGCCCAGCCGTCCGCGTTCGTCGCCCGGCGACAGCTGCAGCCACTGACCTTCGGTGGCGTACGCGCCGTGCGCGTCGACGCGCACGACGTGGTACCCGGTCACCGTGCGGCGCAACGCGGTGACGGTGGCCGCGTGGCCGGTCAGCGCGGGGTGGCGCGGGTGGGCCGGGGTATCCGGACTCACCAGTAGCGTGCGCTCGCCCTGTCGGTGCCGTGACCGGTGCGCGAGCGGGTGCTGGGCGGTCAGCGCGGGCAGCTCCGAAGTCGCGAACCGGTGGACCACTCGGAGATCGGTTCCCGGTATCGGCAACGCCGCGACAGGAACGTCGGCCAGGATGCCGTGCGCGACGATGGCCACCCGGCTGGTGCGAGCGGGTAGCCCGGACAGCACCGCCCCGATGTCCAGGAGCGCCGCGACGGAGGCCAGCGCGGTGTCGAACTCTCCCGACACCACGCTGCGCTCGAGATACCTGCGGTCCCAGAAGGACATCAGTTTGCGGACCGCGCCATGCAGGCGTCGCCGGAAGGATGCTCGCTGCCGCACCACGTGGTAGTGCATGAGACGTCGTCCCAGCACCACGTGATGCACGCACTCCGGTGTCGCGTACATCATCCAAACGACCTGGTCCCGTGGCAGGTCGCGGGCCTGGTCGCGTACCCAGCGACACGCACCGGCGACGTCGCCGGGACGGGGCAGCTCCTCCGGCCCACCGCCGACCGCCGCGACGAACGTACGTCCTCGCGCCGCTTCGATGGCCACGGCGACTCCCGCCGCCGCCAGACCGGTTCGCTCGACGAGGTCAGCCGCGGCCCTTACCTGCTCGTCGTGCTCGTCGCCTGCCGCGAGCAGCAAGCGCACCTTGACGTCGTCGCTGCACTGGCGGTCGGCGATTTCCTCCTCGATGCGGTGCGCCGCCCGCCACAGCTCTACGGCGTCGTCTCCCCTGCCCAGCCGGATGAGCGCTCGTCCCCGCAGGCGGAGCGCTAGCAGCCGCACCTCGGCGGTGGCCGTGGTATCGGCGAGCCGCGTGGCGCACCGGAAGTGCTCAGCCGCCTCGCTCATCGTGGACTCGACCTCGGTGGGGTCCGCCTCCATGCGCTCCAGCAGGTCACCGCGCGCCAGCTCCAGCTCGCCTGCGGCGAGGTGCCACGATGCCCGCTGGGCGGCGCTCTCCGCGCGCGGGCGTAGCTCCACGAGCAGGACTTCGGCCTGGGAGGCGAGCTCCGCCGCTTCCGCCGCCCGGGTCTGGCCGAGCCGTGTACGGCACTCGATCACCAGCCGGCGCGCCCGCAAGAGGCGGTCGCCGAGACGAGGCGAGTCCGGATCGGGATCCGCCTGCTCATCGCATTCGTCGTCGTCCGACCGGATCAGCCTCCGCAATACCGCCCTCTCCCGACGCAGCAGCGGCAGCGCCACCTGGTCGGTGTTGTCGGTGTTGACGGCTCGCTCAAGTAGCTCGAGGGCTTCCTCGTACCGAAGCTCCCGTTTCAGCGCACTCGCCACCAGCAGGTACTCACCCGGCGATCGTGGCGGTGCTGCCGACAGCACCGCCGACACCGCGTCCGGGTCACCGCGGCGAACACCCAGCATCATCTCGTCGTGTGCGACGAGCGCCATGCCCGCGTGGTCTCCGGCTTGCCCGAAACCCTTCCGGGAGAGGGCGAACAGGTGCTGGGCGACCTCGTACTCACCACGGTCCAGCGCCGCGAGGGCACGTACCCGGTGCAACCGCGCCCTGCGCTCCGTCCCGGTCACCGACGACGCCGCGGCCGCGTCCTGTTCGGCCCCGGGCCAGTCCGCGAGTGCGCCGCGGACCTCGGCCCGCAACAACCGCAGGACGGGATCGTCGGGCCAACTCTCGAGATAGTCCGTACAGCGCGCCAGTGCGAGCGATGTCGCTTCACGCCGTACCAAGTCCGTGACGTGGTCGTGGGCCAGCGCCGCGGCCGTTGTCCCGTCCGCCAGTTCGGTCGCCGCGCGATATGCCTCGTCCGCCTCGTCCGCGTCCGTCGCGGACATCGCGCTGGCCACCGCCTGGCCGAGCGGCGATCGGGGGTTCACCGCGATGACCATCAGGCACACGCCTCGGCCGCGTCCTCGTCGCACACGAGGACGATGTGTGGCCTGCCCGACCTGGTCGCACGGGGCGACGTGGTCGTGGAGGCTTGAGGTGCGCCATGAGGATCGCCGCCCCTTCCGGTACCGCCGCCGCTGCTACCGCCACCCTCGGCGTCACCGTCGTCGCGCCCAGGGCCATCGACGATGGTGGGGCCGTCGACGACCCGCCACCACGTGTGTCCGTCGGCGACCCACAGGTCCGGCACGGCCATCCCGAACGCGTAGTCGCCGGGCAACTCCGCTTCGGCCACGACGACCTCGCGCTCGTGCGGAAGCGTCTCCGCGAGAACCGGACCGTCGTCCAGGGCAAGAGATGTCCGGAGGGCGTCATCGAGCAGCACGACCGCGTCGTCGGCGAGCACATCGCCAAGCAGCCGGCTCGCGCCGGTTTCCGACACCGGCCGCACCGGCACGTTCGCCTGGTGCGCCAGGCGACTGCCGTACTGTGCGAACAACGGTGACGGCGACGTCGGCGTGGAAGCCCTGGCGACGGCCTCCGTCCAGGGGTCGCCCGACTCGAGCAGCAGTATTCGCTTGTCGCCGACGAGCGCGGCACCGTCGTCACCGAGAAGCACGCCGCGGAGTAGGCCGTCGCCGGTGTCCGTGCTCTCTCGCAGCGAATCCGCGACACGCGGATAGTCCCCCAGCAGAGCGGCGCCTGCCGTGCTGCCATCGAGCCCGAGGACCGGATCGGTCGGCGGTGCCCGGACGTTGACGCCGTCGTAGTGGAGCGTCGACGTGCGGCCGTCTCTCGTGGTCACCGTGACGGCCGTGCCGGCCGGCCGGTTCACGTCCACCTTCGCCACGGCCGCCGAACCTGGAGTCGCCGGCGTGACCGTCAGCGATTCGCCTGCCGTGTACGCCGGACCAGGCACGAGTTTCCCGTACAGGTGACGCACGCCTGGATTGCCCGGTGCGCCGAGGCGGAACGCCAGATCGCCGCTTGCCGTCGCGTCTGAGGTGATCGACAACCAGGGTTCGCCGGTGTCCCCGACGCGGTACAGAATGTCACCTCCGGCGTTCCGCATGCCGTAGAGCACCCCGTCGACGGGTCGGGCACCGTGCCCCTTGGACAGCCGGCGCTGCACCGACTCCAACGTCTTCGTCACCCGGTCGACGATGCCGCTTCGCCATCGAAGGGTGACCAGGTCACCGTGCCTGGTCGCGGTGATGGCACCGAGGTCCTGTCCCTGGAGGCGCAGCCCTTGCGTCGCCTCCCCGTGGCCGGCGCGCAGCTCGACGACGGCACCACGCGGTGCGTCGGTCGCCCGCCATTCCTTCAGCGCGCCCAGCGGAGTGACGCCGCTCGGATTGGCGGTGACCTCGATGCGGGCCGTCGCCCGGTTCGGGCGAGTGATCTCGTGACCGAGGTAGGACGACGTGGTACCACTGTCATCGATGAACAGCTGCTTCATCGAGCCGGTGCCGGTGGTCTGGTTGTAGGTGGGGCCCCTGTCGTACACGCCCGCCCGGCGTACCGTCGCGGGCAGGTCCGACCGGGTGTCCACACCGGACCGCCGCAGCCGCTCGCCCAGGTTGGCGAGCGAGACCCCGCCATCGACGGCAACCAGCCCGCAGTCGTCATGCCGTCGCGACGGCGTGGTCAGGACTGATTCCTCCCGCGCGGCCTGTGGTGTCACGAACTGGATCTGTCCGCGCTCACGCAGGTCGGTTCGGCTGCGATACCAGTCGGCGAAGCGCAGCCCGTCACGACCGGTCTCCGCCTGGGGACGGCAGCAGCGACGCCTTGTCACGTCCCAGCCATTCCAGGGCCGCGCTCCAGCGCATGATCTGGTCCAGCCGCTGGAACTGCGGCTCGTAGTCGGCGACGGCCTGGTAATGCTGGTCCCACCAGCGAAGGCCACGGCCCGAGGTGTAGCTCGCCTCGACCTCCGCGTCGGACGGTCCGTTGGACCGGACGAACAGCCGGGTGGGCTGCGCGCCGATGCTCATGGTCCCGCCTCGGGCAGAGTAGGCGGCGTCGTTCTGGCCGAACCACAGCCGGCCCGACCGCGAGGCGGTCCGTCCGGCGATGTTCTCGCACTGGCTCCATGGCGTCCTGGCCGCGGTGTCAGGCACGAACCCCGCCACCGCGTCGGCCGGCACGCCGGTACCGACGCCCTTGACCCAGTCCTTGGTCACGTAGTCCGTGTAGAACAGGGTCATGCCGACTTCGGTGCCCCCCAGTCCTCCATCGTACCGGGCCTGACTGTAGGCCGATCCGGTGTGGACGTAGGACCACAGTGCCCACAGCCGGGTGGGGTCGGTGGGCAGCCCCCTCGCCGCGGTCTCCACCTCGCCGGTCTCGCCGCGGACCGCCTTGTCGAGGACGTCCGTGAACTCGCCGGCCGACTGGAAGCGGCCGTGCCAGGCGCCGTGGAGCACACCGTCGATCAGGTCGGTACCGAGATCCGGTGCTATCGCGGTGAGATCAGCTGCCGTACGTACGGGTCCCTGATCGAGGGAGAAGGCAGGCGGGCCGTCGTCCGCGACGTAGCCGCGCTGCAGGACCGCGACGTCCTCACGGCTGAGCCGCTGCCCATCACTGGCCGGCCAGGTCCACCCGCCGGCCCAGACCTGGTCGCCCACGACCTCCATCGTTGATAACGCTCGGGTCTTGGCGAGGAACTCGGTCAGCCCACCCGCATCGTCGATCCGCATGCGCACGTATCCGTGCGCCTTCCGGAACTCGCCGATCGCCACCTCCGCGCCGGAGTCGACACGCACGGTCCGGGTGTCCCGCTTGATCGTGTAGTAGTGCGGGCGCACCCGCTTCGGGTCGGCGCCGGCGTCGGTGCGGTACTGGTCCAGCAGCATGCCGATCGTCCGGTCCCGGTGCGGGTCGTCGCGCGGCACGAGGATGTGCAGGACGCCGTCGGCGAACAGGAACCGCCCGGGTCCGGTGGGCTGGCGGGCAAGGTCGGTGAACCCGCTGTCCCGCACGGGAAAGGTGTCGTACAGGCCGCCGGTCAATCTCGCGGTGTCGAGGTCGAGGTTCGCGGCCAGTCCCAGCCGGACCCAGTCCCGTAGCTGCTCGTCACGCTCCTGCTCGCTCATGCGGGCGAGCCGGCTGCCCGCGCCCGCGTAGGAGACGACGAACCCGGGCGGCCGAGTGGCGGCCCGGTGTCCGCCGGGCTGTGCCACGCACGCGACGGTCGACACGACTATCGACACGAGGGCGACGAGACCGAGCCACCGCGACGATGGACGCGTGCGCGTCATGGTCCTCACCTCTGGTCCTGTGCTGCCGGATTCGGTGTCACGTCCTGCGCGCCGACCTCGTCCGTCAGGTCCCGCAACCGCTTGCGCACGGACCGCACCTCGTCGTCCCGCGACGACCGGTGAGCCACATGGACAGGTGTCAGCCACACCCGCGGCTCGGCCAGGCCTTCGAGCAACGGTGAGCGCTCGGTCGAACCCGGCTCCGGCGCGGTGAAGGGCGGTGCGACAGTTCCGGCGCGCCCGTGTTCGTGCCGCTTCTGCAGGATGCGTTGCCACGCGAGGTCGAGTCGGCCGAACGCCCGGGCGGTCAGGTCGTCGAGCATGCCGCCCAGCCGCACGTTCGCCGCCTCGAAGTCGGCGACGGCCGTCCCCGCCGCGGCCGTCAGTTCCTCGACGCGCAGCATCGTCCTCGCGAGCCTTCGGTCGGCGTCCCTGGCGGAGTCGGCGAACGGGTTGTGGTAGACCACCTTGATCGCTATCGCGGTCACTGTGAACGTCAACAGGAGCATCGCCACGGCGGGCTTCGACACGTTCACCTCGCCGGCCTCCGACTGCAGCGCCCGGTTGTACGCCCAGATGCCCAGCGTGCCGATCACCAGCACGGCGAACACCACTGGCAACGTCCAGCGCGGCCACGGCAGGGCATCACGCGCTCGCTGCCGCGGTACGGCCTCGCGGCGCAGGAGTACGCACAGCAGCCGCGTAGCGAACGGGACTCGCTCCGGCGTTCGCTCGGTGTGCGCCCGTGCGCGCACGAAGGCCTCGCCCAGCCAGTGTCCGGCGGCCAGCAGGGCGAACGTGATGATCACGCCGGGCAGGAGCGCGAAGTAGAAGGTCACGCTCGTCGGATCGGGACGGCTGTCGATCAGTGTGAGGAAGACCGCGGCGAAGAACGCGGTGTCGTAGAGCGCGGCTGCCGGAATCGCCGCCCACAGCGCCCATCGGACCCAGCCGGGCCGCCGGCGCCGGTCCTCCGGACCGTCGTGTTCGTGGCGCTCCCGCACGCGGCGCACGTCGTCGCGGCTGTGCCGAAGAGCCGCGCTGCCGGCGAACGCGCTCAGCCGGTACAGCGTGGCCTCGACCGTCCGCTCGCGCCTCAGCAACGTCCCCACCGCAGTGTCGATCGCCGGGCGGGCGGCCGCGATCATGGCGTCCGCCTCGGCCTTCGCCTGCGTGAGCTCGGCTGCCTCAGCATTGCTCAACTGCTCCCGTGGGTACGTCTCCCGGTGGGGCTGTGGGATCACTTCCGCGCACGGCATGCCTGGTGGACACGGCTGGGTGAGGTGGATCGGGCCGGCCGTTCGGCTACCGATACTGGTCGTTCCGTTCTGGGTCATGTCAGCCTGTCTCATGAGGACGGTGGGTGGCCACGATGTCGACGCGGCGCTTGCAGCTTCGGTCGTCGGGTGCGCAACCGGGCGGGATGTCGCTGTGCCCGGTGGAGTCGTGCACGGTCACGCCGTGCCGGCGGAGGAACCCGCTCACCGCGTCCGCTCGATGCTGGGCGAGCGTCCGGTTCGCGTCGGGGCTGGCCTCGGCCTCGGTGTAACCGTCCACGGAGATCCGCGCCGCACCCTCTCGCCTGATGTTGGCCGCGACGCGGGACAGCGACGATTCGCCTGCCGAGGTGATCACCCATTCGTTGGGCGCGAACAGCACGCTGGTGTCGAGCTGGAAGCGGGTCGCGCCATCGTCGTCGACCCCGGTCTCCGCGGGCGGGAAGCGCAGCACCGGGTCGTCGGGTGATGCGGGTTCGGCGTCGTCCTGACCGGTAAGGTCGTGCCCGGCACGCGGCACCGCTGCCGTCGACACGTCACACGCGCTGCCGGTCCGGTCGCGGCACAGCGTCGACCACAACGAGCCGAGCCAGTCCAGCTGCAACGTCGACGGTTGCGGGCGGCCGGCCGCGGGATGTCCGATGCCGAGCAAGGTCACGCCGACTCCGGTCAGGTCGTCGCGATTCGGTGCCTGGCTTCGGCAGAGGTGCTCGATCTCGTCGATGACGCCGCGGTCTCCCGCTCGCACCCGGCTCAGATCAGCACATCCGGTGGTGGCCAGCCCGTCCGTCGCGAGCACGATCCTCCGGATTCCGTGCTCGTCGCGCATCGCCTGGCCGCCCATGTGGAGCGCACCGATGACGTCCGAGCCCGGGACGCTCGCCGGCAGGGAGCCCGCCTTGGTCAGCTCGGCGAGTACGCATCGGGTGGCCGTCTCGTCGTCATCGCGCCGGTTCTGCGGGTTGGCCCGGCCGCGGTCGGTGACGAGGTCCTCGGCCGTCCAGCGGACGGAGGCGGCGGAGCCGTCGAACGTGCCGATGGACACCACGTCGTGCGCCTCGACCGCCGCCGTCACCGGCTTCCGCAATGCGGCGACGTAGTCCGGGGCGTCCGCGCCTCGTGACGACGCCGACCGATCCAGCAGGACCACCGTGTGTCCGGCGTCGGCGGCCGGCTTCACCGAGTCGAGCCAGCCGCACGCCGGCACCGCGGCGGGCTCTGACAGGAGGCCGCAGCCGGCGAGCGTCGCTCCCGCCAGGACGGCCGCCGCGGCGGCGGCCACCCCGCGGGTCTGCCATGCGGTGCTCACGGCGTGTCCTCCCCGCCCACGCTCACCACTCCCACGTTCAGACCGGCTTGCCGCTCGAAAGTCCGCACCGCGACGTCGTAGGACTTCGCCAGCTCGAACAGGCCGACCTGGCCGTGGGCGTTGCGTGCCTTCTCGAGCACGCTGACCAGGTCGGTACCCAGCGCGAGCCGCTTGACCGCGAGACCTTCGAGGGTGGTGGCGACGTCGGTGTCGGCGAGCTTGGCGGCCTGGGCCACGACCGGGCCGTCGCCGAGCTCCTCGATCAGATCCCGCCAGCGGACCAGGAGCTCGACGACGTGGTCGATCCGCCGGTGCTCGAGGCGGTAGCGGAGGTCCAGCTCGGCCAGCTGCTCCCACAGTGGCAGGTGCCGGTCCAGGACGCGCCGGTCCGCGACAACCTGGACGGCAGCCACGCACGACACGACCTCGCCGGGGTCCCCGAAGCACCATCCCTCGCGCAGCGCCTCGTTCATCGCCCGTTCGACGACCTCCGGCTGGTGCGGCAGGTGGGCGCGGGCGATCGACCAGATCGCGTTGCGCAGCAACCGGATCGCGCTGTCGTGATACTCGCCGATCCAGTAGTTCAGCGAGCCACGGGACATGCCGCGTGCCGACCACGTGAGGTCGATGTGGATGGTGAAGTGGAACACGCCGCCGTCGGCGGGGAGCTCGAGGGGCTCGCCCTTGCGGTACTCGGACACCATGGTCGCCGGCTGCTGCGGCCCGGGGCCGGCAGGCTGGCCGAACAGCCGGCGGAGCCAGGCGCGGAACCGGCGCCGGCGCGGTGCCGAGGTGGGGACGGGAGTCGTCATTGGTCATCCTTTCGGAGGTTGTCGTAAATCCGGCGCACGATCGATGTGCCGGCGTCGCGGGGAAGCCACTGGGCGAGGTTGAACAACGCGCGGGAGCGCATGGGTGGAATGCCGAGCACCTCGGTGGCAAGCCGCATGACGGCGTCGTCGATGTCGGGGTGCTCGTCGGCACGGAGCAGCCAGACACGCAGGACCGCCCAGCTGCGTATCCCCGTGGTGGGTTCCGTCAGCGCGGTCTGCCACAGCCCGACGAGTCGTGACCACGCTTCGGGATCATCGTTCACCAGGCGTAACAACGCCGGCCAGTGTTCGTCGGGTGCCGCCGCGTTGCGGTGGGCGAGAAAGGTCAGCGCGCGTGCGGCGTGCGCCTGCAGGCATCGCTCGTCCTCGCTCGCCCAGCGCGACAGCTCGTCGAGGACGGCCCGTCCCGTTTCCGGCTGGTGCGGCGGGTAGAGCTGCGCGACCGCCTGCGCGACCGCGGGGCTGTGCGCGTGTTCTTCGCGAACCGCCACCAGGTACAGCAGATCCATCGCCTCCTCCGGCCACTCCGTGCCGATCCGCGTCGCCAGGCTTCGGGCCGCCGAGTCGTTCAGCAGCGGATCGGGGCTGAAGACCCAGTCCCCCACCTGACGGCAGACCCGGGCGGTCAGCCTCGGTTCGAGCGCGGCACGTTCCATCGCCCACGAGGCGGCCTGCCGACATGCCGTCCGCGGGGAGGTCGCCCACAGTCGCAGCAGCTCCCGGTAGACGCGACCGAAGTCGTAGATCGCCAGCTGGCCGGCGACCTGCCCGGCCCGCATCCGGATCCGCTCCCGGCGGTCGCCGCCGAGTACGAACAGCCAGGCCAGCAGTGGCGTACGCAGGTGGTCGTAGTCGTGCCACACCACGTCGAGCACCGCGCGAGCCAGTCCCGGATCACGAAGCCGGGCCAGCCGTTCGGTGTCCGCGGGGGCGTCGCCGTCATCGTCACCAGCCCGCATCTCCCGTGCTACCAGGCTGTCGATGCCTCCGTCGAACACGGCGCGCACCAACGGATCCGGCTCATCGGGGTCCTCCGGCGGCAACACGGCCAGGAGCGCCGAGGCGAGTTCGAACACGACGGTGAGCGGGGTACCGTGGTAGATCGCGTACGCGATCCGGGCGGTCAGCCTGCGCATGGTGTTGGTGTCGCCCTCCGCGTCCTTGAGCACGTCGACGGCCAGTGCCCGCAACGCGCCAGGCAGCAGATCGAGTGCCTCCGCCGGAGTCCCGTTCCTCGTGGCGACCTCGGCCAGCCGTCGGGCGAGCACCACGACGTCGGCCGGCTGCCACGTCGCGGCCAGGTACCGTGCGATGGCGTCGTCGTTACGGCATCGCCACGCGAAACCGTCCGCGTCCGGCCAGCGCTCCCGGGTGTGCAGCAGATGGGTCAGGTGCTTGTCGAGCACGTCCGCGGCCGCGGGTGGCTGGTGCGCGACCTCGTACGGGCGCAGCGAGTTGCCACCCTGTGCCAGCGCGCCGATGATGATCACGTACCCGCCGTCGCCACATGCCTCGGCGGCGACGCCCAGTGTCTGCTTACGCGGTGCGGGCTGGCCGGCTGCCAGCTCGAGCACGTGACCGTGCCCCGCTCGCAGCACCCCCTCCTGATGCAGGGCGACGGCCAGTGAGGTGTCCTCGTCCACGTCGACCATGACGATCTTGTCGACGCCGCACAGCTCGGCGAGCACGGCGTAGGCGGTGTCGAGCCGCCCGGTGCCTTCCCGGCCGGACAGGTAGGCGACCTTGTGCTGGGAGAGCACCTCGCGGAGCAGCGCCTGCTCTCCGGTCGGCACGTGGGTGTCCACCGACGCGTTGACCACGTCGGCGGGCAGGCGACCGCCGTGCACCGGTTTCGACTCGGCGCTGACGTTGTAGTTGTAGAACTGTTCGGCCGACACGGCCCCGCTGCCCACGGCGAACTTCCCGCCACTGTGGGCGCCCGCGGCGGCGAGGAAACCGCCGCGGCGGCGAGGGTCGAGCGGATCCTCGCCGAGCGCACGGAGCCCTTCGTCTCGCTGCCGGTCCCGCTGGTTGTTCTTGCTGGCCCACTCCGCGTCGGGGGCCGCGGACTCCTCACGCAGCGCGTCGTGTTCCTGGCTGTCAACCTGCTCTGGCTGGTCGTGCCCGCCGGGCGTGCTCGCGCCGTCCGGCTCGCCGGCTTCGCCGGCGTGCGCCACGTCCGCCTCGTGGCCGTCGTCGGCAGCCTGGTCGCCGACGGCCTCCGGCCCGCTCATCGGGGTGGCCTGTTGTCGATGGCGTACTCGGTCGTCACGGCTCCTCGGCCGATCCCGGCCTTCTTGCCGGTGACGACCTGGTCCGCGGCGCGCAAGGCATCCGGGGTCGGCAAGGACGCGGGGGCGGCCGAGCCCGGCTGACCGAGAACGACGAACTCGGCCGCGATGGATTCCTCACCGAAGGCCAGTTTGTCGCCGGTCGTGTACGACTTCTCGGTTCGTTTTACCGTGTCACCAGGGTCGGGCATTTCATGTCCACTTCGCTGTTCGATTCTGGACAACGTCGGATCGAGCGTGTGATCTTGTTCGAGAATTCGCTGATGCAGGTCGGAGAGGGACTTGCCGACGTCCATGCCCACGTCTACCAGGGCACGCCTGACCTGCGGGAAAACCTCCGCGGCACGTACCCTGTCGCCCGACCGGTACCGGGCCAGCATGCAAAGCTCCGCGACCTTTTGCTGACGTGGTTCGGCACGGTGCAGCTCGTCCAGGACAGGAAGGGCCTCGACGTGCCGGTTCAACCCGACCAGGATCTCGGCGTAAGCGATCTGGGCATTCAAGTACGCCTTTTTGAGACGCATCCGGTAACCCTGCACAAGAACGCCGTCCAAGGCTCCCAGCGGCTCGCCACGGCGCAGCTCGAGTGCCTGGCGCAACATTTCCGCGGCCTTCTCCGTCGCGCCCATCGCAGCCGCTTCACGACCTGCGGCGACCAGCCGGTCGAACTCATGAACGTCGACGCGCGATGCCGCGACATCAAGTCGGCACAGCCCGTGCTCGCAGACAATTTTCGCCTCGATGCCGGCAATCTCAAACCTGCGGCGCAGTTGGCACATCAACTCGGAAAGTCGTGGTTCCAGGCGCTTTTCCTCCTCATCCCACACCCATTCCATCAACAAGTCTCTGGATACCGGCTTGGTTTCGGCGTCGACGAGCGCGGCGAGCAGGCGCGCCAGCCGGCCCACGAAGTCGACCTGTTTTGCCTGGCCACCGGCCTCGATCGGGCCGAACAGGCGCAGCCCGGCTCCGTCGTGTTCTTTCATGACATGGCTCCATCTCGCAGCCGCGAGGTACCCAGCCGAATACCCAGCGACTTACCCAGCAGATGCGGGAAACAGCCCAGCTGGTTCCCCTGGTGATGCGGTTTGAGTTGGCGTTGCGAAGGCAGCAGCCATCGCGACAACAACCAGGAGTGACAAATGGACGACTACGGTTTTGTGCACTTGCGGTGGAAGAAGAGCACCAGGTGCGAGAACGGGAGCTGCGTCGAAATCGCGATGATCGGCAGCGGCGCCGCGATTCGTGACTCCAAGCAGCTGAACGGACCGGTTCTGCCCGCGGGTAACGATTGGGCGGCATTCGTCGTGGAGATCAAGACGGGTGCGTTCGACCTCCCCAGCTGAGCCGGGAGCGTAGCGGGGTGTGCCGTGGCCTCACACGGCGCACCCTGCCGGCCACGACCGGCGAGGCCCGCGGGTGGGACGTCCGTCCAGCGATCAGGTCTTGGCGCGGATCGCGACCGCGAGTTCGGCGAACACGGCGCGTGCCTCCTCACCGAACACGGCGGTCCCGGACAGCAACGCCCATCGCCTCTGGTAGAGATCAACATCGCCGGGGTCGTTGACGATCAGGTTCGCGTGCACAGTTTCCGTTTCCACAAAAGGGTCCTGATCGTCACTGTGGTCATCGTAGATGACGAATGCGTGTGTGTTCGTCGTCGCGGCATCGGTGTCCAGCATGATCACCCCAATCGACACGTTCTCCAAAGTGGACAGAGAGGCCATGCGGTCCAGCTGAGCCAGGAGCAGCTTCGCAGGACCCGGGCGCCATCGAAGGGCGGCCTCGGTGACCAAGAACTCGAACCGCCGGTCTTCCTCGTACAGCGCGAGCTGGCGCCGCAACCGGCCGTCCACGGCCTCGGCGACCGCGTCTACGGACCCCGGCCGCGCCATCGAGATGACTCGCCGGGCGTACTCCGCCGTCTGCAGCAGACCCGGCACCACCGAGGGCTGGAAGGTACGGACCAGGCGAGCCCTGAGCTCTCGCTCTTCGATCTCGTCCTGGATGTGCCCTCTCGTCCGCAGCGCCGACGGCCAGGTGTGCACCTCGGTGAACGCCGACTCCGCCAGCGCGACCAGCCACTCCTGACGGTCGGCCGGCACACAAACCGCGCTCGCCCAAGCCAGCACCTCCTGCAGCGAAGGGATCGTCCGGCCGGACTCGACGCGCGACACCTTCGACTGACTGATGTCGATTCGCTGAGCCAGCTCCCGGCCTGACATGCCGTACAGCTCGCGGACCCGCCGCAGCTCCACAGCCAGCTGATGCCGCTTCGACGGCCGCGGCGCCTCCGTCTCCCCGGCCATATGACAGGCCCCTTCCGCCTCCTCCGACTTCCCACCGAGTCACCATTCAAGCTGATTCGATGTGATGCACAGTGAACCCGGTGATTCATGGCGCTGTCAAGACTCCGTCCGTTGGTTTGATCATGAGATTGAGCATAACCGCACGTCTCACGTACTCCGATCGCGTGCAAGTTGATGCAAGGTGATTTGCATTGAGTCATGCTGATGCGTAGGGCGGTCCGTCGTCCTGACCCGCTCTCGCTGTCCCATGCCCCCACATACGCGGGCGGAGTTCGGCCTCGCGGACCAGGCGAACAGTCCACATGCGAAACTCCGGAGGTCGGCCGTGGTCACTGCCGATACCGGCACCATAGAATTCCAGCGGCGCCTCCCTGCAGGAGGGCTCGCTTTCTTGATCACCTTGCGCAGAGCCAAGAACACCGTCCAGAAAATGCCAAAAACATGCCATCCACTCGACACGTGACATGCGCGAGGGGGACTGCGTAGATCAACACAATGCCGTCGCGCGGCAGCGGCGAAATGAACTGGCGAGTAACCCACGTATCTCCCCGACCGGTCATACCACTGTCGTATGGTGTTGCCCCTCAGTGTGGATCGCACCGGTTGATCCGCACGAGAATCTGGAATCACCTGGAATCGCCTGGGGCCATGACCATCGGCCACGGGCCCGGATCCCCGGGGGGATCGACCAGTGTCCGACGAGACGGACCCCGCAGGCGATGCAACCGCTGACCTCGCCATTGAGCTGCGCAAACTGTGGTCCGCGGCGGAACGTGACCGTGGTGCCACGATCAAGGTGAGCGCAGTCGCGAAACGACTGCACCTCTCGCCCAGCAGCGTCTACGCCTACCTGGACGGCACGACTCTGCCGTCGCTCGTCGTGCTGGACAAGCTGCTGCACGAGCTCGCGGCGCCCGCCCAAGTTCTCCAGCACATGGCCGAGCTACGCGAGAAGGCGAGCGGGGAGCGCCGGAGCCGCCGCAGAACTGCCCGCGTTCGTGGCGGCCGAAACAGCGAGCAGGCGGCGATCCCCTGGCAGCTGCCGCCGGACGTTCGCGGGTTCACCGGTCGGAGCGCCGAGCTCGCCCGGCTCGACGAGCTCCTCACGGCGAAGGACGACTCGTTCGCCGCGACGGTGGCGCTGGTCAGCGGCACGGCCGGGGTCGGCAAGACCGCGCTGGTCGTGCGCTGGGCACATCGCGTACGCGCGACTTCCCCGACGGACTGTTGTACGTGGACCTGCGCGGGTTCGACCCCGAACAGCCGCTGGAGCCGGCGCAGGCCCTCGCCACCTTCCTGCGGAGCCTGGGTGTGGCCCGCGACCAGCTGCCCAGCGACCTCTCCGAGCGGACCGCATTGTTCCGCGACCGCTCGACCGCAAGCGGATCCTGGTCTTCCTGGACAACGCAGCGTCCGAGGAACAGGTACGGCCGCTGATACCGAACGGCCCTGACAGGCTCGTCGTGGTGACCAGCCGGAACAGTCTCCATGGCTGGTTGCGCGGCACGGTGCACACCACGTGCGGGTGCGTCATCTCCCTCTCACGGACGGGGTCGCACTGCTCGAGGTACTCATCGGGAACGACCGGGTGCCGAGGACGAGCAAGGCGCCGCCGAGCTGGTGCGACGATGCGCGCTGCTCCCCCTCGCCATCCGGCTCGGCGCGGAGCTCGCCAGCACCCGACGACGTTCCGGCCTGGCCGAGCTCGCGGGCGAGTTGCACCGGTACCACCTCGACCTGTTCAGCGCGGGAGCAGACGAGCGCACCGCGATTCGCACGGTGTTCTCCTGGTCCTACCTTCACCTGAGGGCCGAACGAGCACGGGCGTTCCGCCTGCTGGGCCTGCATCCCGGACAGGATCTGGATCTACACCTGTGGCGCACTCATGGACGTCGACCTCACCGAGGCCCGCCGGCGGATCGACGACCTCGTCCGGGCCAACCTGCTCGAGCCCGCGGGGGACGACCGCTACCGAATGCACGATCTGCTGCGGCCTATGCACGGGAGGAAGCGGACCGCCACGACCCGGTCGACGCGGACGAGGCGATGAACCGCCTGTTCGACCACTACCTTGGCACCTGCACGACGGCGATGGCGCTAGTCGCTCCGTACGACGTCATCAGCAGGCTCGCCGTCAGTCCCGGCGACCGTGCTGCCGCTGGCGACCGGCGAGCGCGCATTGGACTGGCTGGATGCCGAGCGCGGAATCTGATGACGCTTGCCGAGTTCGCTGCCAACAGCGGGTGGCCCCAGCGCGCAATCCAGGTCTCCGCACTCCTGTACCGCTACCTCGACACCCGCGGACACTACGACGACGCGATGGCACTCCACACGCTGGCGCTCAAGATCGCCCGCAACCACGACTGGCGCGACTGCGAAGGCTGGGAGCTGGCCAGAATCGGTGCCGTCTACAGCAGGCTCGGGCACTTCGAGGACGCCCGCGAGTGTCTGGTCGGCGCGCTGGACATCGAGCAAACGGCGCGCGACCCCAGGCTGGAATGCCGGGTGCTGCGCCACCTCGGTCACGTGCACACACACTTGGGGCAGCGGGCGGACGCGGTCGACTCGCTCGAGCGCGCGTTGCCTCTGGCACACATGCTCGAGGACAGGTGCACGGGAGGATATGTACTCAGCAGCCTCGGCCTCGCATACGACCACCTCGCGCGCGACGACGAGGCGGTGGCCTGTCACCACCGCGCCCTCGTGCTCGCCAGCTCGCTCGACGATCACGACCTGCTCGGTCACGTGCTGAACAACCTGGGTCTGCACTATCAGCACTCCGACGCCGCGAAGGCCGAGACATGTCACCGCAGCGCGCTGACCCTGGCCAGAGCGGCGGAGAACCCCAATCTAGAAGCGACTTCACTGCTGAGGCTGGGCACGCTGCTGCACGACGGCGGAAAATTGGAAGTCGCCCGCGAACTACTCACCAACGCCGGCGTCGTCGCCGCTGGATTCGGCAACCGAGACATCGGGGCCAAGGTCAGCGACATTCTCGCGGTTTCTCGCCGACGCGGTCCTGCCTGAGCCTCGATCCACCGCCCGGATTGTGTCCGGAAGCGTGTCGTGACAGCAGAAGTGCCCTTTGACCTGGGAGAATGCGGAGTTGCTGAAGCTCGCATATCCTGGATCGAAAGGGCACTTCGTAGATGCGATTGTTGCATACCGCGGCCAAGACGTACGCGACGTTCGATGATCCGAATCTCGTGTCGCACGCCGGACTGGTGCCGGCGGTGCGGCTGGCCGAGAACGTCGGGCTGGAAGACCTGGTCGCCGAGCATGTGCACGTGGCCGCCGAAGGTCGGTGCGAACCCGGATCTGAAGGTCGGTTCGCTGGTGGCGGGGATGGTCGCCGGCGCGGACACGCATCGACGGGATGGACCTGCTGCGACACGGCGCGATGCCCGGCCACGTTCGGCGGGATCCGCGCTCCGTCAACGCTTGGGTCGTTCCTGCGCGCGTTCGACCACGGCAACGTGCGCCAGCTCGCCGCGGTGCACCGCCGGGTCCTGCCGCGGCTGGCCGCGCAGGCGCCGCTTGCTGCCCGGCGCGGACGCGCTGGCGTTCATCGATGTGGACTCGGTGCAGCGGCGGGTGTTCGGCGCCACCAAGCAAGGCGCGGCGTTCGGGCACGCCAAGATCGCGTCGAAGTCGCTGCTGGTGCGCGGGCTGAACGTGCTGGCCGCCACCGTGTCCACACCGATCGCGGCGCCGGTGGTGGCGGCGGCGCGGTTGCGGGGCGGCAACGCCGGCTCCGGCACGTGGCGCGGCCAGCCTGGTGGCCGAAGCCATCAACACCGCGCGAGAGGCCGGCGTGACCGGCATGATCGTGGTGCGCGCCGACTCGGCCTACTACGCCGGGGCGTTCGTCGCCGCCTGCCGCCGCGCCGGGCGCCCGGTTCTCGGTCACCGTGCGGATGGACCCCAAGGTCAAACGCGCGATCGGCGGCATCGCCGAGGACGCCTGGAGGCCGATCAAGTACCCCAACGCGATCTACGACGAAGCGACCGACACGTGGATCTCCGACGCCGAGATCGCCGAAGTGCCCTACACCGCGTTCGCCTCCAAGACCAAGCACCGCACCGACGGCCGGCTGATCGTGCGCCGCGTCAAACGCCTCAACCCCAAGGCCGCCGCCCAAGGCCAGGGCGAACTGTTCGCCACCTACCGGTACCACGCGGTGTTCACCGACAGCCCCTTCCCCCTGGTGCAGACCGAATCCCAGCATCGCGGCCACGCCATCGTCGAACAGGTCTTCGCCGACCTGATCGACGGACCATGGGCACACCTGCCCTCAGCCGCGTTCAACGCCAACGCCGCCTGGATCCAACTCGCCGTCACCGCACACGCCCTGACCCGAGCACTGGGCACCCTGGCCTCAACCCGACACGCCAAGGCGCGCGGCGCGACCATCCGCACCGAACTCATCGCCGTCGCCGCCCGTCCCGCCCGCACCGGACGCGACCAGATCACCTGGCACCTACCCGAAACCTGGCCCTGGCAACACGCCTGGCACAACGCCTTCACCGCCACCCACCGCACAAGTCTCCGCACGACCCACCGCGCCCCACCGACCCTGGCCGCCTGACCCTGACCGCCCCGCCCGCGCAGGGCCCGACCCGGAGACCACAATGGACACGCCGGATGAAAGGCCGGCCAGTCCCGCACGCCCACGAACCGAAATCCCCAACCGAAGATCAACTAGCCGACCCAGAACGATCAACCAATTCGACGCGGTGGATCGAGGCTGAGGGGAGGCGACAATGTCCTATCCGCGAGGAAATTCCCGCAACAATCCCGGTTTCGGCGCCGGCCACCGGTCACCACCACCGTACGGACCACCTGGATATGTGGGATATCCGATGGGTCCCCCACCAGGCGGCCACGGCCACCCGACCGGTCCGCGCCTATCAGTCGCGCTACTCGCCGCGGTCGCCGCCGGCGCGCTCGGCACGGCAACCCCCGCCGTCCTCGGCGCAAGCCCGCTGACATCCCTCGTCTGCGCCATCGTCTGCATGGCCGTAGAGCCCTTCGTGACAACCACCGGTCGTCGCCAGCACCTCAGAGTCGGAACAACAGTGCTGGTGACCCTCGCCGCACTCGCGGTCAACTACGCAGGTACCACCTTCGTCGTCAGCCCCATCGTCGGCGAGGAGATCCTCCCCGGATCCAACGTGCTCAGCGTGGAAGGCCACCGAGAGGACGGCGGATCCTCCGGAGGGTCAGGGACCGGCCAGAGCGGGACGACCACACCGGACTCCACCTCGAGCAGCGAGCCGACCGCCACGAGCTCAGAGCCGGAGTTGCCTCCCGACGGCCCCAGCGTTAGCAGCACCCCGGATGAGGTGCGCGACGCATACATGGCGGCATACGAGAACAAGAGCTTCGTCGACGTCGTGAGCAGGGCGTGCTCCGCGGGTACAGGCGCAAGTACGGCACCGACACCTCCGACCTCGAGCAAACCCTCGCCCCCTACGACATCACCGCCACAGCGGACGGGGAGCCAAACGTCATTGGAGACACCGCTACCGCGAACATCGACCTCGAGTTGGTAGCCGAGGACGGCACCACGGAGCAACCTCACATCTATATCAAGATCATCGACGAGGACGGCGAATGGCGCTTCTGTGGTGAAGGTCCAGCCTGACCTCGACACGGGCGCATTCATCGCCCCGCGAGAAGCCTCCACAACACGGATGAGCGGTGCTGGCTAGGGGTGGGGAGTGGCTTGGTTCCACCACGCTGTGACGATCACGGCGTGGCCGAGACTGGTGTCGATGGTGTGGTAGAGCGCAAGGTTGGTGATGCGGTCATCCTGCGGGTGGAACGGGTTGGCACCAGGTTCACCAAGTACCGGCCCGAACGCATCGAGCAACGGCTTCCACAGGTTCGCCCAGTTCCTGCCACCACCGGTGGTCATCGCGATCCCGAGTGCTACCGGACCAGGCTCGACAACACGAACCCCGGCGGCCAGCAGCTGAGCACGAATAGTTGCCTTCCACTCCGGCCGCGTCGACGAACCCACGACACGCATCACGAACTCCGGCTCAACGACCGTCTTCAGGACCCGAGCCGGACCTACCGCCAGCCGGGATGGCGTCCCGGGGAACTTGCGGCCGAAGACTGCGCAGAATCGCCCCGCACCAAGACGGTGGACCAGCGGGAAGAGATAGTTGTCCAAATCGCGGCCACCACTGGTGAGCGGGACACCTTTGGGTAGGCCGACCGCCAACTCCAGCGACAGCAAGCTCGTTGAGACCATCATCGGCGCCGCAACCACTCCAGCGTGATCAAGAAATCGAGCTAGCCGAACCTGACTACGCGACTGGGCCCGATCCCAACTGGCCAAGACCGGCTCAATGTCAAGCCCCACGCCACCCATCGGCGGCAAATACACCTGTGACACACCCACCATCCAGAACCCAGGCCCTGGCCAGCGCGGCCGCCGAACCAGGAGCGAACCTGACTCATGTCACCGTTGATGGTCTCGGCTGGGCGTGCTCGTGACCTCGCTGGCGCCGACCGCCTCCGGTGCAACAAGTCCTATTTAGCCAGAGCTGGCACCACGTGTGGCGCGTTCGGGCCGAAGCGGTGATGGGCGATGACCGCCGCGCACCATGGCGCCCAGGCGCCGTCCAGTCGTAGCGGTGGGATCAGTGGAAAGGTCAGGGTCAGTGTCTGTCCGGTGAGGTCGAGTTGCGTGATCTGGTCGTGGTCGAACCGCTTCCACACTGCGCCGTCGGGTGTGATGATCTCGCACCACAGGCGGTGGGTGGTGACGACGACGTGGCCGAGTGGGCTCGGTCGCCATTGCGGTGCGGCTGCCTGCTGTGCCTTGCGGCGAGTCCGGCGCCGGATTGCCAGCGAGCCGAGGGCATATCCGGTGAGGAATTGGGGTGTGCCGAACACGAACCGTGGGCCTGTGTCGGTCTGGATGACGTCTGCGGCGGTGTAGCGGGCGAAGGTCATTGCCGAGTGTCGATGGTGGAAGACCCCGACCGCGTACTCGGCCTGTGCCGGGGTGAGACCGGACATCGGTGCCGGCACGGGATTCAACACCTGCCCCGAGTTCAAGGCCGCATGAACCTGGACCGCCGCATCCCATGGTCGGGGCGCCGACACGTGCGGCTGGACGGGAATGGTCACGACGACTCCTTCCCTGTTCTCTCCATGGCCCGCGATGACCTTGGCCAATTGGGGCTTGCTGAGCAAAGTACGCCAACGGTACGACACAACGGAGGCACGATCACCGATTTCCGTAAGATGCCGCGTGGCACCAGCGTCGACAGCACAATCCTGGCGAGCCGGCCCCTCGGTCGAGATGACAGTGCCTTGGGGGGTCGTGAACGGCGCGGCAAGTCGTCCGCACCTCTCCCCCGGATTCGGTCATCGTGTGCGGTGGGGCTGTGCGGCGGGTGATGGCGTCGGCGGGCGGACGCGGGTTGCGGTGACTGGTCCGGTCGGGCGGTGCGGAGTTGGCCGTGCCGTTGGGGTGGTGGTGCGCGTTGGTCGGGTCGTCGGGGCGGGCAGTGCCGCGGCGGCGCGGTGCGCGGCTGCGGCCTGGTGGCGGCGGCCGCGTAGTTCTTGCCAGGCGCCGATCTCCGCGATCAGGGCTGCGAGGGCGAGCAGCAGTGTGGCGGTGGCGTACCGCTCGTTGCCGCGGCCGGACAGCGCGCCGACCCGGGCCAGGTGACGGGCGGCCCATCGCAGGTCGCGGGCGAGTGGCCCGAGCGAGGGCGGCAGCACCGTGTGCGGGGTGCGGGCACAACGGTCGTAGTGGTCGAGCACCGTCCCGAGCGGTCCCCGGCGGCCGGGCTCAGCTGCCGCGGTGAGCGCGGCGAGGACGTCGGCGGTGGCATGTGCGATGCCGTCTCCGCTCTCATTTCCCGATCTCAACTCTGTGGCGGCGTGATCGACGACGGCGGCCACTTCGGTCAGCACAGTGCGCCGCGCTGCCGGGGTGGGTTGCCCGGTCGCGGTCCGCTGCAGCTGCGGGTGGTCGTGGTGCGGGGTGCTGGCCCAGCGGGCGAGCAGTTTGGGCCAGGTGAGGTCGGCCGCCAACCTGCCGCCCGCGTACAGCACGGGCGCGCCGCCGGAGGTGCGGTCGGTGGCCAGCCCGACCGCGTAGCCCCGCACCTCGCCGTCGGCACCACGCTGCAGATGCACGATCACCCCTTCCGCGCGCAGGGCGGCGAGGAACTCGGTGGCAGTGCTGCTGGTGGCGGCCAGTTGCGACACCACCCGGCGCAGCTCCACCCGCGCCGGCTCGGCGCGCCCGGTTCGGGTCGTCTTGCCGATCTCCTGGCGGGTGGGGGTGCGGCACGCGGTCTTGTCCATCTCCGCGGTACGCACCAAGCCGAACTCCTTCTCCAGCTGCTCGGCGGCCACGCGCAGCTTGGGGTAGTCGTTGTGCGGGTAGAACCGTCGGCCGGTGGTTTCCGACACCAGCGTCGCGCACAGGTGGATGTGGTTGTCCGCGTGCCGCACGGCGATCCACCGGCAGCCCGCCTGATGGATACCCGTGGCTTCCATCAGCCGCTGCGCGATGTGTTCCCACTGCGCGTCGGACAGCACCGGGTCATCCGCGTGCAGCGCCACCGAGCAGTGCCACACATACCCCGGCCGGAGCCGGATCCGGCCGGCCTTCGGATCCCACCGGTAGAACCTCACCCACGGCGGCGCGTCCTCCGGTGGGCGCCGCCGCCCGGCGGTGCGCAGCCACGCCGACCAGCGCGCCACCTCCTCCCCCACCCGGCCCTGCTCACCCGACGGCGATGCGCCGGGTGCGCCGGGCGCCGCCGCCGCCCGACGCGGGGCCGGTGGGCAGCTGCGGTGTCGGCTCGGGCGGCGGGTTGTCCATCGGCAGCCCGGCGATCTTCGGCCACTCCTGCATCGTGGCGATCAACCGACGCAGGTCGAAGTCGAACTCGCCCGGCGCCAGTACCTCGCCGTCGACCACGACACCAGGCAGCTTGGCCGGCTGGTGCCACCGCGGCGCGCCGTCCCAGGACGCAACTACCCGCGGGTTGCGGTGCTCCTCGTGGCGCCCCGGGCCCATCAGGTAGGCGATCAGACCGGCCGGGCGCCAGCCGTGCACCACCTTGGTGATCACCCCAGCACCGCACGCACCGACGCAGCTGGGCGTCCGACTCGTCCACCAGGCGCCGCACCATGCCCAGCACCGCTCCCAGCTTGGCCTCAACCGGGTCGACCTCACCGGTGGAATGCAGATGAGCCGCCACCGCGTTCAGGTTCCCGCCGACGTTCGCCAGCAGCCGCCGATGCCGGCGCAACTCCACGGCGAGCTCGGTGAGCCGAGCCCGATCCCGCGGCAGCGCCCATCACCCGCGCCGCGGCCGCATCGTGGGCCACCTGCGTCACCCATGCCATCGGCCGCAACCTGTCCAGCGCCGCCGCCTGACAGATCAGCGACCACTCCACATCGTCATAGGCCGCCTGCCCCCGCTGACGGCGCTTCCCCTGCCGCGAATGCGTCCGATGCCCACGCACCCGCGGACTCGAAACCCCCGACTTCGCACCTTCCCGCTCCCCCACGACAAGCCCCCATCGTCTCCGGTCGCCCTCGGCTCGGTCGGTCCGTTTCGGCCCGCCGGCCCGAGGCGCGATCCTGTTCCCCAAGGACAGGATCTCTGATCGCCGCGGCGATCAGGCAAGAACCGTATGGTTTTTGCATATCTTGCTCTGCGGCAAGGGCTCTGCGACACGGCTTCAGAATCCGCCTCCGAGAGCCCAACTGGCTCTCATACGCGCACATCCGGCCGCATCGCAACTCACCATGATGTGGCTGCGGAGGATGCGGCGACGGTGACCGGAACCGCGCCCGTCCGCTCACGGCCTGGCCGCGGATACACGCCTGGGCTGTGGACAGCCGAGTCGAGCAACAACCCGCGCGGCGGCCACCGTGCGTCGACGACTGCACGGCTCATGTCGGTGCCGAGTCGAGCGGCGGGGCCGCGGCGATCTTGCTGGCGTGACGGCGGTACACGCCCAGGATTTCTGGCGATCCGGTGGCGCGTGCGGGCGACAGGCGGCCGGCGGAGTGGCGGCTCGGGACGCCACCTGGTGCCCTGGCTGGCGAAGTGGCCGCCACCAAACCTCCGGGGACGATGACCGTGCTGGCGTCGATCGTCGCCTCGTTGGCGACGCTGGCGACAGCCGCAACTCCTCCTGGCGCCCGCTGGTGTGGACTGTGCCCAGCTGGTGCCCGCCGAGACGACGTCCCGAGCCCGCACGGACAGGCCCGTAGTCGAGCGGTCCGGGGCCTGCGTGGGCCGCTCCACCTGGACCGGCGCATCAACGTAAGGCAGGCCGCCGATGGTCCACGCCGCACTTTCGTGAGTAAGTCGACCCTCTTCGTTGGGCCGTTTCGTGAGTGCGGCGCTCAGTTCGTTGCGGCATAGCTGGACGCTGCGGCTTGGAGCGAGCGCAGAAGGGCGTGACCGGGGTAGGTGTGGAGATTGGGGTAGGCGAGTCGGTAGTAGCAGTTCCAGTAGCTCGTCACGCGCTGGCCGATGAGGGTAAGGAAGTCGGGGTTTGCAGCGAGGAACTGTCCGTAGGCGGTGTGTTGAGCCGAACCGGGGGTGTTGAGCTCGGCGAGCCGCTCCTGGATGGTCACCAGGATCTCCACGACGTATTCCCCGACCAGTTGGA
Organism: uncultured Actinomycetota bacterium; assembly: GCA_963727495.1. GTDB lineage: Bacteria > Actinomycetota > Actinomycetes > Mycobacteriales > Pseudonocardiaceae > Actinophytocola. The sequence continues at coordinate 93,852 of CAVSGQ010000005.1, read as the reverse complement.
CCACGAACGGCATGACCCAGGGCTGCAGGGACTCGCTGGCTTGCTCAAGGTGCCGGTGCCGGATGCGGCCGTCGTGGTGGCGGGTGTAGAGGCAGTGCAGGATGGTCCGTTGGTCGGGTGAGAGTGTCTGCTGGGCTTCGCTTTCCGGTTCGTCGTTGTAGAGCCGATACGGGATGGTCACGGATTCACCCTGCACTGACACGGTGAACGACGAGCCTGACATCAGGCGCGTCGGCGGCAGGATCTCCAGGACCGCCGGGATGCGCTGCCTCACCGAGGCCGGGAACGCAGCCGCCAGGATGGCGTCGACATCGCCGGGCTGAGATGTCATCGGCATGGCGCGACCGTAGCAGCGTGCGGAGCAGGTCGAAGTCGGCGCGGACGTACATCTGCCTCTTGATCACTTCGATGCGGTTGACGTTGCCCTCTGCTCCGCCCGAGTGCGCGGCAAGGGTGAGTCCATTGCGGACCGCTTTGTGGTCACGGCGCAGGCCGCGCACGAACCGGTGCGGGTGGGTCGTCGGCCTCGACCGGTCATCCACTCGTCGAGGCACTCGCCGCTCTCGGGATCAGGAAGGCGACGCGCCAGGCGCAGCAACGCGACCAGCATGTTGGGCACGAACAGTGCCGTGTAGGTTGCGGCCGGTGGCCAGCCCCAGCCGAGCTGGCAACCGCGAGCCGGCGCGACCCGCCAACGCCATCGCGGTCACCATCTCCGCCAACAGCACCGTCCGCCGACCGCCACCCTCGTTGACGACGCGGCCTGCGGCGGCCGGGCGTGGTGATCGCTGTCGACAGGCAAGCCACCAGCGACGCAGCCGCTGCCGTCTCGGGCGCCAGCTTCACCAGCGCACGAGCGCCTGGCGAGAAACCACTACCTGCGGGCGCCACCGGGCACCAGCGGCTACCACCTGTTGGCGATCTGTCACTGTCCACAGTGCTCAGAGCTGCGCGGCATCCCGATTCGGTGATGCAGCAAGCCGGATCGCGGCCAAGCGTTCAGGTGCCGTCGGTTCTGGACAGCGCGTGCAGGATGGACTCGGTGACCACCACCCGCCGACGGCTTCCCAGCCGGACGACCCGGGCGGGAAACTGGCGTCTGGCGATCAGCTCGTAGGCGTGGCTGGTGGAGATCCCGAAAGCGGCCGCGGCCATCCGCACGCTGACCGTGGCCGGCCAGTGCCTGATCTCGGTCAGGGTGGGCGCGTCAGGCCGGTCGGGCTCCTCCATCTCGCTGGATGTGTGCTCCATCATTCCCCCATCAACTGCCTGGATTTCGGGCAGTCCATATTCATGGTTCGGGCCCAACCAGTCCTTGTCAACCGAACCAGCCATGTGCCACGCTCCCTGGGGTGGAGCCGCGGCCGACGGTGGGCGCCGTTGTGGGGGACAACCTCCGACGGCTGCGTGAGCAGAGCCGGTTGACCCAGTACGAGGCCGCGCACCTGGTCAAGCAGTACGGGCTGCGGTGGAGCCGAAGCAAGATCGCGGCCATCGAGGCCGGGGAACGCTCCACGGTCAGTCTGGCCGATGTGCTGCTGCTCGCGCTGGCGTTCCGGGTGTCGATCACCGAGTTCTTCGAGGGGGACGGCGACGTGATGCTGGCCGAGCACCTCGGGCCGGTGCCCCGGGACTGGGCCATCGCGATCATGCAGGGCAACCACCCCCCGCCCGAGATCACCCGCCAGCAGGCCACCGAGCGGGAACACCACGACGTCGAGCACCTGTTCGCCACGATCGACGCCTTCGCCCGCGGACCGGACGCCATCGAAGCCGACCACGCGCTCGCCCGCCGGCTGGGCGTGCCGGTGGACGACGTGGTGCGGGTCGCGCGGTCGATGTGGGGACGGACGCTGACCGACGAGCGCGACGCGCGGGTGGTCGAGCTCGGGGCGATGCGCACCGCCGAGCGCCAAGCACACCGCGGGCCATATCACGCGGGAGTTGTCCCAGCAGATCCAGGCACAACTCCCCGCCCAGGACTCACCGTCGACAGACGGAGAGAGGAGGAAACAGTGAGTGATCCGATCAAGAGAATCGAGTTAGCGGACGGCAAGGTCCGGTACCGGTTCGTGGTCGACATCGGACGGAACCCGAAAACCGGGAACCGCCGGCAGTTGACCAAGACCTTCGACACCAAGAAGGAGGCACGCGCCGCCTACGCCCAGATCCGGCACCAGACCGAGGAGAACACCCTCGTCGCCCCGGCCAAGGTGACCGTGGCGGAATGGCTGGACACCTGGCTCGCCTCGGCGACGATCGACGTGGAGAAAGCCACCGCCCACAACTACGCCGACGCGCTGCGGCCGGTGCACCAGCAGCTGGGTCAACTCCGACTCCAGGAGCTCTGCGAGCAGGACATCGACGAGTTGGTGGCCTGGATGCTCACGTCCGGACGAGTCCGCGGCGGCCGGCCCGGTACCGGGCTCAGTGTCCGGTCCGTGCAGCTCACCCTCGGCCGGCTGCGGTCCGCGCTCAGCGTGGCGGTGCGGCGGAAACTGGTGGTGCGCAACGTCGCGCAGTACACCCAGATCCCCCGCGACGCCCGGAACAAGGCGGCCGCACACCGCGCCGAACGCACGCCCTGGACCGACAGCGAGGTCCGGACTTTCCTCGCGGCGATCCGCAACGACCGGCTCTACGCGCCGGTGCTGCTGTCGCTGATCGGCATGCGACCGGCGGAGGTGTGCGGGCTGCGCTGGGACGCGGTCGACCTGGATGCCGGCACGCTCACCATCGCACTGACCCGAACACTGGTCGACGGTGAGGTCGAGGAGAAAGGACCCAAGTCGGAGAAGGGCAAGCGGACACTGCCGCTGCCCACCCTGGTGACCGCGGCACTGAAATCCGCCAGGGCACGCCAGGCGAGGGAGAAGCTCGCGGCCGGCGTCGGCTACACCGACACCGGCTACGTCCTCGTCGACGAACTGGGCCACCCGTTCAAGACCGACCAACTCCGGCGCGCCATCTACAAGCTCATGGCCACCGCCGGGGTACGGAAGGTCCGGCCCTACGACGCCCGGCACGGCTGCCTGACCTACCTCGCCACCTCCGGCGTGCCGGACGTGGTCGTCAGCGCCTGGGCCGGACACGCAGACCTCAGCTTCACCAAACGGGTCTACGTCCACCCCAACGTCGAGCACCTCAAAGAAGCCGCACAACAGCTCGACACGCTCCTGCGCTAGCAGCAGTACACGCGTTCGTGAGAAAATGTGAGACGAGACGGGCACAGACACCAGTCAGGGCCTCGTCTCACCGAAGTGAACCAAGGCCCTGACCTGGACTTTCGCCCTAAGACTTGCCGTCGGGCTGACAGGATTCGAACCTGCGACCCCTTGACCCCCAGTCAAGTGCGCTACCAAACTGCGCCACAGCCCGGCCACACCCTCAACCACCGGGTGCGGGGACAGCCTAGCCCACCCCACGGCCCGGCGGGCGGCGGGTCAGCTCTTGCGGAGGCGCTTCTCGCGGACCCGGACCGAGATGCGGACCGGGCTGCCCACGAAGCCGAACGCCTCCCGGAAGCGGCGCTCAACGAAGCGGCGGTAGCCGGCTTCCAGAAAGCCGCTCGTGAACAGGACCAGGGTCGGCGGTCTCGTCTGGGCTTGGGTCGCGAACAGAACCTTCGGCTGCTTGCCGCTGCGCACCGGCGGCGGGGTGGCGGCGATCAGCTCCGAGAGCCACGAGTTCAGCTGACCCGTCGGGACGCGTTGATCCCATGAGGCCAACGCGGTCCGCAGTGCGGGGGCCAGCTTGCGGACCGAACGGCCGGTCAGGGCCGACACGTTGATGCGCTCCGCCCAGGGCAGCCGGACCAGGCCGCGCTCGAGCTCGCGGGTCAGCTGGTGGCGGCGGTCCTCGTCGACCAGGTCCCACTTGTTCAGGGCCAGCACGCATGCCCGCCCCGCGTCGACGACCATCGTCAGGACGCGGAGGTCCTGTTCGGTGATCGGCTCAGACGCGTCCAGCAGGACGATCGCCACCTCGGCTGCCTCGATCGCCGCCCGCGTGCGCAGGGAGGCGTAGTACTCCATGCCGGACGCCGTCTTGACCCGCTTGCGCAGCCCGGCCGTGTCGACGAAACGCCACGTCTCCCCGTCCAGCTCCACCAGGGAGTCGACGGGGTCGACCGTGGTGCCGGCAACCTCGTCCACGACCGCGCGTGACTCGCCCGCCAGGCGGTTGAGCAGCGACGACTTCCCCACGTTCGGCTTGCCCACCAGCGCCACCCGGCGCGGGCCGCGCGACTCGCCGAACGACTCGCGCGGGGTCTCCGGCAGCGCGTGCAGCACCGCGTCCAGCAGGTCACCCGAGCTGCGGCCGTGCAGGGCCGACACCGGGTGCGGCTCGCCCAGCCCGAGGGACCACAGGGCCGCCGTGTCGGCCAGCAAACGATCATCGTCGACCTTGTTCGCGGCCAGCAGGACCGGCTTCTTCGACCGGCGCAGCACCCGCGCCGCCGCCTCGTCCGTCGCCGTCGCGCCCACCGTGGCGTCGACCACCAGCAGCACCGCGTCCGCGGTCATCATCGCCAGCTCGGCCTGCTCGGTCACCGACGCCTGCAGGCCCTCGGCCTTGGGGTCCCAGCCGCCGGTATCCACCACGGTGAACCGGCGGCCGCTCCACAGGGCGTCGTAGGCGACCCGATCGCGGGTGACGCCCGGCTTGTCCTGCACGACCGCCTCACGTCGGCCGATGATGCGGTTGACCAGCGTCGACTTGCCGACGTTGGGCCGACCGACGACCGCCAGCACGGGCTGCGGCGGCTCGCCGCCCTCCTCGTCCGGGTGGCCGAACTCCTCGTCCACCGCCGTCCACTCGGACTCCGTAGCCCAGGTGCCATCCAGCTCAGTCATATCGTCCTCGTCAGGCAGCGGCGGCGCGCCGCTCGTCCAGTTCGTGCACCAGCTCGGCAAGGCGCCGGCGGATCTCCTCGGTCGCCTCCCCCAAGCCGGACCGTCCCCGCCGGACGGTCAGCCGGAACGGCTCGCCGACCAGAACGTCCAGCTTAGGCCGGAACCGCCACCCGCTCCCGGGCGGCCGCAGCGTGCCGCGCGTCGCGACCGGCAGCACCATCGCGCCGGTCGCGCGCACGAGCCACGCCGCGCCCTGCTCGGCCCGCTCCACATCGCCCGAACCCCTCGTGCCCTCGGGGAAAACGCCCAGCAGACCACCGGAACGCAGCACGCGCACCGCGGCCATGAGCGCCGACCGGTCGGGCTCGCCGCGGCGCACGGGCAGCTGCCCGATCCGGACGAACAACCAGCCGAGCACACCGGACACCAGCTCGCGCTTCACCAGGAACACCGAACGGCGCGGCAGCGCGCCGAAGATCACCTGGGGCTCGATCAGCGTGCTGTGGTTCGCGACCAGCACCACCGGCCCGCTCGACGGCACCCGCGACAGACCCCGGACCCGGATGCGGAACGCCGGCCGGTACAGCCACCGCGCGATCCACCGCGCGAAGTCGTGCAGGCCCGGCCGGGCATCGTCGGGCAGCACCGGACGTCACCACCTGCCAGGGCCGGCGGCCACCCCACGCAGCTCGCGCTCGTCCACCAACTCCATGATCCGGTCCAGCACGCCCGACACGTCCAGGTGCGTGGTGTCCAGCCACACCGCGTCGTCGGCGGGCTGCAGCGGCGAGGCCGCCCGCGAGGAGTCCAGCCGGTCCCGCCGGTCCACGTCCTGCTTGGTCGCGTCCAGGGTCGACATCCGCCCCTCGGCCGCGTCCTGCCTGGTCCGCCGCTGCGCGCGGGCATCCGAGGACGCGGTGAGGAAGACCTTCAGCGCCGCATCCGGCGCGATCACGGTGCCGATGTCGCGGCCCTCGACCACGATCCCGCCGTGCGCGGCGCACGCCTGCGCGATCAGCTCCTGCTGCCGGACGCGCATCAGCTCGCGCACCCGGGGCACCGCGGACACCGCCGACACGGACAGCGTCACCGCCTGCCCACGGATCTCGGCGCCGACGTCCTCCGAACCCAGCCGCACCTCCTGGCGCACCGGGTCGGTGCCGATCCGCAGCTCCACGCCCTCCGCCAGGCGCGCGACCCCGGCGTCGTCGGACGGGTCGACGCCCGCCCGGAGCACGGCGAGCGTCACGGTCCGGTACATCGCACCGGTGTCCAGGTAGCGGGCACCCAGCAGGGTCGCCAGCCGGCGCGCCACCGTGGACTTCCCGGTTCCCGACGGGCCGTCCAGCGCGATCACGCCACGCAGCTCGCCCTCAACCACCGCGGTTGCCTCCTCCACCTCCGACGCGCCCTTCTCCATTGTGCCTGGTGCCCCGCCACCGTGGACGATCAGTACCCGTAGCTGGCAACTGGTGACGCCCGTCCGCCCGACCATCAGCGGGTCCCCGCGAGGTCCTCGCCGACCTAGCATCCCAGAGGCAGCTGACAGGAGGTAACGATGCTCAAACGCACAGTCATCGGCCTGTTCGCCGTGGCGACCGTGCTGGTCGGCGGTTTCGTGGTGCCGAGCGCCACCGCCGAGGTCGAGGCCGGCGGCCGTCACCATCACCTACGACGACAGCCAGGCCGCCGAGTTCGTCAGACGCGGTCACCCAGGGCGTCGCGATCTGGAACGACGCGGTCGACAACGTCGAGATCGTGCACGTCGCGCCGGGCCAGCGGCCCGACATCACCTTCGAGGCCTTCGACGGCTGGCCGCAGGCCACGCTCGGCCCGGTGTTCCCCGGGGGCAGCGGCACCGTCTGGTACGGCCGCGAGGCCGTGGACGAGGGCTACGACCAGGTCCGCATCGCCGCGCACGAGCTGGGGCACAACCTCGGCCTGCCGGACATGAAGCCCGGCCCGTGCTCCAGCCTGATGTCGGGCAGCACCGGCGGCGTGGACTGCACCAACGCGACAGCCGAACGCCGAGGAGATCGCGCAGGTCGAGCAGAACTACGCCGGCGGCGCGAGCCCGGCGCGGGCGCAGCGGCGGCAGGCGGTCGTCATCGGCTGGCTCGACGGCTGAGCCGGCTCCTAGAGCAGCTCGCCGAGCGTGGCGATCGCCTTCTCCAGCTGCTCGTCGGACAGGTACGGGGCGGGGCCGAACCGGAGATAGTCACCCCGGCTGTCCGTGAGCACGCCACGCTCGGCGAGCCCCGCCTGGAGCTCGCCGGCCCGCGGTGACTCCAGCGCGAGGAACCCGCCGTACTCGGTGCGCGGCGCGGAACGGTCGCGGGTGATCACCTCCGGCGGCGCGTCGAGCGCGTCGAACAGGGCGGTGAGCAGCCCGGTCTGGTGCTGCGACACCTCCCGCAGGAAGCGCGGTGTGAGGCCCTGACCGGCGAAGAAGTCGAGCACGCGGGCGGCGCGGTAGTGGCTGGTCGGGTCGTAGGTCGCGCCGGCGAAGCGGTCCCCTCCGGGGGCGTAGCCCACCTTGCCGGACGCCTTCGCCGCGAGGTCGTCGAACTCGGCGAACCAGCCGGTCACCACCGGCCGCGTCGTCGCCGCGTGCGGGGGCAGCCGCAGGAAGCAGTTTCCCTCCCCGAGCTGCAGGTACTTGTAGCCGCCGCCGGTGATCCAGGCCGGGCCCAGCCCCTGCTCGCGCACGGACACCGGCACCACGCCCAGCGCGTGGTAGGCGTCCACCAGCAGCTCGGTCCCGGCGCCCTCGCACGCGGCGGCCAGCGCGCCGAGGCCGGGCACGATCCGCGAGGTCTCGAACAGCACCGCGGACACCAGCACCGCCGCGGTCCGCCCGTCGACCGCGCCCGCGAGCCGCTCGGCGAGCGTGCCGGCCGGCGCCGCGGGCACGCGGACGACCTCCACGCCCTCCTCCGCCAGCCGGGCGAGCTGGCGGCGCAGCGTGTGGAACTCGCCGTCGGTGGTCACCAGCCGTGGCCTGCGCGGAAGGTCCACGGCGGACAGGAAGCGGACGACCAGCTCGTGCGTGTTCGCGCCGAGCGCGATGTCCGCTCCGGGGTCGTCGAGCAGCGCGTGGAAGCCCTCGCGCACCCGGTCGGCCTTCGCGAACGCCGCGTCCCACTTGCGGTCCACCGCGACGGCCGCGTCGGTGAACGCCTCGATCTGGCCGTGCAGCGCCACGTCCGGCCAGGCCTGGTGCGAGTGACCGGTCAGCAGCAGCCGGTTGGCGACGTCGAAGCGGCCGTAGTGCGGCGCGAGCGCGTTGGGCCGGCGCCGCAACGAGTCCAGTGTGGTCACAGCTCGCTCCGCACGGCCCACAGGTCCGGGAACACCGCGCGGAACAGGGTCGACCGGAGGTAGGTGGCGCCGGCCGAGCCGCCGGTGCCCGGCTTGCCGCCGATGGTGCGCTCCACCATCTTCACGTGCCGGTAGCGCCACTCCTGCATGCCCTCGTCGAGGTCGACGAGCAGGTCGGCCACAGTGGACGGTCCGGCGTCGTCGCCGTACACCTGGATCAGCACCCGCTGCACGTCCTCGGCGGGTTCCCACGGCGTGCGCAGGTCCCGGTTGAGGTGCGCGGACGGGATGTCGTAGCCGCTGCCGGCGAGGTAGAGCAGGAACGAGTCGAACACCGAGCGCCGGGACATCGCGGCGGTGATCCGCTCGTGGGCCGCGCTGTCCTTGTCGTAGGGCCGCAGCATCGACGCGTCGCGCCGGCCGAGCACGGCCTCGAGCTCGCGGAACTGCCCGGACTGGAACCCGCTGGCCGCGTCCAGGCGCACCCGGAAGCTGGTGAACTGGCGCGGGGTCATGGTCTCCAGCACGTCGATCTGCGCCACGACGACCTTGAGGATGGTCAGCGCGCGGCGCAGCGTGCGCACCGAGTGCGCGGTGTCCACCTTCTCCAGCTTGTGCTGCAGGTGTGCGAGCTCGTGCAGCAGCTGCTTGAACCACAGCTCGTAGACCTGGTGGATGACGATGAACAACATCTCGTCGTGCTCGTCGGAGCGCGGCCGCTGCGCGCCGAGGATCTCGTCCAGCGCCAGGTAGGACGTGTAGGTCAGCGCCGCGGACTGTCGTCCACCGGAGAGCTGGTCGGTCATGGCACGGTCACCTCGTCGAAGTATCGCTGGGCCGCGGGGGCCAGCTCCGGGTACAGATGATGGAACAGTCGCAGCGCCTCCGCCCGGTGTGCGGGCGCGGGCACGAGGTCCCCCGGCAGCTCGGGGTCCAGGAAGGGGAACTCGCGGAAGGTGTGCACCAGCCGGGTGCGCAGCAGCAGCGCCTGCCGGTCGTCGGCGACCTCGGGGTCGCGGAAGTGCTCGACGAACGCGCGGTAGCGCTCGGCGAGCTCGGCCAGGTCCCACACCCGCGAGACGAACGTGCCGAAGTCGACCGAGGTCGCGGGGCGGCCGAGCAGCACCCCCGCGTGCCCGGCCACGTCCAGCTCGGCCAGCAGGTTCGCCGACCTCCGCCTCGCGGTCGTGCGGGGCGAGCCAGGTCCCGTCCTGCACCGGGCCGAAGCCGAGGAAGCGCAGCCGCCGCACCAGCCGGGTGCGGGCGAGCCTGCGGTCCTCGGGGATGGCGTGCCACAGGACCGTCCAGGTGGTCTCCCGCGCCGGGGACTCGCCGAGGGTGAAGATCCGCCGGTCGCCCTCCGCGAGCACCGCGACCGTGCGCGGGGTGAGCGCGTAGTGCACGTGCCGCCCGTCCTTGCTCCGGGCCAGCAGCTCGCGGGCGACCAGGCGGTTCAGCGCGACGCGGGCGGCCCCGGCGGAGAAGCCGAACTCCTCCAGCAGCCGCACCAGCCCGCCCGACCACACCTCGCCGCGCTCGCGGACGCGGTGCGCGCCGAGCAGGCTCAGCACCAGGTCCTGCGGGGCCGGCTCGAACCCGCGCAGGCCCGCCTCCGCGGAATCAACCCTTGTGGTCACCTGTGGTCGATCCCGTTCAGTGCGGCACGTACTCGTGGCCGGGGTGCGTCCCGTTGCCCTCGGGCGCGCTCGGGAGACGCGGGGTTCGTGCACGTGACATGCCCGCGAGCATAGTTGACGGGTCAGCGGGGTCAACCGTAATGTGTTCGCGGGTGAAGGTCGGCATCGGGCTCCCCAACACGATTCCCGGCGCGTCCGGCGCGCTGCTGGTCGAGTGGGCGCGGCGGGCGGACGCCGGGCCGTTCTCGCACGCTCGGGTGCTCGACCGGCTGGTCTACGACAGCATCGAGCCGTTCGCGGCGCTGTCGGCGGCCGCCGCGGTGACCGAGCGGGTGGGGCTGGCCACCAACATCGCGATCGGCCCGCTGCGCGGACCGGCGATGCTCGCCAAGCAGGCGGTGTCGGTCGACGCCCTCTCCGACGGGCGGTTCACGCTCGGGCTCGGCGTCGGCGCCCGGCGCGACGACTACGACGCGGCCGGCGTGGACCGGCGTACCCGCGGGGCGGCGCTGTCCGAACAGCTGGCCTACCTGCGCGGCCAGCTCGACGGCTCCGGCATCGGTCCGGCACGTCCCCCGATCGGGTTGCTGGTCGGCGGGTCGAGCGGCGCGGCGTTCGCCCGGATGGCCCGCTACGCCGACGGCTACGCGCACGGCGGCGGCCCGCCGCGGGCGTTCGGCTCGGCGGCGACCAGGGCGCGCGCGGCCTGGCGCGACCTGGAGCGGACGGGCGAGCCGACGCTGTGGGGGCAGGGCTACTTCGCGTTCGGCGACCCGGACCGCGGCCGGGACTACCTGCTCGACTACTACGCGTTCACCGGCCCGTTCGCCGAGAAGATCGCGGCCGGCAACCTGACCTCGGCACGCGCGGTGAAGGACTTCGTGCGCGGCTACGAGGCGGAGGGCTGCGACGAGCTGATCCTCTACCCGACGTCGCCGACCTCGACGACCTGGACCGGCTGGCCGAGGCGTTGTCCTAGATGCGGATCTCGATCGTGGGCGCCGGACCGGCGGGGTTGTACCTGGCAATCCTGCTGAAGAAGGCGGACCCGGCGCACGAGATCACGGTGACCGAGCGCAACGCGCCGGACGCGACGTTCGGCTGGGGCGTGGTGTTCTCCGAGGAGACGCTTGGCGCGCTGCGCGACGCGGACTACCCGACCTACCTGGAGATCACCGACTCGTTCGCGCGCTGGACCTCGATCGACATCCACTACCGGGGCCGGTGCTGCGCTCGACCGGGCCACACCTTCTCCGCGATCAAGCGGACGCACCTGCTGGAGATCCTGCAGCGCCGCGCCCGCGCAGCTGGCGCGTCGCTCCGCGGTTCGGCGTCGAGGTGCCTCCGACTGCGGAGCCCGCGGACCTGGTGGTGGCGGCGGACGGGCTCGAACAGCACGCTGCGCCAGCGACTCGCTTCGGCAGCTCCTCGGTACCCGCAGGGCTGCAAGTACGTGTGGTTCGGCACCGACCTCGTGCTCGACGCGTTCACGTTCATCTTCAACGACACCGAGCACGGGTCTGTTCCAGGTGCACGCGTACCCCTTCGACGAGCACACGAGCACGTTCATCGTGGAGACGGCCGAGCCGACGTGGCGGCGCGCCGGGCTGGACGTGATGTCCGAGGAGGACAGCATCGCGTTCTGCCAGTCGCTGTTCGCCGAGCCGAACTCGGCGGCACCGGCTCATGTCGAACAAGTCGGCCTGGCTGGACTTCCCGCTGGTGCGCAACGCGCACTGGCACGACGGCAACGTGGTGCTGGTCGGCGACGCGGCGCACACCGCGCACTTCTCGATCGGCTCGGGCACGAAGCTCGCGATGGAGGACGCGATCGCGCTGGCCAACGGCTTCGAGCGGCACCCGGCCAGCGTGGAGTCGCGCGCTGACCGACTACGAGTTGGAGCGCCAGCCGGTCGTCGAGCGGTTCCAGCAGGCGGCGGGCGACAGCGCGGCGTACTTCGGCCGGGTGGCAACTACTGCGGTCCTACGCGCCGATCCAGTTCGCGGTCAACCTGCTGACGCGCAGCGGGCGGATCAGCCACGCGAACCTCATGCAGCGGGACCCGCGGTTCGTGCGGGTGCTGGACGCGTGGTTCGCCGCCACCGTCGGCCACGGACACGCCCCTCGTCGCGGGCGCGGTGGCGCCGCCGCCGATGTTCACACCGCTACGGATCGGTGCGACGACCGTGCGCAACCGGGTCGTGCGTTCAGCGCCGGACCTCGCGGACGCGGCGCGAGCAGGAGCCGGGTTGGTGCTGACCGGTTTCGTGGCGGTGAGCGAGGACGGCCGCACGACGCCGCCGGCCCGGTGCTCGACGACTCGTGGACGCCGGTGGTGAAGAAGGTGCACGACGCGGGCGCGCTCGTCGGCGTGCGGCTCGGGCACGCCGGGCCGGCGCGGCGCACCCGTGCCGACTGGCGGCGTGGACGTGCCGCTGCGGAACGGCTGGCCACTGCTGTCCGCCTCGCCGCTGCCGTACGCGCCGTTCAGCGCGGTCCCCACGCGAGATGTCGGAGGCGACATGGCGCGGGTGCGCGGCGACTTCGTGGCCGCAGCCGGCCGCGCGCTGGCGATGCCGGGCTTCGACGCGCTCGAGCTGGACCTCGCCGACGGCTACCTGCTGGCGAGCTTCCTGTCCCCGCTGTCGAACCGGCGCGCGGACGAGTTCGGCGCTGAACCGTCGCGGTTCCCGCTGTCCGTGGTGGACGCTGTACGCGCGGCGTGGCCGGTGCCGGTCTGCTGATGGCGCGGCTGACGGTCTCGACTGGGCGCGCGGTGGGACTACGCTCGAGCAGGGCATCGAGCATGCCCGCGCGCTGGCCGGGCATGGCGTGGACCTGGTGCACGTGCGGGCCGGGCACACGACGGTGGGTCGCGGCCGGAGTACCGGCGCGGGTACCTGACCACGCTGTCGGACCGGGTGCGAAACGAGGCCGGGGTGCCGACGCTGGTCGGCGGCTACCTGACCACGCCGGACGAGATGAACACGATCATCGCCGCGGGCCGCGCCGACCTGTGCCTGTTCACCCCGCCACCGAGCCCCCTGGAGACGGTCACGTGAACGCCCGGTTGTCCACAGGGACGTCCCGCGACACCCGAACCTGTCGGCCCCCGCGGCTAGAGTGGAAAGCGGGGGGGCCCCGCGACCGCGCGGTCCATGATCGCCGGCTGTCCACAGGCCGCCCACGGGACGGTCGGTTCTGTCGGTCGTCCTCAGTAGACTGGAACGCGGGGGGCCCCCGCGCGGCCGGGGTCGGTGGTCGCGGGCTGTGCACAGGGGAGCCGTTGCGCGGCCGGGATCGTCGGTGGGCGCCGGTACGCTGGATCCCGGGGGCCGGAGGCCGCCGGTGACCGCCTTCGCCGAGCTCACTTCCCCGCAGGTCGCCGACCTGCTGGCCGGGCCGCGCACGCCGGTCCTGCTGCTGCCGGTCGGCGCGGTCGAGCCGCACGGGCCGCACGCTCCCCTGGCCACCGACCAGCTCATCTCCACCGGCATGTGCGCCCGCGCCGCCGAGCGCCTCGCAGGTGACCCCGGCCTGCAGGTCCTCGTCCTCCCCGCGCTGAACTACGGCGTCACCCGACTTCGGCGCGCCGTTCCCCGGCGCGCGTCTCGATCGGCGCCCGACACGCTGCGCGCGCTGGTCGTCGAGGTCTGCCGCTCCCTCGCCGCGCAGGGCCTCGACAAGGTCGTCGTGGTCAACAACCACTTCGAGCCCGCGCACGTGACCGCCCTGCGGCGGGCCGTCGCGGAGCCGGGTGTGGCCCACCTCGACCTGTTGCGCCGCGCCAACGTCGAGCGGCTGACCGACGAGTTCCGGTCCGGCTCCTGCCACGCCGGGCAGTACGAGACGTCGCTGGTGCTCGCCGACCGGCCGGAGCTCGTCGACGACCGACCTGATGCGCGCGCTGCCCGCCGTCCCGGTCGAACATGCAGGCGTCGATGTCCGCCGGGCACGAGGACTTCGTCGAGATGGGCATGGACCGCGCCTACTGCGGCACGCCGGCCGGCGCGACCGCCGGCGAGGGAGAGTCCACCTTCGACACCCTGACCGAGCTGCTCGTCGAGCTGATCCGGGAAGTGGGGCGCGCTGATGCGGTACGAGGACCTGCCCGAGCGGCTCAACGTCGCCGACTACTTCGTCGACCGTAACCTCGGCCGAGGGCCGCGGCGACCGGACCGCGCTGCTCACCGCGGCCGGCGCCACCACCTACCGCCGAGCTCGCGGCGCTGGTGAACCGGATCGGCAACGTCCTGCTGGACCAGGGTGTGCGGCGCGGCGAACGGCTGCTGCTGGCGTCTGTCCGACGGCGTCGAGTTCGTCGCCACCTGGTATGCGGCGCAGAAGATCGGCGCGGTCACCGCCGAGGTCTACACGTTCCTGCCGGCCAAGGACTACCGCTACTTCCTCGACTACACCGGCGCCGGCGCCGTCGTGGCCGACCCGGTGACGCTCGACCGGCTGCGCGAGGCGGCGCAGGGCCGCCACCGGCTGCTCGTCGTCGGCGACGCGGACCTGCGGGCCGACGAGTACGACCTCGCGGCGCTCGCCGCGCGACGCACCGGACACCCTGGACGCCGCGCCGACCACGAAGGACGACGTGGCGATCTGGAAGTTCACCACCGGCAGCACCGGCGCGCCCAAGGCGTGCGTGCACACCGCGGCGAGCCCGGTGCTCAGCCATCACGGCTACGCCCGCGGCGTGCTCGACATCGGGGGCGGCGACGTCGTGCTGCCGGTGCCGAAGCTGTTCTTCGGCTACGCCCGCGATCTCGCGGCGCTCTACCCGTTCGGCGTCGGCGGCGCCGGCATCGCGTTCGCCGAGCGCACCACGGCCGACCGCATCTTCGAGCTGATCGCCCGGCACCGCCCCACGATCCTGGTGAACGTGCCGACGATGATGAGTGCGATGGTCGCCCACCCCGACGCGTCCACACAGGACCTGAGCTGCCTGCGGCTGACGACGTCGGCCGGTGAGGCGCTGCCGGCCGAGCTGCACCGCAAGTGGGACGAGGCGTTCGGCGTCGAGGTGGTCGACGGCATCGGCTCGTCGGAGGCGTATCACATCTACATCTCCAACCGGCCCGGCGCGGCCCGCCAGGGCAGCTGCGGGCAGGCGGTGCCCGGCTACACCGCCCGGGTCGTCGGCGAGGACGGCGCCGAGCTGCCGGACGGCGAGGTGGGCACGCTGGAGGTCACCGGCGGCACGGTCGCCGGCGAGTACTACGGGGACCCCGAGAAGTCGGCGGCCACCTACCGCGGCGACACCGTCCACACGGGAGACCTGTTCAGCCGCGACGCCGACGGGTTCTTCACCTACCACGGGCGCGCCGACGACCTGCTGAAGGTCGGCGGGATCTGGGTGGCGCCGAGCGAGATCGAGCACTGCCTCATCGGGCACCCCGACGTCGTCGAGTGCGGGGTGGTCGGGCACGAGTCGGACGGGCTGGTGCGCGCCCGCGCGTACGTGGTGCTGCGCGAGGGCGCGGCCGGTGACGCCGACCGGCTGCGCGAGTACGTCGGCGCGCGGCTGTCCGGGCACAAGCGTCCACACGAGATCGTGTTCGTCGGTGAGCTGCCGCGCACCAGCAACGGCAAGCTCGACCGGCGTGCGCTGCGGGCACTGGCATGAGCCGCCTCGTCGTCGTCACCGGCGGCACCCGCGGCATCGGCGCGGCCATCTCCCGGCGGTTCACCGACGCCGGCGACAAGGTGGTGGCGCTCAACAGCACCGACCTGGACGTGACCCGCGAGGACGCGGTGTCCGACGTGCTCGGCCCGCTGGAGGTCGACGTGCTGGTGAACAACGCCGGCATCTCCACCAGCGCGCCCGTGCACCGCACCACCCTCGACGACTGGCGCGCGCAGTTCGAGGTCAACGCGACCGGCGCCTTCCTGTGCACCCGGACGGTGCTGCCCGGCATGCGCGAGCGCGACCGCGGCCGCATCGTCACCGTCGCCTCGACCGCGGCGCTCGCCGGCCGGCCCTACACCGCCGGGTACACGGCCTCCAAGCACGCCGCCGTCGGCCTCATGCGCGCCGTCGCCGCGGAGGTCGCGGGCACCGGGGTCACCGCGAACGCCGTCTGCCCGACGTTCGTGCGCACCGACATGACCGACCGACACGGTGGCCAGGATCGCCTCGCGCGACCGGGCAGTCCCACGAGGACAGCGAGGCGGCGATCGCCACGCTGTCGCCGCTGGGCCGGCTGCTCGAGCCCGACGAGGTCGCGTTCGCGGTGGCGTTCCTCGCCGCGCCCGAGGCGGGCGCGGTCAACGGCCAGACGATCGTCCTCGACGGAGGAGGAATCCAGGCATGAGTCCCGTTCCGGGCGTCGCCCGGTTTCACCGACGAGTGGGAGCACTTCGACCTCGAGATCGCCGACGGGGTCGCGACGGTGACGTTCGACCGGCCGGACAAGCTGAACGCGCTCACCTTCGACGTCTACGCCGACCTGCGCGACCTCCTGGCCGAGCTGCCCCACCGCGGCGACGTCCGCGTGGTCGTGCTCACCGGCCGGGGCCGCGGGTTCTGCTCCGGCGGCGACGTCGAGGAGATCATCGGCGAGCTGCGGAAGATGGCGCCGGCGCAGCTGCTCGAGTTCACCCGGATGACCGGCGCGGTGGTCAAGGCGCTGCGGGAGTGCCCGCTGCCGGTGGTCGCGGCGGTCAACGGGATCGCGGCCGGCGCGGGCTCGGTGATCGCGCTGGCCAGCGACTTCCGGCTGCTGGCCTCGTCGGCGTCGTTCGCGTTCCTGTTCACCAAGGTCGGGCTGGCCGGCGCGGACATGGGCTCGGCCTACCTGCTCCCCCGGCTGGTCGGCCTCGGCCGGGCCACCGAGCTGCTGTGTTCGGCGACAGGATCGACGCCGACCGAGGCGGACCGCATCGGCCTGGCGACCCGGGTGGTGCCCGACGAGGAGCTCACCGAGGCGACCGTGACGCTGGCGCGCCGGCTCGCCGACGGTCCGGCGCTCGCGTACTCCACCACGAAGGTGCTGCTGACCCGCGAGCTGGACATGGACCTCGGCAGCGCCATCGAGCTCGAGGCGATGACCCAGGCGCTGCTGATGAAAAGCGACGACCACGCCGAGTTCTACGCCGCCTGGTCCGCCGGGCGCCGTCCACAGTGGAGCGGGCGGTGAACCGACGATCGTCGACGCGGACGGCCTGGCCGCGCCGGTCGGTTTCGCGCACGCGGTGGTCGCCGGTCCCGGCCGAGACGGTGTACCTCGGCGGGCAGACCGCGCAGGGGCCCGACGGCGCGATCGTCGGCACGACGCTGGTCGAGCAGTTCGACGTGGCCGCCGGGAACGTCGCGACCGCGCTGGCCGCGGCGGGTTCGGCGCCGGACCATGTGGTGTCGCTGGTCATCTACACCACGTCCGTGCCGGAGTACCGCGCGTCGCTGCGCGAGCTGGGTGCGGTGTGGCGCAAGCACTTCGGCCGCCACTACCCGGCCGTCGCGCTGCTGGGCGTGGCCGCGCTGTTCGACGACGCCGCGAAGGTCGAGCTGGTCGGGACGGCGGTGATCCCGGCATGAGCCTGCTGGAGCGCACCGAGGAGGTCGCCCGGAGGCTGCCGCCGGTCGCCGGGGCGGGCGAGCCCGGCCGGGTGAACCTCGCGCTGCTCGCCGCGCTGGCGTCCGAGGGGCTGCTCGGCGAGATCTTCCGGCGCGAGGGCTCCGGGTACGCGCCGACCTCGGCGACCGCCCTGTGCCTGATCCGCGAGGGCCTGGCGCGGCACTGCACCGAGGCGGAGACGGCGTTCGCGCTGCAGGGCCTGGGCGCCTATCCGATCCTGCTGGCCGGCCGGCCCGAGGTGGTCGGCGAGTGGATCCCGCGGATCGCGGCGGGTGAGGTGGCGGTCGGCTTCGCGCTGACCGAGCCCGGCGCGGGGTCCGACGCGGCCTCGCTCGCGCTGTCGGCCGAGCCCGCGGACGGCGGGTTCCGGCTCAGCGGCGAGAAGGCGTTCATCTCCAACGCGCCGGACGCGGAGGTGTACTCGGTGTTCGCCCGGACCAGCGAGAACGGTTCGCGCGGGATCACCGCGTTCGCCGTGCCGGGCGGCGCCGCGGGGCTTCGCGGAACGCCGCAGACCATGGTCTCGCCGCACCCGATCGGCCGGCTGGAGTTCGACGGCGTGTTCGTGCCCGCGTCGGCGGTGCTCGGCGAGGTCGACTCGGGCTGGAAGGTCGCGATGCGGACGCTGGACATGTTCCGGCCGAGCGTGGGCGCGTTCGCGCTGGGCATGGGGCAGGCGGCGCTGGACGCGGCCGTCGGGTACACGGCGGACCGGCGCGCGTTCGGCCGGCCGCTGCGGGAGTTCCAGGCGGTGTCGCACCAGTTGGCGGACGTCGCGACCCGGCTGCACGCCGCGCGCCTGCTGGTCCACGACGCGGCCGCCGCGTACGACGCGGGGACCGGCCGCACCGGGCACCTGTCGGCGATGGCGAAGCTGTTCGCCACGGAGACCGCGCAGGCCGCGGTCGACGTCGCGATCCAGGTGCACGGCGCCCGCGCGCTGGAGCGCGGCCACCTGCTGGAGCACCTGTACCGCGAGGTCCGTGCGCCGCGCATCTACGAGGGCGCCAGCGAGATCCAGCGCGAGATCATCGCCCGCCACCTCTACCGCTGACCCGCACCTCGGGCGCGCTGGCCGGACTACTGGCGTTGGAAGACGAGCAGCTCGCTGGTCTCGTACTGAGGCCCGTCTCCGAGTGAGGGCAGCGCTGCCTCGATTCTGGCGAAGCCCGCTTCGACGGTCTCCTCGCTCATGTGCTCGAACGCCGAGACGGCACGCAGCTTGAGTCTCTCGAAGTCCTCGGCCAGGCTCGCCGAGCGAAGCCAGGTGACCTCGTCACGAGAGACGAGCGTCCACCCGGCGCCGGCGAAGTCGCTTGTCACCTCTTCCTCGGACCGGAACTGCGCCTGGTCGACCTCCCTCCATTCGGGCACGACGCGGAACCACCAGACATCGGGCATCCTGTCGGAGAAGTTCGCCTGCACGAAGAGCGTCCCGCCTGGCTTGACGACCCGGCGCAACTCCAGACCGGCGGCCTTGCGACCGACCACGTGGTGCCACACGAAGAACAGCAAGGCCGCGTCACACGAGGCATCCGGCAACGGGATCTGCTCGGCGGACCCGGCCGCATACGTGACGGCGGGACGGCCGGCGTCGGCGACGGCCCGAGCACGCATCTTGTCCGACGGCTCGATCCCGTGGGCGGGGCCGCCGAAGGCGCTCGCCAACGAGGGGGTCATGCGGCCCGTCCCCGAGCCCAGGTCGAGCCAGACCAGTGGCCGTGTCTGCGGCAGATGCCGAGCGAACGCCTCCATCCACGTCTCCAGCGCATCGGGTGACATCTGCCGACCGGCGGCGTACACGGCGTGCAGGCGTGCGTCGTAGTCGACCTTCTCCATGCCATCTCCACGTCCGAGTGTGAAGGCGAAGGCGTGCAGTGGACACCGGGCCGGGTGCGGACAGTTGTCAGCGTGCGGGGATGGTGGCCATCGCGTTCTTCAGCTCGTCGTCGGTGAGCTCGCGGTCCACCATGTCGCCGGCCAGGTAGCTCGCGTACGCCGGCAGGTCGAGGTGCGCGTGCCCGCACAGCGCCGTGAGGATGACCTTCTCCTCGCCGGTCTCCTTGCACCGCAACGCCTCCCGCACGCACTCGGCCAGCGCGTGCGTCGGCTCGGGCGCCGGGATGATCCCCTCCGCCCGCGCGAACCGCACACCGGCCGCGAAGCACTCGTTCTGCCCGATCGCCACCGCGTCGATCAGGCCCAGCTCCGCGATGTGCGACAGCAGCGGCGACATGCCGTGGTAGCGCAGCCCGCCGGCGTGGATCGGGTCCGGGATGAACGTGTGGCCCAGCGTGTGCATCTTCAGCAGCGGCGTCAGGCCCGCCGTGTCCCCGAAGTCGTAGGCGTACGTGCCCCGCGTCAGCGACGGGCACGCCGCGGGCTCGACCGCGCGGATCGCCGGCGCCATCCGGCCCGCGAGCTTCTCGCGCAGGAAAGGGAACGCCAGCCCGCCGAAGTTCGACCCGCCTCCGGTGCAGCCGACGATCACGTCCGGGGTGTCGCCGGCCATCTCGAACTGGCGCAGCGCCTCCTCGCCGATGATCGTCTGGTGCATCAGCACGTGGTTGAGCACGCTGCCCAGCGCGTACCGGGCGTCCGGGTCGCCGGCGGCCATCTCCACGGCCTCGCTGATCGCGATGCCGAGGCTGCCGGTCGAGTCCGGGTGCTCGGCGAGCACCGCGCGGCCGGAGTTCGTCAGGTCCGACGGGCTCGGGTGGACGGTCGCGCCGAACGTCTCCATCATGATCTTGCGGTACGGCTTCTGGTCGTAGGAGGCCCGCACCTGCCAGACCTCGCACTCCAGCCCGAACTGGGCGCACGCGAACGCCAGCGCGCTCCCCCACTGGCCGGCGCCGGTCTCCGTGGTGAGCCTGGTGACGCCCTCGGCGGCGTTGTAGAACGCCTGCGGCACGGCGGTGTTCGGCTTGTGCGAGCCGACCGGGCTGACGCCCTCGTACTTGTAGTAGATCCGCGCCGGCGTGCCGAGCGCCTTCTCCAGCCGGTGCGCCCGGATCAGCGGCGAGGGCCGCCACAGCCGGTAGACCTCCTGCACCTCCTCCGGGATCGGGAGGTACCGCTCGCCGCTGACCTCCTGCTGGATCAGCGCCATCGGGAACAGCGGGGCCAGGTCGTCCGGCCCGACCGGCTCCCCGGTGCCCGGGTGCAGCGGCGGGGGCGGGGGCTCCGGCAGGTCGGCCACCACGTTGTACCACTGGGTGGGCATGTCGGCTTCATCGAGAACGAACTTGGTGCGACCGGCCATGGTGGCTCCTTGCTCGGTGGCGTGATCGTGAGCGACACAACGTTAGGACCGTGGCGCTCCGGAAGAAAGTTCGGGTACGCGCCGTTACCCTGTCGTGGTGAATGTCGAGGTGACCCCCCTCCCCGGGATCGGCACGCGCCAGGACTTCGTGGCGCGCGCGGGACGCCGGATCGGGGTGATCACCTACCGGGACGGCCGGTACGAGCTGATCATCTCCCGCGAGGACGACCCGGACGCGTGCATCGCGTCGATCCCGCTCACCGTCGACGAGGCGGGTGCGCTCGCCGGCCTGCTCGGCGCGCCGCAGATCGTCGCCGACCTGCGCAGGAAGAACGAGGGGCTGACCGGCGTGCACACCAAGCAGCTCTCGCTGCTGCACGGCTCGCCCTTCGACGGGCGCACCCTCGGCGACACCCAGTTGCGCACCCGCACCGCCGTCTCGGTGGTGGCGGTCGTGCGCGCGGGCACCGTGCACCCCTCGCCGACGCCGGACTTCGTGCTCGGCGGCGGTGACGCGCTGATCACCGTCGGTACGACCGAGGGTCTGGCCAAGGCGGCCGACGTCCTCGACCGGGGGTAACGCTTCGTGCACGACTCGGCCGCCGCGTTGATCGAGCTGGGTGCGATCTTCTTCGGGCTCGGCATCCTCGGCCGGGTGGCATGGCGGATCGGCATCTCCCCCATCCCCTTCTACCTGCTCGGCGGGCTCGCGTTCGGCAGCGGCGGGCTCGTCCCGCTCTCCGGGGTGACCGAGTTCACCTCGCTGGCCGGCGAGATCGGCGTGATCCTGCTGCTCCTGCTGCTCGGCCTGGAGTACTCCGCGGCCGAGCTGGTGACCGGCATGCGCCGGTCGTGGCTGGCCGGGCTGGTCGACCTGGTGCTCAACGCGGTACCCGGCGCGGTGGCGGCGCTGCTGCTCGGCTGGGGCCCGGTCGGCGCGCTGGCGCTGGCCGGCATCACCTACATCTCCTCCTCGGGGATCGTCGCGAAGGTGCTCGGCGACCTGGGCCGGCTGGGCAACCGGGAGACGCCGGTGGTGCTGTCGATCCTGGTGTTCGAGGACCTGGCGATGGCGGTCTACCTGCCGATCCTGACCGGCGTGCTGGCCGGCGCGACGCTGCTCGGCGGACTGTCCGCGACCGGCATCTCGCTCGTCGTGGTCACGCTGGTGCTGGTGCTCGCGCTGCGGTTCGGCCGCTACGTCTCGGCCGTCGTGGACAGCGAGGACCCCGAGGTGTTCCTGCTGCGCGTGCTGGGCGCCGCGCTGCTGGTCGCCGGCATCGCGCAGGAACTGCAGGTGTCGGCGGCGGTCGGCGCGTTCCTGCTCGGCATCGCGATCTCCGGGTCGACCGCGGAGAACGCCGTGCGGATGCTCGAGCCGCTGCGCGACCTGTTCGCGGCGATGTTCTTCGTGGTGTTCGGGCTGAACACGGTGCCCTCGAGCATCCCGCCGGTACTCGGCGTGGCGACGCTGCTGGCACTCGTCACGACCGTCACGAAGGTCGCGACCGGCTGGTGGGCGGCGAAACGCCAGGGCATCGGGCCGCTGGGCCGGGCCCGCGCCGGGGCCGCGCTGGTGGCCCGGGGCGAGTTCTCGATCGTCATCGCGGGGCTCGCGGTGTCCGCGGGTGCCGTCGATCCGCGGCTCGCGGCGCTCACGACCGCGTACGTGCTGGTGATGGCGATCTTCGGTCCGCTCGCGGCACGGGTCGTCGAGCCGGTCGCGCGGGCTGTCATGCCACGGCTACGGGCGGCGGCCGCGTAAGTCGGCGAGCAGCAGGCCGGAGCGGGGTTTCGGGGTGAAGTAGGTGCTCTTGCGCGGCATCCGCCCGCCGGCGGCGTGCACGGCCAGCACGTCCCGCAGCGGTACGGGGGCGAGCAGCAGGACGGCGTCGGCGCCCTCCGGCGGCGCGCGGTCGGCGGCGAGCGGGCGGACGTGCGGGCCCTCCGGGTCGATGCCGAGCGCCTCCTGGAGCAGGACCTCCTCGACCACCGCGTGGTCCATCCCCTCGGGCAGCTCGACCACCAGCGTCCCCTGTGGACAGCGGACCACCGCGGTCCCGGCGCGGCCCGGCGGCTCCGCGTGGCCGCTCTCCGCGACCGCGAGCCCGGCGCGCTCCCAGGCGGTCCTGAGGTCCGCGGCGGTCAGGCCGGTGCCGGTGAGCACCCGGTGGAACGCGCCGATGCGCAGGTCCGGTCCGGCCGTCACGAGCGCGAGCATGCCCGTCAGCCCGGCCTCGGCCGCGGCGGCCACCCGGTGGTTCCCGTCGGCCACCATCAGCGGGTTCCCGGCCGCCGAGGCCAGCACGTCCTCGCGCACCGGGCCGGGACCGAGCAGCCACAACCGGTGCCGCCGACCACCGGAGTCCACAGTGGATACCTCAGGCGGGCGGCCGGCGATCGCCCGGCGGACCGCGGTGGTGAGCGTGTCCCGATCGCCGACCGGCACCAGCATCGCGGCGCTCGTCGCGCAGCCCAGCCCGGTCAGCGCCTCGGCGCGCTCGGTGACGACCTCCGGGTAGACCTGCTCGCTGTGCCGCACCCGGCCGAACCCCTCGGCGTCCACCGCGGCCGGGTCCACCATGCACAACAGCCCGCACGCCGTCCCGTCCGGACCGTCCACTTCGTACGGCGCGACGATGTCGGTCACCTCGCGGTAGGCGGTGCGCAGCAGCACGGCGAGCGTGGCACGGGCGTCGGGCAGCGCGTCGCGCAGGCCGAGCCCCCGGGCACGCGCCGCCGGTGTGCGGTGCGGGTGCTGGACGGCGAGCAGCGAGCGCGGCTTGCCCCGGGCGAGCGCGGCGACGATCCGGTCGGGCTCGGCGAACTCGTCCACGTCCGGGCCGGGCACCTCGCGGCGCACGACCCAGCCTCGGTCGATCGGCCGGACCCAGGTCATGTCAGAGGTCGACGGCCGCGAACAGGGAACCGACCTCGGGCCGGGTGAGCGGGCGCAGCGTGCCGGACCGCTGGTTGCCGAGCCGGACCTCGCCGATCTGCGTGCGGACGAGCTTGCGGACCGGGTGGCCCACCTCGGCGAGCAGCCGCCGCACGATGTGGTTGCGGCCCTCGTGCAGCACGACCTCGACGAGCGCGCGCCCGCCGCTGGAGTCGACGACGCGGAAGGCGTCCACCGCGGCAGGCCCGTCCTCCAGTTCCACGCCCTCGCGCAGCCGGCGGCCGACGGTGCGCGGGATGGACCCGTCGACCTCCGCGAGGTAGGTCTTGAGCACCACGAACGACGGGTGCATCAGCCGGTGGGCGAGCTCGCCGTCGTTGGTGAGCAGCAGCAGGCCCTCGGTGTCGGCGTCGAGGCGCCCGACGTGGAAGAGGCGCTCCCTGCGGTCGCGGACGTAGTCGCCGACGCAGGGGCGGCCGCGGTCGTCGGACATGGTGGAGTGCACGCCGCGCGGCTTGTTGAACGCGAGGTGCACGAGGTCGGTGCGGACCTCGACGCGCACGCCGTCCACGTGGATCACGGCGGTCGCGGGGTCGACGCGGCGGCCGAACTCGCTGACCACCGTGCCGTTCACGCTGACCCGTCCGGCCGCGATCAGCTCCTCGGCGGCCCGGCGGGAGGCGACGCCCGCCCGTGCGAGCACCTTCTGGAGGCGGACTCCCTCGTCAGACGTCATCGATGGAGTCCACTTCCGGAAGCAGCGGCGCGATCGGCGGCAGGTCCTCCAGGGAGGACAGGCCGAGGCGCTCGAGGAACAGTTCGGTGGTGCGGTAGAGGAACCCGCCGGTCTCCAGGTCGGTGCCGGTCTCCTCGACCAGCCCGCGCGCGAGCAGCGTGCGGATCACGCCGTCGCAGTTGACGCCGCGGACGGCCGCGACGCGGGCGCGGGTGACGGGCTGGCGGTAGGCGATGACCGCCAGCGTCTCCAGCGCGGCGCGGGTGAGCTTGGCGCGCTGGCCGTCGAGCAGCATCTTCTCGACGTAGGGCGCGTACCTGTCGCGGGTGTAGAAGCGCCAGCCGCCGCCCGCACGGCGCAGGTCGAACCCGCGCTCCTGCTCGCCGAGGCGGGCCGCCATCCGGTCGAGGGCCCCGGTGACGCGCGACAGGTCCGTGGACAGGGCGGTGGCGAGCACGTCCTCCTCGACGGGCGAGTCGACGACGAGGAGCAGGGCTTCGAGCGCCTTGTCGAGCTCCTCGTCGTCCAGCTCGGGCAGCTCGCCGGACTCGATCTCCTCGTCGGCCGCGGTGTCCTCGGCCGCGGCGCCGTCGGCGGGCTCGCCCTCGGCGCCATCGACCGGCCGCGTGGGCGGATCGGCGTCCGCCGCCTCCTCGGACGGCGGCTCTGCCGAGGGCTCGGCAACCTGCTCCACCTCGGGCTCCGCCACGGTGGGCGGGTCCGCGTCGTGCAGCTCTCCGGGCCCCGCCGA
Organism: uncultured Actinomycetota bacterium; assembly: GCA_963727495.1. Lineage (GTDB taxonomy): Bacteria > Actinomycetota > Actinomycetes > Mycobacteriales > Pseudonocardiaceae > Actinophytocola. The sequence continues at coordinate 68,803 of CAVSGQ010000005.1, read as the reverse complement.
GTCCGGCTCACCCACCACCGCGGCCGTCCCGACCGGCTCCTCGGCCACCGGTTGCTCCGGGACCATCTCGGTCGGCGGGTCCGCGTCCGCGGCCGGCGCGACCGCCGGCTCGGCCGGCGGGTCCTGGTCCTGCGGTGAACTCACCCGTACTCCTCCTCCTCGCCGCCCTCGGGGGCGGCGACGGCCGTCGCGTCCTCCACGCTGCCGCCGGTCCACTGCACGTGCAGCTCCGCCAGCGCCTCCTCCTGCTGGAACGCGACCACGTCCTCCTTGTACAGATCGAGCAGCGCGAGGAACCGGGCCACCACCTCGATGCTGTGCTCGCAGTCCGACACCAGCTCACCGAACGACGCCCGGCCGGACGACGCCAGCCGCACCCGCAGCACCGCCGCGTGCTCGCGCACCGAGACCTTGCCCATGTGCAGGTGGTCGATGGACACCGTCGGCGGCGGCTTCGGGCGGAACACCGCGGCCGCGATCTCCGCGAACCGGTGCGCGGTCACCCCCAGCATGACCTCCGGCAGCAGCGCGGAGAACCGGTCGTCCAGCGCCACCGACCGCGGGTAGCGCCGCAGCGCGCCCGCCTCCAGCTCCGCGAACAGCGCCGCCACCTGCTTGTACGCCCGGTACTGCAGCAACCGCGCGAACAGCAGGTCGCGCGCCTCGAGCAGCGCCAGGTCCTCCTCGTCCTCGACGTCGCCGGTGGGCAGCAGCCGCGCCGCCTTGAGGTCGAGCAGGGTGGCCGCGACGACGAGGAACTCCGTCGTCTCGTCCAGGTTCCAGTCGTCGCCCGCCTGGTGCAGGTGGGCGATGAAGTCGTCCGTGACCTGGTGCAACGCGACCTCGGTGACGTCCAGCTCGTGCTGGGAGATCAGCTGCAGCAGCAGGTCGAACGGGCCCTCGAAGTTCGACAGTCGCACGGTGAACCGCGCGCGCGCCGGCTCCTCCGGGGCGTCGGAGGCCGATGAGATCAACAAGCACTACTTCCCGGTGTCATGACGCAATCGTCGCACCAGCACCGAGTCCTCGCCGCGTTCCTCGAGGTCGGCGAGGACCACCGCGATGGCCTCGCGGACCACCCGGCCGCGGTCGACGGCCAGGCCGTGGGTCGCCCGCAGCGCCAGCCGGGCGTGTTCCAGGACGAGCAGTTCCTCGTCCGACACGTACACGGTGATCTTCGCGGTGTGCTTCTGCCGCGGCGTGCCCCGGCGCGGGCCGGCCGCCGCGTGGTGGTTCGTGTGTGCCGGGCGCACGCCCTCGAGCCACCCTCCCTCGGGCCGTTCCATCTGCCCGGTCGATCTGAACAGTTCGGCCGCCCCCGGCAACGAGGCTCGGCGGTTCACCGGGCGAGCGCCACTTCACGGGCGATGACCTCACGCGCCAGCTGGCGGTACGCCTTCGCGCCGGCCGAGCGCGGCGCCCACACGGTGATCGGCGCGCCGGCCACCGTGGTCTCCGGGAACCGCACCGTCCGGTTGATCACGCTGTCGAACACGGTGTCGGCGAACCGCTCGACCACGCGGGCGATGACCTCCCGCGAGTGCAGCGTGCGGGGGTCGAACATGGTCGCCAGGATGCCGGTGATCTCGAGCTTCGGGTTGAGCCGCTCGCGCACCTTCTCGATGGTGTCGATCAGCAGCGCCACCCCGCGCAGGCTGAAGAACTCGCACTCCAGCGGGATCAGCACGCCGTCCGCGGCGGCGAGCGCGTTCACGGTGAGCAGGCCGAGCGAGGGCTGGCAGTCGATGAGGATGTAGTCGTACTGGTCGACCACCGGGCGCAGCGCGCGGACCAGCGTGTGCTCGCGGCCGACCTCGGCGACCAGCTGGACCTCGGCTGCGGACAGGTCGATGTTGCTCGGCAGCAGGTCCATGTTGTCGACACCGGTGCGGATGATCGCGTCGGTGACGCTGGCGGACCGCTCGATGATGACGTTGTAGATCGTGCGTTCGAGCTGGTGGGCGGGGATGCCGAGGCCCACGGACAGCGCGCCCTGCGGGTCGAAGTCGACGATCAGCACCCGGCGGCCGAACTCGGTCAGCGCGGCGCCCAGGTTGATCGTCGAGGTGGTCTTGCCGACCCCGCCCTTCTGGTTGCACAGGGCCAGCACGTGGGCCGGGCCGTGCGCGCTGAGCAGGGGCGGCTCGGGAATGTGCCGCTTCGGCCTGCCGGTGGGTCCGAGTGCGCCGTTGGGGCTGTCGTCGAGCGCCTCGTCCTCGTCGGAGGCCGCCCGCGGGGCGATGCTGAGCTCCGAGGGATGAAATGTCGACATAACGACCTAGCTCCTTGTCGTCCGCTGTGCGCCGAAGCTTAGAGATCCCCAGGTGCGACCGGCAAAGAGGCTCGCCGATGAGGCGTGGACCTATCCTGATGACCGTGCCGGTCCGCCAGCTTCGCCTCGTCGTCACCGCCGCCGACTACGACGAGGCCGTGCATTTCTACCGTGACGTCCTCGGGCTCGACGAGCGGGATGCCGTCCAGTCCCCCGACGGTCGCGTGACGATCCTCGACGCGGGCCGGGCGACCCTGGAGATCGCCGAGCCGTCGACCGCCGCGTACATCGACGAGGTCGAGGTCGGCCGCCGGGTCGCGGGCCACATCCGGGTCGCCTTCGAGGTCGACGACGCCCGCGCGACGACCGCCGCCCTCGCCGAGGCGGGCGGCGAGGTGCTGGCCGAGCCCCGGCCGACGCCGTTCCGCTCGACCAACGCCCGGCTCAACGGGCCGGCCGGGCTGCAGCTGACCCTCTTCCAGATGGACTAGAGCATGTCTGACGGATCACGGTCGATGCGATTCGTGATCCACGCGGTTCCTCGCAAGGCGGAGCAATGGCCTCGTACCGGGTCGTACTCGGCCGTTGCGACAACGCCGCGAAGGGGCCGCGTGGGCGCGAATCGCGCGGCCAGGGATCCGTCAGACACGCTCTAGCCGCGCGCCCGCGGGTGCGCGGTCGCGTAGACCTCGCGCAGCGTGTTGACCGTCACCAGCGTGTAGATCTGGGTCGTGGTGACCGACGCGTGGCCGAGCAGTTCCTGCACCACGCGCACGTCCGCGCCGCCCTCCAGCAGGTGGGTGGCGAACGAGTGGCGCAGGGTGTGCGGGGACACCGTCGCCGCGAGGCCGGCGCGTTCGGCGGCGACCTTGAGCACCTGCCACGCGCTCTGCCGGGACAGCCGGCCGCCGCGCACGTTCAGGAACACCGCCGGCGTGCCGCGGCCCCGCGCGGCGAGCCCGGGGCGGGCCCGCACCAGGTAGGCGTCGAGGGCGTCGAGGGCGGGCCGGCCGATCGGCACCAGGCGCTGCTTGCCACCCTTGCCGTCGAGCAGCGCGGTGCGCTCGCGCGAGTCGATGTCGTCGAGGTCCAGGCCGACCGCCTCGGAGATGCGCGCGCCGGTGGAGTACAGCACCTCCAGCAGCGCCCGGTCGCGCAGCGGGCCTGCGCCGTCCACGCCCGGCGAGTCGAGCAGCCGCAGCACGTCGTCGACCGGGAGCGCCTTGGGCAGCCGGCGCGGCGCGGCCGGCGGCCGGACCTCGCGGGCCGGGTCCAGCTCGACCAGCCCCTCGCGGACGGCGAACTTGTGCAGCCCGCGCACCGCGACGAGCGCGCGGGCGGCCGACGACGCGGCGAGCGGCGAATGGTCGCCGTCGCCCTCGCGGAGCACGGCGAGGAACGCCGACACGTGCGCCTCGGTCACCTCCGCGAGCACGGACACGCCCGTGGCGGTGAGGTGCTCGGCATAGCGGCGCAGGTCCCGGGTGTAGCCGTCGAGGGTGTTGGCGGAGGTGCCGCGCTCGACGGCGAGATGATCGAGGTAGCCGGCGACAGTGCCGGCGATGGCCTGCGCGACCGGACGCTCGATCATGACACCTCCTCGTGGAGGCGGCCAAGCCTATGCCGGTTACCGCGCGGTTGCGTGGAACCGGCCGTGGCGTGGCGCGGCTGCCGTATCGTGGGCACGTGGGCGAACCGAGCGAGAAGGACGAGCTCCGCATCGGCACGCAGGAGCGCGAGGACGCCATCAAGATCCTGGGCGACCACTTCTCCGAGGGCCGCCTGCCGATCGACGAGTACGAGGAGCGGGTCGGCCAGGCCGTCGAGGCGCAGACCCGCGGCGAGCTTCGGCCGCTGTTCCGCGACCTGCCCGCGCCCTACCCGGCGTTCATGGTCCCGCCGGTGCGCCGGGTCGAGCCGGTACCGGTGCCGATGTACCCGCAGCGCACGGCGGTCGAGCGGGTGGAGCCGTCGGACCGGTACCGGGTGGTGGCCGGCGTGCTGCAGATCGTCCTGCCGTTCGGCACCGGCCGCTTCTACACCGGCCACACGAGCATGGCGATGGCCCAGCTGTTCCTGATGTTCATCGGGGTCGGCGTCATCTGGAGCATCGTCGATGGGATCGTGCTGCTCGTCGGCGGCGGCACCGACGCCTACGGCAGGCCGCTCAAGATCTAGAGGAAACCGCGCAGCAGCGCGGCCGTGCCCTCCAGGTGCTCGTCCATCGCGGCGCGCGCGGCGGGCGGGTCGCCGGACAGGATGGCCGACACGATCGCCCGGTGCTGGTCGTTCGAGTGCTCGATGTTGGTGGCCAGCAACGGGATCGCGTCCAGCAGCTCGTTCACCCGGGTCCGCACGTCGGCGATCGCGGTGGTCAGCGACGGCGCCGCGGTGACCTCGGCGATCGCCAGGTGCAGCCGCGAGTCGCGGCGCCGGTACTCCTCGGCCGAGTCCGTGCCGACCGCGTCCACCTCGGTCAGCGCGGCCATCAGGTGCCGGCGCTCGTCGGGTGTCAGCGCGCGGGCCGCGGCGGCCTCCGCGGCGCCGGTCTCCAGCACCCGGCGCATCGTCAGCGCGTCCTCCATGTCTACATCGGACGGATCGCGGCGCGGCGAACCGGGCAGGGTCTCGGCGACGAACGTGCCGCCGTAGCGCCCGCGCCGGGACTCCACGTAACCGGCGTCGGCGACCGCGCGGATGGCCTCGCGCAGCGTCACCCGGCTCACCCCGAGCCGGGCGGCGAGCTCGCGCTCGGGGGGCAGCCGCTCTCCCGGCGCGGCCACGCCCAGCCGGATCGCCTGCAGCAGCCGCTCGACGGTCTCCTCGAACGCGTTGCGCGTCCGGACCGGGCGGAAGACCGCGGCGGACGCCGACCGCACGGTCGGCGTCGTCTGGCGGGCCACCGGGCTAGATCGGCGTGACGTACGCACCGGAGATGCCACCGTCCACGAGGAACGACGACGCGGTGATGAACGAGGCGTCGTCACTGGCCAGGAACGCGACCGCGGCGGCGATCTCCGAGGCCTCGGCGAACCGTCCCATCGGGACGTGCACGAGCCGGCGCTGCGCGCGCTCGGGGTCCGACGCGAACAGCTCCTGCAGCAGCGGCGTGTTCACCGGCCCGGGGCACAGCGCGTTCACCCGGATCCCCTCGCGGGCGAACTGCACGCCGAGCTCGCGCGTCATCGCCAGCACGCCGCCCTTGGACGCCGAGTAGGAGATCTGCGAGGTGGCCGCGCCCATCACCGCGACGAACGACGCGGTGTTGATGATCGATCCCCGGCCCTGCCGGCGCATGTGCGGCAGCACGTACTTGCAGCACAGGTACACCGAGGTGAGGTTCACCTTCTGCACGCGCTCCCACACGTCGATGCCGGTGGTCAGGATCGAGTCGTCGTCCGGCGGGGAGATGCCCGCGTTGTTGAACGCGACGTCCACCCTGCCGTACGCGCGCACGACCTGCTCGAACATCGCCTCGACGGCGGCCTCGTCGGTGACGTCGCAGGTGACCGCGTCGCCGTCCAGCTCCTTGGCCAGCGTCTCGATCGAGTCGGTGGCGAGGTCGACGGCGACCACGCGGGCGCCCTCCTCGGCGAACCGCCGGGCGGTGGCGAGCCCGATGCCGCTCGCCGCGCCGGTCACCACGGCCACCCTGTCCCGCAGGCGTTCCACTACTCCCCCTCGGTCGCGATGAACACGTTCTTCGTCTCGGTGAACGCGTCGAGCGCGTCCGGCCCCAGCTCGCGGCCGAGCCCGGACTGCTTGACCCCGCCGAACGGCGTCCAGTAACGCACCGACGAGTGGGAGTTCACCGACAGGTTGCCGGCCTCGACACCGCGGGCCACGCGCATCGCCCGGCCGACGTCGCGGGTCCAGATCGAACCGGACAGACCGTACTCGGTGTCGTTGGCCATCCGCACGGCGTCCGCCTCGTCGTCGAAGGACTGCACGGTGACGACCGGGCCGAACACCTCCTCGACGACCGCGCGGTCGGCCGGAGAGCGGGGCAGGACCACCGTCGGGGGGAACCAGAACCCCGGTCCGGCCGGCGCGCTGCCCCGGCAGGCGACCTCGACGTCGTCGTCCAGGTAGGACTGCACGGAAGCGCGGTGCGCGGCCGAGATCAGCGGGCCCATCTCGGTCTTCTCGTCGGCCGGGTCGCCGACCACCACCCCGTGCACGGCCGGTTCGAGCATCTCGAGGAACCTGTCGAACACGCTGCGCTGGACCAGGATCCGCGACCGCGCGCAGCAGTCCTGGCCGGCGTTGTCGAACACCCCGTAGGGCGCGCTCGCCGCCGCGGCCTCCAGGTCGGCGTCGGCGAACACGACGTTCGCGTTCTTGCCGCCCAGCTCCAGCGTCACCCGCTTCACCCGCGCGGCGCAGCCGGCCATGATCTGCCGCCCGACCTGCGTGGACCCGGTGAAGACGACCTTGCGCACCAGCGGGTGGTCGACGAACCGCCGGCCGACGACCGAGCCGGAGCCGGGCAGCACCTGGAAGACGTCCCCGGGGATGCCGGCGTCACGGGCGAGCTCGCCGAGCCGCAGCGCGGTCATCGGGGTCAGCTCGGCGGGCTTGAGCACCACGGTGTTGCCGGCGGCGAGCGCCGGGGCGAACCCCCAGCCGGCGATCGGCATCGGGAAGTTCCACGGCACGATCACGCCGACGACGCCGAGCGGTTCGGCGAAGGTCAGGTTCACTCCCCCGGGCACCGGGATCTGACGGCCGAACAGCCGCTCCGGCGCGGCCGCGTAGTAGTGCAGCACGTCGCGGACGTTGCCGGCCTCCCAGCGGGCGTTGCCGACGGTGTGCCCGGAGTTGGCCACCTCCAGCGCCGCGAGGTGCTCCACGTCGGCGTCGACGGCGTCGGCGAAGCGGCGCAGCAGCCGGGCCCGGTCCGCCGGCGCCACCGCCCGCCAGGCCGGCAGCGCGCGGTGCGCCCGCTCGATCGCCGCGTCGGTGTCCGCCGCCGACGTCGCCGGCACGGTCGCGACCACCTGCTCGGTGGCCGGGTTGATCACCTCGGTCACGCTCTCGCCTCCCCTACCAGCGCCTCGAACAGCCGCCGGTCCACGCCGTCCTCCTCAGGGTGCCACTGGACGCCGACCGCGAAGGTCTCCCCCGGCAGCTCGACGCCCTCCACGGTGCCGTCGGCCGCCCAGGCGACGGCCGCGAGATCACCGCCGAGCACGTCGACGGCCTGGTGGTGGTGGCAGTGCACCTCGGCCCGCGCGCCGAGGATCCCGGCGAGCCGGCTGCCCGCGGCGGTGCGGACCTCCACCCGCCCGTAGGTGCCCGGCTCGGGCAGGTGGTCGGCGGCGCCGGTCCGATCCGGGACGTGCTGGTGCAGGGTCCCGCCCAACACCACGTTCAGCAGCTGCATCCCCCGGCACACCCCGAGCAGCGGGATGCCCAGCTTGACCGCGAGGCCGATCAGCTCCCACTCGGAGCTGTCCCGGTCGGGGCGGGCCGGCCCGGTCGCCGGGTGCCGGTCGGCGTCGTACCAGGACGGGTCGATGTCCGCGCCGCCGGCGATGATCAGGCCGTCCAGGGTGGACAGGTGCGCCGGCTCCCAGTCGCCGACCGGCGGCAGCACGACCGGTGTGCCGCCCGCGTGCGTTACCCCGTCGAGGTAGCCCCGCGGCAGCAGTGCCGACGGGACGTCCCAGACGCCGAAGCGAGCCGGTTCCAGGTAGGAGCTGATGCCGATGAGCGGGCTAGAGGCGCTCGAACCCACGGAACTTCTCCCAGTCGGTGACCGCGGCGTCGTAGGCGGCGAGCTCCACCCGCGCGTTGTTCAGGTAGTGGTCGACGACCTCGTCGCCGAACGCGGCGCGCGCGTGCTTGCTCTCGGCCAGCAGCTCGGCCGCGGCCCGCAGCGTGACCGGCACCTGCGGCTTGTCCGCGGCGTAGGCGTTCCCGGCGAACTCCGGCTCCAGCGGCAGCTCGTTCTCGATGCCGTACAGGCCGGCGGCGACGAGCGCGGCGACCGCCAGGTACGGGTTCACGTCGCCGCCCGGCACCCGGTTCTCCACCCGCAGCGAGTCGCCGTGGCCGACCACGCGCAGCGCGCAGGTCCGGTTGTCCATGCCCCAGGCGACCGCCGTCGGCGCGAAGCTGCCGGGCTGGAACCGCTTGTAGGAGTTGACGTTCGGCGCGAAGAAGTACGTGAGCTCGCGCAGCAGGGCCTGCTGGCCGGCGAGGAAGTGCTCCATCAGCGGGGAGAACCCATGCGTCCCGTCGCCGGCGAGGGCGGCCGAGCCGTCCGCGCCGCGCAGCGAGATGTGGATGTGGCAGGAGTTGCCCTCGCGCTCGTTGTACTTGGCCATGAACGTGAGGCTCTTGCCGTGCCGGGCGGCGATCTCCTTCGCCCCGGTCTTGTAGATGCTGTGGTTGTCGCAGGTGGACAGCGCGTCGGCGTAGCGGAACGCGATCTCGTGCTGGCCGGGGTTGCACTCGCCCTTGGCCGACTCGACGTACATGCCGGCGCCGGACATGCCGTTGCGGATGTCGCGCAGCAGCGGCTCCAGCCGGCCGGTGCCCAGCATCGAGTAGTCCACGTTGTACTGGTTGGCCGGTGTGAGGTCCCGGTAGGCGGCGGCCCACGCCTGCTCGTAGGATTCGTCGAACACGATGAACTCGAGCTCGGTGCCGACGTAGGCGGCGAGGTCGCGCTCGGCGAGCCGGTCGAGCTGGCGGCGCAGCACCTGGCGCGGCGAGGCCGGTACCGGGCCGCCCTCCACCCACTCGATGTCGGCCAGCACGAGAGCGGTGCCGGGATGCCAGGGCACCAGGCGCAGCGTCGACATGTCCGGGCGGAGCACGAAGTCGCCGTAGCCGCGGTCCCAGGAGGACATCGCGTAGCCGTCGACGGTGTTCATCTCCACGTCGACCGCGAGCAGGTAGTTGCAGGCCTCGGTGGCGTGCGGGACCACCTCGTTGAGGAAGTACCCGGCCGCGCACCGCTTGCCCTGCAGCCGGCCCTGCATGTCGGTCATGGCCACCAGCACCGTGTCGACACTGCCCGCCTCAACCTGCTCGCGGAGCTGTTCGAGTGTGAGCAAGCCGTCGCGGTGTCCCATGAGACCAACCTCCAAAGGATCCCATCTGACCCATTGACGCACCGTGCAACCGGGTGCACTCTGACTTTTCAATAGTTACTTGAGCGCCGACCTGACCGCAACCCGATCCCAAAGGACTGCGACTGACCCATTGGTAGCGAGGAGGCCCCCGTGACAACCGACAGCCCCGAGGCCATGGCGGCCCGGAACACCCCCGCCAACCATGACGAGAAGAGGCTGCACGAACTCGGTTACGCCCAGGAGCTCGCCCGGCGGATGTCGGGCTTCTCGAACTTCGCCGTCTCGTTCACGATCATCTCGATCCTGTCCGGCTGCCTCACCCTCTACGGGTTCGGCCTGAACACCGGCGGTCCGGTGATCATCGTCTGGGGCTGGCCCTTCGTCGGCCTGATGACATTGCTGGTCGGCCTGGCGATGGCCGAGGTCTGCTCGAGCTACCCGACCGCGGGCGGGCTGTACTACTGGTCGGCCAAGCTCGCCCGGCGCAACAGCGCGGCCTGGTCCTGGTTCACCGGCTGGTTCAACTTCCTCGGCCAGGTGGCGGTGACCGCCGGTATCGACTTCGGCGCGGCGTTCTTCCTCAACGCCTTCCTCGACCTGCAGTTCGGCTTCAGCGCGACGCCGGGTCACACGATCCTGCTGTTCGGGATCATCCTCGTGGTGCACGGCCTGCTGAACACCTTCGGCGTCAAGCTCGTCGCGACGCTCAACGACATCAGCGTGTGGTGGCACGTGACCGGCGTGCTGATCATCGTCGGCGTGCTGGCGTTCGTGCCCGACCACCACCAGTCGGCGTCGTTCGTGTTCGGCCACTTCGTCAACAACACCGGCTGGACCTCGACCCTCTACGTCGGCATGCTCGGCCTGCTGCTCGCCCAGTACACGTTCACCGGCTACGACGCGAGCGCGCACATGACCGAGGAGACGCACGACGCCGCCCGCAGCGGCCCGCGCGGCATCGTCATGTCGATCGTGGTGTCGCTGGTGGCCGGCTGGGTGCTGCTGATCGGCCTGACGTTCGCCATCCAGAGCTACGACAGCGCGACCGGCACCGCGACGGCCGTCCCGCCGGCGCAGATCTTCATCGACGCGGTCGGCTCGACCGGCGGCAAGCTGCTGCTGCTCATCGCGATCGGCGCGCAGCTGTTCTGCGGCATGTCGTCGGTGACCGCGAACTCCCGGATGATCTACGCCTTCTCCCGGGACGGCGCGCTGCCGGGCTCGTCGTTCTGGCACCGGGTGAACAAGCGAACCCGGACGCCGACGAACGCGGTGTGGCTCGCCGCCGGCGGCGCGTTCGTGCTCGGCCTGCCCTACCTGTGGAACTCGACCGCGTACGCGGCGGTGACCTCGATCGCGGTGATCGGCCTGTACATCGCCTACGTGCTGCCGACGTTCCTGCGGCTGCGCCAGGGTGCGGAGTTCCAGCGCGGCCCGTGGCACCTGGGCCGCTGGAGCACGCTGATCGGCACGGTGGCGGTGATCTGGGTCTGCTTCATCACGATCCTGTTCATGCTCCCGCAGGCCAGCCCGGTCACGGCGGAGACGTTCAACTACACACCGGTGGCGGTGCTGGTGGTGCTCGGCTTCGCCGGGATCTGGTGGCTCGTCTCGGCGCGCAACTGGTTCAACGGCCCGAAGGTGCAGGGCACCGCCGAGGAACTGGCCGCCATCGAGCGCGAGCTGGACGTGATCTGAGAGGCCATGTGTGGGTGGCTCGCGCGGTGCGGGTCACCCACACCTGTGTCATTCTCGGGTGCTCGTGACGACGCCACCCGCGTCGGAGGTCCGCGCGTGACCGGCTAATCGGCGTCGTATCGTCCTGCGAACCGCCACACCGACGCCGCAGAGACCCCCGCCGCCCACCACACCGAGCAGTGCGCGAACGTCCACGTTCTCCACATGGTGGACGACCATCAACGACGCCAGGGCCAGCACGCCGAGCGGAACAAGGAGCGCGGCGGCCCCGCAGGTCCGTTGGATCGCATTGCTCTCGCTGCCCGTCATCTTCCTGACGAACTCGAAATACTGCGCGAGGACGCCGTTGCGCGGCGTCTGCCGCCCGCCCATTCCTTCTCCATGTGCGCGTTGTGCCGTGGGCGGAGCCATCTCTCCCCCCTTCGTGTTGTCGCCCGCACTCCGCGGTGGGTGCCGGCTACCGGTGTCCGATGTGTGCAAGGCATCGTCTGAGCATCGCGACGGCAGCCTCTCCGGTGTCGGACAGCGCGGCGATGTCCTCGTACCGGGTCCAGTAGCGTTGGATCAGTTCGTCGTCGCGGCTGGACAGGTAGTCCTCGCCGTGCTCGTTCTCGATCTCCAGCACGGTGGCCATCTCGACCACGGGGTCGAGGTCCATCACGGTGAACGAACCCTCCACCCCGGCGTGGCCGCCCCGAGCGAGCGGCACGACCGAGAGCGTCATCCATGGCTGCTCGGCCAGCTCCATCAGATGCTCCAGCTGCTCGCGCTGGACGGCGTCCCCGCCGATCACGCGCAACAGCACGGACTCGTCCAGAAGGAGCCCCACGTTCGGCGGGTCCTCATCGAGGAGCCGCCGCTGCCGCTCCAGCCGCACCGCGACCGCCGTGTCGAGCCGCTCCCGCGGCACGAACAACGCGAGCATCGCCCGTGCGTAGGCCTCCGTCTGCACCAGACCCGGCACCACCTGGAGCTGGTACTGGTAGATCGACTTGGCCGCGCTCTCGTAGGCGATGGCCCGCCGCAGCAGCGCCGGGACCGCGTCGCCGTGGGCCACGTACCACGGAGCCTGCCTGCTCGCCTTCGCCTCGGCGACGAGCGTCCCCGCCTCGTCGCCGACCACGCCGTACTCGGCGAGCAGGCCCTTGAGGTCCGACGTCGAGATGTGCACGGTCGCGTTCTCGATCCTGATCAGCTTGGAGACCGACCAGTCCATGCTCACCGCCACGGCCTGCTGGGTCCGTCCGGCCCGCTCGCGCAGCACCTGGAGGCGCCGGCCGACCAGCCGCTTCGAGAACCACGGGTCACGCTGCCGAGGCATGCTCGCTCCCTCCTGCGGAACAGGTTCGTACCCCTGTGTGAGGTTCACTCAGTCACGTCGTGCCACCCGGCCGCTGAGGTCCTCAGCAGTCGGCTACCTGGCTGATCGGCCGGTGGCGCCGCGACTGTAGGTCGCCAGGTCCACTGTCGTGTCACGCTTTCGACTCCGTGCAGGGCATTAACCCGAGCAGCGGATTACCTCGCCAGAGATATTCGGCATAATTACGCCGAGAATTGGTGCCACGCACCAGGCGCGGGGAGATCATGAAGAATCGCACGACGCCGGCTTGGCGCACGAGCAGCCGCTGCACCAACACCCACTGCGTGGAGGTTTTCGCGGCTCCGGAACGGTGTGCACTCCGGAACTCGCGGGCACCCGACCACCAGATCGACATAGCCCCGCCCGGCTTCCGCCACCTGCTCTCCCTCGTGAAAGAGCCGACATCGAAATAGGGCAGGAAATCCGAGCACCTACGGAAAGATGCCGGACCCGGGGGTCAGCGGCGGCGGTTCGGCAGGGCGGTCGGCAGGTCGCGCCACGGGGCGTCGGCCGGCCGGGCCGGGGCCGCGAGCGTGCGCACCGCATGCGCGGCGAGCAGGCCGCCGACCGTCGCGGCGTTCACGATCTCGCCGGCCAGGACCATGCGGACCGCCTCGTCGAGCGGGAAGCGGCGGACCACCAGGTCCGCCTCCTCCTCGCCCTCCATGACCCGGCCGACCGTGGTGAGGTCGGTGGCCAGGTAGACCCGCACCACCTCGTCGGTGAACCCGGGCGAGGCGGCCACGTCCACCAGCACCGACCAGTCCGCCGCGGACAGGCCGACCTCCTCGACCAGCTCGCGTCGGGCGGTCTCGACCGGGTCCTCGCCGAGCTTGTCGATCAGGCCGGCCGGCAGCTCCCAGATCCGCCGGCCGATCGGGTGGCGGTACTGGTGGATCATCGCGACATGGTCGTCCTCGTCCAGCGCGAGGATCGCGACGGCGCCGAGGTGTTCGACGACCTCGCGCTTGGCCCGGCCGCCGCCGGGCATCGACACGTCGTCCACCCGCAGCGCGATGATGCGCCCGAGATAGACGTCCTCGGTGGACAGTACGTCGAAGTTGTGCCGTCCGGGCTCGGTCAAGATCGGGCCCCCAGCGGCTCCGGCAGCTCGACCGGCAGGCGCTCGGCCGCGCGGTAGGCCAGCGCGGCCTTCACGAACCCGGCGAACAGCGGATGCGGGCGGGTGGGCCGGCTCTTCAGCTCCGGGTGCGCCTGCGTGCCGACGAAGAACGGGTGCAGCTCGGGCCGCAGCTCGACGAACTCCACCAGGTGCTCGTCCGGCGACAGGCCGGAGAACACCACACCGGCCTTGGCGAGCTTCGCCCGGTAGGCGTTGTTCACCTCGTAGCGGTGCCGGTGCCGTTCGGACACCTCGCGCGTACCGTAGGCGACCGCCACCGCCGAGCCGGGGGTCAGCTTGGCCGGGTAGGCGCCCAGGCGCATCGTGCCGCCCATGTCGCGCTCGCCGGCGACCACGTCCTGCTGGTCGGCCATGGTGCTGATCACCGGGTGCGTGGTGTCCTCGTCGAACTCCGACGAGTTCGCGTCGGCGATGCCCGCCAGGTGCCGTGCGGTCTCGATCACCATGCACTGCAGTCCGAGGCACAGGCCCAGCACCGGGATGCCGTGCACGCGGGCGTGGTGGATCGCGCCGATCTTGCCCTCGATGCCCCGCACCCCGAACCCGCCCGGGATCAGCACACCGTCCACACCGGACAACGCGGCTGCCGCGCCGGCGGGTGTCTCGCAGGTGTCCGAGGCGACCCAGACGACCTCGACCTTGGCCCGGTGGGCGAACCCGCCGGCGCGCAGCGCCTCGGTCACCGACAGGTAGGCGTCGGGCAGGTCGACGTACTTGCCGACCACCGCGATCCGCACGGTCTCCTTGGGATTGTGCACACGTGACAGCAGGTCGCCCCACACCGTCCAGTCGACGTCCCGGAACGGCAGCCCGAGCCGGCGCACGACATAGGCGTCCAGACCCTCGCTGTGCAGCACCTTCGGGATGTCGTAGATCGACGGGGCGTCCGGCGCGGCCACCACCGCGTCGATGTCCACGTCGCACATCAGGGCGATCTTGCGCTTGAGCCCGCTCGGCACCTCGCGGTCGGCCCGGCACACCACGGCGTCGGGCTGGATGCCGATGTTGCGCAGCGCGGCGACCGAGTGCTGGGTCGGCTTGGTCTTGAGCTCCCCGGACGGCGCGAGGTAGGGCACCAGCGACACGTGCAGGAAGAAGCAGTTGTCCCGCCCGACGTCGTGGCGGACCTGCCGGGCGGCCTCCAGGAACGGCAGCGACTCGATGTCGCCGACGGTGCCGCCGATCTCGGTGATGACGACGTCCGGTGCGGTGCCGTCCTCCCACGGGTCGGCCATGCCGCGGATGCGTGCCTTGATCTCGTCGGTGATGTGCGGGATGACCTGGACGGTGTCGCCGAGGTACTCGCCGCGGCGCTCCTTGGCGATCACGGTGGAGTACACCTGGCCGGTGGTCACGTTCGCCCGGCCGGCGAGGTCGCGGTCGAGGAACCGCTCGTAGTGCCCGACGTCGAGGTCGGTCTCCGCGCCGTCCTCGGTGACGAACACCTCACCGTGCTGGAACGGGTTCATCGTTCCCGGGTCCACGTTGAGGTACGGATCGAGCTTCTGCATCGTGACCCACAGCCCACGCGAGGTGAGCAGCTGTCCGAGGCTGGACGCCGTGAGTCCCTTGCCCAGGGACGAGGCAACCCCACCGGTCACGAACACGTACTTGGTCGTGCGTGAGTGTTGCACCAGGGACGCCCCCCGTGGACTGACCTTCGGTCCATGACCGTTACTGGCAATGCCGTTTACAGCGGGACTACCCGCCTGACTCTCCACGGGGTTTCACCGTATCACCTGCCTCGCCGATCCACGCCCGACACGCGGTCGTGCCCGCACCGGCCACCGGGCGGTGACGCTGCGTCACTCCGCCGGCGCGCCGGGCGCGGGGGCCTGCGCGTTGCCGGCGCTGCCGTAGCGGCCGGACTTGCCCTCCAGCTGTTCCTGCAGCGCGAGCACCGTCACCACCCGCCCGGCGGGCGTGCCCACATTGTCCACAGTGGACAGTATGGAGGTGGCGGCGGTGTCCGCGCGGACAACGCCGACCGCGCCGGTGCCGTCCGCCGAGCCGTCCGCCCCGGCGAGCACCGCGCCCGCGCCGGACCGGTCGACCTGGGTGGCGAACCGGGCGACGGTGGCCGCGCGGTCGCCCGCGCCGTCACCCTTCGCGGCACCGCCGGTGAGCACGACCGCGAGCTGCGCGGGCCGGATGTCCTGGCTGGCCTTGACGAACCCGCCCTCGGTGAGCCCGGCGAGCGCGGCCGCGGTCTCGTCGGCCGAGGCCTGTGGCTTGTTGTCGGTCTTGCTGATCAGCAGCAGCGGGCCGAGCAGCCCGCCGGCCAGCGTGCCGGGGTCGGACGCGGTCGGCAGCTGCACGCCGGCCGGGAGCAGGCGCACGACGATGTCCTTGACCTGGTCGGCCTTCTCCGGGTTGCTGAAGTCGTCGGTGAGCTGGACCTCGCCGGTGACCTTGGCGCCGGCGTCGCCGAGCAGCGTCTTGAGCGCGTCGCGGTCGGACGGGTCGGCGTCCGCGGTGGAGACGATGACGACGGTTCGCTTGTCGAGCCGGCCGCGCACGGCCATCGGCCCGACCTGGGTGGCGAAGCTGTCCGCGTCGGCCAGGCGTGCGTTCTGCGCGTTGCGCTGGTTCTCCAGGTCCGTGACCTGCCTGACCAGCTCGTCGTTGTCGCTGCTGAGGCCGGAGAGCAGGGTGCGGGACAGCGTGGTCGAGCCGAGCACGACACCGATCGCGAGCGCCAGGAAGACCGCGGCGATGGAGATGATGTGGTAACGCAGGGAGATCACGAGAAGAGCCCCTCGATCCAGGTGACGAAGCTGTTCCAGGTGTCGGCCGCCCAGTCGGCGTAGGCGCCGCCCACGCCGGAGACCGCCATCGCGACGACCACGGCGGCGGCCGCGGCGAGCACCAGCAGGATGACGACGCCGATCGACACGCGGCTGCGGTGCATGGCGGCGACGGCCTTGCCATCGACGATCTTGCTGCCGAGCTTGAGGCGGGTGAGGAAGGTCGACGGGTTGGAGCCGGAGCGGCCGCGGTCGAGGAACTCGCTGAGTGTGGCCTGGAAGCCGACGGTGACCACGAGGCTCGCGCCGTGCACGTCGGCGAGCAGCAGCGCGAGGTCCTCGGCGTTGCCCGAGGCTGGGAAGGTGACCGCGCCGATGCCGAGGTCCTGGACGCGTTCCAGGCCGTTGGCGTGGCCGTCGAGGTGGGCGGGGACCACGACCTCGGCGCCACTGCGCAGCGTGTCGGTGGACAGCCCGTCGGGGTCGCCGACGATCACGTGCGGCTTGTAGCCCTGGGCGTGCAGGGTGTCGGCGGCGCTGTCGACGCCGATCAGCACCGGCCGGTGCTCGGCGATGTACCGCTTGAGGCTCGCGAGGTCCTCGGCGTGGCCGTGCCCGGGGGCGACGACCACCACCTGCTGGCGGCGGATGTTCGCCTGCACCTCGGGGACGCCGACGCCGTCGAGGATGAGCGTGCGCTCGCGGCGGAGGAACTCGATCGTGTTCGCGGAGAACGCCTCGAGCTGGGCGGACATGCCGGCCTTGGCCTCGACCATGAGGTCGGCGATCGAGTCGACGGTCTGCTCGATGCCCCGGCCGACCTCCTTCTCGCCGACGAAGACGCCGCCCTCGTGCAGGCGGAGCTTGGCGCCTTCCTTGACCGCGCGGAGCACCTGCGGGCCCACGTCGTCGACGAGCACGATCCCCGCGCCGACGACGATCTCCGGGCCGAGGTTGGGAAAGCGCCCGGAGATGGAGGGGGACGCGTTCACGACGCCGGAGACCTCCGCGTCGACCAGGGCGTCGGCCGTGGCCCGGTCGAGATCGACCTGATCCAGCACGACGATGTCGCCCACCCCGATGCGCCGCAGGAGGTCCCCCGTGCGCCGGTCGACCCTGGCCACGCCCGTGACGCCGGGCCGGCTGACGTGCGATCGCGGCAGGAGACCAGTGAGCTTCATGGGACTGATGGTGACAAACGGGCTGAGGATATTCGGTTCGCCACGCCGTTGGGGTGACGTGCGATAACCGGTGTGGGTGACCCGGCCACCGCCCACAAACGACAGTCGATCTTGGACGGCGCCGGTTCGGTTCGACGCGGCTCGCGGGGTTGTCGACAAGGTGGCTCGCCGGGCGGGATGCGGTGACGGCCCCGGCGCCGCCCGGAGCCCACCGCCCGCAGACCGCCGCCAGGCCGCGCCCGCCATGCCGCGCGGGTCGATCAGTGGCGCCGGCGGTGGCCGCCGATCAGCTCGACCGCGGACGGCCGGTCACCCGCAGCGTGGCCGGTGCGGCACCTCGCCCAGCCCGGCCAGCCCGCCGAACACCCTCACCAGCCCACCGGCCCGGAGTGTGTCGGCCGGCTACCGGCGCCTGCGCTTGCCCCCTCCCGTCTTGTCCGCCTCCGCCACCGCCAGCAGCTCCTCGGCGTGCGCGCGGCCGGTCTCCGTCGAGTCCATCCCGGCGAGCATGCGGGCCAGCTCGACCACCCGGTCCTTGTCCGCCACCATGCGCACGTCGCTGCGGGTGACGCCGCCGCGGGCGCTCTTGTCGACCACCAGGTGGCGGTCGGCGAAGGCGGCCACCTGCGCCAGGTGGGTGACCACGATGACCTGGTGGCTCGACGCCAACCTCGCCAGCCGGCGGCCGATCTCCACCGCCGCCCGGCCGCCGACGCCCGCGTCGACCTCGTCGAACACCAGGGTGGGCACCGGGTCCGAGTTGGCCAGGACCACCTCGATCGCCAGCATCACCCGGGACAGCTCGCCGCCGGACGCCGCCTTGTGCACCGGCAGCGGCACGGCCCCCTCGTGCGCGGACATCCGCAGCTCGACCTCGTCGATGCCGTCCGGGCCGGCGTGCGCGAGCGCGTCACCGCCGCTGCCGCCGGCCACCCGCAGGGCGTACTGGTCACCCGGCTCCGCCCATCGCGTGCTGAGCACGACCTTGACGCTCGCCTGGCCCATCGCGAGCCCGCCGAGCTCGACCGTGACCGCCTGGGCGAACCGGTCGGCCGCCTGCACCCGCAGCGACGTCAGCACCTCGGCACGCTCGGCCAGCTGCCTGGCCAGCTCGTCACGCCGGGCCTCGAGCGCGGCCAGCGCCTCCTCGGACGTGTCGAGCCCGGCCAACCGCTCCTGCGCGTCCTGTGCCCATGCCAGCACGCCGTCGACGTCGGCGGCGTACTTCCTGGTCAGGCCCTTGAGCTCGGCCTGCCGGGCCAGTACCTGCTCGAGCGCGGCGGGGTCGGCGTCCAGCGACTCCAGGTACCCGCCGAGCTCGGCGCCCACGTCGGACAGCAGGGCCTCCGCCTCGGCGAGCCGCGGCGCGAGGTCGCGCAGCCGCGGGTCCTCCGACGACCCGAGCCGGTTGCGGGCGTCGGCGACCATGCCCAGCGCGCCCGGGGCGTCCGGGTCGCCCTCCGGCGAGCCGCTGACCGCGAAGACCGCGCCGGACGCCGCCTCCCGCAGCTGGTCGGCGTCGGCGAGGCGGCGGGCCCTGGCCAACAGCTCGTCGTCCTCGCCCGGCTGCGGGTCGACGGCCTCGATCTCGGCGAGGCCGTGCCGCAGCAGGTCCGCCTCCCGGGCCATCTCCCGCGACCGCGCGGTCCGTTCGGTGAGCTCGGTGCTCACCGCGTGCCACTCGTCGCGCAGTCGCCGGTACTCGGTCAGCGCGTTCAGCAGTTCCTCGCCGGCGAACCGGTCGAGCACGCCCCGCTGCTCGGCGGGACGCAGCAGGCGTAACTGGTCGTTCTGCCCGTGCACGGCGATGAGCTGCTCGGACAGGTCGGACAGCACGCCGACCGGCACCGATCGGCCGCCCAGGTGCGCCCGTGACCGCCCGTCCGTGCCGACGGTGCGCAGCGCGATGAGCGCGCCGTCCTCGTCCGGTTCGGCACCCGCGTCGGCCCCGACCTTGGCCGCGGCGCTGCCCGGCGGCGCGTCGAACCGGCCCTCGACCACCGCTCTCTGCGCGCCACTGCGCACTCGGGACGCCTCGGCCCGGCCACCTGACAACAGGTGCAGACCGGTGACGACCATGGTCTTGCCGGCACCGGTCTCGCCGGTGACGACGGTGAGTCCCGGATCAAGCTCGAGCGTGGCCTCGTCGATCACGCCGAGGCCCTCGATGCGCATTTCGGCCAACACAGCGCGCACTGTATCGGCTTGCACCGACGAAAGCCCGCATCCAACGACACGTGTGTTCGATTGACTGAGAGATCACTCAGCGACTGCGCCACCCCTGCACCGGGAGCGCGAACTTCTCCACCAGCCGGTCGGTGAACGGCCCCTCGCGCAGCCGCACGAGCCGGGTCGGCTTCGTGCCGCCGACCACCTCGACCCGCGCGCCCGGGGGCAGCACGAACGTGCGCCGGCCGTCGCAGCACAGCACGGCGGGGTGGCCGTCCGGGTCGACCTCGACCGCGACGATCGAGTCGGGCGAGACGACCAGCGGCCGGGAGAACATCGCATGCGCGTTGCTGGGCACCACCAGCAGCGCCTGCACGTCCGGCCACACCACGGGTCCGCCGGCGGAGAACGCGTAGGCCGTCGAACCGGTCGGCGTCGCGCACAGCACGCCGTCGCAGCCGAACGCGGACACCGGCCTGCCGTCCACCTCGATCCGCACGTCGAGGATCCGTTCCCGGCTGCTCTTCTCCACGCTGGCCTCGTTGAGCGCCCAGGTGTGCGCGAGCCGCCTGCCGCCGAGCGTCGCGGTGACGTCGACGGTCATCCGGTCGTCGACCTCGTACTTCTGGGCGATCACCTGGGCGACCGCCTGCTCGAGGATGTCCGAGTCGGCCTCCGCGAGGAACCCGACCCGGCCCATGTTCACCGCGAGCACCGGCACCCCGGCCGGGCGGGCCAGTTCCGCGGCGCGCAGCAGCGTGCCGTCGCCGCCGAGCACGAACACCAGTTCGGTGCCGGCCGCTGCCTCGGCACCGCTCGGCACCACCGCCTGGTAGCAGGCGCTGTCCAGCTGCGGCGCCTCGTCGGCGAGCACCCGCAGCCTGACGTCGGCCGCGGCGAACCAGCCGGCGACCTTCTCGGCGGTGTGCCGGGTGTCGGACCGACCGGTGTGCACGACGAGGAGCACCTCACGCTCGGTCATTGCGGCCCCTCCCGAACGGCGGTCTCGACAAGTGCGTCCACGTCGGTGTCCGGTGCGCCCCGACGCAACCACACGAAGTATTCGACATTCCCGGACGGTCCGGGAAGCGGGCTGGCGGTGACCCCGTGTGCGCGCAGGCCGAGCGTCTCCGCCTCCGTGATCACAGTACGTACGGCGCCGGCGCGCAGTTCAGGGTCGCGGACGACACCGCCGGAGCCGAGCCGCTCCTTGCCGACCTCGAACTGGGGCTTGACCATCGGCAGCAGGTCGGCGTCCTCGGTCGAGCAGGCCAGCAGGGCGGGCAGCACGAGCCGCAGCGAGATGAACGACAGGTCGGCGACGACGAGGTCGACCGGGCCGCGGGTCTGCTCGGGGGTCAGCGCGCGGGCGTTGGTCCGGTCGAGCACGAGGACGCGGTCGTCGGTACGCAGCCGCCAGACCAGCAGGCCGCGCCCGACGTCGGCGGCGACGACCTCACGCGCGCCGCGGCGCAGCAGGACGTCGGTGAACCCGCCGGTGGACGCGCCCGCGTCGAGTGCCCGCCGGCCGGCCACGTCGATGTCGAACGCGTCGAGGGCGCCGATCAGCTTGTGGGCGCCGCGCGACGCCCAGTCGTCGCCGTCACGCTCGCGGACGACGACCGGCGCGTCGGTCTCGACGGCGGTGGCGGGTTTGCCGGCGACGGTGCCGCGCACGGTGACCCGGCCGTCGGCGATGAGCTGCGAGGCGTGCTCGCGGGATCGGGCGAGGCCACGGCGAACGAGCTCCGCGTCCAGCCGGGTCCGGCGGGGCACCGGTCAGTCCGTGTCGATGCGGGAGAGCGCGTCGTTGAGCGCGACGTGCACCGCGTCGAACCGGCCGACGTGCTCGGCGAGGGGGACCTCGTCCAGCGCCTCGGTGCCGGCCATGGCGGCGTCGATCGCGGCCGCCGGTTCCTGGGGGGTCATGCCGTCCAACTGCACTCCGTCACGCTAGCCCATGCGGCAGGCCGAGGTGGCGCAGCGCGGCCGCCGCGCGTTCGTCGGCCGCCCGGGTGTCGCCGCCGTGGTCGGTGGCGCAGAGCGTGCGCAGCAGGTCCATCGGGTCGCCGTCGCCGCGGACGAGGCCGTCCTCGACGACCCAGCCGTTCTTGCCGCCGATGGCGAGCCGCTCGGGCTCCGCGGTGACGGCGCGGACGTCCTCGGCGAGGTAGGTCGGCCGCAGGTCGCTCGCGAGCAGTTCGGCGGGGGTGGTGACGCCGGACAGGACCAGCAGCGAGTCCAGGCCGACCGCGACGGCGCCGGCGATGTCGGTGTCGAGCCGGTCGCCGACCGCGAGCGCGTGGCGGGCGCCGGCGCTGCGAATGGCCTGGTCCATGAGCGGGGTGGCGGGTTTGCCGGCGACGATCGGGTCGCGGCCGGTGGCGGTGCGCAGCGCGGCGACGAGCGAGCCGTTGCCGGGCAGCATGCCGCGTTCGGTCGGCAGGGTCGGGTCGACGTTGCACGCGACCCACAGGGCGCCCGCGTTGATCGCGACGGTCGCCTCGGCGAGGTCGCGCCAGCCGACGTCCATGGACAGGCCCTGGGCGACGGCGACCACGCCGTCGCCGGCCGTGCGCGTCGGGGTCAGGCCGACCAGCTCGATCTCGCGCTCGAGGGCGGGGGCGCCGACGACGAGGACCGTGCCGCTGGTCTTCTCGGCGAGGACCTTGGCGGCGGCCTGGGCGCTGGTGCTGATCTCGCCGGGCTCGGCGCGGATGCCGATGTCGGTGAGGTGGCCGGCGACCTCGTCGGGCCGGCGGGAGGCGTTGTTGGTGACGAAGCGGACGATGACGCCGCTGGTGTGCGCGGCCTCGACCGCGCCTGCCGCGCCGTCGATGGCGGCCGCGCCGCGGTAGACGGTGCCGTCGAGGTCGAGGAGGAGTGCGTCGTAGTTGTCGAGAAGGCTCATTCCGTGTCTCTCAGGGCGAACGCCCGCTCGGCCGCGTCGGTGTCCTCGTCGAGGTCGGCCTCGGCGGCGTTGAGGAACCAGCGGACGGCGTCGTCGGCGCGGCCGGCGGCTTCGAGGTTGTCGGCGTAGGCGTAGAAGAGGCGGGCGCTCCAGGGTTCGCGGATCCTGGGGTCCAGGTCGGGCCCCTGCAGAGCGACGACCGCGGCGTCGAGCTGCCCCATGTCCCGGCGCGCCCCGGCGGCGACGATCGCGAGCTCGATCGCGATGTCCTTCGGCAGGTCCGGCGGGGCCTCGGCGGCGAGCTCGAGCGCACGCTCCGGGCGGCCGAGGGCGCGCTCGCAGTCGGCCATGACCGGGAGGTGGGCCTGGCCGCCGCTCATCCGCCGGACGGCGCGGAGCTCACCGAGCGCCTCGGCCCAGTGGCCGGCGTGGTAGGCGGCGAGCCCGGCGGCCTCGCGGACCAGCGCCACGCGGGCGGCGCGGGAGCGGGCGAAGCGGGCGTGCTCGAGGGCGAGCTCGGGCTCCTCGTCGATCAGCCGCCCCGCGGCGACGAGGTGCCGTCCGACGAGCTCGGCCGTGGGCTTGGTGAGGCTGCGCAGCTCGCGGCGGGCCTCGGCGTCGAGGTCGGAGTACTGGATGTCGTCGGGGAGCCGGGGTTCGCCACCGGGAGCTCTGGGAGTTCGGTCGCGGTCGTCGCCGCCGCGGCCGACCTCATCCGGATGGGTGGCGGGTTGGTCGGTGTCGCGGTCCGGTTCGGCGGGTTCGCTCACCGGCACGTCGGGCGCGTCGGCCTCGCCGCCTGGCTCATCACCAAGCTCGGCGGCGCGGTGCGGCTCGGCGGCTCCGCCGCTCGCCGCGTCCGAGGGCTCGGCGGCGGCATGCGACGGGAGGCCGAGCTCGGCGGCCGGCTGGTCCGGGGCCGTCGCGACGTCGGTGTGGTCGTCGGGTGCCTGGGCCGGCTCGTTCGCCGGCTCGTCGGACCTCGGTTCCGGCGCGGGCCGGTCGACCGCTGGTGATGGGTGATCGGATACAGCGTTCTCGCCGGGCTCCTGCGTGGTCTGCTCCGGTGCCGCTGCGGGGTGGATGGGTGTGCCCTGGTCCGGCGGCGGGGTCTCGAGCGGGGACGCCGGGATGGCCGGGGTCGCAGCGTCGCGTTCCGCGGCGGTGGCGGGCTCGTGGACCGCTGCGCGGGCCGTCTCGGCAGCATCCCCTGCTACAGCAGCGTCGCCTGCCGTGGCGTGGGTCGTGGTGGCGGGCTCGCCTTCCGCGGCAGCCGTCGTGGCGGCGGAGTCGCCTTCCGGGGCGTGGGTCGTCGTCGCAGCGTCGCGTTCCGCGGCGGAGTCGCCTGCCATGGTGCCGGCCGTCGCGGTTGAGTCGTCTTCCGCAGCGGCGAGAGCGTCGACCGTTGCGTCGGTTGCCGCGGGAGCCGCTCCGCTCCCGGTGGGGGCGGTGGCCGGATCGCGGTCCGCGGCGGTGGCAGCGACGAGGTCCGGGGCACGAGTGGCGGTGTCCTGGTCGACGGCGGGGATGGTGGCGTCACCACGGTCCGTGGCGCGGGCCGTGGTGACCTCCCGGTATGCGCCGGTGCCTCGACCGGGCCTGTCGCCACTGGTGCGATCCCTGGCGGCGCCGTGCGCGCGGCGGTCGGAACCGCGTTGGTCACGGCGACCGGAGTCGTCGCGGGAGCGGTCGTAGCCGCGCCTGCCCGAGTCGCGCCGGTCGGTCCCGTTGCCGGCGCCTCGGCGGCCGCGGTCGTCGTCCGGTCCCCGGTAGTCGCGCCGGTTCGACTCGTCGCGGCGGCCGCTGTCGGCGTCTCGTCGGACATAGCCGCCGCGCCGGTCGTCGGCGCGTGCAGCCCGATCGGTGTCGCGCCGGTTCGGATCGCCTTGGGGACGTCGATCGGCACGGCCGCGGTAGTCACCTCGGTCCTGGTCGCGGCGGGAGCCGCGGTTGTCATCCCGGCGGTCACGCCGGTCGGGGTCGTCGCGCCAGGTGCGCTCACCACCACGACCACCACGCTGATCCGAACTGTCGCGCCACGGGCGATCACCGCCACGGCGATCACGTTGGTCCGGACCGTCACGCCAGGAGCGGTCACCGCCGCGGCCGCCACGTTGGTCCGGAGAGTCACGGCGGGAGCGATCACCGCCACGGCGATCACGTTGGTCCGCGCCCGTCACGCCAGGGGCGGTCACCGCCGCGGCCGCCACGTTGGTCCGGAGAGTCACGGCGGGAGCGGTCACCGCCACGGCGGTCCCGTTGGTCCGGACCGTCACGCCAGGAGCGCTCACCACTACGACCGCCACGTTGGTCCGCACCCTCGCGCCAGGGGCGGTCACCACCACGGCCGCCACGTTGGTCCGGAGAGTCACGGCGGGAGCGGTCACCAGCTCGGCGGTCACGTTGGTCCGCGCCGTCGCGCCAGGAGCGCTCGCCACCACGCCGGTCACGCTCATCCGGGCTGTCGCGCCACGAGCGGTCGCCGCCACGAGCACTGCGCTGGTCCGACCTGCCCCTGTCTCCGCCGGCCCGGTAGTCGCGGCGGTCCGGGTCGGTGCGGGCGCCTCGGCCGCCGCTGCGGAAGTCACGCTGGTCACGGTCGCCGCGTGGGCGGTCGCCGCGACGATCCCGCTGGTCAGCTGCCTCGCGCCAGCCGCGGTTGCCGCCGGCGTCGCGGTCGGTGTTCCCTCGGTAGCCTCGCGGGTTCGACCCGGTCCGGGGACCGCCCTCGTTCCCGCGCCACCCCCGGTCGGAGCGCCCACGGTCACGCGGGTCGGAATCCCGGTCACGGCGGGGCGAATCGTCGCGGGAGTCTCGTTGGGCTCGGGTGTCCCGGGAACCGCGGTAGCCGCCCGAGCGGCGGTCGTCGCCGGGCCGATCCTCTGAGCTGCGGAAACCACGCTGGTCACTGTCTCGGTCCCGGGGCGTGCTGCGGCCGAAGCCACTGCCCCGGTCGCGGCGTGGCGGCTCAGCGCGACCTCGCTCGTCGCGTGCGTCGTCGTGTTCCGACACCTGATCCTCCACCGATTGGGACATCCGCCGACCACCATTCAACACGCCGAAGAGCCCTCCGGTGTTCGGAGGGCTCTTCGGGAATGAAATGCTCGGCGGTGTCCTACTCTCCCACACCCTGTCGAGTGCAGTACCATCGGCGCTGGAGGGCTTAGCTTCCGGGTTCGGAATGGGACCGGGCGTTTCCCCACCGCTATAACCGCCGAAACTCTATGAAACTAGGCAACCACACACCGTCACACACTGGGTGGGGGTTGGTGTTTCAGAGTTGCATAGTGGATGCGACACAAATCAGATTGTTTGTGGGTAAGTCCTCGGCCTATTAGTACCAGTCAACTCCAACACATTACTGTGCTTCCATCTCTGGCCTATCAACCCAGTGGTCTAACTGGGGGCCTTAACCCACAATGGGGTGGGAGACCTCATCTTGGAACAGGCTTCCCGCTTAGATGCCTTCAGCGGTTATCCCTCCCGAACGTAGCCAACCAGCCGTGCCCCTGGCGGGACAACTGGCACACCAGAGGTTCGTCCGTCCCGGTCCTCTCGTACTAGGGACAGCCTTCCTCAAGTCTCCTGCGCGCGCGGCGGATAGGGACCGAACTGTCTCACGACGTTCTAAACCCAGCTCGCGTGCCGCTTTAATGGGCGAACAGCCCAACCCTTGGGACCTACTCCAGCCCCAGGATGCGACGAGCCGACATCGAGGTGCCAAACCATGCCGTCGATATGGACTCTTGGGCAAGATCAGCCTGTTATCCCCGGGGTACCTTTTGTCCGTTGAGCGACACCCCTTCCACCAGGTGGTGCCGGATCACTAGTCCCGACTTTCGTCCCTGCTCGACCCGTCGGTCTCACAGTCAAGCTCCCTTGTGCACTTGCACTCGACACCTGATTGCCAACCAGGCTGAGGGAACCTTTGGGCGCCTCCGTTACTCTTTGGGAGGCAACCGCCCCAGTTAAACTACCCACCAGGCACTGTCCCTGGACCGGATCACGGTCCGAAGTTAGACACCCAGTACGACCAGAGTGGTATTTCAACGATGACTCCACAACCACTGGCGTGGCCACTTCACAGTCTCCCACCTATCCTACACAAGCCGAACCAAGCACCAATACCAAGCTATAGTAAAGGTCCCGGGGTCTTTCCGTCCTGCCGCGCGTAACGAGCATCTTTACTCGTAGTGCAATTTCGCCGGGCCTGTGGTTGAGACAGCCGAGAAGTCGTTACGCCATTCGTGCAGGTCGGAACTTACCCGACAAGGAATTTCGCTACCTTAGGATGGTTATAGTTACCACCGCCGTTTACTGGCGCTTAAATTCTCACCTTCGCCGGCCGAAGCCAGCTAAGCGGTCCTCTTAACGTTCCAGCACCGGGCAGGCGTCAGTCCGTATACATCGTCTTGCGACTTCGCACGGACCTGTGTTTTTAGTAAACAGTCGCTTCTCGCTGGTCTCTGCGGCCGCCTGACCCTAGCCCGCAACGGGGCTTCAAGTCCTGCGGCCCCCCTTCTCCCGAAGTTACGGGGGCATTTTGCCGAGTTCCTTAACCACAGTTCACCCGATCGCCTTGGTATTCTCTACCTGACCACCTGTGTCGGTTTGGGGTACGGGCCGCATGAACACTCACTAGAGGCTTTTCTCGGCAGCATGGGATCACTCTACTTCGCCTCATTCGGCTATGCATCACGTCTCAGAATATGTGCACCGCGGATTTGCCTACGGCACTTCCTACACGCTTACACCAGTCACCATCAGCTGGCGGAGCTACCCTCCTGCGTCACCCCATCGTTTGGCTACTACCACCTCAGGTCCCACGCTCCCCACCAACAGATCCGAAGACCCACCAGCGGTTCGGGTGGTTAGTATCAGTGGGCTCGCCAGGGACGCATCCACGCGGGTACGGGAATATCAACCCGTTGTCCATCGACTACGCCTGTCGGCCTCGCCTTAGGTCCCGACTTACCCTGGGCGGATTAACCTGGCCCAGGAACCCTTGGTCATCCGGCGGCAGAGTTTCTCACTCTGCTTTCGCTACTCATGCCTGCATTCTCACTCCCACACCCTCCACCAGTGGCTTCCACCCTGGCTTCACCGGATGCAGGACGCTCCCCTACCCACCCACACCACTGCACCAGCCTCCGAAGAAACCAGTGGATGTACACGTGTGAGTGACACAGCTTCGGCGGTACGCTTAAGCCCCGCTACATTGTCGGCGCAGGACCACTTGACCAGTGAGCTATTACGCACTCTTTCAAGGATGGCTGCTTCTAAGCCAACCTCCTGGTTGTCTGGGCGACCCCACATCCTTTCCCACTTAGCGCACACTTAGGGGCCTTAGCTGGCGTTCTGGGCTGTTTCCCTCTCGACCACGAACCTTATCGCCCGCAGTCTCACTGCCACACTCTCACACACCGGTATTCGGAGTTTGGTTGATTTCGGTAAGCTTGTAGGCCCCCTAGACCATCCAGTGCTCTACCCCCGGCGTGAAACATGTGACGCTGCACCTAAATGCATTTCGGGGAGAACCAGCTATCACGGAGTTTGATTGGCCTTTCACCCCTACCCACAGCTCATCCCCCAGGTTTTCAACCCTGGTGGGTTCGGGCCTCCACGCCGTCTTACCGGCGCTTCACCCTGGCCATGGGTAGATCACTCCGCTTCGGGTCTAGAGCACGCGACTACAACGCCCTGTTCAGACTCGCTTTCGCTACGGCTACCCCACACGGGTTAACCTCGCCACGCACCACTAACTCGCAGGCTCATTCTTCAAAAGGCACGCCATCACAGTAACAAGACTGCTCTGACGGCTTGTAGGCACACGGTTTCAGGTACTCTTTCACTCCCCTCCCGGGGTACTTTTCACCTTTCCCTCACGGTACTAGTCCGCTATCGGTCATCAGGGAGTATTTAGGCTTAGCGGGTGGTCCCGCCAGATTCACAGCAAATTCCACGAGCTCGCTGCTACTCGGGAACACCACCAAGGAAGACACGCAGCTTTCGTCTACCCGACTCTCACGGTCTACGGTCCAGTATCCCAAACTGGTTCGACTAACACACGTGTTTTATCACTTCCCGCCGGCATGGCAGCACCAGCCAGATGGGTCCCACAACCCCGCACACGCAACCCCTGCCAGGTCTCACACGTACACGGTTTAGCCTCCTCCGCTTTCGCTCGCCACTACTCACGGAATCACGGTTGTTTTCTCTTCCTACGGGTACTGAGA
>CAVSGQ010000005.1:0-37500 GCA_963727495.1 uncultured Actinomycetota bacterium | reverse complement strand
CGCACCACGAGCCACCGGCCGTGCAGCAGGTCCTCCTTGGCCGGCTGCCACGCCTCGTCGGTCACCTTCACGTTGTTCACGTACGCCCCGCCCTCGGTCACCGCCCGGCGGGCGGCGCCCCTGCTCGGCGTGAGGCCGGACGAGACCAGCAGGTCGACCACCGTGGGGCCGTCCGCCAGCCGGACGGATCCGGTCGGTGCCTCGGCCATGGCGGCGCTCAGCGTGCTCTCGTCGAGCTCGCGCAGCTCACCCCTGCCGAACAGGGCCTGGCTCGCCGCGATGACCTGCTCGGTCTCGCGGTCGCCGTGCACCAGCCTGGTGAACTCCTCGGCCAGCCTGCGCTGCGCGGACCGCAGGTGCGGGCGCTCGCCGGTCTCGGTCTCGAGAACGTCGATCTCCTCACGCGTCAGGAAGGTGAACATCCGCAGGTACCGGACCACGTCCGCGTCGCCGACGTTCACGAAGTACTGGTACCAGGCGTACGGGGAGGTCAGCGCGGGATCGAGCCAGACATTCCCGCCGCCGGTCGACTTGCCGAACTTGCGTCCCTCGGCGTCGGTCACCAGCGGCGTGGTCATCGCGTGCACGACGTCCCCGTCCACGCGGCGGACCAGCTCCACCCCGCCGAGGATGTTCCCCCACTGGTCGGAGCCGCCCACCTGCAGCGCGCACCCGAACTTCCGGTACAGCTGCAGGTAGTCGTACGACTGCAGGAGCAGGTAGCTGAACTCGGTGAACGACATGCCGTCGGTGTCGAGGCGGCGTCTGACGGTCTCCCGCGCCAGCATGACGTTGATCGAGAAGTGCTTGCCGACGTCGCGCAGGAACTCCAGCACCGTGATCCCGCCGGTCCACTCCAGGTTGTTCGCCACGATCGCGCCGGTCGGCGAGCCGTCGAAGTCGACGAACCGCTCGAGCTGGCCGCGGATCCGCTCCGCCCACTCGGCGACGACGTCCGAGGGAGTTGAGCGTGCGCTCCCCCACGTCGCGCGGGTCGCCGACCATGCCCGTCGCGCCGCCCGCGAGGACGATCGGCCGGTGCCCGGCCCGCTGGTAGCGGCGTCAGCATCAGCAGCGGCACGAGATTGCCGGCGTGCAGGCTCGGCGCGGTCGGGTCGAAGCCCGGCGTACAGGGTGACCGGGCCGGCGTCCAGCTCCGCGCGCAGTGCGGCGAGGTCGGTGGACTGCGCGATCAGCCCGCGCCAGGACAGCTCGTCGAGAATGTGCTCCCTCACGCCCCCAGTCTCCCGTACCTGCTCAACCGGATTGCGGGGGCTACCGGGGTGCGGCCGACCGCCGCTGCCGGGCGGCCTTGCCGCCTCGGCGGTAGGTGCTGACCGCGGGCGAGCCGTCGACCCAGAACCGCCACGGCACGTCCATGGCGACCGCCACGCCGACCCGTGGCCCGGTACGGACGTCCTCGGGCGGCACCGGATCGCCGGCGAGCAGCCGGACCGGCGAGGCCGGGTCGGTCAGGTCGATGCCGTTGTGCCCGCGGTCCAGTCCGAGCACGCCGGTCAGCCGGGCCGGTCCCTTCGCCAGCTCGGCGTCGCTGCGAGCCGCCGGGCGGCGGGACCGGGCCACGTCGACACCGCCGACCACCTCGCCCGCGCGCAGCAGCACGGCTCCCGGCACGCCGTCGGTCAGCGCGACGACGTTGGCGCAGAAGTGCATGCCGTAGACGAAGTAGACGTACAGGTGGCCGGCCGGGCCGAACATCACGTCGTTGCGCGCGG
The DNA here is from genome assembly GCA_963727495.1 of uncultured Actinomycetota bacterium. Taxonomy (GTDB): domain Bacteria; phylum Actinomycetota; class Actinomycetes; order Mycobacteriales; family Pseudonocardiaceae; genus Actinophytocola. The sequence goes on along the minus strand of CAVSGQ010000005.1, from coordinate 35,764 downwards.
TCCGGCCGCGGTAGCAGTGCGACGCGGGGTCGTCGCCGCCCCGGTAGGCCTCCACCTCGGTGAGCCGGACCTGGACCTCGCCCGCCTCGATCACGCACCCCAGCAGCAGCTTCGCGGCGTCGACCGGGTCGACCGCCAGTTCGTCACGGGCGAGCTGCCGCGTGGACGGAGGGAACCGGCGGCGGACACGGCGCCGAGCCTATACGGCCACCGACCGCTTCCTCTCGGCGCGGCACCGCGGGCAGGTACAGCGGCGCGGCCAGCGCCAACACGACACGCCCCGACGACGATCGCGGTGCTCACCGAACTGCCGGACGCCAGTGCGGTCAGCGCGAGCAGACCGAACGAGAAGGCGGGCTGGCATCACCATCGAGTTGATCGACATCACGGTCGACCGGTTCGGCCCGTACACCTCGCGGTGCAGCAGGGTCATGTGCGCCGGGCCGGCCGCTCCGTGCACGGCGTACGTGGCGAGATACGCCGGTGATCAACCCGGCCGGACCGGCGAGCAGGCCCATCCCCACGACCGCGACGCCCTGGGCGATCCTCAGTGCCCCCGCGGTCATGGCGACTCCGAGCCGGGCGCTGACCAGCGGGATCAAGGCGGCACCGGCCGCCGACGCGAGCCATGCGACGGACGTGGCCGGGCCCATGATCGCGGCGGCGGCCTCCCGACCGCCGACGACCTCGGAGAGCCGCATCGGCATCAGCGTCTCGAACGTGACCATGCCGAAGCCCCACAACAGCTCGACCGCGAAGAGCCCCAGCAGAACCCGGGAGCCGCGGGCCACCCGCACGCCGTCGACGATCACCTTCGGCACCTCCCGCAGCGAAGCCGACAGCCGGTGCCGCCCGGCCACGCGCCGCGGTTCGCGAACCAGCAGGAGGATCGCGACGAGCCCGGCGGCCTGCATGCAGAGCGCGAGGAGCACCGGCACCACGAGGGGCGGGATACCGGGTATCTCGACCCACGCGACGAGACCACCCGTGGCGAGCGCGCCGGAGCCGACCGCGAGCCCGATCACGGTCCCGCCCGCGGACAGCCCGCGCTCCAGCCTTGCGGACGGGTCGGCGGCGAGCCTGGCATCGACGTACCACGACTCCAGCGGCCCGCTGTCCAGCGCGCGGTAGACGCCCTGCAGCATGGCGAAGACCGCGAAGTCGGCGAGCGAGTCGGCGACGACGAGCAGCGACATCGAGACGAGCGCCACCGCGGCCGAGAGGGCCAGGACCGGCCGCCTGCCCCACGAGTCGGACAGCCCGCCGGTCGGCAGCTCCAACGCCAGCACGACGAAGCCCTGCAGCGACGCGGCCAGCCCGAACTCGGCGGCGGTCAGGCCCCGGCTCAGCGCCAGCAGCACGCCGATGGGGATGCACAGGCCGACCGGAAACCACCGCAACGCCAGCAGCACGAGGAACCGGCGGTGCACGTTCACGGCGCGACCTGCGGGTCGGTGGGTATCGCGGCGATGTTCACCACGACCTGGCGGCCGCCCTCGCCCGGACCCATCTCCCGGTAGCGCAGCACCACGGCGTAAAGCTCCTCCATGAGCTCGCGCAGCTGGTCGGCGTCGACCGACAGGATGGCGTCGGAGTGGCTGGCCGCCTCCTGCCACGCGTCCGGCCAGCGCACGCGCTCCTGCTCCCACACCTCCGCCCGCTCGGCCAGGTTCCGGAACTGCTGGCGGCGCAGCCAGCCGGTCGCGGCCTGCGCGTCGGGGTCCTCCGCGTAGTCGGTGTTCCGCCAGCTGTGCGACTCCTGGGCGGCGGCCCAGAAGCGCTGCTTGCCGGTCCCCTCCGCGGTCTCCTCGACGAGGCCTACCTCGGCCAGCTTGCGCAGGTGGTAGCTCGTGGCGCCGGTGTTGGTGCCGAGCCGCCCGGCGAGCACCGTCGCGTTGGCGGCGCCGTGCAGGCGCAGCTCGCTGAGCAATCGGGACCGCAGGGGGTGGGCGAGTACGCGCAGCGCTCGGCTGTCCAGCCGGATGTGTTCCACGCATGCACAATAACTGTGCACACATACTATGCACAACTAGTGTGCACAAATCTTATGCAAACCAGCTCCGCAGGTCGGCCAGTGCTTCGGTGATCCGGGCCCGCTGCTCGGCCACCCGTGCCGGGGCCGTTCCGCCCGGGGCGTCGCGGGAGGCGATCGAGCCCTCGACGGTCAGCACGTCGCGGACCTCCGGCGACAGCGCGGGGTGCACCCCGGCCAGCTCGGAGTCGGTCAGCGACGCCAGGCCGACACCGCGCGACTCGGCGATCCGCACGCAGTCCCCCGCCGCCTCGTGCGCCACGCGGAACGGAACCCCCTGCCGCACCAGCCACTCGGCGATGTCGGTGGCGAGCGTGAACCCCGCGGGCGCGAGCGCCGCGAGACGGCCGGTGTCGAACCGCAGCGTGCCTACCATCCCGGCGATCGCCGGCAGCAGCAGCTCCAGCTGCTCGACCGAGTCGAACAGCGGCTCCTTGTCCTCCTGCAGGTCACGGTTGTACGCGAGCGGCTGGGCCTTGAGCACCGCGAGCAGCCCGGTCAGGTTGCCGATCAGCCGCCCGGCCTTGCCCCGGGTCAGCTCAGCGACGTCGGGGTTCTTCTTCTGCGGCATGATCGAGCTGCCGGTGGCCCAGGCGTCGTCGAGTGCGGCATAGCCGAACTCGGCGGTCGTCCAGATGATCACCTCCTCGGCGAGCCGGGACAGGTTCACACCCAGCATCGCCAGGCAGAACGCGATCTCGGCGGCGAAGTCGCGGGACGCCACCCCGTCGATGGAGTTCTCGGCAGCCGAGGCGAAGCCCAGCTCGGCCGCGACCGACGCGGGGTCCAGCCCGAGCGAGGACCCGGCGAGCGCTCCCGACCCGTACGGCGACACCGCGGCCCGGCGGTCCCAGTCGCGCAGCCGGTCGATGTCCCGCAGCAGCGCCTGGACGTGCGCGAGCAGGTGGTGCGCGAGAAGCACCGGCTGCGCGTGCTGCAGGTGGGTGCGGCCGGGCATGACGGCGCCCGGATGCCGGTCCGCCTGGTGCAGCAGCGCCTCGACGACCGCGGTGACCCCGGCGGCGATCCGCCGGGCGGCGTCGCGCAGCCACATCCGGAACAGCGTCGCCACCTGGTCGTTGCGGGACCGGCCGGCGCGCAGCTTGCCGCCGAGCTCCGCACCCGCCCGCTCGAGCAGGCCGCGTTCGAGCGCGGTGTGCACGTCCTCGTCGGCGACGGTCGGGGTGAACGCGCCGGAGGCGACGTCCGCGGCGAGCGTGTCCAGCGCGGTGAGCATGCCGGCGAGCTCGTCGTCGGTCAGCAGCTTCGCCTGGTGCAGCACGCGGGCGTGCGCCCGGGAGCCGGCGATGTCGTACGGCGCGAGCCGCCAGTCGAAGTGCGTGGACGCGGACAGCGCCGCCATCGCCTCGGCCGGGCCGGACGCGAACCGGCCGCCCCACAGCTGTACGGGCTGTGCCGTCGGATCAGGCATGGTGGTGCAGGTCCCGCTTCGCCGCGATCTTCGACGGCAGGCCCCACAGCTGCACGAACCCCTTGGCCAGCGACTGGTCGAACGTGTCGCCCTCGTCGTAGGTGGCCAGGTTGAAGTCGTACAGCGACTGCTCGCTGCGCCGTCCGGTGACCACGGCGCGCCCACCGTGCAGCACCATCCGGATCTCGCCGCTGACGTGCTCCTGGGTCTTCGCGATGAACGTGTCCAACGCGTCCTTGAGCGGGGAGAACCACAGGCCGTCGTAGACCAGCTCCGACCAGCGCTGCTCGACCTGCCGCTTGAACCGGGCGAGGTCGCGCTCGACGGTGACCGTCTCCAGCTCCTGGTGCGCGGTGATCAGCGCGATCGCCCCGGGCGCCTCGTAGACCTCGCGGCTCTTGATGCCGACCAGCCGGTCCTCGACCATGTCCAGCCGCCCGACGCCCTGCGCGCCGGCGCGCCGGTTGAGCTGCTGGACGGCCTGCAGCGGCGTCACGGTCTCGCCGTCGATCGCCACCGGCACGCCCTTGTCGAACGTGATGACCAGCTCGTCGGGGGCCTGCCAGTTGACCGCCGGGTCCTCGGTGTAGGCGTAGACGTCCTTGGTCGGCGCGTTCCACAGGTCCTCGAGGAACCCGGTCTCGACGGCGCGGCCCCACACGTTCTGGTCGATGGAGAACGGGGACTTCTTCGTCTGGTCGATCGGCAGGCTGCGCTCCTCGGCGTAGGCGATCGCCTTCTCCCGCGTCCAGGCGAAGTCGCGGACCGGGGCGATCACCTTGAGCTCCGGGGCGAGCGCACCGATGCCGACCTCGAAGCGCACCTGGTCGTTGCCCTTGCCGGTGCAGCCGTGGGACACCGTGGACGCGCCGTGGTACTTGGCGGCCTCGACGAGATGCTTGGCGATCACCGGCCGGGACAGCGCCGAGACCAGCGGGTAGCGGTCCATGTAGAGCGCGTTGGCGGCCAGCGCGGGCAGGCAGTACTGCTCGGCGAACTCCTCGCGCGCGTCGGTGACGACGGCCTCGACCGCGCCGCAGTCCAGCGCCCGCTTGCGGATGGTCTCGAGGTCCTCGCCGCCCTGGCCGACGTCGACCGCGACGGCCACCACCTCGGCGCCGGTCTCCTCGGCGATCCAGCCGATCGCCACGGACGTGTCCAGGCCGCCCGAGTAGGCCAGCACGATCCGTTCCGTCATGGTGTGTCTCCTTCGTGTGTCACGTCTGTTCGTCCTGCGAGGGCGGTGAACATGTCGGCCACGTCCCTGCCGGACAGCGGCTCGCGTGCGATCACCATCACCGTGTCGTCGCCGGCGATCGTGCCGACGACCTCGTGCATGGCGGCCCGGTCGATCGCGCTGGCGAGGAACTGCGCGGCACCGGGCGGGGTTCGCACCACGGTCAGGTTCGCCGAGCAGTCGGCGGACACCATCAGCTCGGCCAGCAGGCGGGACAGCCGCGTCGTGCCGCCCTGCACGCCACGCACCGGGCTGCCGTCCTCCGGGATCACGTACACCGCGGCGCCGCCGTCGACCCCGCGCAACTTCACCGCGCCCAGCTCGTCGAGGTCGCGGGACAGCGTGGCCTGGGTGACCTCGATGCCCTCCCCCGCGAGGAGGCGGGCGAGCTCGGTCTGGCTGCGGATGCCCATCGAGGAGACCAGCTCGACGATCCGGGCCTGGCGGGCGACCCGGCTGGCGTTGGCGGTCACGGTCACGTTCCCTCCCCCAACAGCCACGCGAGCAACGCCTTCTGGGCGTGCAGCCGGTTCTCCGCCTCGTCCCACACCGCGCTCGCCGGGCCGTCGAGCACCTCGTCGGTGATCTCGGCACCGCGGTGCGCGGGCAGGCAGTGCAGCACGATCGCGCCGGACGCGGCGCGAGCCAGCAGGTCGGCGTCGACCCGGTACGGGCGGAACGGCGCCACCCGGTCCTTGCCGTCGTTCTCCTGGCCCATCGAGGTCCACGCGTCGGTGACCAGGACGTCGGCGCCGTCGACCGCGGCGTGCGGGTCGGTGAGCAGCGCGACGCTGCCGCCGGTCTCCTCGGCCCGGTGCTTGGCGTCGAGCAGCACCTCGCCGTGCGGATGGAAGCCGGCGGGCCCGGCGATGCGCACGTGCATGCCCGCGGTGGTCCCGCCGAGCAGCAGCGAGTGGGCCATGTTGTTCGCGCCGTCGCCGAGGTAGGTCAGCGTGACCCCGGCGAGCCGGCCGTGCCGCTCCCGGACGGTCTGCAGGTCGGCGAGGACCTGGCACGGGTGGAACTCGTTGGTCAGCGCGTTGACCACCGGGACGCGCGAGGCCGCCGCCATCGCGGTCATCCGGGCCTGGGCGTAGGTCCGCCACACCACGGCGTCGACGTAGCGGGACAGCACCCGCGAGGTGTCCTCGATGGTCTCCTCGCGGCCGAGCTGCATGGTGCGCACGTCGACCACGATCGGCTGGCCGCCGAGCTGGGCGATGCCGACCTCGAAGGAGAGCCGGGTGCGGGTGGAGTTCTTCTCGAAGATCGTCGCGACGGACTTGCCCTGCAGGGCGCGGAAGCCGAGCCGGTCGGCCTTCATCCGGTCGGCGAGATCGAGCACCTCGGCCTGCTCGGCCGGCGTCAGGTCGTCGTCGCGCAGGAAGTGGCGCGCCATGTCAGGACTCCTTCGCGGCGTCGAGTACGGCCGGCAGCGCCGCGAGGAAGCCCTGGACGTCGCCGGCCTCGACGACCAGCGGCGGGGCGAGGCGGATCGTGTCGGGCTGGACGGAGTTGACCAGGTAGCCGGCCCGCTCGGCGGCGCCGGCGACCCGGGAGGCGACCGGGGCGGCCAGGCCGATGCCGAGCAGCAGGCCCTCCCCGCGCACCTCGGCGACCAGCGGGTGGTCCAGCGCCTCCACGCCGGCGACGATCTCCTTGCCGAGCGCGTCGGCCCGCTCGCACAGGCCCTCGGCGGCGATGGTGCGCAGCACCGCGAGCCCCGCGGCGCAGGCGACCGGGTTGCCACCGAACGTCGTGCCGTGCTGCCCGGGCGCCAGGAGGTCGGCGGCCGGGCCGACGCCGATGCAGGCACCGAGCGGCAGGCCGCCGCCGAGCCCCTTGGCCAGCGTGACCACGTCCGGGGTGATGCCCGCCCGGTGGAAGGCGAACCAGCTGCCGAGCCGTCCGATGCCGGTCTGCACCTCGTCGAGCACCAGCAGCGCGCCGGCCTCGCCGGTGATCTCGCGGGCGGCCTGCAGGTAGCCGCCGGGCGCGGGGTGGACGCCACCCTCGCCGAGGACGGGCTCGAGGAACACCGCCGCCGTGTCGCCGTCCACGGCCGCGCGCAGCGCGCCGACGTCGCCGAACGGGACGTGGGTGACCGTGGGCAGCAGCGGCTCGAACGGGGCCCGCTTGGCCTGCTGGCCGGTGACGGTGAGCGCGCCCATCGTGCGGCCGTGGAACGCGCCCGTGCAGGCGACGAGCGTGCCCCGGCCGGTGAGCCGGGAGAGCTTGACCGCGGCCTCGACGGCCTCCGCGCCGGAGTTGGCGAAGAGCACCTTCGCCTGGCCGGCGAGCCCGGCGACGTCCAGCAGCTCCTCGGCGAGCTCGACGGCGACCGGGTTGACGTAGAGGTTCGAGGTGTGGCCCAGCGTCGCGATCTGCCGGGTCACGGCGTCGACGACGGCCGGGTGGGCGTGGCCGAGCGCGTTGACCGCGATGCCGCCGACGAGGTCGAGGTAGCGCCTGCCGTCGGCGTCCCAGACGTGCGCGCCCTCGCCGCGGACCAGGGTCAGCGCGGGCGTGCCGTAGTTGTCCATGAAGGCCGAGCGCCACCTGGCCTGACCGTCCACATTGGAGCTGATCACGCGCCGTCCTCCTCCGGCAGCACCATCGTCCCGACCCCGTGGCTGGTGAAGACCTCCAGCAGCACGGAGTGGGCGAGCCGCCCGTCGATCACGTGGGCGCGCGGCACGCCGCCGTGCACGGCCGCGAGACACGCCTCCATCTTCGGGATCATCCCGCTGGCCAGGCTCGGCAGCAGCCGCGCGAGCTCGCCCGCGCGGATCGTGCTGAGCAGCGAGGACCGGTCGGGCCAGTCGGCGTAGAGGCCCTCGACATCGGTCAGCATCACCAGCTTCTCGGCCCGCAGCGCGACCGCGATCGCGGCGGCCGCGGTGTCGGCGTTCACGTTGTGCGCCAGGCCGTCGAGGTCCGGAGCCACCGTGGACACGACCGGGATCCGGCCGGCGCGGACGATGTCGAGCACCGCGTCCGGGTCGACCGCGACGACGTCACCGACCAGGCCGAGGTCGACGTCCTCGCCGTTCACCGTGGCCGTGCGGCGCCGCGCGGTCAGCAGGCGGGCGTCCTCGCCGGAGATGCCGACCGCGTACGGGCCGTGCGCGTTGATCAGCCCGACGAGCTCGCGGCTGACCTGTCCGGTGAGGACCATCCGGACGACGTCCATCGTCTCCGGGGTGGTCACCCGCAGGCCGGCCCTGAACTCGCCGGGGATGCCGAGCCGGTCGAGCATCGCGGTGATCTGCGGGCCGCCGCCGTGCACGACGACCGGGTGCAGACCGGCGAGCTTGAGGAACACCATGTCCTGCGCGAACGCGGCCTTGAGGGCGTCGTCGACCATGGCGTTGCCGCCGTACTTGATGACGACGGTGGCGCCGTGGAAGCGTTGCAGCCACGGCAGGGCCTCGACGAGCACGGCCGCCTTCTCGGTCGCCTCGGCCCGTTCCAGTGCCTCGGGGGGGATCATGTGGAGTAGGCGCTGTTCTCTTCGACGTAGCCGTGCGACAGGTCGGTGGTGAGCACGGTGCCCGAGCCGGGGCCGGCGTGCAGGTCGACCTCGACGGAGATGTCCCGGCCGGACAGGTCGGCCTTGGTCCGGTCCTCCCCCGCGGCGCCGGCCCGGCAGACCGGCACGCCGTTGATCGTGATGTCCAGTGTGGACGGATCGAACTCGGTGGGCGCGTTGCCGACCGCCATGGCGACGCGGCCCCAGTTGGGGTCCGAGCCGAAGAACGCCGTCTTGCACAGGTTGTCGTTCGCGATCACCCGGGCCGCGGCGACCGCCTCGGCGTCGGAGGCCGCGCCGCGCACGGTCACCGTGACGTGCTTGGTGACGCCCTCCGCGTCCGCCTGTAGCTGGGCGACCAGGTCGGCGCACACCGCGGTCAGCGCCTCGGTGAACCGCGCGGCGTCGACCTCGACGCCGGAGGCGCCCGAGCTCAGCAGCAGCACCGTGTCGTTGGTGGAGGTGCCGCCGTCGACGTCGAGCCGGTTGAACGTGGCCCGCACCGCGGTGCGCAGCGCACCGGCCGGGTCGCCGACCACGGCGTCGGTGGTGAGCACGGACAGCATCGTGGCCATGTCGGGCGCGCACATGCCCGCGCCCTTGGCGAAGCCGCCGATCGCCCAGCCGTCCCGGGCCAGCGCGGCCTGCTTGGGCACGGTGTCGGTGGTCATCACCGCGGTGGCGGCGGCGAGGCCGGCCTCCGGGGTGGCCGCCAGCCCGGCCACCGCGGCGTCCACACCGGACTTGAGCTTGTCCATCGGGAGCCGCTCGCCGATGAGGCCGGTCGAGCACACCGCGACGTCCGCGGCGCCGACGCCCAGCGCGGCCGCGACGTACTCGGCCGTGGCGTGGGTGTCCTGGAAGCCCTCCGGCCCGGTGCACGCGTTGGCGCCGCCGGAGTTGAGCACGACCGCGCGCACCCGCCCGGTGCGCAGCACCTGCTGCGACCAGAGCACCGGGGCGGCCTTGACCTTGTTGGTGGTGAACACGCCGGCGGCGGCGTCGAGCGGCCCGTCGTTGACGACCAGCGTGACGTCCTTGCCGCCACTGGACTTGATGCCGGCGGCGACGCCCGCCGCCCGGAAGCCCCGGGGGGCGGTGACGGTCACGGTGCCACCCCCACTGTGGACAGGCCCGCGGTCTCCGGCAGGCCGAGCGCGATGTTCATGGACTGGACGGCGGCGCCCGCGGTCCCCTTGGTGAGGTTGTCGAGCGCGGCGACGGCGACGAGCCGGCCCGCGCCGGCGTCCACGGTCACCCGGACGTGCACCGCGTTGGACCCGAGCGTGGCGGCGGTCGCGGGCCAGCCGTCCTCGAGCAGGTGGACGAAGGGCTCGTCGGCGTAGGCCTTGCGGTACACCTCGCGGGCGGCGTCGGCGTCCGTTCCCGGCGTGACCGGCGCGGACGCGGTGGTGAGGATGCCGCGCGGCATGGGCGCGAGCACGGGCGTGAAGGACGCGCTGACCGGCCGCCCGGCGACCTTCGCCAGGTTCTGGACGATCTCCGGGGTGTGCCGGTGCGCGCCGCCCACCCCGTACGCGGTGACCGAGCCCAGCACCTCGGAGCCGAGCAGGTGCGGCTTGAGCGCCCGGCCGGCACCCGAGGTCCCGCTGACGGACACGACGACGACGTCCGGTTCGACCAGCCCGGCGGCGAGTGCGGGGGCGAGCGCCAGGGTGGCGCCGGTCGGGTAGCAGCCGGGCACCGCGATCCGGGTCGCGCCGGCGAGCGCGGCGCGCGCGCCGGGCAGTTCGGGCAGGCCGTAGGGCCAGGCGCCGGCGTGCGTGCCGCCGTACCAGCGTGACCAGTCGCCCGGGTCGGTCAGCCGGTGGTCGGCCCCGCAGTCGATGACCAGGGTCCGCTCGTCGAGCCGGGCGGCGATCTCCGCCGAGTGCCCGTGCGGCAGCGCCAGGAAGACGACGTCGTGGCCGGCGAGCGCCTCCGGCGTGGTGTCGGCCAGCACCCGGTCGCCCAGCGGCAGCAGGTGCGGCTGGTGGGCCGCGAGCGGTGACCCGGCGTTGCCGCCGGCGGTCAGCGCACCGATCTCCACCTCGGGATGGCCGAGCAGGAGCCGGAGCAGCTCACCTCCGGCATACCCACTGGCCCCGCCGACCGCGATCCGAACCGTCACCTGGATGATTATGCACGATCATGCAATGTCACTCAAATTGGTCCGGCGCCTGCTCGGCCACCAGCGCCTTGTCCAGCAGGTCCAGCGCCTCGGTGACCGCCGCGAGGTAGGCGCGGAAGCCCAGCCGGTCCCCCGACGACAGGCGCGACATGGCCGGCGCGACGTCGATCGCACCGATGGACTGCTGGTCGTAGATGTCGAGCACGCTCGCCGGCAGGAACCGGTAGGGGCCGCCCGAGCGGGTCCAGCGGCGCAGCAGCGGTCCGGAGATCGACGTGTGCAGCGCCACCAGCCGCTGGCGGCGTAGCGCGACGGTGAGCTCGTTGGTCAGGTCGGTGAGCCCGGTGACGCCGTCCGGGTCGATCCACCGCGGGTTCTGCCAGCGCTGCCGCACCGCGACGTACAAGCCGTCGAAGCCCAGGCCGGACAGCGTGCCCAGGCCGTCGACGTCGTCGTCCGGGTCGGTCAACGCGATCTCGCCGAGCACGCGGACCGCGTGCGCACGCCCCGGCTCGGCCAGCGTGTCGTGCACGAACCGGCGCAGCGCGTCGAACGCGGCCGCGTCGTCGGACTCCAGCACCGTCACCGAGAACGTCGGGCTCAGCCAGGCAAGCGCGGGCATCTCGGAGGTCGTCATGTCAGGTCCCTTCCGCCTAGGGTGCGATCAGCATGCGGTGGGCGCCTGCACCAGCTCTGGACCAGACATGCACGAACGGCGACGGGCGCCCCGGCCGTTCGGCCGGGGCGCCCGTCGTGTCGAGGCGATCGTCGGGGCTGGAGTCAGCGCGGGCTCGCGGCCGCGGCCAGCTCCTCGCGCAGCACGGACACCGAGGAGGCCGACGCCGACCTCTTCTCGGCCGTGGCCGACGCGGCTCCTGCCGGAACCGGCTGCGGCACCGGGTCGCACTGCACGTCCGAGTGGTTGCCCGGCTTGCGCTCGGGCAGCGCACCCGTCTTCAGGTACGCGACGATCTTGCTGTCGGTGCACTCGACGCCGGACAGCGAACCCGCGTGGGTGGTGCCGTTCACGCCCTCGATGAGCACCGAGTTCGGGAACCGCTTGCGGACCTCGAGCGCGCCCGGGTACGGCGTGGCCGCGTCGAGCGTCTCGTTGATCAGCAGCGCGCTCTGCACACCCCTGCCGTCGATGTTCAGCGGGTGGTGCGAGCGGGCGGGCCAGTACAGGCACGGGCCGTTGAACCAGGCATTGCCCCAGGTCTCGAACGGGGCCTTGAAGTGCGTGATCCACTGGTCGAGGCGGAAGCGGTTGTAGTTGGTCACCCACTTCGCGTCGGTGCAGACGACCGCGAGGTAGATCGCGTGCCCGTTGTCGTCGAACGGCGGGCTGCCGTACTGGTCGACCAGCGGCTGGTAGTCACCGTCGTGCACCCACGCGGCGAACGCGTTGGCCACGTCCTCCCAGCCGTAGACGTAGTAGCCCGCGGACAGGAAGATGTCCGACAACTCGTCCGGACCGATCTTGCCGCCGGCCGGTTTGCGCAGCAGCTTCGCCTCCTGCGAGTAGTACAGCTTCTCGACCTGACGCTCGGTCTTGCCCAGGTGGTAGACGCTGTCGTACTTCGCGACCCAGTTGAAGTAGATCTTGATGTTGTGGTCGAACGCGATGTCCTGGTCGATGTTCGCGTCGTACCAGACGCGTTCCGGGTTGACGTTGCCGTCGAAGATCACCCTGCGGAACCGCTCCGGGAACAGCGTGCCGTACACCTGGCCGAGGTAGGTGCCGTAGGAGAACCCGTAGTAGTTGATCTGGTCGGCACCCAGCGCCTTGCGGATGCTGTCCATGTCCTTGGCGGCTTCGATCGTGGTCAGGTGATCGAGCAGCTTGCCGCCGTTCGTCTCGCACGCGTCCGCGTAGTCCTTGGACCGCTTCTTCCAGGCGTGCTCGAGGCCGGGCGTGATCGGGACGTAGAACGGCCGGTTGTAGCCGTCGAAGTCGGGGATGCAGCTCAGCGACGGCTCGCTGGAGCCCACGCCGCGCGGGTCGAAGCCGATCCAGTCGTAGTCGTCACCGCCACCGTCAGGAACGAAGTCGCCGAAGATCGCGTAGATCAGACCGGAGCCACCGGGACCGCCGGGGTTCACCAGCATCGGGCCCTGGTACTCGGAGTCCGGGCTCTTGTGGGTCACCCGTGACACGGCCAGCTTGATCTTCTCACCGTTCGGCTTGGCGTAGTCCAGCGGAACGGTGACGAAACCACACTGCGCGCCGGCCTGAGCGAGCCGCGGGCTGTCACATTCACCCCATTGGATGGGATCCGGGGTGAATTCCTTCTGGTGATGCGCTGGTTTGGCCTGCTCGGCAGTCGCCAGTGGAGCGACGACCAGCCCGCCGACCACAACCGCCGCCGCCGCTGTCACGGCAACGAATCTGTTCACTTTGCCCCATTCCTTCTACTTGTCGTCCTTTGGATCACTGCAGCTCAAGGACACCGCACGAGCCTGCCGCCGGGATCCGCGCCAGGGAATACGCCATTCGTCGGTTTGCTGGATCGTGACGCACGCTGCGCAACGTACCGGTTACCGGGCACGACCGTTTTTGTCGGTGCCCTGGCGTAGCTTCGCCGACATGACCGACACACACGCTCTCACCACCGCGTCCACGACGTTCCTCGCCGCGGCCCGCGCGGGCCTGGCCGAGCTCGCCGACCCGCGCAAGGCACCCGACATGCAGCGGTACATGAAGTCGGAGATGCCGTTCCGCGGCGTACCGTCCCCGGCGCGCCGCACGCTCGGTCGTCGGCTGTTCGCCGAGCATCCGATGTCCGATGTGGACGCGTGGCGGGCCGCGGTGCTCACGCTGTGGCGTGACGCGGAGTACCGAGAGGAGCGGTACCTGGCGATCGATCTCACCGGGTACCGCAGCTACGCGGCCTGGCAGACACCCCACCTGCTGCCGATGTACGACGAGCTGATCGTCACCGGCGCCTGGTGGGACTACGTGGACGAGCTGGCGAGCCGGCGGATCGGGTCGTTACTGCGGGCCTACCGCCCCGCGGTCACGCCCGTGCTGCGGCGGTGGGCCACCGACGACGACCTGTGGCGCCGCCGCACGTCGATCATCTGCCAGCTGGGGTCGAAGGAGGACACCGACACGGACCTGCTCACCTACTGCATCGAGGCCAACCTCGGCGATCGCGACTTCTTCATCCGCAAGGGCATCGGCTGGGCGCTGCGGCAGTTCGCCCGCACCGAACCGGCGTGGGTACGCGCGTTCGTCGACGCCCACCCGACGCTCTCGCCGCTGTCCCGGAAGGAGGCGACCAAGCACCTCTGAACCGCGGTGCACGGCACGGCAGGATGACGGCATGCCGGACGGACCGCAGACCCGTGCCACGATCGCCGCCGATCTCGCCGCGCTGGGCCTACGCCGGGGCGACACGGCGCTGACGCACGCGTCGCTCAGCTCGTTCGGCTGGGTGTGCGGCGGCGCGGTCGCGGTCGTGCAGGCGCTACTGGACGTGCTCGGCCCGTGGGGAACGCTGGTCGTCCCGACGCAGACGATGGGCAACTCCGACCCGCGGCACTGGTCGCGACCGCCGGTGCCCGAGGAGTGGTGGCCGACCATCCGGGAGTCGATGCCCGCGTTCGACCCGCGCATCACGCCGAGCACCGGCATCGGCGCCGTCGGCGAGATGGTCCGGCAGTGGCCGGGGGCGGTGCGGAGCAACCATCCGCACGCGTCGTTCGCGGCCGTGGGCCGTGCCGCGCGCGAGCTGATGGCCGAGCACCGGCTGGACAGCCACCTGGGCGAGCACTCCCCGCTCGCCGCGCTGGAGCGTGCGGGTGGGCGGGTGCTGCTGCTGGGCGTGGGCTTCGACTCGTGCACGGCGTTCCACCTGGCCGAGTACCGCGTGCCGGCGCCGAGGACGGAGTTCGGCGCCGCGGTGCTGACCGGGGACGGTCGGCGCGAGTGGGTCACCTACCGGGACGTGGCCACCGACAGCGACGACTTCGCCGACCTCGGCGAGGACTTCGAACGCACGGGCGCGGTCACGAACGGCCGGGTGGGCCACGCGGCCACCCGCCTGTTCGACGTCGACAAGGCGGTGGCACACGCGGTGGCGTGGCTCCCACTGAACCGCCGCCTCCGCTGACGCCTCCGGGCGAGGGCCAGGTGGGGTCGCAGGTACGGGACGAGCCGGCCGGATCGCGAGGCCGGGCCGGTCGGTGAAGCCGAGCCGTCTGACGAACCGGGCGGGTCGGCCAAGGTCGACCAGTCGACCGGCCACGTCCACACCGGGCGATCTGGCGCCGGAGTGGCCGAGACAGGGCACGCAAGGGCGCGGCGACCCGACGGACGCCAAGCGGATCTGGGCAGCCCGTCGACGCGTTGGCAGGCCGTTGGCCGGGTCGGCCACAGCGGCGCGCCGGGCTCGAGCGTGGACCGACGACGTCCGGGCGAGGCGGCCGGCCTGGGCAGGCCAGGACGGCTCGGCCATCGCGTCAGGCGCGGAGGACGGCTCCGTGCCGCTCACCGGCGGCGGCGACGGCGGCGTCGCGGGCCGCGGTCGCCTCGTCGACGGTGAGGGTTCGGTCGGGTGCGCGGAACCGGAGCGCGTAGGCCAGCGACCGCTTGCCCTCGCCGACCTGCTCGCCGGTGAACACGTCGAACAGGTTCAGGTCCTCCAGCAGGTCTCCCCCGCCACCGCGCAGGGCGGCGGCGACCTCGGCGGCCGGGACCGCCTCGTCGACGACCAGTGCCACGTCCAGCAGGACCGGCGGGTACGGCGACGGGGCCGGCGCGGGCCGGCGCTCCACCAGCGGGAGGCCGTCCAGCTTGATCTCCATGGCGCAGGTGCGCTTCGGCAGCCCCAGCCGGTCGACGACCTTCGGGTGCAGTTCGCCCGCGTACCCGACCGGCACGTCGCCGACCAGCAGCTGTGCGCACCGGCCCGGGTGCCACGGCGGCAGGTCACCCGCCCGCACCGTGAGGGTCACGCCGGACGCCTCGGCGACGATCTCCGCGGCGCGCACGGCGTCCGCCCAGCCGGCCGGGACGCCCGGGCCCCACCAGCCGGCCCGCTCGCGGTTGCCGGCCAGGATGACGGCCACGTGGGTCGGCTGCTGGGGCAGCGCTGCGTGCAGGCTCGCGAGCTCCGCGTCTCTCGGCCGGCCCGCCACGCCGACCTCGGGCACCGGCACCTGCTGCGCCTTCGGCAGCACGACCTGCCCGATGTGGAACAGCGCGATGTCCCGCGAACCCCGGGACACGTTGCGCACCAGCACGTCCAGCATGCTCGGCAGCAACGTCGTGGCGAGCTCGCTGCGCTCGGACTCGAGCGGGTTCAGCAGCGACACCGTGCGCCGCCGGCTGTCGTCGGGGCCCAGGCCCAGCGAGTCCCACACGGCCGGCGACACGAACGGGAACGGCAGCACCTCGACGTACCCGGCCTCGGCCAGCGCCCGCGCCACGGTGCGGCGGCGGCGCTGCGCGGCCGTCGTCCCGGTGCCCGGCGGCGCGGCCGGCAGCTCCGACGGGATGGTGTCGTAGCCCTCGAGCCGCAGCACCTCCTCGACCAGGTCGGCCGGCTCGGCGAGGTCGGGCCGCCAGCTCGGCGGCTGCACGGTCACGCTCGGCGTCCCGTCCTCGGACGTGATGACCTCGGTGCCGCAGCCGATCTGGTTCAGCCGCCGCACGGTCACGCCACGCTCGTACCGGACGCCGGCGACCCGGTCGGGCAGGTCGAGCGCCATCGTCACCGTCGGCAGCGGGCGCGCCTCGCCCTCGTCGCTGCGGCCGGGCTGGATGCTGCCGTCCGCGTGGTCACGCAGCAGCCGCGCGGCACGCTCCAGGGCGGCCGGTGGCAGCAGCGGGTCCACGCACCGCTCGAACCGCTTCGCCGCCTCGCTCGGCAGCTTGTGCCGGCGCACCGCGCGCGCGATCGAGGCCGGGTCCCAGATCGCCGCCTCCAGCAGGATGTCCGTGCTGTCCGGGCGCACCTCGGTCGTCGCGCCGCCCATCACGCCGGCGAGCGACACCGGGCCCGGACTCGTCGGCCACCACGATGTCGTCGGGGTCCAGCGCACGCTCGACGTCGTCGAGCGTGGTGAGCTTCTCGCCCTCGGTCGCGCGGCGCACGATGATCCGGCCGCGCAGCGACGGGGTGTCGAACGCGTGCATCGGCTGGCCGGTCTCGAGCATCACGTAGTTGGTCACGTCGACGGTCAGCGAGATCGACCGGATCCCGGCGAGCAGCAGCCGGCGGCGCACCCACCACGGCGTCGGCGCGGTCGGGTCGACGCCGGTGACGCGGCGGGCCACGAACCGCAGGCAGCCCCCGCGGGTCCTGGATCTCGACCGGAAACGCGACGCCTTCGGCCGCCGGCACGTCGATCGCCGCCGGGTCGCGGTACTGCACGTCCAGCGCGCACGCCAGCTCGCGGGCGAGGCCGCGCACGGAGAACGCGTACCCGCGGTCCGGCGTGATCGACAGCTCGATCACCGACTCGTCCAGCCCGAGCAGCTCGACCGCGTCGTCGCCGGCGCCCGCCTCACCGCTGGGCAGCACCAGGATGCCGGTGTGCTCGTCGCCGAGCCCGAGCTCGCGCGCGGAGCAGATCATGCCGTCGCTGGTCCGGCCGTAGGTCTTGCGCGCGGAGATGGCGAACCCGCCCGGCAGCACCGCGCCGGGCAGCGCGACGACCACCAGGTCGCCCTCCACGAAGTTGGTGGCACCGCAGACGATGCCGCGCATCCGGGGCCCGCCTGCGTCGTGGTCGTCGGGCTCGGCGACCTCGACCATGCAGTAGCGGATCGGCTTCTTGAACTCGGTGAGCTCCTCGATCTCGGCCACCCGGCCGACCACGACGGGCCCGGTCACCTCGCCCAGCGAGGTGACCTCCTCGACCTCGATGCCGACCCGGACGAACGCGTCGGCGAGCTGCTCGGCGGTGAACTTCTCGTCCGTCTCGAGATGCTCGGTGAGCCAGCTGACGGGAACCCGCACGGGGTGTTCCTTTCGGTAACGACGAACAGACTGTGGCGGCGGTCAGAACGCCTCGGTGCCGAACGGCTCGGTGAACCGGACGTCGCCCTCCACCATGTCCCGCATGTCGGGAATCCCGTTGCGGAACTGGAGGGTTCGCTCGATGCCCATGCCGAACGCGAAACCGGAGTAGACGTCGGGGTCGACCCCGCACGCCCGCAGCACGTTGGGGTTGACCATGCCGCAGCCACCCCACTCGACCCAGCCCGGGCCGCCCTTCTTCTCCTCGAACCAGACGTCCGGCTCGGCGGACGGCTCGGTGAACGGGAAGTAGGACGGCCGCAGCCGGATCCTCGCCTTGTCGCCGAACATCGCCCGGGCGAACGCGTCCAGCGTGCCCTTGAGGTGCGCCATGGTCAGCCCCTTGTCCACGGCCAGGCCCTCGACCTGGTGGAACACCGGGGTGTGCGTGGCGTCCAGCTCGTCGGTGCGGAACGTGCGGCCCGGGCACACGACGTACACCGGCAGGTCACGCTCGAGCAGCGCCCGGATCTGCACCGGCGAGGTGTGCGTGCGCAGCACCAGCCCCGAGTCCGCGGGCGCGACGTAGAACGTGTCCTGCATGCTGCGCGCCGGATGGTCCTTCTTGAAGTTCAGCGCGTCGAAGTTGAACCACTCGGTCTCGAGCTCCGGGCCCTCGGCGATCTCGTAGCCCATCCCGACGAACACGTCGGCGATGCGTTCGGAGATCGTGGTGATCGGGTGCCGGGCGCCGCGCGGGACGCGGTCCCACGGCAGCGTGACGTCGACCCGCTCGTCGCGCAGCACCCGTTCGTCGCGCTCGACCTCGAGCTCCGCGCGGCGCTCGTCGAACGCCTCGCGGACGATCTTCTGCACCTCGTTGACCCGCTTGCCGGCCTCGGAGCGCGCCTTGGGCGGCAGCGCGCCGATCTCCCGGCGGGCCACCATGAGCGGTGCCTTGTCCCCCAGGTGTGCGGGCTTGGTGGCGCCGAGCGCCGCCAGATCGGCCGCGGCCGCGAACTCCTTGCGCGCCTGCTCGACGGCGGCCTGCAGCGTCTCCGGCGCGAGCGCCGCGACCTGCTTGGGATCGTAGGAGTCGTTGGCTGCGGACATGATGGGTGTACAGCTCCCCGGGAACGGTGGCGACTGGTTGCCCGCGGGCGGTGCGGCTGTGGGTTGCCCCGAGCACTGTGATCCTAGGTGATCGGCCGGATCGGCCTGCACGCAGTTTCCCGTCCCGCCCGGATGAGCGGTGGTCACGGCCTCAGCGCAGCCGCTGGCGCCACGCCGTCGCGTAGAGGCAGACCGCCGCCGCGGTGGCCAGGTTGAGGCTTTCCGCCTTGCCGTAGAGGGGAACCCGCAGCGCGTGGTCGAGCGACGCGACGAGCTCGGCGGGCAGGCCGTGCGCCTCGCTGCCGAACACCCAGGCCGTGGGACCGGCCAGCGCCGGGTCGGCGGACACGTCGTCGCGGGCGTGGCCGTCGGCGGCCACCAGCCGCAGGCCGGCGGCGCGGCACGCGTCGAGCGCGTCGGGCACGCTCGCGCGGGCGATGGGGAGGTGGAACAGGCTGCCGGTGGAGGCGCGCACGCACTTGCCGTTGTGCGGGTCGACCGCGTGACCGGCCAGGACGACCGCGTCGGCGCCGGCGGCGTCCGCCACCCGGATCACGGTCCCCGCGTTGCCCGGGTCGGACACGCCCGCCAGCACGGCCACCAGCCGTGGCGTCCCCGACAGCGCCGCGGCGGGCGAGACGTCGACCAGGTCGCAGACGGCGACGACGCCCTGCGGCGTGACGGTCTCGGAGAGCCCGGCCGCCGCCCGCTCGGTCACCGGCGACACGACCACACCGGCCTCCGCGGCCAGCGCGGCGAGCTCCCCGGGAACCGAGACGGCGAACACCTCGTGCACAACGCCGCGCCCGGCGAGCGCCCAGCGCAGGGCCTCGCGCA
The DNA here is from genome assembly GCA_963727495.1 of uncultured Actinomycetota bacterium. Lineage (GTDB taxonomy): Bacteria > Actinomycetota > Actinomycetes > Mycobacteriales > Pseudonocardiaceae > Actinophytocola. The sequence continues at coordinate 16,482 of CAVSGQ010000005.1, read as the reverse complement.
CCGCCTGGGGGCCCTCGGCGAGGAACCGGCCGGCCTTCACCCGCCCCGCGCGCCGGGTCAGGGCCCGAGCGGCAGCGACCCGGGGCGTCCTTTCCGTGAAAGGACCGTCCCCGGGTCGCGTCATCTGCGTGTTCAGGAAGCCTTGCCCTGCGGGTCGGCGTTCTCCCGGGCCACGTCCACCAGCGCGGCGAACGCGTTCGGGTCGCTGACCGCGAGCTCGGCGAGGATCTTGCGGTCCACCTCGACCCCGGCGGCCTTCAGGCCCTGGATGAACCGGTTGTAGGTCATGCCGTTCTGGCGAGCCGCGGCGTTGATGCGGGTGATCCACAGCTGGCGGAAGTCACCCTTGCGGGCCCGGCGGTCCCGGTAGGCGTAGTTGAGCGAGTGGAGCATCTGCTCCTTGGCCTTGCGGTACAGCCGCGACCGCTGGCCCCGGTAGCCACTGGCCAGCTCGAGGGTCGTCCGGCGCTTCTTGTGGGCGTTGACCGCCCGCTTGACGCGTGCCACGGTTCAAATCCTGTCGATCTCGAGGGCGGTGTCGAACCCGCCCGGGTGGTCATGGGAACGGGGAGAGGCTCAGCGGCCGAGCAGCTTCTTGACGCGCTTCGTGTCGACGGCGGCCACCTCGGTGGTCCCGGACAGACGCCTGGTCAGCGTGCTGGGCTTCTTCTCCAGCTTGTGCCGCAGGCCGGCCTTCTGGCGGCGCAGCTTCCCCTTGCCGGTGATCCGGATCCGCTTGGCCGTGCCGGAGTGGGTCTTGTTCTTGGGCATGTGAGTCCTCGTGCTCGTCTACCGGAGCGCCGTCGTCGGTGCTCCGTGTCCGTACAGGTCGCCGCCGGACGCTCCGGCCGGTCAGTTCGTGTCGGTGCCCGCGCTCGCCTTGGGCCGCGTCTTCTGCGTCTTGTGCGGCGCCAGCACCATGATCATGTTGCGGCCGTCCTGCTTCGGCGCGGCCTCGACGAAGCCGAGCTCGGCCACGTCGTCGGCCAGCCGCTGCAGGAGCCGGAAGCCGAGCTCGGGCCGGGACTGCTCACGGCCACGGAACATGATCGTCACCTTGACCTTGTTCCCATGCTCGAGGAACCGGATGACGTGGCCCCTCTTGGTCTCGTAGTCGTGCGTGTCGATCTTCGGTCGGAGCTTCTGCTCCTTGATCACGGTGAGCTGCTGGTTTCGGCGGGACTCCCGCGCCTTCTGCGCGCTCTCGTACTTGAACTTGCCGTAGTCCATGAGCCTGCAGACGGGCGGTCGTGCCTGCGGGGCAACCTCCACGAGGTCCAGGTCCGCCTCCTGAGCCAGTCGTAGTGCGTCCTCGATGCGCACGATCCCGACCTGCTCGCCGCTCGGTCCGACCAGTCGGACTTCCGGCACTCGGATGCGGTCATTGATACGTGTCTCGGAGCTGATGGGGCCTCCTCGGGCCGAGTTCTCTGTCCTGACGACGCTCGCGTCCCGAAGCCCCCACAACAGCACGAACCCCGTACACGTCAGTGCACGGGGCCCGCTTCCGACCGATCCTCGACGCCGCGCGTGCTGCACGTCGAGACACCGCCACCGGCGCCGACGGATCGGCACCGAGTCGCGGCGACCGGAACCCGGACACCTGGGTGACTCGGGTGGGAGCGGGGCTCCACTTCGCGGCCTCGCTCGCACGAGGCTGGTCGCGCCCTACAGACTAGCAGAACGCCTCGCCGCGCCGGTTTGTGCCGGTCTCAGGTGCGCGTCCGGCGGCGGTGGCCGCGACCGGGGTGCCACGACTCGACGACGAGGTGGTCGGCGGGGTCGCCGACGTAGGTCAGCGCGACCTCGGTGATGTCGATCCGAAAGAACCCGGCACCCTCGTGCGGGTTGTCCGGCGGCTCCGAGATCTCCACCGCGCGGCCGGTCAGCTTCGCGTCGCCGGCCCAGCGGCCCTCCTCGGGCGGATCCAGGGTCGGGCTGTGCACGGCGATCCGGTTGTCGCGCCGCACGTCACGCAGCTTCATCGAGTCGACCATCATGCCGAACGTGACCTCGCCGTCGGTGAACTCCAGTTCGGAGCCGCTGATCCGGGGCGAGCCGTCGGCGCGCAGCGTGGCGATGGTCTTGTGCTTGCCCACCGTGAACACCGCGCGTACCCGCTCGGCGAACTCCGGCGCGTCCTTCTCGATCTCCTGCCAGGTGGCCATCCTCGTCCTTTCCGAACCGTCGTTCGGATACTACCGAGTTTCCGATCCGTGGTTCAATAACTGGATGGGCCGCCCGAGGAAGATCTCCGACGACGAGCTGATGGCCGCGTGCGGGCGGGTGATCGGCCGGCACGGGCCGGGATTCACGCTGGCCCAGCTCGCGGCGGAGGCGGGCGTGGCGGTCGGCACGGTGTCCGGCCGGTTCGGCTCGAAGCACGGCCTGCTGCTGGCGATGATGACCACCACGTCGGCCGGGCTGGAGCAGCGGATGCGCGCGGCGGCCGCGCGCCACGCCGACCCGGTGTCCGCGGTGGTGGCGGCGGTGCTGGTCACCGCGGAGGGCGTCGGCGACCCGGCGACGACGACGAACCACCTGGCCCAGCTGGGTGCCGACATGAGCGACCCGGCGCTGCGGGAGGGACTTGCCGGGCTGCGCGCCCGGGTCCGCGGGGTGTTGCGCTCCCTGCTCGCGGCGGCGGCACTGCCCGGCGCTCCCCCGCCCGCCCGCGCGGCCCGGATCGTCGCCGGCCTGGCTCACGGCGTGCAGCTGGACTGGGCGCTGGCGCCGGGCGGGCGGCTGACGGACCGGCTGCGCGCGGACCTGCGGGCGGTGCTGGAGTCGTGGCGGGAGTCGCCCGTCAGCCGTGCCGGAGGTATCCCCGCAGACCACGCTGACCTCGCCACATCATGAGCGCGTGGTTGGCCCGGAACAGCGGGCGGGCGACCGGCGCGAAGGTGCGGAGCAGTGGTTTGTTGACCACGACGCGCTGGTCGATGGCGAGCCGCGAGCCGGTCGGATGGCGGCCGACGACGCCCTCGCAGTAGCCCTCCAGGTCGCCGGTCATGTGGACCCGGAGCCGGCCCGCACCCTGGTCCTGCTCGGCGCGGTGGACGCGGAAGGTGAGCGCGTAGGGCAGCAGGGCGCGGCAGGTGAGCTCGGCGGTCTCGTCGTCGATCCGGTGGACGGAGCGGACGTCGGGCCACCACAGCGGCCAGCTGACGAGGTCGACCAGTGCGTCGAAGACCCGCGCGGTGGCCGCGGTGACGGACCAGACGTCCTGGAACCGGTAGTCGTTGAGCGACACACCCTCGAGTATGCAGTGACTAGAGTTCGGCCATGGCCACCTGGCGCGCGACGGACATTCCGGACCACAGTGGACGCACGGCGATCGTGACCGGCGCGAACAGCGGGCTCGGCCTGGTCACCGCCCGCGAGCTGGCACGCGCGGGCGCACGGGTGATCATGGCGTGCCGGGACGTCTCGCGCGGCACGGCGGCCGCCGCAGCGCTGCCGGGCGACGTCGAGGTGCGCGAGCTGGACCTGGCCGACCTGTCCTCGGTCCGCACCTTCGCCACCTCGGTGACCGACGACGTGCACCTGCTGATCAACAACGCCGGCGTGATGGCCATCCCCCACCGCCGCACCGCCGACGGCTTCGAGATGCAGTTCGGCACCAACCACCTCGGTCACTTCGCGCTCACCGGCCTGCTGCTGCCCCGGCTGCGCGACCGCGTGGTGACCGTGTCGAGCGCGGTGCACCGGATCGGCCGGATCGTGCTGGACGACCTGAACTGGGAGCGCCGCCGGTACTCGCGCTGGGCGGCCTACGGCCAGTCCAAGCTGGCGAACCTGATGTTCGCCTTCGAGCTGGCCCGCCGGCTCGACGCCGCCGGCTCGACGCTGCGGTCCATGGCGGCGCACCCCGGCTACGCGTCGACGAACCTGCAGTCGCACACGGAGTCGTTGCTCGACCGGGTCATGGCGCTGGGAAACCGGATCGTCGCGCAGAGCGCCGACATGGGGGCGCTGCCGACCCTCTACGCCGCCGTCGCGGACGTGCCGTCGGGGAGCTTCGCCGGGCCGGGCGGGCTGCTGGGCCAGCACGGCCACCCGACGCTGGTCGGATCGTCGCGGGCGGCGCGGAACCCCGAGGTGGCCCGCCGGCTGTGGGAGCGGTCCGCGGAACTGACCGGCGTCACGTACGACCTGGCCGCCGCCGGGCCGAGGTAGGCCGGGCCCGCGCCGGTGGCACGGCGATGGGGTCGACGTGGGGCGGACTGGACCGCAGGAGCGGGCCGGTCGGGCGCGAGCCACCGGCACCTGGCGCCGACCCGGGATGACGGGGACCGCTGCTCCCGACGTCAGGCCAGGACGTGGCGCAGGAACTGGCCCGTGTAGCTCTCCTCGAGGTCCGCGACGTCCTCCGGGGTGCCCTCGGCGATCACCGTGCCGCCGCCGTTGCCGCCTTCCGGGCCCATGTCGACGATCCAGTCCGACGTCTTGATCACGTCGAGGTTGTGCTCGATGACGATGACCGTGTTCCCCTTGTCCACCAGGCCGTTGATGACGCCGATCAGCTTGCGGATGTCCTCGAAGTGCAGGCCGGTCGTCGGCTCGTCGAGGACGTAGACCGTCTTGCCCGTGGAGCGCTTCTGCAGCTCCGAGGCAAGCTTCACCCGCTGCGCCTCGCCGCCGGACAGGGTCGGCGCGGGCTGGCCGAGGCGCACGTATCCCAGCCCGACGTCGACCAGGGTGCGCAGGTGGCGGTGGATCGCCCGGATCGGCTCGAAGAACTTCTCGGCCTCCTCGATGGGCATGTCCAGCACCTCGGAGACGGTCTTCCCCTTGTAGTGCACCTCCAGCGTCTCCCGGTTGTACCGGGCGCCCTTGCACACCTCGCACGGCACGTACACGTCCGGCAGGAAGTTCATCTCGATCTTGATGGTGCCGTCACCCGCGCACGCCTCGCAGCGGCCGCCCTTGACGTTGAACGAGAACCGGCCCGGCTGGTAGCCGCGGACCTTCGCCTCCGTCGTGGCCGCGAACAGCTTGCGCACGTGGTCGAACACGCCGGTGTACGTCGCCGGGTTCGACCGCGGGGTGCGGCCGATCGGCGACTGGTCGACCCGGACCAGCTTGTCCACCAGGTCGAGCCCGCGCACCCGGGTGTGCCGGCCCGGCACCTGCCGCGCGCCGTTGAGCTTGTTGGCCAGCACTGTCGCCAGGATGTCGTTGACCAGCGTCGACTTGCCCGACCCGGACACGCCGGTGACCGACACCAGGCACCCCAGCGGGAACGACACGTCGATGCCGCGCAGGTTGTGCTCCCGCGCGCCGACCACGGTCAGCTGGCGCTTGCGGTCGGCGGGCCGGCGCACCGCCGGCACCGGGATCTCCTCCCGGCCGGACAGGTACGCCCCGGTCAGCGACTCCTTGTTCTTCAGCAGCTTCTGGAACGGTCCACTGTGGACGATCTTGCCGCCGTGCTCGCCGGCGCCCGGGCCGATGTCCACCACCCAGTCGGAGCTGCGGATGGTGTCCTCGTCGTGCTCGACGACGATCAGCGTGTTGCCCAGGTTGCGCAGCCGGGTGAGCGTCTCGATCAGCCGGTGGTTGTCGCGCTGGTGCAACCCGATCGACGGCTCGTCGAGCACGTAGAGCACGCCGACCAGCCCGGACCCGATCTGCGTGGCCAGCCTGATCCGCTGCGCCTCGCCGCCGGACAGCGTGCCCGACGCGCGGTCGAGCGACAGGTAGTCCAGACCCACGTCGAGCAGGAACCGCAGCCGCGCCTGGATCTCCTTGAGCACCGCACCCGCGATCATCGTCTCGCGGCGGCCGAGGGACAGCCCGTCGAGGAACTCCGCGCACTCCGCGATGGACAGCGCCGACACCTCGGCGATCGAGCGCGCACCGTGCTTGCGGTGCGCGAGGGTGACGGCGAGGATCTCCGGCTTGAGGCGGGTGCCCTGGCACGCCGGGCACGGCACCTCCCGCATGTAGCCCTCGTACTTCTCCCGCATGTAGTCGGACTCGGTCTGCTCCTGGCGCCGCTCCAGGAACGGGATCACGCCCTCGTAGTTGGCGTAGTACGAGCGCTCGCGGCCGTACCGGTTGCGGTAGCGGACGTGCACCTGGTCGTCGATGCCGTGCAGCACGGCCTTCTGCGCCTTGGCCGGCAGCTTGCGCCACGGGGTGTCCATGCGGAACCCGACCGCCTCGGCCAGCGAGCCCAGCAGCCGGATGAAGTACTCGGCGGTCTGCCCGCCGGCCCACGGCGCGATGGCGCCCTCGCCCAGGCTCAGCTCGTCGTCGGGAACCACCAGCTCGGGGTCGACCTCCTGGCGGACGCCGATGCCGGTGCACACCTGGCAGGCACCGTACGGGGAGTTGAACGAGAACGACCGCGGCTCGAGGTCCTCGATGGCGAGCGGGTGGCCGTTCGGGCACGCCAGGTTCTCGGAGAAGCCGCGGATGCGCGCCGGGTCGTGGTCGGGCAGGTCGACGAACTCCAGCTCGACGAGCCCGTCGGCAAGGCGCAGCGCCGTCTCGACCGAGTCGGTGAGCCGGCGCTTGGCCGTGGCCTTGACGGTGAGCCGGTCGATCACGACCGCGATGTCGTGCTTCTCCTGCTTCTTCAGCTTCGGCGGGTCGGTGAGCGGGTACACGGCGCCGTCCACCCGCGCGCGCGAGTAGCCCTGCGACTGGAGCGAGGAGAACAGGTCGACGTACTCGCCCTTGCGGCCGCGCACCACCGGAGCCAGGACCTGGAAGCGCAGGCCGTTCTCCATGGCCAGGACCTGGTCGACGATCTGCTGCGGGGTCTGCTTGCTGATCGGCTCGCCGCACTGCGGGCAGTGCGGCTTGCCGGCGCGGGCGAACAGCAGCCGGAGGTAGTCGTAGACCTCCGTGATCGTGCCGACGGTCGACCGCGGGTTGCGGCTGGTCGACTTCTGGTCGATGGACACCGCCGGCGACAGACCCTCGATGAAGTCGACGTCGGGCTTGTCCATCTGGCCGAGGAACTGCCGGGCGTAGGCCGACAGCGACTCGACGTACCGGCGCTGGCCCTCGGCGAAGATCGTGTCGAAGGCAAGGCTCGACTTGCCGGAACCCGACAGCCCGGTGAACACGATCATGCTGTTCCGGGGCAGGTCGAGATCCACGCCGCGCAGGTTGTGCTCCCTGGCGCCGCGAACAACGAGGCGGTCAGCCACTGAAGTCCCTTCGACGATGCTGCTGTGGGTCGGCCACGCGCAGGTCAGGCTGTGTCCACCGACCAGGTCCACGCGGCCGACGCAATGCTAGGACGGGCCACCGACAATTTTCCGCGTTGCACGTCCGAGGCGTTCGGCTACCCCCGGTAGGCACCACTCACCTAGGCTGGGGTGAACCAGGTCTGGTGTTAGCCCATTCTGAACTACCGACTCGCGGGGATGGCGGTATGACTGGCTCCAGCATCTCATCGGACGCGTCCGTAGGGCACGACAGCGTGCCCGAACAGCGCCGAACGAACGAACGGTCGGCCGCGGCAGAGGCCAGGCGCTGCCTGTCCGCCGTGCGGGCGGCGACCGAGAGGCTGGACAGCGCGGTCGGCGAGCTGGACGACGAGCGGATGCGCCGGCCGAGCCTGCTGCCCGGTTGGACCCGCGCGCACGTGGTCACCCACCTGGCCCGCAACGCCGACGCCTTCGTGAACCTGCTGACCTGGGCGCGCACCGGCGTCGAGCACCCCATGTACCCGAGCACGGCCGACCGCGACGCGGACATCGAGGAGGGCGCCCACCGGCTCGCCCAGGTTCTGCGGGAGGACCTGCGCGCGGCCTGCGACCGGTTCTCGGCGGCGAGCGACCGGCTGCTGGACTCGCAGTGGCTCGCGACGGTCGCCGGCCGGGCGTCGATGGTGTTCCCGGCGGGGAGCATCCCGTCGATGCGGCTGTTCGAGGTGTGGGTGCACCTCGTCGACCTCGATGTCGGCGTCGGGTTCGCCGACATCCCGGCCGACGAGTTGGAGGGCATGCTCGGCAACGCGGTGTCCCGGCTGGTCGGCCGCCCGGACGGGCCGTCGGTGCACCTGACCGTGACGTTGCCGGACGGCGGGGAGCGGGTGTGGGACCTCGTCGGCGGCGGGGACGGCGACGCGCACCCGGTCTCCGGGCCGGCGGCGCCGGTGCTGGCGTGGCTGACCGGTCGGGACGACGGCGCCGAACTCGAGGGCGACGTGCCGGTGCTACCCGCGTGGGGTTAGAGCGTGTCCAGCCCGAGCCCGGTGAACGTGGTCGTGAACCCGCGGCCGGTGGGCGAGGCGGCCATGACGCCCGCGCGCACCGGCACGCCGGGCGGCAGGTACGCGACGCGGAGCAGGGTCGCCGCGGCGGCGCCGTCGAGGCCGTAGCTGATGGTGACGGCGTCGCCGGTGCGCACCGCGGTGATCGTGACGGTCTCCGGGTCGTCGACCGGAGCCACCGACCAGTCGGAGAAGTCCCGGGTCACGACGGCGGAGACCTGCTGACGACCGTCGACCAGCTCGATGCCGCTCTTGATCCAGTTGCGCTCGTCGACACGCAGCGCGATGCCCGCCTGGTCGTACTGGTCGCGGTACTCGCCGCGGAAGGTGGCGGTGAGCGTGAGGTCGCCCGCCGTGTCGAGGCCGAGGACGTGGCCGGTGTCGCGGACGTAGCCGTAGTGGGTGGTGCGCCAGAAGTCGGTGTCCGGGTCGGTGGTGATCGTCAGGGTGTCGCCGTCGACCGTCCACGACGCCGGCTCGTTGACCCAGCTCCATCCGGTGATCACGCCGCCATGCTGTCAGCCGGGCGTCCCGGCGCGCTAGGGTCGCGGTTGTGGATGTTGTGGACGAGTACACCGGTCACGTCGAGCCGGGTGGGCCCGCCGCGCGGCGCACGCTGGACGCGCTGACCATCACCAAGATCTCCGTCGGGCCGATGGACAACAACGCGTACCTGCTGGTCTGCCGGGCCACCCAGGAGGCCGCTCCTGATCGACGCGGCGAACGACCCGGAGCGCCTGTCGGACCTGATCGGCCATGACGAGAACCGCCCCACGCTGCGCACGATCGTGACCACTCACCAGCACGGGGACCACTGGCAGGCGCTGGGCGCGGTGGCCGGCGCGTACGGCGCGAACACCGTCGCCCACGAGCTGGACGCCGGGCCGCTGCCGGTGCCGCCGGACCGGTTCGTCGGCCAGGGCGACACGATCCCGGTCGGCGACTGCGTGCTGGAGGTCATCCACCTGCGCGGGCACACGCCGGGCTCGGTCGCGCTGCTGTACCGGGATCCGTCCGGTCACGGCCACCTGTTCACCGGCGACTCGCTGTTCCCAGGCGGTCCAGGGCGGACAACAAATCCCGAGGACTTCACCAGCCTGATGAACGACCTGGAGTCGCGCGTCTTCGGCGAACTGCCCGATGACACGTGGTTCTACCCCGGCCACGGAGACGACTCCACGCTAGGCGAGGAGCGTCCCAAGCTCGGCGAATGGCGAGCACGAGGTTGGTGAGCTGATCGAGACCCGAACGGGGCCGCCTGCACCGTAGGCGGCCCCGTCTCATGCTCGGCCGGGGCCTCGAACGAGGGAGCCGTCGCCGTGGCCCAGGAACACCCGAACGACTCACCACCCGCGCCTCGTGAGTGACGGTGGCCGCCGCGGTGACACCGCAGAACGGAACCGCCGTCCTCGACCACATCCGCGAGGCCCTGGAAGAAGCCCATGCCGCCGGCCGACCTCGCCCCGGCCGCCCGACGCTCGCACGCCTTACGGGCGCCACCCAACATCAGGTACGCAAGGCGCTGGCGACCCTTCAGCAGGAGCACGCCAACGTTGGTGAACCTCACGATCCGCAGCGGCTTGCGGAAGCTTCGAGCGACGAACCACCGATCACTGAAAATCCACGGCCACGCCGCCAGCAGCTCGCCAACGCAGGCGACCCGGCCGCCAGCGACGCGCCAGAGCGAGCCAGGCGGCGACCACCCTCGTGGCCACTGGTGATCATCGGACTCGCCGCCGCGATCTCTGTCTGGTCCGGCTGGGTCGGACTCGGCCAACTCGCCGGCTTCGGCATGATCCAGCCACTGCCCGGCGTCTGGGACGAGGTGCGCATCAACACCGCAGTCGTGCTCCCTGTATCCGTCGAGGCGTACGCCGCCTACGCCCTCCGCTGCTGGCTCACCGCACGCGAGCATCACGCCTCGGGCACGCACCTTCGCCCGCCGTTCCGCCATCACCAGTCTGGTCATCGGAGCCACCGCCCAGATCGCCTTCCACCTGATGACCGCCGCCGGCCTCGACCATGCACCATGGCCGGTCACCGTCGGTGTCGCCACCATCCCAGTCATCGTCCTCGGCCTCGCCACCGCATTGGCCAACCTCATCGGCGACCAGCGAGGAGGCGCGGCGTGACCACCGAACTGCCTCCCATCCCGCCAGGCCCAGCAGACACCACCCATCCGCGCCGTGCCCTCGCCCGACTCGCGCTGTCGTACGCCTACTACGAGGCAGCAGACTTCGCCGCCGGCGGCGTGCCTACTGTCAGCGACGAGTACGGCGACCCGTACGACTACGTCGACCACGCCGCACGCCTGGTCGCCATCGCCCAGGACGTCCTGACCCGCGCCGTCGTCTACGCCCGCGAGCGCGGAGGCAACTGGGCCGACATCGCCGAAGCCATGTGCGTCACAGATCAACAAGCACGCGAACGGTATAGCAAGACGCTCGCCAGCTGGGAAGACGCGCTCGATCAGCCGTGGGAGCGCTCTGGGCCGTTCCTGTCCAGCCGGATGCCAAGCGGCACCGCAGAACCGGACGAAACGGCCACCTATCTAGATCGATGGTGCTCTCGACACCTGGAACCCAACGACGGCGCTCGGCGCAATGCTCGTCAGGAAGGCGCCGAAGACCGCATGGTCTCCGCCAACCTGCCCGACCACACCTCGGTCACCGAAATCGCAAGCCTCGCTCGGACCGCTGCGTACCTCCTCCGACGCGGCGCCGAAGCCACCCACGCCGAACGGAACGCCTACGAGGTTCGCAAGGAAGCCCTGCTAGCAAAGCTCAGCCATGTCGACGTCCGTAGTGGCACCTGATTCGACCGGCCGGTGACCAACCAGCGTGATGTGATCCCTCGCCGTATTGCTGCCCGAGTAGGTACACCAGCACCAGCACCAGCAGCCCAGATTGCGCGAGCCCCAGCACACCCGCGCCCGGCGGCAGACCCAGATCAAGGCCCCTTGTCGCAGGCCGATCTTGGCCGTAGCTCCGCTGCCAGGGGGCTTGACCAGATATCTGGTCGCCGACAAGCCGGATGTAACACCTGCGGGACGCGCGGAGACTCCACCCTGCTGAGGGTTGCGAAGGGAGTGGCTAGAGTTGCCTGCTGTGATTACGGGTGCGTTGAAGAGCAAGATCGACCGGGTCTGGGACGCGTTCTGGTCCGGAGGGATTTCCAATCCGCTTGAGGTGATCGAGCAGATCACCTACCTGCTGTTCCTGCGGCGGCTGGACGATCTGCAGACCCTGAAGGAGCGCAAGGCACAGCGCACAGGCGAGCCGCTTGAGGACCCGATCTTCCTGCGTCACAACGAGCACCTGCGCTGGAGCCGGTTCAAGAACGCGACTCCGACGTGATGTACAAGGTGGTCGCCGAGCGAGGTGTTCCCGTTCCTGCGCGGCCTCGGCGAGGCGCTGGGCGGGGACAGCTCCACGTACTCCGACCATATGAAGGACGCCCGGTTCACGATCCCGACGCCCGCGCTGCTCACGAAGGTGGTCGACATGCTTGGCGACATTCCCATGGAGGACCGCGACACCAACGGCGATCTCTACGAGTACCTGCTCTCCAAGATTGCTACCGCCGGGACGAACGGCCAATTCCGCACCCCGCGCCACATCATCAAACTGATGGTCGAGATGATGGAGCCGAAGCCCGGTGATGAGATCTGCGACCCCGCCTGCGGCACGGCCGGCTTCCTGGTGGCCGCCGCCGAGTACATCCGCGAACGATATGACAAGGCGCTGTACGACGAGGCTCAGCGCAAGCACTTCCACCGGTCGATGTTCCACGGCTACGACTTCGACTCCATCATGCTCCGCATCGGGAGCATGAACATGCTGCTGCACGGCATCGAGCCACCAGACATTCGCTACCGCGACTCGCTGTCCGAGGGTGCCAGCGAGGACAGCGCGAAGTACACGCTGATCCTCGCGAACCCGCCGTTCGCCGGTTCGCTGGACTACGAGACCACGTCGAAGGACCTGCAGCGGGTGGTGAAGACGAGGAAAACCGAACTGCTGTTCCTCGCACCTGACGTTCCGCACTTCTCGAAGCTGATTTGGGCCCCCACTGTGCGGGCGTGGGTGTCCGGTCAGGGCGTATGGCTGGTGAGGAGCCGGGCGGCCTGGTGTGACAGGTCGTCCATCGCTGCGGTGATCTCGTCAAGGGTGCGCCGGTTGGCGATCCAGGCCCGGTACTGCTCGGCTTGTTCAGGGGTGAGTCGGCGACCGGTGGTCTTGCCCGCGACCTTGCGGGTGTACTCGATGTAGGGGCCATGCCGTTGAGGCGGGTCGGCGTTGCAGCGGCAGCTGGCCTTGCCGCAGGTGGTCCATCGCTCGGTCAGGCTGCCCGCGATGACGAAACCCAGATCGCGCAGGCGGTCCTTGAGTTCGCGGTAGCCGCGCTCGATCCGGGCGAGGTCGGTCTGGCTCAACTCGTCCTCCCGTCGGTGTGTCGGCGTTCCCATCTCTCGATCTGTCGGTATGTTATACCGTCAGATCGAGGATGCGTGGAGGTGGGCGTGGACACGCCGACGGGTGGCCCGTTCGGGTTGGTCAGCTACCGGTTGGGGGCGCTGCCGCTGATCAACCACTTCCTGGACCGCATCGGCCTGGACGCGGCGCTGGGCCGGTGGCTACCGGAGCCGGACCGTCGGTTCAAGTTGACGCCGGCGACGGCGATCCGGCTGCTGGTGGTCAACCTGCTGGTAGGCCGGGCGCCGTTGTACGGGCTGGGTGAGTGGGCCGCCCCGTACGCGCCGCACCTGTTGGGTCTGCCGGGCGGCGACACCGGATGGCTCAACGACGACCGGGTCGGGCGGGCACTGGTGACGCTGTTCGACGCCGACCGGGCCAGCCTGCTCACCGACCTGATCGTCGGCGTGGTCGGCGAGTTCAACGTGGAGACCTCGGAGATGCACAACGACTCGACCTCGGTGTCCGTGCACGGCCAGTACACCGATGCGGATGGCCGGCCGCGGCGAGGCAAACCGACCGCGGCGGTAACGTTCGGGCATTCGAAGGACCATCGGCCGGACCTGAAGCAGCTGGTGTGGATCCTGACCGTCTCGGCGGACGGATCGGTGCCCATGGCCTATCGATTGGCTGACGGCAACACCTCAGACGACCCGACGCACATCCCGACCTGGGACAGCCTGGTCAAGGTGCTGGGCCGGCGGGAGTTCCTCTACGTGGCCGACTCGAAGCTGTGCTCCGGGGACGCGATGCGCCACATCGACGGCGAGGGCGGCCGGTTCGCCACCGTCCTGCCCCGCACCCGTGGCGAGGACAAGTGGTTCCGCGACTGGATCCAGACCAACCAACCACAATGGACCGAAGCGATCCGGCTGCCCGGGGAGCGTCTTGGTGACCTGCCCAGGGTCTGGTCGGTGTTCCCATCCCCGCTGCCCTCGGCCGAGGGATACCGCATAATCTGGGTCCACTCCACCACCAAAGCCGCCCGCGACGAGCACACCCGACGCTCGCGCATCGAAGCCGGCACCGCCGCCATCGAGGAACTCAACACCAGGCTCGCCGGGCCCAAGACCCGGCTCAAGACCCGCGCCGCGGTCGAACAAGCAGCCGCCAAAGCGTTGGCCGACACCGGCTCGGCCCGATGGCTCGAGATCACCGTCACCGAGACCATGCAGGAGAGCTTCCGGCAGGAGAAACGCGGCCGGCCCGGCACCGACACCCGCTACCGGCGCACCACCCGCACCCGGCACAGCCTCACCTGGCGCACCCGCGACGACGTCATCGCCCACGACGCCGCTAGCGACGGCTGCTTCCCGCTGATCACCAACGACCGGCAACTACCCGACAAGGAAGTGCTGGTCGCCTACCGCTATCAACCCAACCTCGAACGCCGCCACCACCTACTCAAGTCCGTCCAGGACGCCGACCCGATCTGGCTACGCGACCCCACCCGCATCGAAGCGATCTTCTGCTGCCAGTTCCTCGCCCTGCTCGTCGGCGCCCTCATCGAACGCCAGATCCGCACCGCCATGCGCGACGCCAAGACCCGCGACATACCGCTCTACCCCGAACTACGCGCCTGCGACACCCCCTCCGCCGAACGGATCTTCACCGCCTTCGCCGACCTCACCCGCCACGAACTACGCCGCGACGGTCAACTCGTGCAGACCTTCGAAGCCGACATCACCCCGCTACAACACCAGATTCTCGACCTGCTCGGCATCCCCACCACCGCCTACGCGGCGAACTGACCAGGCCAAAGTAGGGGGCCAAATCAGCTCCAAGAAGTGCGGGGACGTCAGTTACGCCAGCGGATATAGCGTCGATCGCGGCGTTCTGCTCGCCGTGCGGGCACCACCGGCACATTGTGCTCCGGCGCCGCCGGAGTTCCCGACGCCCCTCCTTGCGGTGCGGTCGAGGAGGGTGGTCTGGCTGGGATCCGTTACCGCCACTTGCGTTACTCGCGCAGGTCGTTCCCGATCGCCATCTCCGACCGGAAGTCCGGCGTTCCACAGCAGCGTGCCCGAGAAGGGACACGGATCTGGGCTCTGATCTGCAGAAACGCATGCCGAACTAGCGGCAGGGCGTGTCACTAGGCCCAGGTGTCATACCTGGTCAGCGGCTTCCGACGCTATCGGCGCGAAGGCCTCGCATGTCACCTGTGGTGACCACAGGCGTACGCAGTTGCGTAGGCGCTCACCTGCGGGGTTCCAGTGCTGCCACCAGAACCTACTGCTCATGGCCAGGTCACGCCACCAGACGCCAGAAGCGTGTCACTAGGGAATTTCGGTCCGTCGACTAGATTGCGACGCTGTGACCAGCACGAACGCCGTCATGTGTGTCCTCGGAGGCGAATTAACTGTGGAACGCGGGGAAGTAGTTCCATCCGAATAATCCCAGTAGTGCCACGTCGACCGCGGTGAGCAGCACCGAGGTCGGCACCGGAGTCGGCAGAATCGTGACTATCGGCGCCAGGAGAAGTAGTGGGCCGCTGCGCCGCTCCACGCCGACCGCGGTGGCGGTGGGGTGAGGGCCCGGGCGGAGATCCGGAAGGTCACTCGGTGGTCCATCCGCTTGATCATCTCGTCGCTGAGGGCCCGGTACTCGGTGACGAGGATTTCTCGCCGCATGACGTCGTGGGCGTCGTCCGGCGGTGTGGCGGGACCGGTGGTGGGCACAACCCGTATATCGCCGCCCGGAGCGTGGTGGCCAGACTGGCCACCACAGGTGCCGTCGCCGAGCCAGGAGGACCGATGCCGTTCGACTTCGACCGTTTTCCCGACGCTGCGTTGGCCGCCTTTGCGCGCGTCGACCTGGGCGGGCGGCCGACGCCGTTACAGGACGCCGCCAGGCTGGGTGAAGCGCTCGGCATCGCGACGTTCCTGCTCAAGCGCGACGACGTGCACCCACTCGGCGCGGGCGGCAACAAGCTCCGCAAACTCGAATACCACCTCGGCGCCGCTCGCGCCGCAGGCGCCGACACCGTGATCACGTTCGGCGCGGTGCAGACCAACCACGGCAGGCAGACGGCGGCCGCGTGCGCGCGGCTCGGCCTGCGCTGCGAACTCGTCCTCACCGCGAAGGTCCCCCGCGACGGGGAGGCCTACGAGCGGTCCGGGAACATCCCGCTGGACAAGCTGTTCGGCGCGACCGTGCACGTCTGCGCCGACGAGGAGGAGACCGGCCACGTCTACGAGCGGCTGGTCGCCGACGCCGCGGCGGACGGCCGGAAGGTCGCCACCGTGCCGGTCGGCGGCTCGAACCCGTTGGGTGCGCTCGGCTACGTCCGCGCCACCCGCGAACTGGCCCAGCAGCTCACAGACCGCGGGATCGACCACGCCCAGCTGGTCATCCCGCACGCCAGCGGCGGCACCGCGGCCGGGATCACCCTCGCGGCCGGCTTGCTCGGCAACCTCGACGTCCACATCGTGTGCGTCAGTCACCCGAGGGACGAGGCGGTGACCGACCTGCTCGACCTCCAGGGAGCTACCGGCGCACTCCTCGATGTCGAACCGCCGCCCCAGCCCCTCTCGGTGACCGACGCGACCCTCGGCCCCGGCTACGGCATCCCCACCGACGCGGTATGGCACGCACTGCGCCTCTTCGGCCGCACCGAAGGCGTCGTCCTCGACCCCGTGTACACCGGCAAGGTCGCGGCCGCACTCGTCGGCTGGCAACGCCACCTGTACCTCGACCCCGCCGAACCGGTCGTCTTTCTGCACACCGGCGGCATGCCCGGCCTGTACGGCTACGCCCCCGAGCTCATGAACG
>CAVSGQ010000004.1:0-20007 GCA_963727495.1 uncultured Actinomycetota bacterium | reverse complement strand
GGTCGGGCATGGTGGGCCTCTTTCTGGCCGCGTCTCACGTGTTTCTCACGGACGGGGTGAGACGGGTTGGACTGGAGGCCCTAACCTGGACTTTCGGTGGGCTGTGACCAGCTGTTCGGACTGCGCTGGAACCTGCGGACCCTTGTGTCCGCAACTATGGTGGTTCGGGTTTGTGGGTGAGTCCGTCACCGTGAGCAGTCGAGTTCGGCTGCGGCGTTTCTCGAGATCCCCCACAGAGGGTGGGCGGAATACTGGGGCCTGGGCCGTCGGCGCGTTGACGTCGCGGTTCATGCTGGAGTTGGCCCATCGCGTGGCCGAGCTCACCCGGGCGGAGACCGCGCGGCTGTCCATCCTGACGCTCGATGTGCTCACCGCAGCGCTGGCCGACGCGCTGGCCGACGCGCTGGATGCTCGGGCCACGCTGCCTCCCCACACCAGGCGACGTGCGCTCATGGCCCAGATCCACGCCTTCATCGGGGAACATCTCGGCGATGCGGATCTGACCCCGGACGCGATCGCCGCAGCACACCACATTTCCCTGCGGTACGTGCACAGCTCATCCACGAGGGCGGGCACACGGTCGCGGGCTGGATCCGGAAACGCCGCCTGGAACAGTGCCGGCGCGAACTGGCCAGCCTGCACCTCGCCGCGCGTCCAATCCATGTGATCGCGGCCCGGTGGGGCCTCGGCAATCCGGCGCACTTCAGTCAGATGTTCCGTAGTGCCTACGGGTTGTCGCCCCGGCAGTTCCGTCGGCAGTGCGCGCAGTCCGTCGGCGTCTCTCAGGCGGGTGGATCACGGCTCGGACCGTAATGGCGCACAGCAGCCGCCGACGACCCCGTCGCTGCCGGGGCGGCGTGGACCCGGGCCCTGACCATCCTCGACGAGCTCGGCCTCGGCACGGACGCCTTGCGTGCCAGGATCTTCGCCTACCTGGGTCGCCAGGAGACCGCGGCCGGCGGTGTACCGGCTGCGGAGGCCGGGTAGCCGGATCGTGGCGTCAGCTGGGGATTCAACGTTTCGTCAACGATCTGCCCACGGAGGTCCGTTACGGTACCGCTCGCGTCATCAGTCGATCAGTGCCCGTGGGCGCCGGCGAAATGCGTCTGAGAGGGGCGACCGTGGTGTATCGTGGAAATGCGTGTGTCATGGCTGGAGCACGCGCGGCATGATTTCCTTCACCGGCCGCGGGTACCTGTCGTTCCTGATGTTCATCGGACGGCGAACACCGACGCCGGCTCCTACGTCCCGGCCGGCCACTGGTCCGGCCACCAGCGGATCCACCAGTACGCGGGCGAGGTCACCGAGACCTGGGGTGGCGCGTCGGTCACCATCGACCGCGACTACCTCGACGTGGTCTCCGGCACGCCCGTCCCGTGCGACTCGGTCAACCTGGACTTCGGCGCCTACCCACAGGTCTCGTCCGGCTCCACCGGGAACACCGTCAGGGCGGCGCAGTGCCTGCTGGCCAACGCCGGGCAACTGGCCGCGGACATCCGGCCGAGTGGCACCTTCGACACGGCGACCACCAACGCCACCAGGGCGTTCCAGCGGTCCCGCGGCCTGAACTCGGACGGCATCGTCGGACCGCGCGCCTGGACCGCCCTGCTGTCCACGGGAGACACCCCGACCCTGCGGGAGGGTGACTCCGGCAGGCGGTACGTCAGTTGCGACGCGCGCTGACCGCCGCCCTCGGCTCCGCGCTGGCCATCGACGGCTCGTTCGGCCCCGACACGGCACCGCCGTCCGGCGTTACCAGACCTCTCGCGGTCTCGACGCGGACGGCGTCGTGGGTTCCCGGACCTGGGACGCACTGCGGTCCGGCAGGTGAGCTCGCCGCCGAGGTGGCCCCTCCCACGGGGCGACCGCGGCGGCGTGCGCGGCGAGGTCGTCCCGGTGAGGACGGTCAGCGCTCGACATGGTCGCGCGCCTGCCGCCGGAGTGACCTGCTGACGAAGACGAGACCACTGGCCAGACCACGATGTCGTCGGCGTAGATGGGGTCGGGCAACGCGTCGATCGGGAACACCGTGTAGACCAGCGAAACCCAGTAGGCCACCTTGGTCGGCACCGGTGTGTCCGGCCGGTGCACCTTGCGGTGCTTACGAACCAGGCTGATCAGGAGAAGCAGCGCGACCAGAACGAGGACGACGATCAACACGACGGCCGCGGTGCCCAGGGACGACAGCGGTGACTCCATGGGTCTCCCCTCGCGTCACCACACCGGTCGACGGGCGAGCCGGCGCGGTCCAGTGGATCCGGCGTACCGCGTCCTCGACGGGTCTCGACGAAGAGACGAACGAGCGCTGGCTCCCGGACGAGCATAGCCGGGGACCGGCCCGCCCGGTCCACCTCCTCGGGCACCGCGTCCGGCGCGGTCCGGTGGCACCCTGGACCACACGGATCCTCCGATCCACCCGGTGACGGGCTTGACCCTCACACGGTGACAAGGAGTCCACTGGGTGCCGGAGGTGATTCCGATCAGTACGACGAACCGAACCCCACGGCACGCCCGCGTGGCCGAGGCCCTGTGCGCCCCGGACTCGTCGGTGCGGCTGCGGGCGGCCCTGGCCGCCGGCACGGACCCCGACCCCGGTCTCCTGGAGGCACTGATCGAGCGGTGCGCGGTCGAACCGGAGTTCCCCGTGCGGGACATGCTCTCCTGGGCGCTGCTCCGGCTGCCGCCGGAGATCACGCTGCCCCGGCTTCGCCGCGAGCTCGACTCCGGGCACGCCCAGGCCCGCGGCCAGGCGTTGCACACGCTCTCCAAGATCGGCGACCGGAGCGCATCGGCCTGGATCACGCGCGCCGAACTGCGCGACCCCGACGACGAGGTCGCGCGGACGGCATGGCGGGTCGCGGTCCTCCTCGTGCCGGAGGGTGAGAGGAAGCGGCTGGCCGAGGAGCTGGCCACGCAGCTCGGCAGAGGTGCCGCACCGTGGCGCTGAGCCTGAGTCGGGCCCTCGTCGAACTCGGCGACGTGATCGAGCCCGTTCTGGAGGCGGCCGCGGCGAACCCCGATCCGGTGGTGGCCGCGCACGCCCGCGCCACCGAGGCGCTCCTGCGTGACCCGGAGTCCGGTTTCGGCGCGGCCGTCGACGAGGCGAGGCGAGTCGTCACACTCGGCCCGCAACGAGCGAGCGCGGCGGCGGAGACCGCGGCGGCGGCCAGGGCGGCCAGGGCGGCTGGGGACGCGGGGAGCGGGCATTGCTGATCGGCGATGTGGCCCGGCACTCGGGGGTGAGCACCCGGATGCTTCGGCACTACGACGCCCTCGGTCTGGTGCGGCCGACCGGCCGCACCGCCGTGGGCTACCGCGAGTACTCCGACGAGGACGTCCGCAGGATCTTCCAGGTGGAGAGCCTGCGGTCCCTCGGGCTCTCGCTCAAGCAGGTCGCGCGCGCGTTGGAGGACCCGGCCTGCACGCCCTCCGCCCTGGTCGGCGACCTCATCCGGTGGACGGAGAACCGTCTGGAGCGGGAACGGGAGCTGCTCGAGCGGCTCCGGGCGATCGACGCGTCGGCCCCCACCGGGTGGCCGGACGTCCTGCGCGTCGTCGAGCTCATGCGAGGGCTCAACTCGGCCAGCGCCGCACGCCGGCAGCAGGCCGTCCTCGCCCCGCTGGAGGGCGTGTCGGTGCCCGTCGAGTTGCTGGCCGAGGCGGTCCTCGCCGAGTCCGACCCGCACGTCGCGGGCGCCCTGCGCTGGGCGCTCGCCCGATCGGGTGGTGACGGCGTGGTGAGTCTTGGTCGCCGGCCTGCACTCGGCGGACGCTCGATGATCCGGCGGCGCGCGGTTGTCGACGATCGACGAGTTGTCCCGACGCCCCCGGGGCGACCGCGGCGCTCGCGGGCGCGCTCGGGGACCGGGAGACCGACGGTGCGCAGGCGCGCGGCGCTGGCGCTTGGGCAGGCGTGGCGTCACCACGGCCGTGCCGACACTCGTCGCCATGGTGGTCGAGGGCGTCAACGACATCGACGCCGCGGAGGTCCTGGGAACGCTGTCCGGGGACTCCGGGGGCGCGGGGAACGGTCACGAACGCGCTGGTCGACGAACTCGCCGCGCACACCGCCGACTCCGCCGCTGCGGATACGCCTGACCCAGGCGCTGGTCGAGCTGCCGGGGACCACCGCGCGGGACGTTCTGCGCCGGCTGGCCCAGGACGAGAGACCGCGTTGTCGCCCTGGTCGCCTCGGCCTTCGTCACCGTTCTCGACGAGCGGTCCCGCGCGGACCGAGGTGTCGAGAGCCCTGAGCGCGACCGAGGCCCCACCCCGTTCCCACGGCCAGGTCCGGTGGCGGGTGTCGACCTGGTGCGCCGCGCGGCCTCGGCGCGTCGCCGGTGGTCAGGCAGAAGGGGTGACCGCCGGGATCCAGCAACACCAGCCACCGCCCGTCACCCGGCTGTCGTTCCGGCTTCACCGCGCCACGCGCCAGCGCGACCCGTTCGGCCGTCTCGATGTCCTCGACGCGCAGGTCCAGGTGGCGCTGCTGGGGCACCTCCTGACCGGGCCACCGCGGGGCCCAGTACCCGTCGACACGCTGGAAGCCCAGGTCCCAACCGGGTCCACCGGCCAGACGACGAACTCCTCGCTGCCGAAGGACACCTCCATGCCGGTCAGCTCCGCGTAGAAGCCGGCCAACGCTCCCGGGTCGGCACAGTCCAGGGTCACACCACGCAACGCGGCAACCGGCACCGGTCACACTCCCTCTCGGTCATCGGGCCCTCGCGGCCATCGGGTTTCGTCACGGTAGCGACCGGGGCTCCCCGAGGACACCGACTTTCCCGCCCGTCGACGGACCCCCTGGTCACCACACCCCGCGCCCGGGGGAGGAGCCCGGCGCGGGAGATGTCACCGGAGCCCGATCGATCGAGGCCGCGCCCACGGCTCGGGAGGGCGTTCCGGGTGATCACGAGCGGCCCCCATTCCAGTCTGCGGTGAGGACGACCTTGAGGCGGTCGGGGCGGGCCGGTCGTAGGTTTGGTATGCCTGGAGTCTTTCGGTGAGTCCATACGAGACCGATGTGGCTCAGGTGGTTTCGCCAACCCGGCGCCAGTCCATCACCGGCAGCGATCCAGAATCCGAATAGGCACTGAGCAGGGTCGTAGGTGCCGACCGAGGGGCCGTTCGGCCCTGCCCTTGCGTTGGTGCCGGGGGGCAGCGTGGCTCTGTGTCCAAGACGTTCGTGCTGGTCGTGCTCGCCGGTCTGCTCTGCTCGGCGGTCGCCTTGGCGGTGGCCCCGGTGCTGATGCCGGCTGGTTACTCGTGGATGGCCAATACGACCAGCGAATCGGCTGCCCAGGGCCTGTCCGGTGCCTGGCTCGCGCGCCTGGGCTTCCTGTTGTTCGGGCTGTCGGTCATGGCGCTGGCCTTGCGCAGCGCCGAACAGTGGGGCCTCCTTGCGGCGGTGCTGCACTATGCGTTCGGCGCGCTGCTCGCGGCGACGGCAGGTTCTCGACCCACCCAGCGACGGCCGCCGCCTACGACAGCACCGAGGACTTCTTGCACTCTGTTGCCGCCACCGCGATGGGTTTCGCCTTCGCCGGCGGCATCGTGGCGGTGGCCATCTCCGGCGCAGGGCTGGCGTGCTCGACATCGTGGCCGTCGCCGCGTCCATCGTCATTCCACTCGGGATGACCGCGTTCCCGGACGCCGATGGCGTATTCCAGCGGATCATGTTCGCCACCGCCTACACGTGGTACACGGCGACCCTGCATATGGCAGCCCGACATTCAGGTCGGCAAGCAACGGCGACGGGTTCAGCCCCAATGAGCCATTCCGGGTAACGGTTGGTGACGCTGTGTTGATCTTGAGGTGCGTGGTGGGTCAGTCCATGTGAGAGCGCGGGACTCCTGGTACGAAGTGGTCCTCTCGACAGATCAACTTCGCAGGGGTCCCGCGCTGCTATGAGTGTCACATACACCCCCGGGTTCCGCAGATGATGAGCTGATTCGCATGTTCGGGAAGGGATAGGTGCAGGTCAGGGAGTTGTTTCATAGCGGGAATCGCCGAAACGCCTAGTGGCACGCTTGGCCTGCTAGCGGATGTTGGGCAAGGAGTTTGGCTATTCGGCTAGTCGGTGCTTCTGGTAGCCTGCCCGGTCGTGTACGTGAAGGTGTCCTCGCGTAAGACCGGTGACGGGCGGCAGGTCCGCTACTTGCAACTGGCTCACAACGAGTGGGACCCCGAGCGGGGTATGTCGCGGACGAAGGTGTTGCACAACTTCGGTCGTGAGGACGACCTTGACCGTGACGCGGTACGTCGTCTGGTCGCCTCGCTGTCCCGGCTGTTGCCGGCCGGCGACGCGGTGGTGATGACCGCGCCGGCGGAGTTGGCGTTCACTGGTTCTGTTCCGGCCGGTGGCGGCTTCGCGCTGGATGGGATCTGGCGGCAGATCGGTATCGACCGGGTGATGCGGCGTCTGGGCGCGAAGCGGCGCTTCGATGCCCGGTTCGAGCGGGTCTTGTTCGCGCTGGCGGCGAATCGGGCGCTGGCACCGTCGTCGAAGCTGGCCGCTGCCGAGTGGGTCGGCAACGACGTGCACATCGACGGTCTGTCCGAGGTTGGTGAGGACGCCTGCTACCGGGCGATGGACTGGTTGCTGGAGATCGAGCCGGAGCTGGCGAGGGAGGTGTACTTCTCTACCGCGCATCTGCTCAACCTCGAGGTCGACCTGCTGTTTTTCGACACCACCTCGACCTACTTCGAGATCGACGAGGCCGACGAGCCGGTCGGCCGCGACCACCGTGGCCTGCCGGTCCAGACCCGACGACGCAACCGACAACGCAACCGACAACGCAACCGACAACGTGGCGGCTGCGGCCGGCGTGGGCGGGTTTCGGGTGTTCGGCAAGTCCAAGGATCACCGGGAGGACCTGCCGCAGGTCATCGTCGGGATGGCGGTCACCCGCGAGGGGATCCCGGTTCGCTGTTGGTCCTGGCCCGGCAACACCGCCGACAGCGCGCTGATCCGGCAGGTTCGTGACGACCTGCGTGAGTGGAACCTGGCCCGGATCGTCTGGGTTGCCGACCGAGGCTTCGCCTCCGCGACCAACCGGCGGTATCTGCAACGAGGAGCCGGGCACTACATCCTCGGGGAGAAGCTGCGTGGCGGCACCCCGGCCGCGGACGCCGCGCTGTCGCGGCAGGGCCGCTACCAGAAGGTCCGCGACAACCTGGAGGTCAAGGAAGTCAAGCTGGACAAGGACTTGGCTGAGGACCGGTTCGTGGTCTGTTACAACCCGGTCGAGGCCGAACGCGACGCCGCGTTGCGGGACAAGCACATCACCGCTCTGACCGAGATGATCAACGGCTCGGATCAGTTGTCCAAGACCAAACGCGCCGAGTTACAGGGCGTGATCTCCACCAAGCCACACCTGAAACGATATCTGCGCACCACCCCGAGCGGGCTGCTACGCATCGACGCCGCCGCGATCAAACGCGAGGCCAACCTCGACGGGAAATACCTGCTGCGCACCAGCGACCCCACACTCTCGGCCGAGGACATCGCGCTGGGCTACAAGCAACTCCTCGAAGTCGAACGCGGCTGGCGCGACATGAAGACCGTGCTCGATCTCCGGCCGGTCTATCACCGCCGCGAGGACCGCATCCGCTCCCACATCCTGCTCTGCTGGCTCGCCCTGCTACTCATCCGCATAGCCGAGACCCGCACCGGCCGCCGCTGGCCCGACCTGCGCCGCGAACTCGACCGCGTCCACCTGGGCACCTTCACCGGCCCGGCCGGCACCTTCCGCCGCCGCACCGAACTCACCAAGAGCCAGACTGCGATCCTCACCGCGCTCGGCCTACCCCTCCCGCCACTGATCGTCGAGGCGACACCCGCAACCACCTGACCTGCGCCGAACCCACCGCCTAGTGACACGCCCCGTCACCGGGCCAACCAGCATTTCCCCAGCTCAGACACCACACTCATCGACTAGACAGTTACACCATCTGCGGAACGCGGGATTCATGCCACCTCCGACGTCCTCGCCGCGCTCACCGCAGCCGCCGAGCCCCACCGCCGGGGACCGCTCGGGACGGTGCTCGACCACCACGACCGCTGTGCCCGCACCCCGCACACGGTGCTGCCGCCCTCGCTCGGGCCACTCGCCCGCGACCTGCGATGGGCAGCCCGCCACCTGGCCAGGGTGGGCAGGCTGTCCGGCCGCGGCAACGAGCGGTACGCCACCGCCACACTGCTGCTCGCCCTCGCAGCCCTGATCGCAGAGATCGGCGCCTGGCAAGAACTACGCGGCCGCCCCCACCAGGCCGCAGGCGCGCACCGCGCTGCGGCGGCACTGCCAGTCCCGACGACCCGAGCAACGCGCACCATCACCTCCACGGCACGGCCAGTTCCACACCGCCCGGCCGGACACGTGACCGCGACCCGCGTCCGCCCGCCGACGCCATCACCGCCGGCACAGCCCAACCGCACACGATGACCGAATCCCGAGGGAGGGAGGGGTGGTGTGGACGAGGTGCCGCCCGTTCACGACACCACAAAGCACCGTCACCTCGGCCGAAGGGGCGGCTGGCCGGGATTGAGCTGCCGACGTTGGTGCCGCGCGGCATCTACGGAAATCGGTGATTGTGTCCCGTTGTCTGGCTGTGACAGCGTTATTTGGCCCCGGGGTGTCGGAGTTATCTGGCCCCACTCTGCCCCGACACGCCGGGGTGGCGTGACGGGGTAAATGGCCCCTCCTTGTCCCGTCTGGTGGGACGATCGTCCCAGTCTTCCGCTGCCGGAAGGGGCCTGGTTGGGACTGAGCCGGGTGGGGTTGTTCGAGGCGATCCGCCGAGACCGCCGGCTGGAGGAACTGTCGATTCGGGCGTTAGCGGCCCGGTATGGGGTGCATCGGCGGACGGTGCGGCAGGCGTTGGAGTTCCCGATGCCGCCGCCGCGGAAACGGCGGAGTCAGGCGGCGCCGAAGCTGGATCCGGTCCGGTCGTTGATCGATGCGATGTTGCGGGAGGACCTGACCGCGCCGCGTAAGCAGCGGCATACCGCGCGGCGGGTTCTGGCCCGTCTGGTCGACGAGCACGGTGTGCGCGATCTGAGTTGGGTGCATCTCTTCTGGAGTGACATGATCAGGTGGGGATGGTCTCGTTCCAGTAGCGTCCATTGTGGACGCGTTGTTGTTCCTGCCGTTGGTGGTAGGCCCAGTAGGCGTCGAAGTCGTCGTTGCTGGTGAGGGTGCGGAGGGTGAGGATGGCTTCGGCGCCGTCGAGTCCCCAGCGGGCACCGGTGATGTCCATCCGGTCCTTCACCAGGTGGCGGCAAGCTCCCTCGATGACACCGGTGGCGATGGGCCAGCCCGCGGCCAGCGCGGTGGGATAGTCCAGGTACTTCTTCTTGTTGTGCAGGTAGGCCGCGGCGGTGTCGGCGTTGCGGCGTTGTTCCGGGGTCAGTCCTCGGCGGGTGGCGGTGCGTCGGATCGCGGCCGCGACCAGGCCCGCGTTGCCGGAGAGGATCTCCAGGGCCTTGACGGCGACCCACGCCTCGGCTTCGGGGTCGCCTTCGGCGTGAAAGCACCACGCCGCTTTCCAGACGTACTCCAGGACGTGGACGAAGTCGACGATGACGGTGACCTCGACGCCACGTTCGCGGGCCTGGGCCGTGGTCCGGTCGATCTGATGGTTGTTGCCGTCGACCAGGGCGATCCAGGTGCGTTGACGGTCGGGGTCGCGGCGTTCGGCCTCGTCGAACACCGACGCGATGACCTGCCCGGTGTCGTCGGTGACACTGGCGGTGAGCCACTTGCCCCTGGTCAGCGGCCGCAGTGCCCGCCCGGTCGGGGGCGGGGCCCCGGGGGCGGTGATGATGTCGGCCGGGGTGCGGGGCGAGGGGACCACGTCGTAGACCGCGCCGACCTCGGCCATGCGTTTACGGTTGCGTTTCTCCCCTTTCGACAGCCGGGTCGACAGTTTCTGCGAGGTGGCGGCCTTGGCGGTCGCGGCTCGCAGCGCGTCGGCGCGCATCACGATGCCCTTGCCGTCATAGGACAACGCCAGCACGTCGCCGGCGGTGTCCGGGGGTGTGTCCCTGGTGCGGTAGAAGTCCTCGACGTCGAGCGCGGCACGCACGGTGAGTTCCTGGATCTGGCGTTTGCCCAGGCGTTGCCCGGTGGCGCGGTCGATCGCGGCGACGGTCTGCTCGAACGAGCCCCGTCCTGCCTCCACCGCCGCCAGGCGCCGCAACCCGAACGAGTACTTCTCCGCCGGCAGGTTCAACATCGCGTCGGCCGGGTACAGGTTGGCCGAGAAGCGGGCGCGGTAAGCCAGCCGGGACACGTCGATGTCACCGAAGACCGTGGCGACACCGCGGACATGGCCACGTTCCAATCGGGTGTGGATCGTCCCGTCCGCCTCGGCCACCTCGTCCAGGCGTTCCTCCCGCGCGGCCCGCAGGTCCACGTGGTCCTGCAACAGTCGGCACAGCAGCTTCCGGCCCTCGACCTGAAGGCGGTCTTCCAGTTCCGAGTGCGTCAACCCCGCGGCCACCGGGCCGCCGAGGAAACTCACCAGCGCGTCGAAGCCCGCACGTGATGCCTCGAACTCCGTGTTCACCGTAGGGGACGCCGCCCGCATCGACCTGGTCCTTCCGCCACGACCCCGGCCGGAAATCGCCGGACATCGGCAAAACTATCCGAAACAGACAGAATATCCTCGCATCTACCGATCAACACGCCGCATCACCAACATATTGAGTCACTCCAGAAGAGATGCACCCGAATGATTTGCACCGGCGGCGGTCGGTGATCGTGCGGATGACCGAGACCGGTGAGCGGTTGGAGACGGTGCGGATCCTCAACGACGTGGAGCGTCTGGCGTCGGTGATGGCCCGCGCCGGCCGGGCGCCGGAGGTGGTGCTGGAAGCCACCTACGGCTGGTACTGGGCGGTCGATGCGCTGGTCGAGTTGGGTGCGGTGGTGCATCTGGCGCACCCGTTGGGGGTCAAGGCGTTCGAGTATCGGCGGGTGAAGAACGACGAGCGGGACGCCGCCGATCTGGCGGATCTGTTGCGGATGGGCCGGCTGCCCGAGGCGTGGATCGCGCCGCCGGCGACCCGGGAGCTGCGGGAGGTGGTGCGGCACCGGGCGAAGCTGGTCGGCGCTGCGGTCGCACTGCAAGGCCGAGATCCACGCGGTGCTGGCCAAGTGCGGCGTCGCGGTGTCGATGAGCGACCTGTTCGGCGTCGCCGGGCTCCAGCTGCTCGGTCCGGGTGGAGCTGCCCGGGGTCGTATCGGGGCCGGATCGACTCGCTGCGACGGCTGCATGGACGCCCTGGAGTTCGAGATCGACGTGTTCACCCGAATCGTTCCGGACGCGGTTGGCCGCCGATCCCGGCTACACCGCGCTGCAGACGATCCCCGGTATCGGGCCGGTGCTGGCGGCGGTGTTCGTCGCCGAGATCGGCGACGTGCACCGCTTCACCGGACCCGACCGGTTGGCCTGCTGGGCGGGCTGACCCCGAAACACCACGAGTCCGACACCCACGTCCACCGCGGCCGGATCACCAAACAGGGCTCCCGGCTGGTGCGCTGGGCCGCGGTCGAATCGGTGCAGATCCTGCCCGCCACCACCCCGGTCGGCGCGTTCCGGGACCGTGTCGCCGCGAAACGGGGCCGCAACATCGGCGTCGTGGCCGCCGCACGCAAGCAGATCGGCCACGTCTACTACGCGCTGCGCGACCACCACGTCCGCGCCCTGACACGCAGCACCCCACCACCTGACAGTGAGGCGCCACCGGATCCGAAGACGTGTGCGGCATGAGCAGCCGCACCGGTAGCAGGTCGGCGCGGGTCGTGCAGGTCATGACCCCCACCCGGCGTGGTCGAGCCGTCTGATTGACCCCGCCGACCTCAGCACAGCGCACCCCATCATGCCGCGACCCGACACGGACCCCCGCGGCGAAGGGATGACCGGCAGCCGCTACCGCCTGCCCACAGCCGGCAACACCGGCCCTGACGCGCGCAACGCCCCCACCCCACGAACACCAGGAGCACACCCCGCCCAACTTCCCGTCCAACCACAGCATGCGCCGACCGGCGCCGACCTCAAGGCCCTCCGGCCGCTCCGCGGTCGGGCCACGGCCCGAGCCTTGACCCCGACGCCTCACCTCGGCGCGCCCTCCACCCGGACAGGAAGCACCGAACAAGGTCAGCACCACCCCTTGACCGGCCCCGTTCCTTCAGGGATGACCTGCGGTTTCGCTGTTTGTCTCACGTCCGTGGCATCCGTTCCAGGCTCAATTTCGTGGCATTTCCTCAGACACGCCGTTCATCGACCGCGCGGCCGTAACCGTCCATGAAGAGCTGTGCAACCAGTGCTACGGACCATTCCGTCCTATCGTCGTGAGCCTTACGAAACGATGCGGCAGCGCGGCCGTGATGGTGACGCTGGTGGTGTGTACGGTGGCGGCCGGCGAGGCTGGTCCGAGTGAGGCACCCGACGTCACGAGCTCGACGCCCCGATCGCCAGAGCCAACGGTTCAGCTCGCGCCACGCGAAGACGCGGTCCTGCACCTCTGGGTCAGCAACCAGTCGTTCGTGGACGACCCCGTCGGCGTGAAGATCAGCATCGGCGACATCGAGATCGTAGACCAACCGTTCACAGTCGGAAACCAACACAACTGGATTCTGTTTCCAATCAACGCTCCACGCGGACAACACACACTGTCAGCAGTCTCCGACACCGGAGCCGATCTGGATCAGACGTTCACGCTGCCCGCCCGTGGGCATCGATACGCCGTGCTGGACTACTGGAACCACCAGGACCGGGATGGCGGACATTTCACCTGGCACATCCAGAACAGCCCTGTGGCGTTCATGTAGTGGATCCACCCGGAAACCGCTCGGGATGCATCCGGCATACACACACGCTGCCACCGATAGCTTCCGCGAACGTGCATCCTGCCCGACGTGTCCCACGAAACTACATCGGCGATGTTGGAACGGCGCTGGAGAGCGGGGACCCGGCCGAACTACAGAAGCTCGACGAGGCGCTACGACTGGAGATGATCGACGACGCGGACGAGAAAGCCATGGATGTTGACCATCCGGCCGGGTAAGGATCTCCAGCCGATATGTGATCGACGGCTGTGGTGGAGGAGGCGAGGCCAGCAGAGCGGTCAGGATCGGCAGCCTGTGGTACTTGGCGGTGCCTCTGTCGACGCCGGCCTGTTGACGTTTCTGCCGTTCCCTGCAGGCCGCCATTCGACTGCGCAGGCTCTGGGTGTGGCTGACCACCTTCGTGTTCGCGCTGGCCGCGACTGGGGTGTTCTTTGTGTCCGGGCAACCGGAAGGCACAGTACCGAGTGCGGTCGACGCGGTGTTCGTCGTCGCGGTGCTTGGCTCGATGATCGACGGCGTCACGGTGCTGACCAGACTCCGCCACCGCATCCGAGACCGCGCCATCATCATCCGCTAACGCCACACGCTGGACATCTCCGGACCTTTCTCTTTGTGTGTCAACATGGATCGGCCATCCGTCCAACCCTGGGGAGATGGTCATGGCGAGGTTCGGCAAGGCCTGCCTGTGCGGCGCGGTGCTGCTTCTGGTCGGCGCGGTAACCAGTCAGCCGGTAACCACCCCGGTGACCACTGCCGCCCAGCCCGACCCGCCGGCCACCGCCCAGGCGGAGAAGCCTCCGCGGGCGGAGAAATCCCTCCCGGTGCGGAAGCCCACGATGCACCCTCCATTTTGGACAGTTACACCGTTATTGCCATCGTGGCCGTCGGCCCAGCCGGTAGCTCACAACATGCTGTTGTTGCCAGAGGGGGCTGTATGGCAAGGCTCGGGCGGTATCGCCTACGTAACCGACGGCATTGGCTCGCGGCCAGCAGCCGCAGCTTGCTTGCCGCTCTGCTGTTGCTGCCACTGCTCGCGGGATGTTCCGGCTCGACCGGCACCGCTGGCTGGACCGGTGCCGCTACCGGCTCCGAAGCCGCCGGGCCCACGGACGGCCAGCGCACGGCCGAAACGACCGCTGGATCCGCGGACGGTGCGGCTGCGGGCCCTGTCTGCACTGACGCGAAGCAGGAGACGATCGGCGGCATATTGGACCTCACCCCCGCCGGCGCGCCCGAGTCGATAGAGGACGATCCCGATCCCCTCGTACTGATCGGCGCCCCGAGGGCTCTGGTGTCGTTCACCGGATGCAGCCTCCCGTTCACGGGCGCCGGGATCGACCCCGATCAGGAGCTGACGGTCGACATCTACTCCGCCAACGGTGGTCATGACGACTTCGAGCGCATCCGCAGGGGGTGGAATCTGACCGCCGCCTGAGCGGCTTGGCCTGTCGGGTCATGCCGTACCGCCTCCTCGGGGGTCGCGGATGAGGTTGGCGAGTGCGGTGGCGAGGCCGAGGACGACAACCGGGATGGTCGCGACGCCGACGGTGACGGGCCAGGGCGCGTGGTCGAGGCCTGCGGCGGTCATGAGGTGGAAGGCGATCTGGGCGGTCGCCCCGATGACCAGGCTGGTGATCGCGGAGCGGCGAGCGAACGTGCGCGCGCGTGGGGTGATGGTGCGGGCGGTGAGCCAGCAGCGCAGCGCGTAGGCGGCGTAGGCCTCCACGGAGATGGGAAGCACGACCGCGGTGTTGATCCGGAGGTCGTCCCACAGGCCGGGCAGGGGTTGGATCGTGCCGAAGCCGGCGAGTTGGCCGAGGCCGACCCACCCGGACCAGACGGAGATGGCGGCGGCAAGGCCGATGATCACCAGCGGCCAGGCCGAGGGTCGCCGATAGTGCCCGATGCCGTCGCTGGACTGTGTCGGGCTGGTGCCGATCCTTGTCGGGTTCGCGGATCGACCTTCGGCACTGGCCGGGGTGGGGGAGTAGTGGTCACCAAGGCTGGTGGGGCTGGCACCGGCGCTGGCGCCGGCGTTGTTGCTGGCTGGCGTGGGGTGGTGGCCGGCGCTTTCCTCCCTGGTGATCTCGTCGAGGATCTTGCGGACTTGGTGTTGGGTCGCGCCCGTGGCTGCGACCAGTGCCGGTCGTCCGGGGATCCGTTCGCCGGTCCGCCGGGCCGTGGCGCGTAGCCGGCGTATCTGGTCGGCCAGTTCCTGATCGGGCCCGCCCGTGGATCCCGGCAGCCGTTCCGACCTGTGATGGCCAGCCGAAAAGCCGTTGCCGTGCAGGGGGATTGGTTCGGTGTGTCCGTTGGCTGTAGACGGCTCGAGGTAGCGATGGTGATCGTGCATGGTGGGCCTCTTTTCGTGGCCGCGTCTCACGTGTTTCTCACGGACGGGGTGAGACGGGTTGGACTGGAGGTCCTAACCTGGACTTTCTGTGGGCTGTGACCAGCTGTTCGGACTGGGCTGGAACCCGTGGAATCCTCTTGGACCTGGGGGTCAAGGGGTCGCAGGTTCGAATCCTGTCAGCCCGACGGTCGTGGGGCTGCGGGTGTGGTGTAGGTGTGCAGGTCAGCTTGGGTTTCTGGCCGGTACGGTTGATCTTCGTTGATCGTTTTCTGGTGTGGGTTTGATCGAATATGGGGTCGTTGTGGGGCGCCGTGCTCCATATTTGATCTTCGGTCTTGGTTTCCTGTGGTGTGTTTGTGCGGGGCAGGCGTTCTGGGGTGGGGGATGCGCGGGGTGGAGCCCGTGTGTGTGCCTGTGGGGTTCGGGGTGTGGTGGGGCTCGGGTAGGTGTCGGCGGATGCACCCGGTGCGCGGCCGGACCGGCGGCGGGGTGGGTTGGTCGGCGATGGTGTGGCGGGCGTCGAGCCAGGCTTGTTTGAGCGCGGCCTGGATGCGGGTTTCGAGTTCGTCGGCGACGTGGCTGTAGACCTCGGCGATGCGGTTGTCGAGGCGGTGGCCGAGGCGTCGGGCTTGGGCGATTTCAGTCGGCGGCGATGAGCCAGGTTTTGTGGCTGTGTCGTAGTTCGTGGAAGGTCAGGCCGGGGCGGATCGGGTGGGTGCGGACGGGTGGGTTGGTCAGGTGGTGGTTGCCGTCGAAGGCGGGGTTGAAGGTGCGGGTGCGCCAGCTGTGGCGCCAGAGGAATCCGCCGTCGGTGTTGGGGAATACGGGGGCGTGGTCGTGGGACTCGAGATGGTGTTTGAGTAGGACGGCGAGGAACGCCGGCAGGGTGATGGTGCGGGCGCTGGCGGCGGTTTTGGGTGGGCCGAGCCAGTGGCGGCGGGTGGTTTCCTTGAGTGCGCCGATGTCGGGGTCGATGACGATGGTGCGGTCGTCGGGGTGGGTGTTGTGGCGTTGCAGGGCGGCGATTTCGCCCCAGCGGCAGCCGGTCCAGGCGGCGGTGACGATGAGCAGGGCGCTGCCGCGGTGGTGGAGTTGGGCTGCTTGGAGGGCGCCGCGGAGGACTTCTTCGGGGGTGGCCCAGAGCATTTCGCGGGGGATGCGGTGGGCGCGTTTGCTGCGGTTGCGGTGGTGGTGGACGGGGTTGGTGGGGATGAGGCCGTCGTCGACGGCGTCGCCGAGGATGCGGGCGAGCAGTCCGAGCAGGCCTTGCACCGTGGAGTGCTCGTAGCCGCGGGTGTTGAACGACACCTCGCCTGAGGATGGGGTGGTGGTGGTGCGGCGCTGGCCGCGATGATGGTTACAGGGGCTGCCCGTGGGTGGCCCCTTGTTTGTGTGCGACGACAGTCTGATCACGTTCTGGAAGCGCAACGGCCCTCCCCAGTTCCTTGGCCGGACGGGAGGGCCGGTGCTTGGTGCAGCGGAGGCACCCGTGGTCATGGTAGGTAGCGGACGTGGTCGAGGTCGAACGGCGTCTGCGGGCTGGTGAGTTGTCCTGCCCGTGCGGCGGTGGCCTGGCGCCGTGGGGACACGCGCGGCAGCGCTCGGTCCGTGGGGTCGGTGATCTTCGGCCGCGCCGGGCCCGTTGCGGGTTGTGCTCGGTGACGCATGTGCTGTTGGTGGTGTCGTGCCTGCTGCGCCGGGCTGACGGCGTCGACGTGATCGGTGCGGCGCTGCGGGCCAAGGCGACTGGTGTTGGTCACCGCCCGATCGCTGCTCGGCTGGCCCGGCCGGCTCTCGACGGTGCGGGGGTGGCTGCGCGCGTTCGCCGGCAACGCCGAGATCGCATTCGGTCGATGTTCACGGCCCTGCTGGTGCAGCTCGATCCGTTGACAGGCCCGCTGCCGTCCATCCGGACCCGGTGGGTGATGCGGTCGAGGCGGTCGGGGCGTGTGCCGCGGCGGCCCGCCGCCGCCTCGGCGTGGTGGGCGCGGTGTCGCCGTGGCAGTTGGCCGCGGCGGTCACCGCAGGTCGGCTGCTCGCGGCGGGGCTCAGGACGGTGTTGATCAACACGGGTCGGCTCTTGGGCAGCGGCGTTGATCAACGACCCTCGCGACTCGTGTGCATTGTCAAGTCGTGAAGGAGAAGTGGTGGCGTTCAGCCATGACGAGGAACGGGTGCGGGCGGAACGGGCCCGCGCGATCGGGCTGTTCCGGTATTCGCTGATCCGCGAGGCGGCCGACCGCGGTCTGTCGACCGAAGCAGCGGGGCCGGCTGGTGCGTGCGATCGCCGAGCGGGAGCACGAGGGGCCGTTCGGGCAGCCGGTGCGGGTCTCGCGGGCCACGCTCGATCGGTGGCTGCGGGACTGGCGCCGCGGCGGGTTCGACGCCCTGGTCCCGGCGCCGCCGAAGGTGTCGCCGCGGACCCCGGCCGACGTGCTGGAGCTGGCGGTGGCGTTGAAGAAGGAAGTCCCGGAGCGGACGGCGGTGCAGATCGCGGCGATCCTTCGGGCCCACTGCGGCTGGTCACCGGACGAGCGGACGCTGCAACGACACTTCGTGCGCCTGGAACTCGAGACGCGACCGAGCGGGGTGCCGCCGCAGGCGTTCGGCCGGTTCGAGGCCGACGCGCCGAACCAGCGCTGGACCGGCGATGCGTTATGGCGAACTCGCCATAACGCATCTTATGCGGATGTCGTCGTTATGCCGATCGTGCTTGCGTTGGGTCTGGTCGAGGGGTGCCGCCGTTCGAGTGAGGTCGGCATAGTCCTGCGTCACGGGTGATGGGTTTCTCCGCCTGGATCAGTGTCGGATCCAGATAGGAGGAAGATCGTGACGTGGTCTCGTGCACGGCTGGAGATGTCCGGGCCGTTGGCGCCGTATGAGGCGGGTTTCACCGAGTGGTTGGGGCGCAAGGGTTATGCGCCGATGGTGGTGCGGATCCACCAGCGGCGGGTGATCCATTTGAGCGGGTGGATGCAGGCAGCGGGGATCGAGTTCGTCGAGTTCGGTCCGGCAACCGTGGATGCGTTCATCGTGGCGCAGAGCGCGGTCGGGCGGTTTCCGGCTTGGAAGGCGGGGTCGTGGGCGGCGCTGCTGGAGTATCTGCGGTCGATCGGGGTGTCGCTGGCGGCTCCACCCGCTGCGGAGATGACTGCGGCGGACGCGTTGCTGGCGCGGTATGCCGAGTTCGAGGCGACGGAGCGGGGCCTTGCCGCTCGGTCGATCGACCGGAGCGTGCGCGCGATCCGACCCTTTGTCGAGCGTCGGATGCGTGCGGGGCTGGGTGGGCTGGAGCGGTTGACCGCCGGTGAGGTGACCGCGTTCGTGGTCGAGCAGTCACATCGGGCTCCGCGGTCGATGCCACAGCTGGTGCCAGCGCTGCGGTCGCTGTTGCGGTTTCTGCATGTCACGGGAGTCATTCCGGTGGGGTTGGTGGGCGCGGTGCCGACCATGGCCCGATGGAAACTGGCCGGCCTGCCGAAGGCCCTGCCCGAAGATCAGGTGAGGGCGCTGTTGGCGTCGTGCGACCCGGACACCGGGATTGGGCAACGAGACCGGGCCATCCTGACCATGTTGTGGCGGCTGGGGCTGCGCATCGGCGAAGTCGCTGGCCTGCTGCTGGAGGACATCGATTGGCGCCGTGGTGAGCTGGTCATCACCGGCAAGGGACCACGCTGTGAGCGGCTGCCGCTGCCGGCCGATGTTGGGCAGGTGATCGTGTCCTATCTGACCTGTTGGCGGCCCCGGACTGAGGCCCGGAACGTGTTCGTCTGCGCGTATGCCCCGCACGGCCCGATGTTCCGCAACACGGTCACCAACGTGGTGGCCAGGGCCGCCCGTCGGGCCGGTCTGGGCGTGATGCATGCGCATCGGCTGCGGCACAGCGCGGCCACCGCCATGCTCGGCGCCGGTGCCTCCCTGGAAGAGATCGGCCAGGTCCTACGACATCGAAATGCCCTCACCACAACCATGTACGCGAAAGTGGATGTCGCCGCGCTGCGCAGGATCGCCCGCCCCTGGCCCCGAACACAGCCCGGGAACCAGAGCCGGGATCGGAGGGGCAGCATGAGCGCGTTGCGGCAAGCCCTGGCCGACTACCTGCGGGTGCGCCGCGCGCTGGGCGCCAAACTGGACCGGGCGGAGAAACTGCTCGGCCAGTTCATCACCTATCTCGAACACCATGACGCGGACGTGATCACCGTGGAGCACGCGGTGGCCTGGGCCACGCTGCCCGGTGGAGCCGGCTGGTGGCACGCGCTGCGCCTGATCGCGGTGCGTCGGTTCGCCGCCTACCTGCGCAACCTCGACGACCGCACCCAGATCCCGCCACCCGGGTTGATCGCTCACGGCAAGCATCGCGCCACGCCGTACTTGTACTCCAGTAGCGAGATCGACGCCCTGATCGAAGCGGCCCGCCGGCTGCCGACCCCGATCACGGCGGCCACGTATCCGGTGATGATCAGTCTGCTCGCGGTGACCGGGATGCGGTTCGGCGAGGCAATCGCCTTGGACGTCACCGACTTCGACGACCACACCGAGACAGTGATCGTGCGGGCCGGCAAGTTCGGCAAGAGCCGCCTGCTGCCGATCCACCCCACCACCGCCGACGGGTTGCGCCACTTCCTGACCCGGCGCGAGCAGCTGCTCGGTGCGAACAAGCTCGTCGACCGCGGGGTCTTGTTCATCTCCGCGGCCGGCACCCGTCTGGATCACAGTTCGGCGCAGAAGAGGTGGCGCACGATCCGGGCCATGGCCGGGTTGACGCCGCGATCGGCGAACTGCCGGCCCCGCCTGCACGAT
>CAVSGQ010000003.1:0-80653 GCA_963727495.1 uncultured Actinomycetota bacterium | reverse complement strand
ATAAACCGCATTTTCCCCGCACTCTTCATTGTGCTTGCGGGTTGTTTTGCATTAGGCTGGCTTGTGTTGTTCCCCGATGAATATAAACAGTTGGGAATGCACATCGCAGGTGGGGCTGGCTTTGTTTCCAACTTCATACTATCGAATGAAAACGGATACTTCGCTAATTCATCAGCGAAACAGCCATTGCTGCACCTATGGTCGCTAGGTATTGAGGAACAATTTTATATTGTTTGGCCTCTTTTGCTGGCTTTCGTCTGGAAAAGAAAATGGAGTTTTGTCGCCATAACGGTAACCATAGCCGTGATTTCGTTTGCTTTCAATATATACGCCATCAAAAGAGATCCAACCGCCGCCTTCTACCTCCCTGTACCAAGGTTCTGGGAATTGATGATTGGTGGTTTATTGGCGTACATAACTTTGCACCGGTCGAATTTGAACGAACAGCACAAGAATGCCCAGTCCATTTTTGGCTGTATGTTGATAGTCCTGGTCGGTGGCCTCGCCGTCCTCGATGAAGTCGCCCAGCGGGGCGTCCTCCTCCGAGCCGACCGGCATGTCCAGGCTCACCGGGTCGCGGGCGTGGTCGAGCAGGTCGGCGACCTTCTCGGGGGTCAGCCCGACCTCGACCGCCAGCTCCTCGTGGGTCGCCTCGCGACCGAGCTGCTGGTGCAGGTCGCGCTTGATGCGGGCGAGCTTGTTGACCTGCTCGACCAGGTGGACCGGCAGCCGGATGGTCCGCCCCTGGTCGGCCATGCCGCGGGTGATCGCCTGACGGATCCACCACGTGGCGTAGGTCGAGAACTTGAAGCCCTTGGTGTAGTCGAACTTCTCGACCGCACGGATCAGCCCGAGGTTGCCCTCCTGGATCAGGTCCAGCAGGGGCATCCCGCGCCCGGTGTAGCGCTTGGCCAGCGACACCACGAGCCGCAGGTTGGCCTCGAGCAGGTGGTTCTTGGCCTGGTGACCGTCGCGCACCAGCGCCTCGAGCTCGGTCTGCTTCGCGCCGCCGCGGGTCTCGGTCTCGAGCATGTGCTGGGCGAAGACCCCCGCCTCGATGCGCTTGGCCAGCTCGACCTCCTGCGCCGCGGTGAGCAGTGCGGTACGGCCGATGCCGTTGAGGTACACGCGGACCAGATCGGCCGCGGGGCCCTGGGCATCCAGGTCGATCTCGGCGGGCTCCGGCTCGCGCTGCTGTGGGACCGTCATGCTCTCCCTCCCCCTGTTCGCGGGCTGGTGTGCTCTACGTCACACACCGGCACCTCGTGTCCGGTGAGCCGTCGACCGAAACGGCCGTCGATGGCTGGACACTCTGGAAAACGCGCCTGTGGCTCGATTCGTTCCCGAGTTCCCAACTGGATGACGTCACGCGCGCCACACCGGTTGCTCGACCAAACCTGAGCTTTTCCTTAGAGACGGCAGGAGGCTCGCGGATCTGAGGGAAAGGGGCGGGTGACCTTGCCCACCGCGGCCGCCGCCGGGCCGCTCAGACCTCGACGATGACCGTGAACGGGCCGTCGTTCACGCTCGCCACGGACATCATCGCGCCGAAGCGGCCCGTCTCGACCCGGGCGCCGCGCTCGCGTAGCGAGGCCACCACCGCGTCCACCAACGGCTCGGCCTCGGCCGGGCGGGCCGCCGCGGTCCACGACGGCCTGCGGCCCTTGCGCGTCTCGCCGTAGAGGGTGAACTGGCTGACCACGAGCAGCGGCGCGCCGGCCGTGGCGCAGGACTGTTCGTCGCGGAGGACCCGCAGCTCGTGCAGCTTGCGGGCCATCGTCGTGGCCTGCTCCGGCGTGTCCGACACCGACACGCCCAGCAGCACGAGCAGGCCCGGCTCGTCGAACGAACCCACGACCTCCCCGGACACCGTCACGCTCGCCCGGGTCACCCGCGCCACCACCGCTCGCACGGCGATCATGCTGGCAGGTGTGGGTCAGCGGCGCGCCACCAGGTGGAAGTACCGCGCGGTCAGCAGCTGCGGCATCCGGTCGGCCATCGCGAGCTCGAGGCGCTCCAGCTCGGCCAGGAACGCCGGGTCGTCCTCCAGCGACGGCAGCAGGTCGCTCACGCACCGCACGCCGTACCGCACGACCTCCTCGACCCCGAGGTCGGCGAGCAGCGCGACGAGCTCGCCGACGGTCGCCTCCCGGGCCAGCGCGCGCACCGCCTCGGCCGGGTCCAGCGCGCACACCGCCGCGTGCATCGGCTCGAAGTCGGTGTTGGGGCCCAGCACGGACAGCAGCCCGCCGAGCCGCAGCGGCGCGACCACCGCGCCCAGCACCTCGCGCGGGTCGTCCACGTAGTGCAGCAGGTTGTGGCACAGCACGACGTCGAACTCGTGGCCGGCGAACACCTCGGGAGCGTCCAGCGCGCCCGCCTGCACCACGTGCAGCCGGTCGGCGACGTCGAGCGCGTCGGCGTTCTCGATGGCCGTGCTGAGCATCGCGCCGGCCGGGTCGAGCACGGTGACCTCGTGGCCCAGCGCCGCCAGCCGCACGGCCTCCACACCGTTGCCGCCGGCCACGTCCAGCACCCGTTGCGGGCCGGGACCGACGTGCCGTAAGAGGTTGGACTCGGTGACGGAGTAGCGCAGACGTTCCAGCGGGCGCTGCTGGAACAGGTCCAGGGGGGTCTCGAACCCGCTCAACGTCATGTGACCTTCATACCGGCATTCCACGGATGTTCGAGATAGGTCCACCCGGATGGCGCAATCGCGCGGTGAAGGTGGGAGCATGTCCGGAGGAGGTGGTGTCGTGAAGGCCGAGCGGGACGACACCCCGGTTCTCATCACCGAGGCCGCGCCGTCGTACGAGGAAGAGTACGCGGCGCGCAAGCGCAAGTACCTGACGATGATGTTGATGCGCCTGCCGTGCCTGGTGCTCGCCGGCATCTTTCACGACATCTGGTGGCTGGCGCTGGCCTTCGTCCTGATTTCCGTCCCGCTGCCCTGGATCGCGGTGCTCATCGCCAACGACCGGCCGCCGCGCAAGGCCGAGCGGGTCAGCCGCTACCAGCGCGAGGCCCGGGCCATCGAGGCCGCCGAGCACCGCGTCATCGACGGCTGAGACGGCCGGGCGGCGGCTGCGCCCCGACCCGCCCGACGGCCAGCGCGCCCAGCCGGACCCCGGCGAGCAGGCTGTCCTCTGTGGACTTTCCGGCGAGCCGCGCGGCGAGCAGGCCGGCGTCGAACGCGTCGCCGGCACCGGTGGAGTCGACGCACGGCCCCGGCGCCGCGGGCACCGACACCGTCCCGGACCGGTCGACCCAGCTCGCACCCGCGGGCCCGGTCGTGACCGCGACCGCGCCGACGACGTCCAGCAGGCCCGCGGCGCCGGCCGGATCGCGCGACCCGGTCAGCGCCTCCAGCTCGTCCAGGTTCGGCAACAGCAGGTCCACGCCGCGCAGCAGGCCGGCGAACCCCGCGGGGTCGGTGATCAGCGCGGCCGACTGCGGGTCGACCGAGGTGCTCAGCCCCGCCTCGCGGGCCGCGCCGAGCATCGCCACGCCCGCGTCCCGCGACGAGGAGTCCAGCAGCACGTAGCCGGACAGGTGCAGGTGCGCGGCGCCGGCGAGCAGCGCCGGGTCCAGGTCGGCGGGTGAGAGGCGGGTGCCCGCGCCCCGGTCCGGCAGCATGCTGCGCTGCCCGTCGCCGTCGACGAGCACGACCACACAGGCGGTGCTCGCCTCTGTGTCAATTGTGAATGCGCAACGCACCCCGGCGGTGGTTAGCTCCTCGCGTGCGTGCCGTCCCGCGACGTCGTCGCCGACCCGTGCCACCAGGACGGTCGGGGCCCCGCAGTGGGCCAGCCACGCCGCGGTGTTCGCGCCCGCTCCGCCGGTGGTGAGCGACACCCGGGCACGGGAGTCGTCCCCGCGCACGACCGGCGCGGAATGGCGGGCGATCACGTCCACCGCCGCGTCGCCGACGACAACGACCATGTTCGACATCAGGAACGGAGGCTAACGGCGTGCCGAGCGGCAAGGCCAGCGGGCGGCTCGCCGTCGCGCTCGCCGGGGCGGGCTTCCGGCGCTACGCCACCTACCGGCAGGCGACCGTGGCCGGCGCCTTCGCCAACGTCGTGTTCGGCTTCCTGCGCAGCTACGTCCTGCTGTCGGTGGCCGGCGCCGGCCTGGCCGCCGGCTACGACCGCGCCCAGCTGGCCACCTTCGTCTGGGTCGGGCCAGGGGCTGCTCGCGGTGGTCAACTACTGGGGTGCGACGGACCTCGCCGGAGCGGGTCCGCTCCGGAGAGGTCGTGGCCGAGTTGCTGCGGCCGGTCGACCTGATGGCTCGGCTACGCTCGCCACCGACGCGGGCCGCGCCGGGTTCGCGATGCTGACCCGGTTCGTCGCGCCGGTGCGGTCGGCATGCTCGTGTTCGACTTCTACCTGCCGGCCCGCCCGTACACCTACGCCCTGTTCGCGCTGTCGGTCGTGCTCGCGATGGGGTCTGCTCGGCATGCCGGTACCTGGTGGAGCTGTCCGCGTTCTGGCTGCTCGACAGTGCGCGGCGTGTACATGGTGTGGCTGTTCGCCTCCGGCGTCGGCAGCGGCCTCTTCTTCCCGCTGCCGTTCCTGCCGGACTGGCTGGTCGTGACGTTGTGGCTCGGCCACGCCGTTCCCCGCGCTCATGCAGGCGCCGCTGGACGTGCTGGTCGAGCGCGGCGGGACCGGTCACGCGCTCGCGCTGGTCGCCGGCCAGGTCGTCCTGGGCGGGCGGTGCTGGTCGGGCTGGGCGAGTGGTGCAGCGGCGCGCGGTCGGGCGCTGGTGGTCCAGGGTGGCTGACCCGCGCGTGCCGCGAACGCGTTCGTCCGTACCGGCGGCTGCTCGCGCGCGCAGGTGCGCAGCCAGACCCAGTACCGGACGTCGTTCGTCGCTCGACCTCGCCGGCACGACGGTGCTCACCGTGCTCGACGTCGTCTCGAGTGTCTCGTGATCTTCAGCGTGAACGGCGAGCCTCGGCGGGTTCGGCGGTGCGGGAGGTGTTGCTGATGGTCGGCATCTCGGCGCTGGCCTTCCCGCTCGCCGACCTCGCCGTGGGCAACGTCGAGCGGCTGCGGGTCTACGTGCGGACCGGGCTGTTCGACGCCGTGCTGGTGCGCCCGCTGTCCGCGCTGTGGCAGCTGGTCGCGATGGACTTCGCGCCCGCAGGTGTCGGCCGGGTCGTGCAGGGCATCGCGGTCTACGTGGTCGCGCTGGCCGTGGCGCCGGTCCGGTGGTCCGCCGCCCGCCGCGCGCTGGCGGTGCTCGCGCCGCTGGCCGGGGCGGTGTTCTTCGGCGGCGATCTTCGTGGCCAGCGCGACCGTCGCCTTCTGGTGGATCGACTCCGGCGAGATCGGCAACGGCTTCACCTACGGCGGCCAGGACTTCACCTTGTACCCGATGACCGTCTACGGCGGGCTGTTCCGCCGGCTGTTCGCGTTCGGGCTGGGGTTCGCGTTCGTCGCCTACCTGCCGGCGCTCGCCCTGCTCGGCCGGCCGGACCCGCTCGGCGTGCCCGGCTGGCTGCGCTGGTGCTCGCCGCTGACCGCGCTGCTCGCCGCCGGATCGCCGCGCTGTTCTGGCGCACCGGCGTCCGCCACTACCGGAGTACGGGATCGTGATCATGCCATCGAGCGACTCGGGACTGCGCAAGGACTTCACGGTCGGGCGAAGGTCGGGCGGCTGCGCCGCGAGCGCCACGGTGTCCGCTGTGGACGGTGTGATCCTGGCCGTCGCGCGAGGGGGAGATGCTCGGCTACATCGGACCGAACGGCGCCGGGAAGTCGACCACGCTGAAGATGCTGACCGGCGTGCTGACGCCCAGCGGCGGGCGGGTGTCGGTCTGCGGGCTGACGCCGGTGCCGCAGCGCACGCGGCTCGCGCGGCGCATCGGCGTGGTGTTCGGCCAGCGCTCGCAGCTGTGGTGGGACCTGCCGCTGGTGGAGTCGTTCGCGCTTGCTGCGCCACATCTACCGGGTGCCGCGCGGCCGACCACGCGGCCCGGCTGCGCGCGCTGCCGGTCGCTGCTGGACCTCGACGCCTTCCTCGACCACGCCGGTGCGGCAGCTGTCGCTGGGCCAGCGGATGCGCGGCGAGCTGACCGCCGCGTTGCTGCACGGGCCGAAGGTGCTGTTCCTCGACGAGCCGACGATCGGGCTGGACGTGCTGAGCAAGCAGGCGGTGCGGGCGTTCCTCGCCGAGCTGGGCGCGGCCGCGGCGACACCACGTCGTGCTGACCACGCACGACCTGGCCGACATCGAGAAGCTGTGCCGCCGGCTGGTCGTGATCGACCACGGCCGGGTGGTGCACGACGGCACCTCGACGCAGCTGCACGCCGCGTACCGCTCGAAGCGCCGGGTCGTGGTCGACCTCGACGCGCCGTGGCCGGGGGTGGCCCTGCCGGGCGCCTCGGTCGAGCGGGTCGAGGCGGACGGGCTCGGGTGACGTTGGCGCTCGACGGGGCGACGGCGGGCGAGGTCGTGGCCCGGCTCGCGGGCGTGGTGGCGCTGCGCGACCTGTCGGTCCAGGAGCCCGAGATCGAGGACGTCGTCGCCAAGCTCTACCGCACCCGCTGACCCCCGCCGCGAGTCCCCCACCCCGGTCGCGCGCAGTCCCCCGTTGCGGTCGCGCGAGTCCCCGGTTCGCGTCCGCGGGTCACCGCGTGACCGGGGGACTCGCGGGTCGGGAGTGGGGGACTCGCGAGGTCAGGGGGAGGGGGTGGTGAGGGCGACGGCGATCTGGGCGGCGAGGGTGACGTTGGCGAGGACCAGGGCCTCGTTCGCGTCCAGGCTGGCGCCGTCGCTGGCGGTGTGGAAGTGCTCCAGCAGCACCGGGGTGACGTCGCCGCCGTGCACCTCCGAACGCGCCACCAGTGCCATGCCCTCGGCGAGCAGGCGGTCGTGCAGCGCCTCGTCCAGCTCGTGCTCGGCCGGCACCGGGTTGGCCACCAGCACGCCCGAGGACGCCGGCCCGCGGCGGTGCGCGGCGATCACGGCGGCGGCCGACTGGGGGTGCTCCACCCGCCACGGCACGGCGAACCGCGACTCGCGCCGGTAGAACGCCGGGAACGTGTCCGTGCGGTAGCCCACCACCGGCACCGACCGGGTCTCCAGCACCTCGATCGTCGCCCCGATGTCCAGCACCGACTTCACCCCGGAGCACACCACCGCGATCGGGGTCGAGGCCAGCACGTCCAGGTCCGCCGAGACGTCCCACGACGACGCCGCGCCGGGCGCGGGCAGGTGCACGCCCCCCAGCCCGCCGGTGCCGAACACGCCGATCCCCGCCGCGTGCGCGATCAGCGCGGTCGACGCGATGGTCGTCGCGCCGTCGCGGCCGAGGGCGATCGCCGGACCCAGGTCGCGGGCCGACAGCTTCGCGAGGTCGGCCGAGCAGACCCGGTCCAGGTCCGCCGCGGACAGGCCGACCCGCAGCTGCC
The DNA here is from genome assembly GCA_963727495.1 of uncultured Actinomycetota bacterium. Classification (GTDB taxonomy): domain Bacteria; phylum Actinomycetota; class Actinomycetes; order Mycobacteriales; family Pseudonocardiaceae; genus Actinophytocola. The sequence continues at coordinate 73,229 of CAVSGQ010000003.1, read as the reverse complement.
CGTCCAGCACGGCGATCGTGGCGGGCACCGCGCCCGCCGCGCGCACCGCGTCCTCGACCGCGTCGGCCACCTTGCGGTTGCGGCCCGGCGGCAGCCCGTGGGCGAGCAGCGTGCTCTCCAGCGCGACCACCGCCGTTCCGGCGGCCGCCGCGGCCGACACCTCCTCGGCAACCCGCATGTGCTCCTCGACTCTGGTCACGAATGTGGACCGGGGTCCGGTACGACCTGCTCCGGCCGGGCCTGTGCCAGCGGCGGCAGCGGGCAGTGCAGTACCGCGCATACGGTACGCAACAGCTCGATCTCGGACACCGTCATGACTCCGTCGTGCCCGATCACCGTGACCATCCCGGCGACCAGAAGCTCCTTCTCCGGGCCGGCCAGCGCGTCCAGCGCCGGCCACACGCCCTCCAGCGCCACCGCGCCGGCCGCGGGCGGGTCGAACGGGATCGGCTCGCCCGGCACCACCCGGGCGAGCCCGGCCAGGTACGCCGCGCCGGCCGCCCGGGCATCGGCCGACCCCGCCTGCGCGAGCAGCGCCAGCAGCGTGGCCACCGCCCGGTTGGTCACCTCCCGCGGCGCCCGGCGGCCGCTCCACGGCGAGGACCGGTGCACCGCCTCGTACAGCTCGCGGTGCAGCAGCCGGGACAGGCAGTACTCGAACACGTCGATCCGCCCGTCGACCCGGATCAGCGCGTGGATGCAGGCCAGCACCGCCTCCTGCGCGGGCCGCGGGCGGCGGCGCAGGGCCGGGAACGCGAGTTCGGCGAGCGGCAGCCGCAGCACCGGGTGCAGCCCGGCGAGCTCGACGGCGTCGGCGACCGCGGCGTCGGCGAGGCCCTGGCCGTAGCGCGCGGCGAGGACCGAGTGCTGGTTCGCGCGCATCGCCGGGTCGCCCGCCAGCAGCAGGCCGAACACCAGCGGCAGCACGGCCTCCGGGTCCCGCGCGCGGTCGAGCAGCGGCGCCGGGATGGCGTCCAGGATCGGGCCCGCGGTGTGCCGCGGCGACTCGGTGACCGCGCCGACGGCGGCGACCACCTCGTCCGGGCGCACCGGCAGCCGGGCCTGCTGGGTCGGCAGCCCGGGGCGCTGCCCGGGCGGCGCGAGCCCCAGCGCCTCGTCCTCGGCCAGCCCGACCGGCGGCGTGCGGGCCCACTGCTGGGACAGCGCCTCCAGCTGCCGCGGGTCGAAGCCGGGCTCCAGCGTCTGAATCCGCTTGACCAGCGGCGGGTGCGTGGCGAACAGCGAGCTGAACGAGAAGCCCTCGCCGAACAGCATGTGGCTGACCTCCTCGGCCCGGTCGCTGCGCAGCCGCGAGCCCAGCCCGCCGATCTTCTTCAGCGCGCCCGCGAGCCCGTCGCGGTCTGGCGGGTGAACTGCACGGCCGAGGCGTCCGCCAGGTACTCGCGCTGCCGGCGACACCGCCGCCTTGATCATGCGGCCGAAGAACACCCCGACGTAGCCGACGACGACCAGCGCGAGCCCGACGATCGGCAGCGGCGGCGTTGCGGCTGCCGCCGCGCGACGTAGCAGCAGCACCCGGCCGATGATCGCCAGCACGAGGATGCCGAACGAGCATGCCGATCAGCCGGATGTTCAGCCGCATGTCGCCGTTGAGGATGTGGCTGAACTCGTGCGCGATCACGCCCTGCAGCTCGTCGCGGTTGAGCCGTTCCAGCGCGCCGTGGGTGACCGCGACCGCCGCGTCGGCGGGGAGTAGCCGGCCGCGAACGCGTTGATCCCTGGTTCTCCTCGGGCAGCACGTAGATCTCCGGCACGGACACGCCCGGCGGCGATGGCCATCTCCTCGACCACGTTGCGCAGCCTGCGCAGCCGCGGGTCGGTGGTGTTCTCCGGCACGTGCACGCCGCCGAGCTGCTGGGCCACCCGCCCGCCCCCACCCGCGCGCAGCATCTTCGTGCGCGCGAACGACGTCACCGCGATGCCGGCGATGGTCAGCGCGCTGACCCAGATGATCACGGTGAGGATGTTCTCGGCCCCGCGGCTGGTCACGCCGAACGCGACCACCGCGACCAGGTCGACCACGGCCACGATCGCCAGCACGGCGACGGTGAACAGCACCACCAGGCGGCGGGAGAGCTTGCGGACGTGATGTTGGCGCTGGAAGAAGTTCATTCGTTGCGGTCCATCGAGATCCGGGGAGCCTCGCGCTTGTGCGGCTCGTCGAGCTCCAGGTAGGCGGCCGGCCCGAACGAGAACATCGACGCCACCAGGTTCGACGGGAAGGTGTCCTGCTTGTTGCGGTAGACCATGACCGCGTCGTTGTACGCCTGCCGCGCGAAGGCCACCCGGTTCTCCGCCGAGGTCAGCTCCTCGGAGAGCTGACGCATGGTCTGGTCGGCCTTGAGCTCGGGGTAGTTCTCGCTCACCACGAACAGCCTGCCGAGGCTGCCGGTCAGCGCGTTCTCCGCGCCGGACAGCGTCGCCATCGCCGCCGGGTCACCGGGCGTGGCCGCCGACTTCGCCGCCACCGCCGCGGACCGCGCCGAGACGACGGCGGCGAGGGTCTGCTGCTCGTGGCGCATGTACGCCTTGACCACCTCGACCAGGTTCGGGATCAGGTCGTGCCGCCGCGAGAGCTGCACGTCGATCTGCGCGTAGGCGTTCTGCCACGCGTGTCTGGCCCGGACCAGGGAGTTGTACATGCCCACCAGCACCAGCGCGATCACCGCGACGACGGCGACCACGACGATCAGCACCACCACGGCCGGCTCCCCTCCCACGACTCGGACTCAACGCGAAGAATAGGCCGGTCAGCCCGCCGGGAACGTCCAGCGGGTCGGCGACCCCTCGAAGTCGCTCGACATCAGCCCCACCGCCCGCACGGGCCTGACCCTCCCGACCGCCGCCTGGTCGGGGGTGAAGAACTCGATCGGGTACTCCGTGCGGTACTTCACGTTGACCACGGCGACGAACCGGACGAGCCGCTCGGTCTCGGTGACCAGCTCGACGGTTCCCTCCAGCACCACCGGGTTCTCCGGGTCCTCGGTGGACACCGACACCGGGGACCCGGCCCGGATGTTGCGCATCTTGCGGGAGTGCGGGCTCGCCGAGAACCACAGCGCGCCGTCGTCCCAGACCGCCCACACCGGGGTGAGGTGCGGCCTGCCGTCCGGCCAGACCGTCGCGACCCAGAAGTCGTGGCTCTCCTGCAGCCGGGCCAGTGCCCAGGTCCACGGCAGCAGACCGGTGCCCTCGCCGGCCGCCAACGTGCCGTATCCCGGCATGTACGGACGCGATGCGACGGGCTCGACCATGGTCTGCGTCCCTTCCGGCTAGTCGAAGATCCCCCGGGGTCGCGCGACCTCCCGCAGCCACGTCTCGATCTGCTGTTCCCAGTTGGTGCTGCCGAGCGCGCCGTAGTCCACGACGAACATGCCGAGCATCGACCGGGCGCGCCCGCCGAGGCCGCCGCCCTTGAGCACCCGCACCCGCTTGTTCACGTCCAGCACGACCTGTACGTCGCGGGGCCGGGCCAGGAACGTCACCGCGACCTCGTCGAATACCTTGGCGAAGTTCGGCGACGGCGCGAAGCTGATCTCCTGGAAGAACGGCAGCTGCTGGTCGGCGCCGTCCAGCCGCTCCTTGACCAGGCCGGCCGAGCGGAACTGGAAGCCCAGCCGGCTCATCGCGTCCAGGATGCGGTGCTGGGCGGGCAGCGGCTCGATCGGGATCGCGTCGACGTCCTGCGGGTCGACCATCGTCCGGCTGAGGTTCAGGTTGGTCTGCAGACCGACGGCCATGCCGGTCAGGTACTTGCCGAACACCGTGGTGACGGGCGTCTCCCACGGCATCTGCACCTCGAAGGGCACCTTCACCTGCGCGCCGGCGCGGACCATCTCCCGGCCGGCGAGCTGCACGTTCTGGAACGGCATGTCGACCACGTCGGGCCGGTCGCCGTTGGTGACCTCCTGCTCGACCCGCGCCAGCAGCGTGACGGCGAGCGACTCGACCTCCTGGTCGACCTGACCGCCGGCGAGGAGCACCTCGCCGTGCAGCGTGCCGCCGGGGCGCACGTGCCGATCGAGAATCCGGGCGTCGACCGTCGCGCCGCCCTGGCCGAAACTGGCCATCACCTTCTGGAACATGCGCCGATCCTGCCAGCACCCGATCGGGTGTGGCGGGGTTTCGGGCATCATTGGACCGTGAGTACACAAACGCTGCCCGACGTGGACACGCGGCCGGAAGGCACGGACACCACGGGTGACGACACGCCCAAGATGTTCCACTACGTGCGGAAGGACAAGATCGCCGAGAGCGCGGTCACCGGCACGATGGTGGTCGCGCTGTGCGGCGAGGTCTTCCCGGTCACCCGCTCGCCCAAGCCCGGCTCGCCGGTCTGCCCCGAGTGCAAGAAGATCTTCGACAACCTCCCGCCCGGCGGCGAGGACTGACCTCGTCTCAGCCGCCCGGCCGGTCGCGGCGCGGTGAGCTCGGCTCGGCCGGGCGCGCCTCGCCGTTGGGGTTGGGCCGTGGTTCGGCCGCGGCCGGTCCGGCCGGCGGCGACTCGGCCGGCGGGGACTCGACCGGCGGCGACTCGACCGGCGGGGACTCCGCCGGAGGTGGGGTCCGATCGGGCGCCGGTTCCGGCGCGGCCGGTGCGGTGGCCGCGGGACCGTGCGACACCCGTTCCATCTCCAGCCGCCGCCACTTCCGCCGCTGGCGGCGGGTCATCCGGGCGGGCCACGTCTCCTGGATCGCCGCGTTGAAGTAGGCGCCGATCACGATCGCCAGCCCGATGAAGAACGCGAACAGCAGGAACGCGATCGGCGTGGCCAGCGCGCCGTAGGTGTAGCCCGTCGTGGTGATCCACGCGATGTAGAGCCGCAACCCGATGCTGGACAGCAGGAACACGATCATCGCGAGCACCGCGCCGGGCAGCCCGCGGTGCCAGGGCAGCTTCCTCGGCAGCGCCAGCTTGTAGAGCGTGGCGAGCGCCAGCACGAGCAGCACGCCCAGCGCGGGGTAGTAGAAGGCGTCGAGCCAGAACGCGATGTCCGGGCGCCAGGCGACCGGGAACAGCTTCGGCAGCGCGTCCGGGCCCAGCGCCAGGATCGGCAGGCCGATCACCAGCAGCACCAGCGCCGCCATGTACAGCAGCAGTGCGAAGATCCGCTGCCACACCTCGTTGCGCACGCCGTACTGGTCGTGCGCCACGGTGATCGCGTCGACGAACGACGACATGGCCGACGAGCCCGCCCACAACGAGATCAGGAAGCCGACGGTGAGGATCTCGCCCCGGCCGTGCCGCAGGATGTCGTCCACGGTCGGCTCGATGATCTGCTCGACCACGTTGGTGCTGAACGCCGTCCGCGACCACTCGATGATCGCCGAGTGCACCTCGTCGACCACGCTCTGGCCGAGCCACTGGCCCACGTAGCCGAGGCTGCCCAGCAGCCCGAGCAGCAGCGGCGGCAGCGACAGCACCTGCCAGAACGCCGCCTCGGCCGCCTCGGAGAACAGGTTGCCGTCCCACGCCTTGGCCACCGTCCGCTTCACCAGCCGCACGGGACCGCGCCGCAGCATGGCGCGGGTCTTCCGCACCGTGCCGCGGATCGGGTGTGGCTGCTGCGAACTCATGTCAAGGTCAAGCATGGTGCATCGGCATGTGATTGGCGCGACCCGTCCGGTGAACGTCGCCGGCCGTGTCGGCCCGGCGGCGCTCGCGGGCCGGAGGTAAGGTCGGCCCGGCCCTCAATGACATCGCTTGGGGGCTTTGCTTTGCCCGGACGTGCGCGCAGGGGGAGATGGTGACGGCCGAGCCGATCGAGCAGGGAACGACCGCCCGGCCGCTGCGGGCCTGGCAGCGCAGGGCGATCACGAAGTACCTGGCAGGCGGCCCGAAGGACTTCCTGGCGGTCGCCACGCCCGGGGCCGGCAAGACCGTGTTCGGCCTGCGGGTCGCCGCCGAACTGCTCGCCGACCGCATCGTGGAGCAGATCACGATCGTCACGCCGACCGAGCACCTCAAGCACCAGTGGGCGGCCGCGGCGGCCGCGGCCGGCATCCCGATCGACCCGAACTTCCGCAACGGGGCCGGCGCGACCTCCAGCGACTACCGCGGCGTCGCGGTCACCTACGCCCAGGTGGCGGCGCACCCGATGCTGCACCGGGTGCGCACCGAGCACCGCAAGACGCTGGTCGTCCTCGACGAGATCCACCACGGCGGCGACGCCAAGTCCTGGGGCGACGCGATCCGCGAGGCGTTCACCCCGGCCGTGCGCCGCCTGGCGCTCACCGGCACGCCGTTCCGCAGCGACGACTCGCAGATCCCGTTCGTGGTCTACGAGCCGGACCAGGGCGGCTTCCTGCGCAGCAAGGCCGACCACACCTACGGCTACGCCGACGCGCTGGCCGACGGCGTGGTCCGGCCGGTGATCTTCCTGGCCTACTCGGGCGAGGCGAGCTGGCGGACCAGCGCGGGCGAGGAGTTCACCGCCCGGCTGGGCGAGCCGATGACCGCCGAGCAGACCGCGCGCGCCTGGCGCACCGCGCTCGACCCGCAGGGCGAGTGGATCCCGGCCGTGCTCGGCGCGGCCGACGTGCGGCTGGCGCAGCTTCGGCAGAGCGTGCCCGACGCGGCCGGCCTGGTGATCGCGTCGGACCACGAGTCGGCGAAGGCGTACGCGAGGATCCTGGCCCGCACCACCGGCCGCGACCCGGTGGTCGTGCTCTCCGACGACCCGAAGGCGTCCGCGCGGATCGCGGAGTTCGCCGACTCCGACGACCGGTGGCTGGTCGCCGTGCGGATGGTCAGCGAGGGTGTCGACGTGCCGAGGCTGGCCGTCGGCGTGTACGCGACCAGCGCGTCCACCCCGCTGTTCTTCGCCCAGGCGGTCGGCCGGTTCGTCCGTGCCCGGCGCAGCGGGGAGACCGCGAGCGTGTTCCTGCCGAGCGTGCCGGTGCTGCTCGAGCTCGCCAGCGAGCTCGAGGCGCAGCGCGACCACGTGCTGGGCAAGCCGGACCGGGAGGCCGGCGGCTGGGACGACGAGCTGCTGCTCGACGCGAACCGGGTGAAGGACGAGCCGGGCGAGGAGGACAAGGCGTTCACCTCGCTGTCCGCGTCGGCCGAGCTCGATCAGGTGATTTACGACGGATCGTCCTTCGGCACCGCGGTGTTCGCGGGTTCGGCGGAGGAGCAGGAGTACCTCGGCCTGCCGGGCCTGCTCGAACCCGACCAGGTCCGGGCGCTGTTGCGCCAGCGGCAAGCGGATCAGGTAACGGAGCGTTCCCGGCAGGCGAGGCACCAGCAGACGGAACCGGCGCCGGTCCGGTCGCAGACCGTGGCCGAACGGTTGTCGGCGTTGCGTAAGGAGCTCAACACGCTGGTGGCCATGTACCACCATCGGACGGGAAAACCGCATGGCATGATCCACAGCGAGCTACGGAGAGTATGCGCGGGCCCGCCGACGGCGATGGCTTCCGTCGAGCAGCTCGAGGAGCGCATCGCTACGCTGCGTTCCTGGTAGTGACCGGTCGCCGGTTTGCGAGCAGATGGCCGGTTCGTTGCCAAACTGTGTCATACACGAGGCGCAAAATGCCCGTTCGTGGCTTCCATCACTGCCCGTCCGGGCATATGTTGTGCACCGCAACATTTCGCCCTGAGGACTGTGAAGGGACCGTTGAATGCGCAGTACAAGGCTTGCTCTTCTCGCCGCGGGGGTGGGTCTGACCCTCGCCCTGTCGGCGTGTGGAGCCAATGAGGACACGTCGGGCGGCAGCGGCAGCGGCCAGGACTCGGCCGACCAGTCCTCTGGCGGCATCCCGGTCGGGGTGATCCTCCCGGAGACGGCCAGCTCGGCCCGCTGGGAGGGCTTCGACAAGCCCATGCTCGAGGCGGCTCTCAAGGCCGAAGGCCTCGACCCGGACATCCAGAACGCACAGGGTGACGTGCAGAAGTTCTCGCACGCTCGCCGACGGCATGATCAACGCAGGCGTCAAGGTGCTGATCATGGCGTCGATCAACAGCGAGTCGGCGGCACGCGTCGCCGCAGAAGGCCAACGCCCAGGGCATCCCGACGATCGACTACGACCGCCTGAACCTCGGCGGCAGCTCCGAGTACTACGTGTCGTTCGACAACGTGAAGGTCGGCGAGCTGCAGGGCCAGGGCCTGGCCGACGCGCTGAAGGGCAAGCAGGGCGCCCAGGTGATCGAGATCGAGGGCGCGCCGACCGACAACAACGCGACCCTGTTCCACGAGGGTCAGGAGAACGTGCTCAAGCCGCTGTACGACGCGGGCACGCTCAAGCTGGTTCGCTCCCAGCCGATCGACAACTGGGACAACCAGAAGGGCGGCACCGTCTTCGAGCAGATCCTGACCTCCAACGGCGGCAAGGTCGACGGCGTCGTCGCCGCGAACGACGGCCTGGCCGGCGCGGTGATCACCGTGCTCAAGAAGTACGGGCTGAACGGCAAGGTTCCGGTCACCGGCCAGGACGCCACCGCCGACGGCCTCAAGGCCATCCTCAGCGGCGACCAGTACATGACGGTGTTCAAGCCGATCAAGCAGGAGGCCGAGGCCGACCGCCAAGCTCGCCGCCGCGCTGGCCAAGGGCGACAAGGACGCCGCGGACAAGATCGCGACCGACATCGATCGACGACCCCGAGGGGCAACCGCAGGTCAAGTCCGTCCTGAACGACGCCGTACCTGATCACCAAGAACGAGGTCAAGCGAGTCGTGGACGAGGGCTACGTGAAGGCCGACGAGATCTGCACCGGCAACCTTCAGGCCACCTGCACCCAGCTCGGCATTTCCTGACCCAGTTCAGCCTGGGGAGGCCGCGCCCGCACTCCGGGCGCGGCCTTCCCGGGAGGAGGAACTTCATGACTGAGCCACTTCTCGAACTGATCGGGATCAACAAGAGCTTCGGCCCCGTGCACGTCCTGCACGACGTCGACTTCACCGTCCGGGCCGGCGAGGTCACCGCTCTCGTGGGTGACAACGGCGCCGGCAAGTCCACCTTGATCAAGTGTGTCGCCGGGATCTACCCGATGGACTCCGGCGAGGTCCGGTTCCGCGGCAAGCCGTCACGATCCACAGCCCGCGCGACGCGGCGCATCACGGCATCGAGGTCGTGTACCAGGACCTCGCGCTGGCCGACAACCTCGACGTCGTGCAGAACATGTTCCTCGGCCGGGAACGCGGTTCCGCTGGCTGCTGGACGAGGCCGAGCATGGAGCAGGCCGCCCGCGAGACGCTCGCGTCGCTGTCGGTCCGCACGGTCAAGTCGGTGCGCACGCCGGTCGCGTCGCTGTCCGGTGGGCAGCGGCAGACCGTGGCCATCGCCAAGGCCGTGCTGTGGGACAGCAAGGTCGTGCTGCTCGACGAGCCGACCGCCGCACTCGGTGTCGCGCAGACCCGGCAGGTGCTCGACCTGGTCCGCCGCCTCGCCGAGCAGGGCCTCGGCGTGGTGCTGATCAGCCACAACATGGCCGACGTGTTCGAGGTCGCCGACCGCATCTCCACGTTGTACCTGGGACGCCTGGTGGCCGACCTGCCTGCCAAGGAGACCACGCACAGCCAGATCGTCGAGCTGATCACGGCTGGTCGCTCCGGTGATCTCGGCCTCGCGCGGCCCGAGCAAGTCACTCTCTGATCACTCACCCGAGGACCTCTCCATGACGGAAACCCCGGCCAAGGCCGACACCGCGTCGAACGGCGGCGCGATCTCCGACTTCGGCATCGACACCACGACCCAGTCCACCGGTGAGGCGATCCGCGACTACCTCGCGCGGTTGCGCGGCGGCGAACTCGGCTCGCTGCCCGCGCTGCTCGGGCTCGCCGCGCTGGTGGTCGTGTTCTGGGCGCTGTCGGACAACTTCCTGACCCTGAACAACACGGCGAACCTGATCGCGCAGGGCGCCGGCAAGATGATCATCGCGATGGGCCTCGTCTTCGTCCTGCTGCTCGGCGAGATCGACCTGTCCGCGGGCACGCTGTCCGGCGTCTGCGCGGCCGTGATGGCGATGCACTACGTGCGCGGCGGCAACCTGCTCGGCGGCATGGGCAGCACGGTGTTCTACGTGTTCGTCATCGGCATGCTGCTCGCCGCCGGGATCGCGCTGCTGATGCGGATCTGGGCAGGCGCCGTGCTCAGCCTCATCGCGGTGCTCATGGCGATGCTGGGCGTGTCTCCCAACGCGTGGCTCGAGATGATCCTCGCGGTGTGCGTCGGCGCCTCGATCGGCTGCCTCACCGGATTCCTGGTGTCCAAGTTCGGCATGCCGTCGTTCGTCGTGACGCTGGCGTTGTTCATCACCTGGCAGGGCGTGATCCTGCAGTTCATCGGCGAGGGCGGCATGTTCGGCATCCGCACCTCGCCGGTGCTGTTCAACGTGGCCAACGGAAGCCTGTCGGTGTTCGGCAGCTGGGTGCTGTGCGTGGTCTCGGCCGGTGGCTACGCGGCTCGTGGTGCTCGGCGAGCACTTCACCAGGCTGCGCCGGGGCCTCGTGACCAAGCCGACGCCGATCGTGCTGGTCAAGGTCATCGTCGGTGGCGGTGCTCGCGCTGGTGTCGACCTGGGCACTGACCCTGAACCGGTCCCCGAACCCCGACCTGGTGACCATCGCGCGGCGTGCCCTACGTCGTGCCGATCATCCTGGCGCTGCTGGTGGCGGGGCACCTACGTGCTCAACCGGACCCGGTACGGCCGGCACATCTACGCGGTCGGCGGCAACACCGAAGCGGCCCGGCGTGCCGGTATCAATGTGAGCAAGATCAGGGCCAGCGTGTTCGTCGTTTCCGCGAGCGCGGCGGCGATCGGTGCGATCATCTACTCGTCCAAGGTCGGGCTCGGTCGACCCGCAGGCCGGTGGGCTGAACACGCTGCTGTTCGCCGTCGGCGCGGCGGTCATCGGCGGGACGTCGCTGTTCGGCGGGCGGGGCAAGGTCGCCCACGCGGTCATCGGTGGCCTGGTGCTCGCGGTCGTGGAGAACGGTCTCGGCCTGCTCGGGCAGCCGGCCGCGGTGGTCAACATCGTCACCGGCCTCGTGCTGCTGCTCGCCGCCACGGTCGACGCGCTGTCCCGGCGGAGGGCCGCGGTCTCTGATTGACGGCACGACAGGAGCGAGGGGTTTGGCGAGCACACCCACCGGGACGCCCAGCCTGGGGCCAGGCCCGACGAGGTGCGCCGGCACAACCGTACGGTCCTGTTACGCAGGCTGCACGTCGACGGCCCGTGCACCAGGGCGTCGCTCGCGGCTGAGCTCGGGCTCAACCGCAGCACGATCAAGGCCCTGGTGGACGGGCTCGCCGAGTCCGGCGTCGTGGAGGAACGCGTGCCGCGGCAGCGCAGCGGCGCCGGACGGCCGTCGCTGCTCGTGCTGCCCCAGCCGCACGCCGCCGTCGTGCTCGCGGTGGACGTGCGCGTCGAGCAGGTGGCCATCGCGCTGGTCGGCCTCGGCGGCGAGATCCTCGGCCGCAACAGCTGGAACCTGCGGCTCCGCACCCGCGAGCCGGACGAGGTCATCAGCCACGTCATCGACTCGACCATGGTCCTGGCGGCCGAACTCGGCGTCGAGATGGTGGCCGCCGGCGTCTCGGTGCCCGGCGTGGTCCGGCGCTACGACGGCCTGGTGCACGAGGCGCCGAACCTGCACTGGACCGACGTGCCGCTCGGCGAGCGGCTCGGTTCGGTGTTCGAGGTCCCGATCATGGTCGGCAACGACGCCGAGCTGGGTGCGCTGGCCGAGCACCTGCGCGGGACCGCCCGGGGATCGGCCGACGCCGTCTACGTGACGGCCGACGTGGGCGTCGGAGGTGGCGTGATCTCCGACGGGTCCTCCTTGCGCGGAACCGCCGGATATCTCGGCGAGCTCGGGCACATGGTCGTCCATCCAGGTGGGCGACCTTGTTACTGCGGTAGCCGGGGCTGCTGGGAGACCGAGGTGGGGGAGCGCGCGCTGTGCCGGGCGCTCGGCCTGCGGGAGAGCGTTCCGCGCGGGGCCGTGGTGGCCGAGCTGCGGTCGCTGGCCGCGGACCCCGGGTCGATCCGGTCGCGGCTGGGCGAGTTCGCCGAGTGGCTCACGCTGGGCCTGGTCAACGTCGTGAACGTGCTCGGTCCGGAGCTCGTCGTGCTGGGGGACCTGTTCACCGCGCTGCCGGCCACCCTGATCGCCGAGGTGGCGGCCGCGGTGCGGGAACGCTCCCTGGTGTCGCGCGCGGTCGGCGGCACCCGCATCGTCGCCTCGACCCTGGGCGCCGACGTCACCCTCCTCGGCGCCGCCGAACTGGCCTTCGAACCCGTCCTCGACGCCGTCTGACCCGGCTCACCCGAACCGGTCGAGCATCGCGAGCCGCTCCTCCGCTCGCTGCATGAGCAGGTCCTTGCCCGCCGCCCGGTACGTCTCGCGCAACCACTGCGCCTGCGGGCGGGTGGCGGTCCGGATGTCCTCGTCGATGAGCGCGTGCACCAGCACGTTGTTCAGCACGCCGCCCAGCCAGCCGGCGGCGTCGAGGACGCCGACCTGCTCACCGCGGTCCTGCCAGTACCGGCCGATCGCGTGCAGCACGCGCGCCCAGGCCGGACCGTAGCGGTGGTACTGGTATCGCATCGGCGTGGTGCCGAGCATCGACGCCCCGGCGAACAGCGCATGCGCCTCGAGTCCCAGGCGCAACGCCCCCGTGACGTCGTTGTCGTCGAAGCACGTCCGGCACAGCACGGACAGCCGCTCGGCGAACTCCGGTGCCCGGTGCCAGTTCACCCGCATCAACGGAACCAGGGTGGTGTCCGCCACCGCCAGGTCGGGCAGCTCGCCGGCCAGGTCCGGTGCACGCTCGGCCAGTACGTCGGGCAGGCTGCGCCGGGCCGCCAGGTGGCCGGCCAGGTCGGCGATGTCCCGCGGACCGAGCGCGCTGCCCGACGGGTGGAGTAGGACGCCCACCATGGCCCGCGGCCGGGCGAGTGCCGTCTCGACGATCACCGAGCTCTCGATCGCGGCGAGCATGTGCGGCTCTCCCACGGGTGCACCGTCGCGGACAGCGTCCAGCAGGGTCGACACGGCGTAGTCGGCGGCGGCTACCGCGAGCTCCGGGTCGCCGTTGAGGAAGACCTGCACGTGCGCAGCGGCCGCCGCCGACTGCGCCACCTCGAGCCACGACGAGCTGTTCGGGTCGTCCTCGGCCAGCAGCACGTGGGTGAGCACCGCCTGCTGGGCGTCGGAGATCCCGGAGAAGGGGTTGCCGATCGCGTTGTGGGCGAGCGCGCGGTACGCCACGGCGACCGCGAGCAGATTGGCGGTCCTCGGCTCGCCGCACATGCCCGGCCACTCCACCACGTCCTCCAGTATCGTGATCGTGATCTCGGGCGAGCGCATGGCCGACTGCAGCCTGGCGAGCTTCTCGCAGACCGACTCGGCCTCGGTGAGGGTGGTGGCGGCGTCCTCGGCGTCGCCCAGGACCAGCTGGCAGGCGCCCATCTCGACCAGCGCACCGGCGAGCTGTTCGGCCAGGTCGGGGTCGGTCGGCAGGTCCTGCGACGCGGCCCGCATGAGGTCGCACGCCTCGCGATAGCTCGCCAGCGCCTCCGCGACGTGCTGCCGGCCTCGCAGACGCCGCGCCCGGTTGAGCAGGGAGTTCACGGAAGGGTTGCCACGACTGAATCTGAACGACGCCATCACACCCGCCCCAGCTTGTGAGAACCCCGACCCCGCTCTACACGGTAACGGTCGGTGGCGTCGTGGATACCCGGAACATTCCGGCCCGCGAGTCTCCCCGTTCCGGTCCCGAGACACGACGCGGGCGGGATCCCTCCCCGGATCCCGCCCGCGACCGTGTCGTCTGGCTCTCGGCTACGCCTGGCCCTGCTGGATGTCAGCCTCCAGCTCACGCAGGCGCTCCTTGTGCTTGCGGGCGTGGTGCCCGCAGAAGAGCAGTTCGCCCCCGGACGGGAGAATGGCCCGGACCTGCGCGGCGGCTCCGCAACGGTCGCAGCGGTCGGCAGCGGTCAGGTCGGGGCGGGCGAGTGTGGTGTTCATGGCAGATCTCCCTCCGTCCCGGCACCGGGTAACTCCGATGCCGTCTCCGGCTGCGACCACATCGGTGCTCGCGCCTTCTACTCTTCCAGACGTTCTCCCTATCGTCAGTGTTCCCCGCCTTAATGAGAGATCCCTCAAACCAAGATTTAACCCAGTTGTCGCAGCACCCGTCCCGGCATGCAGGATCAGCTGGTGAACTCGGTCGCGCGCGTGCCACAAGTGCGACGGGTGCCGGCACCGTTACTCTTCGTCGTCGGCGGCGTCTCGATGTACCTCGGGGCGGCCGCGGCCGTCTGGCTGTTCGCCGAGGTCGACCCGGCGAGCGTGGCGTGGTTGCGCCAGCTCGGGGCGGCGCTCGTGCTGCTCGCTTGGCGCCGGCCGGGCCGGCGCGCCTGGCGCGGCACGGTGTTCTGGCTCGCCGCGCTGTTCGGGCTGGTCACGGCCGGGATGAACATCGCGTTCTACGAGGCCATCGCCCGCCTGCCGCTCGGCACCGCGGTCGCGCTGGAGTTCGTCGGGCCGGTCCTGGTCGCCGCGCTCGGGTCCCGCACGCGCCGCGACGTCGCGGCCCTGCTGCTCGTCATCTGCGGGGTTCTGCTGATAGCGGACGTGCAGTGGTCCGGCAGCACCCTGGGCGTGCTCTGCGCGCTCACCGCGGCGCTGCTGTGGGCCGGCTACATCGTGCTCGGCAAGCGGGTCGCCGACATCGGCACCGGCGTGGACGGGCTCGCGGTCGGCTTCGCGGTCGCCACCGTCGCCCTCGTCCCGCTCGCCCTCGGCACCGGGCCGGTGTGGCGCTCGCCGCGCCTGCTGCTGCTGGGGATCGGCGTCGGCGTGCTGTCCACCGTGGTGCCGTACGTGCTGGACCAGGTGGTGCTCAAGCGGCTCGGACAGGCCTCGTTCGCGCTCCTGCTGGCGCTGCTGCCGGTGACCGCGACGCTGATCGGGCTGGTCGTCCTCCGGCAGGTTCCGAGCCTGCCGGAGGCGTCCGGCATCGCGGCGGTCGTGATCGGGCTCACGCTGCGCTCCAGGGAGCCGCGAGCCACACCCGAGCCGCTCTAGCGACTCACTCCAGGTAGTCGCGCAGGACCTGCGACCGAGACGGGTGGCGCAGCTTGGACATCGTCTTCGACTCGATCTGGCGGATGCGCTCGCGCGTCACGCCGTAGACCTGGCCGATCTCGTCCAGGGTGCGCGGCTGGCCGTCGGTGAGGCCGAAGCGCAGCCGCACCACGCCCGCCTCGCGCTCGGACAGCGTCGCCAGCACCGACTGCAGCTGGTCCTGCAGCAGCGTGAACGACACCGCGTCGACGGCGACGACCGCCTCGGAGTCCTCGATGAAGTCGCCGAGCTGGCTGTCACCCTCGTCGCCGATGGTCTGGTCCAGCGAGATGGGCTCCCGGGCGTACTGCTGGATCTCCAGCACCTTCTCCGGGGTGATGTCCATCTCCTTCGCCAGCTCCTCCGGCGTCGGCTCGCGGCCGAGGTCCTGGAGCAGCTCGCGCTGGATGCGGCCGAGCTTGTTGATCACCTCGACCATGTGGACCGGGATGCGGATGGTCCGCGCCTGGTCGGCCATGGCCCGGGTGATCGCCTGCCGGATCCACCACGTGGCGTAGGTGGAGAACTTGTAGCCCTTGGTGTAGTCGAACTTCTCGACCGCGCGGATCAGGCCGAGGTTGCCCTCCTGGATGAGGTCCAGGAAGGCCATGCCGCGCCCGGTGTAGCGCTTGGCCAGCGACACCACGAGCCGCAGGTTCGCCTCGAGCAGGTGGTTCTTGGCCCGCTCGCCGTCCCGGACGATCCAGCGCAGGTCACGCCGCATCTGCGGGACGAGCTTCTCCGAGGACTCCTCCTCGGCCTTGCGCACCCGCTCCGCCGCGTACAGGCCGGCCTCGATCCGCTTGGCGAGCTCGACCTCCTCCTCGGCGTTGAGCAGCGCCACCTTGCCGATCTGCTTGAGGTAGGCGCGGACCGAGTCCGCGGACGCGGTGAGCTCCGCGTCCTTGCGCGCCTGCCGGAGCGCCTCGGACTCCTCCTCGTCCCAGACGAAGTCGCCGTCCTTGGTGTCCTTGGCGGGCTCCTTCTCGGCGGGCTCCTCCTCGACGGTGTCGTCGACGACGTCGATCTCCACGTCCTCGAGGTCCTCGATGTTCGGGGACTCGAGATCCGGCTCCTCGCCGTCGCCCGGCTCGGCGGCCCCGTCGGCCTTCTTGTTGGCCTCGGTCGCCTTGGTCTTGCGGGCGCCGGTCGTCGCGGTCTTGGTCGACTTGCGCGGCGCCCGCGTCTTCGTGGCAGGCGCCTTCTTGGTCGCGGTCTTCAATGTGGTGGGCTTCTCGGTCGAGTCGTCGGTATCCGGCTGAGCGTTCGCCGGCTTGGCGGCGCTCGCGGAGGCGCTGGAGCGTCGGGTTGCGGATCGTGCGGCTGCCACGTACGCCCTTTCGCTGCAATCGATCACGGCGACCAGAAGACCTGGTCAACCGGATTTCGGGGAAAGCCCGGCGACCGTGAGCCGCGGGCACCGTTCCATTGTAACGACGATACTCCGTGGTGGGTGTCGGCCCAGCCAAGATCGAGTCGTGCTCAGCCGTGCAGGTTCTCCCGAACGGCCACCGCGGCGCCCACGATGCCCGCGTCATTGCGCAGTTCGGCGGCCACGACCCGGGTCCGCACGTCCAGCAGCGGCAGCCATTTGTCGGCCTTCTTGCTGACCCCGCCACCGGCGATGATCAGGTCGGGCCAGATGAGGTCCTCGAGCCCGCGGATGTAACGGGTGACCCGCTGCGCCCATTCGGCCCAGGTCAGGTCCTTGTCCTCCTTGACCGACGCCGCCGCGCGCGTCTCCGCGTCGTGCCCGTCGACCTCCAGGTGGCCGAACTCCGTGTTGGGCACGAGCCGGCCGTCGACGAACACGGCGCTGCCGATGCCGGTGCCGAACGTCAGCAGCACCACCACCCCGTCGCGGTCGTCCG
The DNA here is from genome assembly GCA_963727495.1 of uncultured Actinomycetota bacterium. Lineage (GTDB taxonomy): Bacteria > Actinomycetota > Actinomycetes > Mycobacteriales > Pseudonocardiaceae > Actinophytocola. Next base: position 56,262 of record CAVSGQ010000003.1, on the reverse strand, counting down.
GCCAGCCGTAGGAGATCTCGGCGATGCCGGCCGCGTCGGCGTCGTTGAGCACGACGACGCCGGGCGCGTCCAGCCCGAGCCGCTCGGCGAACAGCGTCGCCGCGTCGGTGCCCAGCCAGGACTTGTCGATGTTGGCCGCGGTGTGCGCGACACCGCGCTTGATCACCGCCGGCAGCGTGACGCCGACCGGCCCGTGCCAGCCGAAGTCGTCCACGATCTGCTTGACGACGTCCGCGACCGCGTCCGGCTTGGACGGGTCCGGCGTGGCGATCCGGATCCGTTCACCGTGCAGCCTCCCGGCGTCCAGGTCGACCGTGCATCCCTTGATGCCCGATCCACCGATGTCCACGCCGAAGCCGAGGGTTGCGCCCATCCCCACGGATCCCTTCGTACTCGATTCAGCAAGCCGTTCACCGGAGATTAGCCCGGTGTGGTCGGATAGGTCTCGTGGGTGCAGACCTTCTCGAGATCGCGACCGACGTGGCCGTCGAGGCCGCGGCGCTCGCCCGGACGGCCCGCGAGGCCGCGATCCACGACGTCGACACCAAGTCCAGCGAGACCGACGTGGTCACCGCGGGCGACCTCGCGGTGGAGAAACTGGTCCGCTCACGGCTGGCCTCGCTGCGCCCCGGCGAGCCGGTGCTGGGCGAGGAGTCGGGCGGTGCGGGGGATCCCGGCGGCGGGGTCTGCTGGGTGGTCGACCCGATCGACGGCACCGTGAACTACCTGTACGGATTCCCCTGGTACGCGGTGTCGCTGGCGGCACAGGTGGACGGCGTGTCGGTCGCGGCGGCGGTCGTCGAGCCCGCGTCGGGCCGCCGGTGGACCGCCACCCGCGGCGGCGGGGCGTTCCTGGACGGCCGCCCGCTGCGGGTGTCCTCGGCGTCCCGGCTCTCGTTGTCCCTGGTGGCGACCGGCTTCGCCTACCGCGCGGAGCGGCGCGCGCGGCAGGCGGCGGGGGTCGCGGGGCTGCTGACCCGGGTGCGGGACATCCGAAGGGCGGGTGCGGCGTCGCTGGACCTGTGCGCGGTCGCGGCCGGGTGGCTGGACGGCTACTTCGAGCACGGCCTCAACCGCTGGGACTGGGCCGGCGGCGCGCTGATCGCACAGGAGGCGGGCGCGGTGGTCCGGCTGCCGGAGTCCGGGTCGGACATGACGTTCGTGGCCACCCCGGGGATCGCCGACGAGCTCCGCGCGGTCCTCGAGGAGACGGGGCTGGCCGACATCTGAGCGGCCGGCGGGTCAGCAGTGGACGTCGCGGGCGGCGGTGAGCAGGTCCGGGCTGATGCTGGGCTTGGGGCCGTCGGCCTGCAGGCCGCCCTTCGCCTTCGGATGGGCGGCGGCCCAGTCGGTGAGCTGTTCGAGGACGCTGCGGCTCTCCGAGGTCGGCCGGAGGTCGTCGAACCGCTCGCCGATGGCCATGTCGACCGTCGCGTCCTTGCGGTCGTCGCGGATGAGCTCGGCGCACGGCTCGATCAGCGACAGCGTGCGCGCCGCGGCCGTGCCCTGCGGGCCGAACCGGATCTGCGCCCGGCAGGTCATCGTGTCGTCGTAGAGCGGGTCGTTCGCCGGCTCGGCGACCTTCGCGAAGCCCAGCTGGCGCAGGCTCTCCGTGACGATCCGCGCGGCGCCCTTCTTCGTGCCCGCGTTCACCACGCGCACCAGCACCTGGCCGGGCGGCTGCGGAACGGTGCGGTCCAGCGAGCCGTTGTCGAGGGCCTGACCCAGCGTGGTCGGCGGGGCCGAGGGCTTGGTGGTGGTCGTGGGCCGAGGTCCGGGCGGGTCGCAGTGCGTGGCGCTCTGCGTGTCGTCGACGGAGTTCATCACCCGCAGCCACACGATGGTCGCGGCGACGCAGAGGATGAGGATCAGGATCAGCGCGGGCAGCGGCCGGCGTCGCCGATAGCGCTGTGGCCGGTTGTTCCGCCACACGTTGCCGGACGCCACCTGCCCGCCTCCCTACCGGTCCCAGACCCCTCGCCCACCCAGTATTTCGTCGCAGATCAGCCTATTCGTTTCACAGTTCTTCGGTCCTACCGGGCGGCCGCTGAAGGCACACCGTGTCGAGATTGAGTCACAGGCGTGCCGTCATCGCCGTTCGCGGTCGTCCGGACGCGCTCCGTGACGTCCGACGATCAACATCGCACCATGGACGGCATCGGTCGGCAAGGGTCGCTACCCGATGGTCGGCGGACACACCCGAACGGGTGATGTGCTGGCTGAGCACCGTTCCATGGGCTACCCTCTGCGCGCTCCAGTCGGAGAACGTTCCAAGCGAATCGATTCCGACGCGGGTCTGACCGCGAGACCTGCGTCACTTCTGCTGGCGGGCACAAATCGCGGCCCCGGAACGTTGACCAGCGGCACACACATCCTGAAGTGGGGGTGCAAGACCATGGCCACCGATTACGACGCGCCACGTCGCAGCGAGGCCGACGACCTCGCGGAGGACTCGCTCGAGGAGCTCAAGGCGCGTCGCAACGAAAACCAGTCCGGCGTCGTCGACGTCGACGAGTCGGAGACCGCGGAGAGTTTCGAGCTGCCCGGTGCGGACCTGTCCGGTCTGTCCGGCGAGGACCTCACCGTGCGCGTGGTGCCCAAGCAGGCCGACGAGTTCACCTGCTCCAAGTGCTTCCTCGTGCATCACCGCAGTCGGCTGGCCGAGGAGAGCAACGGCCAGTACATCTGCCGCGACTGCGCCTGATCCGAACGGTCAGGCCCGGTCGCCGGCACGAAGCGCCTCGGCCAACCGGTCGGGGTGTCGTGTGCTGACCACCCAGTAGGGGGTCGGGTCGTCGGGGTCGGTCAGCCGCAACCGCACCACCGGACCGATCCATCCCCGATGCAGAACGAAGGCGGCCGGGTCCAGGTGCGGACCGAGCGCCCTGCGCTTGTCCTTGGCGGGCACGATCTGTACCTCGCCGACGAAGCGCAGCGGTACGTGGGCATCGCCGACCCGCAGCTCGCCGTCCTGGACCCGGACGCCGGCCGAGCCCGCGCGCCAGATCAGCAGCGCGGTGACCGGCAGCAGCAGGACGTAGGGCAACCACGCCCGCACGCCCGGATAGCCGAGATGAACCTCCGCCGCCAGCAGGCCGGCGGCGAGCAACGGCAGCAGCCACCAGTACCAGGTGACGTAGAGCCGCTCCCGGTAGACGGTGCCGGTACTGGCGTGCGTGTCGGTCACGACCTCAGAGTAGTCTCGCCGGTCGTGCCCAGCGTGGAGGTCCTGCTGACCCGGCTCGATCCGGACGTTCCCGTTCCGTCGTACGCACGGCCGGGCGACGCCGGCGCGGACCTCGTGACCACCGCTGACGCGGTCATCCCGCCGGGCGAGCGGACCGTCGTCGCCACCGGCGTCGCGATCGCCCTGCCGGACGGGTACGCCGCGTTCGTCCATCCGCGTTCCGGCCTCGCCGCCCGGGTGGGGCTGAGCGTGGTGAACACCCCGGGCACGATCGACTCCGGCTACCGTGGCGAGATCAAGATCTGCCTGATCAACCACGACCCGCGGGACCCGGTCGTGCTGCGCCGGGGGGACCGGATCGCCCAGCTGGTGGTGCAGCGCGTGGAGCACGCGGTGTTCCGTGAGGTGGCGGACCTTCCCGGCTCGCAGCGCGGTACCGGGGGGCACGGGTCGACCGGGGGGCACTCGGTGTTGAGCCGCGCGACGGCGGCGGAGGAGTAGGAAGACGTGGGACTGTTTGGGCGGCGTCGCCGGCAGGACGACCTCGACGAGGACTACGAGTCCGGCGAGCCCGTCGACGACGGCGAGTACGAGGTGATCGGCGGCGACCTGTTCGACGGCGCCGGTCCGTGGGACGAGGAGGACGCGCCCGAGGACGGGCTCAACCGGATCGACCTCGGCTCGGTCCGGCTGCCGGTCCCGGAGGGCGCGCAGCTGCAGGTCGAGATGGACCCGGCGGGCCCGGTGAAGGCGGTGCACGTGGTCACCTCGGTCGGCCAGCTGACGGTGACGGCCTACGCCGCCCCGCGCTCGGGCGGCCTGTGGCACGAGGTCAGCACCGAGCTGGCCGAGCAGCTGCGCTCCGACGGCGCCACGGTCCGCTCGACGACCGGCGAGTGGGGGCTGGAGCTGCTGGCCGCCCTGGGCGACGTCTCGCTGCGCTTCGTCGGCGTGGACGGCCCGCGGTGGATGCTGCGCGGCGTGGTGGCCGGCCCGCCGGACCGGCTGGACAACAGCGCGGCGGCGCTCTACGAGCTGGTACGCGGCACGGTCGTGGTGCGCGGCACGCAGCCGATGCCGGTGCGCAGCCCGCTGCCCATCGAGCTGCCGGCGGCCATCGCCCAGCACATCCAGGACGCCCAGGAGGGCAGCGCCTGACCGACGGTCCGGCGGTCGTCGACCCGGCCGGGGATCAGACCTCGCCCGCCGCCCGTAGGAACGCGAGCACGGCGGCCCGCCCCAGCGCCTCCGGGTCCGCGCCGACGATGGCCAGCCGTGTCGTGCACACCGCGGCGCGCGGCAGCGCGCCCGCCCATTCGTGGGCCACCGAGGCCGGATGGACCGGGTCGTCCACGCATGCGGCGATGCCCACCGGAACGTCCAACCTCTCCAGCTCCGCCCGCGTCGGCGCCGGGCGGGACGCGGCGACCTCCAGCGAGTCGGCGAGCGCGTCGCCGTAGCCGTGCCACGCCCGGGACAGCTCGCCGGCGAGCCACGGCGGCACGTCGGCGGCCGCGAGCGCGCCGTCGACGCCCAGCGCCCGCACCTGCGCCGCCGAGTACGCCGCGGACGCCGACGCGGGTGCCCCGTCCGGCGCTCCGTGCCAGGCCGGCAGGGCCACGATGAGCCCGGCACACCGCGCCGGGTTGGCCACCGCCCACTCGGCCGCCAGGTGCGCGCCGAACGAGATGCCGCCCACCAGCACCGGCGACGGCCCGGCCGCCAGCGCGTCGAGCGCGGTGGCCGCCAGTGACGGACCGGGCACCGGGGCGGGGGCGACCAGCGTGACCCCGACGGCCGCGAGGGGGATCTCGAACACAGATCTGACGAATGTGTCGTCAGATCCGGTCCCGGGCAGCATAATCGCCGTCCGGGAAGCGTCGACCTCGGCAAATCGGCATCCGGCAACTGTCACGTGCCACTTCCTCCACCCCAGCGCCACATCTGGTGGTTACGCTGGATTTGTACAGGGCCGGAGTCGGGGCCGGCCCCCAGCAACTGGAGCGTCAGTATGGGCACCGAAGCCCGCAGGCAGGGTCAGCGTGGCGGATCGCTGCGCCGCCTCGTCAAGAGGTTGACCACCGACATCGACGAACTCGATGCCGATGACCTGTCCGAGCATGTCGAGGCGGAGAACGCCCGGAAGGCGTGCGACTGCCGGTCGGGCGAGGAGGTGACTGTTCTCGGTCGCCTCCGCAGCGTGGAGCTCAGCCCACGGGACGCCGTGGCGACGCTGGAGGCCGAGCTGTTCGACGGGACGGAGGGCGTCACACTAGTCTGGCTCGGACGTCGGCGTATCGCGGGCATCGAGCCCGGCCGGACGATCAAGGCGCAGGGCCGGATCGCGATGCGGGACGGCCGCAAGGTGCTCTACAACCCCTACTACGAGTTGCAGACGGCCACATGACCGAAGAGAACACCCGGACCGAAGAAGAAGAGCCGCAGCAGACACTGCTCGAGCAGATGGGTGGCATCAGCGGGCTGATCTATTCGTCGGTCCCCGTGCTCGTGTTCGTACTGGTCAACGCGTTCTTCGGGCTGCTGCCCGCGATCTGGGGCGCCGTCGGCGTCGCGGTCGCCGATCACCGTGCTGCGGGTCGTGCGCAAGGAGCGCCTGCAGCCGGCCATCTCCGGGTTCTTCGGCGTCGCGATCGCGGCGTTCATCGCCTACCGGACCGGTTCGGCCAAGGGCTTCTTCCTGTTCGGCATCTGGGCGAGCCTCGTCTACGGCAGCCTGTTCCTCGCGTCGGTCCTGGTCCGCTGGCCGCTGGTCGGCGTGATCTGGTCCTACCTCAACGGGCACGGCATGATCTGGCGCTCCGACCGCAAGGCCGCCCGGGCCTACGCCCTCGCCACGCTCACCTGGGTCGCCGTGTTCGGCGCCCGGTTCATCGTGCAGCGCTGGCTCTACGACGAGGACCAGACCGGCTGGCTTGCCTTCGCCCGGCTCGCGATGGGCTACCCGCTCACCGCGGTCGCCCTGGTGGTGACCGTCTGGGCGGTGCGCACCGCGGGGCACCGGACGAAGGACCTCGAGCAGGCGGCCGAGGACGAGGACCACGCGATCGAGCAGCGCCTGCGGGCCAAGTACGGCGGGGAGACCGGCTAGGCGTTTGCCCGCCGGGCAACAAACATACGTTCGAGTGAACTATGCCCGCAGGCTGCGGAACTCTGCGGGACCGGGCGTAGGTTTGGACATATGTACGACCACGAACCCACCGTGCGGTCCCGGGAGCTGGGGCTGGCGCTCCTGCGCGCCATCGGCACCGCCGGACTGAACCAGAGCGACCTCGCCAACCTGCTGGCGTGGTCACCGAGCAAGGTGAGCCGGATGATCTCCGGGAAGCGCTGCGCGAGTACCGAGGACGTGTCCGCGGTACTCGCCGTGGGCCGCATCGTCGGCCCGAAGCGGGACGAGTTGCTGGAGATGGCCCGGCACGCCACCGAACGCGGCTGGTGGCAGGACTTCGGCGACCGGCTACCGGCCGAGCTGCGCACCCTCAGCGATCACGAGGACTCCGCCCTGGCCGTCACCAGCCACGACACGGCGTACGTTCCCGGCCTGCTCCAGACGCCCGGGTACACCAAGGTGCTGTTTGCGGCCAACCCGATGATTCCCGAGTCGGAGCTCGACGATCGGGTGTCGGCTCGTCAGCGGCGCCAGCGTGTCTTCGACCGTCAGTTTCCGGCGCAGTTCCACTTCTTCATCGACGAGTACGCGATCCGGCGAACGGGGCCTGGTCGCCGGATCATGTCGGACCAGGTGCACCAACTGCTGCAAATGTCGGTGCGGCCCTCCATCGAGATCCGCGTCGTTCCGGATGGTGTGGGCTTCCATGCCGGCCAGCGGGGATTCAAGCTCATGGAGTTCACCGAGATCAACCCGGTGGTGCACATCGAGAACCTCACCTCTGTGCTGTTCCTCGAACGCAAGGACACCATTCGTTCTTACCGTCGCACTGTCGCTGCGCTGAGTAAGGTTGCGTTTGATGAGGACCGGTCACGCAGCTGGCTTGCCAGCGTCGCGAGCGAACTGGGAAAGGAGCACCATGCGCAGCGCTCAGCCGGAATCTTTGAGCTGGAGGAAGAGCTCGTGGAGTAACCCGAACGACTGCGTCGAGCTGGCCTGGCCAGCGTCGGCGGGGGCCGTTCGCGACTCCAAGAACGCGGACGGCCCGCTGCTCGTCGTCGAGCGGGCGGCCCTGACGGGCCTCGTCGCCTGGGTCAGTAGCCGAGCGCCTGCCTGATCTCGTTCTCGACGTCCGCGGACGCCACGAACAGCAGCTCGTCGCCCGCCTCCAGCGGGTCGTCGGACTGCGGCACGATCACCCGCCCGCCGCGCAGGATCGTCACCAGCGCGGCGTCCCGGGGCGAGCGCATGTCCCGCACCGGGTGTCCCGCGAGCGGGGTGTCCTCGGGCAGCGTCAGCTCGACCAGGTTGGCCTGGCCCTGGCGCAGCGTCAGCAGCCGCACCAGGTCGCCGACCGAGACGGCCTCCTCGACCATCGCGGCGAGCATCCGCGGGGTGGACACCGCGACGTCCACGCCCCATGCCTCGTTGAACAGCCACTCGTTCGCCGGGTCGTTCACCCGCGCCACGACCCGGCGCACGGCGAACACGGTCTTGGCGAGCAGGCGAGACGACGAGGTTGACCTTGTCGTCCCCGGTCGCCGCGATGACCACGTCGCAGAGCTGCATGCCGGCCGTCCTCCAGCGAGGCCAGCTCGCAGGCGTCGGCGAGCACCCACTCGGCCTGCTCGACGGTCTGCGGCTCGAACTGGCTCTGCATGCCGCTCGATGAGCATCACCTGGTGCTCGCCGGCGACAGCTCGCCCGGCGATGGACCGGCCGACTGCGCCGGCCCCGGCGATCCAGCGACGCGCCTCATGCGGTGGCGCATCGCCTCCTCGCGGCGGCTGGCCGGCGATCGGTCCTGACGTTCCGCTGATCGTGCCGGACAGCGCCGCGACGTAGACCAGGTCGTCCTCCTGCACGACGGTCTTGGCGTTCGGCAGCACGCCGTGCCGAACCGCATGATGAACGCCACCCGCGCGCCGGTCGCCGCTCCAGCTCGGCGACCGTGTGGCCCGACCCAGCCCTCGTGAAGCGGCAGCTGGACGATCGCGACCTTGCCCGTCGGGTCGCGCCACGCCGACGCGACGCCGTCCGGGCAGCAGCGTCGCATCAGCCGGTCGGTCGTCCAGGGCACGGTAGCCACGGTCGGGATGCCGAGCCGCTCGTAGACCTCGGCGCGCTTGGCGTCGTAGATGCGGGCGACCACGTGCTCGACGCCGAACGTCTCGCGGGCCACCCGGGCGGAGATGATGTTGGAGTTGTCGCCGCTGGAGACCGCCGCGAACGCGCCCGCCCGCTCGATGCCGGCCTCGATCAGGACTTTCCCGGTCGAACCCGACGCCGACGACCTGCTGGCCGTGGAAGTCGGTGCCGAGCCGGCGGAACGCCTGGGCGTCCTTGTCGATCACGGCGACCGTGTGGCCGAGGCGTTCCACCGCGGCCGCGAGCGACGACCCCACGCGGCCGCAGCCCATGATCACCACGTGCACGACCAGGCCTCCTCCGTCTCGCCGACGACCGCGTTAGTGTCGGTGTCGGATCGGAACCTACCGGTGGCTACTCCGAACCGGTGACGCGACCGCATACCCTTCTCATCCGTGCCCAAGCTCGCATCCGTGGCGAAGCGCCTCCTGGTCGGTCGGCCCTTTCGGACCGACCGGCTGGCCCACACGCTGCTGCCCAAGCGCATCGCCCTGCCGGTCTTCGCCTCCGACCCGATGTCCTCAGCGTGGCGTACGCGCCCGAGGAGATCCTGCTGACGCTGTCGGTCGCGGGCGTCGGCCTACATGTTCAGCCCGTGGATCGCCCTCGCTGGTGGCCGTCGTGATGGTCACGGTGGTCGCCTCCTACCGGCAGAACGTGCACGCCTACCCGTCCGGCGGCGGCGACTACGAGGTGGCCACCGTCAACCTCGGCCCGAAGTTCGGGCCTGATGGTCGCCAGCGCGCTGCTCGTCGACTACGTGCTCACCGTGGCCGTGTCGATCTCCTCGGCCGCCGCGAACATCGGCTCGGTCGTGCCGTTCGTCGCCACCCACAAGGTCTACTTCGCGGTCGGCGCGATCGTCGCTGCTCACCGCGATGAACCTGCGCGGGGTGCGCGAGTCCGGCGTGCTGTTCGCCATCCCGACCTACGCGTTCGTGCTCGGGCATCCTCGTCATGGTCGCGTGGGGCGTGATCGCGGATCTTCGTGCTCGGCGACACCGTTCGCGCGGAGAGTGCCGACTTCAAGCTCACCGAGGAGGGCGACCATCTGGCCGGCTTCGCCCTGGTGTTCCTGTGCTGCGCGCGTTCTCCTCCGGCAGCGCGGCGCTGACCGGTGTCGAGGCGATCAGCAACGGGGTGCCGGCGTTCCGCAAGCCCAAGTCGCCGCAACGCGGCGACCACGCTGCTGATGATGGGCCTGCTGGCGATCGTGATGTTCCTCGGGCTCATCCTGCTGGCCGCGGCGACCAAGGCGAAGATCGCCGAGGAGCCGGAGATCCAGCTGCTGAACGCCCCGCCCGGCTACGAGCAGAAGACGCTGGTCGCGCAGCTGGCGAACGCCGTGTTCGGCGGGTTCTCCCCGGCGATCTGGTACGTCATCTTCTTCACCGGCCTGATCCTCGTGCTCGCCGCGAACACCGCGTTCAACGGGTTCCCGGTGCTCGGCTCGATCCTGGCCCAGGACCGGCTACCTGCCCCGCCAGCTGCACACCCGCGGCGACCGGCTGGCGTTCTCCAACGGCATAGTCGGGCTGGCCGCGTTCGCGATCGTGCTGGTGGTGGTGTTCGACGCGGAGGTCACCCGGCTGATCCAGCTCTACATCGTCGGGGTGTTCGTGTCGTTCGTGCTCAGCCAGAGCGGCATGATCCGGCACTGGAACCGGTTGCTGCGCGACCGAGGACGACGTCGGCGCGCGCCGGCAGATGCGCCGCCGGCAGGCGATCAACTCGTTCGGCCTGGTGATGACCGCGGCGGTGCTGGTCATCGTGCTGATCACGAAGTTCACCAAGGGGGCATGGATCGCGATCGCGGCGATGGCCGCCATCTACGCGCTGATGACCGCGATCCGGCGGCACTACGACCGTGTGGCGGCCGAGCTGCGCGAGGCGGAGATGAACCGCTCGGCCACCACGCTGCCGTCCCGCAACCACGTCATCGTGCTGGTGTCCAAGCTGCACCTGCCGACGCTGCCGGGCGCTGGCCTACGCGCGCGCCACCCGCCCGGACGTGGTGGAGGCCGTGACGGTGAACGTGGACGACGCGGACACCCGGGCGCTGGTGGCGGCGTGGGAGAAGGAGGACTTCTCGGTGCCGCTGAAGGTGATCGAGTCGCCGTACCGGGAGATCACCAAGCCGGTGCTGGACTACGTGAAGCGGGTGCGCACGGACAACCCGCGCGACGTGGTGACGGTCTACATCCCGGAGTACGTCGTCGGCCGGTGGTGGGAGCAGTTGCTGCACAACCAGAGCGCGCTGCGGCTCAAGGGGCGGTTGCTGTTCCAGCCGGGGGTGATGGTGACGAGCGTGCCATGGCAGCTGGCCTCGTCCGAGCGCGTGCGCGACCGCTACGAAGTGGCCCCCGGCGCCGTCCGCCGTGGACTGTCCGAAAAGGACAAAAAGTGACGTCGTGGGCCGGCAGGCGGTTCCCGGTCTCCGTCGGCCCGGTGGCGCACGGTGGCCACTGCGTGGCGCGGCACGAGGGACGCGTGGTGTTCGTGCGGCACGCGCTGCCGGGGGAGCGGGTCGTCGTCGCGGTGACCGAGGACCGCGGCGGGTCCTTCTGCCGCGGTGACGCGGTGCAGGTGCTGGACGCGTCGCCGGACCGGGTGGAGCCGCCGTGCCCGTACGCGCGCCCCGGCGGGTGCGGTGGTTGCGACTTCCAGCACGCGTCCCCGGCGGCGCAGCGCGCGCTGAAGGCGTTCGTGCTGGCCGAGCAGATGTCGCGGCTGGCGGGTCTGACGGTGACGGCGGAGGTGGAGGAACTGCCGGGCGGTCCCCTGTCCTGGCGCACGCGGGCCCGCATGGCGGTGGACGGCTCGGGCCGGCCCGGGTTCCGCGCGCACCGCAGCCACGAGGTGATTCCGGTCGAGTCCTGTGCGATCGCCGCGCCGGGCACGGTGGACCAGGTGGTCGGCCGGGTGTGGCCGCCCGACTCGTCGGTGACCGTGGCCGTGGACGCGTCGGCGGTGACGCACCTCGGCCCGTCCACCGCGGTGGAGACCGCGGCCCGCCGCTCCTGGCAGGTCCCGGCCGACGGCTTCTGGCAGGCCCATCCGGACGCGGCGGACGTGTACGCGGAGGTTGTCGCCGGCTGGGCGGGCCTGTCGGAGGGCGAGGCGGCGTGGGACCTGTACTGCGGGGTGGGCCTGTTCGCGTCGGTACTGGCCGACGGCGTGGGTCCGGCGGGCGAGGTCATGGCGGTGGAGTCGGCGGGCTCCGCGGCCCACGCGGCGGCGGACAACCTGGCCGACTTACCGCAGGTGCGCGTGTTCGAGGGCCGGGTGGAGGCGGTGCTGGCCGCGGGCGAGGGTCGCGACCCGGCGGCGGTGGTCCTGGACCCGCCGCGCACGGGCGCCGGCCGGCGGGTGGTGGACCTGATCGCCGGGCGCGGCCCCGCGAGGGTGATCTACGTGGCCTGCGACCCGGCCGCCCTGGCCAGGGACGTGGCGACCTTCGCGGCGCACGGTTACGCCCTCGCGGCGCTGAGAGCCTTCGACGCCTTCCCGATGACCCACCACATGGAGTGCACGGCCCTCCTGACCCGGCCCTGAGACCGAGCCGCGGCGGTGCCCCTACCGCCCGGGCGCCTGGCCACCGTCGCCGGCCTGCGGGAACACCCCGCCGCCAGGCTGCGGCCCGCTCCCGAACGGCCCGAACGGCGCCACCGCCGCGTCGTGCCCGGCCGGACCGGCCGACGGCTCCCCGGGCCGGCCCGGTTGCGGTGGTGTGGCCCCGGGGCCGGGACCCGCCGGGTGGCGTGCGGCCCGGCTGGGCCACGGCGCCGCCGGCCGGCCCGGCGTGGGGTGGCGTCGGTTGGCCGGGCAGGCCTCCCGGCGGCGTGGCCCGGCCGGCCGGTGGCCGGCTCGGCGGCGCCCCGCCCGGGACTCCGCCCGGTGGCGTGGCCTGTCCCGGCGTCGCGCCGGGTGGCGTCCCGATGTGCGGAGCCGGGAGCCCGCCGGGCGGCGTGCCCCGACCCGGCTGCGGCGGCATGCCCGCGTGACCCGGCGCCGGTGGCTGTCCGGGGACGCCGCCGGGCGGGGTCGGCTGTGCCTGCTGATGTGGGATGCCACCGGGCGGGGTGGCCTCGGCGGGCGCCGCCGCCCCCGGCCGGCCTGGTGTCGCGCCCGGCTGTCCTGGCGCCCCGGCCGGCTGACCGGGCGCCCCGCCCGGCGACGTCGGTCCCAGGCCGGCGCGCCGGCGGAGCCAGTCCGGGACGTTCTCGTCCGAGCGGGGGAAGAACCGGAGCTCGTCGGCGAAGCCGATCGGGGGCGGCAGCCTCCGCCACCGTGGCTCGACGTCCGGCTCGAACTCCGCGCTGAAGCTGCTCGGCGGCTCCAGCACGTACACCGCCGACAGCCACGTCCCGCGCCCCGGGCGGTACATGCCCTGCCGCAGCCTCCCCAGCCCCTCGACGACCTCCACCGGCGGCCGCACCGGTCGCACGGCCCCGTCCGGGCCGGTGACGAACACGTCCACCTCGACATGCCGCCCGGCCGAGCGGTACTCGGCGCGCACGTGCTTCCAGCCGTCCCCCGCGACGGTCAGCAACGCCCGGCCCACCTGCCGGGTCACCTGATCCTGTTCAGCCTGCTCCATCACCGGCTGCGGCTCGGTCACAGCACGACCCCCACCTCTGCTTACCCCTTGGCGAGCATGACCTTACCGGGTCGGTACGTCACCCAACGTCGGGTTTGGACCGAACGACAGTCCGAGCTGGAACGGGTGCAGCGGCCACGTCGCCACGGCGAACCTCGTCAGCAGGCCGGCCGCGCGCATCGTCCTGTCGGTGGCCGGGGACGCCAGCAACTGGGTGTCCCCCTCGACCGGCTGCTGGTCGCGCCACACCGGCGCGCCGACCGGCACCGGCGAGGTCTCCACCACCGAGTGCCACTCGTTCCCGTCGGTCCGCAGCATGATCAGCACCACCGGCGTCACCGGCACGTGCCACCCACCGGTCTCGATCGCCACGTACTCGCCGCGCTCGCCGGCCGCGACCACGATGTCGCCGATCCAGCTGTACAGGTCGGACATCGCCTTGTCGTTCGCCGCGCGGAAGGCCTCCTCCTCGGTCGCGGGGATCAGCTGCGTGCTCGCCCCGCCGAGGTGGCCGGTGCTGTTCCGCTGGCGGTCCATGAGGAACAGCGTGTTGCGGTCGGGGGTGAACAGCGCCGCCTCACGGAACCGCCGGTTGTCGATCTCGGTGCGGGACTCCAGCCCGACGCCGAGCCGCCCGCGAATCCCCGCGGGGTCGGACATCCGCCAGTAGCTGACCGAGTTCTCGTGCCACAGCGGCAGGTACCCGCCGATGGGCAGTCCGATGAGGACGGTGTGCATGACGTCCCCGCCCTCGACGGGCGGGTCGGCCGTGGGCGCGCGGCCCGGGATCGGCTGGGAGCCCGTCCGGCCGGTCGCGCCCATCGGGGAGGTCAGCTCCGGCGGAGCGGGCCGCGGCGGGCCGGCGGGCTCCGGTGGCGCGGGCGGGCGCACCTGCGCCGGACCGAATGCCCCCGGGGCCGCGACCGGCACGCTCGTGGGCCCGGGCGATGGGGTCACCCGCGCGTTCGGCGGGCCGGGCCGGGCGAAGGACGGCGCGGCCGGATAGCCCGGCCCGGACTGCTGCCGCGGCTCCTCGACCGGGTAGCCGGGCGCCTGCGGGGAAACCGGTCCGGCGTTCGGGTGGCCGGGCGCGGGCGAGGTGGCGGGGCCGCCGAAGCCTCGGCCGGGTAGCCGGGGCCGGGCGCGGCGGCCGGGCCGTCGGGCGGGTAGCCCGGTGGCCGGGCGAGTGGCCCCGACGGCGTGCCGCGACGTGCCGGGGAGCCGTTGTCCGGCGGCGCGGCCGGGTAGCCGGAGAGGGTGGCCGGGCCGTCGGGCGGGTGGCCGGAGCCCTGCGGGGGCTGACGGCCCCGGCGGGCCCTGCGGGTCGGCCGGCACGGTCGGCACGATCTGCGTCGGCGGGCCCCCGGGCGGCTCGCCCGGGTAGCCCCGGGGCGGGCCGACGGGCTCGGCGACCCCCGCGGGCGGCATGCCGGGGTAGCCCTGCGGCCGGCCGATGGGCTCCGACGGCGTGGGCGAGCGGGACAACCCCGACGCCGGCGCGTCCGGACCGTCGGGACGGGAGTACCGCGGCCCCACCGGCTCGGACGGCGTCTCCGGGCGCACCTCGGCCGGGCCGGTGCCCTCTCCCGGGCCCGCGACGCGCTCGGGCAGCACCGGCGGCCGGCTCGGCTCGGCCGGGTCGAGGTCGATCGGCGGCGGCAGGGTGAACCCGTTGGGAGGCGACGGCGCGGGCGGCGGCACCACGTTCGGCAGGAACGGCCGGGACGCCACCTCCGGCTGCCGTGCCCCCGTCGGCTCGAGGTCCGGGACCGCGGGCGGGCTCGCGTCCTCCTCCGCGGGAGGCTGCCACGGTGACGTCTCGGCCGGCTCGCGCCGCCGCACGGCCGGTGGCTTGCGCCGCGGCCCGAACGACGTCTGGCGGCGCAGCGCGAGTGCCGAGTCCAGCAGCGTCGGCTCGGCGCGCGGCTCGTCCTCCTGCCACGCGTCGCCCGGCACCACGATCCGGCTCGCGTTGACCGGCGCCGCCGGGCCGACCACGCCGGACTCCGCCGGGGTGTGCCCGTTGGCCGACCCCAGCGACGGTGCGACGAGGTCGTCCGACGGCTCCCGCACGCCGTTGACCCGCGCGTGCCTGCCGGTGTCCTCGGGCCCGTCGGTGTCCGGATCGGGACGGGCGTGCGCGCCGCTGTGCCGGGGGCCGCCGCGGTCGTCGTCCGGGCCGGCCTCGCGGGAGTGGGCGCCGCTGTGCCGGGGCCGTCCGCCGGCCGACGGCGGGACGGTCCAGCCGCCCGCCGGCTCCGGCGTCCGGTCACCGGCCGGCTCGTCCGCCGGCGCCGGTCCTGCCGCACCGTCCACCTCGAACGGCGGCAGCTGGGCGAACGCCGGGTCGATCCGTGCCGTGGCCATCGTCCGCTGGGCCCACGCCCGGGCCCGGGTCAGCGGGTGGTCGGGGAACTGCCCGTCCCACTGGGCGTCGTCGCCGACGTGCCAGGGCAGCCTGCCCTCCAGCTCCGGCGCGTACGGGTGCGGCCGCACGAACGCCTCCGGCCCCACCTGCGCGAGCACGCCCGACTCGCGGACCCCGGTGGTCGCGCCCTCCGCGCACTGGATCCGCAGCACCACCGAGCAGGTCGCCTTCGGCACCGTGAACGCGGCGATGAACGCCTGCCCCGACGCCTGGTCGGGGATCGGGAGCTTCAGCAGCTGGTAGAGCGTCGGCACCGAGTCGATCGTGACGACGTGTGCCTCGATGAGCGCGCCGACCTCCGCCGTCTCCGTGGCGAGACGGCGGCGCAGGAGCGGCAGGTCGTCGAGCGGTGCGGGCAGGTCCGGGACCAGCGCGATGTAGGTCAGGCTCACCTGGTCGCCGGTCTGCGGGTCGAACCACGTGCGCTCGTCGTACTGCTCCATTCCAGCTGTGTCGAATGCGACAGGCACAGGGGGAGTGTAGGGGCGGTCCCCGCCGCCACGTGCGCTCGTAGACTGGCCGAAACCGGTCCAGATGTCCCGGCTGCCCGCGACGGCGGCCAAGAAACCGAGGTGACCAGCGGTGACCGACCATCCGAGCCTGCTCGAGTCCCTGCACGGCCCGGCCGACCTCAGGCGGCTGGGCACCGAGGACCTGACCCGGCTCGCGGCCGAGATCCGCCAGTTCCTGGTGGACAAGGTCACCACCACCGGGGGCCATCTCGGACCCAACCTGGGTGTCGTGGAGCTCACCATGGCCATCCACCGGGTGTTCGACTCGCCGAACGACGCGGTGGTCTTCGACGTCGGCCACCAGGCCTATGTTCACAAGATCGTCACGGGGCGCAAGGACGAGTTCGACTCGCTGCGCCAGCAGGACGGCCTCTCCGGCTACCCCAGCCGCGCGGAGAGCGAGCACGACCTCGTCGAGAACAGCCACGCCTCCACCGCGCTGTCCTACGCGGACGGTCTGGCCAAGGCGTTCCAGCTGCGCGGCGAGCACCGGCACGTCGTGGCCGTCGTCGGGGACGGGGCGCTCACCGGCGGCATGTGCTGGGAGGCGCTCAACAACATCGCCGCCGGCACGAACCGGCCGATGGTGATCGTCGTCAACGACAACGGCCGCTCCTACTCGCCGACGATCGGCGGGCTCGCCGACCACCTCGCCTCGCTGCGCCTGTCGCCGAACTACGAGCGCGCGCTGGAGGGCGGCAAGCGGATGCTGCAGGGCACCCCGGTCGTCGGCAAGCCGCTCTACGCGGCGCTGCACGCGGCCAAGCGCGGCATCAAGGACGCGCTCAGCCCGCAGATGATGTTCGAGGACCTCGGCCTGAAGTACTTCGGCCCGGTCGACGGCCACGACTTCGTCGCGCTGGAGGCCGCGCTGCGCCGCGCGAAGGAGTTCGGCGGCCCGGTCATCGTGCACGCCGCGACCCGCAAGGGGCGCGGCTTCCCGCTGGCCGAGAACGACGAGGTCGACCAGATGCACCAGACCGACCCGATCGACCCGGTCACCGGGCGGCCGACCACGGCCAAGGGTGCGACCTGGACGTCGGTGTTCGGGCAGGAGATGGTCCGCATCGGCGAGGGCCGGCCGGACGTCGTCGCCGTGACCGCGGCCATGCTGCGCTCCGCCGGGCTGGCGCCGTTCGCCGAGGCCTACCCGGACCGCTGGTTCGACGTCGGCATCGCCGAGCAGCACGCGGTGACCTCCGCGGCCGGCATGGCGATGGCCGGGCTGCACCCGGTCGTCGCGATCTACTCGACCTTCCTCAACCGCGCGTTCGACCAGATGCTGATGGACGTCGCGCTGCACCGGCTGCCGGTCACCGTCGTGCTCGACCGCGCGGGCGTCACCGGGCCGGACGGAGCGAGCCACCACGGCATGTGGGACCTGTCGATCCTCGGCGCGGTGCCGGGCATCCGGATCGCCGCGCCGCGCGACGCCGGGACGCTGGCCGAGGAGCTGCGCGAGGCGATCGCGGTGTCCGACGGGCCGACCGCGCTGCGCTTCCCCAAGGCGCCGGTCGGCGCCGACATCCCCACCCTCGAACGCCGGGGCGTCGTCGACGTCCTGCGCAGGCCGGACGGTGACCGGCACGTCCTGCTGGTCACCGTCGGCGCGTTCGCCGAGCTGGGGCTCGCCGCCGCGGACCGGCTGGCCGACCACGGCATAGGTGTCACGGTCGTCGACCCGCGCTGGGTGATGCCGGTGCCGGACGCGCTCACCGAGCTGGCGGCCGGGCACCGCCTGGTGGTCACCGTCGAGGACGGCGGCCGGCACGGCGGCTTCGGCTGGTCGCTCGCCGCCGCCCTGCGTGACGCCGGCGTGGACACGCCGCTGCGGGACCTCGGCATCCCGCAGGCGTTCCACGGTCACGGCACCCGGGCCGAGGTCCTGGTGCGGCTCGGCCTGACCGCGCAGCACGTGGCCCGCAAGGTCACCGAGTGGACCGTGGACCGCATCGGCGACCCGGTCTCCCACGAGTCGGCCCCGGGGAGCCGGCCACGCTGACCGCCCGCTACTCGCTCTCGCCCGGGTCGCCGAGGGCGAGCTTGCCGGCGTAGCTGAGGGTGGCCTCCGGGGTGAGCGGGTGGAACGTGCCGGCCCGCACGTCGCGGTAGGCGCGCTCCATGCCGAAGCGCCGGAAGAACGACCGGCCGCCCATCACCTCCATCGCCAGGTTGACCACCTCGATCGCCTCGGTGACCGCCTGGCGCTTCGCGAACATCACCGTCGCCATCGTGTCCGGCGCGGCCGTGTAGTCCTCGCCCAGCTCGTCGAGCGCGCCCATCAGCGCCCACCACGCGCCGCGCAGCTTCGCGTCCATCAGCCCGACCTGGCGGTGCACCCGCGGCAGGTCGGCCACCGGCCGCGCGCCCCGGGTGCCGGCGGCCGCCGCGGCGACGGCGGCGTCCCGGGCACCGGCCGCGATGCCGAAGTACGTCGCGCCGACGATCGGTGCGAAGTGGACGGTCGCGGCCAGCAGCGGGGCGCCCAGCTCGCCGTAGGGCCGGTGCCCGGCGATCGCGCCGGACGGCACGGCGACGTCGGTCAGCACCACGTCGTGGCTCGCGGTGCCGCGCATGCCCAGCGTGTCCCAGGTCTGCTCGATCCGGACGCCGGGCGCGGACAGCGGCACGCTGAAGTGCATGACGTCGGCCTGCTCGCCCGGCTCGCCGAGCACCGCGCAGGTCGCCACGACGGTCGCCTCGGGGGACTGGCTGCAGAACGTCTTGCGCCCGCTGACCAGGTAGCCGGAGTCGGTGGGCACGGCGGTCGCGGTCGGCCACAGCCAGTCCGAGCCGCCGCTGGTGGCGATCACGACGCCGTCGGCCGCGACCCGGCGCAGCACCGCCTCGGCGTCCGGCGCGCCCTTGCGGCGGCGGTAGACCTGCACCAGCGTCAGGTAGGTGTGCATCGCCACGGACAGCGCGCTCGCACCGTCGTGGCCGGCCAGTTCGGCCTGGGCGTAGCAGGCCTGGCGCATCGTCGCGCCCAGGCCGCCGAGCTCCTCCGGCACGGTCAGCGCCAGGTAGCCGTGCTCGCGCATCGCGGCGTAGGCCTCGGTGACGAAGGTGGCGTCGCGGTCGTGCTCGGCCGCGTGCTCGGCGGCGACCGCCCCGATACGGGCGGCCAGGTCGATGAACCGCGCGTCGTCGGGCCGTGACGGGATCGGAAAGGTACTGGTCGAGCGTGTTGCGGCGATTGTCATGTCGTCACGCTAAGAACCGGGCGGACGATGCAGTAGTACAGAAACTGAACCTGGAGTGCGGCCATGCGCAGTTATGCCCAGTACTGTCCGGTGGTGCGGGCCGTCGAGGTCCTCGGTGACCGGTGGACCCTGCTGATCGTGCGGGACATGCTGGTCGGGGCGACCCGGTTCAACGAGCTGGCCCGCGGGCTGCCCGGGCTGTCGCGGGCGCTGCTGTCCCGGCGGCTGCGCCAGCTGCACAACGCGGGCCTGGTGGAACGCACCGGGGACGGCTACGCGCTGACGCGGGCCGGTCAGGAGCTGCGCCCGCTGGTGTTCGGCCTGGCCGACTGGGGTGCGCGGCACGCGTTCGGCGACCCGCGGCCCGAGGAGCTCGACCCCGAGCTGCTGATGTGGTGGATGCACGGCCGGATCGACACCGCCGACCTCGAGCGGCGCGCGGTGGTCCAGGTGGAGATCGCCGACCGCAAGCGCAAGTACTGGCTCGTGCTCGAGCCGGGCGACGCGTCGGTCTGCTACACCGACCCCGGCTTCGACATCGACGCGGTGCTGGCGGCGGACCTGCCGACCCTGTACCGGATGTGGCTCGGCGAGATCGAGCTGATGGACGCGGTCCGGGCCGGCTCGATCGACCTGACCGGTACCCGCTGGGTGGTTCGCGGCCTGCCCGCCTGGCTGCGGCTGAGCCCGATCGCGGAGCACGTGCGGGCCGCCCGGGCCAGGTAGCCGGTAGCCGCTCGGTACCTTGTGTACCGTGCGGATTCTGATCGTCGAGGACGAGGAACCCCTGGCCGAGGCCGTCGCCAGAGGGTTGCGTCGGGAGGGCATGGCCGTCGACGTCGCGCTCGACGGGGACGAAGGGCACGAGAAGGCCACCATCACCCGGTACGACGTCGTCGTGCTCGACCGGGACCTGCCGGGGATGTCCGGCGACGAGCTGTGCCGCGAGATCGTCGCGTCCGGGGCGCTCACCCGGGTGATCATGCTGACCGCGTCCGGCTCGGTGGCCGACCGCGTGGAGGGGCTGTCCCTCGGCGCCGACGACTACCTCGCCAAGCCCTTCGCGTTCGACGAGCTGGTGGCGCGCGTGCGCGCGCTGGCCCGCCGCTCCACCCCGGTCACCCCGCCGGTGCTGCGCGCGGGCGACCTCGAGCTCGACCCCGCCCGCCGCACGGTCACCCGGGCCGGTGAGCCGGTCGAGCTGACCCGCAAGGAGTTCGGCGTGCTGGAGGTGCTGCTCGCCGCCGCCGGCTCGGTGGTCAGCAGCGAGGAGCTCCTGGAGCGGGTGTGGGACGAGCACGCCGACCCGTTCACCACGACCGTCCGGGTGACGGTGATGACCCTGCGCAAGAAGCTGGGTGAGCCCGGGGTCATCGACACGGTCGTCGGGTCCGGTTACCGGGTCCCCGCGGCCGGTTCGCCCCCGGACACCGAGCCCGGCTGAGCGAGCCGGCGGACCGATGGCACAGGGCGACCGTGAGCGGCCGGACCGGGCACGCGGGATGCGGTCGTGACCGGCCCGCGGCGCGGGCCCGGTCTGCGCGGCCGGATCACCCTGCTCGCCACCGCGCTGGTGGCCCTCGTCGCCGCGCTGCTGCTGTGGCTCGGCTGGATGCTCGCGGGCAACGCGGTCACCGTGCCCAGCCTCCCGGCGGGGACCACGATCATCGTCGACGGCGTGCCGGTGAAGGCCGAGAAGCTCGCCGAGGTGCTGCGCGACAACGCGCGGCTGCGCGTGCTGCTCGCCGGGTCCATCGCGTTCGTGTGCGTGGTGTTCGCGACCGCGCTGCTGGCCTGGACGTTCACCGACCGCGTGCTCAAGCCGCTGCGCGACGTCACCGGCACCGCGCGCCGGCTGTCCGCCGAGTCGCTGGGCGAGCGGATCTCGCTGCGTGGCCCGCGTGACGAGGTCGCCGAGCTGGCCGACACGTTCGACGCGATGCTCGACCGGCTGCAGGCGACGTTCTCCGCGCAGCGCCAGTTCGTCGCGAACGCCTCCCACGAGCTGCGCACTCCGCTGTCGGTGATCCGCACCGAGCTGGACGTGACGCTGTCCGACCCGGAGGCCGACGTCGGCGAGCTGCGCCGGATGGCCGGGGTGGTCCGCGACGCGACCATGCGCGCGGAGCGGCTGGTGGAGGCGTTGCTGCTGCTCGCGCGCACCGACGGCATGGGGATCGGCGGGGTGGAGCCGGTCGACCTCGCGGGCGTCGTGGCCGCGGCCTGGCAGCCGATCTCCGCCGACGCCGAGCGGCGCGGCCTGTCCGCCACGTTCCACACCGCGCCCGCGCCCGCCACCGGCGACCCGGCGCTGCTGGAACGGGTCGCGGGGAACCTGCTGGAGAACGCCGTGCGGCACAACGTCGACGGCGGCTGGGTCGACGTGCGGACCGCCGTGTCGCCGGAATGGTCGAGCCTGCGGGTCAGCTCGTCGGGCTCGGTGGTGGACCCGGAGCGGGTGGACGAGCTGTTCGAGTCGTTCCGGCGGGGCGGGGTGGACCGTACCGCGCACGCGGGGACCGGGCTGGGGCTGGCGATCGTGCGGGCGGTGGTGCTCGCCCACCACGGGACGGTGGCCGCGGAGGCGGTGCCGGGCGGCGGGCTGGCGGTGACCGTGCACCTGCCGGCTCAGTAGGTCGCCTCGACCAGGTCGACGAGGCGGTCCCGCAGGTCGCCGAGCGGTAGCTGGTAGCCGCTCGCCGGGCCCGCCCGCGAGGTGAGCGCGGCGAGCAGGAAGTCCTTGACCGAGGCCGTGGTGCCCTGGTCGAGGTACTCCGTGCAGGCCACCACATAGCCGACGTGCACCAGCGGGTAGGGCGCGGTGGCGTCGCCGACCCGGTCGGTGCCGGCCCGGTAGACGGCGTCCGGCAGCCGGGTGAGGTCGTCGGAGTCGTGCAGCGCGACGGTGACCGCCGCGTCGACGGCGTACCCGTCCGGCCCCGCCGCCGGGCCGTTCGCACCGCCGGTCACCAGGTCGGCGACGGGCTCGTTCGTCGGGCGCGTCAGCGCGTAGGGCAGGTAGCCGATGGCACCGCCGACGGTGCGGACGGCGCCGAGCACGTCCACATCGGAGCGCTGCAGGGAGTCCGCGGTACCGGCGAACTCCGGCCCCGCGCCGAGGCGCCAGCCGCCGACGGCGGTCAGGTACTCCTGGAAGGTCTGCGTGGACTGGGACTGCCCGGCGTGGGCGACCGCCCTGATCGCGGTCGCCGGCAGCCGGGTGTCGGGGTTCAGCTCGGCGATGGCCGGGTCGTCCCACCGGGTGATCCGGCCGCTGAAGATCCCGGCCACGGCCGGCGCGTCCAGCCGCAGCTCGGTGACACCGGGCAGGTGGTAGGCGAGAACGATGGGAGTGAGGACCAGGGGCACCTGGAGGACGAGCTTCTTGTCGGCGGGCGCGCCGACCCCGGCGCAGCGGGCCGCGGCGGAGGCGATCTCGCCCTGGCTCGCGCCGAGCGGGTGGTCGGACACCGCGAAGTCGGACCCGTCCGCCGCGAACTGCCGCAGGCCGAAGGCGCTGCCGCCGGGGGTGTAGGTGACGGTGCTGCCGGGGCAACGCGTGGCCCACGCGTCGGCGACCGCGGTCACCGCCTCGCGCTGGAGCGCCGAACCGCCGGCGACGAGGTTGCGGGCGCCGGCGCAGGTCGGCACGGGCGTGCCGGCGGGCGAGCCGTCCTCGGTGGCCGGCGTGGCGCGCTCCGCGGCCGCGACGGGCGTGCCCTCGACGGTGTTGTCGTGGACCAGCGGCACGGCGATCGCGGCGGCAAGCAGGATCACGGCGGCCAGGACGGCGAGTCTTCGGCGCCGTCGTTCGCTGCCCGGTGGTGGTGGCGGGGCGGTGGCGGGGGCGCCGTACCCGACCGGCTCGACCACGTGCCCGGCGCCGCCGGCGCCCCCGTCCGGGACGGCTCCCGGGTGGAGGTCGGTTCCCGCGTGCGGGTGGGCCAGTGCCACGGCGTCGGCGGCCGCGCGCAGCGCGGCGAGGTCGCCCGGCTCGACGGGTGGTCCGGCCGGCGCGGGGGCCGGGCCTGGGGAGGGCGCGCTCGTGGCGAGGCCGGCCGGGTGGGCGGGTGCCCCGGCGGCGGTGTCCGCGGCCGGGGTGAGCGGCCCGACGACGGCGTCGGCGGGAATGCCGGTGGACAGGTCCAGGGGGTTGGCCGGTGGGGCGGTGGCCGGGTAGGCGAGGGGGTTGCCGGTGGGCGGTTCGGGCGGTGCGGGGCGCGCCGTGGAGAGCGGGCCGACGGCGGTGTCGGCGGGGATGCCGGTGGACAGGTCGAGCGGGTTGGCCGGTGGGGCGGTGGCCGGGTAGGCGAGGGGGTTCCCGGTCGACGGTTCGGGTGGCGTGGCCGCCGGGGCGTCGGCGGCGCCCGCCCGCGTGCGGCGGCACTGTTCGGCGATCTCCGCGGGTGCGGGGCGCGACGCCGGGTCGTCGGCCAGGCAGAGGGCGACGAGCGCGCGCAGCGGCTCCGGCACCCCGTCGTCCGCGCCGTCCTCCTGGCCGGACGGGGTGCGGCCCGTGGCCAGGTAGGAGATCAGCACCCCCAGCGCGAACACGTCCGCCGCCGGGCCGACCTCGCCCCTGCGGTGTTCGGGCGCCAGGTACGCGGGGGTGCCGACGGTGACCCCGGCCGCGTCGGCCGCCCGGGCGAGCGCGAAGTCGATCACCCGTGGCCCGTCCGGCGGCAGCAGGACGTTGCCCGGCGTCAGGTCGCGATGCACCAGGCCGGAGGCGTGGATCGCCACCAGCGCGTCCGCGACCCCACCCGCCAGCCGCAGCACCTCGGGGCCCGGCAGCGGCCCGCGCTCGCCGACCACCTCCCGCAACGACGGCCCGGCCACGTACTCGGTGGCCAGCCACGGACGGTCCGCCTCGGTGCCGGCGTCGACGATCGGGGCGACATGCTCGCTGCGCACCCGTGCGGCGGCGGCGACGTCCGCGGCGAACCGGCGGCGGAACCCGGCGTCGGCGGCGAGCCCCGCCCGCACGACCCGGACCGCGACCGCGGCACCGCTGGGCGAGCGTCCCATGTAGACGTGGCCCGTCGCGCCCGAGCCGAGGCGGCCCTCGACCGCGAACGGGCCCACCGTCCGCGCGTCGTCGTCGGCCAGCGGTTCCAGCACCCGCGCACCTCCCCGCTCCGTGACAGGACCGAAGTTACCCGGCCTCGGTGCAGGTCAGGAAGGTCTAGTCGGCGGCCAAGCGGTCCGCCAGCGCGATCGCGTCGTGCGGTGCCTTCACCTTCGCGTCGTTGTCGAAGTAGGCGTAGGTGTCGATGCCCTCGGCCGTCCAGCCGCGGATCCGCGCCGCCCACGCGTCCAGCGCCTCGTCGGTGTAGCCGCTGACGTAGAGCTCCGTGCCGCCGTGCAGCCGGACGTAGGCGAACTCCGCCGTCACGTGCTCCAGGTACGGCCAGGTCGCCGCCGCGTCCGCGATCACCACCGCGATGCCGTGCGCGCGCAGCACGTCGAGGAACGCCGGGTCGGTGAAGCTCGGGTGGCGGACCTCCAGCGCGTGCCGCAGCGGGCGGTCCGCGTCGGTGACCGTCCAGGCGCGACCCTCGAGCCGCTCGTCGTGCCGGGCGGCGATGGCCGCGGCCGCGGCGGTGGTGCGGGGCAGCCGGTCGAAGAAGTCCGCCAGCAGCCCGGCGTCGAACGCGAGCGTCGGCGGCAGCTGCCAGAGCAGCGGGCCGAGCTTGTCGCCCAGCGCCAGCACGCCCGAGGCGAAGAAGTTCGCGAGCGGCGTGTCGACGTCGCGCAGCCGCTTCATGTGCGTGATGAACCGGCCGCCCTTGACCGCGAAGACGAAGTCGTCCGGCGTCTGCGCGCGCCACGCCTGGTAGCTCGACGGGCGCTGCAGCGCGTAGAACGAGCCGTTGATCTCGACCGAGTCGACGCGGCCGGACAGGTACTCCAGCTCGCGGCGGTGCGCGAGCTTCGGCGGGTAGAACACCCCGCGCCACGGCGGGTACACCCAGCCCGACGTGCCGATCCGGACCCGGCCGGCCACCGGGGTCAGCCCGAGCCGTTGAGCGCGCCGGTCAGGGCGCGGACCGTCAGCGCGATCTGCCACTCGCGGGCACCGCCGGCCCGCAGCGCCTCGGAGAGGCTGTCGGTGGACAGCGTGGGGGGCGGGCGCCAGCACGTCCGGCGCACCAGGTCGGGCTGCAGGAGGTTCTCCACCGGCAGCCGGTGCTCCTCCGCGATCGTCGCGAGCTCGGCGCGGACCGCGGACAGCCGCGCGGCGGCGGCCGGGTCGCGGTCCGCCCAGCGGTTCGGCGGCGGCGGGCCGTCGTGCGGCGGCGAGGGGTCGGGCAGCTCGCTCTTGGGCAGCCGGGCCGCCTCGCGCAGCGCGCGCACCCAGGTCTCGGCGATGCGGCGCTGCGAGCGGCCGCGGAACACCGGCAGCTGCAGCAGGCTCACCTCGTCGTCGGGCGCGGCGATCGCCGCCTGCACGATCGAGCTGTCCGGCAGCACCCGGCCGGGCGCGATGTCGCGTTGCCGGGCGAGCGAGTCGCGGGTCTCCCACATCGACCGGACGGCGGCGAGCCCGCGCGGCGAGCGCACCCGGTGGATGCCGGAGGTGCGCCGCCACGGCTCGGCCCGCGGCGGCGGTGGCGGGGCGACGCGCAGCGCCTCGAACTCCTCGAGGGCCCAGGCGAGCTTGCCCTGGGCCGTCAGCTCCTCCTCGAGCACGTCGCGCAACGGGATCAGCAGCTCGACGTCGAGGGCGGCGTAGTCCAGCCAGTCCTGGGGCAGCGGCCGCCGGGACCAGTCGGCGGCGCCGTGCCCCTTCTCCAGCCGGTAGCCGAGCAGCAGCTCGACCAGGGTGCCGAGGGCGACCCGCTCGAAGCCGGCCAGCCGGCCGGCGAGCTCGGTGTCGAACAGCCGGGCGGGGCGCAGGCCCAGCTCGGCGAGGCAGGGGAGGTCCTGGGAGGCGGCGTGCAGCACCCACTCGGTGTCGGCCAGCGCCTCGATGAAGGGGTCGATACGGTCGTTCACCGCGACCGGGTCGAGCAGCACGGTGCCGGCGCCCTCACGGCGCACCTGCACCAGGTAGGCCCGCTGGGAGTACCGGTAGCCGGAGGCTCTCTCGGTGTCCACCGCGATCGGCCCGCGGCCAGCGGCCAGTGTGTCCGAGGCCTCGCGCAGTGCCTCGAACGTGGCAACCACGTCCGGCGTCCCCTCGGCCGGCTGCGTCAGCAGCACGGGCTCCGGTCGTGCCTCCTCGTCAGTTTCCGTCCCCGATTCACCCACGGCGGATGACCATACGGGACGCGCGCACGCGCCGTGCGCCTAACAAGGGGTTGCGGGTCGAACACCGGTGGATCGGGGAGCGCACTGTGCCCCGCGCCCCGATCCACCGAGTGTCAGATCAACGAATCACACCGGCCCGCATGGCCAGTGCGACCATCTGTGCCCGGTCGCCGGTGCCCAACTTCCGGCCGATCCGTGAGAGATGACTCTTCACCGTCAGAGCAGACAGGTTGAGCCCCTCGCCGATCTCTTTGTTGGACTGACCGTCCGCGACGAGCTGGAGAACCTCGACCTCGCGAGCGGAGAGCTCGCGTGGGGTGTTGTCGGTGCCAGGGACCCGCGTGCCCGTCGCGAGGATGGGCGCGACGCTCGGGTCGGCGTAGACGCCGCCTTCGAGCACCCGCCGGACCCCGTCGGTCACGACCACCGGCGAGGCCGACTTCAGCAGGTAGGCCTGGGCCCCTGCTTGGAAGGCCGAACGCACGGCGTACGGATCGTCTGACGACGCCAGCACCACGATCCGCGGCCAACCATGGCCACGAAGCTCGGTCACCAGCTCAATACCACTACCGTCCGGCAACCCGAGATCAAGGATTGCCAGATCGCATGGCCCGGTGGCCAGCGCCCTCGCCCTCGCCTCGGCCACCGTGGCGGCCTCGTGAACGGTGCCCGCACCCATCTGGGTCAACCGGGCAGCTATCGCCTCCCTCAACAACGGATGGTCATCGACCACCAGCACCGAGAACAGCTCCTCCCGCGGATGCGGGACCATGTTCGCCGGCAAGACGCCGGCTGGCGTGGTTCGAACGGCCTGACCTAAGCCGACGGCAGCCACGTCACTACCTCCCTGGAGTCGGTCGTGCCCCCCGACCTACACCGGGACCTTCGGCCAAACAGCCGCGCCGCCATTGGACCGAAAGTGGTGTCGACGAAGGCAGCCTAGCCCCCCAAGCGGGTTAGCGGGATGATCAATTCGTTATCTATCCAATCGAGACATCACTCCAGCGTGCGGACGTAACACGATCGGGTGACCCTTGGTTGGTGACGTAACGCGCAAGCGTCGGCACACGATGAAACGAGGACGCGGTGGCGGAGATCCGGCAGTTGGAGCGCGCGCGAGCGTTGCTCAGGACCACCCCTCTGGTCGATGGACACAACGACCTACCTTGGGCGTTGCGCACCAGCCCGGGCGTCGACCCGGCTCGATCGGACGGGTTCGGGATCGATCTGACCCAGCCGCAGCCCCGGCTGCACACCGACATCCCGCGGTTGCGGGCCGGTGGGCTCGGCATGCAGTTCTGGTCTGTGTACGTGCCATGCCGCCTTTCGGGTGACGAAGCCGTGGCGGCTGTGGTCCAGCAGTGCGAACTCGTCCACAGTTTGGCTGGTAAATATTCGGAGCATTTGCAAATCGTTTCGACGGCCGAACAGGCCCGATCGGCGTTCGCCGCGGGCCGGATCGCGTCGATGCTGGGTGCCGAGGGCGGGCACTGCATCAACTCCTCGCTCGGCGTGCTGCGCGCGCTGTACCGGCTCGGGGTGCGGTACCTGACGCTGACGCACAACGAGAACGTGCCGTGGGCCGACTCGGCGACCGACGAGCCGGCCGCGAACGGCCTGACCGACTTCGGCCGCGAGGTGGTCGCGGAGATGAACCGCCTCGGCATGCTGGTGGACCTGTCCCACGTCGCGGCGACCACGATGCGTGACGCGCTGGACGCCAGCACGGCGCCGGTGATCTTCAGCCATTCCTCGTGCCGGGCCGTCACGGACCACCCGCGCAACGTGCCCGACGACGTGCTGGCGAGGCTCGCGGGCAACGGTGGGGTGTGCATGGTGACGTTCGTGCCGTACTTCGTCTCGGACGCGCTGGTCGAGTGGGACAACGCCCTGAAGGACGCGATGGCCGCCGCGGGCGTGGACCATCGCGACACGGACGAACGGTGGCGGTTCCAGGAGGGCTGGTCGGGCCCGCCGAAGCCGTCGGTCGGCATCGCGGAGGTCGTGGCCCACGTGGAGCACGCCCGCGAGGTGGCCGGCGTCGACCACATCGGCCTCGGTGGGGACTACGACGGGGTCGGCTTCCTGCCGTCCGGGCTGGAGGACGTGAGCTGCTACCCGGCGCTGTTCGCCGCGCTGCTGGAGCGGGGGTGGAGCGAGCAGGACTGCGCCAAGCTCGCCGGGGAGAACCTCCTGCGGGTGCTGGGGGCGGCCGAGGAGGTCGCCCGGGCGGGGTAGTCGGGGGCGTGCCCGCGCCGTCCGGGCGGCCGGTGGCTCCGGTGGCTCGGTCGCGGGTCAGGCGGGCCGGGGTAAGGAGTCGACCATCGCGAAGTAGTGCTCGGGTGCGCTGGTTCGGTACAGCTCGTACCAGGCGGTCAGGGTCTGCGGGGACATCACGTCCAGGCGGGCCAGCACATGCCGGGCGAAGTCCAGCGGCGCGGTGCCCGTCGCCGTGATCAGGTCGCCGTCGGTGACCGCCGGCTCGCCCACGTAGTGCGCCGCGCCGCCGTAGCCGGGGCAGAAGTGTCTGAGCATCTCCAGGTCGTTGCTCGTGTGCGGCCGCTCGTCGAGCATCCCCGCGTCCGCCAGCGCGATCGTCGCGCCGCAGATGGCGGCCACCGGCACGCCGGCGGCCAGGAACTCCGCCGCCGCGGCGACCGCCGGCCGGTGGCGCGGCTCGCTCCAGGTATCGGCGCCGGGCAGCAGCAGCACCGCCGCGTCGTCCGGGGTGAGGTCGCTCAGGGCCAGGTCCGGCCGCACCCGCAGGCTGCCCATCGTCGTGACCGGCTCACCGGTGACGCCGACCGTGCGTACCGGCAACGACGTGCCGGGCTGCGCGAAGTACCGGCCGGTGTTCAGCTCGGTCGTGAGGAACCCGTGCTCCCAGTCGGCGAGCGTGTCCAGCACGAACAGGTATGCGAACGTCATGCCCGGCACGCTAGGCGCGACCACCGACAGAAACGGCTCAGCTGCCCTGACGCTGGGAGAACACCGTCACCCCGACCGGTGGCAGGCCCACCACGCTCGCCATCAGGTCGCAGAACGCCTCGCCGTGCGGCGCCAGGTCGGCGCCCAGCGGCGTCCACGACGCGCGCAGCTCCAGGTCGTCGGTCCGGGCCGGGCCGGAGATGTCGCCGAACCGGGCCGACGTCGTGTCCGTCACCGTCCCGCCCAGCGCCGTGTACTCGGCACCGGTCGCGGCCAGCGCGTCGGTCAGCCACGACCAGCCGACGGTGGGCAGCAACGGGTCGTCCGCGAGCTCGGCGTCCAGCTCGGCCCGCACGTACGCGACCACCCGCAGCACCCCGTCCCAGGACTCCGGCCCGTCCGGGTCGTGCAGCAGGATCAGCCGCCCGGTGGCGAGCACGTCCGCCGGCCCGGTGACCTCCGCGGTGATCGCGAACGCCCACGGTGCCAGGCGCTGCGGCGGGCGGACGACACCGAGCTGCAGCTCGGGCCGCGGGCGCAGCGACTTCAGCGCCCCGACGGCCTGAGTGAACAGTTCAGGCGCTGCCGACGTCTTGGTCACGACTCGTAACTGTAGGACCACCCGTGTCAGTGAGAGGTGACGGCGCGCCGGACAGACCCCCGACTTCGCACCCACTGACCGTGGCACCACCGGAAACCGTCAGGGCCTCGTGGCACGATTCATCTCGCTATGACACCCATGTCCGACACCGCCCCCCGCGCCACCGCCGCACCGCTGCTGGTGGCCGCCGCGGGCGGTACACCGACCCACCCGCCGGTCTGGTTCATGCGCCAGGCCGGACGGTCCCTGCCCGAGTACCGCACGGTGCGCGAGGGCATCCCGATGCTGCGGGCCTGCTTCACCCCCGACCTGGTCTGCGAGATCACCATGCAGCCGGTCCGCCGCCACGGCGTCGACGCGGCCATCCTCTTCTCCGACATCGTGGTGCCGCTCGTGGCGGCCGGCATCGGTGTCGACATCGTGCCGGGCACCGGGCCGGTGGTCGCCGAGCCCGTGCGCACCGGCGCGGCCGTCGAGGCGTTACCCCCGCTCGAGACCGGGCAGCTCGACCCGGTGGCGGACGCGGTCCGGCTGCTGCGCGCCGAGCTGGGAGCGACCCCGCTGATCGGCTTCGCGGGCGCGCCGTTCACGCTCGCCTCCTACCTGATCGAGGGCGGGCCCAGCCGGCACCACGAGCGCACCAAGGCGCTCATGTACTCCGACCCGGCCACCTGGCACACCCTGCTCGGCGCGCTCGCCACGATCACCACCACCTTCCTCCAGGTGCAGGTCGCGGCAGGGGTACAGGCGGTGCAGCTGTTCGACTCCTGGGCCGGCGCGCTGTCCGAGCGCGACTACCGCGAGTTCGTGCTGCCGCACTCCGCCCGCGTGCTGGGCGCGGTCCACGGCGTGCCGAAGATCCACTTCGGGGTGGGGACGGGCGAGCTGCTGGCGGCGATGCGCGAGGCGGGCGCGGACGTCGTCGGCGTCGACTGGCGGCTGCCGCTCGACGAGGCGGTGCGCCGGCTGCACCGGCCGGGCCTGCCGCCGCCGGTGGTGCAGGGCAACCTCGACCCGGCCGTGCTGCTGGCCGACTTCGACGCGGTCGAGCGGGAGGTGCGGCGGATCGTCGCGGAGGGCCGGGCCGCCGGCGGGCACATCGTCAACCTCGGCCACGGGGTGCTGCCCGACACCGACCCGGACGTGCTGACCAGGGTCGTCGATCTGGTGCACGGCCTGACGCCATGAACGACGGCCTGAACGTTGTCGTGGTCGGCGGGGGCGTCACCGGCCTGGCCGCGGCCCACCGGCTGCGCACCCGGCTCGGCCCGCGAGCGCGCATCACGCTGGTCGAGCAGGCCCGCCGGCTCGGCGGCAAGCTGCGCACGGTCGAGCTCGGCGGCACGCCCACCGACGTCGGCGCCGAGGCGTTCGTGCTGCGCAACCCGGCGGCCGTCGAGCTGGTCGACGAGCTGGGCCTGACCGGCAGGCTGATCCACCCGGAGCGCGCCGCGGCCACCGTGCGGGCCGGCGGGCGCGGTGTCCCGCTGCCCCCGCGCACGTTCCTCGGCGTGCCGGCCGACCCCGACCTGGTGCGCCCGGTGCTCTCCCGGGAGGGCGCCGACCGGGTCGCGGCCGAGCGCACCCTGCCACCACTGGAGATCACCGACGACGTGGCGGTCGCCGACGTGCTGGCGCTGCGGTTCGGCCGCGAGCTCGTCGACAGCCTGGTCGAGCCGCTGCTCGGCGGGGTCTACGCGGGCCGCGCCGACCGGCTGGGGCTGCGCGCCACCATGCCGGCACTGGTCGACGCGCTCGGCCCGGCCGGCGGCTCGCTGACCGGTGCCGCCGCGCGGGTGCTCGGCGCGCCGGCCGCCGCGGGCAAGCCCGTGTTCGGCGCGCTGCGCGGCGGCATGACCGTGCTCGTCGACGAGCTGGCCCGGCGGGCCGCGGCCGAGATCCGCCTCGGCCTCCCGGTCCGCGAGCTGGCTCGCACCGGCGCGGGCTGGCGGCTGGAGATCGGCAGCCCCGCCCGCGCCGAGGTGTGCCACGCCGACGCCGTGGTGCTCGCGGTGCCGCCGCCCGCGGCGCGCCGCCTGCTCGCCGGCGCCGTGCCGGCCGCCGCGGCCGCGTACGGCCGCATCGAGGTCGGCTCGATGGCCGTGGTGAGCATGGTGCTGCCGGACGGCGTCGCGCTGCCCGACACGAGCGGGGTGCTGCTCGCGGTCGGGGAGCGGCACGCCGACGGGACCCACTTCACGGCCAAGGCGTTCACCCACACGAGCGTGAAGTGGGGCGGCACGCCGGTCCGGCTGCGCGCGTCCGTGGGCCGGGTCGGCGAGACCGTGCTGCTGCGCCGCGAGGACGCCGACCTGCTCGCCGCCGTCCGGGCCGACCTGCGCGAGCTGACCGGGGTCGGCGCGGCGCCGGTGGACTGGACGGTCACCCGGTGGGGTGGGGGCCTGCCGCAGTACGGCGTCGGGCATCACGCGACCGTGTCGGCCGTGGAGCGCGCCGTGGCCGAGGTGCCCGGGCTCGCCGTGGCGGGCGCCGCGTTCCGCGGCGTCGGGATCCCGGCGTGCGTGGACAGTGCACGGGCGGCGGCGGACCGTGTCGCCGGGCACCTTCTCGCCCACACCGAGGCCCGGTAGTGGGAGCATGGCGCCATGGCCCGCCTGAACTACGCCGAGCTGAACGACACCATCCGGTACACCATGTGGTCGGTGTTCCGGGCCGAACCCGGCCGTCTCGGTGACGACCGCGGCCCGGCGGCCACCGAGGCGAGCGAGTACCTCGACGCCCTGGAGGCCAAGGGTGTCCTGGTGCGCGGGGTGTACGACGTGGCCGGCCTGCGGGCCGACGCCGACTACCTGATCTGGTGGCACGCCGAGGAGATCGAGCAGCTCCAGTCCGCCTACGCCGGGTTCCGGCGCACCGCGCTCGGCCGGGCGTCCGCACCGGTGTGGAGCCAGGTCGCGCTGCACCGGCCGGCCGAGTTCAACAAGAGCCACGTGCCGGCGTTCCTCGCCGGAGAGCCGGCCCGCAAGTACGTCTGCGTCTACCCGTTCGTGCGGTCCTACGAGTGGTACCTGCTGCCCGACGAGGAGCGCCGCGGGATGCTGGCCGAGCACGGCAAGATGGCGCGCGACTACCCGGACGTGCGGGCCAACACGGTGGCCTCGTTCGCTCTGGGCGACTACGAGTGGATCCTGGCTTTCGAGGCCGACGAGCTGCACCGCATCGTCGACCTGATGCGGCACCTGCGCGGCAGCACGGCCCGCCGGCACGTCCGCGAGGAGACCCCCTTCTACACCGGCACGAGGCTCGCCCCCGCCGAGCTGGTCGCGAACCTGCCCTGACGACCGTGCCCGCAGACACGCTCGCCGCGCTCTGGAAGGACGTCACCGGCACCGACAGCGACACCACCGCCGGCCCGGTGACGTTCGAGGGTGGCGAGCACCCGCTGCCCGGCCCGTACCGGGTGGCCGCCGCGGCCGCGGCGTGCGTCGCCGCGACCACGCTGGCCGCGTCCGAGCTGGTCGGCGAGCGCGGTGGCCACCCGCTGCCGGTCGACATCCACATCGGACACGCCGCGGAGGCCTTCCGCAGCGAGCGGCACGTGCGGGTGGCCGGCGAGCCGCCCGGCGGGCTGTGGGCGTCGCTGTCCGGCGACTACCGCGCGGCCGACGGCTGGGTGCGGCTGCACGCGAACTACCCGCACCACGCCGACGCCGTCCTGCGCGCCCTCGGCCCGGACCCGGACGGCGTGCGCGACGCGGTCGCGCGCCGCCGGGCGGTCGAGGTGGAGGACGCCGTGCTGGCCGCGGGCGGCGCGGCCGCCGCGATGCGCGACCGCGCCGGCTGGCTCGCCGACGGTCCCGGCACGGCGGTGCGCGCCGAGCGGCTGGTGGCGATCGAACGCCTCGGCGACGCGCCGCCGCGGCCGCTGCCCCCGCTCGACCTGATGCGGGCGGACCGGATGATGGCCGAGCAGGCGCTGGTGGACCGGGCCGCGCCGGGCCACGTACTCGCCATGTGGACGCTGGCAGAGCGCCCGTTGTCCGGGATGCGCGTGCTGGACCTGACCCACGTGATCGCCGGGCCGGTGGCCGCGCGAACCCTCGCCGCGCACGGCGCCGGCGTGCTGCACGTGACCGATCCCAAGCGCCCGGTCCTGCACCGGGTCGTCATGGACACCGACTTCGGCAAGCGGTCCTGCCACCTCGACCTGGACACGCCGCAGGGCCGCGCCACGCTGTGCGAGCTCGCCGGGCAGGCCGACGTGTTCCTCCAGTCATACCGGCCGGACTCCCTGGCACGGAAGGGCTTCGGCCCGGAGGAGCTGGCCGCGCTGGTGCCCGGGATCGTCGTCGTGAGCCTGGCCGCCTACGGGCACACCGGGCCGTGGCGGACGCGGCGCGGGTTCGACAGCCTCGTGCAGATGTCCTGCGGGATCGCCGCGGACGAAGGGATGGACGAGCCGCGACCGCTGCCGGCGCAGGCGCTCGACCACGGCACCGGCTGGCTCGCCGCGCTGGGGGTGATCACCGCGCTGCGCCGGCGCGCCACCGAGGGCGGCTCGTGGCACGTGAAGCTCTCGCTCGCGCGGACCGCCGAGTGGCTGCACGACCTGGGCCGCGACGACACGCCGGCCACCCCGGTCGACGTGACCCCGTTCCTGGCCGAGACCGACAGCGACTACGGCCGGCTCAGCCACCTCCGGGTGCCCGGCTCCGCCGAGGTGCTCACCGGCCCGCACCGCCCCGGGAGGGACCCCGCCGCATGGTGACCTTCGCGCACGTCAGCGACATCCACGTCGGCCAGGACCACGACGCGGCCCGCGCGATGCGCCGCGCCGAGCAGGTCGTCGGTTACCTCAACGGGCTGCCCGGGCAGATCGACGCCATCCTGCTGACCGGCGACATCGCCGACCACGGCGCGCCGGAGGAGTACCGGGCGGCCCGGGACCTGATGGCGACCGCGCGGTTCCCGGTGCTCGCCTGCCCGGGCAACCACGACGACCGGGTCGCCTACCAGCGGGACTTCCTCGGCACGCCCGACGACGACGGCCGGCCGGTCAACCAGGTGCACCACCTGCCCGGCGCGACGGTCGCGATGTGCGACTCGACGATCCCCGGCCGCGAC
The DNA here is from genome assembly GCA_963727495.1 of uncultured Actinomycetota bacterium. Lineage (GTDB taxonomy): Bacteria > Actinomycetota > Actinomycetes > Mycobacteriales > Pseudonocardiaceae > Actinophytocola. Next base: position 21,186 of record CAVSGQ010000003.1, on the reverse strand, counting down.
GAGGGCGTCCTCGACGACACCACGCTCAGCTGGCTCGACAAGACCCTCGCCGGCGCGCCGGAGGACGAGCCGGCGTTCGTGTGCTTCCACCACCCGCCCGTCGTGCTGCACATCCCGCTCGTCGACGAGATCCGGCAGTTCGGCGACGAGAACCTCGCCGAGATCGTGGCGAGCCACCCGAACGTCACCGCTGTCCTGTGTGGACATGCGCACACGGCCGCCGCGTCGACGTTCGCCGGCCGGCCGCTTCTCGTCGCTCCGGGTGTGGTGTCGACGGGCGTGCTGCCCTTCGAGAGCAGCACGACCATCGACGTCGGCCTGCCGCCGGCGATCGCCTTCCACGTACTCGACGACGACCGCCGGCTGACCACTCACTTCCGGAGCTTGTAGGCCCGGATCACCGTCTCCGACACCGTGTTGCCGTCCCGGTCGGTGGCCGACGCCCGCAGCGACACCGACTCGGCGTGCGCCGGGTGGTGCAGCGCGGCGACGAGGTTCAGCAGCACCGGCACGCGATGCCACGTCGTGCCCTCGTCGTAGGACGCCTCGACGGTCAGCCGCCGCGGCCGCGCGTAGGAACCCGTCTCGTCCTCCAGCAGCATCGGCACCAGGAACGGCCTGCCCGCGGGCGCGCTGTTCGCGGCGTCGAGGGCCGGCAGGAACCGCACGGTGCTCAGCGCCACCTCGGCCGGGTCCTCACCGTCCACATGGGCCGACGAGAACGTCCACTCGGCGCTCATGGACGTCGACAGGTCGAACGGCGCCGACCTGCTCGCCTCGGTGGTGAGCCGGTAGCGGCTCGACCCGGCCGGCAGGCCGGTGAACAGGCCGTAGCCCGGATAGGGCGACTCGCCGACGAGCTCGCCACCCCGGTACAGCCGGGTCGAGGCCGAGTCAATGACGGGAAATCACTGACGTGCGGCATCCCGCGGTGATTGGCGCCGCGTCCGGTTCTGTCGGTGGCCGGGTCTAGCGTTCCGCTCCGCCAGTGCCGGATCCAGGCAGGGGTCCGTCCGGCCTCTGATCGCGGAGCACAGTGGAGGCGACATGGTTACCAGAAGCACGGCGTGGCCCGAGGGCACGCCCTGCTGGATCGATCTCGCGGTCGACGACGGCGAGAAGGCGATCGCGTTCTACTCGGGCCTGTTCGGCTGGGAGGTCGAGCGGGGTGGCCCCGAGTCGGGCAAACTACGCGATGTGCCGCGTGGACGGCAAGAGCGTGGCCGGCATCGGCTGGAAGCAGAGCCCCGAGCAGCCGACGGTGTGGACCACCTACCTCGCCGCCGACGACGTCGACAAGATCGCCGGCAAGGTCACCGAGGCGGGTGGCCAGGTGTTGATGGAGCCGTTCGACGTGATGGACATCGGCCGCATGACCGTCGCGGTCGACCCGACCGGCGCGGCGTTCGGCGCGTGGCAGTCGATCACCCACATCGGGGCCGAGCGGGCCAACGAGGCGTCCTCGCTGGTGTGGAACGAGCAGATGAGCCGCGACCTCGACGGCGCGAAGCGCTTCTACGAGGCGGTGTTCGGCTACACCTACGAGGACGTGGAGACCGAGCCCTACGCGATGCTCAAGGTCAACGGCGAGACCGCGGGCGGGCTCGGCGTGCTCGGTGCCGACACGCCGGCCGGGATGCCGGCGCACTGGCGGGCCTACTTCCAGGTGCCCGACACCGACGCGGCCGCGACGAAGGCCACCGACCTCGGCGGGCAGGTGCTCGCCCCGCCGACCGACACCCCGTACGGGCGGCTGGCCGGGTTCGCCGACGACCAGGGCGCGCTGTTCTTCGTCGTCCAGGGCGGCTAGCGCGAAACCCACACGCCTCCGGCCCGCCGTCCAGCCGACGGCGGGCCGGAGGCGTTTTGCTGTCGGCTGTTGACTTCGGGTAGCGACTAGGCAACTCTTGACTCGATCGATGCAAAAGTCGAACTAGACACTGCAAATTCTGATCATATCGAAGTCTGCTCGGTGACTGCTCTACCCCTGCCATGTCACACCCGTCCTCAACGATGAGAGCGACGCACATGAGAGCGAAGCGAATCGTGTCGTGGCTGGCGGCCACGACACTCACGACCGGCCTGCTCGTCGTGGCCGGCCCCACCGCCTCGGCCGCGCCGGACCCCGCCGACCTGGCACGCGGCAAACCCGTCTCGGCGAGCAGTTCCGCGGGCTCGGCCCGCAACGTCGACGACGGCGACACGGACACCTACTGGGAGGGCGCGACCGGATCCGGGCAGCAGGTCACGGTCGACCTCCGGACCAGGGCGCGGCTGGGGAAGGCCGTGCTCACGCTCCCGGCCGAGTGGGCGGCGCGGACCCAGCTGGTGGGCGTGCGGACCAGCACCGACGCAACCACCTTCGACACCGCGGCCGCTGCGGTCGCGCGCACCTTCGACCCCGAGTCCGGCAACGCCGTGACGATCCCGCTCGGCGGCGTCGAGGCCCGCTACGTCCGGGTCGACTTCGCCGGCGGCGCCGGGCAACCCGCCGCCCAGCTCGCGGAGCTGCAGGTGTTCGCCGCCGAGGTGTCCACCGACGACCTCACCGACGGCCACCCGGTCACCGCCGGCAGCTCGCTCGGCGAGTACCCGGTCGGCAACGCCAACGACGGCAACCAGGACACCTACTGGGAGAGTGCCAACAACGCCTTCCCGCAGTGGATCCAGGCCGACCTCGGCGCGTCGGTCGCCACCAACCGGATCGTCGTGAAGCTGCCGGCGAGCTGGCCGGTGCGCACGCAGACCATGTCGGTCCGGCGCAGCACCGACGGCACCAACTTCACCGACCTCGTGGCGAGCGCGGGCTACCGGTTCGACCCGGCCACCGGCAACACGGTGACCATCACCTTCAACGAGACCACCACCCGCTACGTGCGCCTGCACATCACCGCGAACACCGGCTGGCCGGCCGGGCAGGCCTCCGAACTCGAGGTCTACGGTCCGGCGGGCGGGGACACCTCGCCGCCGACCGCGCCTGCCGACCTCGCGCTCACCCAGCCGCAGACCGGGCAGATCCGGCTGACCTGGAACGCCAGCACGGACGACGTGGGCGTCACCGGCTACAACGTCTACGCCAACGACGCGCTGCGCACGAGCGTGGCGGGCGACGTGCTGACCTATACCGACGCCCAGCCGGCCGGCGCGACGGTCACCTACTTCGTGCGGGCGCGGGACGCGGCGGGCAACGAGTCGGCGAACAGCAACGCGGTGACCCGGACCGGCACCACGGCGGGGACGAACCTCGCGGTGGGCAAACCGATCACCGAGTCAGGCCACGAGTTCACCTACGTCGCCGCGAACGCCGACGACGACGACGTGACGACGTACTGGGAGGGCAACGGCGGCGGCTACCCGAACACGCTGACCGTGAGCCTCGGGGCCGACGCCGCGATCAGCTCGATCGTCGTGAAGCTGAACCCGGACCCGATCTGGGGGCCGCGCACGCAGACCTTCCAGGTGCTCGGCCGGGACCAGTCGGGCGGATCGTTCACCACCATCGCCGCCTCGGCGCCGCACGACTTCAGCCCGTCGGCCGGCAACCAGGTGACCATCCCGGTGAGCGCGACGGCGGCCGACGTGCGCCTGCAGTTCACCGCGAACACCGGCGCGCCGGCCGGGCAGGTCGCCGAGTTTCAGGTCATCGGCACTCCGGCGCCGAACCCGGACCTCACGGTCACCGGCCTCACCTGGTCGCCGCAGTCGCCGTCGGAGAGCGACGCGATCACCCTGTCGGCGACCGTGCGCAACGCGGGCGACCGGCCGTCCGCGGCCACCGGCGTCACCTTCCACCTCGGCACCACCACGGTCGGCACCGCGTCCGTCGGGGCGCTGACCGCGGGTGCGACCGCGACCGTCACCGCGAGCATCGGCGCCCGCGACGCCGGCAGCTACTCGGCGAGCGCCACGGTGGACGAGGACGACGACGTCATCGAGAAGGACGAGACCAACAACTCCTTCACCAACCCGACGGCGCTCGTGGTCACCGCGGTGCCGACGTCCGACCTGATCGCCTCGCCGGTCGGCTGGACGCCGACCAACCCGCAGAGCGGCGCCACGGTGACGTTCACGGTGGCGATCCGCAACCAGGGCACCGTCGCCTCCGCCGGCGGCGCGCACGGCATCACGCTGACCGTCGCGAACGCGACCACCGGCGCGGTGGTGCGCACGCTGACCGGCTCGGCGTCCGGCACGATCGCGCCCGGCGCGACGACCGGCCCGGTCACCCTCGGCACGTGGACGGCCGCGAACGGCCGGTACACGGTGAAGGTGGTGCTCGCGACCGACGCCAACGAGCTGCCGGCCAAGCAGGCCAACAACACCAGCACGCACCCCCTGTTCGTCGGGCGCGGCGCGAACATGCCCTACGACACCTACGAGGCCGAGGACGGCGTGACCGGCGGCGGCGCGACCGTGATCGGTCCCAACAGGACTATCGGTGACCTGGCCGGCGAGGCGTCCGGCCGGCGCGCGGTGACGCTGAACTCCAACGGCGCCTACGTCCAGTGGACGACCAAGGCGCCCACCAACACGCTGGTCACCCGGTTCTCCATCCCGGACTCGGCCGGCGGGGGCGGGCTCGACTCGACGCTGAACATCTACGTGAACGGCACCTTCCACAAGGCGATCGACCTGACGTCGAAGTACGCGTGGCTCTACGGTGCCGAGGCGGCGCCGGGCAACTCGCCGGGCGCGGGCGGGCCGCGGCACGTCTACGACGAGGCCAACGTCATGCTGAACTCGACGATCCCCGCGGGCAGCACGATCCGGCTGCAGAAGGACCCGGCCGACAACACCGCCTACGCGATCGACTTCGTCAGCCTCGAGCAGGTGGCGCCGATCGCCAACCCGGATCCCGCGCGGTACGCGGTGCCCACCGGGTTCGGCCAGCAGGACGTGCAGAACGCCCTGGACCGGGTGCGGATGGACACCACCGGCGACCTGGTCGGCGTCTACCTGCCTCCGGGCGACTACCAGACGTCGTCGAAGTTCCAGGTGTACCTCAAGCCGGTCCGCGTCGTCGGTGCCGGGCCGTGGTACACGAGGTTCCACGCGCCGTCCACACAGGACAACACCGATGTCGGGTTCCGCGCGGAGTCCTCGGCGAACGGGTCGGTGTTCTCCGGGTTCGCCTACTTCGGCAACTACACCTCGCGCATCGACGGCCCGGGCAAGGTGTTCGACTTCAACGGTGTCGCGAACACCACGATCGAGAACATCTGGGTCGAGCACATGGTGTGCCTGTACTGGGGCGCGAACACCGACAACATGACGATCCGGAACAACCGGATCCGGGACACGTTCGCCGACGGCATCAACATGACCAACGGCAGCGCGAACAACCTGGTGTCCAACAACGAGTCCCGCGCCACCGGCGACGACAGCTTCGCGCTGTTCAACGCCCAGGACGGCGGCGGGGGAGAGGTGACCGGCAACACCTACGAGAACCTGACGTCCCTGCTGACCTGGCGGGCGGCCGGCATCGCGGTGTACGGCGGCTACGACAACGTGTTCCGCAACATCTACGTGGCGGACACGCTGGTGTACTCCGGCATCACGATCAGCTCGCTGGACTTCGGCATCCCGATGAACGGGTTCGGCGCCTCGCCGCCGACCAGCTTCCAGAACATCTCCATCGTCCGCGCCGGCGGGCACTTCTGGGGCGCGCAGACGTTCCCGGGTATCTGGGTCTTCTCGGCGTCCAAGATATTCCAGGGAATCCGGGTGTCCGATGTGGATGTCGTGGACCCGACCTACAGCGGCATCATGTTCCAGACCGAACTACGTCGGCGGGCAGCCGCAGTTCCCGGTCGCGGACACGGTGTTCACCGACGTCTCGATCAGCGGGGCGCGCAGGAGCGGTGACGCGTTCGACGCCAAGTCCGGCTTCGGCATCTGGGTCAACGAGATGCCCGAGTCCGGTCAGGGCCCGGCGGTCGGCTCGGCCACGTTCCACAACCTGACGTTGAGCGACAACGCCCAGGACATCAGGAACACGACCAGCACCTTCACCGTCAACCGCTCCTGACCCCGCGAGTCCCCCGTTCCGGACGCGCGAGTCCCCCGTTCCGGCGCCGAGCCCGGCGTCCGGAATGGGGGACTCGCCGGTCCGCAATGGGGGACTCGCGGGTCGGGAGGGTTGGACTCGCGGGTCAGGTGATCTCGGTGCCGGTGAGGGCGGCGCAGGCGGCGAGCCCGCGGGTCTCCTCGATGCCGGCCAGGTCGCCGACCAGGACGTCCGCGGCACCGGGCGCGGCCGCGCGGGTGTCGGCGGCCCGGGACTCGTTGCGGGCGTGCAGGACCACCTCGTGGCCCTCGTCGAGCAGCAGCCGGCCGGCCATGAGCCCGAGGCCGTCGGCCGACCCGGTGATCAGGACGCGCGACACGGCGTCTAGCTTGCCACGTCGTCCAGGCGGTGCAGGAGCCGCTGCGGGCCGTCCGCGCCGAGCGCGAACGGGTCGGCCAGGTCGCTCTCGTCGAGCAGTTCGGTGGCCTCCAGCACCCACGTCGTCGCGCCCGCGCTGGCCAGGCCCGGGGTGTCCACGAGCGCCTCGATGCCGCCGACCTGCTGGATCTGCTGGAGTGCGCCGCCGAGGTCGGTGATGTCGACCGGATCCTCGTCGTCGGCCGGGTCCCAGCTCTCGTGGCAGGCCTCCTTGCCGGCCTGGATCACGGCCGGCTCGTCAGTGACGACGAAGTCCACCCGGTGCAGCACGGTCAGCCGGGCCGCGGGCTCGCCGGCCTCCTCGTCCTCGCCGTCCTCGTCGAGATCCTCGCCGTCCTCGCCGTCCTCGTCGAGATCCTCGTCGAGATCCTCCTCGTCGAGATCCTCGTGGTCCTCCTCGCCGTAGAGGTCCTCGTAGGAGTAGTCGTCCTCCTCGTCCAGGCCGAGCGGCGGGACCGTGCCGGAGAGCTCGAACTGCGTGTCGGCATACGCGGTCGCGGCCGCCTCCAGCTGCTCACCGATCTCGGCGATGGCCTCCGCGTCGGCGTCGGTGCCGGTCATCTCCAGCAGCGCCGTGCTGTGCCGGCGGACCGCCTCGACCAGGCTCGCCGCCGCGGCGCGGAACGACTCGCGGGCCGCGTCGGTCCACTGCGTGTCGTCCTCGTCCAGCTCGAACATTCTCGCGTGTTCCCCTCACCGCGGCCCCGGCGGGCCGCTCCGCGCGGGACGCTACCCGAGGCCGCTCACCACACGCCCGCAGGCGGTGTGCTTCCGGGGTTGCCGCCGCGCGGCCCGCGGGCTCACCGCCCGGGAACGGGAGGTCCGCGACGAGGTGATCACCGGCCGCTCCACGCGACACCGCCTCACGGCCGCGGGCGTACCCCGGGAATGCACAACGCGTTATGGGAACGTGACTTTTTCGAGGCCGCGATCGGATCACGCGGTCGGGCGTTTCGGCCTCGCGGGCGCACACCGCCGTACACGGCGGGCCAACCGGCCGCGGCGTTATCCTTATTGGACGGTTTCGATCGAGCCGGAAATTCCTTCAGGCAGGCCACCGCATTCCCTCAATTCGTCCGTTGTGGATGCTCGGCCCGGTTTTGACTATCGGATCGGTGCGGCGTCAGCGGAGGTGCGGCTGGTGTCCGACCGGAGCACACCGCAACCCTGCTGGTGGCAGCCCACGCGGGCCGGTCCGGTTACTGTGTTGGGCCGCTCGACTTTCGCCCGTCACTCGGAAGGCGGCAGCGAAAGGGGGCCGGGATCACCGATCGTAGCCGCAATTCGTGCACGGCACGCTTGCACGTGCAGCACCGCGCTCGCGGTTCCCAATCGTTATTCAGCCCTATTCCCTGATATCCATTCGGGACGTAATCTTATATCCACTAACGCGTTAGGGTAGACCGCACCAAGTCGTACTCTCCCATTTCCTCGTTGTTTCCCTGGCAGTCTCGCAACCGCACCGAAACCCCTCATCGTCACCCTCGCCGAGCGTCGCAGGACCCCGGCGACGTACCCCTGCGTCCCCTCCAGCACCGCGGATCAGGTCGTCGTCCTTGGCGTGCCGAAAAGGCACTCGCGTCTGCGTCGCCCTGCGGGGCATTTCGACCAACCGCAGCTGGAGGCCCGGCATGAGGCCGAATCACGTCCTCGGGCGGAGCTCGCCGCCCTACCGAGTCCTTGTTCCGGTCCGGCCGTCGGGCGGCGGCCTGCACCGCGCAGACCACCACCCCGTCGCCGAGGCACCCGTGGTCGGCGCCCGCCTGGCGCTGTCCGTGGGCGTGCTGGTCGCGGTTCCCTTGCTGGCGCTGAACTTGCGCCCCGCCGTCACGAGCGTGGGCGCCATGCTGGCGGACATCCGGTCCGGTACCGGGATGTCCGCCGTGCTCGCCTCCGTCGTCGTCGCCGCCCCGGTGTGGTGCTTCGCGGTCGGCGGCGGAGTGGCCTGGGGGATGCGATCGCGTTTCGGTACGGCCCGCACCGTGTCCCTGGCGCTGGCCGTGCTCGCGGCGACCCTCGCGGCCCGCGTGCTGGCCGGCCCACTGCTCCTGCTGGTCGGGACGATCCTCGCGTGCCTCGCGATCGCCGTGCTGGGCACGCTGCTCCCGGTCATCACGCACGCGGCGCCCGCGCGCTCGTGGGCGCTGCTGACCGGGTGCTACATCGCGGCGATGGGCGGCGGCAGCGGCCTCGGCGCGCTGGTCACCCCGCAGGTGGCCGGGCGCAGTTCCTGGCAGCTCGGCGTGAGCGGCTGGGCGCTGCTCGCGGCGGCGGCGTGGGCGGCGTGGCGGGTGGCGTCCCGGCGGTTCACCGAACCGTCGGTGCGGGCGAAGAAGCACCCCGGCCCGGGCAGCCTGGCACCGGCCGGCACGGCGTGGTCACTCACGCTCCACTTCGGACTGACGTCCGGGTTCACGTTCAGCATCATGGGCTGGCTGCCCAGCATCCTGCGTGACTACTCTCACGTGGACCCGACGCGGGTCGAGTGGATGTTCACCGTCGCGATGGCGCTGGGCGTGCCGATCGCGCTGCTCGTGCCGCGCTGGGCGCGGGGGACGACCGGCCAGTCCGGTCTGGCCGTGGCGCTCGCGGCGCCGAACCTGGTCGCGATCGTCGGCCTGCTGGTACTGCCCGAGTGGGGGCCGTGGCTGTGGTCCATCGGCCTGGGGCTCGGGATGCCCGCGGTCGGCCTGGCGCTGACGATGATCTCGCTGCGCGCGGCGGCGGACGGCGACACCGCGGCGGCGCTGTCGTCGATGGTGCAGGGCATCGGCTACGCCATCGCGGGCGCGACGGCGCTCGCCTGCGGACTGCTGCACAGCTCGACGTCGGCGTGGGAGTGGCCGCTGCTCGCGCTGCTGGTGGTCCTGTGTGGACAGATTCTGTTCGGCATGCACGCCGGCCTGCCGGTCACGGTGCGCGCGGGCGGTCGGCCGACGGAGCCGGTGCGGCTGCCCGCGCCGCGGATGTCCGCGCAGCTACCGCCCGCCGTTCGCCGCGCGCCGCCTGCCCGCCCGGCGCCGAACGGGCACGGGGCACCTCCGGCGCACCTGCCCGCGTTCCACGCTCCGGCGGCGCCGCGCCGCAGGTATGCCTCGCCGCGGCGGCCGCAGGTGGGCGCGCCGCTGATGTTCGGCCCGGTGCCGCCGCCGCTGCGCGGTCCGCACGCGCAGCCGCACCCGCCCGCCAGGTTCGCGCCGCCGGTCAACGGGTTCGTGCCGGGCGCACACCCGTCGTCGGGCCACGGTCGCCCGCCGGTGCCGCACGGGCCGTCCACCCTCCCGCCGGTGCACGGTGGCCGGGTGCCGGTCGAGCCCCCGGTGCCCGGGCCGTCGCGGATCCCGCGGCCGCGCGATCCCGGGCCGCAGGCTCCGCGCCGTGACGCGCCGCCGGTGCCGCGGGCTCGCGGGTCCGCCCTGAGTGACTCGCCGCGCACCGAGGTGCTGGGCATGGAGTCGCGCGGGACCGAGGTGCTGGGTGTGCGGCGGGTGCCCCGGCCGCCGGACCTGGAGTCGCGGGGCACCGAGTCGCTGGCACCGCGGCCGCGGGCCGGCGGGCCGGCCGAGCCGCCGTCGACGGACTCGCTGGTTCCGGCGCCACGGCGCGGGGAGCCGATGGCCGAGTCGTCGCTGACCGAGTCGTCGATGACCGAGTCGCTGGTTCCGGCGCCACGGCGCGGGGAGCCGGTGACGGAGCCGGTGACGGACTCGGTGACGGATTCGGTGACGGAGCCAGTGACGGAGCCGGCGACGGATCCGCTGGTTTCGTCGCCGGAGCCAGGTGCCGGGGAGTCGCCGTCGACGGACTCGCTGGTTCCCGCGCCGCGGGGCCCCGGGGAGCCGGGTGGTTCGGCGGAGTCGTCGACCGACTCGCTGGTTCCCGCGCCGCGCGGGTCCGCCGAGCCGGTCGCGGTGTGGCCGGTGTTCGGAGCGGACGGCATCGAGGCGACCATGGCGGACTCGCTGGTGTCGGCCGGCCCGGGTGCGGTCGCGGAGCCGGACACCCCCGCGGCCGTCGCCGAGCCCGCGGTGGCGGAGCAACCACCGGCCGACCCCGCGCCGTCCGGCGACGCCGAGTCCGGGCACGCCGAGCCCGGCGCGGCGCGGCAGCCGTCCGTCGAGGTCGAGCCGGCACCGAGAACGCAAGCGATCGAACACCCCGGTGCCGCTCAGGCGACGGGGCGGACCGATCCCGCCGAACACGTGGTGGAGTCCATCGAGCTACCGGAATCCGCGGAGCCTCCCTCCTCGGATTCGTACTCGGCGGCGGGCGAGCCGGGGAGCAACGGCTCGCCCGTCGCGAACTCCCCGGTGTGGGCCGCGGCCGAGGCGGCCGAGTCCTGGACGCCGTGGACGCCGGACATGGCCGAACCCGTCCAGCTCGAGCTCGCGCTCGTGCTGGAGCCGGTGCGCGGCGACGAACCACCACCGAGTCCCGATCTCCTCCGGGAGCGCACCATCCACATTCCCCATCCCAGGAACCCGAGCACGTAGCGGTTCAACGGCGAGCCGCTCACGCGGGGGCTCCCGGCCAAGCCATGGTCGGGAGCCCTGCCACGGCACGACCTCAGGTGCTCGGCGGCACGAACCGGCCGACCAGGGCCATCACCTGCGCCCACACGCCGGGCAGCAACAGCACCCCGGCCACCGTGAAACCCGGCACCACCAGCAGCTTCTCGACCCCGCCACCCGTCCGGAACCGCAGCCAGCCCGGCGGCCGCAGCTCGTACCACGTCTCGCCCGCGATGGGGATCGGCCACAGGAACGGGCAGCCCGCCTTCGTGGCCGCGTCGCCCAGGCAGTGCATCACGCACCCGAGCGCCACCGCCACGCCCACCCAGCCGGTGGACGTCGTGAGCGCGTCGTCCAGACCGCCGAAGTACGCGGTGAACCCCGCCGCCGTCGCGGACACCACCAGCAGCCAGTCGCCCAGCACGTCGGCCGCCAGTAGCAGGCCGAAGGCGATGATCCCACCCACCGCCCACGCGCCACCGAGCCGCGAGACGGCGGTCGCGACCCAGCCGAGCAGGGCCGCGAACGCCACCGTGTGGGTCATGTGCCGGTGCGTGCCCGTGCAGTCCTCGTCGCGCGGGCCCTTCGTCAGCGCGTACAGGCCCCGCGAGCACACCCGCAGCAGGCGCGACAGCAACCCGGTGAGCGGGCCGAGGAACCGTGACGCGGTCGCGCCGGGGTGGTCCAGGTCGGGCAGCAGCGCGTAGCCGGCCGCGGCCGTCGCGAACGGCAGCACCTCCGGCAGCGTGTGCAGGCCGACCAGCGGGGCCACGGCGAGCCCCGCGCACCAGCCGGTCAGCGCGTGGCTGTGGCCCATCATGGTCGCGGTCCCCCTCCGGTGCGGCAGCCGGTTGATCTTACGGAGATCTTCGGCATTTCCCGGGGCGCCACGCGGTGGCAGGATCGCCCCGTGTCCACCGCACCGAGAACCAGCCGCCGCGTCCTCGTGCTCGCGGCCGCTGCGTCAATGGCGACCCTGTTCTCCGGCGTGACCACCGCATCGGCGGCCGGCACGCACCACCACCAGACCGACCGGTTGTCCATCACGACCGTGTCGAACACCCAGCCCCGGTTCCTCAGCGGCGGCGACGCCCTGGTCCAGGTCGGCGTGCCCGGCGACCGGCCGGCGCGGATCACCCGCAACGGCGAGGACGTCACCTCGAGCTTCGTCCGGCAGCCGGACGGCTCGCTGCTCGGTCTCGTCACCGGGCTGCGCGAGGGGCACAACACCGTCACCGCGAGGGCCGGCGGCCGGCACGCGGACCTGCGGATCACCAACCACGCACTGTCCGGCCCGGTCTTCTCCGGCCGCCAGCAGCGCCCGTTCTTCTGCGAGACGACGGCGTTCGGCCTCGCCCCCGCCGAGCAGCCGCTGTGCGAGGCGCCGGCGGTCGTCCGCTACCTGTACCGCACCACCGGCGGCACGTTCGCGCCGCTCGCCGACCCGTCGGCGCGGCCCGCCGACCTCGCCACGGCCACCGTCGGCGGGCGGAGCGTGCCCTACGTCGTCCGGGTCGAGACCGGCGTGATCGACCGTGCGGTGTACGAGATCGCCGCCCTGGACGACGGGTCCGGGCCGTCCCCGACCCGGCCGGAGGCAGGCTGGAACGACCGGCTCGTCTACACCTTCGGCGGCGGCTGCAACGGCGGCTACCACCAGGGCGCGGCCACCGGCGGCGTGCTGAACGACCTGTTCCTGTCCCAGGGCTACGCGGTCGCGTCGTCGTCGCTGAACGTGCTGGACAACAACTGCAGCACGGTCATCTCCGCCGAGGCCGCGATGATGGTCAAGGAGCACGTCGCGGAGACCTACGGCCCGATCGCGCACACGATCGGCTGGGGCGGGTCCGGCGGCGCGATCCAGCAGTACGACATCGCCGACGCCTACCCGGGCATCCTCGACGGCATCATCCCGAGCATCTCCTACCCGGACCCGGTGACGACGCTGCAGCCGGTCACCGACTGCGGGCTGCTGAACAAGTTCTTCGCCGGCCCCGGCGCGTCGTTCACGCCCGAGGAGCGGCTCGCCGTCGCCGGCTACGTCTCCTACAGCACGTGTGTCTCCTGGGGACAGACTTTCGTCAACCGCAGCACGCCGACCGACAGCTGCCCGCCGGCGATCCCCGTCGACGCCCGCTGGGACCCGGTGTCCAACCCGGACGGCGTGAAGTGCAGCGCCGCCGAGCAGTGGGTGAACCAGCTCGGCCGCAACCCGCGGACCGGCTTCGTGCGCTCCCCGGCGGACAACACCGGTGTCCAGTACGGACTGTCCGCCCTGGAGTCCGGGGCCATCACGGCCGAGCAGTTCGTGGCGCTGAACGCCGGCATCGGCGGCTACGACGCCACCGGCACGGCGGTGGCGGCCCGCACGGTCGCCGACCCCAGGGCGCTCACCGCCGCGTACGCCGACGACCTCGTCAACAGTGGCGGGCTCGGCCTGCGCACCACGCCGGTGATCGACCAGCGGATGTACCTCGACCAGGCCGGCGCGTTCGGGGACATCCACACCGCCGAGATGTCGTTCATCATCCGCCAGCGCCTGCTCGACGCGAACGGCACCGCGGCCAACCAGGTGATCATCGAGAACGCGCCGACCCCGGCTCAGATCGGTGCCGCCTCGGCCTACGAGCTGGACGCGATGGACCGCTGGCTGACCGCGATCGACGCCGACCACTCGCGCCGGGACCCGGCCGCGAAGGTCGTCGCGAACAAGCCGGCGGACCTCGGCGACGGCTGCTACCTGCCCTCCGGCGAGCGGATCCGCCAGCCGCTGAGCTACCCGCCGTCCGGGCAGTGCGGCGCGTTGTACCAGGTCGAGTCCAACCCGCGGCTGGTCGCCGGCTCGCCGCTGGCGATGAACGTGCTCAAGTGCAGGCTCACGCCGCTGGACTTCCGCGACTACCCGGTGCGCTTCACCGCCGACCAGAAGCACCGGCTGCGCGCGGCGTTCCGGTCCGGCGTGTGCGACTACGGCAAGCGCGGCGTCGGCCAGCACCGGCCGCGCGGGACCTGGCTGCGCTACTGACGCTCCCGGCGGCCCACCCGCTCCCGCGGGTGGGCGCGCCGCCGGGGCAGCCGGTGACGACGAGCTGTCCGCCTACCGGTTCCCGGGCGAGTACACCCGGACCGACCAGCCGTTCTCCGGCGGTCTCGGCTCCGGCGGCGGCGACGCGGGGATCGTGCGGAGCACGCTCGTCGGCGACGGGCTTCCCGCTGCGGCGTTCTGATCACGCCCTCCCGGGCGATCCTCTACACCGAGGGCCGGTTTGTAGTATTCCGGCATCCGGTCGGAGGAGGCACGAACGCGTGGCCGTGGTCGTGGGAGTCGACGGCGCCGGGCGGACCTTCCGTCTCCGGCGGCTTGCGGGCGCCTTCGGGCCGAAGACGTGGTGGGTCGCGGGTGACCTCCGGACCGGGCTGGCGGCGGCCCGCGCGGACGGCGCACTGGTCGTCGTGGACGACGCGCACCGGCTCGGGCCCGACGCGCTGACGACGCTCGCCGCCGCGGCGCGCGACGGCGTGCCGATGGCGATCTCGCGGCGGCCGACCATCGACAGTCCCGAGCTCGCCGCGCTCGACGAGGCCGTCGCGGGCGGCGGGGTCGAGGTGGCCGGGCCGCTCGACCGCGACGAGGTGGCCACCCTGGTCGCCACCGTGACCGGGCGCACGGTCTCGCCCGACACGGCCGCCGCGGTGCACGAGGCGTCCGCCGGGATGGCCGCCGTCGCCGCCGCGCTCGCCGGGGCCGCGCCGGGCGCTCCCGCCCCCGCGCTCGTGGCCCGGGTGCAGCGACGCTTCGCCGTGCTGGCAGCGGGCGTCTCCGCCCTCGCCCGGGTGCTGGCGCTGCGGCTCGACCTCGCCGACGACGTGCTCGCCGCCGCCGCCGGCATCGACGCCGGCGAGCTGGCCGCGACGCTGCGCACCCTCCGCGACGAGGGCATGCTCGTGCCGGACGGCGAGCGGATGGTGCCGGCCGTGGCCGAGGCCGTGCTCGGCGAGCAGTCCGCGGCCGAGCGGCGCAGGCTGCACGACGCGGTCGGCCGGGCGCTGGTCGCCGCCGGCGCCGACCCGGTGGCCACCGCGACCCAGCTGCGCGCCGCCCGCGTGCGCACCCCGACCGTCGCGGCGATCTACGTGCAGGCCGGCGAGTCGGTGCGGTTCACCGATCCCGCGGCCGCCCTCGCCTGGTTCGACGACGCCGACGAGGCGGGCGCCGACCCGGCCGACACCGTCGCCGGCCGGGCCGAGGCGGGCGCGCTGCTCGGCCTCCCGGTCGACGTCGACGCCACGACCGAGGACCCCAGGCTCACCCGTCTCGCGGGTGCGGCCGCCGCCCAGGACGGCCGGGCCGAGCGTGCCGCGGACGCGCTGCTGGCCGCGGACCCGGTGATGGCGATCCCGGTGCTGGTCGGGGTCGGCCGGATCGAGCAGGCCCGCGCCGCCCTGCCCGAGCGGGGCGCCCGCCTCGCCGAGGCCGCGCTCACGGCCGCCACCGACCCCGACGCGGCCGTGCCGCTGCTCATCGAGGCGGCCGAGGCGGCCGAACGGGCCGCGCCGACCGCCGTCCTGCCGGACACCCCGCACGCGCTCGGCGCGATCGTCGCGGTGGCCACGGGGGACCTGGCCGCCGCCGAGCACCTGCTGGAACGGGCCGCCGGGACCGGCGGGCCGGCGGCCGCCGAGCGGCACCGGCTGCTGCTCGCCTGGGCGCGGATGCGGGCCGGCCGCTACGACACCGCGCTCGCGGTGCTCGCCGGGCCCGAGGGCGAGCTGCCCGGCCGGGAACGCCTGCTGCGGGCCGCCATCGCCGCCGGCATCGCGCGGCGGCGCGGCGACATCGCCGGGCTGCGGGCCGTCTGGGGCGGGGTCGAGCCCGCGCTCGCCCGCCGGGTCGTGGACCTCTGGCACCTGGAAGCGGCCGAGGAACTGCTCGTCGCCGCCGCGCGGCTGCACCAGCGCCGCCGGGCCGAGCCGGTGATCGCGCTGCTGGAGCGCACGGTCGAGGGTCTCGGCAGGCCGCCCGCGTGGGCGGCGGCGCTGGGCTGGCTGCGCGTCCAGGTCGCCGTCGCGGAGGGCGACGCCGCCGAGGTCGCCGCCCAGGCCCGCCGCCTCGGTGAGGTCACCGGGGCCGGACCGCGCGCCGACGCGCAGCGCGCCGCCGCGTCGCTGTGGGCGGAAGTCCTTGCGGGCAAGGCCGTCGCGCCCGACACCGTGCTCGCGGTGACCGACGGTCTCGCCGCCGTGCAGCTGCCCTGGGAGGCCTCCCGGCTCGCCGGCCAGGCTGCCATCCACACCGCCGACCCGGTCGCCGCCCGCCGCCTGCTGGAGCGTGCCCGCGAACTGTCCGAACCGGACTCGGCGGGTGCCGAGGCACAGCCCGCCGCCCGGGTCGGCCGGACCGGCGGCCTGTCCGAGCGCGAGCTGGCGGTCGCCAAGCTGGTGCTCGCCGGGAGCACCCACCGGGAGATCGGCGCGCAGCTCTACATCGCGCCCAAGACGGTCGAGCACCACGTCGCCCGCATCCGCTCCAAGCTCGGCGCCGGGTCCCGCGCCGAGCTGCTGGCGGTGCTGCGGGAGATCGTTCCTGACCCTGGGTGACCGGCCGAGCGCCAGGAGCGCAAATCGGACCTCACGCTGGGAATTTGTCCAGGTTTCTGTGGCCGTACCGACACGTCGGAGGGCTAGCCTCCGATCTATCCCCTAGCGGCCCCCCTACGTCACGGGGGTCTCCCCGATGCCCGTACGCGGCCGTCACCCGCACTCTGGTGTCACGGCCGACAAAGGCACGGGCCGCAGCCCGATCGAGGAGGAACAATGGCCATCAACGTCAGCGAAGTGCTGCAGGAGTTCATCCACAACCTGCTCACCGACCGTAGCTTCGCCGCCCAGTACGCGGAGGACCCGCACGGCATGCTCGCCGCGCAGGGCGTGACGGACCACGATCTGTCCGGTGTGGACATGCCCGGCGCCGTCCAGGCCGCCTGCGCCGACCCGTCGGTGCCCCAGGAGGCCCGGTCCGCGGTACAGGGTGGTTACAGCGGGGGTGGCGGGCCGGCCTCGGCCGCCGGACACACGCAGAACGTCGAGCAGGTCATCCAGCACCTGAACTACGTCACCTACCAGACCTACGAGGGTGACGACTACATCACCAACCTGATCGACAACAGCGTCGACAACAGCGTCAACGTCGACGGCAACGTGTTCGGTGACGTGGACGTCAACAACGCGTCCGGCGACGGCGCCCAGATCATCGACGGCGACAACTTCGGCCAGGCGAACACCGGCGACGGTGCGGTGCTGGCCGGCGGCGACGCCACCGGCGTGAACACCGGCGTCAACACCGGGATCAACGCGGGCGGCAACGTCGAGGACGCGGTCGTCGGCGACGACAACCAGACCGTCCAGGTCGACGGCGACGCCGAGGGCTCGACGTTCAACTTCGGTGACGGCGACGTGACCAACCTGAACGACGTGGACGTGGAGGACAGCGCGGTCGGCTTCGGCAACGGCAACGTCTCCAACGTCTCGGACAACACCCTCGAGGACGGCTCGGCGATCTCCTCCGGCGGCGGCGACGCCACCGGCACCAACGTCGAGGACAACGACACCACGATCGTCACCGAGACCACCGTGTCCGACGACGACATCACCATCGAGGACAACGACACCACGGACAGCCACGACACGGTCGTCGCGATCCAGGACAACGACACCTCGGTGGTCGAGGACAACGACATCGCCATCAGCGGCGACGACACCGTCGCCGCCCAGTAGGAGCCAGTACGCGAAGCGGGCAGGACCGGGCTGCGGGGCGTGTCCGACGGATCCAGATCCCTCGGGCACGCCCAGGCCGGGGCCGCCCGCTGCCTCGTGTCCTGACCCACTTACAGTCCATACAGGAGCGATCATGACGAAGCCGGCCACCGCACCGGCCGTCGCCGCGCAGGCGACGGACCTGGTGGACCTGGGCCTGAAGGCGTGCGAGGTGTTCGACCGGCCGGATCTCGCGACCCGGCTCACCGAGGCCCGCCGCCGGCTCGCCGACCCGGTGATCAACGTCGTCATCGCGGGCGAGTTCAAGCAGGGCAAGAGCTCGCTGGTCAACGCCCTCGTCGGCGCGCCGGTCTGCCCGGTCGACGACGACGCCGCCACCGCGGTGCCCACCTTCGTGCGGCACGGCGAGACGGCCGTCGCCGAGCTGTTGCACGAGGGCGAGAACTCCCCCCGCGAGGGCATCGACCTCGCCGACGTGCGCCGCCACGTCGTCGAGGGAGCCGGCGGCAACGGCCACACCGAACCGGCCCGGGTCACCGGCGTCGAGATCCGGATCCCGCGCACCATCCTCGCCACCGGGCTGGTCCTCGTCGACACCCCGGGCATCGGCGGGCTCGGCTCGGCGCACTCGGCGGCGAGCCTCGCCGCGATCTCCCTCGCCGACGCGGTGCTGTTCGTGACCAGCGCGGCCCAGGAGCTGACCCGCAGCGAGATGAACTTCCTGCACCGCGCCCGGTCCATGTGCCCGACCGTGGCCTGCGTGTTCACCAAGACGGACTTCTACCCCGCGTGGCGCCGCATCCGCGACCTCGACGCCGGCCACCTCCAGGCGGCGGGGGTGGAGGTGCCGCTCATCGCGGTGTCCTCGGCCCTGCGCGCCCGGGCGGTCAAGAACGGCGACGCCGAGCTGAACGCCGAGTCCGGCTTCCCCGCGCTGATCCAACTGGTCCGCGACCAGGTGGGCGGCTCGGCGGAGAAGCGGCTCGCGGCCGAGGCGGCGGCCGAGGTCGTGTCGCTGTGCGACCACCTCGAGACGTCGTTCGCCGCGGAGCGCGAGGCGCTCGCCGACCCGGCCGCGGCGCAACGCGTGGTCGACGAGCTGACGGCGGTCAAGTCGCACGTGGAGTCGCTGAAGACGGCCGCGGCGAAGTGGAACCAGACCCTCAACGACGGGATCGGCGACCTCAGCTCCGACATCGACTTCGACCTGCGGGCCCGGATCCGCGAGGTCATCAAGGAGGCCGACGCGGCCGTCGAGGCGGGCGACCCGGCCGACACGTGGTCGGAGCTCGGCTCGTGGCTGCAGTCGCGGACCGCCGCGGAGCTGCTGACCAACTACGAGCACCTGCGCGACCGGGCCACCGAGCTGAGCGAGCGGGTCGGCGAGCACTTCCGCGAGGCGTCCGGCGGCATGTACCGGCACTTCGACGTGCACGACCCGACGCCGCTCGCCGACGCGGGCGGGCTCGGCGACGACCTGGACCTGCAGAAGATGCGCGTGGTCAAGCAGGCGCTGGTCGCGCTCAAGAGCGCCTACGGCAGCGCGATGATGTTCACCGTCCTGGGCAGCATGGTGGGCGTCATGCTCGGCCCGATCGGTATCGGCATCGGCCTGGTGCTCGGCCACCGCGGGCTCAAGGAGGAGAAGAAGCGGCAGATCCAGAAGCGCCGCTCGGAGGCCAGGAACGCGGTGCGCAAGTACTGCGACAAGATCACCTTCGTGGCCGCCAAGGACTCCAAGGACACGCTGCGCAGGGTGCAGCGCGAGCTGCGCGACCACTACACCACGCTCGCCGAGGAGCTGAACAAGTCCAACGCGAAGGCGCTGACCGCGGCGACCGAGGCCGCGAAGAAGACCGAGGCCGAGCGGGAGCGGCGGCTCAAGGACGTCGACGCCGAGCTGGGCAGGCTGCGCCAGCTGCGGCAGCGAGCGGAGGCGGTGGCGAAGTGAGCCTCGTGGACCGGACCCGAGCGGTGCTCGACCGCGCTCTCGACGTGTACCGGGGCACCCGGTACGCGGCCCGGCTGGCCGCGGTGCGCGACAGGCTGGACCAGCCGCTGCGGGTCGCCGTCGCCGGCCGGGTCAAGGCCGGCAAGTCCACGCTGCTCAACGCGCTCGTCGGGGAGCGGCTGGCGCCGACCGACGCCGGCGAGTGCACCCGGATCGTCACCTGGTACCAGGACGGCCAGAGCTACCAGGTGTGTGCCCAGGTCGGTCAGGAGCAGCGGCAGCTGCGGTTCACCCGGGACGACGGCCAGCTCGACATCGACCTCGGCGGGCTGGCCGCCGACGACGTCGACGAGCTCGTCGTGACCTGGCCCGCGCAGGCGCTGCGCTCGGTGACGCTGGTGGACACGCCGGGCATCGGGTCGCTGTCGGAGTCCGCCGCGCGGCGCACGTGGGACCTGCTGGTGCCCGACGAGGAGGAGACGCCCGCCGACGCGGTCCTCTACCTGATGCGCCACCTGCACGCCGGCGACGTCGAGTTCCTGCGCGCGTTCCACGACTCGGAGGTCTCCCGGCCCAGCCCGGTGAACGCGATCGCCGTGCTGTCGCGGGCAGACGAGATCGCGGTCGGTCGGCTGGACTCGATGGCGTCGGCCCGCCGCGTCGCGACGCGGCTGGGCGAGGACCCGAACGTGCGCCGGCTCGTGCAGTCGGTGATCCCGGTCGCAGGGTTGCTCGCGGAGACCGCGGTGACGCTGACCGAGGAGGAGGTCGGGCAGCTGCGCACGATCGCGGAGCTGCCGGTGCGCGACGCGGAGGAGCTGCTGCTGTCCGCCGACCGGTTCGTCTCGACCCGCCCGGAGCTGGGGCTCACCGAGCTGGAGCGGACCGCGCTGCTCGACCGGTTCGGGGTGTTCGGCGTGCGGCTGGCGAGCACGATGCTGCGCCGCAAGGTCGCCGCCACCGCCACCGAGCTCGCCAGGGAGCTGGCCGAGCGCAGCGGGCTGGGCGAGCTGCAGGACCTGTTGACGTCGCTGTTCTTCGAGCGCCGCGACGTGCTGAAGTGCCGCTCGGCCCTGCTCGCCGTGGCGGAGGTGGTCCGGCAGTCCACCGGCCCGGGCTCGGACGTGGTGGCCGCCGAGGTCGAGGCGGTCGTGGCCTCCGCGCACCCGTTCAACGAGCTGCGGGTGCTCTCCGGCCTGCGGTCGGGGTGGGTGTCCGGCAAGGAGGACGTCGTCGCCGATCTGGAGCGGGTGATCGGCGGCGCGGGCGGCGCGGCCCACCAGCGGCTGCGGCTGCCGCCCGACGCCCCGTCGCCGGAGCTCACCGCCGCGGCGACCGAGGCGCTGACCCGCTGGCAGCGCCGCGCGGAGAACCCGCTCACCAGCTACGAGCTCGCGGTCGCCGCCAGGGTGGCCGTCCGCTCGTGTGAAGGCATGTTGGCAGAACTGTCCCGTCCCTGACTCTCCCGGAGCATCGTCATGTACGCACTCGGCATTGACCTCGGC
>CAVSGQ010000002.1:0-30790 GCA_963727495.1 uncultured Actinomycetota bacterium | reverse complement strand
CCGGCTCGAACAGCACCGAGACCACCCGGTCCGGCGAGAGCAGCAGGCTGCCGTCGCGGTCCAGGACCGGGGCCAGCTCCGGCTGCTCGTTCTGCACGGCGATGGACTGCTGCTCGGCGAGCTCGGGGTGCACGACCGTGGTGGACCAGTGCACCTTCCAGGTGTCGTCCTCGTCGTGCAGTTCCATCCGGCCGTCGTACTCCCACCGGCGGTCGTGCCCGAAGTCCCAGGTAACCTGGAACGACGCCTTCGCCGAGGTGTCGCTGGTCTCGACCTTGCCCAGCTGCGCGGCCACCGCCTTCGGGTCCAGCTTGTCGCGCAGGCCGTCGAGCAGCGCCTTCGCCGAGTCGGGCGCGTCGGTCAGGGCCGCCGCGGCGGCGTTGTCCCCCTTCGCGAACGCGTCGAGGTAGTCCGCGGCGATGTCCTGCGGCTGCGGCCCGGACTCGCCGAACCGTCCGCAGCCGGCGGCGGGCAGCACGAGCAGGACCGCGGCGAGAGCACCGGCCGCACGGCGAGACGTAGCGCGCACGGCGGCGAGTATGGCCGATGGCACCGACTCTCAGAACAGCACGGTGGCGTACTGGCCGACCCGGGTGAAACCGATCCGCCGGTAGGCCGACTGGGCGATCACGTTGTAGGCGTTGACGTACAGGCTCGCGGTGCGCCCCAGACCGCGGACCAGGCGGTCGACCGCACCCCGGCGGTGCCCGCCGAGCCCAGCCGGTGCCCGCGGCGGTCAGGGTGCACCCACACGCCCTGGATCTGCCCGACCGCGTTGGACAGCGCGCCGATCTCGGCCTTGAACATGACCTCGCCGCCCTCGAACCGGGCGAAGGAGCGGCCCGCGGCGATCAGCTCGGCGACCCGGGCCCGGTAGCTCGCCCCGCCGTCCCCGGCGCGCGGCTCGACGCCGACCTCCTCGATGAACATCGCCACGCTGCCGGCAGGTCGAGGTCGAGTTCGTCGGGGCGCACTGGGCGGACCAGCGGGTCGGCCGGTATGCGTGCCTCCCGGGAGGTGGACATCAGCGGCTGGTCCTCGCGTACCTCGCGGGCCGGCCCCCAGTCGAGCTCCAGCTCCGCCCACAGGCGGAGGACCTGCTCGGCCGGGCCCACGACCGACGAGCACGTCCGCCGCCGGCGCGGGCACGGTCGGCGAAGGCGCGCACGCGGACCGGCTGCCCTGCAGCGGGATCAGGTTCGAGCCCGCGAAGCACAGGGCGTCCAGCCGGCCGCCGCGGAAACCACGGGCTCGCAGCCCCACAGCTCGCCGCCCAGCCGCCACGGGTCCATGCCGAGGGTCTCGATTCGCGAGGCGACCATGCAGGACGCGACCGGATCCGCCGTGAGCATCGCGCGCACGGCCATGCGATCCCGCTCGTCGAGCAGCCGCGCTCCAGCAAGCCGCAACACAGGCTCAAGCGTGCCGGACTCCGGCTTCCGGGACAGCCACGACCCGCGGACGGCGAACCGGGCGAGAAGTTCGCCCGATGGTGTCGATCCGGGCCCGGCCGTTTCGACGTGTCGGTGAGTGCCCGAACGGAAGGAGCCCGCCATGCGTTGCCTGGCTCTGGCCACGTCGGACGAGGATGTCCCGCCCACCGCCGCCGCGCTGTGGCGCTACGCCGAGGAACTGGTGCGCGCCGGGGTGCTGTGGCCGCGGACGGGCCCGCGTCGAGCGCGCGGGGCGGGCGGGTCCGGGTGACCGACGGGCGCGCGAGGTTCGACGAGGACGGCCCCCACCTGCCCGTGACCGGCTACTGGCTGATCGGCGTGGCCTCCCGCGGCGAGGCCGTCGAGTGGGCCCGCCGCTGCCCGTACGGCGGCGAGGTCGAGGTCCGCCGGGTGCTCGAACCCGCCGAGTTCCCCGCGCTGAGCCCCGAGCACGAGGACTACTTCCGCGCGCGGATCGCCCACCGCTGAGCGCGGCCGTTAGGAGACGGTAGCCACGGGCTCCCCGGAGACGGACTCGCCGGTCTCGTCGGCGATGCGCATGGCCTCCTCGATCAGCGTCTCCACGATCTGGTGCTCGGGCACGGTCTTGATGACCTTGCCCTTCACGAAGATCTGGCCCTTGCCGTTGCCCGACGCGACGCCGAGGTCGGCCTCACGCGCCTCCCCCGGGCCGTTCACCACGCAGCCCATCACCGCGACGCGCAGCGGCACCTCCATGCCCTCCAGGCCGGCGGTGACCTCGTCGGCCAGCGTGTACACGTCCACCTGGGCCCGGCCGCACGACGGGCAGACACGATCTCCAGCTTGCGTGGCCGCAGGTTCAGCGACTGCAGGATCTGCGCGCCGACCTTGACCTCCTCGACCGGCGGCGCGGACAGCGACACCCGGATGGTGTCGCCGATCCCCTGCCGCAGCAGCGCGCCGAACGCCACCGCCGACTTGATCGTGCCCTGGAACGCCGGGCCGGCCTCGGTCACGCCGAGGTGCAGCGGGTAGTCGCACTGCTCGGCGAGCAGTTCGTAGGCACGCACCATGACCACCGGGTCGTTGTGCTTGACCGAGATCTTGATGTCGTGGAAGTCGTGCTCGGCGAACAGGGACGCCTCCCACATCGCCGACTCCGCGAGCGCCTCCGGCGTCGCCTTGCCGTACTTCTTCAGCAGCCGCGGGTCCAGCGAGCCCGCGTTGACGCCGATGCGGATCGGGGTCGCGTGGTCGCGCGCGGCGTCCGCGATCTCCTTGACCTTGTCGTCGAACTTCTTGATGTTGCCCGGGTTGACCCGCACCGCCGCGCAGCCCGCCTCGATCGCGGCGAACACGTAGCGTGGCTGGAAGTGGATGTCCGCAATGACCGGAATCTGCGACTTCGCCGCGATCGCCGGCAGCGCCTCGGCGTCGTCCTGGGAGGGGCAGGCCACCCGCACGATGTCGCAGCCGGCCGCCGTGAGCTCGGCGATCTGCTGCAGCGTGGCGTTCACGTCGGCGGTGTTCGTGGTGGTCATCGACTGCACGGAGATCGGGTGGTCGCTGCCGACGCCGACCTTGCCGACCATCAGCTGCCTGGTCTTGCGGCGCTCCGCCAGCACGGGCGGCGGGAGCGCGGGCATGCCCAGCATGGTGCCTTCGGTCATGATTCCCAGCCTACTGAGGTATTCGGATCGGGTTGACGATGTCGGCTGTGACGGTCAACAACACCACCGCACCGCCGAGCAGGACGAACACCATCGTGACGGCCGACAACTTCGAGTAGTCGACCGGCCCGCCGGCGGGCTTGCCGCGCAGCCGCCGCAGCCAGTCGCGGACCTTCTCGTAGAACAGGACCGCGATGTGCCCGCCGTCCAGCGGCAGCAGCGGGAGCAGGTTGAACACGCCGACGAAGAAGTTCAGCGTGGCGAGCAGCAGCAGGAACATCTCCCACAGCCCGCGTTCGACCGCGTCGCCGCCGATGATGCTGGCGCCGACCACGCTCACCGGGGTGTCCGCGCTGCGCGGCGCGCCGCCGATGGCCTCGATGACCTTGGGGATCTTCTCCGGGAACGCGAGCAGGCCGTGCCACACGCCGACGAACATCTCGCCGGTGAAGCTCGTCGCGCCGCCGAGCCCGCCGGCCAGGCTGTAGGTGTTCACCGCGGGCGGCAGGGCCACCGACACGCCGATCGCGCCGACCTTGCCGTCGCCGGTCGAGACCTGCGCCACGTCGACGGTCAGGGTGAGCGTCTCGCTCCCCCGGCGGACCACGAACTCGGCCGGACCGGACAGCCTCTCGACCTTGTCGACCATGTCCTTCCAGGTCGGCGTGGGCGTGCCGTCGACGGACAGCACGAGGTCGCCGGAACGCAGGCCGGCGTCCTTGGCCGGCGCGGCCGCCCCCTCCGTGCAGCCGTCCTGCGCGCTGCCGGTCTTGTCGACCACACAGTCGTTGACGGTGCCGACCTCGGGTTTCACCGAGTTCACGTCGAAGTTCAGGTTGGGCAGGCCCATCGTGACGGCCATCAGGTACAGGATCAGGAACCCGATGATGAAGTGGGTCACCGAGCCGGCGACCATCACCACGAAGCGCTTCCAGGTGGCGTAGCGCCACATCGCCCGGGGCGCCTCCTCGGGCGTCACCTCGTCGAGCGCGGTCATGCCGGCGATGTCGCAGAACCCGCCGGCCGGGATGGCCTTCAGGCCGTATTCGGTGTCGCCGCGGCGGAACGACCAGATCGTCGGGCCGAAGCCGATGAAGTACCGGCGCACCCGCATCCCGAACATCTTGGCCGCGCCCATGTGGCCGGCCTCGTGCAGCGCGACGGATATGCATATCCCGAGCGCGAACAGGACGATCCCGAGAATCCACGCGAGCACTTGATCAGTCCTCTCCACGCCCGGTGCCACCGGGCTCAGCCGTTGCCGCGAGCCGCTGCCTGGCCTGGGCCCGTGCCCAGCTCTCCGCGGCGAGCACCTCCTCGACGCCGGACGGCTCGGCCCGCCAGCCGTCCGCGTCGTCGAGCACCTGGTGCACAGTGTCCACAATGTCGGTGAAGGCCGTGTTTCCTGCCGCGAAGGCCGTGACGGCCTCCTCGTTCGCCGCGTTGTAGACCGCCGGCAGGCAGCCGCCCGCCTCGCCGGCCTGCCGGGCGAGCCGGACGGCCGGGAACGTCTCCTGGTCCAGCGGCTCGAACGTCCACGCGGACGGCGTGGAGAACGTGGCCGGCCGGGCGGCGCCGGGCACCCGGTCCGGCCAGCCGAGGGCGAGCGAGATCGGCAGCCGCATGTCCGGCGGGCTGGCCTGGGCGAGCGTGGAGCCGTCGGTGAACGTCACCATCGAGTGAATCATCGACTGCGGGTGGACCACCACGTCGATCCGCTCGTAGGGCACGCCGAACAGCAGGTGCGCCTCGATCAGCTCCAGCCCCTTGTTGACCAGCGTGGCCGAGTTGATCGTGATCACCGGGCCCATGTCCCACGTCGGGTGCGCCATCGCGTCGGCCACCGTCACATCGGCCAGCTCCGCGCGCCGCCGGCCGCGGAACGGGCCGCCCGAGGCGGTCAGCACCAGCCGGTCCACCTCGCCGGCCCGGCCGCCGCGCAGGCACTGGGCGATCGCCGAGTGCTCGGAGTCGACCGGCACGAGCTGGCCCGGCGCCGCCGCGCGCAGGACCAGCGGCCCGCCGGCGATCAGCGACTCCTTGTTCGCGAGCGCCAGCGTGGCGCCGGTGGCGAGGGCGCGCAGCGTCGGCTCGAGGCCGCGGGAGCCGGTGATCGCGTTCAGCACGACGTCGGCGGGCGTCGTGTCGATCAGCTCGGCCACCGCCTCCGGGCCGGCCAGGATGCGCGGCATCGCGAACCCGCCCCGCTCGTAACCGCGCCGCTGGGCCTCGGCGTACAGCGCGAGCTGGACGTCCTCGGCGGCGGTCGAGCGGGACACGGCCACGGCCCGGGCGCCGCTCGCCACGGCCTGCGCCGCCAGGGTCGCCGGGTCGGAGCCACCGGCCGCGACGCCGACCACCTCGAACCGGTCGGGGTTGGCCGTCACCACGTCCAGCGCCTGGACGCCGACCGAGCCCGTGGAGCCGAGCACGAGGACGGTACGTCTGGTCATCGACGCCATTGTTCCCGAACAGTTCCGCCACCCCGGAATTGACCCTTATGGTCACCGTGCGTCTGTGCGTCCCGTTCGGCACGTACCTGTGGCTGGGGTGCGTCCCGTTCCCCTTGGGTGCGGTTGACGGCCGCTCTGTTCCGCCCGTGTGGGCGTGCGGGCTCCGCTCGGCCGTGTGGGACCATGTGCGCGACGATCGAGACGTGCCGGGAGGGAACGTGGCGGGCTCACAGCTGGAGAAGCGGTCGAAGAACGAGGTCGACCCGCACGAGGAGCCGTCCGTGGAGTGGGGCTGGCACGGCAGTTCCCCCGGGGCCGCGAGATCGGCGGCTGGATCTCGGCCATCGCCATGTTCCTGATGGCGTTCGTCGG
Source organism: uncultured Actinomycetota bacterium (assembly GCA_963727495.1). Taxonomy (GTDB): domain Bacteria; phylum Actinomycetota; class Actinomycetes; order Mycobacteriales; family Pseudonocardiaceae; genus Actinophytocola. The sequence goes on along the minus strand of CAVSGQ010000002.1, from coordinate 24,880 downwards.
CAACCACATCGCCCAGACCGAGCGCCTGTGGCTGCTCGGCATCGGGACCGGCCTGGTCGTGGTGCTGATCGGGCACCGGGTGCGGCAGCGCACCGCCTGGCGCCGCTAGCTGGCGGATTTCGGCCTTCCAGAGGGATCCCGGAACAAACCTTCCGGCGGGTTTGCTGATCACAGCAGACACCGTCGTCATGTCCTGGGTCCCCACTTGTGAAAGGCCGTTGATGGAACGCGCCACGCTGTCCGCGACACGCGCCCCGGCACCCGTGCCCGAGGTCGTGTCGCCCACCGGGTCCGAGCGGGTCCGGGTGATCCTGGTGCTCGGCTCCCTCATCGCCCTCGGCCCGCTGACCATCGACATGTACCTGCCGGCCCTGCCGGCGATCGCGGACGACCTGGGCACCTCGTCGGCCGCGGTGCAGCTCACGCTCACCGGCACGCTGCTCGGCCTCGGGCTGGGCCAGCTGGCGATCGGCCCGTTCTCCGACGCGGTCGGCCGCAAGCTGCCGCTGGTGCTGGGCACCGTCCTGCACGTCGTGTCGTCGCTGCTGTGCCTGGTCGCGCCGAACGTGGCGGTGCTGGGTGTGCTGCGGATGCTGCAGGGTGTCGGCGCGGCCGCCGCGATGGTGGTGGCGCTGGCCGTGGTCCGCGACCTGTTCACCGGCCGCGCCGCCGCGACCGCGCTGTCCCGCCTGATGCTCGTGATGGGCGCGGCGCCGATCCTGGCCCCGACGCTCGGCGCGGCGATCCTGCTGACCGGCTCGTGGCGCGGCGTGTTCGCCGCGCTCGCCGTGCTCGGCGTGGCGCTGATGCTGGTCGCGATGTTCCTGCTGCGCGAGACGCTGCCGCCGGCCCGCCGGCGCACGGGCGCGTTCCGCCCGGTGCTGCGCACGTACCGCTCGCTGGTCACCGACCGGCAGTTCGTCGTGCTGGCGCTGGTGGCCGCGCTCGGCATGTCCGCGCTGTTCTCCTACGTGTCGGGCTCGTCGTTCGTCCTGCAGGAGGGCTACGGCCTCGACCAGCAGCAGTTCGGCCTGGTGTTCGGCATCGGCGCGATCGCCATCATCGGCGCGTCGCAGCTCAACGTGCTGATGCTGAACCGGTACTCGCCGGAGCAGGTCGTGCTCGCCGCCCTCGGCGGCGCGGTCGCGGCCGGCGTGGTGCTGACCGTGCTCGCGGTGTTCGGCGCCGGGCTGCTCGGCTTCGTGATCCCGCTGTTCTTCCTGCTGGGCGCGGTCGGGTTCGTGCTGCCGAACGCCCCGGCGCTGGCGCTGTCCCGGCACGGCGAGGCGGCCGGCACGGCCGCGGCGCTGCTGGGTGCGACCCAGTTCGGGCTGGGCGCGCTGCTCGCCCCGCTGGTCGGCGTGCTGGGTAACGACGGCCCGGCGCTGGCGATCACGATGACCGCCAGCGCCGCAGTCGCGTGGCTCGCGCTGGGCGCCACGGTCCGGCTGACCCGGCGGTCGGTGCCGGAAGCCGCCTGAGAGCCGGGCCCGGCTCAGTCCCCGAACACGCCGACCATGCGGGCCTCGGCGGTGGCGGCGTCGCCGATCGCCGCCGAGGCGTCCGCCACCGCCGTGTCCCCGGCGAGGCCGAGCCGGTCCGGAAGGGCGAACAGCCGGAACCGGTAGTGGTGCTCGCCGCTGCCCGCGGGCGGGCAGGGCCCGAGGTACTCGGCGTGGCCCGCGGAGTTGCGGCTGACGACCGCGCCGTCCGGCAGGGCACCGGTCAGCTCCGTCGCCGACGGCGGCAGGTCGGTGACCACCCAGTGGGTGAACAGCCCGCCCACCGCGTCCGGGTCGTCGACGACGAGCGCGAGCGACCCGGTGCCGCCGGGCACGCCCGACCAGCGCAGCGGCGGCGGCGTGTTGCGGCCGGAGCAGGAGTAGACCGACGGGATGCGCTCGCCGTCGCCGAACGCGTCGCTGGTCACCGTGAAGCCGGCGGCGGCCGACGGCTCCGGTCCTCGCCCGGTCGCGTTCCCGGGCGGCGTCTGCTCACCGGCCTGCCCGCCCCCGCCGGCGCAGGCCGACAGGAGCAGCGCGAGGACGACGACGGCCCGTCTCACCCGACCATCTATAGCGCATCTGCGCGGGCGGGCACAGCGGTCGGCCGTGCCGGTCCACCGGGCTCAGCTCGCGGCGAGGTCGTCGACGAGGTCGTCGAGCAGGAGTTCCTCCTCGATGCGGGCGCCGGCGTGGACCATGGCCGGGGCGAGCGCGGCGTCCCACCGGGCGGCGATCCGGTCGCCGGTGAGTGGCCGGCCGAACCGCCGGCCGGCGGCCGCGCGGTAGTGGTCGGCGTCGAACCGCCACGACACGGCGGGGAGGCGGTCGAGCAGCACGTTGCCGATCCGCACCCCGCCCCAGTCGAAGTCGCAGTGGAAGCGCAACGCCGCGCCGTGTTCGGCGAGCATCCGGAGCAACTGCAGCACGGCGACGCTCGGCTGGCCGGACGTGCACACCAGCGGCGCGCACGCGGGCCCGAGGCGGTCGGCGGCGTGCGAGACCACGACGGGGTTCTCGCACACCGACACCGCCAGGCCGGCCGCGCGGCGCACCGGTGGGTCGCGGACGAGCTGGCGCAGGGTGAGCACCGCCGGCTGACCGGTTTCCCGCAGGGCGTTCAGCGCTCGTCCGGTCGAGCTGCCCGGATCACCGGGCAGGCCCAGGGTGAGCACGGTCGTGGACAGGTCGTCGCGGAGCACGCCGACGGCGGCCCAGACCTCGCGCCGCCACTGCGCGCCCTGCCCCTCCGGAAGCGCGGCGAGCTCGCGGGCGGCACCGGACACGAGCGTCGCGAGCGGGCGGTCGTCGTCCAGGGCGTGCGCGTCGCCGGTCGTCTCGGCCGCGAACGCGCCGAGTGGCCGGCCGCCGGCCGGCAGCCGGTCCAGCACGCGGACCAGGTCGGCGACGAGGCGGGCCGCCTCCTCGGGCGTCCCGGCCAGGCGCCGGACGAGCCCGGTGGCGCGCACCCGCTCGTGCCACTCCGACAACGCGGGCCGGCCGGCCACCGCCTCGGCGAGCGGCGAGAGCGCGCGCTCCCAGGCGGCGTCGGTGGCCGCGCTCTCGGCGACCACGTCCACCACCGGCCCGGTGAGGGCGACGACCGCGGCCCCGAGTCCGTCGGGGCACGCCCCGGATCGGCGCACCACCTCGTCGACCGCGGGCAGCGACACGGACAGCGAGGCGCCGGGCCGGGGCGGGCGCCCGAGCAGGCGGCGCACGGCCATCCGTTCGGCCACCGTCGCGTCGTTCCGGGTGACCACGCCGGTGAGCGGCTCGCCCCGGGACAGCCGCCGGCGGACTCGCGCGACCAGCCAGCTCAACTGCTCGTCACCGAGCAGCCGGCGCAGGCGCTCGAGGTCAGCGGTCGCGGTCAGTTGTCACCCCACAGCTCCTCCAGCGGCTCCTGCGGCCCGCGCAGCGCCACGGGCGCCCGGTCCACCGCGGACCGCCGGGCACCGTCCCACTCCCAGCTGGTCACGAGCACCGCCGCGACGTCGTCGGTTCGGGACAGCTGGGCGATGGCCAGGCCGGGCACCTCCGGGTAGCAGCCCCACTCCCGCTCGCTGGTCATCACCACGTCGAGGTCGAACGAGGCGAGCAGGCCCAGGTACTTCGCGCGGGCGTTGTCGTCGACACCGGCGAACGCCTCGTCCAGGGTGACCAGGCGGGGCACGTGCGGGCTGCCGGCCGATGCGTAGTGCGCCGACGCGGCGGCGAACAGCGGCACGCTCGCCGCCAGCACCCGCTCGCCGCCGGAGGCCGGCCCGGTCGCCGAGCGCCACTGACCGTTCTGGTGGCGCTGGATCACGAACCTGTTCCACGAGCGGTAGTCCAGCGCCTCGGACAGGTGTTCCAGCCAGGTGCCGGCGACGTTGCGGGAGCGCACCTCGGCGATGCGTGCCTGCAGGAAGCCACCGACCGCGGCACGATCCTCGGCGGACCAGGCGTCGGCGGTCTGCCGCAGCAGCCGCTCGCGCGCCGCGGCGAGCCCCGCCGGGCCGTCCTCCCGGGGCTGCCACAGCAGGCGCAGCTTCATGCCGGTGCTGGTCGGGCGCTCGGCGAGCTCGGCGTTCATCAGCGCCACCTGCGCCTCCGCGCCGGAGATCAGCTCCTGCAGCGTGCTGGCGACCTCGTTGATCAGGTGGTTCTCCAGGATCACCCGCTCCCGCTCGTCGAGCAGGCGGCCGCGCTCGGCGACCTCCGTCACGAGCGCCCCGGTCAGCTCCGGCACGGAGGCCGGCCGTCCCCGGAAGATCACCTCCACCACGATGCCGTCCTCGAGCAGCTGAGCCGACGCGGTGTTCCCGTGACCGGACAGCGCGTCGGTCAGCGACTTCAGCTCGTCGGTCACCCGGCGCTGCACCCGCTCCCACGCCGGGTCGTCCGCGGCGACTTCGGCCAGCCGCTGCTCGACCTGGCGGGCGAGGAGCACCGTGGGGTTCGGCGCCCACTCCTCGGCCGGGTCGGGCGCCTCCAGCTCGGGTAACGCCACGGCGAGCAGCCCGGTGGCGGCGAACCGGCGCAGCGAGTCGGCGGCCTCGGCCCGCTCCTCGGTGGCGGTGACGAGCCGGCCGGCCAGTTCCTCCCTGCGTCCCTCCGCCTTGCCGCGTTCGCTGACCGCGTCGACCCGCTGCCGGTCCGCGTCCCTGCTCGCCGCCCGGTTGCCTTCGAGCAGGCCGGCCACCGCGGCGAGCCTGCGCTCCAGCTCGGCGACCGCCGCACCCACCGTCGCCTCGAGGGTGGTGTGGCGTTCGGCGGCGATCCCGGCCGCGCGGTCGGCGTCCTCGGCGCGTTCCGCTCGCTCGCCGAGGTCCTCCTCGGCATCGGCCAGCTCGCCGGCGGCCTCCGCGTCGGCCACGCGTGCCTGCGCGACCGCCCGCAGTGCCGGCCACAGCTCCGCGAGCGCCGTGCGGTAGGCGACCAGCGCGTCCCGCACCCTGCCCAGCTCGTCCCGGTCTCCGGGCAGGGCCAGCTCGGCCGCCGCCGAGAGGAGCGCCTCGCGGGCCGCCTCGGCCTCGGCCGTCCGGCGGGCCAGGGCCTGCTGTGCCGCGTCGACACGTTCGCCGAGCCGGCGAGCCTCGTCGGCCAGCGCACGCACGTCGGCGTGCCCTTCGCGCAGCCGGGTGTCGTCGGGCATCCCGGCCAGCTCGCCGGCCAGGACTTCCCGGCGCCGCGCCAGCCGGGCCCGGTCCTCGGCGATCCGCGCCAGCTCGTCTTCCACTGTGGACAGCTCGGCACGCAGTGCGGCGAGCCGGGCACGGCGGGCGGCCTCCCGCGCGCCCGCACCGATGTACGCCGCCGACGGCTTGCGCCAGGCGCCGTCCAGGACGCCGAGCCGGAACCGGCCGTCGGTCGCCACCCAGGCCGCACCCACCGGCTCGTCCGGCGCGCCGCCCACCCCGATCGACGCCAGGACGGCCCGCACCACGTCGTCGGAGATCGCCGCGGCCCCCGGGTCGTCCCGGTCGACCGCGGGTCGCAGCACCGTGCCGAGGTGACGGGCCACCGGAGCAGCCGGCAGCACGACCACGTCGTCCGTGCCGGGGGCGAGCAGCGCGCCGTCCGGGTTGACCCAGGCGTCCAGGATCCCCGCCGCTTCGAGCGCGGCCTCCAGCCCGGCCCGGTCGCCGTCGGGCAGTGCCTCCACGAACTCCACGAGGCGCCACAGCGGCGCACCGGCCCGGCCGTCCCGCGCGCCGGCGTCGCGCGTGTGGGCGGGCGGTGGCGCGGTGTCCTCCCCCGCTTCGAGCCGGCCGATCTCGCCGGTCAGCTCCGCCGCCCGGGCTCGTGCGGCCGTCTCGCGCTGGTCCAGCCCGGCCCCGTCCCTGGCGAGGGCCGCGGTCGCGTCGTGCCCGGCGGACTCGGCGGCCGCCCGGCCCGGGTTCACGCCGTCCAGCGTCTCGACCCACAGCTCCAGCGCGGCAAGGGTCTGCGCCGGAGCCGGCAGCCGCAGCTCGGTCACGCCGGCGAGATGCGCGCGGGTGGCGGCCACGTGCTCGCGGCCGCGGTCGGCCACCGCCTGGTCGGCGGCGGCACGGCGGTCGGCCAGCTCGGCCCCCTGCGCGACCAGATCCTCCGCCCGCCTGCGCGCCTCGGCGACCTGGCCCCGCGCCCGCTCGTCGGTGTCGAGCAGGCCGGCGACGTGCTCGATCGCCCGCCCGCGCCGGTCGGTGATCCGATCCGCGTCCGCCCGCAGCCCCACGACGCTGCCGGTATCCGCCGCGTCCAGCCGGCTCTCGATCGTGTCCCGGTGCTCGCGCCCCACGCCCGCCGCGACCGCAGTGTCCACAGCGGAGGACCGAGCGGCGCCGGCCGACCGCTCCTCGCCGCCCAGGCGCTCCGCCGCGGCCTGCCGCTTCTCCCGGCGGCTCAGCAGGACCCGCTCCGCCCTGCGGCGGTCCTCGCGCGCCCGAGCCGCGTCCCGGTCGAGCCGCTCCGCCTCCGCGGCGGCGTCCCGCAGCGCCCGCGCGTCACGCATCTCCGGGCTCTTGCGCAGCTCGTCTTCCTGGGCACGCAGGCGATCACGCTCGAGCTCCAGCTCGGACAGCCGCCGCTGGGCGGCCTGCAGGGCCGCCTCCGCCGCCTCGTGCGCGGCGTCGGCCGCGGCGAGCTCGGCGTTGACCTTCTCGTACACCGACTGTGCCCGGCGTGGCCGCTCGGCGCGGCGGCGGGCGGCGACCCGTGCGTACCGCTGGTAGTGCGCGAGGAACGACTCCGCGGCGTCGCTCGCCTGGCGCATCACGTCCAGCTCGTCCCGGTCCTCCTCGAGGCTGCGGAACGCCTCCGCCACGTCGGCGATCACGGCCTGGTCCAGCGGCGGCAGCGCCTCGGTCAGCGCATCGGACAGCGCCTTCTCGCTGGGCCGCTTGGACAGCTGTGGCTGGCGAAGCTGGATGAGCAGGTCCACCAGCGCGCCGTACCGCTGCTCACCGAGCGCGAACAGCGCCTCGTCCACCGCCCGCCGGTACGCCCTCGCCTTGTCGTAGATCGCGCCGTGTCCGTCGAGGGCCTCGCGCGAGCCGGTCGCGGGAGAGCGCGGTGCCGGTGGCGTCGACCAGCGCCAGGCCCTCGCCGACCCGCAGCTCGGTGACGAAGAACCAGTGCCGCGCGATTCCCTTGCCGGCCACGGCTTTCAGGCCGACAGCCCAGCGTGCGGAACTCCGCCGTGCCGTCCTCGGTGACGCGACCGAACTCGAGCCAGGTGTAGCCGAGCCGCTCCGGATGCGGATGCGCCCCGGCCAGCAGCAGGTTCCACTCCATCCGCTTCTTCGGGTCCGCATCCGGCTCGACCCGGTGCGGGGACAGGTCGCCGTCGAGCAGGAACGGCAGCGTCAGCGCGAGCACCTTGGACTTGCCGGTGCCGTTGTTCCCGCGCAACAGCAGCCGGCCGTCCCGGAACCAGAACTCCTCGGCGTCGTAGTAGAAGAGGTCGACGAGCCCGGCCCGCAGCGGCTGCCACCGGCTGCGGTGCGGGTGCGGGCAGTGGTCGGTTCATGAGCGCTTTTCCTGGATCAGTGGTTCGGCCACGGCGTAGCGGGCCAGCGCGGGCAGGCGCGGTGACGGAGCGGTCGCCGGCGCCGGACCAGCCGCAGCGCCTCCAGCCGGGTCAACGCGAGCGCGGTCAGCTCGACCTCGGCGCCGGGCTCGGTCGCGGTGCGCCGCCAGTACGACTTGTGCTGCCGGGCGAACGAGCGGACCTGCTCGTGCAGCTCGGCCTCGCCGACCGGGTCCGTGCCGCGGGCGGCCACGAACTCCGCCAGGAGCAACGTGACGTGTCCGTCCGTGCCGCTCTCCGGCATGCGGACGTCGGTGAGGTCGGCGGCGTCCTTGTTCGGGTCGACCATCGCGATGCCCTCGGCCCGCACCTCGGCGACCAGGCCGGTCAGCTCGGTGATCCGCGCCGTGATCGCGGCCCGCTGGCTGGTCAGGTAGGCGAGCTCCGCCTCGTCGAGCTCGTCGTGGTACAGCACCGGCGCCTCGAGCAGCACGCGGGTCAGGTGGTGGCGCAGCATCCGGTTGCGCAGCTCGTCGGTGCCCGGTGCCAGCTCCGCGGTCACCGCGGCCAGGCGGGCCTCGAAGTCCCGCTCCCCGACGGTGGACGGGCCGCGTGGGGTGGCGAGCAGCGTCGCGAGCACCCGCCGCTGCACGTCGTACAGCACGTCACCGCTTTCCTTGACGAACGAGTCCTCGTCGCCGGCCACCCTGGACAGCACACCGAGATCGAGCAGCAGACGCACGACCGCGACCAGGTCGCCGCGCTCCTCACGGCTGTCCAACGTGAACAGGACACCGGCGTCGGCGAGGTCGGCGTCGGCGGCGCCCAGCACGACCTGCTCGGCCAGCCGGCCCAGCGTGATCTGCGCCTCGGCCCGCTCGAGCGCGGCCAGGGCGAGGCAGGTCAGCACGTAGCGGCGCCGGCCGAACGGCGTCCTGGTGCGCACGTCGCGGGCGGGGTGGGTGTGGTCGGCCGTGTCGGCGGTGGTCTTCACCAGCCTGGCCACCTCGCTGTCCACGTGCAGCCGCCAGCCGGTGTTGCGGTCGAACCAGGCGCGCAACGCCCCGACGTGCTTGCGCACCAGCGTGAACTCGTCGGCGTGCGGTCCGGCGGCACGCAGCAGCGGCCGGCGCAGCAGCGCCCGCGCCGCGCGCCGGGTCTCCTCGACCCGGGTCGCGTCGAGCGCCTCGGACAGCCTCGTCATGCGGTTCGCTCCCGTGCCGGCTCCGCGGTCAGATCGATGATCTCCACCAGATGGTCGGGCCCGCGGAACACACCGTGCGGGGTGTGCAGCTCCACCTGTTCCGCGTCGTCGACCCCGTTGTCTACAGTGGACAGCCGGATCTCCATGCTGCCGTCGGTGGTGGTCGTGGCGACGCTGCGCTGCCCCGGCCGGCGGGCGGCGAGCGCCTCACCGAGCAGTCCGAGGAACAGCCGGAACGCGACCGGGTCGAGCGCGACCGAGGTCGCCGAGCCGCATCGGCCTGGACGTCGCCAGCGCCGCCCGGGCGGCCGCGGTCTCCTCCGCCTGCCGGCGCCGCCAGCTCCGCCAGATGCCTGCGCAGCGCGGACCGGTCGATCACCTGGTTCGGCCGGCCGCGCCGCTCGTAGCTGCCGGTCCTGCGCAGCTGCGGGCTGATCCGCAGCGGCGGCGCCAGTGCCCAGGGCGTGCCCGGCGTGACCGGGTGGTCCTCCCGCTCGGCGAGCGTGTCCTCGTCGACGGTGAGGTGCCGCGCGGAGGACAGCCCGAACACCGAGCGCCACAGCCGGTGCATCGCCGCGTCGTCCGGCGCCTGGGCGAACCAGGCGGCCAGCGTGCGGAAGTCGGCCGAGCGGTCCGAACGGCCCGCACGCCGTTCGTTCAGCGCGCCGACCACGGCCAGCAGCTGCGGAATCGCCGCGCGCGCCTGCGACCGCAACAGCTTGGCCTGGCTGGGATGGAGCGGTTCGCTGACGAACCACGCCCGGAACCCGTCCCAGCGCTCGCGCCACAGCACCGCGAGCCGGTCCGCCTCGCGCTCCCGCGGATCGTCGTCGGAGTCTCCCGCACCGGGCGCCGCGTCCGCCGCCTCGCGGCGCGCCGCGAGGTCCAGCAGCCGGCCGACACCGGCCCGTTCGACCGACGCGACCAGCGAGGCGATCTCCGTCCCGGTGGTGAGCAGGTCGGAGATGAAGCGCTCGAGGTAGTCGATCAGCCGGTCCTTGTACGCCAGGAACGCGTCAACCTCGGCGTCGTGCAGGTCGATCGAGCGCTGCAGGGAGCCCATGAAGGCCTGCGCGTTGCCGGCCAGGTCGGTGAACCGGTCCACCAGTCCGCGCAGCAGCAGGTGCACCTTGGCCGCGTCGGGTTCGGGTTGCTCGGCGAGCCCCAGCAGCGCGCGCAACTGGGTGGCGATGTCGGCCAGCGCGACCGCCTGCAGCGCACCGCGCCGGCCGAGCGCCTCGTCGTAGGCCGCCAGCGCCTCCTCGGCCGCCTCCCCGTGCCGGGTGAGCTGGTAGAGGTAGCGAGCCCGGTGGAAGTCCTCGACGGTGGTGACACGGCTGGTGTCCGGGTCGGCGCGCAGGTTCCCCCACTCCTCGAGGCTCGCCAGCGCCGCGGTCACCTCCGTGAGCTCCGGGGCGGACTCGTGCCGTCCGAGCATCGCCTCGTGCACGTCCTCGGGCCGCATGTGCACCGTGAACCGCCGCTTGGCCTGTACGAACGTGGCCATCACGGCCCGGTACAACCCCGCGTTGGGCGCGTTCAGGTGCGCGAACGGGCGCGGGTCCTCGGCCACTTGCTCTCCTCACGGCGTCCTGCACAGCGTCGGACGGCACGAGGGTACGACCACCCACCGACAGCGAGTCGTACCGCTACCGGTCACGCATCGATCGTGTCGCGCTCGACGGTCAGGTCGGCACGGTCCGCGGCAGCGCGGCCGGCATGCCAGCCCGACCCGTTGGAAACGGACACCGAGCGTTGCACGGTGTGGCGGAACATCGCGGCGAAGGTCTCCTCGACCACCCGGGACCGCTTGGCGAGCACCGGCAGCAGCCGCGCGTCCTCGGCCAGGTCGTGCGCGCGGGTGCCTACCTCGTCGAGACGCTCACCGATCCGCGTCGCGTAGGCGACGAGGAAGGACTGCCGGAACGACCGGGTCCGCGACGTTCCGGCGCGCGTCACCTGGCCTCCCTCGGCGACCATCGCGCGCGTGGCCTGCACGAGCAGGGAGGTGCTCAGCAGCTCGGTGATCTCCAGGTCCATCTCCTGGCCGACCACGGCGACGAAACCCAGCTTGGGGTAGAACACGGTCTTGCACCGGTTGGCCCTCGCGATCGCCGCGACCAGGTGTGACTTGGCCTCCACATACGGGCTGTCCAGCCAGAGCCGGATCGAGGTCGCAGTCTGTTGCCGCCGCGTGTCGGCGTCGAGCAGCGCGCGCTCGAACGCGTGCCGGTTCATCAGCTCCTGCGCCTTGGCCGAAAGGGCCTCGGCTTCTTCGGGGTACTGCGTGGACTCCGCCTTGGCGAGCAGGGCACGCACCCTGGCCAGTACTTTCTGGTCGACCCGGGACGCAGGCGCGGACTCGCTACGGGCGGTGCCCGGGGGCGCCACGATGCGCGGCAACTCGGGAAGGGTCGTCAGCGTCGCCAGCAGGATGATCGTGGCCAGCAGTGCCTGCCCGAGTTCGGCGCCGTGCCGCTCGGCCCACTGGAGCAGGTGCGGGCGTCCACGATCCCACCAGACCGTGGCCTCAAGCTGCTGGATCTGCGCCGCCCACCGCTCGTCGACCGCCGCCGGGCTGTACCGGGCATGGTCCGCGGCGATCGCGTCCACCAGCAGGCTGGTCGCCGCGGCGTCGGCCCTCCGCCGGGTGATCTCCCAGAGGTCGGCCGGTAGCCAGCCTGCCTGCCAGAGGCGGGCGACGAGTGCGGTCGTGGCGATTCCGGCACCGGTGGCCGTGGCGCGGGCATGGCCGGCGAAACGCCCGCTCGACAGCTCTGTCGCGCATGCTTGCGCCGCGGCGGCGTCGCCATCGGAGTGTGCCCGTGCGGCGGCCAGCATCATGTGGGCCAAGTCAGTTGGCGACACGGCCTGCGCGGTCCAGAAGCCGTCCGGCTCTCCGCACGCGCAGCCCGGCCCGTGCGGGCCGGAGAACCCGTGCCGCGGCGGGGTTGAACCGCGACGCTGCCGGTCGCGCTTCTTGGCCGCCCGCTGCACCCTGTTCCGCTTGCCCAACCTCTGATCCCTCCCAGCAATCAGCCCGAAGCCACGCCGGCCGGCAGTGGCACGTCGACATCGTGTTCACGAGCAAGTCGCTTGTAGACACTCCGCTGCCCGAGACCGGTCAGGCGCACCCGCAGCCCGTCGGGTGGGGATGCCACCCACGGCGCCATGCCGACGAGCTGAACCGGCTCCGATGGAGCCTCGTGCGGGTGAGGCCCCACATCGACCTCGATCGCACCCAGCTCCGCCAGGAGGGAGAGTCCGCGCTGGAGCGTCGTCCTGCCGAGTGCGCCGAACAGTTCGTCCTCGGCGTGCCGGTGCCCGGCCCGTTCGGCGATCACCCCGCCGATGAGCTGCTCGGCATCGGCGAACCCGCCGACGGGGGCCTCCCGGCACAGGTTCCCGAGCAGGTGCGGCGTCCACGGCTGCATCCACTCGCGGAGCTGTTCCTGCTCGGGTGTCGTCGAGACGGACGCGGGGTGGACCAACTCGTCGAACGCGTCGTCCCACAGGTCCAGGGCCTGCTCCGGTGCCGCGTCGCGGCGCAGGACGGCCCGCAGCGTGCGCGACGTGTCGCCGGGGATCACGCGGGCGTGGCGCAGCGAGAGCACGTCGAGCTCGAGCGCCAGGTCCCACAGCAACGACAGGTCGGGCACGTCCCGCAGGGGCCGGGCACCGATGTCGGGCACACCGATCGCGCCTGCCGCGACGGGGATGTCCTTGCGGGTGAGCTCACCACGCCGGTCCACCGGGCGACCACCGGCGCCGACCCAGTCGGCGAGCGTGGCCAACCGGCGCAGCGTTTCGCTGCCGGCCACGGCGGCCACCAGGTCCGTGGCCGGCATGGGCGCCGGAGGCGGCGGCATCCCGCCGTCGGCACAGCCACAGTCACATGGCACCAGCTCGGGCCAGACCAGGCTCTTGTCGGGCGGCATGCCTGGCTTGAGAATCGCCACCTGGCCGCCGTGCACGAGCAGGCGCCCGGTCGCGTAGCCGGCTCGGCGTCCATCAGCTCCCCGAGGACCTGGCGCCGTCCCTGCGCGTCCCGCTCGCTGAACCGCTCGGCCCACCGGTCGATCTCGGCCACCTCGGAGTCGGGAGTCAGGCCGTCCTCGTGCATGGCCGTCCACACCCGCTTCGCCAGCCGGTACCGGGAGGTGTCGGCCATCGCCGCACCGAACTTGCTCGCCACCCGGTCCAGCTCCTTGACAAGCGTGGCGGTCCGCGTGCTGCCGGGATGCAGCCGCCCACTGTCGTCCAGGAACCGGAGTAGCTCCCGAACCGTGTCCACGGCGTAGTCGGCCAGGCCGTACGCGTCGACCTGCCGGGTGGGTATGTGGTCGATCAGCAACCGGTGCACGTCACCACTGCGCCAGAACGTCGGGTCCGGCCGGCGCAGGTGGTCCTCCCGCCCCTGGAGCAGGATCTCGACCCGATCCCGCCACCGGTCCACCGCCTCGGTGTCCGGGGGCAGTGTCCCCCTCCTCGCCGCCCAATCCTCGAACGCGCGCACCACCCGTCGCCTTGCTCGCCATGACACCCGGCAGAGGATAGTGACCCGGACACCGCCACCTGAAGCCACCACGCCGGACACCGCACGAGCCGGACGCCCGGATCATCGCCGTCACCCTCGCAGACGAGACGATCGCGGATCGCGACGACCGTGGCGTGCTGTTGCGACGCCTTCCCTCCCGCCCGTGAGGCCCGAGTTCGGCAAGGTCCACTCCGGACGGCAACGGCGCGCTGTGGCTGCTACCGGACTATCCCGGCTACCACCAGGACTGGGCGGGCTGGCCGGAGCGAACGGCCACCACCGAGCCCCCGGTCCGCCTGACGTGCGCGCGTATCGCCGTCCACGCCTGCCCCCATTGCGCAGAGGACACGTCGTCCTCCGGGTCGGCCGCGCGGTCGTCAGCGGAGTGCGATACCGCCCCGACCCCCTGCTCGCCCGTCCGGTCGACGACGAACTGGTCGCTGCGACCGCTGCGACCTGGCCGGTCTGTGCCGCGACAAGCCCGCCGATCCGGCCCACCGACGCTGACAACCGACAGGTTCACTCTTCCGTGTTCGCCTGGAGCCGACAGATGGGCCCGGAATGTCGGAGGCCACTCGTAGATTCGGGGCATGTCGAGTGCAGCCGAGCGCGCGAGCGATTTCGCGGGGATAGTCGAGCGCATCCGCGGTCTGTACGCGGACGCGCTGGACGCGCACGAGCTCGGCTATTCGAGCCTGACCGCTCTGCTCGGCGACCTGCTACGGATCGCGCCCGCCCAGGCGCGACGGATGATCCGCCACACCGAGCAGGTCACCGAGACGCTCACCCCGACCGGCCACCTGGCCCCCGCGCCGCTGCCACTGGCGCGGCAAGCCGTACTGGCCGGTGAACTGGACGCCGAGCACCTGGACGCGATCAGCGACACCATGCGCAAGGTCCCCGCCTCTGCACCGGCCGGCACCAGCGAGATCGTGGAGACCGCGCTCGTCGACACCGCCCGCACCGCCCACCCCGGCCTCGTCCGCAAGCACGGGGAGATCCCGCGACCGCGGCTGTGCCTTCCCGCAGTGCGATCGACCGGCCCGCTGGGCAGACGCCCATCACGCTCACCACTGGGTGGACGGAGGCCCCACGGACCTGGCCGATCTCGTGCTGCTGTGTCGCCGACATCATCGCCTCGTCCACCACTCCGGCTGGGACATCCGGATGGCTGGTGGGATCCCCGAGTTCATCCCACCCGCCTGGCTGGACCCGCGACGCGTACCTCGCCGCAACACCATCCACCGCTTAGCGGCCTGACGTCGATGCACGGGTTCCGGCGCGTCAGCCTTCGGCGGCGAGCTGGCCGCACGCGGCGGCGATCTCCTGGCCCCGGGTGTCCCGCACCGTGCAGGCCACTCCCCCGGCGTTGACCCGGCGCACGAACTCGCGTTCCACCGGCTTCGGCGAGGCATCCCACTGCGAGCCCGGCGTGGGGTTGAGCGGGATCACGTTCACGTGCACCAGCCGGCTCAGGTGCTCGCGCAGGCGCCTGGCCAAGAGGTCCGCCCGCCACGGCTGGTCGTTGACGTCGCGGATCAGCGCGTACTCGATCGACACCCGCCGGCCGGTGGTGTCCGCGTAGTAGCGGGCCGCGGACAGCACCTCGTCCACCGACCACCGCGTGTTGACCGGCACCAGCGAGTCCCGCAGCTCGTCGTCCGGCGTGTGCAGCGACACCGCCAGCCGCACCTGCATCCGCTCGTCGGCCAGCCGGCGGATCGCCGGAGCCAGGCCGACCGTCGACACCGTCACCGAACGCTGCGAGATGCCCAGCCCGCCCGGCGCCGGGTCGCAGATCCGGTGCACCGCGTCGACGACGCGCCGGTAGTTCGCCAGCGGCTCGCCCATCCCCATGAACACGATGTTGGACAGCCTGCCGGGCCCGCCGAGCTCGCCGTCACGCATGGCGGCCGCCGCGGCGCGCACCTGGTCCACGATCTCCGCGGTCGACAGGTTGCGCTGCAGCCCGCCCTGGCCGGTCGCGCAGAACGGGCAGGCCATGCCGCAGCCGGCCTGGCTCGACACGCACAGCGTCACCCGGTCCGGGTAGCGCATCAGCACGCTCTCCAGCAGCGTGCCGTCGTGCGCCCGCCACAGTGTCTTGCGCGTGCTGCCGTCGTCGCAGCTGACGTGGCGGACCACGGACAGCAGCGGCGGCAGCAGGCCCTCGGCGAGCCGGCCGCGGCTGGCGACGGGGATGTCGGTCATCAGCTCCGGGTCGGCGGTCAGCCGGGCGAAGTAGTGATGGGAGAGCTGGTTCGCGCGGAACGGTTTCTCCCCCAGCTCGGTCACCGCGGCACGCCGCTCGTCGGCGGACATGTCGGCGAGGTGGCGGGGCGGGAGGCCGCGGCGGGGAGCGTCGAAGACGAGAGGCAATGCGGTCATGGCCTGTTCATTCTCCCACGGCGGCAGTGTCGGGAATGACGTTGCATCGCGATACGTTCCGATATATCGTAAACCTATCGCGATACGACGCGATGCCTACAGGGAGGAAACCCATCATGCGTCCATCATTCGGACATCGAGAACACCATCACCACCAACGCGGGCGGCCGCCGTTCGGCGACCCGCGAGAGGCCTTCGGGCCGGAGGACGGGCCGTTCGGCCCACCACACGCGCACGGCCCCGTTCCGCCGCAGCCGCCATTCGGCCCCTGGCCGGGCATGCCCGGCTTCCCGGGGTTCCCCGGTTTCCCGGGCGGGCGCGACATGCGGCGCGGCGGCCGGCGCCGGGGTCACGCGGGCAGCCGGCGCAGCAGGCGCGGCGACGTCAGGGCGGCGATCCTCGCCCTGCTCGCCGAGCGGCCCATGCACGGCTACGAGATGATCCAGGAGATCTCCGAGCGCAGCGGCCAGTTCTGGCGGCCGAGCCCCGGCTCGGTCTACCCGACGCTGCAACTGCTCGCCGACGAGGGTCTCATCGCCAGCACCGAGGGCAGCGGCGGCAAGCGCCGCTACGAGCTCACCGAGGAGGGGCGCGCGGCCGCCGAGAAGCACGCCGCCACTCCGCCCTGGGAGGAGATCGCCCAGGACGTCGACCCGCACGACGTGAACCTGCGCAATGCCATCGGCCAGCTCATGGGCGCCACCATGCAGGTCGCCCACGCGGCCACGGAGAGCCAGAAGCAGCGTGCGATCGAGATCCTCAACTCCGCCCGCCGGGAGGTCTACGCGATCCTCGGCGAGGTCGAGCCGCCCCCGGTGGCCGAGGACGCCGACGACGAGGACGAGGACTGACTCGTCAGGGCCTGAGCAGCCCCGTCGGCCGGTGCCGGTGCAACACCCGGTAGCCGACCGGCAGGCTCAGGCCCACCGTCTCGGCGATCGCCCGCTCGGCCACCGCCGCGGAGAACTCGATCCGCAGCACCGCGGCGAGCTCGGCGCGGTTCGCGAACCGCCAGACGGTCTCGACCGGCCGGCTGGTGAAGCCCTGGCGGTCGAAGAACGCGTCCACCTCGGCGCAGTCGTAGCCGGGCAGGTCCGCCCGCATCCAGCGGCCGTAGGGCTCGTGCCGGACGTCGAGGTCGACGATCACCAGCGAGCCCCCGGGCCGCAGCACCCGGTCCGCCTCGGCGAGCCCCGGTTCACAGCCGGGGCCGAAGAAGTACGCGGTTCGCGCGTGCACCACGTCCACGCTCGCGTCCGGGAGCGGCAACCGCTGCGCCTGGCCGGCCAGCACCTCGACGGTGCGCAGGCCGGCCGCCCGGGCGCGGGCCCGGCGCACCAGTGGCGGGTGCGGCTCGACACCGACCACCCGGCGCGCGGTCGTCGCGAAGCGGGGCAGGTGGAAGCCGTCCCCGCAGCCGACGTCCACGACGTCGCGGCCGGACCAGTCGACCAGCCCGGCGAGTACCCGCCAGATGTCGCCGTCGGCGTCCTGCGCCCGGTTCTCGAGTTCGTAGACCTCCGGCCAGTGCCAGATGTTCGGGCTCGGCACCGTGTCCGCCCCGCGCCGGACCTCGTCCATCACTCGGGCGAGTGCCCGGGCCACCATTCCCACACCCCCAGCAAACCAGGCTCAGTGCGGCACGAACAGGCGCAACAGCAGCCAGGAGATCACCGCGGCGGGCAGCAGCGAGTCGAGCCGGTCCATCAGACCGCCGTGCCCGGGGAGCAGGTGCCCCATGTCCTTGATCTTGAGGTCCCGCTTGATCAGCGACTCGACGAGGTCGCCCACCGTGGCCGTGCAGACCAGCGCGGCGCCGAACAGCGCGCCCTGCCACCACAGACCGTCGAGCATGAGCGTGACCGTCAGGATGCCGGCGATGATCCCCGCGGTCATCGACCCCGCGAAGCCCTCCCAGGACTTCTTCGGGCTGATGACCTTCGCCATCGGGTGCCGGCCGAAGAACACGCCCGCGACGAAGCCGCCGGTGTCGGAGCTGACCACCAGGATCAGGAAGCACAGCACCCGGGCCACGCCGTCCTCGGGGAGCACGAGCATCGCCGCGAACGACGCCAGCAGCGGGACGTAGGCCGCGGTGAGCACCGACGCGCCGAGGTCACGCACGTAGCCGTCGATGCCCCCGCCGAACCGCCACACCATGCAGGCGAGCACGGTGAGCACGAACCCGGCGAGCAGGCCGTTGCGCTCGAACGGCCAGGACAGCCACACCATCGCCTGCCCGCCGACGAGCACGGGCCACAGGGTGACCCGGATGTCCGAGGCTCGTCGCAGCGCCCCGGTGAGCTCGATGGTGCCGACCGCGACGGCCGCCGCCACCACGCCGACGAAGATCTGCCGGACGGTCAGCAACGACACCAGCACGGCGGCGCCGAGCACCACGCCGACGGCGATCGACACCGGCACGTTGCGGCCGGCGCGGGTCGCGGGCGCCACCGCACCCACCTCGCTCGCCTCGGCCGGCTCGGGCCGCTCCTCGGCCGAATCGGCCGCCTCGCTGGTCATGTCGCTGGTCACTGATCGAACGTCTCAGACCTCGAGCAGCTCGGCTTCCTTGTGCTTGACGAGCTCGTCGACCTGCGCGACGTACTTGTCGGTGACGTGCTGGAGCTCCTTCTCCGCGCGGACGACGTCGTCCTCACCGGCCTCGCCGTCCTTGGCGATGCGGTGCAGCTCCTCGTTGGCCTTGCGCCGCACGTTGCGGATGGCGATCTTGGCTTCCTCACCCTTGTGCTTGGCGACCTTGACCATCTCACGGCGGCGCTCCTCGGACAGCTGCGGGATGATCACGCGGATGATCGTGCCGTCGTTGGTCGGGTTGACCCCGAGGTCGGAGTCACGGATCGCCCGCTCGATCGAGGCCAGCTGGCTCACGTCGTAGGGCTTGACGACGGCCATCCGGGCCTCGGGGATGGACACACCGGCCAGCTGGTTCAACGGCGTCGGGGCACCGTAGTAGTCGATGACGATGCGCGAGAACATGGCCGGGTTCGCACGGCCGGTACGCACCGTGTTGAGCTCCTCCTTCGCCACCGACACGGCCTTTTCCATCTTCTCCTCTGCGTCGAGGAGTGTCTCGTCGATCAAAGCTGCTCCTGTTGTTGTGTCCCCGGCCGCTGTCAGGGAGTGCTGACGACCGTGCCGATCCTCTCACCACGCACCGCTCGCGCGATGTTCCCCTCGACCAACAGGTTGAAGACGATGATCGGCATGTTGTTGTCCATGCAGAGGCTGAACGCCGTCGCGTCGGCGACCGCGAGCCCCTTCTCGAGCACCTCGCGATGGGTGATGTGCTCGTACATCTTGGCGTCCGGCGTCTTCTTGGGATCGGCGGTGTAGACGCCGTCGACCGACTTGGCCATCAACACCACCTCGCAGCCGATCTCCAGCGCGCGCTGGGCGGCGGCGGTGTCGGTGGAGAAGTAGGGCATGCCGACGCCGCCGGCGAAGATCACGACGCGGCCCTTCTCCAGGTGCCGTTCGGCCCGGCGCGGGATGTAGGGCTCGGCGACCTGGCCCATGGTGATCGCGGTCTGCACCCGCGTGTCGATGCCGAGCTTCTCCAGGAAGTCCTGCAGCGCGAGGCAGTTCATGACGGTGCCGAGCATGGCCATGTAGTCGGCCCGGTCCCGGTCCATGCCGCGCTGGGAGAGCTCCGCGCCGCGGAAGAAGTTGCCGCCGCCGATGACGACGGAGACCTGCACGCCGTCCCGGACGACCTCGGCGATCTGGCGGGCCACAGTCTGCACGACGTCGGGGTCGACGCCGACCTCGCCTCCGCCGAACATTTCACCGCCCAGCTTGAGCAGCACTCTCCGGAACCCGTGCCCGCGGCCTTCCATCACGACGTCCTCCCTCGCGCACTTCGTTCGTGGACTGACTACAGGACTGTGCCCCGCCCTCGGCGAACGCGAGGGCGGGGCACTGCCTGGGGTCGGGTCGCTCCGGTCAGGACTGGCCGATCTCGAAGCGGGCGAACCGGGTTACCGTCACGCCGGCGGCCTCGAGCACGGCCTTGACGGTCTTCTTCGACTCCTGCACGGAGGCCTGCTCGAGGAGCACCGAGTCCTTGTAGAAGCCGTTGACCCGGCCCTCGACGATCTTGGGCAGGGCCTGCTCCGGCTTGCCCTCCTCGCGGGCGGTCTCCTCCGCGATGCGCCGCTCCGTGGCGATGACGTCCTCGGGGATCTCCTCCCGGGTGACGTACCGCGGCTTCATCGCGGCGATCTGCATGGCCGCGCCCCGGGCCGCCTCGGCGTCCGCGCCGGTGTACTCGACCAGCACGCCGACCGACGGCGGCAGGTCGGGGTCGCGGCGGTGCAGGTAGGCGGCGACCGCGCCGTCGAACACGACGACCCGGCGCAGCTCCAGCTTCTCGCCGATCTTGGCGGACAGCTCCTGCACGGCGTCGGCGACCGACTTGCCGTCCAGGTCGCCCTTCGCCAGCGCGTCGACGTCGGCGGGCTTCGCGGCCTTCGCGACGTCGACGATCCGGGTGGCCAGACCCTGGAAGTCGGCGTTCTTCGCGACGAAGTCGGTCTCGCAGTTCAGCTCGACCATGACGCCGCCGTCCGCGGCGACCAGGCCGTTGGCCGTGGTGCGCTCGGCTCGCTTGCCGACGTCCTTGGCGCCCTTGATGCGCAGGATCTCGACGGCCTTGTCGAAGTCGCCGTCGGCCTCGTCGAGGGCCTTCTTGCAGGCCATCATGCCGGCGCCGGTGAGCTCACGGATCCGCTTGACGTCGGCCGTGGTGTAGTTCGCCATCGTGGCTCTATCCATCCTTCTTTCGCTGTGCTGGGGTCAGGACTCGGTGGGGGCCTCGGCCGGCTTGGTCTCGGGGGCGGCTCCTCCGCCGGCCGGCGCGTTCTGGCCCACGAGGAGTTCCTGCTCCCACTCGGGCAGCGGCTCGTCGGTGGCGACGGCCGGCTTGTCCTCGCCGTCCGGCACTCCGTTCCGCACGCCGGCGCGGGCCATCAGCCCGGCGGCCGCGGCCTCGGCGACGACCTTGGTCAGCAGCGCGGCGGAGCGGATCGCGTCGTCGTTGCCCGGGATCGGGTAGTCGACCTCGTCGGGATCGCAGTTGGTGTCGAGGATCGCGACGACCGGGATGTTGAGCTTGCGCGCCTCACCGACGGCGATGTGCTCCTTCTTGGTGTCCACGATCCACACCGCGGACGGGACCTTGGCCATGTCCCGGATGCCGCCGAGGGTGCGCTCGAGCTTGTCCTTCTCGCGCGTGAGCATCAGGATCTCCTTCTTGGTGAGACCCTGGAAGCCACCGGTCTGCTCCATCGACTCCAGCTCCTTGAGACGCTGGAGGCGCTTGTGGACGGTGGAGAAGTTCGTGAGCATGCCGCCCAGCCAGCGCTGGTTGACGAACGGCATACCGACCCGCAGCGCCTCGTTGGCGATCGCCTCCTGGGCCTGCTTCTTCGTGCCCACGAACAGGATCGAGCCACCGTGCGCGACGGTTTCCTTGATGAACTCGTAGGCCCGCCCGATGTAGGACAGGGTCTGCTCGAGGTCGATGATGTAGATGCCGTTGCGCTCGGTGAGGATGTAGCGCTTCATCTTCGGGTTCCAGCGACGGGTCTGGTGCCCGAAGTGCACGCCGGAGTCGAGCAGCTGCTTCATGGTGACGACGGCCATGGCCTGCTTCGCACCTTCTTCTGTCTGCGCGCCGGGTGTCCGCCTCGGCGCGATGTCGGTTGTCGCGGCCCCTCCCCCTTCGAGAGGTCGCCCTGGTGCCGGTACCGGCAGCCGGACCCGCATCTCGATCGTCGGATCTCGATTTCGGGACCGCCCGGATGCCGTTGTTGGTAGCTGGTGCACCGGCACGCGAAGTCGATCCGTGTGGTCACGGACCGCAGTAGCAGTCTACGCGGTCGGGCGGCGGGCCTTCGACCTGGCCACCCCTGGTAGAGCCGGTTATCCACAACTCGCCGGGTTGTCCACAGATTCCCGTCGGTGACGCTTCGCCGTCGGCCGGCGGGACGAAGCTGGACGCCATGGCTCCCCGCCCGGTCCCCCGCCTCCCCGTGTCCGTCCTCATCCTGGTCACGGCGCTGACGTCGGCCGCCCTGCCCACGACGACGCCGGCCTCGGGCGGCTCGTGTGTCTCCGCGAGCTGGGCAGGTCCGGTGGGGTCGGCGCAGCCGGGGCCGGTGGGCCCGCGACCGACCACCGTGGTGGGCGCTGCCGTGGCCGGGCACTGCCGCAACAGTCCGGCGACCCCCTCCCCGCCCAAGGGCCGGTTCGGGTGGCCCCTGGCGCCGCCACATCCGGTCGTGCGGCCGTTCGAGGCGCCCTCATCCCCGTACGGTCCGGGTCACCGCGGCGTCGACCTCGGCGGGCCGGTCGGAGCGCCGGTCCTAGCCGCTGCCCCCGGGGTGGTGGTGTTCGCCGGGCCACTTGCCGGGCGGGGCGTGGTCTCGGTCGACCATCCGAACGGCCTGCGCACCACGTACGAGCCGGTGACGCCGTCGGTCACCGCGGGCCGGCGGGTGGCGGCCGGTGCCGTGCTGGGCCACCTGCGTCCCGGCCACGTGGGCTGCCCGGCCGCGTGCCTGCACTGGGGCGTGCGACGGGACGAGGAGTACCTCGACCCGCTGGCGTTGGTCGCCACCGGCCACGTCCGGCTCAAGCCGTGGGAGGGGGTGAGCTGACGGCCTAGACCTCGGTCTTCTCGAGCAGCTTGGCACGCAGCCGCAGCACCGCGCGGGTGTGCAGCTGGCAGACCCGCGACTCGGTGACCCCGAGGACCCGGCCGATCTCCGCCAGGGTCAGGTTCTCGAAGTAGTACAGGGTCACCACGACCCGGTCCCGCTCGGTGAGGTGCGCGATGGCCTCGGCGAGCTGGCGGCGGTTGTCCTGGTCGACCAGCAGGGCGACCGGGTCGAGCGCCTCGGGGTCCTCCAGGATGTCGGCGAGCGGCGTCGAGCCGCGGCCGGCCGCGGCGAGCTCGTCCAGTGCGACCACGCTGGTGAGCTGCAGCTGGGCGTAGACGTCACCGAGCTCCGTGACAGACAGCCCCAGCTCGTCGGCGAGCTCGGCATCGGTCGGGGTGCGGCGCAGCTGGGCGCCCAGCCGCTCCAGCGCGCGCTCGACCTCGCGCGCCCGGCCGCGGACCGACCTCGGCACCCAGTCCTGGGCGCGCAGGTCGTCGAGGATGGCGCCGCGGATACGCTGCATCGCGTAGGTCTCGAACTTGAGCCCGCGCTCCGGCTCGAACTTCTCGATCGCGTCGACCAGCCCGAAGATGCCCGACTGGATCAGGTCCGCCACCTCGACGTGCGCGGGAAGGCCGGTCCCGACCCGGCCGGCGACGTACTTGACCAGCGGCGCGTAGTGCAGGACGAGCCGGTCGCGCAACGGCTGTTCGCGCCGCTCGCCGAAGCCGCGCCACAGCGCGACGATGCCCGCCTCGACGTCGTCGGACGTGCGCTGGTCGCCGGGCAGCACGCCCGCGTGTTCGCCGACCCCGAAGCTCACGACGTGCCCGTTGGTCGC
The DNA here is from genome assembly GCA_963727495.1 of uncultured Actinomycetota bacterium. GTDB lineage: Bacteria > Actinomycetota > Actinomycetes > Mycobacteriales > Pseudonocardiaceae > Actinophytocola. Next base: position 1,724 of record CAVSGQ010000002.1, on the reverse strand, counting down.
CACCACCGGCGGCATGCCAGTAGGCGACGGCTCCGAAATCCCAGTTCCTTGCTCTGGGTCATCGGGAGCGGGGGTGGGCTCGGTCATGTATTGCCTTCAGCCGTTCGACGGTCACGTGTGTGTATAGCTGGGTGGTAGCGAGCGTAGCGTGACCAAGAAGCTCCTGAACGCTCCGAAGATCCGCACCACCTTCGAGCAAATGCGTCGCAGTAGAGTGACGCAGACCGTGTGGTCCTATGACGGGAGCACCCGGAACTGCACTCAACGCTTCGTGCACGATACGTCGAACGCTCGCAGGTTGGAACCTGCCACCGCGTGCTCCGAGCAGGAGCGCGGGTGGCGAGGCCGGCCGGGCCAGCGCCGGTCTGCCCCGTTCCAGCCACTCCCGCACGGCCCGGTCGGCGGGTTCGCCGAAGGGCACCGTGCGCTCCTTGCCACCCTTGCCGAGCACCACGACCACTCGCCGACCGAGATCGACATCACCCACGTCCAGGCCGCTCAGCTCGGACACCCGCACGCCGGTCGCGTACAGCAGCTCGAGCGCGGCGTGGTCACGCAGCGCGACGGCGTCCTGTTCGGCGGCGCCCGACTCGGACGCCCTCAGGAGGTCGGTCGCCTGGTCCTGCCGCAGCACCGACGGCAACGTCCGGTGCGGTCGGGGCGACGCCAGCCGCGCGCCCGGATCGGTCGCCAGGTGCCCTCGGCGGTGCGCCCAGGCGGTGAACGTTCGGGCCGCCGCGGCACGCCGGGCCAACGTGGTCCGGCTGGTGCCACCGCCACGCAACGCGGCGAGCCACGCCCTCAGCGCCTGGAGGTCGAGGGCCTCGACCCCGCGCCCGCCGCTCCGGTCGGTGGCGCCGGACCGTTCGGTGTCGCCGGCGTCGACTACCGGCAACCCGTGCACGAACCCGAGCAGCGACACGACGTCGCCCACGTAGGCCCGCACCGTGTGCGCCGACAACCCCCGTTCGAGCGCGAGGTGTCGTTCGTAGGCGTGCACGACCTCGCGGACCAGCAGCGGCAGTGCGTCGCGGACCCGGTGCAGATCGACACGCTTCCGGCGGGCGGACGACGAACCAGGCACGGTGGCGACGCTCCGCCATGACCCGGGACGGAGTCAAGTACGCCACGCCGCGATGGGCCGTCAGCCAGGGAGCCTGGCGCCATCCCTCCCTCCACCGTTCGGCGAGCCCGGTGAGCTCGCAGTTCGGGCAGGATCGCGCGTACCCGGTCGAGCGGGACCCCGGAGCTCGACCGCGACCTGCGCGGTGCTGCGTGCTCCGCGCCGGCGCAACGCCTCGTGCACGCGCAGGGCGTCGTCGCCGAGGCCGTCCGTCCGGCGGCGCGGGCCGTCGGGTCGGTCGGCGAGGTTCTCCCCGATCGGGCCGACGGCCTCGAGGATCTCGGCGACGGAGCCGGCGAGCATGGCGGCGCCGGTGCGGAGCAGGTCGTGGCAGCCGATGGAGGTGGCCGAGGTGATCGGGCCGGGCACGGCCATCACGACCTTGCCGAGCGCGGCGGCGGTGGTCGCGGTGTTGCGGGCGCCGCTGCGCACCCCGGCCTCGACCACGACGGTGGCCGTGGACAGCGCGGCGATCAGCCGGTTGCGGACCAGGAACCGGTGCTTGGGCGGCCTGGGTGCCCGGCGGGTACTCGCTGAGCACCAGCCCGGTCTCGGCGATCCGGTCCAGCAGCGAGGCATGGCCGGAGGGGTAGTCGATGTC
>CAVSGQ010000001.1:0-15096 GCA_963727495.1 uncultured Actinomycetota bacterium | reverse complement strand
ACAGCCAGATGGCGCCGAAGTGCCCGGCGAACTTCGGCGGCGGGGTGGCGGGACCGCGGTCCTTCATGAACGCCCGGAACCCGGCCATCGACCGCTCCTGGGCCTCGACCAGCCGGGGCAGCAGGCCGCGCCGGTAGAACGCCTCGGCGGTCGGGATGTTGATCGACCCGGCCTTGATCGTCGGGTCGGGTTCGGTGAGCCGCTCCAGCACGGCGACCGACACCCCGTGCAACCGCAGCTCGCAGGCCAGCATCAGCCCCGCCGGCCCGCCGCCGGCGATGATCACGTCGTAGTCCATGTCAAAAACTGTACTCGACTCAAAATTTAGTCGGGTATAGTTTCCGGCGTGACCTCGTTGCGGGAGCGGAAGAAGGCCGAGACCCGGCAGCGCATCGCCGACGTCGCCACGGCGATGTTCGTCGAGCGCGGGTTCGACACCGTGACCGTCGCCGAGGTCGCCGAGGCCGCGGGCGTGTCGAAGGTGACGGTGTTCAACTACTTCACCCGCAAGGAGGACATCTTCTTCGACCGCGGGCCGCAGGCCGAGGAGCTGCTCACCGCCGCGGTGCGGGACCGTCCGGCGGGCACGTCCCCGCTGCGGGCGTTCCGGGGGCTGCTGGTGGACCTCGCCGCCCGGCAGCACCCGCTCGGCGGCTTCCGGGAGCGCTACTGCGCGTTCTGGCGCACCATCCTCGACTCTCCCGCGCTGCTCGCCCGCCTCCGCGAGGCGACCGAGGAGATGGAGCGGCTGCTCACCCGGCTGATCGCCGAGACCGCCGACGACCCGCAGCCCCGGCTGACCGCCGCGGTGGCGATCGCCACGTTCCGCACGACCTACACCGCCGGCGTGGCCCGCATGCTCGCCGGCGCGCGCGCCGAGGAGGTCACCGCCGACCACATCGCCGCGCTCGACCACGGTTTCGACATCCTGGCTGGAGGACTCCGATGACCCGCACCGGCACTGTCCGCACCGGCACGGTCCGCACCGACGGCGCCGACCTGTACTTCGAACGCCGCGGCCACGGGCCGGCGCTGCTGATGATCTCCGGGGGCCTCGGCGACGCCGGGCACTACACCCGCGTCGCCGGGCCGCTCGCGGAGCGGTACACGGTGCTCACCTACGACCGGCGCGGCAACTCCCGCAGCATCGTCGACGACCGGGACGCCCCGCTGCGGATGGACCAGCAGTCCGCCGACGCGCGCGCGGTGCTCGAGCACAACGACTTCGGCTCGGCACTGGTGTTCGGCTGCAGCGGCGGCGCGCTCGTCGGTCTGGACCTGGCCGCCCGCCACCCCGACGCGGTCGAGGCGCTGATCGCCCACGAGCCGCCGGTCATCGACTGGCTGCCGGACGCCGCCACCTACCGCGCGCTGTTCGACGAGATCGACGACATCACCCGGCGGGACGGGCCGTGGCCGGCCTTCCTCCGGTTCATCACCACCGTCGACCGGGCCGACAGCCCTGCCCTGGTGCGCAACCGCACCGGCCGCCGGCTGCTCGCCGGGCCACTGCGCGGCGCCCTCTGGCTCGCCGCCCGCGGGCCGCGGCCGCTGCGCGAGGTCGCCCGCCTCCTGGGCAATGCCGACTACCTGATGACCCGGGAGGCCGCGTCGTTCCTGGCCTTCGAGCCCGACCTCGCGGCGCTGTCCGGCGGCGGGACCCCCGTCGTCCTCGGCGCCGGCGCGCGGAGCAGGCCGTACTACCCGTGCCGGGCCGGCGAGGCCGTCGCCGAGCGGCTGGGCGTCGAGGTGGTCGAGTTCCCCGGCGGGCACTCCGGCTACATGGACCACCCCGGGCCGTTCGCCGCCGTGCTGTGCGACACCCTCGACCGGATGCGCCGGCCGGTGGGCTGAGGGGCTGCCGGATCTCCGGGGTGGCGTGCGGGTACCGCAGGTGCGGGATCGGCCCGCAGCGGTCCACCGCGATGATGTCCGCGCCTGTCCCGCCGGTCACGGTGACGGCGCGCGGTGGCCCGAGGAGGCCCCCGCGGCGCCGCCCGCCGGATTCGCACTCGTAACGGTGCCTCATTCCGCGCAGCCCGTTTGAACGTTTGGCGGCCGGGCTCCGTATTGGGGTGTGCTACCGGAGTTGCCACCCCGAGGCGGCTCCACCACGACCGTGAGCAAGTAGCTGCTCCACCTGTACGGACGGGCTCCCTGCGCCCGGCCGGCGGACGTTCGCGAGCGCTGACGTGGGGACGACAAGGAGAATCATGACCAGGAGGTTCAAGTTAGCCCGCGCGGGCGCGGGCGTCCTCGGCGCCGCGACGGTGCTGATGATGGCCGCCGCCGTCCCGGCGTCGGCCGACCCGGCGCGCGGCAACGTGGACGGAGGCGTCCCGGGTCTCAACGTGAACGTCGGTGACGGGTTCAAGAGCGACCTGTCCACGAGCGTGATCGGGTTCCGTCTCGAGGACGGCACCAAGCTCGGCGTGTACTGCGTCGAGATCGACACCGGGATCGACCGCGAGCACCCGATGGTCGAGAAGGACTGGGACAACTACCCGGACTCCGGCTCGCCGTTCAACGAGAACCGCGACAAGATCAACTGGATCCTGCACAACGGCTTCCCGGTCAAGAGCGCTGCCGAGCTGGCCGCGACGCTGTCCGACAACGGCGCCACGCTCAACGACGGCCTCAACAAGCGTGAGGCCATCGCCGGCACCCAGGCCGCGATCTGGCACTTCAGCGACGCCACCGACCTCGACACCAGCGAGCCGGTGCCGGGCAACGCGCGCTCCGGCGAGGACGTGCTCGCCCTCTACGAGTTCCTCACCGGTGACGACAACGTCGGCCTCGGTGACGAGCCGGCCGCGGCGCTGCAGGTCGACCCGTCGAAGCGGTCCGGCGAGGCCGGCGACCGGATCGGCCCGTTCACGGTGAAGACCGCGGGCACCATCAAGAAGCTCGACACCGACCTCCCCGACGGCGTGGAGATCACCGACCTGGACGGCCGCCAGCTGTCCGCCGACAAGATCAAGAACGGCACCCAGCTGTTCGTCGACGTGGCCGAGGACACCGACGCGGGCAACGGCAGCTTCAAGCTCATCGCGGACGCCACGGTGGACACCGGCAGGCTGTTCGTCGGCCAGAACTACAGCGAGGACCACAAGACGCAGTCGCTGATCGTCGCCAAGGCCGAGAAGTCCCAGGTCGCCGCGAAGGGCGAGGCCGAGTGGACCGAGGCGGGCGCCGCGCAGGAGAACACGCCCGCGCCGCAGGCGCGGAACTCCGCCGGCCTGGCCGAGACGGGTGCCTCGATCCTCGCACCCGTGATCATCGGCGTCGTGCTCGTCGGCGCCGGCATCGCCGCGCTGCTGTTCATGCGCAGGCGCAGGCGGGTCTGAGCATCCCTCACAAGGCCGCGGCCCCGGTGCTTCGAGCACCGGGGCCGTAGTCGTGGAGCTGGTGTCGGTCCTCAGTAGATCTCGTAGCCGGGGGTCAGCACGCGGCCCGGGTCGTACTTCTGCTTCGCACCGTCCAGCACGCCGAACGCGGAGCCGAAGTGCAGGCGCCAGTCGGGACCGGACATCGGGAAGGCGCTGACCGGGTAGAGCGTGCCGCCCGCCGCCTTGACCCGCCCGTAGACCGCCTTGTTGGCGTCCACCAGCCGGGCGGCGTTGGCGGCGTCGTCGGTCGTCGGCACGCGCACCAGGTTGAACGCGTAGCACAGGCCGTCCGACGGGAGCCGCATCAGCGGGCTCCTGACGGCCTGCCTGCGGATCGGGGAGAGGACGACCTGGCCGAACTGGCCCAGGTCGTTCGCGGGGTCGATCGCGCCGAGCTCGGCACCGACCACGGACTCCAGTTCGAGTCGCCGACGAACGTGGTGAGCCACGGGTGCGGGAAGAACCACTGCCCGTTGGCGCGCAGCGCGGCTTCCAGCGGGGCGAGCCGGTTGAGGTAGTCGAAGTAGGCCACGGTGGAGGGCTGGCGCTGGTCCGGCACGTCGTGCAGGCCGGCCAGCAGGGCCGCGTCGTCCGGCGGGTTGCCGGTGAAGTACTTCGCCGCGTCGAGCCGGAACGCGAAGCCCCCGGACGGGGATGCCAGGATCGCGCCCTGCACCGCGTCGAACCGGTTGTCCCCGGACAGCAGGCGCGCGTCGGTCAGCATCGTCGCCAGGTCCGGGTAGAACAGCAGGAAGCGCCGCACCGACTTCGGCGCCGCCACGAGCTTGAGCGTCGCCCTGGTGATGACACCGACCTGGCCCAGCCCCGCGCGCACCGCGTTGAACAGCTCGCGTTGCTGCTCGCCGAGCAGGTGACCTTGTCGCCCGTGCCGGTGACCACGTCCATCTCGATCACGTTGTCGCTCTGCACGCCGAACGTCGAGGTCGTGCCGCCGACACCGCCGACGGCCAGGGTGCCGCCGACGGACAGTTCGATGTAGTCGGTCAGCACCGGCGGGTCCGGCCCTGCGCCAGCGTCGCGGACAGCACCTCGCTCCACTTCGCGCCCGCGTCGACGACCACCCGGTCGCTCTGCACACTGTGGACGGTGTGCAGCGTCGACATGTCGGCGACGATGCCGTCCTGGACCTCCGAGCGGCCGAACACCGAGTGGCTCTGGCCCTGCGGGGCGAACCTGCCGCGCCGCTCGCCGACCCACTTGACGATGGCGGACACGTCGTCGTCCGACCCGGGCAGCAGCACGCCCTCCGGCGTGCGGTGCAGGATGTGACCGAAGTCGTCGGCCGCGGCGTCGCGGGCCGCCTGGTCGAAGCTGAGCTCGCCGTCCAGCGGCGGCGGTGGCACGTCCGCCTCGGGTTCGGCCGCGTCGGCGCCTCTCGTCGCCGCAGCCGCAACGCCAGCCGCTGTCGCGGCGAGACCGGCGATCAAGACGGCTCGACGATTGGCGTTCATTCGTTTCTCCTCGTCTGCAGGCAGGGATCGGGCCCGAACGTGAGGACACCCCGGTACGGACATGATCAATACTCAGGTTCACCACAGGGTGAGAAATTCGCAAACAGCAACGCCGGGCTGTTCACCGGCCCCGCAGGCCCCCGGCGGGGGATCTCATGCATTTGGATGAGTTCAGATCCGCGCTGGTCAGGCACAGTGCAGCGGGTGGAAGATCGTCGGTCTGCCTGCGCCGGTGATCGTGCGGGGATGCCCGCGTGATCATCGCCGGTCTGGTCGCGCTCGTGGTCGTGGGCCCCGCCCTGGCCGTCCACGGGCTGGCCTGGCTGGCGCGCGGGCACCGGCGGCCGGCTCCCCCGCGGCCCGGCGGTCCCGGCGCGGGCGACGTGGCCATCCTGCTCGTCGCACACGACGACGAGGACCGCATCCTCGACGCGCTCGCCGCGGCCCGCGCGGTGGTGCCTGCGTCGAACGTGCACCTGGTCTCCAACGGCTCCACGGACGGCACCGCCGACCTCGCGCACCGGCTCGGCGCCCAGGTGGTCGAGACGTTCGGCACGCTCCCCCCGGCCGGCGCCGCCGCGGCCGGCGTGCACGCCTTCCACCTGCTCGACCGGTTCGCCCACGTCCTCGTCCTCGACGTGCACACCCGGCTCGCGCCCGGCCACCTCGACCGCGCGCTCCCGCTGTTCGCGGACCCGTCGGTGGCCGCGGTGGACGCGCGCGTCGCGCCCGACTGGCTGCCGCCGCGCCGCATCCTGGCCGCCTACCGGGCACGGCGCCACGTCCTGGCCCAGTCGTTCGGCCGTGACCGCGGCGGGCCACCCGCCACCGTGGCGCACGGGTTGCCCGCCGTCGGGCGCGTCTACCGGTCCGCCGTGCTCGCCGACCTCGAGCTCGACCCGCCGGGACTCGCCGAGCCGGACCTCGACCTGACGCTGCAGCTGCACCGCCGGGGCCTGGGCCGCGTCGCGCTGTGTCCCGGGCCGCCCGCGGTGGTCGCCACCTCCCTGCGGCTGCGCGAGCACGTCCGGCTCACCGGGCGGGCGGTCGTCGGCCTGCGGCAGGCGGCGGGCCGCGGCCCGGTCGGGGCCGTGCTGGCCGCACAGCTGCTCGAGCGGCTGCTCGCGGCCGTGGTGATCGCGCTGGTGCCGCTCGCGGTCGTGCTGCTCGCGCTCGCCGGGTGGGACCGCCCGGCGCCGGTCGGCCCGCTCCAGCTCGCGCTCGGCCTGGTGCTCGCCGACTACCTGCTGACCATCGCGGCCGCGCTCGCCACCCGGCAGCCGCGCTACCTGCTCGCCGGACCGCTGTTCCCGCTGCTGCGCGTGGTTGACGCCACCACCGTGCTGCGGAGCGCGTTCCGGCGTCGGCCGGCCACCGCCGTGACGGTCGGGCGAGCACCGGAGGTTCCCCGGCCCCGCCGGGCTCCGGACTCGCCACGACCCGCCCGCGCTCGCGGGCCTCGGCGGTGGCCGGTGCCGGCCGCCTGGGCGCTGCTCGTCGCCGTGGCCGCGGCGGCCGTGGCGCGGGTGGCGCTGGCCGTGCCGGCGCTGCCCGCGTCGGCGGCCGAGGTCACGCTCGCCCAGGCGGGCTACGCACGCTTCGCCGGGGTCGGCGCCGAGGTCACCGACCGGCTCCCGGCGGTGCCCGGCACGCTCGCCGCGACCGACCGGCAGCTGGCCGCCTACGCCTGGCTCACCGGGCCGTTCGAGCGACACGGCAGCGTGCTGGCGAGTGCCCGCGAACTGTCCGTGGTCGCGTTCGCCGTGCTGCTGGCCGGTCTCGTCCTGCTCACGGTCGCGCTGCGGCTGCACCCGGTGGTGACCGCCGCCGCGATCGCCGTCGTGGCCGCGGCGGGCCCCGCCGTCGCGGTGCTCGGCGTGGCCGGGCCCGGGGTGGTCGCGGCCGCGTGGCTCGCGGCGGCCGGCACCGGCGCCGCGTGGCTCGCGAGGGCCCTGGCCCGGGACGCGCTGCCGCAGCTCGTGCTCGCCGGCGCGGTCACCCTCGGCGCCGGGCTGGCCGCGGCGGCGACCGCGCCGCTGCTGATCATCCCCGCCGGGGTGGCGGTGGCGACCTGGCTGTGGTTCCTCGACGCGGAGCGGGACGAGCCGGACACGACCTGGCGCGGCCACGCCCTCGTCGTGCTGTTCGCGACCGGTGTGATCGCGACCCTGCTGTGGCGGGCCGGGCTGATGCTCGGCCCGCCCGGCGCGCTCGGCGGCTACCAGCGGTCGGCGCTGCTGGCCGCGGTCACCGTCGCCGCGGGCGGCGGGCTGGTGGTCGCACGGATCCGGCCGGTCGCGACGGGCACCCTGACCGGCGTCGGCCTGGCCGTCGGGTTCGGCGCACGGGCGGACGTGCTGCTGCCGGTGCTGGTGGCCGCGGCGGCGCTCGTCGCGGCGATGCTGCTCGACGCCGCCGTCCGGTCCCCGGCGCCGCGGGTGGCCGGGGGCCTGGCCGGGGCGCTGACCGCGGCGGCCGCGGTGGCCGGCCTGCTGATCGCGCCACCGGCCGCCCCGCGCGCCGGGCACGCCGCGCTCGCCGACTGGGTCACCGGCCAGCTGGACACGGCCGGGACGCTGACCGTCGCCCCGGACGTGTGGGCCGACCTGCACCGCGACCTCACCGGCCGGCAGCCGCACCCGATGGTGCGCCCGGCCGGCGACGAGCCGGCCGAGGGGCTGGTCGTGGTGCGCGGACCGGCGACCGGCGGGCACCTGCTCGCCCGCTTCGGCTCGCTGACGCTGCTCACCACCCGGCTCGACGAGAGCTACCTCGACCCCGCGCCGCGCGCGGCCCCCGGCGCCCAGCTCGCGCGCAACCCCCGGCTGACCGCCGGCGCACCGGTCCGCGCCGCGTTGCGGGCCGGGCGGGTGGACATGCGCGCGATGGCGGTGCTCGCGGGGCTGTGCGCCGACTTCGACGTCACCCTGGTGCGGACCGGGAACTCCCCGCACGAGCGCGGTTCCGGGCTGCCGGACCGCACGCTCGTCGTGTCCACATCGGACACCGCGGCGCTGCTGGACTGGCTCGCCGCGCAGGAACCGCCGTTCGCGCCGGCCACGGTCCGGCGCGTGCCGGACGGCGTCGCGATCGGCTGGCGCCTGCCACGACTGCTGGAGGGGGCGACGGGATGACATCTGCCGGAGGGCTGGTGCGGTCATGAGGAACAGCCACGCAAGGGTCCGGGTGGTCGCGGTTCTGGCCGGCTGGCTGGCCGTCGTTCTGGCCTGCGCGGTGCCGGCGGCGGCCTCGACGGCCGCCGGCGCGGCGGGCGGCGCGTACCTGCGCCTCGCGCACCTGTCGCCGGACACCCCGCGCGTGGACGTGTACGTGACGGCGTTCGGCCGGCCCGACTTCTCGGTGCGGCTCGACGGCGTCGGCTACGGCGACGTGTCGGAGTACCAGCGGATCGACCCGGGCGAGTACACGGTCGCGATGCGGCCGGCGGGCGCGTCCCCGGCCACCGAGCCGGTCATCTCGACCACGCTGACCGCGGCCGACGGGCGCGCGTACACGGTGGCCGGGCTGGGCAGGTTCGCCGACCTGGCGCTGAGGGTGCTCGACGACGAGATCAGCCTGCCGCCGAAGGGGCAGGCCCGCATGCGGGTGGTGAACGCGGCGCCGCACGCCGGTGACCTCACCATCAAGCGGGAGGGCACCGCGGTCATCGAGCGGGCCGCGTTCGGCAACGCGAGCTCGTACGTGTACGTCCCGGCCGGCCCGACGACGCTCACCGTGGCGCCGCTGGACGCGAGCCCGACCGACCTGCCGATCACCCTCGAGGCCGGCGGCGTCTACACGGTGCTGGTGCTGGAGAAGGACGGCACGCTCTCGGCCGGGGTCCGCCAGGACGCGCGCGGCTCGTCGGTGGTGCCCCACGGCGCCGTGGAGACCGGGCTGGGCGGCCCCGCCGGCGGCGACCCGGGCCCGGTCCTCGCCCTCCTCGCGGCCGCCACCATCGCCGCCACCACCCTCGCCCTGACCACCCTGGCCCTGACCACCCGGCGCCGCCGCACCACGTGACCCCCCACCGCGAGTCCCCCGTTCCGGTCGCGCGAGTCCCCCGGTCCCGTCGCGCGAGTTCCCCATTCGCGGCGGCGGGCCGGGCCGCCGCGCTGCTCGTCGCGGTCGTCGCGCTGCTCGCGGCCGGGATGCTGGCCCTCGGCGCCGACCGGCCCGCCGTGGTGGCCGAGGTCCCGGCCCGGACGGCCCCGCCGGCCGCCCGCACGCCTCCCACGTGGACGGTCACCTCCACCCGGCCGGCCCCGGCCGCCGCCGCGGCGCCGGTGCGGGTGCGGATCCCGGCGATCGGGGTGGACAGCCGGATCGTGCGGATCGGCGTGGACGCGTCCGGGGCGCTCGTGCCACCCGCCACCACCGAGGTGACCGGGTGGTTCGCGGCCGGCCCGGTGCCGGGCACGGTCGGGCCGGCGCTGCTCGCCGGGCACGTCGACTCCCGGGCCGGGCCGGGGGTGTTCTTCCGGCTCGGCGAGCTGCGGCGGGGTGACGTGGTGACCGTGGAGCGCGCGGACGGCAGCGCGGTGTCGTTCGTCGTCGACTCCTCGTCCCGGGTGCCGAAGACGGCGTTCCCGACCGAGCTCGTGTACTCGCCGGTGCCGGTGCCGATGCTGCGGCTCGTCACCTGCGGGGGGTCCTTCGACCGGGCGGCGCGCAGCTACCGGGACAACATCATCGTCAACGCCACGATCAGGTGAAACAGTTTCAGTCCCCATGCGATGAACGGGCGAGTGGTAGGCCAGTCTGCCGGCCCGGGGCACGCCGTCGCGGGGCCGGCGCGAGCGTTGGGGTGGTCGCGATGGAACGGCTTCCGGATCGGCGGCGGGCTCCCGGCCGGCGGCTCGGCGACGTCCGCAACGCCACGGTCCTGCGCACGGTCGGCACGGACATCGCGCTGCTGTCCCGGCAGGTGGAGTCGATCCGCGCGGACGAGGGCGTGCCCCGCGCGGTGCGCGACCGCCTGGAGCTGGTCGACCACGAACTGGCGAGGCTGGCGCGGCTGACCGACAGCGCGGTGGCCACCACGCCCGCGCCGCGCCCGCCCGAGGACGCCGCGGGCGTCGACCGGCTCGCCGCGTACCTGACCGACCGCGAGTGGCAGTGCCTGGAACTGCTGGTCCGCGGGCTGAACACGCGGGCGATGGCCCGCCTCCTGGACGTGTCCACCACGACGGTGCGTACCCACGTACAGTCGTTGCTGGCGAAGCTCGGAGTGAACTCCCGGCTACAGGCCGTGGCGCTCGCGACGCGGACGGCATTGCTGGACCGGCCGCCGCGCCGGGGCGCCCGGCCCGGGTGACAGCCGCCACGTCGCTTCGGGGGTCCGTCGGGGGTTTCCCCGACGCCGACGCTGGCGCAGGTTCCTAAGGTGGTGGCATGTCTTCCGCGCGTCCTCTCCACGAAGTGCTCGCCGACCTGGTCGGCGACGCCGACGCCGGGCGCGCCCATGGCGACCCCGGGGCCTACCTGGCCGCACAGGGTCATCCCGACCTGCCGCCGGACCTGGTGGCGGAGGCGGTGGTCAGCTATGCCGACACCGCCCCGGTCGAGGTGGCCGAACACCTGGCCCCGTTCGTGACGACGCACTCGGCCGTCCCCACCGAGGACGCCCCCGAGGCGGACTGGTTCGACCTGCTCACCACGGCCCCGGCCGACGACTTCGACGCCGACCCCGGACCCGGCTCGACGACGACCTGTCCGACGACACCCCGTGGTCCGACGACGCCGACCCGGCCGCGAGCCTCGACTTCGGCACCGGCGCGAACCCCGACCTCGACGACGTCACCGCCGACCACCACGCCCACGACGACTCCCTCCCCGAGCCGGACCACGACCAGGCCACGGACGCCCAGTCCGCCTGGACCGACCTCGAGCCGGAGCACCCGTCCCTGGACACCCTCCCCGCCGACCCCGCCGACCTCGACACCACCGACGACGACTCCACCGACGACTCCACCGACGACTCCGACGACGACTCGACCGACGGAAACTCCCTCACCTGACCCGCGAGTCCAACGCTCCCGACCCGCGAGTCCCACGCTCCCGGACCCGCGAGTCCCCCGTTCCGGACACGCATCCGCGCGGTCGTCGACTCCGCCGTCACCCCGACCGGTGTCGGATCGCCGGCGTCCGGAAAGTTCCTCGAAGAAGTCCGGGAGGCGGTGTCGGATCGGGGCGCTGGTGTTCGTAGCAGGGGTGAGGCCGCCACAAGGGGCCGGCACCGAGTGGAGGAGCGCGAACATGAAGCTGACGACCATTACCCAGGTCACCATCGACGGAGTGATGCAGGGAAACGGCGGCGCGTCGGATGAGGACCGCAGGAACGGGTTCGAGCGCGGCGGATGGGCCCGGGGGAAGGGTGACGACGAGACCCACGCCTTCATCAACCAGGCCTACCAGCGCGCCGACGCGTTCCTGCTCGGCCGGCGGACCTACGAGCTGTTCGCCGGCTCGTGGGGGTCCTTGACGGAACAGGATGTCCCCGGCTGGGAGCCCGTCATGCGGGCGTTGAACGCTCGGCCCAAGTACGTCGCGTCGACCACGCTCGCCGATCCCGAGTGGTCGGGCACCACCGTCCTGTCCGACGACCTCGCGTCCGCCATCGCGGACCTGAAGGCCCGACCGGGGGGTGAGCTGCAGGTACACGGCAGTGGCGCGCTGACCCGGTGGCTGCTGGAGAACGATCTGGTCGACGAGATGACGCTGATCGTGGTCCCGGTGATCCTCGGCCAGGGCGCCCGGTTGTTCCCGGAGACCGGCCCGGACCTCGCGCTCGACCTGGTCGAGTCGTGGGTCGACTCGAAGGGCGTGACGATCCAGGTCCACCGGCCGGCCGGGCGCCCGCGGTACGCGGCGGCCTGAGGTCCCCGACCGGCGAACCATACCGAACCACGCTGTCCCGACAGCACAGGAGATGATCTTCACATGCAGTATCTGGTTTCCGTGATCGATGACAAGGCCAACCCCGGCAGCACGGACCGGCAGCCGGCCATCAGCGCGTTCAACGAACGACTGATCGCCGAGGGCTACTGGGTCTTCGCGGGCGGGCTCGCGGACACCGACACGGCCACGGTCGTCGACAACCGCGGCGAGCAGGCGGTGTTCAGCGACGGGCCGTTCGTGGAGTCGAAGGAGTACCTCGCCGGCGTCTGGGTGTGGGAGGCCCCCGATCTGGACGTGGCGCTCAAGCTCGCCGCCGAGGCGTCGAAGGTCTGCGATCGGAAGATCGAGGTGCGGCCGTTCCGCTGAGCGACGTCGAGGAGGCGACCACCCGGGCCCACCACGAGGAGTGGGCCCGGGTGGTCCTCACCGTCCAACCCCGCCTCGACGCCCCGCGGCCAGGTGGATCAGCCCGGCATCGGTCGGGCGGAAGCCGCCGGCGTCGAGGTAGAAGGCGCGCAACTCCGGCTCGAAGTCGACGTGCAGCCACTCGCAGCCCGCCGCACGTGCCCGCGCCACCGCCAGGCGGACGACCGCCGTTCCGATACCGCGATGCCGTTGCGAGCCCCGGGTTCTCGTGTCGATCAGGAAGGCGTGGCCTCCGCCGTCCCACGCCACGTTCACGAAGCCGACCAGAACTCCGTCGCCGTCCCGGGCACCCACCCAGCCCAGGCTGTGCTGCTGGACCCGGCTCCACCAGCCGGCAACGGCGTCACCGCCGTACGACCGGACGAGGTCGACCATCTCGTCGTCGGTGATCGGATCCCGCCAGGCGTAGGAGATCGCGTCGCTCACGCTGCCGGCATCGCGGACCGGCCCCTGCGCACATCCCATTCCGATAGGCCGGTCAGCCGCCGGCGGGCGCCGAGGGCGGTGCGTCGATGGTCGGTTCCTCCGTGGTGTCGTCCGTCGTCGTGGTCGTCGTGGTGGTGGTCGTGGTCGTGGTGGTCGTGTCGTTCTGCGGGGGCCGGTTGTTGCCGTCCTGCGGCGGCTGGTAGGTGGTCGTCGTCTCGGTGGGTTCGGTGCGGGTGATCGGGACGCAGTTGCCGGTCACGTACGTGCCGTCCTTGTCCGGCACCAGCATGTGCTTCGAGTCGGCGATGCGGGCACACACCTTCTCCGCGTCGTCGCCGATCGCCTTCTTGTAGCGCTGGTCGGTCAGCTTGAGCACGGCCGGGTTGCGGTCCTCGATGTACCACTTGCCCTGCTCGCTCTCGGGCACCTGAAGCCCCATGATCGCCGCCGGCGGGTTCGTCCCGTCGCCGCCGTAGACGTGCAGGTGGAAGCCGCCGTGGATGTTGAGCTTGGAGCCGTCGCTGCGGTAGGCGATGGTGATCTTCCCGTCCGCCACGATCGCCGAGGTCAGGCACACCCAGCGCGGATTGGACATGATCTCCGGGGTGCACTGCTCGTCCGGCGGCAGCGTGTTCGCGGGCACGCTCGTCGTCTGCCCCACCGAACCGGCGCTCGGCTGCTCGCCGCCGCCGAACACGTTGAGCGCCACCGCCACCGCCGCCAGCACCGCGAGCGCGATGACCGCGGACGCACCGATGAGCACCCGCCGCCGCTTGTCGCCCGGCTCCGGGGGCGGCGCGACCGGCTCGCGGGCAGGCGCCTCCGCACCCATCGGCGTGGTCCGCTCGGCCGGCGCCCGCCGCTCGGTACCCGGCCCGCCCCGGTTGTCGCCGGTCCGCGGCGGGCGGCCGGCGCCGGTGGGCGCGGCGAACCCGGACGGCGGCGACGCGGGCCCACTTGGGGGCGGCGTACCCCGCCGCCCGGCCGGCCCGCCCGGCCCGGCCGCGAACCCGGCCTCGGTGCCCGGGCCACGGCCCGGCCGGTACCCGCTCGCCGGACCGGAGAACTCGGTCCCCGCACCGGCGGCGCCGCGGCCCCCGTCGGCGGGCCCGGCACCCGGCGCGTCGCCACGGCCCACCCCCGGGGCGCCGCCACGACCGCCTGGCCCGGCGAAACCCGATCCCGGCCCGGCGGCGAACGCCCCGCCCGGTCCGGCGGGACCCGCACCGGCCCCCGCCGGTCCACCGGGGACACCCGGACCACCGGGACCACCGGGAGCACCGGAACCTGCGGGACCGCCGGGACCACCGGTCAGCCCGGGCGTCCCACCACGCCCGGCCGCCCCGGCGGCACCGAGCCCCGCCGCGAAACCGGCCGCCGCGGCCGGCCCGGCGCCGCCACGCCCGGCGCCGCCGGGACCACCCGGACCGGCGGCCGCACCGGCCCCACCGGCACCGCCGGCCAGCCAGGCCGCGCCGAGCGCGACGGCGTGCTTCGGGTGCGTGTCCACCGCCACCGGCCGGCCCAGCTCGGCCGACACCAGCTGGCCCACGATCGGCATCCGCGACGACCCGCCCACCAGCAGCACCGAGTGCAGCTGCGCCGGCTCGATCCCCGCCGAGCGCACCGCCCGCTGCAGCGCCTCGATCGACCCGTGCAGCGACGGCCGCACCATCGCCTCCAGCTCGCCGCGGGTCAGCCGGACCTCGGTCGTCACCGACGGCAGCAGCACCGGGATCGCGGTGTCCGTGTCCGCGGAGAGCGCCTCCTTCGCCTGGACGCACTCCTCACGCAGCCGGCCCACCGCCGAGATCACCGCCGGATCGTCCTCGTCGAGGTCGTCCAGCTTGTTCCCCAGCGCGGTCCGGACGTGGTTGAACACGGCCGCGTCGAAGTCGATGCCGCCGAGCCGCTCGATCCCCTCCGGCTCGCCGAGGATGGTGAACCCGCCGGCGGTGCGACGCAGCACGGCCGCGTCGAACGTCCCGCCGCCCAGGTCGTACACCGCCACCACGGCGCCCACGCCGAGCCGCTGCTCCTGCGCGTAGTTCACCGCCGCGGCCTCCGGCTCGGTGGCGAACGTGGTGGCCGCGGGCAGGTCCGCCATCCGCACCGCCTGCCGCAGCAGGTCGATCTTGTACGGCCCCCAGTTCGCCGGGTGCGAGATGCACACCGACGACGGCGGGCCGCCCTCCCGGGTGACCACTTCGGACACCACGGCGCGCAGCAGGTGCGAGGTGAGCGACTCCGCCGAGTGCGGCGTCCCGGCCAGCAGGATCGGCGTGGTGTCCCCGATCCGGCGCTTGAACTCGCGCGCCACCCGGTTCGGCTCGGTCAGCCCGCGGCGGTTCGCGGCCTCGCCGGTCAGGAACGTCTCGTCCTCGCGTAACAGCACGACCGACGGGATCGCGGCGCCGCGACCACCCAGCGACACGATCTGCGCGCGGCCGTCGCGCCAGGTCGCGGCCGCCGTGAAGGTGGTG